>NZ_JAPCIO010000009.1 GCF_025909975.1 Flavobacterium lacisediminis | reverse complement strand
TGGTGGTGCTTCAGCAACTGATGTTTGTTCTTCTGTAACTTGGAGCAACAACTTTACTTCAGTTTCTGATACTTGTGGAGCAACAGGTTCGGCTTCGGTAACTTTTACAGCTACTGATAACTGCGGAAATAGTTCTTCAACTACTGCTACATTTACAATTATTGATAACACTAATCCTGTGATTTCTGTTCAAGCTTCGAATTTAGAAGTACAATGTGATGGTGCTGGAAACACTGCTGCACTAAACGCTTGGTTGGCTTCAAATGGTGGTGCTTCAGCAACTGATGTTTGTTCTTCTGTAACTTGGAGCAACAACTTTACTTCAGTTTCTGATACTTGTGGAGCAACAGGTTCGGCTTCGGTAACTTTTACAGCTACTGATAACTGCGGAAATAGTTCTTCAACTACTGCTACATTTACAATTATTGATAACACTAATCCATTTTTCACTAGTGAATTACCTCAAAATATATCAGTATCATGTGATGCAATTCCTAATCCTGCAAATATGACAGGTTCTGATAATTGTGGGGATATTATAATTACAGTTTTAGATACTATTAACAAAGAAGAATCACAATGTGAAGGAGAATATATTATTAACAGAACTTGGACTATAACTGATAGCTGTAATAACAGTTCAAATTATACTCAAGTAATAACTGTATTTGATACTACTCCACCGATGTTAACTACACCTATTGATTCTGAAATAAGTGTTTCTTGTTCTGAAATTCCTGCAGTTCCTGAATTAGGTTTTACAGATAATTGTTCAGGAATTCAAGAAGTTGTTTATAATGAAACATCAACTGTCATTTCAATTTATGAATATGTAATCGTACGTGAATGGGTTGTTTCTGACAATTGTGGAAACGAGGCAAATTTTACTCAAACAATCAACGTACGTATTGAAGAGCCGTTTGATGCAATTCCTTTCGCAATATGTATTGAAGAAAATCCGATAGATTTATTTACTATATTAGACGATTCAATTCCTACAAATGGAGAGTGGCATGAAGTAACCAATTCTGGTGGATTAAATGGAAGTATTTTCAATCCAACTAATGTAACTTTAGGATACTACACTTTACAATATGTAGTTGAATTAGAAGACAATACATGTCCGATGATTTATGAAGTATATTTGAATGTTAATGATGATTGTGTGGTGTTAGCCGCTTGTGATATTACCGTTTACAATGCAATTTCACCAAATGACGATAGCTCAAATGATATCTTTTTCATCGACGGACTTGAATGTTATCCAGATAATACAGTAGAAATTTATAACAGATGGGGAATTTTAGTTTATGACGAAACAGGTTATGATAATAATCTTAAATCGTTCAAAGGAATATCTGAAGGTAAAAATACCATAAATAAAAATGAACTTTTACCAGACGGAACTTATTTTTACATTCTGAAATATACAGATGAAGAAAATAAGAAACACGATCGATCAGGATATTTATACCTAAACCGTTAATAGATTAAAGCAACTTAAATACGAACAAGATGAAAACGATTTTAACTATAATTTGTGCATTCATTTTACACAGTATGTGCTATTCTCAACAGGATTCTCAATATACTCAATATATGTACAATACTTCTATGGTAAATCCAGCTTATGCTGGATCTAGGGAGACTGTAACAGCATTTTTACTACATAGAAATCAATGGGTGGGATTAGATGGTGCACCAGTAACTAATAATTTCTCCATTAATTCTCCTTTAGGTGATTCAAATTTTGGAATTGGATTAAATTTTGTGAATGATGAAATTGGTCCTGTAACAGAAAATGAAATTTCAGTTGACTTGGCTTATTTTATTCAAGTTTCTGAAAATTATAAACTTTCGTTAGGTTTGAAAGGAACAGCTAATTTATTTCAGTTAGACGTAAATAAATTGAGAATTTTTGATCCTCTTGATCCTCAATTTCAAAATATGGATACCGAATTTTCTCCAAATGTAGGAGCTGGATTATACCTTTTTTCAGACAAAACCTATTTTGGGTTATCTGTACCTAATTTTTTCGAATCATATCGATATAATGATAACAATGTTGAAATTACTAAAGAAAAAATGCATTTTTATTTTATTGCAGGACATGTATTTACACTTAGTGATAACATAGATTTTAAACCTGCTCTTTTAAGTAAAATTGTAGAAGGAGCTCCTTTGCAAGCAGATATAACAGCTAACTTTTTGTTCTTTGATAAACTAACTTTAGGAGCTGCATACAGATGGGATGCTTCTGTAAGTGCTTTAGCAGGATTTCAAATTTCAGATTCATGGTTCATTGGATATGGTTATGATTTAGAAACCACTAAGTTATCTAATTATAATTCAGGTTCTCACGAGATATTCTTACGATATGAGTTTTTCAACAGAAGTAGAGTTTCAGCACCTAGATTCTTTTAAATTTTACGATTATGAAAACATTATATACACTAGTATTCGTCTTAAGCATCACAATTGGTGCTTTCGGACAAGGGTCTAAGCTAAACAAAGCGGACAAAAAATACGACAAATATTCCTATATAGACGCAATCGAAATTTATGAGAAAGTGGCCGAAAAAGGATATAAATCGGTTGAATTATTCGAAAAATTAGGAAATGCTTACTACTTTAATGGTGAATTAGATAAAGCTTCTAAATGGTATGGCGAACTTTTTGCACTAAATCAAGAAGTGGATTCAGAGTATTATTTTAGATATGCGCAAGCCTTAAAAGCCGAAGGAAATTACGAAAAATCAAATCAGTACATGGAATTATTTGCTCAAAAAACAGATGATTCTAGAGCAAAGTTATATCAACAAAATAAAGACTACTTAACTGATATTAATGCCGTTTCTGGAAAATACACCATGGATAAAACCGATGTAAATTCAGAGTTCTTTGACTACGGTCCAACATTTTTTGGAAAACAAATTGTATTTACTTCTTCAAGAAGCGAAGGCAATCAGTATACAAAAATTCACGATTGGACTAAACAAAATTTTACTGATTTATTCGTTGCTTCAATGGATAATGATGGAAAATTAGGAAGTGTAGAAAACTTTTCTAAAACCGTGAATACCAAATTTAACGAGTCCTCTCCTGTTTTCACTAAAGATGGAAAAACCATGTATTTTACCCGAAACAATTACAACGACGGTAAAAAACGTAAAAGTGATGACAAAGTTATCATGGAAAAAATTTACAAAGCAGAATTAGTCAATGGCGAATGGACAAATGTAAAAGAAGTTCCTTTTTCAAACGACAATTACAAAACAGCACATCCAACGTTGAGTCCAGATGAAAAAACCATGTATTTTGCTTCGGATATGCCTGGAAGTTTTGGATTTTCTGATTTGTACAAAGTATCTATCGATTCTAATGGTAAATTTGGAACACCTGAAAATTTAGGTCCAACTATCAATACAGAAGGAAGAGAAACGTTCCCTTTTGTTGATGCTGATAACAATTTGTTCTTCGCATCAGATGGACATCCAGGACTTGGTGGTTTAGATATTTTTGAAGCAAAATCAGCTAACAATTCTTTTGAAAAACCTGTAAATGTTGGAAAACCATTAAATAGTCCAATGGATGATTTTGGCTATGTTACCAACAAAGATGGTTTAGGATTTTTCTCATCCAATAGAGATGGCGGAAGCGGTTATGATGATATCTATACGTTCACCGTTTGTACACATACATTATCAGGTTTAATTACCGATGTAGATACAAAAGAAATTCTGCCAAATGCAAAAGTGATTCTGTTTGATGATAAAATGAATCAAATTAGTGAAACTACTGCTTCAGAAAAAGGCGCCTATTCCTTTAAAATTGAATGTAATAAAAAATATTACGTAAGAGCATCAAAAGAAGAATATGAAACGAATGAAAAACCCTTTGGCCCCGTAACCAAAACTGGTGAATCTAAATTAGACATTGAATTAAAACGAAATATATTCCCAGTTGAAGTAGGAACCGATTTAGGTAAAATACTTGGTGTAAGCATTATTTATTTCGATTTAGACAAATGGAATATAAGACCAGATGCTGCAGAAGATTTAGAAAAAATTATTGCCGTTATGAACCAATATCCAAATATGACAATAGATATTCGTTCACATACCGATAGTAGACAAACTCACAAATACAACGAACTGTTGTCAGACAGAAGAGCAAAATCTACTTTAGAATTTATGGTTAAAAACGGTATCAACCGAAACAGATTAACAGCAAAAGGATATGGAGAAACACAATTGGTAAACAATTGTTCAGACGACGTTCCATGTAGCGAAGCAGATCATCAAAAAAATAGAAGAAGCGAATTTATCGTACTAAAAATGTAACCTACACACATATCTATATCATTTTTGGAAAAGCAGTTATTATATTAATAACTGCTTTTTTATGTTTTAAATATTTCATTTCAAAACTTCGCATAACTGATATTTATCATTTTTAATTATCTGATTGTGAGATAACTTTATGTATCCCTAAATATGAAGTTATGAAAACTAAATTAAGATTATTGATTTTATTAGTATTCGTTGGCTTTAATACTATTTATAGTCAATTTAGTGCTATTAGACCCGATTTGAGATTATGCGGATCTCCTCCAGATTATTATTTAAGTTATTACAATTGTACATCTAATAACTATACTTTGGTTGATGTCTTCTTAAGTCTTACAGATGTAAATGGTGTGCCATTAAATAATACAACTTGTACTATTGGAACACCACAAGATTTATATGTGATGCTAAACTACACATCTAATTCAGCAAGTGCAGTTCATCACTCACGTATGTTTGCTGATTTAAACATTGAAGGACAAGCAACTATACCTTTAAATGTTGATTTTAGGACAGTACAACCCGGAGCTGGGCAAATTCCTTTATACGGTCCATTTACATGGATTTGTGGTCAAGAAATTACATTAAGTAGAATATTAATCGTTTGGAGAACTAATGGTGACGATACCGAGCTAGTTCCATACGATTGTTCTTCTTACAATAAATCACAATGTGATTTACCAGACAACATTGCAGTTACAGCTCCATTAGCAGTTGAATTTGATTATACAGCTTGTACGGTAGGAAGTTCAACTACTGTAAATTTTAATTCTACAACATCTGGTGGTACTCCACCTTACACTTATGCTTGGGATTTTGATAATAATGGAACTACTGATTCAATTTTAGAAAACCCAACTTTTGTATATGATAATAGTATGGGATATTCTGCAGAACTTACTGTTACGGATAATTTAGGATTATCAAATTCTTATTTATTTCCAATTGTATATCCAACAGAAATTCAAATAACATCATCAATATCAACTGTTGGTTGTTCAACTTCTAATGATGGTGAAATTGATATCACTGTAAATGGAGGAACACCTCCTTATAGTTATCTTTGGAGTAATGGAGCTACAACACAAGATATTACAAATCTTTCTCCTGGAAACTATAGTGTACAATTAACCGACTCTTTTGGATGTATTAAAAATGCTTCATTTACTATATTAAATGGTGATACAATACCTCCAGTAGTAACTATAACTCCAGATGAAACTTTAGAGGGTTGTTCTACAGCAATAATTGATGTTACAGATTTACCTTATTCAAGCGTAGCAACAACAATTGATTTAACAACTTTCCAAAGTGTTGGAGGAACCATTACTGATGATTCTAGTATAAGTAGCATTTCTTATATTGATACGCAAACAGGAACTTGCCCAATTGTTGTAACAAGAACTTACACGGTTTTAGATGCATGTAATAACTCAGCATCAATAAGTAAAAACTTTACAATCGATGACACAACTCCTCCTACTTTCGTAGAAGCTTTACCAGCAGATGTAACGGTAGAATGTAATGCAATCCCTACTCCAGTTACTTTAACTGCAACTGATGTTTGTGGAACTACAAATGTAACTTATAATCAAGTTAGAACTGATGGAACTTGTACAAACGAATATACATTAACAAGAACTTGGACCGCAACTGATGAATGTGGCAACACAACAATTCACAATCAAGTGATTACTGTTCAAGATAACTCTAATCCAACATTTGTAGAAACTTTACCAACAGATGTAACGGTAGAATGTAACGCTGTTCCAACTCCAGTTACTTTAACTGCAACTGATGTTTGTGGAACTGCAAACGTAACTTACAATCAAGTTAGAACTGATGGAGCTTGTGCAAACAAATATACATTGACTAGAACTTGGACCGCAACTGATGAATGTGGTAACACAACAATTCACAATCAAGTGATTACTGTTCAAGATAATTCTAATCCAACATTCGTAGAAAGTTTACCTGCAAATGTAACTGTAGAATGTAACGCTGTTCCAACAGCTGTAACTTTAACAGCAACCGACTTTTGTGGAACTGCAACTGTTACTTACACTGAAGTTAGAACAAACGGAACTTGTACTTACGATTATACATTAACTAGAAATTGGACTGCAACTGATGTATGTGGAAACACTACAACTCACAATCAAGTAATAACTGTTCAAGACAATTCTAATCCAACATTCGTAGAAGCTTTACCTGCAAATGTAACGGTAGAATGTAATGCAATCCCTACTCCAGTTACTTTAACTGCAACTGACCTTTGTGGAACTGCAAACGTAACTTACAATCAAGTTAGAACTGACGGAACTTGTGCAAACGAATATACATTAACTAGAAATTGGACTGCAACTGATGTATGTGGAAACACTACAACTCACAATCAAGTAATAACTGTTCAAGATAATTCTAATCCAACATTCGTAGAAGCTTTACCTGCAAATGTAACGGTAGAATGTAATGCAATCCCTACTCCAGTTACTTTAACTGCAACTGACCTTTGTGGAACTGCAAACGTAACTTACAATCAAGTTAGAACTGACGGAACTTGTGCAAACGAATATACATTAACTAGAACTTGGACTGCAACTGATGAATGTGGAAACACAACAATTCATAATCAAGTGATTACTGTTCAAGATAATTCTAATCCAACATTCGTTGAAACTTTNCAAACGAATATACATTAACAAGAACTTGGACTGCAACTGATGAATGTGGAAACACAACAATTCATAATCAAGTGATTACTGTTCAAGATAATTCTAATCCAACATTCGTTGAAACTTTACCTGCGGATGTTACTGTTGAATGTAATGCAATCCCAACTCCAGTTACTTTAACTGCAACAGACGTTTGTGGAACTGCAACAGTAACTTACAATCAAGTTAGAGCTGATGGAACTTGTGCAAACGAATATACGTTAACAAGAACTTGGACTGCAACTGATGAATGTGGAAACACAACAATTCACAATCAAGTGATTACTGTTCAAGATAACTCTAATCCAACATTCGTTGAAACTTTACCTGCAAATGTATCGGTAGAATGTAACGCTGTTCCTACTCCAGTTACTTTAACTGCAACAGATGTTTGTGGAACTACAACGGTAACTTACAATCAAGTTAGAACTGACGGAACTTGTGCAAACGAATATACATTGACTAGAACTTGGACTGCAACTGATGAATGTGGAAACACAACAATTCATAATCAAGTGATTACTGTTCAAGATAATTCTAATCCAACATTCGTTGAAACTTTACCTGCGGATGTTACTGTTGAATGTAATGCAATCCCAACTCCAGTTACTTTAACTGCAACAGACGTTTGTGGAACTGCAACAGTAACTTACAATCAAGTTAGAGCTGATGGAACTTGTGCAAACGAATATACGTTAACAAGAACTTGGACTGCAACTGATGAATGTGGAAACACAACAATTCACAATCAAGTGATTACTGTTCAAGATAACTCTAATCCAACATTCGTTGAAACTTTACCTGCAAATGTATCGGTAGAATGTAACGCTGTTCCTACTCCAGTTACTTTAACTGCAACAGATGTTTGTGGAACTACAACGGTAACTTACAATCAAGTTAGAACTGACGGAACTTGTGCAAACGAATATACATTAACAAGAACTTGGACTGCAACTGATGAATGTGGCAACACAACAATTCATAATCAAGTGATTACCGTTCAAGATAACTCTAATCCAACTTTCGTAGAAGCTTTACCAACAGATGTAACNGCAACTGATGTATGTGGAAACACTACAACTCACAATCAAGTAATAATTGTTCAAGATAATTCTAATCCTACATTCGTAGAAAGTTTACCTGCTGATGAAATAATTGAATGTAATACAACGGTTCTAAGTGCTGCAACACTTACTGCTACAGACGTTTGTGGAATTGTAAATGTAACTTTCACTGAGCAAGAAATAAACGGAAGCTGTGATAATGAAAGTCAAATCATAAGAACTTGGACTGCAGCTGATGCTTGTGGAAATGTAACTACACATACACAAACCATAACTATCCAAGATACAACACCTCCGGTTTTTACAGGTACTATTCCAAGTCTAGTTGTTTATGCATATTGCGATGGAATTCCTGCCGTAGCAAGTATAACAGCTTCTGATAATTGTGGTGCAACTACAATCAGTTTTAATGAAGTTAGAATTGATGGCGAATGTATTAACAAATACGATTTAAACAGAACTTGGACTGCTGAAGACGATTGCGGAAATATTGCAACTTTTACTCAAGTAGTTCACGTGGCTTGTGATATTAAAATTTACAATGCTGTTTCTCCTAATAATGATGGAATGAACGACATTTTCTACATCGAAGGTATTGATTGTTATCCAAACAATTCTGTAGAAATATACAATCGTTGGGGAATTAAAGTTTACACTATTAAAGGATATGATAATGTGAACAAAGTATTCAATGGTTATTCAAACGAGCACAATTCTGTTTCTGGAAACGACCTATTACCTGCTGGAACTTATTTCTATATTTTAAAATATGAGTACGATTTGTATGGTACTGAAAAACAAAATATTGAAAAATCTGGTTATTTATATATTCAAAGTAAATAGAACATTATGAAACGCTATATAACATCAAAAATAACTTCTTTAATGCTGTTAGTTTTAACTACGCTTGGAGTTATAAACGAGAGTGCTGCTCAGCAAGATTCTCAATATACCATGTATATGTACAATACCGCTAATGTAAATCCGGCTTATGCGGGTTCCAGAGAAACAATTACTGCTTTTCTGTTACATAGAAATCAATGGGTTGGATTAGATGGCGCTCCAGTAACCAATAACTTTGCAATCAATGCTCCATTAGGAGATTCAAATTTTGGTTGGGGAATATCATTTGTTAACGATCAATTAGGGCCAACATCTGAAAACGAAATATCAGCTGATTTAGCTTATTTCATTCAAATTTCTGATAATTTCAAATTGTCATTAGGCTTAAAAGGAACAGCTAACCTATTCAAATTGGATATTAATAAATTGGATATTTATAATCCTCTAGATCCTGAATTTCAAAATATGGATACTGAATTTTCTCCAAACGTTGGTGCTGGATTGTACTTGTTCTCTGAACAAACCTATCTAGGAGTTTCTGTTCCTAATGTCTTTGAAACCTATCATTACAATGATAATAATACGCAAATCAACAAAGAAAAAATGCACTTTTATGTTATTGGTGGCCACGTTTTTGAATTTAGCGATAACTTCAAATTCAAACCTGCATTTTTAACAAAAGCGGTTGAAGGTGCTCCAATTCAAATCGATTTAACTGGAAATTTCCTAATTCATGAGAAACTAACCCTTGGTGCTTCTTATCGTTGGGATGCTTCAATAAGTGCCTTAGCAGGATTCCAAATTTCTGATTCTTGGTTCATTGGATATGGTTACGATATGGAAACAACCGAACTTGCCAATTACAATTCAGGTTCACATGAAATTTTCTTACGATACGAATTCTTTAATAACAACAGAATCTCTGACCCTAGATTCTTCTAAAAAATTGATTATGAAAACGATATATATAATATTATCAATAATAGGTTTCTCATTTTCAGTTTGGTCTCAAAATGCTCAAATTGCGGAAGCCGATAAAAAGTACAACAAGTATTCATATGTTGATGCTATTGAGATTTATGAAAAAGTAGCCGAAAAAGGATATGAATCTCCCGAGTTGTTCCAAAAATTAGGAAATGCCTATTATTTCAATAGTAATTTACTAACTGCTGCTAAATGGTATGGAAAACTATTCGAATTGAATCCAGAACAAGAACCTGAATATTATTTTAGATATGCACAAGCACTAAAAGCTTCTGAAGAATATGAAAAATCAGATGCTTACATGGCTAAATTCTATGAGAAAAGTCCAGACTCTAGAGCTAAATTATATGCAGAAAACAAAGACTATCTAAAAGATATTGAAATTCATTCAGGGAAATTCACCGTTACTCCTACTGATATTAATTCTGAATTTTCAGATTTTGGAACAGCGTTTTTTGGAGACAAAATCGTTTATTCATCCTCACGAAAAGAAGGTGCGCTATACAAAAAAATCAATCCTTGGACCGAACAAAATTATAGAGATTTGTATGTTGTAGAAAAAGACAATGCTTACAAATTAAGTAGTCCGGTCAACTTTTCGAATGTGATTAATACAAAATACAACGAGTCAACTCCTGTATTTTCAAAAGATGGCAAAACCATATATTTTACCAGAAATAATTTTAATTCTGGAAAAAAAGGAAAAGCAGATGACAAAAGTACTTTAATCAAAATTTACAAAGCTAATTTAATTGATGGTGTTTGGACCAATGTAAAAGAACTTCCTTTCTGCAGTGATGATTATAGTACGGCTCATCCAGCATTAAGTTTTGATGAAAAAACCTTGTACTTCGTATCTGATATGCCAGGAGGTTTTGGAAGTTCTGACTTATACAAAGTGAATATTGACGGTAATGGAAATTTTGGAAAACCAGAAAATTTAGGCAAAACAATTAATACCGAAAGTAAAGAAACGTTTCCATTCCTAGACGACGACAACAATTTATACTTTGCCTCTGATGGTTATCCTGGATTAGGTGGTTTGGATATTTATAAAGCAAAAATCACTGCTTTAGGGTATGAAAAACCAATGAATATGGGAAAACCAATCAATAGTCCGCTTGATGATTTTTGTATCATTATGGATAAGGAACATAAAGGGTATTTATCATCAAATCGTATAGGAAGCGTGGGTTATGACGATATTTACAGTTTTACCAAATGTAATTACACCGTAGAAGGTTTTATTACAGATTTAAAAACTGGCGAAATCTTAATTGATGCTACCGTTGAAATCTTTGATGAAAATAACAAGAAAGTAACTGAAACCAAATCTAATGCTTTAGGAAAATATAGTTTAGCCATTGAATGTAGAGAAAACTATACGATTAGAGCTTCTAAAAAAGATTATGAATCTGCAGAGAAAATGTTTGCTACTGAAAATACAGATAACCTTTCAATAGTGAATTTAGCATTAGATCGAAACGTATTCTTAGTTGAAACTGGAACCGATTTAGCAAAAGTATTTGATATTAGTCTGATTTATTTCGACTTAGACAAATGGAATATCCGACCTGATGCTGCTAAAGATTTAGAAAAAATCATAGCCGTGATGAAACAAAATCCTGATATGAAAGTAGATATTCGTTCTCATACCGATAGCCGACAAACTCATAAATATAACGAAACATTATCTAACCGAAGAGCTAAAGCCACCATGGATTTCATGATTAAAAACGGAATTGATAAATCAAGATTAACTGCCAAAGGTTATGGCGAAACTGAGTTAGTAAACGAATGTAAAGACAAAGTTCCTTGTTCTGAAGCCCAACACCAAAAAAACAGAAGAAGTGAATTTATAATTTTAAAAATGTAATCTCAATGTTTTCATGACGACGAAAAAGCAGTTGTTGATATTTTTCACAGCTGCTTTTTCAATTTTAGATGTAATAAAAGTTTTATATATTTGAGGGTGTTTACTAGTTAGCTATAATTTAATAAGTTCTAAATGAAAAGAAAATTTGAAATTTCTAAAGAAACAATTTTACCAATAATTGTTTTTGTTTTAAGTGTCCTGAATATATTAAGCAACATAAATAATTTTTCTCTCTCAATACTATTATCTATAATTGGTATAATTAGCACAATCCTATTTTTTAGAAAAAATAGTTTTTCAACTAAATTAATTTACATTTGGTTAATTGCACAAGTAATTATAATTGAACCGATTTTCAATTTATCTCAATCAAGTTTTACTTTAGCTTTCACATTAGGACTTGGTAGCTATAGTCTTAAAATTAATTTTCTTCCATTACTATTCTTAGGTTTGCTTAAAGTAGTTGAATCATCAAACCTAATTGGAAAAGAAATCAATTTATTGGATTTTAGGAAAAATGTAATTTCTGATTTTTTGCCAATTAAAGGTAAAATTTCTGAACGTATCGATTTTAATGAAAATAAAAACTGGTTACTTATTGAACTTGAAAAAAATATGGAATATGAAGGTGCAAAAATTAATAAAGTATTAATAAAAAATAAAGACACGGAAAAGTCAATCAAACTTAAAGAAAAAAATCAGATTGCTCATTTAAGACTTGTTACTGACGAATCAAAACTTATTACTAAAGAAATTTCGGAGTTCCCTTTCGTTGATTGGATACGTTGCGAATAGAAAAAAATTAACGCTGATAATAATATACATTGAAAACAAAAAAGCAGCTATTCTTTTCAAAATAGCTGCTTTTTCTATAAACAAACATGAAATCTTTATTTCTTAATGAACATATTAGTGTAGTATTTTCTACCTTGATCATCTATTTTTATTGAAGCTCCAAAATGAGTATAATCGCCTTCTAAGTTCGCTTTGTGACTAGCACTGTTTACCCATGCATTAACAGTTGCTTCTGCAGAAGAAAAAGCAAAAGCTACATTTTCTCCTACTCTATAAGCTCCTAATACTTCTTGTAAATTTGATTTTCTTTCATCAAAACCTTCATGAGTAACTGTTTGAGTAGATAACATATAATCATTATGCTCAGATGATTTGTATGAAATGTGTTCAATAATTTCTAATGGATTTAAACCAACAGAAACTCTGTAAGTATTAACTTCGTCTAACAATTCTAACTCTAAGGCAGAATGTGTATAACTTCTTACCGTTTCGTCTGTAGTGTTTGTAGTGTTTGTTGCGCTTTCTGAATCAGAAGAACATGAAGTTAAAGATGATAAACCAATTGTTAGGGCAAAAAGAGTAATCATTAATTTTTTCATAAGTAGAGAGTTTTTTTAGTTGTTGTTGTGTTAATAAACACTAAAAATCGATTAAGTGATTGATTAACAAGACAAATGTACAAAATCATCGGTAACTTGCAAAAAAAATCGATGAAATACATCAAAATTTAACGTTTTAAACATTTGGATATCAATTACTTACAACTTTACTTACAGAAATAAAAAAATCCCAAGTTAAAAAACTCAGGATTTTGTATAAAAAAAGTAAAATATTGATTATCAAGGTGATAATCGTTCTATTTTCCAATCGTATTCGTTAGTTAATTTATAACGAATTCTGTCATGCAAACGGTTGGGTCTTCCTTGCCAAAACTCCACTTCTACTGGTCGAACTAAAAAGCCACCCCAATGTGCCGGACGCAAAATTTCTTTCCCCTTCCACTCTTTTTCTAATTGTTTTAAATTGTTTTCTAAAAACTCACGATTCGGGATTACTTCACTTTGAGGCGAAACAATTGCACCTAACTTACTTCCATCAGGACGCGATGCAAAATAATTATCGGAAATATTCTCAGCCGTTTTTTCAGCAATTCCTTTTATAATAATCTGACGTTCCACCGTTGGCCAAAAGAAAGACAAACACACATTCGGATTATTTAAAATAGCCTTTCCTTTTTCCGAATTGTAATTGGTATAAAAAATAAAACCTTCTTCATTAAATTTTTTAAGCAACACCACACGCGCTTTCGGAAATCCGTCTAAACCAATTGTCGTAACGGTCATGGCATTAACTTCCTCTGCAGCGTTTAAATCTTCCGCTTCATAAAACCATTTATGAAATAAGTTAATTGGATCTTCCGGAATTTGGTTTTCCAGTAATTCGCTCTTTTCGTATGATTTTCTATAATTGCTTAAATCTTTCATATTATTAACTATCGTAGTTTCTACAAAGCAAAGTTACAAAGGGAAACTTGTTTTTTTACTAAAACAAAAATTAAAATTAAACCTTTTTGAATATCTTTAGTCTTATAAACAAATATCGCATTTTGCAAGACGAAAAAGCTTTCATATCCGAATTATTAAACCCGAAAACGCAAAATGAAGCGTTTCGAAAGCTCCTGCAATTGTATCAAAAGCCTTTGTATTATCACATAAGGAATATGGTTTTAAATCATGATGATGCCGATGATGTACTTCAAAATACTTTTATAAAAATATTTGCCAATCTAAAAAACTTTAAAGGTGATAGTAAATTGTATTCTTGGATGTACCGAATTGCTACTAATGAAGCTATAACTTTCATGCAACAAAGAGCAAAAAAACAAGGTATTTCAAACGAAGAAGCCCAACAAAAAGCAATAAATAAATTAGAAAGTGATGTTTATTTTGATGGAGATGAAATCCAATTAAAACTACAAAAAGCCATTGCTACTTTACCTGATAAACAACAATTAGTTTTTAAAATGAAATATTTTGAAGAACTAAAATATGAAGAAATGTCTGAAATTCTAAATACTTCTGTTGGTGCTTTAAAATCAAGTTACCATATAGCTGTAAAGAAAATTGAAGATTTTTTACATACAAATTAAACCTTTTAGCATTATTTTTGTCCAATAGATATGAAACCATTTGATATAGAACATAGCAACAAAATGAAAGCCGGATTTAAAGTTCCAGAAAATTACTTTGATCAATTCGAAGCTAAAATGATGGAACAAATTTCGACCGAAAAAGAAACAAAAGTAGTTTCCTTATTTTATAGAAAACAAGTTTGGATAAGTGCTATTGCAGCAGTTTTTTTACTTGCAATTGCTATTCCTGTTTATTTTAACATGGCAAGCGAAAGTAACTTAGACGATTCTACTATTGAGATGTATTTATCACAACAACAAAGCATTAACACTAATGAGTTAACGCAACACTTAACCAATGAAGATATTACAGCATTAGAAAATAGTTTATCATTAAACGAGGCTAACTCTGATGTTTTAGAAGAGTATCTTTCAGAATCAGAAAACTTAGAATATTATATTAACGAGCAATAAAATACATTATGAAAACTAAATTTATATTCCCAATTATATTTCTTTTAGTTACTTCTTTATCCTTTGCACAAGGATTTAGAGAAAAAAAAGAAAAAGTAAAAGCATTAAAAGTTGCTTACATTACAGAACAGCTAAATTTAACAACTGAAGAAGCACAAAAATTTTGGCCTATTTACAATGCTTTTGATGAAAAGCAAGCAGAATTACGCCACGAAAAAATGAGAGCTATTTTAGATAGATTTGAGCCAGGAAGTGTTGAAAAATTAACTGAAAAAGAAGCTTCTACCTTATTAGCTCAAATGGAAACAATTGAAGAAAATTTATTTGCACTTCGCAAAAAATTCATAAAAGATTTGCAAGGCGTTATTAGTGCCAAGAAAATCATCAAACTTAAAAAAGCGGAAGAAGATTTTAATAGAGAATTATTAAAACAAATGCGAGAAAAAAGAAGAGGTTAGTTATTTAACATAAAAAGCGCCCAAAAATATAATGGACGCTTTTTTTATTCTATAATAAATTGAACTAATTTATTCTTACCTGTTGCATAAAACACTTTTTCTGATTCAAATCTGAATGTGAAAAAATCTTTATCATCAGAAAATTTTGTCCAACTTTTACCAAAATCATCCGAATAAAACATTCCGGTTCCACCAACAGAAATTAGCTGCTTTCCTTTGCTATTTGGAACAAATTGTACACACGAAGCGTATCCAAAAGCTTCTTTTTCGGCAATTAATTTCCAAGTTTTTCCTCCATTTTTAGTAATGGCTTTGTTGGCCCAATTTTGGTCTTGCTTCATGTAATTTCCTCCTGCAATTATTCCGATTTTTTCATTGTAAAAGTCTGCAGTAAAAATTCCGGTCATTTCTTCCCCTTGAACAATTGGCGTTTCATACACTTTCCAAGTAACACCAAAATCCTTAGAAACAAAAACACGAGATTTCTTTCCACCCGAAACCATAAAAATCGATTTCCCTTTTATAGTTAAATTAGTATTACTAGTTGCAAAAGCGGCTTCACCTTCTGAAACTTTTGGTAAAACATCGCAATTTACTTTATGCCACGTTTTGCCTCCATCATTAGTTTTTATAAATGCTAAACAGCTTTCAATTGGGTCACCCATGGCAAATCCATTTAGTTCATCAACAAATTGCATACTATCATAAAACACTTTTTCGTGTTCTTCTTTGTACACAACAGTTTCTTCCAAGGTCTTCTTGTCAATACGAATCAACATAGCTGGATTGCCAACTGCTAAAATAAAAATGGCTTCTTTTGTTCCTGCAATACTTCTAAATTCAGTATTTCTAGCAACTGATTGGATATCTTTTAAAATTGTAGTGTCTTTTTTCTTATCGTAAAATCCATAACGCCCTTTATCCATTCCTAACCAAATTTTTTCATCATCAACTAAAATAGCTCTACAACTCATTTTAGTTTCGAGAATAACTTCCGATTTAATTTTTTTGTTTTGAGCTAGTGATGTTAAACTAATAAATAATAGTAATAAAAAGGTTTTTTTCATTTGAATTGGATTTATCTTCAAATATAGTTGAAATGTTTTAAAGCAAAAATATATTTTACAAACTTTTGATTACCAACACATTAACACATAATAAAAAACTTTGGCACAGTAATTGGATAATGAAATATAAAATTAAGAACCCTTAAACGAAAATATTATGAAAACTAAATTGATACATCTGAGTTTATTGGCTACGTTGACAATAAGTTCAATTTTTGCACAAGAAAAAACTACTGTAACTGCAACAAATTCTGATATCAGCGATAACTTAGATTTAAGAGCTGTGGCAACTGTTTTTGGAGATGCTTCTAATTTAGAAGACTTTGAAAGACGTTTAAACGACCCAAAAACTCAAATTTCAAACTTAGATTTAAATAACGATAATTATGTAGATTATTTAAGAGTTATTGAATCGGTTGAAGGGAATGTCCATTTAGTCGTTGTTCAAGCTGTTTTAGAAAAAGATGTTTTTCAAGATGTTGCGACAATTGAAGTAGAACGTGATAGAAATAACCAAGTACAAATACAAGTTGTTGGTGATGTTTACATGTATGGAACCAATTATATTTACGAACCAATTTATGTTCACACTCCTATAATTTACAATACATTTTGGGTAGGAAATTATCGTCCATATTGCTCATCTTGGTATTGGGGTTATTACCCAAGTTATTACTATTATTGGAATCCATTCCCAATTTTTAGATATAGAAACCATATTCATGTACACATCAACTTTGGTCATTCATATCATTATGCAAGTTATAGAAGATGTGCAAACGTTTATAACAATTACTACGGAAGAAGAGGAAATGGGTATGAAAGAATGCATCCAAATCGTTCTTTTGCTCACAGAAATTCAGGTTACAGCAACCGTCAGGAGCTAGATAACAATAGAAACACTCGTACTCCAAGAAATAGAAATGAAATGACTCCTAATGAAACAAGAATTACAAATAACGGTACTAGAGGAAATCGTGAAACAAGAGAAAACTCAGTAAATACTCCTAGAACAAGAACTGAAACGAGTAATCCAAGAAATAATGGTACTAGAGGAACTTCCGACACAAGAGTTACCACTGAAACAAGAAACAGAAATCAAGGTACAAGATCAAGTAGTAATAGAGAATATTCAGAAAACAGAAGTAATTCTTCAAGAGAAAGAGGAACTGTAACTAGCAATGGAAACAGAGGAAATTCTGAAACAAGAGGTAGTTCATCAAAAGGAAATTCTCAATCTAGAAATAGCGCTCCTAGAGGCGATTCAAATTCTAGAAGTTCTGGATCCAGAGCTGGAGGAAGAGGATAAAATTAAAGCTGTCAAATTTGACAGCTTTTTTATTTTAATTCGTATCTTTGCAGGCTGATTTAAAATAAATAATGAGATTACACAGAAATTTAGTATTCACTACGATAGATTCGCTAATGGCGATTTTTAATGAAGGTGAATATGCCGATAAAGTCGTTGCTAGAGCTTTAAAAAAAGACAAGCGTTGGGGAAGTCATGATAGAAAATTCGTAGCCGAAACAATTTATGAAATTGTAAGATGGAAACGTTTATACACAGAAATTGCAGAGGTTAAAGAACCTTTTGATAGAGATAAAATTTGGAGAATATTTGCCGTTTGGGCAGTATTAAGAGGTTATACCCTACCCGATTGGAAATATTTTGAAGAAACACCTGTTAGAAGAATCAAAGGAAAATTTGACGAATTAACTAAAACCAGAAAATTCAGAGAGTCTATTCCAGATTGGATGGATGAATTGGGTGTTAAGGAATTAGGTGAAGAAATTTGGACGAAAGAATTAGCAGCTCAAAACGAACAAGCAAAAGTGATTTTAAGAGTTAATCGCTTAAAAACAACAAAAGAAAAATTAAGAGCAATCTTAATGGATTTGAATATCGAAACTGAGTTTCATAAAGATTATCCAGATGCTTTAATTTTAACTGAAAGAGCAAATGTGTTTTTAACTGATGCTTTTAAAGACGGATTATTTGAAGTGCAAGATGCTTCATCGCAATTAGTAGCTTATTTCTTGGATGTTCAGCCAGGAATGAGAGTTGTAGATACTTGTGCTGGTGCTGGTGGAAAAACCTTGCATTTGGCTTCTTTAATGGAAAATAAAGGACAATTAATTGCTATGGATTTATACGAAAGTAAATTAAAGCACTTAAAAATTAGAGCTAAACGTAATGGCGCTTTCAATATTGAACCTAGAGTAATTGAAAGTACAAAAACAATAAAAAAATTACACGAAAAGGCCGATAGAGTTTTAATTGATGCGCCTTGTAGTGGTTTAGGTGTTTTAAAAAGAAACCCTGATAGTAAATGGAAATTACAACCTGAATTTATCGACAATATTCGTAAAGTTCAAGCTGAAGTATTAGAAAATTATTCTAAAATTGTAAAACCTGGCGGGAAATTAGTATATGCTACATGTTCGGTTTTACCATCTGAAAATCAAGAACAAATTAAGCATTTCTTAAGCACAGAAATCGGAAAAGAGTTTAATTTTGTTAAAGACCAAAAAGTCTTAGCTAGCGAAAGTGGCTTCGATGGATTTTATATGGCATTATTAGAAAGAAAAAACAAATAGTATATGAAAAAAAACTTTACTTTATTAGCATTTTTATTGTGTTCAGTTATAGGATTGGCACAAATTCCTGCAGGATATTATAATACTGCAACCGGAACTGGTTACACCCTAAAGACACAATTAAAAAGAATAATTGATAATAACAATGATGGACTTCCATCAGAACGTATTTCAACTGATCCTGGATATGCAGGCTTATATGTTACTTACACTACATCCGACATTGATTTATATTATGAAAATAATGGAACGATGTTAGATATGTATACTGAAAATCCAACTGGTCCAGATAATTGTGAATTTACTTATGGAACTAATCAAGATGATGGCACATTAGGTACAGCAGAATGTCAAAGATACAATAGAGAACATATTATTCCGCAATCTGTATTTAGTTCGGCTACACCAATGTATTCTGATGCTCACTTTGTAGTACCATCGGATAAATATGTAAATGCACAAAGAGGAAATTTCCCTTTTGGAAGAGTTAATGTTGCTACCAATACCTATTCTAATGGTTCAAAAAAAGGAAACAATTTAAATTCAGGTTACTCAGCAGGTTATTCAACAACAGTTTTTGAACCTATCAATGAATTTAAAGGCGACATAGCTAGAATGTTTTTTTATTTTGCTACCCGCTATGAAGACCAAGTTGCTTCTTGGCCATATGATATGTTTAATGGAACATCTAATCAAGTTTTTGACAATACTTTTTTAAATATTTTAATTACATGGCATTTAAACGATCCTGTAAGTCAAAGAGAAATTGATAGAAATAATGCTATTTACGCAAGACAAAATAACAGAAATCCATTTATTGATAATTCAGGTTATGTTTGCCAAATATACCCAACACAATGCGCAACTTTGTCAACTAATAGTTTTGAATTTGAAAACACTATTTCAATTTATCCAAATCCAGCTGTTAATAACGAAGTTACAATTTCATCTGAAACAGAATTAAAATCAATTGTTTTATACAATATCAATGGTCAAATCATTCAGGAAATTAAAAACCCTACGAGAGTTGATAATTCTTACAAAGTAAATAATTTATCAAGTGGGTTTTATTTAGTTCAAATGGCTTCTGAAAATGCAATCGCAACTAAGAAACTTATTGTAAACTAAGATTCAAAATATATAATAAATAGAAAAGTCTCATCAGTTGATGGGACTTTTTTATACAATAAAAAGAGTGCTAAAGTACAAACCTTAACACTCTTTTCCCCTATTAACAAAAAATATTTAATGACAATTGGCTTCGGGCTGCACAAATAAACTCATATTACTTGGCGATAAATATGGGATATTTAACCCTAAACCTCTTATTATAAATAACATTCCAATAATAACTGCTACTAACGGAATTGCTTTTTGAATAGCTCCTCTAAATGAAAAAGATAACAATCCTGAAGCATAAACTACTGCTACCATCATAGGAATTGTCCCTAATCCGAAAAGTAACATATACCCTATTCCTAAAGTTACATTTTGCATAGCAATTGCACCAAACAGCGCTACATAGACCATTCCACAAGGTAAAAAACCATTTAATAATCCAATAGTAAACAACGATTTATAGCTTTTGTTTTTAAATTGTTGGCCTAAACTCGATTTTACTTTCGTTATCAATCTGTAAACTGGTTTTGAAAAATTATATTTAGCAAATACTTTTTCAGGAATTACGGCTACCATAATCATTAAAACCCCAACGATTATAGATAATTGCTGTTGCATTCCTGCTAAATAAAAGCTTCTTCCTAATAAACCAAACAATAATCCTAGAATTCCGTAAGTTGTTAATTTTCCAATATGATACGTAATAATTTGAGTGATTTTTTTGGCTTCATTTGTTCTATCAATGGGTAACATCATAGCAATTGGACCGCACATTCCAATGCAGTGAAAACTACTAATTAACCCAAATATGAAAGCCGAATAAAACATTACAATTTAAATGATTCTTTGTTTAAATATGCTACACCATCGTAATTCCATTCTATAGAAATGTCCCAAAGACCGTCAGCCAAATTACTTTTAGGTATGAGCAAATGTGGACTAGATAGTGAAATCGGAATTTCAAAATCTAATTTCTGACTTGACGGTCTATAAAAGGACACTTTTCCATTAATTTTTGAATAATCGAAATCTACCGGAAACTGAATTTTGACGCCTTCCGCAGTATTTTCAATAGTAACTTTATTTGTTAATGCATTCGCATTTTCTTGTTTTTCAATATCGCCTTGAACTAATGCTTCTTTTTTGTAATAATCTTCTACTACTAGTTCGTGATCATATTTATCATTGGATTGAACTTTGTACACATATGACAAAATAAATGTCATAAAAAGCGCAAAAGCAATAACGATACCTGTTCCCCAATTAAATTTCATAATATCTTTTTTTTAATTAAAGTTTCTTGGTCCTTGGAAATTTGTTGATGTTTCTTCAATCAACTTATCTCCATTATATAATTCTAATTTTAAGTGTACTTTTTCGTCTTTTAATAAATTCTCTGGAATATCTATATATAATGTTCCACTTACTAATCCTTGTTTTGGTACTTTAATAACTGGACTTCCAACTAATATTATTTCTCCTTTATAATTTACAATTTTAACAGTAACATTGTCAAATTCTTCTTCAGTTTTATTTACTACTTTATAAGTATAAAAATTTCTAATATTTTCTCCATTATGTTGGAATAATTGTCCAGACATAGGTAAGAAATTAGCTTCTACATCATTTCGTAAGAACAACATTCCAATTAAAACTCCAATTAACAAAGTTAAAACTCCAATATAACCTTTCATTCGAAGTGTTAACTTGAACTTTTCTTTATTGACAATTTCATCTTCACTGGCATAGCGGATTAATCCTTTTGGCAATCCTACTTTATCCATAATAATGTCGCATTCATCAATACAAGCGGTACAATTGATACACTCTAATTGCGTACCGTTACGAATATCAATTCCTGTTGGACAAACTACTACACATTGATTACAATCGATACAATCACCATAACCTGCTGCTGTTCTATCTTCACCGTTTCTCCATTTTTTTCTTCCGTTTGTACTTTCTCCTCTTACATGGTCGTAGGCAACATTTATGGATTTATTATCCAATAAAACACCTTGCATTCTTCCGTAAGGACAAGCGATAATACAAACTTGCTCTCTAAACCAAGCGAATACAAAATAGAAAACTTCTGTAAAAATTAATAAAGCAATAAGTGTACTTAAATTATTTGCTGGACCTTCAGTAACCATCTTGATTAACTCGTCGCTGCTAATTAAATACGCTAAGAAAACATTAGCAATGAAGAATGAAAAAATAAAAAAGATAATCCATTTAGTAACTCTTTTTCTTATTTTTTCAGCATCCCACTTTTGTTTTGCTAATCGCATTTGAGCTCCTCTGTCACCATCAATCCAATACTCGATACGTCTGAAAACCATTTCCATAAAAATAGTTTGCGGACAAAACCAACCACAAAAAATACGTCCGAAAGCCACGGTAAATAAGGTTAACCCTACTACTCCAACAATCATTGAAATTACAAACAAATGAAAGTCTTGAGGCCAAAATGCAAATCCGAAAATACTAAAACGTCTTTCTAACACATTGAACATCAAAAACTGATTTCCATGAATTTTAATGAAAGGTGAAGCAATTAAAAAAACCAAAAGAAAATAACTCAGTAACTTTCTCTTTTCATAAAAAGGGCCAGAAGGTTTTTTAGGATGGATAAAATTTCTCTTACCTTCCGCATTTATTGTGGCTATGGTATCTCTAAAACTATCGTCTGGTAAATTTGACATAATAAATCATTTGTTAGTTTAAAAAAGGTTTTGAGAATTTCCCAAAACCTTTTTATTTACTAGTTATTTTTTTGCTGGTATTTCTACTTTAGTTGAATCTACAACAGCTTCTGTTGCTGGTTTAGCTTCTGCAGTTTCTTTCCAAATTTCTCCTTCAGCTGCTTTTGCTCCAGCTGGATTAGAACCTTTTAATGTTAAAATATAACTTGCTATACTTTGAATATCTTTAGAAGATAAAGTTTTATTCCAAGCCACCATTGAAGGATTATTTTTACTACCCTCAGAAATTAATTTGAAAACATTTTTAATTCCTCCTCCATTAATCCAATGGTCATCAGTTAAATTTGGACCAACTAAACCTCCACCATCAGCTTTATGACAAGCAGCACAAGCATTTATAAAAATTTCTTTTCCTTTTGCTAAACTTGCTGCATCTGTAACTGCTACTACAGTTTCATAACTTACTTCATCAGCTGGATCTTTAGGTAATTTAGATTTTTCTAATTCTGCTAACTCCACTTCATTTTTAAATTCTTGCTCTTGATCATATTCATTAATTACATGGAAACGAACCATATAAACCAAGGCAAAAATAATTGTACCATAAAATAAATATACCCACCATGGTGGTAATACATTATCTAACTCTTTGATACCATCGTAGTCGTGATCTAACATGATATCCTCTTCTCTTTCAATTTCTTTAGAGCGAGTAAGTTTGCTAACAATATTTTGGTACCACTTACTTTCTGTAAAAGAAACTGACTGAGCGTCTGCTAATTGTTTCTTTTGATCGTCTGTTAATAAATGATAGGTAACTTTATCAACAGCGTCAATTACAATTTCGATTGCAATTAATAGGAATAAAAATACTCCTAAAAATAAAGCTACCATTGGAAACTTTATAAAAGCTGGCCTGTCTCCTGAATCGATAAAATATTCCATAGCTGCAAATACAAATGCGAATAGCAACGGAACTCTTACGTATGATGGAATTAATTTTTTCATTTGTTGAAAATTTTTGATGTTATGAGAACCTGTACAACCACGATACTACCCAAAAAATTACAATTATCTTGGTTGTATCAGTTTCTCTCTATTTATAATTATTCGTCGTTTAAAGGCATTTCGCTTATTTCTTTGATTTTTTCTTTACTGTAGGTAAACGCCCAAACCGTGAACAATACAAAAGCAGTGAAAAAAATTGTCAAAGAAATGATTGGATAAATTTCTACTCCCGTTATGGTTTCTAAATTATGTTTAATGAACTTTAGCATAACTTTTATTTTTTAACTTGAGTATCTGTTCCTAATCGTTGTAAGTAAGCAATAAGTGCTACAATTTCTCTATCTTTTAATGGAGACGCTGTTTCATTTCCGAATGATTTCTTAATTTCTGGATTAGCTAATAAATTAGTTTCAATCTTAGTAGCTTGTTCCTCCATATGTTTAAGAGCATTATTAATATCTGCATCAGAATAAGGTACACCTAACGTAACCATAGCCTTCATTTTATCTTGAGTAGAAGATTTATCTAACTCATTTTTAATTAACCATTGGTATCTTGGCATAATTGATTTCTCATTTAAACCTTGAGGATCGTACATGTGGTTAAAATGCCATACATCATCTCTACCTCCGTTGAATGGTTTTCCTTTAACACCTTCACGAGCTAAATCTGGACCAGTACGTTTAGAACCCCATAAGAATGGATGGTCGTAAACGAATTCTCCTGCTTTAGAATAATCTCCATAACGTTCCACTTCTGAACGGAACGGACGAACCATTTGAGAGTGACATCCCACACAACCTTCACGGATATATAAATCTCTACCTTCTAATTCAAGTGGTGTGTAAGGTTTAACTGCTGCTATTGTTGGAATATTTGATTTTACTAAAATCGTTGGTAAAATTTGGATTAAACCTCCAATTAAAATAGCAACTGTAGTCAATAACATGAATTGAACTGGTTTTCTTTCTAACCAAGAGTGTAATTTTTCACCTTTTAAACGGTTTGGAGAAATTACAGCTAAAGCTGGAGCTTCTACTAATTCGTTTTCTACTGGAGAACCTTGTCTAACTGTTCTAATAATGTTGTACACTAATACGATAACTCCTGTAAGATATAATGTTCCTCCAATAGCACGCATCCAATACATTGGCATTAATTCGGTAACTGTTTCAAGGAAGTTTCCGTATTGTAAAGCACCACCATCTGGTTTAAATTGTTTCCACATAGAAGCTTGTAAAAACCCAGCTACATACATTGGAAGCGAATATAAAATAATACCTAAAGTACCAATCCAGAAATGGAAATTAGCTAATTTTTCAGAGAATAATTTCGTTTTTGTCATTCTTGGGATTAACCAATAGATCATACCAAATGATAAGAAACCATTCCAAGCTAAAGCCCCAACGTGTACGTGAGCAATAATCCAGTCAGTAAAGTGTGCAATAGCATTAACGTTTTTTAATGATAACATTGGACCTTCAAAAGTTGCCATACCATAACCTGTAATAGCTACTACGAAGAATTTCAATACTGCATCTGTACGTACTTTATCCCAAACACCTCTTAATGTTAATAATCCATTAATCATACCTCCCCAAGATGGAGCTATCAACATTACAGAGAAAACAACTCCTAAGTTTTGAGCCCAATCTGGTAAAGCAGTGTATAATAAGTGGTGAGGTCCAGCCCAAATATAAATGAAGATTAACGACCAAAAGTGAATAATTGATAATCTATAAGAGTATACTGGACGATTTGCTACTTTAGGTACAAAGTAATACATCATACCTAAGAAAGGCGTAGTTAAGAAAAATGCTACCGCATTGTGACCATACCACCATTGTACTAAAGCATCTTGAACACCAGCATATACTGAATATGATTTCATTGCTGAAACTGGTAATTCTAAACTATTAAAAATATGTAGTACTGCAACCGTTACAAACGTTGCGATGTAAAACCAAATTGCTACATAAATATGACGTTCTCTTCTTTTAATAATGGTTCCAATCATGTTGATACCAAATACTACCCAAATAAGAGCAATTGCAATATCAATTGGCCATTCTAATTCGGCATACTCTTTTGATGTAGTGAAACCTAATGGTAATGAAATTGCTGCAGCAACAATAATTAACTGCCATCCCCAAAAGTGTATTTTACTTAAAAGGTCGCTAAACATTCTTGCCTTTAATAAACGCTGCATTGAGTAATAAACTCCTGCAAACATTGCGTTACCAACGAAGGCAAAAATGACCGCATTGGTGTGTAAAGGTCTTAAGCGTCCAAAACTTAAAAACGAAACGCCGCTCGTTAAGTTTGGAAACAAAAATAGGAAAGCCAAAATAAGCCCTACTAACATCCCCACTACTCCGAAAACGATACTAGCGTAGATGAAATTCCTTACAATTTTGTTGTCGTAATAAAATTGTTGCTTCTCCATAAATTAGATTGATTTTTGTTTTTCTGTTTGTATTAATTTGTTTGGATTTTCTTTTACAATTTCATCGTCAAATAACATTCTGACTGATGGTGTGTAGTCATCATCGTATTGGCCACTTTTAACTGCTTTAATAAAAGCAACTAAAAAAGCTATAGCAACTACTATACTGATCGTGATTAATAAATAAATGACACTCATACCTTAAATTGTGTTAACAAAGTTACTTGTACTCCTTTTTATAAAACATGACTTTTATCATGTATTAAAATTTTCTTAAATATTACTTCTTACTAGCGTACCAATTTGTCATGATAGTTACAAAACTTACAATAGTTATGGTGCTCAATGGCATAATGATAGCCGCTACAATTGGGTCTAATTTTCCTGTGATTGCATAACTCAATCCTACTACATTATATAATAAGGATAAGCCAAAACTCATATAAATGGTCTTCATAGCGTTTTTAGAATAGCGCATATAAAAAGCAATCTTATCAAATTGTGATGCGTCTAAAATTCCATCGCAAGCTGGCGAAAAAACATTTACGTTTTCTGAAATGGATAATCCTAAATTACTTTGAGCTAAAGCTCCAGCATCGTTTAAGCCATCGCCTACCATCATAACATTTTTACCTTCATTTTGTAATTGTTCGATGTATTGTAGTTTTTGCTCTGGTTTTTGATTAAAAACTAATGTTGTTTTAGCTGGCAACATTTTTTCTAATATGCTACGCTCACCATCATTATCACCAGATAAAACAACCAAATTGTAATGCTTCGCTAAATCATCAAACAATTGTTCTAATCCTTTTCTGTATTGGTTATTGAACACATAACTTCCTTTATAAACTCCATTGACTTCCACATGCACTTTGGTTTTCTTATGCGTGTTTTCGGTCATGGTTTTTAGGAATTGAGACGAACCAAGTTTTATTGTATTTCCATCGATTTCGGCGAAAATTCCTTTTCCGATGATTTCCTCGAAGCTTGAAGTTTCTAATTTTTCTTGATTCGGAATAAACTCGTACAATCTTCTGCTTAAAGGATGATTAGAACCTCGTAAAACGTTTTTTAATAATTTTAATTCGGAAGTATTTAATTCGGTTCCTTCGTAAGTAATGGCTGTTTTTTTATTGGTTGTAATCGTTCCTGTTTTATCGAAAACGATGGTATCTACTTTGGCTAATTGTTCTACCACCAAAGCATTTTTTAAGTATAATTTTCTATTACCTAAAATTCGCAACACATTTCCCAATGTAAACGGAGCCGTTAATGCTAATGCACACGGACAAGCCACAATCAAAATCGCAGTGAAAACATTAAAAGCGGTTTGAACATCTATAAAAACCCAATAAATAAAGGAAACGACCGACAAAGCCAGTAAAGCCGGCGTAAAATAGCGACTAATTCTATCCGTAATGTTTTTGTGTTGCTGTTCTACGCGTTTTTGGAAGACATCGTTGCTCCATAATTGAGTCAAGTAACTGTTTGAAACTGAAAACAAAACTTCCATTTCGATGACTTTCCCCATTTGTTTTCCACCAGCGAAGACTTTATCACCTGATTTTTTTTCAATTGGAACCGCTTCACCTGTAACGAAACTGTAATCTATTGAAGCTTTTTCGGAAATTAAAATTCCATCTACCGGAATTAACTCTTGATTACGAATTAAAAGCCTATCACCTTTTTCAATATCATAGACTTGAACCGATTCTTCTTCTCCATTTGGTAATATTTTCGTGATGGCAATTGGAAAATACGATTTATAATCGCGCTCGAAAGAAAGGAAATCGTATGTTTTCTTCTGGAATAACTTTCCTAATAACATGAAGAAAATCAATCCCGCCATACTATCAAAGAAACCTTGACCGTAATCGAAAATGATATCTACTGTACTTCTTACGAACATGACTACAATTCCTAGAGCAATTGGAATATCAATATTCAATAAACCCGATTTCATGCTTTTCCAAGCGGAAACATAATAACCAGAAGCCGAATAAATAAACGTAGGAAGCGATAATCCAAAAATCAACCAACGGAAAAATCCTCGATATTGATCAATCCAATATTCTTCTACTTCAAAGTATTCGGGAAACGAAAGCAGCATGATATTTCCAAAACAGAAAAAAGCTACTCCTATTTTATAGATTAAACTTCGGTCAATTTTTTTCTTTCCTTCATCAAAATTTTCTAAACTGATATACGGTTCGTAACCTATTGAACTCAATAAGTATACAATATCCTTTAAAGAAGTTTGTTCGGGATTGAACGTAACTCGGACTTTCTTTTCGCCAAAGTTAACTTGAGAAGCGTTTATTCCTGGTTGAAGTCTTTGTAGATTTTCCAGAATCCAAATACACGAACTACAGTGTATATGAGGAATGTAGAGTGAAACAATATGTGTTGTACGCTCTTGGAATTCCAATAGTTTTGAAACAATTTCTTCATTGTCTAAAAAGTCATATTTGCCCTGAATGTCTTGTGGAGTGGCGCCGGGTGCTGCCTGAAAATCGTAATAACACGTTAAATCGTTCTGACTAAAAATTTCGTACACGGTTTTACAACCATTGCAACAAAACTTCTTTTCATCAAATAGAATTTCGTCTTTTTTTATGATTTCATTACCACAATGGAAACAATTTTCTGTGTCCATATATTTGCTCATTTTACCTAAGCACAAATTTCTTACTTCGTGGCAAAACAAAATATGATAATTGTCATACTTTGTTTATATTTGTATCAAACTCTAAACATTTCTTAAAATGAGTAAATGCGAACAATGTATTGTGAGGCAATTTAGTTCATTAAAAGCCTTAAATAAAGAAGAATTGCTACGCATGGCCGAATGCAAAACATCTTATACCATAAAAAAAGGCGAACCTATTTTTGAAGAAGGTGAAGTAACCAATGGTATTTATTGTATAAAAGATGGAATTTGTAAATTATCTAAGTTAAGTGATAACGGAAAAGACCAAATTGTAAAACTAGTAAAACCAGGAGAATTGCTAGGACAACGTTCTATGATTAGCGACGAACCTGCAAATTTAAGTGCGGTGGCGCTTGAAGACATGGAAGTTTGTTTTATTCCAAGAAGCGAAGTCATGCAGTTTTTTAATCAAAATAATCAGTTTTCGATGAATGTGATGCGTACCATTTGCGACGATTTAAAAGGAGCCGATGATCACATGGTGAATATGGCACAAAAAACCGTTCGCCAACGTTTAGCCGAAACCTTAATGTATTTGGAAGAAACGTTTGGTAAAAACGAAGATGGCTCATTACACATTCAACTATCCAGAGAAGAATTAGCCGGAATGATTGGCACCGCAACCGAGAGTTGTATTCGATTGTTATCTGAGTTAAATAAATCAGGTTATATTGAATTAACAGGTAAGAAGATTACGCTGTTAGATAAAAATAAATTAAAACGATTAACATAAGAGAATCCGCTGAAGAGCGGATTTTTTGTTGGGTGAAATTGTAAGATTTTTTTAGTATTTTTGAAAAAGGTTACTTGTAGGGCATATACAACCAAAAATGGGTAGATTGGCGCTATTTTGTAGCGCATATATACAAGTTGTGTGTAATTATAAAAACCAAATAATTGAAAAACAAAATCATCTTTTTTATTTTAATTTTATCTTGCAACTTTCAATTGATTGCACAAACAAAAGTGCGTGAAATTGAATCTGAATTAATTAGTGGAGAAAATATAAAACCATTCATTGACAGCCTAAATCATAAAATCCTTAATGATACTGTAAAATTTGATCTAAAAGATTTAATACACTTAGATGGATATACAAAAAATCTAAAACCTTATTCAATGTTGATTATTGTTAATTCAAAACGTAGTTATAGCTATCGACTAGATATTATAGAAAGTAATTTAGTGAAAGAGTTCGCAGATGAAATATTAAATTATCAAAATATTGAATCAATTAGATATATAAAAAAAATAGATGCTCCGCTTTTATACGGACCAATGGCAAAAGAAGGTTGTATTTTTATAACTTTAAAACCGAAAGTAAAATTAAATTATAAAGTTGGAGGTTTAAAATATCGAAAAGGCAAAAAGAGAAAAGGTGGAGACAATTTTCTCCAACGAAAAGAAGGCGAAATAATGATCAGGACATAAAAATTAACTACACGCAACAGCGGTTTGCTTCAATGGCTACTTCCGGATTTTCCAGCGGAAAATCCGCTGCTGAATGGAATGTTTTGTTAAATTTGTAATGGTTTGGTGTTGGTTCAGCGCCACTGAAAGCAAGCCTCATAACGTTAACAACAAGTTTGATGAAATACATTATTTTATTTACAAGTCTTCTTCTTATTTCTTGCAATCAAAGTAAAAAAACAGAAAAGGATTTTCTAAAGTTTTCTGAATTAATAGTAACAAAACTAAAAAACAAAAAACTTGAAAATCTTGACAAGATGTTTTATGATATTGATGTAATTAAAACAATTAATAAGACGTCAGATTCATTAGGGTTTAAAAATGAAGTTGAAAGGAAAATTTTCCATTCGAGATATAATTACACTAGGCATGCTTCGGAATATCTTAAAAATATTTCAAGAAAGCTAACTGGTGAAATTAAGATTACGAATTATTATTTTGAAAATAATAATTTTCATGTAATTATCTGTTCTGAAATAAGTGATAAAATTGAAGGAACAGAACTAATCCTAACCGAAAAGAACAATAAAATAGTTATAGATAATTATTATTCGTTCACAACTGGTCTAAATATTAAAAAAAATTACATTGAAAACGCTATTTATGAATTAAACGACCGAAGTTTAATGGATTCAAATAAAATATTGAAACAGTCCTTAAATCTTCATAAAAGTGGATTAAATCATCAAGCATATGAATTGATTAAACAAATTCCTTCTGAACATTCATCTTTGCATAATTTTTTAGCAGCTAGATATAAAATAATGCGAAGTACAATAAAAGATTTAAACCCAGAAGAAGTTGATGAAATTTATCGTGAATTAATTTCAAACAATTTTGATAATAAAGGTTTTCGGTATAACTATACAATTGAATATTTAAAAGTGTTTAGACAAGACAGTATAGCAAACATATACAAAGACTCGCTTTTCGGAATAGTTAAAGACCAATACTTCATAAAAAAACTAAAATAAAAACCTGTTGTTAACAGCGGTTTGCTTCAATGGTTACTTCCGGATTTACCCGATAGCATTAATTACATTCAATACCCACAAAAAAAATCCGCTCTTCAGCGGATTTCTTTTTATTCTGTTGGTCCTTCCCAATTAGAAAAACCACCTACTAAATTAAAGGTATTTTCAAAACCTAATTGTTCCATGGCGTTACAAGCGTTGGCACTACGTACTCCAGCCGCACAATACACATAATAGTTTTTCGATTTGTCTAACTCCTCTACTCTATAAATAAAACCTTGTCCTTTATAAATGTCGATATTAATCGCGCCTGGAATATAACCATCGTTAAATTCATCTTCAGTACGAACATCTACTATTACACCGTTTGCATCTTGCAAAAACTGGCTCCACCACGTATTTTGATCTAAGTTTTTCATCTCTATTTTTTTTTCAAAAGTACTATCAAAAAATACAATTTTAAAACTTTAACAAAAATTTATTAAACATTTGTACATACAAATAAAATTATTACTACATTTGTACATACAAATTTTACAACATCAAATGAGAATAGAAGAAATCATAAAACCAAATACTCCAATGGCAATGGAGAAGAAAACATTACTTAACGTGATGTACACTCAAAATGTCATTTCGGAAAAGTTTAATGAGATATTAAAGCCATTTGACCTTTCCCCAGAACAATTTAATGTGTTACGCATTTTACGTGGTCAGAAAGGAAAGCCTGCTAATATGTGTATGATACAAGAACGCATGATTGCGAAAACCAGTAACACCACACGTTTAGTAGACAAATTGTTATTAAAAGAATTAGTGCTTAGAGAAATTTGCCCCATCAATCGCCGTAAAATGGAAATTACCATTACCGAGAAAGGGTTGCAACTTTTACTACAATTGGATCCATCAGTAGAAGCTCATGAGCGCTCTTTTTCTAAAAATTTGACGGTTGAAGAATTAGAATTGTTAAACGAATTGCTAGAAAAATTTAGAAATTAAAAACCCAACATTTACTATGAGTCACTTTATAGAAAACCAAAAATGGCGTTACGCCACCAAAAAATTTGACGCTGCTAAAAAAATATCTGCAGCAGATTTAGAAACCTTAAAAGAAGCAATCCAATTAAGTACTTCTTCTTACGGATTACAGTTATACAAAGTTTTTATCATCGAAAATCCAGAAGTTAGAGCCAAGTTACAACCGGTTTCTTGGGGACAATCACAAATTGTAGATGCATCTCACCTATTAGTATTTGCTAACATTGTAGATGTACAAGAAAATCACATTGATGCATATGTTCAAAACATTGCAACTACAAGAGGATTATCAGTTGACGATTTAAAAGGATATTCAGACTTTATGAAATCTAAGATTGTTTCGTTACCAGTAGACCAAAAAGCAGTTTGGACATCAAAACAAACGTATTTAGCTTTAGCCAACTTAATGAATGCAGCAGCTGAATTAAAAATTGATGTTACACCAATGGAAGGTTTTGAACCAGAAAAATACAATGAAATTTTAGGTTTCAATGCATTAGGATTAAACGCTTCATTAGTAGCAGCTGTTGGATATCGTCATGAAGAAGATGCAACACAGCACTATGTAAAAGTGAGAAAACCAAAACAAGAATTATTTACTACCATTTAATTATAACCATTAACATTAAAACAATTTTAAACATGAAAAATTTTAAATCAATCGCTTTAGCTCTTGTAGCATTAGTAACTTTTACGGCTACAGCACAAAAATCAAAAAAAGTAGACGCATCAAAAAGTACTATCAACTGGGTTGGTAAAAAAGTAACTGGATCTCATGAAGGTACAATCACTTTAAAAGAAGGTGCTTTAATTTTCAAAGGAAAAAAATTAGTAGGTGGAAACTTTACAGTTGACATGACTACAATTAATACAACTGATTTATCAGGAAAAGGAAAAGCAAACTTAGATGGTCACTTAAAATCAGATGATTTCTTTGGTGTTGAGAATTTCCCAACAGCAACTTTAGTTATCAAATCTCTTGGTGAAAAAGGAAACGGTGTTTACGCTGTAACTGCTGATTTAACAATCAAAGGAAAAACTGAATCTATTAAATTTGACTTAACTGTAGGTAAAAATACAGCTGAAACTTCTTTAAAAATAGATAGAACTAAATACGGTATCCAATATGGTTCTGGAAGCTTCTTTGATAACTTAGGAGACAAAACAATCAGTGACGAATTCGAATTAAAAGTAAAATTAGTATTCTAATTGAACTGGGAAACTTTGCTATGAAAAACAAAAAGCCTTGAAGAAATTCAGGGCTTTTTTGTGTTTTTCTAGAAAAAATTAATGATTATTCGTCTAATATTTTCTCAAAAGCTTCTCTAGTTATCAGATTTAATGTATCTTTTTCACAATCCCAAATTGAAACATATTTTTCAGAAATAACAAAGTGTTCTTTCAAATTGTAAAGTTTTCCATAAAGCATTAAAGTACAAATATCAGTTGAAGTAATAAATTCGCCAGTCTCTGGTAGATGACTGTGCATTGTAGCTTCAATTTCTTTATCATCCTCAATTTGAATTGGAATGATATTTTTATGTAATGCTTTACGATTTAACAGTTTATTATTCTTGTCAAAATTCATTAAATAATCATTTCCTAAAATAATAACGTTATTAACTTTTGGACCAGTTAAAACAAATACTTTTTTTTCTTTTTTATTAATAATTGGAACAATATTAAAACTTGTATTCTTATAATTTTTAAAAATAGTATCAGAATAAATAATATTCATAGCTTCTTTTCTAAGTTCATAATAGTCCAATTCATTTTTGGTGAATTCTCTTTCTTTTAAATCGGCTTTTGCTGTTTCCAATTTAATTTTAGCTTCAAAATTGATGGTGCCAATAACTTTTGGTTTTTTATCTTTTGAAAAAAATACACATTTTGGAACATTGTTTTCTGTATATGAAAAGTAACCGCCAATATTTTCTTTTTCTTTATAAAGCTCTATAAAAATATCGGTTCCATACCAAGAAGCCATTTCTGAATTATAAAGCATTTTTCCTTCTTCAACAATTTTGTTTGTTTCTTTGTCGATATTGGATTGACCAAAAGCGGTAATTCCAATGAAGATGATAAATAGTTTTCTCATTATTTAATTGGTGTTAAAGCATCAAATATAAGAAATTACTTTCATGAAAAAATATGGAAATCCGTAAAAAGAAAATAAAAAAAGCCCTGAATTACTTCAGGGCTTTCCAATGTTAAGGGTGAAAGACGGGTCTCGAACCCGCGACCTTCGGAACCACAATCCGACGCTCTAACCAACTGAGCTACAATCACCATTTGTTTTGCGAGTGCAAATATAGGGGTTTACTTCTATCTTGCAAAGATTTTTTTTACTTTTTTACGACTATTTTATTTCAAATCGCCTAAGCTATTGACTGCCAAATATCTTTCGGTTGTAAAACCTTCTGCATATTCTACTCCAACGAGTCTTCCAAGGTCTTGAGCACGATATTTTACACTATCTAAAAAGTTTTTTGAAGTAATTGGTGAAACCGGTTCTTTTGAATTTGGATCATAAAATTGCGAACCATAAGCTAACACTGATTCCATTTTTTTTCCGATAAATTCCGAAATATCTACCACAAAATCAGGTTCGATGTTTTGCCATTGAATGTAATGATACACTACTTTTGGTCGCCAAGCTTCTTGTGCTTCGCCGTCATATTCCGTTTTAATTTGTCGCAAACCTGATAAAAAACAAGCATCGCTAACTAATTTACTTCCTTTTCCGTGGTCGATGTGTCTATCCGTAATCGCATTGCACAACACGATTTCAGGTTGGTATTTGCGAATCATTTCAATCACTTTCATTTGATGTGCTTCATCGTTTACGAAGAAACCATCACGCATATCTAAATTCTCACGCACCACAACTCCTAAAATTTCAGAAGCTTTAGCTGATTCCTTATTACGAATAGCCACAGAACCACGTGTACCTAATTCACCACGAGTTAAATCGATAATCCCGACTTTCTTTCCTAAGCTAACTTCTTTGGCAATCGTACCACTACAACCTAATTCTACATCGTCTGGATGAGCTCCAAAAGCTAATATGTCTAATTTCATTTTTAAACTTTTATATTTTTTTAAACACATAGAATCATAGATTTTCTTTGTGTTTATTTTAGTCGTTTTACTTAACATAGTTTACATAGAAATACTAAACGAACTATTCAAAATACAATGCCTTTCAATATTTTCTATGTGCCTATGTGTTTCAATTTCATTTTGAAACTTTTATATTTTTAAACACATAGAATCATAGATTTTCTTTGTGTCTATTTTTTAGTCGTTTTACTTAACATAGTTTACATAGAAATACTATGCGAACTATTTAAAATACAATGTCTTTTAAATTTTCTATGTACCTAATGTGTTTCCAATTTATTTTGAAACTAAAACATTCCGCATCGTCATCGATTTATTCTCGGTTTCAATGAATTCCTTTTCAGGATTGCTGTCTTTTGTGATGCCACAACCTACGTAAATATTCACAACATCATTCTCTACTTCTAAACAGCGTAAATTTACGAATAAATCGGTTTGATTGTCTTTATTGTATTCGCCTAAAAATCCAGCGTAATATTTTCGATTGTAACCTTCATTTTTAAGAATAAAATCGATGGCTTTTTCTTTGGGTAAACCACAAACCGCTGGAGTTGGATGTAATGTTTTTATTAAATCTTTCGCTTGAAAATCAGTAGTTAATACTCCTGAAATAAACGATTTTAAATGAGCTAAATCTCCAGCTTTAACTGTTTTAGCATCAGTAATTATAAGTTGGCTTACTTTATCTTTTACTTTAGTAACAATATAATCGGTTACAAATTGCTGTTCTTCTATTTCTTTGGTTGCCCAAATTACATTTTCCGAATACAATTGAGTACCAGCCAAAGCCACCGTTTCAAATTGATTTTGATTGATTTTTACCAATTGCTCAGGCGTTGCTCCCATCCATAAACCAATTTTAGGATGAAAAAACAAATAGCGAAAAGCAGTTGGATAAGATGAAATCAAGTTCTGAAAGGTTTCTACAATTGAGATTTGTTTCTTCAAATCCATTTTACGAGACAAAACCACTTTATCAAATTCGTAATTTTGAATGGCGGAAATTCCTTTGGAAACTAAATTTTCAAAAGCTTCTTTTTGATTGATTTCTGAAGTGAAATTTTCAGTTGATTTTTGCTTTAATTTTTCAAGATTTCCTTGTAAAAACTCATTCCCTTCAAACGGAATTACTACTTGTTTTCCTTCATAAAAAGGCATAAAAACAAATCCGGCTTGATTAGAAAATTCAATAATTTCATCGTTTTGTTGCACGAGTAAATTCCAAATAGTTTCATTTGGTTTAACATAGCAAACAAAAGGTGAATTTGTTTCTAAATGATTTGATATTGTATCAAAAACTGACATTATAAAATTAAATTATCAATTTCGGAAGACGTTAATACCAGAATGTTTTGAGTTATTTTATCGATATCCCAATTCCACCATTGCAATTCAAGCAATTGCTGAATCTTCTCGTCTGAAAAACGCTTTCTTATTTCTTTTGCAGGATTTCCACCTACAATTGAATAAGGCGCAACATCTTTTGCAACAGTAGCATTAGTGCCAATAATCGCTCCGTCTCCAATGGTTACACCTGCCATAATAGTTGCATTGTAACCAATCCAAACATCGTTTCCTATAGTAATATTACCTTTATTGGGATAGCTTTTTCCATCCATCGCATTTTCCCATCCGTTTCCGAAAATTGCAAAAGGATAAGCTGAAATTGCATCTGATAAATGATTCGCTCCATTCATAATAAACTTCACATCGGAAGCAATCATGCAAAATTTACCAATAATCAATTTATCATTTACAAAATCAAAATGGTATTTTACGTTTTTCTCAAAATTAGCAACATCTTCAAAATCATCATAATACGTGTAATCACCCACTATAATATTTGGATTTTTAACTACATTTTTAAGAAAACATAATCTTTTATAATTCTCTAAAGGAAAAAGCGTGTTTATATCTGGTCCAGTCATTTATAATCGAATTATTGTCTTCTCGATAATACCATATTCGTCAATTTACAAAGCGAAATTAACTTTCCTTCTTCATCAACAATTCTAATTTCCCACAAGTGAATACTAGCACCCTTATGAATGATTTTTGCTGTAGCTGTAACCATTCCTTCTCGTTTGCTTTTCAAGTGGTTTGCCGAAATTTCAATTCCACGAACTTCTTGCTTTTCGGGATTTACAAACATTAATGATGCAGCACTTCCCACACTTTCAGCTAACGCAACTGTTGCACCTCCATGTAATAATCCCATAGGTTGATGCACTCTTGGATTCACAGGCATTGTAGCGGTTAAGAAATCTTCACCTGCATCGGTGTAGACAATATCTAAGGTATTCATTAAAGTATTTTTGCTCCAATCGTTACACAATTGCAATATTTTTTCTCTATCAAACATCATAACTTTATTTTTGGTAAAATTAAGCATTCCGAAGAGAATAATTCAACTGATTTAACGTTTTAGTAAGTAATTTAAGCACATTTAGTTTTTATAGATTTAAAATTAATAATTACATTTACCAAAATTAACTATACATGCGTCGTTTATTACTTTTAATACTAATAGGATTTGCCGTTTCATTAACTTCATGCCGAAACGATTTTGATTTTGAATCGAACACAGGAGGCTTACGATTTTCAAAAGATACGGTGTATTTAGACACTGTTTTTACAAATATCGGTTCAAGCACTTACACTCTAAAAGTGTACAATAGAAGTGATAAAAATATCTCGATTCCAAAAGTACAATTAGCTAAAGGAGAAACGTCTAAATATCGCATGATGGTAGATGGAATTCCCGGAAGAGTTTTTGACGATGTGGAACTATTGGCTAAAGACAGTATGTTCATTTTTATTGAAGTTACAGCTGATGTAGCCGATGCTAATCCTACTGATTTTCTGTATACTGACCAAATTTTATTTGGAGAAGGAATCAATACTCAAAAAGTAGAATTAGTTACATTGATTCAGGATGCCATTTTCTTATATCCACAAAAATTTTCAGACGGAACAACCGAAACTTTACCTATTGGTGATGATGAAATCTATGGATTTTACCTAGACGAAGCTGATCCAACCAATGGAAACGAATTGCATTGGACCAATACCAAACCTTATGTGGTTTATGGATATGCCGCAGTTCCGCCTAATAAAACTTTAGTTGTGGATGCTGGTGCAAGAGTTCATTTTCATGCAGAATCTGGAATTATTGTTGCTAATAACGCTTCAATTCATGTGAATGGTAGTACATCCACAACGGAAGCTTTAGAAAACGAAGTTATTTTTGAAGGTGATCGTTTAGAACCTGATTTTGCAGATGTTCCTGGACAATGGGGAACGATTTGGTTAACACAAGGCAGTACAGATAATCAAATTAAAAATTTAACACTAAAAAATGCCACGGTTGGAATTTTAGTATCTGGAAATGATGGTACTCCTACTCCAACTTTAGATCTTGAAAACACTCAAATTTATAATTGTTCTAATGTTGGTATTTTAGCACGAACTGGAAATATTGAAGGTAGAAATGTAGTTATCAATAATTGTGGTCAAACTTCGTTTGCTGGAAGTTTTGGTGGAAGTTATGAATTTGTACATTGTACTTTTGCTAACTATTGGCCAACACCAAATCAAACCGCAGTTTTACTTGACGATTACGATGGAAGTGCCATTTATGCTCTAACAAAAGCTAATTTTAAAAACTGTATCATTCATACTTCAAGTAATTTTGGAATTGTTTTGAAAAAAACTGGAAGTACTTTCGTTTATAATTTTGACCATTCTTTAATCAAGTTTGCCGATTTCAGTAATCAATTCACTAATAATCCGTTGTATGCTTTTTCAAATACTGCTTTGTATACAAATTGTTTGATTGCTACAAACTCAACCGTAAATAATCCCGATTTTAAAGATGCTCGAAATAATGAATTGATTATTGGTGAAGATTCTTCAGCAAGAGGAAATGCTGACAACACCTACTCTACTTTTAATGATATATTAAACAATCCAAGAACTAATCCATCCGATATGGGTGCTTACAATTGGACCACTTTTGACTAACCAAATAAATTATACAATTATGAAAAATCTCTCTTTATCTCTTTTAATTATTGGTTTAACATTCGTTTCTTGTAAAAAAGAAGAAGCGCAAAAACCAGAAGAAACAACAACTAAAGAAGAAGTTACAACAGAAACAAAACCCGATTCTGCTACAGTTGCAAAAGCTTGGGCGGATTATGCTACACCATCAAAGGCGCATGAAATGTTGGCTAAAGATAGTGGAACTTGGGATGCCGAATTAACATTCTGGTCACCAGACAATCCTCAGGAAATGAAATCAACTGCTACCGTAACTTATAAAATGATTATGGGAGGAAGATATCAAGAAGGAACTTATTCTGGTGATATGTTCGGAATGCCATTTGAAGGAAAAGGAACGGTTGCTTTTGATAATGCAACTCAAGAGTTTGTATCAACTTGGATTGACAATATGGGAACTGGAATGATGGTTACTCGTGGAAAATATGATGAAGCAACAAAAACATCAACTTTTCACGGCGAAATGGTGGATCCTGTAACCAAAAAAGCTAAAAAAGTAAAAGAAGTTATTACTTACATTGATGATAACAACCAAAAAATGGAAATGTTTGATGTTGCTGAAGATGGTAAAGAATTCAAATCGATGCAAGTAGTTTCGAAACGTAAAATGTAGTTTTCAACAAATAAAATTAAAGCTGTTCAAAAAAGAACAGCTTTTTTTGTTTTTATGCGCTCTTAAAACTTTGAACTTCTAACTTTTTAGAATAAATTTGCACTTTCAAACAACAACACAAACAACTACATACAATGATTCATTTCTTCGGAAACCAATCCAACACAGTTTTTGCGGTTCAAACGCAAAACGAGATTTCATCAGAAGACATCAACAAATTAAATTGGCTTTTTGGCAATGCACATAAAATAGAAAAATCCGTATTGTCGGATTTTTTTGTTGGACCACGTGCCGCTATGGTTACGCCTTGGAGTACAAATGCAGTAGAAATTACTCAAAACATGGGAATTTCTGGCATCATTCGTATCGAGGAATTTGAAAAAGTAGCTACCGATTTTAACGATTTTGATCCAATGCTTTCGCAAAAGTATTCGGAATTAAATCAAGAAATTTATACAATTAATATCCAACCAGAACCAATATTGGATATTGAAGATATTGACGCTTACAATAAATCAGAAGGTTTAGCTTTGAGTCCAGAAGAAGTGGACTATTTGAATAATCTTTCAACTAAATTAGGTAGAAAGTTAACTGATTCTGAAATTTTTGCTTTCTCACAAGCAAATTCAGAACACTGTCGTCACAAAATTTTTAACGGAACATTTGTGATTGATGGCGAAGAAAAACCAACTTCTTTATTCAAATTAATCAAGAAAACATCGGAAACAAATCCAAACGATATTGTTTCGGCATATAAAGATAACGTAGCTTTTGTAAAAGGTCCGAAAGTGACCCAATTCGCACCAAAAAGTGCCGACAAGCCAGACTTCTATCAAGAAAAGGAATTTGATTCGGTTCTTTCCTTAAAAGCAGAAACACACAACTTCCCAACAACAGTTGAGCCTTTCAACGGAGCTGCAACAGGTTCAGGAGGAGAAATTCGTGACCGTTTGGCTGGAGGACAAGGTTCTTTACCATTAGCAGGAACTGCAGTTTACATGACTTCTTATTCTCGTTTAGCAGAAGAACGTCCTTGGGAAAATGGAATGAACGAAAGACCTTGGTTGTACCAAACACCAATGGATATTTTAATTAAAGCTTCAAACGGAGCATCTGATTTTGGAAATAAATTTGGACAACCTTTAATTACAGGTTCTATTTTAACTTTCGAACATGAAGAAAACAATCGTAAAATTGGTTACGATAAAGTAATCATGCAAGCGGGTGGAATTGGTTACGGAAAATTAGATCAAGCGATTAAAAAGAAACCTATGGCTGGCGATAAAATCGTTATTTTAGGTGGAGAAAATTATAGAATTGGAATGGGTGGTGCTGCAGTTTCTTCTGCAGATACTGGTGCTTTTGGTTCAGGAATTGAATTAAATGCCATCCAACGTTCTAATCCAGAAATGCAAAAACGTGCTGCCAACGCCATTCGTGGTTTGGTAGAGAGTGATAACAATCCAATTGTTTCAATACACGATCATGGTGCAGGTGGACATTTAAACTGTCTTTCTGAATTAGTAGAAGAAACTGGAGGATTAATCGATTTAGATAAATTACCGGTTGGTGACCCAACGCTTTCGGCTAAAGAAATCATCGGAAACGAATCGCAAGAAAGAATGGGATTAGTTATTGGTGAAAAAGACATCGAAACATTACAAAGAATTGCTGACAGAGAGCGTTCTCCAATGTATCAAGTTGGTGACGTAACTAACGACCATAGATTTACTTTCGAATCAAAATCTACAGGTTTAAAACCAATGGATTATGCTTTAGAAGATTTCTTCGGAAGTTCGCCAAAAACGATTATGACGGATAAAACCGTTGCTACCAACTATTCAGATTTAAAATATTCAAAAGAAAATATAGGAAGCTACTTAAGTCAAGTTTTACAATTAGAAGCAGTAGCTTGTAAAGATTGGTTAACCAATAAAGTTGACCGTTGTGTAGGCGGACGCGTTGCAAAACAACAATGTGTTGGTCCATTACAATTGCCACTGAACAATGTTGGTGTAATGGCATTGGATTTCAAAGGAAAAGAGGGAATTGCTACATCGATTGGACACTCACCTATTTCAGCTTTAGTAAATCCTGTTGCGGGTTCAAGAACTGCGATTGGTGAAGCTTTATCAAATTTAGTTTGGGCTCCGTTAAAAGAAGGAATGAAATCGGTTTCATTATCAGCTAACTGGATGTGGGCTTGTAAAAATGAAGGAGAAGATGCTCGTTTATATGAAGCAGTAAAAGGTTGTTCGGATTTTGCTATTGAATTGGGAATCAATATTCCAACAGGAAAAGATTCGCTTTCGATGAAACAAAAATATCCAAATGATGAAGTAATTGCTCCAGGAACGGTAATTATTTCAGCAGCTGGAAATTGTTCGAACATTACAAAAGTAGTTGAACCTGTTTTACAAAGAAATGGCGGAAACATTTACTATATCAACTTATCGCAAGATTCGTTCAAATTAGGTGGAAGTTCATTTGCGCAAGTATTGAATAAAATTGGAAATGATGTTCCAACGATTCAAAACTCGGAATTCTTCAAAAAAGCGTTCAACGTTTTACAAGATTTAATTAAGGATAGAAAAATTAAAGCAGGACACGATATTGGAAGCGGTGGTTTAATCACTACGCTATTAGAAATGTGTTTTGCAGATGATAAATTAGGTGCGTTAATCGACTTGACTTCTTTAGGAGAAAAAGATACGGTTAAAGCCTTATTTAATGAAAATATAGGAGTTGTTTTCCAAGCAAATGCTGAAGTGGAAGCAACTTTCGCACAACATAATATTGAGATTTTCAAAATTGGTTCGGCTATCGATGGCGATGCGTTTACAGTTATCAACGTTGAAGATAGTTTAACATTTAGTATTTCAACTTTAAGAGATACTTGGTTTAAAACATCATTCCTTTTAGATTCAAAACAATCTAAAAATGGAATGGCACAAGAACGTTTTGACAATTATAAAAATCAAAAATTACAATTTACTTTCCCATCGCATTTTGATGGTAAATTACCTGTAATTGATGCTTCAAAACCAAGACCAAAAGCAGCAATCATTCGCGAAAAAGGAAGTAATTCAGAACGCGAAATGGCAAATGCTATGTTCTTAGCAGGATTTGATGTAAAAGATGTCCACATGACCGATTTAATTTCGGGAAGAGAAACATTGGAAGATATTCAATTCATTGGAGCTGTTGGAGGATTTTCGAATTCGGATGTTTTAGGTTCGGCTAAAGGTTGGGCTGGAGCGTTTTTATACAACGAAAAAGCAAATACGGCTTTGAAAAACTTCTACAAGCGTGAAGATACACTTTCTGTTGGAATTTGTAATGGATGTCAGTTATTAATGGAATTAGAATTGATAAATCCAGAGCACGAAGTACACGGAAAAATGCATCACAACACTTCGAACAAACACGAAAGTGGTTTTACTTCGGTAACAGTTCAAAAGAATAATTCAGTGATGTTATCTACTTTAGAAGGAACGACTTTAGGAGTTTGGATTTCACATGGAGAAGGAAAATTCAAGTTACCTTATTCAGAAGAGAAATATAACATTGTAGCTAAATATGGGTACGAAAATTATCCGGCGAATCCAAATGGTTCTGATTTCAACACAGCTATGATGTGTGATACTACTGGAAGACATTTGGTAATGATGCCACATATTGAGCGTTCAACTTTCCCTTGGAACTGGGCACATTATCCAGAAAGAGGTCAAAAAGACGAAGTTTCGCCATGGTTAGAAGCATTTGTGAATGCTAGAAAATGGATTGAAAATAAAAAATAATTTACCTAAACTTTATAAAAAAGCATCTTTTAATTAAGGTGCTTTTTTTGTACTATTGTGTCAAAATAAAAGAATATGTGGTTTGTCATTTTAAGTGTAATTTGTAGTGTAACTGTTGGGATATTTTTAAAAGTAGCCAAACGATTTCATTTGAATATTTTTCAAATCATCACTTTTAATTATTTTTCGGCTTTATTACTCACCTATTTTACGTACCAACCAAATTTATTTATTGAACAAAAATCTATTCCATATTACCTTTTCATAAGTTTGGCATTTTTATTACCTATCGTATTTTTTATTCAAGCAAAATCCATCAAGCTAACTGGAATCGTAAAAACTGATATTGCGCAACGACTATCTTTATTTATTCCGCTAATTGCTTCTTATTATCTATTTAATGAATCGTTTAGCCAACTTAAAATCATTGGTTTTATATTTGGTTTTTCGGCTATATTCTTCACATTGAACAAAAAATCAGAAAATAAATCAAATAATTGGGTTTATCCTTTATTGGTTTTATTGGGATTTGGAATTATTGATATTCTATTTAAGAAAGTTGCTGTTTTTAAGGACTTTAGTTTTACAACTTCTTTGTTTTTAATATTTTGTGGTGCTTTTATAGTTTCCATTTTATTTCTAATTGGAAAAATTCTTATTCAAAAAGAGAAACTAGAATCAAAAAATATACTTTGGGGATTGGCTTTAGGAATTTTAAATTTTGGAAACATTCTCTTCTATCTAAAAGCGCATAAAGCTTTAGCAGAAAATCCTTCGACTGTTTTTGCTGGTATGAATATGGGAGTTATCATACTAGGAAGTTTAGCAGGAATACTATTATTTAAAGAAAAAATGACCAAATGGAACTATATAGGAATAGTTTTAGCTATAATTTCAGTGATTATTATTACTCTTGCACAATTAAATAAAGCTTAAAACCTATTTAACCGAATCTTTTCTTCTGATATAAGTATGAAGAAAATCTCCTTTTGGTTCACCTAAATCAAATGGGCTCCATTTTGTTATGAATCTAGCCTTAGTTCTTGCTTCATCTCTATTCATATTTTCGTACTCAATTCGATATAGAGCTGTATACATTTCAGCTCTACCAACACCGTGATAACAATGAATCAAAACAGGGTAATTATCTGGATTGTCCATAATTTTGAAGAAATAATCTAAATTATGTTTTTGAGGAACTTGTTTGGAACCGTTATTAAAATAATTTACACCCGAAATTTTCCCAACAGCATCTTTTTCTGCAGTTAATTCTTCAGGAATTTCTGGATTATTAATGGTATCTTCTGTACCCGGAAAACGTAAATCTACAATACTTTTGATTTTATATTTTTTTACATAATCAGCAATTTGATCTGGAGGAATTACACCTGATTTATAAACTTTACCTTCTGTAACCGTTTCAAAATTATGGTTAATATGCATCTGATATACATAGGCTCCAACTCCAATTAAAACAACAAATAAAACTAGTATTCCAATTCTTTTTTTCATCTTACGATTATAATTTTTTATTAACGATTCTATCAAAATAGTCTTGTAAAAATGCTTTACATTTTATTTCTAAAGCATTCATTTCAGCATTTCGTTTAGAAATCAAATTCTTTTCAAGTCCTTTATCAGAAATAGCGTAAAAACCAGTAGCTTTCTTACCATCAAATGTACAAATATAATTTCCACTTTGAAATTGATATTGATTAGAAAAATAATTTATGGCATATGGGGTTTCCTTATTATTACTTACTAAACTTCTACCCCAACTTCTAAAAGGTTTATTATATCCAATCATATCAAGAATGGTTGGATAGATATCGATATGTTGCACAATATCAGTTCTCTTTCCTACTAAGTTTTTCTTTGGATAATAAATCAATAATGGAATAGCAGAACGATTTACTACTTTTTTATATTCTGGATAAAATGTTTGATTACAATGGTCTGCAGTAATAATAAAAATAGTGTTTTCAAACCATGGTTCTTTTTTAGCTGCCTCAAAGAATTTTTCAAATGCCATATCGGTATAACCAACACATTGATGAATGGGTAAATCTCCTTTTGGAAATTTATTTTCATACTTTTTAGGAACTATATAAGGTTCATGAGAAGAAACTGTAAAAATGGTACTAAAAAAAGGACCTTTCTTTTTATCCAAAGTTTGTTTCATGAATTGAAAAAATGGTTCATCCCAAATTCCCCAAACACCATCAAAATCGTTATCATTATTATATTCTGTTTTACCATAATAATGATCAAATCCTAAAATATTACCAAATCCTTGAAAACCCATAGAACCATTAGGCGCTCCATGAAAAAATGACGTATCATAACCTTGCCCTTTTAATATCGAAACCAAAGATTCTACTTTTTGTTTAGCATAAGGAGATGATGTATAAGCATCTTTAAACGAAGGGATCCCTGCAAGAACAGAGGACATTCCATGAATCGATTTGCTTCCATTGGCATAAACATCGGTAAAAATCAAACTGTTTTTTGCTAATTTATCAAGAAATGGTGTGTAACTTACATAATTAGGAATTTGTTTGTCTTTATTAAATGCCCCCCAATATTCTCTTCCATAACTTTCTGTAATAAACAAAACAATATTAGGTTGTGATGTTTCATCAGAAGAATATACCTTAAAAGGCTTTATAGATTCATTTACAATTTTTTCTGAAATATTAAAATTGGTTTCTTTAAAACTTGTTTTTCCTAGCGTTCTAATAATGGCAAAGGGAGTATTTAAAATAACGTCTGCATGTTCAACTTTTGTAACATTTCTGTTTGCATCAATCATGTTTAAAGGTCTAGTACTCTTTTTAAAATCACCTCTAATTCCACCCACCATTAACACAAGAATTAAAACTACACCTATTTTAGAAAACGAAAAGTACTTGATTTTAGAATATTGAATTTCTTTATGTTCCACTCTAACTTTTTTGTATAAATAAATCCACAAATATGATGTTGCAAAAAATAGAGCAAAAACATGCCAATAGCTAACTAAAAATCTAAAAAACATACTACCCAAATTATTTTCATCCTTCAACGAATCCAAAACTGCAATGGTTGTTCTTGCGTATATGAATTTGTAGTAAATAAAATCAATGAAATTGGTAGCATAAGCCAACAAATTGGTAATGAAATAAAGATAAAATGTAAACTTTTGATAACCTGGTTTGGTGTTTTTCCAAAATGGTAAAATAGAAAATAGTATAAACAAAGCATTGATATACAAAATAGCCGTTGTGTCAAAAGCCAAACCTTGGTAAACCAAATTAAAAAACTCAGAAATACTAGTAACTTTTAATAGACTATAATTGTACACAAGAAATAAAAACCGTGCTATGAAATAAAAAAAATATACTAAACTAATTCTGTATAATAAAGCTTTGTATTCTTCTATTCTGAAAAAATTCTTCATAAATTTATTGAACTGAAATAAAAATTTTTCAAATTTACAAATAATAAATTGTATACAGATAATTATTATGCATGCATAATAATTTAAAAATCAATAAGTTAATACTATTTCATTATCATATCAATAAAAAATTGCTTAATTAATTAAATTTTTATAATTTGCATCAATTAATAATTGCGAATTATGAACAATATTACACGCTTATTTGACTTTCCTTACTATCAATTAGAAAAGTATAATTTAAAGGATGCTTTAGTTACAAAATATGATGGACAGTGGATTAAAACATCTACTCAAGAATATTTAGATAAAGCCAACGCCATTTCTAGAGGTTTACTTCGATTAGGTGTTAATAAAAATGATAAAATTGCTATCATTTCTTCAAATAATAGAACCGAATGGCACATTACTGATATTGGAGTTTTACAAACAGGAGCGCAAACAGTTCCTATGTATCCTACAATTTCAGCTGAAGATTATGAATATATCTTAAATCACTCTGAATCAAAATATGTTTTTGTTTCTGATGATGAAGTGTATGAAAAACTAAAAAGCATCAAAGCTAATGTTCCTACATTAAAAGAAGTCTATTCTTATAATGATATTTCAGGATGCAAAAGTTGGAAAGAAATCTTAGAATTAGGTGCAGATAAAGAAAATCAAGATGTTGTAGAAGATAGAAAAAATAATGTCCTAACTACAGATTTGGCTACTATTATTTATACTTCTGGAACAACAGGAAGACCAAAAGGTGTAATGTTAACACATCAAAATATTGTTTCAGATGTATTAATGAGTGCGCCAAGAGTTCCATTAAGAGCTGGAGATACAAGAGCTTTAAGTTTCTTACCTATTTGTCATATTTTCGAAAGAATGTTGACGTATTTATACCAATATTATGGTATCTCTATTTACTTCGCTGAAAGTATTGAGAAGATTTCTGATAACTTAAAAGAGGTAAAACCACACGTTATGTCGGTTGTTCCTCGTTTATTAGAAAAAGTTTACGATAAAATTTATGCTAAAGGAGCAGATTTAACTGGAATCAAAAAAGCACTTTTCTTTTGGGCTTTAGATTTAGGTATGGACTACAAACCTTATAAACAAAACGGAGCTTTCTACGAATTCAAATTAAAAATTGCACGTAAATTAATTTTCTCTAAATGGCAAGAAGGTTTAGGTGGTGAATTAGAATTATTAGTTTCAGGAAGTGCTGCGTTACAAAGTAGATTAACAAAAGTTTTTTGTGCTGCTAATATTCCAGTTATGGAAGGTTATGGTTTAACTGAAACTTCTCCTGTAATTTCTGTAAACGACATGAGAAATGGTGGTTTCAGAGTTGGATCTGTTGGAAAAGTATTAGACGGAGTTGAAGTTAAGATTGCAGAAGACGGTGAAATCTTATGTAAAGGTCCAAACGTTATGATGGGATATTACAAAGATGAAACACAAACTGCTGAGGTTTTAAAAGATGGCTACTTCCATACAGGTGATATCGGTGAAATTGATTCAGATGGTTTCCTAAAAATTACCGATCGTAAAAAAGAAATGTTCAAAACTTCTGGTGGAAAATACGTAGCACCTCAAATTCTAGAGAATACTTTCAAACAATCACGTTTTATTGAACAAATCATGGTTATTGGTGATGGCGAAAAAATGCCAGCAGCTTTCATTCAACCAAATTTTGAATTTGTTAGAGAATGGGCAACAAGACATAATCTTAATTTCAATACCAATGAAGAATTATGTACTAATAAAATGGTAGTCGACAGAATTCAGGAAGAAATTGATCAATGCAATGAGAAATTTGGAAATTGGGAAAAAGTAAAACGATTTGAACTTACTCCAGATGTTTGGTCAATCGTTGATGGTCACCTAACTCCAACCATGAAATTAAAACGTAAAATCATTAAAGAAAAATATAACGATTTATATCAAAAAATTTACGGATAGAAACGCTAAAACCCACATTTCGTGGGTTTTGCTATTTTAAAATGTTAAATTTTGCAAAAAATGTTAAAAATACTATGCGTGCATAGTATTTTTTTTTATATTTGAAAAAGTTTAGATAGTAATTCTATGAAAGATAAAACAATAGACTATATACTTAGAGCAACTTGGCAAGCGGTTGCCAGGATGTACAACGAAGAAGCTGCAAAATACAGTGCTACAATGGCAACGGGTTTTGCTCTTTTAAGTATCGATAGAGAAAATGGTTCACCATCAACAACTCTAGGTCCAAAAATGGGAATGGAAGCCACAAGCTTAACCAGAACGTTAAAGTCAATGGAAGAACGAGGATTAATTACGCGTAAAAAAAATCCAACCGATGGTCGTGGCGTAATTATTCAATTAACTAAAGAAGGAAAAGAAAAAAGAGAACTTTCTAAAGAAACCGTACTTCGTTTTAATGAAACCGTAAAGCAACATATTAGTGAAGAAAAATTACAACACTTTATGGAAGTTGCCGAAATCATTAACGAATTAATTGCAGACAAAAAAATCTATAACGACAAATAAAACAACAAACCTATAAACATGAAACGTAATATTAAAAAAGTTGCTGTTATTGGTTCCGGAATTATGGGAAGTGGTATCGCTTGCCATTTTGCTAATATTGGTGTAGAAGTCTTATTATTAGACATTGCTCCAAACGAACTAACCGAAGCCGAACAGAAAAAAGGATTGACTTTAGAGAGTAAAGCCGTTAGAAACCGATTAGTTAATGATCATTTAGCTAACGCTTTAAAATCGAAGCCATCTCCTATTTATCATCCAAGTTTTGCTTCAAGAATTACTACTGGTAACACCACAGATGATATGTCAAAAATTGCAACTGCCGATTGGATTATCGAAGTTGTAGTAGAACGATTAGACATCAAGAAAATCGTTTTCGAACAAGTTGACAAATATAGAAAACCAGGAACTTTAGTTACTTCAAATACATCTGGTATTCCAATTCAGTTCATGAGCGAAGGAAGAAGCGAAGATTTCCAACAACATTTCTGTGGAACGCACTTTTTTAATCCAGCACGTTACTTAAAATTATTTGAAATCATTCCAGGTCCAAAAACCTCTAATGAAGTATTAGATTTCTTAAATGGTTATGGTGAAAAATTCTTAGGAAAAACTTCAGTTGTTGCTAAAGATACTCCAGCTTTTATTGGAAATAGAATTGGAATCTTCGGAATTCAAAGTTTATTCCACCAAGTAAAAGAAATGGGATTAACTGTTGAAGAAGTAGATAAACTAACTGGACCAGTTATTGGTCGACCAAAATCGGCTACTTTTAGAACTGTAGATGTTGTAGGTTTAGATACTTTAGTTCATGTGGCTAACGGAATTTATGAAAATTGTCCAAACGACGAAGCACATGAATTATTCAAACTTCCAGAATTTGTTAACAAAATGATGGAAAACAAATGGTTAGGAAGCAAAACAGGACAAGGTTTCTACAAAAAAGAAGGAAAAGACATTCTAACTTTAGATTTAGATACATTAGAATACAGAGCTAATAAAAAAGCATCTTTCGCAACTTTAGAATTAACCAAAACGATTGAAAAACCAATCGATAGATTCAAAGTTTTAGTTACTGGAAAAGACAAAGCAGGCGATTTCTACAGAAAAAACTTCGCTTCTATGTTCCAATATTGTTCAAACAGAATTCCTGAAATCACAGACGCTTTCTACAAAATCGACGATGCTATGAAAGCTGGTTTCGGTTGGGAAAACGGTCCATTCGAAATTTGGGATGCCATCGGAATTGAAAAAGGAATCGAATTAATGAAAGCGGAAGGTTATCAACCAGCTTCTTGGGTAACCGATATGTTAGCTTCAGGAAACACTTCTTTCTATTCGATTAAAGATGGGGCAACACACTTCTACTCTATCACAAACAAAAAAGTAGAGAAAATTCCAGGTCAAGATGCCTTCATTATCTTAAATAACATTCGCGAAAGCAAAAAAATATGGAACAATAGCGATTCAATCATTACCGATTTAGGTGATGGAATTATCAATTTAGAATTTACATCTAAAATGAATTCTATTGGCGCTGGTGTTTTACAAGGAATTAACAAAGCGATTGATATTGCTGAAAAAGATTACAATGGTTTAGTGATTGGAAATCAAGGAGCTAATTTCTCTGTTGGAGCTAATTTAGGAATGATTTTCATGATGGCAGTCGAACAAGAATATGACGAATTAAACATGGCTATCAAAATGTTCCAAGACACGATGATGCGTTGCCGTTATTCTGCAATTCCTGTTATTGCTGCTCCTCACGGAATGACATTAGGTGGTGGTTGTGAATTAACCATGCACGCTGACAGAGCAGTTGCCGCAGCAGAAACCTACATCGGATTAGTAGAATTTGGTGTTGGAGTTATCCCTGGCGGTGGAGGTTCTAAAGAAATGGCATTGAGAGCTTCTGATTTATTCCGTAAAAATGATGTAGAATTAAATGTTTTACAAGAATATTTCTTAACTGTTGGTATGGCAAAAGTAGCTACTTCAGCTTACGAAGGTTTTGATACGGGAGTTTTACAAAAAGGAAGAGATATCGTAGTGGTAAACAAAGACCGCCAAATCGCAACAGCTAAACAAGTGGCTTTACAAATGGCAGAACAAGGTTATACACAACCTGTAAGAAGAAAAGATATTAAAGTATTAGGTAAACAAGCTTTAGGTATGTTCTTAGTTGGAACTGACCAAATGGAAGCTGGTAAATACATTTCTGAACACGATAAGAAAATTGCAAACAAACTAGCTTATGTAATGGCTGGTGGTGATTTATCAGAAGCAACTTTAGTTTCTGAACAATATTTATTGGATTTAGAAAGAGAAGCATTTTTATCATTAACTGGAGAAAGAAAATCTTTAGAAAGAATTCAGTACATGTTAACCAAAGGGAAACCATTAAGAAACTAAGAAATGAGAACAGCATATATAGTAAAAGGATATAGAACAGCAGTTGGAAAAGCCCCTAAAGGCTTATTCCGATTCAAAAGACCTGACGAATTAGCAGCAGAAACCATCGAATACATGATGAAAGAGCTGCCTGATTTCGACAAAACACGTATTGATGACGTAATGGTAGGAAACGCCATGCCAGAAGCTGAACAAGGTTTAAACGTTGGACGTTTAATATCATTAATGGGATTAAAAATCACGGATGTTCCTGGAGTTACAGTAAACAGATATTGTGCTTCTGGAGTAGAAACTATCGCAATGGCAACAGCTAAAATTCAATCAGGAATGGCAGATTGTATTATTGCAGGTGGTGCCGAAAGTATGAGTTATATTCCAATGGGAGGTTACAAACCAACACCAGATTACAAAGTTGCCGCTGCAGGTCACGAAGATTATTACTGGGGAATGGGATTAACGGCTGAAGCAGTTGCAAAACAATTCAATGTTTCTCGTGCTGATCAAGATGAATTTGCTTATCAATCACACATGAAAGCGTTAAAAGCGCAAGCTGAAGGGAAATTCGATAAACAAATTGCTCCTATTAATGTAGAACAAACGTTTATTAATGAAAACGGTAAAAAAGAAACCAAATCTTATGTAGTGAATAAAGACGAAGGTCCAAGAGCTGGAACTTCAGTAGAAGCTTTATCAGGATTACGACCTGTATTCGCAGCTGATGGTTCGGTTACTGCTGGAAACTCTTCACAAATGAGTGATGGAGCTGCTTTCGTGTTAATCATGAGCGAAGAAATGGTAAAAGAATTGAACTTAGAACCAATTGCAAGAATGGTAAGCTATGCTGCTTCAGGTGTAGAACCAAGAATCATGGGTATCGGACCAGTTACTGCAATTCCAAAAGCATTAAAACAAGCAGGATTAAAACAAGACCAAATTGATTTAATTGAGTTAAACGAAGCTTTTGCAGCACAATCTTTAGCAGTTTTGAGAGAATTAGGTTTAAATCCAGAAATCGTAAACGTTAATGGTGGAGCTATCGCTTTAGGTCACCCACTAGGTTGTACTGGTGCTAAACTATCAGTTCAATTGTTTGATGAAATGCGCCTGAGAAACAGCAAATACGGAATCGTTTCAATGTGTGTTGGAACTGGTCAAGGAGCTGCCGGAATTTTTGAATTTTTAAAATAAAACTATAAAACTTAATAAGTTATGTCAGATATCATCAGAGGAGGTCAATTCCTTGTAAAAGAAACAAAATGCGAAGACATCTTCACACCAGAAGATTTCAATGAAGAACAAGTTATGATGCGTGATTCGGTTATCGAATTCGTAGACAAAGAAATTTGGCCAAACAAAGAACGCTTCGAAAAGAAAGATTACGCTTTAACCGAAGACATCATGCGTAAAGCTGGTGAATTAGGTTACTTAAGTGTTGCTGTTCCTGCTGCTTATGGCGGAATGGAAATGGGATTCGTAAACACCGTTTTAGTTTGTGATTATATTTCAGGAGCAACTGGTTCGTTTTCAACAGCTTTTGGAGCTCATACCGGAATTGGAACAATGCCAATTACATTATACGGAACTGAAGAACAAAAACAAAAATATGTACCAAAATTAGCTTCTGGCGAATGGTTTGGTGCTTACTGTTTAACAGAACCTGGAGCAGGATCTGATGCGAATTCAGGAAAAACAAAAGCCGTTCTTTCAGAAGATGGAACGCATTATAAAATCACAGGAGGAAAAATGTGGATTTCTAATGCTGGTTTTTGTAACGTAATGATTGTTTTCGCTCGTATTGAAGACGATAAAAATATTACAGGTTTCATTGTTGAAAATGATCCTTCAAACGGAATTTCAATGGGTGATGAAGAGCACAAATTAGGTATTCGCTCCTCTTCTACTCGTCAGGTTTTCTTTAACGAAACAAAAGTTCCTGTAGAAAATATGTTGGCAGGTCGTGGCGAAGGTTTTAAAATTGCTATGAATGCTTTAAATGTTGGTCGTATTAAATTAGCAGCTGCTTGTTTAGAAGCACAACGTAGAACAATTTCTGGAGCTGTAAATTATGCTAACGAAAGAGTTCAGTTTAAAACACCAATTTCAAGTTTTGGAGCAATTCAAGCTAAAATTGCTGAAATGGCAACAAATGCTTATGCAGGAGAAAGTGCAACGTATAGAGCTGCATCAGATATTGAAAACAGAATAAACATCAGAGTTAGTGAAGGAAATACGCATCAAGAAGCAGAATTAAAAGGTGTAGAAGAATTCGCAATCGAATGTTCTATCTTAAAAGTAGCGGTTTCTGAAGATGTTCAAGCTTGTACAGACGAAGGAATTCAAATTTTTGGTGGAATGGGATTCTCAGAAGATGCACCAATGGAAAGTGCTTGGAGAGATGCTCGTATCGCAAGAATTTACGAAGGAACTAACGAAATCAACAGAATGTTATCAGTTGGAATGTTAGTGAAAAAAGCAATGAAAGGTCATGTGGATTTATTAGGTCCAGCAATGGCTGTGGCTGAAGAATTAATGGGAATACCATCTTTCGACATTCCAGATTATTCAGAATTATTTGCTGAAGAAAAAGAAATGATTGCCAAATTGAAAAAAGTATTCTTAATGGTTGCTGGTGCTGCAGTTCAAAAATATGGAGCAGAATTAGAATCACACCAACAATTATTGATGGCTGCTTCTGATATCTTAATCGAAATTTACATGGCTGAAAGTACTATTCTTAGAACTGAAAAATTAGCCAAAAAAGAAGGTGAAGACAAAGTTCAGGAGCAAATTGCAATGGCAAAATTATACTTATATCATGCAGTAGATATCGTAAGCCAAAAAGGAAAAGAAGGAATTGTTTCTTTTGCTGAAGGCGACGAACAACGTATGATGTTAATGGGATTAAAACGTTTTACAAAATATACGAATATGCCAAATGTAATTGGTCTTCGTGAAAAAATTGCTGCAAAAATTATTAGCGAAAATAAATACGCTTTTTAATACAGCAATTAATTGGTTTAGTTTGTTTAAAAAAACCATCCGTTATTGCGGATGGTTTTTTATTATTTTAAAATCTGAGAAGCGTGTGCTTTCGTTTTTACATCAGAAATTACTTCTTCAATAATTCCGTTTTCATCAATTACAAAAGTAGTTCGGTGAATACCATCATATTCTCTTCCCATAAATTTCTTTGGTCCCCAAACACCAAACGCTTGAATAACCGATTTATCTTCATCCGCTAACAATGGAAATGGTAAATCGTATTTTTCAATAAATTTAGCTTGTGCTTTTGCGCTATCGGCACTTACACCTAACAAAGCGTAATTATTAGCTTGAAAACGAGCATAATTATCTCTTAAATCACAAGCTTCAGCTGTACAACCTGGTGTACTAGCTTTTGGATAAAAGAAAACTACTAATTTCTTTCCTTTATAATCGGTTAATTTGTGTGAAGTTCCATTTTGGTCTAAGCCTGAAAAATTGGGTGCTTTATCTCCAGTTTTTAATGTTGTCATATTTTTATACTTTTACAAATGATTCAAATAAAAACTAAAGATAGTTAAAATGACCAAAAGCGAGAAAGTAACATTTGTTATAAATACGTTAAATGAATTATATCCAGAAATTCCTATTCCGTTAGACCATAAAGACCCGTATACGTTGTTGATTGCAGTATTGCTTTCGGCACAATGTACTGATGTTCGCGTGAATCAAATTACTCCGCTCCTATTTGCTAAAGCTGATAATCCGTATGATATGGTAAAAATGTCTGTGGAAGAAATTAAAGAAATTATTCGTCCTTGTGGTTTGTCACCTATGAAATCGAAAGGAATCCATGGTTTATCGGAAATTTTAATTGAAAAACACAATGGCCAAGTACCACAAAGTTTTGAAGCTTTGGAAGCCTTACCTGCTGTGGGACACAAAACCGCAAGTGTGGTAATGAGTCAAGCGTTTGGAGTTCCTGCTTTTCCTGTAGATACACACATTCATAGATTAATGTATCGTTGGGGTTTAACTAATGGCAAAAACGTACAACAAACTGAAAAAGATGCCAAACGCATTTTTCCAGAAGAATGTTGGAACGAGTTACACTTGCAAATCATTTGGTACGGACGCGAATATTCTCCTGCTCGTGGCTGGAATTTAGAGAAAGATATTATCACAAGAACGATTGGAAGAAAAAGTGTTATTAATGAAATTAAAAAATAAATGGCATCAAGAAGTATTAATCATATGATCTTTGCTGGTGTTTACCCACATTACATAAACAAAGCTGAGAAAAAGAATCGCACAAAAGCCGAAGTAGACGAAGTAATTTGTTGGTTAACAGGTTACACACTTGAAAGCCTACAACACCAAATTGATACCAAAGTAGATTTTGAAACTTTTTTTGAACAAGCACCTCAATTAAACGAAAATGTTTCTAAAATTACAGGAGTTATTTGCGGTTATCGAATCGAAGAAATCGAAGATCCATTAATGAAAAAGGTACGCTATTTGGATAAATTAATTGACGAATTAGCGAAAGGGAAAAAGATGGAGAAAATTTTAAGACAATAAAAAAATGCCTCAAATCTCTTTGAGGCATTTTCCTTAATTAGCAATAATTTCAAAAGTTGATTTGCCCACCTTATGTATACTCAAAGCCTTTGAATAGTTGAGTAAAAACGAAATCGTTTCTTTTTTAGGTAACATTTTTTGAGTTGCTAATTTTTTCTTAGAGTAAAGTTTTGCCATTAATTTGTTTATTGATTATAATTCAATAACGACAATATTTTACTTTTAGTATTAGTTGGTCAAAATAATTTGATTTTTTTCTATAATTTTTCTCAAATTTAATAAAGCGTAACGCATTCTTCCTAATGCGGTATTAATACTAACCCCTGTTAAATCAGCTATTTCTTTAAAACTTAAGTCTTGATACATACGCATTACTAAAACTTCTTTTTGATCTGCAGGAAGTTCTTCTAGTAGTTTTGCTAAATCTGATTCTACTTGGGCTGTAATAATTTGCCCTTCAATATTTAATGTAGTATCAGTCATGTAGTTAAAAATAGAATATTCTTCCGTTTCACGTTGAAAAGGCATTTTCTTTGCTTTTCTAAAATGGTCTACTACCAAATTATGAGCAATTCGCATTACCCAAGGCAAAAATTTTCCTTCTTCATTATACGAACTCGTTTTCAACGTTTTAATTACCTTAATAAAAGTATCCTGAAAAATATCATCTGATAAATCTCTATCACCAATTTTGGAATAAATAAATCCGTAGATTTTAGATTGATGTCTGTTGATTAATGAAGCTAAAGCAGATTCATCTCCGCTTATATAATTCTTTACCAACACTGCATCTGGAAGTACAAGATTAGCCATAACAATACCTTTTAGTTAATTAAAGATCCGGGTTCTAAAAAGTAATTGTGTGTTATAGGCGATTTTTGTTTAAAGATTAAAGTCCAAATTTAACACATTTTTTTCTCAACTTCCAAATTTTTATGCAAATAAATTTAATTTTAATTGATAATAATGTAACACATCACCGAGTTTATTGAACAATTATCACGTTTTAATCTTTATTTATATATTATTTAAGATTTACATTCTAAGTATTTAACAGGAAAACACAAGGTAAGGCCTATTTTGTTCTAACAATTGTTATCTTTGCAATTCTATTAAAAAATGCCATGAAAAAACCTGATTTTTCTACCTTAGAACCTAAGAAAAACATCTTAATTAAAGGAGCACAATTGCACAACCTTAAAAATTTAGATGTTGCTATTCCACGAAACAAACTCGTTGTAATAACAGGTCTTTCAGGTTCAGGAAAATCGAGTTTGGCTTTTGATACTTTATATGCCGAAGGACAACGCCGATATGTAGAAAGTTTATCGTCTTACGCACGTCAATTCTTAGGAAGATTAGACAAACCAAAGGTTGAATACATAAAAGGAATTGCGCCTGCGATTGCAATCGAACAAAAAGTAAACACCAGTAACGCCCGTTCAACCGTTGGAACTTCTACCGAAATTTATGATTATTTAAAATTGTTGTTTGCCCGAGTTGGAAAAACCTACTCGCCTATTTCTGGGAAAGAAGTAAAAAAAGATACCGTTTCGGACGTGATAAATGACATCAAAGAATTTCCTTTAGACAGCAAATGGTTGCTACTTGCTCCAATTCACTTGGAAGAAGGAAGAGCTTTGGAAGACAAACTAAAAGTCTTATTACAACTAGGTTTTGCACGTATTTTAGTGGATAACGAAATGGTGCGTTTGGATACGATTGACCAACATCAATTGGACAACAAAGATATTTTGTTAATCATTGACCGTATTGTTGTCAAAGAAGAAGAAGAATTTTTCAATCGTTTAGCCGATGCAGTTCAAACGGCATTTTATGAAGGTAAAGGCGTTTGTTATTTACAAGAAGTTGATACTAAAAAACGCTTAGAATTCAGTTCTAATTTTGAATTGGATGGCATTACTTTTTTAGAACCAAATATTCACTTATTCAGTTTTAATAATCCTTATGGAGCTTGTCCTACATGCGAAGGCTATGGAAGTGTTATCGGAATTGATACCGATTTAGTGATTCCAAATACAGCCTTGTCTGTTTATGAAAATGCAGTATTTCCTTGGCGTGGCGATAGTATGAGTTGGTATCGAGATCAATTGGTAAACAACGCTTATAAATTTGATTTTCCAATTCATAAACCATTTTTTGAACTTTCAGACGAACAAAAACAACTGATTTGGGACGGAAATAAATACTTTACAGGATTAAACAATTTCTTTTCGGAATTAGAAGAAAAGAATTATAAAATTCAAAACCGCGTTTTACTTTCAAGATATAGAGGTAAAACAAAATGCAATACGTGTAAAGGCAAACGATTACGTTCAGAAGCCAATTACATAACCGTTGGTGGTAAAACGGTTTCTGATTTAGTGGATTTACCAATCGTAAATTTGATTGATTTCTTCAAAAAATTAGAATTAAACGAATATGATACCAAAGTGGCTAAGCGTTTGTTAATCGAAATCAACAATCGTTTGGACTTTTTATTCAATGTAGGATTGAGTTATTTGACGTTGAATCGTAACTCTAACTCACTTTCTGGTGGAGAATCGCAACGTATTAACTTAGCAACTTCGTTAGGAAGTAGTTTGGTGGGTTCGATGTACATTTTAGACGAACCAAGTATTGGTTTACACCCAAAAGATACCGAAAGATTAATCGAGGTATTAAAAGATTTGCGCAATTTAGGAAACACCGTTATCGTAGTAGAACACGACGAAGACATTATGAAAGCCGCTGATATGATTATTGATATCGGTCCCGAAGCGGGAACTCATGGTGGTGAATTAGTAGCACAAGGAACCTATAACGAAATTCTAAAAGCTGATTCTTTAACAGCAAAATACTTGAATGGAAAAGAAGAAATTTCGGTTCCAAAAACCAGAAGAAAATTCAAAAATCATATTGAAGTTATTGGCGCGAGAGAAAATAACTTAAAAAATGAAAACTTCACTTTCCCTCTAGAATGTTTGACAGTGATTACAGGTGTTTCTGGTAGTGGAAAAAGTACATTGGTGAAGAAAATTTTGTTTCCAGCCCTTCAAAAGAAATTAGAAGGTGTTGGAGAAAAAGCAGGCCAATTTACCGAATTAGCTGGAAGTTTCTCACACATCAAACATATCGAATACGTAGACCAAAATCCAATTGGAAGAAGTTCACGTTCAAATCCGGTTACTTACATAAAAGCTTACGATGATATTCGTGAACTATTTGCAAAACAGAATATTTCGAAACTTAGAAACTATCAAGCCAAACACTTCTCTTTTAACGTGGAAGGTGGACGATGCGAAGTTTGTAAAGGTGATGGCGAAGTAACTATCGAAATGCAATTCATGGCTGATGTTCACTTAGAATGTGAAGCTTGTAATGGAAAACGTTTTAAAAAGGAAATTTTAGAAGTTACATTTGAGGGTAAAAACATCAATGATATTTTAACTTTGACAATTGATGATGCTTTGGCATTTTTTGGAGCACAAAATCAAACTAAAATCACGCAAAAATTACAACCTTTGCAGGATGTTGGTCTAGGTTATGTACAATTAGGACAATCCTCCTCTACTCTTTCTGGTGGAGAAGCGCAACGTATTAAATTGGCTTCATTCTTGGTAAAAGGAACGATTAAAGATAAAGCATTATTCGTATTTGACGAACCTACAACAGGTTTACATTTTCATGATATCAAAAAATTATTAGCTTCGTTTGATGCTTTGTTAGACAAGGGGCATTCGATTATTGTAATTGAACATAATTTAGATTTAATTAAATGTGCTGATTATATTTTGGATATTGGTCCAGAAGGAGGTGAAAATGGTGGAAAGTTAATAGCTTTTGGAACACCTGAAGAAGTGGCTAAAAACAAGAATTCGGTTACTGGAAAATACTTAAAAGAGAAATTATAGAAAAATGATAAACCCTTCTGCAAATGGATGGATTGACAAGTTTTTTGCTGAAAATCAAACTAATTTTATTGATTTTCAAGGCGATTATTTGTCATTTTACGAAGATTGTAGAGCAACGGGTTTTATTTATGGTTATGTAGTTAATTTCCAACTTAAAAATCAAATTAACACCAGCAAATGGTCGTATGATGAAATAACAAAAGTAGGGTTTGTCAATACATTGTATTCGATTTATGCACTTCAAAATGCTAGTCCAAAATCGGAAGATTTTATTAAATCGGTATATAAGTTCTACGGTCTTATTCAGCCCGAAAATCTGAATTTTATCAAGAAATTATTACCAGAAGGAAGTCACAGTTCGCGATTAGAAAAGGTTATTGACGATAGAATTCAAACCAATCAGAACAGCATTAGCAAAAACTTTTCTCACATTATAACCAATGCTTTGTTGTTTATTGATGTTTTGGCGTTTCACTATTTTATAAAAAACGGTGAATTACAATCGGATTACTTAAAAAATGTAGAATCGGATTGTATTAAATTGGTAGCCTTGGCTTTAAATATCAAGCAAAATAAGTCTAAATATGATGAACTTTTAGTAAAGTTATTTGAAAATTCTATTCGCTACACCAAATTTACAAGTATCGAAAATATTGAGTTTTCAGATTTGAAATTAAACCGTTATCCCGATGTTTTAGAGAAATTATACTTGTTAGATATTGCTCAAATGGCATTGTGGAGCGATGAAAAATTAGAACAACATGAAGTTTCTTTTCTAGAAAATTTGACTAACGATTTAAAACTCAATAAAGTCATTTTAGATAAAAGTATAGGTGAAATTGATTACTTTATTAATAAGTACAATCATGAAATTCCGTTCTTTAATTATTCCAATCCTATCAAACATTTTTACGATCAAGCCAATAAAAATGTAACCAAACTAATCATTCGAAACAAAGACAGATTAACAAAAGAAATTAAGGAAAGTGGCGAATTGATGCAACTTTTAGCCAAATCAACCACTAAAGATTTGAGCAAAGACGAAAAAAAGAAAGTAAAAAAACAGTTACTAGATATCTGTAAAACAGTTCCGTCGTTAACTATATTTTTACTTCCTGGTGGTGGCTTATTATTGCCTATTTTGATAAAATTTATTCCGCAATTATTGCCTTCTGCTTTTAATGAGAATTTAGATGATTAAAACTTCAACTGATACACATCATCCAAGTCTTTATCGCAACTAAAATTCACACCTAAATCGGTTACATAACCATCGTTAAGACCATAAACCCAACCGTGTAACGATAACTCTTGTCCGTTTTTCCATGCGTTTTGAACAATGGATGTTTTGGCTAAATCCATAACTTGTTCTTTTACATTGATTTCTACGAATTTATTGAAGCGTTCTTTTTCATCGGTAATGGCATCTAATTCTTCATGATGAAAACGATATACATCTTTAATATGACGAATCCAATTATCAATAATTCCAATAGAAGTATTTCCCATTGCGGCTTTAACTCCACCACAACCATAATGTCCACAAACAATGACATGTTTTACTTTTAAAGCGTTTACAGCGTAATCCAATACGCTTAACATGTTCATATCAGAATGCACAACCATATTAGCAATATTTCGATGTACAAAAACTTCTCCAGGTTCAGCCCCAATAATTTCATTTGCAGGAACACGACTATCCGAACAACCAATCCATAAAAGTGGTGGACTTTGTCCGTCGGCTAAATTTTTGAAATAGTTTGGGCTAATGGCTAATTTGTTCTCCACCCATTTTTTGTTATTGTCTAATATCTTTTTGTAAAAATCAGTCATTTTCATTGTATATGTGGTATCAAATATAAAATAAAAAAGCTATCAATTCCATGTTACAATTTGGTAAATGATAGCTTTTTATAATTATGGTTTAAAATTTACTTTAGTGTCTTAGTGCTGTAACCGTAAATTCAGGATTAGAATTATCTTTAATATACATAACATCATCATAGAAAATTACTTTACCCGACTCGATATCGTGCATTGCTCCTACAATTCCGATTTGACCTTCTTCTAACATTTGTTCTAAAACAAAACTTCTTTCGATTATGTTTTTTACACTTCGTTTTACATTGATTTCTGCTACATTTTCAACGAATCCACTGTTTTTTGAAGTTCTGTCATCTGTCGTTTCTTTTTCTTGATAAACTGCAGGTTGAATTTTTGATAATAGTTCAGTTAAATTTCCCATTTCAACATGATCACAAGCTCCTTTTACAGCGCCACATTTTGAATGACCTAAAACAACGATTAATTTAGAACCAGCTACTTTACAAGCAAATTCCATACTTCCCAGAATATCGGTATTTACGATATTTCCAGCAATTCGTACCGAAAAAATATCGCCTAAACCTTGATCAAAAATCAATTCCGCTGAAGTTCTACTATCAATACAACTTAAAATCGTAGCAAATGGCCATTGTCCATCACGAGTTTCGTTGGCTTGTTCTAATAAGTTTCTGTTCGCTTTTAAATTATTAATAAATCGATCATTTCCCTCTTGTAAAAATTGTAATGCTTTACGAGGTGTCATTTGTGCTTGAGTTTCTTTATTATGTGCTTTCATATTTATTCTATTTCTTTTTTATCTTCTTTAATTTCAATGTGTTTAAATTCAGTATTATCTAAATTATAATGCTCTTTAAATCCTTTTAAGGTTAAATCTATTTTTTTGTCTTCGGCTTTTACATTCCTAAAATCCTTTATCAATTCTACCACATCAAAATCAATATATTTGGTGTTTGATGCATCGATAACTAATTTAGAACCTTTTGGAATACTTCCTAATGTATTTTTAATAGCTGCTTTATTTAAAAATGAAACTTCTTCAGCTAGTTTAATTGTAATTATATCACCATTGTGTAATGATTCCTTTTTGAAAGAATAAGCAAATTTCAAGTTTTGATACAAGATAAATATTATACTCACTGCTAAACCAATTCCTACACCTTTTAATAAATCGATACGAACAACCGCAATTACGGTAACTACAAAAGGAATAAATTGAGAATATCCATTATTCCACAAGTGAACAAAAACGCTTGGTTTCGCTAATTTATATCCAACCATTAATAAAACCGCAGCCAATGCAGCTAATGGAATTTTATTTAAGATAAACGGAATGGATAATGCAAAAGTGAATAACAACAATCCATGAAAAATAGTTGAGAATTTAGTTCTACCACCAGAATTTATATTGGCAGACGAACGAACAACAACAGATGTCATTGGCAAGCCACCTAATAAACCACTAACAATGTTTCCAATACCTTGAGCCTTCAACTCACGATTTGTGTCTGTAAATCGTTTGTAAGGATCTAATTTATCTGTCGCCTCAATACATAATAATGTTTCAATGGACGCAACAACAGCAATGGTTACCGCTACAATCCACACTTTTTCGTTTGTTAAGGAAGCGAAATTTGGTAAAGCAAATCCATTACTAATTTCAGTAAAAGAAGGCAAACTCACCAAATGGTTTTGAGTAACAATCGCTAAACTTGAACCCGATTGAATAAAAAATTCATTCAATAAAATACTAACTACAACGACAACTAATGCTCCAGGAACAACTTTTATATTTTTTAAAGCAGGAACCTTTTCCCAAGTAATTAAGATAGCAATTGATAATAACGCTATTATCAAAGCACCTGTATGAATATAGTTGATAGACTCAATTAAAGTATCAAAGGTAGTATGACCCGATTTTTCAATATAGAAAAAATCGCCCTCGTTATCTACATCATGACCAAAAGCATGTGGAATTTGTTTTAAAATAATAATGATTCCAATAGCAGCTAACATTCCCTCAATAACACTTGTGGGAAAATAATTAGAAAAACTTCCCGCTCTTAAAAAGCCTAAAGCGATTTGAATTAATCCTGCTAAAATTACCGCAACTAAGAAAATATCAAATCCTCCCAAATCAGTAATTGCTGCAAGAACGATAGCTGTTAACCCCGCTGCAGGTCCAGTAACACTCAATGCTGAATTACTTAAAAAACCAACAACTACACCGCCAATTACACCCGAAACAATACCTGAAAACAAAGGTGCTCCAGATGCTAATGCAATTCCTAAACACAATGGCAAAGCCACTAAAAATACAACAAGACCAGATGCAAGATCTCCTCTTACATTGGAAAAAATAGAATGATTATTCATGAATTTTTTTGTATAATACATTAATAGTACACTCAAAAATTAAAAGAGTGTTAATAAAGAAAAACGAAATGTATTATGAGAAATTAGGAGGTGGAGAGAAAATTTGGTGTGCCAAATTGTCAAAACTTAATAAATCGTGTTCTATTAGAACATTAAGTTTTGCTAACTCTCCGAATGAAAAATGAACAACTGAATAATTCGTAGTTTGTACCGTTTTAATTTCATTAAATAGCGAATGATTTTCCTCTTCTTCACACATCGTGTAAAAATAAGAGGTATCTGCTTCTTTATCTACCATACCAATTAATGTTGGAGTAGCTAAAAAAGTAATGAATAAGAATAAAAAAACAGTTGATAAAAACTTCATATAACAAATATAAAAATATTTTATAGTAATTCAACTATTAGTAAAAAAATAATGCTGTGAATTTTCACAGCATTATTTTTTTGAGCATCTTAAATTTCTTCGTCCAACCAAGCTTTGAGCATCCAGTTGGTTTTTTCTTGCTCGGCAATAAAATCACACATCATAGAATTAGTTCCTTCATCATTTATTTCTGATGCTTTAGCTAAAATTACTCTTTCAACTTGTAGCAAAACACTTAACGATTCTAAAATCAGCTGAATAGCTTCTACATCTTTTAAAATATCTTTTCCTACTTTTAATTTGCTATTTGCAATATAATCTGAAAATGTATGCAAAGGAGTTCCTCCTAAAGTAAGTACACGCTCTGCAATTAAATAAATTTTTAACTGACTATCGTTGTATAATTCTTCAAATTTTAAGTGCAAATCAAAAAATCTTTTTCCTCTAATATTCCAATGTAAACCCCTTAAATTTTGATAATATATTTGAAAGTTTGATAACAATCCGATCAATTCATTTACTAATTCTTCAGATTGTTCAACTGGTAATCCTAAGCTATTAAGTTTCATAATTTAGTACTTATTTTCTCAAATTTACAAAATTCCACACCCTTCCCTATAAATTTAATTGATAGTTTTTATATTTGCATCAAATTTACCAATGTTATGACAATTACTCAATTATACTATGTTTTGGCAGTAGCCGAATATAAAAACTTTACGTTAGCTGCTGAAAAATGTTTTGTAACACAACCTACATTAAGTATGCAAATTCAAAAATTAGAAGATGAATTAGATATTTTAATTTTTGATAGAAGCAAAAAACCAATATTGTTAACAGAAGTTGGTGAAAAAATCGTTAACCAAGCAAAAAACATAGTAAACGAAGCAGGAAGAATTAAAGATATTGTTGACCAACAAAAAGGCTACATTGGTGGCGAATTTAAAGTGGGGATAATTCCAACAGTAATGCCAACATTACTTCCTATGTTTTTGAGTAATTTCATTAAAAAATATCCAAAAGTCAATTTAATTATTGAAGAACAAACCACTGAAGATATTATCAAGAAATTAAAAAATGGTCATTTAGATTGTGCTATTGCAGCTACACCACTTGAAGAAGAAAATTTAAAGGAAATCGTTTTATATTACGAACCTTTCGTAGCTTATGTACCTTCAAATCATCCATCGATTGAAAAAAAAGAAATTGAAATCTCCGATTTAGACTTGGACAAGATTTTACTTTTACAAGACGGACATTGTTTCAGAAATGGAATTCTTAACTTGTGTAAAAACAATAAATATATAGCTGATAGTCATTTTCAATTGGAAAGCGGCAGTTTTGAAACGCTTATCAAACTAGCCGATGAAGGTTTAGGAACTACTTTGCTTCCTTATTTGCATACTTTAGATTTGAATGAAAAAAATAAAGAAAAACTAAAACCGTTTAAAGATCCAAAACCTGCGAGAGAAGTCAGTTTGATTTATCCTAAAAACGAATTGAAAATACACATTATTAACGCCCTACGAGATACTATATCTGGCGTTGTCCGTGGAGCAATAGCTTTTAGTGATGTAGAAATTATAAGTCCAAAAACAAAATAAATTTCAATTTAAACCATAAAAAAAGTCCCGAGATTATCGGGACTTTATATTTTTAGTTGATATAAATTAAACATTGTCTTAATTCTGGCTTCTCTTCGGTAAACTGTAAAAGCCACTCTCTCAATTGATCTATTTCATAAGGAAGCAATATTCTCACTGCTTTCTCTAATTCTTTACAAAATAGTTTCGCATCAAAACTCACTCTCTCCAAAATTGACTTGGTGTAAGAAAACATCGGTCTGGGCATACTTTTTCTAGATAAAAGGTTAGACTGGGGGTAAGAACTTGTCGTAAAGATAAATAAAAAAATCTTTCGAAAACGTTATAGTTAATAAAAAAAATGCTAAAATTTTATTAAATTCTTACTTTACAGTAAAAATCATACATTTTTTGTAGCGCGTAACATTTCGCGTTTTCCTGGAGCTCCAGGTAGTTTTTCAATTGAAAATCCGACACTTAGCATTGCGTTCTTAATAGATGAACGGCAAGCATAAGTAACAAGAGTTCCTTTTGATAAAAGTGCATCGTACATTTTCTTAAAAATGACTTCACTCCATAATTCGGGTTGTAATGGAAATCCGAAGGCATCAAAATAAATCAAATCGAATTGGTTTTTGTCTTCGATATCTTGAAAAAACTGTTTTCTCTTAGTTAAATGAAAATTTTCAGAAATCGTTTCTTGTTTTTCCCAATCACAAGAATGCATTTTATCAAAAATCTCCTGATACATTTCGGAATCTAATTCAGAAACATAATTCATTTGCGCTATTTCTTCCTGAGAAATGGGATATGCTTCTACTCCAACGTAATTAACTTTTTCTTTATTTATAGTTTCCAAAAAAGTAATGAAAGCATTCAAACCCGTTCCAAAACCAATTTCTAAAATAGAAATCGAATCCTGATTTTGAAATAAATCCAATCCGTTCTTGATAAAAACATGTTTCGCTTCCTGAATAGCACCATGAGTAGAATGATAGTTCTCGTCCCATTCTGGAATTCGTATAGTCGTGGATCCGTCGTCGGTGATAATGATTTCTCTTTTCATAATAAATTCAAAAAGAAAAGGTTTAAGAATTCGAAATCTAGCTCTTAAACCTTTTTTATTTTAATGAGTACATTACTCAATGTACAATTTCTTAATTTTCGGTATCGGTCCTCCACATTTTACTTCGTGGCATTTGATACAAGCATCAATTCCGTTATTAAAATGTTCTTTAGCATTTTTTGGATCTTGATAAATCAATTCCTGAGCTTTGATAAATTTAGCCGCTTGCTCATCAAAAAAAGCATCTTTATCGGTTTCGTCAGTCATTACTGCTTTATGAATGCGAATAAAATGTTGCGGAAATTTACCAATGGTATCTCCTTTCATGATGCGTTCTTTCAAACGTTCATTATCAACATACATTTGTTCCATAAGAGCTGCCATTTCTGACATTTCATACATTTCAAAACCGTCTTTATTTACTTTTGAATCGGTTTCACAAGCTTCTTTATCTGTAACTTTTTCATCCAGTTTCTTATCACAAGAAATCGACAAAATAGCAAAAGATACTAGTAGAATTAACTGTTTCATTATTTAGCAATTAAAACACCATTTGCCATAAACGAGTACGTTACTTTTGGCTCTACAATACTGTCAATTGCTGCTTGTGATTTTCCAGCATCTTTTGCATAATGTTTTAAAACATCAACACTTTCAACGCTTACAAATGCTTTTCCGTTCACAATAACTTCTTTGTCTTGTGCATTTTTTGGAACAAAGAAACCATAGTCTTTAAATTTTACAAAAGCTTCTTTATCATTTGCTAAATCTAATGTCATCCAACAACCTTTCTTTTGACAAACTTCGTTGATTCCTGATTTGAATTTTACTTCTAAAGTATCGCCTTCTTTTAAAGATTTGAATTTTTCCATCATTTCAGCATTCGATAAAGCGCCTTCAGATGAAATAGAGTCGCCAAAAACAGCATAATCTACTTTAGCAATTTCTGGAGTAGTTTCTTTTTTTTGTTCACATCCAACAAATGCAATAGTTAGAAGTGATAGAGTAAGTATTTTTTTCATTTTAATTGTGAATAATTTCAACAAAAATAACGATATTTTTTATATTTTCGGAGCATCAAAAAAGAAAGTTTCATCTCTTGTAAAAGAAGTTAACGACACGAAGATTTCTTATTTATTTAGGTGATTTAAAATCAATTTAAAGTTTTTATCAAGATAAAGTTTTGTCAGTTGTTGATAATTATTTTTTGGTAAGTAAAAATAAAACTTCTTTTTTTTAGTAAATTTGCAACGAATACGTAAAAATCTACCTTTTTTTTGTTGATTTTACAAAACTATAAATTATAACAGTTTGACCCTAATGGAATTAAAAACTTTAAACGAAATTGAAATTATTTCGGCTCCTCATTCAAAAATCAGCGAGGTTGATTTTGAAAACCTAACCTTTGGTAATGTCTTTACAGACCATATGTTAGTATGTGATTATGTAGATGGAGCATGGCAAAAACCTGTTATAGAACCATATGCACCTTTCATGATTGATCCTTCTGCAAAAGTGTTCCACTACGGACAAGCTATTTTTGAAGGAATGAAAGCTTACAAAGATGAGCAAGATGACGTTTGGTTGTTTAGACCAGATGAAAATTATCACCGTTTTAATAAAAGTGCTACTAGAATGGCAATGCCAGAAGTTCCTGAAGATGTTTTCTTAGGAGGTTTACACCGTTTATTAGAAATTGAAAAAGAATGGGTTAAAAAAGGAAAAGGAAATACTTTGTATATCCGTCCTTTTATGATTGCAACCGGACATGGTGTAATTGCGGCTCCTTCTCAAGAATACCGTTTTATGATTATATTATCACCAGCTCGTGCTTATTATTCTGGTGAAGTTAGAGTACTTATTGCGGAACATTTCAGTAGAGCGGCTAACGGAGGAATTGGTGCGGCTAAAGCTGCAGGAAATTACTCTGCACAGTTTTACCCAACAAAATTAGCAAACGAGCAAGGTTTCCAACAAATCATTTGGACAGATGATGCTACGCATACCAAACTGGAAGAAGCTGGAACCATGAATGTTTTCTTTAGAATTAATGATACAATTTACACAGCACCAACAAGTGAAAGAATCCTAGACGGTGTTACTCGTAAAAGTGTTATCGAATTAGCGCAAAGAGAAAACATTAAAGTAGAAGTACGTTCGGTTTTAGTTGACGAATTAGTATCTGCTGCAAAAGATGGTTCATTAAAAGAGATCTTTGGTGCAGGAACTGCGGCAGTGATTAATCCAATCGTAGGTTTTTCTTATTTAGGTGAATACTATGAATTACCAAAATTAGAAAACTCGGTGGCTTTAGAAATTAAAGAAAAGCTAACTAACATTCAATATAAATTAGCAGAAGACACTTTTGGTTGGACTGTTAAGATATAGTGTTCAGTGTTCAGTGTTCAGTGTTCAGTGTTCAGTGTTCAAAATTAAAAAACATATAAGTAAAAAGGCGATTTCAAAATTGAAATCGCCTTTTTTTATTTTAAAATTTCCTCAAAATTAGGTTTAAAGTAATTTGGACCTTTCATTACTTTTCCGTCTTCTCTATAAATAGGTTTTCCGTCTTCTCCAAGTTTACTCATATTTGAACGTTGAATTTCATCAAACACTTCTTCAATTTTATGTTGTAATCCGTGTTCTAAAATGGTACCACACAAAATATATAACATATCGCCTAGAGCATCGGCAATTTCAACGATATCATTGTTTTGAACGGCTTCTAAATATTCTTCATTTTCTTCTTTCATTAGGTTAAAACGAAGTTCATTTTTTAAAGCACCTAAATCGGCTTTCATTTCTTCACTCACTCCTAAACCATAGGTTTCATGAAAAATTCTTACTGCTTTTAATTGTTTTTGCATAATTGACCTTATAAATTTCTCTAAATTAAAAAATTAGATAGTATTAAATTCTTATTTTTGTAAAAATTTTCAATATGTTTTCAACAGGACAAATCTACTTTGCTATTTTCTTTATAATTGCGTTTGTAACCACAATGATATTGGTATACCGTAAAGATTTAAGACAAATGAAACCGTTCTATAAAGGAACCTATTGGGTATTTATTGGATTTTTAGGCTTCATTGGGTTACTCTTTTTAATTAAAGTACTAATGAAAGATTAATTTTCTTACTTTTGAAAAACAAATTCATGCCCTGATGAGAATTTTAAAATACATACTTCTTTTATTGCTTCTATTTAGTGTGGCCTTTGTTGTCTTTGTTGCTACTCAGCAAAGCGACTATAGAGTGGTTCGCTCTAAAGAAATAAAAGCTTCAAAGGATATTGTTTATAATTTTGTTTCCGATAGCACTTCTTTAGTTGATTGGAATCCTTGGGATAAAGACAATGCGGTTTTTAAAAATCTAAAATCAGTTCCAGGTGATACAATTATGCAAACCATTACGGTTTCAGGTGAGAAAAACGATTCCTTTATGCGTTTTCAAAAAACAAAAAAAGGAGCTTTAGTTACTTGGGAATTAAAAGGGAAATTAGATTTTGAATTAAAATTATTGAGTGTTTTACAAGGTGGCGTTGATAATGTATTAGGAGATAAATTAGAAGACGGATTAAACAACATTGACACCTATTTAGTTAAGGAATTGACTACTTACAATATTAAAATTCACGGATTGATAACTAAACATGCAACCAATTATATCCAACAAATAGATACTTGTTCATTTGCCGATTTTCAAAAAGTTTCTAAAACCATGTTGCAAAATATGATGGCTTTTGTGGAGAAAAACGATATTATCATTACGGGTTTACCTTTTATTACTTATGATACTTGGGATAAACAAAACAAAACAACCATTTTTTCAATGTGTGTTCCGGTTGAGGAAGAAATTTTAACAACTCCAGGAAGCGAAATTTCAGGAGGTCATTTTGATGAATTTTTAGCTGTAAAAACAACTTTAACTGGCGATTATTCTCACAATCAAGAAGCTTGGGACAAAACTTTAGCTTATATTAAAAAGAAAAAACTAATTGAGGATTTAGAAGGAACTAACATTGAAGTTTATAAAGTTAGTTTACCAAAAGAACGTAAACCTTCAAAATGGGTAACCGAAATTTTTGTACCAATAAAAAAACGAGTTTACATTCCAAAACCAAAACCAGTTGAAACTGAAGTAGAAATCACTACACCTGTAGAAGGAACGACAACTAATACAAATCAATAATTATTTTTAAATTTTATACTAATGAATAAACTTTTTTCATCAATTGTTTTTATACTAATTGGATCTTTTATAAATGCACAAGAAGTTGAAATTAAAGACGATAAAGTTCTTTTAGATGGAACACCAATTTTAAAATATGAAAAAATTAATGTTAGCCAACATTCCTTTTACTCATTAGAAGGCGATGACGAAATATTGCTATTCAAATGGCATTCCAACGAAACAAATGGATATACTGATGATGATTACATCATTCTAAACTTTTTAACCGCTAAAGTAAAAGTTGAATCTACAAGTGTTGAGCATATTATTTCAGGATTAGGTATGAATTCGAAAAAGAATATGCAAAAATTAGTAAAATGGCTATTAAAAGAAAAGGTTATTGATAGCAAAGGAATTTTAAATATTGAAAAAGTACAAACATTTTACGACAAATACAACGAAGACATAACGATGAGAACTTCTAGATAAAATAAAAAAAGGACATTTAAAATGTCCTTTTTTTTATTCTTTATTCTTTCCTATCAAATGCTTAACAACGGTTTCAGCGGCATGTAAACCAAACAAAGCTGGCATCCAACTGTTCGTTCCGTAAAAAGATTTCTTGAAATTTGTTCCATCAGTGGTTTTTACACTAGAATAATCTGGTCGTTCGTATGAATATACCACTTTTACTCCTTTTGAAATTCCTTCCATTTTTAAACGCTTGCGTACATTCTTCGCTAACGGGCAATATTCTGTTTTGCTTATATCACGAACTCTTACTTTTTCGGCTTCAAACTTCCCTCCTGCTCCCATGTTACTAATAACTTTAACTTTTTTGCGTTTGCAAGCAACAATTAAATTAATTTTTGGCGTAACACTATCAATACAATCTAAAACATAATCAAACTCTGGAGAAACCAATTCAAAAGCACGTTCTGGCGATAAAAACTCTTCTATTCGGGTTAATTTTAATTCTGGATTAATATCCATCAAACGATCTCCTACAATTTTTACTTTGGGTTCACCAACGGTGCTGTGCAAAGCGGGCAATTGCCGATTAATATTTGTAATATCCACCACATCTCCATCAACAATAGTCATAGAACCAACACCTGCACGAGCTAAAAATTCGGCAGCAAAACTTCCTACACCGCCTAAACCAACTACTAAAACATTTGCGCTTTCAAGTTTTTGAATTCCTTCTTCTTTAAATAATAAAGCTGCTCTTTCTTTCCACTTTGCCATTTTAATTTGTTTATGAAGACAAGTCACAACTTATCTTTACGAGTTTATTGTTTAACTGAAAATCCTTGAAAAATTAGTAAAAACGATTGTTTTCATTTCCTCAACTGAAATTCCTTTTATCGAAGCTGCTTTTTCATAAACTTCATAAATAGATTCTTCAATAGTATCGGTTTCTAATAAAACTTGATTTTCGGGTGCAAATTTAAACACTTTTTCTAATTCTTTGTTACGAAGTAAGTATTTTCCAAACGAAAGATAAAAACCATTTTCAAAAAGCGATTTTGCAACTTGTTCGTTTTTTGAAAAACCGTGAATTAGCATTGGATTTATAATTTTCATCTCTTTTTTGATGGCTATAACTTCATCAAAAGCAGCAACACAATGTAAAACAATTGGTTTATTGGTTTGTTGTACGATTTCTAATTGCTTCTTGAAAACAGATATTTGTAACTCCATTGGAATTTCAATTCGTTTGTCTAAACCACATTCACCAAGTGCTAAGCATTCCGACAATTGCAGTTTTTCTTTGATGATTTCTAAATCTTTTTCTAATCTACTTTCATCAATAAACCACGGATGAATTCCGATAGAATAGTTTGGAATATTCGTATCAAATTCCCACGGATATTGATTTACAACTTCAATAACATCCGATAAATTAGAAAATTTGTGCGTATGTAAATTGATGAATTTAGTCATGGAATTTTTTTACACCAGCATTAATTTCAATATCCAAATCGTTTTCTAAAGGTACAATTGGGCACGAATATTCATAATTATAAGCACAATATGGGTTATACGCCTGATTAAAATCGATTGTTATTTTTCCCGATTTTGGAATTCGCATATCAATATAGCGACCGCCAATATAACTATCTTTTCCACAGGTTAAATCAGAAAATGGAAGAAACAAGTAATCGTTAAAACCTGGTTTTTTTGACAATTCGATATTTTGAAACACATTTAATTTCAATGCTTTACCATCAATTGAAAAGTGCAATTCCCCATATTTTTTATACATTGGCGTTCTACTGGTTGTAGTTTTCATTTTGAACGATTTTTCTCTTTTTGTACGGATAAAAACCGCTTCAACCATAAATTTTTCGTCAATTGGATAAAAATCTAATCCTTTAAATTGCTTTAAATCGTCTTTCATTAGAGGACTTTTTAGCGAATCTGCATAACTTTTGTTTAATTCGGCTTGAAATTTTTCGGCTGCAGCCACATCTTTTTGAGCAAAAATTATGGAGGAACAAAAAAGAAAAAGAATGATTTTTTTCATGAGTAGTGTTTTTTACAAAAATATATAATTTCTATAACATTTTAATCGTGTTGGCTTTCGTAAATTTGCACATCAATAATCACTATGATACAACGCGCTTTTAATAAATATATCGACAATTTTAGAGGATTTTCTCGTGAAATATGGATTCTTACACTAATTACTTTCATAAATCGTGCGGGTACAATGGTACTTCCTTTCTTATCTAAATATTTGAAAGAAGATTTACATTTTTCGTACAGTCAGGTAGGTTGGATTATGGTGAGTTTTGGATGTGGTTCCATTTTGGGTTCATGGCTAGGCGGAAAGTTATCTGACAAAATTGGATTTTATAAAATAATGATTTTTAGTTTATTAACCAGCGGAATTTCGTTTTTCGGATTGCAATTTGTAACTAGTTATGAAGGTTTATTGCTTGCCATATTTTTAATAATGGTAGTTGCAGATATGTTTAGACCCGCAATGTTTGTGTCGTTAGGAGCTTACGCCAAACCCGAAAACAGAACTAGAGCATTAACATTGGTGCGATTAGCAATTAATTTAGGCTTTGCAGCTGGACCAGCACTGGGTGGATTATTAATTATGAGTGTAGGTTACAAAGGATTATTTTGGGTAGATGGTGCAACGTGTATTATAGCCATTTTGCTCTTTTGGATTTTAGTAAAAGAAAAGAAAAAATCAAAATATACCGACAAAGAACATCCTGGAGAAGTATTAACGTATTCGGTTTTTAAAGACAAACCTTTTTGGATTTTTCTTGCAGCAACATTAGTAACTGGAATCTTATTTTTTCAATTATTTACAACCATTCCGTTATATCATAAAGAACAATTTAACTTATCGGAATTTCAAACAGGATTACTTTTAACGTTAAACGGAATTTTAGTTTTCTTTTTAGAAATGCCAATTGTGAGTTATATTGAAAAACATAAAATCAATAAATTAAAAGTTATTACCTATGGTTGTGCTGCTATGGCAATTAGTATTTTTTTACTTTTAATTAATCAATGGGCTGGTATTTTAATTATTATGATGTTATTTATGACGTTTGCCGAAATGTTTGCTTTTCCGTTTTCCAATTCGTTTGCAATGAGCCGTGCTCCTAAAGGACATGAAGGACGTTATATGGCGATTTTTACAATGAGTTATAGTTTAGCTCATATTTTAAGTGCAAAA
>NZ_JAPCIO010000008.1 GCF_025909975.1 Flavobacterium lacisediminis | reverse complement strand
TTCTTTTGAAAAGCCCTATCAGTTTTGATAGGGCTTTTTTGTTATTAATATAGCGTCTCTACGAGACTAAAAAACCACCTCAATAGGGTGATTTTGTTGTTTATATACTTCATGAAAGGCTAACGCGAGCGGGACACTCACTCTAGCGGAGAATTTTTATTTATTAATAAATTTAGAATATATATATATTATTCCTTTGAAAACTAAATATATAATAGTAATGAATCCAGTTATATAAATAATTTGATCAAGAAAGCACATAAGTTCATTTTCACAACCAATTATAACAGCTTCTCCACTAATGTAATTGTTATTATCATTCATAAAATAAGTTTTAAATTTAAAATAAAGAAATACTATCCTTAAACACTTTTTCTTGCTTTGTAAATTAGCTTAGCAATATATAAAATATTTACCAAATTCATTTCAACTGAAAATTATTTCCACGTTAGGGTTAGGAGCATTTGTTTGAGCTCACCTCAGGCAACCAATTAAAGCGAGTGCGGATAGCCCGACTCTTGGGGAACGCCCATAAAAAAATCCGACTCTTGTGAAGTCGGATTTGGTAATTTACTTATTTAGTACGATGACTATTTTGTTGAAGTCGGCGGCAGCGTTGATGACTGCTTTGTACGATTCGAAGTGTTCTAAAGGATAATTAATCACATTATAGTATTCTGTGTTCTCAATTAGAATTTCGTCGCCCTGGGTCTTGTAATTGCTTACAAAGGTTGCTTCTGTTTTACCATTGATGTCGGTTTTGTGACTCATGTTGAAATTTTCTAAATTTTTTGCCGTGGCTCCTTTAGGTAAAATGATTTTTATTTTACGGAAGTACGAGTGCGGATAATCAATTTCAACTGGCATCATACGTTTGTTTTCTTGGTATAATTCCATTTGTGAACCAATCGTTTTTCCTACAGAGAATAAATAATTGTCTCCTGCTTTTTGTACTAAATCTTTTCCTTCAAAAGTAACTTTTAAAATGAATGGTTTTTTACCAATGAACTCAGTACCATCGTTTTCTGTTGTTAATGAAGTATATTCTTCTTGAATGGTATAGTTTTCGGCGATGCTTTTTAAAATTTCTTTGTATTGATCTGCTGGAGCAAAATCTTTAATAGGTTGGAAATTTAATGCAGAATAACCACCAAAAGTAACTTCGTTAGTAATAGTTGGATTTTCAATATCTTTTGTGAAATCGATTGTAATATCCATAACGTCATGAGTGATTTCTACTCCAGGAATTGTAATAAAGTTGATTTCACCAATTCCCATTTTAACTCCTGCAAATTCTTTTCCTTTGATGAAAAGCCCGTTATTATTAGCTAATGTATTTGGGATTAATGGAATTCTATATTCGATTTCTGTTGGTGTCATGAATTTTTTAATCGTTGGGAAAAAGAATAATAACTCATCTAAGTTTTCATAGCTTTCAAATTCTGGATCAAACGTAATATCATAACGATTAGAAGCAAATACAATTTGGTTTTCGATTTTAAAATACTTGAAAATAGCTAAATAAAGCGCTAAAACCTCTGTTTGATTTGCTTGCTTAGTTTTGATTACATCGCTTAGATTTTCTTTGGTATCGAAATAGCGGTTATACGCAATTGTTTTTTTGACTTTGTTTTCAATGTTCCAAATTTGCTCTTGTAAATCGGCTGATTTGGTAATGGTTTTACAAAAATCGTCAACAGCTTTCTGGTTTTTTTTGTCTAATTCGATATTGAACCTTTCGTATACATTAGATGCAAATTCTTTGTAGTTATAAAGATTTTTTGAACCATTGTATAAGTTAGCATCAAGTTTGTAACGGAAAAATTTAATATTAGCTTTCCAGTTTGAATACTTTTCATCGTCTTCTAATTTTGGAACATTTGATTCTTTAACTGAGATTGCAATTTTGTCTTTATGTGTTTTTTCGTCTAAAACAGCTTCTGCTAAATTGTTGTATCCTTTTGTTTTGAATACTAAATGATTTGGATAGATTAACTCGAAGTTGATATCCATAATAGGTAAATCATCTTGCATTTTAAACGTTTTTCCGTTTAATTCTGGCATTTCTTCTAAAACGAATATTTTTTCAATTACAGCTCCTTTTTCTAAACCATTAATAGCGAAATAATTAAATTTAACACCGCGTTCTTCATCTACTTCTTCTTTGATATCTTTTTTATCTAAAGTAATGATTTTACCACTTTTTAAAATAACACGAGCTTCGTTTTTAATTACGTTCTCCTTTAAATTAAAAGGTAAGTAGATTTTGTTGTTTTTCTCGATAGCATCATCGGAATTGATGAAGATTTTATCGTGAAGTAAATAATATTGTTTTGGTCCGTTTTTGTCTGAAATAATTTCAACTTTAATTGTACGACTTACGATTACTTCGTTTTCATTTTTATATTGTTCTGGAACCGAAAAAGCTTCTGGTTTTTGTTCCCATTTGTAGTTTTTGAAGGTGTAATCTTGTGCTACAATCGAATTGACGCTGCACAAGAATAAAACAAGAAGGCTTTGAGCTATTAGTTTTCTCATTTGAATCGTATTATTTTTCAGTTAAAATTAAAGTTTCGCTATAGTTGCTTTTCATTTTTTTAATGCTGTCATCCCACAATTGAAAATCGCTTGGTTCAATTACCAGTTTTTTAACTTCAAACGTGTATTTCACTAAAATCTTATTATTACTTTCTGTAAAAACAGCATTAACTTTTAGTAATTCGTTATCTAAAGTAAAGTTTTTTGGAATGTATTTTACTTTGTAATTGGTAGGAATTTCAAATTCGTATTCTGAATTGAAAAAAGAAACAATTTCAAAATCATAGCCTGTAACGCGGTCTTTTTGAATTGGATTTTTTTCGAATACTTTGTGTAAATAAGGATTTAGGTACAGCTCTTTTTCTACTTTGATTAGGTAATTATCCAATTCGAAATCGTAATTTACATTATAAGGTAAATCGCGATTGCCAATATTTTCTTCAGTAAATGAATTTAGGTTGAACTTGTTATTTCCTTTTAAGACTAAGCTTTTAATCATTTCAAAACGGGTTTTTCCTGAAGCGTCACCAATTTGCATTAAGGTCATACTTCGGTTAAAACCATTGAATTCCATTTTTCCTTTTCCAATAAGCTTTCCGTCTTTTATTTGAACTTTTACGATATCGTCTACCTGATTTTTTTTAGCATCAATAACTGGAACTTTTACAATTTTAAATTCTTTTCCATTATTGATTAAAGCTTCTTTTCCTTGAATAAAAGAAGTTGGTAATCCGTAACGCGTTTCTCTATCAGTAGCATCTAAAAAGATATAATCTTCTCCTTTTTTATAAGCTGCAATCATGTGATTATCTACAGCAGGTGTTGCTAATTCAGAGTAGGAGTAAGGAATTTCTCTGGTTCCAATCCAACATAAATTTACATCTTTTATATTGGCATATTCTGACATAGAAACTATGATATTTGCCATGTCTTTACAATCTCCAAATTTTCTTTCGAATACTAAATCGGCTTCTCTTGGGATAAAACCTTCGTAGCCGTTTTCAAAAGCTACATATTTGATATTGTCTTTTACCCAATAAAAAATGCTTTTGATTTTTTCCTCATCAGAGGTTTTGTCTTTAGTAATTTCTTCTGTAATCTTTTTTAAATCGATACACTCTTTTTTATTCAGATTGTTTACAAAACCTTGGTAATATTTGTGTAACAATGAAACATCATCTAAAACGATAGTTTTTTTGTCGTTTATCGTATAATCTTTAACGTAAATATCAATGTGAGGTGCTGTATGTAAAACACCAGGTCCGTTAGATTCAAATTTGAATGCTTTAACGTTTTTTAATGTCCAAGTGTAGACCATTTTACCTTTTACTTCGGTTTTTTTGAATTGAATGGTATTGTTTGGGTCATTAAAAATTTTAAATCCGATGTTTACGTTTTTATCGGTTTTTACTTCAAATGTGGCATTTTTTATTGGGTATCCTCCAATAAACATGTACTTATGAAGTAGAAATGGATCTACAAATTCTCGTTTGTAATTGTAAACTTTTTTAGCTCCTTTTTCTAAATGAGGAAAAATAAGTTGTCTTTCTTTAATGTCGTCAAAGAATACTGAACTACTGCTTGAGTTTTTCTCAGTAGATTGTGTCACTTTGATTTTTTTATCTTTTCCATTGGTATTGATAACTGAGAAAGCGTCATATTCTAATAGTTTTACTAATTCAGAATAAGTAAAAGTTTCTTCGTTATTGTGAATGCCATTTTCAGAAAGTATCATCGATTCAAATGATGTATTTTGAATGATTTTCAACTTTTTGTTTTCGATAGAAATATCATACCCTTGATAATCTAAAAGTACAACCTCGTTAAAATCGGGATATTCTTTTTTGTAGTCCTCAAAGGTTTGCTGAGCTTGTACGCCTATCGAAGTACATCCGATAAGCACACAAGTAACAACTATTTTATTTGCTGATTTCAACCAATTCATCTGAATCGTATTTTTTAGTTAGAGTTAAAACACCATTAGTGTAAATTAAAAAGTCACCTTGAAGTTCATCATTTTTATAATTTGCTGTTAACCATGGTTTTCCATCTTCTTTGAAGTAAGTATGAACTCCCTCAAAATCTCCGTTTTTCAAATTTTCTTTTTTGTATACTTTTCCGTTAGAGTAGTATTCAGTACGTTCTCCTTCAAATAAACCATTTTTGTAGTTTGCTTCATATTCTGGTTTACCTTCTGCATTGTTAATTACCAATTTACCATTGATATTTCCCTTTACAAATGTTACTTTCATTGCTACTTTTCCATTTGGATACAAAGAAGTAATTTCTGCGTTTTCTGCTGGGGTTTTTACATTTTCTGAAAAACCACCCGTTTTGCTTAATGTTGCATAACTTACTAAAGCACTACTTTCAAAATTTACTTTTAAGACAGGTTCTCCTTTTTGGTTGTAATAAATATATTCACCATCAGTTAGACCATCTAATTCGTTATATTCAAACATTTTTGCTTTGTTGTGGTAGTAACGAATTGTTTTACCATTTTCAGCACCTAATACATATTCACTAGTAATTCTTAAATTTCCAACTAAATCATATTGTGTATCAGTTCCTGTAATTAAACCACAATAGTAGTTTCTTTCAAACATTAATGTTCCGTATGGACTGTAATATTTGTAATTGTTGTTAAGCTTTCCGTTTACATATTGTGATTCAGAAATTTTGTTACCTAATTTATCTTTTGAAGTAAATTTACCATTATAATTTCCGTTCACCATTTCAAAATCTTGAGATGATGCTCCGTTATTAAGACTTAAATTGAATTTTCCAGATTTGTTTTTGTAGTCAAATTCAAATTCTTTTTTCCCGTTATTGTCATAACTCTCAGAAAAGATAATTTCACCTTCAACAAATTTTGAAACTTGAGAAAGTTTTCCAGATTGTCTGTAATTTGTTTTAATATAACTAACATCGCCATCTAATAGAAAACCTTCTATTTTTATAGATCCATCTGGGTAATAAGTAGTATAAGGACCGTTTTGGGTACCATTAGTATAATTTGAAATTTCGTTTAAAACACCACTATCATAAATTTCATAAACACCATTTAAGGCATCATTTGTATAATGAGAAATACTCATTAGTTGAGCTCTGTTATTATAGGAATGGCATAAACCAGTTTGATTTCCGTTGATGTAATTTTCTTTGATTTTTAAATTTCCATTTGTAAAGTAATAATTCCATTCTCCCGATTTTTTTCCTTTCTCAAAGAAACCAGTTATTTGTTTGTTACTGTTCAAACTAGAAATACTGAATGCTTTTTTAGTAAGATTGATTTCATCAGGTTTTGGATTTGCGTACGAATATTGTAATCCTGATTTTAACTCGCCTCCTTTGTATTTTTCTTCGAAGTATTTTTCTCCTTTAGGGTTGAAATAACTGTACGATTCTAATTCTTCTTTATCATTAAAAATTAATTCAGAAGCTTTTACACCAGTAAAGAAATAGTTTGTGGTTTTGGTAATTTTTCCATTGGTATAAAAATTCTCATATTCTAAATTTTTATTGGCATAGTATTTTTTATAATTAGCTGTTGGTTTACCGTTTGCGTATTCACCTTCAGCTTTAATTGTTTTACCATCAAAGTATTGTGTGTACTTGCCATCAATTTCATCATTCTTATAGGTAGTTGACACTGTAATGTCTCCAATTTCATTATAAAGTGTATAAGAACCATTTAATTTTCCTTTAGCGTATGTAATTACACTGCTTTTGTTTCCGTTTGGATAATAACAAGTTAAGGCACCATCTCGTTCTCCATTTGTAAAATTAAGCTCACAGTTTTTACCGCCATTTACATGGTAAGTACTGCTTAATCCATGAAGTACATCATCTTTATAAATTTCAATAGTACTTAAGTTACCATTAGAATAGTATTCTTTTTTTTCACCGTTTAGCTTTCCTACAGAATACATTTTTTCCATTTCAAGATTTCCTTTGGAATCAAAATATTTTTGTAAACCATCTAATTCGTCATTTTTTAGATGTAACTCGCCTTCAATATTTCCATGTTCTCCTAAAAGTTTGAATTTCCCTTCTTTTTTCTTATTTACAACAGGACCAATAATGAATGGTTTTCCATCATTTAAATAAATAACTACTTCTTGTTTTTGCCCAAAGTGATCCATATTTCTTTTAGCAAATTGATCCCAAAAATCAACTAAGTAATATTTTTCATAAAATGCGGTAATTACTTTTTTGTGTTTTGTAATTTCTTTGCCTAATTTTTCTTCTAATCCAAGTAATATGTAATAGCTAAAACCTTCAAATTGTTTTTTAGCTACAACGTCTTTAATCCAAGGCAGGTAGGTAGTTTCGAAGAAGCCATCTCCCATTTTGTGTTCTAAACTATATTCCATTACAGCTTGCATTTGACGCATAATAATGTCGTCGATTTCAGTTTTTAGCTTATAAGCTTTTCTTAATGGAAGTTGATTTCTTAAAATAGTTTCTAATTCTTCAAAGTTATCTCCGCTAGTAGAAAAAACAACTTTTCCTTTAGTAAGATAGTTTTCTCCAAATTTATTATTCAATTTTAAAACCGCTTCTTCAGCAAATTTTCCTGTTGGAGCAATAGCTAAATAACTTAATAGAGCTAAACTTCCTTCAACAATATTACCGTTTTCAAGTGCAATAGCGCCTAAAAAATAATGTCCAGAAGCTAAATTAGGATTGATCGTAACTGCTTTTTTTAATAAATCAGCACTTTTTTGAAGATCATCTTTTCTTAAATATAAAATAGCTTGATTGTATAAGAAATTTGAAGAATTGCTTAAGTATTGTGCTCCTTCATTAAATATTTTTTCTGCTTTATCATATTCTTTTTCATCACTATAAAAAGTACCATAAAGAGTATATAAAGAAGGTTGTTCTTTCATTTTTCCTTCATTATACAATGTTTCGTAATGCTTTAAAAGTTGTTCTTTCTTATCACCAGCATATAATGATAACGCAATTTCATGCTGAGCTACTAAATATTTAGGGTCTGTTTTTCCGATTTTCTGAAATTCGGCAACAGCTTCATTGTACTGTCCTTTTTCATAGTGAGCAAAACCCGTTTTTAGAATAGAATCTGTAGAGTAAACAAAAGAATAATCTTTTTTTGATTGAGAAAAAGCATTGGTAAGCCCAATGATTAATAGTGTTAAGAAGGCTTTTTTCATGGAAAAATAAAATTTACCAAATATAAATTTTATTTCTATTTTTTGTGCAAAATTTCCTAAAAATGTTAGATTTTTAACATAATTAAAATTTAGAAATCTAAAATAATGTTATAGTGATTATGATGCTTCTTAAATTCATTAACTCCCTCTTTAAAAGTTAAGTATTTTGCTCCATTTTTTTTATTCTCTTTGCTAATTAAATACATATAATGAAAGTGGCGTGTAAGCTCTTTCCAGCCAAACAATAGACTGTGTTTTGGGTCATACATGTGAGTAGGTTCACTAATAGCGCCATTAATTTCTACGATTTGGAAATTTTTCCCTTTTGCTAAATCAGCATACGATTCATACATGATATCCATGCGTCCAAAATGAAAGCCTTTTATTTGATTGCAAATAGTATTAAAGCTTTCAATCATTTCTGAAGTAATTTCGTGACTTGCATCTACAAATTTTGTACCGCGACAATGATTTCCGTAAGGTACCAAATTAATGGTTTCGCCTTCTTTTAAAACGGTATTCAATTTATCTTTGTATTCGGATTCAAGGGTTTCTAATTGCAGTAAATAACGTTTGTCTTGATGTAATAATTCGCGAATAGTATTTTTTCCGTTTCCAGTAAGAATCATGAATTCTTTTGAAACAATTCCGGTTATTTTTCCAGGTTGATTAGGAAGTTTTACATAAAAAAGACCAATTTCATTTTTGTATGGAATTAAATCTTGAATTAAGATGTCAAATTTTGCTTTTTTAAGGTAATTTTCTAACTCTTCAGTATTGTGAATTTTTTTAACTGCCGTTCCTCTTAAGCCAATATCTGGTTTTGCAATTAAAGGAAATTGAATATTTACTTTATTGATTCTTTGTGAGATGGTTTCAAAATTTTCGGTCGGACTAACTAAAATGGTTTTTGGATAATATTGTGGTGGAATCAAATCGTAAATTTCTTTTTTCGATTCCATAAAAAAACCTCCATTTTTAATAGTAGGATTAGAAGCATTGAAAAAGAAGAACGAACGTGTTCTTACAACATAATATAAATATTGAAAATATACAGGAAAATAAACCACTTGATATGGCCAATATTCCCAATGAATTAATTTGTGTAGAAAGAGATTCAGTTTAGCCATTATTATTCGTATAAATCCAGATATAACATTTCTATCTTATTGTTAGTCACTGAGCACTGCGTAATGCTTACAGTTTTTAAGATGTCATTACGATTGATTTGTAACCCAAATTCTTTATTTTCTGATTCAGTAAATTGATGAAAATGTAAAATTTCTTCTGATGTTGGATTATTTTTTGTCTTAATAAAATCCTGGAACCATACTTTTCTTTTTTCTCTAATTTCTTTTGAATATAGAGTAGAAGAGGACCAAATGTGAAATTGCTTAGCATCAAATTCTGTTGTGCTTTTTTCGACTTCGTTCCATTGCAATTGCGTCAATTTATTATTCTCAATTAACACAATTGTAAAAGGTTCAACATTAGATAAATCAATTTTTTCCCAAAGAGCAATAGTGTTTTCTGCAGTCATTAATTCTAAAACAATTAGTCCTCTACTTTTGAGATAATTAAGTTTTGGATTATGCTTTTCTTGTGCTCCGTTTAGTAAAACAATAACTTTGGTTTCATTATGTGCTACCCAAGTGCCACCTGCTTTTGGATCTTTTGGAAAGTTTATTTTATTTCCATCAATTAAATATTCTTTGGGAGGAATTGCTCTTTCTCGTGCAATTTTTTCATCTCTATTAGAAGTGATGATACAGCCATTATTGGTTGGAACATAAGTTACTGTGCACATTGTCTACGATATTCAAGTGTTGAAGGAGCTACTCCAAATGAATTGGAAATTCGAATATGGGGTAAACGATGTAATGCTACTTTTATCAAGGCTTGATGGTGAATACTGTGTTCTAAATTATAGACTAATTCTCTGAAATAATTCGTTGGTAATAATTCAACAGGACTAAAACAATTGTGCGCTAACGAGAGGGTTTTGTTAGTTTTGTCTATTTCATGAAGATATTTTTCAATCCTATTGATAGCTTCGTTTTTATCGGTTTGAAGTATTAAATCTCGCTTTCTATCATCGTAATTGATTACTCCACAATCATAGTTTTCTAGCAAACAGCCAAACAACTCAATAATATGACGCATATGTTCTCCAATAGTTGCATTGCTTAACTCTGGATTTTTTTGCGTGAATTCATCGTTTGTGAGTTGACGAAGTAATTCGATGTTTTCGGAAAGATTATTTTTAACGTTTTGAATCAGCATAATCATTATTTTGTTTCAGGAACAAATTTTATAGAAACAGAGTTCATGCAAAAGCGTTGTCCAGTAGTTTCTTTTGGTCCATCATCAAATATATGTCCTAAATGACCATCGCATTTTGCACACAAGACTTCAGTTCTAACCATTCCGTAGCTCAAATCTTGTACATAGACAACCGAACCTTTAATCGCTTTGTCAAATGAAGGCCAACCACAGTGTGAATCAAATTTGGTATCAGAACTAAATAAATCATTTCCGCAAGCAGCGCAAACGTATTTTCCTTTTTCAAAATGATCCCAATATTCTCCCGTAAAGGCTCTTTCTGTTCCTTTGTTTCTTAAAACTTCATATTGCTCAGGTGTAAGCTCTGCTTTCCATTCAGCATCTGTTTTTTTTGAATTTGAATTCATCGTTTTAGGTTCTTTGGTTTGTGATTGACACGATTGTAAATTTACAATTACTAATAATAAAAATAACTTTTTCATAGCTAACAGTTTTTTCAAATTTAATGGTATGAATTCAAATAATATGTTAACTAAATAACAAAATATTTGAATTATGTATTGATTTCTAAATCTTTAATATAATCTTCGTTTTCATAAAAGAAACGTTCAAAAGCATCCATTTTTTCGCTAAAAAAATCAAAAACAGCATTCCAAGTATTTTTGTTATTGATGCTTATTCCTGTTTTTTCAACCCAAATGCGACTGATTACTTTTCCATTTTCTAAATAATAATTACGTTCAAAAATTGCATCTTCTAAATAATCTTCTAAAAGAATAGTTTTTAACGATTCAACTTTCTCATAATATATTTTACGTTTTTCTTCGTCTTTTGGTTCTATATCTAGTAAAACTTGTGCTTTTTTATTGTCAACATAAAATTTAAAGGTTACATCTTTTATTTTGGTATTGTATAACAACCACTTACGAGGGTATTCAGCTGCAAATGCAATCCAAAAATCTTTTTTAATTTGAAGGGCTTCTTCTTTACTAAACATATTATTAAATTAGAATATTATTTTGTTTCAAAAAAATAGCTACCTTTAAGGTTGCTAAATTGAGATTATATGCTTTTTAATGATTTTATAAAATATATTCCAAAGATAGAAAAAGAAACCCTTCTTTCTACAGATGCGCATGCGAAAATGGCACCATTAGAACGTATTTCTTATTTAAAAGAGGAAAGTTATTTGGATAAAAATCCTAGAAAGGCAGCTGTTTTAATGCTTTTTTATCCTAAAAATGAAGTAACTCATTTAGCATTAATTGTAAGGAATTCATATCCTGGAGTGCATTCTTCCCAAATAGGTTTCCCTGGTGGAAAAGTTGAAGAATATGATGCTGATTTAGAAGAAACGGCACTACGAGAAACACATGAAGAAGTAGGAATTCACCCAGATAAAATACAAATCATTAAGCCTTTTAGCGAAATTTATATTCCACCAAGTAATTTTTTAGTGGCTCCTTTTATGGGAATTTCCAATGAAGAACTAACTTTTATTCCTGATTTAGATGAAGTTAAAAGAGTGTTAGAATTTTCAATAGCTGACTTTTTAGACGAGAAAAGTATTACTAAAGTAACCATGTCAACATCTTATGCTACAGATATTGAAGTTCCTGCTTTTATGGTGGATAAATACGTGGTTTGGGGAGCTACTGCCATGATGATGAGTGAGTTAAAGGAAACTATTAAATGTGCACTTAGTAAATGCAATTTATAGTGGTTTCAAATTGTTAAGACTTAAAGTGATTTTAAACTTTTTTTCTTTCTAAAATCACCTATTTTACTACTTTTGCGTTCTTGTTTTGTTAAAATAAATGAAAATTATGGGATTATTTAAGAGAAATCCTTTCGGACATATATTGTTTTTAAAGACTTGGTTAATTCGTATAGCAGGGTTTTTAACACACCGTCGTTACCGCTATTTTAACCAATTACATATTGAAGGTTCTGAAATTATTAGAAATTTACCAGATACCAATGTGTTGTTTATTTCAAATCATCAGACTTATTTTGCTGATGTTGTAGCTATGTTTCACGTTTTTAATGCGAGTTTAAAAGGTAGAGAAAACAACATTAAAAATGTTATGTATTTGTGGCATCCTAAACTTAACTTGTATTATGTCGCAGCAAAAGAAACAATGCAAGAAGGATTATTACCTAGGATTTTAGCTTATGCAGGTGCTATTACAGTAGAAAGAACATGGAGAGCGAAAGGAAAAGATGTTACGGAGAAGAAAGAAGTAAACCCAAACGACACCGAAAATATTAAAATTGCTTTAGAAGATGGTTGGGTAATTACTTTTCCTCAAGGAACTACGCGTTCGTTTAAACCAGTAAGAAAAGGAACAGCTCATATTATTTTGCAACATAAACCAGTTGTAGTGCCAATTGTAATTGATGGTTTTCGTCGTTCTTTTGACAGAAAAGGATTAATGATTAAGAAAAAAGGAATATTACAATCGATGGTAATTAAAGAACCATTGAAAATTGATTATGAAACAGCAACGGTTGAGGAAGTAGTAGAAATGATTGAATTTGCTATTGAACAACATCCTTCTTTATTAAAAGTGATTCCATCTGAAGTTTTAGATGAACAAGCAAAATTAGACAGAGAAAGAATGTGGAAATATTAAAACACTTTTTTTTTCATTTTGAACTTGTTTCAGAATCTATGTTTAGATGTTTTAAAGTATAAAAATCATATTGAATTGGAAGAAGTTAGTAAAAAAATTTACAGAGTAATGTTTATTGTGGCGCTTCCAATAATAATCTTTGCTTATCTGTTTGTTAATTATCAAAACAATAATCTTAATGTTGTAAAAGAAGATTATGAAAAAATAAGAAACATAGAATTTTCAGGACTCGTTATTGAAAAGAAAAAAGACGGAAATTACCCAAGAGCAAATCGATACATATATTTAACGAAATATCATAAAGTTATAATATCAAGTGAACTTTATACAAAAATAAAGATTGGCGATTCGGTTTCAAAACCTAAAAATTGTGATTCTATTTATTTTTACCTAAAAAATGGTGACATTGAGATTGAAGACTTCAATCAATTCGGAAGAGAAAAATATCTAAATTTGCTAAATAAAAAAGAATAACCACTACAATAGGGGGAAATCATTAAATTTACGAAAGTTCTTGACAAAAAAAGTTTTTATTGAATCGCCTCAACTTTATATCCTTTTTTACGAAGTAGTTTAATTACACCTTCTTCACCGGCTAAATGTCCAGCTCCAACACCAAAGAAAGTAGATTTATCTTTCATGGTTTTAATCATAATAGGAATCCAGTTTTTATTTCGGTTATTTAATAAAATGTCTTGATTTTCGGAAGTGATTTTATTGTCAGAGTCACTCATCATTTTAAGCATACCTTCAATGTCTTTGTTTTGGTAAATGAGCATCATTTCATTAATTTCTTTTTTGTCATTTTCTAAATCGTCCTTTACTGTTTTTAATAATTCATCCGCTTGGTCTTGATAAGAGATTTCGTCAAATACTTTCATTTGATCTTCCGCTTTTTCTAATCCAAAAATTTCTTCATTTTGTTCTTTAGTAATTTTCATTAGTTCTGATTCTACCGATTGAGATTTACAATCTAACATCTTAGGAAACAACATTGAACTAATCATAAAAGGTTTAAAACTGTCAAACATTTTAGCTGACATTTTTAAATTTTTTTTCATGAATTCATCTACCATTTTAAAATCTTCAGCACTTAATAAAGTCGATAATTTTGTGCCATCTTTCATCATCATGAGTTTCATCAATTTCATCTGAATAGATTTATCATCCATGTCGAGTTCTAAATATAATTGTTCCGTAGCTTCTAATGCATTTATAGTGTTTTCATCTAAAGAAGCATCACAAGTTATGTGAATGGTTCCATATAAATATGAAGGTTTCTTTAATCCATTTCCTGAAATCTTCCACAAAAGACTTTTTTCTAGTTCTTGAGCATCTGAAAATAAGGAAGTAAAGAAGGTAAAAAGTAAAAACAAGTAACGCATTAGAAATCTATTTTTTTAAGTTCGTTGTAATTCTTTTCTAATCGTTTCATTAAAATACCATATAAAACACGATAGAACAACCAAATAAGTCCAATAAAAACGGCAATAACAATGGCATATACCATAAGCATAATACAATAAAATGTATTTGGGTCTACATTTTGAGACATCTTATCTACCATTTTACGAATGTTTGGATCATACATAAATTGGAAAATAAAAACTAAAATAAAAGAAAAAGCCGTCATAGCTAAGTTATACCATACGTAGTACTTGACTGTTTTTCTGGTTTTTAGAATACTTTGCATTAATTGTTTTACCGTATCTGTAGTATTGATGGTTTTATAGTTTTTGAAGAATAGGTAAATAAAGAACAGAATTACACCATAATTTATAAATGAAATTATAGGCATAGCTGTATCTAAATGATACGTTTTTAAAGTTTTAAAATATTCTTCATCTGCAGTGAAAAAAGAAATACCAGTCCATAACAAAAGCTCTAAAACACTAATAATTACAATCCACTTCACGATAGAAGAGGAACGTTTATGTAGCATTCCATAAATTTCTTTTTCACCTATTTGTTGGAACGAACTTTCTTGTTTTTTCCAGTCTTTTTTTAATAAATCTAATTCATCCATGAGTTACGGATTTAATATTTTTTTTAATTTCCCTTTTACACGGTTCATTTTTACCCGTGCATTCACTTCACTAATCCCTAACGTTTCTGAAATTTCGGTATAATCTTTATCTTCTAAATACAAGAAAACTAAAGCTTTTTCAATGTCGTTCAGTTCACTAATAGCGCTATATAAAAGCTTTAATTTTTCTTCTTCTTCAAAATTGTAATCGTCTTGTGTTACTTTATGAAAAGTACTATCAAACTCAATGGTATCAATAGTTCTTTTCTTTTTTCGATATAAAGTAATGGCTGTGTTTAATCCTACGCGATAGGCCCAAGTAGTAAATTTGGAATCACCTCTAAAATTTGGAAAAGCTTTCCATAATTGAATTGTAATTTCCTGAAACAAATCTTTATGCGCATCTTCATCAGTAGTATACAATCGACAAATTTTGTGGATTATATTCTGATTCTCTTTAAGTTGCTTTACGAAAAGTGCTTCCGATTCTGATTTCATATACAATAAGTAGTCGTTTGAACCAATATGTTACAAGTATAGTACTTCAAATTTAATTAATCATTAACTTTTTTACTAACTTTTCAATTCTTTTTCTCCTTATCTTTGAATTGATAAATTTACAATGATAAATGAATATTCCTCGTAGTAGCTTTCCTAGAATCGTCATCATTGGTGGTGGTTTCGCTGGAATTTCTTTAGCGAAAAGACTTCGCAATAAAAATGTACAAGTCGTTTTATTAGACAAACACAATTATCATAATTTCCAACCTTTGATGTATCAAGTAGCAACAGGCGGATTAGAGCCCGATTCTATTGCGTACCCAATTCGAAAAATTGTTCAAGAATATAAAGATTTTTATTTTCGATTGGCAGAAGTTCGTGAAATTGATGCCGAAAACAATACGATTTACGCTGATATTGGTGAACTTAAATATGATTATTTAGTAATTGCAACAGGTTCTAAAACCAATTATTTTGGAAATAAAGAAATCGAACGTAATAGCATGGCGATGAAAACCATTCCGCAATCGTTGAACATTCGTAGTTTAATTTTAGAGAATTTCGAGCAAGCTTTGCTTACCAATGATATCGACGAACGTCATAGTTTGATGAATTTCGTTTTAGTTGGTGGTGGTCCAACAGGAGTTGAATTAGCCGGAGCTTTAGCCGAAATGAAAAAAGCCATTTTACCAAAAGATTATCCCGATTTAGATGTTCGAAAAATGGAAATCAATCTGATTCAAAGTGGCGATAGAATTCTGAATACCATGAGCGAAAATGCTTCTGAAAAAGCAGAAAAGTTTCTGTTGGATTTAGGAGTTAGCGTATGGAAAAACGTTCGTGTAACAGGTTATGATGGAAAAACAGTCACTACGAATTCCGATTTATCATTTGATTCGGCAACTGTAATTTGGACAGCTGGTGTACAAGGTGCTTTACCTCACGGTTTAAAGGCAGATAGTTTCATCAAAAATGTAGACAGAATTAAAGTCAATCAATTCAATCAAGTAGAAGGTTATGATAATCTTTTTGCAATTGGAGATATTGCCGTAATGACTTCAGAAGAATTTCCGCAAGGACATCCTATGATGGCACAACCTGCTATGCAACAAGGAAGATTGTTAGCCGAAAATGTAATCCGATTATTAGATAAAAAGGAATTAAAACCGTTTGTGTACAAAGATAAAGGTTCAATGGCAACCATAGGAAGAAACAAAGCGGTTGTTGATTTACCAAATTACAAATTCAGCGGTGTTTTTGCTTGGTTTGTGTGGATGTTTGTGCATTTATTTTCGCTAATCGGATTCAAAAATAAAGCGGTGGTTTTCTTAAATTGGGTTTACAATTACATTCGTTTTGACCGAGAAGCGCGTTTGATTATGCGTCCGTATAAAAAGAGAAATCAAGTGAGTTTTACGAGTGATGAATTATAAGTGTTCAGTCGCAGTCGCAGTTTTCAGTTCGAGTATTAGAAAGTATAGAGAATCCTTACGTTAAATTACTGTGACTGATCACCGAGACTGTCAACTTTCTCATATCCAATCGCTAACCCTACAAATTTACTATAACCTTCCATGCCGTCTTTTTGTTGGTTGGCTTTTAGGAAATTGTCGTAGAAGTATTCAAAAAAAGTATTGATTGGCGTTTGGTATTCCTTCCAAAAGGTTTTGTTTTCTTCAAAGTTTTTTAAAACACCTTTATTGATTTTTTTTAAATAAGCTTCTGAACTTCCTTCTTTTATCATTTCCAAATTATGCAATGCATAACGTAACGCAAAACTGTAAGCTGAATATTGGAAATACAAATCCTCATTTTTAGCTGCTGTTACAAATCCGATGAAATTGCATTCGCTTTCGCTACCAATTCCTGTTTGATGTGCCATTTCGTGGCAAGTGGTTAGCGGTGAAGTGTATTTTGGTTTCAAATAATTCACTTGCGCTTCATTGGTAAACGGATTCAAATACCCACCAAATCCCATATAACTCAACGGATAACTAAATAACGACGATTTAATGCTTTTTACTTCGTAACGAAATTCTTGTAAGTCTGTTGGTAATTTTTCATACCCTTTCAAAGCCAAATTGTAAATTTCTTCATCCGAATACGGAATCACAACCGCTAACGAATCATTTCTTGTGATTTGTAATTGTAATTCGTTGGTTTTTACCAACATTTTTTCAATAAAAACTTTCAATTGGTCTACCGAATATTCTTTTTTAATCTTCAATTTTTCATGTAACGGAATGCGGTAGTAGTTCATTCCCCAAAGAATATGAAAGAAAAAATAAAACACCGAAACCCAACTCAAAATCGCCAATCCATTATTTTTCCATTCTTTAAAAAAGCCAATTCGGTGCTTCCAAATCCAACGGAATAAGAGTAAAATTAGTATGAAATAGATGACATCTCCAAAAGAAAATGGTAACCAACCTAATGCTTTTCTCGACAAGAAAGCCAGTTTTGGATAAAAACCTTTGCTGTACCAATTTTCTACAAAATCAGGAAATAAACCAATCGTTTTCACAACGATGATTTGGATTATTAAAAATAAAGGAAGGACGAATTTTCTTTTCACAGCGTATTTTAAAACGTAAATATAATCACAAATCAATTTGTAAAGAAATTAAACTTTGTAACTTTGTTGCTTAGACACTTAAAAACTACAAAAATATAATGAGCCAAGAAATTAGAAATCTGGAACCAAAGCCACTTTGGAACAAATTTGCCGATTTGAATGCTGTGCCACGTCCGTCTAAAAAAGAAGAGCGTGTGATTGAATTCATGAAAAACTTCGGAACCAGTTTAGGATTAGAAACGTTTGAAGACGAAATTAGAAACGTTATCATTCGCAAACCAGCAACGCCAGGAATGGAAAACCGCAAATCAATTGTTCTTCAAGGACATTTGGATATGGTACACCAAAAAAATAACGACACTAATTTTGATTTCGACACGCAAGGAATTGATATGTATGTCGATGGTGATTGGGTTCGTGCAAAAGGAACTACACTTGGTGCTGATAATGGGTTAGGAGTAGCGATGATTATGGCGATTTTAGAATCTACCGATATCAAACATCCTCCAATTGAGGCTTTGTTTACAATCGACGAAGAAACTGGAATGACAGGCGCTTTGAACTTAAAAGGCGGTGTGTTGCAGGGTGAAATTTTATTGAATATGGATACCGAAGAAGATGATGAAATCGATATCGGTTGTGCAGGTGGAATTGACGTAACAGCTACAAGAGGTTACAACGAAGAAGAAACGCCAGAAGGTTCTGTGGGTTACACGATTACTGTAAAAGGTTTACAAGGTGGACACTCTGGAATGGATATTCATAAAGGATTAGGAAACGCAAACAAAATCATGAACCGTTTATTATTTGACGGATTTGAGAATTTTGGATTGCAAATTGCTGAAATTTCAGGAGGAAGTTTGCGTAATGCAATTCCGAGAGAAAGTGTAGCGAAAGTTATTATTGCTGAAATGTATGATGAAGCGTTTGTTTTTGACATGCAAGAAGTAATTGGCGATATCAAAACCGAATTCAAAACAATGGAGCCAAATTTAACGATTGAGATTGTTAAAAATGATACAGTTCCTGCTAAAGTAATGGATTTAGGCGTGCAAGAAGGTTTGTTACGAGCTATTTATGCAGCACACAACGGCGTTTACAGAATGTCGGCTGATATGGAAGACTTGGTGGAAACTTCGAATAATATTGCACGTGTAATTGTAAAAGACGGACAAATTTCGATTCAGAATTTAACGCGTTCATCAGTGGAAAGTTCTAAAATGGATTTAGCAAATAGCTTGCGTTCGGCTTATGAATTGTTTGGTTGCGAAGTTGATTTTGCAGGAAGTTACCCAGGTTGGGCACCAAACGTTAACTCGGAAATTTTAGACGTTTTGACTTCTATTTACGAAAAACAAAACGGCGATAAACCAAAAGTAGTGGCGTGTCATGCAGGATTAGAATGTGGTATTTTAGGAACGAATTATCCAAACATGGACATGATTTCTTTTGGACCAACCATTCACGGAGCACACAGCCCAGATGAAAGAGCGTCAATTAAATCGTCTCAGAAATTTTGGAAGTTTGTTTTGGAAATTTTAGAGAATATTCCGGTTAAGAAATAAGAATATAGATAAAATCCCGAGCTAGCTCGGGATTTTTTTTGTTTATACTATAGAAATGGCGAGTAGCCATAAACAGCTTTTTTAACGTTCTGAGGCTTGCTTTCAGTGGCGTTGAACCAACACCAAGCCATTACAAATATAACAAAACATTCCATTCAGCAGCGGATTTTCCTACGGAAAATCCGGAAGTAGCCATTGAAGCAAACCGTTGTTAGCTGCAGTAATATTTTTAGTATCTATTTGCATAAAATTCTATATTTTATTTATAAGTCTTTATTGAAAATTATCCGAAGAGTATGATTGTCTCAGCAACAAATTTGTTTCAATATTTTTTCGCCAAGAAAGTTTCAACAGATTTTTGCTATTAAAACGAAAACGGTTTTTCGGGCATTCCTTTTCCTATCCAACGATCATACTCGACCATAATATTGAAATAGTCAAAAAGGAAAAAATTTAAGCTGATGAGAAAAAATAAGGAAAAAATGATTAAAATTAACTTGTCTGATTTGTCAATTAATTTCAATTTTAATCTAGTTGTTATAAGTACAACTAATGCTAAGAATAAAAATATTTTCCCGCAAAACAAAATGTCAAGACTAGTTTGGTTAGCACTATTCTTTAAATAAAAAGCATAATAGTTCATAAAAAACAACAGAAGTAATTGTCCTACGATAAATATTATTTTGATTATCTTCATTGCCTTTCTATAATTTTGTGAATTATTGCAGCTAACTTGTATATATGCGCTAAAAAGTAGCGCCAATCTACCCATTTTGGGGTGTATATGAGCTATAAATTAGCGCTTTTCAAAAATAATAAAAAAATCTTACAAATTATCAATTGAGATTATAATCGTTTTAAACAAAAAAGGCTCACTTTCGTGAACCTTTTCGTTTATTAACTCAAAATAATTAAAACTAAGATGGGGAAAATTATTCCAGCTACGGCTAGTTTCCAGCCTCGGCGTTTAAAGGTGTTTTTGCCGTGGGTTACCATTAAAGTTCCCGTGATGGCAATAAGTATTAAGGATATTCCAAAAATATCAGAGTAGTAAATCCACCAGTTAGAAGTGGTTTTATGTAACTTCATCGTTTGGCTGATAATCGGAGTTTTATTGAAAGCAACAATTTCACCTTTTCCTGTTTTCATGTCGATTTCTACATCGTGTTTTTCAAACGAAATTTTAAACGTGCCTTTCTTTATATTGTGGCGACGCATTTTATCATCGATTCCCAATTGTTTTCCTAAATTTTCAGCAAATTCTTCTGTAATTTGGCTTTCTTCGGGTAATTGGACTTTGATGTTTTTGGTTTCGATGGTGTATTTTTCAGGATGCCAATGTTCTCTATGGTTCATTAAAATTCCAGAAAAGGCAAACGAAATTATCAATCCTACGTAGAAGTAGCCAAAATCGCGGTGAATGTCTCTAACTAATTTTTGTTGTTTCATGGTTTAAAATTTATATCGTAAAGAAGTTAAAATTTGTCTTGGTGCAATTGGGTTTACACTGTAGTTTTCGTGTATTGTATAATTCAATTCATTAGTAATGTTTGATAATTTACATAGTAATGAAAACTGCTTCCAGTTGTAACCAAGCGATACATCAATAGTTGTGTAACCATTTACTGGAATTTCTCTATCCCAAACGTTGTTTGGATAGGCAGGATTTACCTGATTGTTCCAACCTCCAACTCGGTCACCAATGTAGTTTCCAATCGCTCCTAACGATACATTTTTGAAAATTCCTGTTGGAACGGTATAGAAGAAACTTAAGTTTGCAGTATGTTGAGGTGTTCTTACTAAACGATCGCCTTCGATGAAACTTCCTGTTGCTCCAGTGGTTTTTGTGAAACGCATATCGTTATAACTATAGCCTGCAATAATATTAAAATCATCTAAAGGTTTGTAGTTTAGGTCTAATTCAATTCCTTTACTTGTAGTTTCGCCACTTAACGCTTTTACATTGGTATTTGTGTTGATGTTTCCGTTGGCATCAAATTCGGCTGTTTGAGCTAAATTGCTATTTACAATTTGGTATAAAGTAACGTTTGTTGTCAATTTCCCTTTCCAAAATTCGTTTTTAACACCAACTTCAATTTGGTCAATAATAGAAGGTTTAATAGCTTCGTTGTAAATCGTTACACCAGTATTTGGAGTAAATGAGTTTGAATAGCTAGAGAATATAGTAATGGTTTTTAATGGTTGGTAAATTAAACCCACTTTTGGAGAGAAAGCTCTGTCGTTTCTGATTACTTCTTCAGTTACCGTATTAGCTAATAAGTTATAAGTTTCAGGTTTAGCTTCTTGGTATGAATAACGTATACCTAATAAAGCTTTAAATTTTTCGCTGAAAGAAATCAAATCTTGAGCATAAAATCCCAAGCGATTGGTTTCCGTTTTTACAATTCTTGTTACTTCTGAAGGTAAAATTGGTCCTTCATTTGAAGCTGCATAAGAAGATGGATCAAAAATATTTACAGTATCGTATGTGGTTACAGTTGCTCCAGTTGTAGGATTGTAAAATCTGAATGTGTAGGCATCTGCAAATGAAATTTCAGTATCTATTCCTGTAAACAATTGATGTTTGATTTTTCCTGTATTAAAGTTACCTTGTAAGCTAATTTGATTAGCAAAGATTTGTTCAACCGCTTTATTTCTTCCATACGGACGATTCCAATCGCCATTTGTTGCAGGCTGAATACGTTCTGTACCAATTGATTCTCTATCGTAATCTTGGAAAGAAGAATTAAAGTTTAGTTTCCAATTTTTATTGAATTCATGATTTACTAAAATAGAAGCTGTAGCTTGTTTGGTAGTTCCGTTTGACCATTTTGCTCCTAAATAAGCGTTTCTTGGTACATCGGCAATTTCTTTTCCGATAGAACCGGTTCCAAAATCAGGTGCCCAATCGTCGTTTAAATAATCGGCTTGAAGCGTGATTTCTGTTTTATCACTTACTTTAAAAAGTAGGGAAGGATTTACGTAGTAGCGTTCTTTAGTAACAAAATCTCTAAAGCTTTCCGAATTTTCATACGAACCATTAAAACGATACGCAATCGAATTATTAAAAGCACCATACACATCTGCTGAAGGTTTGTAGAAATTGTAACTTCCTGCTTGCATGGTGAATTCGCCGCCGGTTCTAAAATTTGGAGATTTAGTTACCATATTCATAATTCCCCCGGGCGCCACATTTCCGTATAATAACGCTGCACTTCCTTTTAAAATTTCTACTTTTTCTAACGAAGAAACTTCTGGAATAGAACCGCTGTTGAAACGGAATCCATTTTTGAACATGTTGTTTGCCGACATATCGTAACCTCTTGACCAAAACGATTCTTGAGCGCCACCACGAGCTGAACCAACATAAACACCATTAGCGTTTTTAATAACATCACTCAAACGAATGGATTGCTGTTGTTGGATGATTTCAGCTCCAATTACTTGAATGGCTTGAGGTAAATCTTTTTCTTTGATTCCAGCTCTGTTTACTGAAGATTTTGAAGGGTTGTTTTTGGCTTCGATAACCACTTCTTTTAATTTTTTTACAGTATCGTTTTCTGTAAAATAGTTTTCACTAACGTCGTTAAGGTTTTCTTGAGATACTGCCTGAAGTGAAGACAGTAGAACTATAGATTTGAAAATGTTTTTATACATCTTATTTAGATTAAATTAAAATAATGATGCAAAAATATCAAGTCAAAATCAAAACACAAAATTTATTTAGACTTATTTTAAATAATATTTATAAAGAATTGATTTTCAAGCCGAACTTTTAAACACTTAAATTTTTAAACTTTAAACTAAAATTGTAACTTTGCACTCCAAAATAAATAACAGCTATGTTAGATAGATTACAATATGTAAAACAACGTTTTGACGAAATTTCAGACTTAATTATTCAGCCTGATGTAATTGCCGATCAAAAGCGTTATGTACAATTAAATAAAGAATACAAGGATCTTAAAGGATTAGTAGAAAAACGTGAAGAATATATTATTCTTGACGGAAACATAAAAGAAGCGAACGAAATTATTGCCGATGGTTCGGATGCCGAAATGGTAGAAATGGCCAAAATGCAATTAGATGAAGCTAAAGAGCGTTTACCACAATTGGAAGAGGAAATCAAATTTATGTTGATTCCTAAAGATCCAGAAGATGCGAAAAACGTAATGGTTGAAATTCGTGCGGGTACTGGTGGAGATGAAGCTTCTATTTTTGCAGGAGATTTATTCCGTATGTACACTAAATATTGTGAAGCACGTGGTTGGAGAACTTCTGTAGTAGATGTTAGTGAAGGAACTTCAGGTGGATTCAAAGAGGTAATTTTTGAAGTAACAGGAGAAGACGTTTACGGAACTTTGAAATTTGAAGCAGGAGTACACCGTGTTCAACGTGTACCACAAACCGAAACTCAAGGTCGTGTACACACTTCAGCGGCAACGGTAATGGTTTTACCAGAAGCAGAAGAATTTGATGTGCAAATTGATATGAACGATGTTCGTGTTGACTTTTTCTGTTCGTCGGGTCCTGGTGGTCAGTCGGTAAATACGACAAAGTCTGCGGTTCGTTTAACGCACATTCCAACTGGATTAGTAGCGCAATGTCAGGATCAAAAATCGCAGCATAAGAATAAAGATAAAGCAATGGAAGTATTGCGTTCTCGTTTATACGAAAAAGAATTAGCCATCAAACAAGCGGAAGATGCAACAAAACGTTCATCGCAAGTAAGTTCAGGTGACCGTTCGGCAAAAATTAGAACCTATAATTACTCTCAAGGTCGTGTAACTGACCACAGAATTGGTTTAGACGTTTTTGATATGGATGGTGTTATGAATGGTAAAATTCAAAAATTTGTTGACGAACTTCAGTTGGTAAACAACATGGAAAAATTAAAAGAGAACGAAGTTTTCTAAAATATAAGCCTCATTTATTGAGGCTTTTTTTATATCTTAAATCAAAAATATTTCGCAAATTTGCGACAAACGACAATACCATGACAACACAACAACTAATTTCCCAAATCCAAACTAAAAAATCTTTTCTATGTATTGGTTTGGATGTCGATTTGAATAAAATTCCAGAACACTTACTACAAACCGAAGATCCTATTTTTGAATTCAATAAAGCGATTATCGATGCAACTCACGATTTGTGTGTTTCGTATAAACCAAATACTGCATTTTATGAAGCTTACGGAATTAAAGGTTGGCAATCGTTAGAAAAAACCATCAATTACATCAACGAAAAGTATCCAGAAATCTTCACTATTGCCGATGCAAAACGTGGCGATATTGGCAACACATCGTCTATGTATGCCAGAGCGTTTTTCAACGACTTAGATTTCGATTCGGTAACTGTGGCTCCTTATATGGGAAAAGATTCAGTAGAACCTTTCTTAGCATTTGAAGACAAACACACGATTATGTTGGCGTTAACTTCAAACGAAGGCGCTTTTGATTTTCAAACGCAAAATGTCGATGGTAAAGAATTGTACAAAGTAGTTTTAGAAACCTCAAAATCATGGAAAAACGCTCATAATTTGATGTATGTAGTTGGCGCAACCAAAGCCGAATATTTCACTGAAATCAGAAAAATTGTTCCTGATAGTTTCTTACTAGTTCCAGGTGTTGGCGCCCAAGGTGGAAGTTTAGCAGAGGTTTGTAAATACGGAATGAGCAAAAACGTTGGTTTGTTAATCAATTCTTCAAGAGGGATTATTTACGCTTCAAACGGAACTGATTTCGCGGAAAAGGCTAGGGAAGAAGCGTTGAAATTACAACAAGAAATGAAAGAGATTTTGGGATAAATTTTGAACAAATGCAACTCACAGACCAATTAGGAACCCAACACACTTTTGCTTCAACTCCATTGCGAATTGTTTCTTTAGTACCTTCTCAAACCGAATTGTTGTACGATTTGGGTTTAGAAGATAACATTGTTGGAATAACAAAATTCTGTGTGCATCCTGTTCATTTTAAAGCAACTAAGACGATTGTTGGCGGAACAAAAACAATCAAATTCGATAAAATAATAGTGCTTCAACCCGATATTATCATTTGTAATAAAGAGGAAAATACCAAAGAAATTGTAGAAGAATTATCTCAAATTTGTCCAGTTTGGGTGACCGATATTCTTACGATTGAAGACAATTTACAAATGATTTCCGATTTTGGGAAACTCTTCAATAAACGAACTGATGCTCAAAAATGGATCTATAAAATCAATTTTGCATATCAAGATTTTCAGCAATTCATCAAAGATAGACCAGTAAAGAAAGCGGCTTATTTTATTTGGGCTAACCCACACATGGTGGCCGGAAATGACACTTTTATCAATGAATTATTGAAATTAAATCATTTCGAGAATATTTACGAAGTAAAAGAAGGTCGTTATCCAGAAATTGAATTGAAGAAAATTCGTTTAGAAGGCGATCCTGATTATGTTTTTTTGTCTTCCGAACCTTTTCCATTTAAAGACGAACATGCTTTTGAAATTGGACGATTCACGCATCATGCAAAAACCGTTTTTGTGGATGGTGAAATGTTTTCTTGGTACGGAAGCCGATTGCTAAAAGCATTTGATTATTTTAAATTACTACATTCAAAAATTTAAAATTTGTTCAACAACTAAATAAGCTGAAAAGCAGTACATTTGGGCAAAATTAGAATTTTGATTTCCTATACAATTTATAAAAACGAAACGAGTACAGAATGGGTGACTTTTGTTCATGGAGCAGGAGGAAGTTCGTCTGTTTGGTTCAAGCAAATTCGCGATTTTCAGAAGCATTTTAATGTATTGTTGTTGGATTTGCGTGGTCATGGAGATTCAAAAGAACAATTAAAATCGGCATTCAAACAAAAATATACGTTTAAAGCCATTGCAGAAGACATTGTTGAGGTTATTGATTTTTTAAAGATTGAAAGTTCTCATTTTGTTGGAATTTCATTAGGTTCCATCGTCATTCGTCAATTAGCAGAAATGCATCCTGAACGTGTAAAAAGTATGATTTTAGGTGGCGCTATTTTAAAAATGAATTTCCGTTCGCAAGTATTAATGCGATTAGGAAATACGTTTAAATATGTGTTGCCATATTTGGTGTTGTATAAGTTTTTTGCCTTTGTTATTATGCCGAAAAAAAATCACAAACAATCGCGTTTACTTTTTATCAACGAAGCAAAGAAATTGTATCAAAAAGAATTCATTAAATGGTTCAAACTTACTGCCGAAATTAACCCAGTGTTACGTTGGTTCCGTCAAAAAGAACTAAATATCCCAACACTTTACGTTATGGGTGAAGAAGATTATATGTTTTTACCTTCTGTAAAACAAGTCGTTGCTAACCATGTTAAAACCGCCGAACTTTTCATCATACAAAACTGCGGACATGTAGTAAATGTTGAACAACCGGTAATTTTTAATGAAGCGGTGATTGGGTATTTGAAAGGTAAAGAGTAAAAGAATTTATGCTTATTAATGATAAATAAATAGTTGAAGACAGTTTTTATAATTTTTTAAGACTTTGTAATTTGGGTAGTTTAATAATATTCTATTTGATAAATAGTTGTTTCGTAAAGTTTATTGTTTGAAATAATTTTTGTCATGATGAGATTTTTTTTCTTATCATAAGTATTAATGTAATTTTGTTCAAATTTTAAATTGTCATTTTTGTCATAAGAGACTTTTTTTGAAATTCTTCCCATTTTATCATATTCATAAAGAAGTTTACCATAACGAGAATCAACACGAATAATTTGTCCTTTGTGATTGTAATATGTTTTACTTTCACTATTTGATTTAAGATAATATGAAGTCTTTGTTCTGTTTTTGTAATTATATTTAAATAATGTAGTGTCACCTGGTTTACCACTTTCTAAATGTATTTCTTTAATTTTATTATTGTTTTTATCATAAAACATTTTCTTTTCTAGAATTACTGAATTTTGGTATAAGCTCTTGCGATTAATCATATTTCCTTTTTTATCATATTCCATTTTAGTTGACGATTGTTTATTATAATCAGGTTTTATATCTATTAGATTATTTCCGTCATAAGTATATGAAGTTGTTACAGTAACAGTTTTAAAAAAATGAATATGTTTTTGAGGTAACTTATTGCCATTGTAAACGAGAATTACTTTGGTTGAGTCATTTTTCTCTTCTTCAAATAAAGAGTAACAAGTGATCGATTTAATTTTTCCGTAGATTTTCAATTCTTCATTTTCTTCAAAAAAAGTATCTTGAAATTTTGATGAACTACAAGAAATAAAAATAATATAGGAGATAAGTAACAAAAATAATTTTCTCATTGAGAATGATTTCTAAATTAAAGTAAATTTGCTTATAATAATCTTTTTATTTCCCAAATATAATAAAATATTTACAAAACGTACCGTATAAAAACAAAAAAACCACGCCAAAAAAGCGTGGTGATTTTTTCTAAACTAACCCTAACTAAATGAGAATTTTATTCTTATTACGTTGCAAATATCTTACCTTTTTTTGAATTGTAATGTTAAGGTTATGTTATTCTTATGTTATTGATTACTAAATTTTTACGAAAACGTTTTTTCTGTAAAAAATGAATTACAAAACACTATTTTTTGTCTTGTAACGCGAAAACGCGTTTTAATAAATCAGAACTTCTTGCTGTTAAATTTGTACGAATTTCCTTCTCCTCAACAGCAATCATTTTGAAAACACCTTCCATTGCTTTGTTGGTTGTATAATCCGTTAAATCAGGATTCACTTTCGTCACTAACGGAATAGCATTGTATTTTGTAATAATGTTGGTCCATACTTTGTCAGCACCCACTTTGGCAAACGAATTTTTAATAACAGGATTAAATTTAGCATATAAAGCATTTGAAGTCGTGTTTTGTAAATAAGTTGTTGCCGAACTTTCATTACCCATCAAGATATTTTTGGCATCGTTGAATGTCATTTGTTTTACGGCATCGACAAAAATAGGTGTCGCTTCTTTTACCGCATCCTCTGCTGCTCTGTTTAATACTTTTAAACCTTCGTCAGCCAATTTACTCATCCCTATTTGACGTAATTTTTTATCCACCACTTGCAATTCTTGTGGTAATAAAATTTTTACTGCTTCATTTTTAAAGAAACCATCGGTTGCGGTTAATTTCGAAACTTGTTTGGTAATTCCATTATTCAAGGCTTCTTTCAATCCGCTACCAATTTCTGCCTGACTCAAAATACCAGTTCCTTGTGGTAATTGATCTAAAACTTGTTGCATTTCAGCACAACTAAATAAACTAAAGGCTACTAAAGTAAGAACTATTTTTTTCATGTTTTTCTATTTTGCTAATGTATGGGCAAAGATAGTGCCATTTTTTGGTAGAATTTATTCTAAAAATTGGATGGAATAAAATTATTAAATTCGTAAATTGCACCCTTTAAAACGAATAAAAATTACATATGGAACTACAAACTCCTTATATTCCTAAAAATAAAGTAAGAATTGTGACTGCTGCGTCACTTTTTGATGGACACGATGCAGCCATTAATATCATGCGTAGAATTATTCAAGCTACGGGTGTTGAGGTAATTCACCTTGGACATGATAGAAGTGTGGAAGAAGTTGTAAATACTGCTATTCAGGAAGATGCTAATGCAATTGCAATGACGTCTTACCAAGGAGGCCATAACGAATATTTCAAATACATGTACGATTTGCTTAAAGAAAAAGGAGCAGGTCACATCAAAATATTTGGTGGAGGTGGAGGAGTAATCTTACCATCTGAAATCTCAGAATTACACGAATATGGAATCGAGAGAATTTATTCGCCAGACGACGGTCGTGCTATGGGATTACAAGGGATGATTAACGATTTAGTTCAACGTTCAGATTATCCAATAGGAGATAAATTAACGGGAGAATTATCGCACATCGAAGAGAAAAACCCAACTGCAATTGCAAGATTAATTTCGTCAGCTGAGAATTTTCCAGAAATTGCAAAATCGGTTTTTGACCAAATTCACCAAAAGAATGAAACGTCAAAAATTCCAGTTTTAGGAATCACAGGAACTGGTGGTGCCGGAAAATCATCTTTAGTGGATGAATTAGTTCGTCGTTTCTTAATCGATTTCCCAGAAAAAACTATCGGATTAATTTCGGTTGACCCATCAAAACGTAAAACAGGTGGAGCTTTGTTAGGCGATAGAATTCGTATGAATGCAATTAACAATTCTCGTGTTTACATGCGTTCGTTAGCTACTCGTCAATCGAATTTAGCTTTATCAAAATATGTGGCTGAAGCGATTGAAGTATTGAAAGCAGCAAAATATGATATTATTATTTTAGAAACATCTGGAATTGGACAATCTGATACCGAAATTTTAGAGCATTCTGATGTTTCATTATATGTAATGACACCAGAATTTGGAGCAGCAACTCAGTTAGAAAAAATCGATATGTTAGATTTTGCTGATTTAGTTGCCTTGAATAAATTTGACAAACGTGGTGCATTAGATGCGATTCGTGATGTAAAAAAACAATACCAACGCAATCATAATTTATGGGATGTGGATACCGATAAGATGCCAATTTTTGGAACAATCGCCTCGCAATTCAACGACCCAGGAATGAATACACTTTACAAATCTATCATGGATAAGATTGTAGAGAAAACGGGAGCCGATTTAAAATCGACTTTTGAAATTACGCGTGAAATGAGCGAGAAAATTTTCGTAATTCCGCCGCACAGAACACGTTATTTATCTGAAATTGCAGAAAACAATAGAAAATATGATGAAACAGCTCTTTCTCAAGTAGAAGTAGCTCAGAAATTATATGGAATTTTCAAAACTGTTGAAACCGTTAACGGAAATGTTCCGCAATTAGATAAAGCAGGAATTGTTGAAAGTTCTCTGAAAATTACTGCTGATAACAAAGATTTCGTTTCGTTATTAACAAAAGAATTCGACCGTGTAAAAATGAACCTTGACCCATACAACTGGGAAATCATTTTAACTTGGGACGAAAAAGTAAACAAATACAAAAATCCGGTTTATAGTTTTAAAGTTCGTGATAAAGAAATCAAAATTGCTACGCATACTGAATCGTTATCGCATTCTCAAATTCCAAAAGTGGCTTTACCAAAATACCAAGCTTGGGGTGATATTTTAAAATGGAATTTACAAGAAAATGTTCCGGGAGAATTCCCATTCGCATCAGGTTTATATCCATTCAAACGCGAAGGAGAAGATCCAAGTAGAATGTTCGCAGGAGAAGGAGGACCGGAAAGAACGAATAAACGTTTTCATTATGTATCTGCTGGATTACCAGCAAAACGTTTATCAACCGCTTTTGACTCGGTAACTTTATACGGAAATGACCCACATATTCGTCCTGATATTTATGGAAAAATTGGAAATGCAGGAGTTTCAATTTGTTGCTTAGATGATGCGAAGAAATTATATTCAGGTTTCGATTTAAGTCATCCGTTGACTTCGGTTTCGATGACGATTAATGGACCTGCGCCGATGTTGTTAGGATTCTTTATGAATGCAGCTATCGATCAAAACTGTGAGAAATACATTGTTGAGAATAATCTTCAAGTTGAAGTTGAAGAAAAAATCAACGAAATCTATAAGAAAAAAGGAGTAGCACGTCCAAGATATCAAGGTGCTTTACCAGAAGGAAACAACGGTTTAGGTTTAATGCTTTTAGGAGTAACTGGTGACCAAGTTTTACCTTTAGATGTATATCAAGATATTAAAATTAAAACATTAGCACAAGTTCGTGGTACGGTTCAAGCGGATATTTTAAAAGAAGATCAAGCACAAAACACTTGTATTTTCTCAACGGAATTTGCTTTAAGATTAATGGGTGATGTTCAAGAATATTTCATCAAACAAAATGTTCGTAATTTCTATTCGGTTTCAATTTCTGGATATCATATTGCGGAAGCAGGAGCGAATCCTATTACGCAGTTAGCCTTCACGTTGGCAAATGGTTTCACTTATGTAGAATACTATTTAAGTAGAGGAATGAACATCAACGATTTCGGTCCGAACTTATCATTCTTCTTCTCTAATGGAATTGACCCTGAATATGCGGTAATCGGTCGTGTAGCTCGTAAAATTTGGGCGAAAGCCATGAAAAATAAATACGGCGCTAACGAAAGAGCACAAATGTTGAAATACCACATTCAAACTTCTGGTCGTTCGTTACACGCACAAGAGATTGATTTTAATGATATTCGTACGACTTTACAAGCTTTATATGCGATTTACGATAACTGTAACTCGTTACATACGAATGCTTATGATGAAGCAATTACAACGCCAACAGAAGAATCAGTGCGTAGAGCAATGGCAATTCAGTTGATTATTAATAAAGAGTTAGGTTTAGCGAAAAATGAAAATCCAATTCAAGGTTCGTTCATTATTGAAGAATTAACTGATTTAGTAGAGGATGCCGTTTTACAAGAATTCGACAGAATCACAGAACGTGGTGGTGTTTTAGGAGCAATGGAAACCATGTACCAACGTTCAAAAATCCAAGAAGAATCATTGTATTATGAAACTTTGAAACATACTGGAGAATTCCCAATTATTGGAGTAAATACGTTCTTGAGTTCAAAAGGTTCGCCAACAGTTATTCCAGCTGAGGTTATTCGTGCAACAGAAGAAGAAAAACAATATCAAATTGATATGTTAAATAATCTTCATAAAACAAGCGCAGAAAAAGTTGCAGAACAATTGAATATTATTCAGGATGCAGCCATAAATAACCAAAACATCTTCGAAAAATTAATGGATGCAACCAAAGTTTGTTCGTTAGGGCAAATTACAAGTGCATTATTCGAAGTAGGAGGTCAGTATCGACGCAATATGTAATTAGAAATAGATAAATAATTTATAAAAAAGACCTTTCAGAAATGAAAGGTTTTTTTATTTTTGAAGAATGGAACCAATAATTAAAACATTTCCCGAGACAAAATTCATTGGAATGAATAGTGTAATTTCTTATTCGAATTATCGAATAGGAGAATTATGGAGTAGTTTCATGCCAAGACGAAATGAAATTCAAAATACTATAGGAACAGAATTATTCAACATTCAAATCAATCCTGATAATTTTGATTTTAATCCGCAAACCGAATTTGTTAAATGGGCTGTGGTTCCGGTAAAAGATATTAATTCTATTCCTGATGGAATGCAATCGTTACTAGTTGAAGAAGGATTGTATGCTGTTTTTAATCATGTGGGAGATGCTGTAAAAGCAAGAGAAACCTTTGGTTATATTTTTGGAGTTTGGTTGCTTAACTCAGAATATCAATTGGATAATCGCCCTCATTTTGAAATATTAGGTAAGAAGTATAAAAACAACAGTCCAGATTCTGAAGAAGAAATTTGGATTCCTATTAAAAGAAAAGCTTAATATTCTCCATCCACATAAAACCATTTATCGTTTTCCAATTTAAAAGTCGAATGTTCGTAATGTACTTGAGCCTTTAAATTTTCGTCTAAAAAATACGCTTTGAAAGTTACTGTAGTTTCGGTTGAGGCTAGAACTTCTAGTTTTAACCATTTGTTGGCTTGACTCCAAGCTAAAATATCTCTTTTGTTGTGGTATTTTCTTTTAGAAATATGCGTGGTATTTATCAAATAATCAGCAGCTCCAACTGCAAATGCACTATAACGCGATCGCATCAATGCTTCTGCTGTTGGAGCATTTTTGATACCTTTTATATAAGGTTCACAACAATTTTGAAAGGAAACAGAATTTCCGCAATAGCAACCCGACATAAATTACGATTTAGATTCGTTAAATTTTCGTTGAATTTCTTTTAATTTTTCGGCACGAGCATTCTTTTTAGCTTTTTCTTTTGCTTGCTCTTTGTGTAATTTATCGTTGTGTGCTTTAATATTTTTTGGATTATTTCTTCCCATTTTTATGGTCTTTTTAGAGATTTCAAAGATACTAATTTAAATGGTATAAAAGTTTGGCACAACAATTGGTTATATTTACATAGGAAATAATTTAAAACTTAAAGATTATGAAGAAAATTACTTTATTGTTTGTTTTTATCGGGATGATAACACTTCAAAGTTGTACAGTTAACGAAGTTCAAGATAATGTGGATAATGATACTATAAGCGAGGTTTTTGAATACACTAATGTGGATTTAACTTCTGGAAATGGATATTCTGCATTATTGACTTTTCCTTACGCTACTTATACATCTGATATGGTTTTGGTTTATCGTTTAGTAGATTATGGTTCTGCTGGCGACGTATGGAAATTATTACCTGAAACTTATTATTTTGATGATGGTACTTTGGATTTTGGATATGATAATGATTTTACTCGCTATGATGCACAAGTAAATTTATTTGGATATGATTTGCCAGGATTGTCTAATGCTTATAAGTTAGATCAAGTAATAAGAGTAGTAGTTATTCCAGCAGCTTTTGGAAATAAAACATCAAATAAAATCGATTTCGAGGATTATAACTCGGTGAAGGAACACTTTAATTTAGATGCAGCGAAAGTGACTAAGATTAAATTGTAATATAAATTAAAAGAGCTATCAAATTTGATAGCTCTTTTTTTATACTGATATTTTATCCAACTTTAAATAACCAATGTGTTTTTCGTCTTCTGAAATTACATTGGGTTTTGTTATTTTCAAACGATATTCCGATTTGAATTTGTCTGAAAGAATATCTTCAATATTGTGAATATCATCTACATCAACACCATATTTATCATCAATGTGTGATTCGGCGCCTTTGAAACCACAATGTTTGTAGAAAGTCGTTTGTTTCGCTTTTTTAATAGCTTCGGCTTTTGTTTTGGAAACCACTAATACTTTATAATGGTATTCTTCAAATTCTCCTTCTTTATAACCACCTAGATTCAAAAAGAATAATTGTTCTTCTTGATCTAAATTTTCATTATTGGAAACTACTTCAATTGTAAATCCATCAACAGAAGTAACTTTTTGCCACGCATCAATATGAATTCTTCCTTTAGCTTCTGGCCAAAAAGCATTCATGTCGGGAACTAATTCTTTCAAACTACTTCCAATGCCAAAAAAGATATCGTGTTGTTCGGTAAAACGTCCTTTTGGGGTGCACCCCAGCATAATCATATGTAAATTTACTGTTTTCATAGTGTAAATATAATAAAAAATATTTTTACCCCTAAAAAAATAGGGGTTGTTGTAAAATTATTTAAAAAAGTTATATATTTGCATAACTTTTCAAGGGTATAACTTTAAACACACACAACTTATGTCAACATTTCGTTTTCAAGCTTTAAGAAAGGCAACCGACAGAAAACCAGTTCATGTAGAAGAATTGGACAGAAAATCAGTTATTTTTGGTAGTAATGTCTTTGGTGACAAAGCTATGCGACAGTTTTTAACACCTGAAGCTTATAAAGCAGTTAAAGCGGCAGCAGATGGAGTAAAAATCGACAGAAAAATTGCCGATTATATTGCTTTGGGAATGAAAGAGTGGGCATTATCTAAAGGAGTAACTCATTACACGCACTGGTTTCAACCATTAACTGGAACCACTGCGGAAAAGCACGATGCTTTCTTTGAAACATTTCCTGATGGAAGCGACCCAGTAGAAAAATTTGGTGGAAGTCAATTAGTTCAACAAGAACCAGATGCGTCTTCTTTTCCAAATGGAGGAATTCGTAATACTTTTGAAGCTAGAGGATATACAGCTTGGGATCCAACATCACCAGCTTTTATCTTTGGAACTACATTATGTATTCCAACGGTTTTCGTATCGTATACAGGAGAAGCTTTAGATAACAAAACGCCTTTATTAAGAGCTTTACATGCTATCGATTCAGCTGCAATTGACGTAGCAAAATATTTCGATAAAAATGTAAAAAGAGTAACACCAACTTTAGGTTGGGAACAAGAATATTTCTTGGTAGACAGCGCTTTAGCTTCGTCAAGACCTGACTTATTAGCTACAGGAAGAACTTTATTAGGTCACACCGCAGCAAAAGGTCAACAATTAGATGACCACTATTTTGGTTCGATTCCTACAAGAGTTTTAACGTACATGCGTGATTTAGAAAACGAATGTATGTTATTAGGAATTCCAGTTAAAACGCGTCATAACGAAGTAGCACCAAACCAATTTGAGTTAGCACCTATCTTCGAAGAAACGAATTTAGCGGTTGACCACAATTCGTTATTAATGGATGTAATGCAAAAAGTGGCTGAACGTCACGATTTTAAAGTATTATTTCATGAAAAACCTTTCAAAGGAGTTAATGGTTCGGGTAAACACAACAACTGGTCATTAGCAACAGATACTGGAATTAACTTGTTGTCTCCAGGAAAAACGCCAATGAGCAACTTACAATTCTTAACGTTTTTTATTAATACGATTAAAGCGGTTCATGATTATGAAGAATTGTTAAGAGCGTCAATTGCATCAGCAAGTAACGACCACCGTTTAGGGGCTAACGAAGCGCCACCAGCAATTATTTCGGTTTTCATTGGACAACAATTGACTAAAGTGTTAGCGGAATTAGAAGGTGTTTCTCAAGGGAAATTATCGCCAGAAGAAAAAACAGATTTAAAATTAAACGTAGTAGGTAAATTACCAGACGTTTTATTAGATAATACAGACAGAAACAGAACTTCGCCATTTGCTTTTACTGGAAACAAATTTGAGTTCAGAGCAGTTGGTTCTTCAGCAAACTGTGCGGTTTCTATGACGACTTTAAATACAATTGTGGCAAAACAATTAAAAGATTTCAAAATTGAAGTAGATACTTTAATCGAGAAAAAAGATTTAAAGAAAGACGAAGCAATTTTTAATGTATTGAGAGAATATATCAAGCAAACAAAAGCTATCCTTTTTGAAGGTGATGGTTATAGCGATGCTTGGGAAAAAGAAGCTAAAAAACGTGGTTTAAGCAATCACAAAACAACACCAAAAGCATTAAAAGCAAAAGTTTCTAAAAAAGCAATTGAATTGTTTGGCGAAATGGGTGTAATGAATCATGTTGAGGTAGAATCACGTTACGAAATTGAATTGGAAGAATACGTGAAAAAAATCCAAATCGAAGGTCGTGTTTTAGGTGATATTGCTCGTAATCATGTGGTTCCAACTGCTATTCGTTACCAAAATGTATTAATTGAAAACGTAAAAGGATTAAAAGAAATCTTTGGAAAAGATTTTGAGAAAATTGCAAAAGAGCAAATTTCGTTAATCAAAGAAATTTCAGAACACATCGAAGGCATTAATACGAAAGTAGAAAAAATGACCGAAGAACGTAAAAAAGCAAACGCCTTAACAAGCACAGAAAAAATGGCAGACGCTTATTGCGATAAAGTAAAACCATACTTCGAAGAAATTCGTTACCACGCTGACAAATTAGAATTGTTAGTAGACGACGAACTTTGGACATTAACTAAATACAGAGAATTGTTATTTACGAAGTAATTAGAAATAGGAATCCCAATCGAAAGATTGGGATTTTTTTATTTGAGTATTCCTCAATTCTTAACAACCATCATTCTTGTTGAATTCGCGTTTAAAAAGCACTTTGCTATTATATTCAATATAGTCGCCTGATAAAATTAAATAAGGATGATTGTGCGAAAAACCAGCACTACGACTTCTTATAAATATTTTGTCTTCAACTTTTAAGTTTTTAAATTTCTCAAAATCATTTGGAATAAATTGCATCATGTAATTTTCGCCATTAATCTTGACAACTAACCATTTTGGGCTCGATGGGTTTGTAGTTGGAAGTTGAAAAGTTACCGATGTAACCACAGCTTCCATTTCAGCATACGCTTCTATTTCGTTTTTTATTTTCTCATAACTAGCTTGTACTTTTTTGCCTTCGGGCGAGTTTTTCCAGTCATTAAATTTTATTCCATCTGGTGAAGCTTCCCATTTTTTTCTTTTTTCTAAATTAGATAAAGGTTTTGAAGAAATTTTAGTGTCGTTTTTAATTTCACGATTTGCATGTAAGCCGTTCGCAAAAGTTGAAAAGCTAAATACAAATCCACTTATCACAACCAGCGACAAGATTAGAACATAAAATGTTTTTTTCATAAGTTTCATTTTTTTAAATTGATTATACGAATTTACATTCATAATTTTTTGTTAGAACGATTGAGATTGTAAATAAAAATGTAAACTTTGTAAATAATTAATTGACATTATGCATTTTAGTCGAAATCTCCTTTCAGGAAAACGTAAATATATATTCACATTGATATTACTCTTATTCATCTCGATAATTGGGGTAACTCTATTTACAGCTGATAGAGATGATTTTGATATTTCGAGAAGAGAAGTTTTACTTCGTAGAATTGGTCATGAAATTCTTTTGCAATCTGGCGATAGTACATCGCGAGTACTTCCTGTAGAAAAGATAGGTGAAAATGAATATCAAATAAAGTTTGAGAATGAACTTACCTTTCAAACGGATTCTTTAGTAAATACAACGCAGCGATTACTTGCTAAAGATTTACATGTTCGTGACTATGTGGTTAATGTAATTAATTGTGACAATTCGAGTGTAGCTTATGGATATGCAATCTCAAAAAACAAAAAAGATGATATTGTGGCGTGTAAAGGCAGAAAGCAACCTAGCGCTTGTTATAAGATTAATATTAAATTCAAACCGATTGGTATACTTACGGCAAGTTATCAGTACTTTTTAGTTGCTTTATTGTTATTTGGATTAGTTGGCTTTTTCTTTTGGAAACCAAAACCTAAGCAAACGGTACCAAAAGCAGTACAAAACAACATATTTACTTTAGGTTCTGTTCTATTTGATGCGCAAAAACGCCAATTGGAAATAAATAACGAAAAGATAGATTTAACCGCAACCGAAACACGTTTATTGCTCATTTTTGCTTCATCGCCTAACGAAACAATAGAAAGAAGCCGACTTCAAAAAGAGATTTGGGAAGACGAAGGTGTTATTGTTGGACGTAGTTTAGACATGTTCATATCAAAACTCAGAAAAAAACTGGAGCTTGACACCAATATTAATATCGTGGTGATTCGTGGAAAAGGGTATAAGCTTGAGGTGAATACTTAAAGTTGACAAAAATCCCAATCTTATTATTGGGATTTTTTAAAATTATTTAATTTAATAAATCGTTAAAAAAATACGTTTTGGAGATTCTAAATTATCATAATCAATAATTAAAAAGTTGTTATTATCTAAAATTAAATTCTTAGGACTTCTTTCGTTTATTGGTAATAAAGAATCAATTGTGAAATTACCGCTATTATATTTGAGTATTTTGTAAAAATAATTAGGATTAGTTTGAATAGAATACAAATAGCTACCATTTAGACTTATTTTATAATCAGTTAAGGTACCGTCAGTTGATAGTGTAGTTGAATTATTATTTAAATCATTTTTATAATAAATTCTTCCTCTATTACCAATAATAATAAAATTAATATTGTCATTAGTTTGGTTAATATTACCTTCTAGATAATTTGTACCAAAATTAGAAGATAAATAAATTCCATTATTGTTAAAAGTCTCTATTCTAAAGAGCGAACTATTAGAGCCTTGGGGTAGGTTTAAACATTTGATTTGATTCGGATTGGATAAATCATTATAAACATTTAAAGTGGGTGAGTTATTGTAAGTAACTGTGTCACTTATTAAGCTCAAATTATTCCTACTATAAACAGCTATTTTTGATTGGCTTAAAATAAAGTTGTAATAACTTATAAATATTAATCCATTTTTTTGAACAACACTTGAAATATTATCATTAGAAGCTAAACTAATATTATCAATTTCTTGTAATGATGAATTTAAAATGGATAAATTATTTCCTGAAACTATATATAATTCCGTTTGATTATTATAATTACTTAAAGAATGAGTTATGTAATTTACTAAAAATGGGTTAATTGGCTTTTGCTGTAGAACTATATTGTTGAGATAATCATAGGCTATAAGTTTGAAATTACTTTGGCCAGAAAGGCTATTATCATATGTAAATAAATATAGAATCTTGTCTTGAGGATTATGAAGAACATGTTTGGAAATTTCACTAGTTGTAGAGAACATTAAATATTTATCAGAAGTAGTAAATGTAATTTCATTACCATATGAAGTACCTAATATATTTGTTGCAAATGCTCGAACATAGTATTGTGTGTTTCTACTTAAATTATTAATTGTAGTTAAAAAAAAACTTTGATTTTCAGTATTTGTTTGTATATTATCGGAAATAGTAGGATTTGGATTGGTACTCCAAACTAATCCCTTTGATGTTATAGGAGAATTTCCAGAATTACTTATGTTTCCTGAAATAATTGCTGAATTATTAGTAATATTTTCGATTGAATTTGTCGTTACTATTGGTGGAGTAGGTCCTAATGTTCTAAATACAACTTCTTGTCCATAAGCAGTTCCAGCGTTTGTAGAAGCAAATGATTTTATATAGTAAGTTGTATTTGGAGATAAATTATCAATATATGCCACAAAACTTTCTGGACCATTTCCAATATTTTTAACAAAATCATTAATACTAGGATTTGGATTTACACTATAAACTAATCCTTTTGATATTATAGATCTTCCTTCTGTAGAAATAATGTTTCCACCACAAATAGCAGAAGTTAATGTTATGTCACTTACGCCAGTTGTTGTTATTATTGGTAATGTTTGATTATTTGTGTCTTCTGAATCATTACTACAACTAACTAATAATAATAATGTTATAAAACAAATTACTGCACTTTTTAAATTCAACTTCATTGTTATTGTTAATTTGTTTTAAGTTTTTAAATTTTCTTCTTTTGTTAAAATGAAAATAATATTCAAATTTAAATCTTACTAATAGCAGTTTCATATTTAATATTCACTACATTCCAATCGATTACGTTGAAAATAGCGGTTAAATATTCATTGCGCTTGTTTTGATAGTTTAAGTAGTAGGCGTGTTCCCAAACATCAATCGCTAAAATGGGTGTTCCTCTAACTTCTGCATTTGGCATTAGGGGATTGTCTTGGTTGGCTGTGCTGGTTACGGCTAATTTTCCTTCACGGGTAACTACTAACCATGCCCAACCGCTTCCAAATTGTCCTGCAGCGGCGTCTGTTAGTTGTTTTTGTAAGTTGTCAAACGAACCTAGTTCGGCAGTAATGGCTTCGGCTAAAGCGCCTTTTGGTGTGCCACCGCCTTTTGGGTTTAAAATCTCGAAAAATAAATTATGGTTGTAGTAGCCGCCAGCATTATTTCGGATTTCTTTATTGTTAACGTCTAAGTTTTTTAGAATATCTTCTACTGTTTTAAGTTCTAAATCAGTTCCAATAACGGCTTTATTTAGTTTGTTAGCGTAACCCAAATGATGTTTCGAATAATGAATTTCCATTGTACGACCATCTATATGCGGTTCTAAATCATCATAAGCATACTTTAGTCCACGCATTTGAAAAATCCCACCTTCGGTAACTTTAACATCCGCAGGATTACCTAGAGCAGATATTTTAGTTTCTACTTCTGGATCTGGAATTTTAACTTCTTCAAGTTGGTTTTCTTTTCTACAGCTCGTCATCATAAATGATATACAAGCCAAAATCAATAATGACTTTTTCATTTGTAATGCAAATTATAGGTTACGTTCTTTCAGTAATTGATTGATAATTTTGATGTATTCTGCTTTTGCTTCATCAGGAGGAAGGTTTTTTACCTGCATCCATGCATTTAATTTGAAGGCATTTCTAATATCCTGAGGATTTTGAAACAATAAAGGGTTTGTGGTTTCGGATGTAGCTTGTTTGTACAAACCATACAATACCAATTGCATATCCTGTGGCACCGATTCTTGTGGAATCAATTGTGCGTTAGCAAATGCTTCATCAAATAATGTATTTAAATCCTTTACGCTCATTCTTTATGCTTTTTTACTAATAACGGTTTTGTTTCCGATAGCTTTATCGCCTAATTTCACATTAACTTCGGTTCCTAATGGTAAATAAATATCTACTCTTGAGCCAAATTTGATGAAACCTGCATCTTTACCTTGAACCACACGCATGCCTTCTTGAGCGTAATTTACAATACGTCTCGCTAAAGCACCTGCAATTTGACGGTATAAGATTTCACCATACACTCTGTTATTGATAACAACAGTAGTTCTTTCGTTTTCTTCACTTGCTTTTGGATGCCATGCTACTAAGTATTTTCCTGGGTGATATTTGCTGTATTTTACGATTCCGTTTACACAATAACGCGTAACGTGAACGTTAATAGGCGACATGAAGATAGAAACCATCAAGCGCTTGTCTTTAAAATATTCAGGTTCGAATACTTCTTCAATAACCACTACTTTTCCGTCTACTGGAGCTAAAATATGATTATCGCTATTGTCAGCAACACGTGTTGGATTTCTAAAGAATTGTAAAACCAATACTAAGATTACTAATGCAAATAAGTATAAAATAGTTTTTAACCAACCGATGGTTACAAATTCATCAGTTAAGAAAATAATCCCAACAACTAAAAGTAGTGTGATTAAAATGATTTTAGCGCCTTCTTTATGAAACATAGTATAAAATTAAATAAAATAAATTAATAAATGGAATTACAAATATAATACTATCTAGTCGATCTAGAATACCTCCGTGACCAGGCATTATATTTCCGGTGTCTTTTATACCGGCAACGCGTTTTAATTTTGATTCAATTAAATCGCCTAACGTACTGAAAACACTCACAATAGCTGCAATTACAATCCAAATGTAAATTGTAGAAGCCATAATGTAATAATTAGCTAATAAAGCACCGCCAATGATGGTAAATACTAACCCGCCAGCAAAACCTTCAATGGTTTTTTTAGGAGAAACACTTGGAAAAAGCTTGTTTTTGCCTATGTTTTTTCCAACTAAATACGCAAAAGTATCGTTGGTCCAAATTAAAACAATGATTGAAATTAAAATTTTTGGATTGTATCCTTTCACGCCCATTGCAATATAATTCGCCAAGATAAAAGGAAGAATTACGTATCCAAAGAGTAAAAAGTAGCGCGTGTAAAGTTGAAAATTTGTTTTCTTGGTATTGAAAAGATATAGTAATAATTTAACCGAAATTATAACCGCTATTGCAGTTAATGCAGTATTTAAATTTAAATCGGAGTTTTTATTCCATAAGAAATAATAGGAAGCAGCGGCAATAGGAATGCTAACGTAGAAGTTCAATCCACACATTTTGCAAAATTCATACACTCCAATAATCAAAAAAGCGCCAAAAAGAATCGCTAAACTCTCCCTAGAATAAGAAATGCAGCCTAATAGTAAAATCACATAAACGGCTCCAGATAATGCTCTTTTTAGCGTTTCGTTCATTATTATAAATCTTCTAAAAGAAGTAGGTAAAGATTTTTGTGGCAACTTCCATAATGAAGAAAATCCTGTTCTTTTACTTCTTCAAAATATTTTATGGTAGTAATATTAGAAGGGTAATTTTTTTCGTGAGCGCTTTTAATTCGCCTTAATCCGTCGCTTTTGCTATTTACAATCTGACTTGTGGTAGCGAAAATAATCATGTTTGTAGGCAATTCATTTGGTTTGAAGTGCTTAAACTGATTTGATGAAAATAGAATAGAACCTTCATCTGCAATTAAATTTTCGCAAGAAGAAAGAAAAAATATTGGATTTGTAGTGCTATTGTAGGTTAGTTTATTGTCGTCAAGTAAATAAAGTAGTCGATTGTCATAACATTGTGCGTTACTTTCGAACCAATCGTTTTCAGCTAAAATATTTTCAAAATTCTCTGCAATTTCATCTAAATTCTCACAATAAATGAATTTACCCCCATTTTCTTTGAAATTGAAAGTAAACTGTTCGTCTATAGGCAGAGCAGTATCAGGCGAATACGGACTTTTAACTTCTTGTTTTTTGTCGCTTTCGTCTTCGTCTCCCGAAGTGCCAAAAAATTTTCTAAAAAGACTCATGTATCTTTAGTCGTTTTTTATAGTGTAAAAATCAAAGATAAAAAAAAACTTAGTTCTTTTCCTAAGGAACTAAGTTTTTTATTAATATTATTTTGTTGATAAGTCCTTATTCCGCAGCAGGAATTTCTTCTTCTTTGTCAAAAGGTCTTTTTCCGAAAATAGTTTCCAAATCATCTTTGAAAATTACTTCTTTTTCTATCAGAATATCAGCTAATTGTGTTAGCTTTTCTTTGTTTGTTTCTAAAATGTGAATTGCTCTTTGATATTGCTCTTCAATTAATTTAGAAATTTCAGTATCGATAACTTTTGCAGTTTCTTCAGAATACGGTTTAGAAAAATTGTAATCAGATTGCCCAGTTGAATCGTAATACGTGATATTTCCAAGCTTATCGTTCAATCCATAAATGGTTACCATCGCTCTTGCCTGGCGCGTTACTTTTTCTAAATCGCTCAAAGCACCTGTTGAAATTTCATTGAAAATTACTTTCTCAGCCGCTCTTCCGCCCATAGTAGCACACATTTCGTCTAGCATTTGATCTGGACGAACAATCAATCTTTCTTCTGGTAAATACCATGCTGCTCCTAAACTTTGTCCACGAGGAACAATCGTAACTTTTACAAGAGGTGCTGCATGTTCTAACATCCAACTTACTGTTGCATGTCCAGCTTCGTGAATGGCGATTGCGCGTTTTTCAGCTGGTGTGACAATTTTGTTTTTCTTTTCTAAACCACCAATAATTCTATCAACAGCGTCTAAGAAATCTTGTTTGTCTACCGCTTTTTTGTCTTTACGTGCTGCAATTAATGCCGCTTCGTTACAAACATTAGCAATATCAGCTCCAGAGAATCCTGGGGTTTGTTTTGCTAAAAATTCAGTATCTAATTCCTCTGATTTTTTCAAAGGTTTTAAGTGTACTTCAAAAATTTCCTTACGTTCTCTAATGTCTGGTAAGTCTACATAAATTTGTCTGTCAAAACGACCAGCACGTAATAATGCTTTGTCTAAAACATCAGCACGGTTGGTAGCAGCTAATACAATTACATTTGAATTGGTTCCAAAACCATCCATTTCAGTTAATAACTGATTTAATGTATTTTCTCTTTCGTCGTTAGCACCTGTCATGTTGTTTTTTCCACGAGCTCTACCCACAGCGTCAATTTCGTCAATGAAAATGATAGATGGTGATTTCTCTTTGGCTTGTTTGAATAAATCTCTAACACGAGAAGCTCCAACTCCAACAAACATTTCCACAAAATCAGAACCTGATAAAGAGAAGAAAGGTACTTTAGCTTCACCTGCAACGGCTTTAGCTAATAATGTTTTTCCAGTTCCAGGAGGCCCAACTAATAAAGCTCCTTTTGGGATTTTACCACCAATTGAAGTATATTTTTCAGGAGTTTTTAAGAATTCTACAATTTCTTGAATTTCTTCTTTAGCACCTTCTAATCCGGCAACGTTTTCAAAAGTTACACGAGTATCGTTCTTTTCATCAAATAGTTTAGCTTTCGATTTACCAATGCTGAAGATTTGTCCACCTCCACCACTAGAACCACCTGACATTCTTCGCATCATAAAGACCCAAAGTCCTACTAAAAGTAAGATAGGTAAAAGCATAGAGATGATTTCTCCCCACATGCTTTCAGGCTCCTTTTCATATTCGGTTAGTTTGCCTTCGTTTGATGCTTTTTGTAAATTTTCTTGAAAGGTTTTTAAATCTCCAATTTCAAAGAAATAATGAGGTCCTTTAGTGTTTAATTTATTTAAAACATCATTTTTTACTTTTTCATGCGTTTTATCGCTTAAAGCTGTTTTCTTTAAATAAACAGTCGCCTTTGTATTAGTAAACACTACTTTTTCTACCTGATTTTTATTTAAAAATTGATAGAATTTAGATAATGTTGTAGGCGCAGGATTACTTAAATCAATCCCTTTTGTAAATAAACTTATCGTAAAAAAAATAGTCAAGACAAGTACAATACTCATCCATGGACTAAACTTAAAGCCAGAATTATTATTTTGTGCCATAAATTTTTTTAGTATTTAGTTTCAATGGTTGTGATTTTTGCATCACCCCATAAACTCTCAATTCGGTAGTATTCGCGAATGTGTTTTTGGAAAACATGTACTACAATATTCACGTAGTCCATTAAAACCCATTCTCCATTTTCAGCACCTTCAACGTGCCATGGTTTATCTTTTAATTCTTTTGAAACGATTTTTTGTACTGAACCTACAATTGCATTTACTTGAGTATTTGAATTTCCATTACAAATTACAAAGTAGTCACAAACCGTGTTGTCAATTTCTCTTAAATCAAGAATATCAATATTTTCTCCTTTTACTTCTTCAATCCCTTTGATGATGTTTGCTAATAAATCATCATTATTAATCTGCTTCTTCGCCATTTATTATTTTTGTATTTATGCAAAGGTATCATTTTTTGTGATTATTTTTGAACCTTAACATAAGATTAAATTTTGTTATTGTATTATGAAGATAATCAAACTCGATGCCATAGATTCTACCAATAGTTTTTTGAAAGCGCTTTCGGCACAAGAAACTTGCGAAAATTTCACCGTTGTTAACACCGAATCGCAAACAGAAGGGAAAGGACAAAGAGGTTCGGGTTGGACTTCTGAAGCAGGTAAGAATCTAGCTTTTAGTGTTTTATATAATCAAAAAATAGAGGAGAATGCAAGTTTATTTACCTTGAATATTGTCGTGGCTTTAAGTGTAGTTGAAGCACTGAAAACCATTAGTAATTTAAATTTCTCCATTAAATGGCCTAATGACATCTTGGCAGAGAATAAGAAAATAGCTGGCATTTTAATCGAAAATACATTCAAAAATTCAAACGAAGTACAATCGATTATCGGAATTGGTTTAAATGTGAACCAATCTCAGTTTGAAAATTTGCCACAAGCATCGTCTTTATTTTTATTGGAAAACCAATTATTTGATAGAGATGCACTTTTGATTTCCATCGTAAACAGATTAGAATTCAATTTAAATCAACTTGAAAATCTTAACGAAGATTATTTTTGGAATGCTTATCATGCTATTTTGTTTAAGAAAGAGGTAGTTTCAACTTTCGAATCGGCATTAGGAAATCGATTTGTAGGAAAAATTCAAAAGGTAACAAAAGACGGCAAATTAGAAGTTTTATTGGAAGACGATTCGATAACCTCTTTCGATGTGAAAGAAGTAAAAATGTTGTATTAAAATCATTCGAATATAAATTACTCAAACCTTTGTTAAACTTCGCGGAAAAGTTTTTGTTTTTGAGTACATTTGTGCCAATTTATAAAAAACGTATTCCCAACTCATGGAGAAAAAAATACTATCCCTGTTATCTTCCACACGCTTAATGGCTTTTTTATTCATTGCTTTTGCTATAGCCATGGCAGCCGGAACTTTTATCGAAGACGCTTATAATACTGATACTGCAAGAGTTATTGTTTACAATGCCGTTTGGTTTGAAGTAATTATGGTGTTTTTTATCATCAACTTTTTAGGTAACATCAAACGTTATCAATTACATAAAAAAGAAAATTGGGCAACTTTAATTTTACACCTTTCTTTCATTTTAATTATCGTTGGCGCTTTTGTTACGCGTTATATTAGTTACGAAGGAATGATGCCGATTAGAGAAGGTGAATCAGCCAATATGATTTATTCTGATAAACCTTATTTAACGGTTTTAGTGGATGGAAATCACGATGGACAAATGCGTCGTAAAACTTTTGAAAAAGGATTGTATTTGGCGCCAGAAGTAAAAGAAGATGGCTTTTTGAATGCTTTTGCCAGTAATCATTTTTCAATGGGAGGCGAGTTTAGTGGAATTCCATTTGAAATAGAACATCAAGAATTCATTATGAACGCTACCGAAACCGTTGTTCCATCTGAAACCGGACAATTGATGATAAAAATGGTAGAGTCGAGTGGAGGAACGCGTCACGAACATTACTTAAAAGAAGGAGAAGTTCAAAACTTACACAACGTACTTTTTGCTTTCAATAAATATACAGAAGGCGCAATCAATATTACTAAAATTGCTGAAGCCTATACGATTCAAACGCCATTTGAAGGTGATTTTATGCGAATGGCTGATAAATTACAAGGTAAAGTGGTAAAAGATTCGGTGCAACCTTTGATGTTACGTTCGTTGTATAATATTGGTGGAGCGCAATTTGTATTTCCAGAACCAGCTATCAAAGGAGAATTGACTTTCAAGTCGAATAACGATTTCAAAGACAAACAAACAGATGACGCTTTGAAAGTAAAAATCAAAACACAAGGAAAAGAAGAAATTCTAACATTAGTTGGTTCAAGAGGTAAGCAAGGTGTTCCGCAAACTGTTAAGATTGGTGATTTAGAATTTACACTCTTCTTTGGAAGTAAAATTTACAACACACCATTTACTGTTAAACTAGATGATTTTATTGCTGATAAATATCCAGGAACAGAAAATAGTTATTCGGCTTTCAAAAGTAAAATTGAAGTTATTGATACAGAACAAAAGAAAACATTTAAAGATAGTGTTTTCATGAATCATATTTTAGATTACAGAGGTTATAGGTTCTTCCAAGCCGGATTTGACCCAGATGAAAAAGGAACACAATTATCGGTTAGTCACGATTTCTGGGGAACTTGGATTACTTACATTGGTTACTTCTTGTTGTATCTTGGTTTGATGGCTATATTATTTACAAAAAATAGTCGTTTTTCAAGTTTGAAAGAGAAATTAGAAAAAGTGAAAGCTAAGAGAGCAGGTTTGCTAAGTGTGTTTTTGATTTTATTTTCTACTCTAACTTTTGCACAACAACACAATCATCAACCTAGTAAAGAAGAAATTCTAAAGTTGTTAAAAAAATACGAAGTTTCAACTGAACATGCGAATGAATTTGGAAAAATCGTAATTCAAGATGGTGGTCGTATGAAACCTATCAATACGTTTTCATCGGAATTACTTCGTAAAGTATCAAAAAGCGATTCGTATGAAGGGATGAATTCCGATCAAGCGTTTTTATCGATGACGCAATATCCTCAATATTGGTATTCGTTGCCAATTATCTATTTAAAAAGAGGAAACGACAGTATTCGTAAATTAATTGGTGTAGAAAAAGAAGCAAAATATGCGCCTTTAGTAGCCTTCTTTGATGAAACTGGAAGCTATAAATTAGCTAAAGTATTAGAAACGGCTTATAAAGAACCAGTGCCGAATCAATTCCAAAAAGATTTTATTGAGGCAGATAAGAAAGTTAACCTTTTATATTCAGCTTTAAGCGGACAAATATTGAAAGTGTTCCCAGTTCCAGGCGATAAATCGAACAAATGGGTTTCGTTTTTAGAAATCAACCAACCAACAGGAACTGCTTTGGATTCCATTAAAAATGTAATGCCATTTTATTTGAATGCACTTGATAAAGCATCACAGAGTAAAAATTACGAACTACCAAATAGCCTTTTGAAAGGATTAACCGAATACCAAAAGAAATACGGAAAAGCCGTAATGCTTTCGGAAAGTAAAATCAATTCTGAAATTACGTATAATAAATATGATATTTTCAAGAGATTATATTATATGTATATGTTAGCTGGTGTTTTAATGTTAGCTTTCTGTATTGTTCAAATTTTTAAAGATTCGAAAGTCATTCGATTGATTATCAACGGTTTTCATGGATTAATCGGATTGTTTTTCATATTGCATTTAGCGGGATTAATTGTAAGATGGTATATTTCAGGTCACGCGCCTTGGAGTGATGCGTATGAAAGTATGATTTATGTAGCTTGGGCAACGATGTTCTTTACATTAGCTTTGGGATTTGGAAATCCTTTATGGTTATTTTTATTAACAAAGCAAAAGTTAGTTAACAATTCTCCAATAACAGTTGCAGCCGGAACTTTTGTAACTTCAATGATTTTGATGATTGCGCATTGGAATTGGATGGATCCTTCCATCGGAAACTTACAACCGGTTTTAAATTCATATTGGTTAATGATTCACGTTGCAGTAATCGTAGCGAGTTACGGACCATTTACTTTAGCGATGGTTTTAGGTTTAGTTTCGTTATTCTTGATGATTTTCACTAACGAAAAGAACAAAGAAAGAATGAAATTAAGCATCGATGAAATTACGTATATCAATGAAATGGCACTAACAGTAGGTTTGGTTATGTTAACCATAGGAAACTTCCTTGGCGGACAATGGGCTAACGAAAGTTGGGGACGTTATTGGGGTTGGGACCCAAAAGAAACTTGGGCTTTAATTAGTATTATGGTGTATGCATTTGTAATTCATGCACGATTTGTACCTGCATTAAGAGGAAGATGGATTTATAACGTAATGAGTGTTTTAGCTTTTGCTTCTATTTTAATGACGTATTTTGGAGTAAATTTCCACTTAAGCGGTTTACACAGTTACGCTTCAGGAGAGAAACAAAACGTTACGTATTACTTTGTAATTTTAGTAATTGTCCTATTAATATCGGCAATAGCTTATTTCCCGTATAAGAAATATTATAAAAAATAAGAATTTGGTCGCTAATAAGCGGCCATTTTTTTTAAGAAATGTTTATCAAAAATTGCGTTTTAAAACCCTAAATTTGAAATAAAAAAAAGATGAAGAAATTAGTAACCTTGTTTTCAGTAGCAGCATTGCTTTTTAGTTGTCAAAATCAGGCACAAAAAAAGCAACCAACTACCGCAACAGCAACCACAACACCTATGACAAAAGAAACCATTTATCAGTTTAAAGTAGAAGATTTAAGCGGAGATACTTTTGATTTTTCAACACTAAAAGGAAAGAAAATCTTAGTAGTTAACACAGCTTCTGAATGTGGTTTAACACCGCAATACGAACAATTACAAGCGATTTACGAAAAATACAAAGACAAAAATTTCGTAATCGTAGGTTTTCCAGCAAACAACTTTGGAGCACAAGAGCCAGGAACAAATCAAGAGATTGCTACGTTTTGCCAACAAAACTATGGAGTTTCGTTTCCTATGATGGCTAAAATTTCGGTAAAAGGTGGCGATATGCATCCTGTGTACCAATTCTTAACACAAAATGCTAAAAACGGATTAGAAGATAGCGAAGTACAATGGAATTTCCAAAAATACCTAATCAATGAAAATGGTGAATTAGCAAAAGTAGTGTCTCCAAGAACGTTGCCAACCGATGCTGAAATCGTAAATTGGATTGAAGGGAAATAATTTAGTATTTAGTTTTCAGTCGCAGTTTTCAGTATCTGTTGACTGTGACTGAGAACTGCGACTAATTTTAAAGCATTTTCTGAACAAAAACCGAATGCAACCATCGGTTAAATTTAAAGCCTGATTCTTTAATAAAACCAACTTCTTCGAAGCCAAATTTCTTGTGAAAATCGATACTATTCTTATTTTCAGAATCGATAACGCCAATCATCGTATGAAGGTTTTGTTGTTTGGCTCTTACGATTAATTCGGTTAATAATAATTTCCCGATACCTTTTCCAATAACATTTTTATTCGCATAAACCGAATGTTCTACTGTGAATTTATACGCTTCTCTGAATCGGAATTCACTATAATAACCAAAACCTACAACCTCATTATTCATTTCGGCAATAATCACAGGAAAACCTTTCTGAACTTTTTCTTCAAAAATAGCTTCTTGTGTGGCTAAAGTTCGAACGTTGTAATCATACAGTGCAGTCGAATTCAAAATAGCATCGTTGATGATGTCTAAAATGGCTGGGCAATCTGTTATTTTATAGTCTCTAATTTTTATCTCCATTTGGCAAAGAAATTACGTAGTAAAAGTACTAAAAACCTTTTCAACTTCGTAACTTTGTAGTCCAGTTATTTTTTAAAATGATGTATCCAAAAATTCCTTTAGCGCAAAGCATTATCGAAATTTGCCAACAAAAAGGAGTCCAACATATCGTAATTTCACCAGGTTCTCGCAATGCACCTTTGACGATTGGATTTACTAATAATCCGTATTTCAAATGTTACAGTATTGCTGACGAACGTTGTGCCGCATTTTTTGCTTTGGGAATTGCCCAACAAATTCAGAAACCTGTTGCTGTTGTTTGTACTTCGGGTTCTGCAGTGTTGAATTATTATCCTGCGGTGGCGGAAGCTTTTTATAGTCAAATTCCGTTAGTAGTCATTTCTGCGGACAGACCACAAAATAAGATAGATATTGGAGACGGTCAAACGATTCGTCAGGAAAATGTTTTTGCGAATCACAGTTTGTACAATGCTAATTTGCAAGAAAATGTATCAACTGAAAACGATAATAACATTCAAATGGCGTTGCATGTTGCGGTTACCCAAAAAGGGCCAGTTCACATTAATGCACCTTTTGAAGAACCTTTATATGAAACCGTTTCCGAAATACAAGTACAACCTGAAATTGTTAATTTTAATACTGAAAACAAACCTTTCTCTTTAGGAAATTCCACTATAGAAACTTGGAATAAAGCGACTAAGAAATTGGTTTTAGTAGGAGAGTTGTTCCCAAATTCGTTAGAGCAAAAGTATTTGGATGTTTTAGCGAATGATCCAAGTGTTGTGGTGTTAACCGAAAAAACATCGAATTTACATCACCCAACCTTCATCGATCAGATTGATACGTTGATTACACCATTTACAGAGGATGATTTCAAAGCGTTTCAGCCTGAAATTTTGTTGACTTTCGGTGGAATGGTGGTTTCGAAACGTATCAAAGCCTTTTTGCGAAAATACAAACCAGTACACCATTGGCATGTGGACGATTTACGTGCCTATGATACTTTTGGAGCACTTACGAATCATTTTGAAACGAAAATCAATACGTTTTTGAGTCAGTTATTGACTGAAAATACGATTGAAAGTACCTATAAATCCAGTATTTCAGCTATTTGGAAAGATAGAGTAGCGAAACATCAAGAATACACTGCAAAAATTCCGTTTTCGGATTTTAAAGTGTTTGATTTTATTTGTCAAAACTTGCCAAAGAACATTCAATTGCAAGTTAGTAATAGTTCAGCGATACGCTATTTGCAGTTGTTTGATTTAGATAAAAGCATACAAGTTTTTTGTAATCGTGGTACGAGTGGGATTGATGGAAGTACTTCAACTGCCATTGGAGCTGCATCTGTGACAAATTTACCAACGATTTTGATTACAGGTGATATCAGCTTTTTATACGACAGCAACGCTTTGTGGAATAATTACATCCCAAAAAACTTTAAAATCATTTTATTAAACAACAGCGGTGGCGGTATTTTTAGAATTTTACCAGGACATCAAGAAACGGAAACGTTTAACACCTATTTTGAAACTTCGCACCAATTAAACGCCTCACATTTAGCTAAAATGTATGGACTAGATTATTTTGAAGCGAATAATGAAGCTACTTTACAACAACAATATGCTAAATTCTTAAGCCAAAACGAAAAACCAAGTATTTTAGAAGTTTTCACTCCAGAAAAAGAGAATAATGATATTTTATTGGAATTTTTTAGAAGGTTGAAGTAAAATACATATTTAAATAAAAAACGCTGTCAATTTTTTTTGATAGCGTTTTTTTATTGAATCTTGTAATTAAACTACCAGTCACTTTTTGTTGCGCTAGATTTTGCCATTTCCTTTTTAATATCGCTTTTAATGGTTTCAATTGTAGAATTGATTTCTGCATAATACGCTTTAAGAGTTTCCATTAATTTTGGATTATCCACCGCTTTTTCCGAAGCCAATTTATCAAACATTTTCTCTACAGTTGTTTCAGCACTCGACTTGATAAAGATATTTTTTATTTCGTATTTGTATTTGCCGTCTTTCGACATGATAGAAACAGTGTAAAATAATTTTACTTTTGTCTCACTTCCGTTTGCCTTAATGGTCATGAAAGAATACTGGGTATCAGTAACTGAATAAGCTTCTTTATCCTGTTTAATCTTATCCTGTGTTTCTTTATAGATATTTACAAAGAACATTTTGGAGTTGTTAAACAAGTCATCTTTGTTTTTTCCTTCTGCAGATACAACTTCCGAGAAGATAATTTGCCCGTTTTCATTCAATGGAAAATCGAATTTTTGTTGGGCACTCATGGTGAATGTAGTCAATACTAATAGTAAAAGGATTTTTTTCATATTTATGGAGCTTGATTTAATAATGGTTAAGTCGAATACAATAATAATATATTTTTTCTAAAATAGAAAAAAACCTTTGAGATAAAATAAACTTTTTTGGACTAAGCTGTAAATATTGAAAAAAAATCCCCAATTACTTGAGGATTCTATTTACTTTTTATTTTTACCAGAATTAAACTTAAAGCGTTCAACTGGGCTTTCTGGCTTTTGCTTTTTTGTAGAAGGCTTGCCTTGTCCAAATGGTTTTTTGTCCGTTGCCGATTTCGGTTGGAATGGTTTTTTGGTTTCGGGTTTTTTGGCGTCTTTTGAGATTGAGGTTTTGTTTTTGGCAATTTGGTCTAAAACTTCTCTTGGATTTTTTGGGTCTTCTTTTGTGCCACGTAAGTAAATCACTAATCCATTAAGGAAATTACGCAATAATTGATCTCCACATTCCATGTAATTGGGATGGTCTTCGCTTCTAAATATATTACCTAATTCGCCTTTAGAAACTCTAAAATTCACTAAGTTTAATATCTCAATAATTTGGTCATCGCGTAATTGTAAGGCTACACGTAACTTTTTAAAAACATCGTTGTTATTCATTTTATATCTTTTATTTTTGGAACATAGATTAAAGATTTTTTCTTTAATCTAAAACTTGAAACCCTTTAAAAAAGCCAAAGGTACGCTTTTCCAAATTCTTGGCTCCATAATTTTTCATTATGTTTACCATTAACAATTACCACTTTTTTGGTTAAATGCATGCAAGTGCATCTTTTATCGTTGACTAAGTCTACCATTTTGTCCATATCGGCTACTGTGGTTTCACCTTCGCTATCGCCACACATGAAATACAATTTGGTTTTGAGATTTTTGGTGTTTTCCGTCAAAGTATAAATGCTATTGTTAAACCAAAAAGAAGGTGAAAAAATAGCTGCTTTTCCAAAGATTTTAGGATATTTTAAAATCGCGTAATAGGAAACGAGTCCGCCAAGTGAACTTCCTGCAATAGCGGTATTCATTTTACCTGTTTTCGTTCTGTAATTGGTATCGATATGAGGTTTTAAGATAGTTACAATGAAATCCAAATAAGCATCGGCTTTTCCGCCACCATATTTTTCATTTGGATAAGGTGTAAGTTCATCCATTCGTTTTTCGTTGCCGTGTTCAATTCCTACAATGATGACTTCCGCTTTTAAAGAATCTAAAGTTTCATCTACTCTCCATTCGCCTGCGAAAGCCGTTTTATCATCAAATAAATTTTGCCCGTCGTGCATGTAAATTACGGGATATTTCTTTTCTGAAGTTTCATAATTGTGAGGTAAATACAACCAAATTTTCTTTGAAGTCTGTAATTGTGGAGCTTCAATCATAAAAGAAGTAACTTTGCTTTGCGACCATCCCGAAAGAGATGTTAATAAAAAAAAGAACAAAAATGGGAAATACTGCTTTTTCATTTTTATATTTGAATTCATCTAAAACATAAAAATACTATTTTGATGGACAGTTACCAAGAAAAAATAAGTTTATTACAGGAAATGATTGGTTTTGCTTTAATCGATGGCGAATTGCACGATAGAGAGTACGATTTTTTAGAAATGGTAGCCATGGAATTAGAAATTGAGAAAACCGTTTTTCATAAATTATTTGAAAATAGAGGTGAAGTTACCGTAATAAAAGATGAGTTCCACCGAATTTGTCAGTTTTATCGTTTGGCGTTATTGATGCATTGCGATGGCGTTTTACACGATGCTGAACAAATCAAAATCAATGAAATTGGAATTAATATGGGATTAAATCCGTATGCGATGAAACGCGTACTGAATTTAATGAAAAACTCCCCAAACCGAATGGTTGAGGGAGATGTTTTATTGTCCGTTTTTACTGAGCAACATAATTAGTTTGCAAGAACTTCGTCGAAATTTACCATCCAATTGATGCCGAATTTATCGGTAAACATTCCGAAATAAGCTCCCCAGAATGTTTTTTCCATTGGCATAATAATGTTTCCGCCTGCAGAAAGTCCATTGAACAATTTATCGGCTTCTTCTTTACTGTCTGTATTGATAGATACAGAGAAATTGTTTCCAAAAGTAACATCGCCACTAAACGAAGTACTATCACTTGCCATTAAAATGGTTTCTTTACTAATAGGCAAACTTACATGCATAATGCGATTGCCTTCTTCCTCACTTGGAGGTGGACAATTTTCATCGGCTGGCATATCTTTAAATCTACCCATATAAGTAAATTCGCCTCCAAAAACCGATTTGTAAAAATTAAAAGCTTCTTCTGTATTACCATTAAAGGTAAGATATACATTTACTGTTGCCATACTTTATTGTTTTATGATTGATTACTTAAAAGTATAAATTTTTTTTAAGATAGGTTTTATCAAATAGAACTAAAAAAAAAGAGTGAACTAGCACTCTTTTTTTTTAGTTATAAGTAATACTAAAATTACCTTGGGAAATTGTCATGGTTTGGGAATTTCCTGTTGCTGTAAAATTAAAAGTTCCTACAATTGTATTCCCTGAGTGAGAAGTAATGTTTATAGTTCCTCCTGTTGTTGTGTAGTCAATATTAGAATTATTATTGAAACCAGCATCATAATTATTTCCATCAATTGAATGTGAACCAACAGTTGCATTTTCAGGAATCATGATGGAATAAATACCAAAATCAGCACCAATATTTGTATTGTATCCGTATACCACTATTTTATTAGCTTCGCTAACTTGCTGAATCATTAAATACTTACCATCATTGTTATCTGTATCCATATTGAAAACAGTACCGCTATTTAATTTTAATGACATACTTCCATTAGAATATAATTGTTGACTAATTACTCTAATATTGCTAAATGTACCATTGGTTATTGACATTTGTGTTGGAGAATCAAAGCCGATTAAGGTTCCACTAAAAGTTCCTGAAATTGTTCCGTTGTTACTGTTGTATGAGTTGATTGTTAATGTGAATGTTCCACCCGTTTCATCAGAACTATATGAGTCTTCCATAGTATTGTAACTTAAATTTCCATCTGCATCGAATCCATTATAAGTATAAGTTCCTACTGATAAGTTCTGTAAAGGAATATTAATAGCTAACGATGAAGAATTTGATGCAGTTCCTAAAATTTGAAGTACACTACCATTAATGTCACCAAAATTAATAGATTGAACTGCGGCAACAGCTACATTAGAGCGCCAATTTTGACCATCGATAGTGGCAGTAATTGATCCCGTTAATGATGATTCATCAGAAGAATCGCTTGAACATGAAGTTAGGACAACGAAACACAAGATAAGAGTAATAATTTTTTTCATTTTTTTCATTTATAATAGTTAATTGGTATAAAAGTAAAATATTAAGATTTATCTTGCAAATTTTAATTAAGCTCCAAATTGATTTTCGTTGGCTTTAATATAATCTACGATTAATGTTACGATATCTTCTTCAGTTTCGTCTTCGAAAAATAATTCGTCTAAGTCTTCCCAACCTGAAATGATGTTTTCATCCGCTTTTTCAATGAATGCTATTCTTTTTTCCACGTCAGACGAATAGGTTTTAGCTGGAAATAAACCCAATGCTTTTGAAATTAATTCCGCCGTTTTAAATGCTTTAATTTCTTTATAGGATGTGATAACTTCTTCTGCAAAATCACCTGCTTCTGAACTAAAAAAGAATTGAAAACCACCTTCTCCCATAGCACCTTCAAATAAATCTACAAAAACGAATACTTTCTCTTCATCGGTTAACGATGAGAAATCCTCTGTTTCTTCTTTTTTCTGCCAAATGATTTCTCCAATAGCTTCAATGATTTTGATTTCGTCTTCTAATTTTAGAATGTTTGCAATGTTACTCATGTGTGTTTTTATTTAATTGTTGTTTTGTTTTTTCTTGATTAGCCAAGGTGTTATTGTTAATGATATTAGAATTGCTGAAATAGCTGTTACAATTACATTTCCGTATTGCTTTGGATCAAGTCCGGCTAAAATCTTTAAAGCAATTATTATAAAAGTAATTCCAAAAACAATTGCCCAGTATTTCGAATTTATATTTTCTTTTTCAGTCTTACTTGACGGTAATTTATAAATAGTAAAAAAGATTACTAACCCACCAATTAAGGTTGAAGAATGTTGTAAGATTTTCAATATTGGGATCTCTAAAGAAATAAAGTTTAAAGAGTTAGACAAGCTTGGAATTGTTTCGACAAAATAACCGTCAACATGAGTAAAACTATCCCAGAAAATGTGTGAAACTGCTCCAATAAAAATTGAAATTATCACGGTTAACCAATTCTTTTTAAAATAGGTATTCCAATTAAACGATTTAAAAACTGAAAATCTTGATTTAAAAAATAAAGGTAAGTTGTTATAAAAATTATTTCGAACTATGTTATGAAAAATAAATGCAAGCAAAACACCTAAAGGTAAATCAAACCAAAATAGGCCTTCTAGAGTGTGACTATATTCACTTTTGATTTTCATTCTAATAAAATATTCAAAATCAGGAGTAAGACTGCCGATTACCAGACCAGTTAAAGAAAACCATTTTTTAGGTAAATAATTTAATGGTAATACAATTGCTGGATGTGAAAAAGTAAAAGGCATTTTTTTTATTTGGTTTTTATTTAATTTTCTCTTGTAAAACTTTTATATCGTCACGCAATTTCGCTGCTTGCATGAAGTCTAATTCTTTAGCTGCTTTTTCCATCATTTTGCGTAAATCTCTAATTTTTTTCTCAATTTCGGGTTTACTCAAGTATAAACTTTCTGGTTCGGCCGCTTTTAGAGCTTCTTTTTCATAATAACCTGTAGAAACTGAATTACCACTTAATGCACTTCCTAAACTTTTATTTAAAGCTTTTGGCGCTAATCCGTTTTTGGTATTGTAATCGATTTGTTTTTGTCTTCTGTAATTGGTTTCGTCAATGGTTTTTTGCATCGAAGCGGTAATTTTATCCGCATACATAATCGCTTTTCCATTTACGTTACGCGCAGCACGACCTACAGTTTGTGTTAACGAACGATGACTTCTTAAAAAACCTTCTTTATCCGCATCTAAAATGGCAACTAAAGAAACTTCGGGTAAATCCAAACCTTCACGAAGTAAGTTCACACCAATTAACACATCAAAGATTCCTTTACGCAAATCTTGCATGATTTCTACACGTTCTAACGTATCTACATCAGAATGAATGTAACGACAACGAATCGAAACTTTAGTTAAATATTTTGCCAATTCTTCCGCCATACGTTTGGTTAAAGTAGTCACCAAAACACGTTCGTCGGCTTCGCATCGCAATTGAATTTCTTCAATTAAATCATCAATTTGATTCGCACTTGGACGAATTTCAATAATTGGGTCTAATAATCCTGTTGGACGAATGACTTGTTCTATATAAACACCTTCTGTTTTCTGTAATTCATAATCAGCAGGTGTAGCAGAAACATAAATTACTTGATTTTGTAAGGCTTCAAATTCTTCAAATTTTAGTGGGCGATTGTCCATGGCAGCGGGCAATCTAAAACCATATTCTACTAAGTTTTCTTTACGACTTCTATCGCCACCATACATAGCGTGTACTTGCGAAATCGTAACGTGACTTTCATCGACCACCATTAAGAAATCATCAGGAAAATAATCTAATAAACAGAAGGGTCTAGTTCCGGGTTCACGACCATCTAAATAACGTGAATAGTTTTCAATTCCAGAACAGTAGCCTAATTCGCGAATCATTTCTAAATCGAAATTGGTACGTTCTTCTAATCGTTTTGCTTCTAAATGTTTACCTATTTCTTTGAAATAATCCACTTGTTTTACCAAATCTTGTTGGATAGCCCAAATCGCATTTTGCAACACATCTGGCGAAGTCACAAACATATTCGCTGGATAAATCGTCAGTTTTTCATACTTTTCAATGACTTGCGATGTTTTTGGATCATAGGCTTCAATTTCTTCGATTTCATCACCAAAAAAGTGAATTCGGAACGGTTCATCGCCATAACTTGGAAAGATTTCCACAATATCGCCTTTGATTCTGAAATTTCCTGCGGCAAAATCAGCTTCGGTTCTTGAATATAAACTTTGGACTAATTGATGTAGTAACTTGGTACGAGAAATTTGCTGACCTGCTTCTAAATTGATTACGTTTTTTTGAAACTCAACTGGATTTCCAATTCCGTACAAACAAGAAACTGAGGAAATCACAATAATATCTCTACGTCCCGAAAGTAGGGCAGAAGTAGTACTTAAACGCAGTTTTTCTAATTCATCATTAATTGATAAATCTTTCTCAATGTACGTTCCAGTAACGGGAATAAAAGCTTCAGGTTGGTAATAGTCGTAGTACGAAACAAAATACTGCACTGAATTATTTGGGAAAAACTGCTTGAATTCAGAATACAACTGTGCCGCTAAGGTTTTGTTATGCGCTAACACTAAAGTTGGACGCTGTACTTCTTGCACCACATTAGCCACCGTAAATGTTTTTCCAGAACCGGTTACACCTAACAATGTTTGGTACTTTTCACCATTTAAAATGCCTTTTGAAAGTTTTTCAATGGCTTGCGGTTGGTCACCAGTAGGTTTATATTCGGATACGACTTGGAATTTCATTTAAAGCAAGTATTTTTACAAAAATACTACATATTTTATTTAATGATGTAAGTATATCCTAAACTTAATTCACTATAATCAGCTTGTCCTAAATTACTACAAATGTAAGCGCCAATTGATAAATTGTGTTTCGGCATGTTTTTAGTATTCCAAGCATAATATTTTAAACCTAATTTTCCGGAAATATAGCGCTTTAGAGTGTAATAACTATCTAATTCATTAGGGATATAATCGCCTGTCTCCGGAACATAAATTTCACTATTTAATCGGTAATCAATTTTATAAAATGGCTTGTCAATGTTGAAACCTAGTTGTGCTTCAACAGCAAAATGATTCATTAAAAGTTCTCCATTTATAAAAATACCATAAGCAGACGAATTGTAAATTGGGTTTTTCTTTAATTCTGGATAGTCTTCATTCACTAAGAATTTTTCGTCTTTAATGTAATCGTAATAACTTTCGTAAAAAGTATAGAAGAACCCTAGTCCTACTTTAAATGTATTTTTATAAATTTTACCATAAGAAAAAGAAGTGGAATATACTTCTTTAGTGTCGTTATCTAATCTATAAATAGATTGCTGACCGATGCCTGCTTTGATATGATAAAATTTAACAGGAGCATATTTTGTGTCATTTAATGAAATAGAATCGGTATGAGTTTTTTGAGGATTAAATTTCAAATTTAAGCCGACAGAAAAAGTATTTAAACCTTGATTTGGCCATTTTACATGTCCATTGGAATGATGCGAATATCCAATACTTGCTCGAGTATCTATAGATTTATTTGAAAATATCGAATAATTTAAAAACATACGGTAAGCCCAAGTGAAATCTGTAGAAATGGCTTTGTTTTGCCAATTCTTCCCATCATCATAATTCTTGTTAAAATAAGAAGCTCCAATTGCTGAATTTAAAGATAAACGTTTAGTTTTTGAATAAAATAATGGAATTTCTAAATAAGGCATTAAACTATAAGATGAACCAACAAATTCATTATTTCCATAATTGCTATATTGAAAAAGCAAACCTGTTTCTGGATTTTGTAGTGATTTTACCCAAGCATCATCTGAAAAATGTTTTTTTCCAACAAATAAACTCAGGGTTTGATTTACTTTTAGTTCTGGAAAAAATTCATTGGCAGGCGATGTTCTACCTAATACATATTCTACATTAAATGTAGTTTGTGAGAAAGATTCAGGTATAATTGAGCAAAATATATAACTGATAAATAGTAATTTTTTTAAATTCATAGACAAATTGTTTAATCCCAACATTCCATTAATAGTAAATCGCCTTTTTCGTGAATAATAGAAACAATTCCGTCTTCAGTAACGTGATTGCTGCTTCCAGTGCGATAACCAATGGTTAGTTCTTCGTTATATAATGGGTAAAATAAGTTTTTTGTTGTAATTCCGCTAACTTTTCCAATCGGAATTAATGATAATGTAGTGTTTGCAGTATACCATTTATCATATTTGTTAGGTAGTAAAAACACTTTAGAATGATCGTCAATAATTACAATTTTTAATTGATTGCGATACGCTACAATGTTAGTAATATTGGTAATGGTATGATCGGCACGTCTTCCGGTGGCCCAAATAACGTTTACAGCTTTGTGTCCTTTTTCAATAAGGTAATCGAAGGCTTTTTCTAAATCGGTTTTATCTTGATTGGGAGCATAAACAATTTCTAGAGGATATTGTTTCTCTAAATAATGTTCTGCATCAAAACCTCTGTCAAAATCACCTAATAACACATCTACCTTAATACCTAATTCAAAAACACGTTCAATTGCCGAATCTAAAACAATTACTAAAGGCGACCATTCTAATAATTGTCCCATCAATTCTTCGCTACAGGATGCACCATTAGCAATGATTAAAGCAGGTTCTTGGTCGTCTCGAACAATGTGGTGTGATGACATTTTTTAGATTTAATGCCGTAAATATATCGTTTAAAAAAATCAAGTGCAAATACAAATAAAAAGTCAAGTACAATCTCAATTTTGAATTTTGTACTTGTAATCGTAATTGCCCTTTAAAATTTATTGAACCAAATAACTAACGGTATCAATTTCACTCAAGAAGAAATAGCCTAGCGGATAATTTGAGTTAGTTGTTATATTACTAATATTTCCTCTTACCGTTGCTGGGGGAGTTGCAAATGGGTTTCCAGAACCACTTCCAGCAATTGCTATTAATTTATTCATGTAGTTGTGATAGCTTTTTGAAATTCCCTGAACACTTAAGTCTAGTGTAATTCCAGGCTCTGTTTCGCTACTACCATAAAAACCAAACATGACATTACCTTGAAAAAACTCATCACTAACAACACCAAATTCAGGAAATTGTTTGTTTGGATTTTTAACACCTAACAAATAATAATTTTCTTCTGCGCCATTATCTTGATAAAAATATTTAATTTGAATTTCATCTTCATCACTAATTCCAACTACGGTTTCTTGTTCTACATTGATAATATCTGGAGTTGGATATAAAGCACTAGAAGAAGTATATATTTCTCCATCATATTGAATTTCTAATGTATAAACTTCCCCAATTACAGGTTGAAAATTGTCGCAAACATAATCTCCAGTATTTGGAACTTCAGTAAAATTGAAAATTACATTGGAACTATTTGTAACTGTAACAGTAGCTCCATTAGCAGGAAGAATTTCATTAGTATAAAAATCATTCGTCAAACTTAATTTTATGGTTTGATTTTCACCTGTGGTTCCTTTTTCCCATTTAATAATAGCATCAATAACTAATTTTGGTTCTGAATTATCTAATTCAATATCCACTACTTTTTCACAACTACTATTAAATAATGTTACGAATAGTAAAACGCTATATAGAAATATATTTTTCATAATATTAAAATTTAAAATTATAAGAAACTGAAGGCACAATTCCGAAAATTGAAAGTTTCACCGCTTCGTTTGCGCCAGTTTCAGCATTTTGTCTAAATGATATTGAAGCAGCATTGTAGCGACTGTATATGTTGTAAATTCCGAAAACCCATTCCCCTTTGAATTTGCGGTTTTCATATTTTTTAGGTGTTAAAGTCGCTGAAATATCCATTCTATGGTAAGCTGGTAATCGGTCTTCGTTTCTAGAATTATAACTTGGAACAGTTACACCTTGAAAAACATATTTTCCACTCGGATAAGTAACAGGTTGACCAGATTGAAGTGTGAAATTAGCTCCAAAACTCCATTTTTTATTTAATTTATAGCTTCCGGTAACCGCTAAATTATGTGTTTTGTCATATGCAGAACGATACCAATCACCATTGTTAATTCCTATTTCTGTTGGAGTTCTTCCTGGAGTTTGTTGTTCGGAACGGGATAAAGTGTATGCAATCCATCCGCTTAGCGGTCCTTCATTTTTTTTAATCATCATTTCTAACCCATAGGAGCGCATTCTTCCGTTTAATAACACTTGTTCTATTGCTTCGTTAGCAATTAAATCAGCACCATCAATATAATCTATTCGGTTTTGTACTTTTTTGTAGTAAGTTTCTAATTCTAAAGTGTAATCACCATCTTTAAAATTTTTAAAATATCCTACAGCAACTTGGTCTGCTAGTTGAGGTTTTATGTAATTGTCACTTGGTGTCCAAACATCTAATGGAGTAGGAGAAGCGGTGTTTGAAACCAATTGCATGTATTGTACCATTCGGTTATAACCTGCTTTTACTGATTGATCTTTATCAATTTCGTAGGATATCGTAAAACGAGGTTCAAAATTTGAATAATCAGCTATTTTTTCATTCGAACCAAAATATTTTGTGGAAGTTGGAGATGCTTTTTCATAAATTTTCAACTCTTCATCATATAAAACTGGTTGATTGTTATCATAATAGTTGATTGTGGAAGCTCCAACTCTATAAAAAGAACTAAAACGAATTCCGTACATAACGGAAAGTTTATCAGTTAAATTTTGCTCAACTTCGGCATATAATGCATTTTCAAAAGCATATTTTTTATCCAATTGTCTATAGTTGATAGAAGATTCTTCATCTAAAGGTTCTATGGTTCCAGGATTAATATCGAATTTAGTTACATTGGCTCCAAAATTAATTTTCAATTTGTCAGAAGCATAGTATTTAAAATCGTATTTTAAATTATAGTTTTGTATAGTTGATTCCCAGTTGAATCCAATAAAATCCAACTCTAATCCATAAAAATAATTGCTATAAATCAGTGATAAGTTGGAAAATAATTTATCCGAAAACAAGTGATTCCAACGCATGTTAAGTGTCGAATTTCCGTAAGTATTACGAAATGATTCATTTAAGTTGAATATATCACGACCAAAATAACCAGATAAGTATATGTTGTTGTTTTCGTTGAGTTTGTAATTTAATTTTGTGTTTAAATCATAAAAATATGCAGAGTTTTTATTGTCGGTTAATTTTAAGAATAAGTGAGCATACGAACCTCTTCCGGCTATAAGAAATGAGCCTTTGTCTTTTACAATTGGTCCTTCAGCTAATAATCTACTTGAAATCAATCCGATTCCGCCATTCATGCTAAATTTATTGCTATTTCCGTCTTTTTGGTATACATCTAAAACTGAAGCAGCTCTACCTCCAAAACGAGATGGAATTCCTCCTTTATACAATTTCAAATCTTTAATAGCATCCGCATTAAAAACTGAAAACAAACCAAATACATGTGATGTGTTGTAAAGCGTAGCTTCATCTAGAAGCACTAAATTCTGATCAGCTCCACCACCACGAACATTAAAACCTGATTGTCCTTCACCAGCATTGGTAACACCAGGTAAAAATAAAAGCGATTTTATAATGTCTACCTCTCCTAATAAAACAGGCATTTGTTTAATTGTGCTAATAGCCAATTTATTAACACTCATTTCTGGTTTCTTGATATTGGTTTTGTACGCGTTTTCAGTAATTACAACTTCGTTTAGTTCTTGTTTGCTTTCTTTTAGGCTAAAGCTTTTTTTTACATTTTGATTGATTTCAATTTTTTCTGATAGCGTTTCAAAACCAATATAACTTATTTGAAGTGTGTAGTTTCCTTTTGGTAGAGTAATAGAATAGAAGCCATATTCATTTGTATATGTTCCAATATTTAGTTCTGAAACATATACCGAAACTCCAATTAAAGTTTCGTTGTTATTAACATCTGAAACAACTCCACTCAGGGTTACTTTTTCTTGTCCAAATCCCAAAAGTGAAAAAAAGAATAAAAACAAATAAAGTTTTTGTTGTAGCATCATTTCGGTATAAATTTTGTACTACAAATTTCACAAAAAAAATATGCAATAGTTTAAAACATATGTTAATTTGTAATCAAAAATCAATTATTGTTATAATTTTACCACTTTCAATGTAGTTCAAATGAAAACCAAATTATTCGTTTTATTTTTCCTATTTCAATTTGTGTCAATTTTTGCACAAAAAGATTCGCCTTTTAAAACTTCTAAACTAAAGTTGAATTGGGACGAACCAGCAAAAGTGGATACAGAATCGAATACGACTACTTTACCTTACAAGAGTATTTTTGATAAAGATGATAGTTATTTAAAACGCTATTCGATATTAAATCAGAAAAAGGGAGAAGAAAGTGTTTTGCTTCAGAAAAATGAATTTAAAAACCCAGGAGATGAAATAAAGGATAAATTAAATAAAGAAACACAACAGGGAAGTTGGGAAAATGTTTTCTTTGGCAAGTTTAAAGTAAGTACTCCTGTCTTGAAAATTATGACTAGAGATCACATGGATCCAGATGGGGATAAAGTAAGAATAATTTTAAATGAAGTTACTGCATTTAATGTGATTTATTTGGATTCAGAATTTAAAACAAGTTATGTAGAATTGCGTGAAGGAGATAATCTATTAGATATAGTTGCTTTGAATCAAGGCTTGTCTGGTCCAAATACCGCCACTTTCGCTATTTATGATGAAAACGATAATTTAATTACAACAAATGACTGGAATTTGAATACTGGTGTTGCAGCAAAATTTATAATTGAGTATGTTAAGCCAATGGAAAAAAAATAACAAAAAAGCGACCCAATCAGGTCGCTTTTTTTGTTGTATAATGTTTGAGTCTTAACTCAATTTTGCTAAAATCGTATTCAAAGTTTCACTCGGACGCATTGCTTTTTCAGTTAACTCAAAACTTGGATGATAATAACCACCAATTTTTTGTTCTTTACCTTGAGCCGCAATTAATTCAGCATCAATTTTCGCTTCGTTAGTAGTCATTGCTTCAGCAATTGGAGCGAAAGTAGCTTTCAATTCAGCATCTTTAGTTTGGTTTGCTAAAGCTTGTGCCCAGTAAAAAGCTAAATAGAAATGTGAACCTCTGTTGTCAATTCCACCTACTTTTCTTGCTGGAGATTTGTCTTCTGCTAAGAATTTTGCATTTGCTTCATCTAAAGTGTCTGCTAAAACCTGTGCTTTTGCATTGTTTTGAGTTTGTGCTAAATGCTCCAAAGAAGCTTGTAATGCTAAGAATTCACCTAATGAATCCCAACGTAAATAACCTTCTTCGATAAATTGTTCTACGTGTTTTGGAGCTGATCCACCAGCACCAGTTTCGAACAATCCACCACCGTTCATTAACGGAACGATTGATAACATTTTAGCAGAAGTTCCTAATTCTAAAATAGGGAATAAGTCAGTTAAGTAATCACGTAATACGTTTCCAGAAACTGAAATTACATCTTTTCCTTGACGGATGATTCGTAATGTTTCTTTCATGGCATCTTTAACATCCATAATGCGAATGTCTAAGCCTGTTGTATCGTAATCGTTTAAGTATTTCTCAACTTTTTTGATGATTTCTCTATCGTGTGCTCTGTCTTTATCTAACCAGAAAATAGCTGGAGTATCAGATAATCTCGCTCTGTTAACTGCTAATTTTACCCAATCTTGAATAGGCGCATCTTTTACTTGACACATTCTAAAAATGTCACCAGATTCTACTTTTTGAGATAATAAAACGTTTCCAATTTCATCTTCCACGTTTACAACTCCATTTTCTTTTAATTGGAATGTTTTATCGTGAGAACCATATTCTTCTGCTTTTTGAGCCATTAATCCAACGTTTGGAACTGAACCAATTGTTTTAGGATCTAATGCACCGTTTTGTTTCATTTCATCAATACAAGCGGAATAGAAACCAGCATAAGAACGGTCTGGAATAATAGCGATGGTATCTTCTTCTTTTCCTTCTGTATTCCACATTTTTCCACCACTACGAGCTAAAGCAGCCATAGAAGCATCTACAATTACGTCTGAAGAAACGTGGAAGTTAGTAATTCCTTTTTCTGAATTTACCATAGCCACACGTGGACCATTAGCTAAAGTATCAGCAATAGCTTGTTTAATTTCAACTTCTTGAGGAATTCCTGCTATTTTATTATATAAATCTTGTAATCCGTTATTTGGATTGATATCTAAAGAATTGAATAAGTCAGCATACTTAGTGTAAACATCAGCAAAGAAAGTTTCAACGATAGCTCCAAAAATAATTGGATCAGAAACCTTCATCATCGTTGCTTTTAAATGCGCCGAAAGCATTACGTTTTTCGCTTTAGCATCAGCAATTGTTGCTTTAGCAAATTGTTTTAAAGCATTTAAGTTCATCACTGAAGTATCAATAACTTCACCTGCTTTTAAATTAGAGAAATCTTTTAAAACAGTACTTGCTCCATTATCTGAATTGAAAACGATTCTAAATTTCCCGTCTTTTTCAATAGTTGTAGAGTTTTCTGTTCCGTAGAAATCACCTGAATTCATGTGAGCCACTTCGGTTTTACTATCTGAAGTCCAAGTTCCCATTTTGTGAGGATTTGCTTTTGCGTAGTTTTTAACCGCTTTTGGCGCTCTTCTATCAGAGTTTCCTTCACGTAATACTGGATTTACAGCTGAACCTAATACTTTACTATATTTTGCTTTAATTTCTTTTTCAGCATCATTTTGAGGTTCTTCAGGATAGCTGGGAATATTGAATCCTTGCGATTGTAATTCGGCAATCGCTTCTTTTAATTGAAGAACTGAGGCAGAAATATTTGGTAATTTGATAATGTTTGCTTCTGGAGTATTTGCTAGTTGTCCTAATTCGGTAAGTGCATCACCAATTTTTTGATCTTCTTTTAAAAACTCCGGAAAGTTAGATAAAATTCTGCCAGCTAAAGAGATATCTCTGGTTTCTATAGCAATGTTTGCAGGTTTTGTAAAGGCTTTTACAATAGGTAAAAACGAATGCGTTGCCAACATAGGCGCCTCATCCGTAATGGTATACATTATTTTAGATTGATTGGACATGAATGTTATGTGTTTGTTTGAATATAATTTGTAAAATCTGCCAAATATAGGAAATTCGAGAGAAATAATTTAGTATATATGCTTAAATCTTGCATAAAATTCAATAAAAAAAGCCACAACAATGTTGCGGCTTTTTATACTTGAGAAAGTACAAATTAGTTTTTGTATCTTCTTTCTTTGATTTTTGCTTTTTTACCAGTAAGATCTCTAAAGTAGTAGATACGAGCTCTACGAACTTTACCTCTTTGGTTCACTTCAACTTTTTGTAAAGCTGGCATGTTTACTGGGAAGATACGCTCTACACCAACAGCTCCAGACATTTTACGGATTGTAAAAGTTTCAGTTGCTCCAGCACCTCTTCTTTGGATTACAACTCCTTTGAAGAACTGAGTTCTAGTTTTTTCACCCTCTTTAATTTCGTAGTACACAGTGATTGTATCACCAGCTCCGAAAGCAGGAAAATCTTTTTTTGTTACAAATTCGCTATTAACGAAATCAACTAAATTTGACATAATCGTAATTATAAATGTTTGATTCAAAGCAACATACACGGTTATCGTCAGAGGTTGGTTCAAAGTGGGTGCAAAATTAAGTTATTTTATTGAAAATACAAATTTTTGTAGTTTATTTTTAATTATAAAGCACCTTGTTTCGAAAAGAATTCAAAAAAGTATCTATAAAAGTATTGATAATACTATCAATATTAGACGTTTTTTTGACTTGAAATGGATTGATTTCGGGGTGTTTTATGAGAAATTCAGGATTGACAATACTGTAACCCATTTTCCAATCTGAAAAACTACGCTTTTTTATGGGTTCATTCGTAATTAGAATAATATTTTTATGTCTAGAATCGTTTAAAATTTTTTGGTAAGTAATTTCAATCGCTTCTTTTTCACCTTCAATAATTTGCAAGAAATTACCATCGACATAAAGCAACAAACCGGTAATGTCATTATTTGCATTGTTTTTTCTAGATATATCCAATAAACTATTTATCTCTTCATCTGAAAAAACTTTAACTCCAGAACTTAGATAGATAATACGTTGCATTTTTTATCTTTTTAGAGATATAAATTTACGAAAATAGCAACAAATAAAAAACTTTTTAATGATTAATCATCCAATAAATCAGGTCGTCTGTTCTTGGTGTGTTCATACGCCATGTCTTCGCGCCATTTTTCAATTTTGGCGAAATTCCCACTTAATAAAACTTCAGGAACTTTCAATCCTTTGTATTCGGCGGGACGTGTATAAATTGGGGGTGATAACAGATTATCTTGAAAACTATCCGTTAAAGCCGAAGTTTCATCACTTAAAACACCTGGAATTAATCGAATAATCGCATCGCAAAATACGATTGCTCCAATTTCGCCTCCGCTTAATACGTAATCACCAATCGAAATTTCTCGAGTAATATGCATATCACGAACACGTTGGTCAACACCTTTGTAATGTCCGCACAAAATCATAATGTTTTCGTACATCGAAATGGAATTTGCCATTTTTTGGTTCAAGGTTTCCCCATCAGGTGTCATGTATATGATTTCGTCGTATGTTCTTTCGCTTTTTAGTTTCGAAATACAATCGTCGATAGGTTGCACCATCATTACCATGCCAGCACCGCCACCAAATTGATAATCGTCCACACTTCTTTGTTTATTGGTAGTGTAATCTCTTAAGTTATGAAAATGGACTTCGACCAATCCTTTTTGAATGGCGCGTTTCATTATCGAAGCCTCAAAAGGACTTCGCATTAATTCGGGTAAAACGGTAATAATATCAATTCGCATGCTGCAAAGATAGTAGATTATTTTTTAGTTGCCGAAAGTGAATACACCATTGGAATTTTGTTTTCCAAGTGCTTGATTCGGAATTTATTCGGCTGAAATTCTTCGGTTTGATTGAAGCAATTGTAAGGCGAATAATCAAATTCGTTGAAAGAATTAATTTCTAATCCATTTGAAATCAATGCGTTTAAAACTTCTGAAATAGGATGGTTCCAAGTGATAGTAGTTGTATTAAGAGAAGCTTCTTTATCCGCATATGTTCCAGATTCTTCTTCTAAAATAGGTTCTACATTGAAATAATTATAAAAGACTTCTTTGAAATCGTTATCAAACATCCAAACCACAGGATGAAATTCGGCAAAAACAAATTTTCCATCTGGTTTTAAGAAATGTGAAACTATTTTTGCCCATTTGCCCAAATCTGGAAACCAACCAATCGTACCATAACTCGTGAAAACAATATCGAATTTTTCATCCAAATGGTTTGGAGCATCATAAATATCACAGCAAACAAAACTAGCATCTAAATTTAATTTTTCATTGATTTCTCTAGCTCTTTCAATGGCTTTGTCTGATAAATCAACACCTGTAGTTTTAGCACCCATTCTCGAAAAAGTCATGGTATCTTGACCAAAATGACATTGCAAGTGCAATACTTTTTTTCCTTTTACATCGCCAAGTAAATCTAATTCGATACTATTTAAGGTTGACTTTCCTTTCAGAAATCCTTCCATATCATAAAAATCAGAGTCAATGTGCACATCTACTTTGTTGTTCCAAGTTTCTTTGTTTATGTTGATGTAATCTTTTGCTTCCATAGTATTCAAATAAGTATATCAAATCTACTATTTATTTTGTAATTTTGCATCTTTAAATTAAAAATCAAAACAATGGAAAACGGAATATACGCTAAATTTAACACGGCAAAAGGTGCTATTTTAGTAAAATTAACACACGATTTAACGCCAGGAACAGTAGGTAACTTCGTAGGATTAGCAGAAGGTCAATTAGAAAATTCGGCTCGTCCAATGGGAAAACCTTATTATGATGGATTAAAATTTCACCGTGTAATTCCTGATTTTATGATACAAGGTGGCTGTCCTCAGGGGCAAGGAACAGGTGGCCCTGGTTACAACTTTGACGATGAGTTTCACCCAAGCTTAAAACATGACAAGGCAGGTGTTTTGTCTATGGCAAACGCTGGACCTGGAACTAATGGTTCTCAATTTTTTATTACACACGTTCCTACGAATTGGTTAGATGGAAAACACACTGTTTTTGGTCACGTAATTGAAGGGCAAGATGTTGTTGATGCTGTTGAAGGTGACGATGCTTTGGAAAGTATTGAAATTATTAGAGTAGGAGACGAAGCTCAAAAATGGAATGCATTGGAAGCTTTCAGAACATTTGAAGGTTCAAGAGCGAAAAGAATTGCTGAGCAAAAAAAAATGGCAGAGGAAGCTTTGGAAAAATTAGCCGCTGGTTTTCAAAAGACTGAAAGTGGATTACGCTACCAAATCATTCAAAAAGGAAGTGGAAAACAAGCTGAGAAAGGTAAAAAAGTTTCAGTTCATTACCAAGGTGCATTAGAAAACGGACAAGTATTTGATTCTTCTTACAAACGAAAACAACCAATTGATTTCCAATTAGGAGTTGGACAAGTTATTGAGGGCTGGGACGAAGGGATTGCTCTTTTAAAAGTAGGTGATAAAGCTCGTTTTGTAATTCCTTCTTACTTAGGATACGGTTCTAGAGGTGCTGGAGGGGTAATTCCACCAGACGCTACGTTAGTTTTTGACGTTGAATTAATGGATGTAAAATAATTAGTATTCATACTCAATATAAAATCCCAAAAACATTGTTTTTGGGATTTTTTTTTATATTTACCCATCAAACAAATCTTAAATATGAAAATTAAACTTATTGCAATAATCCTTTTAGGAACTTTTATTTATTCGTGTTCGCCTAAAGTTATTCAACCAGAATCACCAAAAGTTGAAAATACTCCTATAGTTATTGAAGCACCACTAACGGCTGAACTAGCAGAAGGTAGAACTCTTTTTATAAATAATTGTGCTAAATGTCACGATTTATATAGTCCTAAAGATTTTAATGCAGAACAATGGAAGCCTATCATATTAAGAATGCAAAAAGAAGCTAAAATTTCAGATGAAGAAAGAGAAAAGATTTACGCTTATCTAACAAAATAAAAAAGTATCCGTCATATGGCGGATATTTTTTTGGTATTGTTTTTGTATTTTTACCACCAATTCAAGTCTATGAAAACCAAATTATCAATTTTCTTTTTACTATTCTCTTTGTTCTCTTTTGGGCAAGTGCCGCATTGTGGGTTTGATTTTACATCCTATTTAGTTGTAAAAGCTCATGAAGAAGGAAAATCAGATAATATTTCCGATTTAAAAATTACGTTGGTCAACGAAAAAGGAATAGAAATCATCAACGAGAATAATAAATACAGTTGGAAATACGGTAATCAAGCCTTAGTTTTTACTCGAAATCACTTAATTAGCAAACCAAACGAAGCTGAGAAATGGTTTTTTCCGTATTCGGGAGACACCTATTTACTTTCAGTAACCAATACATTTCCTGCTGAAGATTTTTTTATCAAAATTCAAGATACAAAAGGAAAATACAAAGAACAATTAGTACAATTACAAGCTTTTAATATGTACATTTTGTGTTCGAGTGAAAACGAACGCCAAGCCAGAAGTTTCGGACCAAGAAGCAATAATCCGATTGAGGTGATTTTGGAGAGAAAGTGATTATAGTTAAATATTGTAATATCCAAAAGCTAAGAATATTATTTTGATTTTTCAATTTCTTTGTAATATTCGTTTAATTCATCCTTGATTCTTTGAACATTAGCTTTTGAATATTTAAAACTCAGAAACACATAAAAATAGCCAGTAATAGCAAATAAGATTATTGGTAAAAATTCTAATTCAAATAAAAGGAGAAAACAAAGAATTAATAAAAGTGATAAAATTAACGAACTTAAAATAAATCGTAAATAAGTAATACCTTGAATGTCAGTTTTAATAAAGAGTTTCTCGTCTTGAGATTTAAAATTTAGTTTTATACTGCTGCTCGCCCTTAATCTTTTATATGGAAAAGTTCTTTCTCTAAGTTCAGCTTGGTTTTTAGTGAAATATCCAACATATTTAATTTTTTCAGATAATATAAAATCGGTTACTAAAAGAAGTTTCGTTTTAAAATTGATATCTGAAATTTCTTTCATTTTATTTACAAAAGTTTCCTGATCTACTTTAAGTTCCGTAATAAAAGTAACTTTTAATTCGTGTTTATTTAAAAAATCGTCTATCAACATATATCAACTATTTAATTCCACTTAATATTACACCCAATACTCGGTTTTTGGTCAGGATTTATTAATCTATTGGTAACCACGCCATCAATAGCGCTACGTAAATCTGAACCACTTAATGGAATGCCATTGGCTGGTCGGCTGTCGTCTAATTGTCCGCGGTAAACCAATTTATTTTGATTGTCGAAAAGATAAAAATCAGGTGTACAAGCGGCATCGTAGGCTTTGGCTACTTCTTGTGTTTCGTCGAATAGATATGGAAATTCAAATCCGTTTTCAAATGCAAATTCGGTCATTAATTCTGGTGCATCTTGAGGATATTTTACCACATCATTACTCGAAATCGCAACAAAACCAATTCCCTGCACGCGATAATCATTCACCACTTTTAGTACTTCTTCCATCACATGATGCACAAACGGACAGTGATTGCAAATGAACATCACAACCGTTCCTTTTTCACCTTTGCAATCTTCAAAAGTTTTATATTCATTCGAATTAGTATCTCTCAAATGAAAATCTGGAGCAATTGTGCCTAATGGTAACATGTTAGAAGGAGTTTGAGCCATTTTGAAATTAGAATTAGAGGTTAGAATTTGGAAGTTTTAATCTTTCTACTTTTTACTTTTCACTTTTTACTTCGTTAATTATACGCACCAAATCTTTTATTGTTACAAAATGCGTCAATACTTTTTTTTGGAATAGCATTTTCTTACTTTTGCAGAACAACACAACATATTATGTACAAACTATTTATTCGTCCGTTACTTTTCTGTTTCGATCCAGAAAAAGTGCATTATTTTACCTTTTCATTCATTCGTTTTCTGAATAAAATTCCAGGTTTTTCAGGCTTATTTCAATCGCTTTACGAAGTAAAAGATGCACGTTTAGAGCGCGAAGTTTTCGGAATTAAATTTAAAAATCCGGTTGGTTTAGCGGCAGGATTTGATAAAGATGCGAAGTTATATCAAGAGTTATCGAATTTCGGTTTCGGATTTATTGAAATTGGAACATTGACGCCAGTTGGACAAGAAGGGAATCCTAAAAAACGTTTGTTCCGACTAAAAGAAGACAATGCGATTATCAATCGAATGGGTTTCAATAACGGTGGCGTTAAAGAAGCAGTCGAACGTTTGAAACAAAATAAAGGTGTTTTAATCGGTGGAAACATCGGGAAGAATAAAGTCACACCAAACGAAGAAGCGGTTAAGGATTACGAAATCTGTTTTGAAGCTTTGTTTCCGTATGTAGATTATTTTGTGGTGAATGTGAGTTCACCAAACACACCAAATCTTCGCGAATTACAAGATAAAAAGCCTTTGACTGAGTTATTACAAACGCTTCAAAATCAAAATAACGCAAAACCAAAACAAAAACCAATTTTACTAAAAATCGCTCCCGATTTAACTGATGAGCAACTTTTAGACATCATTAATATTGTAAATGAAACTAAAATTGCGGGCGTTATAGCTACAAATACTACGATTTCTCGCGAAGGTTTACAATCAGATAACAAATCAGAAATGGGCGGTTTGTCTGGAAAACCATTAACGAAACGTTCAACAGAAGTGATTCGTTTCCTTTCGGAAAAAAGTAATAAGTCGTTCCCAATCATAGGAGTAGGAGGAATTCATACTGCTGATGATGCGATTGAAAAGTTGGATGCTGGCGCAAGTTTAGTTCAATTGTACACTGGATTTATTTACGAAGGTCCAGCTTTAGTGAAAGCAATCAACAAAAAGATTTTGGAAAACAGCTAAAATTTCTATCTTTGAAGCTATGAACGAAATCAAAATTATCGAATGTCCACGCGATGCCATGCAAGGCATTAAACCTTTTATTCCAACCGAAAAAAAGGTAAAATACATCCAATCGTTATTGCGTGTAGGCTTTGATACTATTGATTTTGGAAGTTTTGTGTCGCCAAAAGCGATTCCGCAAATGCAAGATACAGTTGAGGTTTTAGCGCAATTAGATTTATCGGCAACGAATAGCAAATTATTAGCGATTATAGCCAATACACAAGGTGCTCAAAATGCTTCTCTTCACAAAGAAATTCAATATTTAGGTTTCCCTTTTTCGATTTCGGAGAACTTTCAAATGCGAAACACGCATAAAACCATTGCTGAAAGTTTAGTGACATTGCAAGAGATTTTAGAAATCGCAGATAAATCGAATAAAGAAGTGGTTACCTACATTTCAATGGGCTTCGGAAATCCGTATGGAGATGCTTGGAACGTGGAAATAGTAGGCGAGTGGACTGAAAAATTGGCGAATATGGGTGTAAAAATTCTATCGCTTTCTGATACCGTTGGAAGTTCAACTCCAGAAGTTATCGATTATTTGTTTTCTAATTTGATTCCGAAATATCCAAATATTGAATTTGGTGCACATTTACACACCACACCAGACAAATGGTTTGAAAAAATTGATGCAGCTTACAATGCAGGTTGCCGTCGTTATGATGGAGCCATTCAAGGTTTTGGAGGTTGTCCTATGGCAAAAGATGATTTAACTGGAAACATGCCAACGGAAAAATTATTATCGTATTTCACTACCAAAAGAGAAAACACGAATACCAGTCCAATGAGTTTTGAAAGTGCTTATAATGAAGCGACAAAATTATTTGGCGAGTTTCATTAAGCTGATTTTCTTCGCTTAAAAACTTTATAAATTTCTACCCAAAGTACAGAAATACTTCCCACTAAAACACAAATTCCTATTTGGGTTACACTTACCAATTCAAACAAGAAGAAGTTGGAAAAAGCAGGAATAAATAGCAATAATCCAGTCATTAGAATGGTGATTCCAATGATTAATCCCACCAAGTTATTTTTGTACTGAATTGTTTTAAAAATCGAATAATAAAACGAACGATTCGCTAATGTTAATACGATATTAGAAGTGATTAATGTTAAAAAAATCAGTGTTCTAGTGCCGTTTTCAGACATGCTTTCTCTAATAGCATATTGATACATAAATAACAATCCTAATGTAATAACCAGTCCTTGAATAATGCTAATCAATACTTCTTTCAAATTGAAGAAAGTTGTGGTTAGTGGTCTTGGTTTTTGGAGCATCAGATTGTCTTCCATAGGTTCGTTTTCGTAAATTATCGAACAAGTTGGACCCATAATAATTTCCAAGAAAATAATATGAACTGGCGTAAAAATATTCGGATACATCCAACCCAAAGCCAAGGGAATAAACACAATTAAAATAATCGGTATATGAATCGAAATAATGTATTGAATTGCTTTTTTGAGGTTGATGTAAATTTTTCTTCCCATAGCAATGGCATCCGTCATTTTTTCGAAATTATCATCTATAAGAATTAAATTGGCGGCTTGTTTGGCAATTTCAGTTCCTTTTTTACCCATGGCAATTCCTATATGTGCCGATTTCAAAGCGGGTCCGTCATTTACGCCATCACCAGTCATGGCAACGATTTGGTTGTTTGCTTTTAAAGCTTGAATAATTTTAAGTTTTGCCTCAGGAAACATTCTGGTGAAAATAGCGGTTTCCATAACTTTTTCTTTCAAAGTCGCTTCATCCATTGCCATTAATTCGTCTCCATTCAATACTTTATCAGCATTTTTAAATCCGACTTGTCTTGCAATTGTTGAAGTGGTTTCGGCATTATCACCTGTTACAATTTTTACTTGAATTCCTGCTTTGTAAAACGTTTCAAAAACCGCTTGAATATTGTGTTTTGGAGGATCATAAAAAGCAACCAAACCTTTAAAGTTGAATTTTAATGCTTGCTGTGTTTCCGGATAATTGGTTCCAGAAAAGTCAGAAACTCCCACGCCTAAAACTCGAAATCCTTTTTGCGTCATGGCTTTCATTGCAGTTAAAACCTGATTTTTTTCAGCTTCATTCAAATGACTGACATCGATTAAAGCTTCTGGTGCTCCTTTTGCAGCGATGATTTTATTACCTGATTCGTTTTCGAAAACGTGAGTCATCATTGGAGGTTTTCCACTTAACGGATATTCGTGAACCAATTTAAAATTTGGTCTTTCGTCGTCGCTTTCAAAATTGGAATACGCTTCATGAATCGCAATTTCCATCGCATCAAACGGAATAGGTTCGCTTGACCACATGGCGTAATTTAGAACTTCTTCTGCTTCTGTTGTTAATTTTTCTTTCGTATCAATAATCGTATCAGAATCAAAAAGATACAATTCGGCCAAACTCATTTTGTTTTCGGTAATGGTTCCGGTTTTATCGGTGCAAATTACGGTGGCGCTTCCTAAGGTTTCAACGGTTTTGGTTTGTTTGGTAATGATTCCCATTTTCATCAATCGCCAAGCGCCTAAAGCCATAAAAGTGGTAAATGCTACTGGGATTTCCTCTGGAATAACGCTCATTGCTAAGGTTAACGCTTTTAATAAACTATCTAAAACAATTCTTGAATTGTAATAATTAATGCCCCAAACAATCCCGAAAATTACCAAACCAATAATCGACATTTTAGTAACGAAATTGTTGATTTGAATTTGCAAAGGCGTTTTTTCGTCTTCAATTGCATTTAAACTGGAACCTATTTTTCCTAGTTGCGTGTTTTTTCCAATAGCTGAAATTTCGCAAATTGCAAGTCCTGAAGCCACAATCGTGCCTTGAAAAACTTGCTTGTTTTCGGATTCATTAGATTTAAAAACCGATAAAGATTCACCTGTTAAAATAGATTCGTTAACTGAAAAATCGTTGGAGGAAAGAATAATTCCGTCTGCAGGAATAAATGCACCTTCTTCCAGCTGAACGCAGTCTCCAATTACAATTTCTTCTGTGGGAATTTCGATGATTGTACTGTTTCGAATAACTTTACATTTGGGTTGGGATAATTTTTTCAAAGCTTCAATCGCATTCCGACTTCTGGATTCTTGAAAAACAGAAATAGCAATGACAAAAACAATCGCAATAGCCATAAAAATTCCATCACCATAATCTCCAGTTATAAAATAAACACTTGTTGCGGTAAACAATAAAAGAAACATAGGTTCCTTTACAATGTCTAATAACGAATTTAAGAAGTGGTTTTTTTTAGTATGTTCTACGGAGTTAGTTCCGTGAATTTTTGCGGATTCTAAAACTTCTAAATCGGTTAAACCTGTACTTGTTTTTTTAGAATCGCTCATTGTAATTGAAATATTATTTATGCAAGTTACATAATTTATTCTTAAAAGAAATAGATTATTTGTCTAAGTTTTACTATATTTGCACGCAATTTAACAACAACTACAAATTGCACCATGAAAGCACACACAACTAAAATCGTTGGCGAAGGCCTTACTTACGACGATGTTTTGCTTATTCCAAATTATTCAGAAATTTTACCACGGGAAGTTAGTATTCAATCGAAGTTTTCGAGAAATATTACTTTGAATGTTCCTATCGTTTCCGCAGCAATGGATACGGTTACCGAAAGTTCTATGGCAATTGCTATGGCACAAGAAGGTGGAATTGGCGTTTTACACAAGAACATGACGATTGAGCAACAAGCAGCGAAAGTAAAGAAAGTAAAACGTGCAGAAAGCGGTATGATTATCGACCCAGTAACGTTACCTTTAACAGCAACTGTGGGTGATGCAAAAATGGCGATGAAAGAATTTAGCATTGGCGGAATTCCAGTAGTAGATGATAACGGAATTTTAAAAGGGATTGTTACCAACAGAGATTTACGTTTCGAAAAAGTAAATACCCGTTCTATTTTAGAGGTAATGACTTCTGAAAAATTGGTAACAGCTGCTCAAGGAACAACTTTACAAGAAGCAGAAGGAATTCTTCAAGAAAATAAAATTGAAAAATTACCTGTAGTTGACAACAACAATAAATTAGTAGGTTTAATTACCTTTAGAGATATTACTAAATTAACGCAAAAACCAATTGCTAATAAAGATAGATTTGGTCGTTTGCGTGTAGCTGCGGCTTTAGGTGTAACAGCTGATGCAGTAGATAGAGCAACAGCTTTAGTAAATGCTGGTGTTGACGCTGTAATTATCGATACCGCTCACGGACATACAAAAGGTGTGGTAGATGTGTTAAAAGCAGTAAAAGCGAAATTCCCAGATTTAGATGTAGTAGTGGGTAACATTGCTACTCCAGAAGCAGCATTATATTTAGCTCAAAACGGTGCTGATGCAGTGAAAGTTGGAATTGGTCCAGGTTCTATTTGTACGACGAGAGTTGTAGCTGGAGTTGGATTTCCACAATTTTCAGCAGTTTTAGAAGTAGCTGCGGCGTTAAGAGGAACAGGAGTTCCAGTTATTGCAGATGGTGGAATTCGTTATACAGGAGATATTCCCAAAGCGATTGCTGCGGGAGCTGATTGTGTAATGTTAGGTTCGTTATTAGCAGGAACAAAAGAATCACCAGGTGAAACGATTATTTTTGAAGGAAGAAAATTCAAATCATACCGTGGAATGGGTTCTGTTGAGGCGATGCAAGAAGGTTCGAAAGACCGTTATTTCCAAGATGTAGAAGATGATGTGAAGAAATTAGTTCCCGAAGGAATTGTAGGTCGTGTACCTTATAAAGGAGAATTAAACGAAAGTATGCAACAATTCATAGGTGGTTTAAGAGCCGGAATGGGATATTGTGGGGCAAAAGATATTCCAACTTTACAAGAAAACGGTCGTTTTATCAGAATTACAGCAAGTGGTATTGGCGAAAGTCACCCTCACAATGTAACGATTACGAAAGAAGCTCCGAATTATTCGAGATAGTTTTAGTGTTCAGTGATCAGTCACAGTGTTCAGTAAAAATAGAAACCTGATAGTTATAAGCTATCAGTTTTTTTTATTTTGTGCCAAAAACTTGCACCGCATAAATTTTCTTGTTTTCCCAATCAATGCTAAAACCGATTTCTGTATAGAAATATTGATGATCTAAAATGTTTTTCAAATGATTGGGTGATTTCTTCCACAGATTGAACATTTTTAAGGCTAAAGTGTCTAAGTCAGCTTCAGTATAAAATTGGTCTTTAATTCCTGTAAATAATAAGTTTTCACCCACTAAAACAAATGAATTTCCACCATAAAAATACACTCGTTCTTTTGGACTTTGCTTTTTAGCATCGGTTTGTTCATGGGATAAGGTTTGAATTTTTGCAATGTATTTAGCATGGTCGTCAGCTGCTTTTTTCAAATAAATATCTAAACCAAGTAATTTTCTGTCGTTATTAGAACGTTCTTCGTTTACCAATTGATATACTTTTGTTTTCAGTTTTTCTAAATCAATTTTGTTTTGATTTTGACTGAAACTGAATGTAGAAACTAGAAGTATTATTGAGACGAAGGTTTTCATGTTAGTTAGAGATTAGTTCTTGCTTTAATTTATCCAAAGTGGTTTCTTTAAAGTTTATATCAAATTCATCCATAGAATTTTTGTCAATATTAATAGAATCAAACATGATTTTATTTCCTGAATTTGCATAAATAACAATTTTTATTTTTCCTACTATTTTAACATTGAGTAAATATTTAGAAAATTGACTTAGATTATAATTTAAAACAGATCTATTGTTTGGATAAATAATATTAATTGAAAAATATTTAAGGTTTTGATTATCGTTTTTGAATAATATTTCTTTCATAACATCATAAGTCAAAACTTTATCAATGTTTATCCACCCTAATTTATCTGATGTAAAAGAATAGATTTGATTTTGATTTTGATAAAAATTATATCTTGTAATTTTTTCTTCATCTGTTAAGTTTTGGTCTTCTAATGCTGTATCCCATTCACTATTCTCTTCAATTAAGGCTTCAATGCTTTTTTTCTTATCCTCATTTAGAATTTTTAAATATTTCAGGGAATCTCTTTTTTTAACAATTTCAAGACTATCTAATGCAACTCTTTTTTTGAACTTGTCTGGAATATTCTCATATTTCCATTTACCAGATTTAAAATATTTCAAATTTCTTACAATGTCAGATATTTCGGTGTATAGTCTATTATTACTCAATTTCCATCTAAAAATCGAATCATTATCGTTATAATAAATATTACTTTCTTCTAATGGTTTATTTGGAATTGTAACATCATAAGATTTACCTTTTTTGATTTTCAATTGTTTATCGCCTTCTTTAAAATTAATATAAAACATTCCAGAAGATTCTAATAATTCGTCTTTATCAGTTACAGTTGACAAACCATTTAAAATCATATCTTCTTTTGAATAAAACTCTTTTAATTCAAAAGTGATTTTTCCATTCGAATAATTTTCAAATAAATCTCTTGGAATCCAAATTTTGATACCTTCTTTCCCTGAAATTAAAGTGTCTTTTTTAAGTACAAACTCAAAAGTTTGTAATTTATCCGTTTTTAATTGGGAAGAAATTGAGATTGAATTTTCATCAAGTTCTTGAGTTGTTTTTTCTTTTTGACAAGAGAATATTACAACCGAACACAGAAGGATATAGAATGTTTTCATAAAATTTGTTTTGAAAGAAAAATCAACTTTCATGCCAAAATCTTAATAAATTCTTAAAATTTAAACACAACATTAAACTTAAAATCTTTGCATTATGGTCTACGTTGTTATTGTTTCAAAATCTCATTAATCTTTTTTCTATCACCAGCAATCCACAAAATATCATCAGATTCTAAAATCCAATGCGATTCTGGATTTAGAATACGTTTTCCGTTACGTTCGATGCCTACGATGATGCCGTGTGTTTTCTCTCTAATTTGCGATTCTCGAATACTTTTTCCTATGCAAACTCGGTTTTTAAGTTCTAATTGTTGTAGAATAATATCTTCTTTAATGAAAGCTTCTGGTTCGTCGATTTCGTGTTTATCCAAATAAATTTTGAATAGTTTTACTTGTTCATCGGTGCCAATTACGTTGATTTCATCACCAGGGAATAAACGTTCGGTTCTAATTGGAATATTAATCGTGACATCACCACGTTTGATAGACGCAATATTGATTCCGAATTGCTCTCTAATTTTTAATTCTTCTAAAGTTTTACCAGCTAAATTCGATTCTTTGGCAATAATTAAATCGGCCATGTGACCATCCCAAGGCGACAGTACATTCTGTCGTTTGTTGGCTTGTTTCGTGATTTCTCTGTCGTTGAAATTTTTCAAAAAATGACCTTCGATTTTGTTGTAAAAAGCATGCAATCGTTTCGGGAATAAAATGTACGATACAATTCCAATAACTAAAGCAATGATGGCGATAACTGGTGATAAAAACTCATTCAATACAAATCCGAAATAGAATAAGGTTAGCGCAATTCTAAAGAATACCAATACAATAATCGGACCTTGATATTTTCTGACTTGCATTAATTCTTGCACTTGTTCCACAGCCACTCTTCTCAACGATAATGCCCATAAAAAAGGTGATAAAATTACAACCGTTATTAAAGCTGCGATAGCATTTCCAAAGCGGGAATCTTCAACCAAAGGCAAAATATATTTCGATGAAAGTAGAATAATCGCCACAATAATAATCGAGTGAATGATTACCTGAGTTAAATACGCTTTTAATACAATTTGCCAAGTACTAACCGATTTAATAGCTTCGGTATTGGCGCTGTAACGTTCGATTTTTTTTACCCAACGTCTTGGTAATTTTTTCTCCAAAAAGATAGATAAAGGCGTTGAAAATTTCACCATGAATGGCGTTGTAAAGGTTGTAATAGCTGAAACCGCAACCACAATAGGGTATAAGAAATCGCTTGTTACATTCAACGTCATTCCTAATGTGGCAATGATGAACGAAAACTCTCCAATTTGCGATAAACTCATTCCGGTTTGTATGGATTGTTTCAATGGTTGTCCCGAAAGTAAAGCTCCGATTGTTGAGGAAAGTGATTGCCCAAGAATAACCACTAAAGTTAGAATTCCAACTGGAAACGCATATTTCAACAACATTTCAGGATCAATCAACATTCCGACCGATACGAAGAAAACGGCTCCAAACAAATCTTTTACTGGTTTTACCAAATGCTCAATGTGTTCTGCTTGTGTGGTTTCGGCAATAATCGAACCCATGATAAATGCACCAAGAGCAGGAGAGAAGCCTACATTTGCAGCAAATAAAACCATTAATAAACACAAAGCCAATGAAACAATTAGTAGCATTTCATCGGTTAAAAGATGTTTGGCTTTTTTTAGTAGCGTTGGAATAAAGAAAATTCCCGCTACAAACCAAATAGTTAAAAAGAAAACCAATTTCAAAACGGATTGAATCAATTCGCTACCAGAAAATTGTTGACTTACTGCAACCGTAGACAATAAAACCATCATTAAAATGGCTAAAATGTCCTGCACAATTAAGGCTCCGATTACATTTCCTGCGAATTTTTGTGTTTTTACACCTAATTCATCAAAGGTTTTTAAGATAATTGTCGTGGAAGAAATAGATAAGATAACTCCTAAAAACAAACTATTCATTTTGCCCCAATCCATCATTTGTCCTACGAAATAGCCCAAAGCTACCATCGTAATGATTTGGGTTAACGCTGTGATGGAAGCTGTTCCGCCGACTTTCATTAGTTTTTTGAAACTAAATTCTAGTCCTAAACTGAACAAAAGAAATATAACGCCAATTTCTGCCCAAACTTTTACACTGTTCATGTCTTTTACCGTCGGGAAAAAATCAAACTCGCTTCCAGCTAAAAAACCAGCGACCAAATATCCTAAAACTAACGGTTGTTTTAAGATTCTAAAAATAAGTACCGCAATGGCTGCAGTGACTAGAATTAGTCCTAAATCGCTAATTAAATTGGGTAAATGAACAGTGGAAGCAGTTAGAAATATTGGCATAGAATGGAATTTTTACTAAAATAGTGAAAAGTGGTCGGTTTTCAAAATTTCAATTCTTTATGCGCTCAATTTTATTGTTTTTTTAACGAATTAAGTTCTTGAAGCGTGTAAAATTTCATTTGGTTTGAAACCACAAATTGACAAATCATTTCCAATGTTTTAAGATCTACTTCATACTCATTTGTAGCTTTTTCAACGGGTTTATGTCCGTAGAAAACCACTATTTTATTGTGCTTTTTTGCGTAATTTAAAACTTTAGATAAGTAGTTTAAACTAAAATGCTCGTAATTACTGTCGATTCCAATTCCGTTTGCAAGTCGAGTTCCGTTATAGAAATTAGCGTTATCGGCTACTTTTTTGCCGCCTTTTGCAGTTCCTCTGATGATTTTGAAATGTTTTTGTAATTCGTAGTCTAACGTTTGTGTTTTGGCTCCAAATGGATAAGTAAACGATTTAATTTCGATGCCTTCTTTTTTAAACGCTTCGATTAGAGGAAAAATTTCAACAATTAAGTATTGCTGTTTATTATTTTTCTTAGTGAATTCTTTTGCATTGAGATGACGGAATCCGTGACCAGCAATTTCGTGACCTTTGGTTTGAAGTTTTTTTAAATTTGAGATATCTGAAACGGAGAGTTTTTCAAAATTACTTACGCAAAAAGTAGCTTTCCAATTGTACTTTGCGAGTTGAGCATCGGCTTCTTTCCATTCGTTTACAAAGTAATCGTCAAAGGTAATGACAGCACCCGCTTTTGAATTTGTGGTTGGGGTTTTGGTAGACGAACAAGAATAAAAGAAAAAACCTATCAGTAAACTAATGAGAATGAGTTTTATACTGATAGGTTTTGGCATATTTTAGAAGTAATTAAATCCCCAAATAATTGCTAGGTGTAATTTGCATTAATTCCGCTCTTACTTCTTCAGAAACTTTTAAAGTTCCAATGAAATTATGAATGGCTTCTTTGTTAATTACAGTATTTGTTCTAGTTAAGTCTTTCAAAGCTTCGTATGGATTTGGATAACCTTCACGACGTAAAATTGTTTGAATTGCTTCAGCAACCACCGCCCAGTTTTTCTCTAAATCTTCTGCGAATTTTTCTTCGTTTAATAACAGTTTATTCAATCCTTTTAAAGTAGCTTCAAATGCGATTAAAGTGTGTCCCATTGGTACACCGATGTTACGTAAAACTGTACTATCTGTTAAATCGCGTTGTAATCTTGAAAGTGGTAATTTAGCTGAAAGATGTTCGAAAATCGCATTAGCAATTCCTAAATTTCCTTCCGAATTTTCAAAATCAATTGGATTTACTTTATGTGGCATAGCCGAAGAACCAATCTCGCCTGCTTTGATTTTTTGTTTGAAATAATCCATAGAAACATACGTCCAAATATCTCTATCCAAGTCGATTAAAATCGTGTTGATACGTTTTAAAGCATCGAAAAACGCTGCGAAATGGTCGTAATGTTCAATTTGTGTAGTTGGAAACGAATGATGTAATCCCAAACTGTTTTCTACGAAATCTGTTCCAAATTTTCTCCAATCTGTATTTGGATACGCTACTTTGTGTGCGTTGTAATTTCCAGTTGCACCACCAAATTTAGCGGCAAAAGGAACGTTAAATAACAAACGCATTTGCTCTTCTAAACGTTCTACAAAAACTAAAATCTCTTTTCCTAAACGAGTAGGAGAGGCTGGTTGTCCGTGTGTTCTGGCTAACATTGGAATGTCTTTCCATTCCATTGCTAATTCTTTCAATTTTGCAATTACGCTTACTAATCCTGGTAAATAAACATTTTCAAACGCCTCTTTTGTCGAAAGCGGAATCGCTGTATTATTGATATCTTGAGAAGTCAATCCGAAATGGATAAACTCTTTGTAATCTTGTAATCCTAAACCATCAAACTTCGATTTAATGAAATATTCCACCGCTTTTACATCGTGATTCGTTGTTTTTTCGGTTTCTTTAATCCAAAGTGCATCTTCAGTAGAAAAGTTCTTATAAATAGCTCTTAAAGAATCGTAAATCGATTTGTCAATATTGGCTAATTGAGGTAAATCAGCTTCGCGCAAAGCAATAAAATATTCAACCTCTACCAAAACTCGGTATTTAATTAAGGCTTCTTCAGAAAAATAAGGAGATAATGAAATAGTTTTGCTTCTATAACGACCATCAATTGGCGAAATAGCGTTTAATTCTGTTAATTGCATTTTGTTGTGTGTTGTTTAAAGAAGTGCAAATATAATAAGAAGTTAGAAGTTAGAAGTTAGAAGTCAGAAGTTTTTTGGATAGAATTTACCAATTCTTCTTTTACAATTTTCATTCCTTCAACGGCAGTTAAAGGTAATACCTTCAACTCATTTGGTAAATCGTAAATTGTTGCTGGTTTTGGATCGATGTAATAAACAGGAACGTTTTGGTTCACATAATTCATTAATCCAGCAGCAGGATATACTTGTAAAGAAGTTCCTATAATGATTAAAATATCTGCGGTTTCTACAATGTCAATTGCGTGTTCAATCATAGGAACATCCTCGCCAAACCAAACAATATGTGGTCGTAATTGGTTACCTTCCAAATCAAAATCACCTAAGTTTAAATCGTGTTTCCAATCAATTACAAAATCTTCGTTTGAAATACTTCTTACTTTTAATAATTCGCCATGCAAATGAACAATTTTATTACTTCCGGCTCTTTCGTGTAAATCGTCTACGTTTTGTGTTATGATGTGAATATCGAAATGTTCTTCTAGTTCAGCCAATATTTCGTGGGCTTTGTTGGGTTTAACAGTTAAAAGTTGGGCTCTTCGTTTGTTATAAAAGTCTAAAACCAATTCGGCATTATTTTTCCAGCCAATAGGTGAGGCCACTTCCATAATATCATGACCTTCCCATAAGCCATCAGCATCACGGAAGGTTTTGATGCCGCTTTCGGCGCTAATTCCAGCACCTGTTAGTACTACAATTTTTTTCATTTTCTTTTCTTTTCTTTTCTTTTGCAATTTTAAAAAACAAATGCGCCTTAAAGACGCATTTGAGTATTATACTTTTCCTAAGGTATAGAGTTGTTCCATTGTAGGTCCAGCGCTTCCTCCCGCAGGTTCTAATGTAATTCCGAAAGCTTGTGCTTCATTTGCGTTTTCTACTTTAATTACTTTCGTAGTACTTGTTGCATACGAATCAAGCAATCCGATACTTGTAGGCGTTAAAACAGGTTCTAATTTTAAAGCCCATACTTGATATACCATTCCTTCAGGAGGAGTTGGTAAGCCAGATGCATCGATATATACTTCTTTTGTGTTTTTGTTGTAATACGCTTTCGCATATGCGTTTGGTGCTACTTGTTGTCCAGCTAAAGCAACGGCAATATTACTTGTATCTCTTAAAATGGCTAAAACTTCTTCTGATTCTTTTTTCTTCAATTCTAAATCCACAACTGATTCTTGTAATAAGTCTTTTTGTGTAGAAACGTTATTCAAGGTTTCATTCGTTTGGTTTAATTTATAAAATTGAAGTCCAAAACCAACAACTAATACAGCTGCAGCAACCCAACCCGTATATTGTGACCAATTGGAACGTGGTTTCATAGTTACGACTTTGCTTCTTCCTAATAATTCGGCTCTGATCTTTTCGAAATTAGTTGCCGATAAATGAGGTGCTACACTGTGTGATAAATTAATGACTGCTGATTCAATAGCCTTAATTTCCTCTCTCACTTCAGGATATTGTGCTGCCATTTGGTTGACTTCCGCAATTTCTTCATCGGAAAGTTTTCCAAATACATACAGTTCTAAAATACCTGATTCTATATATTCTCTACTATTCATTGATCATTAGTCTTAATTCATTCATACAATTTCTGTTCTGCGTTTTCACGGTTCCTAAAGGAATCTCTAATTCATCAGATGCTTCTTGTTGGGTATACCCTTTAAAAAATAACAAATCAATTAGTTGGATGCACTTTGGCTTCAATTTCTTGATAAACTCTTTAATTCCAATCGCATCTATTTTATTGATAGTCTTAGAGTTATCGTCCAATATATGTACGAAATTATCGGTAGATAGGTTTTTTTGATTGTTGTTAAATCCTTTTGAACGTAATTTATCAATAGAAGTATTACGTGCAATATTCAACATCCAGGTGTACAATCTGCCTTTAGAGGTATTGTAAGTATCAATATTTTTCCAAATTTTAACAAAAACTTCCTGAAGTACATCTTCGGCTTCTTCTTTGTCTTTAATTAAATTGAAAATAATTCCGTACAAACTCTTCGAGTAATTATCGTAGAGTAGTGTAAATGACCTATCGTCTTTTTTAAGTAATAGGGGTAAAAGTTCTTCTTGTGTCATGCAATTTTCTTTTTTTGTCTAAAATAATAAAAAAAGTAGTATTATTTTTGCAATATGAAGAAATTTAATCAAGAATTGTTAACATACTTAGAAGGTTTTATAACTGAAAATAGAAAAGAAGGCTTTTTAAGGGTATTGAAAAACCGAACAAAACATTTTACTATTGCGATGGAAGATGTGTATCAGTTGCATAATACTAGTGCGGTAATGCGCAGTTGTGAAGTTTTTGGTATTCAAGAATTGAATGTGATTGAGCAAAAATTTGGTAAACGAATTGATACTGAAATTGCAATGGGTGCACAAAAATGGGTAGATGTAAATCGTTTTAATACGGTTCAAAGTTGTATTGATGAAATGAGAGCTAAAGGATACCAAATCATTGCTACAACCCCTCATGATGATTCTTGTAAGTTACATGAATTTGATATTTCTAAACCTTCGGCCTTGTTTTTTGGTACGGAACGAAATGGTTTGTCTGAAGAAGTGATTCAACAAGCCGATGGATTTTTGAAAATTCCGATGGTAGGTTATACCGAAAGTTTGAATATTTCAGTTTCAGCAGCTATTATTATTCAAGATGTGACAAATCGTTTGCGTCAATCGGAAATTAATTGGCAGTTAACAGAAGAAGAAGTTTTAGAAAAACGTTTAGATTGGACGCGAAAATCGATAAAAGATATTGATTTTATTGAGAGAAAGTATTTCGAATTAAAAGAAAACGATGCAGAATAAATTATTTATTCTTTTTTAATATTTTATAATCTTCATAACAAGCGCTAATGGCGTCCATGATTTGTAAATCATTTGCTGTTTGAATAAAATATTCTGAATAATTGCAGTTTTGAAGAATCAGCGGAATGTCATCTTTGTTTATTTCTAGTAAAGCAGCAAGTGTTTCTCTATCAAATTTAGTAGCTAAAAGATTTCTAACGGTATCGTCTTTCTTCATTTCTTTTAGTTTTTTCATTTCTTTTGGACGTTTTCCAAATACATTGTACAAGAAATCGGCAGGATTGGAAATGGAACCTAAAACTTTTGCAATCGCTCCTGGTTTGTATTCACCACCTTCATAACCCGTTTTTAGTCCTGAAATACTGTAGCGATAAGAATCATCTGATACTGGAATTAATCTTGTGTCTACTTCTACATAACCTGTTAAATTGTATTTAGCAACAACAACTTCGTCTAAGACATAAGCTTTTTCACTCAAGTAAATTTTGGTTGGGTTTTCTTTAATCCAGTCGTTAGTTACTTTTACTTTAACAGTTTCATAACCTAAATACGTGAACAATATAGTATCGTTTACTTTGGCACCAATTTCGAATGTTCCACTAGGAGTGGTTACAGTTCCTTTTACTCGTGAAGTGTTAATAACGTGAACATTGCCCATAGGAAGCTTTGTTTCGTTATGAATAACGGTACCTTTAATGTTCGTCACAAGCGAATCGTTTTGTGAAAAACAAAAATTAGAAATTAGTACAAAAAGAAAAACTACAAAATATCTCATTCTTTATTTATTGATTCAAAAATACGAATCTAAAGATGATATTTTGTAGTTTTCTATAAATTTATAAGAAAATTAACGAAAATCGTTAGCTTCTTCTTGGTCTTCTTGGTCTTGAAGAATCTCCAGCACTTTCAGCACGTCTTGGCGCTCTATCTGAAAATCCGCCTTCTCTTTTAGGAGCCGAACTGCTTCTTTCGCCTCTGAAGCCACCTTCTCTTTTAGGAGCTGAACCTCTATCGCTACGGAAACCGCCATCTCTACCACCTTCTCTTCTTGGAGCAGAACCACTTCTTTCACGGTTAAAGCCACCTTCGCGTCTTCCACCACCAAAACCTCCGCCAGAGTTTCTTCCATTATGGTCACGTCTTCCGCCACCATCATTTTTAGAAATCTCAACGTTGATTCTTCTACCGTTCATGTCATATCCGTTAAGAACAGACATTACTTTGTCAGTATGTTCTCCATCTGTATTAAAGAAAGAGAAACCTTCTTTAACGTCTACTTTAAATACGTCATCTCTGCCTAAATCTAAAGTTTCTTTGATAAAGTCTTTCAATTGCATCCAATCGAAATCGTCTCTTGCTCCAATGTTGATGAAATAACGAACGGGATCACCTGCTCTAATTTCTCTTGGTTCAGAACTTCTTTCTCTATCATTTCCTCTTTCACCTGATAAATCACGTTTCGATTTGTAATAGTTGATGAATCTATTAAATTCAACAGATACCATTTTCTTAATTAACTCTTCTTTAGATAAACCATCTAAAACTTCATTAATAGCTGGTAAATAGTTGTCAATTTCGTGATCAACTTCTGTGTCTTTAATTTTGTTTGCTAAGTGTAATAACTGAATTTCGCAGATTTCAATTCCTGATGGGATTGTTTTTTCTTCGAATTTTTGTTGGATAATACGCTCAATTGAGTGTATTTTTCTGATTTCACTTTTCGTAATAATTACGATAGAAGTTCCTAATTTTCCAGCTCTTCCAGTTCTTCCTGAACGGTGATTGTAGGTTTCAATTTCGTCTGGTAATTGATAATTTACTACGTGAGTAATGTTATCAACGTCAATTCCACGAGCCGCAACGTCTGTTGCAACCAACATTTGAATTTGACGACCTCTAAACGATTTCATTACGCCATCACGTTGTGCTTGCGATAAATCTCCGTGTAATGCCGCTGCGTTATAACCATCTTCGATAAGTTTTTCAGCAACCGCTTGTGTGTCTCTTTTAGTTCTACAAAATACAACCGAGAAAATATCTGGGTTCGCATCTGCTAAACGTTTTAAAGCTTCGTAACGGTCACGAGCATTCACACAGTAATATTCGTGTGATACTGTAGCCGAACCTGAGTTTTTGCTACCCACAGTAATTTCTACTGGAGACGACATGAATTGTTTTGCTATACGCGCTACTTCAGCAGGCATAGTTGCAGAGAATAACCAAGTGTTTTTCTCATCTGGTGTGTCCGATAAAATGGAACAAATGTCTTCGTAGAATCCCATGTTTAACATCTCATCTGCCTCATCTAAGATACAAAAATCGATGTTTTTAATGTTTACAAGACCTCTGTTAATCATGTCTTGCATTCTACCTGGTGTTGCCACAATAATTTGTGCACCACGTTTAACTTCTCTAGCTTGTTCTGTAATGCTTGCACCACCATAAACAGCCACTGTATGTAACCCCTTTATGTACTTTGAGTATAATTTAATCTCGTTGGTGATTTGTAAGCATAATTCACGTGTTGGCGATAAAATTAATGCTTGTGTATTTCTATTCTCAGCATCAATTTTTTGAATTAGCGGGAAACCAAAAGCTGCGGTTTTCCCTGTACCTGTTTGCGCTAGGGCAACTAAATCTGTGTTTTGTTCCAATAGTACTGGAATCGCTTTTTCTTGCACTTCTGACGGATTCTCAAATCCTAGATCTTTAATCGCCAGCAGTAGCGACTCATTCAATCCTAATTGTTCAAATTTATTCATATAATATTTTAAATTGGGTGCAAAGGTACGGTTTATAAATCACATAAACTAATTTGTTAGATATTGATTTTCAATTTGTTACGATTTTTTTCTTTTTCACATATTTTATAAAATATGTTTTATTGCTCAAATTACAATGGAAAAATTAGAAAGTAAGGTATTTTTGCATCAAAATAAGAGCCATGTTTGAACTGTTAGATATTATTGGAACCTTAGTATTTGCTATTTCAGGAGCATTAACTGCTATTTATAAGAAATTGGATTTGTTTGGTGTGTATTGTATTGCTTTTGTAACAGCATTAGGTGGTGGAACAGTTCGCGATGTATTAATAGGAAGAACGCCGGTAGGGTGGATGTTAGATATCGATTATGTATATATTATTACAACAGGCTTTCTACTTTCTATAATATTCAATCGTTATTTAGAACGTTTGCGTATTTCGATGTTCTTATTCGATACCATTGGATTAGGTGTTTTTACCTTAATAGGTTTAGAAAAAGGATTAGAATTTGGCTTAAGTCCGGTTATTTGTGTGATTTTGGGAACTTTAACAGCTACTTTTGGCGGTGTAATTCGTGATATTCTCTGTAACGAAATTCCAGTTTTATTCCGAAAGGAAATTTATGCAACGCTTTGTATTGCGGGAGGAATTCTATTTTTTCTTTTACAAGAATTACAAATACAAAGCGATATTATTTCATTAATAGTAGCGGTTTTTATTATCTCGTTCCGATTGATTGCTTTTAAATACAACTGGAGTTTACCTATTGGGACAGTTTTTGTAAGAAAAGAATAAGCTCTTTAACTGCTATTCCTCTGTGACTGATGGTTGATTTTTCTTCCATGCTTAATTCGGCAAAAGTTTTTTCATATCCGTCAGCTACAAAAATTGGGTCGTAACCAAAACCGTTTGTGCCAATTTTTTCTTCAATGATTTTTCCGTTGATGATTCCGGTAAATAAGTTTTGTTTTCCATTCAGATTTAACGCAATCACCGTTTTAAAATTAGCTTTTCGATTCGATTCATCTTTTAATTCCGACAAAAGCTTATCCATATTATCATTCGCATCTTTTTGTTCGCTTGCATATCGTGCGGAATACACTCCAGGAGCTCCATTCAAAGCCTCAACTTCTAAACCGGTATCGTCAGCAAAACAATCGTAACCATACTTTTCTGTAACATAATTGGCTTTTAAAATTGCATTTCCTTCAATTGTATCAGCTGTTTCTGGGATATCTTCTGTACAACCAATTTCTTCCAAACTCACAATTTGAATAGTATTTGGAACTAAAGCCTGAATTTCTTGAATTTTATTTTTGTTGTTGGATGCGAATACGAGTTTCATAAAGTTTTTAGAGCAAAGTTATTTTTTATTTTTGAGAAAGTTAACTCTTTGTTCTAAAGTATTGAGGGAAATGAAATCAGATTATTTCTTAAAAAAAACAATTATGCATTTGATGTACTTTTATTATTGATTTATGCTGCTTTGTAATTTGGGGGTAAACGAAAAGGTTCAAGCTCTTCTATTGGAATGCCTGTGTAGTTTGCATATTCACGGAATGTTAGTTTGCACCTTTTTTCTATTTTATTGAAGTAGACACGCATGTCGCTCATCTTTTGAGAAGCGGTACGTGGAGAACATTCTTCTATGCTAATAATGTCTTTAGTAGTGATGCAAATTCTTAAGGTTGTTCTTGACATGGCTTATACCCTTTTGTTTGACAGTGTTGTAATTTAATTTTCCCATGATAATTTGAATTTGTTAGTTAATTTGAATTGCGTTAGCTGAATTTTACTTTTTGCTAACATTATATTTACAAATTTAGGAATAAATTAACAAGTTGTTTCTTGAACTTTTTAACAATTGGATCAAGTTTTCAACAATCGAAATTGTTTAAAATTGCTATTTTTTGCATAGTTTTGGTCTAAAAAACTCTTTTTTTGTCAACTTTTTGCCATTTTTTACCACTTTTTGTTGTTTTATTAAAAATGAAAAAGCCGATTTTTCAGATGGTTGTATTGTATAATGACTTGTTCCTCTTTTTTCTTTTTAGGTAACCTTTTCTTTATCTCTACAATATCTCTTCTATACTTCTGGCATACACTCGGGATACCCTTTTCATACATTCTCCATACACTCGGCATACACTCGAGGTGTTTTTTAGCGCTTTTTATAATTTCTTTTCTGATTTTGTAATTGTCTTATTTTCAATTTATTAAATTCTTTTTTGTGCAAAAATGGCAATTGTTGTGGTTTTTGGTAGTTTTTGTAGGTATTGGATTATTTTACGAAAAAGAATGCAATAGTTTTCTTAATCGGCAGTATTTGCAAGGGCTCCCTTTAGACGTGGCTATCTTTGCGTTATTATAAATCATTAAATATTTTAAATCATGGCAAAATTAAAAAGCTTGATTAAGTTAGAAGGTACGATGGAGGATCTTACTTTCTACAAAGGTACCGATGGGTACTTTGTGCGCACCAAAGGTGGTGTGAGTAAAAACCGAATTATGAACGACCCTGCGTTTGCTCGTACTCGAGAGAACGGAGCGGAGTTTGGTAGTATTGCAGGTTCGGGAAAATTATTGCGTACGGCATTAGGGCCGATGGTGTTTCGAGCGAAAGACAGTAAACTGACGAGTAGGCTTGTGAAGGTTTTGGGACAAATTAAGAATTTGGACAGCGTGAGTGCTCGTGGAGCTCGAAATGTTGCAGAAGGATTGAACAGTTCTTCCTCCAATTCTATCTTAGAAGGGTTTGATTTTAATGCCAAGGCTACTTTTGGCAGTGTATTGAACTCTATTGTTACGGTTGATATGGTAACTGGGTCGGTGAGTATTGCTGCTTATAATCCATTGGAGCAAATGCGCAGTCCTGAGGGGGCGACCCATTTTAGCTTACAAGTTGGGTTTTTGCGTATCGATTTTGCTTCTGGTGCTTATGAATTGACCCAAAGTTCAGAGGAAGTATATCCATTAGTGAATGGGATGATTTCGCCAGTATTAACTCCAGTTAGTGCACCTACGGCTACTGGTACAGGTATGCATTTTATATTGATTGAATTTTTTCAAGAAGTGAATGGCGTGCAGTATATGTTAAATAATGGAGCTTTTAATGTTTTGAATTTATTGAAAGTAAGTTAAGTTATGCTTTGTACAAAAAAAATACCTTCAAATAATAGCTATTATTTGAGGGTATTTTTTTATATGGGTGATGTGTTACTACGATTATTAAATTATTTCTCTTTTTATCGATTATTACATCATATAATACAACTGTAACATCTTTTCGATAGAAAAAGAAATTATATTATATTTTTATGATTAATTTTTAATGAGAAAGAGATGGGTAAAGTAATTGTTTATGATAAGAAAAAATATTTTTTTTCTTATTTAAAAAAAAATCTTCGCGACTATATTCTCATAAGAATAAAGAAAAATAAAACGCAATTGACTTCTGTTAAAATCTCTTTTGTTGTTTTATATGATGTAACTGATTTTTTATATTTTTTTTATTTGTTTCAACCTGATTTTTTTATTGTTGTTTGCTCTAATGATAAAGATATGTTGCGTTTTTTTGAAGATTTTGATAATGTTTATACTTGGGAGATTAGCAAAATGAAAATACAATTAAAAAATGAACTGGTTCAAATTATGAATAATGATGAAATAAGATTGTTATGAAATTTGATTATTGCTTGATTGATAGAAAGAGCATTCATGGAATGTTGTTATCTGGAAAAATGTTAAAGATTAATAAAAAATTAAAAATTAAAAGATTAAAAAGTGTAAGAAAGCCATTTGATTGCAAGATTATATATATAATATATGATTATTCTGATTTTGTTGATATGAGCATGAATAGTCTTACGTGTGACAATGTTTTAATGGTAGTTATTAATCTTGATATTATAAAAGAAAACAAATTAGGGCCTAAAATGCAGTTTTATACACCAGATTCTCTTGTTGCGTATTTAATGTCTTTAGAATATGAAAAGTAATTGTTTTAGATAAATTGATTTAATCATGCGGTATTTTAATATTATGATTATAGAGTCTTCTTTGGTTGAATTAAATGGCTTAAAGAAAAAAATTAATCAGTATAAACCTCTTTTTAGAGTTGTAGTGACTTCGAGTTCTTTTAATGATGCATTAACTAAAATTAAAAAAAATAAACCAGATATTGTTTTTTTAGATTTTAATATTGAAAACCGAGTTGATTTGATTTTATTAAAAGAACTAAAACAGAAAAACATTAGTATTATTTTATCTGTTTCTCATTTAAAGGACGCTTTGGTTTCTTTTGATTATAATGTTTTGCATACGATTGAAAGACCTTATACAGAAGAAAATATAGCTGTTACATTTAACAAAATTTATGGTAGACTTATAAGAAATGAGGTCTTGTTTAATATTTCAAAAAAATGATGATTCAAAAAAACTATTCTCTTTATTATCAAAATAGTATTCTTCTATTATTTTGTGGTTTATTAAGCTATTTGAATTACTTTTTTTTTGATGTTTATTCTGTGTTTTTATTTGTAATTGCTTATTTAGGAACTTGGCTTTCGGTTTCTTTATTAAGAGTTGTTACAGGATATAAGGATAGGACTATTTTTGAATTATATGATGAATTAAATGATACTCACTATTTAACTGGCGTAACTCCATTTGTTTCTGAGTCTTCTTTTTCAAGATTGTATTTGTGGCTAGCTAAAATTTTTGTAATATATTTTAGTTCCTCAATGCTCTATTTGTTTTTCTTTGGCTTTCATTATTCGTTGTTTTTTGGATTAACCTTACTGACGTGTGCTTTTATTTTGTACTTGTTTTATTTTCAATTTTTTATAGTAAAAATATGGTGTGTTTTTAGTATTATATACCTCTTTTTGTTTTTGTTGCAATTGTTTATTGTAATGAATATTGAAGTTTTGTTTGTACTAGATTATCATCGTTTGTTTTGTTTTATTTTAATTGTTTTTATAGGTTTTTTATTGATACAGTTATTTTTTAGAATTGTAAAACAGCAAGCCCTTGAAGCAACAAATTGTGATTTTTATAAAGATTTTTACAAAAATAAAGCGTTGTTTAATTTGGTTTTAAATACTAAAAAAGTTTTTGATGTTTCAGATAAAAAATATCCTTTAGCAGTAATAAGTAAAGGAAACCCTAATGGCAAAACGCATCTTACGTTGTATTTAGATCTTCATGATGGTGCTTCTAAAATTTTGTTTCAAAGAGTATTTGAATTATTAGTTGCCTCGCCATATCAAATATGTTTAGATATTTTTTTTAATGTGCCTAATACAATAGATAGAGAAACTGATTATTTACAAGTTGCCTATAAAATTTTTGAAACTAGATCTTTTGATTTGTTAGACGATTGGTATGAAGATTTTGATGCAGCAAGATGGCTTGTTAATCATGGGAAGCCTAATTTTTCTGAAGATTTTAAAAAAGCTTTTGAGTCTAATAGTGTGTTTGTGTCATTATTAGATGTTCCTACTACTTCTACTTTGTTTGTAAATGGTGCAGCCTATCCGGCAGCCTATTATGGCGCAGATTTTACAATACTACTAGCTCATCTTATTCGTTTTTAGCCAGTTATTTCATTGTTTTTGCCGTTTGTATCATAAAGAGTTAAGGCTTGTATTAATTACTGTAATTTTATTTTGCATTTAGTGTGCAAACAGTTTTAGTTTTAAATTAATTAGGTAATTATATGAAATAAAAATACTTCTTTACGCTGGTTTTTGTAACCACAACAGCTCCTTGTATTTATTGTAGTTAGGCAAGTTTGTGTCTTGCGTTTTGTGCTTGTAGCCAGTAAGCTGCTTATTTGTTTAACCACTACTAGTGGCAAACAAAATTATTTTAAATATTAATATTAAATAAATTTATTTTTATGAAAAAACTATTCTTTTTTTTAACGCTCCTTTGCTCTTTTGCCACAACGGCACAAGTAGCAGGAGATGTAGCTCAAACATTTGGTCCTATGCCTGGGTTTAACGGTTCAGTAGCAACTACAGCTTTACAAACCGATGGTAAAGTACTAGTAGGTGGTGATTTTACTGCTTATAACAGCGTATCAGCCAACAGAATTATCCGTTTAAATGCCGATGGTACTAGAGACGCCAGTTTCAATATAGGTACAGGGTTTAGTGGTGAAGTACTAACAATTGCTATACAATCTGACGGAAAAATCCTTGTAGGAGGTTCTTTTACTGCTTATAATGGCGTAACTGCCACAGAATTATCCGATTAAATGCTGATGGTACTAGAGATGCTGGTTTTACTATAGGAACAGGATTTGATAATCTTGTATACGATATTGCAGTGCAATCCGACGGAAAAATTCTTGTGGGTGGTAATTTTACCACTTATAAAGGCGTAACAGCCAATAGAATTATCCGTTTAATGCTTGATGGTACTACAGACGCAGGTTTCAATATAGGTACTGGGTTTAACGGTGCTGTAATAACTATTGCGTTGCAATCCGACGGTAAAATTCTTGTAGGTGGTAATTTTACTTCTTTTAATGACGTAACATCTAACAGAATTATCCGTTTAAATGCCGATGGTAGCCAAGATACTAGCTTTGTTGTAGGAACAGGATTTAATAATAATGTAAAAACTATTGCGTTGCAACCTGATGGTAAAGTACTAGTAGGTGGTAGTTTTACATCTTATAATGATGTAACTGACATCAGAATTATCCGATTAAATGCCGATGGTAGCCAAGATACTAGCTTTGTTGTAGGAACAGGATTTAATAATAATGTAAAAACTAGTGCGTTGCAACCTGATGGTAAAGTACTAGTAGGTGGTAGTTTTACATCTTATAATGATGTAACTGACATCAGAATTATCCGATTAAATACTGATGGTACTAGAGATGCTGGTTTTACTATAGGAACAGGATTTAATAATAATGTAAAAACTATTGCGTTGCAACCTGATGGTAAAGTACTAGTAGGTGGTAGTTTTACATCTTATACTGATGTATCTGACATCAGAATTATCCGATTAAATACTGATGGTCCTAGAGATGCTGGTTTTACTATAGGAACAGGATTTAATTCTGATACAATTTATATCGCTTCGCAACCCGATGGTAAAATAATTGTAGGAGGTACTTTTTCTACTTACAATGGAGTATCAGCCAATAACATTATCCGATTAAATGCTGATGGTACTAGAGATACTAGTTTCAATATAGGAGCAGGGTTTAATAGTACTGTATACACTATTGCTTTGCAAACCGATGGTAAAATGCTTGTAGGTGGGAGTTTTGCTTCTTATAATGATGTATCATCCAATAAATTTATCCGATTAAACACCAGTGGTACTAGAGATACTAGTTTTTCTTCAATAGGAACGCTAACTACAGGGTTTAATAATGCAACAAGAGCTACTCAAACACAATCGGATGGTAAACTGATTATTGGTGGAGATTTTTTTGAGTTTAAAGGTGTAGCAAGCAACCGTATTGTCCGATTAAATGCCGATGGTACTAGAGATGCTAGTTTCAATATAGGTACAGGATTTAATAATAATGTAAATACTATTGCGTTGCAACCTGATGGTAAAGTACTAGTAGGTGGTAGTTTTACATCTTATAAAGGCGTAACTGCCAACAGAATTATCCGATTAAATACTGATGGCACTAGAGATGCTGGTTTTACTATAGGAACAGGGTTTTTTAATGGTCAAATTTTTTATATTTTGTTGCAAACCGATGGTAAAATAATTGTAGGAGGTACTTTTACTGCTTACAATGAGGTATCAGCCAATTACATTATCCGATTAAATGCTGATGGTACTAGAGATACTAGTTTCAATATAGGAACAGGGTTTAATGGTTGGGTTAAAACTATTGCGTTGCAACCTGATGGTAAAGTACTAGTAGGTGGTAGTTTTACATCTTATAATGGCTTAACTGCCAACAGAATTATCCGATTAAATACTAATGGTACTAGAGATGCTGGTTTTACTATAGGAACAGGATTTAATTCTGATACAATTTATATCGCTTCGCAACCCGATGGTAAAATAATTGTAGGAGGTACTTTTTCTACTTACAATGGAGTATCAGCCAATAACATTATCCGATTAAATGCTGATGGTACTAGAGATACTAGTTTCAATATAGGAGCAGGGTTTAATAGTACTGTATACACTATTGCTTTGCAAACCGATGGTAAAATGCTTGTAGGTGGGAGTTTTGCTTCTTATAATGATGTATCATCCAATAAATTTATCCGATTAAACACCAGTGGTACTAGAGATACTAGTTTTTCTTCAATAGGAACGCTAACTACAGGGTTTAATAATGCAACAAGAGCTACTCAAACACAATCGGATGGTAAACTGATTATTGGTGGAGATTTTTTTGAGTTTAAAGGTGTAGCAAGCAACCGTATTGTCCGATTAAATGCCGATGGTACTAGAGATGCTAGTTTCAATATAGGTACAGGATTTAATAATAATGTAAATACTATTGCGTTGCAACCTGATGGTAAAGTACTAGTAGGTGGTAGTTTTACATCTTATAAAGGCGTAACTGCCAACAGAATTATCCGATTAAATACTGATGGCACTAGAGATGCTGGTTTTACTATAGGAACAGGGTTTTTTAATGGTCAAATTTTTTATATTTTGTTGCAAACCGATGGTAAAATAATTGTAGGAGGTACTTTTACTGCTTACAATGAGGTATCAGCCAATTACATTATCCGATTAAATGCTGATGGTACTAGAGATACTAGTTTCAATATAGGAACAGGGTTTTTTAATGGTCAAATTTTTTATATTTTGTTGCAAACCGATGGTAAAATAATTGTAGGAGGTACTTTTACTGCTTACAATGAGGTATCAGCCAATTTCATTATCCGATTAAATGCTGATGGTACTAGAGATACTAGTTTCAATATAGGAACAGGGTTTAATGGTTGGGTTAAAACTATTGCGTTGCAACCTGATGGTAAAGTACTAGTAGGTGGTAGTTTGACATCTTATAATGGCTTAACTGCCAACAGACTTATCCGATTAAATACTAATGGTACGAGAGATGCTGGTTTTTCGATAGGAACAGGATTTAATTCTGTTACAATTGATATCGCTTCGCAACCTGATGGTAAAGTACTAGTAGGTGGTAGTTTTACATCTTATAATGGCTTAACTGCCAACAGAATTATCCGATTAAATACTAATGGTACTAGAGATGCTGGTTTTACTATAGGAACAGGATTTAATTCTGTTACAATTGATATCGCTTCGCAACCTGATGGTAAAGTACTAGTAGGTGGTAGTTTGACATCTTATAATGGCTTAACTGCCAACAGACTTATCCGATTAAATACTAATGGTACGAGAGATGCTGGTTTTACTATAGGAACAGGATTTAATTCTGATACAATTGATATCGCTTCGCAACCCGATGGTAAAATAATTGTAGGAGGTTGGTTTGTTTCTTATAATGGCGTAACAGCCAATTACATTATCCGATTAAATGCTGATGGTACTAGAGATACTAGTTTTATAGACATAGGGTTAAATGGTCAGGTAGCTGTTGTCACTTTACAGCCCGATGGTAAAGTGCTTGTGGGAGGTGCCATTTCAGCTATTCGATTAAATACCAATGGAAGTAATGACGCTAGCTTTGTTACAGGTACAGGATTCAATGGTATTGTATATACTATCGCGTTACAACCCGACGGTACTGCTCTTGTAGGAGGTACTTTTACCACCTACAAAGGTATTGTAGATTCCGCTTATTTAATACGATTGCATTCAACTACAAATCAATCTAGTGTTTCGGGTACTTTTATTTATGATGCCGATAGTAATGGTTGTACTGTTGCAGATGGTACATTAACAGGTACGGTAATGGTAACAAATGGCAGTAGTACTGCTGTTGCTCCTACCAATCATTTAGGTGGGTATTTTAATTATATTTATGCTACAGGTACTTATACGCTTACGCCTATATTAGCAAACCCTGCTTATTTTACTATTCCTGCACCAGGTACGGCTACTTTTGCTAGTACAACGAGTGGTAATCAAACAGTAGATTTTTGTTTTACGGCTAATGGTACTCATAATGATTTACAAGTAACGGTTATTGCGGTTACCCCTGCACGCCCTGGTTTTGATGCTACCTACAAAGTTATTTATAAAAACCAAGGTACACACACACAAACTACAGGTACGGTATCACTTGCTTTTATAGTGATGCTATTCTTGATTATGTTTCGGCAGCACCCGCTTATACTAGTTTGACTACCGGTATGTTATCATGGAATTTTACCAATTTAGCCCCTTTTGAAACTCGAGAAATAACAGTTACTTTTAATGTAAACAGCCCAATGGAAACCCCTGCGGTTAATATTGGCAATGTCTTGACTTATACTGCTACCATTACAGGTCTTACAGACGAAACCCCAGCAGATAATGTTTTTACACTTAATCAAATTGTAATAGGCTCTTATGACCCTAACGACAAAAAGTGTATGCAAGGTGCTACAATTACAACAACTCAGGTGGGTGAATTTGTAGATTATGTTATCCGTTTTGAAAACACAGGAACCTATATGGCAGAAAAAGTGGTTATAAAAGATATTATAGACACCAGCAAGTTTGATATTGCGAGTATTACGCCAATAAAAGCAAGTCATAGTTATATTATAGATGTACGATCAGGAAACCAAGTATATTTTACATTTGATAATATAAATCTTCCGTTTGATGATGCCAATAATGATGGTTATGTAGCGTTTAAAATAAAAACAAAATCTACTTTAGTAGCAGGTGATACGTTTACAAACGGAGCAAATATTTATTTTGACTATAACCCTGCTATTGTAACTAATGTAGCTTCTACCGCAGTTGTTACTACATTAGGTGTTTCTGACTTTGATTTTTCAAATAACTTTGTTTTGTATCCAAACCCTGCACAAGAGGTATTGCATATTACAAGCAAAAACAATTTAACGGTTCAATCTGTAGCTATATACAATATGTTAGGTCAGCAAGTATTGTTAACACAAAATATTGAAGCTATTGATGTGTCTAGACTTTCTTCTGGAAATTATGTTTTAAAAATAATTTCAGATCAAGGTGTTTCTAGCACAAAATTTATTAAGGAATAGTACTTATTTCTAATTTTTAAAAGCCATCGCAACTTTTATGTTGCGGTGGTTTTTTTATTTTTTAAAATGAGTTTGAGTTGCATTAACACGGTTGTTTATTAGATAATTTATTTATGCTTAAACTTTGTTTGTAAATGGCGCAGTTTTTACCATTCTGCTAGCTCATCTTATTCGTTTTTAGCCGGTTATTACATTTTTTATGCCGTTTGTATCATAAAGAGTTAAGGCTTGTTTAATTACTTTATTTTTATTTTGTATTTAGTGTACAAACAGTTTTTGTTTTAAATTAGTTGTACTAATGCATTAGCTGATTTAAGTGTTTTTATTTCTTTTGAGTGTTTGTATTTCCGTTTGTTACATTATGCTAGCCGTTTGTTACGCCGTTTACTGTTTTGTTATTTAATGATATAATTTGTTCTTGAAATTAAATTTTAAAATTGAGAAATAAAGACCGTTTTATTTTGTGTTTATTATATTGGTTATTGTTGTATATTATTAGTTGAGGTATTAATTATTGAAATTTAGTATGTAATCATTACTTTGTATAGCAATTTGCTGCAAATTATTAAAATTATAAGTTATGAGAATAAAATTACTTGCTAAAACAGTATTCCTGTTTTTAATTGTTTGTACAGAGGTTAAATCTCAATCTGTTTCGGCTTATAGTGTTGATGATTTGTTAACAGCATCATTGTGGAATTCTTTATTTCCAAAGCGAGCAGGAACATATGGTGTTCATCCGCAAGGTTATGCCGCTGATTTTTATTCTTATGCTAATTTTAATCAAGCAGTAACTGAAATGTCGGATTATTTAGTTCAAATTAGAAAAAAACAAGGTGTGTGGGGTGAGCTAGTAACTATTACAAAAAAATCGACTTCTGTTTCATATGTTTATTCAGATGTTGAGTCGTGGTGGTATTCTAATTCAACTCCAGAAACTGTAATAAATATTGATTTTGCCGATTTTGTTAACAGAAGTTCTTTAGATAATAATAAAAGAGAATTGTCCGCTTTTTTAGCTAATATTTCAAAAGAAACAACAGGAGGTTGGCAGTTACCGGTGGGCGGAGGTTTGGCAGGAGACTACGCGCAATGGGGATTGTACTTTGTTCATGAGGTTGGATATTCTAGCGCTACTTCAGCGGGTGTTTATTCACAAGCGCACGCTGTGTATCCTCCAAATCCTACAAAAGGATATTATGGTAGAGGTCCTATTCAGTTGTCATGGAACTATAATTATGGGCAATTGAGTAAATTTTTATATAATGATGGGTCTGTGTTATTAAATAATCCAGATTTAGTTCAAGAAGATGGTGTGTTGGCTTTTAAATCAGCTATCTGGTTTTGGATGATGCCACAATGCCCGAAGCCTTCTTGTCATCAGGTAATGCACGAGTTATGGGTGCCGCAAAGTGGTGAATATACTGAAAACAAAATGTATAAAAAGGGTTTTGCGCATACAAACAATATTATAAATGGGGGATTAGAGTGTAGAAGTGCATCCACTGCTGCTTTTACAGAAAAGGTAGTATTGCGATCTGAATTGTATAAATACTATTTGGATGTTCTAGGTTTTAGTGTTGCGCAAATTAGTTTAGAAGATACAGGGGATTATTCAACTTTATGTTACGAAAGTAGCATCAACGCCATGCAAGATTATATTAATTGTGCTGTAGTTGCTTTGAATACATCTGATTTTATAGCTGCTGAATTGTTATTATATCCAAATCCTGCAAAAAATCAAATTACTATTGAGAGTGATACAATGATTCAAGGAATAGAAATCTTTAATGTATTGGGGCAAATGCAATTTAACAACGAAGGAGTTTCTGGCTCTGTTGTTTTAGATTTATCAAGCTTTAAGAAAGGTAGTTATTTTATTAGGATTTATGTTAATGATACTGTGGTTACAAGAACGTTTGTTGTAAATTAAATTTGCGAGTTAATGGAGTTTTTTTATATTGTTTTACTAAGATGATTTTTTTTTATATGTTTTTTGTACACTAATTTTAAGTGTAATTTGTTTTTTTATAATGGTTTTTTTACCGTTTATTACACAAAACTGATCGAGTATTAACTTGTTTTTGTTTTGTAATTTGTTATTGATATAATTTGTACTCAAAATTATATTTTACTTAGTATGAAGAAAAAAATACTGTTATTTTCGATTTTACTTTTTTCGGGCATTACAAATGCTCAAGTAGGTATTGCAACAACCAATCCAAACCCTTCTACAATTTTGGATATTGTTTCTACAGATGCTGGAATTATGATTCCTAGAGTTGCTTTAACAGGGACTACAGATGCTGTTACTATTTCTAATGGTAATGTTGAAAGTTTGTTGGTGTATAACACCCAAACTATAAGTGATGTTACGCCTGGTTTTTATTATTGGTATGATAACAAGTGGCAACGATTGATTAATTCGTCTACTAATGATTGGTCATTAACGGGTAATGCTGGGACAAACGAATCTTTGAATTTTATAGGTACAACAGATGATATGGGTTTAACCTTTAGAACTAATAATGTAAAAACTGGTTTTATTAGTAATGATGGATTGGCTTTGCATTTTGGAATTAATGCAGGTTTAGGAGGTTCTTTTGATAGAACCGTTTTTTTAGGTGATGCATCTGGAAGTAACGCATCTGGAAGTGATATTAATGCAATTGGTTCTAATGCTGCTTTAGGAGCTGAAGCATATGATTCTAATTTTATGGGAGCCGAAGCAGGTTATAGTTCTTCTTTTAATTCATCTAATGTTTTTGGGAAACAAGCAGGTTATAACAATTTTGAAACAACAGATGCAAATATTTTTGGATTTCAGGCAGGCTATGAATTAGGTGAAATGAATGATATTAATTATTTTGGTAACCAAGCGGGTTATAGAGCATGGTCAGCTGAAAATTCTAATTTTTTTGGAAGAATGGCAGGATATTTGGCAAGTGAAGCTTATAATTCTAATTTTTTAGGACACCAAAGTGGTTATAACGCCAATAAAGCTTCTAATTCAATTTTTATTGGGTATAGATCAGGTTATAATGATCCTGTTGATAATACGCTAGATGATTTAAGAGGATACTCAATATTGATAGGAAGAGAAACTAGTACAGGTGGTTTTGGTAAAAGTATAGCAATTGGCGGAGGTGCTACTAATACAGCTTCAAATCAATTGATGGTTGGATCTTCTTCTACTCCTATAGATACTGTTGAGTTTAAAGGTTCTGGTGCAGTTAAAGTTTCAATTGGTACATCAACAGATAGGCCAGTAGTACCAGAATTTGGGCAAATACGATATAACACTGATTTAGGGAGATTTGAAGGTTATGTAAACGATTTGAATGGTGACGGCACACAAGGTGATGCTGGCTGGAGGGCTTTTTAATTTAAATATATATTTACTAAAAAAGCGACAGTTTATTACTGTTGCTTTTTTAGTAAACAACCACTTATTACATGAAAGTTTCCACTTATTACATAGTGGTTTGAAAAGGCTTGCATTCTTGACACATTTGTTTTATAAATTTCTGTAAAAAATTATTCAAAGTAATGTGTTATGATGAATTGCAAAAAGAATCTCTTTTTATTTAGTGTCGATTTAGAAGATATTCGGTTGCGAATGTCTGATGGTGTTCGTTATTCGGCAAGAGTAGAGCAATTGGTATTTGAGTATTTAGCATTTTTAAATCAATATGGTTTTAAGGCAACTTTTTTTGTTGTTGGTGATATACCAAAGGTTTATCCTAATTTAATTTATCATATACAAAATGAGGGTCATGAGATTGCTTGTCATTCAAATCTTCACATACCCCTAACAAAAATGGATAAGGTTAGTTTTAGAGACGATATTGTAGCTAATGTTGACAACTTAATAAATGCTGGTGCAGGACCTATTTGTGGATTTCGTGCTCCTGTTTTTTCATTGGTGAAAGAAACTTCATGGGCTTTTGAGGTTTTGTCAGATTTAGGCTTTAGCTATTCGAGTTCTGTATTACCAGCTAAAAACCCGCTATTTGGTTGGGAAAACTTTGGTAGTTCTCCAGTACAATTTCATCAAAATTTTTGGGAGATTCCTATGTCTGTTAGAGGAAGTAAATTATTAAATGTTCCTTTTGCAGGGGGTATTTATTTTAGGATTTTACCATTGCAAATAATTTCAAATTCTTTTAAAAATCATTTTGCTAAAAATGAAGTTGTTACTAGTTATTTTCATCCATATGATATAGATAGTGAACAAGAATTTTTTATGCATCCTGGTATTAATGATAACAGGTTTTATAATCAACTTATGTATTATAACAGAGGAAAGGTTTTTAAGCGACTTGATTATATAATTAAAAAATTTGATTGTGAAATAATTACTTATCGAGATTATGTAACTCTACTAAATACGAATTGTGATGGATAATTTTAGAGAAGCTACCATTATAAGTAAGTATTTGTTAGATGTTTCTATAGGTGATACAGAAATGGAAAAGTATCATTTAGCAATGGAGCATTTAAAAATAGAATTAGCAAAAGAAGAAGCGCTTTTATGGCGATTTATGTTAAAAAGCAGATTAGTTATGCTTTTTATTGATTCTTATTTGTCGTTTTTTTTACCACAAAGTGCTATAAGAAGAAAACTATTTATCATGCTTGCCATATTAGAAACTACACCATTATATGCCGCTTATTTTTTACCAAAAGAAAGGAATTTATTTTTTTTAATAAAAATACTATTTCTAGGCTTTGTTTCTTTTTTTTATGTGTTCATAGGTTTTTTTATGGTTAAAATAATTAGACTTTTATGGAATTAAATTATGATTACATAGTAGTTGGTTCTGGCGCTACCGGTGCAATTGCCTCACATTTTTTAGTAGAGAGCGGTGTTACTGTTGCTGTATTAGATGTGGGTATTGAGGACACAACCTATAAAAATCAAATACCTAGTAAAGATTTTCTTTCTATTAGAAAAGAAGAAGAAGAGCAGTATCGTTATTTTTTAGGAGAACGTTTTGAGGGAATACCATGGGGCAAAGGTAGAGTTGGGTCTCAGTTAACACCTCCAAGAGGCTATTTGACCCAAGCTGTAGAAAAATATATTCCTTTTTCATCTTCTTCATTTTTTCCAATGGAAAGTTTGGCAAAAGGAGGTTTAGGAGGTGGCTGGGGTTTAGGTTGTTATGTTTTTTCTGAGCTTGAATTAAGAGCTATAGGTTTAAATGATTTAGAAATGCAAACCGCTTATGAAAAAGTAGCCAGCTACATAGGAATATCAGGAAGTTATGATGATTCAAACCCATATTGTTTAAGGGATTTGAAAAGTATAATGCCAAGCTCAAAAATAGAACATAATTTAGAAGGTATTTTTTCTACTTACCATAAGAAAAAAAACAAGCTTAATGATAAAGGATTTTATTTAGGTCGTTCAGCATTAGCTTTATTAACAGAAGATAAAGGCGATAGAAAAGCGGTTGCTTATAAAGATATGGATTTTTGGTCTGATACCGATAAGTCTGCTTATCGTTCTTGGATTACAATTGATGAATTAAATAAAAAAACAAATTTTGTTTATCATTCTCAATGTTTGGTATTGAAATTTGAAGAGCTCGACAATCAAGTAAAAGTTTTTGTAAAAAGGACAGATACGAATGAGGAACAAGTTTTTACTTGTAAAAAATTAATTTTATCTCCGGGTGTTTTAGGTACTGCTCGTATAGTTAGCAGGTCTTTTGAATATAAAAAGCAAAAGTTGCCCATAATTTGCAATCCGTATAGTTACATACCGTGTATTCAATGGAAAATGTTGGGTAAAATACCTGAACAATACAAAACAAGTTTAGGACAGTTGGTTTTGTATTTAGATGAAAATCAAAACAATTTAGATGTAAGTATCGCAGCACTGTTTAGTTATAGGTCGTTGTTGCTCTTTAAGTTGATTAAAGAATCTCCGCTAAACTTTAGAGATTCAAGATTTTTGATGCAGTATTTGCAATCTTCTTTTACAATTGCAGGAATTCATCATTCTGAAAAAGGTTCTACTTCTAAATATATTCAGTTGCTTCCTGATGATGCAAGCTTTACTCTGGATAAACTAATAGGTGAATATATTCAGTCTGATCAAGAAATTGAACGTAATTTTTTACGTGAGAAGAAATTTAAATCTGCTTTAGGATTGTTAGGTTGTTTGCCGTTAAAAACGGTAAATACAACTCATGGAGGGAGTATACATTATGTAGGTACCTTACCTTTTGATACAACAGGAAGTTTATTTAGTTTGTTTCCTAATGGGAAATTAGCAGGTACGCAAAATGTATATGTAGCCGACGGCTCGGGTTTTAAGTATTTACCAGGGAAAGGATTGACTTTAACATTAATGGCTAATGCCTACAATGTTGCTAAAAATGTTTTGAAAAATGAATAAAAGATCCGTCATAATAACAGGAGCTAATGGCTTTATAGGGAGTGCATTAGTCGATTATTTTTGCAATAAGGGTATGCATGTTAAAGCTTTTGTAAGAAGATTGCCAACTCTACCAAAAGAAAGGGTTGAATATTGTTTGTATTCTTTAGAAAAAACTCCAAATGAAGTTTATTTTGAATCTGTTGATTATTTTATTCATTGTGCGTTTGTTAAGCATGATGTTGATAAGAATTCTGATGCAATTAATTTAAAAGGTACATCCTTGCTTTTGAAATTATGTAGAAAGCATAATGTAAAAATGGTTTTTATTTCCTCTTTTTCAGCTCATTCTGAAGCTATGTCGCATTATGGAAAAAATAAATTTGAATGTGAGAAAATATTTAATTTATCTACAGATGTTGTTATTAAACCTGGACTAGTTTTAGGTGATTGTGGTTTTGCTTCAGAGGTTATTTCATTTGTAAAAAAGAGTAATGTTATTCCTTTGATTGGTGGAGGAAAGCAGCCATTGCAAACTTTACATATTAATGACTTATGCCTGGCTATAGATGTAATAATGGAAAATGCTTATTGTGGATTGTTTTCTATTGCAGAAACCCATGTGCTTACAATGAAATCATTTTACAAGGAAATTGGTGCTATTTTAAATAAAAAAATATTTTTTATTCCTGTTCCTTTTTCCATTGTTTTTTGGATTACTAGAAGTTTTGAATTATTAAAATTGAAATTACCAATATCATCAGAAAGTTTATTAGGATTGAAATATTTGATATCTATTGATACCACTAAAGATGTTAGGTTGTTAGGTTTTTTTCCCCGCTCTTATAGAGATAGTTTGCAATTAATTTTAAAAAAATAATATGGAGTACGAATTTTTACCAATAAAGACTGATAAAGCATCTATAGATGAGATTGTAGCCTTATTACAAATTACGTTTCCTGAATCGAACAAGTTTACCTATGCCTATATTGAATGGCAATATAAAAATAATCCTGATGGTGAAGTAGTGGGGTATAATGCATATGATTCTGGTAAGTTAATAGCTCATTATGCTTTAATGCCTTTTAAAGCTACCGTTTTTGATAAGGAAGAACTGGGTTTACTTTCATTAAACACAGCCACCCATCCGGCATATCAAGGTAAAGGCCTCTTTGTTAAACTAGCAGAAATGTCATATGAATTAGCAAGGCATAATGGATATGGTTTTGTTATAGGTGTTGCAAATGCAAATAGTAGTTATGGTTTTATCTATAAATTAAATTTTCAAAAGATAGGGGAGCTTGAGGCCAGAATTGGGTTTGGTGCTTTGAAACGATTGAAAGATGAAGAAAATAAAGTTAATTATTATAAAAGAGAATGGAGTGATGCTTCTTTGAGGTGGAGATTAAATAATCCGTCTTGTAACTATAAAGTAACAGAAGATTTTATTTTTTCTATGACATCGGTCTTTTTTATAAAGGCTATACTTTTTGAAAAGTATGGAGGTTTTTTATTCCATAAAAAAGAAACTGAAATGAAATTAAGGAAACTTAATCTTTGGATTGGAATAGATAATTCGATTGATTGGAAAGCAAGTAATTATTTTGAAATACCCAAAAGGCTAAGGCCTTCACCACTAAATTTAATCTTTAAAGATTTAACAGTTAATAACCGGAAATTAGAACTTAATACGGTTTTGTTTAATGCTTTAGATTTTGATGCTTATTAATAGACTTTAATGAATTTGTATTATGAAATATTTAGAAAAAATAAAACAGTATTTAAGTGAGCCAAGGCTTAAAAATGTAGATCCGGATAGTGATGAGATGTTGCGAATTCACAAAGAAATTTTGTCTGAAAAAACAATGATGAAAAATGTTTTTTCAGAGTTTTATGATTTATGTATTTCGCTTGACAAGAAGTTTTTTAACACAACAATTGTAAAACGAGTTGAAATAGGAGCTGGGGTAAGTTTTTTTAAAGAAAGATATCCTGATATACTTGCTACAGATATAAAAAATGCTAGCAATTTAGATATGGTAGTTGATGCCCAACAAATGCCTTTTGAAAACAATACTGTTAGTGCCATTTATGGTATTAATTGCTTTCATCATTTTCCTAATCCAGAAAAGTTTTTTGTAGAGCTTAATAGGGTTTTAGAAACAGGTGGAGGTTGTGTTTTAATAGAGCCATATTATGGTTTTGTTGCAAGAAATTTTTACAAAAATATTTTTAAAACAGAATCTTTTGATTTGTCGCAATTGCAATGGAGTAATGATAGTATTGGTTTTATGAATGGGGCTAATCAGGCATTGTCTCATATTGTTTTTATTCGTGATAAGAAAAAGTTTGAGCAGCTATTTCCTAATCTTGAAATCACTTATAAAAGACCATTGAATAATTATTTACGCTACTTACTTTCTGGAGGATTGAATTTTAAACAGCTTTTGCCTTCTTATTTGTCTTGGATTATAAAAGTTGTTGAGTTTGTTTTACGTCCATTTAACACGGTTTTTGCTCTGCATCATGTAATCGTAATAAAAAAAGTTACTAAAAATTAATTGATACTATTATGATTAAAAATACCTTAAGTAAGACAACACTTAATTTAGTGTTTATAGTATGTTTTTTCTTGTTTTTTGGAGTTTTATATTTTGCTTATTCCAATCATTTTAATAATATTTTTATTTTTGATGATGATCATACTATATTAAATAATACAGCTATTCAAGAAATTGATATTGTGAAGTTTTTTACTGATCCTACAACTATTAGTTCTTTACCTGCAAATCAAACTTATCGACCTTATTTAGCTTTAGAAAATGCAATTGATTATCAACTAGCTGGAGGTCTTAATTCTAAGGCTTTTCATATTCATATTTTTATAACTTTTGTACTACTGTGTATTGCAATATTGTTTTTTGTGAAATTATTGCTAGAAAAATTAGGGTATTTAACTAATACTAAATTTTATGGTTTGTTAGCAGCCTCTATGTTTGGTTTACTATGTGCTAATGCCGAAACTGTGAATTATATTATTCAAAGAGCCGAAATTGTAGCTGCTTTTTATATTGTTTTAGGTTTTGTTTTTTATTTGAAAGGCGGAATATGGAAAAAGTATAATTTGTATTTATTTTTTCCGTTCATTGGTTTTTTTGTAAAAGAAATGGGTTTTGTTTTTTCTCCTCTTTTATTTTTATATGTACTTGTTTTTGAAGAAAAAGCTTATTTAGGTAATTTTTTTAAAAAGTCAGAATTACTAAAAATTAAAAATGCTTTTATAACTGTTTTACCATCCGTGTTATTTACTGCTTTATTTTTAGTTTTTTATTCTCAAATGCTTCCTAAAACTTTTACGCCTGGAGGTGTAGATAGATGGTCTTATTTAATTACGCAACCTTATGTTGTTTGTCATTATTTTATCACTTTTTTTTATCCTTATAATCTAAGTTTAGATTCAGACCAAATGGTTTTTACCTCAATAATGGAAGATAAGGCTATATTAGGTTTTTTAGGATTGTTTCTTTTATTGTATGTAGCTATTAAATTAACAAAAAGCAAGCAAACAAGACTTATTTCATTTGGTATTTTATGGTTTTTAATAGCATTATTGCCTACTTCTTCTGTTATTCCATTTTCTGAGGTATTAAATGACCATAGAGCATTTACGCCTTACATAGGTTTAGTAATTGCTGTAATTTTTACCGTAAAACGTTTTTTTGATATTTTGATAGAAATTTTTAAAAATGTTAAAGTACACTATTTGGCTTATTTGTTATTAGGAATTTTTTTTACAGTTAATGTTTATGGAATAAGACAAAGAAATGAGGTATGGAGTTCTCCTTTGTTAATGTGGAAAGATGTAACTGAGAAGAGCCCTAAAAACGGTAGAGGATTAATGAATTATGGTTTAGCACTTATGGCAAAAGGTGATTATCAACAAGCTGAAACCTATTATAAAAAAGCCTTAGTATATAATCCAAACTACACCAATTTATATATAAATCTTGGTATTTTAAAGGATAAAACAGGTTTTTCCGATGAAGCAGAGGCTTATTTTAAACGAGCTATTGCTTGTAATTTTCAAAATTTTATGGCTTATTATTATTATGCTAACTTTTTAAATTTAAAGAATAGACAAGATGAAGCTATTGTTTTTTTAAAAAAATCTCTTGATGATAATTTGTTTTATTACAATTCTCAAGTTCTGCTTTTAAATTTATATCATCAACGCGACAATTGGCTAGGAATTGAGCAAATTGTAGGAGCTGTTTTAAATGTGGCACCTGATAATAAATTGGCGCTTGAATATGCTAAGATTGCAAAAGATCGTATTTCCTATTTTACCTTACAAGAAAATCGAGCAACAGAATTAAAGAGTGCTGATTTATTTCTTAGCTTGAGTTTGCACTATTTTAATCAGGGTGAATTTGAAAAGTGCATAAAAATGGCTGAAAAAGCGATTGAAATAAAACCAAATTTTGCAGAAGCTTATAATAACATTGGTATTGCCTACTACAATTTGAAAAACACTGAAAAAGCAATTGAAAATTATAAGGCTGCCTTAAAATTAAATCCTGAATTTACTTTAGCTAAAAATAATTTGTTGTATGCGAGCAATACTACTAGTGTTTCAAATTCAAAGACTGCTGAAGCAGATAACTATTTGAATTTAAGTCTAAAGCATTTTAACGAAGGTAATTATAGAGCTTGTATTGATGCCGCAATAAAATCAAATCAATTAAGACCATCAGCCAATGCATACAATAATATTTGTTGTGCTTATAATCAATTACAAGAGTATGATAAAGCGGTTATAGCTTGTGAAAAAGCACTTAAAATACAAAGTGAGCATGTTTTAGCAAAAGGGAATTTAGCTCATGCTAAAAATCAAATAAGTTTAAGATAACAAGATATGGAAAATTTACAACTTAAAGTTGCCATTGTAATTCCGTATTACAATGCAGAGAAACATATAAAAAATGTATTGTCTAAAATACCTAGCTATATTTATAAGGTAATAATTGTAAATGATTGCAGTCCTCAACCCTTGCCAAGTGCCCTTTTTGATGTTTTGCATGAAAATGTAGTATATGAGGTTATAGAAAGTGAGGTTAATTTAGGGGTAGGAGGTGCAACAATTAAAGGCTTTAGACGCGCTTGGCAAGAGCGTATAGATATAGTTGTAAAGGTTGATGCGGACAATCAAATGGATTTGTCTTTTTTACCTGAACTAATAACTCCATTGCTTGACAATAAATGTCAGGTTGCAAAGGGAAATCGTTTTAGAGATTTTACCGCGTTACAAAAAATGCCTTTAGTAAGAAGAATGGGCAATCTTGGGCTTTCATTTTTAACTAAGATGGCAACAGGTTATTGGAATAATTTTGATCCTACAAATGGTTATATTGCTCTTAACACCAATTTATTTAAAGAGTTAAATTTTAACAAACTTTCTAATCGTTATTTTTTTGAAACTTCCTTATTAGCGGAGCTATATTTTCAGAAAGCAATTATAAAAGATGTTGCCATGCCAGCCATTTATGGTGATGAAAAGTCAAGCATGAATGTGTGGACAATGCCAATTATTTTTGGATCAAAATTATTTAAAACATTTTGCAAGAGAATCGTAAAGCAATATTTTTTATATGACTTTAATATTGGTTCCCTGTATGTTTTCTTTGGTTTGCCATTATTTTTCTTTGGTGTTTTCTTTGGGATTTATACTTGGATTCAATCTGCGATCTCTCATGAGTTAGCTCCAACGGGAACTATTATGATTATTACACTATCTATTATTTTAGGATTTCAATTGCTATTGCAAGCAATTCAGTATGATGTTATTCATGCGCCTAAGAGTTAATCTTGTTTTTTTAATCGATTATTACATCCTTTTCGCCACTTATTACATGTTTCGATGCTAGACTTGTAATTATGCTCAAATTTGTTATAAATATTAAATTTTAAATTATGAAGAAAATTTTACAGGCTTTAGTCTTGCTATTTGGGATGTCGGTATATTCCCAAGTAGGTATCGGGACTCCTATGCCCAATGCTTCCACCATGTTAGATGTGGTGTCGGCAAATAAAGGTATTAGGATTCCTCAGGTGCCGTTGACGAGTACTACAGATGTAACAACTATTACTAATGGAAACATTAATAGTTTGTTAGTCTTTAATACTTCAACGGTTAATGATATCACGCCAGGATATTATTATTGGTATATTGATCGATGGCGCAGAATAGCTACTTCAGATGATGTGTCAGCTTTAATTGTTTCTACTTTAGTAGACAATGGAAACGGAACTTTTACTTACACAAATGAAGTAGGAGGTATTACTGTAATTAATTTTCAAACTCTTGTAGATCAGTTTGAAACATTAACAACATTAGTTGATAATGGTAATGGTACTTATACGTATACAAGTGAAAATGGTACGCAAACAACTATTAATATAGTAGGCGATGTCATTTCTAATTTTACGGATATTGTATCGAATACTAACGTGTTAAATGAATTAATTGAAATTATTCATCAACACGGAGGTAATGTGTATTATGATGGTACTACATTTACTTATATAGATGATAATGGTGTTACTCAGGTTATTAACATTTCAGATATTGTTCAGTTGTATGAAACCATAACTACATTAGTTAATAATGGAGATGGTACTTATACGTACACAAGTGAAAATGGAACAGTTACAACGATTAATATAGTTGGCGATGTAATTTCTAATTTTACGGATATTGTATCGAATACTAACGTACTAAATGAATTAATTGAAATTATTCATGAGCACGGAGGTAATGTATATTATGATGGTACTACATTTACTTATATAGATGATAATGGTGTTACTCAGGTTATTAATATTTCAGATATTGTTCAGTTGTATGAAACTGTTACTACTTTAGTAGATAATGGAAATGGTACTTATACGTATACAAGTGAGAATGGTACTCAAACTATTATTGATATTCCTGGTAATGAAACTATCACGACATTAGTTGATAATGGTGATGGTACAATTACATATACAAACGAAGCAGGAGATGTTGTAACAGTAAATATACTTGGTGCTACAGGGGCTGCTGGTATTAATTGTTGGGATATTAATGGAGATGGAATAAATGATCCTACAGAAGATGTAAATGGTGATGGATTTTGGAATGCTTTAGATTGTCAAGGAGCAACTGGTGCAACAGGAGCTAATGGTATCGATGGTATTAA
>NZ_JAPCIO010000007.1:344-206961 GCF_025909975.1 Flavobacterium lacisediminis | reverse complement strand
GAACCAGTAAATACATCAAAAGACGATTTTGCATTCACTTACAACACTACTAAGAAAGTTGGATTTTTCTCAAGTAACAGAGACGGTAACGACGATATTTATAAAGCAGATCCGATTTGTAATTTTAGAGCAACAGTTGTTGTAAAAGATGAGATGACAGGAAATGTGATTGAAGGAGCTACAGTTTTTATAACAGATATAAACCAAAAAATCCTAACAAATCAAAATACTGATGTTAATGGTAAATCGGAATCAATGTTAACTTGTTTGCCAACTTTTGTAAGTTACGCTAGCAAATCAGGTTATGAAAACAGTAGNCCTAACAAATCAAAATACTGATGTTAATGGTAAATCGGAATCAATGTTAACTTGTTTGCCAACTTTTGTAAGTTACGCTAGCAAATCAGGTTATGAAAACAGTAGTATTAATAAATTTGAATTTGAAGAAAATGAGCTTGGACTTGATGTTAATTTTGAATTGACACTAAAACCAATCATGCCAATTATCACAGAGAAAGAAGTTATTTTACAACCAATCTACTTTGAGTTCAACAGAAGCAATATTACTGCAGAAGGAGGAGCAGAGTTGAACAAATTGGTTGCAGTTATTAACTAAAACCCAAACATGGTGATATTCGCAAAATCACACACCGATAGTAGAGGATGTGTTAAGTACAAGTTGAATTTTTCAGACCGAAGCGCAAAATCGACTGTTCAATACTTAATCAGTAAAGGAATAGCAAAAGATAGAATCTCAGGACAAGGTTTTGGAGAAAGCGAACCAAAAGTAGCTTGCAAACTATGTACCGAAGAACAACACGCACAAAACAGACGAAGTGAATTCTTAATTGTGAAGAAATAAAGATATTATGTTACAATTGAAAGCCCCTCAAATTAAATTATTATTAGTTTTTCTACTTACAGTACTTTTTTCTAATTTAACTGTAGGACAAGTTGTTATTAATGAAGTAATGGCAAAGCCTTCTGGAAATCAAGGCTTAATCAACTTTGGTGGAACTATTGGAAAGGAATATATAGAATTATATAATAAATCATGTTCAGCAATAGATATTTCAGGATATTTTATCGGTTGCAGACAAGATGTTTTAGGTGCACCAACTGGTGGATCTTTTCGAATTCCAAATGGGACATTAATTCCATCTAATGGACATTTAGTTATTGGAACAAACTTATCATCTACAGATGCTGCTAGTATCGATATACAGATCACTAGTTTTACAAGTAATTATTGTCAAAATAATGCTTCAAGAAATTTTTTATTAGCAAATACAGATGGTTGGGTAGCCTTATATAATGCTTCTGGAACACCAATCGATGCCGTATATTGGGCTACTAACTCATCGAATATTTCTCAAAGTAGCGATTTTGGTGGAAATCCTTGTATTCCTGCTGGAAGTCCTGCTTCAGTAACAACACTCCAAAGTGCAATTCAAATTAATACAAACTTTCCAGGAATGTTAAAATATGTAGGGGCAAACCCTACTAATGATTTAACTTTTAGTAGAAATCCTGACGGTGGTGCTACTTGGCAGTCACTTGCCGCACCAACAATCAATCATGCTACTGGTGGAGCAAACGCGAATTGTAATTTTGGAACTTGTGTAACTATAGCAGCCCCTCCAGCACCAACAGTAACAACACCTGTTAATTATTGTTTAGGAGTATCTGCAATTCCTTTAGTAGCTACACCAAGTCCAGGTGGCACATTAAATTGGTATGGAACAAATGCTACTGGTGGAACAGCTTCATCAACAGCTCCTACACCAAGTACTTCAACAGCTGGTTCAATAACATATTATGTAAGTCAAACTGTAGGAGGGTGTGAAAGTCCTAGAGCACCAATAGTGGTAACAATTACTTCTGGTGGTAATTTAGGATTATTTTGTGATACTGCTAATTCAACACCTACTTCATTGGCTTTTGATTTCAGCAATGTAGGACAGACAAATTTTTCAATTTCATACTCTATTAACGGAGGAGCTCCTATAAATGTTACGCACACAAGTCCTTCAAATTATACTGTAGCTGGTTTGACTGCTGGTGATTCTGTAACTTTTACATTAACCGCAAATGGGGTTTCTTGTGTTCAACCTCAAACAGTAACTTGTTCAACTGCTTCAGCTGATTGTGGCTCATGTTCTGCCCCAACTTGCCCTATAATAGGAGTTGCAAACTATGGTGTAAGAAATTTTCCAGCAGGTTCATGCTCTAGTTGGTCTCCAGCATTGACAAATACTGTTGTTAAGAATTACTATTTAGTACAAGCTGATGCAAATGGTTTCGTAGGCTTAATTCAACAAGCCAATGGAAGTCCTGCATTATGTATAAGTCGTTCAGCAATTTTAAGACCTTTATCAACTTCTTGTAATGTTGCATCTAATGTAAATCCATCAGTTTCAAATGCTAACGGAGTTGCATCAGGTTTTAATCCAGAATGGTATGGCCTTACTCCAAATGCACAATATATTATTGAAGTAACAATAACTTTAGGCGCTGGTTGTACTTTAAGTTCATTATGCTCAAATTATTATGGATGTACAAATCCAAGTGCTCCAACAGCAAGTGCTACTATTCAACCTACATGTACAACTCCAACTGGTACTATAGTTATTTCTTCTCCAACTGGCGTAGGTAATTTATATAGTATAGATGGAATTAATTTTCAAGCAAGTCCAACTTTTTCAGGTTTAGTGCCAAATACATATTCAGTAATTGTCAGAAAAACCCCAACTGGTTGTACGTCATCGGCAACTAATATCACAATAAATACTATACCAACTATAACAGCACCAATGGCTAGTGCAACAGTTCAACCAACATGTTCAGTTGGAACTGGAACAATTGTTGTTTCTTCACCTACAGGAGCCAATTTTGAGTATAGTATTAATGGAACAACTTTTCAGTCAAGCCCAACATTTTCTGGATTGACTCCAAATTCATACAATGTAATTGTAAAAAATTTAACCACAGGTTGTATTTCTACAGCAACAATTGTAACAATTAATTCTCAACCTACCACTCCTAATGTTCCAACTATAACATCAGTTGCAGCAACATGTTCAGCTGCAGGAAGTTCAACAGTATCAAATTATAGTGCGTCAAATACATATACTTTTGCACCTGCGGGTCCATCAGTTGGAGCATTAGGAGTAATTTCAGGAATGATTGTTGGAACAAGTTATACAGTTACAGCCACAAACGGAGGGTGTACTTCAGTAGCATCAGCAAGTTTCAGCAATGCTGCTCAATTACTTACACCAACTGTTCCAACTATAACATCAGTTGCAGCAACATGTTCAGCTGCAGGAAGTTCAACAGTATCAAATTATAGTGCGTCAAATACATATACTTTTGTACCTGCGGGTCCATCAGTTGGAGCATTAGGAGTAATTTCAGGAATGATTGTTGGAACAAGTTATACAGTTACAGCTACAAATGGAGGGTGTACTTCGGTAGCATCAGCAAGTTTCAGCAATGCTGCTCAATTACTTACACCAGTAGTGCCATCTATAACATCAGTTGCAGCAACATGTTCAGCTGCAGGAAGTTCAACAGTATCAAATTATAGTACGTCAAATACATATACTTTTGTACCTGCGGGTCCATCAGTTGGAGCATTAGGAGTAATTTCAGGAATGATTGTTGGAACAAGTTATACAGTTACAGCTACAAATGGAGGGTGTACTTCGGTAGCATCAGCAAGTTTCAGCAATGCTGCTCAATTACTTACACCAGTAGTGCCATCTATAACATCAGTTGCAGCAACATGTTCAGCTGCAGGAAGTTCAACAGTATCAAATTATAGTACGTCAAATACATATACTTTTGCACCTGCAGGTCCAACTGTTGGAGCAGGAGGTGTAATTTTAGGAATGACTGTTGGAACAAGTTATACGTTAACAGCAACAAATGGAGGATGTACTTCTGTAGCATCAGCAAGTTTTAGCAATGCTGCACAACTAACGGTTCCTGCAACTCCAATAATTTCATCTGTTGCGCCAACATGTTCATTAGCAGGAAGTTCAAGTATCACAAATTATGTAGCAGGTATTACTTATGTCTTTACTCCATCAGGTCCATCAGTAGCTGTTGGAGGAACTATTTCAGGAATGGTTATAGGTACTAATTATACTGTTTCTGCATCAAATGGAAGTTGTTTATCGTCTGCATCGGCTTCATTTAGTAACGCAGCACAATTAACGGTTCCTGCAACTCCAATAATTTCATCTGTTGCGGCAACATGTTCAGCAGCAGGAAGTTCAAGTATTTCGAATTATGTTGCAGGAATAACCTATGTTTTCAATCCAGCTGGACCAATAGTAAGTGGAACGGGTGCTATCTCAGGAATGATTAATGGTACTAGTTATTCGGTAACAGCATCAAATGGAAGTTGTACATCGTCAGCTTCAGCTTCATTTAGTAACGGATTACAATTAACGGTTCCAGTAACTCCATTAGTTTCATCTGTTCCAGCTTCTTGTTCAGCAGCAGGAAGTTCAAGTATTTCGAATTATGTTGCTGGGATTACTTATGTTTTCAATCCAGCAGGACCATCAGTAGCTGTTGGAGGAACTATTTCAGGAATGGTAATAGGTACAAATTATATTGTTTCTGCTTCAAATGGAAGTTGTACATCGTCTAGTTCTACTTCATTTAGTAACGCTGCACAATTATCAGTTCCAGTAACTCCATTAGTTTCATCAATTCCAGCTTCTTGTTCAGCATCAGGAAGTTCTAGTATCTCGAATTATGTAGCAGGTATTACTTATGTCTTTAATCCATCAGGACCATCAGTTGCTGTTGGAGGAGCTATTTCTGGAATGGTTTTAGGTACTAATTATACTGTGTTTGCTTCAAATGGAAGTTGTACATCGCCAGTTTCATCACCTTTTAGTAATATTAATTTAGTAGTTCCAACAATTATTGCATCCAACTTAAACCCAACATTCTGTTCTGGAGGGACAACTAATATTCAATTGACTAGTAATGTACCTGGAGCTATTTTTTCATGGACGGTAACAGGAGGAAACGTTGTTGGAGCATCAGGAGGTACAGGAAATTCTATTAATCAAGTATTAACGGTTAGTACTGGAACAACATCAACAGTTGAAGTAATCTATACAATCATAGCTGAGGCAAATGGTTGCGCAGGTAATCCAATTCAAATTCGTGTTCAAGTAAATCCTATTCCAGATTTAACAGTTGCGAGTAGTACAGCTCCAATTTGTTCAGGAGAAACAACTAATATTTCGTTTACAGGAACTATACCAGGAACAGTGTTTAGTTGGGTAGTAACAAACGTTACGGGAGTAGCAGGTGCATCAAATGGAACAGGAACTAGTATCCAACAAGTATTAACAACAACTGGATTATCTCAAGGAAGTGTAACGTATCAAATTACTCCAACATTCAATGGATGTATAGGAACACCGCAATCAGTAACAGTTTTAGTGAATCCACGTCCAGAGTTATTTACTAATCCGACACATCCACCATTATGTAGCGGAGTTCTTCCTACTAATATATTTTTATCGTCCTTTAATTCAGGAACAGTTTTCAATTGGACAATAAATGCAGTTGGAGTTGATGGAGCAAGTGCAGGAAGTGCACCTGGACCAACGTATACTATTATTCAGAATCTAACAACATCAGTTGATAATGTAGCAGGTTATGTAGATTATATAATTACCCCAACGTCAGCTGGATGTTCAGGAACACCAATTACAGTGCGAGTATATGTGAATCCATTACCAAAACCTGTTTTAACTGATGGAGCGATTTGTGTGGATGAATTTGGAGTTCCATTCCAATATTACACATTAGATTCAGGTTTAGATAATGCGACTTATGATTTTGTTTGGTATTTCAATGGAGTTGCTATTCCAAACTCTAACAATGCTACCTATTCAGCAAATACAGTAGGAACATATGGAGTAATTGCAACAAATAGTATTACTAATTGTGTTTCTTCAGATATTGCAACTATGGTAACAGCAAATGTAACTTCAGTTACTCCAGCTGTAAGCATGACTGTTACCCAAAGTGAATATTTTAGTGGAAATGCTACATTAACAGTAAATGTAACAGGTGGAAGTGGTACTTTGTTGTATTCATTAGATGAAGGAACATTACAGTCTTCAAATGTATTTACGAATGTAAGTTCTGGACCTCATACGATAACAGTAGTCGACACTCAAGGATGTACTTATTTAGTTCAAACTGTTTTTGTGATAAACTATCCGCAATACTTCACGCCAAATGGAGATGGATATAACGATACTTGGTTCATTGCGGGCTTACAAGATACTGATGTAATTTACATCTTTGATCGATATGGAAAATTAATCAAACAGTTACGAGGAATTGAAAAATGGGATGGAACTTATAACCAAGAACATTTGCCATCTACCGATTATTGGTTCACCGTAGATTATTTAGATAATGGAGTTAAAAAACAATTCAAAGCACATTTTGCCATGAAACGATAAACAAAGCGAGTCTAAAATATAACTTTTGAGATAAAATTATAATTGCATCAAAGCGATTATTCTGATTCGACTTTTTTGTTTTTAATAGTTAAGTGTAGTTAATAATTTAAAGTTTAAGATATGAATAGAACAATTTTTACAGTTTTAATGTTAATTACAAATTTAGTCATTTATTCTCAAGTGGGTATAGAGACAACTTCAATTCATACAGATGCTATTTTGGATTTTCCAACCGGGCAAAATAAAGGTATAGTATTGCCAATGGTAGAAGTATTACCTACAGGTGTTGCTGCTTCAAATGGTACTTTTTTAATTGATAAAACAGATGGTAGAGTAAAAGTAAGACAAAATGGGATTTGGTTAAACTTAACAGGAACTTCAAGTTTATCTTCTTATTCTGTTAATCCAAGTGCAGATACTTTTGATGGAGTAATAATTGGTGCTACATCCTCATCTGCTTCTGGAGTTTTAGTTTTAGAATCAACTAATAAAGCATTAATGTTACCAAAAGTAGTATCCCCTCATATTAACATCAAAAGCCCTTATCCTGGCTTAATGTGTTATGATACTACAAAAAATGCTATTGCTGTATTTAATGGTACTGCTTGGTATTATTGGAATTAATTAAAACATCACAACTATGAAAAATTATTTTTCTCTCTTTTTATTGTTATTTGGAATAAGTAATATCATTTCTCAAACGTTTTCAAATACTACTGTTAGCGCTTGTGATTCTTGGAGTTCAGGAGGTGCATATACAGGATTTACAAAAACTATTGCAGTTTCTGGTTTGCCAAATCCTTTATCATCAACTGGAACTGTTCTCAGACAAATTAATATTCAGCTTGGAACTTCTGCATGTAGAGGTAACTTGTCTACTTATAGAGCAAGGTTGGTTGCTCCTGATGGTACAACATTTATAGATATATTTGGTAGTAGCACACCATCATATTATACTTCTTCAATAACTTCACAATGGATGAATGTTAAATTTAGAGACGATCCAAGTTTAGAAAGAATTAATGATTATACAACAGCTGTAAAAGGAGCATATTGGCCATTTAGTATTGGTTATTATAGAGTAGATGTTGCAAATAGCTTCAGTAATTTTAATGGGTTAAATCCAAATGGAAATTGGACACTTCAAATTTCAGAAGGTACTGTTACTGAAGTTTCATTTGAGCGAGTTGATTTAATTTTCGGACCTCCAATTAAAGTTAATGATGTTACAGGAAGTTCCATAAATAATTTTTGTGAAGATAGAACATGCTTAGATGCTAAATATGTAGTTCGTGGTACAAATAATGGATATACAGCTAATGATCCAAATTATCCTGGTGATTCAGTTGGTACTTGTTCTTGGAATGGTGCAAATAACAATAGTGGATGGTATGCATTTAAAGCGACATCAACAACAGCCTATTTAACGGTTAGTGGCATGCTCAATACAAGCTCCCCTGGGAGTAGTGACATGCAACCTATTGTAGTCTCAAGGTCTGGTACAGACTGTAGTAGTGGTACTTTTTCTGTAGTAGCTGGTGGTTGTCCAGATGACCAAAATGCTGGAGGAGGAGTTAATAATCATAGTTATCATACTTCTCTTGGTGGGGGAACATTAGCTTGGAATAATATATATACTGCAGGAATAACTGCAAATGCAGAGTTTAATTTAAGTGGATTAACAATAGGTAATACTTACTATTTGTATATTGATGGGAATGGTAATGCTGCATCATCTTTTTATATAGAAATTAATTCTGCCGAAGATTGTTGTTCACCTTTTTCTCCAAATTTAACTCCTGCTGATACACAAACTAATATTGGTATTGGAACACAAGCTACAATGGCCACTGGATTCCCAACTTCAATTCCATCTGGTTTTATTGCTTTTGATACTAAAACCAAAGGATTAGTTATACCTAGAATGACAACTGCTCAGAGACCAGTTGGAGCTGCAGGTATGATAATATATAATACCGATTTGAATTGTATACAATTTCATAATGGAACAACTTGGAAATGTATTGAACCAGAGTGTTCCAGTTATTAAGTAGAACTAGAAAAGAAAAGATAAAATTAGTTTATAGCGTTAGTTTTTATCTAAAATAATTTAATTCAATTTCAGATTAAATTATTAGTAAAAGGATAGCTTTTAGCTATCCTTTTTTATAAAATTGTATTTCAGCTTTTAAAGTAATTTGCTTTTTGCTTACTGGATGCTCAAAAGTCAAACTTTCAGCATGTAAATGCAAACGATTGGCTTTGGTTCCGTATAAATCATCACCTACAATAGGTGTTTTTAAACCTAATTCATGTGAAGCATGTACTCTTAATTGATGCGTTCTTCCCGTGATAGGATAGAAGTAAACCAAAGTTTGGTTATTTCTAACTTCAATTTTTTTCCATTTAGTTTGCGCTGGTTTTCCGTGTTCGTAACAAACTAATTGTCTTGGTCTATCGTCTAAATCTACTCGTAAAGGTAAATCGATAAAGCCTTGTTCTTCAGTTAAAACACCATCTAATAAAGCAACGTATCGTTTTTTAATAGTTCGTTTTATGAATTGACTTTGCAATTTTACATACGTTTCTTCGTCTTTTGCAATCAGCATTAAACCCGAAGTTGACATGTCTAAACGATGCACAATTAATGGTCCGGTTGCATTTGGATATAATTCTTTCACTCTTTGGTAAACAGAATCCGATATGATTTTTCCAGGAACGGATAAAAATTCAGCAGGTTTATTAATCACAGCTAAAACCTCATCTTCAAAAACTATTTCTATGTCTTTTCCTTCCGCTGGATTTTCCTGAAACGGATTTGCTTCCATATCCAAACCATTTAGCATGTGAGACATTAAAATTGGCTCACACTTACTTTTACAAGCCGGATAAAATTGTTTGTGTTTTCTAATTTCCGATTTTGGCGATTGTCCCCACCAAAATTCAGCCATAGCAATGGGTTTTAAATTAAGTTCGAAAGCGTAATGTAATAACTTGGGAGCAGCACATTCTCCAGCTCCAGCAGGTGGATTATTGTTGAAGATTTCGCCAATACTTTTTCGTTCACCAAATTGGTTTAAAAACGAATATTCAGCAAATAATTTTTGTTGCAAAGCACCCGATTTTAAACGACGTTCATCTTTAAGTTGATTTATTGTATCTAAAATTAAATTGACTTCTTTTTGTGCATTTTCAATTTGAAAATTCCAATATTTCGTCATTTTTTTTAGTAAAATGCTTTCTTTTTTACTTTCTTCCGAAAGTTCCAATTCTAATTGTTCAATTTCAGAGGAAGATAAATTGGTAAATGAAATTCGTCTTTCATCACGTTCTATCTTCAGCATTTTGATTTTATCTTTCTGATTTTGAATATCGGATAAAGCTTCAATTTTAGTAGTTTCTAATTGATTTTTTTTGCTTTGAAGTTCGTCTGAATTTTCTAAAATTTCAATTTGACGATTGATCGCATTTAAAACTTCTTCTTCTTTTCTAAAAAAACCATCTTCGTGCAACATGTCAAAAATCGTTGGAACAAAATAGGAATGATGATTCACACCAGCCAATTTTCCAGAAAAAGCCCATAAATATCCCAATTCATCTTCTTGATTTTTACAAACCAAAACCCCAAACATTTTTCCAATTACTAATCCTTCTTGATTTTCTTTCAATCCGAAATTATGTTCAAAATCGGTTTGCGTTTCTAAATACGATTGCAATTCAGTTGCAGCAATAATGCTTAATTCATGCGGTTCGTAATAAAAAGGAAACGTGAATTTTTCGGGTAAGGAAATACCTGAAATATTTGTTTCGAAGGGTTGGAATAATGATTTTGACATGATGCAAAGATAAAGTAATTGAGACGATATTTATCTTTGTTAAAACTAGTTTAATTAGGATTATTGAATTTCATAAAAGCGCATAAATTAGGAACAAATTATTATGATAGACATCTCTTTTAAATTATTTTATAGATCAAATATTTTATAAAAAAAAATATTTTGTCTCTTTTGAGAGATAAAAATAATGAATTTTATCTTATGTGTGAGATAAAAACAACGCATTTTATCTTATATATGAGATAAAAACAGAATGGTATTAAAAAGTAACATATATTTTAATTTGTAAGAATTATTTTTTCAACTATATATTTTTCAATAAACTCTTTGTCTTTTTTATTCCTTAAAATTAAAAGTTCATTATTTTTATGAGTTTTGTAATTCATTAAAAATTTAGTATTTCCACTTCTATTTAATTCTGTGTATTCAAATTTACTTGAATCAAACTTATTGGTGATTAAATTAATATTTTGAGTCTTGTTAATTATTTTTTTTACTTTAATCATTTCACCACTTTCTATATTAATCTGAATTTCAGTATAAAATATCCAAGAAGCAAAACGAAATAAGACATAAAAAAACAGAGTTAATATGAAAATATAAACACCTACAACTGGACCAAATACATATAATAAGCCCAAAAAAGTAGGCAAATTCCATATTAACATTTCTTTCCATATGAAAGGAATTCTATCGCTTAGAATATAAATATTTCCCTTTTTATGAATTCTGAAATAATCTTCTTTGATTTCCATATTTGAATAATTAGCTAAACCTGAATCACACCTAAATTAAACTGTTTTTCAATAGGAGCGTGGTTAGCGGCTTCAATTCCCATCGAAATCCAATTTCTTGTTTCCAATGGATCAATAATAGCGTCAGTCCACAAGCGAGAAGCTGCGTAGTAAGGCGAAACTTGTTCGTCGTAACGTGCTTTGATTTTATCAAATAATTCTTTTTCTTTTACTTCATCTATTACTTCACCTTTTGCTTTTAAAGAAGAAGCTTCAATTTGTGCTAACACTTTTGCTGCTTGTGTTCCGCCCATAACTGCTAATTCAGCACTTGGCCAAGCGAATATTAATCTTGGATCATAAGCTTTTCCACACATGGCATAATTTCCTGCTCCGTATGAATTTCCAACAATTACAGTAAATTTTGGAACTACCGAATTCGCCATCGCATTTACCATTTTTGCACCATCTTTGATAATTCCTCCGTGTTCTGATTTTGAACCTACCATAAATCCGGTAACATCTTGCACAAAAACTAATGGAATTTTCTTCTGGTTACAATTCGCAATAAATCGTGTTGCTTTATCAGCAGAATCAGAATAAATTGCACCACCAAACTGCATTTCGCCTTTGGCATTTTTTACAATTTTACGTTGGTTAGCTACAATTCCAACTGCCCAACCATCAATGCGAGCGTAAGCAGTGATTAAGGTTTTTCCATAATCACCTTTATATTCGTCAAATTCAGAATTGTCTACCAAACGTTTGATGATTTCATACATATCGTATTGGTCAGCTCTCGATTTTGGTAAAATTCCGTAAATATCTTTTGGTTCTAAAGTTGGTTTTTCTGCTTTCACACGATTGTATCCTGCTTTATCGAAATCACCAATTTTACCTACGATACTTTTAATTCTATTTAATGCATCTTTATCATCTTTAGCTTTATAATCAGTTACACCTGAAATTTCGCAATGCGTAGTTGCTCCACCAAGTGTTTCATTATCAATAGTTTCTCCAATAGCAGCTTTTACTAAGTAACTACCAGCTAAGAAAATACTTCCGGTTTTATCTACAATCATGGCTTCATCGCTCATAATTGGTAAATAAGCACCACCTGCCACGCAACTTCCCATTACAGCGGCAATTTGGGTAATTCCCATACTGCTCATAATGGCGTTGTTTCTAAAAATACGACCGAAGTGTTCTTTATCTGGGAAAATTTCGTCTTGCATTGGTAAATAAACACCAGCAGAATCTACTAAATATATAATTGGTAAACGGTTCTCCATAGCAATTTCTTGTGCACGAAGGTTCTTTTTTCCAGTAATTGGGAACCAAGCACCAGCTTTCACAGTAGCATCATTTGCCACTACAATACATTGCTTTCCAGAAATAAATCCGATTTTTACAACAACTCCTCCAGAAGGACAACCGCCGTGTTCTTTATACATACCATCTCCAACAAAAGCACCAATTTCAATGCTTTTTGCTTTTTCATCTAAAAGATAATCGATGCGTTCACGTGCTGTCATTTTACCTTCAGCATGTAATTTTTCGATACGTTTTGGTCCACCACCTAATTTAACTTGAGCAAATCTGTTTTTTAAATCGGAAAGTAAAAGTTTGTTATGATCTTCGTTTTTATTGAAATTAATGTCCATTTGGGTATTGTTGTTTATTGGTTGGCTAAAATACAAAATCCATCCGAAAAATTGAATTTTTAGATGGATTTAGTCTTAATTTTTAACGAATGTTTATTTTTTGGAATCGTTTACCATTCTTTTTAAAATCGCCCATTGTCTTAAAGCGTCTTTTGCATCAATTGCAGGATAACCTAACATTGTCTTGCCAGCTTCAACATCAGCAGCAACACCTGAACCAGCACCAATCATCGCACCATCTCCAATAGTAACATGGTCTTTGATAGAAGCACTTCCACCTATTATTACACCATTTCCAAGAGTTACCGAACCAGCTAATCCACTGTTTCCTGCCATAATACAGAACATTCCTAATTTAGAATTATGCCCGATTTGAACCAAATTATCAATTTTACAACCATCTCCTAAAATAGTTGAACTGAATTTGCCTCTATCTACAGATGAGTTGGCACCGATTTCAACATTGTTACCGATGATAACATTTCCAATTTGAGGAATTTTTACCAACCCTCTTTCAGGATCAGGACGGAAACCAAATCCGTCTGCTCCGATAGTTGCATTTGGATGAATGATACAATCATTTCCGATATGGCAACGTTCTCTAACAACAGCACCTGGCCAAATTGTGGTGTTTTTGCCAATGGTTGACTCGTCTAAAATAGTAACATTTGGATATAGAATGGTGTTTTCTCTTATTACTACATTTGGTCCCACGTAACAATTTGCACCAATTTTCACACCATCACCAATTTTAGCTGTTTCGTCAATGGTAGCAGTTTGATGAATATTTGTTTTGAATACGGGTGGAGGAGGAGCAAAAAGAGTTAAAACCTGAGACATGGCTAAATCAGCATTTTTTACTTTTATAAAAGCTCTATTTTCACCTGGTTCGATTGAAATGTCTTCATTTACAACGGCTACACAAGCTTTTGAAGTTGCCCAAAATTTTTCATACTTTTTGTTTCCAATAAACGAAATTTCGGTTTCATTGGCTATATCTAATTGCTCGGGTGCTGTAATTTTTATTGAAGTTGAACCAACGATTGTTCCTTTTAGTACTTCGTTGATTTCTTCGATTGTAGATTGTTTCATTTTTTAGATAGATTGGTAAATTTTGTCTAAAATATAAAAACAAATTGGTTTTTTTAAGAAATTATAAAAAAAGCCGAATTTAAAAATTCGGCTTTTAAAAAATTATAAAAATTGATATCTCAAGTTTAGAGAAATATTTTTGTAATCGGCAAACTTATTTTCACTACTTCCTTTTAAAATTTGAGTATTACTGAATACTCTTGTTTCAATAGAATATTTTTTATAATTAAAGCCTAAGCCAAATGCAACATTATTTAAGCTTGGGAATATTTCTAAATTATTATCGGTAACAACTTCATACTTAATTCCATTAGATTTAACGCTTAATTTTGCATTATATGCAGCATTTATGAAAATACTCGCTTTTTCGTTAATATAAAAATAATGTCTTATTCCAATAGGTATTTGAATATAGTTATATTCTACATTAACATCTTGTTCTAAAGTTGTTGTATAGAATGTGTAAGTTAAATGATCTGAGTTTTTATAAATATTGTAAGAAGGTTCTAAAATAACTGACCATTTATTATTATTAAATGGTAAAATTATTTCTGCCTCAAATCCAAACCCAAAATCTATAGATGTGCCAAAGTTTGTTTCATAATAATCATTATTATTAAATTTTAGATTTAGAGAATTTAAATTACTAATCAAAGAAGCTTTTAATCTAAAAGTTGATTTATTTCCACTTTCAAATTTTTTAAATTCTGAATTTTCACATTCATTATATTTTTTAAAGAAATTCACTAAATTAGTTTTTGAATACCCTAGTTTGCTAATTTCATCTCTTGAATTACCACAATTAACATTCTCATTTAATTGTTTTCTATACGTTCTATTGTATAGAATTGTTGAATTTTCAATAATATAATCTATACCTTGAACTTTCAAAGAATTCACATCTTCTGCATCTGCTATATATGAAAGAAAAATTAATTGTTCAATATCTTTCTTATCCGTTGAATAAAAGAATTTCTCAATACCACTTTCATTAAATTGATAAAGTGAAGCCTTACCTTCAATTAATACTTTTAATAAAAGATTTTCTTTATTAAAATTTGGTGTTTTACTATTATTTGATAATTGACCAGAAGTAACGGATGATTTTTCAATATCCACATTAAATCTTTTATATTTTAACTTGTTTTCGATCTCAAATTCTTTAATTAGCGATGTATTTATTTCAACTGAATTTTCATTTAAATTAGATTTAAATTCAATTAAATTAGGAGTGTTTTTCCAATCACTGTTTTTAATATATCCCTCAGATTTTGTTCCATTAGTACTAATATAATATCCTTTTTCAAATTTAGTTTGTGCAGATAAACATGTAATTGTAATTAAAGAAAGTAGTGTAAAAAAATGCTTCATTAGTGTTTAATTGATTTTTGTATTTATGTTTAGTTATTATTCTTCTTTTTGTCCCATCATCATTAAATAGGCTTTCAAAAAATTATCGATTTCTCCATTCATAATGCCTTCCACATCACTGGATTCATATCCTGAACGAACGTCTTTAACTAATTTATAAGGATGCATCACATAGTTTCTAATTTGTGAACCCCATTCGATTTTCATTTTTCCAGCTTCGATATCGCTTCTTTGTGCTTGTTGTTTTTTAAGCTCAATTTCGTACAACTGCGATTTCAACATTTGCATCGCTCGTTGGCGGTTGTCTTGTTGCGAGCGAGTTTCTGAACACTGAATTTGAATTCCTGTAGGTTTGTGAAATAATTGTACTTTGGTTTCTACCTTATTTACATTTTGTCCACCAGCACCACTCGAACGCGAAGTAATGATTTCAATATCTGCTGGATTGATTTCAATTTCGATAGAATCATCCACCAAAGGATACACATAAACCGATGCAAAAGAGGTATGGCGTTTCGCATTACTATCAAAAGGAGAAATTCGCACTAATCTATGTACACCATTTTCACCTTTTAAATAACCAAAAGCAAAATCACCTTCAAATTCTAACGTTACCGTTTTAATTCCAGCTACATCGCCTTCTTGAAAATTCAATTCTTTGATTTTGTAGCCTTGTTTTTCACCCCACATCAAATACATTCGCATTAACATGGAAGCCCAATCACAGCTTTCGGTTCCACCAGCACCAGCGGTAATTTGCAATACAGCACTCATGCTGTCTCCTTCATCGGAAAGCATGTTTCTAAATTCTAAATCTTCAATGTGTTGTAAGGTTTTTTGATATTGCTCTTCAACTTCTTCTTCAGATACATCACCTTCTTTGTAGAAATCCATCATAATTTGAAGCTCTTCTGAAAGTTCAATACCTTTGTTATAATCTTCAACCCATTTTTTTTTCGTACGTAGGTTTCTGATAATAATTTCGGCTTCTTTGGCGTTGTTCCAAAAGTCAGGAGCGAAGGTTTTTTCTTCCTCGTTAGTTATTTCAATCGTTTTGGCATCAATGTCAAAGATACCTCCTTAACGCACCAAGGCGATCAATAATATCTCTGACTTGTTCTGTATTTATCATAAATATTGTAGTTTTACACAACAAAAATAGCTATTCTTTTTTATTCTATGGAAATAAATTTAGTAAGTGATACCGTAACCAAGCCTTCAGTTGAGATGTTAAACGCTATGTTTAATGCTAAAGTAGGTGATGATGTATATAAACAAGACCCAACAGTCAATGAGTTAGAGGAAACTTTGGCTGATTTATTTGGGATGGAAGCCGCTTTGTTTTTTCCTTCGGGAACGATGGCAAATCAAACAGCGATTAAGTTGCATACTCAGCCTGGTGAACAAGTAATTTGCGATAAATACTCACACATTTATCATTACGAAGGAGGCGGAGCTTCGTTTAATAGTGGCGTTTCTTGTTGTTTGGTTGATGGAAATCGTGGGATGATTACAGCTGATTTGGTTAAAAACGGTATTAATGACCCAGAATTTTATCACGCACCTTTAACTTCGTTAGTAAGTATTGAAAATACTACTAATAAAGGTGGTGGAGCTTGTTATGACTTACAACCTTTACAAGAAATTAAGCAAGTTTGCATCGGCCATAATTTGAAATACCATTTAGATGGTGCACGTTTGTGGAATGCTTTGGTAGCAAAAAAACAACATCCAAAGCAGTTTGGCGAATTGTTTGATACGATTTCGGTTTGTTTATCGAAAGGATTGGGTGCTCCTGTGGGTTCGGTTTTATTAGGAAGTAAAGCAGATATGCATCGTGCTTTGCGCATTAGAAAAATTTTTGGTGGCAATATGCGACAATCAGGTTATCTGGCTGCAGCTGGATTATTTGCGTTGCAAAACAACATCAGTCGTTTAGAAATTGACCACAGAAGAGCGAAAGAATTAGGTGGTTTATTAGAAAAAATGCCTTGGGTTGCTAATGTAGAACCTGTGGAAACCAATATTTTGATTTTTGGCTTACAACCTTTTGTAGATGAAAAGCTTTTTACGGAAAAATTGAAGCAAAAAGGCATTGCTATTAGTTCGATGGGACATGGAAAACTTCGTATTGTAACACATTTGGATTATAAAGAAGTCATGCACGAATATGTAATGGAAATCTTTTCTAAACTAACTTTTTAATTTTGGAAATAGTAATAATTTCAATCGTAGCTTTTTTAACCGCAATTCTAACCTTTTTCTCAGGTTTTGGATTGGGAACTTTATTAACTCCTGTTTTCATGTTGTTCTTTCCAGTTGATATTGCGATAGGATTGTGTGGATTGGTTCATTTTGCCAATAATTTATTCAAGTTTTTCTTGGTTGGGAAACATGCGAATAAAGAAGTTTTATTGAAATTCGGAATTCCTGCGATTATTGCTGCTTTTGTTGGTTCGGGGTTGTTGTTACAAATTTCCGATTTAGAACCTTTATTTAGTTATTCGCTTTTTGGAAAACAATTAGACGTTTTTCCAGTGAAATTCATCATTGCGATTTTATTAGTGATTTTTGCTCTTTTAGACTTGATTCCGTTTTTAAGTAAATTGGAATTTGGAAAAGATAAATTGCCTTTAGGTGGAATTTTAAGCGGATTTTTTGGTGGACTTTCGGGACATCAAGGTGCTTTGCGAAGTGCGTTTTTGATTAAAGTAGGTTTATCCAAAGAAAGTTTTATCGCCACAGGAATTGTAGTTTCAATGTTTATCGATTTTACCCGATTGAGTGTTTACGCTTCTAAAATTACCACTTATACTTTGTATGAAAATAAAGTATTGTTGATTTCTGCAACACTTTGTGCTATTACAGGAGCGTATTTGGGTAACCAACTTTTAAAGAAAGTTACCCTAAAATTTCTCCAAGTTTTTGTTGCTGTTTTATTGCTTTTAGTAGCAATTGCTTTAGGAATGGGAATTATTTAAACATATCCATTCCTGGAATGTTTGGCATACCTTCTTTTGCCACAGCAGCTAACTCTGTTTCGTGAACGTTTGTAGCTTTTTCAATAGCTTTGTTTAAAACGTTAACTAAATAATCTTCTAACATTTCTTTATCGCTAAGTAAATCGTCACTTACGGTAATGTTTTTGATTTTTCTGTTAGCGGTAAGCGTTACTTCAAGCAAGCCATCAGCGCTTTTTTCATCGATTAAAACAAAGTCTAAACGCTTCTTTGTTTCTTCTACTTTTTGTTGGGTTTCTTTTAGTTTACCCATCATGCCCATAATATCTCCAAACATAATTTTTATTTTTTTATTCCGACAAAAATACTAAATTAGCAGTTAATAATTATTGTAAAACTTCATGAAAAAAATCACGTATTTCCTTTTAGGTTGTGTTATTTTTGCTCCAGTTCACAGTCAAAATAAAACAAAAAAAATGTCTGATAAATTACAGCCGCCAGTTGCTAAAATTGTTCCAAAAACATTAGAAAAGCACGGTGATAAAAGAATTGATAACTATTATTGGTTAAACGAAAGAGAAAACCCAGAAGTTATTGATTATCTGAATAAAGAAAACGAATATTACCAAAAATCGACTGCTCATACCAAACAATTTCAAGACGAATTGTTTTTGGAAATGAAAGGAAGAATTAAAGAAGATGATAGTTCGGTTCCCTATTTATACAATGGTTATTACTATATTACTCGTTTCGAAAAAGGAAAAGATTACCCAATTTATTCTCGTAAAAAAGGAAGTTTAGATGCCAAAGAAGAAATCATGTTTGATTGTAATGAAATGGCTAAAGGACACGCTTATTTCAACTTATCTGGATTAAATGTAAGTGAGGATAATAAATGGGTGGCGTTTGGAGTAGATTTAGTTTCAAGAAGACAATATACGATTCAAATTAAAAACTTAGAAACAGGTGAAATCCTTCCGGTAAAAATAGAAAACACTTCGGGAGGTTCTACTTGGGCTGGCGATAATAAAACATTATTCTACACAAGAAATGATCAACAAACTTTACGTTCCGATAAAATTTACAAGCATTCATTAGGAACAGAATCTTCTGCTGATATTTTGGTTTTTCACGAAAAAGACGATACGTTCAACACGTTTGTTTACAAAGAAAAATCTAAAAAATATTTGGTGATTGGTTCATCAAGTACATTGACTTCTGAATATCAAATTTTGGAATCTAAAAATCCTAATGGAGAATTTAGAGTTTTCCAAAAAAGAACACGTGGATTAGAATATTCGATTTCGCATTATGGTGATAGTTTTTACATCGTAACCAATAAAGATAAAGCAACGAACTTCAAATTAATGAAAACTCCAGAAACAGCTACAGCGGCTGAAAATTGGAATGATTTAATTGGACACAGAAAAGATGTTTTATTAGAAGGAATCGAAATTTTTAAAGATTATTTAGTGGTTGAAGAGCGTTCTAATGGATTGAATAAAATTAGAATTATGCCTTGGAATGGAAAAGGAGAATATTATTTACCTTTTGCTATTGAAACCTATACGGCTTACACTACAACTAATGTAGACTTTGACACCGAAATTCTTCGTTATGGATACCAATCAATGGCAACACCATCTTCTGTGATTGATTTTAACATGAGAACGCAGGAGAAAAAAGTATTGAAAGAACAAGAAGTATTGGGTGGAAAATTTGATAAGAATAATTACATCGAAGAAAGAATTTGGGCAACAGCAACTGACGGAACTAAAGTGCCAATTTCAATTGTTTACAGAAAAGGGATTAAAAAAGACGGTAAAAATCCATTGTTATTATATGCTTACGGTTCGTATGGAGCTACGATGGATCCGTATTTTTCATCAACTCGTTTGAGTTTATTGGATAGAGGATTTATCTATGCAATTGCACATATTAGAGGAGGCGAAGACTTAGGAAGAGAGTGGTATGAGAACGGAAAACTTTTAAAGAAAATTAACACTTTCACCGATTTTATTGACTGTTCAAAATTTGTGATTGCAGAAAAATACACTTCGGCAGCACATTTGTATGCTGAAGGTGGATCGGCTGGTGGTTTGCTAATGGGAGCAATTGTTAATATGGCACCAGAATTATACAACGGAGTAATTGCACAAGTTCCTTTTGTAGATGTGGTTACCACTATGTTAGATGATACAATTCCGTTGACAACTGGAGAATATGATGAATGGGGAAATCCGAATGAAAAAGTATATTATGATTACATGCTTTCGTATTCACCATATGACCAAGTTAAAAAGCAAGATTATCCGAATATGTATGTATCTACAGGGCTTCACGATTCGCAAGTACAATATTTTGAACCTGCAAAATGGGTGGCAAAATTGCGTGTTATGAAAACTAATGACAAACAATTATTCTTAGATACTAACATGGATGCAGGACATGGAGGAGCTTCAGGACGATTTGAAGCACTTAAAGAATTAGCTAAAGAATTTGCATTTTTATTAGATTTAGAAAAAATTAAGAAGTAGTTCAAAAATTTTTGTTAAATTTGCAAGGTTTTGGAGGTGTCAAAAAGCGCCTAAAAAACAAAAAATCAAGTATAAAATACAATAAATGCTAGTAATGCATAGTATTTTGGAAACATTAAAACAAACAGTATCTTCATATGAAAGAAGAAATAAAAGCCTATAATAGTGTATTAGATTTAATAGGGAATACACCATTAATCAAACTGAGTAAAATTTCAGCTGATTTAACGGGTAATTTCTATGCAAAAGTTGAAGCCTTTAATCCAGGACATTCTACCAAAGATCGTATCGCATTATATATTATTGAAGAAGCAGAAAAAAGAGGTATCCTAAAACCAGGTGATACAATTGTTGAAACTACATCAGGAAACACTGGATTTAGTTTGGCAATGGTAAGTATCATCAAAGGATATGATTGTATTTTAGCAGTAAGTTCAAAATCATCGAAAGATAAAATTGATATGTTGCGTTCGATGGGAGCAAAGGTTTACGTTTGCCCTGCGCACGTTTCTGCTGATGATGAGCGTTCTTACTACAATGTTGCAAAAAGATTACACGAGGAAACTAAAGGTTCGGTTTATATTAACCAATATTTCAATGAGTTAAATGTTGATGCACATTATAAATCTACAGGACCAGAAATTTGGGAACAAACTGGCGGTCAAATTACACACTTAGTAGCGTGTAGTGGAACTGGAGGAACTATTTCTGGAACAGCACGTTTCTTAAAAGAGCAAAATCCAAACATTAAAGTTTTAGGAGTAGATGCTTTTGGTTCGGTTTTGAAAAAATACCACGAAACAAAAGAATTTGATAACGCTGAAATTTATCCATACCGTATTGAAGGTTTAGGTAAAAACTTAATTCCAACAGCTACCGATTTTGATATCATTGATAAATTTATCAAAGTTTCAGATGAAGAAAGTGCACACACTACAAGAGAATTAGCTAAGAAAGAAGGTTTATTCGTAGGATATACTTCTGGAGCAGCTTTTCAAGCAGTGAAACAATATGCTGAAGAAGGAGAATTTGATGAAAACAGTAAAGTAGTTATCATTTTCCCTGATCATGGTTCACGTTACATGAGTAAAGTATTTAGCGATGATTGGATGAATGAACAAGGTTTCTTTGATTCGGTTAACCAAGAAGAAGCTTTAAAAATTGAAATTATCAAGTAATTTGATTTTAGATATAGAAGAAATCCTGAGTGAAAGCTCAGGATTTTTTTGTTTCACGCTTTTTAAAGTCTACATTAATTAAAAAATAAATTGTAATTTTATATTGCATCGATGTTACATTTTAAAATAGTATAACGTGAAGCTAACCAATATAGCAGTAAAGTGCATTTCGCTTGCATTAATAACCGCATTTACAATTGTTGAGATAATTAATAAAGAAACTACGGTTTTTTATATCATCTATTTGTTTTGGTTTGATGAATTCGTACGAACAATTTTTGATAGAGTAGCGTATCGTTTTAAGAAAGAAAATATTGAAAATCCAATTCAATTTCAGCAGCAGAATAAAGAGCGATTCTTCTTGTTAGGTGTTTATTTTATATTCATCGTTGTTTTATTTGGTATCATAATCGATTGGAAGCAAATGGATTTGATAGGATTGAATTATTCTGTTTTACTCTTTAAAAATCAGATTTTTAACTTTAGTTTACTAACCATTATTGCGAGAGAAATTTATTTGTATCAAAGTAAAACAGATAAAATACTAGCAAAAAGTGTAGCTTCAAATGGAATCATAATCCTGCATATTTCAATAGTTTTAGGGCTATTGATTTGGTTTTTATCCACTCAAAAATTCCAATTCATGCTTGATTATTCTAATGTAATTTCAATTATTCCTTTTTTACTTTTAAAAATAGGGTTTGAATTGAAATCAGTTCAGTGATTTTTGTATTAGATATAAAAAAATCCCAATTGTAAGATTGGGATTTTTATTTTTAATTATCTGGAATATTAGGTTCTACTAACCTTTTTAGTTTTTCTAACGATTCTTGCCAACCCAAGTAACACATCTCAGTAGGAATCATTGCTGGAATGTTTTCCTGCAGTATTTTGATTTCTGTACCACACGAAACTTCTTTTAACCAAACCGAAGTTGTCATTTCACCTGGTAAGTTGGGGTCATCAAAAGTGTCGGTGTATTTTAAAAATTCGTTTGGTTTGACATCGAGATAAGTTCCACCAAAAGAATGTCCGTTACCTGTTGTGAAATTGATGAACGACATTTTAAAACTACCTCCAATTTTTACCTCCATACTGTGAACTTCACACAAGAAACCATATGGTGGAATCCACGAAGCCATTGCATTTGCTTCAGTAAATGCACGAAACACCTTTTCAGGTGGAGCCGTTACTACGCGATGTAACGATACAAAATTATCTGCCATATTTTTTTATTACTAATTTATGAAAAAAAGTATTTAGTTTTGATTTACTACGAAATGATATATTAAACTGCTCCTTTTCTTGGATATTCTGGTTTCCAAGGTTTAATATGAAGGATTTTTTTGAATTTTAATAAATTAGAATTAGATTGAATCTCAACCTTTATTTCATAAGTAACAGAATCGTGAAACAAAGTGTCTACTTTGAGATTGAAAATTCCGTTTAGTGCTTTTTCTTTGGAAGTTAGATGAATTAAATGGTTGCCATTTTTATTTTTTTTAATTTTAAAACGGGATGCTATTTTTTCTTTACCACTTAAAATATAAAGAGAATCGGTCCATTCACTAATAATAATATCACTTGTAGTACTACCTCTTAAAAGACTGTCAATTTTAGTTGGAAAAAGTATTTCATCGTTTAAAATAATTTTTTCAGGAATCCATGTTCCTTCAATATTAACGGTATCTTCTTTATAAAAAGCTAACGCAAAAACTGAAATTATCACAAGGCTTATGATGATGATTTTAAATGTTTTCATTGGTTAGTTTTTTAATTTGTGTCAAATGAAGGTTTCTGTGTAAACTATTTAAATTTAAAACCTTCAGGAGCTCTCAAAGTAGCTTTGTCATACATATTCAAATATAAAGTTACAGTATCTTTTTTGCCTTCGTATGTAACCTTGTATTTATCAAGCATTCCAGCGCCAAACGGACTATTTTTTGTGTTAAATTGACAACAACTTCCCGATCTATTAAACCATATACGTTCTCCATTGGGGCCACTTAATGAACTTAAATAATTTATTTCATTTCTTGGACCATCTGAAATACCACCGACTTTTATTGGATTTTTTTGGTTATATCCATACTCCGTGTTAGAAGTTGTTTCAGATGAATTTGTTTTTGTTGAAGAACATGCAATAATACCTAAAGCCGTAAAGAAAAAGATGATTTTTTTCATATGAAAGAATAGTTTAGTTTTTATTTAAAAGCAATTTTAAATTTTTTTTGTTTTTTATAATAGAATGCGCTATAAGGTTAGTAAATACTTTTATTCAACTAACTTCAAATTTCTTTTTGCATATGTATTAAAGCTTTCTATTGGAATTACTTTTTTTCGTTTCATTAAATATTTAATTTCACCAGTATATTTAATCCAGTTTTCTTTTTCAAAATCTTCTTTTTTTGAGATAATATTCAAATATAAAATACCATTTTCAATTCTCCATTGTCCTTTTTGCTCTTCAAATCCAAAATTATCAAATTGTGCATAACTAATTTGTCTGTAAAATCCACCATTTTTATAAAGTACCAAACTATCTAATTCCTTTTCAAAATAGGATGTTTTTGAATTTTTATAAGTTTGTTTTTTTACTTTCTTGAATTTATACACCGATTCAACCTCTTGACAAAACAAAAAGGAGGCCAGAAGGCAATTAATTATTATAAAAAATGTATTTTTCATGATATTAATGTTTTGTAGGCACGGAATGCAATTCCTCTCTATTGGATTTTATAAAACAATTTATTAATTAATATTTCTTTTTTTAGTTTTCAAATCTTTAAAATTTGCTAAAATTAAAATTAAAGTAATAAATGCAGTTAGCATTTCTGTTCCTACGAATAGTTTGGCATATAGGCTATTTGCTTGTATCTCACTTGAATTATTCATAATAAAAATGCCAAAACTATAATATAAAAACTCTAAGAAGCTATTTGTATTTTTAACATTTATAAAGTTTTCATTATTGTAATCATATAAACACCAATAATATGATGCAAAAGTAAGAGATAAAAAGAAAACAATTCCTAAAGTATGAGCTAAGAATTTAAATCTTCCTTGACTATTTTCTGAATGCTGATGTATTTTTTCGGTATGAAAAGTAATAAAATAAAAGTTGCTTAATAAAAGTGTGAAAAAAAAGAAAAAGCCAAAAAAACATCTTTCAAATTCATTAGATTCTTTTTGGAATATGATGAAAACCAAATATGTGAAAAAAGGTAGAATTACAAAAACGCCATGTTTGTTTAAATAATTAAATAAGTTTTTCATTTGCAAAATATTTACAAGATTAATTCATTTTCTATCATTCAGAATATGTATCTAAAGTATAATATTCGCTAATATATAAAAAAATCCTCACAATTTCTTGCGAGGATTTAGTATATAAGTTAGAAAAAGAATTACTCAGCGCTTTCTTGCATCGTATGATAAACGTTCATTACGTCATCGTCTTCTTCAATTTTTTCTAATAGTTTTTCAACATCAGCTACTTGGTCTGGTGTTAATTCTTTTGTTATTTGTGGTATTCTTTCAAATCCAGAAGATAAGATTTCTAAACCACGAGATTCCAATTCTTTTTGGATAGTTCCAAAGCTTTCAAAAGGAGCGTACATTAAAATTCCGTCTTCGTCAGCAAAGATTTCCTCTACACCAAAATCAATCATTTCTAATTCTAATTCTTCCACATCTTGTCCTTCTGCCGGAATTCTAAAATTACAGGTATGATCAAACATAAATTCAACCGAACCTTGTGTTCCAAACGTTCCGTTGCATTTGTTGAAGTAACTTCTAATGTTAGCAACTGTTCTGTTGTTGTTATCCGTAGCCGTTTCAATTAAAATCGCAATTCCGTGAGGTGCATACCCTTCAAACAACACTTCTTTAAAGTTAGCTGTGTCTTTATCTGATGCTTTTTTAATAGCGCGTTCTACGTTATCTTTAGGCATATTCGCAGCCTTCGCATTTTGAATAACCGCTCTTAAACGTGAGTTGGTTTCAGGATTTGGTCCGCCTTCTTTAACGGCCATTACAATATCTTTTCCTATACGTGTAAACGTTTTAGCCATTGCTGACCAACGCTTCATTTTACGGGCTTTTCTAAATTCAAATGCTCTTCCCATTTCTATGTAATTTCAATATTCTTTATTCGTTGTTCAAAATTTCGATGCAAAAATAATAATTTCAAGTTCAAATTCAAGTTCAAGTTCAATTTTCAAATTTGTAATTGATCTTGTCATTGTTCTTGCCCTTGACTATTTCTTGTAAAACGGCATTTTAACCACTTTAGCCTTAATATCTTTATTTCTAATTCTAATATAAATTTCAGAATCTGGTGTAGCTAAAGCCGTTGGAACATAACCCATTCCGATAGCAATTCCCATAGAAGGTGATTGCGTTCCAGAAGTTACAATTCCTACAACATTTCCGTTAGCATCAGCAATTTCGTAATCGTGACGAGGAATTCCTCTTTCTACCATTTCGAAACCAACTAATTTACGAGAAACACCCGCTTCTTTTTGTTTTTTCAAGTTTTCTGAATTCGTGAATTCTTTGTCAAATTTGGTAATCCATCCTAAACCAGCTTCTAATGGAGAAGTTGTATCGTTGATATCGTTTCCGTATAAACAGAATCCCATTTCTAAACGTAACGTATCACGCGCTGCTAATCCAATTGGTTTGATTCCGAAAGCTGCTCCAGCTTCAAAAACTTTGTTCCAAATGTATTCTGCATCTTCGTTTTTAAAGTAAATTTCAAATCCTCCCGAACCTGTATAACCTGTAGCTGAAACAATTACATCGCTTTTTCCAGCAAATTCACCAATTTGGAAAGTGTAATACCCCATATTCGTTAAATCAATAGAAGTTAATGATTGCATAGCTTCTGCAGCTTTTGGTCCTTGAATAGCTAATAATGAATAGTCATCTGAAAGGTTTTGCATATCCACACCTAAATCATTATGTAAAGAAATCCAATTCCAATCTTTTTCAATATTTGAAGCATTCACAACCAACATGTAATGATTGTCTGCAATTTTATAAACGATTAAATCGTCAACAATTCCACCTTCGTTATTTGGTAAACAAGAATATTGTGCTTTTCCATCAACTAATTTAGAAGCGTCATTTGAAGTTACTTTCTGAATTAAAGCCAACGCATTTTCTCCTTTTAAGAAAAATTCTCCCATGTGAGAAACGTCAAAAACACCAACGCCATTTCTAACGATTTCGTGTTCTGCATTTACTCCTTCGTATTGCACAGGCATGTTGTATCCTGCAAACGGAACCATTTTAGCTCCTAAACTTTCGTGAATGTGCGTTAACGCTGTATTTTTCATGATTTGATGTTGTATTATTTGAGAGCGCTAATTTATTGAAAATTCTTAAAAATGCACCCAGAATTCCCTTAAAATTTGAGCGATATTTATTTTTTATTAATAATGCTGATAAATCTTGCATTTTAACAATTGTTTGCGGAATTTTGGACTTTTAAAATTAACCAAATGGAAACTACACATTATATAAGTTCAGATTTATTGTCTATCGACATGATTAACGAGATTGTTTTTCAAGGAAAACAGTTGGCATTATCAGAGGAAGCTATCGTAAACATTGAGAAATGTAGAAAATACTTAGACGATAAAATGAAATCAAACTCAGATCCAATTTACGGAATTAACACCGGTTTTGGTTCGTTGTGTAATGTGAAAATTTCGAATGAAAATTTATCAAAACTTCAAGAGAATTTGGTGAAATCTCACGCTTGCGGAACAGGGGAGGAAGTACCTCATGAAATTGTAAAAATCATGTTGTTATTGAAAATCCAATCGTTAAGCTACGGACATTCAGGTGTTCAGTTAGTAACCGTGCAACGTTTGATTGATTTTTACAATAATGATATTTTTCCAGTAATTTATACACAAGGTTCGTTAGGTGCTTCGGGTGATTTAGCTCCGTTAGCGCATTTATCGTTGCCGTTATTAGGTGAAGGTGAAGTATATTTAGATGGTTTCAGACAGCCTTCATCAAAAGTATTAGCCAAATTTGGTTGGGAACCAATCGTTTTACAATCGAAAGAAGGTTTGGCATTATTAAACGGAACACAATTCATGAGCGCTTACGGAGTATATTGCTTAATAAAAGCAGATAAAATTTCGTATTTAGCTGATGTTATTGGAGCAGTTTCTTTAGAAGGTTTTGATGGAAGAATCGAACCTTTTACAGATTTAATTCATTTAGTTCGTCCGCACAAAGGTCAGGTGCAAACGGCGGAAAGAATGCGTGATTTGTTAGAAGATAGCGAAATTATTGCACAACCAAAAGTGCATGTGCAAGACCCTTATTCTTTTAGATGTATTCCGCAAGTACATGGTGCTTCGAAAGATACGATTGATTATGTGAAGAAAGTGTTTCGTACAGAAATCAACTCAGTTACTGATAACCCAAATATTTTCGTAGGAGAAGATTTGATTATTTCTGGAGGAAATTTCCACGGACAACCTTTAGCATTAGCATTAGATTTCTTAGGAATAGCGTTATCAGAATTAGGAAGTATTTCAGAAAGAAGAACTTATCAATTGATTTCTGGATTAAGAGGTTTACCAGCGTTTTTAGTAAACGATCCAGGGTTGAATTCAGGTTTCATGATTCCACAATATACAGCGGCAAGTATTGCTAGTCAGAACAAACAATTAGCAACACCAGCAAGCATTGATAGTATTGTTTCGTCAAACGGACAAGAAGATCACGTGAGTATGGGAGCAAACGCTGCGACTAAAACGTTACGTATTGTTGAAAACGTAGAACGAATTTTAGGAATTGAATTATTAAATGGTTCGCAAGCTTTAGAATTCAGAAGACCATTACAATCAAGTGAATTCATTGAAAGTTTTGTGAAATCATATAGAGAAGAAGTTCCGTTTGTATCAGAAGATAGAATTTTACATTACGATATAGAAAAATCTGTTTCGTTTTTGAATAGTTTTCAAATTGAAATGGAAGATTAATTCAAAATATTATAAAAGTAAAAAGCTCAAGAAAATCTTGAGCTTTTTTTATAAAAATAGAATAGAAATAATAGTTATAATTGCAGGAAGTGCTTGCACATAAAATATTTTTTTTGATGCTGAATAAGCTCCGAAAATTCCAGCAACAGTAACAGAACAAAGAAAGAAGATAGCTATATTTCTACTCCAAATTTCATCGGAAATAGCCAAACACCAAAGTAATCCTGCAGATAAAAATCCGTTATACAAACCTTGATTAGCTGCTAAAACTTTTGTTTTTTCGAACAAATCTTCGGGAATAGTTCGGAATACTTTTTTAGCTGCAGTTGTCCATGCAAACATTTCTAGCCATAGAAAATACAAGTGAAATAAGGCTATAATTACGATGAATATTTTACTAATGAAATGCATAATTATTCTTTTTCGTTAAAAGCCCGTTCAATTCTCTTGTCTGGAATTAACCAAATTAAAGCCACCAAAATATAAATGGCACCTGAAATTTCAACAGAATATTTGGTTACAATAACAGCGATTAGATATAAAACTAATGATAATTTTCCTTTGTAATCTTTTCCAATTGCTTTAGCTAAAACTGAATCTTTTCCATGGTCAATTAAAATGACTTTTTGCAAAATAAAATAAGCTATGGCATTCATTAACAGAACTAAACCATATAACATCATTGGAAATGAATTAAAATGGTGTTCACCAATCCAAGCTGTTGTAAAAGGAATTAAAGACAACCAAAATAATAAGTGCAAATTAGCCCAAAGAATTTTTCCATTCACTCGTTTTACGGTATGCATCATGTGATGGTGGTTGTTCCAATAAATGCCAACATAAATAAAGCTTAAAATATAACTTAAAAACTTATGCGATAATTTAATAACAGCTTCAAAAGTAGTGTCTTCTGGAACTTTAAACTCCAAAACCATAATGGTGATTATAATAGCTAAAACACCATCGCTAAAAGCTTCTAATCGGTTTTTGTTCATTTCGTATTTTTAAGTAAAACTACAATTAGAGTTATGATAGCAATTGCTTCGGTAAGCATACCAACAGTTAGCATAATTCCAGCTCCAGGCCAATGCATAATTTTAAATAAAGAACCAATTATTGTAATCGCCATCCCTAAAAGGAACAAAACCATCGGAACTGTATATTGCTTTTTCATATTATTTCCACTTAAAGTTTTTCTCAATTGCTTTAATCATTTCGCCTGCAATGTCTTTTTGAGTTGCGCCTTCAATTCCTTCTAAACCTGGAGATGAATTTACTTCTAACAATAAAGGACCTTTTGACGAACGAATAATATCAACTCCAGCCACTTTTAAATTCATCGCTTTTGCAGCTTTAATAGCAATTTTCTTTTCGTCAGCAGTAATTTTTACCACAGAAGCAGTTCCGCCCATATGAATATTCGCTCTGAATTCTCCCGGAGCAGCTTCACGTTGCATAGCAGCAACAACTTTTCCATCTACAACAAAGAGTCTCAAATCTTTACCATTCGCTTCTTTAATGAATTCTTGAACTAAAATATTAGCATTTAAACTCTTGAAAGCATTAATAACTGATTCGGCTGCTTTTTTAGTTTCTGCCAAAACGACACCTTTTCCTTGAGTTCCTTCTAATAATTTTACAATTAAAGGCGAACCACCCACCATTTTAATTAAATCGTCTGTATCTAAAGGTGAATTGGCAAATCCAGTGGTTGGAATATCTACTCCGTTATTTAATAATAATTGTAATGAAAATAGTTTATCTCTTGATTGTGTAATAGCAGAAGCGTTATTTAAAGCAAATACTTTTAAAGCTTCAAATTGACGCGTTAACGCACAGCCATAATAGGTCATACTTGGTCGAATTCTAGGAATTACGGCATCAAAATCGTTTAGAACTTTTCCTCCACGGTAATGAATTTCGGGTTTTGTTGCGTCTAATTTCATATAGCAGTATTTCAAATTTAAGAAATGCATTTCATGACCTCTTAATTCGCCTGCTTCTAAAATTCGTTTGTTGCTATATAATTCTGGATTACTTGCTAATAAACCAATTTTTAAACCTTTTTTGGATTCATTAGAAGCGTAGTAATATTCTTTTAGTTTTTCGGTTGTTGGTTGTCCTAATAAATAACGTTGCTCTGGATCAACCAAAACACGTCCTGACATCGCTTCACGACCTAATAACATTCGGAAACCCATTGAATCACGGTTAGTAAGTGTAACCTCGATTTCCCAAGTTTTTCCACCAATTTCAAGTTTGGTTTTGATAACATAGCGTTGTTCTCTAAAGCCACTCGAACTTTTAACAACTCTCTTATCTACCAATGGTGCTTCGCAATGAATTACTGCTTTAGCATTATTTTGAATAGGATTTACATCAAATTTAACCCAACTTTCACTGTCTTTTTCAAAAGTAACAATATTGATAGCATGAAGAGCAGAAGTTTTTGCTCCTGAGTCAACACGTGCTTTAATTGTTGGGATTCCTAAAGTAGGGAAGGAACACCATTCTTCGCTACCTACAATAACTTTGTCTAACATTTTTAAACGAATAAATTAAGAATCTAATGTAGTATTTTTTTTAATATAATTTTAAAATTGCATAAAATAAAAAAACCAAGCTATGAGCTTGGTTCTTCTAATTTCTTAATTTCTATTTTGAGTTCTTGTGCCGTTTCATCTAAGTCCATGAAAATTTGATCGCCTTCATGGATTTTTTGAGTAATAATCTCTTCAGCTAGAGCATCTTCAACATATTTTTGAATGGCTCTTTTTAACGGACGCGCTCCAAACTGCTTATCAAAACCTTTTTCAGCAATGTAATCTTTGGCTGCTTCTGAAAGTTTTAAAGTGTAACCTAAATCTTTAACGCGGTCGTATAATTTGTCCATTTCGATATCAATAATTTTATCAATATCTTCTTTTTCTAGAGCATTGAATACAATTACATCATCAATTCTGTTTAAAAACTCAGGAGCAAAAGCTTTTTTCAAAGCGTTTTCGATAATTCCTTTTGAATGTTCTTCAGTTTGTGCAGTTTTTGATGCAGTTCCAAATCCAACACCGGTTCCAAAGTCTTTCAATTGACGAGCACCAACGTTAGAAGTCATGATAATAATCGTATTTCTAAAATCGATTTTACGACCTAAACTATCGGTTAAATGTCCATCATCTAATACTTGAAGCATCATATTGAAAACATCTGGATGTGCTTTTTCAATTTCATCTAGAAGTACTACGCAGTATGGTTTTCTTCTAACTTTTTCAGTTAATTGTCCGCCTTCTTCGTATCCAACGTATCCAGGAGGTGCTCCAACTAAACGAGAAATAGCAAATTTCTCCATATATTCACTCATGTCAATACGAACTAAAGCATCTTCAGAATCAAATAATTCTTTTGCAATAACTTTAGCCAATTGTGTTTTTCCAACACCAGTTTGACCTAAGAATATAAACGAACCAATTGGCTTGTTCGGATCTTTTAAACCAGCGCGATTTCTTTGGATAGATTTTGCAATTTTCAATACTGCTTCGTCTTGTCCAATTACCTTACCTCTAATAAGTTCAGGCAAGTGAGCTAATTTATTACTTTCAGTTTGTGCTATACGATTTACTGGAATTCCTGTCATCATAGAAACCACATCAGCAACGTTATCTTCTGTAACGGTTACTTTGTTGTTTTTAGAATCTTCTTCCCATTGTTCTTGTGCAATTGCTAAATCTTTTTCGATGCGTTTTTCATCATCACGAAGTTTAGCGGCTTCTTCATATTTTTGTTTTTTAACGACTGTATTTTTCAGTTCGCGCACTTCTTCTAACTGACGTTCTAACTCCAAAATTTGTTTTGGAACATCGATATTAATAATGTGAACACGAGAACCGGCTTCATCTAAAGCATCAATAGCTTTGTCTGGAAGAAAACGGTCGGTCATATAACGATTTGTTAATTTAACACACGCTTCAATTGCTTCAGGTGTGTAAATTACATTATGGTGGTCTTCGTATTTTGGTTTGATGTTATTTAGAATGGTAATTGTTTCTTCAACAGATGTTGGTTCTACAATTACTTTTTGAAAACGTCTTTCTAAAGCGCCATCTTTCTCAATATACTGACGGTATTCGTCCAATGTTGTAGCTCCCACACATTGAATTTCACCTCTTGCTAATGCAGGTTTAAACATATTAGAAGCATCAAGCGAACCTGTAGCTCCACCAGCACCTACAATAGTGTGAATTTCATCAATGAATAAAATGATATCATCGTTTTTCTCTAATTCATTCATTACTGCTTTCATTCTTTCTTCGAATTGTCCGCGGTATTTTGTTCCAGCAACTAAACTTGCTAAATCAAGCGTAACTACACGTTTGTTGAATAAATTACGAGATACTTTCTTTTTAATAATTCGCAAAGCTAAACCTTCAGCAATAGCTGATTTTCCAACTCCAGGTTCTCCAATTAAAAGCGGGTTGTTTTTCTTTCTGCGGCTTAAAATTTGAGAAACACGTTCGATTTCTTTCTCACGTCCCACAACTGGGTCTAGTTTTCCTTCTTCTGCCATTTCGGTTAAGTCACGACCGAAATTGTCTAAAACTGGAGTTTTTGATTTTTTATTGGTTTTTCCACCTGATGGAGGATTGTTAAATGAGCCTTCTTTTAAACTGTCATCTTGTCCTGAATCGTCATTAAATGACTCAGCTTTCGGCAAGTTTTCTAAATAATCGTCTTCGTTTGTCATCATGGCTGTATACTGTTCTTTAACGGTTTCGTAATCAATTTTTATTTTGTTCAACAACTTGGTTGTAGGGTCGTTTTCGTTACGTAAAATACATAACAATAGGTGTGCTGTACTTATTTCGGAATTATTGAAAAGTTTCGCTTCTAAAAAAGTAGTCTTCAAGGCACGCTCTGCCTGTCGTGTAAGATGAAGGTTTTTCTTTTCTATATTTTGAATGCCATTTGGGTTTGCAGGGCTAAGTATTTCTACTTTTTTTCTTAAGTGAGATAAGTCAACTGCTAAATTATTCAAGATGTTAATTGCTTTTCCATTGCCATCTCGAAGTATTCCTAGCATTAAGTGTTCGGTACCAATAAAGTCGTGACCTAATCGTAAAGCTTCTTCTTTACTGTAGGTAATTACGTCTTTAACTCGCGGTGAAAAATTATCGTCCATAGCATTAGTAATATAAGTAAATGTACAAAATTCTATAAGGAAATACAAAAATCATACCTTATAAAATGTATAGATAGCTAAATGACAAAAAATATTTGAAAAAAGAAAGAAACTGGAGTAGGATTTATAACCAATTTGTAAACAAAATTGTTAATAAATAGTCGAAATAAGTGGTTTAAAATTTGTGCTAAAAGTTCAAAAAGCCGTATATTGGCACGTTTTAGTACTAATATATAATTTTAATATAAATACTTATGTCAGAAGGAGAAAAGTTAATTCCTATTAACATAGAGGAAGAAATGAAATCAGCTTACATCGATTATTCGATGTCTGTTATTGTGTCGCGTGCACTTCCTGATGTTAGAGATGGTTTAAAACCTGTACACCGTAGAGTTTTATTCGGAATGTACGAATTAGGAGTTCTTTCGAACAGAGCCCATAAAAAGTCGGCAAGAATTGTTGGAGAAGTTTTAGGTAAATATCACCCACATGGTGATACTTCAGTATATGATGCAATGGTGCGTATGGCTCAAGAATGGAGCTTACGTTACTTAATGGTAGATGGTCAAGGTAACTTTGGTTCTGTTGATGGAGATAGTCCAGCAGCAATGCGTTATACCGAGGCTAGAATGAAAAAGATTTCGGAAGAAATGTTAGCAGACATCGACAAAGAAACAGTTGATTTTCAATTAAACTTTGATGATACATTGCAAGAGCCAACTGTTATGCCAACTAAAGTTCCTACTTTATTGATAAATGGAGCTTCTGGTATTGCGGTAGGTATGGCAACTAATATGGCGCCTCATAACTTAACAGAAGTTATTGACGGTACATTAGCATATATTGACAATAATGATATCGAAATAGATGAATTAATCAATTACATCAAAGCGCCGGATTTTCCAACAGGAGGAATTATCTATGGTTACGAAGGGGTAAGAGAGGCTTTCAAAACAGGTAGAGGGCGTATTGTTATGCGTGCAAAAGTTGGTTTTGAAGAAGTAAATGGTAGAGAAGCAATCATTGTTACCGAGATTCCATATCAAGTAAATAAAGCCGAAATGATTAAGAAAACGGCTGATTTAGTTAATGATAAAAAAATCGAAGGTATTTCAAATATTCGAGACGAATCGGATAGAAATGGAATGCGTGTGGTTTATGAATTAAAACGTGATGCAGTTCCAAATGTAGTTTTAAATACACTTTATAAATATACACAATTACAATCTTCATTCAGTGTAAATAACATTGCATTGGTAAAAGGGCGTCCGCAAATGTTAAATCTTAAAGATTTGATTTATCATTTCGTTGAACACCGTCATGATGTTGTAGTTCGTAGAGCTCAGTATGATTTAAGAAAAGCAGAAGAAAGAGCTCATATCTTAGAAGGTTTAATCATTGCTTCTGATAATATTGATGAAGTAATCAAAATCATTAGAGCTTCTAAAGATGGTGATGAGGCTAGAACTAAATTAATTGAGCGTTTCAAATTATCGGAAATTCAAGCACGTGCAATCGTAGAAATGCGTTTAAGACAATTAACAGGTCTTGAGCAAGATAAATTACGTGCTGAATACGAAGAAATCATGAAATTGATAACGTATTTAAAAGAATTACTTGCAAGTAAAGAAATGAGAATGCAAGTTATTAAAGACGAGTTAGTTGAAATTAGAGATAAATATGGAGATGAACGTCGTTCTCAAATTGAATACTCTGGTGGAGATGTTAGTATCGAAGATTTAATTGCTGATGAAAGTGTTGTAATTACGATTTCTCATGCGGGTTATATCAAACGTACTTCGTTATCGGAATACAAAACACAAAATAGAGGAGGAGTTGGACAAAAATCGGCTGGAACTAGAGATCAAGATTTCTTAGAGCATTTATTTGTAGCAACAAATCACCAATATTTAATGTATTTCACGCAAAAAGGAAAATGTTATTGGATGCGTGTTTACGAAATTCCAGAAGGAACTAAAACAAGTAAAGGTCGTGCTATCCAAAACTTAATCAATATTGAGCAAGATGATAAAGTAAAAGCATTTATCTGTACTCAAGACTTAAAAGATCAAGATTACATCAATAGTCACTATGTAATCATGGCTACGAAACAAGGTCAAGTTAAGAAAACACCATTAGAGCAATATTCTCGTCCACGTCAAAATGGTATTAATGCTATTACCATTAAAGAAGATGATGAATTAATCGAAGCAAAATTAACTACAGGGAACAGTCAAGTTTTATTAGCAGTTAAGTCTGGTAAATTAGTTCGTTTTGAAGAGGAGAAAACTCGTCCAATGGGAAGAACTGCTTCTGGAGTTAGAGGTATTACTTTAGCTGATGATAAAGACGAAGTAATTGGAATGGTATCTATCGATAAAGATCACGTTACAGAATCACAAATCTTAGTTGTTACTGAAAATGGTTACGGAAAACGTACAAAATTAGTTGATGACGATGGAGAAGATGTATACAGAATCACGAATCGTGGTGGTAAAGGTGTAAAAACTCTTAATATTACTGAGAAAACAGGAGCTTTAATTGCAATTAATAACGTGACTGATGCTGATGATTTAATGATTATCAACAAGTCAGGATTGACAATTAGAATGATGGTTTCTGATTTACGTGTTATGGGAAGAGCAACGCAAGGAGTTCGACTAATCAATATCAAAGGAAACGATTCAATCGCTGCTGTAACTAAAGTACTTCGTGAAGATGAAGAAGTCGTGCTAGATGAAAATGGAGATATCTCTGATGCTGAAACTGGCATAGATATTGATTCATCAGAAGAAGAAACACAAGAATAAATATGATAAGGCCCAAATTTATTTTGGGCTTTTGTTTAACCCAGATTTTAAAACAATGAAAAAATTACTATTAAGTGCAACACTTTTATTGTCGGTTGCCACATTTGCTCAAAAAGATGAGCTTAAAACATTAAAGAAAATATATAGTAAATCAACTATCTCTGAAAAAGATTTACAAGATTACAAAGCAGCAAGTGATGCTTTACAAACTTTGGCTACTGAAGAATCTGATAAAGTTTACGCTAAATTTTATAAAACAATGTATCCAACAGTTGTTTTGGCTTCAAAAGGAGATAAAGCAACAATGCAAGATCAAATGAGTTTGTATAACCCAGAATTTATTAAAGAATATGGTAGTGTTATAGATGCAACTATTGAATTTGAAAAAAAATCTGGAAAAAAGATTTACACTGATGAATTGATTGAAGATAAAAAAATATTTAAAGAAACTTTAAATGCACTAGCGATTAATTTAAATAATGCATCGAAATTTAAAGAAGCATCAGCTATTTTTTATAGTCTTTATATATTTGATCCAAAGGTAGAAGGAAAAGCTTTAAACAATTCTGCAATTTTAGCTGTAAATTCAAAAGAATATAAATTGGCTGAAAAATTGTATGAAGAGCTAGCTAATAGTGACTACATGAACTCTGGTATGTATTATTATGCTACTAACAAAGCAAATGATGTAGAAGAAGAGTTTAGTTCAAGAGAAGAAAGATCAAAAAATATTTCTTTAGGATTTCACGAAAAGCCAAGAGATGTAAAAGTTAGTACAACTAAACCAGATGTATTAAAAATTTTAGCTATTTTGTTCACTCAAAATGGAAATATGGATAAAGCTAAAGCTACTTATGCGGAAGCTAGAAAATTATCTCCTAATGACGAAGAATTGAAAAAAGGAGAATTTGATATCTATTTTAATTCGGGTTATGCTGGTTTGGCTGAAGATGATAAATTGGTAACAGAAATCAACAATTCAAGAGCGGATAAGAAAAAATATGATGAATTGATGCAAAAGAGAAAAGAAATGTTCGCTAAATCATTACCTGATTTTGAGAAAGCATATTCAATCAATCCAAATGATGCGAATACAAAAAGCATTTTAAAATTGACTTACGAAATAATTGGTCAGCCTGAAAAAGCAAAAGCCATCAACTAAAACAAAAAATCCCGATGAAAATCGGGATTTTTTTATATGATTTTTTTAATAACTCTCAGTTTGTGTGTGTGTCGATTGACTTCTGCATTGTAAATTCCTAAATGGTCTAAACGATCGATTCGTACTTTTCCAGAAGCGTGAATAATGTAGTTGTTCTCCATCATAATTCCAACGTGGATGATATTACCTTCTTCGTTATCAAAAAAAGCTAAATCACCTGGCTCACTTTCTTCAATAAAACTTAAAGCTTCTCCTTGAGTGGCTTGTTGTGAAGCATCTCTTAAAAGTGAATACCCATTTAATTTGTAAACCATTTGAGTAAAACCAGAACAATCAATTCCAAAAGGGGTTTTTCCTCCCCATAAATAAGGCGCATTCAAATACATGAAAGCGGTTTTAACTAAATCTGATTTTGGTTTTTGACCACAAACTTTTATTCCTTCAAAACTATATTTACTAGTGTTTATTTCTTCATTATCTAAAAAAGATAACGAAGCGCCTAATGTAATCGAAGTTAATTGATTGTTTGTAGTAGTTATATATTCAACTAAATCAGAATTAAGAACGATAGGAGTATTATTTAAAACAGTATAATGCTCTTCGGTTATAGGTTGATATTGTTTCGCATCAATCCAACCAATGTAATTATCAAATGCCAATTCTACCTGCACCCATTTGGCAGTCATTTCAATAATTTTAAAGTGTTCGCCAAATAGCAATTGCGAAACTTGTTCGCTTCGGTCGCTGGCTTCCGCTCTTACGGGTACTATGGCTAAATTACAAATTCCAAACATGTTGGTCTGAATAAAAAATGATGAATTAAGAATTTAATTACAAATGTAACTAAATTTCAAAATTCATCATTAGTAAAAGTTATAAATTATGCTCTTTCAATAACAATAGCCGAAGCACCACCACCACCATTACAGATAGCAGCTGCGCCAATTTTAGCATTGTTTTGGTTTAAAACACTGATTAAAGTAACGATAATTCTAGCTCCAGAACATCCTAGAGGGTGACCTAATGAAACCGCACCGCCGTTTACATTAATTTTATCATTGTCTAATCCTAAGATTTGCGCATTAGCTAAGCCAACTACAGAGAAAGCTTCGTTGAATTCAAAGAAATCAACATCAGAAATTGAAATTCCTGCTTTGTCTAATGCTTTTGGTAATGCTTTTGCAGGCGCAGTTGTAAACCATTTTGGTTCTTGAGCCGCATCAGCGTATGATTTAATGTAAGCTAAAGGTTTTAATCCTAAAGATTGTGCTTTTTCTTCACTCATTAAAACTAAGGCCGCAGCTCCGTCATTAATAGTAGAAGCATTAGCCGCTGTAACAGTTCCTTCTTTTGTGAAAACTGCAGCTAATGAAGGAATTTTATCTAATTTAACGTTAGTGTATTCTTCGTCTTTAGAAACTACGATAGCGTCACCTCTTCTTTGAGGAACTTCAACTGGAACAATTTCTGCATCAAACTTACCAGCTTCCCACGCAGCAGCAGAGCGCTCATACGATTGAATTGCGAAGTTATCTTGCGCTTCTCTTGTAATGTTGTATTCTGTCGCACATAAGTCAGCACAAACACCCATAGCGTTGTTGTCGTATGCGTCAGTTAAACCGTCTTTCTGCATTCCGTCAACTAAAGAAGTTGGTCCAAATTTCACACCGTTTCTTAAGTGAACGTAATGTGGAATCAAGCTCATGTTTTCCATACCACCTGCTACTACGATTTCAGCGTCTCCAGCCATGATAGCTTGAGCACCTTGCATAACAGCTTTCATACCACTAGCACAAACTTTGTTTACAGTAGTACAAGCTACACTTTCAGATAAACCAGCGTATAAAGCGGCTTGTCTTGCAGGAGCTTGGCCGTTTCCAGCTTGAACTACATTACCCATTAATACTTCGTCAACTAATTTAGGGTCTAAATTGATTTTATTTAAAGCGCCTTTGATGGCAGCAGCACCTAATTTTGTAGCAGGTACACTAGATAAAGCTCCCATGAAACTTCCAATTGGAGTTCTTACGGCAGAAACGATAACTACTCTTTTAGTCATGATAGAAAGGTTTTTTATTTGAATTGCGAAATTACTATTTTTATTCGAATTGAGGCAAGGTTTTTATTGATATTCTAAGTTGAAATCGAATTTTATTTTGATATTACTAATTTGATTTCTTTTTTATTAAAAAGCTATTGTATTGATTGTAAGCGTTTTTTTAGGAATAAGAAAAATATATTGAAAAAAACTCCCTAAAATGTTGTATAATTAAGAATGAAAATATACATTTGCAACCGCAAAAAAGATAAGTTCTTACAACAATAATAGGAGAGGTGCCGGAGTGGTAACGGAGCAGATTGCTAATCTGTCGACGGGTAACCGTCGCCAGGGTTCGAGTCCCTGTCTCTCCGCTTTTTTGTTTTTTTGCGGGGTGTAGCGTAGCCCGGTTATCGCGCCTGCTTTGGGAGCAGGAGGCCGCAGGTTCGAATCCTGCCACCCCGACGATAATAAAATAGGTTGCGTAGCTCAGCTGGATAGAGCAACTCACTTCTAATGAGTAGGTCCCAGGTTCGAATCCTGGCGCGATCACAAAAAGCCTTGCAAACGCAAGGCTTTTTTGTTTTTGTACTTTTCTAATGATTTTTAGTGTTGATAAAATAGATATATTTGAAGAATAAAAACAAATGTTTTCTTATGAAAAGAATACTTATAATCTTAATCTTTTTTCCAAATTTTATAACTTCTCAAGTTAAAGTCTTAAGTGATATCAATTTTTTAGCAAATGATTATAAATTAGTCTTTAATTATGAAAGAAGAGCCTACGATACAATTAATTTGATTTCTAACTCATTTAAAGACTTTGTAATATCAGATAAAGAACAATTAATCGAATTACAGAATAACTGGATTGCAACTGAAGAAACAGATGAATTAATGGAATGTGGATATGATTATAGTATTTATCTAATTAATAAAGATTCTATAATAGGAAAGATGTATGTTAATATTAGTTGTGGATTTGTATTTGCGTCTGGAATCGGTAAAACTTGTATTTTTGAAGGAAATCCATTTAAAAAATTAAATGTTGATAAGCCTATTTTTAAGAAGTGTTTTTCAACAAATTCAATTGAAGAGGCAAGAAAAATGCATAATAAAATAAACTCAACTCAAGGAGTATATTATCCTGAAAAGAATTTAAATAATTGGATAGATTTTGAGGGAAAGGCTTACATTAGTATTCTAACAAAAAATGATTCATTAAAAAGTTCACAAAATATAACATATGATTTTGATAAAAAATTTGGAAAATCAAACCAGTATATTGATTTCAGTAGTTTCGGTAAGAATAATTATAGTGGTTGGATTTATTGTAATAAATCTTTGTATGATGAACTAGTTTCAAATAAATCTGACTGGTTGGATTTTAATATTAAAGTAGATTCATGGGAGTCATTGTCGTGTAAGAAAGAAACATTTATTACATGTATCTTTTCTGAGAGTAAAAAGAAACTTGATAAGTTAATAAAAAATTGAATCTAGATAGCTATAATCCCTCATATTTACCATCTTTATCTACGAGGTATACTTCTTCTAAAAACCATTTGTTTTCTATTTTAATAAAGTGGTATTCGTATTCAGCGTCTTGAAAACTGTTTTTAGGATCTCTAAATTTTGTTTTAATTATTGCAGTATTTTTTTTAATAATCTCTTTGCTTATTTTTTCTTTTTCTGGGCAATGATCAGAATGGCTTCCAAACGCAATTCCTTGATATACCTTATTTTCTTGACAATATTTAGTTATTATTTTTTTGTATTCAGATTCTATTAATTCATCATCATTGTTATTTAAACTCAAATTATAGGCAAAATCATTCCATTTTTTGAAATCTTTGATAAATTCTAAAGTTATTTCTGATGGCGTATTTAAATTAATTTCTTGAGAAACTATTAGGCTAGGAGCTAAACTTAAAATAAACAGATAAATTGGTTTCATGATTTTATTAAATTTTATAACTAAGTTACTCTACACACTTCAAAAAATCCATAAAATAACTATCTGGTTTAGAAGTTGTTTTTAACGTTTCTGAGTTTAGTTCGTTTTTTAGTACATAATCTTTTGTTTCTCCTGCAAATTGAATACGCATTAGACTTATAGGGCTGTTTTTTAATTCTTCGTAATTGGTTTTGGCAAAATAAAAATAACCAGTTAAGATTCTAATGTTATTTTTTTCTTTAGCGTCGTAGGTTAACACACTACAAGCTTCTTCATCAGAACTTACAAGAGTTATGATTTTTCCATTCATTAATTGCAAGATAATTTTTGAATTCTTAGCAATGCAATTGGTTTTAATGAAATCTTTACTTTTTTGCAATTGTTGGATAGTTAACATAGGTGTTCCATCGTTGTTTAAAAGTGCAAAGAATAAGTATTCATTGGTGTTTCCAAATATTTTTTCATGCATTAATACATTGGGTAATACTTTTAATGAAGTGGAATCGGTTTTTTCTTCGATGTCGTAGATACAATCTTTATTTTGGGCGTTAATACTTAACGTAAGCAACAATAGTAGCGATAAAAGGTATTTCATTTGGATTATAATTTGGTGCAAAGTAAAATTATTTTTTCATTATTTATATTCGTGGTGAAAAAAGCAAAAACTGTTCCACCATCGGTAATTTTATATTTTTTCTTTATTTCTTCAGGTTTTATGGGGAAATTCCGAGTAGAGACATTCATTTTTTTACCTTGAATATATTGTGAAATTTCTTTTTTTTGAAACGGAACAATCGCATCAATTTGAAACTTTCTTCCAGGAAAATCAATTATTTCGTCCGAAGTGTACAAATGCGAATGTTGGTGCAATTTTCCAACAGCAAACAATTCGGAAACCGCTTCAAATCCGCCTGATTTCATTAAGGATGCATTAGGTTCGTACAGATATTTTTTTGGTAAACTATAACGCGCTGAATACGATTTTGAGCTTTCTATTTTGGTAATCGTTTGTTTCTCCTTTTCGATATTCACCGCTATAATTTCTGGTGCTTCATTAAAATTTTTCTCAATTTTCCAAAGCAACTCTTTTACTTCATTATCAACAGCTAAGATGTGAATTTCCGAAACATTTTTCAATTCCAATAATCCAGCATGAAGATCTAAAATAGGAGCAGTTTTGATTAAAATAGTATTCGTGAATTGATAATAAAAATCTTGTAAATCGACTACATTTGGCAAACAATCCGCCAACATGAAGACTTTGCCTTTCGCATCATTTCTTCTCGAAGGATCAATGTAAATGCATTCAAATTTCTGATTTAATTGTTCTAAGATTTGTGTGCTATCGCCTTTATAACATTCGATGTTTGTTGCTTGTAAAACTTCGAAATTGTGTTTTACGATTTTAGACAAATCAGCATTCAATTCGCAATGAATCACCGATTTGAATTGTTTTGAAAAGTAGAAGTCATCAATCCCAAATCCGCCCGTGCAATCGATTAATTTTTCACCTGAAACCAATGAAGCTTTATATTTTGCTGTAGTTTCAGAAGACGTTTGTTCGATAGATATTTTTTCAGGATAAATAATATTTTCAGAAGAAAACCAAGTTGGAAGTTTGTCTTTAGCTTTCTTTTTAGCAATAATTTGATTGATAATATCGGAATAATTTACTACGGGAAAAGGGTTTTTCTTTAAAGCCAACTTCGAACTATCCGAATTCAGATTTTGGTTGATAAAATTTTGGATATCAATATGTAAAAGAGATTCTAAATTCAAAACTATAAATTTTTGGTAAGGGCTTTGATAAATCTATTTTCAGGTAAAAATTCTTTTCCGATTACTTTTAGTGAAGTGTAAAAAGGAACAGCGATAATCATCCCAGTAATACCAAATAAAATTCCAGCAATTAATATCACTAAGAAAATTTCTAAAGGATGTGAATTAGTACTTTTTGAGAAAATATATGGTGAGCTAAAATTATTATCAATCACTTGTACTAAGGACATACCAATTAAAACATAAATTGTAGTGGGAAGTGTTTCTGTAGCAAAATCTGCACCTGTTCCAATACTGCTTGTCATGATTAATACACCAGCAACAATAGAAGCAATTAGAGGTCCTACGTATGGTACAATGTTAAAAATAGCACACAACAAGGCAATTATTATAGCATTATGTACACCAAAAATAATAAATATGATTAGGTATAAAAGCATTATAATGGTTAATTGTAGTAATAATCCAAGAAAATAACGTGATAATAAATGATTTATATCTTGAATAGAATTCAAAACTTTTTCTTTTTGACTTTCAGGAAGTAATCTTTCAAATTTGAGATATAATACATCTTTTTCTTTTAAAAGAAAGAATGTAATGAAAAGTACAGAGGCAAAACCCATACTAAAATTGCCTAATGTGCTTAATAAACTATTTAAGAAATTTGGAATAAACTCAAAAGTAGTAAATGAAGATAGTTTACTACTTTCAATTAATTGTTTTGTGTTTATGTTATAAGAATCTAAAAAAACGGTAATATTTTCAAGTAGTAGGTGATAATTTCTTTCTAAAGAACTTATGTCTAACAGAGACAAGTTTTCACCTTGTGCAAGTAAAAGTGGTACAAAAAGCAAAATAAAACCTGAAATAACAAGGAAAGTTATTAGTAAGGAAGTAACAACTGCTATTGTATTTTTAAATTTAAACTTAGTTTTTAAAAAATTAACCAAAGGATTCAATAATAAAGAAATCACAATAGCAATAATACAGTAAAGAATTACGGTAGCTATTTGGTATAAAAAAAATAATATCAAACAAACTGATACTAATATAGCTACAGCTCTAACTATTCCTAAGGATAACTCTTTCGATGTCATTTTTACTTTTTTGCTAAATTAAAAAAAACTCACCACATAATGGTGAGTTTTCATGATTAACTTAAAACTTGCATTTGATTATGGCTGAGCAAATGAAAATCTTGAGCCTCCAGATGCAAAAATGGCCAACATTCTGCTTTTCTGTCCGTTTGAGAACATGTACATTCCAGCATCATCTGTATAATCCATATAGTTCATTGTCATTTCAATAGGAGTTCCTGTACAAGTAGAGTAGTGAGGGAAGGCAGGTAATCCGTAATTAGCTGTATTGTGAGTAGGAGTATCGCTTACTAAATCGCTTCCGCAAGTAGTGTCACCCCAAATATGTCTTAAATTCATCCAGTGACCTACTTCGTGAGTAGCTGTTCTTCCTTTGTTGAAAGGAGCAGTTGCAGTACCTGTAGTTCCTAAATATTTTGAATCAATAACAACTCCGTCAGTTGCAGATGAACCACCAGGGAATTGTGCGTATCCTAAAATTCCACCACCAATAGTACAAACCCATAAGTTTAATTTAGTTGTTGGAGAAGTAGGATTGATTCCGCCTTGGGTTGATTTTTTCATAGCATCACGAGTTCCCCATGATGTTTTTGTAGTTGATTTTCTGTAAACAGCATCTAGTACGAATGAAATCCCAACGTTTGCTTTTACTCCTGAGAAAACAGTAGGAACATGGTTAAAATCTGAATTTGTTGCATTGAAATCTTTGTTCAATACATCAATTTGAGATTGAATTTGTGTTAAAGAAATATTTTCAGCAGCAGTTCTGTATAATACGTTTACTACAACCGGAATTTGAATTTTTCCATTAACCAATCTTCCATTTGCTATTGCATTTTGAGTAAATCTTTCGATTTCTTGCATTTTTGCAGCTAATTCTGGATTTTCTCTTAATTGTTGCTCATGAACTTCATGTGAGGCGCACCCTCTGTGGTCATGAGTAGAAGTCGTTGCTAAATCGCTAGTTGAGTTTGATTCTTCGTTACTACAAGAAACCAATAGCAGTAAAGAAACTGCTGATAAAAGAATTTTTTTCATAAATAATACATTTTTAGTTAGTTGATTTTGTTAACAATTTTAAAACGATATTCTAAACATTTTAGTATAATGTTTATCTTTTTTTTAAAGTAAATCAAAGTTTCTTTAAAAATTGTATAACATTACATTTTCGTTTTCAAATGATAATAAATCAAAATTAAAAGGTATTGAAAAATAAATTGCTGTAGTTTTTCTGCAGTTTATGTTAAAATTTCAAAAATTTTTTCTGTAGTGGAATTAATTTTTAAAAACATAATTTAAGATGTTAGCGCCCATTTTTAGTGCTTTTTCACGAACTTGAACAGGATCATTATGAACTTCGGCGTCTTCCCAGCCATCTCCTAAATCGGTTTGGTAAGTATATAAAAGTACAATTCTACCTTCTATAAAAATTCCAAAAGCTTGTGGTTTTTGATTATCGTGTTCGTGAATTTTAGGCAATCCACCAGGAAAAGCAAATGGTTCTTGAAATATTATGTGGTTAAACGGAATTTCAGTTAATGGATTATCAGGAAATATTTTTTTAATTTCTTTTCTGATGTATTCGTCCATACCGTAATTATCATCAATATGTAAAAAACCGCCAGAAGTAAGATAATTTCTAAGATTAATTACATCATTCGCACTAAAAACCACGTTTCCGTGTCCCGTCATGTGTACAAAAGGATAGGTGAATATTTCAGAACTGCCAACTTCGACAGTTGCTATTTTTGTATTGAGTTTTGTATTGATGTTTTGATTGCAAAATTTAGCTAAATTGGGTAAAGAAGTTGGATTCGAATACCAATCACCACCACCAGAATATTTGGCAACTGCGATTTCTTGGGTAAAGCCCAAATTCCAAACTAATAAAATTCCAATAGCTAAAAGTTTATTCATTTATAAGTGCAATTGTATGACAGGCTACTAAAGCTGCAGTTTCTGTTCGCAATCTTGTATTTCCCAAAGTTACAGGAATAAAATTATTTTCAATCGCCAAATTGATTTCTTTTGTTGAAAAATCGCCTTCCGGACCAATTAAGATAGTTACTTTATAATTTTTATTAACTTCGTTTTTAAACGATTTCTTATCTGTTTCTTCGCAATGAGCGATGTATTTTTGTCCGTCGATGTTTGATTTTACAAATTGTGAAAGAGAAACAGGTTCATTAATTTTAGGTAAATAATAATGTAACGATTGTTTCATGGCAGCTTGAATAATTTTTTCCGCTCTATCAATTTTATACACTTTTCGTTCCGAATGATCACAAATGATTGGTGTAATTTCGTGAATGCCAATTTCAGTTGCTTTTTCTAAAAACCATTCTAATCGGTCGTTCATTTTGGTAGGAGCAACAGCAATATGTGTGTAAAAAGAATCTGGTTCTTTGAATGTTTCTTTGATGATTTTTACTTCACATTTTTTCTCAGAAGCTAAAATGATTTCAGATTCAAATAAAAAACCTAATCCATTAGTAATAAATATTTTATCACTTTCTTTTTTACGTAATACTTTAACGATGTGTTTACTTTCTTCTTTGTCGAAAAAGAAGTTTGAATCACCTTGTTTTATGTCGGAATTATAGAATAATTGCATAGGATTTAAAATTCAATTCGTGCTTTAGATGTTATTTCAGCGTTGCTAAAATTTCCTTCTAAAAAGTTATAATAACCTACAATTCCAATCATAGCAGCATTGTCGGTTGTGTATTCAAATTTAGGAATATACGTTTTCCAACCATATTTTTTTTCTGCTTCTTTTAATGTAGTTCTAATTCCAGAATTCGCCGAAACACCACCACCAATTGCAATCTGATTAATTCCCGTTTCAGCAACCGCTAATTTCAGCTTATCCATTAAAATATTGATAATGGTATATTGGATGGAAGCACAAATATCCGCTTTGTTTTCTTCGATGAAATTAGGATTCAATGCTACATTTTTCTGAACGAAATATAAGATTTGAGTTTTTAATCCACTAAAACTAAAATTCAATCCGTCAACTTTTGGTTTGGTAAATGGAAACGCTTTCGGATTCCCTTCATGAGCAAATTTATCTACTAAAGGTCCGCCAGGATAGGGAAGTCCTAAAATTTTGGCACTTTTATCAAATGCTTCACCAACAGCATCATCGGTAGTTTCGCCAATAATTTCCATATCAAAAAAGCTATTCACTTTTACAATTTGCGTGTGTCCACCTGAAATAGTTAAGGCAATAAACGGAAATGTTGGTTTTTCATATCCTTCTTCGGCAATAAAATGAGCTAAAATATGTGCTTTCATATGATTAATTGCAATCAACGGAATGTCTAACGCCATACTCATCGATTTCGCAAAAGAACCACCCACTAAAAGCGAACCCATTAATCCTGGACCTTGCGTAAAAGCTATGCAATTCAAGTCATTTTTAGTTATTCCTGCTTTTTTAATTGCAACATCTACAACTGGAACAATATTTTGTTGGTGAGCTCTCGAAGCCAACTCAGGAACGACGCCGCCATATTCTTCATGAATTGCCTGACGTGCTACAATATTTGATAATACTACATCGTTACAAAGTATTGCAGCAGCAGTGTCATCACACGAACTTTCGATAGCTAAAGTATATATTTTTCTTTCTGTCATTTTAGGCATGAAATTTGAACTAAAGATATTATAATTATCTTACAAAATTCCCTATTTTTGTTGGGTTATACCCAATAGGGATAATTTTGACGCAAATTTAAAACAAAAGAACGTATCAAAAAATTTAAAAAAATACTATTTAGAACCTTAGTTGCAATATTATTGCTTCTATTGTTGTTGGGTATTCTTTTGTCATTGCCTTTTGTTCAAACTTCTTTGGGGAAATATGCAACTGACGAATTAAATAAATCGTACGGGACTAATATTTCGATAGGTAAGGTTGCTATAACGCCTTTTGGAAGTGTAAAACTAGGAGATGTATTGGTTTTAGATCATCATCAAGACACCTTGTTTTACATTAAAAAGCTAAATACTTCCATTTTAAGTTTCAAAAAGATTTACGATCCTGGGCATCCATACATGAAAGATGTGATACTAAATGGATTAGATGCACGTATTGTAAATTACAAAGGTGAAAAGTATACTAATCTAGATAAATTCATTGAAGCATTTGATGATGGCTCACCTTCTTCGGGAAAATTTAGAATGAAAGCAAATAAAATGACTGTTTTTAACAGCCGTTTTCAATACATCGATCACAATCTTAAGACTCCAAAAATGCTTGATTTTACTCAGCTTAATGGAGAAATTAAAGATTTTTTCATAAAAGGTGCAAACGTTACTACATACATTGATAAGTTATCGTTTAAAGATCATCGAGGTTTAGTGGTTGAAAATATTACATCTGATTTTACCTATACCAAAAAGAATATTTTGCTAGATGGTTTATCGATGAAAACGCCTGAATCGGAAATGAAAGGTAGAGTAGAGTTAAAATACGACCGAAAAGATTTTTCTGATTTTAATAACAAAGTTGTTTTTGATGTTCAATTTGATAAAGCTTCGATTGCTTCAAACGATTTGAATTATTTCTACAACGAATTTGGAAAAAACAATGTTTTCTATGTGGATACGCATTTGGTTGGAACATTGAACAATTTCACGACACATAATTTAAAATTAGTCGATAAAAATCAATCGGAGATTATTGGTACTATTAATTTTCAAAATCTTTTTGGAAAAGGTGATCAAGCTTTTTACATGAAAGGAAATTTTGATAGACTTACTTCTAGTTATGTACGATTAAAAGCGATTTTACCTCGTATTTTAGGAAAAAATTTACCTTCAACTCTAGATAAGCTTGGAACGGTAAATATGATTGGTGGTGTAGAATTGACTCAAAAATACATTAATGCTGATGTTTATATGATGTCAAAATTAGGAGAGTTAGAGAGTAATCTTTCTATGCAGAATATAGATTTTATTGATAATGCATTATATAAAGGAACTCTAATTTTAAATGATTTTGACCTAGGAACTTTATTAGGTAAACAAGAGATTGGAAGAGCAACCGTAAATTTAGATGTAGATGGAAGAGGGTTTACACAAAAATTATTAAATACGGCTATTAAAGGAGAAATAAGAAAATTTTATTACAACGGATACAACTATCAAAATATTACAGTTGATGGTAGTATGAAAATGCCATATTATAAAGGATATTTCAACAGTAATGATCCAAATTTGAAAATGGATTTCGATGGAACTATCGATTTAAGTTTGAAAGCAAAAAACTATGATTTTAAAGCTCAGATTGATTATGCCGATTTACATGTTCTGAATTTTTATAAAACTGACTCTATTTCCATTTTTAAAGGGAATATTAATTTTAAAGCAGCTGGAAATACCATTGATGATTTAGCAGGAATTCTGCAAATTAATAATGTTTCTTATCAAAATAGTAAAAACTCATACTATTTTGATGATTTTGAAGTGGTTTCTTCTTTTGATGCTGATAGGGTAAGAACTATTGATATTAATTCTCCAGATATTATAACAGGACAAATTGTAGGAAAATATAAGGTTAACCAAGTGCAAAAAATGGTTGAAAATGCTCTTGGAAGTTTGTATGCTAATTATTCTCCGAACAAATTAGAAAAAGGACAATTCATAAACTTCGATTTAACGCTTCACGATAAAATTGTAGAAGTGTTTGTTCCCGATGTCAAAATTTCTGAAAACACTAAGTTAAAAGGAAAAATTAATGGCGATGAAGGCAAGTTTGTTTTTGATTTTGCTTCTCCAAATATTGTAGCATATAATAATACTATTGATAACGTAAAGATTGATATCGATAATAAGAACCCTTTATATAATGCGTATATCACAGTTGATTCAATTAAAAATGACAAATATAAAATTGCCGATTTTAATTTGATTAACGTTACTTTAAATGATACATTATTTGTGCGTTCTGAATTCAAAGGTGGTCCAAAAAGTGAAGACACTTATGATTTAAACTTATACCACACTATAAACGAAGAGAAACAATCTATTCTTGGATTTAAAAAATCAGAAATTAAATTCAAAGATTATTTATGGTTTATAAATGAAGGAGAAACCAATGATAATAAAATAGTTTTTGATAAAAATCTTAAAAATTTCAATTTTGAAAAACTAACATTATCTCACAACAATCAAAAAATTGATTTCTTTGGAACAATGCGCGATTCTACTTATAAAGATTTTAAACTTTCTTTCGACGATGTAGACTTAAACAAAGTCACACCTTCTTTGGATAGTTTGTCTTTTGGTGGAAAAATTAATGGAAACATTACTTACAAACAAGATCGAAATAAATATGAACCAATTTCGAGCCTTACTATTGATAGTTTGAAAATTAATAAGTTTTTACTTGGCGATTTAGATTTTAAAATTGAAGGAAATGAAAATTTCAATCAGTTTAAAGTGAATTCTAGTTTAAAACAAGAAGGAGAAGAACACTTTTTTCTTGATGGGAACATTAATTTTGTTGGACAACAATCAAGTTTAGATTTAGTAGCAGGTTTCGAAAAATTCAATTTAGCACCTTTTGGTTCGCTGCTTGGAAATGTTTTGTCTGATGTTAGAGGAAATGCGACAGGTAGAACAACAATTGGTGGTTCTCTCACAGAGCCTGAAATGGACGGACGACTCTATCTTAATAATGCAGGAATGCGAGTACCTTATTTGAATGTAGATTATGCATTTGAAAAAAATGCCATTGTTGATTTAACTGAGCATCAATTTAGTTTAAGAAAAATCGAAGTAACAGATACCAAATATAAAACGAAAGGGGTGATTGATGGTACAATACGTCATGAAAACCTTGGTGATTGGGAACTTGATTTGCATTTAATTTCTGATAATATATTAGCTTTAGATACAAAAGATTCAGAAGATGCTTATTATTATGGAACAGCTTTTATGAAAGGTAAGGCTAGTATTACAGGTTCTGTAGATGCTTTAAATATCAAAGTGGCAGGTGAATCAGAAAAAGGAACTTCTATTAAAATTCCTGTAAATGACGAAGAAGATTTAGGAAATAATTCTTTTATCAATTTCATGACAGTAGAGGAATATCAAAAATCATTAACTGGAAAAATTGCAAAAGAAAGCCGATACGAAGGAATAGAACTTGATTTTAATTTTGATATTGATACTGATGCCGAAATTGAGATTATTCTTGATAGAGAAACCGGACATGCTATGAAAGGTAATGGTGTAGGTTCTATGCAAATGAATATTAATACACTTGGCAAGTTTGAAATGTTTGGTGATTTTATTGTTCAAGAAGGACAATATAATTTTAAATATGGTGGAATTATAGATAAAAAATTCAGCGTTGAAAAAGGAGGGACTATTCGTTGGGATGGTCAACCTATGAATGCGGTTTTAGATTTAAAGGCTACCTATAAAACCATGGCAAATCCGGCTGTTTTAGTTGAAAGTGCTTCTTTTAACAGAAAAGTTGATACAAATGTTACCATTTTACTAAACGGAAATTTAAGCAACCCACAACCTGATTTTAATATTGATTTTCCAACAGTTAGTTCAGTGTTAAAAAGTGAAATTGATTATAAGCTACAAGATAAAGATACAAGACAAACTCAAGCATTTGCTTTAATGGCAACTGGTTCTTTTGTAACAGCAGAATCTACAGGTAATGCCGCTTATGGTTCTTTGATTGAAGGAGCAAGTTCTATTATTAATGGTTTGTTTGCTGATCAAGATAGTAACTTACAATTAGGATTAGATTATTCGCAAGGAAATAGATTAACTGATATATCAGATAGAGTTGGGGTAACAATGAATACTCGAATTAATGACAGAATTTCTATAAATGGTAAAGTTGGAGTTCCTGTGGGAGGTGTTACAGAATCTGTTATTGTTGGAAATTTAGAAGTCCTTATTCAAATTAATGAAGACGGTACATTAAACGCTCATGTTTTCAATCGTGAAAATGATATTAATTATGTAGGAGAAGGAATTGGATATACACAAGGTCTAGGAATTACTTACAATGTTGAATTTGATACATTCAAAGAAATGTTGCAGAAAATATTCAATAATAATAAAAAGAAAAAAGATTCTTCTAAATCGCAAGATGAACTACCAGATTCTGAGTTTCCACCAGAGTTTATTGAATTTATAAATCAAAGAAAATTAAAAGCAACTGAAACTACAAAACAAGAACCAGTTAGGGTTCCTGAAATCGATTAATTCGTAGTTTTTTAGTAGAAAAATCAAAAAGTTATTAACGAAAACGTTTGAATTTGCGACTATTATTAAATAGTTTGCAAGAATCACTGTTTTTTTATTTTTCGTTTTATAACTTTACATAAACAATCAAAATATATGTCAACAAAGATTAAAAGAGTAGGTGTTTTAACTTCTGGTGGAGATTCTCCAGGAATGAATGCTGCCATTCGTGCAGTAGTTAGAGCTTGTGCTTATTATAATGTAGAATGTGTTGGTATTTACAGAGGATACCAAGGAATGATAGAAGGTGATTTTAAAGAAATGGGACCTCGTGATGTTAAAAACATTATTAATAAAGGAGGTACAATTTTAAAATCAGCACGTTCGGCAGATTTTCGTACCGCAGAAGGAAGAAAAAAAGCATACGACAATTTAGTGGCAGCTGGAATTGATTCATTTGTAGTAATTGGTGGAGATGGTAGTTTTACAGGTGCTGAAATCTTCAATGAAGAATACGGATTTCCTGTGATTGGAATTCCAGGCACCATTGATAACGATATTTTTGGAACAAGTCATACATTAGGATACGACACCGCTTTGAATACCGTAATTGATGCAATCGATAAAATCAGAGATACAGCAAACTCTCATAACCGATTATTTTTCGTTGAAGTAATGGGAAGAGATGCGGGTCACATAGCTCTAAATGCTGGAATTGGAGCAGGAGCAGAAGAAATTCTAATTCCTGAAGAAGATTTTGGTTTAGAACGTTTAGTGGAATCATTAAAAAGAAGTAAGGATTCAGGAAAAACTTCAAGTATTGTTGTTGTTTCTGAAGGAGATAAAATTGGTAAAAACGTTTTCGAACTAAAAGATTACATCGAAGAAAACATGCCAGAATATGACGTTCGTGTTTCGGTTTTAGGACACATGCAACGTGGTGGTTCTCCATCTTGTTTTGATAGAGTTTTAGCGTCTAGACTTGGAGTTAAAGCAGTTGAAACGTTATTAGAAGGAAAATCAAATTTCATGGTGGGCTTATATCAAGATAAAGTAACCTTAACACCACTAGAACAAGCCATTAAAGGACAAAGTGAAATAGATATGGAATTGGTAAAAGTATCCGATATCGTATCATCATAATAAAAATAGTAAATTAAAGAAAAGAAAATGTCAAAAGTAAAATTAGGAATTAACGGATTCGGAAGAATCGGAAGAATTGTATTCAGAGAAACATTCAACAGAGATAATGTAGAAGTAGTAGCCATTAACGATTTATTAGATGTAGACCATCTGGCATATTTATTAAAGTATGATTCAGTTCATGGTCGTTTTAATGGTAAAGTAGAAGTTAAAGAAGGTAAATTATATATTAATGATAAATTTATCCGCGTAACAGCAGAAAGAGATCCAAAATTAATTAAATGGGATGATGCATCTGTTGATGTGGATGTAGTAGCAGAATGTACAGGAATTTTTACCACATTAGAAACAGCTCAAGCTCATATTGATGGTGGAGCGAAAAAAGTGGTTATTTCTGCTCCTTCGGCTGATGCTCCAATGTTTGTAATGGGAGTAAATCACGCAGAAGCAAAAGCTACAGATACTATAGTTTCAAATGCTTCATGTACAACAAACTGTTTGGCACCTTTAGCAAAAGTTATCAATGATAATTTCGGAATTGTTGAAGGATTAATGACCACCGTTCACGCTTCAACAGCAACTCAAATGGTAGCTGATGGTCCTTCTAAAAAAGATTGGAGAGGTGGACGTGCTGCAAGTGTAAATATCATTCCTTCTTCAACAGGAGCTGCAAAAGCGGTTGGGAAAGTGATTCCTTCATTAAATGGAAAACTTACAGGCATGTCATTTCGTGTTCCAACAGTTGATGTTTCGGTGGTAGATTTAACAGTTAAATTAGCAAAAGAAACTACTTACGAAGAAATCATGAAAGTATTAAAATCGGCTTCAGAAAACGAAATGAAAGGTATTTTAGGATTTACAGAAGACGATGTAGTTTCTCAAGATTTTGTTGGCGATTCAAGAACTTCAGTTGTAGATGCTAAAGCTGGAATTGGGTTAAACTCTACTTTCTTCAAATTAGTATCTTGGTATGATAACGAATACGGATATTCAAGTAAATTAATCGATTTATCAGTGCATATTGCTGGTTTAAAATAATATTTGTTAAAAAAAATCCCGTTACATTTGTGTGCGGGATTTTTTACTGCTTAACCTAAACTAACACCAACCAAATGAAATTATTAGTTGACAGTGGTTCTACTAAAGCCGATTGGATTGCTATTGATGATAACGGAAAAGTATTATTCACTACTCAAACTTTAGGATTAAACCCTGAAGTATTAGACAAAGAAGAAATTATCAATCGTTTAGACGATAAGTTTGATATTTCACACAATAAAGATAAAGCTACTCATTTGTTTTTCTACGGAGCAGGCTGTGGAACCGATAGAATGAAAGACTTTTTAACTCTAGTTTTTCAAAATTATTTTAAAAACGCTGCTGTAGTAGTTCACGAAGATACCTATGCAGCGGTATATGCAACTACTCCAAAAGACGAAGAAGCTATTGTTTGTATTTTAGGAACAGGTTCTAATTGTAGTTATTTTGATGGAAAAGTATTGCATCAAAAAGTACAATCTCTTGGTTATATTGCTATGGATGATTGTTCTGGAAATCGTTTTGGACGTCATTTAATTCGTGGATATTACTTTAATAAAATGCCAAAAGAATTAGCACAAGAATTCGAAGAAGAATACAACGTTGATGCGGATTATATCAAACATAATTTATATAAAGAGCCTAATCCAAATGCTTATCTAGCAACATTTGCTAAGTTTTTAATTAAACATAAAGACACCGCATTTTGTCAGAAATTTATCCATAGAGAAATGGAAAGCTTCGTAGAGAATTATATTGAACAATTCGAAAATTGTAAAGAAGTTCCCGTGCATTTTGTTGGTTCGATTGCATTTTATTTGAAAGATGAATTAACAGAAGTATTAGGTAAACACGGCATCACCATAGGAAATGTTCTGCGCCGTCCAATTGATGGTTTAATTGCGTATCACATTCTGAACAAATAACTAAAATAAATTTAAAGTAGAAAAAATCTCAAATCGTTCTGAACGTATTTGGGATTTTTTCTTTTTATCTTTGTAAGGAAATCAATTAGTATGGAAATCGCAATTATAGCTCACGACGGAAAAAAAGCAGATATGGTGCAGTTCTTAAACAAGAACAAAGTCATTTTGTCAAAAGAAAAAATAAAAATAATCGCAACTGGAACTACAGGTGGAAGGGCAGAAGCAGCTGGTTTTAAAGTAAAAAAAATGCTTTCAGGTCCATTAGGTGGAGATGCTCAAATTGCTGCACGTGTTGCAGAAGGAAAAACAAAAATGGTATTATTCTTCAAAGATCCAAATTCTAGTCACGCGCATGAAGCGGATATCAATATGTTAATTCGTATTTGTGATGTTCACAACGTGCCTTTAGCTACCAATGAAGCTACTGCGCAGTTATTGTTATTGGGATTGGATGAAGTTTAATTTATGATTTTATTCAAAGCTTGTTATTTTTAGCACAAAATTTGATTTCTAAAATTAATTTTTGTGACACTAAAAAACTGTATTTAGACATGAATCTAGCCTAATGTTTTACATTTTCTCGTATAATACTCTAGGTATAACTTTTAATATTGTCGCAATAATTTTCCATCGTTTAGTGACGTAAGCTATCTTTTTTTTGTTGATAATTGCTTTATAAATTTGTTTTGCTGTTTTTTCAACAGGCATTACCCAAAACAACCCTTCGCCTTTTGCCATTTCGGTATCAACAAGTCCAGGTCTAATGTCTGTTATAAAAATTGATTTCTTGAGTTTTGTAGCTTTCTGTCTCAGCCCCTCTAAATAATTTATTTGATATGCTTTTGTTGCATTGTAGGCAGGTGCTTGTCTGCTACCTCGAAGCCCTCCAATTGAACTTATTGCTACAATATGCCCAAATTTTTGATTTTTAAAATAATTAAAACTCCAATCTATAATGCACGTAAAGCCAATAACATTTGTGTTAATAGTTTGATTTTCAACTTTAAAATCTAAATCTTCATTAATGTTTCCAGTTCCTGAGCTAATAATAAGTAAATCAAGTCCGCCAAGTTCCGTTGTTAATTCTTCTAATTTTTCAATCGTAATTTTTGTATCTGTTACATCAAATGATTTGATTAAATAAGAATTTGGTTTTTCCTTTTTCAATTCTTTAAGCAATTCGGTTCTCCTACCAGTTAATCCAACTTTATAATTATCGTTTGCTAATAATTTTGCAAGCTCTTTGCCTATTCCAGATGTTGCTCCGATTACTATTGCTTTCTTCATTCTTTTTATTGTTTTCTTCTATATCGCTATGAAATAATCCATAAACTGGTATGATTTACTTTATAATTAAAGTGTGTTTTTTGTAGTCATATTGATTTTCAATATTATATAAAACAAAAAATCCTACATTTCTGTAGGATTTAATTTGGTGGGCGATGAGGGGTTCGAACCCCCGACCCCCTCGGTGTAAACGAGGTGCTCTGAACCAGCTGAGCTAATCGCCCCAATAAAGTGCTTTACTATTACCGTATTGCGAGTGCAAATATACAAGGAATATTTGTTTTTGCAAGTGTTTTAGTAAAAAAATTACTTTTTTTCTATCTTTTCTAACAAGACTTTGTTAGTATAATTAACCATTGTAATTGTAATATCTTCATTTTTAGAAGTTTTACCTTCAATAACGTAAATCTTGCCTTTTCGATAAGGTTCGTTACTTTTTCCGAAATCTACATCGCCATATTGCAAGCTCATCTTGACATCTTCTAAAGTAACCCATTTTGCATCTAATGCTTGTCTAGCAACCGAATCAATTTCTAAAGATTTACTACGTAAATCTTTCAAAACACGGCAATTTGGCATGTAACAAAATTCAACACCTTTATCATCAGCTTTGGCTTTTAAAAACCAAACCACGAAAACACCACCTAATAATAATCCAAATAAATAATATGCTAAACGAAACTGAAACTTCATAAATAATAATTTGTGCAAATTTAGTTTAAATTATACACATAGTCCTTAGATTTTAACTTTAAAAAACAATCAAATTGATATCGCGATACTCTAAATTAAACCAATCGGCAATTGCTTTATTGGTTAAAACTCCGTGATAGGAATAAATTCCGTGCTTTAAACCTCTGTTGCAACGTATAGCGGTTTCAATTCCTCCATCGTCTGCAATATGTAATAAGAAAGGAGAAATGATATTACTAATTGACATTGAAGCCGTTTTAGAATATCGAGAAGGAATATTTGGAACACAATAATGAATTACTCCGTTTTTAATAAAGGTTGGTTTTTCATGAGTAGTGACCTCTGAAGTTTCAAAACAACCTCCTGTATCAATACTAACATCTACAATAACAGCTCCTTTTTTCATATGTTCTACCATAGTTTCAGTAACCACAATTGGAGCACGGTTTTTTCCTTTCATCGCACCAATGGCAACATCACAACGACGAAGTGCTTTTAAAAGTGATTTTTCTTGTATGGTAGAAGTAAATATTCTTTGATTTAATGTGTTTTGTAAACGGCGTAATTTGGTAATCGAATTGTCAAATACTTTCACAGTTGCCCCAAGTCCTAAAGCCGTTCTGGCAGCATATTCTGCAACCGTTCCAGCTCCAATGATAACTACTTTTGTAGGTGGAACTCCTGTAATATTTCCAAACAATAATCCTTTTCCAATGTTTTCTCCAATCATTAATTCGGAAGCGATTAAAACCGAAGCAGTTCCTGCAATTTCAGATAGTGATTTTACTGCTGGATAGGAACCATCTTCATCTTTTATAAATTCGAAAGCTAAGGCAGTAATTCTTTTAGTAGCTAAAGCTTCAAAATATTCTTTTTTCTGTGTTTTTAATTGAATTGCTGAAATAACAATAGTTTGCGGATTCATCATTTCTAGTTCGGCTAGAGTAGGTGGTTCCACTTTTAAAATCATTGGGCATCCCAATACTTTTTTTGTGTCTTGAGTTATTTCGGCACCTGCATCGCTGTATTCTTTATCGGTATAACTTGAACATTCTCCAGCTCCAGCTTCTAACATTACGCGATGTCCATGTGAAACTAATGAAGAAACGGCATCTGGTGTTAAGCAAATACGACGTTCTTGATAAGAAGTTTCTTTAGGAATTCCTATAAACAACTCACTTTTATGACGCGCCACTTCTAGCTTTTCTTCTTGTGGTAATAGTTGTGATTTCGAAAATGGACTATAAATGGACATGTTGCGTTGTTTTTTGTGGTACCAATTTAGGAATATTTTTTAAAATAGAAAAGAATCTTTTAGTTCTTCAAGGTCAATTCTCTTTTGCCGTCCGCCATTACTTTTATTGAAATACTGGCGTGGTCTATTGGAATTAAATTGGGTGTTTTTTCTGGCCATTCGATAAAACACCAATTATCAGAATAGAAATATTCGTCTAATCCCATGTCGTAACCTTCTTCTTCTGAATTTAATCGGTACAAATCAAAATGATATACGATTTCACCTTCAAACGTGCGATATTCATTCACTAAAGAAAAGGTTGGACTGCTCGAATTATCTTTTACGCCTAATTCCTTGACTAACTCTTTGATTAAAGTGGTTTTTCCAGCACCCATTTGAGCGTGAAATGTAATTACTTTTTTTAATGATGGCGTGGCTAATATTTGTTTGGCAACGTTTGTGATTTCGTCTAATGAAAAAATTATCGTCATATATATTCTAAGTTAACTGAACACTATTATCTTGGTTCTAAAACTAAAAACGGAATCACCATTTCTTCTAATGAAATTCCACCGTGTTGATAGGTATTTCGGTAATAACTCACATAATGATTGTAGTTATTAACGTATGCCAAAAATAAATCGTTTTTCGCAAAAATAAAAGAGCTACTCATGTTTAGAGCTGGTAAACCAATTTTTTTCGGATCTTTCACAGCATAAACGTCTTTGTCTTCATAGGTTAAACTTCTTCCTGTTTTATAGCGAAGATTTAAACTCGTGTTTTTATCACCAATAACTTTCGACGGATTTTTACAATTGATAGTTCCATGGTCGGTAGTTATAATCAATCTAAAACCAAGTTGTTGAGCTTGCTGAATCATATCCAAAAGCGGAGAGTTTTTAAACCAACTTGCCGTTAAAGAACGATACGCTTTGTCGTTTGAAGCTAGTTCTTTCACCACATCCATTTCTGTTTTAGCGTGCGATAACATATCTACAAAGTTGTAAACAATAGTAGTCAAATCGTTGTTTTTTAACGACTTGAAGTTATCGGCTAATTTTTTTCCCGAAGCAAAATTGGTAATCTTAAAATATTCTTGCTTGATGTTTAATCCCAAACGTTTTAATTGCTCGGTTAAAAATTCGCCTTCATACAGATTTTTTCCTCCTTCATCTGGATCGTTTTTCCAATATTGCGGGAATTTCTTTTCCATTTCCAAAGGTGTTAATCCAGAAAATATCGCATTACGAGCATATTGTGTAGCAGTTGGTAGAATAGAGAAGTAACTCACTTCTTTTTCTAATTTGTAGTGATTGTTTACAACGCTTTCAAACGCTTTCCATTGGTCATAACGCAAATTATCAATAACAACGAATAGAATAGGTTTGTCTTTTTTACGGATTTCAGGCGCTACTAATTCACCAAAAATTTCATGAGAAAGCACCGGCTTATCAGCTTTTGGTTGGAACCAATCTTCGTAATTACGCTCGATGAATTTACCAAATTGCATATTGGCTTCAGCTTTTTGACTTTCCAAAATTTCTACCATGCTTTGGTCTTCAATGTTTTCCAACTCTAATTCCCAGAACAATAGTTTTTTGTATAATTCCACCCAATCTTCATAGGTACGAACCATTGCCATATCCATCGCAATTTTTCTAAATTCTTTCTGATAATCCAAAGTAGTTTTCTCAGAAATCAATCGTGAATGGTCTAAATTCTTTTTTAAACTCAATAAAATCTGATTTGGATTTACAGGTTTTATCAAATAATCGGCAATTTTAGAACCGATGGCTTCTTCCATGATATATTCTTCTTCACTTTTGGTAATCATAATCACCGGAACCGAAGATTTCTTTTCTTTTAATTCAGATAAAGTTTCCAAACCACTTAAACCCGGCATATTTTCATCTAAAAATACCACATCAAAATTGTTTTCGTCAAACAAATCAATAGCATCTTGCCCGTTATTACAGGTAGTTACATGATAATTTTTCTTTTCTAAAAAAAGGATATGTGGTTTTAATAAATCAATTTCATCATCAACCCAAAGGATTTTTATCTGGCTCATTTCTTCTTAATTTGTGTGCAAGTTAGTATTTATTAAACGACCATTGTATTAAATTTAGTATAAAATTTCCCATTAGTTTTAAACAATTCTTTTTGTAAAAAATCGCTACATTTGTTACTCAAAATTTATACTTGTGAGCCAAACCAATAAACTCAAAATATTCAACGATCCAATTTATGGTTTTATTACCATTCCTAATTCTTTAATTTACGATTTAATTCAGCATCCTTACTTTCAGCGTTTGCGAAGAATTTCTCAAATGGGAATGTCGTATTTGGTTTATCCGGGTGCGCATCATACGCGTTTTCATCATGCGTTGGGTTGTATGCATATTATGCAAAAAGCGGTTCAAACCTTGCAGTTTAAAGGTGTTGCAATTTCGGAAGAAGAAGAAAACGCATTATATATTGCTATTTTGTTGCACGATATTGGTCACGGTCCTTACAGTCATGCCATGGAACACAGTATAGTGGAAGAAGTGCATCATGAAGAATTATCGTTGTTGTTCATGGAGCAATTAAATAAAGAATTTGATGGGAAATTATCACTTGCGATTCAAGTTTTTAAAGGGGAATATCATAGAAAATTCATGTTGCAATTGATTTCAAGTCAGTTAGATATGGATAGAATGGATTATTTAAAACGAGATAGTTTCTACAGCGGTGTAGCCGAAGGAAATATTAATAGCGAACGTTTGATTCAAATGATGAACGTGCAAGATGATTATTTGGTTATTGAAGAAAAAGGAATTTACTCAGTAGAAAAGTTTTTGGTTGCGCGAAGATTAATGTATTGGCAAGCGTATTTACACAAAACAAGTGTGGTTGCTGAATTAATCTTGACCAAAATTCTAAAACGTGCAAAAGAATTAACTCAAAAAGGAATTGTATTGCCTTGCAGCGAATCGTTGCAATTTTTCATGCAAAACAAAATTTCTTTGTCTGATTTTGATAAAAGTGTTTTAGATAAATTTTCTTATTTGGATGATTATGATGTGATGGGAGCAATCAAATCGTGGCAATTTCATGATGATTTTGTACTGCAATCTTTATGTAGAATGATATTGAATCGTGATTTACTAAAGATTCAAATGACCGATGATAAACCAAACAAAGAGAATCTATTAGCAATAAAAAATAAATATATTGCAATTGCCGGAATTTCCGATAAAGAAGCGGATTATTTTGTATTCAAAGGCAAGTTAAAAAATCAAGCGTATAGTAAATCAAGTGAGCCAATTCGAATCTTAAAAAAAGACAAAACTATTGAAGATGTTGTAGAAGCATCTGACCAATTACATTTAAAAGCTTTATCAAAACCTGTGACAAAATATTTCATATGTTTTCCAAAAGTGGTCTTAGAAGCATAGCTTTTTAATTTAATTTCATATTTTTGCCAAGATGAAGCGGAATCAATACATTGTATTGAATGAAAATGAGTATTTTTATACCCCAAAATCTATCTAGTTTTGATAGTAATAAAATTTTATAATGAAGTTTACAGCAGCACAAATAGCGGGCATTTTAGAAGGTGAAGTAGTGGGGAATCCAGACGCTGAAGTTTTTAAATTGTCTAAAATAGAGGAAGGAACTGAAGGGTCTTTGACGTTTTTGGCCAACCCAAAATATATCAATTACATTTATTCTACTCAAGCCACTGTTACTATTGTTAATAGTACATTTGAACCAGAGCAGGAAATAACAACTACATTAATTAAGGTAGAAGATGCTTATAAATCATTTTCAAAGTTGTTGGAATATTACAATCAAGTAAAATTGATGAAATCAGGAATTGAGCAACCTTCAGTAATTTCTGATGGTGTTACTTATGGTTCTGATTTATATTTAGGAAGTTTTTGCTATATTGGTAAAAATGTAATTATAGGTAAAAATGTAAAAATTTATCCAAATAGTTTCATTGGAGATAATGTTACAATTGGAGATGATTGTGTTTTCTTTGCTGGTGTTCGAATTTATTCGGAAACTGTAATTGGAAATAGATGTACGATTCACTCAGGAACAATAATTGGTTCTGACGGATTTGGTTTTGCACCTCAAGAAGACGGAACTTATGTAAAAGTGCCACAAATTGGAAATGTAATAATTGAAGATGATGTTGAAATTGGTGCTTGTACAACGGTTGATAGAGCTACTTTAGGTTCAACTATAATTAGAAAAGGAGTGAAATTGGATAATCATATTCAAGTAGCACACAATGTTGAAATAGGTGAAAATACTGTAATTGCAGCACAAACCGGTATTGCTGGAACCACTAAAATTGGAAAAAATTGTTTAATTGGTGGGCAAGTAGGTTTTGCTGGACATTTGGTAATTGGTGATGGAGTAAAAATTCAAGCACAATCAGGTATTGGTAAAAATTTAGAAGCTGGAGAAGTGGTTCAAGGAAGTCCTGCTTTTAATTACGGAGATTTTGCAAAATCATTCGTACATTTTAGAAATTTACCAAAGATTGTTACCGATTTAGAAGAATTAAAAAATAAAATTAAATAATTTAAAATTTTTATCATGACGAAGCAAACAACAATTGCTGCAGAAATTTCATTAAAAGGTGTAGGTTTACATACCGGTCAAGAAGTTGCAATGACTTTTAAACCAGCTCCTGTAAACAACGGATTTACATTTGTACGTGTAGATTTAGAAGGACAACCAATTATTGAAGCTGATGCAAATTATGTTGTAAATACGCAACGAGGTACTAATTTAGAAAAATTAGGAGTAATGATTCAAACTCCAGAGCACGTATTAGCGGCGCTTGTGGGTTGCGATTTAGATAACGTTATTATAGAATTAAATGCTTCTGAACTTCCAATTATGGATGGCTCTTCAAAATATTTTGTTGAAGCTATTGAAAAGGCAGGAATAGTTGAACAAGAAGCAGAAAGAAAAGTATATGTTGTTAAAGATGTTATTTCTTTCCTAGATGAAGCTACTGGTAGTGAAATTACAGTAATTCCTTCTGATGAATATTGCGTTACAGCAATGGTAGATTTTGGTACTAAAGTATTGGGTACACAAAATGCTACTATGAAAGGAATAAAAGAATTTAAAAAAGAAATTTCAAATTGTAGAACTTTTAGTTTTTTACATGAATTAGAATCACTTTTGAATAATGGTTTAATTAAAGGTGGTGATTTAAATAATGCCATTGTTTATGTTGATAAAGAAATTTCATCAGAAACAATGGAAAACTTGAAAAAAGCATTCAATAAAGATACCATTTCGGTTAAAGAAAATGGAATTTTAGACAATCTAACATTGCATTATCCAAACGAAGCGGCAAGACATAAATTACTTGATATTATTGGTGATTTATCTTTAATTGGAACTCGTATTCAAGGAAAAATTATTGCTAACAAGCCAGGGCATTACGTAAACACTCAGTTTGCTAAGAAAATGGCTAAATTAATTAAGATTGAAGAACGTAACAATGTTCCAAGTTACGATATTAATAAAGAGCCAGTGATGGATATTCATGGTATTATGAATTTATTACCACACCGTCCACCATTCTTGTTGGTTGATAAAATTTTAGAATTATCTGAAACTCACGTGGTAGGTTTAAAAAATGTAACAATGAATGAAGATTTCTTCGTTGGACATTTTCCAGGAGCTCCAGTAATGCCTGGAGTTTTACAAATTGAAGCAATGGCACAAACAGGAGGGATTTTAATATTAAGTACTGTTCCAGATCCAGAAAATTACTTAACTTATTTCATGAAAATTGATAATGTTAAGTTTAAAAATAAAGTGTTGCCAGGTGATACCTTATTCTTTAAATGCGATTTAATTTCTCCAATTAGAAGAGGAATTTGTCACATGCAAGCCTATGCGTATGCAAACGGAAAATTAGTTTCAGAAGCCGAATTAATGGCGCAAATTGTTAAAGTAAAATAAAAAAATCATATGAATCAACCATTAGCTTATGTGCACCCAGGTGCTAAAATAGCAAGAAACGTAGTAATTGACCCTTTTACTACTATTCATAACAATGTTGAAATAGGTGAGGGAACTTGGATTGGTTCAAACGTTACCATCATGGAAGGTGCTCGAATCGGTAAAAATTGTAATATTTTTCCTGGTGCAGTAATTTCAGCGGTTCCTCAAGATTTAAAATTTGGAGGAGAAGAATCGTTAGCTGTTATTGGCGACAATACCACAATCAGAGAATGTGTTACTATCAATAGAGGAACTGTTGCTTCTGGTCAAACAAAAATTGGAAAAAACTGTTTGATTATGGCTACGGCTCACATTGCACACGATTGCCACATTGGTGATAACGCTATTATTGTAAATGGTGTAGCTTTAGCAGGACACGTAACTGTGGGAGATTTTGCAATCATTGGTGGTTTAGCTGCAGTTCACCAGTTTATTTCTATTGGTGATCATGCTATGATTTCAGGTGGTTCATTAGTAAGAAAAGATGTTCCTCCTTTTACAAAAGCAGCAAAAGAACCTTTGTCTTATGTGGGAATTAACTCTGTAGGATTAAGAAGAAGAGGTTTTTCAACAGATAAAATCAGAGAAATTCAAGATATCTATAGAATTTTATATCAAAAAAATTACAATACAACGCAAGCATTAAGCATCATTGAGGCTGAAATGGAAGCTACAACAGAAAGAGATGAAATTTTAGACTTCATTAGAAATTCTTCTCGTGGTATCATGAAAGGATATACAAGTTCAATGTAATCTCAAAATAAAGAATTAATAAACAAACATCAAATAAAAACAAAATGGCAAGTACATCAGATATTAGAAATGGATTATGTATCAAATACAATAACGATATTTATAAAATCATCGAATTTCTTCACGTAAAACCAGGTAAAGGGCCAGCTTTCGTAAGAACTAAATTAAAATCGTTAACTAATGGAAAAGTATTAGATAACACATTTTCTGCTGGACACAAAATTGATGAAGTACGTGTTGAAACACATACATTCCAATATTTATATGCTGAAGGAGATCAATTTCACTTCATGAATAACGAATCATTTGAACAAATTACGTTAGACAAAAAAGTTTTAGATGCTCCAGATTTATTAAAAGAAGGAACAAACGTAATGATTCAGATTAACGCTGAAACAGAAGCGCCTTTATCAGTAGATATGCCAGCTTCTATCGTTTTAGAAGTTACATATGCTGAACCAGGAGTTAAAGGAAATACAGCTACAAATGCTACAAAACCAGCAACTGTTGAAACAGGAGCAACTGTAAACGTTCCGTTGTTTATCAATGAAGGTGATAAAATCAAAATTGATACAGCAACTGGAAACTATATGGAAAGAGTAAAAGAATAGTTTTTATTAAAAGTTAAGAGTAATTAGTAAATAACCAAGCAACTGATTACTCTTTTATATTTTACTAATCACTAATTTACTATCCACTAATCACTTTTAAATGAAATTTCCAAAAGTTTATCCTCTAAAAGAAGTTGCCCAAATTATTGAATGTAATTTTGTGGGTGATTCTGATTTTCCAGTTCGCGGTATGAATGAAATTCATGTGGTAGAACCTGGAGATATCGTATTTGTAGATCATCCTAAATATTATGACAAAGCACTTCAATCGGCAGCAACAATTGTTTTAATAAACAAAGAAGTGGAATGCCCAGAAGGGAAAGCATTGTTGATTTCAGACGATCCTTTTAGAGATTTCAATAAACTAACGAAACATTTCAGACCTTTTCAAGCTTCGAATGCTGCGATTTCAGATTCAGCTAAAATTGGAGAAGGAACCGTAATTCAGCCAAATTGTTTTATTGGACATAATGTTCAAATTGGAAAAAATTGTTTGATTCATGCTAATGTTACGATTTACGATAATACCGTAATTGGTGATAACGTAATGATTCATGCCGGAACCATTTTAGGAGCTGATGCTTTCTATTATAAAAAACGTCCTGAAGGTTTTGACCAATTGTTATCGGGTGGGAGAGTAGTGATAGAAGATAATGTAGGGATTGGAGCTTTATGTACTATTGATAAAGGAGTTACTGGCGATACAACCATTGGAGCTGGAACTAAAATTGACAACCAAGTGCATGTTGGTCATGATACTGTGATTGGTAAAAAATGTTTAATCGCTTCACAAACTGGAATTGCAGGTTGTGTGGTTATTGAAGACGAAGTAACACTTTGGGGGCAAGTTGGTACAACAAGTGGTATTACTATTGGTGCAAAAGCAGTAGTAATGGGACAGACTGGTGTTACTAAATCTATAGAAGGAGGAAAAACTTATTTTGGAACTCCAATTGAAGAATCAAGAGAAAAGTTGAAACAATTGGCTAATGTGAAACGCATTCCAGAAATAATTGAAAAATTAAAACAAAATGACAAATAAAGAACGCATTGAGTTTTTGTACAAAGAAGACGGGATAAGAAATGCAACATTTCTTGATACACTTTTGCACGACGATTTTATTTTAGAATGGGACAGTTCAGAGGGAAAATTATTACTTCAAAAAAGTGCCATCATCAATTTGGCTAACGAATTGAAGCAAAATTACATTGATTCTTTCATGGAAATTTCGCATTTCATTGAACAAGAAAATCAAATTGTAGTAAAATACAATCACAAGGTAACAACTATCGAAAACCCAAAAGAATTCGTTTTAATAGCTAAAATAGTAGCCATTTGGGAATTTGAAGAAGGAAAAATCAAAAAAGGATATCAAATTAGCAAACCTAATTAAAAAAATACAATAAAAAATATGTGATTATTTGGTAAAAAACTTACTTTTGCATCACAAATTTAAACACAATTTAATTCATATATCATGAGCGTTTTAGTAAATAAAAATTCAAAAATAATTGTACAAGGATTTACAGGTAGCGAAGGAACTTTCCACGCTTCTCAAATGATTGAGTACGGAACTAATGTTGTAGGTGGTGTAACTCCAGGAAAAGGTGGTTCAACACATTTAGACAGACCAGTTTTTAATACAGTTAAAGATGCTGTTGAAAAAGCGGGTGCTGATACTTCAATTATTTTCGTTCCGCCAGCATTTGCTGCTGATGCAATTATGGAAGCTGCTGAAGCTGGAATCAAAGTAATCATTTGTATTACTGAAGGTATTCCTGTTGCAGATATGATTAAAGCTTATGATTATATTAAAGGAAAAGATTGCCGTTTAGTTGGGCCTAACTGTCCAGGTGTAATTACTCCAGGAGAAGCTAAAGTTGGTATTATGCCAGGTTTCGTTTTCAAAAAAGGAACAGTTGGTATTGTATCTAAATCAGGTACTTTAACATATGAAGCTGCTGACCAAGTAGTAAAACAAGGTTTAGGAATTACTACAGCTATTGGAATTGGTGGTGATCCAATCATTGGAACAACAACTAAAGAAGCAGTAGAATTATTAATGAACGATCCAGAGACTGAAATCATCATCATGATTGGTGAAATTGGAGGTCAATTAGAAGCAGATGCTGCTCGTTGGATTAAAGCTGACGGAAACCGTAAACCAGTTGTTGGTTTCATCGCTGGTGAAACTGCTCCAAAAGGAAGAACAATGGGTCACGCTGGTGCAATCGTTGGTGGAGCTGATGATACAGCAGAAGCTAAAAAACGCATCATGAGAGAAAACGGTATTCATGTGGTTGATTCTCCAGCTGAAATTGGCAAAAAAGTAAAAGAAGTTTTAGGTTAATCCTTTAACTTTCAGATATAAAAAATCCCGCAAATAGCGGGATTTTTTGTTTTTATATAAATTACACTTTTAATTAAATGGGTTTGACCATTTCGTATTGGTATACACATCAGTTCCTGAAAGTGTTCTTAAAAATGCGATTACAGCATTTACTTCTGTTGCCGTTAGATTTAATTGTTGACCAACACCTCCTGGTGTTAATCTAGGATCTAAATTATTATTTCCAGGAGCTAAGTTAATTGTTCCATAGTGCCCAATTGCAGCTTGCAAAGTTGTGATAACTCCTGTATGCATCATTGGACCATTGGTAGTTCCATCTGTTCTAACTAAATCTCTTAAAGAAGGAGCTCTTGTGTTTCCAGTGTCAATTCCTGTTCCTGCAATTGTACCTATAATTCCGTTGTTTAAAGAATTTGGGTCGATATCAAATTCTGGTGCTCTGTGGCATCCTGCACAACCTAAACCACCACTTGTTCTAACGCCATTAGTATTAAAAACAGGAGGCGATAAAAATAAATTTTTGCCTTGATTCTCTTGTGCTGTAAAATTTGAAAAAGGTTGTCCGTCATTAGTAGCTAATGCTCTACCAGCATCATATTTTGAATCAAATGATTGAATACTTCTGATAAATTGAGCCAAAGCACTTTGAATTTTAGCTTCTGTTATTTCTTCGGTACCATAAACAAACTTGAAAAGTTCTTTGTAATAACCAATGGCACTTAATTTAGTAATTAAGTCATCAAATGATAAATCACCATTTTCGCCACTAAAACCCATTTCGCCATGATCTTTTATGGGCATTGTAGTTTGTGTTTCTAAATTTAAAGCACGCTCATTCCAAAAGAATTTTGTTTCAGATGCAAATCTCGAATTTATCAAACGCATTGAATGTCTTCCAGTTGTTCCATTAACTCCAGTACTAGCTACATTAGTATCGCTAAATGCAAATTCTTGTTTGTGACAACTAGCACATGAAATGGTATTGTTTGAAGATAAATTCTTATCATAAAATAAAACTCTCCCTAAAGTGGCACCTTTGTCAGTAATTAAATTTCCTTGAGAATTATCTTTAATGATGTATGCAGGAACTGTTTGATTCGCATAATTAGCTAAATTTCCAAGATCAACTGTTGAACCAAACTCAGCTTCAACAAATGGATATGAAGGAATTTCTTCATAATTGTCATCTGAATTATCATTACACGAAGTCAATCCACTAATAGCTAATAGACTTAAAATAATTTGGTTTTTCATAATGGTTAGTTTTAGGTTTGTAATTATAGGACAACATTTAATAAAAAAGGTTTAATTAAAAGCATGCTTTTTTTATACTTTAAAATATTCCTATATTTGAACTTTATTTAAAAACAAACTAACACGAATATTTACCATGAAATTATTAGAAGGAAAAGTTGCCATCATTACTGGTGCAAGCCGTGGAATTGGTAGCGGTATAGCAAAAGTTTTTGCAGAACAAGGAGCAAATGTTGCTTTTACTTATAGTTCGTCTGTAGAATCGGCAATGGCTTTAGAAAGTGAATTAAACGCTTTAGGAATTAAAGCAAAAGGATACAAATCAAATGCAGCAGATTTTAATGAAGCACAAAAATTAGTGGATGACGTTATTGCTGAATTCGGAACAATTGATGTTTTAATCAATAATGCCGGAATCACAAAAGATAACCTATTAATGCGTATGTCAGAAGAAGATTTTGATAAAGTAATCGAAATCAACTTGAAGTCTGTATTTAATATGACAAAAGCGGTACAAAAAATCATGTTGAAAAACCGTAAAGGTTCTATAGTAAACATGAGTAGTGTAGTAGGTGTGAAAGGAAATGCTGGTCAAGCTAACTATGCTGCATCTAAAGCAGGTATGAACGGATTTACTAAGTCTATCGCATTAGAATTAGGTTCAAGAAATATTCGTTGCAACGCGATCGCTCCAGGTTTTATTGAAACAGAAATGACCGCAAAATTAAACGAAGATGTTGTAAAAGGTTGGAGAGAAGCTATTCCATTAAAAAGAGGTGGAACTCCAGAGGATGTAGCAAACGTTTGTGTTTTCTTAGCTTCTGACATGAGTGCTTATGTGACAGGACAAGTTATTAATGTTGACGGAGGAATGCTTACATAAAAAGTAATTAGTGATTAGTGAATAGTAATTAGTTGGCTATTCACTAATTACTATTCACTAATCACTTAAAGAAAAAATGACAACAAGCACAATTTTACTTCTATTATTGTCAGTAATTATTGCTGCTGTATTGTCGTTTTATCAATATTTATATAAAGTCAAAAATCAGTCAAAATTGTACTGGTTTTTGGCTTTTTTACGTTTTATTAGTCTGTTTTCTATCTTTTTATTGCTGATTAATCCAATTATCAGTCGAAAAATCACTGAAATTAAGAAAACGCCTTTGCCAATTGTTGTGGATAATTCCAAATCAATTTCGGAATTAAAAGCAACGAAAGAAGCTTCAGAGTTATATCAGAAAATTGCTGATAATAAAGCTATTTCGGAAAAATATGATGTGCAATTGTTTTCGTTTGATGATGAATTTCAATCATTGCAACAATTAGATTTTAAAGGCAATCAATCTCATATTGATGGTGTAGCTAAAAATTTAAAACAGTTATACCGAAACACCAATTATACAGTAGTTTTATTTACCGACGGAAACCAAACTATGGGAAATGATTATGTTTTCAGTTTTCAAGAAAACACAAGTGTTTTACCAGTTGTTTTAGGAGATACGACAACTGTTTTCGATTTGAAAATCAATCAAATCAATGTAAACAAATACGCTTTTTTAAAGAATAAATTTCCAGTTGAAGTATTCTTGCAATACAATGGAAATCAAACAATTTCAACCACTTTTTCCATTCAGAATGGCAATCAAACCATTCACAAACAAACCGTTAGTTTTTCGAAAGATAAAAGAGCACAATCCATAACTGTTTTATTAAATGCAGACAAGGTTGGAATCGCCAAATACAAAGCCATAATTTCTTCAAATATAAAAGAAAGAAACACGGTTAATAATGCTAAGAATTTTGCAGTAGAAGTAATTGATCAACGTAGTGAAATTGCTTTAGTTTCGGCGATTAATCATCCTGATTTAGGTGCTTTAAAAAGAAGTATTGAAGTTAATAAGCAACGTAAAGTAACTATTGTTAAACCAAATGAAATCAAAACATTACAAAATTATAATGTTTTAATTTTGTATCAACCAAATACTGCTTTTAAATACATATTTGAACAAAATAAAACAGCTCAAATTAATACGTTTATAATCACAGGAACTGCAACTGATTTCGGTTTTTTAAATCAGGTTCAAGATGATTTATTGTTTAAAATGTCGACACCAAAAGAAGATTATTTAGCAACGTATGAATCTGATTTTAATTTGTTTGCCCAAAGTAATATTGGATTTGAAAATTTCCCACCATTAGAACATAATTTTGGTGTTGTTGCAGTCAAAAATAATTTCAATACATTGCTTTCTGCTAGAATACGAAATGTACAAATTCAAAATCCAATCTTAACTTTTACAGAGAATGGTAGCAAAAGAAAGGCATATTTGATTGGAGAAAACATCTGGAAATGGCGCTTAGAAAATCATTTAACCAAAAAGTCATTTGATGATTTTGATTTGTTCACCGATAAAATCATTCAATTTTTAGTTTCGAATGCATCAAAGAAAAATTTGAATGTGACTTATGAAAGCTTTTATAATTCAGGCGAAAACATTGAAATTACGGCGGAATATTTCAATAAAAACTATGAATTTGACGAAAAAGCACAATTGACAATTCAGGTTGTAAATTCTAAAACAAAAGCGTCTAAAAAATATGATTTACTAAAAGCAACCAATTCTTATAAAGTAAATTTAGATGGATTAGAGGCAGGAAATTATTCGTTTAAAGTAACAGAAAAGCAATCAAATTCTAGTTTTTCAGGTAGCTTTGAAGTGTTGGATTTTGAAATTGAAAAACAATTCGTAAATCCTGATAAATCTCGATTAGAGCAATTGGCAATCAATACCAATGGAAAAGTGTATTATCCAAACCAAATAGAAAATTTAATCAAATCGTTACTCGAAAACGAAAATTATATTCCTACACAAAAAGAAACCATCAAAAAATCACCACTAATCGATTGGATTTGGTTGCTTATTATTGCAGTATCTGCTCTGGCAACAGAATGGTTTACTCGTAAATACAATGGCTTGCTATAACTTAATATTTCCTTAATTTAGGTTTAAGAAAATACAATTCTATAGATATTCTTGTTACATTTGATATAAATTAAATGAAATGAGAAAGTTACTTTTTTTAATAGCGTTGATATTTTCAAATCTAGCTATTTCACAAGATTGGAATTATAATTTTGAAGAAGCTAAAAAATTAGCTGCAGAGCAAAATAAAAATATTGTAATTGTGTTTTCAGGTTCTGATTGGTGTGCACCTTGTATTAAATTAGATAGGAACATTTGGCAATCTGATGCTTTCAAAAAAGAAGCGGCACAAGATTGGATTATTGTAAAAGCTGATTTTCCTAGAAAAAAAGCAAACGAATTACCAAAAGATCAAACCGAACACAACAGAAAATTGGCTGAAAAATTTAATTTAGAAGGAAGTTTTCCATTAGTTGTAATTGTAGATAAAAATGGAAAAGTGTTAGGCAAAATGGGATTCAAAAACGTTTCTCCAGAAGAGTATATCAAAATGATTCATGCATTTGAGAAAAAATGAGAAAAGGTTTAATTCTTTTGCTTTTAGCAACGCAAACACTTTCATTTGGGCAACAAATTTTCAAGAAAAAGCAAAGTTTGTTAGGAAGCCCTTTTGAAATTACTGTTGTGGCAAAAGATTCTATTCAAGGGAATTTATTTTCAGATTTAGCTATTGCTGAAGTAAAACGAATTGAAAATTTAATTTCTGATTGGATTCCTTCCTCTCAAATTTCAAAAGTAAATCAAAATGCTGGAGTTTCTCCAATCAAAGTAGATAAAGAGGTGTATGATTTGGTAGATAGAGCTACAAAAATTTCAAAATTGACATCTGGAGCTTTTGATATCAGTTATGCTTCTATGGATAAAATTTGGAAATTTGACGGAAGCATGACCGCAATGCCAACAGAAGAAGCCATAAAAAAGTCAGTTGAAAAAGTGGGGTATCAAAACATTATTTTAAACCCTAAAGACACAACAATTTATTTAAAGAATAAAGGAATGAAATTAGGTCTTGGCGGAATAGGGCAAGGCTATATTGCAGATAAAATTAAAGTTTTATTACAAGAAAAAGGATGTGATTCTGGCTTGGTAAACGTTTCAGGAGATATTAATACTTGGGGTAAACAACCAAATGGTAATCCATGGACTGTTGGAATTGTAAATCCGATGAATAAAAATAAAGTTTTTGCTACCTTTCCATTAGATGATAGTGCCGTGGAAACTTCGGGTAGTTATGAGAAATATGTTACATTCAATGGAAAGCGTTATTCACACATTATCGATCCACGAACAGGTTATCCAGCAACAGGTATTATAAGCGTTTCTGTTTTTGCAAAACAAACTGAATTAGCAGATGCATTAGCTACAGGAATTTTTGTAATGGGAGTTGAAGTTGGATTAGATTTAGTAAATCAATTAAAAGGAATAGGATGTATAATCGTTGATGATAAAGGCGGAATACATGTTTCTAACAATATAGACATTAAAAAATATCAATAAAGATGAAAAAAGCTTTAATAGTTGTATTAATTCTTGTTGGAGTTACTTCTTGTAATTCAGTAAAAGAGTATGATAAACAATACATCAATGATCCTGATATGAAGTTATCTGCAAGAACTTCTGAACGATATGAAACCACTTTTCAAGTTTACCGAGAAGCTGCTTCTGGAGCAAATGGAGGTAAAACTGGTGGAGGCTGTGGTTGTAATTAAGAATAAATTAAAATGAAAAATAAAATAATCTTTTTATTTGCTTTAGTTAGTAGTGTTGCTTTCTCACAAGAGAGTGATTCAACAAATGTTGCTTATAAAAAACGAGTTTTAGAAGGAATTGAAGTAGATTTTCTTGTTAGTTATTACAAACAAGATGGAGTTCATTCTTCTGTTTCTGGCGGTATAGGTTCTGAAAAACTTACTGATTTAGCTTCAAATATTGTGGTGGCTATTCCTTTAAATGATGATGATGTATTGACAGTTGACATGGGACTTTCGGCATATACTTCAGCATCTTCAAGTAACATCAATCCTTTTAACGCTTCTGGTGCCTCTGGTGGAGGTGACGATGACGATGATGACAGAGCTCCGGTTACAGGGCCATACGGAACACCTTGGCAAGCATCTTCAGGTGCATCTGCTCAAGATGTTCTTGCTTCAGCAGTAGTAAATTACAGTCATAGTTCTGATGATAGAAATTTTATATGGAATGCTGATGTAGCATTTTCTAATGAATATGATTATACTTCTATTGGTTTTGGTGGAGGAATTAGTAAACTATTTAATAATAAAAACTCAGAAGTTAGTATTAAAGGAAACGTGTATTTAGATCAATGGAGACCAATATACCCAACGGAATTACATGAATATTCTAAGAACGGAATTGATTTTTTAAATCAAGGTTTTTTTAATGGAGTTACTGTTTTAGATCAGAGTGGAAATGCTACAACAAGTTATTTACCAACAGCTTTTGATCAATGGAAAAAATCAAATAGAAATTCATATTCGGCTTCATTTGGTTTTTCTCAAGTAGCAACTAAGAAAATGCAGTTTTCAGTATTTTTTGATGTATTACAACAACAAGGAATGCTTTCAACACCATATCATAGAGTTTATTTCGCAGATAAAGCCAATTATTACATTGGTCAAGCTCAATACATTCCTGTATATGAAACTACTCAAAATAGAGGAGTATACCAATTAGCTGATGATGTAGAACGTTTACCTGGTACTCGTTTTAAATTACCATTTGGTGGTAGATTGAATTATTATATAAACGAAAGATTATCTGTAAGGACATACTACCGTTATTATTGGGATGATTGGGGAATTACTTCGCATACAGCAAGTATCGAATTGCCGATTAAGTTGACAGATAAATTTACCGTTTTCCCAATGTACCGTTATTATACGCAAGATGCATCTAAATATTTTGCCCCTTTTGAAACGCATTTGTCAACAGAAAAATATTATACATCTGATTACGATTTATCTACTTTCAATGCTAGTCAATACGGATTTGGAGTAGGATATACAGATATCTTAACCAATGCTAAAATTTGGAAATTTGGTTTAAAAAGCATGGATTTAAGATTCAATCATTACGATAGAAATGATGGGTTGAATGCGAATATCATCACTTTTGGAATTAAATTCGTAGAACAATAATTGCAAATATTATGCACATTTTAATTGTTGAAGATGAAAAAGGAATTGTAGACTTCTTAAAACAAGGCTTAGAAGAAGAAGGATACACAATTTCTACAGCTTCAGATGGAGAAAACGGACTAAAAAAAGCTCTAGACTTACAAGTTGATTTAGTTTTACTTGATTGGATGCTACCAAAAATGCAAGGCGTTGATGTTTGTAAAAACATACGATTAGAAAAAAGCAATCTACCAATCATCTTTTTAACCGCTAAAGATACCGTTCAAGAAACTATTGAAGGTTTAAAAGCAGGAGCAAATGATTACATAAAAAAACCTTTTTCATTTGATGAATTGTTAGAAAGGATTAAAATTCATTTCAGAACAAAAGATGATGTTAAAGTTTTAACTTTAGGAAATATTAAAATTGATAAATCAAAATTTCAAGTTTTTGTAGATAATAAAGAAGTATCTTTGACTCAAAGAGAATTTGAATTACTTGAATATCTAATAAAAAACAAAGGTCAAGTTTGTACCCGAACTAATATTATTGAAGATGTTTGGGACATTCATTTCGAATACGATACAGGAGTTATCGATGTATTCATGAACGCCATTCGAAAAAAACTGAATCTAACTAAAGACCAAGAATTAATAAAAACAATTAGAGGAGTAGGGTATATAGCAAACGAAATTTAGTATGCCAAACACAGAAAAAGCAATCAAAGCCACTTACTTTAGTATTATAGGAAATACTTTATTAGCTTTAATAAAAGGAATTTCTGGATATTTTGGTAATTCCTATGCCATGATTGCTGATGCAATTGAATCTACAGCCGATATTTTTTCGTCTTTTTTAGTGCTCTTTGGTATTAAATATTCAAACAAACCAGCCGATGAAAATCATCCTTATGGTCATGGTAGAGCTGAACCTTTGATTACATTTTTAGTTGTTGGATTTTTAATCACTTCTGCTACTGTTATTGCATACGAAAGTTTGCACAATATTGGAACACCTCATGAATTACCAAAACCATTTACCCTTTTTGTTTTAGGTGCCATTATTCTTTGGAAAGAAATTTCTTTTCAAATTGTTATGAAAAAGAGTATCGAAACTAAAAGTAGTTCTCTAAAAGCTGATGCTTGGCATCATAGAAGTGATGCTATTACATCTGTAGCAGCTTTTATTGGTATTTCAATTGCTTTAATTTTTGGAAAAGGATATGAATCAGCTGATGATTGGGCAGCTTTGTTGGCTTCTTTTTTCATTCTCTATAATTGTTATAAAATTTTCCGTCCTGCTTTAGGAGAAATTATGGATGAGCATTTGTATCATGATTTAGAAGATGAAATAAAAAAAATTTCACATACTGTCAATGGTGTAATTTGCATCGAAAAATGCTTTATTAGAAAAGCAGGTATGAAATATCACGTCGATTTACATGTTATGGTTGATGGTACTATTTCGGTTAAAGAAGGACATGATATCTCACATATTTTGAAAGATACTTTACGTGAAAAATTAATAGAATTAGGACATGTTTTAATACACATTGAGCCTAATTTTGAATCAATTGAACGCTAATTTATGTTTTCATTTTCCTTTAAAAATAGAATTGCTTTTAACTACATAATAAGTGGTTCTGTTCTTATTGCGATTGTTTTTTTATTCATTTATAATATAGTAAAATATAGTGTTAATAAGCACGTAAATGAAGAAATTCAAGAAGAACTCTACAAACATTTAGATGATGTTTCTACAGATTCAAATGATACGTATTTAATTCAGGTGGATCAATGGCGTGCTAGAGAACACAATTCTATCAGTGTGAATCCTGTTTTTGTTGAATTTTATGACAATAACAAACTGCTTATTGATAAATCCCCAAATCTAAAAAGTTCGAACCTAAAACTTTTTCCAGATAGTAACAACGAATTTATCGATACCAAATTAAATAATATACCAGTTAGACAAATTCAAACTGCAATTATCAATAATAATCAAGTAGTTGGTTACCTGGTAGTCGCTATGTCATTAGAAGATTTTGAAATTGTTTTAATATTAAAAAATATTCTTTTAATCACATTTCCATTAATACTAATTTTATTGTTTTTAATTGCCCGTTTTTTTGCCGGTAGAAGTATTAAACCCGTTCGAACAATTATCGATACTTCTAGTCAAATTACTAAAGACAATTTACAAACCCGAATTCCATTACCACAAAATAAAGATGAATTATATGTTTTATCAAAAAACATTAATAATCTTCTAAATCGAATTGAAAACGCAATTGATAGAGAAAAACAGTTTACTTCTGATGCTTCACATGAATTGAGAACTCCGTTAGCAGTAATTAAAGGAACTATGGAGGTTTTAATCAGAAAGCCTAGAAATCAACAAGAATATGAAGAAAAAATTCTGTTTTGTATTTCAGAAGTTGACAGATTAAATCATATGGTAGACCAATTATTGCTTTTGGCTCGTTTTGAAAATCAGAAGCAAAATGTAAAGCAAGAATCTATTTATTTAAACGCTTTAATTTTAGATAATTTGACTCGTTTTTCGGAAAAATCAGAAAGTAAAAAGCTTAAAATTAAAACCGATTTTTCAGAAGATTTTTATTTGCTTTCAGATAATTATTTGTTGTCAATTATCATTAGTAATTTAATCTCAAATGCTATAAAATACTCAAATAGCAATGGTCAAATTGAACTGAAATTAGATAAGATGAATGATAAAATATTCTTTTCAATAACCGATAATGGCTTTGGTATTTCTCAAGATGATTTAGATAAAATTTTCAATTCGTTCTATCGTTCTGATGTTTCTAATCATCCGGAAATAAAAGGAACTGGTTTAGGTTTATCTATTGTAAAACGACTTTGCGATTTATTGAAACTTGAAATTGCTGTAGAAAGTAATTTAAATCAGGGAACAAAATTTGTTTTAAGTTTTCCTTTAGCCAAACTTAAGTAGCTCTTAAGTTTTTTCCTATTTATATTCTTTACATTTGTAATGTAGTTTTTAGTATATTTATAACTACTTAAAAAATATAAAGTGAATAAGTTAATTGTATATTTCCTAATTTCAGTATTTATGTGTGCCAACACATCGATAGGGCAATTATTGAAAGTTCCTAACTTAATTGAACATTACAACGAGCATAAGAATGAATTGACAACAGATTCAATTTCATTTATTGATTACATTGTTTCGCATTATTCTAAAAATGCCGAGAACAATCATGATCATCAAGATTTACCATTTAAAACATTGGATAATTCGTCAAATGTATTATTTGCGTTCTCTTTAACAACATTACAAATTCAAACAATAAAGCCTTTAATTTCCTCTAAAAAGAAATTCTTCTATAATATATCTTTTGAATCCAATTTGATTGCTTCAATTTGGTTACCGCCTAAGTTATTCTAATATTTTTATTAATTGATTCATTATCAATGATTCAATTGTATTTGTCTGATAAAGATAAATGCTATTTGTTTATTTATAAAATTTACTAAAAATGTTAGAAAAAATAATTGCTTTTAGTTTAAGAAACAAACTTATTGTTTTACTCTTTACTTTAGGAGTGTTTGGGTTTGGATTGTTTTCTGTTTTTCAAATTTCTATTGGCGCTGTTCCAGATGTAACAAACAATCAGGTGCAGGTTATTACAACATCTCGAAATTTATCAACACAAGATATAGAACAATATATCACATATCCAGTTGAAATAGAAATGGCCAATTTGCCTAGTGTGAAAGAAATTCGTTCTATTTCAAAATTTGGTTTATCAGTTGTAACCATAGTTTTTGAAGACGAAATTGGAACTTACTTACCAAGACAACTTATCGCTGAAAAAATTAAAACGGCTTCAGAGAAAATTCCGGAAGGATTTGGAACGCCAGAAATGGGACCGATTACCACAGGTTTAGGGGAAATTTATCAATATACTTTAGAAGTCAAACCGGAATTCAAAAATCAATATTCTGTTACCGATTTACGAACCATTCAAGATTGGGTAGTAAAACGTCAATTGTCTGGAATAAAAGGAGTTGTTGAAATTAATACTTGGGGAGGTTATTTAAAACAGTATGAAATTGCTATTAATTCAGCTAGTTTAAAGGCAATGAATATTTCAACTTCTGATGTGTTTACAGCTTTAGAAAAAAATAACAGCATTGCAGGAGGTTCGTATATTGAAAAAACCAATGAAAGTTATTTTATTCGTGGTGAAGGAAAAGTCAACTCAATTGAAGATATTGAAAATATTGTCGTTAAAAATGAATCAGGAACTCCAATTTACATTAAAAATGTAGCGAAAGTGCAATTTGGTCATGCCAATCGTTTTGGTGCGATAACTGGAAATGGAGAAGGAGAAAAAGTATTAGGACAAGTCATGATGCTTAAAGATGGAAATTCAAAAAAAGTAATTGAAGATGTAAAACATAGAGTAGCAGAAATTGAAAAAACATTACCAGATGGCGTTTACATCAACGGATTCTTAGAACGAAGTGAATTAGTAGGAAAAACAACATTTACCGTTGCAGAGAACTTAATTTTAGGTTGTTTAATCGTAATTTTTGTTGTCGTTCTTTTACTAGGTAACTGGCGTTCTGGATTGGTTGTTGCTTCAGTAATTCCACTTTGTTTGTTGTTTGCAATTTCGTTTATGAATATTTTTAATATTGATGCCAACTTAATGAGTTTAGGAGCAATCGATTTCGGAATTATTATTGATGGAGCCGTCATTATTGTAGAATTCATTGCTTTTCAAATCGTAAGTAAGTCAAGTCATTTAGTTGGTTTGGATAAAAAAGAACGTCAATATGAAATTGATCAAATCACGTATAAAAGTGCTTCTAAAATGATGAATTCGGCCATATTTGGTCAGTTAATTATTTTGATTGTATTTATCCCAATTTTATCGCTTTCTGGAGTAGAAGGAAAAATGTTCAAACCTATGGCAATGACCTTTAGTTTTGCATTATTAGGTGCTATGTTATTCTGCTTTACTTATGTTCCAGTGGCAGCATCATTATTTTTAAAACCACAAAAGGAAAACCCTAATTCGTTTTCACAACGATTAATCAATAAATTAAATTCATGGTATCTGCCTGTAATCAAATGGGCTTTACACAATACCAAGAAAGTTTTATATGGTGCGGTTGCCTTGCTTTTCATGGCGATAGCTTTATTTTCAACCATGGGTGGCGAATTTATTCCTCAATTAGATGAAGGTGATTTTGTAATTCAACCCGTTTTAAAAACAGGAACTTCACTATCTAAAACTATTGAAACTACGACTAAAATTGAAAATATCATCTTAAAAAACTTTCCAGAAGTTGAACAAGTGGTGAGTAGAATTGGTGCTGCCGAAGTACCAACCGATCCAATGAGTATGGAAGAAAGTGATGTCATTATAAAACTAAAACCAAAATCAGAATGGGTTTCTGCAGATTCTAAAGATGAATTGGCGGATAAAATTAAGGAAGCTTTAGAAAAACAAATTCCAAACATGGAAATCGAATTTACGCAACCTATCGAAATGCGTTTTAACGAATTAATTTCAGGTTCTCGTTCTGATGTGGCGATTAAAATATTTGGTGAAGATTTAGATATTTTAGCCAAAAAAGCACACGAAGTAGAGAAAACTATACGAAATGTAGAAGGAGCTTCTGATATTATCATTGAAAAAACAGAAGGTTTACCACAAATGTTTGTTCAATACGATAGAAGTAAAATCGCTCGCTACGGCTTAAATATTGCCGATTTAAATGAAATGATTGCTCTAGGATTTGCTGGAAAAGTAGTAGGAAATGTATTTGAAGGTGAAAAACGTTTTGATATGGTCATTCGTTTAGATAAAACCAATAGAACGGATATTGAAGATTTACGAAATTTATATGTTTCTACACCAAATGGAGAGCAAATCCCATTACGAGAACTAGCTAAAATTGAATATACAGAAGGACCAGCTAAAATTTCAAGAGATAACACCAATAGAAGAATTGTGGTAGGAATCAACGTAAGAAACCGTGATTTACAAAGTGTTGTAGATGACGTTAAGAAAATTATTGAAGCTAAAGTTGATTTGCCTCCAGGATATCGTGTTACTTACGGCGGTCAATTTGAAAACTTAGAAAGCGCTAAAGCCAGATTAATGATTGCAGTTCCAATTGCTTTGTTTTTAATTTTTATCTTACTGCATTTTGCTTTTGGTTCTATCAAGGAAGCAATGATGGTTTATACCGCTATTCCGCTTTCTGCTGTGGGAGGAATTTTATTTCTATGGATGCGCGATTTACCATTTAGTATTTCAGCGGGTGTTGGTTTTATCGCTCTTTTCGGAATTGCAGTGCTAAACGGAATTGTATTAATTGAACATTTCAAAGAATTAAAACACAGCGGCATGAAAAACATGAACGAACTGATTTTAAAAGGAACAACAGATAGACTTCGTCCAGTATTATTAACTGCTGCTGCTGCTGCTTTAGGATTTTTGCCAATGGCCATTTCAACAGGAGCAGGAGCAGAGGTGCAACGTCCGTTAGCAACCGTTGTAATTGGAGGTTTAATAACAGCAACACTTTTAACCTTAATCGTTTTACCTGTTTTATTTAAAATTTATGACGAAAAAGAAGAGAAAAAACTAAAATTCAAAAAAATGAAAAACAATAATATCATCATCTTTTTGTTATTCAGTTCGTTGTTAGGTTATAGCCAACAAAGTAATCCAGAATTAGATAGTTTGGTTTCCAAGGCAATTACCAACAATAAAAATATAAAATCTGGTCAATTGCAAGTTGATAAAGCAAAAGTAGCAATAAAACTAGCATACGATTTTGAAAAAACGAATGTGTATTACAGTTACGATCAAAACAATTTAGCTTTAAACAATCAGCCTTTAAAAGTGTTTGGAGCGCAACAATCGTTTGCTTTTCCAACGGTTTATGGTGCACAACGAAAAGTAAATTCGGCTGAGTATGAAAAAGAAAAAGCAGGTTTTGAAATCCAGAAAAATAAACTTTCTCTTGAAGTTTCAAAAGTATATCATGAAATCGTTTATTTAAAGCATCAAGAAAAATTGTACCAGTATTTAGATAGTTTATACCAAAATTTCTCAAAAGCAAGCGACAGAAGATTTGAATTAGGCGAAACTAACTACTTAGAAAAAATTACAGCTGAAGCAAAATTTAGACAGATTAGAACCAAGTTATCTCAAATAGATAAAACCAAAGCAGCTCAGTTAGAATTGTTACAATCATTAGTACAAAGTGATGAAAAAATAGTGGTTGAATCATCAGAAATTAAACCATTAATTAATTTAAAAAACACTTCAAGTAAAGAATTATATACTTCTTATTTAGAAAGTGTTACAAAAAAATACAAATCAAATGAAAGTTTACAAAAACAAAACTGGTTACCCAATTTAAATTTGGAATATTTTCAAGGAAAAAATACTGGAATTTCACAATCTTTGTATGGTTTTCAAGTTGGATTATCAGTTCCAATTTTGTTTAATGGAAACATAGCCAAATCAAAAGTAGCTAAATTAGAATCTCAAGCTTGGGAGCAACAAAAGCAAAACGAACAAACAAAAATTGATGCTTATATTAATCAAAAGAGTAGCGAGTTAAATCAATACCAACAAGCCATCGATTACTATAATCAATACGGAAAGAAAGTATCTGAAGAAATTATTAAAGTTGCCAATAGTAGCTATAAACATGGTGAAATTGACTTTTTTCAATACATTTTAAGTTTAGAAAATGCTACAACTATTCAGGTGGAATATTTAGACGCAGTTATTCAATATAACAAGACACAATTAGATTTACAATATATCAATTTATAAAAATTCAAATGAAAAAGATTTTATACATACTAGCTTTAGTTACTTTTTCTATTTCATGTAAAAACGAAGTAGTTGAAGAAACAGTTAAAGATGATGGATTAATAACGGTTACTGCAGAACAATTTAAATCCTCAGGAATGCTTGTTGGTTCACCATCAGAACAAGATTTTGATGTTACAGTAAAAGCATCTGGTAAAATTGATGTTCCACCACAATATCGAGCTAAAATAACACCTTTTATTGGCGGTTATGTAAAAGCAACTAAGTTATTAGTAGGTGATAAAGTTTCAAAAGGACAAGCTTTAATAACATTGGAAAACACAGAATATTTAGACATTCAAAAAGACTATGTAGAAGTAGCTGAACAAATTAATTATTTAAAATCAGAATTTGAGCGTCAGAAAACGTTGTATAATGAAAAAATTACATCACAAAAGAATTACCTAAAAGCAGAAAGCGATTACCGTCAAGCAAAAGGAATGTATCAAGGATTACGCGAAAAATTACTTTTACTAAACATCAATCCAGCAAATGTTGAAAAGGGAAGATTTACATCCGTTATCACGTTAACATCACCAATTTCGGGAGACATTACCGTTATGAATGCTAATGTCGGGATGTTCATGTCTCCATCTGATGTAATTTTAGAAGTTGTAGATACCAATTATTTACACTTAAATTTAAGCATTTTCGAAAAAGATATTTTACATGTAAAACAAGGTCAAAATATTAGTTTTACCATTCCAGAGGCTAGTAAAGATGTTTTTACTTCAAAAGTACAATTGGTTGGAAAATCGATTGAAAATAAAGATAGAACCATCTCCGTTTTTGGAGTTTTAAATCCAATTGACAAAGCTAAATTACTATCAGGAATGTTTGTTGAAGCTGGAATAGTGATTAGTTCTAAAAAAGGGTTAGGAATTCCTATTGATGCATTAATCACTGAAAACAACAAAAATTTCGTACATTTATTACAAGAAAACAGAGGCAATTATATTTTTAAGAAAACATTGGTAAACATTGGCGAAAAATCAGAACAATTCGTTGAAATTTTATCAAACGAAACCATCAATGAAAACTCAAAAATTCTAACCAAAGGAGTTTTCGATTTAACTAATTAAAAAATAAAAATTATGAACGACGCACATTTACACATGGTTTTTAACCATTTTCCGATTATTGGATTATTCTTTGGAATAGGAATTTTAGCTTATGGAATCATTAAAAAACAAACTATTTTAGTTAATACAGCTTATGTCATTTTTATTGTTTGTATGATTATGGCAAAAGCTACTATGATGACAGGAGAAGGAGCAGAAGAAATTGTTGAAGAGTTAGGCACTTCACACGAAATCATTCACGAACATGAAGAAATTGCTGAAACCTTTATGAAAGTTCTTTATGTTGTAGGAATTCTTTCGATTTTAGGCTTAGTTGCCAATGTGAAAAAGCATGCAAAAGCATCAATTGTTTCTTTTGTTGTCTTGGTTTTAGCAATTGGCGCTGCAGTTTTGTCTAAGTCTGTTGGAACTTCTGGTGGTGAAATTCGTCATACTGAAATCAGAGAAAATGCTAATAATAGCAACGCTTCAATAGAAAATAAAGAGCAAGAATTAGATAACGATGATCACTAAACAAAATATAAATTTTCAAAAACTTTTGTTTATTCGAAAAATTAGTTGTTACATTTGCAGAGTTAAATAATAACAGAAATTATGTTTTTAAATCAATTACATCATCATCATCATACCTCCGCTCAAGCGAAGTAATGATGCTATGTAATTAAATCATATAAATCAGAAACCCGTTTGAGTACATCAAGCGGGTTTTTTGTTGGTAAGCATTTTTTAAAAACTTCTTGGTGTACTCATTTTAAAATTAAATAAAATTAAAATGAACACGTTAAAAATTGCTATTCAAAAATCTGGTCGCCTTCACGATGAAAGTATTCAAATCCTAAAAGATTGCGGAATTTCAGTGTACAATGGAAATGACCAACTCAAAGTTACCGCTTCCAATTTTCCTTTAGAAGTGTATTATTTACGTAATTCCGATATTCCTCAATATTTGATTGATGGTGTAGTTGATATTGCGATTGTAGGCGATAATCTTTTGGTTGAAAAAGGTCAAAATATTCAAATTGCAGAAAAATTAGGTTTCTCCAAATGTAAAGTTTCAGTAGCGGTTCCAAAGAATTTCAACTACAATTCTATTCAAGATTTAAACGGATTACGTGTTGCCACTTCATATCCAAAAACGGTTGTAGACTACTTTTCTTCGAAAGGAATTTCTGTAGACATTCACCAAATCTCAGGTTCGGTTGAAATTGCCCCAAACATCGGACTTTCAGATGCGATTGTAGATATCGTTTCAAGCGGAAGTACCTTATTTAAAAACGGTTTAAAAGAAGTAGAAGTAATCTTAAAAAGTGAAGCTGTTTTAGCGGTTTCTCCTCAAATTTCAGAGGAAGCAAAACAAGTAGTAGCTAAATTACAATTTAGAATCCAATCGGTTTTACGATCAAGAAAATCAAAATATATTTTGATGAATGTACCCAATGATAAAATCTCAGAAATCAGTAAAATTCTTCCTGTATTGAAAAGTCCAACAGTTATGCCATTAGCAGAAGAAGGTTGGAGCAGCGTTCATTCTGTTATCGATGAAGATAAATTCTGGGAAGTCATCGACCAACTAAAAGAAGCTGGAGCAGAAGGAATTTTAGTCTGCCCAATTGAAAAAATGGTTTTATAGAAAATAGTATAAAGAAATTAGAATAAAGAATCATGAAAAAAATATATAATCCACAACCTGAAACTTGGTCAGAAATTTGCAAAAGACCAACTCAAACATTTTCAGATGTTGAAGAAACGGTAAAGCAAATCTTCAAAGAAGTACAACAAAAAGGCGATAAAGCCATAGCAAAATATGCATCTTTCTTTGATGGTGTAACTTTAGAAAATATTCAAGTAACTCCAGAAGAAATTGAAATAGCTAAAAAAGAAGTTTCAAACGAATTAAAAGAAGCCATTCAATTAGCCAAATCGAATATCGAACAATTTCACGCAGCTCAAAAAACAGATAAAATTGTGGTAGAAACTACTATTGGAGTTACGTGTTGGCAAGAAAAACGTCCAATTCAAAAAGTAGGATTGTACATTCCTGGTGGAACGGCTCCTTTGTTTTCTACGGTTTTAATGTTGGCAGTACCTGCAAAATTAGCAGGTTGTAAAGAAATTATTATGTGTTCGCCTTCTGATAAAAATGGAAAAATTAATTCTGCAATTTTGTATGCTGCTGATTTATGTGGTGTAACTAAAATCTATAAAGTGGGCGGAATTCAAGCGATTGCCGGAATGACTTTTGGTACAGAAACTATTCCTCAAGTATATAAAATCTTCGGTCCTGGAAATCAATTTGTAACGATAGCTAAACAATTTGCTTCTCAAAACGGAGTTGCTATTGATATGCCTGCTGGTCCAAGTGAATTATTAGTATATGCAGATGAAACCGCCATTCCAAGTTTCGTAGCTTCTGATTTGCTAAGTCAAGCCGAACATGGAAAAGATAGCCAAGTGATTTTGGTAACTACTAACAAAAACATTTTGAATGATGTAGAAGAAGAAGTTTACAAGCAATTAAAAGAACTGCCAAGACAAGAAATCGCTCAAGTAGCTATAAATAATTCAAAATTAATCTTCGTTGAAACCGAAAAGACAGCTTTATCGTTAATTAACGAATACGGTCCTGAGCATTTTATCGTATGTTCTAAGAATGAAGATTATTTCGTTGATGGCATTCAAAATGCAGGTTCGATTTTTATTGGAAATTTTACTCCAGAAAGCGCAGGAGATTATGCTTCAGGAACCAATCACACTTTACCAACAAACGGCTATTCCAAGAGTTATAGCGGTGTAAATCTAGATAGTTTCTTAAAAGCAATGACATTCCAAAAAATATCAAATGAAGGAATTCAAAACATCGGAAAAGCAATTGAAACTATGGCAGAAGCCGAAGGTTTGCAGGCACACAAAAATGCTGTTACATTAAGACTAAAATAAATGCTATGAATTTAGAAAACCTAATCAGAGAAAACGTAAAAAAAATGAGTCCATATTCCTCAGCACGTGATGAATTTGAACAGTTTACAAAACCTATGATTTACCTAGATGCTAATGAAAATCCTTTTACAAATGGCATAAATCGTTATCCAGATCCACAACAAAAGGAATTAAAAGCAATAATCGCTGATAGAAATAATGTTTCAAAAGACAGAATTTTATTAGGAAATGGTAGCGATGAAGTCTTAGATTTGATTTTCAGAGCGTTTTGTGAACCGAATCGCGATAATATCATTACATTGCCACCAACGTATGGAATGTATGGCGTTCTAGCAAATATCAACGCTATTGAAAATCGTGAAGTTTTGTTAAATGAAGAATTTCAACCTAATGTAGATGCTATTTTGAATGCAGTTGACATCAATACGAAAATAATTTTCTTGTGTTCGCCAAATAACCCAACAGGAAATTCTTTTACAGACTCATCTGTTGTTAAAATTTTGAATCAATTCAAAGGTTTAGTTGTAATTGATGAAGCATATATCGATTTTTCAAAAGATGAAAGTTGGTTAACTGTTTTGAAAGATTTTCCTAATTTGATTATTACGCAAACTTTATCAAAAGCCTATGCAATGGCGGGTTTACGTATTGGAATTTTATATGCATCAAGAGAAATTATTTCTGTTTTAAATAAAATAAAACCACCATACAATATCAACGGTTTGTCTCAAGAAACTGCGGTGAAAAAATTATTGCAAAACACTTTGTCAACTCAAGTTAGAAAGATACTAGTGGAGCGAAATAAGTTAATTGAAGCACTTTCAAAATGTGAATTTGTTGAAAAAATTTATCCATCAGATGCTAATTTTATTTTGATTAAAGTAGATGATGCCAATTTCAGATACCAACAATTTATAGATAATGGAGTAGTGGTTCGCAACAGAAGCAATCAACCATTATGCGAAAATTGCTTGCGAATTAGTATTGGAACGAAAGAAGAAACCGAACAAATTATTGAATTATTAAAAACCTTCAACAATGCCGAAAAGAGTATTATTTATAGATAGAGATGGAACTTTGGTTTTAGAACCAAAAAATTATCAATTAGATTGTTTATCCAAATTAGAATTTTACCCAAAGGCTTTTCAATTCTTGAGTAAAATAGCTAAAGAATTGGATTTTGAATTGTCAATGGTAACCAATCAAGATGGTTTGGGAACAACTAGCTTTCCAGAAGAAACGTTTTGGCCAACCCAAAATTTTATTCTAAAAGCATTCGAAAATGAAGGTGTAACATTTGATGAAATTTTTATCGATAAAAGTTTTCCAGAAGACAATGCGCCAACCAGAAAGCCAAGAACTGGAATGTTAACGAAGTATTTGAATAATCCTGAATATGATTTGGAAAATTCATTCGTAATTGGTGATAGAATTACCGATGTAGAATTGGCCAAAAACCTTGGTTCAAAAGCGATTTTTATTAAAAATGAAGAAAATTTGGGCGGAAATGAAATCGCAACTTCATTGGAAGAATTACAAAATGTAATAGCTTTACAAACTATAGATTGGCAGAAGATTTACGAGTTTTTAAAATTGGATGAAAGAACGGCTTCTATTTCAAGAATCACAAATGAAACAGATATCGCTATATCTTTAAACTTAGACGGAACAGGAAAAAGCAACATCAACACTGGAATTTCCTTTTTCGACCACATGTTAGACCAAATTGCACGTCACGGTCAAATGGATTTAGATATTCAAGTAAAAGGCGATCTAGAAGTTGACGAACACCACACGATTGAGGATACCGCTATAGCTTTAGGAGAAGTTTTTGCAAAAGCTTTAGGAAATAAATTAGGTATCGAACGCTATGGATTTTGTTTACCTATGGACGATTGTTTAGCGCAAGTAGCAATCGATTTTGGTGGAAGAAATTGGTTAGTTTGGGAAGCCGAATTTAAACGTGAAATGATTGGTCAAATGCCAACGGAAATGTTTTTTCACTTCTTCAAATCATTCACAGATGGCGCAAAAGCTAATTTAAATATCAAAGCTGAAGGCACAAATGAACACCACAAAATTGAAGCGATTTTTAAAGCCTTCGCAAAAGCAATAAAAGTAGCGGTAAAACGTGATACAGAAAAAATGATTTTACCTTCAACCAAAGGAATGTTATAAAAAAGTGATCAGTCACAGTCTCAGTTGGCAGAAATAAATCAATTTGAACTACGACTGCGACTGAAAACTGCGACTATAAAAATATGAAAATAGCTATTATAGATTACGGAGCCGGAAATGTGCAAAGTGTTTTATTCGCTTTGGAACGACTTGGCTTTGTAGGAATTGTTACGAACGATTGGATTACCATAAAATCAGCCGATAAAGTTATTTTTCCTGGTGTAGGCGAGGCGAGTAGTGCCATGAAAATGTTGCAAGAAAGTGGTTTAGATGTGCTAATTCCAACGTTAAAACAACCGGTTTTAGGAATTTGTTTGGGCATGCAATTGATGTGTAAACATTCTGAAGAAGGTAACACGAATGGATTAGGAATTTTTGATGTTAATGTTGTGAAATTTTCTCAAGAAGTAAAAGTACCTCAAATGGGTTGGAATACGATTTATAATCTAAAAACGCCATTGTTTAAAGGAATTAAAGAAAACGAATTCATGTATTTGGTTCATAGTTATTATGCGTCTTTATCTGAAAACACAATTGCCACCACGAATTACGAACTCGAATATAGCACGGCATTGCAACGCGAAAACTTTTTCGGAGTACAATTTCACCCAGAAAAAAGTGGAATCTTCGGAGAACAAATTTTGAAAAACTTTTTAAACTTATAATTTGAGCTTGAAATTGCTCTTGAAATTGAACTTGATATGAGAATAATCCCAGCCATAGACATCATAGAAGGAAAATGCGTACGACTTTCCAAAGGCGATTACGATACGAAGAAAATTTATAACGAAAATCCTTTAGAAGTAGCCAAATCATTTGAAGCACACGGAATTGAGTATTTACATTTAGTAGATTTAGATGGTGCAAAATCAAGCCAAATCGTGAATTACAAAGTTTTGGAACAAATAGCTTCGAAAACGAATTTAAAAATCGATTTTGGTGGTGGTTTAAAATCTGATGCCGATTTAAAAATTGCTTTTGAAAGCGGCGCCAATCAAATCACAGGCGGAAGTATTGCCATTAAACAACCAGAAGTTTTCAAAAGTTGGATTCAGCAATACGGAGCAGATAAAATCATTTTAGGAGCTGATGCTATGAATGAAAAAGTAGCTATTTCAGGGTGGTTAGAAGAATCAAAAGAAGAAGTTATTCCGTTTATTCAAAGCTATCAACAAGAAGGTATTCAAAACGTAATTTGCACCGATATTTCAAAAGACGGTATGCTTGAAGGTCCAAGTTTTGAATTATACCAAAGAATTTTAGATTCCGATTTGTCAAATCGAGCGGAGTCGAGATTAAAACTAATCGCTTCTGGAGGAATTTCCACTTTCGATGAATTGCCCAAGTTAGCCGAATTAGGTTGCGAAGGCACCATCATCGGAAAAGCCATTTATGAAGGCAGAATTACTTTAAAGCAATTAGAAAACTATATTATTAATAAGTAAAAAGTGAAAAGGAAATAGTGAAAAGTTTGGAAAGCTAATCACTATTTACTTATCACTAATCACTAAATCATGTTGACAAAAAGAATCATTCCCTGCTTAGACATCAAAAACGGACGAACTGTTAAAGGTGTCAATTTTGTGGATTTAAAAGATGCTGGTGATCCAGTAGAATTGGCAAAAAAATACGCTGAAACAGGTGCTGATGAACTAGTTTTTTTAGATATTTCAGCTACAGAAGAACGTCGCGCGACATTAATTGACTTGGTTAGAAAAGTAGCTGCTGCAATAAATATTCCATTTACGGTTGGTGGTGGTATTTCATCTGTTGCTGATGTGGATGTATTGCTTCGTAATGGCGCAGATAAAGTTTCGATCAATTCCTCAGCTGTTAAAAATCCAAACTTGATTAATGAAATTGCAGCAAAATACGGAAGTCAGTGCGTGGTTGTTGCCATAGATGCCAAACAAATTGATGGTGATTGGATTGTACATTTAGTTGGTGGAAAAGTACCAACCGAATTGAATTTATTTGATTGGGCAAAAGAAGTAGAACAACGTGGTGCTGGAGAAATTTTGTTCACATCCATGAATAACGATGGAACTAAAAATGGTTTTGCCAATGAAGCGTTAGCCAAGTTATCCGAAATTGTAAACATTCCCATTATCGCTTCTGGTGGTGCGGGAACTATGGAACATTTCGCGGAAACATTTATCACCGGAAAAGCTGATGCCGCTTTAGCAGCTAGTGTTTTTCACTACCAAGAAATCGAAATTCCAGAATTAAAACAGTTTTTAAAGAATCAAAATATTGCAATTAGAGTGTAAAATTAAACACATAGACACATAGGAATAATTAAAAAACTACGTGAGTATGTGTTTCAAAACCAAAAACCATGAAAGTAAATTTTAATAAAACCCCAGACAACCTTATCCCAGCCATCATTCAAGACAGCGAAACTAAAAACGTTTTAATGTTAGGCTACATGAATCAAGAAGCTCTTGAACAAACATTGGCAACTAAAAAAGTAACTTTCTTTAGTCGTACAAAAAATCGTTTATGGACAAAAGGCGAGGAGAGTGGTAACTTTTTGGAACTGATTTCGATTAAAGAAGATTGTGATAACGATACGCTTTTGGTAAAAGTAAATCCAGTTGGCCCAACTTGTCACACAGGTTTAGATACGTGTTGGCAAGAATCTAATAATCAAGAATTTGGATTTTTATCAAAATTAGAAAACACCATTGCAAAACGCAAAGAAAATGCCGATGCTGAAAAGAGTTATGTTGCCTCATTATTTGCAAAAGGCATTAATAAAATAGCACAAAAAGTCGGTGAAGAAGCAGTTGAAGTAGTCATTGAAGCCAAAGACAATAACAACGATTTGTTCTTATCCGAAAGTGCTGATTTATTGTTTCACTACCTAATTTTATTACAGGCTAAAGGTTTTCAGTTGCAAGATGTAGTGGAGGTTTTGAAGAGAAGGGAAAAATAGTTTATTTTACCGCTATCATTGAAATTTCAATATTGACATTTTTTGGTAAGCATGCTACTTGAACTGTCTCTCTAGCGGGTGCTGTTGTTTCATCAAAGTAACTTCCATAAACTGCATTGATACGAGTAAAATCGCCCATATTCATAATAAAAATTGAAGTTTTTATTACGTTTTCAAATGTCATGTCGGCAGCTGTTAAAACGGCTTTCATGTTTTCCATTACTTGTTTAGTTTCAGTTTCGATATCGTCTAAAACTAATTCCATTGAAACTGGGTTTAGAGCAATTTGTCCAGAAGTATATAAAGTGTTACCTACTAAAACAGCTTGGTTGTATGGCCCAATAGGTGCTGGTGCTTTGTCTGTATAAATGATTTTTTTCATAATTTATTAATTTGATTATTATCTAAAAACTCTATCAGGTAACTGACGTTTTTCGTACTTAATATCACTAAATATAGAAGAAGAAATCCCGATAAAGAAACCCCAATAGGTATTTTGTCCAAAAGGAACCCAGTTGAAACTCATTCTCCAGCTTTCTAAATCACGTTCAAATCGTAATTGTGTAAAAGTCACTCCTTTTTGTTTAAAATCGTAACCTGAAGAAAAGCCAACTTTCCATCTTGGTGCTAATTCAATGTTACCAGAAGCCATTAAAGAATGAGATTGAATTTCATTTTGTCTATTGGTATTATTATATGTTACAGAATACGCGAGTCTCAAATCCCATGGAATTTTATAACTGTACCAATCTAAACTTTTATTTCCCTCTTCCTTGTCTTTATCAAAAAGGCTTTGACGAGAATCACTCATGTCTACACTTTTTCCAAACAAATCATCTGCTCTACCGCCATTTTGTAAGTTTTGTTCAGTTTCTCTACTTTTTTTACTATTATCAGCACTTGAAAAGTTGTAGTTAATTGTCATGTTAGCTCTTGGTAACCTGAAGAAGCTTCCTCCATTATCGATGTTTAACTTGTCAATTCTTCTTCCGGCATTATCAATTGCAAATGCATCTAAAGTTGCAGCAAAATTGATATTCATTTTTTGTTTTAAAAGTTGAGTACCACCTGATACTGACATTTCGGACCATTTTAAAGAATCTGCAGCAATATCGTAACCAATACCAACGTTTAGGTTATTTAATAACATCACTTTTTTGGTTTCACCTTTTTTGCTTTCTTCGTCTCTTACTTTGGCTTCAAAAGTATTACTTAATGAGAAATTCATTCGGTTTGATAGACTTTTAGAAGGTGAACCAAAAAGACCATTTTCAAATTTAGTATAATCATTAAAATTAATTCCTGTTGCGTCTAGTGCGTATTTTTCAAAGTATTGATCAAAGCTAGGAGTGTAGCCATAACCTATATTAGGTCTCATTACATGTCGTATAGCTTGAATTTTTTTGTCTTCTCCAAAGTTAAAAGTCCCATAGATTGTTGTTCCAATTCCAGCATTAAAATTATAAGTTCTATAGGCTTCAAATCCTTTTACATCGGATACAATGACTTTATTTTCAATTCCACTAAAATCTTTATTAATTGTATTCATTACCCAGGTTTCATTATAAGTTGCACCAGCTGAAACACTGAAATACTTAAAGATTTTAAAATTAGTATTAATTGGAATGGTATGTTGAAATCCGGATTTAGCATCTCTAAACATTTGAGAAGTAAAAAATAACGAATCATTTGTTTTAATCCGATTTTCACCTCTTACATTATATTGAAGGTTAATATTTTTTAATATTCCTTTTTTAATTCCATCTTTTGGCGCAAATGGATAAATTCTATCCACACTAGCTTGAAAAGTAGGTAAAGTCATATCGATTTCTTCAGTATTAGTATTTTGTGAATGTGTTGCAGAAATTGACATATTCACTTGAGGTACAGAACGAAATGTTTTTGAATAAGAAACAGATGAACTTAAATTATTATTTAAGCTAGAGCCAACATTGTTCATATTTACAGACTGTCTAAAATATTGACTACTTCCCAAATTCACAGATGCAGAAAAACGTGAATCAGCAGCAGCTTTAGCATCTTGACTATGTGACCATTGAATATTATATTGCTTAGACTTTATATAATCAGGAAATCCTTTTTCACTTTGTATATTGTTTTCAAAACGGAAATTTAAACGGCCATTAAATTTATATCGTTTTGCATAACTACTTTCAGCTCTTAGTCCATAACTGCCATTGGTATAATAATCACCCAGAATGGCTAAATCATAATAGTCACTCAATGCAAAATAATAACCTCCATTTTGTAAAAAATAACCTTGTCTGTTATTTTGTCCAGGTGTTGGTAGTATAAAACCTGACAAACTTTTTTCTGACATTGGAAAATAAGCAAAGGGTAAACCAATAGGAGTAGGAACATCCATAATTACCATATTGGTTAATCCAGCAACTACTTTTTTCTTAGGAACAAATTTTACTTTTCTAACTAAAAAGTAATATTCAGGATCATCAATATTTTTAGAAGTAGTCATTCGGGCATTTTTCATAAAATAAACCGAATCGTTTTCTTTTTTAGAAATTTCGGCTTTTATAAAAAGTTCTCCTTGTGTGGTTCTAGAGTTCCAAACTTTGGCACGCTGTGATTTGGTATTATAAATAATAGAATCAGGTTCAATAATGTTACTTCCTTGCTTAAAAACAGGGCGTTGAATGTAATTACCTGCAGAATCTTTTAATCTACCCGCATAAACTTGGTTTTTTTCATAGTCTAAAACTATCTTACCTGCTTTAAGTTCAAAATCGGTATAATAAATTTCGGCTTCATCATTAAGTGTTACTGTTTTTTTCTTTTGGTCAAGTTTTTCATACTCTTTAGCTTTCATATTGACAACACCTTCTAAAAAAGTTTTTTTCTTTTTAGTACTATCAACAGCAGTAGAATCTTTAACTTTTTCTAAATCAGATTTAGTTAAAGTGATGGTGCCTGGAATTGGATTTTCTTGAGAAAAAATAGAGGTGGTTCCTAATGTTAGAAAAATTACTGAAAAAACGATATGAAATAACTTTGTATGCAATGCTTTTAATAGTATTTTTGTAAAAATTTGGCTCACTTTTTGAAGTGTCAAACTTACATATATTTTTTTGCAAAAATAATGTTTTAATAAAATTATAACTTATAATACTTATCATTTGTTTTATGCCATCTAAAAAAAATACTAAAAATCTGTTTTTATGGGTTTTACTTTTCACTTTTACCTTTGGTATAAGCCAAAATAACGCTAATTTTAAAGTGGTTTTGGATGCCGGTCATGGTGGAAAAGATCCAGGAGCTGTAAAAAATGGTGTACAAGAAAAAGATGTAGCGCTTGATGTTGTACTAAAAATTGGGAAAATCTTAGAAAAAAATAAAGATGTTGAAGTCATATATACTAGAAAAACCGATGTTTTTATAGAATTAAGAGAACGCGCTAATATTGCAAATAGAGCTAAAGCTAATTTATTTGTTTCTGTTCATTGTAATTCAGTGAAATCAGGTAATCCTATAGGTGCAATGACTTTAGTAATGGGAATGTCAAGAACTGGAACCAATTTAGAAATTGCAAAAACGGAGAATGCTGTAATTTTTCAAGAAACAGATTATAAAACGAAATACAAAGGTTTTGATCCAAATAATCCAGAAACATTAATTGGGTTAAAAATCATGCAAGAAGAATCATTATTGCAAAGTATTGAATTAGCAACTTTAATTCAAAATCAATTTCGAGATGAATTAAAACGAAAAGATAAAGGTGTTCACCAACAACCTTTGTGGGTTTTAGATGCTACTGTAATGCCAGGAGTACTAATTGAATTGGGTTTTGTTTCACATCCTGACGAAGCTAAATATTTGAGTTCAGAAAAAGGTAAGCAAGAAATGTCAAAGTCTATTTCTAATGCAATTATAGCCTATAAAAATGATTTTTTTAATGGAAGTGAAGTTGCTGAAATTGAAACTGTTGTAACAACGAAAGCATCGACTTCTACTAAAATAAATCCTGATTCAGATAAAGTTGCAACAGAGAAAAATAATTCAAAATCAAATAAAACATATTATAAAGTACAAATTTGTGCTGGAAATAAAAAAGTTGAAACAAAGCCTGCTAATTTTAAAGGTTTAAAAGGAATTACTTTTGAAAAGGATAAAAAAATATACAAGTATTTTTATGGAGAAGAAACCGATTTTAATGCTTGTAAGAAAAAATTAGAAGAAGCTAAGAAAAAAGGATACTCTTCAGCTTATATAGTAACATTTACAAATTAAAAAGGAAAGCATATGTTTAAGAAAATTGTATTTGTAGTTATTGCAATGCACTTTTTATCAGGATATAGTCAAGGACAAAAATTTAAAGTTGTCTTAGATGCGGGTCATGGTGGGAAAGATTATGGAGCCGTATATCATGGTAATATTGAAAAAAATATTGCTTTACAAACAATGCTTAGAGTAGGTGCTATTTTAGAGAAAGACCCACAAATTGATGTTGTATACACTAGAAAAACAGATGTTTTTATTGAGTTACAACAGCGTGCTAATATTGCTAACAAATCTAAAGGAAGTATTTTTGTTTCTATGCATTGTAATGCTAATAAAAATCAAGCCGCATCAGGTAACGAAACCTATGTTATGGGTATTACTCGTAATGCGTCCAATTTAGAAGTAGCAAAAAACGAAAATGAGGTTGTTACCTTAGAAACTGATTATAAGATTAAATATGATGGTTTTGATCCTAATTCTCCTGAATCGGTTATTGGAATTTCTATATTACAAGAAGAACATTTGGATCAAAGTATTGAGTTAGCTGGAAGAGTACAAGAATTTTTCACAAAAAAGACTGATAACAAAAATAGAGGTGTTAAACAAGCCGGATTTTTAGTATTGCGCCAAATTACAATGCCTAGAGTTTTAATAGAAATGGGGTTCGTTTCTAATAAAGAAGAAGGGGAGTTTTTAAATTCAGAAGAAGGTCAAGATAAATTAGCTGAAGCAATTGCAGGTGCTATTTTAGATTATAAAAATGAATTTTTTAATCCTTCAAACAATGACAATGTAAAAGAAGATGTAAAAAACATTGATAAAAAAGAAGAAACCATTGTAAAGGAAACTCCAAAGAAAGAAGAAGTTGTAAAAAAAGTAGAAAAAACTACAGAAAAAGGGATTGTATTTAAAATTCAAATTTCGGCAAGTACTAAAGAATTAGCTACAACACCTTCAAATTTTAAAGGATTAAGTCCAATTTCGGTCGAATCAGCAGGAAGTTTATATAAATACTTTTTTGCATCTGAAAAAAATTACGATTCAGCAAAACAAAAATTAGAAGAAGCTAAGCAAAAAGGATATTCTACAGCATTTATTGTAGCTTATAAAGACGGAATAAAAATAAACGTTACTGATGCAATAAAATAAAATAAAAGTTTATTTTTGTTAAAAAATTATCAAGCTTTGAAACTAACTAAAGAAATCAAAACCGCCGTTCTCGTTATTGTATCTATATTATTATTTATTTGGGGATATAATTTTTTAAAAGGAAAAAACCTTTTCGATAATAGTAACAAATTGTATGTAGTGTTTGATTCTGTTGAAGGGTTAGCTCCATCATCTATAGTTACTATTAAAGGAGTTCCTGTAGGAAGAGTTAATTCATATTCATTTTTAGAAAATAAAAAGGTTGTAGTTGAATTAGCAATCACTTCAGATTATCCAATTTCAAAAACAAGTGTTGCAGAACTTAGAGGATCATCTCCTCTAGGAGGTAAGGAAATTATTATTATTCCAAATGATTCTGATAATAATTTAGTTGTTTCTGGAGATTACTTAAAAGCTAGTAGTAAGTTAGGATTAACAGATGCTTTAGCACAACAGTTAGAACCATTACAAGATAAAGTTCAGAAATTATTAGATAATGCTGATATTTTATTTTCTAATGTAAATGATATTTTAGATGAAAAAACAAAGCAAAATCTTAAGAGTAGTATAGCTGAATTAAATAAAACACTTTCTGAATTTAGTGTGGCTTCAAAAAACATTAATGGAATGATTGCTGATAATAAATCGAAAATTAATTCTACAATGACTAATTTAGATAAAACTACTGCTAATTTTTCAAAAATGTCCGACTCTTTAGCAAAAGCTAACTTAGGTCAAACCGTAAAAAATTTAGAAAAAACATTAGCAAATGTTGATAAAATAATGTCGGATATCGATAAAGGTAAAGGAACAATGGGCAAGCTAATAAAAGACGACGCTATGTATAATAACTTCACTAATACATCTAAAGAATTAGAGTTATTATTACAAGATCTTCGCTTAAATCCAACACGTTATGTAAACGTTTCACTTTTTGGAAAGAAAAACAAACCTTACGTAGCTCCAGTAAACGATACAATCAAAAAGTAAATTTTATACGATGCAATTTTTAGATAATATTTTCTTCGCATTGCTATTAGCAATAGGTGTAGGTTATTTTGCAATTAATGTAAAAAAACTAATTCGAAATATAAAATTAGGTCACGATGTTGATCGTAGTGATAATTCTTCTGAACGATGGAAGAATATGACTATGGTTGCTTTAGGTCAATCTAAAATGGTAAAACGTCCTGTTGCGGGATTTTTACATATTATAGTATATGTTGGATTCGTAATTATCAACATCGAAGTAATCGAAATTATTATTGATGGACTTTTCGGAACCCACAGAGTGTTATCTTTCATGGGAGGATTTTATGATGTGTTAATTGGCTCATTCGAAATTTTAGCTTTCTTAGTTTTAATTACAGTTATTATCTTTTGGATTAGAAGAAATGTTACCAAATTAGGTCGTTTCGCTAGTTCAGATTTAGATGGGAAACCAAGAAACGATGCCAATTATATATTATATTTTGAAGTAGTGTTAATGACGTTATTCTTATTAATGAATGCGGCTGATTTTCACTTGCAAAATTTAGGAATAGGACATTATAATCAAGCAGGAAGTTTTCCAATTTCTCAATTCATTGCGCCAATGTTCAACGGAATGAGCGAAGGTTTAGTTGTAATTATTGAAAGAGCTGCTTGGTGGTTGCACATTGCTGGAATTTTAGTTTTCTTGAACTATTTATATTTCTCTAAACACTTACACATTTTACTAGCTTTCCCTAATACTTACTTTGCAGATTTAAATGCAAAAGGTAAATTAAACAATTTAGAAAGTGTTACAAATGAAGTAAAATTAATGATGGATCCAAGTGCTGACCCGTTTGCAGCGCCAGCAAATCCAGATGCAGTTCCAGCTAAATTTGGAGCTTCTGATGTTCAAGATTTAAACTGGGTTCAGTTATTAAATGCATATAGTTGTACCGAATGTGGTCGTTGTACATCTTCTTGTCCTGCTAATCAAACAGGTAAAAAATTATCGCCTCGTAAGATTATGATGGATACGCGTGATCGTTTGGAGGAAGTAGGAAGAAATATCGACCTAAACAAAGGTGTATTTGTAGATGATGGAAAATCATTATTAAACGATTATATCACTCCAGAAGAATTATGGGCTTGTACAACTTGTAATGCATGTGTTGAAGAATGTCCTATTAATATTAGTCCGTTATCAATTATTATTGATATGCGTCGTTATTTGGTAATGGAACAAAGTGCAGCACCAATGGAATTGAACAATATGATGAGTAATATTGAAAACAATGGAGCGCCATGGCCATATAATCAAATGGATCGTTTAAATTGGGTAAACGAATAATTTTACATTAACTATCATAATAGTATATAATATGTCTGAAAATTTAATTGTACCAACAATGGCCCAAATGATGGCCGAAGGAAAACAACCTGAAATTTTATTTTGGGTAGGTTCTGCTGGTAGTTTCGATGACAGAGCAAAAAAAATCTCAAGAGCTTTCGTTAAAATTTTAAATAAAGCAAATGTAAATTTTGCAGTTTTAGGAACTGAAGAAAGTTGCACGGGTGATGTTGCAAAAAGAGCTGGAAATGAATTTCTATTTCAAATGCAAGCATTAATGAACATTGAATTGCTTAATGCTTACGAAGTAAAAAAAATTGTAACATGTGACCCTCATTCATTTAATTGTTTAAAAAATGAATATCCTAGTTTAGGTGGAAATTATGAAGTTTTGCACCACACTCAGTTTATTCAACAACTTTTGAAAGAAGGGCGTATAGACTTCAATAAAGATACTTACAAAGGAAGTCGTATCACATTTCACGACCCATGCTATTTAGGTAGAGCTAATAATGAATATCAAGCACCAAGAGAAATATTATCTCAAACTAATGCTGAAATTGTTGAGATGAAACGCAGTAAAAGTTCCGCTTTATGTTGTGGAGCGGGTGGAGCCCAAATGTTTAAAGAACCTGAAAAAGGGAATATGGAAATCAACGTTTTAAGAACACAAGACGCTCTTGAAACGACTCCAAATATTATAGCCACAGGTTGTCCTTATTGCAATACAATGATGACCGATGGAGTAAAATTTGCTCACAAAGAAAATGAAGTTAAAGTCTTAGATATTGCAGAAATAATTGCAAATGCACAAAAATTATAAATTAAAACCAAAACATGAAAAAAATCTTATTATTACTAGTCCTTGTAGGAAATGTTGCTTTTGCTCAAAAACTTACTAAAGATCAATTATCTGAAAAATTAGCTGATAAAGCTTGTGGTTGTGCTGAAAAGCAAGAGATTACAAAGGATAATTTTGAATTAACTATCGGAATTTGTTTGCTTGAAGGTATTAATGCTTTTGAAAAAGACGTTGAAAAACATTATGGTAAAGATGTAATTTCTAACGATAAAAAAATGGAAGAATTAGGATATGAAGTAGGAAAAAAAATGGGAATGAAATGTCCAACAGTTTTCAAATTTATGTTAGAGGATGAAGAAGGTGATGGTGCAGATGCAGATACTTCTGATGAACTTACAATTTCTGGAAAAGTTTCAGAGATTAAATCTGAACAATTTTTAACTTTTGTTGTTAAAGAAGAATCTGGAAAAACCAATCAATTTATCTTATTAAGTAGTTTTGATAATTCTTTTTTATTAACAGATAAAGTATTAAAAGCTACTGATGCTGTTGATGTTACTTATTACGAAATGGAATTATTTGATGCTAAATTAGGTAAGTTTGTATCGTATAAAATTGTTACTGATATCATAAAAAAATAATCATGTTTGTACCATTTGATAGTCTACCAGAAGAATCAAAAATTTGGATTTATCAATCCAACAGAAAATTTTCTGATGAAGAAATTCAAGAAATTGAAGCTGAATTAAAATTCTTTTTGGAAAATTGGACTTCTCATGGTCAACATCTTGAAGCTTCTTTTGTTACACGTTATAATCGTTTCATTATCATAGCTGTAAATCAGGAAGTGCAAGCTGCTACTGGTTGTTCAATTGATGCTTCGGTTCAATTAATTCAAAACCTGGAGGAGAAATATAAAGTAGATTTATTAGATAAAATGAATGTTACTTTTAAAGTAGGAGACCATGTTGCTTTTAAGCCTCTTATTGAGTTTAAGAAAATGGCAAAAGAGAAAGCGGTTTCTGAAAATACAATTGTCTTTAATAATTTACTAAATACTGTAGGAGAGTGGCAAGATTTCTGGGAAGTTCCTGCAAGTGAAAGTTGGCATAGTAGATTTTTTTAGACTCATTTATAGTAATGTCAAATGGACAGTGATATATTTTTATTAAGCATTTCTGGGCAGGATAAACCGGGATTAACTTCTACGTTTACAGCCGTTTTAGCAGAATATGATGCCAATGTTCTCGATATTGGTCAAGCCAATATTCACGACACACTTTCATTAGGTATTTTGTTCCAAATAAAATCAGGCAAAAAATCTGCCGCTGTATTAAAAGATATCTTATTCAAATCTTATGAATTAGGTATTAAAGTGAAATTTAAACCCATTTCTCTAGAAGACTATGAGAAATGGGTTAATCTCCAAGGTAAAGACCGATATATTGTTACCCTTTTGGGAGAAAAATTAACTGCTGAACAAATTTCTCAAGTAACTAAAGTAATATCTGATAAAAACTTAAATATTGATGCTATCAAGCGTTTAACAGGTAGAGTTTCTTTAGTTAAAGAAGATGATTATCCAAGATCTTCAATCCAATTATCAATTCGTGGTGAAATAAAAGATAAGTCTGAATTTACTGAAAAATTCATGGCTATTTCTTCTGAATTAAATCTTGATATTGCATTTCAAGAAGATAATATCTTTAGAAGAAACAGAAGATTAGTTTGTTTCGATATGGATTCCACTTTAATTCAAACTGAAGTAATTGATGAATTGGCAGAACTAGCTGGTGTTGGCGAACAAGTAAAAGCCATTACCGAATCAGCCATGCAAGGTGAAATCGACTTTAATGAAAGTTTTAAGCAACGCATGAAACTTTTAAAAGGTTTAAGAGAGGAAGTTCTCGAAGAAGTTGCAGTTAATTTACCAATAACCAAAGGAGCAAGAAGATTGATAGATACTTTAAAATCCTATGGCTTTAAAACTGCAATTCTTTCTGGTGGATTTACTTATTTTGGAAAATATCTGCAAAAAGAATTAGGAATTGATTACGTTTATGCCAATCAACTTGAAATTAAAGATGGCGTTTTAACTGGTGGTTATATTGGTGAAATTGTAGATGGAAATAAAAAAGCCGAATATCTAAAAGAAATCGCTCGTAAAGAAGGAATCGATATTAACCAAACTATTGCTGTTGGTGATGGTGCTAACGATTTACCTATGTTGAATTTAGCTGGTTTAGGTATTGCTTTTCATGCAAAACCTAAAGTAAAAGATAATGCACAAAGTTCTATATCAAGTATTGGTCTGGATGGTGTTTTATATTTATTAGGCTATCATGACAGACATATCGATTTGATGGATTAATTTATCAAGTCTTCCTGAAAAAGAATGTAATTTCTAGTTAACAACTTTCTTCATAAAATAAACCTAAAAGGCTTTATTTTAAAGTTAAGATGTAGTATTTTGGCATGGATTTAGTTCTTAGTTAAAAAATCAAACCAAAATTTATGCAAAGAGTGCTCACACTACTGTTTTCAGTAGTTTTTATACATATTTCATTTTCTCAAAATAAAACTAAACCTGTTTTAGTAGCTAAAAAAGTGGTTTCACAGCAGGTTTGGGTTGATAGTATTTATAACCAATTTTCATTTGAAGATAAAGTAGGACAATTATTTATGGTAGCTGCTTATTCGAATAAAGATGAAGCGCATAATAGTTCAATTGATAAATTAGTAGAAGAATATAAAATTGGTGGTTTAATCTTTTTTCAAGGTGGACCAGTTCGTCAAGCAAAATTGACAAATCGTTATCAAGCAAAATCGAAAGTACCATTATTTATAGGTATTGATGCAGAGTGGGGTCTAAGCATGCGATTAGATTCAACATATCGTTATCCTTGGAATATGACATTAGGAGCAGTTCAAGATATGAAATTGATTGAAAAAGCTGGAAATCAAATGGCTAAACAATCAAAACGAATGGGAATTCATTTCAATTTTGCGCCTGTTGTTGACATCAATACTAATCCAAAAAATCCAATCATTGGAAATCGTTCGTTTGGAGAAACGAAAGATATTGTAACCGTTAGAGCAATTGCTTTAATGAAAGGCTTACAAGATGAAGGAGTTTACGCAACAGCTAAACATTTTCCAGGCCACGGTGACACTTCAACCGATTCGCATCATACATTACCAATGGTTAATTTTGATAGAAAACGATTAGATGATATTGAATTATACCCATATAAAGAATTGATTAAAAATGGTTTGTCAAGTGTAATGGTAGCACATTTAAATGTACCAAGTTTAGAGCCAAGACCCAATTATCCAACTTCTATTTCATATCCAGTTGTTACTGATATCCTAAAAAAAGAACTACAATTTGAAGGTTTAATTTTTACGGATGCCTTGAATATGAAAGGTGCAAGTAATTTTAAAAAGCCAGGAGATATTGATTTAGAAGCTTTTTTAGCAGGAAATGATGTATTGTTATTTGCTGAAAATGTTCCAGTTGCAATAAAAAAATTCAAGGAAGCATATGACGCAGGAATCATTACTGAAGAACGTTTAATGTATTCGGTAAAAAAGATTTTAGCATATAAATACAAAGCAAATTTGAATAATTACCAACCAATTGTTTTAGATAATTTATACAAAGATTTAAATGCAGTAGAGTTTGATGCTTTAAATTATAAATTATACGAAAATGCAGTAACGGTAATCAAAAATCACGATAAATTAGTTCCAGTTCGTGATATAGAAAAAGAGAAAATTGCTTATATCAAATTAGGAAATGATAAATCAGATACGTTTTTAGCTAACTTGAGAAACTACGCTTCAATTAGTGAAATTACAAACAAAAATTTAGATTCTGTTTTAGTACAATTACAAGATTATACAAAAGTAATTATTGGTTATCATAAAAATGATGGGGCTTGGAGAAATCATAATTTGAACTTCAAAGAAATGCTTTGGATTAACCAAATCGCAAAACAAAACGATGTGATTTTAACGTGTTTCACAAAGCCTTATTCATTGACTAATTTAAAGAATTTTGAAGATATTGAAACCATTGTAGTGGCGTATCAAAATAACGATATTGCACAAACTATTGCACCTCAAATTATCTTTGGAGCAATGGGAGCAAAGGGAAAATTACCAGTTTCAATTGATGATGAGTTCAAAGTAAATGATGGAATAGAAACACTAGATATTAAACGTTTAGGTTTTGAAATTCCTGAAAATGTTGGGATGAATTCTAAAGTATTAACTAAGATTGATTCTATAGCTAACTATGCTATTTCTAAAAATATGACACCTGGAATTCAAGTGGTTGTAGCTCGAAAAGGAAAAGTTATTTACCAAAAATCATTTGGAAATCACACGTATGAATCGAATCAAAAAGTAAGTAATACGGATGTTTATGATATTGCTTCTTTGACAAAAATTGTTGCAACTTTACCAAATGTAATGTTAGAATTTGACAAAGGAAATTTGACTTTAGATACGAAGTTAAAGTCAATGTTACCGGCTGCTAAAAACTCAAATAAAGCGAATGCAACAGTTTTAGATATGTTGACCCATCAAGCGCGATTTCAGCCATGGATTCCTTTTTACAAAGCTACTCTTGATAGTTTAAACCGACCAAGAGTACATTTTTATAGAAGTGATTTTTCAGCTGAATTTCCAATTCATGTAGCAGACAGATTGTATTTGAGAAAAGATTATAATGATACGATTGTAAAGACGATTTTAGAAAGTGAATTATTACCAAAAAAGCAATATAAATACAGTGATTTTACCTTTATTCTTTTTAAAGAATATTTAGAATTACAAAATAAAAAATCGCTTGAAGATATATCACATGCTAATTTTTTCGAGCCTTTAGGAGCTAATTCTATTATGTACAATCCATTACGAAAGATGAATTCGAATAGAATTATCCCAACAGAAAACGATACCTATTTCAGACATCAATTGGTGCAAGGTTATGTACATGATATGGCGGCTGCTATGCAAGGAGGAGTTTCAGGTCACGCTGGTTTGTTTGCTAATGCTTTGGATGTAGCAAAAGTAATGCAAATGTATCTTCAAAATGGAAGTTACGGTGGAAGAACATATATTTCTGAAAGTACGTTTAACATGTTCAATACTTGTTATTTCTGTAAAGATGGAAATAGAAGAGGAGTTGGTTTTGATAAACCTCAATTAGGAAACGAAGGTCCAACATGTGGTTGTGTTTCATTAACTAGTTTTGGACATACAGGATTTACAGGAACAATGACTTGGGCTGATCCTGAAAAAGAAATTGTATATGTTTTCTTATCCAATAGAACCTACCCAGATTCTAATGCCGCAAATAAGTTATCAAAAGAAAATATTAGAGAGAATATACAAAAAGTTATTTACGAAGCGATAATTGAATAAGTATGACATCAAAAGCAGCAACAGTAGACCAATACATCAACGAAGCTCCAGACGATAGAAGAGAAGCGTTGCAAAAACTAAGAAGTATAATCTTAGAAAATCTTCCAGAAGGATTTCAAGAAGGAATTAGCTATGGTATGGTTGGGTATTTCGTACCGCATTCTATTTATCCTGCTGGTTATCATTGCACACCTGAATTACCTTTGCCATTTATGTCATTTGCAAGTCAAAAAAACAGCATCAATTTTTACCATATGGGTATTTATGCAAAACCAGAATTGTATGATTGGTTTGTTTCCGAATATCCAAAACATTCGAAACAAAAATTAGATATTGGTAAAAGTTGTTTGCGTATTAAAAAGCCTGAAAATATTCCATTTGAACTAATTGGTGAATTGGTAAAAAAAATCACGGTTCCTGATTGGATTGCTACTTACGAAGCTGCATTTAAAAAATAATTTTAACAAATGTTTTATAATTGCCAATTCTAGAAGTGGTAATTTTATTTCAAAATTTACGTAAATGAAAATTGCTATAGTCTGTTATCCTACATTTGGTGGAAGTGGTGTTGTCGCTACCGAACTTGGTTTGGAATTAGCCAAAAGAGGTCACGAAATTCACTTCATCACTTACAGTCAACCCGTGCGTTTAGCCTTGTTGAATCCAAATGTACATTATCACGAAGTTCACGTTCCAGAATATCCGTTGTTTCACTATCAACCTTATGAATTAGCGCTATCTAGCAAGCTGGTTGATATGGTTAAATTGTACAAAATAGATGTTTTACACGTGCATTATGCTATTCCTCATGCATATGCAGGTTATATGGCAAAACAAATGTTAGCAGATGAAGGCATTCATATTCCAATGGTAACAACGTTGCATGGTACGGATATTACTCTAGTTGGTAATCATCCATTTTATAAGCCAGCTGTGAGTTTTAGTATCAATAAATCAGATGTGGTAACAAGTGTATCCCAAAGTCTAAAAGATGATACGTATCGCTTATTCGATATTAAAAATGAAATTGAAGTTATTCCAAATTTCATTGAATTAAATAAAGATAAGTTAAAAGAGAATATTCCTTGTCATCGTTCTTTAATGGCGCCTGATAATGAAAAAATTATCACTCATATTTCCAATTTCAGAAAAGTAAAACGTATTGAAGATATTGTGAGAATCTTTTTTGAAATTCAGAAAGAAGTGCCATCCAAATTAATGATGGTTGGAGAAGGACCTGAGAAAGAAAATGCTGAATATTTGTGTGAACAATTAGGAATCCAAAATAAAGTGATTTTCTTCGGAAACAGTAATGAAATTGATAAAATTCTATGTTTTTCCGATTTGTTTTTATTGCCATCTGAAACAGAAAGTTTTGGTTTAGCCGCATTAGAAGCCATGGCTTGCGGTGTCCCGGTAATTTCTAGTAATTCAGGTGGTTTACCAGAGGTAAATAAAGATGGTTTTTCAGGATTTTTAAGTGATGTGGGTGATGTTACTAAAATGAGTAGTGATGCTATTACTTTACTTAAAGATGAAAATATGTTAGCGCAATTTAAAGTGAATGCATTAGAAACTGCCAAACTTTTTGATATTCAAAATATCATGCCTTTATATGAACAAGTTTATTTTAAAGCTTTAAATTCAAAATAATGATCAAATTTTTACCTTTATTATTAATTATTATATCTTGTAGTACTGCAATCCCAAAAGAGGAGTTTGATTCTTCTTTTTCTGTAATTTATAAAAGTGAAATAGGTGGAGCTGATAAAGCGGGACATATTTTAATTCAAGATAATGAAACGTACATTAAATTCATTGAATCTCTAAAATTAGATGAATCTAAGTATGCTAATTTTTTAAAGGTTGATTTTAAAAAGAAAGATGTATTAGTTTTATATCAAGGGCAAAAAACTTCGGGAGGTTATTCAATAGACATTGAATCTGTATTAAATGAAAATCATACCATTTTTATAAAGAAAAAAGAAACAGAACCTAAAAAAGGTGAAATGACTACATCTGTAATCACTTCACCTTATTGTATTTCCTTAATCCCAAAGGGTAAAAAAATAATAGTAGAATAAAAAAAAATCCCAATTAATTTAATTGGGATTTTTTTTATTAATTGAATTTGTATCTAATACCTAATGCGATATCTGGACCAAAACTATCTTCTCTAAATTGATTATCTCCACTATTGTTTAAATAAAATTCAGGTCTTATATCTAAAGACAATTGAATCGGTGCTTCTTGAAAATTATATTCAATACCTAAATCTCCAGCAGCTAAAATAAAAACACCACTATCTTTACCGTCATATCCTGCAGGTGCATCAAAACTCCAACTACCAACACCAGCGCCAACACCAGCATACCAATTAAAACCGCCATCAATGTTCCAAACCCATTGATATAAACCGACTAATTTAAATGCATCAACGTCTTTACTGTTTCTCCATCCTAAGTCAAATTCTAAACGATTATTAGACCCCATTCCTCTTTGGTAAGAAATTTCACCACCAAAGCCATCGCTGTCTCCTAAACGTAAACCTAATGCATTTTTCGAAATGTCCTGTGCCTGAGCGCTAAATGCTAAACCTAGTAGCATAAAAGCTGATAAAATTAATTTCTTCATATTAAATGTTTTTACAAATATAGCCAATTTTTTACAAATTCTATGCCAATTTAGTTTACCATATATAAATCAAGGTATTCTTTTTGGTTTTGAGAACCCGTAGCGGGTATTCCAAATTGGTCTGCAATAGTTGAATTTATTGAATAATTTGTATCTGTATTTACATAAACTACACCAATGTTTTCAGCAGTGTATATAGTAGAAATTATCAAGTCTTGTGGCGCTAAAATGGTAATAGGAATAGTAATTGAACCAATTGTTTGAACAGTTGTAACTTTTACATTGAGTTTTATTTTTGTAGCTTTTACATTGTCATAAATATCTCCATTACTAGAAGTAAATGTTGTTAAGGTTTCTCCTCCATAACTTTGTAAAGAATAATTAATGGTAATAGGATATCCTTGATAAGTTTCTTCAATTGTTCCTGTTACAGGTGAACTATTTAAAGATTGTCCATTAGAGGCATTACTATTGAATATAACAAAATCAGTTAAAGATAAATCTAAATTAATAGGTAAATCTTGACCAGATGCTAAAGATAAATTACCAGTCATTAGTAACTTAGAACCACTTTTTCTAACACCGTTGTTTCTTAAAGAAGAAGAATAAAAGCCTGTGGCAACATCGTCTTTAGTTTGAAATTTTTTATATGTCTTACTATTAATTTCAACATCTCCAACAATATAAAGTGAATCTCTTGAAAGTGTACCAGCACTATTTACATCATAAGTCCAATAATTTCCATCTACAAGCGGAATATTAAAATTACTATTTCCTGATTCTTCATCATTTGAGCAAGAAATAAAAAGGGAAGATGCACATAGAAATGTAAAAATCATTGATTTTTTCATAGTTATTTAGGTTAAATTATTGAGCTAATATACTATTTTTCATTAATTATTTAAGAATATGAAACTTAAAATTTAGAATTCTATTTTTTATCAACATTTTTTAAATTATCGTTACATTTGTTTATTGTAAAGAAAAATAAACATAAGGCTTTATTATGTCAGGAAATACTTTTGGAAAATTATTAAAACTAACTACTTTCGGAGAATCACATGGTGAAGCTTTAGGAGGAATTATAGACGGATGTCCTGCAGGAATTTCATTGGATTTTGATTGTATCCAACAAGAAATGCAACGAAGAAAACCGGGTCAATCATCGATTGTTACCCAAAGAAAAGAAGAAGATGAAGTGCAATTTTTATCTGGTATCTTTGAAGGCAAAACTACTGGAACTCCAATTGGATTTATTATTCCAAATACCAATCAAAAATCAGATGATTATTCACATATAAAAGATTCATATCGTCCAAGTCATGCCGATTACGTGTATGAACAAAAATATGGTATTCGTGATTATCGTGGTGGTGGCAGAAGTTCGGCACGCGAAACTGCTAGTAGAGTAGTAGGTGGCGCAATTGCTAAGCAAATAATTCCTGAAATTAAAATAAATGCATTTGTATCTTCTGTAGGAGAGATTTTCATCGATAAACCTTATCAAGATTTAGATTTTTCAAAAATTGAAAGTAATGCAGTTCGCTGTCCAGATACATCTTCAGCTGAAAGGATGGAAGCTCATATTAAAGAAATAAAAAAACAAGGTGATACCATTGGAGGTACGATAACGTGTGTTATTCAAAATGTACCTATTGGTTTAGGTGAGCCTGTTTTCGATAAATTACATGCCGAATTAGGTAAAGCTATGTTATCGATTAATGCAGTAAAAGGATTTGAATTTGGTAGTGGATTTTGTGGTGCCAAAATGAAAGGAAGCGAACATAATGATTCATTTAATCCTGATGGAACTACTAAAAGTAATCTTTCTGGTGGAATTCAAGGCGGAATTTCTAATGGAATGGATATTTATTTTAGAGTAGCTTTTAAACCTGTTGCTACATTATTACAAAAGCAAGAAGTTTTAAATAATAAAGGAGAAATCATTGAACAACAAGGAAAAGGACGCCACGACCCATGTGTAGTTCCAAGAGCGGTTCCTATTGTAGAAGCTATGGCTGCTTTGGTTATAGCCGATTATTTTTTACAAAATAAAATATATTCCTAACAAAAACGACCAGATTTACTGGTCGTTTTTTTTCTTTTTATCACTATTCATCATTAGCATTACTGCGCCAACTAAGCCTAAACACACAAGCGCAAAAACAATAATCATTATAAAAGTTCCATTGCTATGCGAATAAAGTGGTAATAATAAATTTGCCATAGTTACAAAGGTTAGAATTTACACAAAGATAAAAGGTAACAATTGTTTATTACCTGATAATTATCATATAAACTTAATCTAAAAACTTCGCTTTTAATTCAGGTGTTGGAATCATACAGGCTTCTTTTTTGCCATACCATTTGTAACGATTTTTTGCTACGTAATCGTAAACGAAATCTCTTAATCCTGTTGGTAATATCTGAAAAACCGTTGCAAAAGTAAAAATTCCACTTAATCCTTTTGCGATATGTAAAGCAGCTGTTGATTTGTAATAGTATGAAATTCCAGGTTCGTATAAAACTATACTATCTGTATGAATAGGATTAATTCCAATGTGTTTTAGAATTTTTTGTCCCATTTCCGATTGAAGCGAAACAAATCTAAAAATATCTTTTTTATCGTGTTTAATTACATATTGAACCGACGAATCGCAAAGGTTGCAAACGCCATCAAACAATATTATTTTTTTATCTTGTGGCAAATCTTGTATTTCCATAATATGCTTCTAAATGTTATGCAGGTTGCACGTATTCTAATTGGTCTAAACTTACTTTTGAGGTGAATATTCCGTAATTCACTGTTGCTTTTGTTTTTTCGATTACATCAATGGTTCCAATCGCTTTTCCATCTATCATGCGAACTCTGTCGCCCACTTTTAGCGTAACTTTTGGTTTGTTCTCTTCTTCAATTTTGGCTTTGATTTTCTTTTCCTTCTTAACCACACGAATTTCCTCCACAATCACCTTAACTTCTTCTTCTACTTTTTTCTGGATAACTTCTTTAACTTTCTTTTCTTTAACCGAAAGTTTTTTTCGTTTCGAATTTTCGATTTCAACCATTTTCAAAAACTCACCAATTAAAGTCTTTTTATCTTTGTTATTAAAGTAACTTTCCGAAATATCATCAATCTTTTGCCCAATGTAAATCAAACGCTGGTTTGCATCATACAATTCCTGATAACGCTCTAATTTGTCCTGAATTTTAGCGTTGATGGTTTCCATTTTCTTGCTTTCTTCACGTGCTTTGGTTTCTTCTTCTTTTAAATTTAAAGAGGTTTTTTCCAATTTAGAGCGTTCTTTTTGAAGCGTTGCAATTGTTTTGTCGAAACGAACTTTTCCGCCTTCAATTTTCTTTTTTGCACGATTGATTAATCCGAATGGAATACCATTTTTCTGTGCGACTTCGAATGTAAACGAACTTCCGGCTTGACCCAAAATCAATTTGTACATAGGTTCTAATGATTTCTCATCAAACATCATGTTCGCGTTGGAAGCAAAAGGTAATTCGTTTGCTAATATTTTTAAATTGCTGTAATGCGTAGTAATAATTCCGAAAGCTTCACGAGCGTAAAATTCTTCTAAGAATGTTTCAGCCAAAGCACCTCCTAATTCAGGATCAGAACCTGTGCCAAATTCATCAATTAAGAACAATGTTTTATCGTTACATTTCTTTAAGAAGTAGTTCATGTTCTTTAATCGGTAACTGTATGTACTTAAATGATTTTCAATGGATTGGTTATCTCCGATATCTGTTAAGATTCTGTCGAATAAAAAAGTTTCGCTTCGTTCATGGACTGGAATTAATATCCCACTTTGCAACATTAATTGTAGTAATCCTACGGTTTTTAAGGAAATCGTTTTTCCTCCGGCATTAGGTCCAGAAATCACAATAATGCGACTTTCGTTGTGTAATTCGATGGTTTGTGGATACGTGACGGCTTTCTTTTCTTTATTGTTCAAATACAAAATAGGATGGAAGGCTTCTCTAAAAAAAAGTCGCTTTTCTTCGATAATATTAGGAAGAATTCCATTGATTTTATATGCGTATTTGGCTTTAGCAGCAATCACATCAACATCACTTAAAAAGTCTTGATAAGCCGCAATAGTTTCAGTAAACGGACGAATTTCATTAGTTAAACGTTTCAAAATTCGCATGATTTCTTCGCGTTCTTCAAACTCTAAGTTGTTCAATTCTCTTGAATAGCGTTGAGCTGCTTCGGGTTCGATATAGGCAATACTTCCAGTTTTAGAATTTCCTAAAATAGAACCTTTTACTTTTCTTCGATACATGGCTAAAACCGCTAAAACTCTGCGATTTTCAACAACTGTTTCTTTAATATCGTCTAAATAGCCAAGTGAATTATATTGGCTTAAAGCCATACCAAAACTTTGGTTTATTTTCCCTCGAACCACGTTTATATTTCGTCGAATATCAATCAAATCAGGTGAAGCGTTGTCTTTGATGATGCCAAATTTATCTACCACTTCGTCAATGCGTTGCAAAATCAGTTTTACAATGTCAATTTGGGAAGTTTTTTGATATAAATTTGGATAATAATCTTCAAATTTCTTTAAAAACTGAATCAACGTAATGGCAGTTTCCGAAAGATTTGAAATCTTTTTGAAACTTCCCACTTCTAAGAAACTATCTTCGATAGCTAAGAATTTTAGTTCGTAGTTGATGTTCTCAAATCCGTGATTCGGAATGGCGTTATTATTGGAAAACGAAGACAAATATTCAGAGGTTTGCTTCAAATTAATAAGCAATTCTTCTTTGTTTTTGAAAGGTGTAATCGCCATCGCTTTTGCTTCGCCAATATCAGTGTTGCAGCGGCCAGCAATCGTTTCTAAAACGGTATTAAATTCTAAATCTTGTAGTGTTTTTTGGGTAATCGAAATCATTTTTCTTTTTCTGTTAGGTCAAAGTTACAAAGTAATAAATCCATATTGCAATAGAAATTTATATTTTTGGTAAAAATTATAAAATGTTTATCAAAAATCAGACTTGGCAAGCCTTATTAGCAACTGAATTTCAGAAGCCGTATTTTGTTGAATTGACGCAACAAGTGGAACAAGAATACACTAACACAACTTGTTTCCCGCCAAAAGAACTGATTTTTTCAGCTTTTGAACAATTTGATTTTCAAGATACGAAAGTGGTAATTATTGGACAAGATCCGTATCATGGAACAGGTGAGGCGAATGGTTTGTGTTTTTCGGTGAATGATGGTGTAGCAATTCCTCCTTCGTTAAAAAATATTTATACGGAAATTAATAATGAGTACGATAGAATTCTTTTTCCCACATCAGGAAATTTAGAGCGTTGGGCTAAGCAAGGCATTTTGTTATTAAATGCTGGTTTAACCGTAAGAAAAGACGAAGCTAATAGCCACAAGCACTTAAAATGGAACGTTTTTACCGATGCTGTGATTGATTTGATTAACGAGCAATCTGAAAACGTGGTTTTTTTACTTTGGGGAAGTTTCGCACAGAAAAAAGGAAAACTAATCGATAGGAATAAACATTTGGTTTTAGAAAGCGGACATCCTTCCTTTGCACATTCGCACAAAAAATGGTTTGGACACAATCATTTTAAAATGACGAATGACTATTTGAGAGAAAAAGGGAAAGAGGAAATAGAGTGGTAGTGGACTAAAAGATCCAATTAATTAGAATTTAAAAATAGTTGACACATTATCAAACATGAATATCAAAAATCAAAACACTCAATAGCAGCAAAATAAAGAAAATTACTAAAAACAATACATAACTGTAGATTGAATATAAGAAGGATTTAATTTTTGATAAATTATTGAAAAAGGTGATATATGTCCAAAAAATCAAAACAATATCCATCAACATTAAAATATCAACAAATAGTTTATTATAGCTAGATTCAGTGTAGTATTTGGTGATTGGAAAAATAGCAATTCTAAGAATTAAACGTTGTGAAGCCATGTAAGCATTTAAGACAAAATGCTCTATAAAATTGTATCCTTGTTTTCTAAAAACTATATAAGAAGCTATTGAAAACATTGGAATAGACAATAATATTATCCAATAATAATGATGTGAAATCCATTCGTTTAAACTTTCATATTCCACACCTTGAATTTCGGAAACGGCTTTTTTATCTAAAACACTAAAATGAAATAAATGACGTAAAACGCCATACAAAGTAGCTAAAATAATTACTAAAGAAATAGGCTTGAAATGTTTAACACGTTTTCCTTCAATAAATTCTCTTATCGAATCTCCAGGTCGAGTAAATAATTCTTTAGCAGTGAATAAAACGCCTTTATCAAAATGAAAAAAAGCGTGTTGTATATCATGCAAAATAAAATGTAAATTTAATTTATGTGTATCAGCCGGTTGTCCACAATTATTACAAAAGTGTCCGGAATAGGTTTGATCACAATTTTTACAAGTTACTTGCATTATAATTGGATTTAATTCACAGTAAATTCTAAAGTATTATTTACAGCACCAACAGTAGTAGTATTAATAATTACAGTTACAGCATCTTGAGATCCTATTGAAACAATTCTTGGCTCAATAACAACTCTATATTGTCCAGGATTTAATGTGATATCTGTATCATATTCGTATGTAGTATCTAATGCATCTAACTCCTGAATACCTGAAATATAACTCCCTAATAAATTATCTCCTTCTGAAGCTGTAATATTATCTGGAATATAATTTTCCCAATTTCCTGAAGTATTTCTTTTTTGCATTGAATAATTAAAAAAGAATTTTCTAGATGTTGAAGTTAAAAACAAATCAAGAGGAAAATCCGAACCATGATTTAATAATCGGTCAAAATTACAAGTAACATTTAAAACATTGCCAGAAGCGCTAACTTCAATTTTATTGGTTGCTGTAACTGACTCTGTTGCAAAAAACTCATCATCATTTTCAGTACAACCTGTAAATAGTATTGAGATAATAGCTATAGTTAGATAGTGTATGTATTTTTTCATCTTATTTTATTTTAAAAACGATATCCTAAATTTAAACCTAAACGCGATACTGTTGAAGGGCTATCACTATTGAATAAATTTTTTCCAATCCCTACAGTTAAATCGATAACGAAACTTTCTTTAAAGTATAATTTGTAACCAATTGCTGCACCTAATGCTATATCGTTATACTCTTTTTTAGTAACAATAACATAATCAGCTACGCCATTATTTAAAGTTTTTAATTCTTTGTATTGTCCACCATTTATATTAGAAAAAGCTTCTAAGTAGTATAAATTAGTTGCGCTTTTTGACATCGCATATCGAACATAAGGAATTACTTGATATTCAATCATTGTTCGAGTATCATCTTTAAGAAATCCATCTTTTTTACTAGATTTATTAAATGTTAATCCTGAAATTCCCACTGAAAAATCTTTATTCAGAAAACGTTCGTATGAAATTCCTAATCTTCCGTTACCAATTAAATTTAAAACATCTACTTTTATTTCATTTTTTTTAGAAAATATAGGCGATGTAATTGTGTCAGTAACAGTGCTTTCGTTTGATTGTGCAAAAGTACTTATCGACAGAAAAAGTCCTAATAAACAGCTAATTCTTTTCATGTGTAAGGTTAATATTTTTGTAAATATAGAAAATTTTATCAATTAAAAGTGAGCTCGCCAAGAATTTCTTCACTCATAAATTTACCACCGGGATAGGATGCTGTATAGTCTAAATTCAGCCAAATTTGACCTCTTTCATCGATATGATAATGAATTTGTTGGTAGTGACTTTCTTGTTTAAAAAGTTCTTCTTTAATTAAATAGATAGCGGTTTCTAAATCGTTTTTATTCCCAATTAACATTTCTGGATACAAATGACCTCTTGTATGAATAATTCTAGGTGTTCCGCCAACAGCCTTAATGCAAGCAGCCATTAAAACCGCATGATCATCACAATCACCAGAGAAATGTTGTAAACTTTCAGAAGCATAAGCAATATATTCTCTTCCTTTTGGGTCATTGACGTAATTCCAACGGTTTCTAATTTCCTTAAAAACAGCAAAACATTGAATCATTCTTCGCCTATCACCAGTTTGTTTAAATTCTTTAAAATGTTTTGTAGTTGCTGATAGTGCAAAATTTCTAACTTTTGGATTTGAAAAATCAACAGCATTAATAATTTTCGATTTGTTGGGAAAAGGAAGTAGTTTTGCGACTATTATATCTTGTGGATTAGGGGTTTCGCTCATGGAATACACCATATAACGATAATCTTCAAAAACTCTATTAAACCCATAATTTCCAAATATAGTTCCGTACAATAAAGCAATTAGATACAAGAAGACAATTAGAATAATAATTGTTTTTACCAATCGTAAAAGAAGTTGAATTATTACTAAAATGATAATAAAAATGATAATTCTATCTAAATGAATTATCCATTCTAAATCGATTAAATTTTGGTGTGCAATTAAAAAAGTAGGAATTGCAATTAAGATATTCAATAAAAAAATGACAACAATATCCCATGGCTTCGGTAAAGAAAGCTTTTCTTTTAGTTCAGCGATAGTAGGAATTTTAATTGTCATTTCGTTTAAAACGATAAAAATACGGAATTATTTAAGTATCGATTCTTTTGGTAATTTTTTATCGATAATTTGAAGCTTCAAAAGTTGTTCCATTATTTTATCTAATGTTTGAGCAGTCATTTGTTTTTGCGACCAACGAGTTAGTTTTAGCCATTCTTGAATGGCTTCAACTTTCTGATTATAATTTGAAGCTAAAGTTCTGTCAATGCTAGGAATTAACTTGAATTCTTCTGTAGTTGTATTGATAATGTTTAAAATTTGTTCAATGATTTTTGGATGTTGTTCCAAGACTTCATTTCGAACTGCAATAACAAAACAAGGCCATGGAGTAGGGCAATCGGCAATTCTTCTGAAAATTCCTTTATCCACTAGTGGTTGTGTCATAAAACGTTCCCACATGAAATAATCTGCTTTTTCTGAAGTTAGACTTTCAACTGCGCCATCAATGGTATTTACGATTTCGAATTGTAGATTTTCTGTATTCCAATTCTGATTTTGAGCATTCACAATACTCATTAAATGTGAACCCGAACCCATTCGAGAAATTGCTACTTTTTTGTTTACTAAATCGGAAAGTGTATTATAACTAGAATTTGCTGCTACATGAATTCCCCAAATTAATGGACTTTGCACATAAACTTGCACAATTTTACTTTGATTTCCAGCGGCAATATCTTTTATTATACCTTCAGTCAGAATTACGGCAATATCGGTTTCACCATCGCGTAACATTTGGCACATTTTGCCAGTTCCTTCTGGAACATCTCTCCATTGTAAATCGATTCCAACGGCTTTAAATTCGCCATCTTCAATACACATGTGCCAAGGTAAATTGAAATGCTCAGGAACTCCAGCTATTTTGATTGTTTTCATTATGGTTTTGTTAGATTATTCAGACAGTTTTGAGATACATTGTTCTCTAATTTTCCAAATTTCTTCAAAGGTATTATTTTGATTGGTTTCTTCAATCCATTTTTTTAAAAAAGCCTTGTGATATGCTACTTTAAAATCACTTACTTGATTTGGAATGATTTCGATTTCTTCCAAAATATCAAGCTTTATTTTATCATAAAAAGAGTCCGATGTTGTAGCATCAACTGGAATTTGATTAATCTTTAAATAACAATGTGCTTCTGGAATGTAATTGATATTATTTTTTGAGAGTAAATCACCTAGTTTTGGTGTGTTTACTTCATTCATTTTGAATATTCCAATGTATAGCTTAACATTTTTTATTTCATTTTTATCAGCAAAATCCTTTAAGAAAGCGTGTTTCGAACTGCAAGTTCCTTTATTTTCAGAAAGTACTAATGTAAAATCATACCTATTAGCATTTCTTCCATAAGGAATGTTTTTTACTTTCTCAATTAGCTCTTCAAAATTCATTCTAACGTTCTAAATTCTGATTTCTAGATTCTAAATTTTTTAACTGCCACCATTTCCAAGTTACACCATTTTCATCAGGATAATCTTCTACAAAATTAAAACCAACTTTTTGCAAAACATGATTAGAAGCACCGTTTTGGGCATGGGTGTAAGCATTCATTTCTTGAATTTTCATTTGATTGAAACCATGTTCTAACCAAGCAATTGAAGCTTCCGTAGCGAAACCTTTGTTCCAAAATTTTTCATTTAAACGATAACCGTAATCATAGAAATTGGTATTTCCGTTTTCTACATGGTCGTTTACAAATTTAATCCCTGTCCAACCTATTAATTCATTTGTATTTTTAGTAATAGCTACAAAACGCCCAATTCCGTTGTTAATGTATTGTTGCCTAACCATATCAATGTAAGCATGAACTTCATCAATATGAACAACTGGTTTTTGCCATAAATATTTATGAACATTAGTGTTGCAATCCATTTCAAATAATGAATTTGCATCTTCATGACGCATTTCTCTTAGAATTAATCGTGGTGTTTCTAGTATTAAATCCATGCTTTATTAATTTGTGATACATGATAAAATAAATGGTCAATATAATCCTCAATTAAAAATTGTAAATTGGTTAATGTGCCATTAGGGAGAATTAATTGATAATCTAAAGTTTTATCAGTTTGATTTTTTATAATTTCTAAAATATGACGATTCAAATGCAATCATAAATCGAATAAATCCTGATTGTTTTTATTTTGATAATTATTATATTTAACTAATGCATCTTGATTGTAAGGTCTTATTTTATAAGGCTTTTCGGAATATTGAATTTCGGTAAAACGTTGTAAATTATTAATAGTTGAATCAATTAAATGACCTAAGATTTCTTTTTTAGACCATTTGTTAATATCAATTTTAACATCAAAATCAGTTATTGATTGTAATTTCAAATTATCTAATAAAAACTCAAATTTTAAAACTTTATCTTTCATTCTATTTTTAAATCAGAAATTATAATTCTATAGCCATCAGGATCTAAAATCATTTTTCCGTTTTCATTCCAATAAGGATTTTTCGCTTTTATCAATTCAATTTTTTTTGATTGAATTTTATTCATAATGAAGTCAAACTCCATTTTATTGTTTGGATAAAAAACTAAATTATCATCCTCATTAAAATCAAAATGAACAATTTCATCTGATTTTGTAAATTCTAAATGCCAATTTTCATTTGATTTTCCTATAAAAATACCATCATAACCATTATGATTTTCAAAACCACCAAGCAATTCAAACCCTAAAATATCGATATAAAAGGATTTAATTTGTTCTAAATCATTGGTGTGTCTTGCAAAACGGAAAGTCATTTTTTTGATATATAATTATTCCGCTAACTTATTTAAAGTATACTCAATTAATTCATCTACAGCTTTATATGGGTCTTCACTGAAAGTTCCAGTTGCACGGTTAGCGATGATAGCATTTAAAGATAAACAGTTGTGACCTAATAGTTTTCCTAAACCATAAATAGCACCAGTTTCCATTTCTAAATTAGTCATTCTAGTTCCATTAAAATTAAAACTATCCATTTTAGAATTTAATTCTGGATCTTGAATTCCTAAACGCACCACACGACCTTGTGGACCGTAAAACCCACCAGCGGTTCCTGTGAATCCTTTAAAAATTTTATCACTTTCTAATCTTTGTTCTAACGTTTTGCTTCCTGCAATTACGTATGGACGACCTTTTCTCATGTCCCAATTGGTTTGCTTGATAAAAGCTTCTTCCATTTCGGTTTCCGAAATTTCGTCAATTAAATAGGAGCGAAGCATGTTATCCAATCCTAATCCATACTGACTCATTACAAAACTATCGCAAGGAATATCCGCTTGTAACGAACCGGAAGTTCCGATACGAACTATATTCAATGAAGTCAATTCATTTTTAACGGTTCTAGTTGCTAAATCAACGTTTACCAAAGCGTCTAATTCATTCATTACGATGTCGATGTTATCTGGACCAATTCCGGATGACATAACCGTAATTCTTTTTCCTTTGTAAGTTCCGGTTTGCGTTTTAAATTCACGTTTTTGAGTGGTGAACTCAATAGAATCAAAGTGTTTTGTAATTTTTTCAACACGGTTTTGGTCACCAACGAAGATAATATCGTTAGCGATTTGTCCAGGCTTTAAGTTAATGTGATATACACTTCCGTCTGGATTTAATATTAATTCTGATGCTGCTATCATTTGTTTTTGTATTATGCTTTAGGCTATACGCTTTAAGCCATTTTTATTTCATAATTTTAAATTCACTTATTGAATTTAACCTCCAACTCGTTTTGTTTTGAATCCTTTGTCTTGTAGTATTTTCATGATTTTATCACGATAATCACCTTGAATGATGATTTCTCCATCTTTAAACGTGCCACCAACTGCTAATTTGCTTTTGATTTCCTTAGCTAGGATTTTAAAATCTTCGTCTTCACCTTCATATCCTGAAATAATCGTGGTAGGTTTCCCTTTACGCTTCTCATATTTGCAAATCATTGGTTCTTTTTGAACAAATAATTCGTGAGGCGTTTCTTCGATAGATTCTGGTTCGTTAGAAACTTCGTGGTTTGGGAAAAGTTTTTTCAATTGTTCGCTTAAATCCATTTTTAATAAGTTAACAAGTTCTACAATAACAAAGTTACTTTGTTTTATGTTAGATTTTATAAAAAACAAAAAAGACATCAAGAAAACTTAATGCCTTTTCTATCTATTTTAAAATAAATTACTTCTTAATCAATCCTAATTCTACCAAACGTTCATGTAAAAATTCACCAGCGGTGATATCTTCATATAATTTTGGATTATTTTCATCGATACATTCTGGTAAGCAATTTAAACTCATATCGCTTACAGGATGCATGAAGAAAGGAATTGAATAACGAGAAGAACCCCACAATTCTCTTGGTGGATTTACCACTTGGTGAATCGTTGATTTCAACTTGTTGTTGGTATGTCTTGATAACATATCCCCAACATTAATCATCAACTCGTCTGGTTTTGCCATAGCGTCAATCCATTCTCCATTGTGATTTTGTACTTGTAATCCTTTTCCTTGAGCTCCCATTAATAAGGTAATCAAGTTGATGTCACCATGTGCTGCTGCACGAACGGCTCCGTCTTTAGGTTCGTCAGTAATAGGTGGGTAGTGGATTGGACGTAAAATACTGTTTCCGTCTTTAATAAATTTATCAAAGTAGAATTCGTCTAAACCAATGTAAAGTGCTAACGCTCTTAACACATAAACACCTGTTTTTTCTAACATTTGGTAAGCTTCTTTACCTACTTCATTGAATTTAGGTAATTCCGTTACTTCCACGTTGTCTGGATATTCGCCAGCGTACTTTGAACCTTCGCTAACGTATTGTCCAAAATGCCAAAACTCTTTCAAATCTCCAGCAGAGCGACCTTTAGCATGTTCTTTACCAAAAGAAACATAACCACGTTGTCCTCCAATGCCTGGAATTTCGTATTTTGCTTTGGTTTCTAAAGGAAGTGTAAAGAAGTTTCTCACTTCTGAATACAAACCTTCAACTAATTTGTCATCTAAAAAATGACCTTTTAATGCTACGAATCCGATTTCTTCGTAGGCTTTTCCGATTTCATTTACAAATTTTTGTTTACGTGCCGGATCATCCGACAGGAAATCACGTAAGTCAACACTAGGAATTTGTTGCATACTTAAGCTTTGTTGTTAATAAATCATTTGGGTTATAACCCAAGTAAATACAAATATAATTAAATATTTTAAATTCAAAAAAGTAAAGTTATTAACAATTGAGAAAAGTAAAAAGTAAAAAGTGAAAAATATATCTAGAGTTAATTTTGTGAATTTTAAAAAATTATTCTTTGCGCTCTTTGCGAAAAACTTTGCGTCTTTGCGTTTAAACTTTAATTTATTGTTGACTTTGATTTTTTAACTTTCTTTTTTTATAACAATTTGCTTTCAAAATGTTATTTTTATTACTTTTGAGCAAAATTTAATCGTTCCACTATCATGAACTTTGAAAGAAAAGAATTATCGAATTCGCAACTACTTGATTTATATAAGAAAATCTTAAAACCGCGTTTGATTGAAGAGAAAATGTTGATTCTAATCCGTCAAGGAAAAGTATCGAAATGGTTCTCTGGAATCGGACAAGAAGCTATTTCTGTTGGAATCACTTCGGTTTTGGATAAAGATGAATATATTTTACCAATGCACCGTAATTTAGGAGTGTTTACTACTCGTGATATTCCATTACACCGTTTGTTTTCTCAATGGCAAGGAAAGAAAAACGGGTTTACAAAAGGTCGTGATAGAAGTTTCCATTTCGGAACACAAGAATATAAGATTATTGGAATGATTTCGCATTTAGGTCCTCAATTAGGGATTGCTGACGGAATCGCTTTAGCCAATAAATTAAGAAAAAACGGAAAAGTAACTGCAGTTTTTACTGGTGAAGGCGCTACTTCTGAAGGAGATTTTCACGAAGCGTTAAATATAGCAGCAGTTTGGGAATTACCGGTTTTATTCGTTATTGAAAATAATGGTTACGGATTATCAACTCCAACAAACGAGCAATACCGTTGTGAAAACCTTGCAGATAAAGGTGTTGGTTACGGAATGGAAAGTTATGTGGTTGATGGTAATAACTTATTAGAAGTAGTGCATTTGATTTCGGAATTAAAAGCTTCTATGGTAGAAAATCCACGTCCTGTATTATTGGAGTTCAAAACGTTTAGAATGCGTGGCCATGAAGAGGCGAGTGGTACGAAATACGTTCCGCAAGAATTAATGGACATGTGGGCAATCAAAGATCCAGTAGAAAATTATAGAAACTACTTAAAAGCTACAGCGGTTTTATCAGATGAAGAAGATGAAGCAATTAGAGCTGAAATTAAAAAAGAAATCGATACGGATTGGGCAAAAGTTCAAGAAGAACCAGAAATTGTAGCTTCTTTGGAAGAGGAATTAGGTGATGTTTATAAACCTTACGAATTTGAAGCATTTAATCCATCTTCGGAAGTTGAAAATATCCGTGTGATTGATGCTATTTCGAATGGTTTACGTCAGTCGATGGAACGCCATGAGAATTTGGTAATCATGGGACAAGATATTGCCGAATATGGTGGTGCTTTTAAAATTACGGATGGATTCGTAGCCCAATTTGGAAAAGAAAGAGTTAGAAATACACCAATCTGTGAAAGCGCTGTAGTTTCAGCGGCTAACGGATTATCAATAAATGGATTTAAAGCCGTAATGGAAATGCAATTTGCAGATTTCGTTTCGACTGGATTTAATCCAATTGTTAACTTATTAGCAAAGCAACATTACAGATGGCAAGAAAAGTCGGATGTAGTGGTGCGTATGCCTTGTGGTGGTGGAACTCAAGCGGGACCTTTCCATTCGCAAACAAACGAAGCTTGGTTTACAAAAACACCAGGATTAAAAGTAGTGTATCCAGCGTTTCCTTATGACGCAAAAGGGTTATTGAATACAGCGATTAACGATCCAAATCCAGTATTATTCTTCGAACACAAGCAATTGTATAGAAGTGTTTATCAAGATGTACCAAAAGATTACTATACGTTACCTTTCGGAAAAGCGTCATTGATTAAAGAAGGAACAGATGTTACGATTATTTCATTTGGAGCAGGAGTTCATTGGGCTTTAGAAACTTTGGCTAAAAATCCAGAAATTAAAGCAGACTTATTAGATTTAAGAACGTTACAACCAATGGATTGGGATGCAATTTACGCTTCTGTTAAGAAAACAAATAAAGTAATCATTTTACAAGAAGATACTTTGTTTGGTGGTGTTGCCAGTGATATTTCGGCTATGATTATGGAAAACTGCTTTGAACATTTAGATGCTCCAGTTAGAAGAGTAGGAAGTTTAGAATCGGCAATTCCGTTTATGAAGTCGTTAGAAGATCAATATTTACCTAAAGGTAGATTTGAAACCGAATTAAAGGAATTATTAGCTTATTAATTCATCATCATAAATAATTTAAAAGACACTTTCGGGTGTCTTTTTTTGTTTTGGTTTGCATACACTATCCATACTTTATCTATACACTATCTATGGAGTATGTACGGAGTATCTACCTAGTATCTACCTATTACTTTATTAAAGAAAAGAAATTTTTAGAGTTCCGGGCTTCTTTCATATCGTTTTAAGGATTTTTCTAAAATACTTTTCATTCGCAATCTTAATCGTTCGGGTTTTAGGACTTCTAAGCCATCTCCGAAACCTAGAAGAATGCGCTCCATTTCGTAGTTTTCGATTAGAAATAGGTTGATGATAATGCTTCCGTCTTCGTTTTTTTTTAGTAATCGTTGGGAACGGTGGAGTGGCTTGGTTAGTACATAAGGTGCGTTGTATTGATCTATCCAAAGTTGAATAGGTTTTGGCTGTAAGCCTGAATTTACAGTAACACCAATTACATTTTTATAATAGTTCTCTGGATTAAAAGGTTGCTCCAAAAATGGCATTTGAAAATCGTAATCAATTTTAATAATACGGTCTAAGGCTAAATTAGCGATGGGTTGACTGACTTTTTTTCGCCCTACTACAAACCAACGATTATTGAATTCTTTTAAAATGAATGGATGAAAATGAAATTGATTTTCTTCTTTGGATTTGAATGACTTATAGGTAATTACTAAAACTATTTTTTTAACTATCGCTTGATAAATTTCATCTAAAAAATGCAAGCCTTTTAGACTCTCATTTTTGTCCAAATGAATTACGGGTTGGGTATGTGATTTTTCGGCATAGATTTTATCTTCTAAGCGTTGCAGAATGTCTGAAACATCATTGAACAAGGAAAAATCTTTGAATTGCTTCAACATAGAAACCGTTTCACTAAGAACATTAATATCAGTTTCGGTTAAAGGAATATCGGTAATGGAGAAATCTTCTTCGGCGTAGTGGTAATATTTTTTGTCATATACTTCAATAGGGGCATTGTAGCCCAACTTTTCGCTACGCATCATCTGAATATCCAATTGAATGGTGCGTTTGCTTACTGGATTTTCTTTGCCTTCGTATTCGTACAAAGCTTCGCTACAAGCGTTCATTAAATCTTCTAAAGTCCATTGACGGTAGTTGTTTTGCAAACATTTGTCGATGGTTTTGTAGCGGATGAGAGCGTTTTTATTTTGAGCCATTTTTTTGAAGTGTTCAGTGTTCATTTTTTAGTGTTCAGTTCTACAGAGTAGCTATTTCTTTTTGGATATTTTCTCTTGCTTTAGCTTCGAAAAATGTTCTGAATTCTTGGGTTTGATAGATGTTTTTGTTTTCTAGGAAATGTTCTAAAGCCTTTTTTCTGCCGGGATTATAGAGGAAATCGGGATAGATTTTGTATTCTTTTCTAATTTGCTGGCAATAGATTTTATAATCTTCCCAATCTTTGGAAAGGATTTTCAAATCAAAATCGATTAACCAGTTGCTATCTTCGTTTTCGTTGTGTTGGTGCAATTGTGTAGCGAGAATATGGTCAAAAACCTTTTGTTTGTTGAGTTGATGATTTGATTTTAATAGTGCAATTGCGTGTTCAGCACTTTTTAACTCGTTGTCTTTTCTCGTGACTTTGTACACATAATCGTGGTAAAAAATGCTAAACAATACTTCCTTTGGCTGTTGTAGTTGCTCTTTGTATTTCGTGAACCAAAACACCATTTCTTCCAAATGTGTAAGATTGTGATAGTATCTTGATTTTTTGGAGTATGCTTTTTCTAAATCCAACCATAAACTATTGATTTCATTGACAGTAAAGCCTATTTCAAGCAATAGGTTTGTATATATTTCTTTTAGATTCATAATCAGAATTTACTCAAAAATACAATTCTTTTTTTACTGCGCAAAATAATTGCGTAGAACTGTAAAACCTTTGCTTCATCAAACAAAGGGTAGTTAGCCTGATGTATGGTTGGACATGCATCAGGCTCTCGAAAGCAAAAAAATCAAATAAAAAATATAAATTTAACGTCATGGAAACTAAAATTAACGGAACCGATTTATTAGCCTTAGGATATCCTGAAGGAAGTTTAATTGGAATTGCTTTAAAAGCTAATGCCAAAAGAACAGGATTGACTAAAGAGGAAATGTTGTCTAATTATGCCTTGGTATTAGAAAATCCAGAAGCATTTTTAGAACATAAAATCTTTGGAAAGTTAGCACAAGCTATTATTGAAAAAGCCAATGAAAAACCAGAAGATTTTATCGCTCTAAATCCAAATCCAGCTGATTTTGCTTTGTATGGTGCCGATAAAATTGAAGAAGGTGCGATTAAACAAATGCAAGTTGCTATGCAGTTACCTGTTACTGTGGCTGGCGCTTTAATGCCTGATGCGCATCAAGGTTATGGATTGCCAATTGGTGGGGTTTTAGCTACCAATAATGCGGTGATTCCGTTTGGTGTGGGTGTGGATATTGGTTGTAGAATGGCTTTGTCGATTTATGATATTCCGGAGTTGTTTTATTATGAAAATGAAGCAAAATTCAAAAGAGAATTGGTTGCCCATTCTAAATTTGGAGCGGGACACGGTTTTCAGGGACAATACAAATCGAATCATGAAGTTTTGGATAGAAACGAGTTTACTGAACACACTTTTATTAAAAACTTAAAAGATAAAGCTTGGTCGCAATTAGGTTCTTCTGGTGGTGGAAATCACTTTGTGGAATTTGGTATTATAGAATTTGCAACCGATGATGCTGCATTAAATATTCCAAAAGGAAAATATGTGGCTTTGTTGACACATTCAGGTTCGAGAGGTTTTGGAGCTACCATTGCTGGACACTATACTAAAATTGCTAAAGAAACTTGTAAACTTCCAGAAGTAGCCAGAAACTTAGCCTATTTGGATTTAGGTTCTGATTTGGGACAAGAATATTGGATTGCGATGAATTTGGCAGGAGATTACGCTTCGGCTTGTCATGAAATTATTCATACCAAAATGGAAAAAGCGTTGGGAGCAACTGTTTTAGCCAAAGTAGAGAACCATCATAATTTTGCTTGGAAAGAAACCTACAATGGAGAAGAAGTAATTGTGCATAGAAAAGGAGCTACTCCAGCCGTAAAAGGTGTGATGGGAATTATCCCAGGAAGTATGACGGCACCTGGATTTTTAGTGCGAGGAAAAGGCGAAGAAAACGCTATCAACTCCGCTTCTCATGGTGCTGGAAGACAAATGAGTAGAACCCAAGCCATTAAAACTATTACTAAAAACGAAATGCAAGCCATTTTAAAAGATCATGGTGTAACGCTTATTGGTGCAGGAAAAGACGAAGCTCCAATGGCTTATAAAGATATTCATCAAGTTATGGCTGCCCAAGAAGATTTGGTAGATGTAGTTGCCAAGTTTACGCCAAAAATGGTACGAATGGCGGATGATGGGAGTAGAGAGGATTAATTCTATTAAGTGTTAATAACTTAGCCACAAATTGTAAGTAAAATTATCGATTTGTGGTTTTGTTTTTATTAAATTTGAAATAACAGTTATGAAAAAAAATATACTAAACAAACTCAAACAAATCGAACTCGAAAAAGGAGTTGAGATCTTGTATGCAGTAGAATCAGGGAGTAGAGCATGGGGATTTGCGTCACCGGATAGCGATTATGACATCCGTTTTATCTACAAGCACGACTTGAATTATTATTTGTCATTGTGGGAACAAACCGATGTAATTGAGTTCATGACTGAAGACGATTTAGACGGCAGCGGTTGGGATTTACGGAAAACCGTAAAATTATTAGCCAAAAGTAATGCACCTTTGTTAGAGTGGATTTATTCGCCCGTGGTGTATTATGAAAATGAGGCGTTTATGTACCAAATGCGAGCATTAGCAAAAGACTGTTTTTCGCCAGTGGCTTGTTTACATCATTATTTGGGCACGACTAAGAATTTCATGGATGTTTGCAAGCAAGAAGAAGTAAAACTGAAAAGCTATTTTTATGCTTTACGCACGGCATTAGCTGGAAAATGGATTATTGAACACAACACCTTTCCACCAGTAGCTTTTATAGAATTATTGCCTATTGCACCATTAAACATACAAGAAAAAATAAAGGAATTAATGCAAATAAAAGCCAACCAAGACGAAAGCTACTTGCACCCAAAAGAAGTATTGATTACTGATTTTTTAAAGGAAACGGTACAATTTAATATGGAAAATGCGGTTGGGTTAAGAGGTGGGAAGAAGATGAGTGAGGAGTTGGATGGGGTTTTTAAAGGAGTAATATTATGAATGGATATAAAATAACTGAAAATATCAAAATCGAAAATCACATAACTTTTTTGAGAATAACTCCAACAAATATTGAATTGACATTAAGAAATGTTTTTGATTCATTATCAAGTTTAAGTTGGTTATCTCAATTCGATGGGACTTATATTAAGGAAAGTTTTAATGAAAGAGCAAAAAATACAATTGAATTTATATCTGAAAATATAATAAAAAATGCTGATGATAGTGTTACTCATAGCTCAGGTGAATATGTTGTTTCTGAATTGGCGAGAAAGTCAATTGTTGATGAATTAAAATATTTAGATATTCCATTAGCTGAACTTATTAAAAAACAAAAAATAGGTAATCCTGGATTTGATTTTTACTCTGAAAATTCATCAAATATTATCCTTTTTGGTGAAGCAAAATATTTGAAAGATAAAAATGCATATGGTAAAGCTTTTGAGCAAATAGTCAAATTTCAAAATAATAAAAGTGACTTAGAAGATTTGATTGATATAGAGAGATTTTGTAGTCAAGAATCATTAAAAAAGTTTAATAATAATGAGAAAGGATACATAGCTTCATTTACATCAAAGAAAATTAAAACTGAAAAATTAATTAAGAACATAAAAAAGAATAAGGAATTTAATCTTTTAAAGAAGCATAATGAACTTATTTGTGTCGCAGTTGATATATGAAGGATGTGATTAAAAATATTATTGAGGGTCGTGATATTGAAAAAATAATTTCTTACGTGATGGATAGGCTTTTCAAGATTGGTCCAATTGAAATTTCTGATATGGAAATCTTGACCTATTTGTTTATTTATCAATCAGAAAAAATAGAGGAGCATAAAAATTCTATCATAAATTTTATGGGAATTTTTTACAAAGACTCACCAAGAGAATCACTAAAAGACGTTGTTTTTGGACAATACAAAAAATTTCTTCAAGAAAAATATGATAACTATTTAGATAACAACGAATTTTTTACTCCAGTTCAAGCAGACATTCTTAAAGGAATTGATAACAATAATTGTTTTAGTTTTTCTGCTCCGACAAGTACAGGAAAATCATTCGTTTTCATGAAAAAAATACTTGATTGCAAAAATGATGTAATTGTAATTGTTCCATCCAGAGCATTAGTTAATGAATACTATATCAAATTGAATAATTTGATTGAAGATAAGGCTATAAATATTCTAACATTTATTGATAAAATTAATACTAAAAGAGTAAAAAGAAATGTATTTGTTGTTACTCCTGAGCGTTGTAGAGAGTTATTCAAATATAAAGAACATGAAGCTTTTAATGTGGATTTATTTCTTTTTGATGAAGCACAACTTAGCAATGAAGAAGATAAAAGAGGTTTGTATTATGATAGTATTGTTAGAAGAGCTTATAAAAAATATCCTAATTCTAAATTTGTATTTGCACATCCTTTTATTTCAAATCCAGAATCTCAAATTGAGAAAAATTTTTTTGACAAGCAAAAATCTCATTCAAAGCCATATATACAAAAGAATGTTGGTCAAATATTTATGTTGAAGGATAATAATAATTATTATCATTTTGGAATTGACAAAGAAATTTTAGGAAATAATAAAGTTAAATGTAATTACGATCCTATTAAACAGATATTAAATAATAGAGGAGGGATGTTGATTTATGTTTCCAAACAGAAAATTTATGATAAAAGAATATTATCAGAATTCAACGAATATATAAGTTTATGCCCTATTATTGAAAATGAAAGAATTGATTATTATGTCGAAGAGTTGAAAAAAATAATTGGAGGAAATGTAGATTCAAGTAAAAACTATTATTCTCAGATGATTGATTTAATTAGAAAAGGGGTTGTAATTCATCATGGTTCAATGCCTTTAGAATCAAGAATATTAGTTGAAGAATTTACCAAAGAAGGCTGGTGTAGAATTTGTTTTGCTACTTCAACTCTTGAACAAGGTATTAATATGCCATTTGATATTGTTTTTATAGATAGGTTAGAAGTAAAAGATGGTTTAGCTCTAAAAAATCTTATTGGTAGAGCTGGTAGATCAACTTTAGAAAATAAATTTGATTTTGGTACAATTGTCATACAATCAAATATGAGTGGTTTTAGAAGAGTAATGTTAAATTCTGAAAAGTTAAAAAATGTTTCTGAATTAGAACTAGACAATATTAAAGATGATGACTATAACGATTTCAAACAATCTATTAAAGAAGGTACATTTAATGATGAATTTAATTTAACTCCAAAAGAATTAGAGAGTATTGAGAGAGAATCTACTCAAATAATAATCTCAAAAATACTAAATACAGTTTTTACAGGCAATGAACTGATATCCTTAAATAGAGTAGATAGTGACATAGAATTTAAATTAGAATTATATAATAATTTTATAAAACTATTTGAAAGCTTTTTAAAAAGAGATCTTAGTGATGCTGAAAAAGATGTTTTAAACACAGCAATAAAAATTATGTTATGGAGAGTTCATGGCAAGACATTTAAGAAAGTTTGTTGGTTTAGATATTCACATGCAATTAAATCAAGTACACCTGATTTAAATAATAAAATGGCAAGCTACATTACTGGTTTTCATGAAATACCTAATAAAAACTTAAAGAGATATCCTTTGTATGATTCAAGGACAACTTTGGCAAAAGATGTTGATTATGATCGAATTGTTTATGATACTTATGACTATATTGATAAGTTAATTGGTTTTACATTGACTGACAAGTTCTATGCAGCATTTACAAAATATTATGAAAGAACAAATGATGTTAGAGCAAATAAATTAGCTAATTATATCAAATTTGGAACAAATGAAAAAAATGAAATTTGGATGTTGAGATATGGTTTATCATTTGAAGATATCGAAAATTTAAAATCACATATAAAATACATAGATTCAGAGGGAATTATATTTAACAATTCAATTAAAGATGTTCCAAACCAATTAAAAAAATCAATTGAAAGATACTTAGATTAAAATGACCATCCAAGACCTCCATACCCAAAACCTAATCCTCTTCGAAGTTATTTCGGGGAGTAAGTCGTTTGGGTTAAATACACCCACTTCAGATACGGATATAAAAGGCGTTTATTATTTGCCTAAAGCACAGTTTTATGGATTGCATTATATTCCGCAAATCAGTAACGAAACCAATGATGAAGTGTATTATGAGTTGGGTCGTTTTGTGGAGTTGTTGTTAAAAAACAATCCCAATATTCTAGAAATTTTAGCTTCGCCAGCAGATTGTATTTTGTACAAACATCCGTTAATGGAACGTTTGCAATTGCATGATTTCTTATCAAAATTGTGCAAAGATAGTTTTGCTGGTTATGCCATGACACAAATTAAAAAAGCCCGTGGTTTAAATAAGAAAATCGTGAATCCATTACCCAAAGAGCGCAAGAGTTTATTAGATTTTTGTGCTATTTTAAATGGTTATGATTCGGTTCTGTTATCTAAATGGTTAATGGAGCAAAACCTTTTTCAGGAACAATGTGGCTTAATTAATGTTCCCAATGCCAAAGGAATTTATGCTGTGTTTTATGACTCTGATACAGCCTTAGGGTATCGTGGCATCATCAAAAATGAGTTGTCTAATGAAGTTTCGGTTTCTTCCATTCCAAAAGGAGCTGAACCTATTGGGTATTTGTCGTGCAATTTAGAAGGCTATTCCAAATATTGTAAAGAATATGCTGAGTATTGGGATTGGATTGAAAAACGCAATGAAGAGCGCTACAATACCAATCAACAACACGGTAAAAATTATGACAGTAAAAACATGATGCATACCATACGATTGCTGCAAACCGCTGAGCAAATTTTATCTACTGGAACATTGAATATTCGCGTTTCCAATCGTGACGAATTGTTAGCCATAAAAGCGGGCGAAATGGAATATGATGCGTTATTACAAAAAGCAGATGATTTGATTGCTTCGATTGAGCATTTATACACGACTTCAACTTTACCTGAAGCTCCAGATAGTGAAAAACTGCTTGGTGTTTTGGTGGGAATGCGTGAGGAATTATACATGGAAAAATAATATTTTTTTAATATGACAATACAAACAGTTGCTAAAAAAAACATATCTTGTTGAACCAATAAAAACTTAGTGTATCGAATATGAACCTCACTATTTCAGTCAAACAATTAGGAAAAAAACATCCGATACTTCAGGATAATGTTATAGTTTTAGCTACTACATCCACAGTAGTCACAGTCACACAATTATTAGAATTGGTTGTTGCGCAACAAGTAGATCAATTTTCAAAATCGTCTTTTGAAGTTGATGATGAAGATAAAACCCATTTACCAAACAATCATTATTTACCTATTCTTTTAGATTCGGGAAAAATGAGTTTTGGTGCTATTTACAATCACAATCTTCCTGATTTAAAAAAGGCACAAGAAACAGCCATTCAAGCATTTGAAGATGGAATGTTTGCCATTTTTTATGGTGATGATGCTTTGGAAACATTAAAACAAACAATAGATTTAGAAGAAAACAAAACACTAACTTTTATTCGATTAACTTTTTTAGCAGGAAGTTATTGGTAAATCGAATGGAACAAAGCTCAAAATATTATGTCATTGGAAAACATTTTAGCCGCAAAAAAAATTAAAAATCCTTTAAAGGAATTTAAGAAGGAATTAAAAGAAATTGTTGAAGGAAATATACTAACGAAGTTATTTTCTAAATCTAAGCTCAAAAAAGAGGTAGCAGAATTAGGTTTGGCGCTATTAAAATTAGATCATAGTTATTCAGGAACTTATGTTTCCTTGGGTTCTGAAAAGTTGAATTTTTTTAGTAAACATTTAAGTCAAAATGTTTGGGACAATAAAAACTATTATGAGCTTTTGGTTTATTTTTATGGTGCTGAGCAAGCTCCATATGTTAAACTCGCTTGGAGTAAATTACCTTATCAAATGTACCAAACAGGTTATGATAGGAGATCCTTTAGAGCGCCAAATAATCATCGTGAGCTTTTAGTAAGTCAGGTAAATTTACTTCGTTCATTAATTGAAGCGCCACATATTTATAATTATGCAGAATCTACTTATTACAATTTAACGCTTTTAGAACAAGTACGTTATGATAATGATGTAACCAATAATACCAACCAATTTAAAATATGGTCTGCTGCTTTGGATGCTGGTAATTCCCAAGTTTACCAATTAATGGAGGACATTATTTTTAATAAAGATGCTGTTGGTAAGGTATCAAGAGGAATTATCAAAGCCTTGTTGAACAGTGACAAAAAAGAATGTTGGGAATTAGTAGAAAAGTTACTTCTTGCTGCTCAACGTCAAGAAGGATTACGCCAAACCATTTTAGAATCTTTAGATGAAACTAGTATTGGTGCTTTAACTCATATGATTGATGTTTTGGTTACTAATAAACTTACTCGATTTTCATCTGTTGTTCGTGCAATTGATACTTGGACAGGTTTAGGTTGGGAATCAGAGAAAGAAACCACAGTACGTAATATTATCCAATTGGCTAATGGTTATTTAACAAATCCAGAAACAATAGCCATTGCTATACAGAGTAAAAATAATACTGAAGTTTATATGGCACTTTGGGCACAAGGTGTTTTAGATATTGAAAAAACAGTTCCGTATTTAAAAGATTTAATGGAAAACGGTTCTATAGAAAAGAAATGTTTGGCGCTAAAGTTTGCTGGTGAAACAAATGATCCTTATATCGAAATGCCATTGTATTATAAAGCTTTAGAAGCTGATAATCTTCAAGTTTTAGCATTTGCTCAACATAGAATGGAAGCCTTATTAGATGCTAATTCAAAATCTAAATTTTTTATTGATAACTTAGATTATCCCAACTTTTTCAATAAAGTATACGAATTAACCCAAAAAATAAATGAAAAAGAAAAAACTTTTGAAGGAAAAGTATTTTCTTGGTTAACAGTTAAGTTTCAAAAAGATGTTTTGAATTCTTGTGCTATCCATTTAATGGGATCTAATAAAACACACTTCAATCTTATTTTGAAAGATTTTGAAAACTTATCTTTACCTATTAGAGAAAAACTAACAAGAGAAGTTTTAGGTGATTTTTATTGTTATTCCTACTACTATATAAGTGAAAATAAAGCACAAAAATTACCAACAACAGAACAACGAGATTTTGCACTTCGCATTTTAAAAGATAGAGGAGAAGCCATTGTAGCTTCTGCACTTTGTACTTTGAAAAAAGTAGCTTTAAGTTCTGTCGAATTAGATTTTTTTCAACAATTATTTAAAAGGAAGAATTCTACTCTAAAGAAGCATCTCATTTCAATTTTATTGCAACAAAAAGAATCTGTAATAGAAGATTTTATTTATAGTTTAATTGAAAATGGAGATTTAGAACAACGTTTATCAGCTTTAGATATCATATTACAGTTTCAAAAAAATAATAAGTTAACTTCAAAAATTAAATCATGGGTTACCTTATATGCAGAACGTCCAAAATTATCTGAGAAAGAAAGTAAGTTTTTAGATCAAATTTCGCCTTCGAGTGCTAAAGAACAACTGTCTGAAGCAAACGGTTATGGTTTTTATGATCCTACTTGTATTTCTCCCTATTCATTACCTAAACTTGAAGCCAATTCCATTTATTTACAACTCACTAAAAACGAATCTTATGGCTTTTCTCAACCACTTTCTAAAATTAAAAAGGAGATTGAACGATTAACTCAGTTATATAAATCAAATGTAAATTATGAGTATGTTACTGAAAATTGGAATGGAAGCAAAGAAACTGTTCTTTTAGGTAACGACTTTTCTCCATTTAATCGTAAAACTGATGCTATGACGGCAGAACAGCGATTTAAAAATTATCCTCTACACGATGTATGGCAGGAATGGATGGAAACTTCTGGATTAACAGGTAGCGATTTATTTCTTTTAACTTTTACTACTGAATGTGATAAAAAGGAATTTAGAGCTGTTCTTAAGCCTTTTGTGTTCTACTATAAAGATTTTATTGTAAACCCTAACAAAGATGGTTATTATTGGAACAATCCTATCGTCAATATATTAGAGTGTTTACGTTTTAAATTTCCATTTGAAGAAGAAAACGCTTTTATTATTGATGCTTGTTCCTATTTGTATTCGAATTTACCTAAATCGATACTAAACTATAAATTTGTTCCTAAAAAAGGAGATTACTATTATAATCGTGAAGGAAATGGTTGGCAATCAGAAGGCGATTTTGATGTGTACTTAAAAGCTATCAATGATTATGATGCACTTACTACAGCCGAGAAAGCAAAAATGTGGCAGTTGTATCGTTGGAGACAATTTTCGGGGTTAAAAGAGAATGAGAAATATAGTATGCCACCTTTGCATTTATATTGCGAAGCCTATGAGCAAAATTTAATCACACAAAGTGAAATTTATGAGGCTATTGTAAACACAGAAAATCTAAGATTAATAACTGACAAGAAAAATAGACGTGTTCATTATACGAATTGTAATACAGAAGATTTGTTAAAAAAATATGAGTTTTTACAACCCATGATAGATCATGTTCGTGATGTATGTTTAGATATTGAATTAAAAAGAGGTGATTCCAGTACTGCAGTAACTCAATTTGTAACAAGTTTTCAAAGAATTTATGGTATTAACCGTTTTGTTGATTTGTTACAAGGATTAGGTAAAAATAATTTACATAAAGGATATATCTATTATTGGAGTAACGAAGATTTATCAAAATACAGATTGTTTAGTTCTTTGATTAAATCCTGTTTTCCTAAAGATACAGAAACTTATGCAGATTTTGAAGTTGCAATAAAAGATAAAAATTTTACAGAAGAGCGTTTAATACAAGCTGCAATCTATGCTCCACAATGGCAGAAATTTATTAGTCAGTATTTAGATTGGAAAGGATTAGATGAAGGAATTTGGTGGCTGCACGCACATACTAAGACTCCAAGTTATAGTGAAGTAAATTCTGAATTAGAGAGTGAAATCGCAAAATACTCAGCTGTTGATATTCAAGATTTTAAAGATGGAGCGGTTGATAAAGATTGGTTTGTATCAGCCTATAAAAAGCTTGGTAAAGCTAAATGGGAACTTTTATATGACGCAGCAAAATATGTTTCGGAAGGAAATGGGCATAGAAGAGCAAGATTATATGCAGATGCTTTAACGGGTGATTTAAAAATTAGAGAAGTTACTGCTAAAGTAAAAGACAAAAGAGATCAGGATTATTTGCGTGTATATGGTTTAGTTCCGTTAAGTAAAACTAGTCCTGATAAAGACGTTTTAAATAGATATGAATATTTGCAACAGTTTAAGAAAGAAAGTAAAGAGTTTGGTTCTATGAAGCAAACAAGTGAAGCTTTAGCTGTTGTAGTTGCTTTGGAAAATTTAGCAAGAAATGCTGGCTATCCTGATCCCGTAAGATTAACATGGGCTATGGAGACCAAGCAAGTTCAGAGTATTTTGTCAAAAGATACACAATTCACCATTGAAGATACAACTATCGGTCTTACCATAGATAAAGAAGGAAAAGCCGATGTAGTGGCTTTGAAAGATGGTAAAGAATTAAAAGCTATTCCGGCAAAATTTAAGAAGAATCCTGATGTTTTAGAATTGAATAAACACAGAAAAGTATTACGCGAACAGTGGACTCGTTCTAAAAAAGGGTTAGAAGAAGCAATGATACGTGGTGATGTATTTTCATACTCTGAAATTATTAATTTATTAGAACATCCTGTAATTGCAAAGCATTTAGAAAAATTGGTTTTTATTTCTAATGAGGAAATGCTTGGATTTTTTATAGATGGAAAATTGACTTCGGCCAGAGGAGAAGTATTTGCAGTTAATGAAGATACAACTTTCCGAATAGCTCATTGTTATGATTTACATAAGAATAATGTATGGCCTGATTTTCAAAGCTATTGTTTTGATAACAAATTAAAACAACCATTCAAACAAATTTTTAGAGAATTATATGTTCCAACACCAGACGAATTGAAGGAGAAATCAATTTCTCGTCGATACGCTGGACATCAAGTACATCCAAAGCAAACTTTAGCATTATTAAAAACTAGAGGTTGGAAAGTTGATTATGAAGAAGGGCTTCAAAAAGTATTTCATAAAGAAGGATATCAGGTCAAATTATATGCTATGGCTGATTGGTTTTCACCGGCAGATGTTGAAAGCCCAACTCTTGAAACAATTGAGTTTCACTCTTTAAAAGATTATAAAAACATTCCTTTTGAAGCTGTTAACCCAAGGCTGTTTTCTGAAGTAATGCGAGACATTGATTTAGTTGTAAGTGTGGCTCATGTTGGTGGAGTAGACCCAGAAGCAAGTCATTCATCAATTGAAATGAGAAGTGTATTATTGCGAGAAACTTTACGATTATTCAAAGTGAAAAATGTTGAAATTATTGAAAATCATGCATTAATAGAAGGTACAATTGCTAAATATAGCGTTCACTTAGGTAGTGCTATTGTGCATCAAATTCCAGGTAAGTATTTATCAATTTTACCAGTTCAATCTCAGCATAGAGGTAGATTATTTTTACCATTTGCAGATGATGATCCTAAATCAGCAGAAGTAATGTCTAAAGTTTTAATGTTAGCAAAAGACAATGAAATTCAAGACCCAACAGTACTGAGTCAAATTGATAGAAAATAAATAAAAATGTAGTTTTTTAAAAAAATCCCTACATTTGCCCTCGAAATGAAAACACAAAAGCAACATAATAGTCTAAATCTATATCGCTCTTCGATAGATTTTCCTATGGAGAATAATGGACGTTGTATGTGTTTTTATGAAGAATAGTTATTGTTTTTAGTAAAATTTCACCAAAATATACGAAACGTCCTTTGCAAAAAGGGCGTTTTTTTTGTTTAAAAAATGATTGAAAGTAGATTTTTAGATGCTGAATCGAGTTCAGCATGACAGAAATAGAAAAAAAAAGTAAAAAAATGTTTCATGATTAAACGAAATAGTAAAAAATAAGGGTAAATGCGTAACCAAATGAGAGACAGTCATTTGTAAAATCTGAAGTATCTGTTGGAAAACGGACAGGATTTGTAATGCCTAAATTTAATCATAACTACCTGAAAGTCAATAAAATAATTTTAAAAAAGATTTGGAAGTTACTTTTTTTTGACTTTATCTTTGCCACAGAAAATTAGAAGTAAGAATTTAGAATTCAAAAATCAGAATTGATTTAAAAAAACAAATAATAATGAGAACACGATATAACATTCAAAAACTAAATATTACAACAATGATAGATTGTTTTAATCCTTCACGTAATGTAGCTCCGAAATTTGATTTCGGATATAAGAATAAACAGGTGCAAACTAGTAGGCATTTGGAATAGTAGTATTCCATTGTTATGATATGAAGCACCTTTTACGAGGTGCTTTTTTTATGTCCAAAAATATTGATTCTGTAGCTCAAGGGTAGAGCAGTGAGCTGTTAACTCAAAGGTTGTAAGTTCGAATCTTACCAGAATCGCCACTGATTTTGTAGCTCAATTGGAAAGAGTATTTGCCTACGAAGCAAAGGGTTGAAGGTTCGAGTCCTTCCAAAATCACACGAGTTCTTTAGAAAGGAACAAGGCTTATTGGGGTTACTGGCTAACCTTCCCGACTGTCTCTCGGGAGAAACGGGTTCGATCCCCGTATAAGCCGCAATTAACTGATCTTTTGATTAGTTACATCTGGGAAGATAACGATTGGTTGTTTACCTGCTTTGGATGCAGGAGGTTACAGGTTCGAGTCCTGTTTCCCAGACAAAATGAAAGTACGCCAAAGTAGGAGAGTTGGGGCGGTCTGTAAAACCGTTGTCTTATGACTGAGTAGGTTCGAATCCTACTACTTCCACAAGTTATTTTTACTACGCAGAATAATTGCGTAGTAGGTTTTGAATCTTTGTTCAGCAATAAAGAAATCGTTCTTTGAATTTGAAAATAATAGATTCTCGTCTTTCTTGTCTTTCTCGACTTCGCTCGAAATGACAGTCGTTAGGAGGATTGAGAAATAAAATATCAAGCAAGTCTTGTTGGGTGTTTCGGTATAGCACTATTGCAGTATTCGTTTCGCAGTTGCGGATGATGTTGTACTGTTCAACTTGGCTTGGAGGTTTTGGTGGTTTTCCAAAAAATCATCTCACTCTATGGGTCACGGGTTCGATTCCCGTACATGCTTCTGGTATGTTAGTTCAGTCTGGTTAGAACAATAGAAATTTGGATGTGTAGGTTCGAATCCTACTTCCGATATATCGGAATAACTCAATTGGTAGAGTACTACACTTTTAATGTAGCCGAGTGGCATCACTCTTAAAAATGATGCACCATAAGAAAATCTTCGGACTTGGTCAGTTTTGGCTCGACTTGTTCGTAAAGAAACACTTAGGAAAAGACCTGAAAAAGGCTTCGTATTCCTAACCGTTCTTTTGCTTTTGTATTTGCTTGTTGTTTGCTACGGCTAACTTCAAAATAGAATAGAAACACATTAGAATGCTTTTGATTACTAACTTTTTTCCGTTTTGGACTTTGGACGAAGAACTGAAGGTTTTCTTTTTAAAAGAATGTTTAATGATAACTATATAAATTATGATCAACAGAATTACAATTCAGGCATACCAAGTAGGTTTGGTATTTGGAAAAGGAAAATTAATTAACGTATTAGAAGCCGGTTCTTATTGGATTTTTGGCAATAAACAAGTTCATATATATGAAATGAAACAATCGTTTGTAGCGCCAATAGAATTGACCATTTTATTGCAAAATGAAAAATTAGCTTCTCTATTAGAAGTAATCGAAATTGCCGATAACGAAATCGCTTTATACTATGTAAATGGCATGTTTAAAGAGGTATTAACTACTGGTAGATATGCGTTTTGGAAAGGTTATTTAGACAATGCCTTTACAAAAATTGATTTGTCTAAAGTAGAAATTACAGAAGTGGTTCCAATGGCTTTGTTAGAAAACATTAAAGTGCGAGCGTACACTAGAAAATATCAAGTATTGAACTTTGAAAAAGGTTTGTTGTTTGTAAATGGTGCTTTTGTAAAAGAATTGGCCGCTGGAAATTACTATTTCTGGAACAACGCCATTCCAATTGAAGTTAAAAACGTAGATATTCGTCAGCAACAAATGGAAATTGCAGGTCAAGAATTATTGACAAAAGATAAAGCAACCTTGCGTATTAACTTCTTTGTTCGTTACCAAGTAATTGACGCGGTTAAAGCTTTGGTAAACAACAAAGAATATGACAAACAGTTGTATGTGTTGATGCAATTGGCTTTACGCGCTTTAGTTGGTAGCTACACATTAGATGAGTTGTTGAACAAAAAAGACACAATTTCAAAAGAAATTTTGGAAAACATGTTGGATAAAATCAATGCCTTAGGTTTAAGTGTTGCCGATGCTGGAATTAGAGATGTTATTTTGCCTGGTGATATGAAAGAAATCATGAATCAGGTATTGGTAGCGGAGAAAAAAGCACAAGCCAACAGTATTATGAGACGGGAAGAAACAGCTACGATGCGTAGCATGTTGAATACCGCTAAATTAATGGAAGAAAACGAAATGTTGTGGAAATTAAAAGAGATGGAATACGTAGAAAAAATCGCAGATCGAATTGGTGAAATCACCATTTCAGGAAGTGGTAACGTAATCAGTCAATTGAAAGACATTTTCGTTAAATAATCAAAACCTCGGAATTTATTTTTCGAGGTTTTTAAAAACTAAGAAAAATGAAAGAAGATAATAATAACGATATGATAATGACTTTGATAAAAGTCGCTATCATGTTTGTAAAATCGCAATGGTGTTGAGCCAATTGGATTGAAAATAACTGAAAAAAAGAAGCTACATCGTCTCGTACCAACTAAATTTGGAATGGATAATTGCTTCTTTTTCTTTTTTTAAATAATCTAAATAGGCTAGGCCGGCTGGGTTGTGGTTTTTACCTTTTACCCAAATCAAACTCCAGTCGGTTTTAATAGGTAATCCTTTTAACGGAATGATTTGTAAGTCCTTGTTTTGTATTTCTTTACGAATCCCAATTAAAGGCATAATTGAATATCCTAGACCTGCTAAAATTGCTTGCTTAACTGCTTCATTTGAGGTTAATTCCATTCGTTTACTAATCTTAAAATCTTGTTGTACAATGAAACGTTCCATGGTTTGACGTGTTCCAGAACCGTTTTCTCTAAACAATAATGGACGATTTTGTAGTATATCTTCAATTTTCTTTTTCTTGGTAAAATCTTCTTCCATATTCCCAACTAAAAACAATTTGTTTTGCATCAAATCTATTTTCTCTACTTTCATTTTATCGGGAAGTATCGAAACCAAAGCAAAATCTACTTCATTGTTTTGCATACTTTTAACTACTTTATTTTTATTGGTCACATCCATTTCTAATTCTACTCCAGGATGCATTTTTAAAAAATCAGCTAAGAAGTAAGGCATTACATATTTACCTGTTGATACAACCGAGATTTTTATTTTCCCAAAAAGCTGTCCTTTATAAGCCAAGGTTTTATAATCGATAGTATTGACTTGCTGCAATATTTGTTCGGCTGCTTCTGCTATTTCTTTACCAAAATCAGTTACGTAAATTTTTCTACCCACAACTTCGGTTAAGGGAATTTCAAATTGATCTTGAAAATTTTTTAATTGAATTGACACCGCTGGTTGGGTCAAATGTAGTTCCTCAGAAGCTTTGGTAACACTTTGGTTTTGTACTACTTTCAAGAAAATTCGTAATTGGTTTAAAGTGTAATTCATAAAAATATTTTATATAATGTATAGCAAAGATAAATAAAAATATATGAATTATAATTCTAAAATTTGCATCTGAAATTAAATCATAAGGTAAAATCCAAACGATGAAAAGAATAGCAATACAAATAGTTTTGATACTCTGTGTAGTAATTGAAGCACTATTAATTTTTAAAATGATGGCATCACCTGAGATTATCTACCAAGAACTTTATGCTGGATTAGCAATTTTAGTAATGCTAACCATAATTCGTTTAATACATAATTTAACAGACATTACCTATGGAAACCCTGAAGAAAATTAATTTGATTAATGGCGAATTTAATTCGTTTGAAGCGCGTGAAATATTGATGGATATGTATAATAAAAATATCAATTTTAATAAGGTTCAAAATTTTAGTTCCCAAATTCGGTTTGGTGAAGATGACGAAAAAGCCCTTCATCGAATTGATCAATTAAAAGAAAGTGTATCTCATATTTCTGAAATTTTAGAGGAAGCAAAAGCTAATAATAGAAAACTAAAAATAAAATCATTCATCGAAATCGAGTATGAAGACTAATTCCGATTTTTTTTCTGGACGTCGTTTGCTTATTGTGACAAAACATGAAAAGGAAGCTGTTATTGCTCCTTTACTTGAAGAAGCTCTTGGAGTAACTTGTTTTGTTTCGAAAGACTTTGATACGGATAGTTTAGGCACCTTTTCGGGAGAAATCGCAAGAAAAGATGATGCTTTAACTACGCTCAGAAAAAAATGTTTGGAAGGTATGCAATCAGAAGGTTTTGATTTGGCAATAGCAACTGAGGGTTCGTTTGGGAATCATCCTACTGTTTTTTTCGCACCTGCAAATGACGAATTAATTATGCTGGTAGACCAAAAACATAATCTCGAAATTGTGGAACGCGTCCTAAGCATGGAAACCAATTTTGATAGTTCAGAAATTCAATCTCGAGATGAATTAAAAGCTTTTTTAGATAAAGTTCAATTCCCTTCTCATGCTGTTATTTTGAAGAATGCTGATGAATATTGGACTACAATTTATAAAGGTATTACCGATTATGATTCAGTTGAAAAGATATTTAATGAAATAGTTGCTTCATGTAATTCGTGTTTCATAGAAACGGATATGCGTGCTATGTTCAATCCAACTCGAATGAAGATTATATATGATGTTTGTTTTAAGTTAATAAACAAGTTGCACTCGGTTTGTCCCGAATGCTTTATTCCCGGCTTTGGCGTGGTTGGTGCCGAAGCCGGTTTGTTATGTAGTAGTTGTTCAATGCCTACACGTTCTACATCAGCACATATTTACCAATGTCAACATTGCAATTACAAATCGAAAGTTTTATATCCGAACGGAAAGAAAACGGAAGACCCAATGTATTGTGATTTTTGTAACCCATAAAAAAATGATTAGTAAAGATATTAGTTTAGCTGTTCAGCATCTCAACCAAAACGGCATCATAGGTTTTCCAACAGAAACCGTTTATGGATTGGCAGGAAACGCATTTGAAACCGAAGCCATTCACAAAATATTTGATGTAAAAAAGCGTCCTACTTTTAATCCTTTAATTGTTCATATTAAAGGAATTGAAGATTTAAAACAAGTCGCTACAGAAATTCCACCAATAGCTTATGAATTAGCTAATGCTTTTTGGCCAGGACCTTTGACTTTAATATTAAAAAAACAACCTTATATCCCAGATCTAGTTACAGCCAATCAAGATACAGTAGCGGTTAGAGTGCCTAATCATCCTGTGGCTTTAGAACTTTTGCATCAATTAGATTTTCCTTTGGTAGCTCCAAGTGCGAATCCTTTTACGAGCATAAGTCCAACAAGCGCTGAACATGTTGAAAATTACTTTGGAAATCAAATCAATATGGTTTTAGAAGGCGGCGAATGTTCGGCAGGAATAGAATCAACTATTATTGGATTTGAAAATAATAGAGTAGTAGTGTATCGCTTGGGAGCATTGGCATTGGAAGAAATTGAAAAAGTATCAGGAAGTGTGACATTATTAAACAAAAAAGATAAAAAACCAATCGCACCCGGAATGTTACTGAAACATTACGCTCCAAAAACCGATTTTATTCTAACTCGAAATGTTCAAGAAGAATTAGATTGGTATTCTGATAAGAAAATTGGATTGCTTCTTTACAATTCTTTCATGCCTGATTTAGAGAGAAAAAATCAAATCGTTTTATCGGAGGAAAGCGATTTAAAAATTGCGGCATCCAAATTATACCATGCGATGCATAAATTGGATAAAATGAATTTGGATTTAATCATTGCAGAACGCTTACCTGAATATGGATTAGGTATTTCAATAAACGACAGATTAGAAAGAGCCTCAAAAAAATAAACACAACAAAATAAAAAATATAAAATGGATTTTAGCTTACTATTTGAAAATTTAACCAATCCGGCCTTACTTTATTTTATCTTAGGAATTATTGCAGTTAGCTTAAAAAGTGACTTAGAAATTCCTAATAATTCGTCTAAATTCATTTCTTTATACTTACTGTTTGCTATTGGATTTAAAGGAGGTCAAGAATTATCACATGAAACGATTAATAGTGAAATTATTTGGTCTATGTTATTTGGAATGTCAATTGCAATTGTGATTCCCTTGTATACCTTCTTCATTCTAAAACGCAAGTTAAATGTGTATGATGCCGGAGCCATTGCTGCTGCTTATGGGTCGATAAGTGCGGTTACTTTTGTAACTGCTGTTTCCTATTTAGAATCCCATCAATTGGAACTTCACGGTTATATGGTAGCTATTATGGCGCTCATGGAATCGCCTGCCATTATTGTAGGTTTGGTATTAATTTCAATTTTTAATAAAGAAAAAGCGCAAAAAATCAATAAAACTGAAATTTTACGCCACTCGTTTACCAATGGAAGCGTGCTGTTGATTTTGGGAAGTTTGATTATTGGTTATCTAACAAGTGCCAAAGAAGCACAAGGAATTCAACCTTTTACCAATGATTTGTTCAAAGGATTTTTAGCTATATTCTTATTGGATATGGGAATCACAAGCGGAAAAAAATTGAAATCTTTCTTTGCTCATGGTTGGTTTCCGTTTGCTTTTGCCTTGCTGATTCCATTAATAAATGGAGGAGTTTTTGCTTGGCTGAGTGGTTTTGTAACGGATGACGTATCGAATCGCTTCATTTTTGCGATATTGGCTGCGAGTGCTTCTTATATAGCAGTTCCTGCAGCTATGAAAATAACAGTTCCGAAAGCTAATCCAGGGTTGTTTTTACCTATGGCATTGGCCATAACATTTCCTGTTAATATTACCATTGGAATGCCGATATACTTTTACATAGCTCAACATTTTTAAATTTTAGATACTTTTCAAGGATTAAAATAGATTTAAAGTTTTTTTATTTGATTGAAAATCTTAAATTCGATAAACTTTAAACTAAATTTTATGAACTCAGAAAACAATGTGGTGGTTTCTTATGCAACCGATGCGGACAGAGCTACTTTTTTTAAAAAGACGTATAGTCATGTTGCTTACGCTATTTTAGCTTTTATGCTAGTAGAATCAATTTTATTGCGAATTGTTCCTATGGATTGGATATTAGCTATGATGGGTGGGAAATTCGTTTGGTTATTTATTTTAGGATTATTTTGGTTGGGTTCTACCTTATCAGACCGATTGGTTTTTCATCCTGATAGAGACAAACAATATTTAGGTTTAGGATTATACGTGCTATTACAAGCAATTGTTTTCTTACCAATGATTGCTATGGCTGTTTTATATTCTGGTAGCGAAATGATTATGCAAGCAGCAATTATAACCTTATTCATGTTTTCTGGATTAACTGCAGTAGTTTTTTTGACAAAAACTGATTTCTCATTCTTAAGAACTGCAATCACTATCGGTGGTTTTGTAGCTTTAGGAGTTATCGTTGTAGGAGCTATTTTCGGATTTAATTTAGGATTATGGTTTTCTGTTGGTATGGTGGTATTGGCTTCGGCAAGTATTTTATATCAAACTAGTCAAATTAAAGACCAATTCAGTACAGATCAATACGTAGGTGCTTCATTACAATTGTTTGCTTCGATTATGTTATTGTTCTGGTATATTTTAAGAATATTAATGAGCAGAAAATAATTGATTTTCAAAAGATATTTAAAACCCTGAAATACTAAATTTCAGGGTTTTGTTTTTTTACTCTTTATGAACATCTTTGAATTGAAGCATTTCAAATAATCGTTGTTCTTTTTCATTGTCAAATCCACATGTTGATTTGAATTCTTTTGGATTTTCATAAGTTCCAAAAAGCATGTCCCACCAAACAATATCGCCATAATTATTCGTATGCTTATTGTATTCATGGTGAATTCTATGCATTTCTGGACGTTGAAAAATATACCCAACCCATTGCGGTGTTTTTACATTGGTATGATAAAAGAATTCACCCAAAGCTGTAAATAGTGTATAAACAGCGCCAGCTTCAACATCTAATCCTAAAGTGGTAAACACTAATAGACTTCCAATAATTGAATTTACAGTCATTTCCAGAGGATGCTTATAAAATGAAGTAATAACTTCTAAACGTTGTGGACTATGATGAATTTGGTGAAAATGAGTCCATAAAAAGTCGATTTTATGTCTCCATCTGTGCCACCAATAGAAGATAAATGTTGCAATAAAGTAGGAGATAAGTCCACCTAAAAATGGGTTTACATGATTTGAAAGATGGAATAAGGAATATTGTGAAAGCCAAATTTCCCAAGTATAACCTGCTAAAGTTACAACCCCCAATTGAATAAAGTTAACGGCTAAAACTCTGATAGTCCAAGTAGGAACTTCTGGTAATTTCCAACCCGGAATTAATCGCTCTAATAAAAAGCAACCTCCAAAAACGATAAAGATGATGGTAAGTGTCATAGTAATTTTTTTAATTGATTTCTAAACCAAAATTACTATTCATTAAAGATACAATTGATGCACCTAAGTTAATAAATGCGTTTTCGGATGCGGCTTAACGATTGTGGTTTTACGCCAACATACGAAGCAATTAAATATTGAGGAATACGTTGGGTCAAATCCTTGTAATGTTCCAAAAAATAGCGGTAACGATCTTCTGGATTATAACGATGAACGGTCAACAATTGATTTACCATGATAATAAATCGATGCTCAATGATGATTCTCCCTAATAAATTTGCATTTTTTGAAATCTTATAGAGTTCTTGTAATTTATCATAATCAATAACTAAAAATTCACAATCCTCTAATGCTTGAATATTTTGTATTGACGGTTCTTTAGCAATAAAACTTCCATAATCTGCAACAAATTCGCCTTCTTTGGTAAATTCCAAAGTTGCTTCTTCATCATTTCTAAAAACGTAATAACGAACCAATCCTTTACACAAAAAACCTAGTTTAGTACACACTTCTGTAGCTTGTAAAAAGTGTTCATTCTTTTTCAACTTGTAAGGTTTGAAAGCATCTAAGAACAATTGTTCTTCATGGGCTTCTAAATTAGTAATCTGTTTTAATGTTTGTAAAAGAATATCAGAATTTTGCATAAAGTCATTGAAGTTGAATTGAGAAATACTTTTTTAATTGTTTTCACGTTTCATAAAAGTATGAAAAAGTTTATAATTATTCTTGCGATTCTATTTTTTAGTTGCCAATCCAACGAAACCGAAAAGTTAACTGTTGGTATTCAACCTTATGGCATATTTCCAGAAGATAAAACTGACACTATCTCTAAGACAATTGCCGATTTTTATCAGATTAAAACGGTTATTCTTCCTGCTAAAGAATTATATAAAGAAGCTTTTACAGAAGTGAAATCACCTCGTTATCGTGCAGATAAAATGATTAATTTACAGAAAAAGAATAAAGTAGAATCGTTAGATTTTGTTTTAGGATTAACCACTAAAGATATTTCGGTTACCAAAAAAGACAAGTGGGGAAAAATAAAAACCCCAACCTACAAATATGCCGATTGGGGAATTATGGGTTTGGCGTATTGCCCAGGGAATAGTTGTATTGTTTCGACTTTTCGCATTCAACATCCCAACTTAAAAACGCATTTTACACGTTTTAAAAAAGTAGCTGTTCATGAATTTGGACACAATTTAGGATTGCCACATTGTCCTGATAAAACTTGCGTTATGACTGATGCTGTGGAAAGCGTGAAAACTATTGATAATGCTAAATTGGCGTTGTGTGGGAAATGTAAAGCGCAATTGAATTAATACTTTCCACTTAACAATTCACCACCAATAGCTGATTTGGCTTCGATTCCTAATTTCTTCATCATTTCGTATGTTGTGCAAACCGCTGCTGAAGTCACAGGAATTCCGCATTCTGCTTGTATTAAATCAATCGCTTCTAACGATGGCATTTGTACACAAGCCGAAGCCACTAAAACATCCACATCGGTTAAATCTAATTGTTTGTAGATTTCCAATAAATTCATCGGGTTTTGAGCCGCAACTTCTAAATTGTCTGGAATCTCTAAAGCAATACTTTGTTTTACTTTAATTCCTTGATTTTCGATATAATCCACCACCATGTCGGTTAATGGACGCATATATGGTGTGATAATTGAAATTTGTTTCGCACCTAAAACTTTCAATCCATTAATCAAAGCACCAGCCGAAGTTACAATTGGAGTAGGGAAGTCGTTTGCTACCGTTTCTTGATGTAAATTTACTTCTGATACACAATGATAACCGCGTCCCATACTCATAATGGCTACTAAACATGCATAACCCATTACGTCAACATGAGCATCAGATAATTCTTGCGCACATTTTAAACTCATGGCATCCATAGCTTCCAATTCTTCTTTGGTAACTTTTTTCATGCGCATTCTGCTGCTGTGAAACGTAAAACGTTCCGGTAAAATGGTTTCACGTGAGCGGAAGATTGCTGGTATTTCGGTTTCCATCGTTACGTTTGATGATGGAACTATTTGGCCTATTCTGTATTTCATTCTTTTTAGTTTACAGTCTCATTCACAGTTAGCAGTCTGAAAACTGAAAACTGGGACTGAATACTTTGATTATATTTCTTTAATTGTATTTACTATTGTACCAATTCCTTCTACAGTAGCTTCCACAACATCTCCATCGTACATCCATTCTTGAGGGTCACGACCTGCGCCAACACCTGCTGGAGTTCCTGTTGCAATGATGTCACCAGCTTCTAAAGTAAAAACAGTACTTAAATCTTCAATTAAATCGTTGATGTTGAATAACATTAATTTAGTATTCGAATTTTGTTTTTCAACTCCGTTTACTTTTAATGACAAATTCAAGTTGTGTGGATTTTCAATTTCGTCCTTTGTTACGATAACTGGCCCCATTGGAGCAAAAGTATCTTGTCCTTTGGAAACAATCCATTGTCCTTCACGACGACAATCACGCGCTGAGATATCGTTGATAACTGTGTAACCAAATACATAATCTAATGCTTCCGATTTAGGTACATATTTACCTTTCTTTGAGATGATTACCGCCAATTCACATTCCCAATCTAATTGTGAAGTTAACTTGGTGTTTTTGATTATTTCGGTATTCGTAGCTGTAACGGTTGTTGGTGGTTTTGAAAAGATAATCGGTTTTGTTGGAAGCTTTCCAGTTGTATCTAAAGTACGAGCACTTTCAGCAACATGTTCCGTGTAATTTAAACCAATTCCAATGATGTTTTTTCTTGGTTTTTCGATAGGAGCTAAAATCGTTACTTCGTTCATTTCATAAGCGATTTCTTCGAAGAAATTTTCTGGAGTTTCATCAATCATTTCTGTAATTTCTGGAATAATTTCAAATCCCATATCAATTAATTCTAACATGTCATTAGGTAATGGGAAATTTGATATCTCTCCAAAATCTTCCATGTCAATTACTTGATTGTTATGAATGAAGCCTAAACGTGGCTCGGTGTCTTGTGTTTTGTATGTAAGTAGTTTCATATTCTTTATTTAAACGCAAAGAGCGCTAAGTTTTGCGCTAAGTTCGCAAAGTTTTTGTTTTTATTGAATTTGTTGGTGTCCGTTGTTTTCTGTTAATTCTCTTCCTTGAAACAATCCTAAACCTTCAATCACTGGTAAATCATTGAAATTGAAAAGGCAAGCATCTTCAGTTTCGGATAAGTTGTGGTGTTCGTGCCAAGCCCAACTCGGAACACAAAAAATATCGCGCTCTTTCCAATCGAAGCGTTTTCCGTTGATGATGGTGTAGCCTTTTCCTTTCGCACATTGGTACACAAATGAACCCGTGTGTTTGTGTGCTTTTCCTTTGAATCCTGCTGGTAATAATTGCATAGAAGCTCCCATGGTTTGCATCACGTGTCCGCCAGTTAACGGATTCGAATATTGCATAAAAATTCCATCAAATGGGTTGACTTCATTCACTTTTTGGGCTTCTAATAATGCTGGATAAACGTTTTTCCAAGAATATTTGAATAGCGGAGAATACGGTTTGTCCCAAGTCTTATCCGCTGGAATCAATCCTGCACCACCATATGTCATAGGAGAGAAGTTTAATGGTGCTGTTAATGGTTGTTTACCATCATAAACCGCATAATCATTGGCCTCCAAAGCATTAACTAATGGAATATCCAAACCATCTTGCCAAATACATGTTTTTCCGCCTTCTTCAACGCCATGTTCATGCCAAGTAGAATTTGGTGTAATGACAAAATCATTCACCTCTAACATAATTTTATTACCATCAACCACGGTATATCCTTTTTCGCCTTCCATAATAAAACGTAGGGCAGAAGCACGATGACGATGTGCCGAAGTACTTTCACCAGGACGTGTTACTTGAATTCCAGTATACAACCAACCCACGGCAGCGGAAACATCTTTTCGTTTGTCGTTTACCAAATAAACAACGCGTCTTCCGGCTTGTTCAGGTGTTACTAGTTCGGATGATTTTAGCACTAAATCACGTAAATCGTCATATTTCCAAAGCATTGGAACAGAAGAAGAACGTGGTTCCCATGGTTCTATATCGTTGGCAACTGTCCATAAAGCGCCAGCGCCTAGTGTTTCTAATTCTTTATAGTACGCAATTAATTCGGGAGAGTCTTGAACTCGAGCTCTTCCGTATTGGTCGTCTGAATAGTTGTTTTCTTCCATAATCTTATATTTTAATTGGTGATCTCGAGAGCCACAGTCACCAATTATTTATCTTTTATTAAATTCTTCGTGATTATCGATAAACGTAATTTTTCGAGTAGGAGCAGTGTTTACTCGTAAGTCGAAAATATCAAATCTATTGTAATGTCCTAAAATATCGTGCATTTGCTTCGGTTGGATGCATTTTGCTAAATCAATTTCGGCATATACCATTCCTTCTTCATCAATTAGTGGTTGTCCGATGACAGCACCATTAGGACCTATAAATCCAGAGAAAGCGGAACTTTTTCTATCCAATAATTCATCTACATTCGGAACATCTGCACGTAAAGCGTCTTTGATTTCTTGCGAAACGGTCGAACAAGAAACAATTGTAAACAATTTTCCTTCAAACGAATGCGCTGCAGCACGAATTTTAATTGCTTCTGCCATATCGTAATCAGGTGGCGCTACGGGAAGCGAAATATAATTCGCAATATGAATTAATTCGCCTTGAGAAAGTAAGGTAAAACGCGCTAATGTATTTGTGTTTTCGCCACAAGCTAAGGTTCCGATTGGACCAATTTCTGTATTGTACACTTTTAACGAAGAACCATCGCCTGAAGACCAGGTTAGTTTTTCAGCCCATGTTGGGACTAACTTTCTGTGCTTTCCAACGATAACTCCTTTGTTGTCGATGATTAAATTGGTATTGTATATTTCTCCAAAGCTTTTACCACGTTCGTTGATTCCCATTACAATATGAATATCATTCTCCTTAGCTGCTAAGCAAAGTTTTTTGATTTCTGGACCTGCTACGTCAACCGAATTTTTATACAATTCTTCGTACCATTTGCTCCCTTGAACTGGCGTCATAATCCAATTCCAATAGGGATATCCAGCGATAAATACTTCTGGAAAAGCGATTAATTTTGCTCCGCTATTACTAGCTTCTTTAATAAAAGAAATGGCTTTATCTACTGTTTTTTCTACATTAAGAAATACAGGAGAAGTTTGAACGGTTGCGGCTTTGAATTTTTTGAATTCCATAGTTTAATTATTGTCTAATGAATACTTTAATGATGTATTATCAGTATTTTCTTTGTTGTAATTTATGAGTATAATTTGTTCAAAAGCTTCGACAGAATCATCAATTTTTTTATATGACCATTTAGACCCAATTAAATTCCGAATGAAAATTTGATCAATTTTTCTACCTAAAGAGTTTATCACTTCTATATCAATAACTTCACCTTTTTCATTATGGATTAGCTTATAACATCCAAAAGTTTTTTTAGAATCTAAATTATTTATACTTAGTAAGGCTTTGTGATATCCATCATCTTTTGGCAATTTATTAGATGACTTTAGATTAAATTCTTTAATCTTTTTGATGTTTAATTCTTCTAAGATATTCAAAACTCTTTTTTGTTGTTTAGGATATTCTTCAAAATAATTTTTATATTTTAAAGAATCGATAGTTTTGTTTAATTGAAAATTACCACTGCAAAGGCTGGTGTAAATTTTACCATCTTTCTTATTTTTAAAACCATAAACAATCCATTCAGAATCTTTTGGTAAGTACATTCCACATGATGAATCATTCATACTTTCCAAATGTATTTCATTTACTTTTTCACCAAAATATTGTTTAACTGTTTCTATTTTTACAAAATAAGGGTTAAAAGTATCTATATAATTCTCAATTGTTTTAGATTCTGTAATTTTAATTTTTGCTATATAATCATGTGTTTTAACTTTATCAATTAATGATAATTGCGAACAAGAACAGGAAAAGCTCTTGTAGAAAACAAAAAATAATATTACTAATATTTTATATTTCATAAAACTTTATTTTATTCTTCATTTCTTCTGTAAAAGGTTCCGCTTTGATGCCATTTCTTTCTGCGTTGAAAGCTACGTTTACCAATGTTACTTCGCCTTCTAAAACGGTATTTTCTGCTTCATTTACAAATTGAAACCCACATAGAATAGAGGAGTTCTTTAATTCTTTTACCCAAAGTTTTTTGGTTAAGATTTCGCCTAATCTTGCAGCATTTTTGAATTGAATTTTTAAATCAACCGTCGGAATTCCATTGGTTTCGTGCATTTTTGAAAAAGGACGATCTAAGGCTTCTTCAAACCAATCTTCTACTAGACAATTTAGCATTTCTAAAAATCGGGGATAGAAGACAATTCCAGCATAATCTATATGTTGGAAACGTACTTTTTCTTGTTTTATAAATTGCATATTTTTATGTTTTAACTTTATAATTTTCCATAACGTTGATGTTCAGAAAAATAAAGAATTATTGTTTTGTTACCTTTTTTATATGGATAGAATAATTCATAATCGCCATCAGATGATGAAAATCGAACTTCAGTATTATTTTTATTGAAAACATTATCTAAATAATCTCTTTCAATTTTGGTTGTTTTATAAATGTAATTATTTTTTCTAGGAACCAATGTGTCATTTTCCTTAAATGAAGCGTAATCATTGAAAATTAGATACACTTGATTTTTGTCAATTGTATCTTTGACAATCAATCTAACATTTGGAAAATTCCTATCGGTATTTGAGTATTGCTCCAAAATATCTGCAGTATTTATTATGTAATTTTTAGAAAATTTATAATCTACAAGTTTGTTGGTTTTTTCTTGACTAATTTTAATGATGTATTCGGCAGAATTAATTAAAAGCTCTTCCTTTTTTTTCTTTGTTAAATAATCACCTCCAAAAAGTATAATTGCAATTGTTGGAAAAATTAGTAAAAGAGTAATGATTATTTTTTTGTTATTTTTCGAAACTTCTTCGTCATTGTTGTGTTTTTGGGCAATTCGAGTTAAATTGAACATTATATTGATTATCAAGGCTCCTGCCATCATTGCTAATATTCCTAAAACACTTAAATAAAATGAGTCAGTCATATTTTTTCTGAAAACTTTTAATCCAAAAACTTCTATTAAAATAAATGTAAATACCCAATACACCAATAATATAATTGATATGAAGCCAATATAATTGCTAATTTTTACTAATTGTTTTGCGTTCATTTAATGCTTATTTTAATTTAAACCTCTGTATTTTTCCTGTTTCCGTTTTTGGCAAACATTCCACGAAATTAATTACTCTTGGGTATTTATAGGGAGCAGCTACTTCTTTGAACCAGTGTTGAATACGGTTTTTCATTGCATCTGTTGCTTTAGTTGTATCGTGTAACACAATATGCGCACAAACCAACATTCCTCGTTCTTCATCAGGTAAACCTACTACGGCACATTCCAAAATATCTTCGTGGGTTAAAAGTACGGATTCTACTTCAATTGCCGCAATATTATAGCCCGAAGAAATAATCATATCATCGCCACGTGCCACAAAATGGAAGTAGCCTTCTTCATCTTGACGGAAAATATCGCCCGTGATGTTCCAACCGTTTTCTACATATTCTCGTTGTTTTTCTTCTCGGTTTAAGTATTTACAACCTGTAATTCCTCGCACCGCTAATCTTCCAGCTTCGTTTCTTGGTAATTCGTTGCCTTGTTGGTCTATGATTTTAGCTTCGTAACCTGTAATCGCTTTTCCTGTAGCGCCAGGTTTCATGTTCTCTTCGTTTGATGAAATAAAAATATGCAACATTTCGGTAGCGCCAATTCCGTCAATGATTTTTAAACCTGTCGCATCGTACCAATCTTGCCAAACTTTCAAAGGCAAGGTTTCACCAGCAGATACACATTTTCTCAAACTTGAAATATCGTAATCCTGAACTTTTGTAGTGATGATGCGCCAAGCAGTAGGAGCGGTAAAGCAAATCGTGATTTTGAAGTCTTGAATCGCTTTCAACAATAAATCTGGACTTGGTTTTTCGATAAGAAATGTTGAAGCTCCGAAATACATTGGAAATAATACTAATCCGCCTAAACCAAAAGTAAATCCTAAAGGTGGACTTCCTGTAAAAATATCATTTGGAGTGGCTTGTAGTGAATATTGTGGAAACGCTTCGCAAATATTCAAAATATCTTTGTGATAATGTGCCGTCATTTTGGGTAAACCTGTTGTTCCAGAAGTGAAACCAATCAAAGCCACCGAATCTGATTTTGAATGATAATTGTCGAATATTTTAGACTTAGAAGCCATTAATACTTCTAATTGTGAATTCCCATAAAAACACGTTTGTTTTAAGAAATCGGATTTTACCAAATGGATTTCCTCTTCCAATTCCTTATCACACATCACATGCGAAATTTCAGCACAATCGATAATTGTAGTCAATTCTTTAGAACGAAGCAATGGCATGGTTGCCACAACAATTCCACCCGCTTTTAAAATAGCGAACCAACACGCCACCATCATCGGATTATTAGCCGAACGAATCAAAACACGATTACCCGATTTTAATCCTAAATCATCCACCAAAACGTGAGCAATTTGATTCGCTTTTTCATATAAATCTTGATACGTCCAAGTTTCCTCAAACGTACGAATGCAAATGTTATTTCCGCGACCTTCTCGAACATGGCTATCTAACAATCTTTCTACGCAATTCAGCATTTCTGAATGTTGGAATTGAGGTAAATCCAAAAAGGTATATTCTGGTTGTAATTCCAGAGCAGGTAAGCTATTGTGAGCGAAATTATCCTTCATTAATTACGAATTTTAAATTACGAATTACGTAACGTTTTTTGAATAGAACCAATTATTCTAAGTAACTCATCAACATCTTTAAGTAAACTATCAGCTTCCTCAACAGATAAATAATCAGTATCTTTTAATAATCTAATCCAATAATGTGTTTCTCTTGCTTCTTTATATGATATGGTTATTTTGGCGAAAAAATCTTTTCCTGATTGTCCTCCAATGGCTTCTTCAATATTAGCTCCAATTGAAGTTCCACATCTTAATAGTTGTTTACTTAAAACAAATTCTTTTTTTTGTTCAGATAAATATTTAAAAACTTTTATTATTCGAACAGCAAAAGCATAACTTTTTATTTGAACAACATTATCATTTTTCATAATTCGTAATTTCTAATTCGTAATTATTTACTTCTTATTACTTTTCGGTTTTAATGCTTTTTTCATTCCTTCCACATGTTTTCTTTCCGAAGCTTTTAGCGGATACAGATGCGAAATTCCCATTTTATATGGATTTGGGATATCATTCGCTTGAAATTGTTCGTAAGCTTGTGCGTTTCTAACGAAATTAGCATCTAACAATAAAGGTCTTCCTAAAGCGACTAAATCAGCTCTTCCGTTAAGAATTATTGTATTGATTTGGTCGATATCTTGAATATATCCAGTGGTAATGGTTGGGATATGAACAGTATTTCGAACGGCATCTGAAAAAGGTGTCTGCCACATTCTTCCCGTTAATGGTTTTTGACCTGAGACCGTATTTCCTGTTGAAACATTGATGATGTCAGCTCCAGCATTTTTAAAAGCAGTTGTGATTGCAATTACTTCTTGTTCTGAAATTCCATTTTCTGCCCAATCTGTTGCTGAAATTCTCACTGAAATTGGTTTTTCAGTTGGGAATACTTCACGAATTGCTTTAAATACTTCTATTGGATATTTCAAACGATTTTCGATGCTTCCACCAAATTCATCTGTACGAATATTGGTTAATGGTGATAAGAAAGAAGCTAATAAAAAGCCGTGATGGGCTTGTAATTCTATCATATCAAATCCAGCTTCGTCTGCATTTTTTGTTGCTTGTACGAATTGTGCATTAATCGCTGTCATATCTTCCAAAGTCATTTCCTTTGGAGTAGCAAAATTTTCATTGAATGGAATAGGAGAAGCCGAAATTAAATTCCAAGGTGTTTCCATTGGTCCGTTGCCTTCCCATGGTTTTTTAGTAGCACCTTTACGTCCCGAATGTCCTAATTGAATTCCGATTTTAGTAGAAGTATTGTTATGAATGAAATCGGTAATTTTTTTCCATTGGTTCAATTGTTCTGCATTGTAAATTCCTGCACAACCTTCTGTAATTCTTCCGGTTTCGGAAATGGCAGTCATTTCGGTAATGATTAATCCAACGCCACCAGTTGCGCGACTTCCGTAATGTACCAAATGCCAATCAGAAACCAATCCGTCTGTAGCGGAATATTGTCCCATTGGCGCCATAACGATGCGGTTTGGGAGTTCTAATTCTCTTAATTTGAATTTTGAAAAAGCTACTGATTGATTTTTGATATTGACATTGCAATTGTCATTGAATTCTTCTAAAACTTTATCTGTAAACGAACTATCTCTTAAACGTAAGTTTTCATACGTTACTTTTTTCGAACGTGTCATACATCCAAACGCAAATTGTTGGAAGGGATGTTGCATGTGACGATCCATATTTTCGAACCAATCTAAAGAAACGATTGCTGCATATTGAATCATTTCTACTGTATTTCTTCTTGACTTGTCGTATTGTTCAAAAGCGGCTTGCACATTGTTTGGGTTAGCAATTACGGCATCTGATAATCCGATAGCACAATCCATTGCTAATTTTGTTCCTGAACCAATAGAGTAGTGGGCTGTAGCTTTCGCATCGCCTAATAAAACAATATTGTTATGATACCAATTTTCATTCGTTACATGCGGAAATTGACGCCAATGTGATTTGTTTGAGATTAGCGGATGACCATCTAATTCTTCTTTAAAGATTTCCGCGATTTTAGTCATCGTGTCTTCTTCATTTGTGACTTCAAAACCGTGTTTTTGCCAAGTTTCATCTGAACACTCGAAAATCCAAGTACTCATGCCTTCTTCATATTGATAGGAGTGAGCAACTATTGTTCCGTGAGGTGTACTTCTGAAGAAATAGGTAAATGCATCCAGCGGTTTTGTTGAACCTAACCAAACGAATCTGTTTTTCTTTAATTCGATTTTAGTTCCGAATTCTTTTTGGTATTTTGTTCGAATAGTACTTGCAATTCCATCAGTTGCTAGAATTATATCAGAATCTGCGAATTGCGACAAATCTTCAACATTTTGTTCGAAATGCAGATTTACGCCTTCTTCAATACAGCGTTGTTGTAATAATTGTAACAATGTTTTTCTTGAACAACCACAAAATCCATTTCCAGCAATATTAACTGATTCGCCATCACGAGCTACAATAATATCGTCCCAATACGCAAATTTGCTACGAATTAATTCATATGATTGCATGTCACGTTTTAGGAATTCACCTAAGGTTTCGTCGGAGAATACTACACCAAAACCAAAACTATCGTCGGGTTTATTGCGCTCGTAAATATCGATTTGGCAATGTGGCATTGCTTTTTTGGTTAATATCGAAAAGTAAAGTCCGCCTGGACCACCACCTATAACTGTTATTTTCATGTTTTTAATTGATAATTAACAATGAATAATTGATAATTAGTTATTGTCTTTTGATTGAAAAAATTTCTCCTAATTTACTATAATTTGAACCTGCTAAACGCGCAACTGGTTTGTATTTGTCTAAGTTAATTCTATGATTTTCCATTAAAATAGAGTCGTCAATATGCATGGTGATTATTTTACCAATAATAATACAAGCGCCGCCATTTTGATGATTTTCTATAAAATAATGATGTACCATTTCACATTCAAAATGGACTAAGCTTTCTTTGACACGTTTTGGTTTGATGTAAACAGCATTAATTGGAGTGACACCTGCTAATTCGAATTCATCGATATCAGAAGCAACACTTTGAGAAGTGGTATTCATTTGTTCTACAACTTCTTCCGTAACTAAATTGACAACGAATTGTTTGTTATCTAATATATTATTTAAGGTGTCTTTGTTTTTATTTCCAGTTCGAACAGTTGAAAACATAACGTGTGGCGGATCTTCGCTTACTACATTAAAAAAGGAAAAAGGAGCAAGGTTATTAATTCCATTGGCATCAATTGTTGAAATCCAACCTATTGGTCTAGGAATTACAGTTCCTGTTAATAGTTTATATAAAGCGGAAGATTCCGTATTAGTAATATCGAATTGCATGGTTTAGTGTTGTTTCTACAAATTAAATAAAATAACTATACTATTTCATAACAAAAATGCATTTTTTTTCATTTTAACAAAATTAAAAATGTAGTGATTTTGAGTTTAATTTATACTATTCATAATTTTAAAACCTAAAAATTGAAAGAAGTAAAAAAATGAATTGAAATTTTTATCATATTATTTTTTGTATATTTGCAAAATTAGTATATTTATGCAAAAATTATATATATGGAGATTTTATCCTGTCCAAAGTGTCAAAGCGACAATATCGTTAAAAGTGGTATCATCAAAGATAGACAGCGCTATTTATGCAAATCATGTAATTATTACTTCACAGTCAATAAATTAGGAAAAAAGATAGATGATTACTATGTAACTAAGGCTTTACAATTGTATTTAGAAGGATTGAGTTTTAGAGAAATTGAACGTATTATTGGTGTTTCACACGTTTCTATTAGTAATTGGGTAAAAGAGTTTAAAATCAAGAAACCACCACATCCTAATTACCATCCAACATATAAGATTTTTAAGCATAATGAATTGGTTGAATTCCTTCAAAACAAAGATCAATTGTCTGGTGCTGGTATGATAATCACAGAACTTGGAGATAAATTCATGTTGATTAAATGGGAACGATTTAAAGATTAACTATAGTAGTTTACAAAAATATATACCGTAATTTTTTTCGTTAACAGAAATTCAGAATTTGGTCATGCAGAAATGCCCAACTAACCAAATTTTAATTATGAAAAAATTACTAACTATTTCAGGATTATTTTTATCTCTGCTTGTATCTGCTCAGGGTTCACCTGATTACGGTGGAGGTTTAAAATTCAATTTAAATCCAGAAGGAAGCAAATACATGCGCTTTATTGCATGGAATCAAGTTTGGCTTCGTTCAACCGATTTGAATCCAGGTTCTATGATTGGAGATGAATCTGTTTCTTCTTATGAAGATGCTGGCTTACGTCGTTTACGTTTGTTAGCTTATGCACAAATTTCTCCACGTTATATGATTTTGACTCACATTGGAATCAATAATCAAACTTTTATTAATGGAGGTGCTTCAGGTTCGGCTGGAACTGGTGGATATGGAGCAGGAAAAAAACCGGGAATATTTTTCCATGATGCGTGGAATGAATATGCTGTAGTTTTACCACAAGAATCAAAACCTTTTAGTTTATCTGTTGGAGCTGGATTACATTATTATATGGGATTATCTCGCATGACAATGTCTTCTACCTTAAATTATTTAACTGTTGATGCACCAATCTTCAACTGGCCGTTAATTGAAAATTCAGATCAATTTGCAAGACAAATTGGAATTTTCGCTAAAGGAAAATATAACAAATTAGAATATCGTTTTAGTATCAATAAACCTTTTTCTACAAATCAAACACCAACAAATGTTACCGATGCAAGCATTGCAAGAGCTGTAGATAATAACAATGTTACTCAATGGTCAAAAGCGGGTTATGTGGAATATCAATTCTTTGATAAAGAAGCTAACTTTTTACCTTATAAAGTGGGAACTTATTTAGGAACTAAAAAAATGTTCAATATTGGAGCAGGTTTTTATAATGCACCAAAAGGAACGCAAACTTCAGTAAACGGAGTAATTGAAGAACATCCAATCAACTTATTTGCTGGTGATGTTTTCTTGGACATGCCAATTGGAGCTAAAGAGAAAAAAATGGCTATCACAGCGTATAGTGTTTTCTATAATTATGATTTCGGACCTAATTATTTAAGAAATCTTGGTATTATGAATGAAAGTATTGCGGATCCATCATTTTCAGGTTCACCATCTCTGGCAGGAGTAGGGAATTTACAACCGATGATTGGTACAGGAAATATTTGGTACACACAAGCAGGGGTTTTATTACCAAGTAAAAGTGAGAAACCAAAAGTAAGAATTCAACCATTTGGAGCTTATACTTATAAAAACTTTGATGCTTTAGAAAAAGCAAGTAGCCAATTTGACTTAGGTGCTAACTTTTTCTTAGACGGTCATCATGCAAAAATTACTACCCAATATTCAACACGACCTGTTTACACAGCAGTTGATAAAATTGACAAGTATAAAGGAGAATTCATCATACAATTACAAATCTATTTATAAACAACTAATAAAATTAAATTATGAGCGATAACAAATCATCAAAAGGAATCTGGAAAGTTATTTCGGCTTCCTCTATGGGAACAATGATTGAGTGGTACGATTTCTACATCTTCGGAAGTTTAGCTGTAGTATTATCTACTAAATTTTTCCCTTCAGATAATCCAACAGCTGCCTTCTTGTCAACGTTAGCAACATTTGCTGCTGGTTTCGTAGTTCGTCCGTTTGGAGCCCTTTTCTTTGGTAGATTAGGCGATTTAATTGGAAGAAAGTATACTTTCATGGTTACTTTAATGTTAATGGGGGGTGCTACTTTTATAATTGGATGTATTCCAAGTTTTGAAACCATTGGCTACGCAGCACCTGTTTTAGTGTTAATTCTTCGTTTACTTCAAGGTTTAGCGCTTGGAGGTGAATATGGTGGTGCAGCAACTTATGTAGCAGAACATGCGCCTAAAAACGAAAAAGGATATTGGACTTCTTGGATTCAAACTACAGCAACTGTAGGTTTATTTATCTCTTTGATGGTAATCTTACTTACTAAAGGGCTAATGTCTAAAGAAGCTTTTGATGAGTGGGGATGGAGAGTACCGTTTTGGGTTTCTATTGTAATGGTATATGTTTCGTTCTTGATTCGTAAAAACATGCATGAATCTCCAGCTTTCGCAAAAGCAAAATCGGAAGGTAAAACATCAACAAATCCATTAAAAGAGAGTTTTGGAAATAAATTCAATTTAAAATTTGTTCTTTTAGCATTATTTGGTGCAACAATGGGGCAAGGAGTTGTTTGGTATACGGGGCAATTTTATGCCATGAACTTCTTAAAAACAGTACAAAGTATTGAATCTTCTCAAGTAGATACTCTATTAGGTATTGCGCTTTTATTAGGAACTCCATTTTTCGTATTCTTTGGATGGTTGAGTGATAAAGTTGGAAGAAAAGTGATTATGATGAGTGGTATGTTGATTGCTATTTTAGCGTATCGCCCAATTTATAGAGCCATGTATGCTTCAACAGATTTAGCATTGAAAACAGAAATTGTTGAGAAAACTAAAGTAGTTCCTTCTTTAAAAGAAATTGATGCTACAAAAATGGATTCTATCTACACTACAACTAAAGCTTACACCGATGGGACTACTGTAGAAGAAATCAAAACTATCCATTTTGAAAGTGGAAAAGTAATGTTAGATGACAAAGGAAAAGACAGAGTAGAAACCAAAGTAACTAAAATGATTAATAATAGCGACCGATGGTTCTTAGTATTAATGGTTTTTATTCAGGTGATTTTTGTAACTATGGTTTATGGACCAATTGCTGCATTCCTTGTAGAAATGTTCCCTGTTAAGATTAGATATACCTCAATGTCTTTGCCATATCACGTAGGAAATGGTATCTTTGGAGGATTACTGCCTGCAATTTCAACGTATTTTGTTACCACTTCTAAAGAAGCAGGAGATGTAGAGTTTTACTTGGAAGGACTTTGGTATCCAATTGGAATAGCAGCGATATGTTTCGTAATTGGAATGATTTACATCGATAGAAAAATTAATACACTTCACGACTAAAAAATAATAATCATGAACACAATAAAAAAATATTTAGGAATCGTATGGATAGCGTTAGCAATTGCAATAGCCTATTTTTCGATTGGAATTTTTGGAGGTAAATTAACTTCAGGAAAACAAGATGATTTAGTTTTTGGAATTATAGTTTTCTTTATACTTTTACCAATGGTTGTTACCGGATTAACTATTTTTGGTTGGTATGCAATCACTGACGAATATGAAGATTAATTAAAAAAAATATACTTAACTTAGAAGCTCTTATTTTACATAAGGGCTTTTAGGTTTTATAAATAGATATAAAAATGAAAAAAAGACATCAACAAAAATTAGTGGTTTTGTCATTGCTATTGCTTTTGGCGCTCAACTTGCCAATAGTATTATTATTTGATAGTTCCGAAAGTTTTTTAGGGTTTCCCATCATTTATATTTATATTTTTTCAGCTTGGTTATTTTCGGTTTTAATGTCATGGATTGTAGTACAACGTTATTATGAATAGTGCGATACTTTTACTTATTCTACTAGGCTACTTGGGTATTCTTTTTTTTATTGCACATTGGGCTGAGAAAAAAGAAAACATCAAATGGACTAATAATTCATATATCTATTCTTTATCATTAGCGGTGTATTGTACGGCTTGGACGTACTATGGAAGTATTGGAGTAGCAGCAAATTCGGGTTTAGGATATTTGCCTATATATATTGGACCTATCATCATAATTCCCGCATGGATTATTATTTTAAAGAAAATCATTCGCATTTCTCGAGTGAATAAAATTTCAAGTATTGCTGATTTTATTTCCCTTCGTTATGGTAATAGTCGTTTTTTAGGAGCCATTGTAACTGTCGTTTGTTTGGCCGGAATTACTCCTTACATCGCTTTACAATTAAAAGCAATCTCAGAAACATTTCATATTGTAACAAAAACGAATACAAGTTCTTATATTTTTGATGACACCACGACTTATGTCGCCATCGCTTTAGCCTTATTTGCTTCTTATTATGGAACACGTTATGTAGATGCTTCTGAAAAACGTAAGGGAATTGTAACTGCTGTAGCTTTGGAAAGTATACTGAAGTTAGTCTTCTTTTTAATTGTTGGAGTTTACGTTACTTTCTTCGTTTTTGATGGATACGATGATATTTATGCAAAAGCCTCACTTTTAGAAAACTTTAAAGAAAAAAATACCATCGGCGGATTAGAACAAGGATTAAACTGGTTCTTTTTGAGTATGGTTTCGCTTTTTGCTATTTTCTTATTGCCTAGACAATTCCAAATGTCGGTAGTGGAAAATAACAGAGAACGTCATATTAAAACCGCGATTTGGTTGTTTCCATTATACTTATTGTTGTTCAATATTTTTGTGTACCCAATTGCTTGGGGTGGAAATGTTTTATTTGAAGGTCAAAATGTAAATGCTGATACTTACTCGCTTTTAATTCCTCAATTTTTCGATAATAAAACCTTAACTGTTTTAGTTTTTCTTGGCGGATTTTCAGCAGCAATTTCTATGATTGTAGTTTCAAGCATCAGTTTGTCTACGATGTTGAGTAACAACTTGTTGATTCCGTATACTTTCTTAGGAAAATTAAAAAACGAGGAGCAAATTATCAACAACAAAAAGATTGTAAATATCCGTAAAATCGGAATCTTTTCATTAATTATCGGCGCTTATTTGATTTACCGATTCTTCGCATTAGATTACAGTTTAGTTTCTATTGGATTGATTTCGTTTGTCATTATTGCCCAATTAGCGCCAGCATTTTTCGGAGCCATTTTCTGGAGAAGAGGTTCAAGAATGGGAGCTATTTATGGAATTTTAATTGGATTTGTAATTTGTATTTATACTTTGTTGTTGCCTTATGCTATCGGGTTAACCAATAATGAAAGTTCGTTTATATCAGAAGGTTTCATGAAAATTGGGCTTTTAAAACCATTTCAACTTTTTGGATTGGATTATTTGCAACCAGTACCACATGCTTTGTTTTGGAGTATGTTATTCAATACGTTGACTTATTTCGCGGTTTCGGTGAGTTTTAAAGGAAATTATCGCGAACGCAATTATGCCGAAATGTACGTTGACATCGATAAATACAGTACCAATCATGAAAACGCTTTTGTTTGGAAAGGAACGGCTTACACACGTGATATCGAAAAAGTCTTAATCCGATTTTTAGGAGAAGAACGTACCAAACGCGCCATGAATATCTTCAATGTGAAGTACAATGTGGATAAAGATCAAGAATTGGCAGATGCGAGATTAGTGAAATTTGCCGAGAATTTATTAACGGGTCACATTGGAACAGCTTCGGCACGAATTCTGATTTCGAGTGTGGTTAAGGAAGAAAAAGTTACACTTCCTGAAGTTTTGAAAATTCTAGAAGAATCAAAAGAAAATATCACCATCAATAAAAAATTGACGGAAACTTCGAACCAACTCCAAAAAATCACTTCAGAATTACAAAAAGCCAATGAAACGTTGGTACGAAAAGATGTTCAAAAAGATGAATTTTTAGATACGGTAACACACGAACTTCGCACGCCAATTACCGCTATTCGGGCTGCGAGTGAGATTTTGCACGATGATGACGAAATTCCAGAAGAATTACGAAAACAGTTTTTACAAAATATCATTTCCGAATCCGACCGATTGAATCGTTTGATTGATAAAATTTTGGATTTAGAGAAATTCGAAACCGGAAAACAAACCATTCATCCAAGTCAAAACAACTTAATTGCCACGATTGAACATTCGATTGAACCTCTAAAACAGTTAATTAAGAACCGAAATATCAGCGTTTATGTAGAAAGTAAAGACACGGTTTTGGCTTTTTATGATGAAGATAGAATTATTCAAGTGGTTACCAATTTACTTTCAAACGCCATAAAATTCTGTCCCGAAACAGATGGTTTAATCACGATTCAAGTCAAAAAGAAAGATAATTTTATAGAAACTTCGGTTCAAGACAACGGAAAAGGTATAAATCCTAACGATTTTGACGTTATATTTGACAAATTTTATCAAGCTTCCAATCAGAATTTCAAAAAACCCGTTGGTAGCGGATTAGGATTAGCGATTTGTAAGCAAATTATAGAACATCACAAAGGTAGAATTTGGGTAGAACCAAGTGTAAAAGGCGCTTGTATTGTATTCACTTTACCGATAAAAAATATTGAAAATACAGATTTATGAAAAAGATTTTAATAGTAGACGACGAACCTAATATCGTAATGACACTTGAATACACCTTCAAGAAAAGCAATTACGAAGTTTTCATAGCACGCGATGGACAAGAAGCTTTAGATATTTTAAAAACCAATTTCCCTGATGTTATCATTTTGGATATCATGATGCCGATGGTAGACGGTTTTGCCACTTTAGAACAAATCAGAAAAGACGCTAATTTACAACACACCAAAGTCATGTTTTTATCCGCAAAAAATAAAGAAAGCGACATTGAAAAAGGTTTAGCACTTGGTGCTGATGCTTATATGACGAAGCCGTTTTCGATTAAGAAAGTGGTAGAGAAAGTGGAGGAGTTGTTGAGTTAGTAATCATTTTGAGAGTAAAATTATAATGAAAATTGGCATTTATAACATATTTACAACCTTTTGGTTTTTAATAATGTTGCTATGTAGCGGTACTCTAACTTACTTTTCATTTTATAAAAACCTATATTCAGGTGATGCTATTTTAATTGTAAAAATAGTTATTGCAATAATATCTTTAATTTTTATTTGTGTTCTGTTCTATCTTTTATATAAGTTTAGAATTTTGATAGTTTATAAAAATCGTTTCATTTCAATTCATCCTTTTATTTTAAAAGTAATTACAATTGATATTTCGCATACAAAAAACGTGAAATGGAAAAAATTTTCTGCATTTAAAGGAACAATTTATAGAAATGTTGAACTTAAACAAGAAAAAAACAAAATTGATATATCAGATTTAGAATTTGAAAATTTTGAAAATTTGGTAAGAAATTTAAATAGAAATCTTAACAAAGATAAAATCACAATTGAGCAAGCAAAGTCGAATAATTCAATGATGATTTTTAATGTTGTTATACTCTCTGGTTTTTTGGTTTTTCTTGTTGTTAATACAAATTGGAAAAATATTCATAATGCAGAACTAATTTTCTTTTTGACAAACATTATCTTACTATTTGCTTCTATAAAAAGAGTATATAATTACAGAAAAGTTTTAAATTCATCTCAAAATTAGTTTTAAAACAATTAATTAAATATCTTTTACAATCTATACCTATTTAGCAAGATTAATTCATTTAGCATTATTTTATTTTCTACATTTACTAAAGAAAATAAATCACATAAATTGAATAATACAAATGAATTATTGCGATATTTATAATAAAAGTATAACTTCTTCTGAAGAATTCTGGAAGGAACAAGCGAATCAGTTAGAATGGTATAATCAACCTTCCAATATTTTATCAACTGATAAAAACGGTTATCCATTATGGTTTGCCGATGGAGATTTAAACGCTTGCTACCTTGCAGTTGATAAACACATTCAAGATGGCTATGGCGAACAAGTAGCTATCATCTACGATTCACCCGTTACACAAACTGTTAAAAAGTATACATTTAACGAAGTTAAAACCGAAGTAGCCAAACTAGCAGGCGGTTTATTATCACTTGGATTAGAAAAAGGCGACACCGCTGTAATATACATGCCAATGATTCCTCAAGCAGCTTTTGCTATGTTAGCTTGCGCTCGAATAGGAGTAACGCACTCGGTAGTCTTTGGAGGATTCGCACCACATGAGTTAGCCATTCGTATCGATGATTGCGAACCTAAAGCCATTATTACCGCTTCCTCAGGAATTGAAATCGATAGATTAATTGCCTACAAACCTTTAGTAGATGAAGCTATCGAATTAGCCAATCACAAACCAGAAAAAGTAGTGGTTTTCAATAGAAAATTAGGAGCAAGAGTTCCATTCAAAAAATATGATGTTGATTATGATGCATTGGTTTACGGTTCAGAAGAAACGCCTTGTATTCCTGTAAATTCGACACATCCATTATATATTTTATACACTTCTGGAACCACTGGAAAACCAAAAGGAATCGTCAGAGATACAGGCGGTTATGCTACAGCACTTAAATTTTCAATGCAACATATATACGATGCAAAAGAAGGTGACGTTTTTTGGGCAGCTTCTGATGTGGGTTGGGTAGTTGGACATAGTTATATTGTTTACGGACCTTTAATGAATAGAAATACTACGGTTCTTTTCGAAGGAAAACCAATCCGAACTCCTGATGCGAGTACGTTTTGGCGTGTTATTGCTGAACATAAAGTAAATATCATGTTTACCGCTCCAACAGCCATTCGCGCTATTAAAAAAGAAGATCCAAATGGAGAGTTCATCAAACAATACGATTTAAGTAGTTTGAGAATTCAATTCTTAGCAGGTGAACGTTGTGATGTGGCGACTTTAGAATGGTATCGCGAACATATTCCAGTTCCAGCAATTGACCATTGGTGGCAAACAGAATCAGGTTGGCCAATGATTGCTAATATGATGGGAGTGGAGTATTTGCCTATAAAACCAGGCTCAGCAGGAAAAGCGGTTACAGGTTATGACATTAGAATTTTTGGAGAAAACGGACAAGAATTAGGTCCAAATGAAGAAGGATATGTAGTTATCAAATTGCCATTACCGCCAGGAACTTTATTAGATTTATGGAAAGACAACGAACGTTTTAAAGCAGGATATTTAAACAAGTTTCCGGGTTATTATTTCTCAGGTGATGGCGGATTTAAAGATAATGACGATTACATTTACATCACAGGAAGAGTTGATGATGTCATTAATGTAGCGGGTCACCGACTTTCAACTGCTGAAATGGAAGAAATTGTAGCTTCTCATCATTCTGTGGCAGAGTGTGCTGTTATTGGAATTAATGACGAATTAAAAGGTCAAATTCCTTTAGCATTAGTAGTAGCAAAATCTGGTGAAGATATTAAACATTTCCAATTACAACATGAAGTGGTGCATTTAGTTCGTGAGCAAATTGGAGCGGTGGCTTCATTGCGTGATGTAATTATTGTGCAACGTTTACCCAAAACACGTTCTGGAAAAATTCTTCGTAAAATGATGCGAAGCATTGCAGACGGTGAACAATTTCAAGTTCCATCAACCATTGACGATGAAGCAATTATTGATGAAATTAGAGATGTTTTAGAACATGCTAAAATTGGTTGTTTTAAATAATTTTGACCAATCACTAATTTCTTTTTACTAATCACTTAACTATATCTATTTAGCAAGAAAATATAAAATTCTTAAAACAGATTGGTTATCTTTACATTATCAATTAAAATAAAGCTAAAAAATGAGTTATTATAAAATACACGATTTAGAAAACTACTTTAAAATGTATAAGAAATCGGTGCGCGAACCAAGAAAATTTTGGGATCGTATTGCCGATGAAAACTTTACTTGGTACCAAAAATGGGACAAAGTTTTTGAAGTAGATATGCAAGAAGCCAACTTTAAATGGTTCTTAAATGCAAAAGTAAACATCACTAAAAACTGTATCGACAGACATTTAGCAAAAAGAGGCGATAAAACCGCAATCATTTTTGAACCAAATGATCCAAGCGAAGCAGCACAACATATTTCTTACAACGAATTATACGTTCGTGTGTCTAAAATGGCAAATGTTTTGCGCGATCAAGGTATCAAAAAAGGCGATAGAGTTTGTATTTATTTACCAATGATTCCAGAATTAGCCGTTGCAGTTTTAGCTTGTGCTCGAATTGGAGCTATACATTCAGTTGTTTTTGCTGGATTTTCATCTTCGGCAGTTGCTAGTCGTATTAATGATAGTGAATGTAAAATGGTGATTACTTCTGACGGAAGTTATAGAGGTAATAAATCAATCGATTTAAAAGGAATTGTTGATGAAGCTTTAGAAAAATGTCCTTGTGTAGAAACTGTTTTGGTAGTTAATAGAACCAATACAGAAGTTACCATGAAAGAAGGCAGAGATTTATGGTTACAACCATTAATGGATGCTGCTATTGGTAACAATGTCGCTGAAATTATGGATGCGGAAGATCCGTTATTTATATTATATACTTCTGGTTCAACCGGAAAACCAAAAGGAATGGTACATTCTACTGCCGGATATATGGTTTACACCGCTTATACCTTCAAAAACGTATTCAATTACGAAGAAAACGATGTGTATTGGTGTACCGCAGATATTGGTTGGATTACAGGTCACTCTTATATTTTATACGGACCTCTTTTAAATGGAGCTACAACCGTAATTTTTGAAGGTGTTCCTTCTTACCCAGATTTTAGTCGTTTTTGGGAAGTAATTGAAAAGCATAAAGTTACACAGTTTTATACTGCGCCAACAGCTATTCGTGCTTTAGCAAAAGAGAGTTTGGATTATGTACAAAAATTCCCATTGAGCTCTCTAAAAGTAATTGGTTCAGTGGGTGAGCCAATTAACGAAGAAGCTTGGCACTGGTATAACGATCACGTAGGAGGGAAGCGTTGCCCATTAGTAGATACATGGTGGCAAACCGAAACCGGAGGAATTATGATTTCGCCAATTCCATTTGTAACACCAACAAAACCAACCTATGCTTCGTTACCATTACCTGGAATTCAACCTGTTTTAATGGATGAATTACGTAATGAAATTGAAGGCAATCAAGTAACAGGTGCTTTGTGTATTAAATTTCCTTGGCCTTCGATGGCGAGAACCATTTGGGGCGATCATCAACGTTATAAAGAAACCTATTTCACTGCTTTTCCAGGTAAATATTTCACTGGTGATGGTGCTTTACGTGATGAAGTAGGGTATTATAGAATTACAGGTAGAGTAGATGATGTTATCATTGTTTCTGGACATAATTTAGGAACAGCACCTATTGAAGATGCTATTAACGAACACCCAGCAGTTGCAGAAAGTGCGATTGTAGGATTCCCTCACGATATCAAAGGAAATGCACTTTACGGATTCATTATCTTGAAAGAAACAGGTGAAGGTCGTGATAGAAATAACTTAGCAATAGAGATTAATCAATTGATTTCTGATCAAATAGGTCCAATTGCGAAGTTAGACAAGATACAATTTGTAAGTGGTTTACCAAAAACACGTTCGGGTAAAATCATGCGTAGAATATTAAGAAAGATTGCTGAAGGAGACTTCTCTAATTTTGGAGATATTTCCACTTTATTAAATCCTGAAATAGTGGAAGAAATTAAAAACGGCAAGCTCTAGTTTTTTAGTTTTATTGGTTAAGAAACTGCTTCAGTAATGGGGCAGTTTTTTTATTTTAAATCTCTAATTTTCGCTTCAATTTCAAAAACAATAAAGCTGTAATAAATGCATCACCACTTGCGGTATGACGATCGGATTTTTTGATTTTGTAGATATCGCATAATTCGTCTAAAGAGCTTTGCTGTTCTTGTGGTAAATATTTTAGTTTTTGATACATTACGTCTGTATCCATGGCTTGATTTTGTAATTTCCCTACATCCAAACGATCTAGTGCTTGATTAATCATTTCGATATCAAAATCCACATGATGCCCAACTAAAGTTGCATTTTTTATAAAATCCAAAAAGCGAATTATAGCTTCAGCTTCAACTACTTTTTCTTCCTTTCCTTCTCTTAAAATACCATGTAAAGTAACCGTTTCAGGGTTGAAAACATCTTGTTGTAAAAATACTTCCATAAAGTCACCTACAATAATTTGATTGTTCTGAATTCCAACAGCTCCAATAGATAAAATTCTATCTGATTTGTAATCTAAACCTGTGGTTTCACAATCAAAAACTACATAACGTTGCTCTTTACTTTGATTTTCATTAAAGCAACTTAGGTAGGTTTCCCAAAATTTAGGGTAATCTTTTACTATTTTTTTAAACCAATTAATTGCCATATTTTAAGTAAAATAAGTTAATTGGAATTTATTTTTAATCACTTCCTGAATGTCGTTAATTGGTTGGAAATCGTTTTTAAGTTTTACTTTATCTAATTTCGATAACTCGCTTAAATTCAAATATCTACCATCTGATTCATTTTTCAAACCTTCTTCAGTTCTGAACTTCAATAATTCTGCAAAAGCATCGGCACAAGCTTCATAAACTGGAGCATTTTGCGGTTCTAATTCTGCCAGCTTTGCATATCTGGAAATAGTATTTGCTGTATTTTTAATTCCTTTACTTAAAGATAAAATTCGAGCAGCATCAATCAATGGCATTAAAGCTCTTCCTTTTAAATCAAAAGTATCTTTGTGTTCACCATCACTTTCAACCAAAAACTGACGGAAAAATCCTAATGGTGGAGGATTTTTTAGAGCATCAGCACCTAAATACGCAAAAAACAACTGGTTATCATTTATTTCTTCGTGAATTGTTTTAGTAATGGTATCAACTAAAGATTCATTTCCATAAACAAAATCATAATCAAAGAAAATAGTATTTTGTAAAACGTTTTTATCAGCAGGATTAATAATCCAGCCTTTAAACTGGTTTTGCCAATCTGAAATTGATTTACACCAAAGCGAATTACTTGCCATCATTTCATTTGGACAAAAATCATAACCCACTTTATTCAATGTTTTTGTTGCTTTCTCCGCTAATTCAAGAAAGTATTTTTTTACAGTATCGTAATTATCTTCAGGAACATCTTCAAAAATAATTGCATTATCTTGATCTGTAAGCAAAAGTTGCTCTTTTCTACCTTGACTTCCAATGTTTATCCAAGCAAACTGGGCTGGAGGAGGAGTACCAATTTTTTCAATAGCTAATTCGATAGCACGTTTGGTAATCGCTAAATTAATTTCGCCAACAATAGAACCAATATGATTAATAGGTACATTTTTATCTAACGAATGTTGAATTAAATCGGCTAATTTTTCTCTAACTTCTTTTAAATCAGATGATCTTTGTGCTCGTTTAGACTGTTTTAGTAAAACTCCTGGATTGTTAGCTTGAGCGACAACAATATCATGTTCTGTAATAATTCCTGTTATTTCTGAATCAGTAGAACCATCTTTTGTAACACATAAATGAGAAACATTGTTTTTCAACATAATGATTTGTGCTTCAGCAATAGACAAGTTGTCAGCTACTGTAATTACAGGAGAAGACATGATTTTGTCAATTGTAACATCAATAGAATAAAGTCCGGTTGCAATTTTAGAACGCAAATCTTTATCAGTGACAATTCCGATTGGTTTTCTATTTTCGTGAATAATCATACTTCCAATTTTGCTACTCGACATAGTTTGTGCAACAAATTTTACAATATCATTTGGAGAAGCAGTTATAGGATTAGAAGTATACTTTATAGGTTGATAATATTGAATTTCAGAACTTTGGTCATTGTAAATTACGTTTTCAGAAATTAATTTTCCTTTATGACTTTTATCGTAAGGATTTCTAGTATTTGAAGCAAAACTCTCTAATAAAAAGCTCAACACATCTGGATTTGCAGCTACATAGGGTTTGAAAGTTTCTATTGGAATAGCATAAATAATACTTTCTTCACGAGCTTTCGCTGTCATTAAGTAATTATTTTTAGCAAAAAAAGGCCGTAATCCTAAAATATCACCCTCATCACATTTGTCAATTAGTACGTCATCTGAATCTGAAGTTACTGATAAACCAACAGCACCTGAAGCCACCACATAAAAAAAGGAATGTGTAGCATCATTTATTTTAAATAACGTTTGATTTTTTTCTAAATAAATTACCTGACATGTTTTAGCAATTTCTAATAAGCTTTCATAAGGTAAACTAGAAAAAGGTGGGTAATGTTTTAAAAAATCAGTGATGCGTTCGGCAATAGGGTTTTTCATATAACTTTGATATTACGAAACGAAGATACAAAGTTTGTATGGCTTATTAAAGTAATTAGCTAAATTTTCTATTTTACATAATGTATATTATATATCAAAAAAGAATTCTTCGAATAATGTTAAAATACTATTCAAAACGTTTGTGTAAAACTATGAGAAAGTTTAGTTTTGCAATCTATATTATTACGAATCATGGAAAACAGACAAGCCCTTAAATTAATCGAAAAGATTCAGAAAGAATTATTTAAAGATAATTTCGAAGTTTCTGAAATTGTTAGCGATTTAAAAAAACTAAGAGAAATTACTTTAGAATTAAATAATCCAGTTGTAACAAAAGCTTTACGTTTGGCCTACGAACATTTAGATAACAACAATGGTTTTTTTATTGGTATTCCAGATGATGAACCAATTGACAGTAAAGACACTGAATTAGAAGCAAATATTTCAGACGAAAACAATATAGAAAGTTTTAATTACTTCCTTTCTTTATTGACTGATTTAGATAAGAAAAATAATCTTTTGGATTTAAAAGAATATAACAAAGCTTTTTTGGCTTTTTAATTCAAAATTCTATTTTACATAATATAAATCGGTAAGGAAATATTTTTACCGATTTTTTTGTTTTTTTTAACGTAATCACATCCTATATTATTTAATTTTGTTCGAATTATATCCTTTAATGGATTTCAAATTTTTACTCCTTTATCATGATAAAATCATTTAGATCAATCGCTTTATTAGAAGGTCTTTCATTGTTAGCTTTATTGTTTTTCGCTATGCCAATGAAATATATGGCTGGAAATCCTATTTATGTAAAAAATATTGGAATGGCTCATGGAGTCTTATTCATTTTATACGTTGCTTTTGCTATTTTAATTAAAAACGAACAAAAATGGAGTTTTAAAACCTTTATTATTGTTTGTTTGGCATCAATTGTTCCATTTGGTACGTTTTATATTGAGAAAAAATACCTTCAAAATACGTAATGAAAATCTTTAATTGGGCATACGATATTTTTAAAAGTCTCGACTTTAGTAATGACGTTTCTTCCTATTTGAATTTAGGTGTTAATATCATTATTTTAGTTGTTGTTTCTTATATTTTAGATTATCTGTTTAAGAAATTATTCATTATTTTTCTTGCTATAATTGCTGCTAGAACAAAATCGTCTTTTGATGATTTTTTGGTAGCAAATAAAACAGCAAAATATTTAGCTCACTTACTCCCTCTCCTATTTATATATAAAACCGTACCCGTAATTTTAAAGAATTTCACCTATTGGGAATACATTTTTGAAAAAGGAGTCAAAATTTATATCATTATCCTTTCACTTTGGATTACTCGAAGTATTTTCAATTCACTAAGAGATTATTTAAAGCAAAAACCACGTTTCAGCGATAAACCAATTGATAGTTATATTCAAGTAATTATGTTGTTTTTATGGTTGTTTGGAATCATTTCTTTTGTTTTAATTCTATTTGACGTAAGTAAAACAACTTTACTGACTACTTTTGGTTCTATTTCGGCAATTATTATCTTAATATTTAGAGATACCATTTTAGGATTTGTAGCCAGTATTTCTGTTTCAGTAAATGATATGGTTCGTATTGGCGACTGGATTACAATGGAAAAATTTGGTGCTGATGGCGATGTTATTGAAATTAACTTGGCAACTGTAAAAGTTCGAAATTTTGATAATACCACTACAACCATTCCAACATACAGCTTAATATCAGATAGTTTTAAAAACTGGCGTGGTATGCTAGATTCTGATGGAAGACGAATTAAAAGACATGTTTTGATAAAAGCAAATACGGTGCGATTTATTCAATCAGAAGAATTAGAAAATTTTAAAAAAATTCAGCATTTAACAGCTTATATTAACCATCGTCAGGCGGATATTGATAAATATAATCTCAACAATGGAATTGATAAATCGGTAATTGTAAATGGTAGAAATTTAACCAATTTAGGATTGTTTCGTAAATACATTAATCAATATATTTTATCACATCCAGGAATCAATAAGGACATGCAATTAATGGTTAGACATTTACAACCAACAGAAAAAGGCATTCCATTAGAAATATACTGTTTTTCAAAAGATAAAACTTGGTTAAATTATGAGCATATCATGGCCGATATTTTTGATCATGTTATGGCTTCCTTACCTTATTTTGATTTAGAAGTATCAGAACTTGGTACACCAAGCCCAAAAACAGTAGCAGAATAATACAAAGTAATTAACAACTGATTCTTAATAACTTAAAGTAACCTTCAAGAAATTGGAGGTTATTTTTTTTAACTTTAAGTATTAAAAAAAACTAAAAAATGAAAACAAAAGACGAAGCAATCCTAGAAATCAGAGGTGAATCTATTGGAACCATTTTTGAAAATTCGAGTTCGGAAGAAAAGTTTCAAAATCAAACTCTTCGTCCTATTTTAAAATTTCAAAATGATTTGTTTATTGAAGTTTTTAGAAATTATGCAATTAAGCAAAAGAATGCCTTTTTTACCTTAAATCCAGAGAAGAAAATGATTTATATTGAAAATGCCATTCAACGCGATATCAAATTTAGAAACTCCTTGAAAGGTATTATCATTGGCTTATTTACAATTTCCGAATACAAAGACTACATTCAAAATTCGTCTAATTTAAACAAACGAATGATGAATTTATTGATTGAACGTTTAAAAAGTCAAGTTCAATTGTTCGAAGAAAATTAATAAATCGATTCTCCATTCAAATCCGTACTCAAAACATCACTCATATAGTCAAAGAAAGGTCGCATTGCTTTGAAAGTAGCTAAAACTTCATCTTGAAAATTGGGAGCTAAAACTTCTTTATTTGAAAACTTTCTTCTAATTACAAACTGCTTTTTTCTAATCAATTCAATTTCTGGATGCGTTTTATCAAATCCTTTAGGTGCCGTTTTTAATCCCTCGCCTTCTAATGTCCCAAAATATGAAACAAACGTTTTATCCGTTATAATTTCTTTTAAATCGGAAGCATCTAATTCGATTTCTTTTCTAATTCTAAATAAATCTTCATTATTGGGCTCCCAAAATCCACCACCTACAAAACTTGCATCGTTTTCAATGTGCAAATACATACCTCCGCGCAATAAAGGTTTTGTTCTATCAAAACTTACCGAAAAATGATTTTTGTAAGGTGTTTTATCTTTTGAAAAACGAATATCTCTATAAATACGATGCATTTGCATTTTTTCGATACTATCAATTTTTTCTAAATCGGTTAGTATTTGCGTAAAAAAAGTTTTAGTAGCTTTTTGTTCGCTGTCAAAACGTTTTTTATTTTCTGTAAACCATTCGCGGTTGTTGTTTTCTTTAAGTTGAGATAGAAATTCTAAAGTTGATTGTTGTAGCATATTCATTATTTTTTCAATCGGTCTTCAATAAATTCAATTTGAGTTTTGCCATGTGGTTTAGGTTTTCCATCTTCGCCTAGGTTGACCATTGTAATATTATCAATTGTAATAATTTTTTCACGAGTCATCATATTACGAACTTCGCATTTCAATACTAACGAAGATTTTCCAAAATGTACCACATCCAAACCAATTTCAACAATATCGCCTTGTTTGGCGGCACTCATGAAATTAATTTCACTCATAAACTTGGTCACCACTTTAGAATTTTCCAATTGCACAATCGAATACAAAGCAGCTTCTTCGTCTATCCAAGCTAATAATTTACCTCCGAATAACGTACCATTCGCATTCAAATCTTCGGGTTTTACCCATTTTCTCGTATGAAATCGCATCTTGAATTTTTATTTTAAAGGTAAGAATTTTTGTAGAAATTTGGATATATTTGAGAAGTTAAAAATTAGATAAAACATGAAAACAGAAAAAGCTTTATTAATCGTATTTATTATTTCACTTATTTTTAAATTGATGCATTGGCCTGGTGGTGGCCCATTAATGGTTTTATCGTTAACATTTTTAGCTTTTTGTTATTTTCCGTTTGGATTCTATTTTTTTAGTGACAAAACTTTTAAAAACCAAAAGATTGGTGTCTCAATATTATTTGGATGGTTATTATCTGTTGCAATAATTGGTATTGAATTTAAATTGATGTTTTGGCCAGGATCAAAAGTAATGTTGCTAGTAGGTTGTATGTCAGCTGCAATTTTATTATTAGCTGGATTTTCATTATTTAAAAAATCAAATGAAGATTTAAAAAATTATTACAAAAACTTATTGACAAGAACGGTTGTTATATTTGTTTTTGCAACGATCTGTTTAATTTTACCTAATAGTGTATTAATTAATCATTATTATTCTAATGAACCAGAATTAAGAGAGCTATATTTAAAACAACAAGAAAATCCTGAAGATGAAAATATTCAAATGGAAATTCAAGCGTATAAAGCCAAACAATATGAACAAGAGAATGGTAGACAACGAAAATAATTTTTTTATTCATTTTCCCAAACAATTATAATTAAAAAAAATCCCGCTAGTGCGGGATTTTTCTATTATAACTTTCTACGTTCTTTTTCTTTTTTAATCAACGTTAACTCCCTACTCGTTTGACCAGCTACTGAAGTATTTTCTTCTGCTCTTCTTATTAAGTAAGGCATAACATCTCTAACTGGTCCAAAGGGTAAATATTTAGCTACATTATAACCATTACCCGCTAAATTAAAGCTGATATTATCACTCATTCCTAATAATTGTCCAAAAAAGATTCTCTTGTCATTTTTAGCAATTCCTTTTTCAGCCATTAATTGCATTAACTTATATGAACTTTCCTCGTTATGTGTTCCTGCAAATACTGCCATGATATCTAAATGCTCCACCATATATAAAACAGCAGCATCATAATTAATATCGGTAGCTTCTTTAGAAACACAAATTGGCGATTTTAATCCACGTTCAGCTGCTCTATCATTTTCTTTTTCCATGTAAGCACCACGAACTAATTTCATTCCAATATAAAATCCTTCCGATTTTGCTTCTTCGTGTAAACTTTTCAAATAGTCTAATCTGTCCCAACGATACATTTGTAACGTATTAAAAACAATAGCTTTTTGCTTGTTGTATTTGCGCATCATATCGGTAACAATAGCGTCTGCAGCATCCTGCATCCAACTTTCTTCTGCGTCAATTAACAATAAAACATCTTTTTCAAAAGCGGTTTTACAAGCTAAATCAAATCGAGCAATTACACGATTCCATTCTTGTTGTTCAGCTTCTGTTAAAACCGACTTCTCTCCTACTTTTTCATATAAATCTATACGGCCAAAACCTGTTGGTTTAAAAACAGCAAATGGAATAGCTTCACGTTCTCTCGCAAACTCAATTGTTTTTAAAGTCATTTCTAAAGCCGCGTCAAACTGAGCTTCTTCTTCTTTTCCTTCTACAGAATAATCTAAAACCGATGAAACTCCTTTGGTAAACATATTATCTACCACTTTTAAGCAATCAACCTCATTGACACCACCACAAAAATGGTCAAAAACAGTTGAACGAATCAATCCTTCAACAGGTAAATGTGCTTTAAGGGCGAAATTTGTAACGGCAGTTCCTATTTTTACAAGTGGCTGACTTGCAATTAGTTTGAAAAGAAAATAAGCTCTTTCTAGTTCGGTATCACTTTTCAAAGAAAAAGCAACTTGTGTATTGTCAAATATTTTATTCATGGTATTTTTGATAAAAAGCGACACAAATATACATCAGTTTTTACGAATTTTAAATAAAAAATGCCTTATTTTGCAATAAAATTCAAGCTTTTCACATGCAAACAATTACAGCCAATAATTACAGTGTTTACTTTGATTCTAAAGGATATGAAACTTTAACAGAAATGCTAAAACCTTCTCATTATTCTAAGATTTTTATTTTAGTAGATGAAAATACATCTCAGTATTGTTTACCACATTTGTTAAATAATTTAGCTACCGAAATAGAAATTGAAATTATTGAATTAGAAGTAGGTGAAATTCACAAAAACATAGCTACTTGTACAGAAGTTTGGGGTGCTTTGTCGGAATTAGGGGGCGATAGAAAAAGTATTCTTATTAATTTAGGCGGCGGCGTAATTTCTGATTTAGGCGGATTTGTAGCTTGTACTTTTAAAAGAGGTATTGATTTTATTAATATTCCAACAACATTACTTTCTATGGTTGACGCTTCTATTGGTGGTAAAAATGGTGTGGATTTAGGAAATTTAAAAAATCAAATCGGAATTATTCGCGAACCAAAAGCTGTCGTTGTTGATACCCAGTTTTTAAGTACTTTACCTCAAAACGAAATGCGTTCAGGATTAGCCGAGATGCTGAAACACGGATTGATTCATGATAAAGAATATTGGAATAAATTTAAAAACTTAAAGAATTTAAGCACAGAGGATTTAAATCAATTAATTCACCAATCAATTGAAATAAAAAACGAAATTGTTTGCGAAGATTTAACTGAAAATGGCATCCGAAAAGCATTGAATTTTGGACACACTTTAGGTCATGGAATCGAAAGTTATTTCTTAGAAAACGAAGATAAAACCAGCTTACTTCATGGAGAAGCAATTGCCGTTGGGATGATACTGGAAAGCTATATTTCTAAAGAAAAAAACTTATTATCAAACGAAGAATATCAAGAAATCAAATATATAATCAATGATATTTTTGATCGTGTTGAATTTACTGAAAAAGATATAAATGAAATCATTGAACTATTGATTTACGATAAAAAAAATGAGTTCGGAAAAGTACAATTTGCTTTACTTGATGGAATTGGGAAAATAATAATCAATCAAGAAACTGATAATGAATTGATTTTCAAAGCATTTAAAGATTATGCTATCTAATCATTTTTTTAGATTTTCTTTAAATAATAGCCATTTTATTTTTTAACTTTGCGCCAATGAAAGAAAACAACAATACGAACAATTACTACAGGATTCTTAATAATAGGAATGCTGACTTATCTATTATTGAACGGTTGTTCTTTTCTATATTTTGTTTTCACATAACTGATTTATTCGAGCTATCGAAGGCTTTTAATGAAAAATTACTGATTCGATATGCAAATATTAGGGTTTGAAAATTAAGATTAAAACAAGTACACCTATAAACTTTTTTAATTTTAATCTTATTTTTCAAAATGAACACTAAATACTACGACTTAATTAATCAGACTTTTTATTTTCCTCAAGAAGAATTTACTTTAAATAAAGACAATCTTCAATTTCACGGCATTGACTTAATGAAATTAGTAGAAGAATACGGAACACCATTAAAGTTTACTTATTTACCTAAAATTTCGCAAAACATCAATAGAGCCAAAATGTGGTTCAGAAATTCAATGGAAAAACATGGCTATGAAGCTAAGTATTTCTATTGTTACTGTACAAAAAGTTCTCATTTTGAGTTTATTTTAAATGAAGCTTTAAAAAACAACATTCACATTGAAACTTCTTCTGCTTTCGACATTAATATTGTTGAACAATTAATGGCGGAAGGAAAAATCAATAAAAATACTTTTATCGTTTGCAATGGATTTAAACGTGACCAATATGTAACCAACATTGCACGTTTAATTAATAACGGACATAAAAACACAATTCCTGTAATTGATAATTTCGAAGAATTAGATTTATTACAAGAAGAAATCGATGGTAAATTCAAAATCGGAATTCGTATTGCTGCTGAGGAAGAACCAAAGTTTGAATTTTACACCTCTCGTTTAGGAATCGGTTATAAAGATATTCTTCCATTTTACAGAAAACAAATAGCTGAAAATAAGAAAGTTGAACTTAAAATGCTTCACTTCTTTATTAATGCAGGTATTCGTGATACAGCTTATTATTGGAACGAATTATTAAAATGTATGAAAGTGTACATTGCTTTGAAAAAAGAATGTCCTTCATTAGATAGTTTAAATATTGGTGGTGGATTCCCAATAAAAAATTCATTGGCTTTTGATTACGATTACCAATATATGGTGGACGAAATTTTAAACCAAATCAAAATCGCTTGTGATGATGCAGAAGTTGCTGTACCTCATATTTTTACTGAATTCGGCTCGTTTACTGTAGGTGAATCAGGTGGTGCTTTATACCAAGTGTTATACCAAAAGAAGCAAAATGACAGAGAGAACTGGAACATGATAGATTCTTCATTCATTACTACTCTACCTGATACTTGGGCTATTAACAAACGTTTTGTTATGATGGCTGTCAATCGCTGGAATGATACTTACGAAAGGGTATTACTGGGTGGACTAACATGTGATGGCGACGATTATTACAATTCGGAACAACACATGAATGCGGTTTATTTACCAAAATACAACAAAGAAAAACCATTATACATTGGATTCTTTAATACAGGAGCTTATCAAGAAACTATTGGAGGTTTTGGCGGATTAAGTCACTGTATTTTACCACAACCAAAACATATTTTAATTGATAAAGACAAAAACGGAATTATTGCAACTGAAGTATTTTCAGAGCAACAAAAAGCCGAAGACGTTTTAGAAATTTTAGGATACAACAAGAAAAAAGAACAATAAAATAAAAAGTAATGAGCAAAGGACCAATTAGTCAGTTTATTGAGAAACATTATCTTCACTTTAATTCTGCCGCTTTAGTAGATGCTGCAAAAGGATATGAAGAACATTTATTAGACAACGGAAAAATGATGATTACATTAGCTGGTGCCATGAGTACAGCTGAATTAGGAAAATCATTAGCCGAAATGATTCGTCAAGATAAAGTACACATTATTTCTTGTACTGGAGCTAATTTAGAAGAGGATATCATGAACTTGGTAGCTCATAATTCTTACAAAAGAGTTCCAAATTACAGAGATTTATCACCACAAGAAGAATGGGATTTATTAGAAAACCATTACAATCGTGTAACAGATACTTGTATTCCAGAAGAAGAAGCTTTCAGAAGATTACAACAACATTTATTTGATATTTGGAACAATGCAGATTCAAAAGGAGAGCGTTATTTTCCACATGAATTTATGTACCAAATGATTAATTCTGGTGTTTTAAAACAATATTATGAAATTGACCCTAAAGATTCTTGGATGGTAGCAGCAGCTGAAAAGAATTTACCAATTGTAGTTCCTGGATGGGAAGATAGTACAATGGGTAATATTTTTTCTTCTTACTGCATTAAAGGTGAATTCAAAGCTACTACAATGAAAAGTGGAATTGAATACATGATGTGGTTAGCTGATTGGTATCCAAAAAACTGTGCAGGAAAAGGTATTGGTTTCTTTCAAATTGGTGGAGGAATCGCAGGAGACTTCCCTATCTGTGTTGTTCCAATGCTATATCAAGATATGGAAATGCATGATGTGCCGTTTTGGAGCTATTTCTGTCAGATTTCTGACTCAACAACAAGTTATGGATCGTACTCTGGAGCTGTTCCAAACGAGAAAATTACTTGGGGTAAATTAGATATTCATACACCTAAATTTATCGTAGAGTCTGACGCTACGATAGTTGCGCCATTAATGTTTGCGTATGTTTTAGGCTGGTAAAATTTTTGAAAAAAATATTTCAAATTGTTTGAAAATATAGTTTTAGGATAGTACATTTGACCAAAATACAAGATTAAAACCTACCCAATGAAAAGAGTTATTGTTGATTACGCTAAATTAACAAATGAAATCTTAACCTTACTAGTTGAGAAATTTCCTGACGGATATGATGATTCAGACATTATTCGTTTTAAAAATGCTAAGAATGAAACTGTTGAAGCTGTAGAAGTTCGTACAGAAGATACTATTTACTTAGTTAAAGTAAGTACAAAACTTGCTGATAGAATCGAAAACTATGATGAGGACGACATTATTGAAGATGATGTGGTAGCTGTACCAGATGAAAAAATAGGAAGTCTTAAAGATTTAGATATTGAAGAAGACGATGAAGATGATGATATATCAAATGATTCAGATGATATTGTAGATTCAGATGATGATTCAGACGACGAGGACGACGAAGATTAATACATAAAAAAGGGGATTCAAAATTTGAATCCCCTTTTTTATTATAAATAACGTTCTAAAATTACATTCTTGTGATGCAATTCATGCCCGAGTGTTATATATCCAATAGCTCTAACAGATACACTGCAATTTGAAGCTGTTCCTAAACTTAGTAAATCTTTATCTGAAAAAGTTTCAAACAGACTTATTGTAGCATTTCGAACACTTTCATATTCTGCTAACAAACTTTCGTATTCTCTATTATTTGCATCAGCCGTAATTACATAATCATTTTCCTCAAATCCTGGCAAAGCAGTTTTATCATTTCTTGCAATTCGTAAAGCGCGGTAAGCAAATATTCTCTCCGCATCAATTAAGTGCAGGATTATATCTTTGACAGTCCACTTCCCTTCTGCATATCGAAATTCATGCTTAAAAACCGGAACCGATTTAAAGAAATGCAACATTTCTTCTTTTTGAATTATAAGTCCTTTAATAATATCTTGCTCTGGAACTAATTTGATATAATTCTCGTAATATGGAGCAAATTCATTTGGTTGTAAATTTTTCATAACTTAAAGATATAAAAAAAGCCTCATTAAGAGGCTTTCGTATTTTACAATTCTTTAAAAATCGTATGCATTAAACGTTTTTTGTCGTTGATGCTCTCTTCTAAAGATATCATGGTTTCAGTTCTGTAAACACCTTCGATATCGTCAATCATGAAGATAACTTCTTTAGCATGTTTAGTGTCTTTAGCTCTAATTTTACAGAAAATATTGAATTTTCCAGTAGTCACGTGAGCAACTGTTACGAATGGAATCTGATTGATACGTTCTAAAACGAATTTAGTTTGAGACGTGTTGTGCAAGAAAACTCCAACATAAGCAATGAAAGAATATCCTAATTTCTCATAATCTAATGTCAAAGAAGAACCTTGAATGATTCCTGCATCTTCCATTTTTTTCACTCTAACATGTACTGTTCCTGCAGAAATTAATAATTTTTTTGCAATATCTGTAAAAGGAACTCTCGTGTTATCAATCAACATGTCCAAAATTTGATGATCTACTTCATCTAAACGAAACTTACTCATAAGTGCTTATAATATTTGTTAAATTTTTGATTTTTATTCAAATCTGAAGCAAATTTATCAAATAATTTTTACACCATTGTTAAATTCTGTTAAATTATTGATAAAAAAATCAGCTTTTTCTTCTATTATTGGGAAATAATTCCCTTTTGAAGTAAATAAACCATTTTTACAATCGTACTCTAAATGTCCTTTAAAATCCTGCAAATCATTAATTTTAATGATTCTTGCCACAAATTTTAGCTGACCATCTTGCACTACTTCAGTATATTGAGCTGCAAAGTTAATTATTTTTTCTTCACTATTATCAATAATTTTGACATTTTTGTAAATAAAATCATAAAAACATTTGTTATTTTGAGGAATCTTCAAATAATCACTTAATTCGTTATCAACTATAACGTTTTCGTAACTTACATCAAATGAACTCAAAAGCGAAGTAAAAATATAATTTCGAACAATATCTCTATCATAATCATTTGCATAATGGCCCGCCTCAAATAAAATAGTTGGCGTATTTTGAGTTGTGAAATAATCACCAGTACAATTTACATTATAACCATCATCAAAACGACCTACTTGATTAGGAATATAGCCTTGTAACGCATTATTCATCTTGTTTATTATCTGAATTGCTTTTAAGCGTACATCGTTGTATTCTCTCTCTTCATTGTAAGCAGGCGATAAAAAAGAAACTGTTGCTGGTAAATTAAAGCCTTCTGTTCCAAAAATAGTTCTTTGATCGTGTAAATTATAGCAATAATCAGGTTGAAAACTTTTATAAATACTGTGTAAGACTTGCATTTCTGGTTGAGTAGCATTAAAAGCATCTCTGTTTAAATCTACTTTATTGGCATTTTCTCTCGTATATAAGAAAGCGCCGTCTGGATTCAACATAGGAATACATAATAAGGTGTATTCGTTTTTAATACGATTCGCAATTTCGTTATCCGATTGTAAAAAATTAAAGAAGTCAAACAGCCCTTTTGTCGTGGTAGATTCGTTTCCATGCATTTGCGACCACATCAAAATTTTGGTTTTTCCTGTTCCAATTTTTACTTGATGAATAACTCTTTCTTGAACGGATTTTCCAATTTCAGTAATTTTAAAATCTGAATTTAATGATTCTAATATTGGTAAAATAGTATCTAAATGAATATACTTTCCTTTGAGTTTTGGTTCTAAATATTGAGTTGCTAATTGTAAATAATTCATGGCTTTCTTTTGATTTACAAATGTAAACAACTTATATTTTACATTTGTAAACATGTAAAAACACCGTATAATTTACTTTTGTAAACTATTGTAATACCTTTAATAACTCCCTAGTATTAGTCATGTTTACAAGATTAATACTAGTTTAATTAAAATAATTATATTATTGTAAATCAGTTTAATAACATTACTCACATTAAGTCTTTATTTACATTAAAACCTTCTATTTACATTTGTAAACTTGCTTAATTCACTATTATTGTTTACATTTGTAATTCTTTAAATCTATTCACTATTTACAATGGTAAACATCGATGATTTTATTAAACGTTTAGAAATTATACTCGATTATTATAATTTATCTGCTTCTGCATTTGCGGATAAAATCAATGTGCAGCGTTCGAGTTTGTCTCACCTACTCTCTGGGAGAAATAAACCTAGCTTAGATTTTATCATCAAAGTAATTGAGGTTTTTCCTGAAGTAGATTTGTATTGGATTTTAAACGGTAAGGGAAATTTTCCGAAATCTGAAATTGTGGCTCAGTCAGTTATAGAAATTGAAAAAGATACATCTTCATTACCAATTGTAGATATCCCTAATTCGGAACTGGATTTATTTTCGACTGTAGAAAAAGGAATTCCTCCTACTCTTTCAGAAAGCAATACTGTAGAATCGATTAAAACAGAAAATAATTCTCCTGAAGAAATAGAGCGCATTGTAGTGTTTTTTAAAAACGGGACTTTCAAAAACTATAAACCATAAAAAAACTCTGAATTTCTCCAGAGTTCTTAAATAATTAAATAACTAACCTTTATCTTCTGTGTAAATAAACTGCTGTTACTCCTGCTTCTGCTCTACTCATTTGAGGTGTTGCATCTGCTGACATTGTTGGGAAAGCAAATTTTAAAACTAAACCGCCTGAATTCAAGCGTTCTGCTACATAAATTGCATTTGTTACGTGGTCATAAGCAACATCGACAGGGTTTCCTAACATAGAATTAGGTCCGTACACTCTAATTTGATTGTTCATAGCAATTGTTCCCAAATTATTCGTCATGTTTAGTACAGAAGTAAAGTTATTAATAACCACTAAACCACCGTCGGTTGCGCTTGAAGCTAATCCTACATCGGATAAAACCATTACATTATCTTGCGGAGAATAAGTAATTCCGTGTGTTCTAACTAAGCCTTCAATAGTTACTCTTTTTGAAGCCGAAATTGACCCTGTAGCATTTGAAAAGAAATTGTTGTAAACTACTAAATCGCTAGTATTATCAGCAATAGCATACATGGTAGTTCCATCTAAATGGATTCCCCAAAGTTTGATATCTACAGTGTATGTATTTAAAAGTGTAAATCCAGTTGTATTTCTTTGGTACACATAAAATTTACTGATATTTCCATTACCAGCATTTTGATCTTGAGCTACCACTAATTTATCTCCTGAAACCGCAATTTCACGAGCGTTTGTAAAATCCACTGAAGAAGAAAACGATAAATCTAATGTTGTTGCAGATGAAATGATGGCATTTCTTAATCCGTTGTAAGCTTCTACTCTATTATTGGTTCGAGAAGCCAAAACTACTTGATCTTTAAATGTATCATAGTAAACACCATCTGCATCCGTTGAACTAATTGTAAAACTTTTTGCAGTAGGCGTTGTCGCTAGTAAATCTGTAAATGATATTTTTCCTGATGTGTTACTAGTGGTTACCAATTTTAATTCCTGAGCCGGAGTTGGTGTTTGATCAATTGGTTCTGGTTCAGGAGTTACCATTGAAGAATCGTCGTCATTACAAGAAGTAAATAAAACTGCTACTAAAGCAAGAGGTAAAAATAGTTTTTTCATTTGTTAAAAGTTTTGGTTTCTTCTATCTACGAAAAACTATTCTTCTTGGTTTTATTTTGAGTGAAATTTATTTTATCTTCCTAATAATAAACACTTTAAATAGATTATTCCTTTGGAACATAACTCAATTCTGGAACTTTTCCAATGACTCCTTTATAATACGATTCTAAAAATTTAATATCAGCTTCGATATTTCCGGTTGGATAAAAAGGTTCATGATAAACCACTTCTTTTCTTCCGTAATCAAAGGCAACGGGAATTATTGGTACATTCGCTTTTAGGGCCATGTAATAAAAACCTGTTTTCCATTCGGTTACTTTTTTTCGAGTACCTTCAGGAGCAATGGCTAATCGAAACACTTCTTTTTCTTGAAATATTTTAGCGATAGTATCTACTTTATTCTCATTTTTTTGGCGATTTAAAGGCGTTCCTCCTGTCCAAGTAAAAAAATATTTGAATGGAAATATGAATAATTCCTTTTTAGCCACGTAATTAATTTCCAAATTTAAAATTCCACGAGAAAAAATACCTAGAAAAAAATCCCACCAACTTGTATGAGGAACAGCAATAATTACACATTTTTTTACTATTGGAGCTATGGAGCCAACTACTTTCCATCCAAAAATTTTACAGAAAATAAATTTGTATATAATTTGTTTCATATGAGACTATTTTGAGACAAAAATAAAATTATATTTACGATAACAAACAAAAATACATGATTAAGCGTTTATTGAGTTATTTATTACCTATAAAAATTCACCAAAAGAAATCGGTTTACAGTAAAAATCTAGAAGTGACCTGGAATAATGGGCAATTGGTATTAGATTCAGAAAATACTAATTATTCTTTTGGTAGTTTACAACGTGTATTAAAAAAAGGATTAAAATACATTGGTTACGAGCGTATTCAAAATTTTAACTCCATTCTAGTTTTAGGAGTTGCGGGTGGAAGTGTAATTGAAACTCTTAAAAAAGAAGTGAAATTTGATGGTAAAATCACGGGAGTTGAAATTGATGCAACGGTAGTTGAATTGGCAACAAAATATTTTGGATTGGGGAATTATGAGAATGTTACTATAGTAATTGACGATGCTTTTGAATTCGTTTTGAAAACCAAAGAAAAATACGATTTAATCGTTATTGATATTTTTCAAGATACTACAATGCCTAACTTTTTATTTGAAGATTTTTTTATTAATAGAATTAATTTTTTACTTAATGTAAATGGTTTTATCTTATTTAATACCATGATTTTAGATTATCAAGATAGAAGAAGAAATGCAATTTATAAAAGTAAATTTGACAGTAATTATTCTGTAAGACTATACCCAAAAATTGAAGTACATAACGAATTGTTTACCATTAAAAAATTAGCCTAATGCGTGTAGTAAAAAAATTATTGGTTGGTAAAGTCAGTGAAAATCATTCACAATCAATTAGCCCTCTTCAAAAGAGAATTTCTAATATTCAATCTATTTGGAACAATGATCATGAAGATGATAATGGGATTGAGAAGATTGTTCGTTTGTTTTTATCGATTTCTCAATTGTTCTTTTTAGGAATTTATATTAAACATTTTGCTAATAAATTCGGTCATGAATATAAGGATTTGGCAATGGATTTATATGTTTTGTCTAAGGTGATCTTTCCATTCTTAATTCTGATAAATGACTGGCAAAATCATGATTATGTGATTTGGATATTGGTCTTTTTATTATTAGAAACCATACTCTATATTCCAACATTGATTTTTGCCTCCGATTTATTTTCAAGACCTCGCTCTTATAAACGTTCAATGTTATTGTTGTTCTTTAATTACATTGAAGTTGTAGTTTCGTTTGCAGTTTTATATACTTTGGGAGATAATATGAATAAACCTTTTGAACACTGGTTCGATTCTGTTTATTTTAGTTTAATAAGTTCAAATTCCATTGGATACGGAGATTACTACCCTATTACCACTTTTGGAAAAGTATTGGTTAGTTTACAAGCATTGTTCTTTTTATCGTTTGTAATCTTATTTTTAAATTTTTTCTCAACAAAAGTAAAAAGTAAAGGCTATTTTGAAGACGAAGAAATTTAAGACAATAACTTTCTCGCTTTTTCTAAATCTTCAATAGTGTCAATTCCGATGCTTCCGTGCGAAGTTTCCACCATTTTAATACGTTTTCCGTATTCTAAATAACGAAGTTGCTCAAGTTTTTCAGAAGCCTCTAATGATAACATAGGTAAACGATAAAAATCCATCAAAGCTTCTTTTCTAAAAGCGTAAATTCCGATGTGTTTCATATAACGAACACCAACATTTTCTTCTCTTGGAAACGGAATAACCGAACGCGAAAAGTAAAGAGCAAAACCTTGTTGGTCAGTAATTACTTTTACGTTATTAGGATTGTTAATTTCTTCTTTATCAGTAATTTGAAACATTAACGAACCCAAATCAACTTTCTTTTCAGTATCGTTTTTAAAGACTTCGATTAATTCTTCTAAAGGCTTTTTATTGATAAATGGTTCATCACCTTGCACGTTAATTACAACATCAACATCCATGTTTTCAACCGCTTCTGCAATTCTGTCACTTCCGCTTTCGTGTTCTTTTATAGACATGATGGCTTTGCCTCCATTCGAAATAATTTCGTTGAAAATTAAATCAGAATCCGTAACCACGAAAACATCATCAAATAAATTTGTTGACATAGCTGCTTCATAGGTTCTAAGAATTACAGTTTTGCCACCTAAATCTTGCATTAATTTTGCAGGGAAACGTGTGGATGCATATCGAGCAGGAATTACAGCTATTATTTTCATGGTTGATTTATAATTATCGCCTAAGGCATAAATTTAATTTTTAAATATCAATTCTGTTTTCTCATTATTTTTTAAAAGAATGGCGTCTTTTATAGTAAAATCGGTTTTTGTTTCACTAATTTCAAACTGATATACTTCAATTTTTTTATTAGAATAATTTAAAAGATGTTTCATACAATCATCAATTGTAACAAAAATTTCATCATCTAATTTTTGTATTAAACCAGCTTCTTTATTATCAACAATTATAAAGTAATTATCAGATTTATCAATTTCATAATATAATTCTTGAAAAACTCCGTATTTATCTTCAATACTCATTAAATATAGTCCATAACAAATATATGAGAAGAATAAAAAAAGGGTTAAACAAATACCTATAATTATTTTAGTTTTTAATTTCATTTCTCTTTTTTAGAAAAAAACTTTTTGAACAATCTAATTCCGACAAAAATAATAAGGATAACAACAATAAAAGCAACAATAGGCAAGAAAATAGCCAAAACGGATACAAAAGATGCCGTTGCTGTTTCTGAAGTAGAAACTAAATGATTTCCTATTCCGCCAGTAGTTACCGTTGATGTTGCTCTTGTTACTGCTGTTGCTGAATTTATAGCAGTAGCGGTTCCGCCTCCTGCAATGATGGCTAATCCCCAAGTTATCAATGGATCTAAATCGACTAAAGTGGAAGCCATCACAACCGTTCCGGCTATTCCTGCCAAAGGAACAGCTAGAGTATCTAATAAATTATCAATATACGGAATGTAATAAGCAAGAATTTCAATTACTGTGGCTATTCCCAAACAAATAATTGCGGTTAAACTTCCAATCCAAGCAAATGAATCTCCCACAGGAACATATCCAAAATGTGTGGCTAAACTTAGCACAAACAAAGGAATAAAGACTCTAAAACCAGCCGAAGCGGCTAATCCAATTCCTAAACAAACACTAATTATCGTTTCTAACATAGCTTAATTGTGAAAATATTCATCTTTAAATCCAATTAAATATAGTTTTTCTTCTGCACGTGTAATGGCTGTATACAACCATCTCACATAATCAATATCTATACCATTTGGCAAATAAGGTTGCTCTACAAAAACTGTTTTCCATTGGCCACCTTGCGATTTATGACACGTTATCGCATAAGAGAATTTAACTTGCAAGGCATTGAAATACTCATTTTCCTTAACTTTCTGTAATTTTTTATATTGCTGACGCTCGTCTTCATAATCCAATAACACTTCTTGATACAATTTATTCGATTCTTCATAGGTTAACGAAGGTGATTCGCTCATAATTGTATCTAACATGATAACAGTATCAAACGGAATTTGATTGGGATAATCAACCATTCTAACTTTTACCGTTGCGAATTTAAATCCGTACAACTCTTGAATTTTTCTGATTTCTAAAATTTCAATGATATCGCCATTAGCAATAAAACCAGCTTCTGATTCTTCCTTTAACCAAAAATAATTATTTTTTACGACCATCATGTAATCTCCAGTTGAAATTTCACTTTCCTTTGATAAAATGGAAGTTCTAATTTGTTGGTTATACTGATTGGCTCTTTTATTAGAACGTAAAATGAAAACCGTATCTTCAATACTATAATTATCATAAGCCTGATGAATAGCATCTTGAATTTCATATCCATCTTGCAGACGAACAATGTCTTTAAATCCTTTTAGCTTAAATTGAAACGTATCAATAAAATGCGAATGTAATAATTCACGTAATTCGGTAGCATTATACAAAATTCCAGAATGTTCTGCCTGACGCATTACTTCATCTAATTCAATATGATGCACATTTTTTTGATAATGTAATGAAAGTGAATCAATATCTAAAGCTGGACTCACACTCATATTTACTGGAGGCAACTGGGCGGTATCCCCTATTAATAGCAATTTACAGTTTTTTCCAGCTTCTACATAAAAGAACAAATCATCTAACAACGAACCATTTTCATATAATTTAGAATCTTGATTCGTATCTGAAATCATAGAAGACTCGTCTACAATAAAAAGTGTGTTCTTAAATTTATTTTGTTGTAAGGTAAAGCTAACGCCTCCCGTTTTATTTTTTTTAGGAAAATAAATTCTCTTATGAATTGTAAATGCTGGCTTTCCTGAATAATTACTAATCACTTTTGCAGCTCTACCTGTTGGAGCTAACAATACTGCTTTCATATTAACATCGCCCAAATTATTAATAACCGTAGAAATTATGGTTGTTTTACCCGTTCCGGCATAACCTTTGAGAACAAAAATATCATCAGATGTCGAATTCAAAATGAAATCAGCAATTTTCTGAAAAAAAACTTCTTGTTTTTGTGTGGGTTGATGCGGAAAATTATTTTGTAATAAATTGTAAAACAGCTTATAAGTCATGAAAATGGATTTGGCCAATATTAATTTTTCAAATATACTGATGATTTTTACAAGAAATTCTTTTGTGTAGAAAAAAAAATTGTAGATTTGCGTACCTATTTAACTAAAAATAAATTATTCAAATGTTAGAAATTGCTATTTATTTAGTCGTATTAATTATTTTAATCTTTGCAATGGTTAAACTAATTGATAAATTTGTTACACCTGGAAATAAAAAAATATTCTCTATAGTATTATGGGGAATTTCTCTTTTTCTTGTATATTTAATATACTCATCTATTATGAAACCTATTGAGTTTCAAAATGAAAAAGAAGCTCGTTACGAAGTTGCTGTTAAAACTATGTTAGACATCAAAAAACTTCAAACAGGTTATAAATCTGTTAACGGGAAATATGCTGATACTTTTGAGGAATTAATCAAGTTTGTAGAAAACGGACAATTTGAAATTATTTCTAGAAGAGATACTGCTGTTATTGATGCTGCTAAAAATGCTGCTTTTGGTATCACTGTTGGTGCTGATGGTGTTGGTGGTTTCTTTAAAGATGAAGTAATCATTACTAAATTAGGTTCTGTATCTGTTAAAGATTCATTATTCAAAAATTCTGATCGTTACAAAAGACTTAATGTTGTAAAAGTTGGTGGAGTTGAAGTTCCAGTATCTATGAAAACAGGAGTTGTTAGTAGAAACGATATGAATCTTTCTGTATTCCAAGCTATTATTGACAAAAATGCTTTATTAAAAGATTTAGATCAAGAATTAGTAAAACAAGAAAATAAAGTTGAGTCTATTGACGAAATCAATGGTCCACAAATTATTTTAGGTTCACTAGAAGAAGTAACTCTTACTGGAAACTGGCCAAAAAAATATGGTAATAACGAATAACGACATTACTCAAAAAACATACAAAAAGTTGTCCATTCAGGTTTCCTTGAGTGGACTTTCTTTTTGTGTCTTTGATTTAATTTCTAATAAGGTAATGACCACTATGTCAATTCCCTTTGAGAAAAATAAAGTAATGGAAGAACAATTGTGGCGAACTTTTGTCGATTATCCAATTCTTACCAAATCATATGACGAGGTAATGGTTATACATGACAACAACCTAAATGCTTTTGTTCCTACTTCCCTATTCGACGCTAATTTTTTAGCGAGTTATTTGCAATACAATACAAAAGTTTTTGAAACTGATTTTTTTACACATGATGTTATTTTTCCATATGAAATGAATAACATTTATGTCCCTTTCGTTAATATCAACAATTTCCTTTTAGATCAATATGAAACTTTTGAATACCAAAATTCGAATTCTGTTTTGGTAAAACAACTACTCGATTTATCTAAAAACAAAGAAGAAAAGCAAGTTTTTGTTCATGTACAAAAAGAACATTTTGAACTTATTGTAGTTAAAAATCAACAATTGATTCTTTTCAACTCTTTTCAATATAAAACACCAGAAGATTTTATTTATTATATTTTGTTCACATGCGAGCAATTACAACTAAATCCTGAAACTATTTTGGTTCAAATATTAGGAAATTGTTCTGAAGACGACGCTTGTTTTAAAATAGCTTTCCAATACATTAGAAATTGTAGTTTATTAGATGTTACTAGTAAAGCATCAATTTTAGACATTACTCCCACTGCTTTAAGAAATCACTTTATACTATATCATTCATGAGAATTATCTCCGGAAAACACAAAGGGCGTAGATTAGTTGCTCCTAAAAATTTACCTGTTCGTCCTACAACCGATATGTGTAAGGAATCGTTGTTCAATATTCTGAATAACTATTTTAATTTACATGGATTAAAAGTGCTCGACTTATTTGCTGGAACTGGCAACATAAGTTACGAATTTGCTTCTCGTGGCGCTGGACCAATTACAAGTGTTGATGGCGATATGGGTTGTGTAAATTTCATTAAAAAAACTTCAACCGATTTAGATTTAGATATCAGCGTTATCAAAAGTGATGTTTTTAAATTCTTAGAAAAAAGTAAAACGAGTTATGATATCGTTTTTGCTGATCCACCTTATGATTTAGGTCAGGAAAATTTTGAAAAAATTATTCAGCTTATTTTTGAAAACGAAATTTTAGATGAAGAAGGTATGTTGATTGTAGAACATTCCAAACATACAAAACTAGAACACCTAACAAATTTCTCGTTTTCAAAAAGTTATGGTGGTTCTGTATTTTCTTTTTATGAATTTGAAAGCGACGAAGAAGAAGATATTGAAGAGGAAGATGAAGGGTAAAATCTTCAAAAAATAAAAAAAGCAGACCTATAAGCCGGATTCTGTCCACGCCAAAGCGTGGCCTTATCATTTATCTAGATCACACATTACTGCGTGACTCAAGCTGTCTACCCTTCAACATCGGACGAGTCGCCCTTATTCTGATTGCTCAGAAACTGCTGATATACTTGACATTTCACCGCATAGAGTTTACCTGGTTTCACTACAGCATTACCTGTACATACTTTCTGTTGCACTTGTCCTCGCCTTTCAACGGACGGGCGTTACCCGCTATGCTACTCTTTGGTGTCCGGACTTTCCTACCATGCTTACACACGGACGATAAGGCGGTCTGCGGTGCAAACTTACAATAATTTATATGGTTTTAAAGAAATTTTAATAGATAGTTTAACATAACGTTTGGCTTTTATTCTTTATTTAAATTGTAAATTTATAGTCCACAAATCTTTTAATTCTCATTACTATGTCAAGTATCTATCATTATGCCTCGGTTTCAGAAGCTTTAAAAAAATTAAGAGAGAAAGGATTTACTTTTGATTTCAATCAAAATGAAAAAGATATCGTTTTACATCCCGAAAACTATACCATTAATCATATTTACCATTACGAAGGAAACTCCAATCCAGACGATCAGGCTTCAGTTTATGGTATCGTTTCAAAATATGGACTAAAAGGTGTATTTGTTACAGGAACTTCCGCAAATTCTTCAGATGAAAATGCAGAATTAGTATCTAAATTAGCCATCAAAAACAAACACACTCCTACTCTTTAATATTAGTTCAAGATTCAATAATCTGAAAATTGTGAATAACTTTTAGCAACATTTTCCTCAATTTAGATTTCGGAATTTGCCTTTTGGAATTTTTACCTCTATATTTGTGTTTCAATAGAATTTATGGAACAATTTATCGTATCAGCTCGTAAATATCGTCCGCAAACATTTAAAGATGTTGTGGGTCAACAGGCTATTACAAATACTTTGTTGAATGCTATTGAGACCAATCACTTAGCGCAAGCCTTATTATTTACTGGACCACGTGGTGTTGGAAAAACAACTTGCGCGCGTATTTTAGCTCGAAAAATCAATCAAGAAGGTTATGATGACCCGTATGAAGATTTTTCGTTTAATGTATTCGAATTAGATGCGGCTTCTAACAATGGTGTTGACGATATTAGAAGTATTATCGACCAAGTTAGAATACCTCCACAAACAGGAAAATATAAGGTTTACATTATCGACGAGGTGCACATGCTTTCACAAGCAGCTTTTAATGCTTTCCTTAAAACATTAGAAGAACCACCTAAACATGCCATTTTTATTTTAGCGACTACTGAAAAACATAAAATAATACCAACGATTTTATCGCGTTGTCAGATATTTGATTTTAAAAGAATCACGGTTAAAGATGCGAAAGAACATTTAGCCGAAATTGCAAAAGAACAAGGTGTTGCTTACGAAGATGATGCTTTGCATATTATCGCTCAAAAAGCAGATGGTGCTATGCGTGATGCTTTGTCAATTTTTGACAGAGTAGTTTCATATTGTGGAAATAATTTAACCAGACAAGCTGTTACCGAGAATTTAAACGTATTAGATTTTGAATATTACATCAGAATCACCGATTTAATTTTAGAAAATAAAATTCCGGATTTATTAGTTGCTTACAATGATATTTTAGCAAAAGGTTTTGACGGACATCATTTTATAGCAGGTTTAGCATCGCATTTTAGAGATTTATTGGTTTGTAAAAACCCGGCAACTCTTCCTTTATTAGAAGCTGGCGAACAAGCGCAAGCTTTATATGCAACGCAATCGCACAAAGCTATGCATGATTTCTTGATAAAAGGAATTGAATTGGCAAACGAATGCGATTTGAAATTTAAAGTCAGTCAAAATCAGCGACTTTTAGTTGAACTTTGTTTGATGCAATTAGCCTCTATCACTTTTGATGGAGAAAAAAAAAAGTAGCTAAATTTATAATTCCGGCTACTTATTACAAGAACAACTCCTACTCTATTACTGAAATTCCAACGATTAAAACGCAAATTCCAACTGAGGAAACAAAACCTGTTGTAGTTGCTGAAACCGTTGTAAAAGAACCTGAAGTTACAGAAATTCCTCATGTTGAAAATGAAGTAGTTGCTCCAATTGTTCCAGAAATTCCAAAACCGGTTTTAACGAATTTAAATCCGACAGGAACAAAAGTTTCGGCACTTTCGTTAGCTAGTATAAAAGCTAAAAAAGACTTAGAAGCCCAGCAAAATCAGCATCAAAAGCATAGAGAAGAATTGCCTTCAGAAGCATTTAATGAAACCGATATGCTGTTACAATGGAATAAGTTTGCTCAAAAAATGGCTGATACAGGAAAACGTTTATTAGCTACTTACATGCAAATGAACGATCCAACCTTAAACGGAACCACCATTACTTTAGAACTTCCTAATCAAAGTACGAAAGAGGAATTTTTATCAGGTTGCCATGAGTTAATAGGATATTTAAGAGGAAAATTACACAACCACGATATTACTATTGAAGTTGTTGTAAATGAAACCGTTGAAAACAAATACGCTTTTACACCACAAGAAAAATTTGAACGTTTAAAACAAATTAATCCTACGATTGAATTGTTGAGAAAGACGTTTGATTTGGATGTTTAAGGAAAATATACTAGTTGTTAAATTTCTGCTGCTCGATATTAGAGATGTTTACAAAATGATAATTTTCTGTGAAAGATAAATATTTTTGTGAAAAATGTCAAGATAATAAAGCAATCCATTCATTGTTACAGATCATTTTTATATGGAGTTATTGTAGAGGCTCTTTTTTTTCAAACTTTTTAGTTGTCTCATTAAGAATGTAAATTTCAGGCTTACAAAATATACAGTCATTATAATAATAATTTTCTTCTTCTGGCGGATTGATAATTAACATTCTACTGTTTTTTTTATACTCTGAACCAACTGATGAATCCGGAGCATCATATATTTTTCCGGTTCTTCTGTCAATAAGTACATTCATTTGACAAGGACTTCCACAGCCCCATGTCGCAAAAGTGTAATGTCCGGCAAAAAGATTTTCAGAATCATTATAACATTCTCTAATTACAGTTCTGAATTGTTTTCCTAATTCATGAGAATCTAAGTCAAGTTTAGCTTTGACATTTTCAATATTAACTTTATAATCATCAAAAGCTATATATGGTTCAAATTTTATTAGAACTCTTCTAATTTTATCTTTCTGAATAGTTGTATCTCCATAAAGAATTACATTACCTTCATTTAATATAGTATCAAATAAAGGTTTTGTTTTCTCTTTCTTGTGATATGATTTAGTAGTATCTGATTTAATTTCTGATGTAAAGATTTTATCATTTTTATCAGTGCATGACAAAAATAAAAGAAGTATAGCTAAACAAAAGAAGTGTTTTGACATAATTACATATAATTAATATAAACAACATCAAATCTTCCCATAATACATCGCTTTCACGATACCATCGGATAACCCAATTTTTGGCACATAGATGTTTCTTGCTCCACTCCATTTCATGGCATTTAGATAAATACGTGTTGCTGGAATAATTACATCGGCGCGGTCTGGGTTAAGACCTAAATCGGCAATACGTTGTTCGTATGTCATGCTGTTCAACTTTTGATATTGCGATTGCACATACATGTATGACAGCGGTTTGTCTTGGTTTTTCTCCGATAATTTGAATAATTTATTGATGTTTCCACCAGAACCAATTAGCGTAATATTTTCAAATGGTTCCACATTGGCTTTAATCCATTTTTCCATTTCTTGCCAAACGATATCGTTAACCATTTCATTTAACAAACGAACGGTTCCGTTTTTAAATGATTTGGAGGCAATAATTTTTCCTTCAAAAAATAGAGAAAATTCGGTGCTTCCACCACCAACATCTACATATAAATAAGCTTTATCAGAAGTTATGAATTGTTTTAAATCGGAAGCGGCAATAATAGCTGCTTCTTTTTTACCATCAATAACATCAATTTTAATATCGGCTTTTTTCTTAATGATTTCGACAACTTCTTTTCCATTATAGGCTTCTCGCATAGCTGAAGTGGCACAAGCACGATATTGTTCTACTTTGTGAACTTTCATTAATAATTTAAAAGCTTTCATGGCATCAACCATTCGGTCGATGTTTTCTTCCGAAATTTCACCAACTGTAAACGCGTCTTGTCCTAAACGAATTGGAACACGAACTAAGGAACTTTTGTTGAATTGAGGAGCGCAACCTTCTTGCTCTACAATATTAGTTACCAACAACCTCATGGCATTGGAACCGATATCGATAGCCGCATATTTTTTTATTGTAATCATTTATTTGTAATTATTGCAACTCTTCTGCAATTACTTCTAATTTGTTTTGGTAATAATTGTACATTTCTTGTTGGGCTCTAAACGGTTTTTCATCGCCACGTTTTCTGTACTGATTTAGTAAATCGGCTGAATGAATTCGTGCTTTTACATTGGCTTTCCAACCTATTTCAAACGTTTCGATTAATTCTTTTTTAATCTCAGGATCGTAAATAGGACAAGTAACTTCTACCCTTGCATCTAAATTACGGGTCATGAAATCGGCCGAGGAAATATACACTTCAGGGTCGCCAGCATTACCAAATATATAAATTCGTGAATGTTCTAAATAATTATCTACGATACTAATCGCTTCAATATTTTCGCTTAATCCTTTTACACCGGGAATTAAACAGCAAATTCCTCTGATAATCAATTGAATTTTCACACCAGCTTTGCTTGCTTCATATAATTTATCCGTCATTTTATAATCGGATATACTGTTCATTTTCAATTTAATATAGGCTTCTCTTCCAGAAAGTGCATTTAAAATTTCTCTATCGATTAACTTATTAAAACGACTTCTTGTATAATGTGGCGAAACTATTAAATGTTTGTAACGATGCACTCTATAATTAACATCAAAGAAATCGAAAATCTTAGCAGCATCTTTTAAAATTTCAACATTACTTGTAAAAAGTGTAACATCGGTATACACTTTTGCTGAATTTTCATTGAAGTTTCCTGTTGAAATGAATCCGTAACGTTTTACTCTTCCTTCTTCGATTCTTTCGATTACACAAATTTTACTGTGTACTTTTAAACCTTTAACACCAAAAATCAATTCGATACCTTCAGTTTGCATTTGTTCGGAATAAGAAATATTACTTTCTTCATCAAAACGTGCTTGCAATTCAATTTGAACGGTAACTTTTTTACCATTTTTAGCCGCGTTAATTAAAGAACTCACAATTTGGGAATTCTTAGCCAAACGATACAATGTAATTTTTATGGAAGCTACCTTTGGATCTAAAGCCGCTTCACGCAAAAATTTAATGATATAAGAAAAAGACTGATAGGGTGCGTAAAGCAAGTAATCTTTCTTTTTAATTCGTTCTAAAATACTACCTTCCAAAGATAAACCTGGAACAGGTAATGGTAGATTTTCTCTATATAACAAATCGTAACGTCCTAAATTAGGGAAGTTCATATAATCTCTACGATTATGATATCTTCCACCAGGAATAATACTATCAGAAGTTAAAATATTCATTCTTTTTAGAAAAAATTCTAAAGTATCTTTTCCGATAGCTTGATCATAGACAAAACGAACGGGCTCACCTACTCTTCTTTCTTTAACCGAATTGGATATTTTTTCAATTAAACTTTTACTCAAATCGCTATCAAACTCTAACTGAGCATCTCGGGTAATTTTAATCATGTGTGCCGAAATACTTTCGTAATCGAAAATATTAAAGATGCTATTTAAGTTAAGACGTATAACATCATCTAATAGAATGATATACTGTTTTTCTGAATTAGAAGGTAAAACAACAAATCTATTGATCGTATGCGGAATTTCAATAACGGCATATCGGATTTCTTTTTGAGCCGAATCCGATTTCATTACTAATTTTATCGCTAAATAACCCGAAGTATCTTTTAATAAAGGAAATTCTTCCAAGTCATTTAACATGATAGTTACAACCGCTGGACTTACTTTTTGAATGAAATAGTCATGAATGAAAACCTCTTGCTCTTTAGTAACTTGTTTTTCGTTAATAATAAAGATGTTTTCTTTTTCTAATTTCTTTTCAATTTCACTTAGTATGCGTAAACTTTCCGATTGTTGTTCGATAACAATATCGGTAATTTCTTTAAGTAATTGTTCGGCTGGTAAACCTAGTATTTTTTCGGTATCTATATTTTCGTGACTTAGTCTTCGAATGGCAGCATATCGAACTCTAAAAAATTCATCAAGGTTATTGGAAAAAATTCCAAGAAAACGAAATCGATCTAATAAAGGTACGTTCTCATCGTTAGCTTCTTGAAGTACTCTTGCATTAAATGTTAACCAACTTTTTTCTCTATCTATATAGTTATCTATGGTATTACTCATTTTTAAACTGGCTTGGAAATAATGTTGCTATAGTTTTTCCTTTAGATAAATCATTCCAATCATGGGTATCAAATTGCAAAGCAACTACTCCAGATGTTGGAACATTATCAATATAAAGGTCCCCAAATTTATTAACAAATTTTGTAATAGCTTCATTATGTCCGAAAAGAATTAAACTATCATATGAATTTTGGCATTTTTTTATATTTTTTTCCAACTTCTTAGAATCAAAAGTGTATAAATCTTCCGAAAAATGGATTGTTTCGATTGGAATAGAAAGATATTGTGAAAAAATGAAAGCCGTTTCTTGTGTACGTTTTGCTTTACTACTCCAAACAATATAAGAAGGAGGTAAAATTTTTGGTGTTTTAGAAGCGATTAAATGGGCATCACGAACACCTCGTTGAGAGATAGATCTATCAATATCCTGAACTGGAGCATCCCAACTTGATTTAGAATGTCTAATAAGTATTAAATTTTTCATAGTTATTAGTTTAGAGATTCAAATTACTACTTTTTTTTGAATTAAAAGTTAAAGCTTTTGCCAATTTTAAGTTAGTTAGTAGATTTTTTTAAACACTTTATCGAAAACAAGGACCTAACTATAGCTAACTATTAGTTTTTGAGTAATTTAGCATTAAGAAATTTCTACAATAGTTGCCCTGACTAGAACTTTAATTACTTTTTACAAGTAATAGATATGTGTTAAAAAAGTTAATTTAAATCATTTTTAAAAAATCATTTTTGTTTTTTATTTCCCCCAACTATTAGTTATTCACTACTCGTTTTTGGTCTATTTTTCAATTATTGTTAAATTAAATCAAAACGTTCATGAAAGCAAAAATTACCATTTCGATATTTCTTATCTGTCTTGGGTTTAATTTTGTTCATTCACAATTTACAACAACAAAACCCGATTTAAGATTATGTGGTACTGCTCCTAATTATTATCAAGATTATTACAATTGTACATCAAACAATTATACTTTAGATGATGTCTTTTTAAGTTTAACTGATGTTAACGGAGTACCATTAAATAATACTACATGTACACCAGGTGTGTCTCAAACCATGTATGTAATGTTGAACTATACATCAAATTCAAATAGCAATATTTATCATGCAAGAATGTTTGCAGATTTGATAATTGATGGAACAACAACCCAATTAAATGTAAATTTAGGAACCGTAGCACCTGGTTCAGGTCAACGATTACTTTATGGTCCATTTACTTGGGTTTGTGGGCAAGAAATGATTTTAGATAGAATTTTAATTGTTTGGAAAACATCCGGAGATGGATCCGAATTAATTCCATACTCTTGTAGTACCTATAACAAATCACAATGTGAATTTCCTACTAGTGTAATCATTACCGCTCCCCTTGCGGTTCAATTTGAATATTCTGGTTGTACAAATGGAAACATTTCTACCATAAATTTTGATTCTACAACAAATGGAGGAACACCTCCTTACACTTATGCCTGGGATTTTGATTCCAATGGAACAATTGATTCTACACAAGAAAATCCAACTTTCAATTATAATAACACTGCTTCAAATACTGCTACATTAACTGTAACAGATTCAATGGGATTGACAAATACTTTTTCAGTTCCAATTGTTTATCCTAGTGGTGTGATTATAAATGCTAATGTTCAAGGATTAACTTGTGTTGCTGGATCTACAGCTTCTATTGATTTGACAATTTCTGGGGGAACTGCTCCTTATTCCGTTGTTTGGAATATCGGGGCTACAACACAAGATTTATCAAATTTAGGTATTGGAACTTATTCAGCAACCATTACTGATGCTTTGGGTTGTGTTAAAAATTATTCAACTACAATATCACCTATAGTTTGTTGTGAATTTTTAGTAACCTGTCCAACTTTTTCTCCTATTAGTTTACAATGTTATGATTTATTACCTCAAGCAACTTCTTTAACTGAGTTAGAATTTGAAGCTTTAGGAAATGGTGATGGTATAATTGGAAATAATCCTTGTGGTGTAATCCAAATAACTGCTTCTAATAGTGCTTATTTAGGTTGTAATACACAAGTAACTCGAACTTATACAATTACCGAATATCTTGATGCTAATGACAATGGAATTAGAGATGCTGGAGAAAATACAATATTAAATGTAATAACTTGTAGTCAAATTTTTAATATAAATGACACTACAAACCCAGTGATTTCTGTTCAAGCTTCGAATTTAGAAGTACAATGTGATGGCGCTGGAAACACTGCTGCACTAAACGCTTGGTTAGCTTCTAATGGTGGTGCTTCTGCTAGTGATACTTGTTCTTCTGTAACTTGGAGTAACAACTTTACTTCAGTTTCTGATACTTGTGGAGCTACAGGTTCGGCTTCGGTAACTTTTACTGCTACTGATAACTGCGGAAATAGTTCTTCAACTACTGCTACATTTACAATCATTGATAACACTAATCCTGTGATTTCTGTTCAAGCTTCGAATTTAGAAGTACAATGTGATGGCGCTGGAAACACTGCTGCACTAAACGCTTGGTTAGCTTCTAATGGTGGTGCTTCTGCTAGTGATACTTGTTCTTCTGTAACTTGGAGTAACAACTTTACTTCAGTTTCTGATACTTGTGGAGCTACAGGTTCGGCTTCGGTAACTTTTACTGCTACTGATAACTGCGGAAATAGTTCTTCAACTACTGCTACATTTACAATCATTGATAACACTAATCCTGTGATTTCTGTTCAAGCTTCGAATTTAGAAGTACAATGTGATGG
>NZ_JAPCIO010000007.1:0-306 GCF_025909975.1 Flavobacterium lacisediminis | reverse complement strand
ATTGATAACACTAATCCTGTGATTTCTGTTCAAGCTTCGAATTTAGAAGTACAATGTGATGGTGCTGGAAACACTGCTGCACTAAACGCTTGGTTGGCTTCAAATGGTGGTGCTTCAGCAACTGATGTTTGTTCTTCTGTAACTTGGAGTAACAACTTTACTTCAGTTTCTGATACTTGTGGAGCAACGGGTTCGGCTTCAGTAACTTTTACTGCTACTGATAATTGTGGAAATAGTTCTTCAACTACTGCTACATTTACTATCATTGATAACACTAATCCTGTGATTTCTGTTCAAGCTTCGAAT
>NZ_JAPCIO010000006.1 GCF_025909975.1 Flavobacterium lacisediminis | reverse complement strand
AGGAGCAACAGGATTAATGTGTTGGGATGCTAATAATAATGGTATTGCTGATGCATCTGAGGATGTTAATGGTGATGGTGTTTGGAATTACTTAGATTGTAAAGGAGCAACAGGAGCTACAGGTGTAACAGGAGCAACAGGAGTAACTGGAGTAACAGGAGCAACAGGAGTAACTGGAGTAACAGGAGCAACAGGAGTAACTGGAGTAACAGGAGCAACAGGAGTAACTGGAGTAACAGGAGCAACAGGAGTAACTGGAGTAACAGGAGCAACAGGAGTAACTGGAGTAACAGGAGCAACAGGATTAATGTGTTGGGATGCTAATAATAATGGTATAGCTGATGCATCTGAGGAAGTTAATGGTGATGGTGTTTGGAATTACTTAGATTGTAAAGGAGCAACAGGACCTACAGGTGTAACTGGAGTAACAGGAGCAACTGGAGTAACAGGAGTTACTGGAGCTACAGGTGTAACTGGAGTAACAGGAGCAACAGGACGTAACTGTTGGGATAGTAACAACAATGGTGTTGCAGATCCATCAGAGGATACAAATGGAGATGGATTATTTAATAATTTAGATTGTAAAGGAGCAACAGGCGCAACAGGTGTAACTGGAGTAACAGGAGCAACAGGTGTAACTGGAGTAACAGGAGCAACAGGAGTAACTGGAGTAACAGGAGCAACAGGACGTAACTGTTGGGATAGTAACAACAATGGTGTTGCAGACCCATCAGAGGATACAAATGGAGATGGATTATTTAATAATTTAGATTGTAAAGGAGCAACAGGCGCAACAGGTGTAACTGGAGTAACAGGAGCAACTGGAGTAACAGGAGTTACTGGTGCTACAGGTGTAACTGGAGTAACAGGAGCAACAGGATTAATGTGTTGGGATGCTAATAATAATGGTATAGCTGATCCATCTGAGGATGTTAATGGTGATGGTGTTTGGAATTACTTAGATTGTAAAGGAGCAACAGGAGCTACAGGTGTAACAGGAGCAACTGGAGTAACAGGAGTTACTGGAGCTACAGGTACTAACGGAGCAACTGGTGCTACAGGAGCAACTGGTGCTCCAGGAGCAACTGGAGCTAATGGTACTAACGGAGCTACTGGTGCTACAGGAGCAACTGGTGCAAACGGTACTAACGGATCAAATGGTGCTACAGGAGCTAATGGTACTAACGGAGCAACTGGTGCTACAGGAGCAACTGGTGCTCCAGGAGCAACTGGAGCTAATGGTACTAACGGAGCTACTGGTGCTACAGGAGCAACTGGTGCAAACGGTACTAACGGAACAAATGGTGCTACAGGAGCTAATGGTACTACAGGAGCAACTGGTGCTACAGGAGCAACTGGAGCTAATGGTACTAACGGAGCAACTGGAGCAACAGGTGCAACTGGTGCAACAGGAGCTAATGGAGCAACTGGTGCTACAGGAGCTAACGGTACTAACGGAGCAACTGGTGCTACAGGAGCAACTGGTGCAAACGGTACTAATGGAGCAACTGGTGCTACAGGAGCTAATGGTACTAATGGAGCAACTGGTGCTACAGGAGCAACTGGTGCAAACGGTACTAACGGAGCAACTGGTGCTACAGGAGCAACTGGTGCAACCGGTACTAACGGAGCAACTGGTGCTACAGGAGCAACTGGTGCAACCGGTACTAACGGAGCAACTGGTGCTACAGGAGCAACTGGTGCAAACGGTACTAACGGAGCAACTGGTGCTACAGGAGCAACTGGAGCTAATGGTACTAATGGAGCAACTGGTGCTAATGGAGCAACTGGTGCTACAGGAGCAACAGGAGCAAGTGGTTCTGATGCAGCAACTGTAGAACCTTGGAATATTCAAGGGACTTCAACTATGGCTACATTAAATACACAAAATATTTATCAAAATGGAAACGTAGGTATAGGGTTTACCTCTGCTACTACTTCTACAGATAAATTAGACGTGAATGGTACTGCTAGAGTTAGAAATTTACCAAGTTATGCATCAACTGACTTTATTGTTACTGCTGACGCTTTAGGACAGTTACATAAGAGTGTTACTCTTTCTACTATAACAGGGTTATCTGATACTGATGACTGGAAATTAACAGGAAATAATGTTTCACTTTCTGCTGGTGCTAATTTCTTAGGTACTCTTAATGCAATGCCATTATATTTTAAAACTAATAATCTTCCAGTAGGGGTTTTAAGTGCAGATGGTTCTAGAATTTCTTTTGGTCGTTCAGCAGCTATTGATGCTGGTTTTTCTGTAAATATAGGGCAATTTTCTGGTAACAATACTGCTGGTTATACTGTTTCTAGTAATGTAGTTAATGTGGGACACTATGCTGGTTATGCACCAGGAGGGAATAATTTTGCTAGTGGTTCTGTTGCTATTGGTTACCAAGCTGGTTCTAATATTGGATCTCAATCTCCTAATTCTATTTCAATCGGTTATGAGGCAGGAAGATTAAGAGATAATCTACAATCAGCTCAATGTATTTTGATTGGTTTTAGAGCAGGAAATGGTTTTACAAGTGTTGCATCAACTGATAGTGCTATTTGTATTGGAACTTCTGCTGGTTATCGTTTAGGTTTTGGTAACTCAGGGGCTATAGATTCTAATAATGCAATTCTGATAGGTTCTGAATCTGGCTACCAGTCAGGTTATAGTCAAAATTCAATAGGTATTGGTTATCGATCACTCTTTACTAGTAATACATCTAATACTGTGGCGATAGGTTCTCGATCTGGAGAAAACTCTTCTGGTGGTTGGGCTAATTTTATAGGTGTTAATGCTGGTTTTGGTTCAACTTCAAGTGATATTATAGCTATTGGAAGGGATGCTGGTTATGCTAGTAGCGTTTCAGATCCAACTACTTCTCATTCTATTTTATTAGGATATTCTACATCAACAGGTGGTTTTAGTTCAAGTATTGCAATAGGTTCAGAAGCAAAAAATACAGCTTCAAATCAATTTATGATTGGTTCATCTACATATCCTATTAATTTAGTAGAAATTAAAGGAACTGGTGCAATCTTGGTTCCTAGTGGTACAACAGCAGAACAACCAGCTACACCACAATATGGTCAATTACGTTATAATACAGACATCGGTAGAGGTGAAATGTACGTACAAGATTCATTAGGTGATGGCTCAATGGTTCCTGGTTGGAGAGCTTTCTAATAAATTAGATTTATTGTATAATTATTGTGAGCCGGTGCAAACTAGTTTTTGCACCGAGCTACACAATATAAAATTCATGAGTTATGAAAAAAAATAAGATAAATCAACTACTGGTTTTAGCATCCCTTTTTGCCCCACTTTTAGGTATGTCGCAAACGGTTAATACAGGAGTTTTTACTATTATGCCCGGTACTGTTGCAGGTAGTGTAGGCGCTATAGATAATCAAACTACTGGAGAAATTTATAACGATGGCGATTTTTATGTGTATAGTCATTATCATAACGATGGTATTGTAACGTTTTTAGGCAATACAGGTTTAACACGTATGCGTGGTTTATTTGGCTTTCAAGATTTATCAGGTTCTATACCTATGGAGTGGTACAATGGAGAGTTTAACAATACATTAGTACAACCTGCTTTTCATTTGTCAAATGAAGTAAGTATTGCTAACGAAGGCGATTTTCAGCAAGGTATTGTAGATGACGATAACCACGGAGGTTTGCTGGTTTTTGAAGACGATGCATATCATATAAATGTAGATGATGTAAGCCATGTTGATGGTTTTGTTAGAAAAAATGGTGATGATGCCTTTAAATTTCCTATTGGAGATGGAGGTTACTTTAGATATTCTGGTATTTCTAATCCAGATTTTGTAACCGATGCATTTTCATCTAAGTATTTCTTTGAAAATTCAGATCCTTTGTATCCTCATTCAAGTAAAGAAGACATCATTGATTTAATTGATAATGCAGAATATTGGAAAGTAGAAAAAACAGCTTCTGCAACAGATGTTTTTTTAACTTTATCATGGGATGAAGATACTACTCCAACTGAAATTTATGCTGCACCTTATGATGAAATTCACATAGTTCGTTGGGATCAAAATGAGATGAAATGGATTGACGAAGGAGGAGTGGCTGATCCTAATTTAAAGGAAGTTACTACGGTAATAGATCCTCTTACTGCTTATGGGGATTTTACTTTAGCCAGAGTGCGTTCAGTTTTGCCATGTTCTGGTCGAAGTATAAATGTTTATAATGCAGTTTCTCCTAATGAAGATGGTTTAAATGATTATTTTATTATAGATGGCATTCGTTCATGTCCAAAAAATAAAGTAGAAGTTTACAACCGATGGGGAGTAAAGGTATATGAAACTACTGCATACGATACAAATGGTAATGTGTTTAAAGGTATTTCTGAAGGAAGAGCAACTTTAAATGCCGATAGTAAGTTACCAGTAGGAACCTATTTTTATATTCTAACATTCTTTGACGAAACAGGAGGAACAAAAGTTAAAAAATCTGGGTACTTATACTTAAATTATAAATAAAATAGTATGGTAAATAAAATAAAAAAATTAAGTTTTCTGGTGTTGTTGTTATCAACAACATTAGAAATTAATGCCCAGCAAGATGCTCAGTTTACGCAATACATGTACAATACAGTAGGAATAAATCCGGGTTACGCAGGATCGAGAGATGTTTTGAGTATTATGGGTTTGTATAGAACGCAGTGGGTAGGTTTAGAAGGCGCACCAGATACAGGAACCTTTGCACTTCATAGTCCTATTTCAGAGCGTATAGGTATGGGTTTTTCAGTAATAAGCGATAAAATTGGACCTTCTACAGAAAGTACTATTTCAGTTGATGTTTCTTATCATATACCATTAAATGAAACATATCGATTGTTTTTTGGAATAAAAGGAACCGCAGGATTGTTAAATATAGATTATACAAAGTTGTCTATTTATAATCCAGATGATAGTTATTTTGCTTATAATGTAGATAACCAGTTTAGCCCTAATGTGGGTGCTGGTCTTTATTTACACTCAGATAAAGGGTATATTGGTTTATCAACACCTTTTATGCTAGCCACAAAACATTATAATGAAGATGATAATACAGTTGCAAAAGAAAAAATGCATTATTATTTAATAGGTGGTCATGTATTTCAACTTAATGAAAACTTAAAGTTCAAACCAGCCTTTTTAACAAAAATGGTTGTTGGTGCTCCTTTACAGGTTGATTTATCTGCTAATTTTTTACTTTATGAAAAATTTACATTAGGTGCTGCTTATAGATGGGATGCTGCTGTAAGTGCCTTAGCTGGTTTTCAAATTACAAAAGGTTTGTTTGCTGGCTATGCTTATGATATGGATACTACAAAGTTAGGAGGCTTTAATTCGGGCTCACATGAGATTTTCTTACGATTTGAATTGTTTAGTAATCTTTCAAATGTGGTATCGCCACGTTTCTTTTAAACGTAATTATTATGAGATTTAAACATTTATTACTAGTAGCATTGGCATTTACGCAATTGTTTTTTGCACAACAGAAAAAAATTGCCGCAGCCAATAAAATGTATGATAATTTATCTTACATAGATGCCATTGCCGTTTATGAAAAAGTGGCAGAAAAAGGATATAAATCTGCAGAATTATTTCAGCGTCTTGGGAATGCTTATTATTTTAACGCAAAATTTGAACAGGCATTTAAATGGTATAGAGAATTATTTGCTTTAAATGAACCTATCCCTGCTGAATATTATTATAGATATGCTCAAACATTAAAATCTACAGGCAATTATTTGTTAGCTAATCAAATGTTAGCAAAGTTTAGCGAAATGTCTGAAAATGATAATAGAGCAAAAAAGTTTAAAGAGAATGTAGAATATTTAGGAACAATTAAGGAAATATCCAATCGTTATAATGTAGAAAAAACGAATATTAATTCAGAGTTTTTGGATTATGGAACGTCTTTTTACAAGGGCTATTTAGTTTTTGCGTCAAACAGACCTACAAAAAGTAAACTTTCTAAGAAGGTTAATAAATGGGATAATTTAGCCTTTACAAATTTGTATGCGTCAGAGGTTAAAACTGATGGAACGTTATCTGAACCTGAAGAGTTTATTAATGAGGTGGCAACAAAGTTTCATGAAACTACACCTTGTTTTACGGCAGATGGTACCACCATGTATTTTACTAGAAATAATTTTAATGATGGTAAGGTAGGTAAAAATCAAGAGAAGTCGGTTTTATTAAAAATTTATAAAGCTACTTACAATGAAGGCAAATGGATTAACATAAAAGAATTGCCTTTTAATAGCGATGATTATAGTTGTGCCCACCCAGTACTTAGCCCAGATGATAAATTTTTATATTTTGCTTCTGATATGCCAGGTACTTTAGGACAATCTGATATTTTTAGAATTGCTGTAAATGAAGATGGTACTTATGGTTTGCCTGAGAATTTAGGAGCTGTTATAAATACAGAAGGTAAAGAAACGTTTCCTTTTATAACAGAAAATAACGAGTTGTATTTTTCATCAGATGGTCATCCAGGTTTAGGAGGTTTAGATATTTTTGCAACAAAACCACAAGAGGATGGCACTTATTTAAAAGTTTTTAATGTAGGAGCTCCATTAAATTGTGAAATGGATGATTTTGCAGTGTATTTTGATGTGAAGTCTAAATTTGGTTTTTTCTCGTCTAATAGAAATGGAGGAGCAGGTTATGATGATATTTATAAGTTTGTAGAAAAGATTCCTTTACCGTTTAATAATGAACAGGTAATTACAGGAAATATTTCTGATTTAGAAGAAGAAGTAGTTTTAGAAAATGTTAAGGTAACTATTTTAGATGATCAAATGAAAGAAATAGCTCAAACTTTTACAGATGAGCATGGTAATTATGAGATTAAAGTAGAGCCAGGTAATAAATATTTTATTAGAACTGAGACAAGAGATCATCAACCGCAAGAGGTTTCTGTAGATGTTAAAAATGAGCACGGTAAAACACATCAAGATTTTGAATTAATAAAACGTTCAGGAAAAACTGGAGTTACAACAGGTTCAGATTTGGCTAAAATATTAAATATTAAAGAAATTTATTTTGATTTAGATAAGTTTAATATTCGACCAGATGCAGAAGTTGAATTGCAAAAAATCTTAGTTGTTTTAACAGAGAACCCTGATATGAAAATTGATGTACGTGCTCATACCGACTCAAGAGCTTCAAAAAAATACAACATGACGTTGTCTACAAATAGAGCAAAATCTACAGTTGATTACCTTGTTCAAAATGGAATTGATAGAAGTAGATTAACAAGTAAAGGTTATGGAGAGACTCAGTTAGTAAATGGTTGTTCTGATGGTGTAGATTGTACCGAAGAAGAGCATCAATTAAATAGACGAAGTGAGTTTATTATTGTAGAATAAGTTTAAAATTCCATTCATACTTTTTTTTGAAAAGGGGCTGCTATTTATTTAGCAGTCCTTTTTTTTCATTTATTACATGATTATAATCACTTGTTACTTTGATTTTGAAAATGTTTTTTATTATAACTATTATTGTGACCTATTTAAGAATAAAATTTATTTTAAGGGATCAAATTTTTGTATTTGATATGGTTTTAACCACTTAAAAAAAATAAATTTGACTTCTATGCCTACTTTTTTTTAAAGAGGATTACTGTATTTAGTAGTCCTCTTTTTTCATTTATTACATACATACTACCGATTATTACGTTGTTTTTCTAGTTGATTAACTTTTTAATTACTTTAGTATTATCAAGTTTAATAGTAATCTTTTATTTTTTACATTTTTTAAGAATGTATTATTATAATTTTATTGTCATGCTTTTTATTTTTAAATATTTATAACTTTTAGTTAGGGTTTTAAGTAGTTTTAGTTTATAAGCCGCTTTTTAGCGGCTTATCTCATTTATTACATGATTGTTTACGACTATTACATTATTGTAAGATTAATGAAAAAGGATGCCTACTTTTGTATTGATGATGGCTAAAGAATATTAAAAAAAAATTAATTTAGGACTTATTTTTTTATAGTTTCATACTTTTATAGGATTTTGTTGCAAAGTCATCATTTAATTAGGAAGGCTTAGGTCTTCCTAATTTAAAATTAGTATATTAAATAGAACAATCTATTTGTTACATGGTTTGAAAATGGTTTGTTTTATTTTTTTAATTTTGTAATGTATTTTTAGTAGGGGTTTGTATTAAGTTGAGTTCTCATTGGGCAAAAGTGTGATTAACTTATAAAACTCTTATTCTTAAAAGGCTAGTTAATCTAGCCTTTTAAATTTTATTTTTTTTAAAACTTTATTAGCCACTGTGTTTAAGTGTTTTTTTTCGATAATTGCAAAAAAAAAATAGTTTGGTAGACATGCTTATCACAGTGGTTTAAAATAAAATTGTCATTTGAAATATTTCATACGTTTAATGATTTTTTTTACAGATATTCACTTGATTTCATCACTTATTACATGTTTTTTTTTTATGAAGTGAAATTTGTATAAATTTGTTTAAAAGTAAAGATGAGTTGAATTAAAATTTATTAACAGAGAATTTGGGGTTTTTAACTTTTTATTAATCAAAACGCTTGTTTTAAATCTTTACTTGAAAAGTTTTCATTATTTCTAAGCCAGTTTTAAACTGGCTTTTTTTATTTGTAATTATTTACGTTGATTACATCAATATTTACATTTATTACATGTTAAATAATTGCAAAGAAATATATAATTAATTTTGTTATTTAAACGATAGTTATTAATAGTAATTAGTGTTTTTTTTATATATAGTTGTATATTTCCTACTTTGTAGATTTTTTGATTAGTTATTATTAAATTAGGAAGACTTAAGTCTTCCTAATTTAAAATTTGTTTATTACATAGAACAATCTATTGTTGCATGGTTTGAGAATGGTTTGTTTTACTTTTTTAAACTTGTAATTTAGTTTTAGTATGAGTTTGTATTAAGTTGAGTTCTCATTGGGCAAAAGTGTGATTAACTTATAAAACTCTTATTCTTAAAAGGCTAGTTAACCTAACCTTTTAAAATTTCTTTTTTATGAGCTTTATTAGTCATTGTATTTATTTTTTTTTCGATAAATAAAAAAAATAGTTTGGTAGATATGCTTATCACTGTGTTTTTTTTATAGTTGCTTGTTGTAACTTTGAGTTTAAATATTAAATATTTTTTTTCAGTTATTACTTTAAACGTGTCAATTATTACATGATTTTTGAATTATTTTAATTTGTATTTACTTTAGTACTGCTTTTAGTAAAGATATAAGTTTTCAAATTATTATTTACAGAGGATTGGGGGATTCATTTATTAATCAAAACGCTTGTTTTCTAGTCTTTACTTAAAAGTTTCCATTATTTAAAAAGCCAGAATGTAAATTCTGGCTTTTTTATGGTTTAGTTTTATTATAGATATTTAAAATTATGAGGAATTATAATAATTACTTTTGTTCCTTGAGTATCTTTTTCAAGGTTTAAGTTCTTAATTTTAAATTGTATTTTGTTTTTTTTATTTTGATTAAAAATATGTATTCTCTCATTAATAATTGAAGTAGCAAATGATTTGTGTTTTTTTACTTCGTTATTGTTGTTAAAGCCAATACCATTATCTTCTATTGATATGTAAATCATTTTTTCAAATGGGTTATTTTTTATTTCAATAATTAATTTTTTTTCTTCTTTAGGACTTTTGCTTAGACCGTGTATTATAGCATTTTCAACAATGGGTTGTAATAACATCACGGGGATTTTTATTTTTTCTAGATTTATGTCATTATCAATAATAAATTTTACTTTAAGTTGAGGCATTTTTAAAATTTCAAAATCAATATATTTTTTTAAATAAACTAATTCTTCATTTAAGCTAATAATGTCATTATTTACTATTTCTAAAGTTGCTCTAATTAATTTTGAAAATTTTGATAAATAAATGTTTGATTTTTCAATGCCATCTAAAATTAATAAACTTTGAAAATTATTAAGTGCATTAAAAATAAAATGAGGATTCATTTGTGTTTTTAAAGCTATTAATTCTAAAGAATGGAGTTTTATTTTACGCTTATATTTTCTTTCTGTTTTTCTTTTAACATATAGAATAATAAATAGAGAAAGAAGTAAAGCGGTGATAATTAAGCCAATTTTAAATGAATTTTTTTCCCAAAAATAAGATTTAATAGAAAAATTTATGGTTTTAATGTTTGTTGGGCGTTCATATTTATTTGATAAGGCAGCTATCTTTAAAGTGTAATTTCCAGGAGCTAGCTCTCTAAATATAATTTTATTTTCAAAAAAATCAGACCAAATTTTATTTTTGTTATTATCTTTAGTAAGTAAAAATTTTTTTATGACAACGCTTTTGTTGTTAAAATTAAAAATTGAAGTTTCTATAGAAATATTATTGCTATTTCTTTCTAAAATAAAATTGTTTTTGTTTTTTAACAAAACATTGTTACTATAAATTGCATTAATATCTATTGATGTAAATGCTTTTTTTAAAAATTCATAATCTTTATTATAATTGATTTTTGAAATACCATTTTTTGTTGAGTACAATATAGTATTTCCGGAAAAATCTATAGAGTTTACTTTACCATTTATTAAGCCATTATTGTAATCAAACTTATTTGATATTTCAAAATTTTCATTTAAAATGAAAAACCCTTCGTTTGTTCCTATATAAATTTTATCATTCGCTTCATTTTTATTTATACAATAAATAGTATGATTTTGAAATATTTTTCTTATAATATTTAATTTTTTGTTAAGAATATATAAGCCATTAAAATTAGTGCCAACTAAGATAAAATTGTTGAATGAATTAATTACAGTGGTATTTTTAATTAATTTGTTTGATGTGTTTTTTTTTCTTTTAGAATTTATAAGGATGATTTCGTCTTCATTTGCAACTATTAGATTGTTTTTATCATGCTTATAGATATTATTAAATCGAAAATATTCTTTATAAGAAAATATTTTTGTTTTGTAATTATATATTTTATAAATAGAATTGTTTCTTGTGTAAAATATTGTATCCTTGAAAATAGTTGCATTACGTGATTCAGTTTTTTTGAAATAACAATGTTGCAATTCTTTTTTCTTATTATATTCAAAGAAATCGAACCCTTCATTACAAGCCAAAATAATTCCGTTTGATTTTTCTAGTATTTTATATGGATTTTCTGAAAGGTATTTTTTTATTATTTTTTTTTTGTTTGTTTTTAGGTTGTAAACATAAAATTCCTTTTTAGAATTCACAAAATATAAACAATCTTCAATTGATTTTGAACATTTAAATCCTTCAAAATTATTTCCTAAAATTTCTTTAGCGTAATAATTTTTAACTTCATCATAATTATAAGGAAAAAAAGTTAATCTGTTTGTTTTGTCAATAACCCAAAAATTATTATGACTATCTATAAATAATACATGTACTAAATTTAATTCATATGGGATGTTTTTTATTCTAGTTGAGAATATTGAATCGTATTTATTATCTATGGTTACATGTATATTATTTTTATTAAATAAATAAATATTGTGTTTTGTATTATATTCATTATTTAGTAGTTGAAAATTATTATTGCTTTTATAGTTTAATTTAATAAGAGAAAGTTTTTTTTTGTAAATTAAAAAATCATTATTGATTACTCTATTTAATAAATATGGCTTTTGTTCAGAAGGCTCATAAATGAAACAAGTTTCATTGTGAATCAAACTTGGACAATAAGCATATTTTGTTGGAATGTATTTGATGATTTTTTTATTTTTATCCAGAATACAATTTATTCTTTTATTAGCATTTAATAAAGCTATAAAAAAATTATATTTTTGATTATAATTTAATAACTCTAAATTGTAATTTCCTAATTTTAATTTGTATCTTTTTAAGTGATTGGAAGAATTCAAAATATAAGATTCAGAAGTAGTAAAATTTTGAAAGTAGATATTATCATCAATTTCAAAAGTATATTTTAAGCTTTTAATTCGACTTGAGCCGACAACTTTTTTTATAATATTATTTTCTATATAATATAAACCTTCATAGAAACCTGACAACCAAATACGATTTTTTTTATCAACTATTATACTAATTATATCGTTTGATGGTAATCCGTCTTTTTTTTGGAAATGTATAAAAGAGGTGCCATTAAATTTCGCAACTCCATTATCGGTAGCTATCCATATATATCCTTCTTTATCTTCAGTTATTGAATAAATAATGTCTGATTTTAAACCATTTGAAGAGTCAAATTGAATGATAGATTTATAAGATTGACTGTATATTGCCGTGTATAAGAGTAGTAAAAAAAATAATATACTTTTTTTCATTTATCAGTTATTATGAATGTAAATAGTTTAATTTTGTTTTTTTGTTAAATTTATTAATAAATTATTTTAGATTTATTAAAAAAAAAGATTTTTTATGAAAACTTATTCTGCGATAATAATTGATGATGAAATTAATAATTTAGTTTTATTAAAACATTTTATTAAAAAATTTTGTTTAACTATTGAAATAGTTGGAGAGGCAGATTCTGTTTCTTCAGGTATTGATATAATTAATGCAAGAAAACCTAAAATCCTATTTTTAGATATTAAATTAAATGATTCTGATGTTTATGAAATACTGGATGAAATAGATTTTACAGAATATGAAATAGTATTTGTAACCGCTTATGATGAATTTGCGTTGAAAGCTTTTAAATATAATGCTGTTGATTATGTTTTAAAGCCTGTATTAATTGAAGATTTAGTTTTAGCTGTTAATAAATGTATTACAAGAATTGAAGAAAAAGAAAGATTTGAAAACCATTTAGAGGATGGTTATAAAAAAGAAACTTTAACCAATTCAAAGTATATTTCAGTAGCTTCAATGGATAAAGTAGATATTATTAAGAAAGACGACTTAGTATTTTGTAAATCAGATGGTCGTTATACTACTTTTTTTATGAAAAATAAAGAAGAAATTGTTGCTTGTAAAAATATAGGCGAGTATGAGTCAATTTTAGTAGATGACAATTTTTTTAGAATTCATCATTCTTACATAATAAACTTAGACCATGTTGTCAATATTAATAAAAAATCGGGTTATTATTGTGAAATGATAAACGGAGCTCTTTTGCCAATTGCAAAGCGCAGGCAGGATAGTTTGAATAGGTTTTTAAAGATTAAAGATTAATACTATAAAATTAGATTTTTTTCTTCAAATCGTAAACTAAACTTTCAATATTGAATTTTGACGATGGGAAAAGTGATATTTCTGTTTTTCCATTGTTAAATTTAATAGTGTTAATAACTCTAACAGAATCTAGTTTTTTAAATTCTTTTGTATCTAAATTATGTGAGTTATCATTCCAATAAATTAATTTAATACATTTTTCCTTAATTTCTAAGCTATATCTTTTCATTTGAATTATTATTTTAAACAAATTTAAAGTGCTTTTAACATTTTATTGCTGTAGTTTTTCTGCAGTTTATGTTAAAATTTGCATTGTTTTAAAAATAATTTTGGTTGGATATAAAGTTCTGTAAATAATGTTTTATAAAATTATATTATCAAATTTGAAAAAATAATAAAAAGGTGGAGATAAAAAGTATAGAAATAGGCTTTTTATAAAAGTATAAAAGCCGATCTGGAGCGATCGACTTTTACGGTGAACGTGTAACCACATTTCTGTGTCGTTCGGTGCAAATGTAAGACCAATAATTCGATTATGAACTATTATTTCGATAATTTTTTTTCTAATCAAAATAAATTATAATATAAGTATTTTTCTTTTTACTTTTGCTTCGTTTTAAACACCTAATATATTATGGTAAAAGATTTATTCGAAAGAATTCAGAACAATAAAGGTCCATTAGGAAAATGGGCTTCACAAGCAGAAGGATATTTTGTATTCCCTAAATTAGAAGGAGAATTAGGTCCAAGAATGCAATTTCAAGGAAAAGATATTTTAAACTGGAGTTTAAATGACTATTTAGGATTAGCTAATCATTCAGAAGTTCGTAAAGCAGATACCGAAGCAGCAATGCAATTTGGTGCAGCTTACCCAATGGGTGCTCGTATGATGAGTGGTCACACAAAATATCACGAACAATTAGAACAAGAATTAGCTGCTTTTGTAATGAAAGAATCGGCTTATTTGTTAAACTTTGGTTACCAAGGAATGGTATCTATTATTGATGCTTTGGTTACTAAAAACGATATCATTGTTTACGATGTAGATTCGCATGCTTGTATTATTGATGGTGTACGTTTGCATATGGGAAAACGTTTTACATACAAGCACAATGATTTAGAAAGTATGGAAAAAAACCTGCAACGTGCTACTAAAATGGCAACTGAAACAGGTGGAGGAATTTTATTCATTACCGAAGGTGTTTTCGGAATGCGTGGTCAACAAGGAAAGTTGAAAGAAGTTGTAGAAATGAAGAAAAAATACAATTTCCGTTTGTTAGTTGACGATGCACACGGTTTTGGAACACTTGGTAAAACAGGTGCAGGAGCAGGAGAAGAGCAAGGTTGTCAAGACGGAATTGACGTTTATTTTTCAACTTTTGCAAAATCAATGGCAAACATTGGTGCTTTCGTTGCAGCAGATAAAGATATTATCGATTATTTAAAATACAACTTACGTTCGCAAATGTTTGCTAAGGCATTACCAATGATTCAAACTATTGGGTCATTAAAACGTTTAGAGTTATTACGTAATTCATCTGAAATTAAAGATAAATTATGGGAAAACGTAAATGCATTACAAAGCGGATTGAAAGAAAAAGGATTTAATATTGGAGATACAAATACATGTATTACACCAGTTTATCTTGAAGGTTCTATTCCAGAAGCGATGATTATGGTGAACGATTTACGTGAAAACTATGGAATTTTCCTTTCAATTGTAGTGTATCCAGTAATTCCAAAAGGTATTATTTTGTTAAGAATGATTCCTACAGCTTCGCATACAATTGATGATATTAATGAAACACTAACAGCTTTTGAAGCTATTCGTGAAAAATTAGTAAACGGAACTTATGCTAAAATTGCTGAAGCAAGTGTTCAAAATGTAGAGTAATATTTTTACATATAACAAAAAAGGGATTCAAATTGAATCCCTTTTTTTATAGCTCTTTTTTATACGTTCTTCTTCGTTTATTGATTTTCGAATTAAAGTTCTTCCATAAATTATGAATCGCATGGTTTTCTTCTAATTCGGGAGTTCTTATACAAGTTTCAATGCCTTTTGCTTGACACACTTTGTAATATTCATCAAAAACAATAGCTGTAACACCTTTACTTTGGTATTCTGGTGTAACACCAATTAAGTAAAAAACAACTTCTTTTGAATGTTTACGTGCTTGTAATAAATGATAAAATCCAAAAGGGAAAAGTCTTCCATTTGCTTTTTTGAGCGCTTGAGCAAAACCAGGCATCACTATTGCAAATGCTATCATATTATCATCTTTATCCATTATGAATTTAATAAATTCGGGATTGATAAAACCAATGTATTTCTTTTTGAAATATTCTTTTTGAATATCATTGATTGGTACAAATGATTGTAATTTGGCATAAGTTTCATTGAACAAATCAAACATTTTATCCACATAAGGCATAATGTCTTTTGTTTTTGTGAAGTTTAAGCAACGTAGTTCGTATCTTTTTTTAATTAACTCGCTAGCTTTTTGAAAAGGTTCAGGATTAATATTGCTAAACGAAAAACTACTTTCGATATATTCTTTTTCCTTAACTAATCCAAGTTGTTCAAAATGAGTAATATAATAAGGTAGGCTGTACCAAGTAATCATATTCCCCATTTGATCAAAGCCTTCACTTAATACTCCTACTTTGTCTAAGTTAGAGAATCCCATTGGACCTTCCATGTGATCCATGTTGTGTTTTCTGCCTAATTCTTCTACTTTATTTAAAAGCGCTTTGGTTACTTCAATATCATCAATCACATCAAACCAGCCAAAACGTACTTTTCTTTTTTCTAATAGATTAACTTCCTCCCAATTAATAATAGCTGCAATTTTACCAACAATTTTATTGTTTTTGTAAGCCAAATAAAAATGAGCTTCAGCTGTTTTTAATGCTGGATTTTTTGTTTTATCAAAAGTTTCTAATTCTTCTGCAATTATGGGTGGAATCCAACAGGTATTGTTTTTATATAATTCGAAAGAAAACATTATGTAATCTTTCATTTCTTTTTTTGTAAAAGCTTCTTTAATTGTTATCATTTTATTCTACGGCATCTTTTCTTTTCTTCGCTTCTTTTTCCCCTTTTTTCTTCATTTTTTTATCTGTCTTGGTTTCAGTTCCTGGTTTCGCCATCTTTACTTCTTTGTAGTTTTTTGTAAATCTCCATGAAAACCCAATACCTCCAGTAAATAAGCTTGGTGTGTTTTTTATGTTTTTTCCTATAGAAGCGTCTATTTGCATGTCTTTGTTAAATAGATAAGCAGCTCCCATTCTAAATAAACCATCAGAATAATAATCTCCCATGTAACCCTGATTTTCAATAAATCCTGACCATTGTTTATTAAATCCTCTAGTCAAAGTAACTATATAATCAATACTTGCAAAGTCTGAACCTATTTTATTATAAGCTACGTTTGTTACTAGAACCCAATGGCTCCCAAAGTGATTTTGAGCAATAATCATAGCTTTTGGACTCACTTTAGGCTCTTCAATATCAATAGGAGCAAAATTAAATGGATTGTCAGAAAAATTCAAATTTGCACCTCCATAAACTGCTAAGGCAGGAATAAATTGTCTCCATTTAAATCGGTGATTGGCTTTCCAGCTGTATAAATTTGGTTTTTCTTCATAATTTTTGAATGGATCATACACTAAGTATTTTGCTCCCAAAAGTGTTTTTTTCAAAGCACTTCTATTTTTGTCAAGTAATTCAGATGTATAATTATCATTTTGATATTGAAATTCTGCAATAAGTTCTAATTGCTCAAAAAATAATCCCCAACGAATATCAAATTCAGCCATAAAGCCACTGGCTTTATAATCTAATGTATTGTGGTCTTCGTTTACATAATGCAAACCAGTTTCGGTTTGAAAAACTGATTTTCCAACAGAAAATGCCATCATTGAACGACCTGGTCTATTAGAGTTGATTTCATCTGTAAATTGTCCAAATGAAACTTGAGACATAATTCCTAAAATTAGAACGAAAAGTGTTTGAATAGATTTCATAAAAAATGATTTATGTCCAAAAATAGTTATTTTATCATAATTTTAAGAAACAAATTTGAAGTTTTACCAACCAATATCAGTATTTTTGAATTTTAAATTTTATTAGCATGGAAATGGCTTCACTTACAGGAACTATAAAGGTTATATTTTATATTATTCTGTTTTATTATCTGTTTAAGTTTTTAATGCGAATTTTTGCCCCTATTTTAATGCAAAAAGCGGTGAATAAGATGCAAGAAAAAATGCAGGAACAATATAGACAACAACAAGAACAACAAAATAGAACTTCTCAGGCAAGCGCTCCAACCCCAAAACCTAAAAAGGAAGTGGGCGAATACATCGATTACGAAGAAGTGAAATAATTACTTGTTTAGCAAGATTACTCTCAAGGATATTTTAACAATATCCTTTTTTTAATTACTTTAGCACCTTATATTCATTATTTACTACTTATGAAAAACATCAAAGCATTATATCCTCATTTATTGGTTTTAGTAGGGTTTATTTTGGTTTCCCTAATTTATTTTTACCCAGTTTTACAAGGAAATAAAATTTTCCAATCCGATATCGTTCAATATACCGGAATGGCTAAAGAACAAAATGACTTTAGAAAAGAAACAGGTGAAGAACCTTTTTGGACGAATAGTGCTTTTGGAGGAATGCCAACGTATCAGTTAGGAGCAAAATATCCAAATGATGTAATTGGAATGGTAGATGATGGATTACGATTTTTACCTCGACCAGCAGATTATTTATTCCTTTATTTCTTAGGGTTTTATGTGTTGTTGATGGTTTTAAAAGTAGATCCATTAAAAGCGTTCTTTGGAGCTTTAGCTTTTGGATTATCAACGTATTTAATTATCATTTTAGGAGTAGGACACAATGCCAAAGCACACGCAATCGCTTATATGCCAATGGTTGTTGCAGGAGTTTTATTGGTGTTCCAAAGAAAATATATTCTAGGAGGTTTACTAACTATGGTTGCTGCTGCATTAGAAATTAATGCGAATCACTTCCAAATGACGTATTATTTATTACTCTTATTAGCAATAATTGCTGTTTATTATGTAGTAATTGCAGTTAAGAATAAAGAATTTAAAGAATTAGGAAAAATAATCGGAGTATTTGCTGTGGCTGGAATTTTAGCTATCGGAGCCAATGCAACCAATTTAATGGCGACTTCAGAATATGCTAATCACAGTATTCGTGGAAAAAGCGAATTGACTTTTAATGCAGATGGTTCTCAAAATACTGAGGATTCATCAATGAAGTATGAATACATTACTGAATATAGTTATGGTGTTACCGAAAGTTTCAACTTAATTGCACCACGCCTTTTTGGAGGAGGAAATGGTGAAGAATTAGATGAAAAATCTGCATTATACGAGTTTCTTTTAAATTATGGTGCCACACCTCCTGAAGCGTTACAAACGGTTCAATATTATGGAAAAACCTATTGGGGAGAACAGCCTATCGTAGAAGCTCCAGCGTATATTGGTGCTATTGTATTTTTCTTAGCGGTTTTAGGATTGTATCACGACAAACGAAAAGTAAAATATTTATTCTTAGCGGGAGCCATTCTTTCTTTATTACTATCATGGGGTAAAAACTTTGATGCATTAACGCGATTTTTTGTTGATTTTGTGCCTTTATATGATAAATTCCGTGCGGTTTCTTCTATTCAAGTAGTGTTAGAATTGTGTTTCCCAGTTTTAGCAATTATGGGACTTCAATCATTTTTTAATTCAGAAAAAGATGCACAATGGACAAGTTTATGGAAAGCAGCTGCTACCAGTTTAGGATTAGTAGTTGTATTGTATTTAGCAAAAGGATTCTTTAGTTTTTCAGCTCCAATTGACCAACAATTGATTCAAATGTTTGGTGAAAGCCAAGATAAATCGTTTGGAATCAGTTTTATAAACGCTTTAAAAGAAGATAGAATGAATTTCTATACTAGCGATTTAATGCGTTCTGGTTTATTCATGTTGGCTGCAGCGGTTATTTTATGGTTGTATATCCAAAATAAATTGGCACAAACTACAGCTGTTGTATTAGTTGGATTCTTTATGGTTTCCGATTTATTTATGGTTGATAAGCGATATGTAAACAATAACCCAAGTCAATTCAGAAGTGCTCGCGAGGTGGATATGCCTTTTGAAGCAACAGAAGCAGATAAGTTAATTTTAAAAGACACATCCAATTATAGAGTGTATGAAATTCAAGGAAGATTGCAAGGTAGAACTTCTTATTTCCACAAAGCGGTCGGAGGATATAGCGCGGTTCGTCCTAGAAGAGTAGACCAGTTATTTGAGTATAACATTGAGAAAAATATCGAAAAATTAGCAAGTTCAATAGATATGCAAACCTATAGTTTTACTAAGAGCAATCCAGTTTTGGATATGTTAAATGTAAAATATGTTATTGTACCAACAGGCAATGGCGATGTTCCAGTTACCAATCCTTTTGCTAATGGCGATGCTTGGTTTGTAGAGAATGTTAAAAAAGTGAATTCAGCTGACGAAGAGATAAAGGCTTTGGATAATTTGGATACAAAGAAAGAAGCGGTGTTTAATAAAGACTTTGTAAGATTAGCTCAGTCTGACAAAATATCATTAGATAGTTTAGCAAATATTCAATTAGTTAGCTATAAACCGAATCATTTAAAATATATTTCTGACAATACAAACGATGGAGTTGCGGTTTTTTCTGAAATGTATTACGAAAACGGTTGGAAGGCAACAATTGATGGAAAAGAAATACCAATATTTAGAACTAATTATGTTTTACGTGGTTTAAAAGTTCCAGCAGGAAAACATACAATCGAATTCAAATTTGAACCTCAAGTAGTAAAAACAGGAAGTACGATTGCTTTAATTAGTTCAATAGCAATGCTTTTATTAATTGGTGTAGGAGTTTATTTTGAGAATAAGTAAAAGAAATCGGTACAATAAACTTCAATTTGAAACCAACTAAAAAAATACTCATTATTTCGTATTACTGGCCACCAGCAGGAGGTCCGGGTGTGCAACGTTGGTTAAAGTTTGTAAAATATTTGCCCGATTTTAATATCGAACCTCACGTTTATATTCCTGAAAATCCAACTTATCCTTTAATTGATGAGAAATTATTGGGTGAAGTTTCAGATAAAGCCGTTATCATTAAACAACCAATTTTTGAACCTTATGGTTTGGCTTCGTTTTTTTCAAAGAATAAAACTAAAAAAATCAGTTCGGGTATTATTCCAAATCAAAAAAAGCAATCGTTTGTAGAAAAAGCAATGCTTTGGATTCGTGGTAACGTTTTTATTCCAGATGCGAGAGTATTTTGGGTGAAACCTTCGGTTAAGTTTCTGAAAAAATATCTTCAAGAAAATCAAATCGATACTATAATTACAACTGGTCCGCCACATAGTTTGCATTTGATTGGTTTACAGTTAAAAAAAGAATTAAATATTACTTGGTTGGCCGATTTTCGCGATCCTTGGACTACGATTGGTTATCACAAACAACTAAAATTGAGTTCGTGGGCAGCTAAAAAACACAAAGCGTTGGAAAAAGAAGTTATGACGACTTGTGACCAACTTTTAGTAACGTCTCCAACAACAAAAACCGAATTTCAAGCCATTACTTCAAAACCAATTGAAGTCATTACAAATGGTTACGATGTAGAAAAGGTTATTAAGAAACCTTTGGATGAAAAATTCACTTTGGCGCACATAGGTTCGTTTTTATCGGCAAGAAATCCGAGAATTTTGTGGAAAGCGTTGAAAGAATTAACCAAAGAAAATCCCGAATTCAAAAAACAATTTCAATTAAAGTTAATAGGAGCGGTGAGTGCTGAGGTACTTCAAGCGATAAAAGAATTTAAATTGGGAAAATATGTGAATCATTTGGGCTATTTACCACATGATGAAGCCATAATCGAACAACGTAGCTCACAAGTGTTGTTGCTTATCGAAATTGATTCAGAAGAAACGAAATGCATTATTCCAGGAAAATTATTTGAATATATGGTTTCAGAGCGACCAATCATCGCCATCGGACCTGAAAACGCTGATTTTTCTCAAATCATAAAAGAAACTAATACGGGAACTTTCTTCAAATATGACGAATTAGAAGCTTTAAAAGCACAAATTCTAATCTGTTTCGAACAATTTCAGCAAAATAATTTAAAAGTATATCCTGTTGGTTTGCAACAATACAGCAGAAAATCATTGACAGAGAAATTAGCCAAACTGCTAATCACTAATCACTAAGAAAATGGGAATTGTCATCAAACAATCGATTAAAAACACCATCATTACCTATATCGGTTTTGGAATTGGTGCGATTAACACGTTGTTTATGTATGGACAATTTCTAGGCGATACTTTTTATGGTTTAGTCGGATTTATTTTGTCGGCGGCTAATATTATGATGCCTTTGATGGCGTTTGGTGTACACAATACATTGGTAAAATTTTACAATGAATACGAAACCGAAGAGAAAAAATCGCAATTTCTTACGTTTGTTTTGGTTTTACCTTTACTAATAATTCTTCCGATAAGTTTGATTGGTTATTTTGGTTATCATCAAATAGCGGAATTATTATCGCAGAAAAACCCAATTGTTTACGATTATGTTTGGCAAATTCCAGTAATCGGACTTTGTATGGGCTATTTTGAGATTTTTTATGCTTGGGTAAAAGTGCATTTGCAATCGGTTTACGGCAGTTTTGTGAAAGAGGTTTTGCTTCGTATTTTAATTTCAATCTTCTTATTTGCAGTTTATTTTGATTTTATCTCTCCAAAACAGTTCATTTTTGCGTTAATGGGAATTTACTTTTTATCGCTTCTAGCTATGTTTTTATATGCGATGAAAGTCAAAACACCACGATTTAATTTGGTTTTTCCTGATAATGCGAAAGCGGTTTTAACCTATTGTTTTTTCATTATTTTGTCAGGTAGTGTCGCTACTTTATTGTTAGACGTTGATAAATTCATGCTGAATTTTTATATCAATATCGATAATATTGCTTTTTATTCTGTTGCTATATTTATTGCTACTGTGATTGCAGTGCCAAGTCGTGCGATGCATCAAATTACGTATCCTATCACGGCTAAATTAATGAGCGAAAACAAGCATGAGGAATTAAATGAATTGTATAAAAAGTCTTCGATTACATTACAGGTTATTGGTGGATTGATATTAGTCGGAATTTTGGTCAATATTAATGAATTGTACAGTGTATTACCAGCAGGTTATAGCGAAGGGATTGCTGTGGTTTTCTTTATTGGGATTTCCAAGTATTTCGATTTGGTTTTAGGAAACAATAATGCCATTATTTTCAATTCAAAATATTATCAAGCGGTCTTATTTTTAGGATTATTTCTTGTTTTTCTGACTGTTTCTTTAAATATGATATTCATTCCGCTTTATGGCTTGAATGGAGCTTCGATAGCAACGTTAATTTCAATTACGTTATATAGTTTAGCTAAATTGCTTTTTGTGGTGCTTAAAATGAAGCTATTTCCATTTACAAAAAAAACTATTGTGTCTTTGGCTTTAACAATAGTAAGTTTTGGGGTGTTTTATTATTGGGATTTTAGTTTTCATCCTTTTGTAAATATTGTTTTGAAATCTATTTTAGTAACTGTTTTCTACTTGGGACTGAGCTATTATTTAAAGATATCTTCAGATATTAATTTTGTTATGAATTCTGTTTTCAAGAAATTTTTGAAATAAAAAATCCTGCTTCATCTTCCCAGAATCCGCAGGATTTAAAAAACAAACTAACCAACCAATTATTATTTATCTTTTTTTATTTCTAAAGTTTCTCTTTTGATTTCTTTTACGTCATCATCAGACATTTTTACTTTAGAACCGTCTTTTTTGTAGTAGTAATAGTCATCATCACTATCGTAATCATCATCATAATCATCTCCGTAACCATAACCACCATCACCGTTTGAGTAATGAGTTCCTCTAGGGTTGTAAATATATCCGCTGTTAGCGTAGTTAATAAAACCATATACATCTACAATTCTTCCTCTTCTGTCATACACAATTCGCATATTCCCAACTCTTGTTACCGCAAAGCTGTTATAGCTCATGTAAATAGTTCCAATACGTTTTACTCTTCCAAAAGCATCGTAGTTAATGTACACATTTCCTACACGTCTTACTCTACCAAAGTTATCATGCTCAACTCGGATTCCTCTTTCAGAAGTTCCATAATATCCTCTTGTTCCAGGAGCGCCATTAGTTCCGTTCACATGATATCTTGGTCCTGATGGTCTTGTGTTAAAGTCAAATTCTCCATTAGGAAACAACATAAACTCAATTCCGCGCTCTCTAAAGATAATAGGTTCTGCATCTCTATAATCGATGTAATAGCCTCTTCTGTTTGTGTTGTCAGAAAAAACAGGGTTTTCTGACGCTAAAGCCAAGTTCCCTACCAGAAGGATACTGGCTACTACTAAAAGTGTAATTTTTTTCATGATACAACAATTTAAAAGTTGGGCAACTTCATTTTAAAACTCGTTTCTAAAACTTGTTGCTTGATTAGGTATTTCCAATTGCTGTGCCAAACTCAAAAAATGTGTTGTGAACGATTTGTTAATGAGTTGTTATTAAATAAAAAAAGACAGTTAATAAACTGTCTTTTAAGATTTTATATTTTGAATTAAATTATTGAATACCAAAATATCTATTCATTTCTTCTTTTAATAATTCAGGATCTTGTAGTGTATCATATCCAAATGTAACTATCATCCAAATCATTAAAATTAAATAAATAGTTCCTAATACAACTCCAATGACACTCAACACTTTTCCAATCTTAAGGTTATTATAATTAGAATATAAATCTGGATTTTGGTTATACAAAACGGTGTCTTTCTTTGCTAAAACTAATCCAACTATACCAAGTATGATGCTTATGAATCCGTAGCAACAGCAAGTTAGAATAGAAAAAATGCCAAGAATAAGCACGGCAGTTGTATTTGGTAATTTTTGGTTTTCCATATTGTTAAAGTTTAATTGGTTTATAATTTAAAGTACATTTTAATAAAATAAGCGATTAATATCACGGCTCCATTAAGAATAGCGCTAGTTATTACTAACTTGCTGTAATTTCTATTTCTGTCTATAAGATGTAACCCAAGAAGTATAAAAAATAAGCCCATTGTATAAATAGCTGGAAAGATTTTAAAGGCTTCATAAAATTCTCCTTCTAATAAAAAAGCAATGGCTCTTTGTGTGCCACAACCCGGACATTCAACTCCAAAAAGTTGTTTGTTCATACAAGGCAACATATGTTCTTCCATACCACTTTTTACTATCAGATTTGTTTTACAAGTTTACAAAAAAAAGTTCACAATCAAATACTAAATTTAAAAAGACTATTTTTGAAACCAGAAAAAAGTATTATTTAAGAGAAAGAATTATGAAGCAATTTTTATACATTTTGATGTTCGCTGCAGTCGGAATTTTTGCTATGATTGAACAATCAAAACCAGCTCCAAATCGATTTATTATGATAGGAGCAATGGCTGTTTTTATGTTTGGATTATTTAGATTGATGAAGAAAATTCCATCAAAAAATGATGGAGAAACCGAAGAAGAAAATGACAAAGAAATTTGAAATAGGAGATAAGGTTGCGGTTTTAGACGACGACATCTCCGGAGTAGTAATTAAGGTTCAAAACAATGAAATTTCAGTGGAAACAACTGATAAATTTGTGATGACATTTTTTGTCAACGAATTAGTTAAAATAAACAATTCCAATGAGTTAAGTGGTTTTTTCTCTACTCAAAGTTTAGGTTCGGTTTTAAAGGACAAAGAAGAGCCAAAAAAGCGCAGTTTTGTCAAAGAAAAGCGCTCTCGTAAGGATGAATTTGTCTTAGAAGTTGATTTGCACATCGAAAAATTAGTGCCTTCAAAACGTGGAATGAGCAACTATGATATTCTCACTTTGCAAATGGAAACCGCAAAAAGACAACTCGATTTTGCAATCAAAAATCGAATGCCAAAAGTGGTCTTTATTCATGGTGTTGGTGAAGGTGTTTTGAAAGCCGAATTGGATTTTATGTTAGGTCGCTATGACACCATTTCGTTCCAAGATGCGAACTATCAAAAATATGGTTTGGGAGCAACCGAAGTTTATATTAAGCAAAATGTGAAGTAAAGTTTTTAATTAAAATTTCACTTCTAGAAATAAAAAAAGGACTACTCAAAATTGAATAGTCCTTAACTTTTTTTGTTGAAAATTTTATAAATCGGTTTCGTAGTTTCCAAAATTATATTCCGTAAAACTAAACGAATTTGAACTTCCAGAAAAGTTCACATTCACGAATTTAATGTTGTGTGTATATCCAGTTATTGTAACTCCATCTATAGCATAAAGTGCATCTGTGATAATTTCAATTGTTCCCCCAGTAGCGATCCATTCTTTTTTTACAACAGGAGTAGCTGGTGGAATAGTTGAACAAATATTGCTCAAAGTTACATTTCCAGAGTAAATTCTGTAAATAATTTGATTTGCCGAAGTTACGTTAACGATTCTAGGACTTCCATCGGGTGTTTCAACGTTTGCAAAACTCGATTCTGGAATATTGATTAATAATAACTCATCATTATTAATCTTAAAAATCAAATTATTATCTGTGCATTCTTGAATGGTTACAGAATCAAAATTGAAAGATTCTAACGTAATATCGCCATCATCACAGGCTTGTAGCATAAAAACTGAGGCTACTAAAACTATAAGTTTTTTCATTTATTCATCGAATTTATGCAACAAAAATAAAGGTTTTAATTTATTAATTTGCTAAAGTTTGTTAATTTCAACACGAATTGAATTTAAGACTTCCAAAATAAAATGATTTGTATCTTTGCCTTATGAGAAAAGTGTATTTAGATAACGCCGCAACCACGCCTATTCATCCAGAAGTTATTACTGCAATGATGAACGTGCTTCAAAATGATTTCGGGAATCCATCTTCAACGCATAGTTTTGGGAGAAGCGCCAAGACTTTGTTAGAATCTTCACGAAAATCCATTGCTAAACTACTAAATGCACAAGCTTCAGAAATTATTTTTACGTCAAGCGCTACAGAAGCTACGAATTGGATTCTAACTAGTGCTGTTAAAGATTTGGGAATTAAACGCATTATTACGTCTAAAATCGAGCACCACGCTACTTTACATACGGCCGAACATTTAGCAAAGGAATTCGGAATTCAAGTCGAGTATATTGACGTTTTGTCAAATGGAAATATCGATTATCAAGATTTAGCGGCTAAATTACATTCAGATGTTCCAACATTAGTATCATTAATACACGTTAATAACGAAATAGGAACGATTTTAGACATCAAACGTGTTTCGGACTTATGCATGTATGCAAAAGCACTTTTTCATTGCGATACGGTGCAATCTGTTGGAAAAACAAATTTAGATGTGCAAGAGTTGGGAATCGACTTTTTAGTGGCTTCTGCACACAAATTTCATGGTCCAAAAGGAATTGGGTTTGCGTATTTGAAAAAGAATTCAATGTTACAACCGATGATTTTTGGCGGCGAACAAGAAAAAGGCATGCGTGCTGGAACTGAAGCAGTACATCAAGTTGTGGGAATGGCAAAAGCGTTAGAATTAGCTTGCGCTAATTTAGAAAACGACACCAATTACATTTCCGATTTAAAAAATTACTGCTTTTCAGAATTAAAAAAAGTATTTCCAGAAGTTAAAATCAACGGAGAAAACACGTTTTATAACCTTTTAAACGTCCAATTGCCTTTATCGGAAGAAAAGACATCAATGTTGTTATTTACTTTAGATATGAAAGGAATTGCCGTTTCACGCGGAAGCGCTTGTCAAAGTGGAAGCATCAAACCATCGCACGTTTTAGCCGAGTTTTTATCACCAGAAGAAGCTAAAAAACCAAGTTTACGCATTTCATTCAGTCATTTTAATACGAAAGAAGATATTGATTTGTTGGTTGAGGCTTTGAAAACAGCATAAAAAAAGTCCGTTTTAAAACGGACTTTCATTTTTATTTAAATCAGAGAATTACAATTTCCCCATATTCTGAGCTAAAGTCTCAATAAATTTTGTGATAGGACCTTTGATCATCATTGCCATCATTGGGTTGAAATCACCTTCAAAAGCTAATTGTACTTCGGTGTTGTCAGCGTCAATTGCGTTTAAGTTTCCAGTTAAGGTAAAAGGTAATTTGCTTGAAGCCGCTCCTAAAACGATTTGTGAGTTTGGAGTTCCACCTTTTTTTACCAATTTAATTTCTGGCATACCTTTTAATCCGAACTCAAAGCAATTCTCGTCGATTACTTCAAATTTTGCGATATTTTCGGGCATTAATTTCTCGAAATTCTTTACGTCGTTTAAAGCGTTGAATAAGTATTCAGCCGATTTTGCTACGTTTACTTTTGGACTTTCTAAGTTCATATGTTTTTTATTTATTGTTGATTTTTCTTGATTAAACTTCTATGTTCCACTCCGCTGGATTAGCGTTCCAAGCACTCAACGTTTCCAATTCGTTTTCTGAAACATATTGTTTGTCAACCGCTTTTTGTAACAAGTTTTCGTAATTACTTAACGTGAAAACATCCAAATTGGCTGCTTCAAAGCGTTCTTTTGAAACGGGAAAACCATACGTGAAAATTGCTGCCATTCCTTTGATGTTAGCACCTTCATTACGTAAAGCTTCAACTGCTAATAAGCTACTTCCACCTGTTGAAATTAAATCTTCTACGACAACTACATTTTGTCCCTTTTGCAAGAAACCTTCCACTTGGTTTTGTCTTCCGTGTTTTTTTGGTTCAGGTCTAACGTATACAAAAGGAAGTCCCATTGCTTCTGCAACAAGTATACCAATTCCGATTGCGCCAGTTGCAACTCCTGCAATTACATCGGGTTTGCCAAATTTTTCTTCAATATGTTTGGCAAATTCATCGCGAATATAATTTCTAACCGCTGGAAATGAAAGGATTATGCGGTTATCACAATAAATCGGAGACTTCCAGCCTGAAGCCCATGTAAAAGGATTTTTAGAATTTAATTTAATTGCGTTTATTTGTAAAAGCAATTCGGCTGTTTGTTGTGCTGTGTTGTTGTTAAAAATCATATTGCAAATGTATAAAGTTTTTGTGAACGATAAGCCACTTTTTTTGACAAATCAAGTTCAAAAGGAGACTGATTTCAAACTTTTTTTATTGGAAAGTGTTGATATCAAGAAGTTGATTGTTAAAATTTTTCAGCATAAAATTCAGAAAGCGTTTCTGTATCATCCCGATGAAAAGTTAATCATGAAAACACTTCGTGCGAAATTACCTGTGGAAAAAGCAGGTGGTGGATTGGTTTACAACAAAGACGGCGATGTGCTTTTTATTTTTAGAAACGGCAAGTGGGATTTACCAAAAGGCGGCACCGAAAAAAACGAAACCATTGAAGAAACCGCTATCCGAGAAGTAGAGGAAGAAACTGGCGTTACCGGATTAGCTATCACCGAAAAACTACAAAGAACCTACCATATTTTCAAACGCAACGGTCGCTACAAACTAAAAATTACCCAATGGTTTGAAATGCGCACCAAATTCGAAGGAACACCACAAGGTCAAGCCGATGAAGGCATTGAACGTGTAGAGTGGGTGAATCCAAAGGATATTAAGTTTTTATTAGAGAACTCCTACGAGAATATTAAGTTGTTGTTTGAAGCGGAGAAGGTGGTTTGATTTGAGAAGAAAGAAACAAGAAGAAAGAAACAAGAAGAAAGTTCTTAATAAGTAATTATATTGGTATTTAAACCCCAAGTTTTATCTCTATAATGTTCAATTCTATCAATTATTTGTTTAATAGATTTTATTTGAGGCTTTCCAAAACTAACTCCACACCAAAAATCTTTAATCGTAGTTTCATCAAAATTAATAAAAACAAACCTAGAACCGTTACTTACTCCATAAACCATTATTAAATTATTTTTACTTTTTGCTAAAAAAATCAATCCTCTAACTGGTAAATTTTCTGATAATTCGATTATGTCACTATCTTGATATTTTTCTCCTGGATTTGCTATAGAGAATCCTTCTTTTAGACATTTTAATTGTCCTAAAACTTGTTCTGGAATATCTTCTTTTTTATTAGTTACTTTGAATTTTTCTTTTTTCATTTTATCTAGAAAAAAATCTAAATTTTCATTTTTTAATATTTTTTGTTCATCAATTTTAAATCCACAATCTTTTTGTCCATAAATAAATATTGAACTTAAAATTAGGATCACTAATAATATTTTTTTCATATTGTTTTGTTTGATGAATGTATTTTCTTTCTTCTTTCTTCTTTCTTCTTTCCTCTTTCCTCTAATTCACTCTATAAACCGGATACTGCAAATGCGCTTTCTCATAATAAGGCGATTGTCTGTACACCCAATCTAATTGTGCTGCGCCGTTTTCTGCGAAAGCTTTGTCGTTTTGTTTCTTTTGTTCTAATTCGGCTTTTATTTTTGGATTTTTATCTAAGAATTCTTTGGCTAAATCTTCAAAAACATAACTCGAAAAGTATTCTTTTTGTTGCAAAATAGGATCAAAGAAGTTCCAATTGAAATAACTGTCCACCGCTTCAGGTTCTAAGGTTTCAACTAAATATTTTACACCTGGTTGATTTGTGTAAAATACATAATCGCCCATAAAAAATTTCACTTTTTGAGTCGATTTGGAAACTTTCGTATTGTAATGTCCGTAATGTCCTTCGTAAGGCGATTTTGAGGTTTGATAACTTTCAATTTTATACGATTCTACTTCAATAATGGTGTCATTTTGAATACGATGCGCATTGATATTGTTCAATTTCAAAATATCCAACACTTGCCATTGCGATTGCGGAATAACATAAGCTTTCGGAATATTTACAAATTTCGTAGGTTTATAATTGCCATAAAACGGAATTTTTTTGGTAAACGGTTTGCTTTTATCGTAAAACAATCGATCTTTTCCTGAAATATCACTTGGTTTGTATCCGCCTTGATAGCCTTTGAAATCAATATAAGATACTTTCGTTGAATCAATTGCCCAATCCATCGGATATTCCATTCCTGCTTGAAATTCGTTCAATGCGTCTTTTCGCATTTGCTTGATTTTTTGCCAATTCGTATCAGCGAAATTAATCGTGCTGACCATAAATTCGTAAGTAACTTTCACGCGTTCTTTGTAGACTTTCAACATGTGTGTTTCGGGAACAAATCCTAAGGTGTGGAATAAAGTCGAATAACCTGTCGCATATCTTGGTGTATCAGTAAATTGCTCAAATCCTTTATCAGGCGTGGTGCTGTGCACATTTACATACGGAACCACATCGATTTTCTTTTTGTTCATGTCTTTCACCACCGAAGGATACAATTCGTTGATGAAATAATTACCTAATTTGTTTCCTAAACGTTCGTGTTGGGTCGCAATACAAGTAAACGTATATTGATAATCAGCACCATTAGAAACGTGATTGTCTAAGAAAATATCAGGATTTAACTCGGTAAACAACTTTTGAAAACTTCTCGAATTTTTAGTGTCCGATTTAATAAAATCGCGATTCAAATCATAATTTCGAGCATTACCTCTAAAACCATATTCCTCTGGACCGTTTTGATTGGCTCTTGAATGGGAATTTCGGTTCAACATACCACCAACACTATACACCGGAATAGCAGCAATTAAAGTGTTTTTAGCCGTTTTGATTTTCCCCATTGCTAAATCACGCATCAGCATCATCGTAGCGTCAATTCCGTCAGGTTCACCGGCATGAATTCCGTTGTTGATTAAAATTACGGCTTTATTTTTAGTAAAATATTCGTCAAAATCAAATTTACCTTCGCTTGAAAACAGCACTAAATGCAAAGGTTTTCCGCTATCGGTGGTTCCTTTGTGAATCATTTGGATGTTGGCAAAACGTTCGTCTAATTTTTCATAAAACGCAATACATTCCTCATAAGTAGTAGATTGATTGCCATTGCCATTTTCGAAAGGAGTACTCAAGTTTTGTGAAAAAATTGAAATTGAGAACAATAGAAAAATATATTTCATACTAATTTTATTTAACGTTTTTTCCTCTTGAAATGATTAATATGGCATCTTTATTTTGTTGTTCTTCAGTTAGTCTAATATTGTCAATTTCGATTGTACTTTCGAATTTAATTAATTTTCCATTTTCATCCCATTCTCTTAAAATAAAATGATCAAAATCAGGTAAGGATTGTCTAATAGATTTTATTTTTCCATTCTCATGATATACAATTCTTTCGCTATATGAATTTTTCTTTATCCATATAGAACTAATTTTTCCAGATTCATAGTATGTTCTTGTAAAACGATGACCATTATCATCATAAATCATTAACGTATCATTATTTTTAATTATGTATTCAGCGGGTAAATAATAATTATCGGAAAGTTTTAATTCTTTAATCCCGAGAGTGTTATTGATTTTAAAAATAGGGTTTTTAATTTTAGGTTTCTTAATTTTTATATTATTTGTAAAAACACAATCACAATCTGCAATTTCTTTAGATGAGAAATCAAAATTGAATTGAATGGTGTCTTTTTTAATAGAATAGTTTAAGATGTCACCATAATTGCAGTTTTCTGTGTATTGAATTTTAATCGATAAAGTATCTCTATCAATGTTTGAAGAAATTATACGTTGATTTACTCTATTTGTAGCAGTTGAATGACATTCAAGCTTTGAATCAATTAATTCATATGTTTTTGTTTGAGAAAACACAGAAATTGAAAAGAAAAGCAAACTTATTTTTAAAAAACGCATAGCAGAATTGTATTTGATTTTCAAAAATAAAGAATCTTTTTGAGGTAGAATTTTATAATTGGTAATTTTTAATTAATTGGCTTTATCTTTGCCGCATGAGTCAAAATCCATATTCCAACAATGTACTATTGAATCTTGGTATTCAAAGTTTAAACAAAATGCAAGAAGTAGCACAACATGCTATTTTGAATGAAGATAATATTTTATTGCTTTCTCCAACAGGTTCGGGGAAAACATTAGCGTTTTTGTTGCCTATTTTCCAATTATTAGAAGAAGATGTAAAAGGGGTTCAATGCTTAATTTTAGTGCCTTCGCGCGAATTAGGTTTGCAAATTGAACAAGTTTGGAAAAAAATGGGAACGCATTACAAAGTCAATACGTGTTATGGCGGCCATTCGATTGATATCGAAATCAATAATTTAAGTAATCCACCAGCGTTGTTAATTGGAACACCCGGAAGAATTGCCGATCATTTAGACCGAGGAAGTTTTGCTACCAATAACATCAAAACCTATGTTTTAGACGAATTTGATAAATCGTTACAATTGGGTTTCCATGAAGAAATGTCGTATATCATTGGAAAAATCACGAGAGCCAACAAACGCATTTTAGTTTCTGCGACTTCTGGTGTGGAAATTCCGAAATATACTAAAGTAATTGATCCGAAAGTAATTGATTTTATTCCGAACCAAAAACAGAATGATAATTTAGATGTTCGTATTGTATTTTCGAAATCCAAAGATAAAATTGATTCGTTGTTTCAGTTGATTTGTTCATTAAATTCAGAAGCTGCGATTATTTTTTGTAATCACAGAGAAGCGGTAGAACGCATTAATGAAATGTTAACCCAAAAAGGTATTATTTCCACGTATTATCACGGCGGATTAGACCAGGACGAGAGAGAACGTGCTTTGATTCAGTTTAGAAATGGAAGTGTTTCGTATTTGATTACGACCGATTTAGGGGCACGTGGTTTGGATATTCCAGAAATGAAACACGTAATTCATTACCATTTACCCGCAAAAGAAGACGAATTCACCCACAGAAACGGAAGAACAGCACGTATGTTAGCAACCGGAACCGCTTATGTGCTAATTCACGAAACCGAAAAAAAATCCGATTATTTTGATTACGGCAAACGTAGATTAGATGTTTCTAGTGCGAAATCATTGCCAAAAGCGCCTTTATATCAAACGCTTTACATTAGCGGAGGAAAGAAAAATAAATTGAATAAAATTGACATTGTAGGTTTCTTTTCGCAAAAAGGAAAATTAGAAAAAGACGATATTGGATTAATCGAAGTAAAAGATTTTATTTCGTTTGTAGCGGTGAAATATCCAAAAGTAAAATCGTTATTGCAAAGCATCAAAGAGGAGAAAATGAAAGGAAAAAAGTATAAAATTGAAGTAGCGAGAAAGGTGATTAAGAAAGAGGAGGAGTAAATTGGTTGGTCCATGAAATATTTGATTTTAATTCTAATATTTGGTTTGTTTTCATGTAAATCTGATGACAGAAAGTTAGAAGGTTTTCAGGAAAAAGCAGTAGAAATGAATCAGGAAAATTCTACTGTTTCTATAGATACAACTTCTTTTATGGAATTTTTTGAAAGTTTTATTTTTGAGAAAAGATTTCAAAATAGCAATAAAGACAATTCTATTGATTATAATTTTTTCTCATCGAAAGATTTTGTCGCTTACTTGAACTCGGATACATTATCTGTTTTTGAAGAAAAAAACCTTTCAGACAAACAAGATTTGATAATTCTTGATTTTAAAAAAGTTAAAAATTTAAAGTATAAGTTTGAAAAGATAAATCAGAAATGGACGTTTTCAGGTTCTAATACTATTTCCATTAATAGTTTGCCCGAAAAAAAGTTTGTTGATTTTTTAATGAAATTCTCAAAAGATAGTATTTATCAAAAAGAACATATTTTATTTCCCTTAGAAGATTATTCTCTTGATGATGATTATCAGACCATTTCACAGAAAATAGAAAAAGAAAAATGGAATCATTTTAATCTTGTTGAAGAAATAGAAAGTTTACTTTTTTTTGCAAATATTGATTCAAATAATGTTTTTAGAAATATTTATTACAGAGGAATCGGGAATGGAATTTTAATAAAGTTCACTTTCAAAAGAGTCAATAATGACTGGTTTTTGGTTAAAACAGAAGATTATTCAACTTAATCAATAATTTTGATTTATGACTTCTCCAACTTGTCCATTATGTAATTCCATAGCAACGCTTTTTTGCGAAAAGCCTAAACATTTGTTTTATAAATGTAATACTTGCGATGGCATTTTCAGACCAAAAGATACTTTTTTAACCGCTGAAGAAGAGAAAGAACACTACGAAAAACACAATAATGATGTTTTTGATGAACGCTACCAAGCGTTTGTTTCACCAATAGTCAACGCTGTATTGCACGATTTTACTGCAGAAGCTAAAGGTCTGGATTTCGGTTCAGGAACCGGTCCAGTGATTGCTAAAATGTTGACTGATAAAGGCTATCAAGTACAGAATTACGATTTGTTTTTCGCGAATGAACCATCACTTTTACAAGAAAAATACGATTACGTTTCGTGTTGCGAAGTAATGGAGCATTTTCATCATCCATATCAGGAATTTAAGTTGCTTCAAAGTTTATTACTTCCAAAAGGTAAATTATTTTGCAAAACTGAGGTTTATAACAACCAAAAGCCATTTGAGAATTGGTACTACAAAGATGATTTTACCCATGTTTTTATTTACCAACCCAAAACTTTGGAATGGATAAAAACCGAATTTCACTTTTTGAATGTAATTATTAAAGAGAAGTTGATTGTATTTGAGAATTAATCTATTTTTTATCTAAAACCGATTCAGGAACTAACTGAGAAATATCGCCACCGTTTCTTAATACATCACGAACAATACTTGAGGATATAAAAGAAGTTCTAGCAGCGGTTAACAAGAAAACAGTTTCAATTTTCGACATGACGCGATTGGTGTGTGCAATGGCTTTTTCGAATTCAAAGTCGGCTGGATTTCTTAGTCCGCGTAATATGAATTCAGCATTTTCTTTTTTACACAAATCGATGGTCAAACCAGAGTAAGTGATAACTTTTACTTTAGGTTCGTCTTTGAAAGCTTCTTCAATAAAACGTTTTCTGTCTTCTAATGAAAACATGTATTTTTTTTCAGCATTAACGCCAATGGCTACAATAACTTCATCAAATAAAGAAATACCTCTTTTGATAATATCGTAGTGTCCGTTCGTGATTGGGTCAAATGAACCTGGAAATATTGCTTTTTTCATAGTTTATTTCTTTAAAGCCAATTCAATAGCGTTTTCAAACAATTCAGGTAATGAAATTCCTGCTTCGCGAGCTTGTTGTGGTAAAATACTTTCGGTAGTTAAACCTGGAATCGTATTCATTTCTAACATGTGTGGTTCATTGTTTACGATAATGAATTCACTTCTCGAAAAACCTTTCATTTTCAATACTTCGTAAGCTCTTTTAGCAACCGTTTCTATTTTTACTTTCAATTCTTCTGAAATTCTGGCTGGCGTAATCTCTTTAGATTTCCCTAAATATTTTGCTTCGTAATCAAAAAAGTCGTTTTCAGATACAATTTCGGTAATTGGTAAAACGGTAACTGTTCCTTTATAATTTATAACTCCAACAGAAACTTCTGTTCCGTCAAGGAAGCTTTCAATAATGATTTCATCGTCTTCTTTGTAAGCATTTTCAATGGCTGGAAGGAATTCTTCTTTCGTTTTTACTTTCGAAATTCCGAAACTTGAGCCGGATTTATTTGGTTTTACGAAACATGGTAAACCCACTTTCGCTAAAATGGCGTCTACGTTAATTTCATCGCCTAAATTCAAATAATACGATTCCGCCGTTTTGATTCCGTAAGGTTTTAAAACCGATAACATATCGCGTTTATTAAACGTTAACGCTGCTTGATAATAATCGCAAGAAGTTTGAGGAATATTTAGTAATTCGAAATACGCTTGCATTAAACCATCTTCGCCAGGAGTTCCATGAATGGCATTAAAAACGACATCAAAATTAATTTTCGTTCCATTAACCGATACTGAAAAATCGTTTTTATCAATAGGAAATTCGGCATCATTTTCGTCCACATACACCCATTTTTCCTTGAAAATATGAATTCTATATGAATTGAATTTTGCACGATTAATGTTGTTAAACACTACATTTCCGCTAGTTAACGAAATTTTGTACTCGCTAGAGTAACCTCCCATGATAATGGCTACGTTTTTCATTTTAAATTTCAAATTGATATACACAAAATTACATTATTTATTGAGATTTTGCGTTCTTTTATTCGTTTACCAAAGAAATATTTTTGCAATTCATTCGTTTTAATTCTGTGAAGAAATCAAAATGAATTGCATCGTTATTTCTTTTTGAATTTTATATCTTTGTCAAAATATCATTTTGTATGAGTTTATTTAAGTTTTTAATAAGCAGAACTTTTTTTATTCAAGCTTTTCTAGCATTAGCTATTGTAGTGGGTTTTACTTTTTTAGTAATCCAATTTTTAGATTTTAGAACCAATCATGGTCAGGAAATTAAAGTACCAGATTTGGCAAAAATGAAATTAGAAGTTGCTGAAGAAAAGTTAAACGAATTAGATTTAGAAGTATTTTTGTTAGATACGGTAGAATTTAATGCTGATTTTCCACCTTTTACTATTTTAGAACAAGATCCAAAAGCAGGAAGTTTAGTAAAAGACGGTAGAAAAGTCTATGTGAAATTAAACGCTGGCGAATTTACAGATATAACTATTCCAGAATTCAAAGACAAAACGTTCCGACAAATTTCGGCCACCATAAAATCATTAACGTTGAAAGAAGGTAAAGTTACTTATAAACCGCATATTGCTAAAGATGTGGTATTGCAAATTTACCAAAACGGTAGACGTTTAAGAGCAGGAGATAAGGTAAAGAAAAACTCTGTTTTAGATTTTGTTTTAGGAGATGGGAAAGAAGTGTTTAATGAAGAAACTTTTAGTTCTGAAGAACCAGCAGATACATTACCACCAGCAGAAGAAGGCGTAACAGAACCAGTAGAATTTAAAGAAGAAAATGGCGGATTATAATGTAGGAAACGAACTCGAAGACGAGTTATACGAACATCATCGTTTTGAAGCAAGTAAAGGTCAATCGGCCTTGCGTGTGGATAAATTTTTGATGAACATGATTGAAAATACTACTCGAAATAAAATTCAACAAGCAGCAGAAAATGGTTCTATTTTAGTGAACGATGTTGCGGTAAAATCAAATTACAAAGTAAAAGCAGGAGATGTCGTACGTTTAGTATTGGCACACCCAACTTATGAGCAATTGCTAACACCTGAAAATATTCCGTTAGAAATTGTTTATGAAGACGACCAATTGTTGGTAATTAATAAGCCAGCAGGAATGGTTGTGCATCCAGGTCATGGTAATTATTCTGGAACTTTAGTAAATGCATTAGCTTATCATTTTGAGAATTTACCAATGAATAGTTCCGAAAGACCAGGTTTGGTGCATCGAATTGATAAAGATACAACAGGTTTATTAGTCGTGGCTAAAACCGAACACGCAATGGCTTATTTGACAAAACAGTTTGCTGAAAAAACTTCTGAACGTGAATATATTGCTCTAGTTTGGGGAAATATCGAAGAAGACGAAGGAACTGTTGAAGGGAATATCGGTCGTCATGATACGAATAGAATGCGAATGGCAGTTCATGAAAGTGACGAAAAAGGAAAACCAGCGGTAACTCATTATAAAGTTTTAGAAAGATTTGGGTACGTAACTTTAGTTTCTTGTCAATTAGAGACAGGTAGAACACACCAAATTCGTGTGCATATGAAACATATTGGTCACACACTTTTTAATGACGAGCGTTATGGCGGTGATTCCATCTTAAAAGGAACCACATTTACAAAATACAAACAGTTTGTAGACAATTGTTTTAAAGTATTACCAAGACAAGCACTTCATGCAAAAACATTAGGATTTGAACATCCTATCACAAAAGAATTTTTACGTTTTGATACGCCAATTCCACAAGATTTACAGGAATGTATTGAAAAATGGCGTGTGTATTCAAAAGCACAAACGTTTACTGAAGAATAATAGAAAATATATAAAAAAAGTAGAACCTCCAAAATCAAAAGATATTAGGAGGTTTTTTTATAGTGCTATAATAATTTCTTATAAAACTCTTAAACCAACATTTGTATATTTTCGTACTTTTGAAAAACAGAAAGTATAAATTATGAAAATTGTTATATCTCCAGCTAAATCTTTAAACTATGAAAGGCCGTTACCCATTTCTAACTATACGGAACCTGCTTTTTTATCAAAATCGGAAACCATTCAAAAAACACTAAAAAAGAAAAAACCGAAACAATTGATGGAACTTATGGATATTTCTGAAAAGTTAGCCGAATTAAATTGGCAACGCAATCAGGAATGGAGTATTCCTTTTTCTCCTGAAAATGCACGCCCAGCAGTTTATGCTTTTGATGGTGATGTATATACAGGATTAGATGTATATTCTTTACCAGCTGAAAAAGTAACTGTTTTACAAGACAAATTACGAATCCTCTCTGGTTTGTACGGACTATTAAAACCTTTAGATTTAATGCAACCCTATCGTTTAGAAATGGGAACTTCAATTGCAATTGGAACCAAGAAAAATCTTTATGAATTTTGGAAGAAAGCTATAACAGATACTTTAAATAAAGAGCTTACTAAGGGTGAATTATTCCTAAATTTAGCTAGTAATGAATATTTTAGTGCAGTTGATACAAAAGCTTTAAAAGTTCCAGTAATTACTCCTGAATTCAAAGATTACAAAGACGGTAAACTAAAAATGATTAGTTTCTTCGCTAAAAAGGCAAGAGGATTGATGGTGCGCTACATTATCGATACAAATGCTGAAACCATTGAAGATTTAAAAGGTTTTAACTACGAAGGTTACGCTTTTGATGCTAATTTGAGTAAAGGAAATATCTTAGTTTTTACAAGATAAAATTAAAATTTAGAAATATAAAAAATCCCAAATCCATATTATTGGAATTTGGGATTTCTATTTTAAATTTCAATAAAATTACTTCACTTCTTCAGTTGATGTAACTTCTGTAGAACTTGAAGCATCTTTTGGCATATCTTCACCCTTCAAATACGTTGGTAAATTTAAACCAGCCATATTGAATAAGTCATTTAAAGGCGGAACCGTTTTCATCATTCCAGAAACGAAATTCGCTGTTGAGCCATTTCCATCTGTATTATTTCCAGAATCCCAAACTGTGATTTTATCAATTTTGATGTTTTTAACTGCTTCCACCTGAGTTTTAACCAATTCAGGTAATTTCTCAATTAATAACAATTGGAACGCTTTTGTTGGATCACCACCAGCAGCACTAACTACTTCTTTATAACCTTCGGCTTGTTTTGTTAAGATTTCATATAAACCTTTTGCTTCTGCTTCCATTTTTGCAAAAATTGCATCGGCTTCTCCTTTTGCTTGTTCACGGATTCTTTCTGCTTCTGCTTGCGCATCGATAATTGCCTTTTGTTTTGCAATTTCTGCTGGAATTACAATATTTGCATTTTGAGTTGCACGTTCTCTGTCAGCACGGGCCGATTCTGCTTTTTGTTCTGCCAAATATGATTCTTCTAAAGCTTTAGCACTTTGAACTTTTTCAGATGCTAACGCGATACGTAAAGCTTCTGCTTCTTTTTCACGTCTTGCAGCTTCTGATTGCGCAATTGCAATTTTTGCTTCATTTTCTCCTTGAACCGCAATCGCATTAGCTTCAGATGTTGCAACACGAGTATCTCTTTGTGCTTCTGCTTTTCCAATGCTTTCATCTTTAAAAGCAGCAGCAATACTTACTTCTCTATCTTTATTAGTAATCGCAATTTTAACGTCACGATCTCTATGAGTTTCCGCAATTTGAACGTCTTTTTCACGATCTGCCATTGCTTTTCCAGTTTCTCCAATTTTCTCTTGTTCAGCAACTGAAATTTTAGCTTCGTTAATCGCTTTTGCAGCAGCTTCTTTTCCTAAAGCTTCGATGTAGCCTGATTCGTCTTTGATATCGGTAACGTTAACGTTAATTAACTTTAAACCAATTTTCTTTAATTCCGAATCTACATTTTTAGAAATATTATCTAAAAATTTATCTCTATCCGAGTTGATTTCTTCAATCGTCATCGTAGCGATAACTAAACGCAATTGTCCGAATAAAATATCTTTTGCTAATTCTTGAATTTGCTCTGGTGCCAAACCTAACAAACGTTCAGCAGCAGTATTCATACTATCTGTTTCAGTTGAAATTGCAATGGTAAAGCGACACGGAACATCTACACGAATATTTTGTCTTGAAAGCGCATTGGTTAAATTGGCTTCAATAGAAATTGGTTTTAAATCTAAAAATGAATAATCCTGAATTACTGGCCAAATAAAAGCCCCACCACCGTGAACACACTTTGCAGATGTACCACCAGTTTTTCCATAAATAACTAAAATTTTGTCTGAAGGACATCTTTTGTATCGCGAAATTAAGGTCACGAAAGTAACGAATAGCACAAAAGCGGCTACAACAATAATGATAATTTGTGTCATATAAATAAAGGATTAGATTTTTTCTACGATAACAAAATTGTGCTCCACAGCAACTACTTTTACAGCGCTTCCTGAAGCTAATTTTTCTTGTGAATTTGTAATAGCATCCAGTTCATGAAACGAACCATTCACACTAATTTGAATTTTTCCTTTTCCTGATTTAGCTTCTGGAATTGTAAGATATACTTCAGCTGTTTTATTGATGGTATTTTCAATTTTAAAACTATTATCTTCTGAAAGTTTTAAAATTTGTTTGATTAAGAAAAAGAAAACACCCACAAAAAGCAATCCTACTAAAACAGAAATTCCAATCAAAATCGTTTTGTTTTCAACAGATTGATAAAACGAAATTCCAGTCCAACTAAATCCTAATAAAAAGTTGATTAAGTTACGCAATGTAAATAATTCAAAAGGCATATCCCCATCACCATCGTGTGAATCGGCATCAGTTTCTGAACCACTTAATCCAATGAAAGTAGAAATGGTTTGCAATAGAAAAAAGATACTCACAGGTAACGCAATGTACCAAAAAGCCTTGAGTAACGGCTCATAGTGTTCAAGAAAGTTCATAGTTGTCAGTTAGTTTTGTAATTATACGATTACTTTTACAAAAAGTTACAATTTACAAAAAAATACTATGAACTTTCCTAATTTTTATTTGATTTTATTGACAAATTTAGAAATGTCTGAAATCGGATTGTCTTTTAAAAAATTAATAAAAGCGCTTCCAATAATCGCTCCTTTTTGATGTTGAGTAGCTTGTTGAAACGTTTCTTCATCTTTAATTCCAAAACCAACAATTTGAGGGTTTTTCAAGTTTAAATGGGCAATTCGTTTGAAATAATCCATTTGTTCTGAACCAAATCCTGATTGACTTCCCGTAACCGCAGCCGAACTCACCATATAGATAAAACTATCAGAAATAGCATCAATTTGTTGGATACGTTCAACTGAAGTTTGTGGCGAAATCAAAAAGATATTTTTCAAGTTGTATTTTTCGAAAATAGCTTTGTACTCGGTTTCGTAAACGAATAAAGGTAAATCGGGTATTATTAATCCATCAATTCCAACTTCAGCACATTTTTGACAAAATTTCTCTATTCCAAATTGCATCATTGGATTAAAATACCCCATGATGATTAAAGGAATTTGAACCGATTCTCGTATGTCCTTTAATTGTTCAAATAGGAGCGAAGTCGTCATTCCGTTTTCAATAGCAATAGTAGAACTTTCTTGAATGGTAGGTCCATCGGCTAACGGATCTGAAAAAGGTAACCCAATTTCAATCATATCCACACCGTTTTTTTCCAATTCTTGAATGATGGAAACAGTGTCATTTATTTTTGGAAATGCTGCAGTGAAATATATGGAAAGCAGTTTCTTATCTTCTTGTAATTTTTGGTTGATTCTGTTCATTTTTTAAAATACTAAGGGTTTTGTTGATTTAACCGCAAAGACGCTAGGTTTTACGCAATGTTCGCAAAGAATTGATAAACCATTGCGAACATTGCGATTCTCTTTGCGTGCTTTGCGGTTAGATTTTAAAATTTAAAATAATCGATATAGGTATTCAAATCTTTATCACCTCTTCCTGATAAGTTGATGACCACAATATCAGTTGGTTGGAATTGTTTTTTATCCAAAACCGAAAAAGCATGCGCCGTTTCAATAGCTGGAATGATTCCTTCAGTTTTAGAAATTTCTAATCCTGAATGCATAGCTTCAGTATCGGTAATAGCAATAAATTCAGCGCGATTTGTATCATGTAAATGTGCATGAAGTGGTCCTACACCTGGGTAATCCAATCCTGCTGAAATAGAGTAGGGCTCTGTGATTTGTCCGTCTTCAGTTTGCATTAATAAGGTTTTACTTCCGTGAATAATTCCGATTTTACCCAAAACAGAAGTCGCAGCACTTTCGCCAGAATCAACGCCATGTCCAGCCGCTTCCACAGCAATTAATTTCACTGATTCTTCATCTAAAAATTCGTAAAATGCTCCAGCAGCATTGCTTCCGCCACCTACACAAGCAATTACGTAATCTGGGTTTTCTTTGCCTTCTTGTGTTAGAAGTTGGGATTTAATTTCTTTAGAAATCACACTTTGAAAACGTGCCACCATATCGGGATAAGGATGAGGTCCAACCACAGAACCAATGATATAAAATGTATCAATCGGATTGTTAATCCAATCACGAATAGCTTCGTTAGTCGCATCTTTCAAGGTTTTTGAACCCGAAGTGGCTGGACGAACTTCTGCTCCCAACATTTTCATTCGTGCTACGTTTGGTGCTTGTCTTTTGATATCGACTTCACCCATATAAACGATACATTCTAATCCCATTAAAGCGCAAACGGTTGCCGTAGCAACACCGTGTTGACCTGCTCCAGTTTCGGCAATAATTCTAGTTTTTCCTAAACGCTTCGCAACTAAAATTTGTCCGATAGTATTGTTGATTTTGTGCGCGCCTGTATGACACAAATCTTCTCGCTTTAAGTAGATTTTGGTGTTGTATTTTTCGGATAACCGTTTGGCAAAATATAATGGCGTTGGACGACCTACAAATTGTTGTAATAAGTCGTTAAACTCTTCTTGAAAAGAAGGTTCAGCCATTATTTTTAAGTAGTTTTCTTTTAATTCTTCCACATTTGGGTATAACATTTCAGGAATGAAAGCGCCTCCAAATTGGCCATAAAAACCATTTTCATCAACATTATATTTCGTTTTCATATAGCAATTTTTTAAATTTTCTTAGTTTAATTTCACTTTTATATGCTGGTTTTGTTTCAAATCGACTATTGACATCTATGGCAATGCATTTTTTTGCTACATCGGTTTTGAAGAAGTCTTTTATAGCATCCACTTCGGTTTTACCTATGCCACCACTCAAGAAAAAGGGTTTCTCGTAGGGATAATTTTCTACTATTTTCCAGTCGAAAGTAATGCCGTTTCCACCAGGTAACTTTCCTTTGGTATCAAAAAGGAAATAATCAACAAATAGTACATATTCTTTAATAGTTGTAAAGTCGAATTTATCTCCAATCGAAAACACTTTAATTACTTCAACCCCAAATTTCTTCACGTTTTTACAATAGGTCACAGATTCATTTCCATGTAATTGCACTATGTCTAATTGATATTGATTCACTTTTGAAATTATGTCTTGTATGGATGCATTTACAAAAACCCCAACTTTTCTAATAGATCTTGGAATTTCAGGAATTGTTTCCAAATTCATATTTCGACTTGATTTTTCCCAGAAAATAAAACCTAAATAATCAGGATTTAGAGTTGATATCTCCTCAATGTTTTCAGGATATTTCATACCGCAAATTTTTAGTTTTACGTTTTTCATATCACTAATTTTTGAATGAATCTTTGGGCTTCCGAACCAGGATTTTCTGTTTTCATGAAATGTTCACCCATTAAAAAGCCTTGATAACCATATTTTTGTAATTCTTTTACTGCTTCAAAAGAACTAATCCCACTTTCTGATACTTTTACAAATTCGTCTGGAATTTTAGAAGCTAATTCTTTACTATAATCTAAACTCACTTCAAAGGATTTTAAATTACGATTGTTAACACCAATCATATCTAAACTTGGCATTATGGCTGTTTCTAATTCTTCTAAATTATGTACTTCTAACAATACTTCTAAACCTAAACTATGTGCAAATTCTGAAAGTTGTTTGATTTCTTTTCGAGTTAAAACCGCTGCAATTAATAGGATTACATCGGCTCCGTGGGCTTTGGCTTCTAAAATTTGGTATTCATCTACAATGAATTCTTTTCGTAATAATGGAATATTTACTGAAGCTTTTGCTAATAACAAATCATCCAAACTTCCACCAAAATATTTAGCATCTGTCAAAACCGAAATTCCGCAAACTCCCGCATTTTGGTATCCTAAAACTACATCTTCAACTGAATGATTGTTATTAATAATGGCTTTTGATGGCGAACGACGTTTGTGCTCCGCAATAATTCCTGAAAAGCTGTTTTTTAATAACTTACTCAATGAATAGGTTCGAGAATTGAATAAAACAGAAGCTTCTAATTGCGAAACGGGAATGATGCTTTTCTTTAGTTCGACTTCACGTTTTTTATCGATGATTATTTTATCTAAAATGTTCATGATTAGTTACTTATTTCGATTAATTTTTTCATTTTTTCTAATGCTTTTCCGCTAACTAAGCTTTCTTGCGCTTTTGCTAAAGCTTCATCATAATTCGATTTTTCAACAGTTTGAATGGCGATGGCTGCATTAGCACAAACTACATTATTTTGAGCTGTTGTTCCTTTTCCAGAAATGACGTCGTAGAAAATTTTAGCTGATTCATCAACGGTTGTTCCACCTTTGATGGTTTCTAATCGGCATTCGGGTAATTTGAAATCCGATGGTTTTAAAATTTGTTCAGATGTATTGGATATAATTTTCACTTCATCAGTCAATGAAACTTCGTCAAAGCCGCTTAATCCATGTAAAATAGAGTAGTTGGTTTCAGTATTTTGGTACAAATAGGCATACATTCTAGCCAATTCTAAACTAAAAACACCAACCATTTGATTTTTTGGAAATGATGGATTTACCATTGGACCCAACATATTAAAAAACGTTTTCACACCTAATTCTTTTCGAATCGGACCTACATTTTTCATAGCCGGATGGAAGAGTGGTGCGTGCAAAATAGCAATATTTGTTTCTTCGATGGATTTGGTTAGGAAATCAGAATCGTTAGTAAATTTCACACCCATTTTTTCCATCACATTACTCGATCCCGAAATAGAGGAAACGCCATAATTTCCGTGTTTCGCAACTTTAATTCCAGCTCCAGCTACAATGAATGAAGCTAAAGTAGAAATGTTAAAAGTGTCTTTTCCATCGCCTCCAGTTCCACACAAATCGATAGTATTATATGCTGAAAAATCAACTGGAATGCACAATTCTAGCAAAGCTTCACGGAAACCTGCTAATTCTTCAATGGTTATACTTCGCATCATGTAAACGGTCATAAAAGCCGCAATTTGACTTGGATTATAACTTCCAGAAGAAATATTGACCAAAACGTCTTTAGCTTCTTCTTTAGTTAAGATTTCGTGTTGAATTAATCGATTTAATATATTTTTCATTTGGATTTTTTATTTACTGAACACTTATTACTGAATATTGACAACTAATTCAAAAGCCAATTTTCTAAGATTTTTTTTCCGTAAGGTGTTAAAACACTTTCAGGATGATATTGAACACCACGAATATCAAAATGTGCGTGTTTCATCGACATAATTTGACCATTTTTATCAGTAGAAGTTACGATTAATTCAGCCGGAAGGTTTTCATTTGAAACTACCCAAGAATGGTAGCGCCCAACTTCAAATTCGTTTGGTAAATTATTAAAAATGAAGTCGTCTTCGGTTTTTGTGACTTTTGTAGCTACACCATGATAGACTTTTTCTAAGTTGGTTAAAGTGCCGCCGAAAACTTCTCCTATAGCTTGTAATCCTAAGCAAACTCCGAAAATACTTTTAGTAGTAGCATATTTTTTGATTACCTCTTTCAACAAACCCGCTTCATCAGGAATTCCTGGTCCTGGCGAAAGTAGAATTTTATCGAACTTTTCTAATTCATTCAATTCAAATTCATCGTTTCTGAAAACGGTTACATTCGCATTCAAATCCTCTAAATAGTGGACTAAATTGTATGTAAAACTATCGTAATTGTCTATAACTGCTATTTTCATGTTTTTTTGTTTCATGTTTTTTTTGTTTCAAGTTTCAAGTTCCAATTAACCTGAAACCTGAAACTTGAAACCTTTTTATATGTTTTCTGCTAAATCTAAAGCTTTTTGCAAAGCGCCCAATTTGTTGTATACTTCTTGCATTTCGTTTTCTTCTGATGAACTTTCTACAATTCCGGCTCCAGCTTGAAAGTGTAAGGTGTGATTTTTACTCAAAAAAGAACGAATCATAATAGCGTGATTAAAGTTGCCTTCAAAATCTAAAACTCCGATAGCACCACCATAGAAACTTCTGTTGGTTTTCTCAATGTTTTCTATTAATTGCATGGCTTTTATTTTTGGTGCTCCGGTTAATGTTCCGGCTGGGAATGTTTTGGCTACCAACTCCATAAAAGTATGATTTTCTTTTAATTTTCCTGATACTTTTGACACCAAATGAATCACGTGAGAGAAAAATTGGACTTCCTTGTATTTATCTACTTTTACTTCGTTACAACTTCGGCTTAAATCGTTTCTTGCTAAATCGACCAACATGACATGTTCGCTGTTTTCTTTAGAATCTTCGCCTAATTTTTTAGCTAATTCGGCATCTTGTTCGTCGTTTCCGGTACGTTTGAATGTTCCTGCGATAGGATGAATTTCGGCGAAATTATTTTTGATTACCAATTGCGCTTCGGGCGATGAACCGAATATTTTGAAATTTCCATAATCGAAAAAGAACAAATACGGTGAAGGATTTATACTTCGTAAAGCACGATACACATTGAATTCATCGCCTTTGAAATCTTGTGAAAATCTTCGAGATAACACCAATTGAAAAACATCACCACGTAAGCAATGTTTTTTGGCTAACGAAACGTAGTTTTTGAATTCATCATCGGTTAAGTTTGAAGTTCCGTTTCCTGATTTTTGAAACGAAAAGGAAGCAAAGTTTTTCGATTGTAATAATTGTTCAATTTCAGCGATATTATTGCTTCCATCAAAACTATGACAAAATAAATACGCTTCGTTTTTGAAATGATTAATAGCAATAATGTTTTGATAAACAGCGTAAAAGATTTCGGGAATTTCGTTTTCTATTGATTTTTTTGCAATCGAAACTTTTTCAAAATATTGAATCGCATCATAAGCTAAATAGCCAAATAATCCTTGCGTGATGAATTTAAAATCTGACTTTTCTGTTTGAAATTGATTAGAGAAATTTTCGATTTCTTTAGCCACGTTAACACCAGAATCAATTGGAATAATCTCTGAAAATCCATCAGGGAAATTCGTTTCAATTTTTTGATTTTCTACCTTAATAGAAGCTATCGGATTGAAACAGATGTATGAAAAACTGTTGTCATTCGCATGATAATCAGAACTTTCTAGCAAGATGCTATTTGGAAATTTATCGCGAATTTTCAAATAAACACTCACAGGCGTAATGGTGTCGGCTAGAATTTGTTTGTAATTGGTATGTAACTTGTATTTTTTCATATTTGTTTAATTTTTGGCAATAAAAAAAGGCTTGTCGTGATTGACAAGCCTTTTCTATGTATTTGGTTTTAAATTATACTATAGCAGGTTTCGCTCACGAAGTTCGACGTAAGTTAGACCACCACCAAGTATTGTTTAAAATTGAAATCATTTTCTTAATTGTATGTTGCAAATATTTCTAATTAATTTTCGAATAAACAAATTTTTTAATACAAATTTGGATATTTTGTTGGATTTGCCTCATTCATAATCGCATACACTCTCTCAAAAATGTCTTCTGTTGAAGGTTTTGAGAAGTAATCTCCATCGGTTCCATAAGCAGGACGGTGTGCTTTTGAAGCCAATGTTTGCGGTGCGCTATCTAAATGTTGGTAGGCTTTTTGGTTCTCAACAATTTCTTGTAAAATGTATGCACTTGCTCCACCAGGAACGTCTTCGTCAATTACTAATAAACGATTCGTTTTTGCTACCGATTTCACAATATCATGATTAATATCAAAAGGCAATAACGATTGAATATCAATAATTTCAGCGCTAATTCCAACCGATTCTAATTCGTTTGCTGCTTGTTCTACCAAACGTAATGTTGAACCGTAAGAAACTAACGTAATATCAGTTCCTGTTTTGATAGTCTCAACTACTCCAATAGGTGTTTTGAATTCACCTAAATTCGTTGGCATTTTTTCTTTCAAACGGTAACCGTTCAAACATTCTACAACTAATGCAGGTTCGTCAGTTTCTAATAAGGTGTTGTAAAAACCAGCTGCTTTGGTCATGTTTCTTGGAACTAAAACGTGAATTCCTCTGATTGCATTAATAATCATTCCCATTGGAGAACCTGAATGCCAAACGCCTTCTAAACGGTGACCACGAGTTCTGATGATTAACGGTGCTTTTTGACGTCCCGCTGTTCTGTATTGTAATGTAGCTAAATCATCACTCATGATTTGAATAGCGTACAACAAATAATCTAAATATTGAATTTCAGCAATTGGACGCAATCCTCTCATTGCCATACCGATTCCTTGACCTAAAATAGTAGCTTCACGAATTCCCACATCGGCAACGCGTAATTCTCCGTATTTTTCTTGCATGCCTTCCAAACCTTGGTTTACGTCACCAATGTTTCCTGAATCTTCACCAAAAATCAAGGTTTCTGGATATTTTGAGAAGATAGCATCAAAGTTATCTCTTAACACCAAACGCGCATCTACGTCTTCAGCAGTTGCATCATAGGTTGGAGCTACTTCTTTTGATTTTAAAACGGTTTTATCCGATTGAGAAAATAAGTGCGAACTGAATTTTGGTTGGATTTTCTCCGTATAATTTTCAATCCAAGTAGCTAAAGTAGCAAGTGTATTTTCTTTGATAATCATGCGCAACACTTTACGAGCTGCCACTAAAATATCTTTACGAATTGGTTCTTTTATTGACGCAACATCGTTAGCAATTTTCTCGATAAATACTTTGTTTTCACTTTGTGAAGCGATTGTATTTAATAAACCAACTAATTCTTGTTGTTCCGCTTTTGTTGGTGCAGTAAAGTTAGTCCAAGCTGCTTTTTTACCTTCTAAAACGTCTTTTTTTGCTTGGTTGTCAATCTCATCTAATTCTTCAGAAGTAGCGATATTGTTATCGATTAACCAAGTTTTCATTTTAGCTACACAGTCAAATTCTGCTTCCCAAGCCAAACGTTCTGCATTTTTGTAACGCTCATGACTTCCAGAAGTTGAGTGACCTTGCGGTTGCGTTAATTCGCTTACGTGAACTAAAACTGGAACGTGTTCTTCGCGTGCAATTTGCGATGCTTTTTGGTACGTTTCTACTAAAGCAGGGTAATCCCAACCTTTAACGCGTAAAATTTCGTAACCGTTATTTTCTTCATCACGTTGGAAACCTTTTAAGATTTCTGAGATGTTTTCTTTTGTTGTTTGATGACGTGCGTGAACTGAAATTCCGTATTCGTCATCCCAAACGCTCATTACCATTGGTACTTGTAAAACACCAGCAGCGTTGATAGTTTCGAAGAATAAACCTTCAGAAGTTGAAGCATTTCCGATGGTTCCCCAAGCTACTTCGTTTCCGTTTTCGGAGAAGTTGGTTTGGTTGATTCCAGAAACATTTCTGTATATTTTTGAAGCCTGAGCCAATCCTAATAAACGAGGCATTTGCCCAGCAGTAGGAGAGATATCAGAACTCGAATTTTTTTGTTGGGTTAAGTTTTTCCAATTTCCGTTTTCGTCTAATGAATGTGTTGCAAAGTGACCGCCCATTTGACGACCAGCACTCATTGGATCAAAATTAATATCAGTATGACCATATAAACCAGCGAAGAATTGCTCGATATTCATAGCACCAATTGCCATCATAAAGGTTTGGTCACGATAGTATCCAGAACGGAAATCTCCGTTTTGGAATGCTTTCGCTAATGCCAATTGAGGCACCTCTTTACCATCGCCAAAAATTCCGAATTTTGCTTTACCTGTAAGCACTTCTTTTCTACCAAGAAGACTACATTCTCTACTGATTCGGGCGATTTTATAATCGTTAATCACTTCTTTTTTGAAATCTTCAAAAGAAACTACTTCCGATGTTGTTGCTGTTTTCATAAGCCGTTTGTACGAAATTGATAATTCAACAAATTTAATTAAAACCAATTATAAAACAATAGGGGGGACAATATTTTTTTAATTATTATTAAATTATCAATAGTTTTAATTTGAAAAACGCAATGAATCTATTAAAAAATGATTTTTTATTGTTGAATTGTTAAAAAAATAGATAAAAAGCTATTAAAACCATTTTCTGGTAAATAGAGAAACTAATATTTTTGGACTTAAGGTAACTACAAAACGGATTTTTTCACCATAATTTCTTGAATTAAGTTCAAAACCATTTGAAGAGTAAACAGGTAAGAAAAGTTCGAAATAATCGGGAACTAAATTAAAGTGGAAACCAGAATCATATACAAATTTTGCGCTATCATATTTATTTTTTAGCATTCCTGCATCTCCATAAATTTGAATCCAATTCCAAATATTGAAAGTTCCGTTAATCGTGGTCATCCATTGGTTAGCAAATCGAGTGTCAAATTTAGATTTAAATCCACCTTCTGCATACACATATTGTTGACTAAAAATTCCGGTAGTTTCGCTTCTTCCTAATAAGTTATAGTCAAACATATAATCGTTAGGTCTGTCTAATCCAAAGCTAAAAAAGTCGGAATTTGTACTTTTGTACATAAATGCTCCTGCGAAAAATCTAAAACTTATTTGACGATTGTTTTCAAACAATTTTCGGTAATGAATTTCTGTTGAAACTTTTCCAAATGAACTGGCAATTTGTAAATCGTTTAGTAAAGAAAAATGTTTCGTTCCTTCCGATTGATAATTTCCATATTTAGCATTGAAAATATTGTAGTTTTGAGTATTCGTATCGGTTACTAATGGCGATTTATCTCTGTTTACATAAACTTGTCTTAGTTGAATAAATTCATTTTTATTAACTCTAAAATTTTCATCTCTAAATCTAAATTGAATAATAGGGATAAAATTAGTGTAAAATGCATCTTTTGTGTAATGAAAACGGCTTCCAGCAATCATGTATCTAATATTGTATAACTTGCCATTTTCGCGAATATTGTCATCTACAATGGCTGATAATTTACCAACAATTGAACCTGTATTGCTTGAATACATTGGAGTTATGCTAAATGTAAATGGTTTATTTAAAATAGATTTATTATTGATTCGCATTCCCAAAGCAATTCCGTCATAAATATTAAATTCTACTTCTGGAACATAGAAGATTTGATTGTAATAAGGTTCTTCTAAATCTTTAAAAAAGATAAATTTAAGAGGGCGATTGTTAAAGAAAAAACCTTTTAATGATTTCCAATTATTTCTTAAGTTGTATTCAGGAACTTCATTGTTATAATTCAGTGTGATTTTATCAGCCTCTAATCTAGGAATTACAATGGTGGAATCGGTTTTAATTTCTGTCAACCACATTTTATTAATCACTTTATTATCCTTTAATTGGTATAATGAAATCGGGACATTTGTATTCGTTTTATTGATGATGTTTACAGAAATAGAATCTTCGGTTTTAGTAACTTTTCCAAATTTATAATCGATTAAATCGCGTTTTTCAATTACGGTTCTAAAAAACCAATTAATATCTTTTGAGCTATTTTTTATTAAAACAGTCTCAAACTGACGGGAATTGGTTCCAAAATATTGATTTTCTTGAATATATTCTTTAATAGAGCTGTGAACAATATCGTTTCCTAAATAGCTGTCTAAATATTTCAAACTCAATCCAGCTCTGTATTTACTAGCAATTTGTTCATTGAATTTTATCAAGCGATTTTTAGGTTCATTAAGCGGTTGGTCTAAATTTTTACGTGCCATCAACATATACAAATAGTTGTATTGTTGGTTGAAATCTAAATTAATAAAATGATAAGATTTTAAAATTTTTAAATGAGCAACGTTTCCTGTCATTTTTAATTCAGGAAAATATTCATCTGCATATTGCATCAAAAGAAACATTTGTATTCCGTCATAAATCCAATAATCACGTCTTTGATTTAGATTTAGATTCTCTTTTAAATAATTGTTTAAATAGGTTTTTAAAAATTTTAATTCAAACATCAATTCATTAGAAAATGGACTTAAAAAACTAGGTAATTGATTTAATCCATAAAAAGGTTGGCGTGCATAGTCTTCCTGAGAAATTAAGATTTTTGAAGTTAGTGGTAATCCTAATTTTGAAGCTGTAAATCGGCTTACTTTGTCAAATATTATAGCTTTATCAATATCTTTTACTTTATTGTCTTCAATGCCACAACTTACTTCAATAATTTCATTTTTATAGATTTGGTAGCTGTTTGTAGGTTGTATTGTAATGACTGCTTCCGTTTTGTTTTTTGCGTTAAGTACAACTTTTTTAGTTTTTATTAATTCAAATGAATTGATTTCAGCCAGATTACTAGATAAATTATAATCTGTAGGTAATTCAAATTCAATTTCAAAATCAGAAAAAGCATTGGGTATGTCATCTAAATTTTCGTTACTGTATTGTATAAATTGTTTATGCTCAAATCGAGAAGGATTTAAATACCAATTTTTCAATGTAATTCGACCATCATTATCATAACCATATTTAGTGAATTTTGAATCTGGAATTTTTATCGAATAAACAAGAGTAAAGGTTTGTTTTGAACATGGTAAAATAGGTTGGTTCAGTTCTAATTTTATTAAATCTACTTTTCCTTTTGGTCGGTTCCAATCTATTGCTTGAAAATTGTGGTCTACTATAGTTTTAATTTCTGTGTAGCCTCTTTCTTTTTCTGTTGCTAAATGAAAGGCTCTCACGAATTCATCAGAATATTTTTTTGCTAGAGCAGATGATTTTGAAGAAAAAGCATTGTTCCAATCGTTTAAAATGATATGTTTTAAAGTATCATTACTGGTATTGTTATAGGTTAAAATCTGATTAATCAACAACGTTTTTTCTTCTGTGTTAACTCTAACTGTCATTCTAGAAGAATGTTGAGAGATAACCAGAATTGGAAACAAGAGAAATATTATTTTAGTTATAAATTTCAAAATGAATTAATCCGTTTTATAGTTAGATGACAAATAAATCAAATAGTTGCTTAAAGACTGCAAAATATAAAAATACTCGTACAATTGCCTTAAAAAACACTTAAAATTAATTAGTATTGTTAAAAAATAAATGTAATTTCACTTTAATATTCGTATTTTTGATAAAATTAGTTTTTATGCCCCAAAAATTACTTACATTATTATTCCTTTTATTAGGAATGTTTTCTTATTCTCAAACCGTTGTTATTAATGAAATTGATGCGGATACACCGGGTGCAGATGTTAAAGAATTTATTGAATTAAAATCTTTTGATTCGAATGGAATTGCGTTACCAAATTTTTCATTAGATGGATATGTTTTGGTTTTTTACAGAGCTTCTACCAACACAATTTATAGAACAATTGATTTAGATGGATTAACAACTGATATTAATGGGATAATTCATTTTGGAAATTCTCAAGTTACACCAACCCCTTTTTTTATTATACCCCTAAACGGAATTCAAAATTCTTCTTGTGTAGCTTCAATTTACAGAGGAAATGATGTTGATTTTCCTGTTGATTCAGCAACTTTTGATGTTCCAAATTTAGTTGATGCATTTGCTCACTCAAATAACACTACACAGCCTACATATTTGATGGGACAACTCGGTATTTCTAGATTTTATGTAGAGAACGATGTAAATTCTATTCAAAGAAAAAATGACGGAACTTTTGAAGTAAAATCACCAACACCAGGTGTTAATAATGATGGCTCTGGAATTCCAATTAATTACATAACAGTTTCTTTCCCTCAAGCAAGTTTTAATGAAGGAGATAGTTTTAATATTACTTTCACTACAAGTCAACCTGTTCAGAATGAAAATTTAATTATGAATTTTACATTAGCTAATGGAAACTTTACAAATTTAGATTTCTCAGGAGGACTTACTGTAATGATTCCAGTTGGGCAAACATCTACACAAAATGGTATTATTCTTTCTAATGATGGATTTGATGAAGGTGATGAAGAAATGAAATTTGTTTTCCAACCTTTACCAGTTGGTTATGTTTCTTATAACAACAATATGGTGCTTAGGGTAAATGATGCTAATTTTGCAACAGACCCATGGGGGACCCCTTTAAATCCTACATATAATGTTGTAACATCAACTATTCCAGCAGGATATTATGATTCATTAGAAGGATTATCGGGTAGTGCTTTAAAACAAGCCGTTCAAAATATAATTGCAAATCCAGCAGTGGTAAGATTACATAGTTATGCAGATATATGGGAAATTTTACGAACTTCTGATAGAAATCCATTAAATAATAATCAAGTTTGGTGTATTTATACTGAAGTTCCATTTGCTAAGTTAGATCAACAAAATACAAGTAGTATTGTAGGGAAATGGAATAGAGAACATATTTTTTGTCAATCAAGAGGTGGTTTTGAAGTAGCTAATGGCGATACAGCTGATGGAATTAATTTTTGGACCACGACAAGTGCTTTTATTACAGTTGATGGTGTTTCAGACGCTCATCATATTAGAGCTGTTAGTGGTCAGGAAAACTCGTCTAGAAATAATAAAAATTATGGTCCAGTAAACACTTCAACTGTTTATGCAGGACCATCGGGAACTCAAGGTTCTTGGCGTGGAGATGTAGCTAGAGCTCTATTTTACATGGCAGTTCGTTTTGATGCTTTGAATGTTGTTAATGGTGATCCAGTAGAATTAAGTAGCGGAAATCCATCTTATAGTATTGGAGATTTAGCAACATTATTAACTTGGAATACAACTGACCCAAGAGATGACTTTGAAAAGAATCGTAATAATTATATTTACACTTGGCAAATGAATCGTAATCCGTTCATAGACCATCCAAACTTAGCGGATTACATTTTTGGAGCAAATTTTGGACAACCATGGTCTTCTACATTGTCAAACCAAAATCCTATTGAAAATAGAGTAGCGGTTTATCCAAATCCAGCTTCGGAATACTTGATTGTTTCAGGTTTAGAAGGTGCTTCAAAAGTTGATATTTATACGATTACAGGACAATTAGTGCAAAGTCAGGATTTTGAGAGTGAAATTCAACTTAATTTAAATTTGAATGCCGGCATGTATTTAGTAAAAGTTACTAATGGTAACGAGTATATTACCAAAAAGATTATTGTTAAGTAATATTTTTTTTCTTTGTTGAAGATGTTAAAACAAGTTAAATTACTAGTTATACTTGATTTTTGGCAGTATTATTGTTTATAACTAGTAAGTAACTATTAAAATTTAATATAATGAAAACGATTAAGAACAGAATAGCAACGCTTTTTGGGGTATTGATTTTAGTATTTATGTTGGTAATACCAACAGAAGTTTTTTCACAAGGACCACCACCTTGGGCTCCAGCACATGGCTATAGAGCTAAAACCAGACATATTTACTTCCCAAATCAAAATATGTATTACGATATACAAAAGGGTGTTTATATTTATTTTAATAATGGAAAATGGGCAGTGAGTGTAAAAGTACCGTCAATTTTTGTGGGGATTAATTTAGGAAGAAGCACACAAGTTGAATTGGATTTTTATGGAGATAGTCCTCAACGTTATAATTATTCTCATAAAACCAAATACAAAAAAAATAAAGGAAATGCTTCTGTAAATTCAAAATCAAAAGGGAATGGTCATCCTGGAAAAGGCAAAAACAATAATGGTAGAGGTAAAGGAAAATAATAAAAAAGGTCAGATTTTAAATCTGACCTTTTTCTTTTTAAATACCTGCTATTTCTTTTAGTTCCTTTACAAATCTTTCGGCTAAAATATCAGCTTCTGATTGTGTCGGTGCTTCTGTATATATTCTAATAATGGGTTCAGTGTTAGATTTTCTCAAATGTACCCATTCTGTTGGGAAATCGATTTTTACTCCGTCAATTGTGGTAATATTTTCCGATTTATATTTTTCAGTTAACGTTGCTAAAACATTGTCTACATCAATTTGAGGTGTTAGTTCAATTTTATTTTTACTCATGTAATATTGCGGATATGAAGCTCTAATTTCAGCAACGGTTTTATCTTGATTCGCTAAATAAGTCAAAAATAAAGCCACACCTACCATACTATCTCTTCCGTAGTGTGATTCTGGATAAATGATTCCTCCATTTCCTTCTCCACCAATTATAGCGTTGTTTTTCTTCATTAATTCCACCACATTAACTTCACCCACAGCACTTGCTTGGTAGGTTCCGCCATGTTTTTCAGTAATATCGCGCAAAGCACGAGAAGACGACATATTAGAAACGGTATTTCCTGGAGTTTTCGATAAAACGTAATCGGCAACGGCTACCAAAGTATATTCTTCGCCAAACATTTCACCATCATTTGAAATAAAAGCTAATCTATCTACATCTGGGTCAACCACGATTCCGAAATCCGCTTTTTCTTCTACAACCAATTTACAAATATCACCCAAATGTTCTTTCAAAGGTTCAGGATTGTGTGGAAAATGACCGTTTGGTTCACAGTATAATTTTACTACTTCAACTCCCATTTGTTCTAGTAGATTTGGAATAATAATTCCACCCGATGAATTCACACCATCAACTACTACTTTGAATTTCTTTGTTTTTACCAAATCAGCATCCACCAAAGGTAATTCTAGGACTTCATCAATGTGAATATCCATGTAAGCATTGTTTTCAATGACTTCGCCTAAATTATCAACATCCGAAAAATCAAAAGCTTCGTTCTCGGCAATTTCTAAAATTAACTCGCCTTCTTTTCCACTTAAAAATTCACCTTTTTCGTTTAATAATTTTAGAGCATTCCATTGTTTTGGATTGTGTGAAGCCGTTAAAATAATTCCACCATCAGCTTTTTCAAGCGGAACAGCAATTTCAACTGTTGGAGTGGTGGATAAGCCCAAATCTATTACATCGATTCCTAGTCCAACTAATGTATTCATTACTAAATTGTGAATCATTGGTCCCGAAATTCGAGCATCTCTTCCAATAACTACCTTTAATCGTTCGTTACCTTTTGAAGCGTGTCTTATTTTTAAAAACGAACCGTAAGCTGATGCAAATTTTACAGCATCAACTGGAGTTAAATTGTCGCCAACCGCACCACCAATTGTGCCACGAATTCCTGATATTGATTTTATTAATGTCATGTGTAGTTTTAATTTTGAAATACAAATATAAAAGATGTAGCTCGCAAAGACGCAAAGACGCAAAGATTTTTTTATATATTTACAAAAAGAACACATAAAAAATGAACTATCTCGCACATATTTACTTATCAGGAACTAACGATTTGCTAAAAATCGGGAATTTCTTGGCAGATAGTATCAAAGGTCACGATTATGAAAAGTTCGATTCCGAAATTAAAAAAGGGATTTTATTGCACCGCCACATTGATAGTTTTACCGATATGCATCCTATTTATAGGCAAAGTAAACATCGTTTGCACGAAAAATACGGACATTATTCGGGTGTGATTATGGATATTTTGTATGATCACTTTTTAGCAAAAAACTGGAGCAAGTTTTCTGATGAAAAATTAGATGATTATGCCGACAATTTCTATCAATTATTACAAGATAATTACGATATTTTAACTGAGAGAATTAAGGGAATGATGCCGTATATGATTGCAAGAAATTGGTTTGTGAGTTATGCTACTATTGCTGGTCTAGAAATGATACTTTTTCAGATGGATTACAAAACCAAGCACAGAGCCAATATGCAAGAAGCTATTGTGGAATTACAAGATTTTTATACCGAATTTGAATCGGAGTTTTTTCTTTTTTTTGAAGAATTAATAATTTCGTGTAAACAGAAAATTACCGAACTAAATAAACTATAGCTTTTAACTTCTGATTTTAAAGCTTAATTTCGCATTTAAATCATAAATAATGCCAAGAAAAAAAACGTTTTCTTTTAAAAACTTAGTTCATAAGAATTTTAGACGTTTAGAACAGTTTATTTTTCTTTTGAAATCGTTACTTACACCACGTCAGTTTATTTATTTATCGTGTGTTTTAGTAGGGATTTCTTCTGCTTTGGCGGTAATTATTCTGAAAACTTTTGCGCATTGGGTTTTTAAATCGTCCCAAAAATTAGATGATATACTTCACCTTCCTTTTAGTAATAGTACTTTACCAATCATCGGAATTATCATCACAGTAATTATTATTAAAAAAGTGTTAGATGGTTCTATAGAAAAAGGAACTTCGCAAATTATGTATGCCGTTGCTAAAAAGCGAGGTATTATGCCTAGAAAGCAAATGTTTGCTCAAATAATTACAAGTTCGTTTACCGTTGGTATGGGCGGAAGCGCAGGTTTAGAATCACCCATTACAATTACTGGAGCAGCTTTTGGAAGTAATTATGCACAAAATTATAGACTAAGTTATAAAGATAGAACGCTGTTATTAGCATGTGGAGTTGCCGCCGGAATTGGAGCTGCTTTTAACGCACCAATTGCAGGTGTTTTATTTGCTATTGAAGTAGTTTTAGCCGAGATTAGTATTACGGCATTTATTCCAATTATGATTAGTGCTGCTACTGGAGCTTTAATTTCTACAATAGTTTTGAACGATACCATTTTATTCTCCTTTAAAAAGGTACAGTTTTTTGATTTTCATAATTTACCTTATTATATTTTATTAGGTGTTTTAAGCGGATTTGTCTCGATAAATTATGCCAGAACATTCCGAAAAATCGAACATTTTTTTGCAAGATTAAGGTTCAATTACATTAACAAAGCATTGTTTGGAGCGGGAATTTTAGGGATTTTGATTTTCTTTTTTCCATCACTTTTTGGAGAAGGATATGAAAGCATTAAACTTTTAGCCGACAATCAATCTGGAAAATTAGTGCAAAATACAGTTTTTGAACGCTTTCAAGATTCATCCTGGATTTTGTTGATTTTTGTTAGTTTAACGATGTTAATCAAAGTGTATGCAACTAGTTTAACATTAGGAGCCGGTGGAAATGGAGGTAATTTTGCACCATCACTATTTGTGGGTTCTTATTTGGGATTTTCGGTGGCAACATTTTTTAATTTAATAGGGTTTACAAAACTTCCTGTTGGGAATTTTACTTTAGTTGGAATGGCAGGAATACTAAGTGGATTATTTCATGCGCCGTTAACTGCAATTTTCTTAATTGCTGAAATTACTGGCGGTTATAATTTGATGGTTCCTTTAATGATTGTGTCTTCGGTAAGTTTTGCCATTTCTAAACGTTTTGAGCCGTATTCGTTTGATATTAAAAATTTAGCAGATAAAGGCGAAGTTTTTACCGATAACCGCGATACCAATATTTTAAATTCTATTGATGTTTCTAAACTTATTCAAACCGATTTTAAAGCTATTTCTTTGAGTAATAGTTTAGAGGAATTGGTTCAAAAAATTCAAGAATCTGATGAACATATTTTTCCTGTTTTAGACGAAAAAAACAAACTACTTGGACTTATTCATTTGGATGAAATTCGACCAATTGTTTTCTCTCAATTCAAAGTAAAATATACAGCTGTTGAAGAAATCATGCAACAACCCAAAGAAATTATCTTTTATGATGAAACACTTGAAACCATCATGGATAAATTTGATGCTTCTGAATGTAAAGTTTTACCAGTGCTGAAAAACGGAATTTTTCTTGGTTTTATGTACAAACAATTAATTTTAGAAAAATATAGACATCGTTTGAAATCCATGATTATTGAATAAAAGGTCTTTATTTAACAAATTCTTATTCTTACTTCAACCTAAATTTTCGCACTAAAATCAGTATCTTTGCGTTTTGCCAAAAATTATGCAACACACAACAGAAGAAACTATCGAAATTATTGGTGCTAGAGCCCATAATCTTAAAAATATTGATGTATCTATTCCGCGTGAAAAACTAGTGGTTATTACTGGTTTATCAGGTTCCGGAAAATCGTCATTGGCTTTTGATACGATTTATGCTGAAGGACAACGAAGATATATCGAAACGTTCTCTGCTTACGCTCGACAATTTCTTGGTGGATTAGAACGTCCAGATGTAGATAAAATCGACGGACTTTCACCTGTGATTGCGATTGAGCAAAAAACAACAAGTAAATCACCTCGTTCAACTGTTGGAACTATTACAGAAATTTACGATTTCTTACGTTTGTTGTATGCAAGAGGAGCTGATGCTTTCAGTTTTAATACGGGCGAAAAAATGGTTTCGTATTCGGATGACCAAATAAAGCAGTTGATTTTAGAAGATTTTAATGGAAAACGCATTAATATTTTAGCTCCAGTTGTTCGTTCTCGTAAAGGACATTATCGCGAATTATTTGAGCAAATTGCCAAGCAAGGTTTCTTAAAAGTTCGTGTAAATGGTCAAATTCGGGATTTAGAATTTGGCATGAAAGTCGATCGTTATAAAACACACGATATCGAAATTGTTATTGATAGAATGGCAATTGATACCGAAGAAGATACCGACAAACGTTTATCGGAAAGTATCAAAACCGCTATGTACCATGGTGATGATGTGATGATGGTGATTGAACAAGAAAGTCAAGAAGTACGCTTTTACAGCCGTAATTTGATGTGTCCGTCTTCTGGAATTTCATATCCAAATCCTGAACCAAATAACTTTTCATTCAATTCTCCAAAAGGAGCTTGTCCGTGTTGTAACGGATTAGGAACTGTGAATGAAATCAATTTACAGAAAATTATTCCGAATCCGAAATCATCAATTAAAAATGGTGGTTTTGCACCTTTGGGAGAATATAAAAGTTCTTGGATTTTCAAGCAATTGGAAATAATTGCTCAAAAATATGATTTCAAAATAACCGATGCTATTGAAGATATTCCTCAGGAAGCAATGGATATGATTTTGTATGGAGGAAACGAAAAATTCTCTGTTGTGTCAAAGGTTATGGGAATTACTAAAGATTATAAAATCGATTTCGAAGGAATTTCAAATTTTATCAAAAATCAATACGATAATTCCGATTCAGCAAGTATTAAGCGTTGGGCAAAAGAATTTATGGACGAAAATGATTGTCCAGAATGTGAAGGAACACGATTGAGAAAAGAATCTTTATATTTCAAATTAAACGGAAAAAATATCGGCGAATTAGTTCAAATGGATATTGCCGAGTTATCCGAATGGTTTGCCGATTTAGATAATCATTTATCTGAAAAACAAAAAGTTATAGCCGTTGAGGTTGTTAAAGAGATTACCGCTCGACTACAATTTTTGTTAGATGTTGGTTTGAATTATTTATCACTAAACCGAAGTTCAAAATCGCTTTCTGGTGGTGAGGCGCAACGTATTCGATTGGCCACGCAAATTGGTTCGCAATTAGTTGGTGTTTTATATATTTTAGATGAACCAAGTATCGGTTTGCACCAAAGAGACAACGAACGCTTGATAAAATCGTTAGAAAGTTTACGTGATATCGGAAATTCAGTAATTGTAGTTGAACATGATAAAGACATGATTGAACGTGCCGATTATGTGATTGATATTGGTCCGAAAGCAGGTCGTTTTGGTGGACAAATTATCAGTAAAGGAACACCGAAAGAACTATTACAAGAAGATACCATTACCGCACAATATTTAAACGGTAAAATGAAGATTGAAGTGCCAAAAACACGTAGAGAAGGCAATGGAAAATCCATCAAATTATCAGGTGCAACAGGAAATAATTTAAAAAATGTTTCGATTGAAATTCCGTTGGGAAAATTAGTTTGCGTGACTGGTGTTTCTGGAAGTGGAAAATCAACATTGATTAATGAAACATTGTATCCTATTTTAAATGCCCATTTTTTCAATGCTGTAAAAAAACCACAACCTTACAAGAAAATTGAAGGTTTAGAACATATTGATAAAGTAATTGACATTGATCAAAGTCCGATTGGAAGAACTCCGCGTTCAAATCCAGCGACTTACACCGATGTTTTTTCAGAAATTAGAAGTTTATACACACAAACGCCAGAAGCGATGATTCGTGGTTATAAACCAGGAAGATTTAGTTTTAACGTAAAAGGCGGGCGTTGTGAAACTTGTGAAGGTTCGGGTGTGAGAACCATTGAAATGAGCTTCTTACCTGATGTTTATGTGGAATGCGAAACCTGTATGGGAAAACGATTCAACAGAGAAACATTGGAAATTCGTTACAAAGGAAAATCAATTTCGGATGTATTGAATATGACTGTGGATGAAGCAGTAGAATTCTTTGAAAATATTCCGAAAATCTATCGAAAAGTCAAAACGATTCAAGATGTTGGATTGGGTTATATTACTTTAGGTCAACAAAGTACAACACTTTCTGGAGGAGAAGCGCAACGTATTAAACTTGCTACTGAATTATCTAAAAAAGATACAGGAAACACCTTTTATATTTTAGACGAACCCACAACAGGATTACATTTTGAAGACATTCGTGTTTTGATGGATGTAATTAATGTCTTGGTTGACAAAGGAAATACCGTATTAATTATCGAGCATAATTTAGACGTTGTCAAATTAGCCGATTATGTAATTGATATTGGGTACGAAGGTGGAAAAGGCGGTGGAGAAGTTGTCGCAAAAGGAACTCCAGAAGAAATAATAAAAAATAAAAAAAGCTACACAGCCCAATTTTTGAAAAAAGAATTATCTTAGCAGGCTTTTTTAAAAATTAAAACGAAACGAATATGGCAGCAGATCAATACGAAAACGAAGATCACAGAATTCAAGAAAAATTCAAACAAAAGACTTGGAACGAAATACGATCAAACGATTCTTGGGCAATTTTTAAAATCATGTCTGAGTTTGTAAATGGATATGAATCAATGGGAAGAATAGGTCCTTGTGTATCTATTTTTGGTTCGGCAAGAACAAAACCTGAGGATAAAAACTATTTATTAGCGGAAAAAATTGCTTTTAAAATCAGTAAAGCTGGTTATGGTGTAATTACGGGTGGTGGTCCTGGAATCATGGAAGCAGGAAACAAAGGAGCTCATTATGGAGGTGGAATTTCGGTTGGTTTAAATATCGAATTGCCTTTTGAACAACACTTTAATCCGTATATCGATAAAGATAAAAACTTAAACTTTGATTACTTCTTCGTGAGAAAAGTAATGTTTGTAAAATATTCACAAGGTTTCGTGGTAATGCCAGGAGGTTTTGGAACATTAGATGAATTATTCGAAGCAGTAACATTGATTCAAACTAAGAAAATTGGAAAATTCCCTATTATTTTGGTAGGAACCGAATTTTGGTCAGGTTTATTAGATTGGATTAAAACTGTGATGATTGACAAAATGAAAAATGCCAATCCAGAAGACATGAACTTAATTAAAGTAGTTGATACAGAAGATGAAGTATTGGAAGCGCTAGATAACTTCTATAAAAAATACAATTTATCACCTAACTTCTAAAATAAAAAAAAGTCCTTCATTCGAAGGACTTTTTTTTATTTTGTAATAAATTCTTTTACTTTTTGAATTACATTTTCATCACCTAAAATCTTACGATGACCTAAACCTTCGGTTATCATGATTTCAGATTGTTTCAAATGTTTTTGAATATTATAAGCAGCTTTTACAGAAACATCATTGTCATCTTTATCGTGAATAATCAAAACAGGAATTTCGGTTTTTTCTGCTGCTTTGTAAGCGGAATAATCGTCCATTTTTCCACCAAATTTTGCTTCAAAATGATTTCTTAATTTGATTCCGAATTCAGGTTTTAGTTGTAGTTTACTAATGAAATCATCAATAATATCTTGAATGATATCGCCACTTCCAATAATTACTGCTTTTTTAACTTGAAGATTTTGTTTAATAGCATTCAAAACCGACATACCTCCAAGTGAATGACCAATAGCAAATTCAAACGGTCCATACTGCTTTTCAATTTCTAAAATAGAAGCAATAAATTCAATCATAATTGACGAATTGCCTTTTGATTTCCCGTGTGCTGGCGCATCAAAACTAATGGTCATGTAACCCGTTTTTAGCAATTCATCAGCAATTTTCACCAATTGTGTTCCTCTTCCAGACCAACCATGAACTAAAAGTACTTTTTTATCACTTTTACCATACTCATAAACCACAATTTCTTTCTGGATTTCCGGAATAACAATACTCTTTTGAATACTATCGCGTTCCATATGTAGTTCACGCTTCGGTAATTTATGTCGTATGGGTGTTGTAAAAAGTTTGGCTGCAAATTTAGTTGTAAGCGAGGGAGAAACCGCTTGCAATAATTTTGCTGTAAACAATATAGCTTTAGGAATTTCTATAACTTGAGATTGCTTTTGTTTCTTCTTGGGCATGTTGTAAAATTTTATGCAAGGTACAACTTATATAAAATCGGTTTCAAAAAGAGATTATAAAAAATAGTTAAAAAAGGCACGAAAATTGTAATTGTGTAACAAGTGAAAATTAAAAAAGATGTAAATTTGTAAAAAATAATTATCATGAATTTAAAATTTAAAATTATTGCCCTTTTTGCTTTAGCGCTAGTAGTTTCTTGTGCTAAAAATCCATTTACTGGTAAAAGTACTTTGGCATTAGTTCCCAATAGCGAAATTTTACCATCTGCTTTTCAACAATACAATCAGTTTTTGTCTGAAAATAAAGTAATTACAGGAACAAGTGATGCTAAAAGAGTAGAAACTGTAGGTTCTAAAATTAAAGTAGCTGCAGAACGTTGGTTGAATGCAAATGGTTATGCCAATTATTTAGAAGGTTATGCTTGGGAATATAAATTGGTAGATAGTAAAGAAGTGAATGCTTGGTGTATGCCAGGTGGAAAAATTGTTTTTTATACTGGAATTATGCCAATTTGTAAAGACGATGCAGGAATGGCAACAGTAATGGGACATGAAGTAGCGCATGCTTTAGCTAATCATGGTCAACAACGAATGAGTGCTGGGGTTTTACAACAAGCGGGTGCTGCAGGAGTTGTGGTAGCTACTGGTGGTAAATCACAAGAGACACAGCAAATAGCTATGACAGCATATGGTGCTACTACTCAATTTGGAGGAATGTTACCATTCAGTAGAGCTCATGAAAGTGAAGCGGATATGATTGGTTTAACTTTGATGGCAATTGCTGGATATAATCCAGATACAGCTGTAGCATTTTGGGAAAGAATGGCTGCACAATCTGGAGGTCAATCACCACCTGAATTCATGAGTACACACCCTAGTAATGCTACTCGTATTGCTAAAATTAAAGAGTTAATTCCAAAGGCTAAAGCAGAGGCTGCTAAGTTTGGCGTTACTTTCAAATAATTAAAAAATTACTATTATATTTGAATCCCGACAGTGTCGGGATTTTTTATTTTAAAACAAATTTTATGCAAAAACTTCAAAAGGGAGATTCTAAACTTCTAAACGCTTGGGCTTTTTATGATTGGGCAAACTCGGTTTACGCGTTGGTAATTTCGTCTACTATTTTCCCGTTGTATTATGGTGCTTTGTTTCGCCAAAAAAACATTGAAGAGATTGTTTTATTTGGACTTTCAATAAGAAGTGAAGCTTTAATAAGTTATGTAACCGCTTTAGGTTTTTTAATCATCGCATTCATTTCCCCTTTATTATCAGGAATTGCCGATTATATGGGAAATAAGAAGTTTTTTCTAAAACTTTTCTGCTATGTAGGGGCTATTTCTTGTATGTCTTTATGTTTTTTTGATATAGACGAAGATAAAATTGTTTTAAGTTTGATTTCGTATTTGTTTGCATTGATAGGTTTTTGGGGAAGTTTGGTATTTTATAACTCGTATTTACCCGATATCGCTCACAAAGAACAACAAGATAAAATCAGCGCAAAAGGGTTTAGTTTAGGATATGTAGGTAGCGTTGTTTTGTTATTGATTTGTTTAGCAATGGTTATGTCTGTGGATAATGATTTAGAAAGACTTCAAATGATGAAATATTCTTTTTTATTAGTTGGAATCTGGTGGATAGGTTTCAGTCAGTACACTTATTATTACTTACCAAATAATAAAAACGAAAATAAACTACATAAAAACGTAGTTTTTAATGGCTTTAAAGAATTACTAAAAGTTTGGCAACAAATAAAGGAATTAAAATCCTTAAGACGTTATTTAGGAGCTTTCTTCGTTTATAGTATGGCTGTGCAAACTATCATGATTATTGCTGCTTATTTTGGAGAAAAAGAAGTGCAATGGGGAAGCGATAGTAAGCGTACAACGGGATTGATTGTTAGTATTTTATTGATTCAATTGATTGCTGTTTTAGGCGCTTGGCTAACATCAAAACTAGTTGCTAAATATGGAAATATTGCAATTTTAATAGGTTTAAACTTTTCATGGATTTTAATATGTACTTATGCCTATTTCGTTGTAACTCCAAATGATTTTTACATTGCCGCCGCTTTCGTAGGATTAGTTATGGGAGGAATTCAATCTTTATCACGTTCTACTTATTCTAAATTTATTCCAGAAGGAACAAAAGATACGACTTCCTTTTTTAGTTTTTACGATGTAGCCGAGAAAATCGGTATTGTAATCGGGATGTTTACCTATGGTTATATTGCAGATGTAACCGGTAAAATCCAAAATGCTATCTTGTTTTTAATCTTATTTTTTATCGTGGGATTGCTTCTTTTATTAAGAGTGCCAAGAAAATAATGCTATTGGCATACATCTTGAACTATTACTTTTGAAATTGCTATTTAAATTTATTTTATGATTTGATTATCAATAGAATAGCGCTTTTCTGCGTACCTTTGAATAGTGAGTATATATTTAATTACTGACAAAAAGACCATAAATATTATTATGCCGAATCAAAAAATACTAGCGCTTGACAATTTGTCACTTCAGGAAATGGATCCAGATGCGGAATTAATTCCGTTGATGACGCCCGAGGATGAAGAAGAAATGAATAATGAGGCTTTGCCTGAGGATATTGCCATTTTACCTTTACGAAATACTGTTTTATTTCCAGGAGTTGTAATTCCAATAACTGCTGGAAGAGATAAATCTATAAAGTTAATTAATGATGCTAATGCCAAAGGAAAAATCATTGGTGTGGTAGCTCAAATTGATGAAAACGAAGAAGATCCGTCACCAAGTGATGTGCATCATATTGGAACAGTAGCTCGAATTATGCGCGTTTTAAAAATGCCGGATGGAAATACAACTGTAATTCTTCAAGGTAAAAAACGTTTTGAAGTGGAAGCTTTTACGCAAGAAGAACCTTACTTGAGAGCTAAAATTAAAGAGGTTGCTGAAGAACGCCCAGATGATAAAAACGTGGAATTCAAAACAATTGTTGATTCAATTAAGGAATTAGCAATTCAAATTATTAAAGAAAGCCCAAGTATTCCAACTGAAGCTACTTTTGCTATTAAAAACATTGAAAGTAATCCATTTTTAATCAATTTTGTTTCTTCTAACATGAACCTTTCAGTTGAAGAAAAGCAAAAATTACTTTCGATTCCAAATTTAAAAGATAGAGCGCTTGAAACCTTGCGTTTCATGAACTTAGAGCTTCAAAAATTAGAAGTTCGTAATGATATTCAGTCGAAAGTTCGTTTCGATTTAGACCAACAACAACGCGAATATTTCTTACAACAACAAATGAAAACCATTCAAGAAGAATTGGGTGGCGTTTCGTATGAAGCTGAAATTGAAGAAATGCGTGCCAAAGGGTTAAAGAAAAAATGGGACGATAAAACAGCAAAGCATTTCGAAAAAGAATTGTCAAAATTACAACGTACGAATCCAAATTCGCCTGATTTTGGCATCCAACGCAATTATATTGAGTTGTTTTTAGAATTGCCTTGGAACGAATTTACTAAAGATAATTTCGATTTAAAACGTGCTCAAAAAATTCTAGATAGAGATCATTACGGATTAGAAGATGTTAAAAAGCGTATCATTGAGCATTTAGCGGTTTTGAAATTGCGAAACGATATGAAATCCCCAATTTTATGTTTGTATGGACCTCCAGGAGTTGGTAAAACTTCAATTGGGAAGTCGGTTGCCGAAGCATTAGGTAGAGAATATATCAGAATGTCATTAGGTGGTTTACGTGATGAAGCAGAAATTCGTGGTCACCGAAAAACCTATATTGGTGCGATGCCAGGACGTATTCTTCAAAACATTAAAAAAGCAAAAACATCTAATCCAGTGTTTGTTTTAGATGAGATTGATAAATTATCTACGAGTCATAATGGTGATCCATCTTCAGCTTTGTTAGAAGTTTTAGATCCTGAACAAAACAAAGAATTCCATGATAATTTCTTGGAATTAGGCTACGATTTATCAAAAGTAATGTTCATTGCAACATCCAATAGTTTGTCAACGATTCAACCAGCACTTCGTGACCGTATGGAAATCATCGAAATGACAGGTTACACAATTGAAGAAAAAATTGAAATAGCAAAAACACATTTATTGCCTAAGCAATTAAAAGAACACGGATTAACGACTAAAGATTTGCAAATTGGTAAAAAACAATTGGAAAAAATCGTAGTAGGTTACACACGTGAATCGGGTGTTCGTGGTTTAGAGAAAAAAATTGCTCAAGTGGTGCGTCACGCTGCAAAATCAATTGCTATGGACGAAACTTATAACGTAAAAGTTTCTGATGCTGATATTTTAGAAGTATTAAAATCGCCACGAATGGAGCGCGATAAATACGAAAATAATGATGTGGCAGGAGTTGTAACAGGTTTAGCTTGGACATCGGTTGGTGGCGATATTTTGTTTATCGAATCCTTAATTTCAAAAGGAAAAGGAGCGATGACCATGACTGGTAATTTAGGAACAGTGATGAAAGAATCGGTTACTATTGCTTTGGAATATATTCGTGCTAATGCTGAATTTTTGGGAATCAATCCAGATGTGTTAAACAATTACAACATTCATATTCACGTTCCGGAAGGAGCAACTCCAAAAGACGGTCCAAGTGCCGGAATTGCGATGTTAACCTCAATGGTTTCTTCATTCACACAAAAAAGAATAAAGAAAAATATTGCCATGACAGGTGAAATTACGCTTCGAGGAAAAGTATTGCCTGTTGGCGGCATCAAAGAGAAAATCTTAGCAGCTAAAAGAGCGAATATCAAAGAAATCATTTTATGTAAAGAAAATAAACGTGACATAGAGGAAATTAAACCTGATTATATCGAAGGTTTAACGTTCCATTACGTAGATAAAATGAGCGAAGTTTTAGATATTGCTATTACCAATCAAAAGGTAAAAAATGCAAAAAACTTAGAAAGTAAAAACTAATTCTTCGAATTTTAATAATATACTTCATAGAACTCTCAATATTTCATTTATTGGGAGTTCTTTTTTTGTTTACTAACTGATATAATTTTATCTTCGCACTTACGTTATAAGTATGATTAACACCAAAAAATGCTAAGAAAACTCGTATTCCTTTTATCATTACTGCTATCGGCTGCTTCTTTTGGCCAAATAGGAGGTAAGAGCGTATATCAGTTTTTAAACTTAGTACAATCACCCAGACAAGCTGCTCTTGGCGGAAAAACCGTTACTGTAGTGGATTATGACGTCAATCAGGCTTTTTATAATCCGGCAACGATTAATGAAAAGATGGGTAATCGTTTATCTGTAAATTACGGAAGTTATTATGGTGAGGTTTCTTATGGAACTGCTGCTTATGCGTACACTTATGACCGACATTTACAAACATTTCACGCGGGAGTTAGTTATGTGAATTATGGTACTTTTGAAGGAAGAGATGAATTAGGAAATTTAACTTCTGATTTTACGGGTAGTGAAGCTGCTTTGTCATTAGGTTATGCCTATAATTTGCCTTGGACTGATATGTATATAGGAGCCAATGCCAAGTTAATTTCTTCCACATTAGAAAGTTATAATTCTTGGGGAGCCGCAGTAGATTTAGGTTTTTTATATGTGGATTACGATAACGATATCAATTATGGTTTAACCGTTCGAAATTTAGGATTTCAAATTACGCCTTATCAAGATACGAATGAAAAATTACCATTAGCTATTGATGCTGGGATTTCGCAATTGATGTTGCATGTGCCCATTCGTTGGCACGTTACTTTAGAGAATTTACAGCAGTGGAATATCGCTTTTTCCAATCCAAATAGAGCACAGGGAAGTTTAGATGGTGGTTCGGAAGAAGAAAAAGTATCATTCTTTAATAACGCTTTGAGACATGTAATTTTAGGAGCCGAATTATTTCCAGAAAAAGGATTTAATGTACGCTTAGGTTATAATTTCAGAAGAGGAGAAGAATTACGAATCGTAGATAAACGTAATTTCTCTGGAATTTCAGTAGGTTTTGGATTGCGTTTTGGGAAAGTGAAATTCGATTATTCGTATTCTAGATATACCATTGCAGCTAATACGAGTTTGTTTGGTTTGATGATTGATTTGAATTAAGGAGAAGTAAAAAGTGAAATGAGATTGTTGTTTTTCCTAATTTTCTGCTTTTTAATGTTGTCTTGTAAGATTGACGAGAGTGATTTACATAATACAACTTGGAAGATTTACAAAAAGAATTCATATGATTTTGGAGATATGATTTCTTTCGATGATATGGTTGTAAAAAATGATACAATCTTTTTAAACAAAGAACCGATTTATGAAATCATAGAGTATCGAAATAGGTATTTTATGGATGAATTTATCACTATTAAAAATTTAAAAACACAAAATTCAGCGACTTACATTAAAAAATAATTCGCTCATTCGTGGCAACATATGAAAAAAATTACCATAGCAATAGACGGTTTTTCGTCAACAGGAAAAAGTACATTAGCTAAGCAATTGGCAAAAGAATTAGGTTATGTTTATGTAGATACGGGTGCGATGTATCGCGCAGTGGCGTATTTTGCTATGCAACATAACTTGGTTTCTGAAACGCATTTAGATAAAACAGGTTTGATTGCTCAATTACAAAATATCAATTTACGTTTTCAATTTAATCCAGCTTTAGGATTTGCGGAAATGTATTTGAATAATGAAAACATTGAAACAGCTATTAGAACAATTGAAGTTTCGCGTATGGTAAGTAAAGTGGCTGAGATTTCTGAAGTGCGTGCTAAATTGGTCGAGCAACAACAAGCCATGGGCAAAGACAAAGGTATTGTTATGGATGGAAGAGACATTGGAACAGTAGTTTTTCCTGATGCTGAGTTGAAATTATTCATGACGGCAAGTTCGAAAACCAGAGCACAACGCCGTTTTGACGAATTGGTAGAAAAAGGACAACACATTACTTTCGAAGACGTACTTCAAAACGTAGAAGAACGCGATTACATTGATACACACAGAGAAGATTCGCCACTTGTAAAAGCAGATGATGCTATTGAAATTGATAATTCTTCGCTAAGTAAAAAAGAACAATTTGAATTAGTTTTGAATTTAGTGAAGGAGAAATTGTAAATCCATTTTGTCATTTCGACGTAGGAGAAATCATATTAAAAGTGAATATATTTAATAGTTAAAAGTAATTTATCAAAAAATGGCGAAAAATATTCTCTTATTGATCTTGATAATTTCAACCCTTTCTTGCTCGGTTTCAAAACATAAAAGCGATACAGATTTTGAGAGTTTTCAAGATTTTAAAAAAGTAAAAATTGCTAAACTTTTTTCTATTAGTGAGTATAAAACAGTACCTGATACTTCAAAAATAGATTTTCACTTTGACAGAAAAGGAAAACTTATTAAGCAAGTTGATTATTATAAGAATGGAAAGATTACTACCCAATTTTTATACAATAAAAATGGATTTATCATCGAGGAATTTTCTACTAATAATGATTCAACTAGTTTTAGTAAAAATACATATGAATATGATAAAAATAGTAATCTAATTAATTATAAAAACTTCAGTGAAGGAAAATTGATATTTGAAAAAATAATGACTTATGACAAAAAGAATAATTTGTCAGAAACAAAATATATTCATAACTCATCTGGTAAAATTAGCATTGAAAAGTATTTTCAAAATTACAATGCAAATTCTGAAGAAATAATAACTATTGATTCTACAAGGAACGAAAAAACATCATTTATTAGATTTTATGATAAAAAAGGAAATATAATCAAAACTAATTTTTTAAGTAAAGGTTCTAATTCAACTAGTAAATTTGAATATGATAAAAATGGCAATATTACAAAAATGGAAGTATTTAGAGGTGAAAAACTTACATTGACCAAAAAATATAAATACACTTTTGATAAAAAGAAAAATATTATTGAAAGGAAGCTATACGAAAACGACAAAAACCTAGTTAGAAAAGAAATTTTTTTATTAGACTATTATTAAATTATTGCTAACAGTTTTTTACTTCAATAACTATTTCCCTTGCTTCGCTTTCTCCTTAGCTTGTTTTTTAAAATAACCTCTAAATAAAAAGTTGTGTTTCAACGCTTCTAAATTTTCGTTAAGTTTACCGCTGGCATCATTTAAATTCATCATAGTAGAATCTATTTTTTTGACTAAATTTTCATCATTCGATAAATAATTCAACACACCCTTTCCGTCTTTTATATTTACAACGGTTGCGTTTAAATTGGTCACTACTTTATCAATTTCGGCACTTGATTTTTCTAAATTGGTGATGATATTTTTCATTTTTACTGCCACATCTTTATCATTTAAAACCCCAATTACATTGTCTTTTTGATTTAAAGAAAGTATCAGATGATTTAAATTGTCAATCGATTTTACAGTTCCCAAAGAAGTTTCTTTCAAATTATGAATCGTTTCTTTCAAGTCTCTCGACATAACACTATCTTTTAATAATGTACCAACCGTTCCTTTTCCTTGATTGATTTCGTTAGTTATTTTTAGTAAATCGGCTGTTAAAAGCGCAGCATTTTTATTGGTTTCATTTAATGTTTCCAGCATAGCATCGGTTCCAATACGACTGTAAGATTGAATTACATCTCCATTCTCCACCTTTTTTGCAACCCCTTTACCTGGAATAATGTTAACAATCATATTTCCAACCAATCCATCCGAACTAATAGTAGCCACAGCATTTTTTTGAATATGATGCATTATTTTATTGTCAATTAACATGTTTATATTAATTGTGGTGTCGTTTATCATTTCGATTTCGGTTACGGTGCCAATATCAATTCCAGCATAACGGACATTGTTGCCTGGTTGTAATCCGTTTACATTAGCAAAAACAGCTTTTAATTTAGACGTGTTTCCGAACATGTTTTGCTTGTTGCCAACAAAATATATCGCGGCTAAGAAAACTAATGTTCCAATAATGACAAAGATTCCGAGTTGTATTTTTTGTGAATTTGATTTTTCCATTGTTACATTATTTAAAAAACGCTTGCACTTTAGGATCGGTTGAGCTTGATAATTCGCCAAACGTTCCCTCTATATAATTTACTCCGTCTATTAACAAAATCATGCGATTGGCAATTACTTTGGCACAATCTACATCATGTGTAATGATGATAGAAGAGGTGTTGTATTTTTTTTGTACCGAATTCATCAAAAGTACAATTTCTTTCGATGTAATAGGATCTAAACCGGTTGTGGGTTCGTCGTATAAGATAATTTTAGGTTTTAAAATCAAGGTTCTGGCTAAGGCAATTCTTCGTTTCATACCGCCCGAAAGTTCGTTTGGCATTAAATCTATGGCATGTGCTAAACCTACACTTTCTAACGCTTCCATAACTAAAGGCGTGGTATCTTCAATTACACCAAATTTTTTCGTGTGACGACGTAATGGAAACTCTAAATTTTCTCGAACCGACATCGAATCATACAAAGCGCTTCCTTGAAATAGAAATCCGATTTCAGTACGTAATTCATCTAAATCTTCTTGTTCTAGGTTGTTGATTTCTTGATCCATGACTAAAATCGAACCACTATCGGGTTGTTCTAAGCCAATCACACATTTAATCATCACCGATTTCCCCGAACCCGATTTCCCCATTACCACTAAATTCTCTCCTTCATACAAATCCAAATGAAAGCCATCCAAAACTACGTTAGTACCAAAACTTTTATGTAAGTCTTTGATACTAATAATCGCATTTTTTGAAGTTGTATTTGTTTTCATGGTTATAAATCGTAAAAAATATTAGTAACAAAAACCGCCACAAAGTCAATAATAAAAAGCAACATAGAAGTATAAACTACCGCTGCATTGGCTGCTTTTCCAACGCCAGAAGTTCCTTTTGTACAGTTGTAGCCTTTAAAACATCCCACTAAACCAATCGCAAACCCAAAAAAGAAGGTTTTGATGGTAGCCGGCACAATATCGCTGTATTCTAAAATATTAAAAACCTGATTGAAATATAATGTAAACGAAACATTTCCTTTGATGTTTTCCACTAAAAATGAACCGTAAATAGCAATGAAATCACCTACGATTACTAATAACGGTAACATCAACGTAGTCGCTAAAATTCTCGTAATCACTAAATATTTAAAAGGATTGGTTCCCGAAACTTCCATAGCATCAATTTGTTCGGTTACTTTCATAGAGCCTAATTCGGCACCAATTCCTGAGCCAATTCTACCGGCGCAAATTAAAGCCGTAATTATTGGGCCAATTTCTCTAATAATGGAAACACTCACCATTGAAGCCATCCAAGAAACAGCACCAAATTCCTGCAACGTAGGACGTGATTGTAGGGTAAATACCAAACCAATGATAAAACCCGTAACGCTCACTAATAACAAGGAGCGATTTCCAATATAAAAACACTGGCGTAAAAATTCTTTGAATTCGTATGGCGGTTTCCAAAATTCTTTGAAAAAGCGACCTGCAAAGTAAGAAAGTTCTCCTACTTCGATGAGAAAGTTTTGTAAAGCTTCAGTAAGATTGGCGAAATATTTTTTCATGAAGCATCATAATTACAATCAAATATAGTGATTTTTAATGATATAAAAGCTGATTTTTGTAAGATATACCATAAAAAAATCCGATTTGAAATTTCAAATCGGATTGTAAGAATTATATTTAAATGCTATAATTCCTCTAACATGATTCGTTTTTTGTACTGTTTTATTTTTTTGAAATAGGTTGGCGTCAATCCCGTAATTTTTTTGAATTGATGCGATAAATGTGCTACACTGCTGTATTCCATTAACAAACTAATTTCGGTAAGCGTTAATTCATCGTATAAAAGTAATTCTTTTACTCTTTCTATTTTGTTGATTATAATATAGTTAACTATTGTTGTGCCTGTAACTTCTGAAAATAGCGAAGAAAGATGGTTGTAATTGTAATCTAGTTTTTCGCTTATATAGTCAGAATAGTTGATTTTTGGATTTTCTTCAGAATAATGAATCAATTCAATGATAATCGTTTTGGTTTTTTCTATTAGTAATGATTTTTTATCATCGATTAATTCAAGGCCTTTTTTTATAAGCCCTTTTCGAAGAAACTCTCTATCATCGCCAGTAATGTCTTTTTTAAGATTTACTTCACCAAGTTCTATAGAAGTGTGTTTTAATTTTAATTTGTCAAGTTCTTCTTTAACGGCCATTTTGCAGCGCAATGAAACCATGTACTTAATGTGTATTTTCATAAATGAAATTCCTGAATTAGTTGCTAAGCGAATATGATGCTTAATTGCATGATACGCTTTACTAATTGCTATTCTTGTAAAGGTACCTTTATAAGAGGTGCAAAACTAATTTTAATGAAAGTTAAATACTTACATAATTTTATGTTTCATTTATATAATTTTTGGAGAGAAAAAAATCCGTTTGTTTTAACAAAACGGATTCTCATAAATTTATTTCACAATATCAATGATAACGGTTCTGTTATAAAAGCGTTCTTCTGGAAATTTATTTTCAAATGGTGCTAATTTTTCATCTTCACCTTCACCACGAACTTTAAACGTTACATCGGTTCTTCCAGCGGCTGCAAGACTTTTTTCTAAGATGCTTTTTACATCATTAGCTCTAGCTAAAGATAAATCTTTGTTGTAATCAACTTCTCCAATAACATCAGTATGTCCTGTAATGATAACAGTAGTATTTTTCGGAATTTTTGGAGCCACAATATCTGTTAAATACTTGTCGTAAATAGCGATTGATTTTGATTCGTTGAATTCATAAATAACACTAAAACGAATACTTTCCTGAACCACTGGCGCCACATAAGGCGTTAAATGCATAGTACTTTCTTGACTAATAATTTTACCCGATTTTGTAGTTCCGGTCATGATTACTTTATAATCACCTTCAGGTTGGTTACCCATGATTGTTTTTCTAGGAATACTCACTTTTTCAACCATATAAGGTCCAAAGTTTTGAGATTTTCCTTTTTCATCTTTAATCTGTAACGACCATAATTTCAAGCTTTCTTCAGCGCCTTCAACATTAAAAACTACATCACTATTAGGAGTTTGATTTCCTGTTATGATTTCTACAGGTTTTAATGGTGCATTTTTACCGCTTTGGAATTCCATCAACAATTCAGGTGAGTTACTTTCGATAGAAACTCTTCTGTCACCTTCTCTTAGTAATCCAAGTTCTTTTGTGCCACCGTTTTGTTCCGAAGGAACTTCTGGTTTGTCTCTACCTTCTACAGCAATTCTATTTTCTTTAATTTCAAAAACAGTAACCAAATAGTTTTTGATATTTTGAGCCATTACTAATCCTTCTTGGCGACCATTATTTGATGAACCAACTAAAGTTACTGTGGTACTTGGATTTTTAACCATTCGGTCACCCAAAATATTCAAAATATTATAATACACTAACATTTGACGTTCTGAACGACCCGACATGTTTTTAGGTGTATTGAATTGTACTTGATCTTCTTTGAAATCTTTCACCTGACTTTTGTTTAATAAAACATAGCGGTTTGGAATTTCGGTTGAACCTTCATTAAAAAACACATAATTACGGATAGGGAATACTTCTCTTACCACTTTTACATATTCCACATTAGTAGGAGGGATGGCCGAAAATACCACTTTTCCATCTACAGCTGCTGCTTCAACTAAATGGCCTTGACCAAATTTCAAAACGGCTCCAGCTCTAATAGTACTTACATTCCAAGTTTCAACATCTCTAGGATTTTGTCCAAAGTAAGGATGATAAGCAACAAACGGAGATAAAACAAATTGTGTTTTACTAGTTGTTGAATTTAATGGAATATCATAACCCATTCCTACTTGCATAGAAATAATGGTTTTATTTACATCGCTAAAATCACCTTTTACATCTGGATTTGGCACTTGAAGTGGAAAATCTGGATTTGTTCCTTGTTCGTAAGTAAACGATTTGTCTTGAACGAAAGCAAATCTTGGCCCACCATATAAGTAGAAATTAGATCGAAAAGGAGCTAATCGTAAACTTGGCTCAATGGTAATGTAGCTTAGTTTTGTTTTTAAATCGGCAGGACAATTACAAGGAGTTGTTACTTGGTCAAATTTTCCTTGACGGCTATCATAACCCGCTTGAAAAATGAATCCCAATCTTGTGCCTGGTTTATGATATTCAATGTTAGGAGCTATAAATAGACCTATACCTTTTCCGTCGTGAAAAGCAGTTGGCGGCGTAAAACCTTCATTTAACATGAAAGTAGAGCCACCATAAAAATTAAAATTTGCGCCTGCTGCTACACCAAACATCCAAGAAGGTTTTGTGTATTCTTCTATTTGTGCATTTACTTTCGTAAAACCTAAAAGTACTAGGGTAACTACAAACAAAGTTTGTAATTGAAGCTGTGACATGAATCTCACGTTAGGAGATTCAATAGCTGTTGTATAATTTATTTTCATAATTTAAGTTTTAATTATTGAGGAACATTAATGGTAGTATTTACCATTGTTACAGATGAAACTAATGATAACGCTCTACCATTTAAAACCGTTTGAACAGCATTACCTGCAGTTGAAAATGTTACTCCTGAATTGGCAATAATAGTTCCAACCATTGTTCCACCACCAGCACCGTTTATGGTTGCAGTACTTCCTACGTACCAAAATACATTTTTAGGTAAAGCACCGTTAATTAAGACAACACTTTTAGCTCCGGTAGGACCTGCAATACCAACTGTTAATCCAGAAGCGGTTTGAAAAATCCATACGGCATTTGGGTCACCTTGTGCATCTAGCGTTAGGTTACCATTTGAAATATTGAAAGTACCACTATTTGATTTATAGATACCAGGCGCTAACGTTAATCCGCCAAGTTCTCCTGCTCCAGGATCAATTCCACCTGGCATAGACGCTGGTGAAATGCTTAAGTAAGCTGCATTTGCATCTGCTAAAGCTTGTTGTGCAATTGCAAACGAAGTAGCTGTTCCTGGCATTGGTGGCGCTGTAAAAATAGCACCGGTTACATTTCCTACATTTAAAGGTGTTTCCGTGTAAATGGCTGTTGCATCATGAAAACCTGTAATTAAAGTAGATGCAGCAGTAGTGGCAATACTTCCGTTGATAACAGTATTTATTCCTTGATTGGTTATTCCGGCGTTTCCACCAAAAGCCCCAAAAGGAGAAGCTGAACCTAAATCGGGCGCATTTGAACTATTTATAGTAGTAAATGTCCAAACATAATTAGTAGCAATAGCTACACCAGCAACATTTTTCGCACCTGTTGTAATAGTAGCTGTAAATACTGCATTGGCTAAAAGTGGATTGTTTGGAGTAAAAGACGCCATGTTTCCGCTATAACTAACAGAACCTAAAATTACATCCGTTCCTTGTTTTAAGGTAAAAGTAGAAGTAGTAATCGTTAAAGGATCCATTGCCATATCAAATGTTGCTGTTACAATTTTATTTAATAACACACCAGTTTCAGTATTAAAAGGATCTGTTAGAATTACTCTTGGTGCTACAATAGCTCCTGTAGTAAAATTCCAAACGTAATTTGATGCTAAAGCAACGCCAGCCATGTTTTTTGCTCCGGTAGTAATGGTTGCAGTATAAACAGCATTAGCAGTTAAGTTGGTATTTGGAGTAAATAAGGCTGTATTACCTGAATACGTTACAACACCAATAATGGTAGTAGTACCTTGTTTCAATGTAAATGTAGACGTATTAATAGTAGCTGGATCCATTGGCATATTAAAGGTAGCGCTAACTACTTTGTTTAATACCACTCCTGTTTCATTAGGTGTTGGACTTGTTGTAAGGACAAGAGGTTGTAAAGTAGCTCCAGTACTAAATGAAAACAAGTAATCTTCTTGCAAAGCATTTCCTCTTAAGTCTTTTACAGCAGTAGTAATTCTTACTACATACGTTGTGTTTGGAGTTAAATTTACAGAAGGAGTAAAAGTAGCCGTTACACTAGAATACGTTAAAGTACCTGCAATAGTTGAAGCGCCAGTTACAATAAACGAAGAAGAATTGATTGTCGAAGGGTTCATTTCCTCATTAAAAGTAACCGTGATTACTTGATTAAGAGGAACATTTGTAGCTGCGTTATCAGGATTTGTATCAATGACTAATGGGCATACGCCCGCCGTTTCTTGAAAATCATCCTCTGCGCAACCAGAGATTAAAGTAGCTAAAACTATCGCAATAGTTACTAGAAAGTTTTTTTGTTTCATTATATGAATTATTTATGAAACAAAGGTGAACCTAATTTATACCGATAGTGTTACACAACAAAATGTATTTGTTACATATATCCAATTAAAAAACCATCCGACTTGAGGTTTAAGATGGGATGGTTTTTTACTTTATGGACACGGATTAGAAATCTGAGCTATCGTTTTTTTTAATATTATCTTGTTCTTTATTCTGATTGTACTTTTCAATGTCACGTTTTGCTTTATTTCCGTATTTACGAGCATAATAGGCTCCAATTAAAACTACGATAAGAAATAAAATTTGTTGTGTCATTTTGTAATTCTTTAATTTCAGTGTTATCAGGTTTATGTTAACGTTCCGGCGCTTGGCGCAGTAGCGGCTGCGTGGAACGATTATTTCTTGCTAATATATGATTTTCCAGCGGAAAATCGAACGTGATTTTATTGATTTGTAGCTATTGAGCCAAACCGCTGTTAGCGGTTCGGCGTGCTACTATATTTATCAAATTCTGTTTTCAGTAACCTTTCCATTTCCTCAAAGTTATATCTCAAGCTGTTTGAAGTTATTGATAATGGAGTTCCGTACATTTTCAAGTTGGCTTTCATAATAGAAGCTTTAAACTTTGAACTCTTTTGAATAAACTTTTCTGGATTTGAAACATCAATTAAAATAAATTTAGTTGACATTACTTGTTGAGTTCTAATTCCAATTATCTCAGACCATTCAATTAATCCTGCACTTGCAAAATTTGAATTGTCTGTTATTCCATTTCTATTAACTATTAATCCAGGCTTTTTGTCAAATGCTTTGTAGAAAATGTAAATTAAACAAAGGCCAAAAAAGATTACGGAAGCATATCCGACTATAGCAATTAATTCAGGACTTCTCATTATAGGCGAAACATATTTGTCTGGTTTTAAAATAAATTCTCTTCCAAGCAGAATGAAGATTACGGAGCCAATAAATGCAAAAATTAGTTTTGTTTTACTCAATGGAATTTTGATTTCATTCATTTGTTTCTCTTTTATAGAATTGTTCTGACGCTGACCGCTAACTAGTATATACTCGCATGTTTTAAACACAAATCTTGTCTATTTGGCAAGATTGGTGCAATACATTTAAGTTTCTCAAAAATAATCAATTTTTCCTACAACCCATTTCCAAGTTTTCAAAAACTAAAACAAAAAAATCCGACCTGCTTTCACAAATCGGATTTCTATATACTTTGTACTTTTATCTTTGTACTTTTTACTTATAAGTGAATCACTTCACCGTAAGCCTCAGCTACAGCTTCCATAACCGCTTCACTCATAGTAGGGTGAGGGTGAACTGCTTTTAAGATTTCGTGTCCTGTAGTTTCTAATTTACGGGCTACAACTGCTTCTGCAATCATATCGGTAACACCAGCACCAATCATGTGGCAACCTAACCATTCACCGTATTTAGCATCAAAAATTACTTTTACAAATCCGTCTGGAGTTCCAGCAGCTTTTGCTTTTCCTGAAGCTGAGAATGGGAATTTACCTACTTTGATTTCGTATCCTTTTTCTTTCGCTTGTTTTTCCGTCATACCCACAGAAGCAATTTCTGGAGTAGCATACGTACAACCTGGAATGTTTCCATAGTCTAACGCTTCTACGTGTAAACCTGCAATTTTTTCAACACATAAAATACCTTCAGCAGAAGCAACGTGTGCTAAAGCTTGTCCTGGCGTTACATCACCAATAGCGTAGTAACCTGGAACGTTAGTTTGGTAATATGCGTTAACTAAGATTTTATCTCTATCGGTAGCAATACCTGTTTCTTCTAATCCGATGTTTTCGATGTTGGTTTTAATTCCAACTGCTGATAATAAAATATCGGCTTCTAAAACTTCTTCTCCTTTTGCTGTTTTAACGAATGCTTTCACTCCGTTTCCAGAAGTATCAATTCTTTCTACAGAAGAATTTGTCATTACGTTGATTCCTGCTTTTTTTAACGAACGCTCAAATTGTTTTGAGATGTCTTCGTCTTCCACTGGAACTACGTTTGGCATGAATTCTACAATTGTAACTTCTGTTCCCATTGCGTTATAGAAATGAGCAAACTCAACTCCAATCGCACCAGAACCCACAACAATCATTTTCTTTGGTTGCTCAGCTAACGTCATCGCTTGGCGGTAACCGATTACTTTTTTACCATCTTGAGGTAAGTTTGGTAATTCGCGAGAACGTGCTCCTGTTGCGATGATGATATGATCAGCAGTATATTCAGTTACTTTTCCGTCGGCAGCAGTAACGTCTACTTTTTTACCTGGTTTTACTTTTCCAAAACCATCAATAACGTCGATTTTATTTTTCTTCATTAAGAATTGAACACCTTTGCTCATTCCTTCTGCTACATCACGAGAACGTTTTACAACAGCAGAAAAATCTTTGTCAAATTCCTTAACGGTTAATCCGTAATCTGAAGCATGTTTTAGGTAATCAAAAACTTGAGCCGATTTTAATAATGCTTTCGTTGGGATACAACCCCAATTCAAGCAAATTCCACCCAAATTTTCTTTTTCGATAACGGCTACTTTGAAGCCTAATTGTGATGCTCTAATAGCAGTTACATAACCACCAGGACCACTTCCTAAAACTATGATATCGTATTTCATTTTTAAAAGTATTTCAGTTTTATTTATAAGTTGCGAATTTAAGGAATTATTTTAAAAGTTTAAACGCAAAGTTCGCAAAGTTTTACGCAAAGAAACGCAGAGAAAAGTCTGTAAAAAATCCGTTCAATCTGTGTTAACCGCGTTCTAAAACTGAACACTAACCACTGAAAACTGAACACTATGACTATTCTACTTCCACGGCAAATTGAGAATCATATAGTTTTTTGTAGTAACCATTTGCTTTTGTCAACAATTCTTGATGTGTGCCTTGCTCCACAATTTGACCTTTGTCCATTACAATAATTTTACTTGCATTAACAATAGTTGCCAAGCGATGTGCAATAACTATAGAAGTTCTATCCTTAGTAATGGTTTCCGTAGCTTTTTGAATTAATTCCTCAGAATGCGTGTCGATTGATGAGGTGGCTTCATCCAAAATCAAAATACTTGGATTGCTTACATACGCTCTCAAAAAGGCAATCAACTGGCGCTGACCAGAAGATAGCATCACGCCGCGTTCTTTTACATTGTAATCGTAGCCTTCAGGTAAACTCATAATGAAATCGTGTACGCCAATTTTCTTAGCCGCAGAGATAACATCTTCCCTTGTAATGGCTTCGTTATGAAGGGTAATGTTGTGATAAATGGTATCGGCAAACAAGAAAACATCTTGTAACACAATAGCAATTTGCTTGCGAAGACTTTCTAATGTATATTCGTTAATGTTGTGATTGTCAATAGTAATTTCACCCGAATTGATTTCGTAAAAACGATTCAATAAATTAATGATGGTCGATTTTCCAGCACCTGTACTTCCCACAATAGCGATAGTTTCACCAGGTTGGACTTCTAAATTAATGCCTTTTAAAACTTCTTCATCTTTGATGTAGCTAAAACGAACGTCTTTCAACTGAATAAACCCTTTAAAATGAGTCGCTTCAACTGTTCCTTTATCTTGAACGTTTTCGTCTTTCTCTAAAATTTCGAATACTCTATCCGCCGCGATAATTCCCATTTGCATCACGTTGAATTTATCCGCAATTTGACGCAATGGATTAAATAACATGTTGATTAACATGGTGTAAGCGAACAAGTCTCCAACAGTAGTCAACGTATCTCCATTCATAATGGAAACTCCGGCGTAATACACAATTGCTCCTAAAGTCAAGGAAGAAACAATATCCGCAATAGGGAAGAAGATGGAGTTGTAAAGAATGTTTTTCAACCAAGCCACATTGTGTTTCTGATTGATTTCTTTGAACTTCTCTAATTCAATCGCTTCTCTGTTAAACAATTGCACGATTTTCATTCCAGTTAAACGCTCCTGAACGAAAGTATTTAGATTCGCAATTTCGTTTCTAACTTCGTTAAAAGCGACTTTCATTTTCTTTTGGAAAACATCGGTAGCATAAATCAAAACAGGCATTGCGGCTAATACGATTAATGATAATTTCCAGTTCATGAAAAACATGATACCTAAAATCACTATCATTTTCAGTACATCACTTACAATCATAAACAATCCTTGACTGAAAATACTAGCAATCGATTCGATATCCGAAACCGAACGCGTGACTAATTTTCCAACAGGTTCATTATCAAAATACTTCATTTTAAACGAAGTAATATGATGGAATAATTTTTCGCGAATGTCTTTAATAATGTCTTGTCCGAGCCAATTCGCCCAATAGGTAAAGTAAAACTGCGCTAATACTTCTAATAAAAGTACCGTAGCCATTATAACTACGTATAAAAGTAATCCGTGTTTGTCTTCGGGTTTGATGTACTCGTCTACCGTTTGTTTCAATAAATACGGTCGAGCTGCAGCAAAAATAGAAAGTAAGATAGCCCAAACGATTACCCAATTGAACCTTTTTTGGTAAGGCTTCGCATAGTGCAATACTTTTTTTAGTGAATTGGATTTGATGAGCTTCATTTATCTATTTTCTATATTCTGTGTTCTATTTTCTAAAATCTATTTTCTTTCCTCAATATAAGGATAGCTAACATTTACTAAATATAAACCATGTGCTGGAACTGAAAATCCGGCTTTTCCTCTGTTTTTGCTTTCGATGATAGTGCGTAAATCGGACACTTCAATTTTCCCTAAACCGATGTTTACCATAGTTCCCACAATCGCTCTTACCATATTGCGCAAAAATCGATCGGCTGTGATGGTAAAGATAAGTTGATTTCCCGATTGTTTCCAATGTGCTTCCGAAATTTTACAATTAAAGGTATTCACATCGGTATGTACTTTAGAAAAACACTCAAAATCGATGTATTCAAACAAAATTTTACACGCTTCATTCATTTTGTCCAAATCTAATTGATGAGAATGATACCAACTTCCATCGGTAATAAACGCATCTTTAAAAGTGTGCATGTAGTATTCGTAAGTTCTGGAAGTGGCATCAAAACGCGCATGAGCATCTTCCGCCACTTTAAAAATTCGATACACCACAATTGATGGTGGTAAAAACGAATTTAATTTGTGTGACCAATAGTCGGAATCCAATTCCAATTCGGTTTCAAAATGCGCATACATTTGCTTAGCATGTACGCCTGAATCGGTTCTTCCGGCACCTACTATAGCGATAGTTTCTCTGAAAAGGGTAGAAAGCGCCTTCTCCAAAGTTTCCTGTACCGAAGCGGCGTCAGGCTGACTCTGAAATCCGTGGAAGTTTTTTCCGTTGTAGGCAAATTCTATGAAATATCTCAAAATAGGGTGTTCCGTTTTCTTAAATAGCTTGCAAATTTACAAAATTCAAAAGTAAAGTTACTTTCAAATTGTGATAATAAAAACTTAATTTTGTCTTATGAAGAAAATTCTTTTGTTATCCGATACGCACAGTCACATTGATGATGCCATTTTGAAATATGTCAACCAAGCCGATGAAGTTTGGCATGCTGGCGATATTGGCGATTTAGCAGTTACTGATGCCATAAAAAAACTAAAACCACTTCGAGGCGTTTATGGCAATATCGATGATGACAAAGCGCGAATGGAATTTCCATTAAACAATCGTTTTTTCTGTGAAGGAGTGGAGGTTTGGATTACGCATATTGGCGGTTATCCTGATAAATACAACCCAGCAATACGAGCAGAAATCACAAAAAATCCTCCGAAATTATTTATTTGCGGTCATTCTCACATTTTAAAAGTACAATTTGATAAGAAGTTGAATTTACTACACATGAACCCAGGCGCATGTGGAAAATATGGTTTTCACCAAGTACGAACGATGTTGCGCTTTGAAATTGATGGCGATAAAATCCAGAGTTTAGAGGTGATTGAGTTGGGTAAGAAGTAGTATTCAGTCGCAGTTTTCAGTTTGAATAAACAAAAAAATCCGAAACTTTCGCTTCGGATTTTTTCTTCGCACTAATAAACTAAGATGATAGGTTTATCGTAATCGATCAACAGATTTTACGAGCTCTTCGTCCTTTTTTATTGCCTTGTTGGCCAAGACTAATAAAACGATAGAAATTGCAGGAAGAAACATCCCAATACCCTTCTCTGAAACCATGGTTTCTCCGGATAAATTTAGCGAGCGATACACAAAAAATCCTAGTAAAATAAAGTTAAATATCATGTTCAATCTGTTTAACACAAATTGATGTTGTCTCTTTTTAAAATTGATAATACTAAAAACCGCCAATAAAGCCGATACTACAAAAAACACAATGTATAATAATGAAGATGTAAAAAACACCTCTTTTTTATCTGTTGTCGTCCATAAGGAAAATACAAAAGGCAAAGCACCCATAGCTATTGCGCTGATTGCCATATAAACCGTTTGAATTCTTTGTAACATTGTTCTCTACTTTTGTAAAGCAAAAATAGTATTTCTTTTCAATTAAAACTATTGTTATATCCAAATTTATTCGTATTATTGCATAGTATTAGTCGTAAGTACTTCATTCTACGACACCTTACGCCTCAAAAAAAAATCTATCTTTTTTTTGTTTTAACTCAATCAACAATTTTATTCAACTTATATCCATGTTTGATATTGAAGTATTAAAGGAGATGAAACTCTCTGATTTGCAAGAGATTGCAAAAGTGGCTAAAATCAATAAATACCGTTCACTTAAAAAAGATGATTTGGTATATCAGATTTTAGACCTACAAGCAGCTAAACCAGAAGTAATTAAATCTGAATTACCTAAAGAAGTAGCCGCAGACCAACCTAAAGAAAAAAGAGCGCGAATGCTTCCTAAAAAAGAAGGTATTCAAGCGCCAAAAATCAAAAAAGATTTGTTTTCGAAACCTTTGAAAGACTTACCAGAAGAAATTGTTCCGATAGTAGAAGAAAAAGTAGTTGAAGAAATAAAAGCTACTGAAACCAAAGCAGTTTCGCCAAAACCAAATGACAAGTTACCTCGTAAAGATTTTAAAAACAAAAAACCTTTACCAAACAAAGTAGTTGCCAACGAAGCAACTCCTACAGCTGAAAAGCCAACAACAGAAGCTACTGCTACTGAAACGCCACAAAACGATAAAAATTTGCCTAAAAACCCTAATTTCAAGGCAAATCAAAATAATCCCAACCATCCTGATTACAAAAAAAGTAATCCTACCGAAGGAAATAATGGAAACAACGGGAACAACGGAAATACCAACAAAAATCCGCATCAAAACAAAAAACCAAATTTTAGAGAACCTGATTTTGAGTTCGACGGAATTATTGAAAGTGAAGGAGTTTTAGAAATGATGCCTGATGGTTACGGATTTTTACGTTCGTCAGATTACAACTACTTAGCGTCTCCAGATGATATTTATTTGTCAACGTCACAAATTCGTTTGTTCGGATTAAAAACGGGTGATACTGTAAAAGGAGTAGTACGTCCTCCGAAAGAAGGAGAAAAGTATTTTCCATTAGTAAAAGTATTAAAAATCAACGGTCACGACCCTCAAGTCGTACGTGATAGAATTTCATTCGAACACTTAACTCCAGTTTTCCCAACAGAAAAATTCAACTTGGCAGAACGCAATAGTACGGTTTCAACGCGTATTATTGATTTGTTTTCACCTATTGGAAAAGGACAACGTGGTATGATTGTAGCACAACCAAAAACTGGTAAAACCATGTTATTGAAAGATGTTGCGAATGCTATTGCAGCGAATCATCCTGAAGTGTATCTAATTGTTTTACTTATCGACGAACGTCCTGAAGAGGTAACCGATATGCAACGTAGCGTTCGTGGTGAAGTTATTGCTTCAACTTTTGATAGAGAGCCACAAGAACACGTTAAGATTGCTAATATCGTATTAGAAAAAGCAAAACGTTTGGTTGAATGTGGTCACGATGTTGTAATTTTATTAGACTCGATTACACGTTTAGCAAGAGCTTATAACACAGTACAACCAGCTTCTGGAAAAGTATTGAGTGGTGGAGTTGATGCAAACGCGTTACAAAAACCAAAACGTTTCTTTGGAGCGGCTCGTAATGTAGAAAATGGTGGTTCGTTAAGTATCATTGCAACTGCATTAACTGAAACAGGTTCTAAAATGGACGAAGTTATCTTTGAGGAATTCAAAGGAACTGGTAACATGGAATTACAGTTGGATAGAAGAATTTCTAACAAACGTATTTTCCCTGCGATTGACTTGGTTTCTTCAAGTACACGTCGTGATGACTTGTTGTTAGACGAAAATACGATTCACAGAATGTGGATCATGCGTAAATATTTAGCCGATATGAACCCAGTAGAAGCTATGGACTTTATTCACGATCGATTTAAGAAAACACGAAACAACGAAGAATTTCTAATTTCGATGAATCAATAAAAACAAAAACTCCGATGAAAATCGGAGTTTTTTTATGAGTTCAGAGTTTTAATAATTTGAAATTAATTATCTAAATTTATATTCTTTTCTTTATAATTTATCAGTATTGAACCTATTAATGCTATGATGCAGCTTGTAAGCCAAAACCAATAACCAGTTCCATACCCTAAAATTTCACCATAATTTACCGCTTCGTCTAAAGCTATTTTGTTAAATAATAAAAATGATAAACAAAATAAAACAGATATAAAACTTGAAATTAATGAGAACTTGATTTTATTATTTAACAATAAAATCCAAGAAATAATTAATAAAGGATTTGCAAACCATGAAATTCCTGGTCCCATAAAATTCAACCAACCAGTAAGAAAAGCAATAAAAGCATGTGAAGCTATTGAATCAGCAGGTTCTGTTATGTAAGCTGTTTGTGTAAGTGAAATAATAAAAAGAATACAACTTAAAACAAAAATTATTAATCTAAGTTTTTTTAATTCTTTTTCAGTTAAATTTTCAGTTGTAGTTTTCATTTTTATCCTTTTTCAGCTAAAACCCATTCACAATAGCTAAAAAGTCATCTGCTTTTAAAGCGGCACCACCAATTAAACCGCCATCTACATCAGGTTTTGAGAAGATTTCTTTGGCATTATCTGGTTTAACACTTCCTCCGTATAAAATGGTTAAGTTGTCTGCAATATCAAATCCGTATACTTTTTCTACTAAAGTTCTGATGAATTTGTGCATTTCTTGTGCTTGTTCTGGAGAAGCAGTTTCGCCTGTTCCAATCGCCCAAACGGGTTCGTAAGCTAATACAATATTTGCCCAATCTTTCTTTTCTAAATGAAACAACCCATCACGTAATTGGTATTCCACCACATTAAAATGATTGTCATTTTGACGGTCTTTCAACTCTTCACCAAAACAAAAAATAACTCGCATTTCATGTTTTAAAGCCGTATCTACTTTACTAGCTAACAAAGCATCTGTTTCATGAAAATACGCACGTCTTTCGCTGTGTCCTAAAATTACTGTGCTTACACCAATATCGGTCAACATTCCAGCTGCAATCTCACCTGTAAAAGCGCCACCTTCTGCTTGGTGCATGTTTTGAGCTGTTACGGTAATTCCTTTTCCATTCGTAATTTCAACTGCTTTAGCTAAGTTTACAAAGGTAGGAGCTACAATAATTTCAGTTGAAGTATTTGGCTTTTTAGCGATAATTTCTTCGATTAATGCAATAGTTTCCTGTTGGTTTTTATGCATTTTCCAGTTTCCGGCAACGATATTTTTTCTCATGAATTTATTTTTTGAATTTTAGATTTTACTTAAACCTTCAAGTGTTTTAAGTAATTTGGCATCATCAGCTTCAATTGCTTTATATAAAACAATTTTTCCGTTTTTGTCAACTATCATATAGCGTGGAATCCAATCTAAATTAATTGATTTTCCAAAAACACCTTTCATTCCATCTGATGTTAAATAATGCTCTCCTTTTACTTCATATTTTTCAATTCCTTTTAACCAAGCTTCGTACGTTTTATCCATAGATATGAATAGGTAAGTAGCGTCAGGATATTTTTCTTGTAAAGCTTTTACTTTTGGCATTCCTTTAATACAATCTGAGCACCAAGAAGCCCAAACGTCGATTACAATCGTTTTTCCTTCATATTTTTTTAAAATCTCAGCAAACGTAATTGGTTGGTTTTCTTTTGTAACCATTACGTTTTCTAAACCTTCATTTTTAAAGGTTGTTTCTTCTTTTTGAGCACATCCTAAAGTGCTAATTAGTAATGCTGCTGCAAGGATTAAGTTTTTCATAGTTTATTTTTTTAATTCTGAATAGGGTTTTTTAATTAGTTTTTTAAATTCAGTTCCATTGAATTTATTTTCGTTGATGCCGTCGTAGTATTTGAATTCGTTTCCATTCCAAAGATATTTTACTCCAGGCGTATCTCTTCCTGAACCTAATTCGGTCCAAAACGGAATTACATCAATCATTTTATATGGGAATTTTGTTCCTGCAAATTCAAAGAATGTTGGGATTTTCTCTGGTTCTTCATTCATGAAAATTACGTAAATAGGAGGAAAGTTCTTGTCTTTTTTACGCATTTCGTTCAATTCTTTTGCGGTATCCATACAATGGTCGCAACCTGGAACAAAGTAGCATAGAATTTTTTTATCGGTATCAATACCAGGAAAGTATTTTTCATAACCTGATTTTACTTTTTTAGGAGCGTCTTCGGTTTTCTTTTCTTCCACTTTTTTAACGGTATCTATTGTAATTGCTGCTGCAGGTTCTTCATTGGTTAATAAAGAAGTTGAATCTACAATAACTCCTATATTTTCTTGAATTTCGGAAGTTGGTTCTTCAATACCTTCTGCAACTGGACGAATAGGTGCCAACATAAAAAGCGCTAAAACACAACCCAATCCAACCGATTTCAACAACCAAAAGTTCGATTTTCCATCAGCAGGAAGTAATTTGAATAACCAAACTAATAATCCAATGGCAATGATATTTTTGATAATCGCCTCAACTGGCGTCATTGGAATTAATTCTCCGAAACAACCACAGTTTCCCGCATTTCCACTCACAAAAGTCGTGTAACTCAAGTGTATCGTAAATACAGCCAACAATAAAATCGTAGCTGGAATAGTGATTTTCTTCAAGTAATCTTTCAACAAGATGCAAATTCCCAATGCAAATTCAATTCCAATTAAAATTCTTGAAAAGTAAGGCGCAAAACCTTCTGAAAAACCTAATGGATACAATTGTTTTACTTCAAAAGTAGAAATTGCAAAATAAGGCGAAGGATATAATTTGGCAACAGCCGAAACAATAAATAAGGCAGAAATAATAAGGCGTAAAATCCAACTTAGGTTTTCTTTCTTCATATGTTTTTATAATTTTTATAAAAATACAACTTACTAAAAAGGTAAGCTGTTAACGACTTGTTATTTATTTTCCATTAAAATCAAAGCAAAAACAGAATAGTTGATCATGTCTTGGTAATTAGCATCAATTCCTTCCGAAACTAAAGTTTTTCCTTTGTTGTCTTCGATTTGCTTTACACGAAGTAATTTTTGAATGATTAAATCGGTTAAAGAACTGATTCGCATATCGCGCCAAGCCTCGCCGTAATCATGGTTTTTGTTTTCCATTAAGGCTTTCGTTTCTGCGATTTTTTCATCGTACAATTTCACTGCTTCATCAGCTGATATGTCAGGTTGATTGGCAACTCCTTTTTCCATTTGAATCAAAGCCATCGCACAATAATTGATGATTCCAATGAATTCTGATGCTTCGCCTTCGTCCACTTTACGAACTTCGTTTTCTTGTAAACTTCGAATTCTTTGTGCTTTAATGAAAATTTGATCAGTTAAGGATGGCAAACGTAAAATACGCCATGCAGTACCGTAATCGTGCGCTTTTTTGGAAAATAAATCGCGACAAACCGCTATAACTTTATCATATTGTTGAGAAGTATTCGACATTATTTGGTGTATATTTGTGTGAAATTTTTCAAAAGTAAAAAAATAAGAACAAAGAATACCGATTCTTAACAAAGAATTTCATGTTTTTATAAGAAAACGATTTCGTAAACTGTAATTTGAAAAACTACTTTAAATGACAATTAATTGTAACGGAAATTTAATCGATTTGTCAACTCCAAAAGTAATGGGGATTTTGAATGTGACGCCCAATTCCTTTTATGATGGTGGTAAGCACAAAGAAATCAATTCGATTATTCATCAAGTAGATAAAATGCTGTCGGAAGGTGCTGATTTTATTGATATTGGTGCGTATTCGAGTAAACCAAGTGCCGAATTTGTTTCGGAAGAAGAAGAAATAAAGCGTTTGGTTCACATTATTAAAGAATTGGTTCAAACATTTCCTACGATTATTTTATCGGTTGATACTTTTAGAGCTAATGTTGCGAGAGCTTCAGTAGAAAATGGAGTAGCAATAGTGAATGATATTTCAGCAGGTTTGTTAGATGATAAAATGTTGGAAACCGTTGCCGATTTAAAAGTACCGTATATCATGATGCATATGCGTGGAAATCCTCAAACGATGCAAAGTCTAACCGATTACAACGACATTGTAAAAGAAATGATTTTCTATTTTTCGGAGCGCATTCAAATGGCGAGAAGTTTCGGAATTTCGGATATTATCATTGATCCTGGATTTGGTTTTGCCAAAACATTGGAACAGAATTACGAAGTATTGCATAAAATGGAGTTGTTTTCGATGTTAGAATTGCCATTATTAGCCGGAATTTCAAGAAAATCGATGATTTATAAAGTATTAGAAAAAACACCACAAGAAGCTTTGAACGGAACTTCGGTTTTGAATACGATTGCTTTACAAAAAGGAGCTAAAATTCTCCGAGTGCATGACGTAAAAGAAGCAGTGGAGTGTATAAAATTAGTCAGTAAATTAAAATAAATAATGAAGAAATTAGTTGCTATTGTTGCCTTGATGGGCTTGTTTTCTTGTAATAACGAAGAAGTTTTGTTGCCACAAGAAAATGTTTCGGTTATGAAAGAAATGACAGATCATTCACCTATTTACATGTTCTTTAAAACCGAAGAAAATAAAGATGATAAAGAAAAATTAGACACAATTGTGGAAGTGAATCGCAAGAACTCGATTTCTTCAACTAATTGGGTTTTCAATATAGACAAACGTTTACCGTTGAAATTAGTCATTCCAGAAATAATGGAATTACAAGACAAAAAGAAACGCAGTTCGCACTCAAAAGCGGGAACAATGAACGTTTTTACCTATTCGGATAGTGTGGCTAAGAATTTAGCTTTTTTTCCTTTTACGGACGTAGAGTTCAAGTATAGCAAGCACTTTTCTAAGTTTTTTATTAAAAAACACGCCGAACATTATAGAAACTTCCACAATTTCACAGTGAATTTCAATAAAGACAACAAAATTACCGTTGACGGAAATGATATTTCTCGTGAAGAATTTATCGATTTCATCAAAGAATTTGCCGATTTTACAAGCGATGGAAAAATTACCATGTTGCATTTGAATTTTGATAATCGATTAACGTATGACCAATACATTCAAAATAAAATATTGGCTTGGAAAGCAACTAATAACGAAATCCAATTGTCTTCTTTTGAGTTCGTCTATGATGAAAAGAAATTGCCTGAATGCGGGTGTAAGTTGTAGGTTTTTAAAATAATAAAATTGGTTTTATGAGATATGTTTTTCTTCTCGTTTTATTATCAAGTTTGAGAATAAATGCTCAAGAAAATTCAGGTATAATTGTGTTTGAGAATAACATCAAGTTACATTGGACAATAAAAACTTTTAACAAAAAGGAACATCAAATAAAAATTTGTAATAACAATTTTGGTGTTCAATACATTTGTGCAATTGATAATGCTTTTTGGTATGGCTCAGATATTCCTGTAGATAAGCCTAAAAATCAATTAACTAATTTGATTCTAGAAATAGGAAAAAATAAGATTATTTTGGATGTATCATCAATGTTTAACCCAAATTTCAGTGGCGAATTATCAATACATCAATTTAAAATAATTAAAGAAGGAAATCAATATGTTTTATATGGTTTCTTTTCCGATGGAGCGGGAACATATACAGCACATTGGAGAATTGTTGATACTATTTCGATAAGAGAAGTTATATCGAACTCGGAAGAATATTTTTCTTGGCAAGACTAATTCCTTTTACCCTTTTCCTTTATCCTTTTAACTTATCATTGATGATGATACGGTTCATTTCTCAAAATCGTAAACCCTCTATAAATTTGTTCGATTACAAATAAGCGCACCATTTGGTGAGAAAACGTCATTTCAGATAAGGAAACTTTGCCTTGTGCTTTTTGGTAAACGGTTTCACTAAATCCGTATGGGCCACCAATGACGAATACTAAGGTTTTAATTCCGGCATTCATTTTCTTTTGTAAAAAGTCGGAGAAACCAACACTACTGAATGTTTTTCCGTTTTCGTCTAATAAAATTAAATGGTCAGTTGGTGTGATTTTAGACAAAATCAATTCGCCTTCTTTTTCTTTTTGTTGGGCTTCCGATAAGTTCTTTACGTTTTTGATATCGGGAATAATTTCCAAATCAAATTTTACGTAAAACGACAAACGCTTGGTGTAATCTTCAATCAAGGTTTGTAACGATTTATTGTCGGTTTTCCCAATAGTTAAAAGGCGGATGTTCATAGGATTTGTTTTTGCAAAAATAATAGCGTAAAACGAAAAATCACTCTTTTTGGGAGTGATTTTCGATATTAGTTAATTTTCTCTACTTCTTTAAAGTCGACTTCACAAGCATAAGAGAAAAGTTTTTCTTTCTTAATGATTTCTGCGGTTCCTTCTGGAAGCATTTCTTCCCAACCTGTTTCGCCTTTGCAAATCATTTTAAGAATTTTTCTTGAGAAAATATCTAGGTTTTTTTCTTCATAATCTTTGATATCGATTACTTTTCCATTGAATTTGAAGAATTTGTACAATTCTTTCATTCTTGGGTGTACTTTTAAGTTTTCTGAAGTGATTACGTTTCCGTTTTCATCTTTCATTGGGTATAAATACACTTTTAAGTCGCGATAGAATAATTTTCCAAACGCTTCTAAAATTCCACCCGATAAATGGCGGTAATATTTCTCATCGAAGATTTCAATTAAGTTGTTAACTCCCATAGCTAATCCCATACGAGCTTTAGAATAGTTAGAGAAATATTCAACTACTTTGAAATACTCTTGGAAGTTCGAAATCATTACATTTTTACCAAGTTTACAAAGCAATTCCGCACGGTCAAGGAAATCGCGTTCGTCAATTTCACCTTCTGCTTTTAAATTCGAAAGCGTAATCTCAAAAACCACAAACGTATTTTCTTCTGCTACTTTATTTTCTTTAATGAACATGTTGTATGATTCTTCATACATGTCCATATTTACTTTAGTAACCGGTCTAAAACTTCCTCTTAATGCTAAGATATTTTTCTTGTATAAAACCGCAGCAGGAAGAATGTTTTTTCCATCAGGACCAAACATTACGGCATCAGTCATGCCGTTTTTAACCAATTGTAAACTCATCAAACGATTGTCTACATTAGCAAAACGAGGTCCAGAGAAATTAATAGTATCAATTTCTAATTGGTCTTTATCTAAATGGTCGTATAAATAGCGAAGTAGTTTTTTAGGATCGTTGTATTTGTAAAAGGCACCATAAATTAAGTTAACACCTAAGGTTCCAAGTGTTTCTTGCTGTAATTTGGCATCATTTTCTTTAAAACGGATGTGAAGAATAATTTCATTATAATCTTCATCTGGTTCTACTTGATAAACGATTCCAACCCAACCATGTCCTTTAAATTGTTTAGCAAAATCAATTGTTGCTACAGTATTGGCATAACTAAAAAACAATTTATTTGGATGTTTATCTCTACTTAAACGTTGTTCTACCAAATTAATTTCATGCGACAACATCTTTTTCAAGCGACTTTCAGTAACATAACGACCATCTTCTTCAACACCATAAATGGCGTCACTAAAGTCTTTATCGTATGCCGACATTGCTTTTGCAATCGTTCCAGACGAGGCGCCAGCTCTGAAAAAGTTACGTACCGTTTCTTGTCCTGCTCCAATCTCAGCAAACGTTCCATAGATGTTTTCATTAAGATTGATTCTTAATGCTTTATCTTTTATGGAAGGGATTTGCTCTATCTCTCTGTCTCCACGAACTTTAATATCTGTAACCATGCTTTTCATTAAAATAAATTTTGGGGTACTTGGAAAAAAATAGTCTCCAATGGCAAAGTTAATCATTTTATAAAAACTACCATAATTATTGTTATTTTTGTGCAAAAGATAAGGCTTTGAAAATTTATTTTTTAGGAACAGGAACATCTCAAGGAATTCCAGTAATTGGAAGTCATCATTCGGTTTGCTTGAGTACGGATAAAAAAGACAACAGATTACGTGTCTCGGTTTGGATTGAAACCGAAGACGCTTCTATTGTTATCGATTGTGGTCCCGATTTTAGACAACAAATGCTAAATTCGAAATGTCCTAAAATTGATGGATTGTTATTTACACACGAACATGCCGATCATACTGCCGGTTTAGACGATATTCGTCCGTTCTTTTTTAAACAGGGTGCAATTGCCATTTATGCGCATGAACGCGTATTAAAAAATTTAGAACGACGATTTGATTATATTTTTCAAACCGAAAATAAATATCCAGGAGCGCCTTCAGTTTCTGAAAATGAAGTGATTAATGACCAGCCATTTACCGTAAATAATGAAGTTGTTATTCCGGTGAATGCTTATCATGGTTCGTTACAAGTTTTTGGTTACCGAATTCAAGATTTTGTGTATTTGACTGATGTAAAAACAATGGAAGCTTCCGAAATTAAAAAAATAAAAGGATGTGAAGTATTGGTAGTAAATTGTTTAAGAGAAGAACCACATAACACACATTTTAATTTAGAAGAAGTTTTACATTTCATATCTTTGGTGCGTCCAAAAACAACTTATTTAACGCACATCAGCCATTTGTTTGGTTTTCATGAAGAAATTCAAAAGAAATTGCCAGAAAATGTGTTTGTAGCTTATGATAATTTAGAAATTAATATTTAATACTTATGAAGAACGTAATTTTGTATGCTTTGATTTTCTCGTTATTGTTTAATGTTTTTCAATATGTGAATTCTACTAAAATATTAGACGCAAAAGACAAAGAAGTACTAAAAGTAAAAGCGAATTTAAAAACTTCGAGAGATTCTGTCGCTACTTTAGCAAATGCGAATTATTTTGCTTTGGAAAGTGATGAAGATGCACAAGAGTATTTCTTTTCTAATAACTTAGATTATCAAAAAGTTGCTATTAAAGTAAAAGAAGATCTAATTAGTTTGAATGCAAATAAAAATGGAAATCCGCTTGTTCCTTATGAACCAATTGATGGGAATCCATTTTTAATTAATACCTCTAAAGTTTTAAATCACAGATGGATTATTGCCGAATTTTCATGTGGTGATTTATGGGGGCAAGTTTTAATAAAATACTTTGTTTCAGAAGGAAAACCAACCGATTTTGAAACGGTAGAAACGGTTTTATACGAAAGACAAACGAAAGAATAAATAAAATACAACGCAATGTCGACTACAACTACTAAAACCCAATTAGAATGCTATTTTGAGCAATTCAGAAAAGATATAATTGGAATCAATCAAAGTTTTCAATCGCCTTTTGGGGAAAAGAAAATCATTTACACCGATTGGACAGCCAGCGGAAGATTATATCGCCCAATTGAAGAGAAATTAATGAATGATTTTGGTCCTTTTGTAGCCAATACGCATACTGAAACTTCAGTTACGGGAACAGCAATGACAATGGCGTATCATGAAGCGCGTCACATTATCAAACATCATGTAAACGCATCTGATTCGGATATTTTAATTACCGATGGAACTGGAATGACAGGTGTAGTGAATAAATTCCAACGTATTTTAGGACTTCGTATTCCAGAAAATTTAAAAGAGTTTACGGCTATTCCAAACGAGTTGAAACCAATCGTTTTTATTTCGCACATGGAACATCATTCGAATCAAACGTCTTGGTTAGAAACCATTGCAGATGTTGTAGTAATTCCAGCCGATGAAAACGGATTATTATGCATTAATGAATTAAAGAATTTACTAGAAAAATATAAAGATAGAAGTTTTAAAATTGCATCAATTACGTCGTGTTCAAACGTTACCGGAATTAGAACTCCGTATCATGAAGTGGCAAAGTTAATGCACCAAAACAACGGTGTTTGCTTTGTAGATTTCGCTTGTTCAGGTCCGTATGTGAATATCAATATGCATCCAGAAGATGCAGAAAGTTATTTAGATGCGATTTTCTTTTCGCCTCATAAATTTTTAGGTGGTCCAGGAACTTCAGGAGTTTTGATTTTTAATAAAGATTTATATAAAAATAACGTTCCAGATTGTCCTGGTGGTGGAACCGTAAGTTGGACAAACCCTTGGGGCGAGCACAAATACATCGATAATATCGAAGATAGAGAAGATGGTGGAACTCCAGGTTTCTTGCAAGTAATGAAAACCGCTTTGGCGATTCAGTTGAAAGAAAAAATGGGCGTTCAGAATATTTTAGATAGAGAACACGAGTTAGTAGATTATATTTTTGAAACTCTTGGAAATATTGATAATTTACATATTTTGGCGAACCAACACCAAGATAGGTTAGGAGTTATTTCTTTTTATATTGATGATTTACACTACAATTTAGGAGTGAAATTACTAAACGATAAATTCGGAATCCAAACGCGTGGTGGATGCAGTTGTGCTGGAACTTACGGACACTTTTTATTACACGTAGATCAAGAAACTTCGCACGATTTAGTTTGTAAAATTTCTTCAGGCGATTTAATACAAAAACCAGGATGGATTCGTATGTCAATTCACCCAACGACTACAACAGAAGAGATTGAATTTGTTTGCGAAAACATCAAAGCTCTAGCAGCTAATCACAAAGAATGGGGAACGGATTACGAGTACAATCCGAAAACCAATGAATTTGTTCATAAAAGTGCCAAAGGCGAAATCAAAGAAATGGTTCATAATTGGTTCAATTTATAAAAAGAAAAAGCTCAGTTATTACTGAGCTTTTTCTTTTGAGTGTTTCCATCTTTTATGCGTCCACAAATAAAATTCTGGAGCTTCATAGATTTGTTCTTCTACTAACTTCAAGAATTTATCAGTAATTTCATAATTAGGAACCGATTTTACATCATCTGAAAGTACTTCAAAGCTTGCTTGATAATAGCCTCTTTTTATTTTTTTAGTTCTTAGAAAAATCACATTCATATCAAAACGTTTAGCTAGCATTTCGGCTCCTGTATGAACGGGTACGACATGTCCCATAAAAGGCGCCCAATGGTAGGCAGACACAGCTTTAGGCGATTGATCACTTGCAAATCCATATAAGCTTAATAGCTGATTTTTATGATTTTCAGCAATGGTTGGAATGGTTTCTTTAGTAGTAATTAATTCGGCTTTAAATTTAGAACGGATTCGTTTTACTAATTTATCAAAATACGGATTCGCTAATTTTTTATAAATTCCAAATCCTTTACAATTGATGTGATAATTCATGGAAACAACCCATTCGTAACTCGCATAATGCGCGCACATTAAAGCAATACTTTTATTCTTTTTTTCCAATTCATAATACACCTCCATATTGCTAAAAGTAAATCGTTTTTCAATTTCTTTTTGCGAAATAGTGATGGTTTTTATCATTTCTAAAAACATATCACACATATGGCTATAAAATTTCTTTTCAATAGTAAGTCGTTCTTTATCAGATAAATGAGGTAAGGCTAATTGAATGTTAGCTCGTACTACTTTTTTTCTGTAGCCAATAATGTTATACGTTAAAAAGCAAACAAAATCGGAAAATAAGTAAAAAACAGGGAAAGGTAGAATAGATATTATCCACAATATCGGATAGATAAGTATGTAAACTAATAATTGCATTCGCGAAATTTTTTACAAATATACTTTTTTACTTGGAAGTAAATTTGCCAAAGTATTCCTAAATTTACAAAAAATACAATTTCATGAATATTATTTTATTGATTCTAATTGCACTAAACGTTCTTATTAGTTACAAAGCTATGAATGATAGTTCATTTTTTAGAAAGTACGAGTTTCATATCGGAAGTATTAAATCGGGCGAACAAATTCGTATGTTAAGTTCTGGTTTTTTGCATGTCGATTTTCAACATTTGTTTTTCAATATGTTTACCTTGTATTTTTTTGCACCTCATGTAATCAATAATACAAATGCGCTTTATTTTTTGTACATTTATATGGGAAGTTTAATTGCAGGCAATTTACTTACATTCTACTTTCATAAAAACGAGTATTCGTACCGAGCAGTTGGTGCTTCTGGAGCCGTTACAGGAGTTATTTTTAGTGCTATTTTATTAGAGCCTAATTTATATATGTATGGAATTATTCCTGGCTATATCTTCGGATTTGCTTATTTGCTGTTCTCTATTTACGGAATGAAAGCAAAAAGAGATAATATTGGTCACGTAGCCCATTTTGGAGGTGCAATTGGCGGTTATGTTTTTACATTGATAAAATATCCCCAACTCATTACAACTGAGCCAATAACTGTTGGAGCTTTATTAGTTCCAATTGTAGTTTTATTTTTCTTACAAAAGATGAATAAATTATAAAATTTTAAGATTTTGTTTTTTTGGCACAATACTTGAAAAACTATAAATAATTAAAATATTAAGATTATGAAAAATTTAGTAATGATACTATTATTCTCAGCAGGTATGGTACAAGCACAAGAAGTAAAAACAGTTCCGCAAATTAGCGTTTCAGGAGAAGGAAAAATTAAGGTTACACCAGACGAAGCTATAATTACAGTAGCTGTAGAAAACACTGGAAAAGAAGCAGCCGAAGTAAAAAAGAAAAACGATGAAATCGTAGATAAAGTACTAAAGTTAATCAAACAACGTGGTATTCCTACGGCTGATTATCAAACGCAACGTGTGAATTTATACAAGAACTATGATTATAACACTAAAAAATACAATTACGTAGCCAATCAAACCATTTCAATTCATTTAAAAGATTTATCTAAATACGATAAGTTAATGATGGATTTGGTAGATAGCGGCATCAATTCGATACAAGGTGTAGAATTCAAATCGTCTAAAATTAAAGAATACGAAAGTCAAGCGCGTAAAAAAGCCATGTTAGATGCTAAGCAAAAAGCAGAAGATTACGTTTCGGTTTTAGCAGGGCAAAAAGTAGGGAAGGCGTTAGTAATTTCAGACAACTCATTTACTAATTACCCACGACCAGTGTATGCCGAAATGAAAACTATGGCAATGGCTGATGGAAGTGCAATGCCACAAGAAACCTTAGCAATTGGAGAAATTGAGATTATTTCAAACGTATCCGTTTCGTTTGTGTTAGAATAAGAAATTAGTTTAATAAACAGAAAAGCCAGAATGTAAGTTCTGGCTTTTTTTGTAACCTTTTGAGGTAATCGAAACAACTGTAATTAATACTTACCAAGCTGGTGTTACACAAGAAATAAGTTTGTTTTTAGAGGTTGTCGCTCCTACATACCCATGTCCTTGTAAATAATAAAAATGATAGGTACCAAAATCTAACTCCGCCTTAATCACCAAAAGATTTTTATATTCGCAAAACGGAGTTTTTAATTTGCCGTTATATGAGATAATTTCATAGGTACTTTTACCATCAGCAGTTTTCCAAGAATGTCCTTTTTTGAAATTTATATCATATCGGATGGTTTCAATAGTACAACATTCCTCATATTGATAAATAGTACCATTTTCCTCTCTTAGATAGAGTTTATCTGTTTTATCTCCCCAATTCTGTAAAAATTCAATGTAGATTTTTCCTTTAATTTGTTTGGTTCCATTTTGCGTTTCAAAGTAGGAATAGTCAGCCCAAAGAATCTTTTTTTTCTCTATTGACAAAGGAAAAAAATCACCATTTTTATTAGGATCACAAAAATCTTGTCCTTCATTAATTTGAGCATAAAAAGAAGTTGTAAGTAGCAAGCAAAGTAAAGTGAAAAATTGGTTCATTTCGTGTAAAATTAATTATCAGGGAATAAAAAGAAATAGTTTTTATTTGTAGGTTAACGCGTGAAATGGAATTTCCATTAAATCAGAATGTTTATATCTATCGTTACTCATAAATGTAATGATAACATCAGCTCTTGTCGATATAACGCCAAACGTTATGAAGCTTGCTTTCAGAGCCATCACAAATATAACAAAACATTCCATTCAGCAGCGGATTTTCCGTAGGAAAATCCAGAAGTAGCCATTGAAGCAAACCGCTGTTAACTGCTGGCTTTTATTCTATTTCATATTTTCAGCCACCATTTCATTGTATTCAGTTTGTCTCGTTCTATTTCGGTTAAATTTTGAGTTTCAAATTCGGTTAGTTTGCTTTTGAGTAAATCAATTCCGTAATTTTCTTTTAGCCAAAAAGGAAACTCTTCAACGCTTTTATTCCAATTTCCAAGAGTGGATTTTAGAATATCGCTTAAATTAATATCAGTTTTAGGTTTTAGTTTGGTTAATATTTTCCCAGCGAATTTTTGGTCAGTATATTGGGATGTTGGTCTTTCAGTATTTTCAAAAATATCAATTATTCCAATAACAATAATTTCTTCCGACACTTTGTTCAGTTTTTCAGTCAGTTGTCTTATTCTTAAATCTCCAATTTTTTCAATTAAGTCAATTGAAGAATAGAATTCATTTTTGAAGTCGTTTGAAGTTTCTGGAATTTTCATTTTTTAAGCTTGCAGTTAACGTTCCGGCGCTTGGCGAGGTTGCGAGCTTAGGAACCGATTATTTTCTGTTAAAGATAAAATTTCTTGCGAAATGTAAATGTGAATTTACTACAAAATTCGCAATCTTGCCAAACGCCTGTTACCTGTAGTTTTTTTATTCACAACGAATCCAGTCAATAAATGGAAATTCACTTAGTTCACTCGACAAAAGTTTAGATTCGTCAGTAACTAATCTCAAATGAGCAATCTGATTTTTCTTTTTGAGTTTGATTGATTTTTCTGCATCTTTATTTTTTATTAAAACTTTGTCAATTTTTTTTCCCTCAAATTCAAGTTGGTTTTCTAAATCAATAAGTAGCCAATTTTTATTTTCATTAAAATCTAAACGTTGAGTAATTATTCCTCTAATTGGTAGGAATTCTGAAATTGTATTTTCTCTAAATTCCATTAAATTGATTTGTTTTCCAATTAAGTTTGCCGATTCAATTACTTTAATCAAGCCTAAAAACAATAATGGAAGAAAATTGATACTTAGATTATAATCTCCAAAACCTAAGCTAAAAGATAAAGTAAAACCTAATTGATTTAAATTAAATATTGGTTCAATAATAATTACTTGAGCAATTAACCAAATGTATATTAATTTACTAGAAATGTTATTTTGATTATAAAAAAGAATTGTACCACAAATTCCAATTAGGGATAAAACTATTGAAATATTTAAATTAGATATGTTGTTTATAATGTTAATTACACTAAATATGAAAACTAAATTAGGTAAAATTGTTTCTTTCGTAAATTCAATTTTTCTTCTCATTTTTTTTTAAAATTACAGGTAACGTTCTGCGGCTTGAAAATGTGGCGAAAATGCAACACCAAGCCTTCACAAATATAACCAAAACTTTAAATTAAACAACTGAGCCATTTCAAAAATTCCCGAAACCAGCCATATTTTTAAACCGCTGTTGTGCGTAGTGTTTTATATAATAAACTTTTCTGAATGATGAACTGGGTCAATTGAACTTCCTCCTAAACTTTCATAATTACAGAAGAAATTATCAAGTTCCCAATTCAATTGGTTTTCAGTTTTTAATATTACATTTTTAAAGTATTTATTATCACTATTAATATCTTTGTCTTTATAGATTTGTAAAAAATCACAAGCTCCAGATTCCCAAATTGTGATTGATGACATTAAATTTCCTTTATGGATTTCAATTTCAATGCTATTTTCAGTTCTGTCTTCAGACCAATTATGAATAATTATTTCAAAACTTTGTTTCTCCCACATAGAGCGATACTTTTCAAGCCAATTATTTGTAAGTCTTTTAATTGTCATTTTTATAAAGTATTTTTTATTGGTTTTATTTTCCAAATTATCCAATTCACAATTAAAATTATTGAGCCTAAAATTATCCAAATTCTAATTTGTCCTACGAACAAATTTGGATATGGAGCATAATCTCTATTCATTTCACGTGATATATCCGAAAAAACATTATTTATTATCCATAAACTATAGATTATTGAATATATAAAGAGTATTTTCCAAATAACTTTATTGTTATAAAATATTTGTATTGTTATAAAAAATAATGGTAATAAAATTTGAATAAGGTAAATAACAAAAGTTTCACCATTTATAAATTGAAAATTATCACTCCAAACAAATAACCATAATAATAATAATAATCCAAATGAATAAACAATTCTTTGAGTTTTATCAGTCTTTAAATTTTCTAAAATATTCTTTATCATTTTTTTGTTTCGATTCGTCGGTAACATTACGCACAACGTCCAGCCGGCTTTGTGAAGTGGCGGAATTTTATTACTGATGCTTACAAATATACTGAAAAGTTTGAAAGAAAAAAGTTGAAAAATAGGAGAGAAGTGCAAGCACTGGCTCCTCCAATTATACACTTACCCCGCCATTTCACAAAACCGCTGTTATAAGCAGGCCTTAGGTTTAGTTATTGAATTAAATTCAAATATTTTTATATTTTCCAATGGACAACTTTAAGCAGTAAAAATCTAGTTGTGGAATTCCTAATGGTGGGTAACAAGTAGAATTATATAAATATTCTATAGTTTGCTTTGTAACAGTTAACGCCCATTCAGAAACTTGTTTATTTGATATTCGATCAATCCAGTCAACGCCAATACCATATGGATCGTTAACCATTTTTTTCTGTTTCAGATAATTAAGAGCGGATTTTGAAATTTTGTTTTTTGGAAATCCATTTTCATCTTTAATAATGGGTTTTAAATGTGCAATGGAATTTCTTAACGAAACCAAATGTTTTAACTCTATATATTCAATATCATTAGTGAAATTTTGTTTTCCGTTTTTCTCGAAAAGGACTTCTATTTTGTAATAAAATGCAATTTGGTCTTGATAAATATCAAAGTCGAATTTATATCTGTCTAATTCTTTTGAATCTATATTATTTTTTACAAGTAATTCGTGTGTTAGATTTTCACCGCAAATAGTATCATTTAATACAGCTTCAATAAACATAGTGGAAAACATAATTGTAATTAAAGCATCATTTGGTTCTGAATATTGTTCAAACGCTTTTTTTGCTATCAAATAATGATTGAAACTTTGTGAGCTAAATCCCATAGGTTCTAGAGTTAGAATTTAAATTAAGGTCATTGATTTCCACAATTTTGGGTGGCTTGCTTATAACGTTTTGAGGCTTTAAGAAGTGGCTAAAATTTGTCACTGCCCAATACAAATATACCGAAAAGGTTTTAAGATAATTGATAAAAAAAGCACTGAAGTGCTTTCACGAACTCCTCCAATTACACACTGTCCCCGCCATTTCTTAAAACCGCTGTTAGCTACAGTTACTATTTTATCCAGTTTATTTTTCTATAAATTGAATTTCTTTTTACTCCTTTAAAGAAACTATCTAAGTTCGATATGTTTGTTTGTAAACTGGTTATAATAATTTCATCATTTTCATTTGTGAAATACTTGATATATTCATATTCTGATATAGGTTTTCGTTGGTTTCCAGTATATAAATTGATTTGAATACCTTTAATATTATTTTCGGTAAGGATTATTTGATTTGAGTTTTTTGTATTTAAAATAGTTATTGATCTTTTTTCTTTATCAAAAGTCATAGCTCTGTTTTTTTCTATTTTAGAATATTGTTTGTGTAACATGAAAGCCAAAATTGAGAAATAAAATAGAATTATTGAAGATGTTGTGATAACGATTCCTATAAATCCGACGAGATAATTCTTCGAAGTAAACATTACGATTGCTAAACTGCCTAATGGAAAGAATAAAATAGAAATCAAAAACCAATTTATCGGCATGCATAATCTTACGAAATGTCTTGATATACTGATTTTGTATATTTTATTATTTTGAATCTCATTATCATTCTTATTAATTATGAATGTGATTAATGAAAAAATTATGATTGTTACGACTAAAAAAATACCTAATATATTTATCATTTCTGATGTTACGGTTTGAATTCGCACAGTTTTTCTGTAATTGTAGCTAACGTTTCGCAGCTTGGCGACAGTAGCGGCGCCAGCGAACGTATTATTTTCGGTTAAAGATAAACATTTTCGGGAAGAAAAATTTAGATTGGAAAATAAATTAGCTATTGCGCCAAACTGCTGTTAGCTGTGGTTTTTATTTTGGTGTTGATTTGTCAATTCAATGAATAGTTTTGCTAAATTTTGAAGTCGTATTGCTCCTTCGGATAATTGTATTTCACTAAAAGTGTCTAGGAATACATTTATATTTTCAAGCTTTGGCTGAATTGATTCAATGAAATCTATGCGTTGCTTTTCTGTTAAGGTTAGAATTTTCTCTTCTCTTTCAAAGTCGTCTGAAATAGCTAAACTCTCAAATTTCTTTAGCATATGTCTTAAGTCTGTTGGTAAATCAGAGAAATGAATTTTTCCAGTTTCATCGGGAAAATTGTACTCAACTATTGATTTTATTTTTTTTAAACCTTCAATTTCTGCTAGCATTTGTCTGTCTTGCTTCAATGTAAGTTGTATTGAATTTCTATAAACTGTTAAACCTTCATTTATTTCGAAGTTTAATGATTTAAGGTTGTCCATTAGAAGTTTTATGCAAAGTTGAATCTGTTCGTTTTGTGAGTTGTCCGTATATATTTTCCCAATTCCACTTTCTTCAAACAACAGTTTTTTTGCTAAGCATACTTTGTCAGGATAGTTTATGGAGAAAAGCAAAGAAGTTGTCAAAGGTGTTTCCAACTTAACAGTGTCCGTAAATACAAAAATTTTATATCTGTTATCTTGGTCATCTTTGAATTTTAAAAGTCGAGTTGAATTGTCGTTCAGATTGGGATCAAAGAGAATTAAATCCTGACTTGTTGGTCGGAACATTTTTACCTTATTTCTTATTTCTTGCACTGTCGTCATAAAATCACAGCTAACGTTTTGTGGCTTAGCGATGGTGCAAACATCGTAAAGACAAATTTAATATAAATTTATTTATGATAGCGAAACGTAGTAACTCAAATATTTGCACTATTGCTAAACCGCTGTTAGCAAACGTATTAATATTTATATTTTTTATTCAATTTAGTTGGTATGTAGTATAGTAAATAAGGAATTAAAAATGATAAAACTACATTTAACACATAGTTTATTGTCGGTTTTTCATTTATAACTGGTATTAAATATAATACTTTAGAAAATAAAAAAGCAAATGGGTATAATATTAGTTCAACAACAATTATAGTTATTATTTTTTGCGGTAAAGGAGATTGTCTATCTATTAAACCTGCAAAAAAGAAAATAATCATAATTAATAAAATAGAAGCAGATGAAGTATAAAAATGTAAATCAGGATTTCTTTCAATTATGGGATTAGTTTCAATAGGTTTTGTAGTAATTGGATTTTTACTACTAATAAAAGATATGTTTGAGAAAAAAGAATAAACGTTATCTTTAATTGTTTTGCGATTTATTATATCGCTTCTTAAAAGTTTTAGTTTAGTTATTTCACTTTTAGATAAAACTGCACTATCTTTTAATATAGAATTTATTTCTTTGGTTTTCTCTATTTTACTGCTAACGCTTTGATAATATGAAAAACCAATTATATTGTCCGCAACATACAAACCAAATATAATTAAAATGTAAATATAGAATTTCTTTAAAAACGACTTATCGCTTCCAGTTATGTCTTGATAAATTTTAAATGCAAATTCTACTAAACTCATTTTTATAGTTCGGGTTATATATGTTTGCTAACGTTCCGCGGCTTGGCGCAGTAGCGGCTAATTTACGAAAAATGTTCTTATGAAAACTACGAGTTGAAAATCCAGCGGATTTTCAGCCGGAGTAGAGTATAAGCTATTGTGACAAACCGTTGTTAGCAGCTGTGTATTTTATGTTTTCGATGTGTATTTACTTTCAATTTGTGTAAGCTGTTTTATGATTAATGGTAAATGTGTTTGGTCAAATTCAATTTGAAATTTTAACTCATTACCATCGCCAGGAAAATCAACTACTTCACAAACTGCATTTAAATGCCCAATTCCATCACCTTTTATTTTGATTTCAACTTGATTTTCCAAAGTATAAAATTCAGCAAAACCATTCAGATTTTCGTAAAGTTTTTCAAGTTGATTTTTAAAGCTAGGAAAGTCACTTGTAATAAAATCAGCTTTAAATTTTCCGAAAAATGCACCAGCTTTGACGCTTACATTGCCACCAATCCAATTTGCATCATAACCTAATTCAGCATTCGGATTATTTAATCCGAGTAATTCAATCTTTATAGAGTTTCCATTTCCAGATATTTCGAAAAAATCTAAGTCATTCATGATTTTAAGATATTGCTGATTACATTGCTGCTAACTTGTATATATGCGATATAAAGTTTCGTATATACAGCCATTTATGGGTAGATAAACGAAGTTTTGTTTCGCTTTTTTAGTTAAATCAAATATATTAAATTTTTCTTACAAATCATCAAATGGACTTTTAATTTGTTGTATACTTTTTGTACTTACATGGGTGTAAATTTCAGTGGTTTTGCTACTGTTGTGGCCTAAAAGTTCCTGAATATAACGTAAATCAGTTCCACTTTCAAGTAAATGAGTAGCATAGCTATGCCTCAACCAATGTAATGTAGCAGGTTTTGTGATACCGGTTTTTTTTAAGGCTTGTTTTAATATAAGCTGTAAACTTCTTGCATCATAAGGAGTTCCTTCTTTTTGCCCCTCAAATAAAAAAGTCTTTGGTTTGTAAACTTTATAATAGTCTCTTAATAGTTCTAATATTTTAGGGCTTAACGGAACAATTCTGTCCTTTTTCCCTTTTGAATTTTTCAGTAAAACTATATTTCTTTTAGAATCAATATGATGAGGTTGAAGTGCTAATAACTCACCACATCTTAGCCCACAAGAATAAATTAAACTTAACATTGTTTTGTGTTTTTGGTTTGTAGGAGCAGAAATAATTGCTTTCACCTCTTCTTTACTCAAAACATTAGGTAATACTTTTTCTCGTTTTGGTCTATGTATTTTGTCAATTTCAATTGCAGTGTCTTTTACAATCTTAAAATACAGTTTAATAGCATTCACAATCTGATTTTGATACGAAGAAGATAAATTATGCTTTAAAATATAATCATTGTTGTATAAAATCACATCTTCGTTAGTAATGTCCTTTACGGCTTTTGTGTTGCAAAAAGTTAAAAACGATTTCAAAGCCTCGCTGTATGTGTTAATCGTATTTGGGCTGTAGCGCTTTGATAAAAGATAGCGTTTGAATGTTTCAATGCTTGAAATTCCTTCAGCATTTGGAACTAAAGTATGGGCTAATGGAAGATTAAAATGCAATCGATTAGCTTCAGTATCGGGTAAATGCCAGTATTTGTTAGTAGGACTCCACCTTGCATCTTCAAAAGTTTTAATGCGCGCAATTAATTCCGTGTTTTTTTCAAAATAAACAGCAATTCTAGGTGTTCCTTTGTGTAGTAAAGTTTTGGCTTTCCAATTCATAATTAATGGCTTATATAAAGCAAATATAAAAATAAAATAGAAATAATTCATTTGTCAAAGAGCAAATTAAGTAATACATAATAGGAGGATGCTAGGAGGATACTAGGTAGATACTCCATAGATAGTGTATAGATAAAGTATGGATAGTGTATGCAAGATGTATGCAATAGAAGGAATAATAAGAAACAAAAAAAGCACCTCGTTAAAGGTGCTTTTGTGGGGAGAGCAGGATTCGAACCTGCGAAGATGTAATCAGCGGATTTACAGTCCGCCCTCGTTGGCCGCTTGAGTATCTCCCCAAGCCATCTTGCTTATTTGACTAAGCGGTTGCAAATATAGAATTGTTTTTTATACCTGCAAAGTTATTTTCTACAATTTTACGTACTATTTTATAATGTTCTGTAAATGAAAAACATAAAAAAATCTCCAAAAGGAGATTTTTTTATTTTGTATGGAATAGTGTTTATTTTACACCTAAAAGTTCTTTTACTTTGGCACGTAGAGCATCGCCTCTAAGGTCTTTTGCTACAATAGTTCCTTTAGCGTCTAAAATAAAAGTAGCAGGAATAGATTCAACATTGTATAATTTAGCAATTGGTTCGTTCCAATATTTAAGGTTAGAAACATGAGGCCAAGTTAAACCATCTTTTGCAATTGCTTCTTTCCATTTTGCAGCATCTTTATCTAAAGAAACTCCAATGATATTAAGTCCTTGTGCATGAAATTCATTATATAGTGCCACTACATTAGGGTTTTCACCTCTACAAGGTCCACACCAAGAAGCCCAAAAATCAACAATAGTAACTTTACCTAATGATTCTTTCAAAGAAATAGTTTTTCCTTCTGGTGAAGGTCCAGAAAATGCAGGTGCTGGTTTGCCAATACTTAAAGCAGACATTGTATCAAGCATAGCTTTGATTTTTTTTCCGCTCTTAGTTTGGGCAACCTCTTCGCTTAATCCTTCATAGTAATTTTTTACTTCTTCAGGTGTTAAGTATTGTCTCATTAAAAAATTCTCTAACAACAATGCAGATAAATAAGCATCTGGGTTTTCTTTTATGAATTTTTTCGAAATAGAATTCATTTCATCCTGAAAACTATTGTATTCTTTAGCAATCATATTGATAGTTGCAGTGTCTTTATTCTTTTTAGCTTCCTGCATTCTTGCAATATTGTTTTTTTCAAACTTGTTTTTCTTTTTTGCAATTACAACCGATTGATTATTGAACTCCTGAAATTTATCATTGTTTTTAGTTCCGCTAATAATAGAATTTTGAATGGTGTCTGATTTGTATACAATATTGATGTTTCCTTCTTCTAAAATAATAGGCACAGAAAAATCTTCATTTTCAATTCTTACATAGGCCAAATCTGTTTCAGAAACGGTTCCTTTTAATTCAAATTTTCCATTTTCAACTACTCCTGTGTCTTTAACAGCAGTACCAGTATCATTTAAAATTTCAACATAAATTTTCTTACCATTTTCAATGCCTTCAGCGGTTCCTGTTAGTAAGTATTCATTGTCTTTTAAGTTGTTACAAGAAATAATGGCTAATGCAGTTACTGCAAAAAATACTATTTTTTTCATTTTATTGATTAAATTTTCGCAAATGTATTCAAAATAACTCAGTTACAAAACATAAAAAAATGTTAGAATGGTAATAAAAACTAGTATTCAAAGTTTTGTAAATCAAAAATATAGTTGTAATTTTGCGCACCTTTTGGCGGATAGCGTTTCCATTAGGTTTCAATTATTTATGTAAAACACTGTTGATGTTTTCTCTTCGCATAAAGAAACGCAAGAAACCCAACATACAAATTTTTAATCAGCATGTCTGAAATTAACAAAACACAAGAAGAGTTTTTAGCGAATTTTAACTGGCATAATTATGCAGAAGGTATTGATCCAGTAGACGAAAAAAACTTACAAGAATTTGAAGATCTAGTAACTAAAACATTCATTGCTACTGACCAAGAAGAAGTAGTAGAAGGTGTAGTTGTTAGAATTACTGAGAGAGATGCAATCGTTGATATCAACGCTAAATCTGAAGGTGTTATTTCTTTAAACGAATTCCGTTACAATCCTAACTTAAAAGTTGGTGATAAAGTAGAAGTATTAATCGACGTTCGTGAAGACAAAACAGGTCAGTTAGTATTATCTCACAGAAAAGCTAGAACTATCAAAGCATGGGATAGAGTTATTGCAGCTAACGAAACAGGAGAAATCGTTAACGGTTTCGTAAAATGTAGAACTAAAGGTGGTATGATCGTTGACGTTTTCGGAATCGAAGCATTCTTACCAGGTTCTCAAATTGATGTTAAACCTATCCGTGATTACGATCAATATGTGAACAAAACTATGGAATTTAAAGTTGTAAAAATCAACCACGAATTCAAAAACGTAGTAGTATCTCACAAAGCGCTTATCGAAGCTGATATTGAAGTACAGAAAAAAGAAATCATTGGTCAATTAGAAAAAGGACAAGTATTAGAAGGTGTTGTTAAAAACATTACTTCTTACGGTGTATTTATTGATTTAGGTGGAGTAGATGGATTAATCCATATTACTGACTTATCTTGGTCAAGAATCAACCACCCAAGCGAAGTTCTTGAGTTAGATCAAAAATTAAACGTTGTAATCCTTGATTTCGATGATGAGAAAACAAGAATTCAATTAGGTTTAAAACAATTAAACGCTCATCCTTGGGATGCTTTAGGAGCTGAATTAAAAGTTGGTGATAAAGTTAAAGGAAAAGTTGTTGTTTTAGCTGATTACGGAGCTTTCATCGAAGTTGCTGAAGGTGTAGAAGGTTTAATCCACGTTTCTGAAATGTCATGGTCTACACACTTAAGAAGTGCTCAAGATTTCATGAAAATTGGTGACGAAGTAGAGGCAGTTGTTTTAACTCTTGATAGAGAAGAAAGAAAAATGTCTTTAGGTATCAAACAAATGACACAAGATCCATGGACAGATATTACTTCTAAATACCCAGTAGGTTCTAAACATACAGGTATCGTTAGAAACTTTACTAACTTCGGAATTTTCGTAGAGTTAGAAGAAGGTATCGACGGTTTAGTATATATCTCTGATTTATCTTGGACTAAGAAAATCAAACACCCATCTGAATTTGTAAATGTAGGTGATAAATTAGACGTAGTTGTTTTAGAATTAGACGTTGAAGGTCGTAAATTATCTTTAGGTCACAAACAAACTACTGCTAATCCTTGGGATAAATACGAAGATGCATTCGCTGTTGGAACTATCCACAACGGAACTATCGCTGAAATCGTTGACAAAGGAGCTACTGTAGAATTTGGTGACGATATCGTTGCTTTCATTCCTACACGTCACTTAGAAAAAGAAGACGGTAAAAAATTGAAAAAAGGAGATACTGCTGACTTTAAAGTTATTGAGTTCAATAAAGAATTCAAAAGAGTAGTAGCTTCTCATACAGCTATCTTCAGAGAAGAAGAAGAGAAAAACGTTAAGACTGTAGCAGAAAACACTTCAGCTCCAGCTCAAACATCTACTTTAGGTGATAACAACGATATTCTTGCTGAATTAAAAGCTAAAATGGAAAAAGGAGGTAAATAATCTCTAATTTTCTAAATATTTTAAATCCCGAAAGAAATTTCGGGATTTTTTATTGTGTATTATATTTGTTTATCGTAATATTGCAATATAATAATTTATAAAAATTATGGGAGCATCAAAATCAGAATCCTTTTCTGTAGAACAAAACGAAATGGCAACGTTGTTTAAAGCTTTGTCACATCCGGCTCGAATTGCTATCGTTGATTATCTATTAACTGTTGATTCTTGTATTTGTGGCGATATTGTAAACGAATTACCGTTAGCACAACCTACAATTTCGCAGCATCTAAAAGAATTAAAAAATGCTAATATCATCAAAGGAACCATCGAAGGAACTGCTATTTGTTATTGCATCAATCCAGATACAATTGATAAAATAGAAAATCACTTTGGTATGATTCGTCATAAGTTAAAGAATAAATGTTGTTAGCTAATTACTTTTTACTAATCACTAATTACTCAAAAAATGAAATTATCAGAAATCAAATCAGAATTAAAAAAGCTTACTACAATAGCTTTTCAATTACCTAATGGTGATTTAGTACCAAATCATTTCCATGTAACTGAAGTAGGTAAAATCACTAAACATTTCATCGATTGCGGTGGAGTTGTTCGTACAGAAGAAGTCGCAAACTTCCAACTTTGGGAAGCAAACGATTACGATCATAGATTACATCCTGAAAAATTAATCCATATTATTGAATTATCAGAAGCTAAATTGCAAATTCCAGATTTAGAAATTGAAGTCGAATATCAAATGAAGGAAACTATCGGAAAATTCAGTTTAGATTTTGACGGAACTAACTTCCAATTAAAGTCAAAATTAACGGATTGCTTAGCTAAAGACAATTGCGGTATTCCACCAGAAAAACTAAAAGTTAAAATAGGCGAGTGGAAACCAAAAGAAACCTCTTGTTGTACACCAGATTCAGGTTGTTGTTAATATGGAAAACACTAAAAAAGAACATTGGGAAACGGTTTTTACTACAAAAGCTGAAAATGAAGTAAGTTGGTATCAAAACGAACCAAAGACTTCAATTCAATTAATTCAAGCTTGTAAAGTAGCTAAAGATGCCAAAATCATTGATATTGGTGGTGGCGATAGTTATTTGATTGATAGTTTATTGGATTTAGGTTACACGAATTTATTCTTGTTAGACATCTCAGCTGCTGCTATTGAACGTTCAAAAAAACGATTAGGAGATAAAGCTAAGAATGTCACTTTTATAGTTTCAGATAGTTTACATTTTCAATCGGATGAAAAATTTGATGTTTGGCACGATAGAGCCTCTTTTCATTTTTTTACAGAAGCTAATGATATTGAACAATACAGAGCTAATGTAATTGCAAATACCAATCAAAACGCACATTTTATTATCGGAACTTTCTCGGAAGACGGACCTTTAAAATGCAGTGGTTTACCAATAACACAATATTCGGTTGAAAAAATGGAAGCAGTTTTTGGCGAAGATTTCGAATTAGAAAACTGTTTTACAGAAGACCACGAAACGCCTTTTGATACGGTTCAAAATTTCATTTTTTGTCATTATAAAAAAAGATAATATGCTTGAGAATTTATCAAAAACTATTAAAACTATTGCTGAAATTTCAGTTTCAGAGGAACGTAAGACGGTCTTAAAGCCATTAGCTGATTATATACAAAACAAAGTCAATGCTAATGAAGAAATTCGATTGAGCTTCATTTGTACGCACAATTCCAGAAGAAGTCATTTGTCTCAAATTTGGGCGCAAACGATGGCGTTTCAATTCGGAATCAAGAATGTTTTTTGCTATTCTGGCGGAACGGAAGCAACAGCAATGTTTCCAAAAGTAGGTGAAACTCTAGTCAATCAAGGATTTCAAATTCAGAAGTTAAGCCAAGAACAAAATCCAGTTTATGCAGTGAAATTCGATGACAATCAACATCCAATCATCTGTTTTTCAAAAGCATATTTTGATGATTTTAACCCGAAAACTAACTTTGGAGCCATCATGACTTGTAACAATGCTGATGAAGGTTGTCCAATGGTTTTTGGTGCAGAAGCTAGATTTCCAATCAAATACGACGATCCAAAAGCATTTGATGGAACTGATTTAATGAACGAAAAATACGCTGAACGTAGTTTACAAATTGCGAGTGAAATGTATTTTGTATTTAGTCATGTAAAGAAGTAAACATATGAAAAAACGATTAGGATTTTTAGACCGATATTTGACAATTTGGATTTTCTTAGCGATGTTAATTGGAGTAGGAATAGGTTATTTCATTCCAAATTCAGCTAATTTCATCGATTCATTTTCTTCCGGAACTACAAATGTTCCGTTGGCTATTGGATTGATTTTAATGATGTATCCACCTTTAACCAAAATTGATTTTTCTAAAGTGCCTCAAATGTTTGAAAAGCCAAAGTTGTTAACCGCTTCGTTTTTCATTACTTGGATTGTTGGACCTTTTTTAATGTTTTTATTGGCTACATTCTTCTTGAAAGATTATCCAGAATACATGACAGGGTTAATTATCATAGGAATTGCGCCATGTATTGCTATGGTAATCGTTTGGAATGAACTAGCCGAAGGTAACCGAGAATTAACAGCAGGTTTAATTGGAATTAATAGTTTGTTACAAGTTTTCTTTTTTAGTTTATATGCGTATTTCTATTTGGAAATCATGTTGCCTTTATTCGGAATTAAAGGTTTAGAATTAAATATCACTATTTCAGAGATTGCTCAAACAGTTGGAATTTATTTAGGAATTCCGTTTGCATTGGCTGTTATAAGTCGTTTTGCTATTAAAAAGTTTATTGGAGATAAGTGGTTCAATCAAAAATTCATTCCTTTTGTATCACCAATTACTTTGATTGCCTTGCTTTTTACTATTGTAGTAATGTTCAGTTTAAAAGGTGAAATGATTGTTGATTTACCAATGGATGTTGTTCGTATTGCTATTCCATTAGTCATTTTCTTTGCGATTATGTTTTTCTTAATGTTTTTTGTGGCTAAGAAAATTGGAGCTAATTATCGTGATGCAGTGGCGTTATCGTTCACCGCTTCAGGAAATAATTTTGAGTTAGCCATTGCAGTTTCTATAGGTGTTTTTGGAATCAATAGTGGTCAAGCATTTGCGGGTGTAATTGGACCTTTGGTAGAAGTTCCCGCTTTGATAATTTTAGTAAATGTCGCCTTTTGGTTGAGAAAGAAATATTTTAAATAAAAAAAACGCTCTATTTAAGAGCGTTTTTCGTTTTATTCTTTAACTACTTTAATCGTTTTTTGTTGGGAATCGTTTTCTAGTACAATTAAGTAAATTCCACTTTCTAAGTTTGATAAATCTAAAGTACTAGTACTTTCATTTTCGAAAGTTTTAGTATCGATTAATTGACCTATAACGCTATAGATAGTTGCTTTTGATAACGCTATATTGTCTAGGTGTAAAATATCTTTAACTGGATTTGGATAATAAGTAAACGAACCAAAACTGTTATCATTAGTACTTAAAGTAGTAGTGATATTAAATTGATATGGTGTTGTATAATTGGTGCTAGTTGGATTAGTACTAGTTATTTTTAAGTAATAATCACCTGGAGTAAGCGCTCTAGCAAAACTAATAGTAGCGCCACTATTATTTTGAGAAGCACCAACAGCAGTTCCAGCTGAATTTAAAATGGTTCCATTCATTGATGAAGTTACAATACTGCTAACAGAAATAACTGCATTAACGTTGTCAGTAACAGTAAATTTATAATAATCATTATCTGCAGCCACTGGATTTTGAACGGTTGTGTATCCAATATAAATTTTATTAGTTGTAATTCCGTAAGCTAATTCTTTGAAATTAGGTTCGTCTAAACCTTGCATCATTTGGTAAGGATAGCCTGGTAATTCGGTGTGGTTTTCGATAATATCATATCCTGAATTAAAATAGAATAATTTGGCAGGATATGTCAATCCAGTTAGATAAGAATTCATGTTTGATGAAGGTTCTGGAACAACTCCATCAGTTGTAATATTACCTCCGAATGCATTTGTAATTCTTCCAATAACACATGAAAAATCAATTAAGTTATCTATTGATTTTTGATTTAAACCTTGAATATTTTCGCCAACGATACCATTGCAATTAATATCGGAATTATAAAAATCAGGAGAATAAGAGTTGTCGTTCATACTAGAACTATTCTGAACTTCTAAACCTCCAAATAAAAAGTGTCCACCTTCACCACTGTAGTAATATGTAGTTTTTAAATCTCTAATGGCTTCAGAACTCACATCGGTTCCTGTCATGAATGCTAATAAATTATCACTCGCATTACTTCCTCCATGAGGTGTTCCTAAAGTTAATAATTTGGCTACATGATGCTTGTTATCCGCTTGCCAATTATAGGAATTTTGGATATATTCTCTAGAAGCTAATCCACCCATACTATGACCTACTAAAATTACTTTATCTTTTCCAGTAATTTCCATAACTCTTTGAACTGCTACTCTAACAGCCGCACCTTGTTTTGCAATAGCTGATTGGTTGCTTAAAACAGTTGTTCCAACAGCGCCATTTGGGTTTACATTGAAATTTACATAAAAATAATCACCGTTTTGTACAAGAGATTCAAATGCTGCAATATCTGCTCCAGCTGTTGGGTAGAAATTTTTATTTGTTGTGGTATTGTTATTGTCGGCATTCAAACAAAAATCAAAACGACCACCAAAAGTAAAGCCATATTGAGTATCGTAATAATCAGTTGATGTATTCCAAGTTTCTGAACTTGAATTTAATCCATGAATAAAAATAATGGGGTAGGGTAATTTACTTTCAAAAACTCGACTAGTAGTATTTGAAATTGGAGTTTTTAATGGGAAAATACTGTCGTTTCTGTATTCAAAGTATTCAAATTCAGCTTGTCTAGGTTTGAATTCGATTCTTTGATTTTGTGAAAAACCTATTGATGAAATAAATAAAAAGGCAAATGATGCTACAAGAGTAATTTTATTCATACACATTATTTTTAATTTAATAATGTGCAATATATAAATAAATTGTTAAATTGCTATGAATGCATATAATTTTTGTGTGATTTAGTTGTTTAAAAGAAAAAAGCTCTATGTTTATCACATAAAGCTTAATAATATAATGTTATTGAAATGTATTATTTGTCTATCGAACCTAAAACACGCTTCATAAAATCGTTTAAAGCTGTTTTTTTGTCAGCACCATTTTTGATGGCTTGATGTACTTCAAGGGCTCCGTACATATTTGAAATTAGTTCAGCAATTACATCTAATTCTTCGTCCTTTAGAGACGAAACTTCACAAAGATTTTCTAAAACTTCGATAGTTTCTACTAAATAATCCTGATCGTTATCTTCAATAAATTGAGTTAACTGTTTTATAACTGGTAATTTCATAATTAAATTACTTCAGCAACTAATTCCGCTAAAACTTCAGCTTTATTAGTTTGCGTTTGATTTACTAATACGCCATTTTTGAAAGTAGCAAACGTAGGTAAATTATCCACTTTTGCTAATTTTCTTGATTCCGGAAATTTTTCTGCATCTACCATTACAAAAGGAATAGCCTCGTTTTGAGTAGCCATCATTTTGAATTTTGGTTTCATGATACGACAATTTCCACACCAAGTAGCTGAGTATTGAACTACAACTGTTTCGTTTGACGCAACAATTTCTGATAAATTATCTTGTTCTATTTCTGTAAACATAGTTTATAAATTTCAATTACAAGGGCAAGAACAAGTTCAAAATTAATACTTGTGAAAATTTGAACTTGAACTTGAACTTGAATTTGTTATTGAATTAGTGAGAAGCTAAATAAGCAGCAGTACTGTTTCTATCAGCACTCATTGCTTCTTTTCCTTCTTCCCAGTTAGCTGGACAAACTTCACCTTTAGTTTGAACGTGAGTGTAAGCATCAATTAATCTTAAGTACTCGTTTACGTTTCTACCTAATGGCATATCGTTAACGCTTTCGTGGAATACTTTTCCATCTTCGTCAATTAAGTATGTAGCTCTGAATGTAACGTTTGAACCTTCTAAAATTTCATCATTCAAATCTTCGTTATATACCCATTCTGCATCTAAAATATCTAAAGCTGCAGCTAAGTTTCTAGTTGTATCTGCTAAAAGTGGGTAAGTTACACCTTCGATTCCACCGTTATCTTTTGCTGTATTTAACCACGCAAAGTGCACTTCGTTAGTATCACATGAAGCACCAATTACTGTAGTGTTTCTTTTTTCAAATTCTTGTAATGCTGCTTGAAAAGCATGTAATTCTGTTGGACATACGAAAGTAAAATCTTTTGGATACCAAAATAAAACTACTTTTTTCTTGTTGTTAACCGCTTCTTCTAAAATGTTAATTCTTAAATTATCTCCCATAAAAGAGATTGCATCAACTGTAATGTTTGGGAATTTTTTTCCAACTAAAGCCATGATTTTGTATTTAAAATTAGTATTATTTTTCTGAGTGCGAAATTACAAATAGAATGACTAAAAAAACATAATATTTATTATATTTTTAGATTTGATAATAGATAAAAGTTATGGAAGATTTTTCTATCAAAACTTGAAGTAATAAAATAAAAAAACCACCTGAAATTAGGTGGTTTTAGTGAGTTCTATATTGAAATTATTTCAAATCAAATCGGTCTAAGTTCATAACTTTATTCCAAGTATTGATAAAATCTTTGACAAATTTTTCTTTATTGTCATCTTGAGCATACACTTCAGCATAAGCTCTTAAAACAGAATTAGAACCAAAAATTAAATCTACTCGTGTAGCAGTCCATTTCGTTGCCCCTGATTTTTTATCTACGATATTGTATAAGTTTTCGCCAGCAGGTTTCCAGCTATAACTCATGTCGGTTAGATTTACAAAGAAGTCATTGGTAAGAACGCCTTCGTTGTTAGTGAAAACACCGTGTTTAGTTCCGCCGAAGTTAGTGCCAAGAACACGCATTCCTCCAATTAAAACAGTCATTTCAGATGCCGTTAATCCAAGAAGTTGTGCTTTGTCTAGCATTAATTCTTCTGGTTGAACTACATATTTAGCTTTCATAAAGTTTCTAAAAGCATCATTTGTAGGTTCTAAAACTTCGAATGATTCTACATCCGTCATTTCTTGTGAAGCGTCACCTCTTCCAGCATTAAATGGAACTTTTACATTGAATCCGCCTTCTTGAGCCGCTTTTTCTATTGCAGCGCTTCCACCTAAAACAATTAAATCTGCAATACTTACTTTTTTACTTAAACCAGCTTGAATTTCGACTAATTTATTCAAAACTTTTTGTAATCTTTCAGGTTCGTTGGCTACCCAACTTCTTTGAGGTTGTAGGCGGATTCTTGCGCCATTTGCACCACCTCTAAAATCAGAACCTCTAAATGTTCTTGCACTATCCCAAGCGGTGTTGATTAATTCAGCTCTTGTTAATCCGCTGTTTAATAATTTCACTTTTAAATCTTCAATTTCAGCATCAGACAATGTGTAATCTACTTTAGGGATTGGGTCTTGCCAAATTAAATCTTCTGCAGGAACATCAGCTCCCAAATAGCGTTCTTTTGGACCTAAATCTCTGTGCGTTAATTTGAACCATGCTCTTGCAAAAACTTCAGAGAAATAAGCTTGGTCATTATGAAATTTTTCAGAAATTTTTCTATACTCAGGATCTATTTTTAATGCCATATCAGCATCAGTCATAATAGGATTTCTTCTTACAGATGGATTATGAGCATCGACAGGTTTGTCTTCTTCTTTCATGTTTATAGGTTCCCATTGACTTGCTCCAGCTGGACTTTTCTTTAATTCCCAATCGTGGTTTAATAATAAAGTAAAGTATTCATTATCCCAACGTGTAGGATGTGTTGTCCAAGCACCTTCTAATCCACTTGTTACTGTATCAGCTCCATTTCCGTTTCCTTTAGGGTTTATCCAACCAAATCCTTGATTTTCGATTGCGCCTGCTTCTGGCTCAGGACCTAATTTAGATGCATCGCCATTTCCGTGTGCTTTTCCAACTGTGTGTCCACCTGCAGTTAAGGCAACTGTTTCTTCATCGTTCATTGCCATTCTTTGAAACGTAACTCTCATATCACGAGCAGTTTTTAATGGGTCAGATTGTCCGTCAACTCCTTCAGGGTTTACATAAATTAATCCCATCATTACGGCTGCCAATGGATTTTCTAAATCTCTTTCTCCTGAATAACGACTTCCTTCACCACCAGATTTTTGTAACCATTCTTTTTCGGCACCCCAATACACATCTTTTTCTGGATGCCAAATGTCTTCACGACCACCAGCAAATCCGAAAGTTTTTAATCCCATCGATTCGTATGCCATATTTCCGGCTAAAATCATTAAATCTGCCCAAGAAATTTTATTTCCATATTTCTTTTTGATTGGCCATAATAATCTTCTGGCTTTGTCTAAATTTCCATTATCTGGCCAACTATTTAAAGGTGCAAAACGAATGTTTCCTGTTCCTGCACCTCCACGACCATCTGAAATCCTATATGTTCCTGCAGAATGCCAAGCCATACGAATCATTAAACCTCCGTAATGTCCCCAATCGGCTGGCCACCAATCTTGACTATTGGTCATAAAGTTCTTTAGATCACTTTTTAAAGCTTCTAAATCTAATTTTTTAAATTCTTCAGCATAATTAAAATCTTCCCCTAAAGGATTGGTTTTGGTATCGTGCTGATGAAGAATATCTAAGTTGAGTGATTTAGGCCACCAATCTTGATTCTTTACACCATCACTTAATCCTTTTTGATTTTGGTGAAATGGGCATTTGCTGATGTCATTAGAGTTTTCCATATTCAATAATTTTAATTTATAATTGTAAGTGTTTGTTTTTTAGATTTCTACACTTGCTAATTTACAAATAAAAAAACCATCACCTTGTTAAAGTAATGGTTAAATTTTATTTAAGTATAAATTAAAATTATAGCAAATCTATTCTTTGATAGTATTAACTAATTGTTTAATTTTAATATTGAAAGCAGCAAAAATTAAAGTCATGAAAGGACTCAAAATGTTGAAGAAAGCATAAGGTAAATAATCAAGTGTTGAAACACCAAGAGTTCCTGCTTGATATGCTCCACAAGTATTCCAAGGTACCAATACTGAAGTTACAGTTCCAGTATCTTCTAGTGTTCTACTTAAGTTTTCAGGTGCTAATCCTTTATCTTTATAAGCTTTTGCAAACATTTTTCCAGGAACTACAATTGCTAAATATTGATCAGAAGCTGTAATGTTTAATGCTAAACAACTTCCAACAGTTGAAGCGAATAAACCAAAAGTTGTATGTGCTAACTTTAATAAGGATTCACTAATTTTTGATAAGGCTCCAATAGCGTCCATAATACCACCAAATACCATAGCGCATAGGATTAACCAAATAGTAGGTAGCATTTTTGCCATTCCGCCAGAAGTAAACAAATCAGTTAAAGTTTTATTTTCTGTTGGTACTATAACTTCAGTTGTAATGGCTTGCATAACCCCTTTATATGCCGATTTGAAAGTCAAGCTATCTGCGTTTGTGATTTGAGTTACAATTTCTGGTTGAAAAATAATGGCAAAAACGCCAGCTAATAAAGTTCCCACTAAAAGCGCAACTAAAGGCTCTGTTTTTTTAACAATTAATCCGATAACGATTATAGGTACTAAAAATAATATTGGAGTCACATTAAAACTCGTTGTTATTGAATTTAATAAATCATTAGTGTTAGCGTCTCCAGTTACATCTACAGAAAGACCTAAAAAAATGAACAATAATAAAGTAATAATATAAGTAGGAATAGTAGTCAATGTCATGTATTTAATATGCGTAAACAAATCGGTTCCGGCCATTGCAGGAGCAAGGTTAGTAGTATCTGACATAGGTGATAATTTGTCACCAAAATAGGCTCCGGAAATTACAGCTCCCGCAACCATTCCTAGATCGAATCCTAGAGCTCCACCAATTCCTATCAAAGCAATACCTACAGTTGCTGATGTTGTCCATGAGCTTCCAGTTGCAATAGAAATTACCGAACAAATAATCAATGTAGCAGGTAAAAAGATAGCAGGACTTAATATTTGTAATCCATAGTAAATCATAGATGGAATAATTCCACTTACCATCCAGGTTCCAGCAAGAGCACCCACCATCAATAAAATTAAAATAGCGCTTGCAGTAGATTTAATATTGTTTGCAACTTCATCTAACATTTTATGAAAAGGTACCTTAGTAAAATATCCCATAATAGCAGCAATTGCACCTCCCAATAGTAAAATAAATTGATTGCTTCCACCTAATGCATTATCATCTGGTCCATTATAGGCAAAAAGTACATTGTAAGCGAGCATTCCAATTAGAGCAAAAACGGGAATTAATGCTTCCCAAAGTTTTAACTCTCTGTTTTTTATAATTTTAGTATCCATTTAGTTTTGTTTGAGGTTGCAATATAGAAAAAGGAAAGTATATCGCAAAGTTTCGGTAAAATAAAAATCCAGCTGATGTTTCAACTGGATTTTTAAAATATTGATAATTAGAATTATAAAACACCTAATTCTACCATACATTGTCTCATCATTTGATACGTTCTTTCAATATCGTTATCTAAACCAATTGAAAAACGAATTAGACCATCAGTTAAGCCCATTTCTGCTTGTTCTTCTAACGGTATTTCTGATGATGTTGAAGTTCCAGGAGCACTGAATAACGTTTTGTAAAATCCTAAACTTACAGCTAAGTAACCTAAGTTTCTTTCTTGCATTAATTCCATTAATGCATTGGCTTTGTCTAAACTTCCTACGTCGATTGTCATCATTCCTCCAAAACCATATTCTGGATTAATCATGCTTTTGTAAATTTCATGGCTTGGGTGACTTGCTAAACCTGGATAAACAGTTTTGATTCCGTCAGCTTCAAATTTGTTTGCCAAATACATTGCATTGTGGCTGTGTTGTTTCATTCTGATATGTAATGTTCTCATGTTTTTCATCACAGAAGCCGAACGTAAACTATCCATTGTTGGACCTAAAAGCATACTTGCTCCGTCGTTTACATTTTTTAAACTGTTGATGAATTCCTGAGAAGCACATGTTACACCACCAACCGTATCGCTACTTCCGTTGATGTATTTCGTTAATGAATGAATTACGATATCAGCACCTAATTTAGCAGGAGCTACAGATAAAGGAGAAAACGTATTGTCAACTACTAATTTGATGTTGTGCTTTTTAGCAATTTTAGCCAATGAAGCAATATCAGCAACTTCTAATAAAGGATTACTTACGGTTTCGCAGTATAAAACTTTTGTGTTTGGTGTAATAGCAGCTTCAACTACATCTAATTTGGTAATATCAACAAATGTAGTTTTGATGCCCATTCTTGGAACGAAATTCTTTAAAAAGGCATAAGTTCCTCCGTAAATAGTTCTACTTGAAACGATATGATCGCCATTTCCACATAATTGCAAAAGAGTAGGAGTGATAGCACCCATTCCAGAAGCTGAAACATTTGCTGATTCTGTTCCTTCCATAGCAGCCAAAGCTTTATCTAAGTATAAATTACTTGGAGATGAATGACGTGAATATAAATAACAACCTTCTGCATTACCTTCGAAAGTATCGAACATGGTTTTTGCAGAAAGAAAAGTATAAGTTGAACTGTCTGAAATTGATGGATTTACACCACCAAATTCACCAAAATATTGTAAATCTTGAATACGGTCAGCTGGATTGAAATTTTCCATATTTTTAATGTTTAGTTGTTTATTTTAAATCAAAAATAGAAATATGTAAATTATTATTCAATAGTAATGATTTAAATTGGTTTTTTATTCTATTTTTGTTTTAATTTATAGTTTTTAATTCTATTTTTTATTCGATTTCATTACATTTGCCGATAACAATAAACAACAACACAACTAATCAATGGACGCAATCGACAAAAAACTTCTTGGATTACTTCAAGAAGACACAAAAAAAACTACAAAAGAACTTTCAATGGTTCTGAATCTTTCAGTAACCGCGGTTTATGAAAGAATTAAAAAACTAGAGCGTGAAGGCGTAATTAGCAAATATGTTGCTATTCTAGATCGAAATAAGGTAGAAAAAGCTTTCGTGGTATTTTGCCACATCAAATTAATCCAACATACCAAAGATTTTGTTACCACTTTTGAAAGTGAAGTAGTAAAATTAAATGAAGTTTTAGAATGTTTTCACGTTAGTGGCGATTATGATTACATTTTAAAAGTACATGTTAAAGATATGGATGAGTTTCGTGAATTTATGGTTACTAAACTTACTGGATTAAAACATATTGGAAGTACTCATAGTTCATTTATGATTGGAGAAGTTAAAAATACGACTGCTTTTACTTTGTAAGAAACACCTATAATAATTTACCAAAAAAGTAACAAATAATTAATTCAAAAAGCGTTACTTTTGTATCCGAATTTAAGTCAAACAACAAACTTTATATAAAATCATGAGTCAATTTGATGTAACCATTATAGGTTCTGGACCTGGAGGATATGTTTCAGCTATCCGTTGTGCCCAATTAGGTTTTAAAACTGCTATTATTGAAAAATATTCAACTCTTGGAGGAACTTGTTTAAACGTGGGATGTATTCCATCGAAAGCGTTATTAGCATCTTCTCATCATTATGAAGAGTTACAACACTTTGCTGACCACGGAATTGAAGTTTCGGGTGATGTAAAAGTAAATCTTGAAAAAATGATTGCTCGTAAACAAGCAGTTGTGGATCAAACTTCGGGTGGTGTAAAATTCTTAATGGATAAAAACAACATCACCGTTTTTAATGGAGTAGGTTCGTTTGAAAGCGCTACTTCTGTAAAAGTGACTAAAGAAGATGGTTCTTCAGAAATCATCGAATCAAAAAATATTATTATCGCTACAGGTTCTAAACCTTCAAGCTTACCATTTATCAAATTAGATAAAGATAGAATCATCACTTCTACTGAAGCTTTGAAACTGAAAGAAGTTCCAAAACACCTAGTAATTATTGGTGGTGGTGTTATCGGAATCGAATTAGGACAAGTATATTTACGTTTAGGAGCACAAGTTTCTGTAGTAGAGTTCATGGATAGAATTATTCCAGGAATGGACGCTGCTTTATCAAAAGAATTGACTAAAGTGTTGAAAAAACAAGGAATGAAATTCTACACGTCTCACAAAGTTCAATCGGTAGAAAGAGCTGGAGATGTTGTAACGGTAAAAGCAGAAAATGCTAAAGGAGAAATCATCACATTAGAAGGTGATTATTCATTAGTTTCTGTAGGTCGTCGTCCTTACACAGATGGTTTAAATGCAGAAAAAGCAGGAGTAAAAGTTACAGAAAGAGGTCAAATCGAAGTAAACGATCATCTACAAACTTCGGCTTCAAATGTTTATGCAATTGGGGATGTGGTTCGAGGAGCCATGTTAGCGCACAAAGCGGAAGAAGAAGGTGTAATGGTTGCTGAAATTTTAGCGGGACAAAAACCTCACATCGATTATAATTTAATTCCTGGTGTAGTGTACACTTGGCCAGAAGTTGCGGCTGTTGGAAAAACAGAAGAGCAATTAAAAGCGGAAGGTGTAGCTTACAAAGCAGGAAGTTTCCCATTCAAAGCCTTAGGAAGAGCTAGAGCTGGTGGAGACACTGACGGATTTGTAAAAATCTTAGCCGATGCCAAAACAGATGAAGTTTTAGGAGTTCACATGATTGGAGCAAGATGTGCTGATTTAATTGCAGAAGCAGTTACAGCAATGGAATTCAGAGCAAGTGCAGAAGATATTTCAAGAATGTCTCACGCACACCCAACATTTGCAGAAGCTATCAAAGAAGCAGCATTAGCAGCTACAGATAACAGAGCATTACACGTGTAATTAATTATTATTTATATTTTTTTATGAAGAAAACATTTTTTATTTCCGCCTTAGCAATTTCATTATTATTACCAAGTTGTGCATCAATTGTATCAGGTAGTCAACAAAAAATTGAATTTAATTCAACTCCAGCTGGCGCAATTGTATGGGTTGATGGTGCTAATTTGGGAGTAACTCCAGTTACAACTAAATTAGAAAGAATTAAAAAAAATCAAAAAGTTAAAATTGAATTGCAAGGATACAAGCCTTATGAAATGACTTTAACTAGAAAAACCAATGGATGGGTTTGGGGTAATATAGTTTTTGGTGGTATTATAGGTTTAATTATTGATGCTAGTTCTGGTGCAATGTATAGATTAACTCCTGAACAAGTTAATGCTCAATTAGCAAATGGTGTTGTAATGAATAAGAAAAACGACACTTATATTGGAGTTGTTTTAGTAGCCGATGAAAATTGGGAAAAAATAGGTAATATAGAATTGAAATAGTTTATAAATCAATTATAAAAAAATCCCAAATTTCTTAATTGAAATTTGGGATTTTTAATTTGGTTGAGTTATTTCAAAAACTTCTTATATCCCAAAAATCCTAAAAACCCAATTAACATAAACGGCCATAGCACTACAACAAACGAAATAATATGTTCCAACATAAACCAACCTGTTTTTACACTGTCCCAAATTTGAAATCCAATATTTGGTCGGTATGCGTTGATGCTTTTTTCATTAGCCACCATTTCTTGTTTGATGCTTTCGTCTTGGTAAATATTTAGCGTTAACGTACTAAAGTTGACTTGGTCTTGAAGTGATAAATTCTGCAATTTTGAAGCATCATTTTGCTCTTTTTTCGCATCTAAGGTTGCTTCGGCATCAACAACTTGATTAAGTTTTTTACCTTTCGAATCAATTGCATTTGCTAAACGTTTTTCAGATGAATTACTTCTTTTTTGCGCTAGTTCATTCGATAACATTTGTAAGGAAACATCATCTGCTTTAATGATTCGATAATCTAAAAAGTGAATTTGTTTCGCAATGGTTTTAATCACTGTATCCATTTTCGTATTCGGGACACGAATCGTGATGTTGTTATCCACTTTATATTTTGTACTCACTAAAGTACTATCCTGACTCACTTTGGTTCGGTCTTCGCTGTGAATGTTGCTTTGAAGATGGGTATACGTTACAAATCCACCAAATTTCGTTGTCGCATCTTCAATGGCATAAGTCGATTTGGCGACATTCTTGACTTTAAATTTTACATCGGCAGTTCTCACAAATTTCCGATTACTGTTTTTGTTTTCAACGGCGGCTGAGGAAGAAATAACTCTTGTGCTATCGGTTGCAGCTTCTTCCATGTAAGTGGCGTTTTCTTTTGAAGCTGATTCTTTACAAGATAAGACTAAGCCAAGTGCTAGCAAAGTCAATACGATTTTGGTGTTTTTGTTCATAAAAATTCATTTTAAGTTATTGATTAATTGTTTTTAATACGAGTAGTTATAGAATCAATAGAAATGAATTTTTAATTGGTTAGTTTGTATAGGCAAGAATAAAAATCGTGCCAAATTTTAACATTTGAACCATTTTCCAACAACTATTTTTTTGTTGTACTTTTACGAAGTAAATTTTCCAATTTGAGAACAGTAATTACAAAAGATATTTCGCATTTTTCCGACTTTAAAAACCAACTTTTGCATTGGGCCAACCAACACAGAGAAGTTGTTTATTTAGATTCGAATCAGTATCATCAAAAGTATTCGAGTTATGATGCGGTTTTGGCGGTGGATGCTTTTACCTCAATTAAAACAGATTACGAAAATGCGTTTCAAGATTTGTATCAGTACCAAAGTCAAACGAAAGATTGGTTGTTTGGTTACTTATCCTACGATTTAAAAAACGATACCGAAGATTTACATTCCAATAATTTTGATGGATTAGCATTTCCAGACTTGTTTTTCTTCCAACCTAAAAAGTTGTTTTTAATCAAAGAAAATCAAGTTGAAATCCAATATTTACGAATGTGCGATGACGAAATAGAAGCTGATTTCAATACTATTATTTCAACAGAACTTTGCGACTTTGCGACTTTGCGAGAAATTACAATAAATCAGAGAATCACAAAAGAAAATTACCTTTCCAAAGTTTCAAAAATGCTCGAACACATTCATCGTGGCGACATTTACGAAGCGAATTTTTGTATGGAATTTTATGCCGAAAATACTCAAATTGAACCTTTGGAAATTTATCAAAAGTTGAATACTATTTCTGAACCACCATTTGCGGTGTATTTCAAAAATAATTTTCAATATTTACTTTCAGCTTCACCTGAACGTTATTTGCGAAAAGAAGGTTTAAAAGTCATTTCCCAACCCATAAAAGGAACAGCCAGAAGAAGTTTCGATTTAGAACAAGACGAACAATTAAAATCAGATTTAATTAAAAACGAAAAAGAGCGTTCAGAAAACATCATGATTGTCGATTTAGTCCGAAACGATTTATCGCACACGGCTACAAAAGGAAGTGTTCAAGTGGAAGAATTGTGTCAGATTTATACGTTTAAGCAAGTCCACCAAATGATTTCTACGATCGTTTCCGAAGTAGAGAATACGACTTCACCAATTGAAATTCTGAGAACCACTTTTCCTATGGGAAGCATGACTGGCGCACCAAAGATTTCGGCTATGCAAATCATTGAAGCATTAGAAGAAACCAAACGCGGATTATACAGTGGAGCAATAGGCTATTTTACTCCAAATGGAGATTTCGATTTTAATGTGGTGATTCGAAGTATTTTGTATAATTCACAAAATCAATATTTATCATTTTCTGTCGGAAGTGCTATTACTTCTCAAGCCATTCCAGAAATGGAGTATGAAGAATGTTTGTTAAAGGCAAAAGCAATGTTTGAGGTTTTAAAATAAAATAGTTATGAAAAAAATATTCTTTGTTTTAATTGTTGTTACCATTTTATTTTCATGTAAATCTTCTGTTTCAGAAGTAAATCATATAATTGATAAAGAATTCGAGATTTATAAAGTTGCCAATTCAAAAGCTACTTTGGTATTGTTTCCTTGTTTTCCTTGTGATATTGAAAACACAAAAAATGAATTTCCAATCATGGAAGAAGCCAATAAGAAAGGCGTTTCTGTTATTTTAATGAATTATAATTTTAAACTTTATTTGAAAGATAGCGAATTACAAAATTTGTCCAAACACTTTAATTCAATTTTTAAAAACAATAAATTAAGTACTGATAATGTTTATATTGGTGGATTTTCAGGTGGCGGAAATGTAACTTTGTTACTAAGTAATTATTTGATTAAAGAACAAAATTCAATTCAACCAAAAGGAGTTTTTATTGTTGATTCACCTGTTGATTTATTGGGTTTGTATAAAGTTGCTGAAAAGAATATTATTTCAAATTTTTCTAGTGAATCTGTTCAGGAAGCAAATTGGATAATTGATACATTTAATTCAGAGTTTGGTAATCCAAAAGATTCCATTTCATTATATAAAAAGTTTTCGCCTTACACTCTAGAAACCAATACTATTTCTAATTTAGAAAATCTTAAAAAATTAAAAATCAGACTATACACGGAACCTGATTTTGATTGGTGGTTACAAAATCGGAAAAACCAAAAAGATGAGATTAATTCTTATTTTATTGAACAACTTTATAATGATTTAAAAATTAAAGGTTTTCAAAAAATCGAATTAATTAATACAAAAAACAAAGGCTATAGAGCTGATGGCACAAGACATCCACATTCTTGGGCTATTGTAGATAAAGAGAATTTACTCAATTGGGTATTAGAGAAAAATTAATTCCTTATTTTTGGTCATGCTAACAAAATTTCAGAATCATATCGAACAAAATTTTCTCCAACTGAAAGACAAGAAATTGCTCTTAGCAGTTAGTGGAGGCGTTGATAGTATGGTTTTGTTGAATTTGTTTTATAAGTTGAGGTTTGATATTTGCATAGTGCATTGCAATTTCCAACTGCGTGGAAAAGAGAGTGATGCAGATGAAATGTTGGTTAGGGAAATATGTCAAGACAGCTATATTCCTTATTTTATTGAATCGTTTGATACACTCGAATTTGCTAATGAAAATAAACTTTCCATTCAATTAGCCGCTCGAAAGTTGCGTTACGATTGGTTTCAAGAATTACTTTCACTTGGATTTGATTATGTTTTAACTGCGCATCATTTGGATGACAATGTAGAAACGTTTTTAATCAATTTTACTAGAGGAACTGGCTTAGAAGGTTTAACGGGAATTCCAGCTCAAAATGGAAACATTATTCGTCCGTTGTTGCCGTTTTCAAGAGAAGAAATTGAAAATTATGCATTAGAAAATAAAATCCAATGGCGAGAAGATTCGAGTAATGCTTCAGACAAGTATTTTAGAAATAAATTACGTCACAATATTGTTCCCACTTTAAAAGAATTGAATACAGGATTTTTAGATTCGTTTCAAAACACCTTAAATCATTTGCAACAAGTAGAATCTTTGGTTAACGATGCTTCAAAATTGGTTTTTGAAAAAGTAGTTGAAGAGAAGGAAAATCAATTAGAAATACATCTAAAACCGTTGATTGAATTCCAAAATTACAAAGCGTATTTGTACCAATGGCTTAAAAATTACGGATTTTCAGCTTGGAATGATATTTATGATTTGGTCGAAGCACAATCAGGAAAACAAGTTTTTTCAGAAACGCATATTTTATTGAAAGATCGAGAGAAATTAATCCTTTCGGAAAGAAATGAAATAAATAAATCGGAAGTTTTCATCATTGAATCGATAGAAAGTAAAGTTAATATTCCCTTAAAACTTAGGTTTTGTAAAGCAGTTAACATTTTTGAAACAGTTTCCAATTGTATATTTGTAGATGAAAGTAAGATCAAATTTCCATTAACGATTCGAAAATGGCAAGAAGGAGATTATTTTTATCCATCAGGAATGAACGGAAAAAAGAAATTGAGTAAGTATTTCAAAGACGAAAAATATTCGCTTTTAGATAAAGAAAATCAATGGTTATTATGTTCGGAAGACCAAATTATTTGGGTAATCGGGAAAAGAGCAGATAATCGATTTATAAATAAAGAAACAACACAAAATAGTATAAAAATCGTATTAGAAGAATGAGAAAATATTTCGCCTTAATCGCCTTAATTTTTGGATTTTTTGGAAATGCACAAATTTTAAATCCGGTACAATGGAAAACCAAAGTAGTTCAAAAATCGGCTACCGAATTTGAATTGGTTATGGATGCTACTATCGAAAACGAGTGGCACATGTATTCGCAATTTACTCCAGAAAACGGCCCACTTCCAACGGTTTTTGATTATAAAAACACAAAAGGAAATTATTCATTAGTTGGGAAAACTAAAGAGAGTGCCTACAAAAAAGTGTATAATGATATTTTTGAGGTAGACGAATATTACTTTGCTAAAACGGCTCAGTTTAAACAGATAATCAAAGTTACTAATACGAAACTAAAAGAAGTTAAAGTATATGTGGAATACCAAGTTTGTAAAGAACAATGTATTCAACAAGATGCTACTTTTACTTTTAAATTGCCTGAGATTAAACCAACTGATGCAGAAGTTTTACCTGTTTCTGATGAAAATACAATTGATTCGACTTCTCAGAATGGAAACATAGTTACTGATGTAACTAAAGAAGTAAAGACAGAACCTGTAGCTGATCAATCAGAAAATGCTACTCCAAAAGAGGAAAAGAAAAGCTTGTGGGGAATTTTTATTTTGGCCTTTTTAGGCGGGTTTGCAGCTTTACTTACGCCTTGCGTATTTCCAATGATTCCAATGACAGTAAGTTTCTTTACTAAACAAAGTAAAACCAAAGCGGCTGGAATACGAAATGCTTTTATTTACGGGATTTCTATCATTATTATTTACGTTGGTTTAGGTATGCTTATAACAGCACTTTTTGGAATAGATTCTCTAAATGCATTGTCAACAAATGTTTGGTTTAACCTAATATTTTTTGTAATTCTTATTGTTTTTGCAGCGTCATTTTTGGGCGCATTTGAAATCGTTTTACCAAATTCATTTTTAAATAAAATTGACAAACAAGCCGATAGAGGTGGAATCATCGGAATCTTCTTTATGGCATTGGCTTTAGCTGTTGTTTCGTTTTCATGTACGGGACCTATTGTAGGTTCTTTATTAGGTGAATCAGCAAGACAAGGAGGAATAGGACCAATAGTTGGGATGTTAGGATTTTCTTCTGCCATTGCATTGCCTTTTATGTTGTTTGCCATGTTTCCAGGCTGGATGAATTCGTTACCAAAATCAGGTGGATGGTTAAATACTGTTAAAGTGTCATTAGGATTCTTAGAATTAGCTTTTGCTTTCAAATTTTTATCTAATGCCGATTTAGTTTTACAAACGCATTTATTAGAAAGAGAAGTCTTTTTAGCTATTTGGATTGCAGTTTTTGGAGCTTGGGCATTATATCTTTTTGGAAAATTAATCTTGCCTCACGATAGTCCAATGACACATATCTCGGTAGGAAGATTATTCATAGCTTTATTTGTTACTACATTCACTATTTACTTAATTCCCGGTTTATGGGGAGCGCCACTAAAAATATTGAGTGGTTTCACTCCACCTATGACTTATAGCGAAAGTCCATATGGAGTTGGTTATCAAAATACAGTTAGTTCTGGAGTTTCATCTGAATCTGCTTTACCAGAAAATGCGCATATTGGACCATTAGGAATAACAGCATTTCATGATTATGAAGAAGGCTTAGCGTATGCAAAAAAAGTAAATAAACCTGTTTTATTAGATTTCACAGGACATGCATGTGCCAATTGTAGAAAAATGGAAGAAAATGTGTGGTCTGATGCTGAAATTTTAAAGATTTTAAAAAATGAAATTGTATTGATTTCGTTATATGGTGATGACCAACGTGAATTACCAAAAGAAGAACAATACATTTCAAAATCAGGAAGTGAAGTGACTACTATTGGAAAAAAATGGAGAGAATATCAAATAGAACGATACAATATTAATGCTCAACCTTATTATGTAGTTTTAGATGCTGAAGGTAAAGATATTTCGAAGCCAGTTGGTTATACACCAGATGTTGAAGAATATAAAACTTGGTTAAAAGAAGGTATTTCAAAATTCAAAAAATAAATTAAATCCCGAGCAATCGGGATTTTTTATTTCAAAAACTTTTCTATATTTGCATCTATATAAGCCATTTAAATAGTATAAGCCATGTTAGTAAAAGTATTCGGAAGCGCCGTTTTTGGCGTTGAAGCGACTACCATTACGGTAGAAGTAAACATCGACAAAGGAATAGGATATCACTTAGTAGGTTTGCCTGATTCCGCTATAAAAGAGAGTAGTTATCGTATAGCTGCCGCACTAAAAAACAACGGGTATCAACTTCCCGGAAAAAAAATCACTATCAACATGGCTCCGGCCGATTTACGTAAAGAAGGTTCTGCCTATGACCTTACTTTGGCTATTGGTATTTTAGCCGCTTCTTCCCAAATTAAATCAGAAGATATCCACAATTACGTCATTATGGGTGAATTATCGCTCGATGGTGGATTACAACCCATAAAAGGAGCTTTATCAATTGCAATTAAAGCCAAAGAAGAAGGTTTTAAAGGTTTGATTTTACCCTTTCAAAATGTAAAAGAAGCTGCAATTGTTGACGGTCTTGATGTTTATGGTGTTGAAAATGTATTACAAGTCATTAATTTCTTTGAAGGAAAATCAGATTTGATTCCCACTACAATAGATACTAAAGAAGAATTCAATAAAACATTAGATTTTCCAGAACACGATTTTAGTGATGTCAAAGGACAAGAAGGAATTAAACGCTGTATGGAAATTGCCGCAGCTGGCGGACATAATATAATTTTAATTGGTCCTCCAGGTTCAGGAAAAACAATGTTAGCCAAACGTTTGCCTAGTATTTTGCCACCAATGACGATGCGAGAAGCTTTAGAAACCACCAAAATCCATTCAGTAGCCGGAAAGACTAAAGATGTTGGTTTGATGGCACAACGTCCTTTTAGAAGTCCGCATCATACTGCGAGTTCGGTTTCATTAGTTGGTGGCGGGAGTTATCCACAACCAGGCGAAATTTCTTTAGCACATAACGGTGTTTTATTTTTAGATGAATTGCCCGAATTTAAACGAGAAGTTTTAGAAGTAATGCGTCAGCCATTAGAAGATAGGGAAGTTACAATTTCTAGAGCGAAATTTACGATTACGTATCCATCGTCATTTATGTTAGTGGCGAGTATGAATCCGAGTCCAGGAGGTTATTTTAATGATCCGAATGCGCCTGTGAGTTCTTCACCAATGGAAATGCAAAGGTATTTGAGTAAAATTTCGGGACCTTTATTGGATAGGATTGATATTCATATTGAAGTAACACCTGTTCCATTTGAAAAATTAACGGAAACTCGAAAAGCAGAAAGTAGCGTATCTATTAGAGAACGAGTAACCAAAGCTAGAGAAATACAATCACAGCGATTTGAAAACTATGAATTTATTCATTACAATGCGCAAATGAGTAGTAAACTAATTCGTGAATTTTGTGCTTTAGATGAGGTTTCGTTGCAACTACTAAAAACAGCAATGGAACGATTAAATTTGTCCGCTAGAGCGTATGATAGAATTCTAAAAGTTTCAAGAACTATTGCTGATTTAGAGAATTCTGAGTCTATTCAATCGCATCATATTGCAGAAGCAATTCAATATAGAAGTTTGGATAGGGAAGGGTGGTTAGGCTAGTTTGAGGTTTTAATTATTGAATTCTTCTAGACGTAATTAGAAGAATTCAATAATTTAAAAAGTATCTTGTTTGGAATCGATATGAATCCATTTTTTGTTGCTATTCAGTTTAAAGGAACCAATGTGTTCTTTATTCCAGAAATCTGGGTGAATTAAAGAAAGAAAATTGGAACCGTCTTTTGCCAAATACAAATGATACGTTTCGCCAATTATGGGTTCAAATGAATATTTAGCATTGTATAAAATTTCATTCCATTCATATTCTTGCATTAATTTTTCATATTCGGCTTTAAGTTCATTAAACTTACTTTCGAATTCTCTATTAACATTACGAATACCAATATTTTTCCAATCAACAACGTTATCCATTTTAATTGCTGGCGCACCAACACTTGTAGGATAAGCGAGTACATTTGCATTGTATCCATTTTCTTCAGAAAAAACTACATTATCAGGAATTTTGCTTTTCATTTTTATCTTTTAGAAATTTTATTGTTAGTTATAGCTCTTTGAAGTTTGCACTTGAATCTATCAATGCCTTCAACTCGCTTAGCTAAATGTTTTGTTTTGCAATTTTCAACTCTTTTTCTCCATAGTTTATAACTACTGAATTTGAGTTCTTTTTTCATTAACGCTTTTACATCAGCCTCATTTAAAGAAAACTGAAATTTTATTGCATCAAATGGTGTTCTGTCTTCCCAAGCCATTTCAATAATTCTATCAATTTCAATATCAGTGAAGTCTTTTTTGCACGAAACATTCATTTTGTTTAAAATTTAATTAAAAAAGTTAAACAAAATTACAAAAAAAAATAGTTTAAAAGGGAATAGATTTGAATTATTTATGTTTTTTCCAATATTTTACACCATAGCTACAAAAAATCTCTTGTTGGGATTTGATTTTCTTTGTAGCTACGATGCAAACATTATCATCATCGTCTAATGTGATTTTGGAATTATTTTTAAATTCTAATTTAGAGAAAGCTTCGGCATCATTAGCATATTTAGCAAAACAATCTACATTCATAGAATCCAATATGGAACCGTCTAACATGTTAATGAAATAGCGGTCTTTACCTTCTGAAACTCTTTTTTGAGCTTCATTATCGGTTAAAATTTCTCCTTTAAAAATGGAAATAATTTCATTAGGATAAATGTCAATTGCTGTAAATAAACCTTTTCCAGCATTTGTTATTTGAGAATCTTGAATATATAAATAATCAGATTCTGGTGCTTCAATTTTCAAAATAGTTATAGTTCTTCAGCAAAAGTATCGCCTAATCGGATATCACCAGATTTAAAACCTTTCATAAACCATTTCATGCGTTGCTCAGATGAACCATGTGTAAAAGAATCAGGAACAACATGCCCTTGCATTTTGCTTTGAATGGCATCGTCACCTACAGCATGTGCAGCACTTAACGCTTCTTCAATGTCACCTTCTTCTAAATATTTTTGGTTGTAATGTGCCCATAATCCGCCATAAAAATCGGCCTGTAATTCTAAACAAACAGATAATTTATTAGCTTCGGCTTCACTTTTAGATTGTTGTAATTGTCTCACTTTTCCTGAAGTTCCAAGAATTGTTTGAACGTGGTGACCCACTTCGTGTGCCACGACATAAGCTATAGCAAAATCGCCACCTTTAGCTCCAAAACGGGTACGCAGTTCTTCAAAAAAGGCTAAATCCATGTACACTTTTTTATCACCAGGGCAATAAAATGGTCCAGAAGCCGAACTTGCGCCTCCACTGGCTGTTTCCACTGAACCTGTAAACAATACCATTTTTGGTTGTTCGTAAGTTCCTAAATTGTTATCTTCAAATATTTTGGTCCAAATATCTTCTGTGTCAGCAAAAACGGTTGAAACGAATTCGCCCATTTCTTTTTCTTCAGGAGTAAGTTCTCTTTGTTCAGTTGGAGTCGAGGTTTGCCCTTGATTTATTTGCTCCAACATAGGGGTAAGCATTTTTGCATTTTCTCCACCAAAAACATTTAAAAGAAGAATAACTATTCCAATTAATCCTCCTCCTACAATTGCCTTTCCACCGCCCGACATTCCTCTTCTGTCTTCTACGTTGTCACTTTGACGTCTACCTTTCCATTTCATATGAAAAACTTTTAAAAATTATTAAAACCCAAAACGAACTCCTAAATATAAATCGGCTTGTTTTCCGCTATCGGCTAAAGCTGTAAATACACTGTTTGATCCTATAAAAAATCCTGATAATCTAAATCCAATACCACTAGTAAATCCTGAAATTTCATTTGCTGCAAGTGGTGCATAAGCTTCAAACCATTTTGTTGTAAATCTAGGAATTAAAGTATAGGAATTTTGAGTGGTAATAAAATCACTTTTACTATCGTCGCTTACTTTTTGATTGATGCTTCCAGTTACAAACCATTTTTTGGTTAATCTAACATCGGCATAAGCGTTAATTACTGTAGGTAATTTTACTGTGTAATCTGCTGTGCTTGATGTTGATTGAAAATAAGCAGCGTTTGCTGGGTCATTTAAGATAGCTTCAATTTCAGTTAAACTTTCAACATTTTCAAATTGATTCAAATCTAAACTTTCTAAGTTATCAACGTTTAAAATGTAGTTTTTACTTAAATTATTATCTGATTTAAAAGTCATTGATCCAATGTTTTTCACAGAAAGCCCAGCATTTAATCGGTAACTATTGGCGTCATTTTCGTCTTTCCATCTATAGTTAAAGGCTATGTCAGCAGCAAAACCATTGATTCCTTGAGAGAAAAATTCATTGTAGTTTCCTTGGTCATTATAATTGTTTGCTAAAACTCCAGCATAAGCAATATTGACATTAGCGGAAGCATTTACTAAAGAAATATCTCCAAAATTGTTTACGATTGTACCATTTAGGTTTGTTGCAGAAAAGTTGGCATAAGCACCAGGGAATAATAAACGTAAATTGGTACCAACACTTATTTTATGTTTAGGTAAATCAATTAAATTTCTAGCAATTGTAAAATCTAGCTCACCCCAAGTGGTAGCGTTTAAACGTTGGTTATCGTTTGATGAAATAACAGTTTGAGAAAAAATATTACTTAATTCACCATTTTGAATAGCATCGCCCAATTTAGAGTCCAAATTAATAACATTAGCTTTAATATTGGCAACTGAAGTAATTCCAAATCCCCATTTTTGGTATTTAAAAGCAAATGAGGGACCAAGTATCTGAGTATCTAATCTTAGGTTAACAACATCATTTCCTTCAAAAATTTTATCTTCTAAATTATTTCCGCTAACTAAATCACTAAATGTAAGTTTGTTATTAGCCATTCCTATTGAAAAATTGAATGCGTTAACTTCATATTTAGTACTCATGTTTACTAATTCAGCAGCATTATTTGTTGCATTTAATAAACCTCCTCTTTTAGAAGTTGAAATTCCACTAAAATGTTCTTGAGAAAATAAAGAATTGGTAATCAAGCTGATAGTAAGAATGAATTTAATAATTTTCATGTAATTTTAAATGTATTTATTAATTATGGTTTTTAATTCTAGTAATTTAAATGGTTTCGAAATATAATCATCCATACCATATTCGATGCATTTTTCTTTTTCACCAATCATTATTCCAGCTGTGAGTGCAATAATAGGCAAATTTTTTAATTTGTTGTTTTTTCTTATTTCAATTGTTGTTTCATAACCATTTTTTATTGGCATTTGAATATCTAAAAGGATTAAATCAACAGTATTCTCTTCTAATAATTCAATTGCTTTTTGACCGTTTTCGGCTTCAAAAACAGAGCTATTTGGTAGAATAGATTGCACCATTTTTTTACAAAGTAACATATTAATCATATTATCTTCTACGATTAATATTTTTAATTTTTGAGAGAATTTATTGGTTTCAAAATTTGTGATTTGATTGAAATTATGAGAATCGTTAATTTCGTTTTGAGATGATTTTGCTATTTTAAATGTAATGGTAAAATTAAAATTACTTCCTTCGCTATAAACGCTATTTACTTCAATTTTACTATTACACTTTTCAAGTATTTTATTTGAAATGGATAATCCTAATCCTGTACCACCAAATTTTTTATTTGTTGAGACATCTTCTTGTACAAATGATTGAAATATTTTATTTAGATTTTCTTTTTTTATTCCGATTCCGGTATCAATTACAGAAAATTGTATCGTTGAAAATTGATTTTTAATTTTTTTAATTTCTTTAATTTGTAATACGACTTCGCCAAAATTAGTAAACTTCACTGCATTTCCTATTAAATTTACTAACACTTGTTTTAGTCGAACTATATCTGCGAATATATATGTTGGAAGTTGAGAATCAATAATAACATGTATATCGATTTTTTTATTTATCGAATGTGGTTTGAATAATTCGATGACTTGATTTGCGAGAATTCTGATGTCTACAGGTTCTAAAAATAATTCAAATTTTCCAGATTCAATTTTTGAAAAATCTAAAATATCGGTAATAATATCCAACAACAAATTAGCTGACTGATTGATATTATTCATGTAGACTTTCTGATTTGAATCAAGTTTGGTTTTAAGTAACAAATCTGAAAATCCAATGATGCCATTTAAAGGAGTTCGTATTTCATGACTCATATTGGCCAGAAAATCTGTTTTTGCCTGACTAGCTGTTTCTGCATATTCTTTGGCTTTTATAGCTTGGTCGTGTTCTTTTTGTGTTGTTATATCCTTTGCAATTCCTCGGAGTTTAATCACTTCTCCTTCATCATTTAAAATGGGTTCTCCATAACCTAAAATCCATTTTACTCGACCATCTTCAAAATAAATTGGATGTTCAATTTCATAATTAGTTTTATTAATAATGGTATTATTGTGAATTTTATTTTCAAGGTTTTGTTTATCTTCATCTTTAAAACGGCTTAAATATTTTTCATAAAGATTTCGAGTTTCTTTTTCTATTTCGAAAATCTTATAAAGTTCATCAGACCAATATAAATCATTAGTTTTTAAGTCAAATTCCCAACTTCCAATTCCTGCCATTTTTTGAGATTCGTTCAGCAATTTTTCACTCAAGATTAATTTTTCTTGAGTAGTTATAATCTCAGTAACATCTCTTGCTACAGCAAAAATTATTTTAGTTTTTGTATTAATTGTTGAAATCCATTGCAGCCAAATACAACTTCCATCTTTCTTCTGGTAGCGATTTTTGAAATTAAAAGTGTTAATTCCATCATTGAGATTTTCTAATTCAGACAAGGTCTTCGTAACATCATCTGGATGAACAAAATTGATAAATTGTTCTGATATAAGTTCAGTTTCTGAATAACCTAATGTATTTGTGAATGCTTTGTTTATTTTTAAAAAATAGCCGTCAAGATTGGCTATACAAATTAAATCAGTTGTTTCATTGAAGAAATATTCAAAATTTTCGTGTAACGCATCTCTATTTTTATAGTATGCTAATTCCGCTTCAAGTGATTTGATTTTTTGTTGCGCATCGAGATGTGAATTTGAAAAATCATTCATTGCTTTGGTATTAGTTGCAATAAATTTAGTAAAATTTAATTAAAAACTTAAAAATTTTCTTAATTTATTAAATTCCAAACAATATTATTAGGAGTTTGCGCGATAAAAGACATGGTTTCTTTAGTAACAGGATGGTTTAAAATTAATTTTCTTGCATGTAAATGTATACCGCCATCTGGATTACTTCTGTCAAAACCATATTTCAAATCGCCTTTAATTGGGCAACCTATTGCTTGTAATTGCGCTCTAATTTGATGATGTCTTCCCGTATGTAAATCAATTTCAAGTGCGTAATAATTATCTAATTTTTTAATGATTTGATAGCTTAAACTTGCTTGTTTACTTTCAGGCACTTCTTTTAAATGTGCTTTTGAGGTATTGTTTTTAGTATTTCGTTTTAAAAAGTGTACTAAAGTATCTTTTTCTTTTGGAGGACAATTTTTCACTACTGCCCAATACGTTTTTTGCGTTTCTCTGTTTTTAAAAGTTTCGTTTAAACGCGTTAGTGCTTTTGACGTTTTTGCAAAAACAACAATTCCAGTCGTAGGTCTGTCTAAGCGATGCACAACACCTAAAAAAACATCTCCAGGTTTATTGTATTTTTCTTTGATGTATTCTTTTACCACATCCGAAAGTGGTTTATCGCCTGTTTTATCTCCTTGAACAATATCGCCTACACGCTTATTGATGACAATAATATGATTGTCTTCGTGAAGAATTTGAAGATTATTTTTTGTTGAAATTTCTTTAGTAGACACAATTAATATTGTTCGTTTGCATTTGGGAAATCCTGAGATTTCACATCGGTAACATATTGCCCAATGGCTTTTGTCATTTGATCGTATAAATCTAAATAACGGCGTAAGAATCTTGGACTAAATTCGTTATTCATACCTAACATATCGTGGATTACCAATACTTGTCCGTCAACGCCGCCACCAGCACCAATTCCGATTACTGGAATCGAGATACTTTTAGCTACTTTTTCTGCCAACGCAGCAGGAATTTTTTCTAAAACTAAGGCAAAGCAACCTAATTTTTCAAGCATTTTAGCATCTTCCAATAATTTTTCAGCCTCAGCATCTTCTTTGGCTCTAACGGTATAAGTTCCGAATTTATAAATAGACTGCGGTGTTAAACCCAAATGTCCCATAACGGGAATTCCAGCATTTAATATTTTTTTGATAGAATCTTTTATTTCGCTTCCACCTTCTAATTTTACTGCATGTCCGCCACTTTCTTTCATTATTCTGATGGATGAACGTAACGCTTCTTTAGAATCAGATTGGTAACTTCCGAAAGGTAAATCAACCACAACTAAAGCTCTTTCACAAGCTCTAACGACACTTGATGCGTGATATATCATTTGGTCTAATGTAATAGGAAGTGTAGTTTCATGTCCAGCCATAACATTACTTGCAGAATCGCCAACTAAAATAACATCAACACCAGCAGAATCTACAATTTTAGCCATTGTAAAATCGTATGCAGTTAACATGGAGATTTTTTCTCCATTTTCTTTCATTTCAATTAGTGTTTTTGTTGTGATTCTTTTATAATCTTTCTTCGCTACTGACATGTTTTTATAGTATTTGAAAGACAAAGGTAGTAAATGTTACATTCTTTTTACGGCACTTGAAAAATATTTCTCAAATATTAAATTTATGTTAAATTATTGCTGTATTTTAGTGCCGTTTTAAAAATAGAAAAATGATATCAATATTACTTTTTGTTGCTATTCTAGGTTATTTATCAGTTATTTTAGAGTCTCCTATACGAATAAATAAGACAATTACTGCATTACTTACTGGAACCATTTGTTGGGTGGTTATCGCTATATTTAGCCACGATGATCAGCATTTGGTTACGGAAAAATTAATGGAATATTTTGGTGAGATTTCAGGCTTACTAATTTTCTTAATGGGCGCTATGACTATTGTTGAATTGATTGATATTCATAAAGGTTTTACCGTAATTACTAGTAGAATTAGAACTACATCTGTTTTAAAATTACTTTGGATAGTTGCTTTTATAACTTTTATTCTATCGGCTTTATTAGACAATTTAGCTACAGCAATCATTATGGTTACGCTTTTAAGAAAATTAATGCCAAAAGGAGAAATCAGAATGATATTGACAGGAATTGTAGTAATTGCTGCAAATGCTGGAGGAGCTTTCAGTCCGATTGGGGATGTTACCACAACTTTGTTATGGATTGGCGGACAAGTAAGTTCTTTTGGAATTGTGAAAGCGTTATTTTTACCTTCAGTTATGGTATTATTAGTTCCTACAATTATTGCAAGTTTCAGAATGCGAGGGTTTGCGGTTTTAAGAGCTCAAGTTTCAATGGCTCAAGTGCGCCAGGAAGAAAAAATGAAAGGAAGTATGAGTGTTTTTATTGCGGGTGTTGTAGGTTTAGTTATGGTACCTGTTATTAAAACTTTAACAGGATTACCACCCTTTATTGGTGTTTTGATTTCGTTGTCAATGGTTTCATTAGTTTCGATAGTATATCATAGAAAAAAATCTCAAGAAGAAAAAGATAGTTTTTCAGTAGCACATGCATTAACAAAGGTAGATATCAGCTCTATTTTATATTTCATGGGGATTTTATTAATGGTATTTGCATTACAAGAAGTGGGCGTTTTAAAAGAAATGGCTAATATTTTAATAACAAATCTTCCTAATACTGATTCCATGATTGTTGCAATTGGGGTTCTATCATCAATTGTAGATAACGGAAGTTTAGTAGCTGCTACACAAGGAATGTTCTCATTAGCGGATTATCCTATGGATCATTCTTTATGGGAATTTATTGCTCTATGTGCTGGAACTGGAGGAAGTATGTTAGTTATTGGTTCAGCTGCTGGTATTGCTGTGATGGAGAAAGAAAAAATTACCTTTATGTGGTATTTAAAAAAAATAACTCCATTAGCTGTAGCAGGTTACATTGCCGGAATTGTAACATATTTAGTTCAAGTGCTACTAATGCACTAACCAAATAATTTCGCAATGAAAAAACTACTTATTATCACAACTTTTTTAGTATCAAACTTGTTTTTTGCTCAAGAAAAGACGCCTAAAGCAATTGTAGAAGATTTTTTTATTGCATTTCATGCAAAAGATACTGTTGCTTTAAGAGAATTGTGTCATCCAGAAATTGTATTGCGAACAGTTGCTAATACCAAAGAAGGAAACAAACTGAAAGATGAAAAATTTGATGAGTTTTTAAATTCAATAGCTACTATTCCTGCCAATCTTAAAATCTTTGAAAAGCTAATAGACTACAAAGTAGAAATCGATGGAAACTTAGCGCATGTTTGGACACCGTATGAATTTTATGTAAACGATAAGTTAAGTCACATTGGTGCAAATGCTTTTACCTTGTATAACGACAACGGAAAATGGCAAATTATCCATTTGATTGACACTAGAAGAAAGAAATAAATGTATCAATGAGATTTATTTTAATTCTAATATTACTTCCTTTTTCAATCTTCTCACAAGAAAAAGATTCCTTAAAAATTAAAGTTTCGGGTTTTTTAGAAACGTATTATGCGTATGATTTTAGCAGTCCAACCACGGATAGCAAACTTCCATTTATGTACAATTATAACCGTCATAACGAGTTTAATGTGAACAATGGATTAATTCGTGCACAATTACAATACGGTAATACTTATGCATCAATTGCTGTTCATGCAGGAACATATGTTGATGATAATTACGCTTCGGAAGATATAAAATTATTGAGTGAAGCTTATGTAGGAATTTATTTGAATGATAATAAGAAATCATCAATTGAAGTTGGAATCATGCCAAGTTACATTGGATTTGAATCGGCAACAACGGCTACCAATTTGACTTTAACACGTTCTATTTTAGCAGAGAATTCGCCTTATTTTATGACAGGAATCAAATATAAGTATGAACCAAATGATAAATGGAGCTTTTCTGGATTAGTAACAAACGGTTGGCAACGAATTAATAAGTCACAAAAAGACGTTACTCCATCTTTTGGAACTCAAATTACATACAAGCCTTCTGAAAAAGCCACTTTGAATTGGAGTACTTTTATTGGAAAAGAATTTTATGGAACCGAATTAGCAATGCGTTATTTTAGTAATTTTTATTGGGACAATACATGGAATTCAAAATGGCGCACAATTTTAGGATTTGATTTTGGCATTCAAGATAGTTCTTCTTTGAATGACAAACATTTATATTGGATGAGTCCAGTTTTGATTGCACAGTATTCGATAAGTTCAAAATGGCAAACTGCGGTTAGATTTGAATATTATCAAGATGAAGATAACGTGATTATTGCCACTTCAGATGCTTTTAAAACCTCAGGAGCTTCCATAAACTTTGATTATTTACCAAATTCTAAAGTGAAATTAAGAACCGAAGCCCGTTATTTCGATTCGAAAGAAGCTATTTTCTTTGACAATAAGTCGAATAACTTTTTTGTTACAACGAGTTTAAGTTTTGAGTTTTAATAAGTTTTTCATCTATTAGAAAAGCCATCAAAGTTCCAATTATATAGCAAAGTAAATCTGACCAAAGAAAACCTTCGCCCAAAATATAATGACCTAAAGTAGTTTTTCTAATAGCAATTAACCAATTAATTTGAACCAATTGTAAGATTTCGATACTAAAACAAAAAAGTAAACCCAATAGGAGAGAAGTTGCTTTTTTCAAATCGATTAATATAAATCGAAATCCTAAATAAATCAAAACAGCATACAAAACATCTCCAATAAATAATGGAATGCCTGATATTTTCCTTGAAAGTATTCCAAGAATTAATACCAATAAAATCGTAATAAAATAGGTTATACGATCATTTTTCATTAACAATCTGCCATATTTACTGCTACAGCTAAACCACCTTCTGAAGTTTCTTTGTATTTAGAATTCATGTCTTTAGCAGTTTGCCACATGGTATTGATTACTTTGTCTAACGGAACTTTTGCATTTAAAGCATCAGTTTCTAAGGCTAATTCAGCTGCATTAATAGCTTTAATGGCACCCATAGTATTTCTTTCAATACAAGGAATTTGCACCAAACCACCAATTGGGTCACAAGTTAATCCTAAGTGATGCTCCATCGCAATTTCGGCTGCCATGGTAACTTGGGCTGGAGTTCCGCCCATTAATTCGCACAAAGCTGCTGCTGCCATAGCACTCGAAACACCAATTTCTGCCTGACAACCACCCATAGCGGCTGAAATGGTGGCTCCTTTCTTGAAGATAGAACCTATTTCACCTGCTACCATTAAAAATTGTTTGATTTCTTTTTCGCCCGCTTCATGATTTTCGATTACCAAATAATACATCAAAACCGCTGGAATAACTCCGGCACTTCCATTGGTAGGAGCAGTCACTACACGACCTAGCGAAGCATTTACTTCATTTACAGCCAAAGCAAAACAACTTACCCATTTTAAAATCTGACGGAATTTAACTTCGGTTTGTCTGATGATTTGCAACCATGAATACGGATCTTCATAAGGTAAAACACCAATCAAGTTTTTGTGCATGTCATACGCTCTTCTACGAACATTAAGTCCTCCAGGTAGAATTCCCTCTGAATGACAACCAATGTACATGCATTCTAACATCGTATCCCAAATACGAAGTAATTCGTTGTGAATTTCTTCTTCGCTACGCATGGTTTTCTCGTTTTCGTATACGATTTCCGATATTTTTTTATTTTCGGCTACACAAAAAGCCAATAATTCATCCGCTTTTTCAACCGGAAATGGAAAAGTATGTAAAATTTCTTCCTTATGATGGTCTTCTTTTTCTTTAACTACAAATCCGCCACCAATAGAATAATAGGTTTCCGAATAAGTCTCAGTATCGGTTTTGGCGGTAAAAGTTAATCCGTTGGCATGAAAAGGTAAAAAGTTTCTGTTGAAAACAATATCGGTTTCAAAACAAAACGGAATTAAGATTTCATTTCCTAAGAAAATTTCTTTCTTGTTTTTAATAGCCGAAATAATCACATCAATACTTTCCACAGGAATGTATTCAGGATCAGCGCCACTTAAACCTAACATTACCGCCAAATCTGTCGCGTGCCCTTTTCCAGTTAGTGATAAGGAACCATATAAATCTACTTTGACACCAATTACGGTATCAATAAGATTACGTTCGCGCAATTCTTTTAAAAATTGTTCGGCAGCACGCCATGGTCCAAGGGTGTGTGAACTCGAAGGTCCAACACCAATCTTTAACATATCAAAAACGGATATACATTCCATAAATTCATTTCTTTACTACAGCAAATATAGTCTTTAAAATTGAAATTAAACAACACGTAAAAGAGTTCAATTGTTATAAATCTTTTTGAATTAATAACATAAAATTGGGATTTGATTTCCTTCTTTTTTAGTTCTTTTGCAAAAAAAAAGTCATGCCAATAAATAAATATTTTTTATCTGCTTTATCTGCCTTTATTATTTGGGGATTTTTTAGTTTGGCTTTGAAACCTTTAACTAATTATGCTTCACTAGATATTTTATTCTTCCGAGTTTTCATTGCTACAGCGTTTTTGTTGGGAATTAATTTAATGTTTAGAAAATCAGTTGTTGTTGAAGCGAAGAAAACGTTCAAAGAGCTTTCCAAGAAAAAACAAAAATCAGCAGTAATCATGACGGTTGTTGGCGGAATTTTACTTGTATTAAATTGGTTTTTATTTATATATGCCGTGAATCACGTTAGCTTGCAATCGGCTTCATTTGCTTATATTATTTGTCCAATATTAACCACTGTCTTAGCGTTTATATTATTGAAAGAAAGAATTGATGTTTGGCAATGGACTGCAGTTGGTTTGTGCGTAATTAGTTGTGTGATATTATCTTATGGAAATTTCAAAGATTTGATTTACAGCGTTATAATTGCTTTAAGTTTTGGATTTTATTTGGTTTCCCAAAGAAAGAATAGTGACTTTGATAAATTCTTGATATTAACCATTCAAATGGTGATTGCTTCAGTCATATTAGTACCGTTTTATCCAAGTTTTGGTGGTGCTGTTCCAACCGAATTTCTGTTTTATTCTTTACTTTTGATTATTGTTATTGTTTTTACTATCATTCCTTTGTTTCTTAATCTTTATGCTTTAAAAGGATTAAATTCTTCAACTGTTGGGATTTTGATGTATACTAATCCATTGATTCATTTCTTTTTAGCGATTTTCTATTTTAAAGAATCAGTTTCAATTGCTCAAATCGTTTCTTATTCTTTGATTTTGATTTCTATTTTGGTTTTCAATATGACTAATTTTAGAAATTTAAGTCAGAATAGAATAAAAAAAGCAACATAAAACGACATTTTGTCAGTTTAAAAAACCTGACAAAAGCTGTTTTCTGTCAATTTTCTGTATTTTTCGTTATGGCACAATCATTGAATTAGAGTCATCGAGTTTAAAATTGAAATTTAAAATCTAACAAGTATAAAAATGAGCAAAATTATTGGAATCGACTTAGGAACAACCAACTCATGTGTGGCTGTAATGGAAGGTGGAGAACCTGTTGTAATTGCAAACGCAGAAGGTAAAAGAACAACACCATCTGTTATTGCATTTGTAGAAGGTGGAGAAATTAAAGTTGGAGATCCGGCAAAAAGACAAGCAGTAACTAACCCAACAAAAACGATTGCATCTATCAAACGTTTTATGGGGAACAAGTACACTGAAAGTGCTAAAGAAGCTTCAACAGTAGCTTACAAGGTAGTAAAAGGGGACAACGATACACCACGTGTTGATATCGATGGTCGTTTATACACACCACAAGAATTGTCTGCAATGACACTTCAAAAAATGAAAAAAACAGCTGAAGATTATTTAGGTCATTCAGTTACTGAAGCAGTTATTACTGTTCCAGCTTACTTTAACGATGCGCAACGTCAGGCTACGAAAGAAGCAGGTGAAATCGCAGGTTTAAAAGTAATGCGTATTATCAATGAGCCTACAGCAGCAGCTTTAGCTTATGGATTAGACAAACAAGGTAAAGACCAAAAAATTGCAGTTTACGATTTAGGTGGAGGTACATTTGATATTTCTGTATTAGAATTAGGAGACGGAGTTTTTGAAGTTTTATCTACAAACGGAGATACACACTTAGGTGGAGATGATTTTGACCAAGTAATTATCGATTGGTTAGCTAACGAATTCAACGCAAATGAAGGTGTTGATTTACGTAAAGACCCAATGGCATTACAACGTTTAAAAGAAGCAGCTGAGAAAGCTAAAATTGAATTATCAGCTTCTGCTCAAACAGAAATCAACTTACCATACGTAACAGCTACGGCTTCTGGACCAAAACACTTAGTTCAAACATTAACAAGAGCAAAATTCGAGCAATTAGCTGAAACTTTAGTAAAACGTTCTATGGAACCTGTTGCTAAAGCGTTAAAAGACGCTGGTTTATCAGTTTCTGATATCGATGAAGTTATCTTAGTAGGAGGTTCAACTCGTATTCCTGTTATCCAAGAACAAGTAGAGAAATTCTTCGGAAAAAAACCATCAAAAGGAGTAAATCCTGATGAAGTAGTAGCAATTGGAGCTGCAATTCAAGGTGGAGTTTTAACTGGTGAGGTAAAAGACGTATTATTATTAGACGTTACACCACTTTCATTAGGTATTGAAACTATGGGAAGTGTAATGACTAAATTAATTGAGTCTAATACTACTATTCCAACAAGAAAATCTCAAGTTTTCTCAACAGCAGCAGATAATCAGCCATCGGTGGAAATCCACGTTATTCAAGGAGAAAGACCAATGGCAAATGATAATAAAACAATTGGTCGTTTCCATTTAGATGGTATTCCACCAGCACCAAGAGGTGTTCCTCAAATTGAAGTAACATTTGATATTGATGCTAATGGTATCATCAAAGTTTCTGCTACTGATAAAGGAACAGGTAAATCGCATGATATTCGTATCGAAGCTTCTTCAGGTTTAACAGCAGAAGAAATCGAAAAAATGAAAAAAGATGCTGAATTAAATGCTGAAGCTGATAAATTGGCTAAAGAAAGAGCAGACAAGTTAAACGAAGCTGATTCGATGATTTTCCAAACAGAAAGTCAATTAAAAGAAATTGGTGATAAATTAACTGCTGAACACAAAACAGCTATCGAATACGCTTTAACTGAATTGAAAATGGGTCATGAATCTCAAGATTTAGATGCTATTCAAAAAGGTTTAGATAATGTAAATGCAGCTTGGAAAACAGCTACAGAAGAAATGTACAAATCACAAGAGCAAGGAGGAGCTTCTCAAACTGAGCCACAAGCAAGCGCTTCAGGAGACCAAACTCAAGATGTAGATTTCGAAGAAGTAAAATAATTTACAAATCGTAAATACATTTAAAACCGAATCAGAAATGATTCGGTTTTTTTGTTTCATAAAATTCAATCCTATCTATTTTTTTGTATATTAGGAACTTAATTTAACAACCTACTATTATGAAAAAACTATTTTTACTTCTTGTTTTATTGGTATCAACTATTGGTTTTGCTCAAAAAGGCAAAGGAAAATCAGCTGCAAAAAATGTTGTTTTAACTAAAGTTGATAACATATCTGCTGAAATTATTTCTGAAAAGTCAGGAAAGCGAGTAGTTCTTTTTGTGAAAAATGGAGATAAAATAGATACATTAGAAGTTAAAAAGTTAGACAAAGTAGATTTTAAACCAACTAATTTTACCGTAAAAAGTTTTACAACTCAAGGTAAAAAGTTTTATCATGTAAATTGGAAAGAAGAAATTAAATTAGATACCAAATTAAAAAAAGAAAATGGTGTAGTTACAGAAGACCAACTTTGGGACACCGAAACCAAAACACTTTTGTTAGGAAATATTCATAAATCATCTCATATAAAAGAAACCATTTTTTTAGATAAAAATAAAACAGCTTCTCATGATGTGGAAAAAAACAGAAGTGAAGGTTTCGAATTTACTTTAAACGCTGATGGTAGTTTTGTATTGAAAACTAAAACTCAAAACAGTACTTATGTTTATAATACAGCTTCAAGTAAGTATGAGATTAAAGGCGCTCCAAAAACTTCTGGACCCAAAAAGAAAAAGTAATATGCGCGCATAGTATTTTATTTTTTCTTATATTTGAAAATAAATTCAAATAAAAATGGAAAAACAATCGTTGACTTCGCTTTTACAAATTACACATCCAGTAATTATGGCTCCTATGTTTTTGGTATCAAATACTAAAATGGTTATTGAAGGAATGAAAAGTGGTGTTGCAGGTTGTATTCCAGCATTGAATTATAGAACTTTAGAGGAATTAAAAGCTGCAATTCAAGAATTAAAAGTTGCTAAAGTTCCAGGAGGAAGTTTTGGATTTAATTTGATTGTCAATAAATCAAATGTAAAATACAAAGAACAATTACGTATTTTATGTGAAGAAAAAGTTGATTTTATTTTAACTTCCTTAGGTTCGCCAGAAGAAACTATTAATGAAGCACATAAAGTAGGAATCAAAGTATTTTGTGATGTAACCGATTTAGCTTTCGCAAAAAAAGTAGAGAGTTTAGGAGCTGACGCATTAGTAGCAGTAAACAATCAAGCTGGTGGACACAGAGGAAATATCAGTCCAGAAGAACTTATAAAATCTTTAAATGAAAATACTTCGTTACCTGTAATTTCTGCTGGTGGAGTAGGAAGTAAGGCTGATTTAGATAAAATGCTTAGCTATGGAGCCGTTGGTGTTTCTGTGGGAAGCCCGTTTATAGCTTCAGTTGAATCTGGAGTTTCTAACGAATACAAACAAGCTTGTGTCGATTATGGTGCGAAAGATATTGTAATGACTGAACGAATTTCTGGAACACCGTGTACTGTAATCAACACGCCTTATGTTCAAAAAGTTGGAACCAAACAAACTTGGTTAGAAACGCTATTAAATAAAAGTAAAACTTTAAAAAAATGGGTCAAAATGATACGTTTTTATATCGGAATGAAAGCCACCGAAAAAGCAGCAACACAAGTAACTTACAAAACGGTTTGGGTAGCTGGTCCAAGTATTGAAAATACGAAAGCTATTTTACCAGTTAAGGATATAGTAATGAAATTGGTTTCATAAATTTAATTATCGAAACCAATTTCTTTTTTAGTTTACTCAACAGTAATCTCAAAAGTTTTATCCCAATTCTTACCCGTAACAAAATACGTTTTGGTAGTAGGGTTGTAAGCGATTCCATTTAAAACATCTATTTCTACATGTTTTGTAACTTTTGTTTTTAATTCACTTAGATTAATAATAGCTTCGATGGAACCATTCTTAGGATTTATAATAGCAATAGCATCTTTTTGATACACGTTTGCCCATATTTTACCATTAACCCATTCCAATTCATTAACGGCTTCAATCTTAGCGCCATTGGTGTAAACGTTAATATAATCTTCAACTTTTAAAGTTTCTGAATTTAAAATGTAGATTTTTTCAGAACCATCACTCATGTAAAGTTTTTCACCATCATTAGTAATTCCCCATCCCTCCATTTCGTAAGGAAATGTTTTTTCTAATTTAAAAGTTTTTGCATCATACACAAAACCTGTTTTTTCTTGCCAAGTCAATTGATAGATTTTGTCCTTTAAAATAGTAATTCCTTCTCCAAAATACTTATCTTCTAACTTAATTTGTTCGGTTACTTTTCCTGTTTTATAATCAGTTTTTCTCAAAGTTGATTCTTTGTATTGTCCCGTTCCTTCTAATAAAACACCATTATAGAATTCAAAACCTTGTGTGTACGCATTGATATCGTGCGGATATGTATTGACAATTTTATAGTTCAAAATCTTTGGTTCTGCACTCGCATAAATGGAAAATCCAGAGGTGATATCAATATTTTGCCCTTCAAAATAAACTAAAGCTTTAATAGTTTGGTTTCCTAATTTCTGATTGCTCAATGCAAAAGGCAATTTTTCATTTCCTTTTACCGAACCAATTTTAACTTCGTTAATGTAGTAAACAACAGAATCTATTGTCTTGTTTTCTTTGTTTTGAAGAACCAAATCAATGCTTTCTTCTAACTTAAGAATAGGTTTTATCGTAGGATTTTCAATCGAAAATAAATTTTTTAATGCATTTTCATCATCTTTACACGAAGTAGAAATTACACCTAAAACAATGAAAGCGAATAGCTTAACTTTTAACATGGTTGAAATATTTAATAAGGTAAATATACAATGATTTTTTATACTCACAATTGCCTTGCAAAAATATAAAAAGGTTGTATATTTGCACCGGCAAGTCCTACACGACCAGCTCCTGCAGACTCCTCCAGGGTGGGAACACAGCAAAGGTATGTGGTTGTAGCGGTGCGATGTAGGTCGCTTGCCATTTTTTATTTCTTTTGAATTGTTGTCCCGATTGTTCGGGATTTTTTATTTTTACACCAATTCTAATTCCTATGCAAATTACTTGGCAAATTGTTCGCTTAGAACTAAAAGAAACGTTTTCAATTAGTTATGGAAATTATACGTTTAGAGAAGCCCTGATTGTTTCGATTTCCAAGAACGGAAAAACAGGTTATGGCGAATGCACAGCAATAGATTATTACGGAATTAACTTGTCAGATTTCACTAAGAAGTTAGCCGAAATTCAAACCCAAATTGAAAAACAATCCATAAATCATCCTTCCGAATTTTATGTTTTTTTAGAAAGTTTACAATTGCATTCCTTTTTGCGTTCGGCTTTAGATTGTGCGTATTGGGATTTATACGGAAAGTTAGAAAACAAAAGTTTTTTAGAATTGAATTCGATTGAAGTAAAACAATTACCCGAATCTTCTATCACAATAAGTGTCGCACCAATAGAAGAACAATTGAAAAAAATAGCAAAATCCGATTGGAATAAATTCAAAGTAAAATGGAATCATTACGATGAAAAAGCGTTGGATTTATTACTGAATTGTGAAAAAGAAATCGCTTTAGATGCGAACGGAAGTTTTTCAATTTCCGAATGTCAGCAATTAGAAGAAAATCCGTTATCAGCTCAATTTACTTACATTGAACAACCCATGAAAATCGGAATTTCAAATTATTCCCATTTGAATGCAACTAAATTTGCGAATTGGATGGCCGATGAAGATTGCCAAGAGCAAGCAAAACTTTCCGATTTAAAATCACATTATAAAACCATCAACATCAAACTAGTCAAAACGGGTGGATTGACTCCAGCTTTACAACTAATTAAAGAAGCGCGAGCAAACGATTTCAAAATCATGATAGGTTGTATGACCGAATCTACTGTAGGAATTTCAGCTGGTTCTGTTTTAGTTCCGTTAGTGGATTATGTAGATTTAGATGGTGCGAATTTAATTGCCAACGACATCGCTTTTGGAAGCACCATCGAAAAAGGAAAAGTGCTGCTTTCGGAGAAAGTTGGGTTAGGAATTTCCTTGAAATAATATAAAGCCGTATTTTCGCAATATAATTCACATTAAAATGAGTAAAGTAGTATTAATTACAGGTGGTTCATCAGGAATTGGAAAATCAATAGGCGCGTTTTTGCATCAAAAAGGTTTTGTGGTGTATGGCACAAGCCGAAATCCTGAGAAAATCACCAATTCAATATTTCCATTAGTAGCTTTGGATGTTCGCGATAAGCAAAGTATTGTCAATTGTGTAGCTGAAGTTATCCAGAAATCAGGACGATTGGATATTGTAATTAATAACGCTGGAGTAGGAATTACTGGACCAATTGAAGAAATCCCAACAGAGGAAATCCGAAACAATTTTGAAACGAATTTATTTGGTCCAATTGAAGTGATGAAATCGGTTTTACCTCAAATGCGTGAACAAAAATCGGGTTTAATCATTAATATTACTTCGATTGCTGGTTATATGGGATTGCCTTATCGAGGCATTTATTCGGCTTCAAAAGGCGCTTTAGAATTAATTACCGAAGCTTTACGAATGGAAGTAAAATCCTTCGGAATCCAAATTACGAATGTAGCTCCAGGCGATTTTGCTACTAATATTGCAGCAGGACGTTATCATGCTCCGGTTGTTAAAGGTTCGGCTTACGAAGTTCCTTACGGAAACACCTTAAAAGAAATGGATTCGCACGTGGATAGCGGCAGTAATCCAAACGAAATGGCAGAAGCAATTTTCGCTATCATTCAAACCGATAAACCAAAAGTACATTATAAAGTTGGGGCTTTCATGCAAAAGTTTTCTATTGTGTTAAAACGCATTTTGCCTGATACGATGTATGAGAAAATGTTGATGAATCATTATAAACTTTAACAACATCAAAATTCAATATCAAGTTCAATATCAATTATTTAACAAAAGTATTTTATTTTTTAAATTGATTTTTGAAATTGTCATTGTCATTGCATTTTGAATTCTTACTTTTGCATTTCAAAACAACACACAATACTTTAAAATTTAAAAAAGATGAAATTTTTTATTGACACAGCTAATTTAGAGCAAATTAAAGAAGCACAAGAATTAGGAATTTTAGATGGCGTTACTACAAACCCATCGTTAATGGCTAAAGAAGGCATTACAGGAAAAAACAATATCCTAAAACACTACGTAGATATTTGTAACATTGTTGACGGTGATGTAAGTGCAGAAGTTAATGCAATGGATTTAGAAGGTATGATTAGAGAAGGTGAGGAGTTAGCTGACTTACACGAACAAATCGTAGTGAAATTACCTATGACTAAAGAAGGTGTAAAAGCATGTAAATATTTCTCTGATAAAGGAATCAAAACTAATGTTACTTTGATTTTCTCTGCTGGACAAGCTTTATTAGCTGCAAAAGCTGGAGCAACTTATTGTTCACCTTTCTTAGGAAGATTAGATGATGTTTCTACAGATGGTTTAAATTTAATCGATGAAATTCGTCAAATTTATGATAACTACGGATTTGAAACTCAAATTTTAGCAGCTTCTGTACGTCACACAATGCACGTAATTAACTGTGCTAAAATTGGAGCTGATGTTATGACTGGACCATTATCTTCAATTACTGGATTATTAAAACATCCTTTAACTGATATCGGAATTGCTCAGTTTATTGCTGATTATGAAAAAGGAAATAAATAATTTTCCTAGACTTGATATAATAAAAAAGCGTTCTGATTAGAACGCTTTTTTTATGATTGTATTTTTGTTATTTCAAATTCTGTTCAAAATTCACGTCAAATAAATTGGCAAAACCATTTTTAATCGTACCGTCAGCTTTTAATATTATGATTCTGTGAATTTTTGTTATTACCCATTGTTTTCTTATTGTTTCAAAGTCAACGGCATGTAGTTCATTTACGTCTTCAAAATTGTATTTTTTAAGAGCGTTTTCCCAATTGATTTTAGTATCGTTTACATTTACAGCAATAAATTCATACTCAGGATATTTCGCTTTTAAATCAGTAATTTTCTTGTGTGAAGCTACAAAATGAGATTCTGCATGACTTGTCCAAAAGAATAATATAGTTGGTTTTTTTATAATATTATTAATGTCTATCGGTTGGTTTGCTGTATCAATCAAATCGATTTTCGGCAAACGATTCCCAACTTTTAAATTCTGTACGGAATTATATATTTCGGTAATTTCTTTTTTGTTTTTCGCATCAGTAGTTAGTTGTAAATAACGCTCAATGAATTTTTGATTGTTGTACATGTTTTGATCTTCTAACAAATACATCATGGCTACATTATTCAATACCACATTTTTAACTTTCTGACTTTTAATTAAAGTATCCGTAATATTTAATTTCTCAATATTATTTTCTAACGAATTTTCATTTAGGTCCAAATGATCTTTTTGTAAGGCAACATTGTTTAACATTACACTTACATATTTAATAAATGGAGAATAGTTGGTTAAAAGTGTATTTTCAAAATCTACTTCTTTTCTATGCTCGTAATAATTAGAAGGCAACTTCGTTCTAATGTTTTCACCAGTTCTAAACTGATGTGCGTAAGGATAAATTTCTTTTTTTGTGATGTGATGAAAATCAAGACAAGCTTTTGCTACTAAGTCAAAATTTTCGTCCCAACCAATTTCTGCTTTTCTTTTTAAGTAAAAAGATTTACGAATAGCAAAACTAGAGTCGATATTCTTGATAAAACTTTTAACATCTTTATCAAAATTATCATACATCAAAGAGCGATCGGCTTCATTTTTTAAATACAATTCCATCAAAAAATTGTTTTTCTCATCGCCACGACCACAAAAAACAACTGAATTATCAAAGTCAAAAGTATTAACACGTACCATTAAACTATCATTCTTATCAAAATAGACATATTGATATTCAGGATCATGTTTAAAAGAATATAAACCTGGCGCTAATGAATCAAATTTATGCATGAAGCGATTGTTTTTATCCAGATAAATAGTGTCAATCACTTCATCATCTTTTAAAAACAATACATATTTCTCTTGAGGATTCAAGACCTCCCCGCCAAAATAAGCCACGAAATTATCTTCCTTGAAGACTTTTTTACAAGAAGTCAAAGTAGAGAAAAGGGCGATAGATAGGGGTAAAAAATATTTAATGTAATTTTTAATCATGCATTTGATTATTAATTTCTGAACAAATGTATCAGTTATATTCAAATCTTGTTGTTAAGGTACAGTTAAAATAAACCTATATTAATTCTAAATTAAAGTGTTCAAAAATCTACTATTTTTAGTACTTTTGCAACAGTTTTATAAAAAAATACAAAAATGTTAACAGTTTCAAATTTATCGGTTCAATTTGGGAAACGAATTTTATTCGATGAAGTAAATACAACTTTCACACAAGGTAACTGCTACGGAATCATTGGTGCTAATGGTGCTGGGAAATCTACTTTCATGAAAATCATAGCAGGGGAGATGGAACCAACGTCTGGTAGAGTAATTCTTGAACCAGGAAAACGTATGTCGGTTTTAAACCAAAATCACAACTTATTTGACGAATATACAGTTTTAGAAACTGTTTTAATGGGAAATAAAGTATTGCATGCTATTAAAACAGAAATGGATGCTTTATATGCTGATTATACAGATGAAAACGCCAACAGAATTGGAGAATTGCAATTGCAGTTTGACGAAATGAACGGTTGGAATGCAGAAAGCGATGCCGCAACTATGCTATCTAACTTAGAAATTGGAGCAGAACATCATTATACTTTGATGGCTGATTTGGACGGAAAGCTTAAAGTTCGTGTGTTATTAGCACAAGCTTTATTCGGAAATCCTGATGTATTGATTATGGATGAGCCTACCAACGATTTGGATTTTGAAACCATTGGTTGGTTAGAGAATTTCTTAGCAAATTATGAAAATACGGTTTTAGTAGTTTCGCATGACCGTCACTTTTTAGATGCGGTTTGTACGCACGTTTCAGATATCGATTTCGGAAAAATCACACATTATTCTGGAAATTACACGTTTTGGTACGAATCTTCGCAATTAGCAGCACGTCAAAAAGCACAACAGAATAAGAAAGCTGAAGAGAAAAAAGCTGAATTAGAAGAATTTATTCGTCGTTTTAGTGCGAATGTGGCAAAATCGAAACAAGCAACTTCTCGTAAAAAAATGATTGAAAAATTAAATTTAGACGAGATTAAACCTTCAAGTAGAAGATATCCAGCAATTATTTTCGATGTAGAAAGAGAAGCAGGAGACCAAATTTTAAACGTTCAAGATTTATCAGCTTCAGTTGATGGAGAAACTTTGTTTAAAAATGTAGATTTAAACATGGCGAAAGGCGATAAAATTGTGGTTTTCTCTAAAGATTCTAGAGCAACAACTGCTTTTTATGAAATCTTAAACAATAAAATGACTCCAGATTCAGGAACATTTGATTGGGGAATCACTACGACACAATCGTATTTACCAGTAGATAATCATGAATATTTTGATGGAGTTGATTTAAACTTGGTAGATTGGTTACGTCAATGGGTAAAAACCGAAGAAGAGCGCGATGAAGTTTATGTTCGTGGATTCTTAGGAAAAATGATTTTCTCTGGTGAAGAAGCCTTAAAAAAATGTAACGTTTTATCAGGAGGAGAAAAAGTGCGTTGTATGTTATCGCGTATGATGATGATTAGAGCAAACGTTTTAATGTTAGACGAACCAACAAATCACTTGGACTTAGAATCGATCACGGCTTTTAATAATTCATTAAATAATTTTAAAGGTTCGGTATTGTTTACTACACATGACCACGAATTTGCGCAAACAGTAGGAAACAGAATCTTAGAATTAACACCAAATGGCGCCATCGACAGATACATGACATTTGATGAATATTTAGAAGATGACAAAATCAAAGAATTAAGAAAGAAAATGTATTCTTAATATGAATCCCGTTGCTATTTTTAGTAACGGGATTTTTTTTACAATACGATTGCTATTAGAAATATAAATTCTAAATTTGTACAAACAACACACTATGAGTCAAAAAGTTTTGCTCACTTCAAAAGAAGTACACATTATCTTGCATCGATTAGCTTGTCAACTAATTGAAAATCATTTAGATTTCTCCAACACTGTTTTAATAGGATTACAACCAAGAGGTAAATATTTAGCCGAAAGAATCAAACAAATTCTAGAATCGGATTATCAAATTCAAGACATTAAGTTAGGGTTTTTAGATATTACCTTCTTTCGTGACGATTTCAGAAGAGGTGAAAAGACATTAGAAGCTAACAAAACTCAAATTGATTTCTTAGTTGAAGATAAAAAAGTAGTTTTTATTGATGATGTTTTATATACCGGAAGAAGTATTAATGCGGCTTTAACTGCAATACAATCTTTCGGAAGACCATCAGAAGTAGAACTTTTAACCTTAATCGACAGAAGATTCAGTCGTCATTTACCGATTCAACCCGATTACAGAGGAAGACAAGTAGATGCCATTAACAATGAAAAAGTAATTGTAAAATGGCAAGAGAATGACGGTGAAGACGCTGTATATCTGGTAACTAAATAAACAACAACACACAACTACATATAAATGAAAGAATTATCAGTAAATCATTTAATCGGAATAAAATATATTACCAAACAAGATATTGATTTAATTTTCGAAACGGCTGACCATTTCAAAGAAGTTATAAATCGTCCAATAAAAAAAGTACCATCATTACGAGATGTTACGATTGCCAACATTTTCTTCGAAAACAGCACACGAACCAAATTATCTTTCGAATTAGCACAAAAACGACTTTCAGCTGATGTTATTAGTTTTTCAGCAGCACAATCTTCGGTTAAAAAAGGAGAAACTTTGATTGACACGGTAAACAATATTTTATCTATGAAAGTGGATATGGTGGTTATGCGTCATAGTAGTCCTGGAGCGGCTCATTTCTTGTCCCAAAATATTGGAGCAAGTGTAGTTAATGCTGGAGATGGCGCTCACGAACACCCAACGCAAGCCTTATTAGATAGTTTTACGATTAGAGAAAAATTAGGCGATGTAGGTGGAAAGAAAATCGTAATCGTAGGTGATATTTTACATTCAAGAGTAGCGTTATCCAATATTTTTGCACTACAAATGCAAGGTGCTGAAGTAAAAGTCTGTGGTCCAAAAACTTTGATTCCTAAATACATTGAGTCATTAGGAGTAACTGTTGAACCAAATCTAAGAAAAGCTTTAGAATGGGCAGATGTAGCTAATATGTTACGTGTTCAAAACGAACGTTTAGATGTGAGTTATTTCCCAACTACAAGAGAATATACCCAACAATACGGTGTAACCAAAGAATTATTAGATTCGTTAAATAAAGAAATCGTAATCATGCACCCTGGACCAATCAACAGAGGAGTAGAAATTACTTCAGATGTTGCCGATTCACAACAATCAGTGATTTTGAATCAGGTAGAAAATGGAGTAGCGGTTCGTATGGCAGTGATTTATTTATTGGCAAGCAAGATTAAAAATTAGTATCTTAGCGTTTATTCAAAACAGATTATGAAAGTAGATCAAAAAGGGCATACCACCATCATCAAAGACACACAAAATAATGTGGAAGCTTTTGTGGGTAAAATAACCAATGAATATCATGTGTTTCAAGGTCAAAACCTAATTTTGGATGTATCACAAGATCAATCGATTTCCAATGCCGATTTGGCTCACTTTAAAGAGTTAGCTAAAACACATAAAAAAGCAAAAAAATCAATGATTGTGGTTTCTGATGCTGTTGATTTTGATAAAGTTCCTAATTATTTAAATGTAGTTCCTTCTGTTTTAGAAGCCCATGATATGATTGAAATGGACGAAATTGAACGCGATTTAGGATTTTAATAATTAAAAATTGATAATTGAAAATTGATAATTCTGATAATTGTTAATTATTCATTATCAACTATCAATTGAAATGAAACTACAAATACTAGGCTGTTACGCAGCCACTCCTAGAACCATAACCAATCCAACATCGCAAGTTTTAGACATAAAAAACCATATGTTCTTAATTGATTGTGGTGAAGGAACACAAGTGCAATTACGCAAGCATAAAATCAAGTTTTCTCGTATTAGTCACATTTTTATTTCGCATTTACATGGCGATCATTTTTATGGATTAATTGGTTTGATTTCGACATTTATGTTATTAAATCGTGAAAATGATTTGCACGTTTATGGTCCAAAAGGAATTAAAGAAATTATCTTGTTGCAATTACGAGCTTCAGGTTCGTTTACAGGTTACAATTTATATTTCCACGAATTAGAATCAAAAGAAAGCGAAGTTATTTTTGAAGATGATGCCGTAATTGTAAAAACCATTCCGTTAAATCATCGTGTGTATACAAACGGATTTTTGTTTCAAGAAAAGCTAGGAAAACGCCATTTGAATATCGAAGCGGTTGCGAAATACAAAATTGAGAAAGTGTATTTTGATAAAATCAAATCAGGAGGTAATGTAACCTTAGATTCGGGTGAAGTGATTACAAATGAATTACTTTCGTTTCCGCCAGATGCTCCTATGAGCTATGCTTTTTGTAGCGATACTTTGTATGACGAATCTATTGTTCCGATAATTAAAGACGTGGATGTTTTATATCACGAATCTACTTTTTTAGATTCGGAAATGCAATATACGGAAAAAACCAAACACGCTACCGCAAAAGAAGCTGCTCAAATTGCGAAATTAGCTAATGTAAAAAACTTAATTTTAGGACATTATTCCACTAGATATGGTTCCATTGAACCTTTCAAAACAGAAGCACAAACTATTTTTGACAACGTACTTTTAGCCGATGACGGCAAAGAATTTGAGTTTTAATATGATACAAACTGTAATTTTCGATATGGATGGCGTAATTGTAGATACCGAACCGGTTCATCATTATGCGTATCACCAACATTTTAAGCAATTAAATATAGAAGTTACTTCCGAAATGTATGCCTCGTTTACCGGAAATTCGACACGTAATATTTTTCAGAAATTAAAAACACAATTCAATTTAGTGGAAGAGGTTGAAGATTTGATTTTAACCAAACGAAATCTTTTCAATGATGCTTTCGACTCAAAAGAAGATTTGTATTTAATTGAAGGAGTAGAAGATTTAATCAAAGATTTGCATGCAAATGGAATCCAATTAATTGTTGCTTCCTCAGCGTCAAATGTTACGATTAACAGAGTGTTTACCCGTTTTAATTTGCATCAATATTTTACCCATATTGTTTCGGGTGAAGATTTTCCGAAATCAAAACCACATCCTGCTATTTTTGAACATGCTGCGAGTTTATCGATTGCTCCAAAACAAAATTGCATCGTAATTGAAGACAGCACAAACGGAATTCAAGCCTCAGTTTCAGCTGGAATTTTTTGTGTAGGTTATAATAGTTTTCATTCCAAAAATCAAGATTTATCAAAAGCAAATGTGGTGATTCAGCACTTTAACGAATTGAATTATGAGAAAGTTCGGGATTTAAACTAACTCATTTCTCTATCTTGAAACGTGTGTTTTTCAACAATTCGTTTGCTATCTTTTTTAACGGATTCGTCTTTTCGCATCGACCAAAAGAAATCACTCGAAAATTTACGCGCTTCTTCCAAATTTACAATAGGAGAAGGATAATCGCGACCTATTTGAAAATCATACAACATTTGTTCAATTGGAGTTAATTTCCAAGGCTCATGAATAAACTCCGCTGGAATATTTGCTAATTCAGGCACCCATTTTTTGATAAAAGTGCCATCAGCATCATGTTCGTAAGAGTTTTTCACGGGATTATAAACGCGTAACGTATTAATTCCAGTTACGCCCGCTTGCATTTGAATTTGCGGATAATGTATTCCAGGTTCAAAATCCAAAAATTGTTGAGCCAAATGTGGATTGCAATTTTGCCAAGGTTGGAACAAATGATGTGTGTAAAACGAAACCACCAAAGCACGCATTCTAAAATTCAAATAACCTGTTGTATTCAAACAGCGCATACAAGCATCAACCAGTGGAACACCTGTTTTTCCGGATATCCAAGCTTTATGATATTTTTCGTTAACTTTTTGATTCAGATTGCGATAGCCTTTATTTACAGCAATAAATTCCATAGTACTTTCCATTTCGAATTTCTGAATGAAATGAGCTTGCCAACGTAAGCGTGAAGCAAAATTTGAAATCTGACGTTTGAATTTTCCTTGTTGATGAACTTCCCAAGCTTTGTTATACACTTGTCGTATAGATAAATTTCCCCAAGCAATATATGGTGATAATCGGCTACAACCTTTTCTGCCTAATTCGGGTTTAGAAATATGATTGCTATAATTTTGCACTCGTTCTTCAAAGAAAGAATGCATATAACGCAGCGCCGTAGGAACACCACCTTTTTGAAAATTTGGATTATGAACTGTATTAATCGAGGGAATATCAAATGCATTTTCTAATTCTTCAATTTCGATATATTTCACAAAACTTCTTGGTGTTGGTTGAAATGGTAAACAATCTTTATCCATATAATCATACCAATCTTCTTTCCAAGTTTTTCGGTTTTTGATACCACGAATTATACCATTTGTGATGAATTCTTTCCAGATGATTCCTTTTTCTTTAAGCAATTCAGCCACTGCTAAATCTCTTTCGTAAGTCAGTTTTATTCCTGTTTCTTGATGGGAATAAACTGTTGAAATTTCAATTTGTTCGGAAAGTTTTTTAAAAATGGTAGTCGCTTCGCCTTGAACAATTAAAATTTGGGTATGATATTTTTGCAATTCTTTTTGAAGCGCTTCTAATGATTGTTTTATAAAATCGAAATGACGTTGACTATAATGATAATCTTTCATCAACGAAGGTTCAAAAATATAAAGCAATAAAGTTTTGCCCGAAGTCGATAAGGCTTCATGTAAGGCTTCATGATCGTGCAAACGCAAATCTCTCTTGAACCAAACAACTTTCATTTTTAGGTTTTTTTATAGTGTTTAGGGCAACGCTATTTTATCCAACTGCTTCTTTATACACTTTTAAGCAACGTTCTCGAGCTTCTTTGTGGTCTACAATTGGTTTTGGATAATATTGGGTTTCCAATTCAGGAATCCATTTTTTAATATATTTTAAGTCTTTATCAAACTTCTTGATTTGTTCTGTTGGGTTGAAAATTCGGAAATACGGAGCAGCATCTACACCAGAACCAGCGGCCCATTGCCAATTCCCAACATTACTAGCCATTTCGTAATCTAATAGTTTTTGCGCAAAATAAGTTTCTCCCCAACGCCAATCGATTAACAAATGTTTGCAGAGAAAACTTGCTACAATCATTCTAACTCGGTTGTGCATGTGACCTGTTTTATTTAGTTCACGCATTCCCGCATCAACAAAAGGATAACCTGTTTTTCCTTGACACCATTTTTGAAATAATTCTTCATTGTTTTCCCAAATAATAGCATCGTATTTTGGTCTAAAACTAGCATTTTTTGTATATGGAAAATGCCATAAAATTTGCATGAAGAATTCACGCCAAATCAATTCGTTCCAAAATGTTTCGTTCTTTTCAGCGATAGCTTTTGCAATCATTTTTCGAATAGAAACAGCACCAAATCTGAGATAAATTCCCAAATACGAGGTTTTGTTTAAAGCTGGAAAATTCCGAGTTGCCTCGTAATTCTGAATTAAGTTTTCGGAAACATCAAATGGTGAAACTTTAATTGTTGATTTTTCAAAACCAATGTCTGCCAACGATAAAAAAGGGTAGGAGTGTTTCGTAATTTTATCCAATTTATCTTCAGATGGATAATGAACTAACTTGATTTTTCTAAAGTTCTCTTTCCATTTTTTAGAATATGGTGTGTAGACTACGTAAGGCGTTCCGTCGTCTTTTACGACTTCACTTTTTTCAAAAATAACTTGGTCTTTGCTAGTTAAAAACGAAATTCCATTGGCAACAAATAACTGATTCATTTCCTTATCGCGCTTGCGAGCATAAGGTTCGTAATCGTGATTGGTATAAACGGACGTAATTTTATTTTCGGAAATTAATTTGGTAAAAACTTCAATTGGATTTCCATGAAAAACCGCTAATGATTTACCAATTTTATTCAATTCCGATTGAATCTTTTCTAATTGTTCGTGAATAAAAGTAACGCGAGCATCATCTTTTGGAAGTTCCGACAAAATAATTTCGTCAAAAATAAAGATAGGTAATACTTCTTCATTACTACTTAAAGCATGAAAAAGGCCTACGTTGTCTTCGATTCTTAAATCGCGTCTAAACCAAAAAATGTTCATATTTTAATTTTGTTATCCGTTTACTAGTAATGTTGACATTCCGCCATCAACATGGAAAATTTGTCCTGAGATCCAACTACTTTTATCGCTTAATAAAAAGCTTGCCATTTGTGCACTGTCTTCTGGCTTTCCAAATCGTTTTAACGGATGGCGTTCGGCTGATTTTTCTTGTTTAGTTTCGTTGTTTAAGAATTTATCGGCTAATGGAGTATCGGTTAATGATGGAGCAATTACGTTAACTCTTATTTTTGGAGCATATTCTGCCGCTAAAGCTTTTGCAAAACCTTCAATAGCTCCTTTTGCTGCGGCAACACTCGTATGAAATGGCATTCCCATTGAAGCAGCAACACTACTAAAAAGTACAATGCTCGATTGTTCACCGGCTGTTAAATTGGGTAAAACCGCTTGAATTACTTTTACTAAACTAATGAAATTAATTTGTAAATCGGCTTCAAAAGCTTCCGGTTTTAATCCTCTAAACGGACGTAAATTAATACTTCCAGGACAATATACCAAACCATCTAAAATTGCAGGTAATTTTGATGTATCTAAAGTATCGATTGAAGCATCAAAGTGAATGTGTGTAACTTTCAAACCTGATAAATTTTCATTGGTTCTTGAAGCTACAAAAATATTGTTTCCATTCTGAAGTTCTTGTGCAATTGCTAATCCTATTCCGTAAGAACCGCCTATTAATAATATGTTTTTCATGTTTTTATCCTTTAAATTCACCATACATTTCAATTAATTTTTTTCTTCTGTATTCAAAAATTTCATTCAATTTAGGTTTTACTAAAAACGGATGAACTAATTGACCAATAATTCCCATTGGTACTTTATAATCTACAATATCTTCCATTTCAACACCACCAGGAATCTCTTTAATGAAATGTTTGTGATGCCAAAGTGCGTATGGACCAAAGCGTTGCTCGTCCACAAAATACTGCTTATCTACCACATGAGTAATTTCTGTTACCCATTTTGCTGGAATTCCTAAAACTGGTGTTACTATATATTGAATAATTTGCCCTGGAAACATAGGTCTATCTGCTCCAGATAAAATTTTGAATCCCATATATTCTGGAGTGATTTTTTGAAGGTTTTTTGGATCCGAAAGTAAATCCCAAGCTTCATCTATTGTTATGGGTAAGTTTTGTTTGGTATGTAATCGATATATTTTCATATTATTTTTTTTGTAAAGATATAAATTTGTTTAATCTTTTTAATTATAAATTAAACAAAAAATTATTCATTTAAGTTTATATTAACATTTGATTCTAATACAATTTGTAAATTTGGAAATCTAAAAACGAAACCTATGAGAAAAATTATTGTAATGTTGGCCGTAGTATTAGCCAATTTTGTTGTAGAAGCGCAAGTTAAAACGCCTCAATCAAGTCCTTTAGCAAAAGTTGAACAAGTTGTTGGTTTGACTACAGTTCAGGTCGAATACTCACGTCCAAGTGCGAAAGGAAGAACTGTTTATGGAGATTTAGTTCCATTTGGAAAAATGTGGAGAACAGGAGCAAACGCAAACACTACAGTTTCTTTCAGTGAAGATGTTAAAATTGGAGGAAAAGATTTAAAGAAAGGTAAATATGCTTTATTTACAACTCCAAAAGCAGATAGCTGGGATGTTATTTTTTATTCGGATACAAACAATTGGGGATTACCTGAAAATTGGGATGAATCTAAAGTTGCTTTAAAAGTTACAGTTAAGCCTGAGACATTGAATAAACCAGTAGAATCATTATCTATTTTCTTAAATAATTTAACTAATGATTCAGGAGTAATTGAATTATCTTGGGAAAGAACAATGGTAACCATCCCATTTACAGTTCCTACACAAGATATTGCAATGAAAAGCATTGAAAAAACATTAGCAGGTCCTTCAGCTGGTGATTATTTTTCATCAGCTCAATACTTTTATCAATCTAATGGAGATTTGAATAAAGCTTTGACTTGGGTAAACAATGCTATTTCAAATTCACCAAAAGATAAAGATGTACCTTTTTGGTATTTGAGATTAAAATCATTAATCCAAGCTAAAATGGGTGATAAAAAAGGAGCGATTGCTACAGCTAAAGAATCATTAGCATTATCAGTAAAAGCAGGAAATGCAGATTACGAAAAAATGAACAAAGACAGCATTGCTGAATGGTCAAAATAATAGTTAAGAGTTAATTCAACAAAAAGTCCCGAAATATTTCGGGACTTTTTTATTTTAAATATCAGACTTATTAAAGAATTTTTGAAGTACAAGCGATAATCCAATTGTAAGTAAAGCACCTATGAAATTCAACCATAAATACCCTACAATATCCAAGTAAAAAATATAGAAAATTGCTAATTGGCTGATACAAGCTCCGATAAAAACAGCTTTCCCTTTTATGTAGTTGATATAGAAACCTATTAAGAAAATTCCTAAAACGGTACCATAGAAAATAGATCCAATGATATTTACTAACTGAATTAAATTTTCAAATAGCGAACTAATACAGGCAAATCCAATAGCTACAATTCCCCAGAATACTGTAAAATATTGAGTCGCATAAACATAATGTTTGTCTGATTTTGCATTTACATTTCGTTTGTAAATATCGATTGCAGAGGTGGCTGCTAATGAATTTAGTCCAGAAGCACTTGATGACATTGCGGCACTAAAAATCACAGCTAATAATAGTCCTAAAATCCCTTTTGGAAGGTAATTCAATATGAAATAAAGAAATACATAATCTTTATCGTTAGTTTCAGTTTTCCCATCTACTTTGGCTATAACAGCTTTTGCTTCTTCTCTTAAGTCTTTTTCTTTCAGCGAAAGTGCCACCATTTGTTTTTTTAGAATCGGATTATCGTATTCGTTGTGTTTTAGTTGTTCAATATAAATTTGATTTACAATTTTTTTATCAGTATTCAATTGAACTAATTTTTGTTCTAAATTTTCATATATTACTTTATGTTCAGAAGCTTTTACTTTTTCAACATTAGTTGGATTAAAGTGCAAAGGCGCATCGTTAAATTGGAAGAAAACAAAAACCAAAACACCTGTTAATAAGATAAAAAACTGCATCGGAACTTTTAAAATTCCGTTCATAATTAATCCCATTTGGCTTTCTTTTACTGATTTTCCTGATAAATAGCGACCTACTTGCGATTGATCAGTTCCAAAATAGGATAGCATCAAGAAAAATCCTCCTGTAATTCCGCTCCAAAAGGTATAACGGGTTTCTGGATTGTATGAAAAATCTAAAATATCCATTTTTCCATTGGCACCCGCAATATGAAGTACGTTTGAAAAATCAACATCTTCTGGAAGGTTTGCTAAAATGTAAAAGAAAATGATAAACATTCCTGACATAATAACAAACATTTGCTGTTTTTGGGTAATGTTTACTGCTTTTGTTCCTCCAGTTACCGTATAAATGATAACTAAAATTCCAATAATAATATTAAGAAAGGTTAAGTTCCAACCTAAAAGTGCTGATAAAATAATTGATGGTGCATAAATAGTAATCCCAGTTCCTAAACCTCTTTGAATTAAGAATAAAATTGCAGCTAATGTTCGTGTTTGAATATTAAATCGTTGTTCTAAATATTCGTAAGCCGTGAATACTTTTAATCGGTGGTAAATAGGAATAAAGGTGTATGCAATAACAATCATGGCTAATGGAAGTCCAAAATAGAATTGTACAAATCCCATTCCGTCATGATAGGCTTGGCCGGGTGTAGATAAAAATGTAATTGCGCTGGCTTGTGTTGCCATAACGGAAATTCCAACTGTAAACCAAGGAGTTTGATTATTATCTAAAAGATAATCTTCAACATTGGCGCTGCCTTTGGTTTTCATTACACCATAAACAACAATAAAAAATAGGGTAGTGGATAATACAATCCAATCTAAAATTTCCATATTAGGTGTAGATTTCCATTATTAAATAGAAAATAAGTATGTATATAGCATTCATTATCAATACGATGCTATAACTTTTTTTCCATTGATGTTTGTTTTTGTTCATACTCGTTTATTTATCCAATGCTATTAAATTCGCTAATAATCGATATGCGCCACTAACGCCTTCTGGTAGTTCTCTAAAGAAACTCAAACCTGTGTAAATGTAATTTCCTTTACCATATTTAGCAATTACTAAACCACCTGTTTTTGAAGATTCGCCTTGGTCATTAGAAGCTAAAATAGGAATAAATTCTGAACTCCATTTATTTGGATAGTATAAACCTTGTTCTTGTACCCAACCTACGAAATCTTTTTCAGTAATTTTATTTGGTTGATTAAGTACTTTATGACTTGGAGCTAAGAAAGTTACTTTAGCATTTTCATCGGTAACTCGATCTCTTGATAGTTCTAAATTATACGGCGCTATTTCTTTGGTTACCAAATTATTAGTGGTATTATACTGAGTAATTAAATTGCCGCCATTTGCAACATATTGAAATAAAATTTTGTTCTTATATTTCAGCTCATCAACCACGTTAAAAGCTCTAATTCCTAAAATTATGGCATCAAATTGATCTAATTTTTCTATAGAAATTTCGTTTGGATTAATTGTAGAAACTTTGAATCCTAGATTTTCTAGATTCTTGTTTACTTCATCTCCAGCACCCATAATGTAGCCAATATTTTTGCCTTTAGTTTCTATGTCTAATTTTACTAATTTAGATTCAGAAGGCACTAAAATGGTTTGTTTTGGAATATGTGGATATTGAATAGTTATTAATTTATCACCAAATATTTGGTTTCCAATTTGAGCTTTTGCACTCAACTTTGTTGCAATTTCGGGTTTGGTTGGATAAAGTGTAAACGTGAATTTTTTCTCTTCGTTTTTAGTGGTAATTTCAAATGGAATTTCTTTTGGATTTACTTTCCAATCATTCGGAATATTTAAAGATAAAATTCCTTTTGCATTGGCTTTGTGCGCTTTTACTGAAACCGTAATTTCTTTGGCTTGTGTTCCATTGAAAATAATTACTTCAGGTTCAATTTTAGTGGTAACATCAGGCAAAACGGTAAATGGAACATAAGTTTCTCCATCATCAGGATTATTGAATTTATAGCAAATATTCTTTACGAATTCAATTGTTTTTCCTTCAATTTCTATGGTGAAAACAACAGGAAAATTAGATGAAACTTCAGGAAGGATACGAATTGATTTATCTGAAACACGATACATTCCTTCAGTTTGTTGTTCTTTTAACCAAAATAAGTTGGAATAATCAATATTTTCACCAATAATTACATTCTTAAATTGGAAACTTGTTTTTTCATTATTTTTTAAAACAGTATTTTTTGTTTCTAATGGAAGTTGTAACGCTTTAACAGAAATCAATTTTGCATTCGACTGACTTCGGTTAATGACTTCAATATTAATGTTGAAATTACTGTCTTTCGTTGTGGTTTCAGTGTCGGCAACTGCTTCCATGAACAAACCGCTACACGCTTCAATAATCTTAATAATTTGTTTCGATTTGATGTCTTTCCAATGCGAATCTTCTAGTTTTTGAATCAAATCATACGCTTTAATCAAATTCGGAATATGAACTGACGGATTTCCAAAGTTGAAATTCTTTTCAATTTCGTATAAAATTTTTCCAATTTCATTGCCGCCTTTTACTCGATTCCAAGACGTGTCGATTCCTTCAAAAAGATTGGTATTACTTGGTAAATCACCTTTTAAAAGTTCTAAATATTCGGTTTCGTCACCACGACTTCCCAAAGTTCCAAAACCTTGACATTTGTGCTGACTTCTACTTAAAGCCGCAATTTCGTTGTTACTTTTCCCTTTTAATGGATAAAATACATTGGAATTAATGGCTAATAATTTTGATTTATCAGCTGCATCAAACGCTTCTTGACTTCCGTAAAACCACCAAGATGTGTTGAAAAAGATGCGTTTTGGTTTATATTTTACTAAATCATATGCTTCTAAACTCAACATTGCTGAAGCCGTGTGATGTCCGTGAGTGGTTCCAGGCGTGTTGTGGCTAAAACGATTTACAATGATATCTGGACGGAAAGTTTCAATGACTTGAATAACATCTTCCATGACTTCGTTTTTGTTCCAAATGGCGAAAGTTTCATTCGGTTCCTTTGAAAATCCGAAGTCGTTTGCACGTGTGAAAAACTGTTCGCCACCGTCAATTCTTCTAGCTGCTAATAATTCTTGTGTTCTTATGGCTCCAAGTTTTTCTCTTAATTCGGTTCCAATTAAATTTTGACCGCCATCACCACGGGTTAACGATAAATAAGCTGTTTGTGCGTGATAATGATTAGAAAAATAGGTAATAAGCTTGGTGTTTTCATCATCAGGATGAGCGGCAACATACAACACTTTTCCTAAGAAGTTTAGCTTTTGTACTTGTTCGTAAATTTCAACAGCACTTGGTTTTTGTGGTGCTTGGGCAAATGTTGTTAGCGAAGCGAAAATTATAAAAAAAGCAGTTATTCTTTTGTTCATTGCATTGGATTTGTTTCAAAAATAAGGAAATAAAAAAAAGGAAGTTTTAATCGCTTCCTTTTTAACAGTTTTTTATAAGTTGACAATTGTTTCTATTAAATTTTCAATTTCTTGGTTGATTTCGATGATTCTTTTGTCAAATTTATCTGAATCAGATTTTATTTTTTCTCTAAAAAGTTTTGTTTGTTTTATTCTTAATAAGACATATTTTTTGACAGTAGCATTTTTTTCAAGTGCCTCTTTTGGGATGCTGAATTTCTCAATTTCGTTAACAATCTTAAGATTCTCTGTCCAGTAATATAAAGTATGATTTTCGATGTAATTTATCATTTCCTCTTTTGAAGAAGCATTTTGGTTTTGAATTTCTAGTGCCAAATTTTCATTTAATTCAAAATCTTTCATCTTAATTTCATAAAGATCAAAATAGTTCATTTCTTCACCATACTCGTTTTTATATTGTTCTATAGGATTTGGGATTTTTTGAAGTACTAAATATGAACAAGCGATACCTAAAAACGAAATTATCCCCAGAATCCAATGGTTTATTTCTTTTGATTCTTTATTGATTAATCCGTAATAAAAAGCATAGCCAAAAACAAATCCAGATACTAATCCTCCAATATGAGCGGCTCCATCAATTCCTTCTTTTAATCCACTCATTAGATTTAGTCCAACATAAATAAAAATGTAGGTTAACATCGATTTTCTTGTTGATTTATCTAGATAATTTGTTGTTAATAATGCCAAAAATATTCCAAATAAACCAAAAATAGCTCCAGAAGCACCTGCGCTTAATGAGAAAGTATTCCACCATAAACTGGCTGTACTTGCAATAAATCCAGAAATTAGATAACCAATTATGAATTTGTATTTTCCTATGATAGGTTCTAATATACTACCGATGAAAATCAATGCATATAAATTCATGATTAAGTGCATGATTCCAATATGGATAAAAATGCATGAAAACAAACGCCAAAGTTCTCCATTTAGCGTAAGCGATCGCTCGTTAGCGCCCCATTTTATTAAATCTTCTGCTTCTGGTGAAATGATATTTGTTCCATCTATTGCCATTATAACAAAGACCAAAACATTTAAGAAAATAAGAATAGGAGTAAAGAAATAATCTTTAGTAGGAATAAAAACTTGTAAAAAATCCTTGAAGCTACTTTTCTTTTTACTGATTGCGCCAAAATCATTATTTGAAGACTCAGTAATAGGAATTTCATTAACTACAAACTCTTTTTGTTCGTAAAGTTTGATTTGTTCAAGTAAGCTCTCAACATTTTTTTTATTTTTACCCCAATCGAATAATTGATTCCCAACACATTTACTTTCAATAATAACTTTTGTGTCTGAAATATCAATTATAATCGATTCTCCCCAAGAGCTTAATGATAGTGAAGTATGCCCTTCAATTTTATGTTCTGATGAAGAAACAATATTCCAACTAAGTTGTTTAAAGGCAAATTCGATAGATTGATTAACAAGTGATTTATCGGCTTCGTTAATTTCAAATTCGATGATGTAATGAGGGAGTAGTTTGTTATTCATAAATTAATCAAAAAATTCTTTTTCTTCAGGAGTATCCTTTAATACAGAAACCCCTTTTTGCATGAGTAAATTATTTGGATAGGTAATCAATTCACCATCTGAAGACTTTAAAATTATGTAAAAAGCTTTGATGTCGTCAATTTCACCTTCAATTGGAAAATCTTTGTCATGAATTTTAATTCGGTCTCCAATTTTAAATGGATATGAGAAAAATAAAATAATTCCAGCAGTAATATTACTCAAAATTGACCATTGCGCAAACGAAGCAACTCCTGCAACGGCAAAAACAGACGAAATAAATAGAAATATTTGATCTTTTTTTACACCCCAAATAATTACAATAGAAATAAACGCTAAAATGCCTAATAATAAGTAAATATACTTGATAACTAGATTACTACGATGTTCTAAGACTTCGTTTAGTGTGGCGTATTTTCGAACTAGTTTTTTTGAGCTAACTCTTAATATAAAATAAAGTAATAACACTACAATTGTTGCTATTTCTTGATCTAAATAAGGGTTATTTATTAATTCAAACATAATTCATTAATTTTTGAAATAACATTTCTGTCGGTAAACCTACAACATTGGTATAAGAACCTTCGATTTTTGAAATTCCAATTAATCCAATCCAATCTTGAATTCCGTAACTTCCAGCTTTATCAAAAGGTTGGTAATTATCTAGATAATATCTAATTGCTTCATCTGATAAATTGGCAAAAGTAACTTTGGTAACACAATGAAAAACATCAGTTTTAACAATCGATTTCAAACATACAGAAGTGATTACTTCATGCGTTTGATTAGCCAATTGTTGTAACATTTTAAATGCGTCATCATAATCTTTTGGTTTGCCTAATGCTTTTCCATTTAACCAAACGATAGTATCACTAGTGACTAAAACATCGTTTTCTTCCAATTCATTTTCAAAAGCGCTAGCTTTTAATTCGGCTAAGAAATTAGTGATTTCTTCCGCTTGTAAATGTTCTGGATAGATTTCTTCAATTTCTTTTAGGCGAATGGTGTAATGCAAATCCATTTCCTTAAAAAACTGCTGTCTTCTTGGCGAACCCGAAGCTAGAATGATGTTGATTTTATTTAGTTTTTCTTTAAGCATTGGCTAATTTTAAATTGAAAACGATAACAGCAACTGATAAAATTCCGAAAAACAATATGATTTTCAAAACTAAACTCAAGTGATGAAATTCTTTCTTATTTGCAGCATTCATTAGTTTTACTCCAAAATAAATAAGTGGTCCAACGATTAGAACCATTGCATAATATACCACATAATCCAATTCAAATAAGTTTGAATTCACATAATAGGCTAAAATCCCAATAGAAAGTACAGTTAAAACTCCAACAATTATCTTCGTTTTTTGAACTCCGATAGCAATAGGCAACGTATTAATTCCCGATTGATAATCGCCATCCATATCTTCTAAATCTTTTACAATTTCACGAATTAAATTGATGATAAAAGCAAAAATGGCATAATGCATTAAAATATCGAAAGCTTCTTTCATTCTAAATCGGTTATCCACATCAATTGCAGGCAAAATGTCAAATAATCCAATGATGATGATACTGGTTGAAAGCATCAACGCCACAACTACATTTCCAAGAACTGGAATTTGTTTAAAACTTGTAGCATACATATAAAGCAATGTAGCTACTAAAATAAACATTGAAGCAAATGTAGGTTTGTAAATCACATTCGATAAATAAAATCCAATTCCAACACCAACAATAGTTAATCCAATGTACCAATTATACGCCACCGTTTCCGAAATAGAAACACCAACTACGCGGTTTTGAGGTTTTGCAATTTCGTCGGTATCTTGATCCATAATATTGTTAATAACATAACCACCAGCTGCAATGCACACTGTTGCAATCACCAATAATATGTAATTAAAATCCGTCAAGGCTAAATCAACATACGATTGTCCTAAGAATAAATAACGGAAAACCAATTGCATGAAGGCTAGCATTAGTAAATTTTGGAATCGAATTAGTTTTAAGTATTTCATTTTAGTGTTTATTATTTCAAGTTTAAAGTTTGTCTTTTGAAATTGAATTTTCTCTTACTATTATTAATCGTAACGGGCATCAAAATGTTCCATCCATTTGCCTTGTACTTTCATAACTTGTTCTATGACATCACGAACAGCACCTTTTCCTCCTTCTACATGCGAAATATATTTAGATAATCCTTTTATTTCTGGAACTGCATTTTGTGGACACGTTGGTAATCCTACTAATTTCATAACATGATAATCTGGAATATCGTCACCCATATATAACACGTTTTCTGGTTTGATATTGTAAATATCGGTGAATTCTTTGAACGTTTCTACTTTATCAGAAACACCAAGATGAATATCGGTAATTCCTAAATTTCTTAAACGAACGCGAACACCTTCATTACTTCCGCCTGAAATAATACAAACGGTGTAACCATTTTCAACAGCGGCTTTCATGGCATAACCATCTCTAATGTTCATATTACGAAGCATTTCGCCTGTTGGGGTTACATGAATAGTTCCATCGGTTAGCACTCCATCTACGTCGAAGATGAAAGTGGTGATTTCGTTCATTAGTTCTTTATAACTTTTTGACATGTTGTATCGATTGTGTAAGTAATTGATATAGGTTTTTATATTCAGGATTTTCTAAGAAATCTAAATGTTTTTCAATGGTTTTGGTATCGTTTCGTAAAGCCGGACCCGTTTGTGCTTCTTTCGGTGAAAGTTCCATTATTTTATGAGCCGTTTCCTGAATTAAAGGATGTAATACTTCAAATGGCACGTTATTTTCCTCGCAAATTTCATTTCCAATTTGGTACAAATGATTCACAAAATTACAAACAAAAACAGCAGCTACGTGTAAGCTTTTTCGTTGTTCGGAATTAATTCGGACTACTTTTTGTGAAATGCAATTGCCTAATTTTTCTAAAAGTTGGTAATCGGTTTCATTTTCAGCTTCTAAACAAATAGGAATAGGAGTGAAGTCGATTTCTTTGCCTTTAGTAAAGGTTTGAAGCGGATAAAAAACACCTTTTCGATTCTTATCATTCAAAATCGAAAGTTGCGACGAACCTGAAGTATGCACTACCAAACGATTTTCGAAAGGCAACTGCGCTGAAACTTCATCAATAGCATTATCTGAAACTGAAACAATGTATAAATCGGCTTCCGTAATTTCTTGATAATCAGCTGTAATTTTGGTTATTGGTAATAAATGCGATAAATGAATTGGATTACGAGCAAACGCTTGCACCAAATCCACATTTTTAGCCTGCAACAACACCTGAATTAAGTGTTGTGCCACATTTCCTGAACCGATTAAAACGACTTTTATCATGGCGCTAAAATAGTGAATTTTAATTTTATTTTAATGAAAAATCGGACAGGTTTCTGTAAAGAGAACGCTCCAAGTTTATTTAGTAGAGCAAACCTGACAGGTTTCCGAAACCTGTCAGGTTTTAAACGAAGATTTAATTTAAATTACACTTTGATATTTAAACATTTATCTTATTTTTACTTCTTTAATTTCTTACAAATGAAAAAACTTTACTTTTTATTCTTTTTTAGTATAGGTGTTTTGGGTAATGCGCAGATTGTTAATATACCCGATGCTAATTTTAAAACGAGATTATTAGCAGCAAGTCCAAGTAATACAATAGCAAAAAACTTGTCGGGATCATATTTTAAAATAGATTCAAATTCTGATGGAATTATCCAAGTTTCAGAAGCAGAACAAGTAAGTTATATTTACTTAAATCAATATAATGGTGCAGGAATTTATTCATTAGTTGGTATTAATGAATTTCCAAATTTAACCTATTTTAGTTGTTCTGATGCGAATTTATATGAATTGGATATTCATGGATTACAATATTTAGAAGTTATTAATGTTATTTATTCTGGAATAGATATTGTTACACTTTATGATTTACCAACATTAAAAACTCTCAGCATATGGTATAATAATCTAACTGAACTTGATCTTTCTAACTTAAGCAGCTTACTTTCACTTAATTGCTATCAAAACAGTATTACTAACTTAGACATATCAATGCTTACCAACTTAAATACATTAACTTGTAATAATAACCAATTAGTTAGTCTTAATATGAAGAATGGTAGAAATCAGACTATACAAAATGGGATGCTACAGGGTTATTCTGGATATCCTACATTAAGATTTATTTGCGTTGACGAGTCGGAATTAAGTTATGTTGAAAATATAGTTTCAAATATTGAAGGTAGTGAATTGGTTGTAGTTAATGATTATTGTACTTTTGTTCCTGGTGGTGAATATTTTACAGTTAATGGAAATATAAAATTCGATTCAAACAACAATGGTTGTGATGGTCTAGACATCAATTATTCCAACTTACATTTCTCAATTACAGATGGAACTAATAATGGTTCATTGATTTCTGATAATTCAGGAAACTATTACATTCCAGTTCAAGCAGGTAATCACACAATTACCCCAAACCTTGAAAACCCTTCTTATTTCAACGTTTCTCCAACTAGTTTTACAGTAGATTTTCCAACACAAGCGAGTCCATTTACTCAAGATTTTTGTGTAACAGCTAATGGTGTAAAATCGGATATTGAAATTGTTTTATTACCAATTACTACAGCTCGTCCAGGTTTTGATGCTGATTATAAACTGGTTTATCGTAACAAAGGAAATCAAGTTGAAAATGGTACAGTAAGTTTAACTTTTGATGATGCAAGATTAGATTTTGTTTCGTCTAATCCTGTTTATAATAGTTCTGTTACGAATAGTTTTACTTGGAATTATAGTAATTTACAACCTTTCGAAACCAGAGAGATTGGAATTGTTTTCAATGTAAATTCCCCAATGGAAACACCAGCAGTTAATAATGGAGATATTTTGAATTATACGGCAACAATTACCACTGCAAATACTGATGAAACGCCAACTGATAACACATTTACGTTAGACCAAATCGTAGTTGGTTCATACGATCCAAACGATAAAACGTGTTTAGAAGGAACAACAATTACACCTAGTGAAGTTGGTAACTACGTACATTATGTCATTCGTTTTGAAAACACAGGAACCTTCCCTGCAGAAAATATCGTGGTAAAAGACATGATTGATTTAGCTAAGTTTGATATTGAAACTTTGGTTCCATTAAAAAGTAGTCATGATTTTTACACAAGAATTAATGGAAACAAAGTGGAATTTATTTTTGAAAACATCAATTTAGATTTTAATGATGCTACCAATGATGGTTATGTAGTGTTTAAAATTAAAACGAAACCAAGTTTGGTTTTGGGAGATACTTTTACCAATAACGCCAACATTTATTTTGATTATAATTTTCCAATTACAACTAATACGTATACAACAACTGTTGCTGCTTTAAGTACTCAAGATTTTGATTTTGGAACTTATTTTACTTTATATCCAAACCCATCAAAAGACGTTTTGAATATTCAAACGAAACAAGATTTAGCGGTTAATTCCATTGAAATTTACAATCAATTAGGACAAATTGTTATGGCGGTAACCAATGCTGTAAATGCAGTTAATGTTACTAACTTAGCTTCAGGAACATATTTCGTAAAAATAAATACCGAAAAGGGTAGTGCTAATGCGAAGTTTGTGAAAGAATAGTTTTCTAAGATATGTAAAAATAAAAACTCCCGATTCATTTGAATCGGGAGTTTTTTATGATTAAACCTTAACAGGTTTTAAATTATCTCAAGCTCGCGCCTAACTGACTTTCGAAATTACCTTGTAACTTACTCATGATTTTATCAATTTGAGTATCAGTTAACGTTTTAGAATCGTCTTGTAAAATGAAACTTACTGCGTATGATTTTTTACCTTCTGGTAAATTGTTTCCTGTGTAAACGTCGAATAAATTTACGTCTTTTAGCAAGCCTTTTTCGGTTTGTTTGGCAATGTTATAGATTTGTTCGAATGGTACGTTTTCATCTAACAACAAAGCTAAATCTCTACGAACTTCAGGATATTTTGGAATATCTGTGAATTTAATTTTCGTAGAAACGTATTTCTGAATTTTATCCCAAGCAAAATCAGCATATAACACTTCTTGTTTGATGTCAAAAGATTTTAAAATCGATTTTTTAACCGTTCCAAATTCTACAATTACTTCTTTTCCAACTGCTAACGCTAAGCCTTCCGCGAAAACATCATTTTCAAACGGTAATGAAGTTACTTTTTTGTCTAATCCTAAACGACTTAAAATCGTATTGATATAACCTTTAAACAAGAAGAAATCGGATTTTGATTGTGGGTTAGTCCAACTTTCGTTTTGTCTGTTTCCAGTTACTAATAACGTTAAGTGTTTGTTTTCGTCATGACCGTTAGCTGTCTTGTGGTAACTTTTTCCAAATTCGAAGAATTTTAAATCACTTCTTCTTCTATTGATGTTGAAAGAAACTGCTTCTAATCCAGAAAACAATAACGATTGACGCATTGCAGATAAATCGCTACTCAATGGATTTAACATCATTACATTGAACTCTTCTTTTAAGTTTTCCGAAAGTTTCACGTAATCTGGCGTAGTTAATGAATTTGCCATCATTTCGTTGAAACCTAATGAACACAATTGGTTCGCAATGATATTTTGTACTTTATATTCTTCCGTTCTTGATGAATTAGCAGTTGTAGCATTCACTTTAGAAGGAATTTTGATGTTGTTGTATCCGTAAACACGTAAAATTTCTTCAATAACATCAATTTCTCTAGTAACATCAACTCGGTAAGATGGAATAATCAACCCTAAACCAGATTCGGTGATACTATTAACTTTGATGTCTAAAGAAGCTAAAATCTTTTTAATCGTTTCTGGCTTAATTTCTTCACCAATGATTTTATTCACTTTATTGAAATGAATAAACACACTGAAATCTTCAATCTTTTTAGGATAAATATCAATAATATCAGAAGTAATTTCACCACCTGCCACTTCTTGAATCAACAAAGCTGCACGTTTTAAAGCGTATTCTGTAATATTTGGATCAATTCCTCTTTCAAAACGGAAAGAAGCATCAGTACTTAACGTATGTCTTTTAGCTGTTTTTCTAACCGAAACCGGATTGAAATAAGCACTTTCTAAGAAAATTGCCTGAGTTTTTTCGCTAACTCCCGAAGTTTTCCCTCCGAAAACACCTGCAATACACATTGGACCACTTTCATCACAAATCATTAAATCTTCTTCGTGAAGTGTACGTTCGATATCATCAAGAGTAACAAATTTAGTTCCAGCTGGAACTGTTTTTACTACTACTTTATTTCCTTTTATTTGAGCGGCATCGAAAGCGTGTAAAGGTTGACCTAATTCGTGTAAAACGTAATTTGTAACGTCAACAATATTATTTTTTGGAGTTAATCCAATTGCTTTTAAACGATTTTGTAACCAAGTTGGAGATGGTTTAACGGTAATTCCTGAAATAGTAACACCACAATATCTTGGCGCTAATTTTTCGTTTTCAACTTTAACATCGATTTTTAAAGTACGTTTTTCCACTTTAAATTTACTTACCGAAGGAGTCATTAATTCCGAAGAAGTACCTTTTTGTAATAATCCAGCACGTAAATCACGAGCAACTCCCATGTGCGACATAGCATCAGCACGGTTAGGTGTTAATCCAATTTCGAATACTTCATCTGTTTCGATTTCGAATACCTTTGAAGCAGGCGTTCCAGGTTTTAAATCTTCATTCAAAATCATAATTCCGTCATGACTTTCTCCAAGACCTAATTCGTCTTCAGCGCAAATCATTCCGTGACTTTCTTGTCCGCGGATTTTTCCTTTTTTAATTTCGAATGCGTTTCCTTCTTTGTCAAATAATTTCGTTCCAATAGTCGCCACAGGAACTTTTTGCCCCGCCGCTACATTTGGAGCACCACAAACAATTTGAACAGGTGCGTTTCCATCACCTAAATCAACCGTTGTGATTTTTAGTTTATCAGCATCTGGATGTTTTTCGCATGTTAATACATGACCAATCACAACGCCTTGTAAACCTCCTTTTAAACTTTCGTATTTGTCAACGCCTTCTACTTCTAAACCTAAGTCGGTAAGAATATCGGCAATTTCTTCAGATTTTAAATCGGTTTTAATAAATTGTTTTAACCAATTGTAAGATATACGCATTTTGTATCGAATTTTAAAAGTGCAAATATAAGCTAAAGTTTAAGAGTTTGAAAGCTTAAAATTACTTTTTCAAGAACGAAATCAATCCAGAAAAATACGTTTTCTGATCGTCGTAAAATGCCATGTGACTTCCTTTTGGACAGAATAAATAGGAACCTTTTGGTAAGATTTTCGAAATTTCTTCCATGTGTTTTGGATCCATGGTATCGTGTTTCGCTCCGATTACTAATGTTGGAATATTTACATTTTTCAAATCAGCTTTTCTGTCCCATTTTTCTAATTTTCCAGCGATTCCAAACTCACTCGGACCTTGCATGGTTACGTAAAGCGATTGGTTGGTTTTTCCTAACGAACGATTTACCGGTTCTGGCCAATCTTTAGAAGGGAAACGTAACACGTGTTTTTCATAGAAATTCGGAATCAACAATTCCATATATCTTGGATTTGAAAAGTCTTTTCTAGCTTCAATATCACGAATTTCCTTTAAAACTTCAGGAGCTAATTGTTTTGATAAGACTTCATCGGCATATTTACCATACTCAGGGCAACTTGCCATCATGTTTGAAATGATTAAGCCTTTCATGTTGTTTTGATATTTCACAGCGTATTCCATAGCTAAAATACCACCCCAAGAATGGCCTAACAAGTAGAAATTAGTATTGTCTAATTTTAAAGCTTTACGGACTTGTTCTACTTCTTCCACATATCTCGGTAAATCCCACATCGAAGTATCGTTTGGATTATCAGCATTTCCACAACCTAATTGGTCGTAATAAATGAACTCGATACCTTCTGCTGGTAAGAAATTTTCAAAACATTCAAAATATTCGTGCGTAGCGCCTGGACCACCATTTAAAAGTAATACTTTAATCTTTGGATTGTTGCCAATACGCTTCGTCCAAACATTAAAAGTGCCTTTTGGAGTTGTAATTGGAATGACTTTTACACCACCATTTTGAATACTATCTGATGATTGTGCAAAATACTCGTTTTGAGTAGCTACGGTTTCTTGTTTACAGCTTGTGAATAAAGCTATTGTGAAGAGTAGGAGTGTGGTTTTAAATAGGTTTTTCATGGTTGGATTTTTAGTTTTAATATTTGTTTCCCAAAAATAGAACTGTTAAATTCGATTCTGTCATCATAATCTGTAGATTCTGTTGGTGGGTCAACAGGAACTTTATCAATTGTTACACCTTTTAAATTCGTACATTCTACGTACAAATCATCAAAAATTAGAATAACATCATTTCTTCTTTCAATATATGGCAATTGAGTTGCTATTTCATTTCTTATAATATTTTTATTACTCAAGTCAAAAGCACTCCATTCAATATTTCCACTATAAAATAGCAAATTGGTTTCTTGAATAAATAAGAAACTATTTTCATTAATTATGCTATTATTTGTTAGGTCAAACTTTATTCTGATTTTAACCTCATTGTTTTCAAAAAGTAAAACTGCTGACTTAACAATTTCTTCATTATGATATTTTTTTTCAATATAGACAATATCAAAATCTTCAGATGGAATAATATGATCATAATTTTTAATTTCCATTTTATGATGATTTTTTAAATTAAAATATATCAAATATACCAAATTTCCTCCAAACGTTTACAAAATCTCTTCCACGTGTTTCTTAATATTCGAAGCTATTTTTGTCATCGGTAAATCGTTGGCGTCGTTGCCAAATGGGTCTTCAATTTCTTCGGCGATTAATTCTAAACTCGCTAAAACATAAAAGATGAAAATCAAAACCGGAATTACATAGTAACCCAAACTAAATACAAATCCGAAAGGCAAGGTCATCACAAAAAAGAAAATGAATTTTTTGATAAATGAACTGTATGAGTAGGGAATAGGCGTGTTTTTAATACGTTCGCAAGCGCCACAAATATCGGTAAATGATTGCAATTCTGAATTAATGATAAAAAATTGGTCACCCGTAATTTTCCCAGATTTATACAAATCATTTGCTTTTTGAAACAGTATTTTTGCCACTTGATTTGGACGGTGTTTGTGGTGATCCATTTCTAAATCTAAGCCTTCAAACAACTCTTTACTTACTTCTTCATTCAATAAATGTTTTGAAAGCACTGAAGCATAAGCTGGAATTACTTTTCTGTAGAAATTTCTATCATTTTCATCTGACAAATAAGCAGAAAGTTTCAACGCTAAATTTCTACTATTGTTAACCAAAGCGCCCCATAATTTTCGACCTTCCCACCAACGGTCGTAAGCCGTATTGGTTCGATAAGCCAATAATAACGACAACACAAAACCTACGGTTGTATGCATTACATTAAGGTTTTTCACATGACTAGTTTCAGAAAGTTTCCAATATTCTAATTCCAAATACGCGATGCCTCCAGCATAAAATCCAATGAAAATCATCATCGGAATTAGTTGGCGAAACGTATCCGATTCGTGAAAACGGAAGATAAAAGTAATCCAGTCTTTTGGGTTGTATTGAACCATGTTTTTAATTAATAATGTATAATTAACAATTGATATTTAATTGGCTTTTCCAGAAATTCTACAATTGATCTAAACAAAAATAAGATATTAATTCAATTTTAAAGTACCGGCTAATTCTTTTAAGTTAATTTCCGAAAGTTTGGTTACATATTGTGCATTTGAATAGCGTACGGCTGCTTCTACAAAGTTTTGTTGAGCCGTTCTAAATTCTATAGTTGTGATAGTTCCAATTTTGAATTTTGCTAACGTAATATCTAAGTTTTGTTTGGCGATTTCTACGTTTTTTTCTTCCACTTTTACCAACTCTAAATTGGTTTGATAACTCGCATACAAAGACGATAATTGTGAGCTTAGCGATAGTTTTTGTTGTTCTAAAAGGAATCCTGCATTTTCCACTTGGTATTTCGCTACTTTTTCGTTTTTGTTTTGAAGAAAGCCATTAAAAATGGGTACTGTAGCTGTAACTCCATACACAAAACCTTGTCCAGAAGATTGCGTGATAAACCCTAAAGAAGCTTCCGAACGTGTGAAATTGTAACCCGAAGTAACTCTCACTGTTGGATAACGATTTCCTTTGACTTGTTTCAAATTCAAATCGGCTACTTTTTTAGATAGAATTTGCGCTTGCAATTGCGGATTTTGTTTTTCAGCTGTCGATTTTAACTCGTTGAAATCTAAATTTTGTTCGAATGTAACTTCGTTAGTGACTTTAAAATCGGTTTGAATATCACGAACTAATAACTCGTTTAATCTAATTTTACTGATTTTGATGAGTTCTTTTTGTCTTAATTGTAAACTTAAATCGCTGTTCAAATCTACTTGTGCATTCAAAACTTCTAATTTCGAAGCTTTTCCAATACTAAAACGATTTTGAGCGGTAGTTAAGCGTTGGTTAGAAATTACTATTGCTGTATCGATCGAAGCTAAAACTTGTTGTTGTTGCACCAAATCGAAATAGGTTGTATAAACATCGCTAATTCGAGTTAAAATAGCAGTTTGTAATTCGGCTTTTCCTTGTTGTTCTAAAACGTTTAATTGCTCTTTTCTAGCAAACATACTTAAACCATCGAAAATCGTCCAGTCTAAACCAACACCATAGGTTAAGTTCATATTTTTTGCTCCGTCTAATTCACGAACTGTTCCATCACCTTGCGTTTGTTTAGTATCAAGTTGACTATTGTTATTAGTAAAATTTGCATTTAACGAAGGCAACATTCCTGCATTGGCTAAATTGTTATTGGTAGCATCAATTTTGGAATTATTCTCCGCGATTTTAATATCGTAATTGTTTTCCAAAGCTATTTTAACTGCATCTTCAAGCGAAAGTAGTTCTTGTGCTTGCGCTGAAAATCCAATGATGAAAAGGAATATTATTTTATATAAATTTTGCATACTATTATTTCTCTAAAGCGTCTAAATTATCAAATTCTGGTCGGTGTTTTTTTGCTTTTGACCACATTAAATAGATAGCTGGAATTACAAATAAAGTTAAGATTAACGAAAACATCGTTCCACCCACAATTACAACTCCCATTCCCATTCTACTTGCCGAAGCCGCTCCAAGCGATAAGGCAATTGGTAAAGCTCCTAAGGCAATGGCTAAACTGGTCATTAAAATAGGTCGTAAACGTGCTTCCGAAGCTTCTAAAATCGCATCGTATTTCGATTTTCCTTGTTCTCGAAGTTGGTTGGCAAATTCGACTATCAGAATTCCGTTTTTGGTAACGAGTCCAATCAGCATGACGGTTCCAATTTGACTAAAAATATTCCATGTTTGCCCAAATAACCAAAGCGAAAATAATGCTCCAGCGACAGCCATTGGGACAGTTAAAATAATGATAAATGGGTCAATGAAACTTTCAAATTGCGCAGCTAAAATCAAATAAATTAATAATAAAGCTAATCCAAAAGCGAAAGAAGTATTCGAACTACTTTCTACGAAGTCACGCGATTCACCACCTAAATCGGTTGTAAAAGTATCGTCTAATACTTTTTCTTTGATTTCGTCCATGGCGTTGATACCGTCAATCATACTTTTTCCCGGTGCTAAACCTGCTGAAACCGTTGCCGACATGTAGCGATTATTGTGGAATAATTGCGGTGGATTACTTTGTTCTTCTACCTCAACTACGTTGTCTAATTGAATTAATTCACCCGCTTTGTTTTTTACAAACATCGAAGTTAAATCCAAAGGAGCATCTCGGTCTTTCTCATCAAATTGTCCAATGACTTGATATTGTTTTCCGTTTTGCATGAAATATCCAAAACGTTGTCCACTCAAAGATAATTGCAAAGTTTGCGCCACATCTAAAACCGAAATTCCTAAGCTTTCCGCTTTTTCACGATTAATCGTTACGTTGATTTCAGGTTTATTGAATTTCAAATTCACATCTACATTCGAGAAAGTTTCATTTTTACTCGCTTCTTCCATGAATTGTGGAATCTTCTCTCTTAATTTTTCAAAGTTTGGCGCTTGAATAATATACTGAATTGGTAATCCACCACGACGGTTTACCGAAATTGTTGGTTGCTCGGAAACATTTACTTTGGCTTGCTGATATTTTTTAGTCCATTTGGTTAAATCATCTACAATTTCCTTTTGCGATTTTTCTCTTTCACTTGGATCAACCAAAGCCAAACGAACTCTACCAGCATTCACAGAAGATGACATAAAGCCAGGAGATGTGATTACTAGTGCTACTTTTTTCTCTGGAATGGAATCGTTAATTAATTTGGATAAATCGTCCATAAAACGATCTGTATATTCATAAGTTGCACCTTCTGGTGTTGTTACACTGACAATTCCTAAACTTCTATCGTCATATGGAGCTGTTTCTTTTGGAAGAATAGTAAAGAATAATACAATTAATCCGATACAAACTCCGATAATTGGAAAACTCAACCATTTTCTTTTTAAGAAATTAGTTAATGAATTTGCATATCCTTTATTTAAACTTACAAAGAAAGGTTCTGTAGCTTCATAGAATTTGGTTTTCTTTTGTTCGCCACCTTTCATTAAATACGCGTTCAACATTGGTGTTAACGTCAATGATACAAAGGCGGAAATCAATACGGCGGCACCAATGACGACACCGAATTCTCGGAACAATCGTCCCACGAAACCTTCTAAGAAAATAATAGGTAAGAAAACGGCAGCAAGTGTTACCGAAATTGAAATTACAGCAAAGAAAATTTCGTTTGAACCTTTGATTGCGGCTTCGATTGGCGACATTCCTTCTTCTACTTTTTTGAAGATGTTTTCGGTTACTACAATTCCGTCATCCACCACTAATCCTGTCGCTAAAACGATGGCTAATAACGTTAATACGTTGATGGAGAAACCACACAAATACATAATAAAAAATGTAGCAATCAACGAAACAGGAATATCAATTAATGGTCTAAATGCGATAGACCAATCTCTAAAGAATAAAAAGATAATGATGATTACTAAAATAACTGAAATGGCTAAGGTTTCCGCTACCTCAACTACTGATTTTTTAATAAAAATGGTATTGTCTAAAGCTATATCTAGTTTGATATCACTTGGTAAATCTTTTTTTAATTTGTCAACTTCTGCATAAAATTGTTCGGCAATTTCCAAATAATTAGTTCCAGGTTGCGGAATAATTGCCACCGCCACCATCGGATTTCCCGATTCTGTGAACTTAGTTTCTAAATTTTCAGAAGCTAAAACGGCATAACCAATATCGCTCAAACGAACGGTTTTATTCGCATCTGAAACGATGATGATGTCATTGAATTCCTTTTCCGTAGATAAATTCCCAAGGGTTTTTACCATTAATTCGGTATTCGCTCCTGTCAATTTTCCTGAAGGCAATTCGACATTTTGTTTGTCCAAAGCATTTCGAACATCGGCAACTGTGATACCGTAAGCATTTAGTTTTATTGGATCCATCCAAATACGCATCGAATAACGTTTTTGTCCCCAAATTTGCACGCTACTCACTCCTGGAATCGTTTGAATTCTTTCAGAAATTACGTTTTCGGCATAATCACTCAATTCTAAAGCATTTCTGGATTGACTTTGAACCGTCATAGAAATAATCGCATCAGAATCGGCATCCGATTTGGCAACTACTGGTGGTGCATCAATATCTTGTGGTAAACTTCTAACGGCTTGCGATACTTTATCGCGTACATCATTAGCCGCTTCTTCAAGGTTTTTCTCTAATTTGAATTCAACTGTAATATTACTCGAACCTTGATTACTCGAAGAGGTAATGTTTCGAATACCATCAATAGAGTTAATAGCTTTTTCAAGTGGTTCGGTTATTTGTGATTCGATAATTTCAGCATTTGCACCAGTGTAATTCGTTCGAACATTAATTACGGCAGGATCAATCGAAGGGAATTCCCGAACGCCCAAATAACTGAATCCTAAAATACCAAAAAGTATAATCAACAAATTGATTACGATTGTAAATACTGGCCTTTTTATACTTAAAGTAGATAAACTCATTTGTAAATGGGAAGTTAGAAGTTAGAAGTGGGAAGTTTTTCTTGTTTTACTTTAACTTTAATATCGGCTTCATCTTTTAGAGCCATAACTCCAGAAGTTAAAATCGTATCTCCAGATTTTACTCCTTGTGTAACGATTACGTCTTTATCCGTTCTAGCAATAGTTTCAATTTTTACTTCTTTTGCTTTTCCGTTGTTGGCAATGTAAACCACTTTTCCATCTTGAACAGGAACAACAGCTTCCGAAGGAATTTGAATAGCACCTTTGATATTTTTCAAGGGAAGTTCAATAGTAGCGAATGTTCCCGCTAATAATTTTCCATTTGGATTTTCTGCAATTGCTCTGATTTTTAAGGTTCGAGTAGATGTTTCAATTTCAGGCTCGATGGCGTAGATTTTTGCTGTAAATTTTTGTGTATTATTTGGAATCGTAAATTGAATAGGAGTATTGTTTTCCACTTCCGAAGCATATTTTTCAGGAATTGAGAAACTAATTTTAACTTGATTTGAACTTACTAATTTGGTGATTAGAGTAGTAGGTGTTACATACGTTCCTGGAGAAATGTTTCTCAATCCAATTTTTCCCGAAAAAGGTGCTCTTATACTTGTTTTAGCAATTTGTGCTTGAATCAATTGCGTTTGTGCTTTTAGACTTCTGAATTCGGCACTTGCAATCTCATATTCTTCTTGAGAAATAGCTTCTTTCTGTAAAAGTAGTTTAGCTCTTCTTTCATTTTCTGAAGCTAAGCTCTGTCTTGTGATTGCTTGCGAAAGTTGGGCACGTAATTCAATATCATTTACTTTCAATAAAACTTGACCTTTGCTAACGTTTGTTCCTTCTGCGAAATAAATTTTTTCTACAATTCCAGAAACTTCACTTCTAATTTCCACATTTTCATTGGCTTCAATAGAACCTGATAGGGAAATAGTATTCGCAAAATTAGTTTCTGAAACAACTATAGCATCAACCAACATTGGCGGTTTTTTGTCTCCTTTTCCGCCACCTTTTTCAGATTCTTCACTATTTTTTGTAATTCGATATCCAATTAAACCAACTAGAGTTAAAGTAATTAACGTGATGCTTATAGTTTTTATTTTCATATTATGATGAGATACTAAATGATATAGCTACAAAGTTAAGTTTTCTTAATAATTACTACTTAAACTTACGATATATTTAACATTGTTGTAGCTACAAATGTTTGTTTTTTCATTAGCAACTTGGCAAATTAACTAATGTAATTCCAAATAGTTTTCTTTTTACTGATTTCTATAAAAGCTTCACGAAGTTTAACGTGTTCTGGTTTTTCCATTGGAGCATCATCTTTTAAGAGTTTGATAGCATGATGACGTGCTAATTGCAAAATGTCTTTGTCTTTGACCAAATCCGCAATTTGAAGATTTAAAACCCCACTTTGTTGTTTACCCATAATATCGCCAGGACCACGTAATTTTAAATCGACTTCCGAAATTTCAAAACCATCATTCGTACGAACCATCGTTTCCATTCGGATTTTGCTATCGTTACTGAGTTTGTGACTCGTCATTAAGATGCAATAACTTTGTTCGGCACCACGACCAACTCGTCCTCTTAATTGGTGTAATTGTGATAAACCAAAACGCTCCGCACTTTCAATAACCATTACGGAAGCATTTGGTATATTTACACCAACTTCAATCACAGTCGTTGCGACCATAATATTAGTTTTTCCTTCCGAAAATCGTCGCATTTCTTCATCTTTATCAGCAGGTTTCATTTTTCCATGAACGATGGAAATAGAATAGTGTGGTAAAGGAAAATCTCTTGAAATACTTTCGTAACCGTCCATTAAATCCTTGTAATCCATCTTCTCCGATTCCTGAATTAACGGATATACAATGTACACTTGGCGTCCTTTAGCAATTTCATCTTTTAAGAATTTCCAAACTTTCAATCGGTTTGAATCATATCGATGTACTGTTTGTATTGGTTTTCTGCCAGGAGGTAATTCATCAATGACTGAAATATCCAAATCGCCATATAAACTCATGGCTAAAGTTCGAGGAATAGGAGTAGCGGTCATTACTAAAACGTGAGGTGGAACATCATTTTTCTTCCAAAGTTTTGAACGTTGTTCCACACCAAAACGATGTTGCTCATCAATAATTGCTAAACCCAAATTATGAAATTGTACTTTGTCTTCTAATAAAGCATGTGTGCCAATTAAAATGTCCAAAGTTCCGTTTTCTAAAGCTTCATGAATAATTTTTCGTTCGGCAGTTTTGGTAGAACCTGTTAGAATTTTTATTGTGATGTTTAGTTCTTTCGCTAATTCTGAAATTCCGTTGAAATGTTGGTTAGCTAAAATTTCTGTAGGTGCCATCATACAACTTTGAAAGCCGTTATCTTTAGCCAAAAGCATACACATTAACGCTACAATTGTTTTTCCAGAACCCACATCACCTTGTAACAAACGGTTCATTTGTGCGTTGCTTCCTAAATCGTTACGGATTTCTTTTAACACACGTTTTTGTGCATTCGTTAAATCGAAAGGCAAGTGATTGTTATAAAAATCGGTAAAATTTTCGCCTACACGTTCAAACGGCATCCCTTTGATTTTATGTTTGCGAATGAGGTTCTTCGTAATCAATTGCAATTGAATGAAAAACAACTCTTCAAACTTCAATCGGAATTGTGCTTTTGCCAATAAATCTTGACTCTTTGGAAAATGAATATTGAATAAAGCGGCATTTTTTGGAATCAACTTTAATTCGTCTAAAAGATAACTCGGTAAATTTTCTGAAAACAAAGCTTGCGTTTCCACAAACAATTGTTGCATCATTTTATTGATGACTTTGTTCGAAATGCCTTTATTAGCTAGCTTTTCCGTACTAGGATAAACGGGTTGCATTGCCGAACGCAGACTGGCTTTGTGTTCTTCTAATAATTCCATTTCGGGATGCGCCATGTTGTAAGTTGCGCCAAATTGGGTGACTTTTCCAAAAATCACATACGGAATATTGATTTTGATACTTTCACGAATCCATTTTTGCCCTTGAAACCACACGAGTTCCATTTGTCCTGTATCGTCAATAAAAGTGGCGACTAATCGCGAACGTCCTTTACCTTGTTCAACGGTTTTGATATTGATGATTTTACCCACGATTTGAACTTCCGAATTGCTGTTTTGGAGTTCGTTTATCTTGTAATAACGGGTTCTATCAATATAACGATTTGGGAATAAATTCAGTAAATCTGCGTATTTATGAATACCCAACTCCTTGCGTAATAAATCGCCACGTTGTGGTCCAACGCCTTTGAGATATTCTATGGGAGTTTCGAGTAGATTCATTTGAGTATTGAGTCTTTTTTCTTTATTCTTTTCTCTTTGTTCTTCAAAAAACGAAGATAGTTTATAATTTGTTAATTTAGAAATCAGTGAAATTGAAAATGTTTATATTCGTACATTATTAAAATCCATCAAGATGTTTCGTATTCTGTTTTCCTTATTAATTGTAAGTTTTTCATTTGCTCAACAAACTGATAAAGTTGATTTTATCAAGTGTGATGCTTTGGTTTCTCCAAACCATATTGAAAAATCAATTTCTGGAAGTATTACTTATGAGTTTAAAGTAAAAAAAGCAATTGATACCATAAAGATTGATGCTAAAAGCATGGAATTTTCAGAAGTAATGATTAATGGAAAATCAGTTAAATTCAAAAATTCAGGAAAAACATTAGATTTATTTAAAGGTTTTAAAAAAGGAAAAAACATACTGACTTTCAGCTATTCCGCAAAACCGAAACAAACTCTTTATTTTACGGGTCAAGATGAAAATTTACAAATTTGGACACAAGGACAAGGACGTTATACCAGTCATTGGTTACCAAGTTTTGATGATGTAAATGAAAAAGTAATTTTTAATATTTCTGTTGAATTTAGAAATGATTTCCCAGTGATTTCAAATGGTGCTTTTATCTCAAATAAGTACAATTCGAAAGGGAATTTAATTACTTGGAATTATCAAATGCAAAAACCAATGTCATCTTATCTAGCAATGTTAGCAATTGGAAGTTTTGCAAAGCAAACTACAACAACTAAATCAGGAACGCCATTAGAATTGTATTTGGATAAAAATGATGTTTCTAAATTTGAACCAACGTATCGCTATTCCAAACAAATGTTTGATTATTTGGAGCAAGAAATAGGAGTGAAGTACCCTTGGGGTATTTACCGTCAAGTTCCAGTTCGCGACTTTTTATATGCGGGAATGGAGAATACGACTTCTACGATTTTTGCACAAGATTTTGTAGTAGATGAAATAGGTTTTAACGATAGAAATTATATAAATGTCAACGCACACGAGTTGGCACATCAATGGTTTGGTGATATGATTACGGCACAGTCTGGTAAACATCATTGGTTACAAGAAGGTTTTGCAACTTATTATGCTTTATTAGCAGAGCGTCATTTGTTTGGAGATGATTATTTCTACGAAGAATTAAACGATTATGCCGAACAGCTAAAACGCGCTTCTAAAACCGATACAATTCCCGTTATGAATGAAAAGGCTAGTTCGTTATCGTTTTATAAAAAAGGGGCTTGGGCGTTACATGTGATGCGAGAAGACATTGGAGCAAATAATTTTCAAAAAGCAGTTAAAAAGTACTTAAAGAAATACCAATACAAAAACGTTAATACAGATGATTTCTTGAAAATTGTAAAACAGGTTTCGGGTTATGATGTGGAGAATTTCAAAAAGGTTTGGCTAGAAAAGCCTGGATTTGAAATGGAAATCGCTCAAAAATATTTATCGAAAAATAAATTCATTCAAGACTATTTTGCACTAAAGAAAAGTAAAAAATCACTATCTGAATTAACAGAAATTTTAAAATCAGATGCTTATTATCCGATTAAACAATACATCGTATATCAAACACGTAATGTTCCTTTTGATGAAAGAAAAGTAATTTTAGAAACCGCTTTAGCTACAAATAACATTTTAGTAAGAAGAGCAGTAGCAGAATCAACTCCAATAATTCCAGAAGCTTTTAAATTGCAATATGAAACGTTGTTGAATGACAATTCGTATCAAACAAAAGAAATCGCTTTAACCAATTTATGGAAGAACTTTCCTGAAGAGCGTTTACATTATTTAGAACAAACGAAGGGAATTATCGGGAATAATGATAAAAGTTTCCGCTTGACTTGGTTAGCTTTAGCAATGAATACTGAAAAGCTGCAAGAACAAGTGAAAGCTACTTCGTATAACCAATTGTTGGATTTTGCTTCTGAAAACTATGAAAGTTCTGTTAGACAAAATGCTTTAGAATTGCTATTGCAACTAAATCCAAATGATGAAAAAGTAATTGAATTATTATTTAAAGCAACGGTGTATCACAAATGGCAGTTTACCAAATTTGGTCGAGATAACGTTCGCCTATTACTAAAAAAACCCGAATACAGAACAATAGTTGAAAAAGTAGCATCAACTTCGAATGAAACCATGAAAGAATTGTATTTGAAATTTTTAAATGAGAAATAAAAAAATCCCGAGCTTCAACTCGGGATTTGTATTTAAAAAACTCTTTTCAATTCCTCTTTCAAAAAGCTAATGGCAATATTGCTTGGCGCTTCGGTTTCTGTTAGCTCAATCATAATGGCTTCTCTAAGTTTGTCTGCATCGACAACATCTTCTCGAAGTGCATTTTTTCGAATCATTTGCACTGTACTGTTTTTTGCTTTTAGCACGATATCCCATGTTTCAGCTGTTAAATAAATTTGTTGCGTTAAATTATGCTCAAATTCAGTTTGAATATGGTGCGATAATAAAGTAGCATAATCATCTTTACTTTTGCTAATTGGAGCTACACGAAGTAATAACTGTGTTGGATTAATTCTTTCTAACAACAAAACCATTCGCTCATACGCTTGCAAACGAATAGGTAACGCTTGTTTTTGATTTTCTCTTAGTAATTCAAATTTACGTTTGCTTTCTTCGCTGTTATAAAATTTTTGCATCATTACAAAAGCTACACCACCAGTAATTAAAGCAGGTAAGGTATAAGCAGCAATTTCTAATAATTTATCTTCGATTGTCATTTTTAAGTTGGTTTAATTTCATCGCAAATTAAGATTAAAAAATTTAATTTTCAAATTAGAATTTCAGTTGTTTGTATTAATCTTAATAAGAGTTAATAACTTCTTTTGTATTAACCCTTTTGATGATGTATTTTTGTAAATTAGTTAAAAAGTTATAGTACACTATGAAAGAAATGCAGCGATATATTAGCCAATTAAACGAAGCACAGCAAGCACCTGTTTTGCAGAAAGACGGTCCCATGATTGTTATTGCGGGAGCGGGTTCTGGTAAAACTCGTGTGTTAACGGTTCGTATAGCTAATTTGATGAGTCAAGGAGTAGATGCATTTAATATTTTAGCTTTAACTTTTACCAACAAAGCCGCCCGTGAAATGAAAAAACGTATTGCGGATATTGTTGGAACTAACGAAGCGAAAAACCTTTGGATGGGAACTTTTCACTCGGTATTCGCTAAGATTTTACGTAGTGAGGCTGATAAACTAGGATATCCATCTAATTTTACGATTTACGATTCGCAAGATTCTTTACGTTGTTTGGGTGGAATTATCAAAGAAATGCAGTTGGATAAAGATATTTACAAACCAAAGCAAATCTTAGGCAGAATTTCATCCTATAAAAACTCTCTAATTACCGTAAAAGCTTATTTCAATAATCCCGAATTACAAGAAGCAGATGCCATGAGCAAAAAACCACGTATGGGTGAAATCTACCAACAATACGTAGAGCGTTGTTTTAAATCGGGAGCGATGGATTTTGATGATTTATTATTGAAAACCAATGAATTATTAAATCTTTTTCCAGATGTTTTAGCCAAATATCAAGATCGTTTTCGATACATTTTAGTAGATGAGTACCAAGATACGAATCACTCGCAGTATTTGATTGTTCGTGCGTTGTCTGATAGATTCCAAAATATTTGTGTGGTAGGAGATGATGCGCAAAGTATTTATGCCTTCCGAGGTGCGAATATCAATAATATTTTAAATTTCCAGAAAGATTACGAAAACGTACAATTGTATCGTTTGGAACAAAATTATCGTTCGTCAAAAAACATTGTAGAAGCAGCGAATAACGTAATTGACAAGAATAAAACCAAGTTAGATAAAATCGTTTGGACATCCAATGATGACGGACCAAAAATAAAAGTCCACCGTAGTTTAACTGATGGTGAAGAAGGTCGTTTTGTAGCAGCAACTATTTTCGAACAGAAGATGCAAAATCAAATGTTAAACGGACAATTTGCAATTTTGTATCGTACCAATGCGCAATCTCGTGCTATGGAAGATGCGTTGCGTAAACGCGATATTCCGTACCGAATTTATGGTGGTTTGTCTTTCTATCAACGTAAGGAAATCAAAGATGTTTTGGCGTATTTACGTTTGGTAATCAATCCAAAAGACGAAGAAGCCTTAGTTCGTGTGATTAATTATCCGGCAAGAGGAATTGGTGATACAACAGTTGAGAAACTAACGGTTGCAGCTAATCATTACAAGCGTTCTATTTTTGAAGTAATGGAACATATTGATAAAATTGATTTAAAACTGAATTCGGGAACAAAAGCCAAGTTGAATGATTTTGTGACGATGATTAAAAGTTTTCAAGTCATTAATGAAAATCAAGATGCGTTTTTCTTAACTGATCATGTTACTAAGAAAACGGGATTAGTTCAAGAATTGAAGAAAGACGGAACTCCAGAAGGAATTGCCAAAATTGAAAACATAGAAGAATTACTAAACGGTATTAAAGATTTCACTGAAGGTCAAAAAGAAATCGACGGAGCCAGAGGAGCGTTAGCTGAATTCTTAGAAGACGTAGCTTTAGCCACCGATTTAGATAAAGATACAGGCGATGACGATAGAGTAGCTCTAATGACAATTCACTTAGCGAAAGGATTAGAATTTCCACATGTATTTATTGTGGGATTGGAAGAAGATTTGTTTCCAAGTGCGATGAGTTTGAATACACGAAGCGAATTAGAAGAAGAACGTCGTTTGTTCTACGTTGCCTTAACTCGTGCTGAACATCAAGCGTATTTGACTTATGCACAATCGCGTTACCGTTGGGGAAAATTAGTAGATAGCGAACCATCGCGTTTTATTGAAGAAATTAACGATGAATATTTAGAATATTTGAATCCAGTGGATTCGGGTTATCGTTACAAACCGGTTATGGATATTGATGTTTTTGGCGATATTGATAAATCAAAATTACGATTAGCAAAGCCAACAGCAGGAACACCACCAAAATATTTAACACGAGATGAGCCAGTTTCTTCTGCAAATATCAGACGTTTAAAACCTGTTTCGAGCAATTCAGGAAGTTCTAATGTGGTAGATGCAAATTTAAACGTTGGAAATATTGTAATGCACGAACGTTTTGGAAAAGGACAAATTGTAAACATTGAAGGAATAGGAGCCGATAAAAAAGCAGAAATTCGTTTTGATGTGGGCGGATTAAAGAAGTTGTTGTTGCGATTTGCGAAGTTGGAGGTGATTGGGTAGGAAAGAATATAGAAAATAGATCATAGAAAATAGACTTTAAAAAATGGAAAAAAATAAATTAAATAAAAAAACAATTGATAAAATTAATGATGCATTATTTTTTATTTTCTGTTTAACTGGAATAATTTATTTTCTTTTTTTTCAGTCTGTTACAATTGGTGGAGATTATAAATATTTTATTTATGTTTTTTTAATTCCAACATTAATTGGATTTTTTCTAATAGCAAGATTTACTTTTTTTGCAAAGAGTTGGAAAAGCATTTTTAATGATTTACTCAAAGAAAAATATTTGATATTAAAATTTATTTACCCTTTTTTATTGATTACATCTAATTTTATATTTTCTTATATATTTTTTGGTAATTCTGCTAATATAATTTGGGATACTATTAATAAGTTAGAATCAAAAAAGAATAAAACTGAAAAATATTTTTTACCAATTACTAAAATTTATACTTCTTACAAATATAAAGATAAAATTAGATTTGTTTTTTTAAATAATGAAGAATCAATATCGGTTAAATATTCAGAAATAAAGCCATTTTTAAATAAAAATACTGATAATCTAAAAATAGAAATTAAAGTAAAAAAGGGAATTTGGGATAATTATATTTTAGAATCTTGGGAAATTAAAGAAGTCATAAATCACTAAAATTCTCCTATCTTTACTCTATATTCTATTATCTTTTTTCTAAAAAATAAAACCATGTCAGAAATTATAAAAATATACGAAGATAAACCCAGCGAAGCGGCTATTAAAAAAGTTGTTGCCGTTTTGAAAGACGGCGGTTTAGTAATTTATCCAACCGATACGGTTTACGGTTTAGGTTGTGATATTACCAATTCTCGTGCGCTTGAAAAATTAGCTAAAATCAAAGGAATTAAGTTGGAAAAAGCGAATTTCTCTTTCGTTTGTTCGAGTTTGAGTAATCTTTCTGATTATGTGAAACAAATTGATACTTCGACTTTTAAAATTTTAAAACGCGCATTGCCTGGACCATACACGTTTATTTTACCAGGAAATAACGATTTACCAAAAGAATTCAGAAAGAAAAAAACAGTCGGAATTCGTGTTCCAGCTAATAATATTGCATTGCAAATTGTAGAAATGCTTGGAAATCCTATTGTTTCCACATCCATCCATGATGAAGATGAGGTAATTGAATATTCAACCGATCCAGAACTAATCTTCGAAAAATGGAATAATAAAGTCGATTTGGTTATTGACGGTGGCTACGGAGACAATGTGGCTTCAACCATTATAGATTTAACTGGACATGAACCTGAGGTAATTCGTGAAGGAAAAGGAAGTTTGGATGTACTATAAATAAAAAACGCCTCAATCACTTGAGGCGTTTTTTTTATATTTTAAAGGTAAATTATTTCCCTTCTAAATTTTTCATTTCCTTTTCTAACATATCGTAGAATTGGTCAATTTTTGGCATTATGATAATGCGTGTTCTTCTGTTTTTTGCTCTGTTAGCAGGAGAATCGTTTTCCACTAAAGGAATGTAAGAACTTCTTCCAGCTGGAATTAATTGTTTTGGACTAACACCTAATTCTTTATGTAAAACTCTCACGATTGAAGTCGCTCTTTTTACTGATAAATCCCAGTTGTCTAACAAAACTGCATTTTTAATCGGCACATTGTCGGTGTGACCTTCCACCATACATTCGAAGTCTGGTTTGCTATTGATTACTTTAGCCACTTTAGCTAAAACACCTTTTGCTTTGTCGCTTACTTCGTAACTTCCCGATTTGAATAATAAATTATCAGCAATCGAAATCATAACTACTCCTTTTTCAACATTGATGTTGATGTCTGGATCGTCGATTCCAACTTCACGTTTTAAACTTGTAACTAAAGCCAATGTAATACTGTCTTTTTTAGTTAAAGCGTCTTGTAAACGTGTTATTTTTAAATCTTTTTCTTTTAAACTTTCTAATGATTTTTCAAGATTTTCAGCCCCTTTTGTAGTTAAAGTGGTTAAATTCCCCATGTTATTGATTAAGTCCGTATTGTTTTTCTTAAGAAAATCAACTTGACTCGCTAACGCTTCTCTTTCCGTTAAACAAGTGTTTAATTTAACCGTTGCGGTGTTTAATAAATCTTGAATCTCTTTGTTTTTAGCCTCTAATTCGGTGAATTTCTTTTTTGAAACACACGAACTTAATGAAATAGCGGCTACTGCGGCGAATAACATTACTTTTCTCATACGATAATTATTTTTTTACAAAATTAAATGGAAATTGTTAAAAAATAGCTTTTTTAAACCTAAACTATTGTTAAAAAAGGTCAGCAAAGACCTTGCCATTCTTGATAAAGTAACGATAAACGATGCTGTTTATTTTGTAATAATTAGATTTTTGAGTTGTATTACGTTTCTTATAAAATTGAAATACAAGATGATAAAATGTAAAATGCGCTTCAATAATTGCCCAAAAGTGTTTAAATTTTCCTTTCAAAATAAATTGAATCCCCGCTAAACCATCTAAACACAAGCGCATAAAAAGAATTGGAAATAATTGATTTTTCGGTAAATTCTTAGTTAACATCAACAATGAATTTCTGAAATTCAAGAAGGTTTTTCTCGGATTCCCTTCGTTTAGAGTGGCTCCACCAACGTGATAAACGATTGATTTTGAAGTGTATTTCGTTTTGTAACCTAAGTTAAATGCTCTCCAACATAAATCAATTTCTTCTTGATGTGCAAAGAAATCATCATCAAAACCATTTAATTTGCGATACACTTCTTTTCTAATAAAAAAACAAGCTCCAGTTGCCCAAAAGATTTCCATTTCATCATCATATTGATTTTTATCTTCTTCAACCGTATCGAAAATTCGTCCACGACAAAATGGATAACCAAATTTATCTATAAAACCACCAGCGCCACCAGCGTATTCAAAATGGGTTTTCTTTTTGAAGTCTAATAATTTAGGTTGGATAATTGCAGTTTCGGGTTGCGTTTCAAATATATTTAGAATAGGAGCAAGCCAATTTTCGGTAACTTCAATGTCAGAATTGACCAAAGCGTAATATTCTTCTTCAACAAACTTCAATGCTTCATTATAGCCTTTTGCAAAACCAAAGTTACCTGTATTTTGAATGATTTTTACGGAAGGAAATTGGTTTTGAATCACTTCAATAGAAGCATCGGTTGAAGCATTATCAGCCACATAAATCGTAGCTTCATCTGAAAAAGCGACTACCGAAGGTAAAAACTGCTCTAATAATTTAGCTCCGTTCCAATTTAATATGACTACTGCTATTTTTTTCAAGTTATTGTGAATTAAGTAATTGTTGAATTTTTATTTTTTTGTTATTTCTTTCAAATGAAAAAGAGTTCGAAAGTTCATCTACCAAATCCAGTAATTCAATAGATCTAACTAAATAGGCTTTGGATAAATTCATTTCGGCTAACAAATCAGCTAATTTTTCCAGATTTTGTTCGTTAAATTTAAAATTTGAAAGATATTTTTTCATTTCATCATTTGAAAGTGAGAGAAATAAAGGTAAATCAAAATCTAATTCATTTTTAAATTCATTGGTAATTAAATCAGAAGCTTCGATTGAATTTTCTGCGGAATTTCCATTTAAAAAATTTGCTAATAATCGTTGAAGAAAAAATCCTAATTTTTCAATTTCAGCTTGTATTAAATCTCGTTTTTCCATGATTAAATTGAATATTCAGGAAGTTCTTTCAAGAAAACATATTTTTCGTTTTCAAAATCCATTTGGCAAAAATAATGATTTAGTCCGTTGGTAACCATTAAATATTTAGCTTTCAAAACTAAATTATAACGCGCAATTTGATCAAACGTTTGTTGGGAAATGGGAACTTCTGGAGCTTTGCACTCAATTAATAAAAATATTTCTCCATTTGGTTGAAAAACTACTCCATCATATCGTTTGCTTAAATCGTTAATTTTGATTAATTTCTCAACGTTTATATAGGATTTTGGATAATTTTTATCCTGTAACAAAAAATGAATTACGTGTTGACGTACCCATTCTTCAGGTGTGAGAAGAATAAATTTTTTTCTAATTTCATCAAAAATAGACACTTTATTTTCACTATTTTTGAACCGAAAGGAATACGTTGGAAAATTCAAATTTTGCATAGTTCAAAATTAGTTAAATATTACAAACTGCCAACTATTTACCGAACACTGAATACTAAATTATGGATGAAGTAATTCAAATTACAAAAGATATAAAAGCCGGAAACATTAAACCCATTTATTTTTTTATGGGAGAAGAGCCGTATTATATTGATAAATTGACCGATTTTATTGAGCAAAATGTGTTGCAAGAACACGAGCGCGATTTTAATCAATCTATTTTATATGGTAGAGATGTTACGATGGAAGATGTGATTGGAAGTGCCAAACGTTTTCCAATGATGGCTGATCGTCAAGTAGTGGTGGTTAGAGAAGCTCAAGAATTATCACGCCATATTGATAAACTAGAAGCGTATGCTGAAAACCCACAACCTACAACGGTTTTAGTTTTTGCTTATAAATACAAGACATTAGATAAGCGTAAAAGAGTAACCAAACTTTTAGATAAAATAGGAGTAGTTTACGAAAGTAAAAAGTTGTATGAAAATCAGGTTGGAGATTGGATTAAACGCGTTTTGTCAGGACAAGGATATAGCATCGAACCTAAAGCAGCCGCTATTTTGGTTGAATTTTTAGGAACAGATTTATCTAAAATCAATAACGAATTAGATAAACTAAAAATTATTTTACCAAAAGGTCACACGTTTACTCCAAAAGACATTGAAGAGAATATCGGTTTTAGTAAAGATTACAACAACTTCGAATTGCGAAAGGCTATTGGTGAAAAAGACCAATTGAAAGCCTACAAAATCATAGATCATTTTTCACAAAATCCAAAAGATAATCCGTTAGTGGTTACTACTGGATTGGTGTTTGGTTTCTTTTCGCAATTATTACAATATCACGGATTAAAAGACAAATCGCAGTTTAATGCAGCTAAAGTTTTAAAAGTGAGTCCTTATTTTGTAAAAGATTACGAAGTGGCTTTCAGAAATTATCCTATGAAAAAAGTAAGTGCAATTGTAGCTGCTTTGCGCGATATCGATGTAAAAAGTAAAGGAGTTGGTGCTTCATCAATGTCACAACATGATTTATTAAAGGAATTATTGATTAAAATTTTCAATTAATTCAAATGATAAAAAGTTTAAAAATTTGTACCTTCGCAATCCTAAAATTTACAAAACTTTAGTTAAAAATACTTAATTATGGGAATGAATAAAAATACAATATTGGCTTGGGCTACTTTCATTATGATTTTAATGGGATTACTTTTAATTGGATTAGGAATTTACCGTTATGCTGATGTTGCAGGTTGGGGATTTGCAGCTGTTGGAGTTGGTTTCTTTGCCATTGCTTGGGTTTTCAACGCTTTAAAAGGAAGAGTTTAACAATACAATTTAAAAAATTAATAAAACAAACATACCATTATGTCAGACGATAAGAAAGTGATTTTCTCAATGCAAAAATTGAGTAAAACCTATCCGGGAGCAGATAAACAAGTACTAAAAAATATATATTTAAGTTTCTTTTATGGGGCAAAAATTGGTATTCTTGGATTAAATGGTTCAGGAAAGTCTTCATTATTAAAAATCATTGCAGGAGTTGATAAAAACTATCAAGGTGATGTAGTTTTTCAACCAGGTTATACTGTTGGATATTTAGAACAAGAACCTCATTTAGATGAAACTAAAACGGTAATCGATATCGTTCGTGAAGGTGCTGCAGAAACGTTTGCTTTATTAGAAGAATTCAATAAAATTAACGACGATTTCGGTTTACCTGAAGTATATGAGAATCCAGAAAGAATGGAAAAACTTATGGATCGTCAGGCTGAATTACAAGATAAAATCGACGCTTCGGGAGCTTGGGAAATTGATAATAAATTGGAAATTGCAATGGATGCACTTCGTACGCCAGATCCAGAAACACCAATTTCTGTTTTATCAGGTGGAGAAAAACGTCGCGTAGCTTTATGTCGTTTACTTTTACAACAACCAGATGTTTTATTATTAGATGAGCCAACGAATCACTTGGATGCAGAATCGGTTCTTTGGTTAGAACAACATTTGGCACAATATTCAGGAACAGTAATCGCAGTAACGCATGATAGATATTTCTTAGATAACGTTGCGGGTTGGATTTTAGAGTTGGATAGAGGTGAAGGTATTCCATGGAAAGGAAATTACTCTTCTTGGTTAGAGCAAAAATCTAACCGTATGGCGCAAGAAGAAAAAGTAGCTTCAAAACGTAGGAAAAACTTAGAACGAGAGTTGGATTGGGTACGCCAAGGAGCGAAAGGACGTCAAACCAAACAAAAAGCACGTTTACAGAACTACGATAAATTATTAAACGAAGACCAAAAAGAACTAGACGAAAAATTAGAGATTTACATTCCTAATGGACCTCGTTTAGGAACGAATGTTATTGAAGCTAAAAATGTTGCTAAAGCATTTGGAGATAAATTATTATATGATGATTTAAATTTCGTTTTACCACAAGCAGGAATTGTTGGAATTATCGGACCAAATGGTGCTGGTAAATCGACTATTTTCAAAATGATTATGGGTGAACAACAAGCGGATGCTGGTACTTTCGAAATTGGTGATACAGTAAAAATTGCATACGTAGATCAATCGCACTCTAATATTGATCCAAACAAAACCCTTTGGGAAAACTTCTGCGATGGTCAAGAGTTAATTTTAATGGGCGGACGTCAAGTAAACTCTCGTGCTTACTTATCTCGTTTTAACTTTGGAGGTGGTGAACAAAACAAAAAAGTTTCAACATTATCTGGTGGAGAGAGAAATAGATTGCACTTAGCCATGACACTTAAAGAAGAAGGAAACGTATTACTTTTAGATGAGCCTACTAATGATTTAGATGTGAACACATTACGTGCTTTAGAGGAAGGTTTGGAGAATTTTGCAGGTTGTGCAGTAATTATTTCGCATGATAGATGGTTTTTAGATAGAGTTTGTACGCATATTTTAGCTTTTGAAGGTGATTCTCAAGTGTATAGCTTTGAAGGAAGTTTTACAGAATATGAGGAAAACAAACGCAAACGTTTAGGAAAAGATGTAACACCAACTCGTATTAAATACAAAAAATTAACACGATAAACATTTGTTAAAAAATCCTGATTTTGTCAGGATTTTTTTTTATTTTAGTATTTCGTAAAATTCAATCCATTTAAAGCAGTTTCATGATAACTTATACGCGTTTTTATTTTGCTTTACTATTCTGTATTACTTCCATATTTGGGATGGCGCAGAATACTAATTCAACAAATAAAGAGGCGAAAGTGTTATTAAAACAAGCAGGACAAAGCTTTCTGAAGTTAGATTCAAAAAAATCGCTCGATTTTGCTCAAAAAGCGTTAGTTATTGCCACAAAAATCGATGATGATTTATTAGCAGCAAAAGCTTACAATATTATTGGTTTAAACTTTGAGGAGTTTACAGATTATAAACAAGCAATTGAATACTACAACAAAGGTCTTGTATTGGCTAATAAGGTTGATAATGACACTGTGAAAGGTTGGCTCAACAACAATTTAGGTAATTTGTATTGTTACCGAAAAATCGATTTTCATAAAGGAATTAAACATTATAAAGAAGGTTTAAAATATTCGATTAAGCATAATGATTATTACGAAATTATGTTTTCAAAATTGAATATTGGAAGTGCTTACTTTGCAGTTGAAGATTTTAGTAATGGAATCCAATATTTTAATGAAGTTAAAGATTATGTAGATAAAGAAGGTGATAATGAAGCTAAAATATCATTAAATTCAAATTTCGGAGCCTACTATAATCACCTAAACAACAATCAAAAAGCGGAAGAATATTATTTAAAAGCGGTTCATTATTGCGAACAGAATGATATCGAATTAATTAAGTCTAATGCAAGTGATGTTTATAATGACATTTCTAATTTTTACTACAAAATTAAAAACTTTGAAAAAGCTCATTTTTATCTTTTAAAGCACGATGATTTACAAGACAAAATTTACAATGAAGAACGTTTAAATGATGTAAAAGTAGCCGGTTTACAAATAGAACACGACGAAATTAATAGAGAGATTGATCAAATTAAAAAAGAAAAAGAAATCCAACAAGAAAAATTACAAGCCAATCGTGTTTTTGTAATTCTTTTAGGTGTTATCTTTCTCATATTGTTGCTGTTATTACTTTCCTTAATTCGAAATAATAAAATTAAAGCGAAAGCGAATTCCGATTTAAAAGAAGCAAATCGAGAACTATTGATTGCGAAAGAAAAAGCAGAAGAAGCATCACAATTAAAAACTCAGTTTATTTCCACAATTAGTCACGAATTGAGAACGCCACTTTATGGAGTAGTCGGAATTACAGATATCATTTTAGATGAACACAAAGAACTTACCAATAGTCCGCATTTAAAATCTTTAAAATTTTCAGCTAAGTATTTATTGTCTTTGGTAAATGATATTTTGAAAGTGTATAAAATTGAAGAAAATCAAGTGATTTTAGAAGATATGGTTTTTAATCTTCAAGACGAATTAAGCATTATTAAAGATTCTTTACATTTCTTAGCGATTAAAAACAGTAATCAAATTGATATTAATGTTGATACGAATATTCCAGAAATTTTAGTTGGAGATAAGATTCGTTTATCCCAAATCTTTATTAATTTGATTAGTAACTCTTTAAAGTTTACAAATGAAGGAAATGTCACGGTTAAAGCAGATTTAATTGAAAAAATAGGAACCAAGTGTTATTTGAAATTTCAAGTAATTGATAACGGAATTGGAATTGCAAAGCAAGATCAGGAAAAAGTATTTGATAAATTTGTGCAAGTCTATCGTAAAGAAGACGATTATCAAGGAACTGGTTTAGGGCTTACAATCGTTAAAAAAATGGTGGAACTTTTCAACGGAACTATTAATTTAGAAAGCGAAGAGAACGTTGGCACAACAATTACGTTCACCATTCCGTTAGAATCAGATGTAACAAAAGTCAAATCGATTATTAATAATTTAGATGTTGATTTATCAATTAAAAAAGAGTACAAAATTTTAGTGGTTGAGGACAATAAAATCAATCAAGTTGTTACCAAGAAATTGTTAGAAAACAATCATTTCAAATGTCAAATAGTTGATGATGGTTATGCTGCTTTAGATTTAATTGATAAAGTTAAGTTTGACGCCATTTTAATGGATATTAATATGCCGATCATTAATGGATTTGACACATCTAAACTAATACGTCAAAAAGGAATAACAATACCAATTATTGCGGTTACAGCTTTCGATAAGCAAGATATAGAAGATAAAATTATAGACGCTCAAATTGATGAAGTTATTGTAAAACCTTTTGAAAGTCACAAACTTTTTGAAACGATAAAACGATTAGTAGATAAATAAAAAAAACGTTGGTTAGTACCAACGTTTTTTGTTTTTCTTAGATGCTTCCGATTTTCTTGAATTGGAATTCGGATTCATTTTATTTTTGTCTTTATTTCTTAAATCTGGTTTTGCATCCGGATTTACTACTTCGTCTTTCCAAGTATAATCGTGATCGGTAACCACTTTAACTTTCATTCGGATTAATTTCTCAATGTCTAACCAATATGGTTTTTCGTCTTTTCCACAAAAAGAAATGGCTAAGCCAGAATTTCCAGCACGACCAGTACGACCAATTCGGTGTACATACGTTTCAGAAATATTTGGAATATCAAAGTTAATTACAAACGGAAGTTGCTCAATATCAATTCCTCTTGCCGCAATATCTGTGGCAACTAAAATATCAATTTCTTTGTTTTTAAATTGTTCTAATACGCGTTGACGTGCATTTTGCGATTTATCTCCGTGAATGGCTTCTGCTTTTATACTCGCTTTTTTCAATACTTTTACAATATTGTCAGCACCGTGTTTTGTTCTTGTAAATACCAAAGCATTACTTAAACTTTCTTGAATAATCAATTGTTTTAAAAGTAAACGCTTGTCATCTTTATTTACAAAATACACTTTTTGTGAAACGTTTTCAGCCGTAGATGAAATAGGTGTTACCGAAATGTATTTTGGACGTGTTAAAAAAGTATCTGCTAATTCTCTAATGGCTAATGGCATTGTTGCAGAGAACAACAACGTTTGTCTGTTACTTGGAGTTAATTTGATGATTTTTTTTACATCATTAATAAAACCCATATCTAACATTTGATCAGCTTCGTCTAAAACCAAATGATGTAAATGGTCTAAATCGATAAATCCTTGTTTGTGTAAATCTAAAAGTCTACCTGGAGTTGCGATTAAAACATCGACACCCATTTTTAATTCGTTTACCTGTGGAACTTGATTAACACCACCAAAAATCACTAATGACTTTACATTAGTATATTTTCCATAGGTTTTAAAACTTTCGTCAATTTGTATAGCTAATTCTCTTGTAGGCGTTACTACTAAAGTTCTAATGTGTTTTGCTTTTTTAGCCGAACCTACAATTCTGTGAATTAAATTTAAGATAGGAATGGCAAAAGCGCCTGTTTTTCCAGTTCCCGTTTGGGCGCAGGCAACTAAATCTTGTCCTAATAAAATTTCAGGAATGGCTTGCTCTTGAATAGGAGTAGGATTAGTGTATCCTTCTTCTTCTAAAGCTTGTTGTATGTTATTGTATAATTTTAAATCGTTAAATGTCATAAATGAATAAATAATTTTCCTATCGAATAATTTCGATAAGAGTACAAAGATAGTGTTATTTTAGGGAAGTTGGTTTTTACCCGATTTTAGCCTTCATGAAATCGGTAATTAGCGAAGCAATTAATTTACCTGTTAAATGGTTGTTTTTTGAATCGTCAAGCTCTGGAGCGCCCTCACAAATATGGAAATAAGAAGCATTTTGATTTTTTCCAAAGTAATACACAAAATGACGTGCTTTATCTACACTAAAACCGCTCAAAGTCATTGCGCTTGATGGAATATTTGGAATCGCATCTAAATCTAATTCCACTCCAAAAGGTTCATTTTTAATGAAATTAAGTGCATTCTCTAATTCGGTTTCGAAGTTTTTCTCACGTTTTACATCAACTTCTTCATACGTAACATATTTTACTCTCGAAGTTAATTCCTTTAAGGTATTAAAAACACTTTTTGAAACGAAGTTTTCGTGTAATCCAAAAACAAAATATTTCTTTAAAAAACCATCTTCAAAAGCATAACTAAATCCGTTACCTGAATGTCTTCCTTCTAAAATTCGGAAATCGGTATGCGCATCAAAATTTATTACATTTACTGGTTTTCCTTTGGCTAAGGCTAATCCTTTTATATTTCCATATGCGTTATTATGTCCGCCACCAACAATAATTGGAATTTTACCTGCATTGCAAATTTGGTGCACAATATGAGAAACTTCAATATCTAATTGCTCTACTAATTTGAACAATTCTTTGCGATGTTCTTTGTTGTTTGCATCTAAATTTTGTGCTTTTTCTAGAAGTTCTTCTACATTTAATTTACCTAAAACCAGTAAATTGCTTCCTTTGCAAAATTTATTATGTTGAATATTAGCCAAACTTTGTAATGCGCTATCGTAGGCCGAAGCAGCACCAACTCTTCCTAGATTTGCTTTTACTCCAATATCCTCTGGTATTCCAAAAAGTACAAATTTAGCTTCGCTATTTGTTATAAATTCCACAATATCAGTGTCTTTTGGTACTGTGATAATTTTTTCTCCAAATTTTACTTCGCCACTTCTGTGGTTGGTTATTTTGGCTAATTCGTTTTGGCTTAAAAGTATAATATTCTCCATAAAATTGATAAATGCAATCAAAAGTACTATTTTTAAATAAAATTCGTTTAAAATTTAGAAAATACTTTAAAAATTGTATTTTTGGAAAAACTTAACAATAACCCAACAAAACCAAAAAATGGAAAACAAATCAAACAATTCTGGATTAAAAGCTGCTGTGGTAGTTTTAGCATTACTTTTTTTAGGAAGTGTAGGCTATATTTTTAAACTTAATTCTGACAATAAAGAAACTGTTGATAAAGTTACAACGGAGAAAAATACTTTAGCAGAAGAATTAAAAACAAAAATTGCAGAATATGACTCTATGATTGCTGATAACACAGCATTGAAAGATGAGTTACAAGCAGAACAAGCTAAAATGGTTGCTTTGTTAGAGCAAGTAGAAAAATCGAAAGGTGACGCTGCTGCTATGGCAAAATACAAAAATGAATACTTCCGTTTAAAAAGAGAAATGGATAATTTAGTAGCTGAAAATAAAACGTTGAAAGAACAAAATGTAGCTTTAACATCTAGTTTAGATAGTACAAAAGTTGTTTTAACAGATGCTAAAAAATTCAATGACACTTTATTAACTCAGAACGAAAGCTTAACTAAAACTGTTGAAAAAGGTTCTAAATTAGCGGTTTTAAACTTAAAAGTTTTAGCGGTTAAACAAAAAAGTTCTGGTAAACAAATTGAAACTGATAAAGCAGGAAGAGCTGACAAGTTAAAAGTAAGTTTTTTAATTGCTGAAAATCAAATTGCTAAAACAGGTGCAAGAGAATATTATGTTCAAATTATTGATAGTAAAAGTAATATTTTAGGTGAAAAGAAAACAATTCCAACTGGAGACAAAACATTAACATATAGTTTTATGTCTACTGTAAAATATGAAAACAAGACAGTTCAAGTTGATGAAGAAGTTTCAGGTAAAGATTTTGCTAAAGGAACTTACTTTGTAAACGTATTTGATAAAAATGCTGAATTAGTTTCTAAAACAAGTTTCGAATTGAAATAATCGTTTTTATAAAATTTTAAAAGTCCAATGAGAGTAATTTCATTGGACTTTTTTTATAGATATTTTGATAAGTAACTTCCTAATCCAACAGCTGTAATAGTCAAGATTATTGAACTTGCCATATAGATATAAGCTGTAATTTGGTGGTTATTTTGAAGTAAATTGTAGTTTTCTAAAGCAAAGCTTGAAAAAGTAGTAAATCCTCCACAAAATCCAACTATAAGTAAAAATTTCAAAGGATGATTCTCAGGAAAATATTTCCCTAAATAACCAATGAATAATCCGATTAATAAGCTTCCCAAAATATTAACCAAAAAAGTACTAAGCGGAAATGAACCTTGAAAATATTTTGTGGTAGCCCAATGAGTTACATATCGAAAAATACTTCCAATTGCTCCTCCAATTCCTACTAATAATATTGTTTTTAACATATTAAATAAATTGTCCTTCAATCATTACTTTATCAATTAGATTTGTTCCAAAAGCATATGGTAATTGGTAATAGCTCATAATTGGTTTTGTGATGATAAGATTTGCTTTTTTCCCTTTTGTTATACTTCCGTGAGTTTTTGAAATTCCCATAGCATAAGCTCCGTTTATGGTTGCAGCATTGATGGCTTCTTCTGGCGTCATTTTCATTTTAATACAAGCAGTTGCTACGACAAAATTCATATTTCCAGATGGAGTAGTGCCAGGATTGTAATCGGTTGCTAAAGCTAAGGGTAAGCCTGCATTCATCATTTTTCGCGCAGGTGTGTATGGAATGCTTATAAAATAAGAACAACTTGGCAAAGCTACCGGCATTGTTTTACTGTTTTTTAAAACCTCAATATCTTCATCCGTTACAATTTCTAAGTGGTCAACTGATAATGCACTATTTTCAACACAAGCTTTAATTCCGTCGATAGCGGTGAATTGATTGACGTGAATTTTTGGTTCTAAACCATATTTTCTTCCAGCTTCCATGATTTTTATGGTTTCTTCAACTGAAAAATATCCAGTTTCAAGGAATGCATCAATATAATCGGCTAAATTTTCGGAAGCTATTTTTGGCAACATTTCGTTTATAATCAAATCGATATAAGCAGCATGATTTTCTTTGTATTCCATAGGAAAAGCATGAGCACCAAGAAATGTAGCTTTTATTGCAATTGGATAATTTTCTTTTAAACGTTTGATTACACGCAACATTTTCAATTCGCCATCCACTGATAATCCATAACCCGATTTGATTTCTACAGCACCAGTTCCTTGTTGCATGACTTCTTCTAAACGTATTTTTGATTGCTCGTAAATTTCGTCTTCTGAAGTTTCGTTTAATTTTTTAGCCGAATTTAAGATTCCTCCACCACGATTAGCTATTTCTTCATAGGACAAACCATTTATTCTATCTACAAATTCTTGAATTCGGTTTCCTGCGTACACGATGTGTGTGTGACTGTCTACCCATGTTGGTAAAACAACTTGTCCGGTTGCATCAATAATTTTAACATCTGAAAGTTTTGGGCAATTTTCCATTGGACCAAAATCGGAAATGATATTGTTTTCGATTACTAAATATGCATTGTCAATTTTAGGTAATGTAGCCATATCTGAACCCGAAATTTTATCAATTCCAGTTTCTCTGATTTGTAAAAGTTCTTTTATATTGATGAATAAGGTTTGCATTGAAAAATAAATTTTCGTAAAAATACTTCTCATTTTTAAAAACTCCTATCTTTATATAAAATTTGTTTGTTTTGAGAAAAATAAAATATAAAAAAGGAAGAAAAGTACAGCCAAGTACATTAGAGTATACGGGTATTCATAAAGATACACCAACCGAAATGCAAATGTTTGTGTATAATACTGAGGAAGTTATTGAATTTCAGCAGTGTGAGCCTCATGATTTAGACACAAATATTGATGATTTAAAAGTGAATTGGATTAATATTCATGGGTTAAATAATCATGCATTTATAGAAAAAGTGGGTGCGAAGTTTAATGCCGATCATTTTATAATTGGAGATATTTTAAATACTACTAAGCGAACAAGAGTAGAAGAGTATCACAATATCCTATTTTTTAATGTGAAGTCGTTACTGCCTTTAAAATCTTCTGATAATATTAGTGTTGAGCAAATTAGTTTTTTATTGATGGATAATGTTTTGATATCTTTTCAGGAAAAGAGAAGTGATTTTTTTACCCATATTAGAGAACGAATTAGAACGAATTCGGGTGTTGTTAGAACAAAAAAAGCCGATTATTTGTTGTATTTATTGCTAGATGCAATTATCGAAAATTTTTACATTACAATTGAAAGTGAAGAAAATAAAGTAGACGATTTAATAGATTTATCTAAGGAAAATACAAATCCAGAGGTTTTAGCACTAATAGAAAAACATCGCGATAATTTTAACTTTTTGAAACGTTCTATTATTCCGTTACGCGATTCGTTATATTCGATTAAAAGTATCAAAGATGATAATGTTTTTAATGATATCCAACCAGAGAATTTTACGTTTTTCTCAAGATTACATCAAAAATGTTTGGAATTATTGGAACAAATTGATTCCGATTTAATCACTTTAGATAGTACGTCTAATTACTTTTTTTCGGCACAGAATCATAAAATGAATCAAGTAATGAAAACTTTAACAGTGGTTTCTATGTTCTTTTTACCTTTAACTTTCATCGTAGGTGTTTATGGTCAGAACTTTAGGAATTTACCCGAGTTGGAGTGGGAGTATGGCTATTTTATCATTTGGGGAATTATGTTGAGTGTTGTAGCCATGATGTTTGTTTATTTCAAAGTTAAAAAGTGGTTTTAGCTAAAAATAATTAAGATTCTATTGTCAAAAATAAATATTACTATTATCTTTGACGTGAATTCATAAATTCCGGAAAATATTATGTTTGAATTTCAACAGTACCTAGGTTTTTTACTTTTCTTAACCATATTAACTATTGGTTTTTGGTTGATGATATTCTTAGTTGGATTTGTTCACTATTGGTTGGGCGGAGCTATAATAGAATTGATTAAAGAGAAAAGAGCTAAAAGACAAGCTGAATTAGAAGGATAATTTTCTTTTAATTTTAAAAATAAAAAGTCCCGATTCAATCGGGACTTTTTTTATGTCAATTATGTAGTGTTTGATATTATGGTTGTCCCATAAAATCACCTTCACCATTGTCTTCACGTTTTTGTTGTCTTTCTTTTTCGTTTTTCTGTTTGTTAAAACGGTAAGTGAAAGTTAACATAACTTGTCTTTCTCTCCATTGCATTTCACTGTAAGAGCTTACGACATTAGGAATGTTTGTTTCCATGATTCTTTTTCTTGAGTTGAAAACATCACTCACATTTAAAGAAATACTTGCTTTGTCTTTTAGGAAATCTTTGCTAAATGCAATATTCATAGAAGCAACACCTAATGATTTACCTTGAGCATTCGTTTGTGGTGCGTTGTAAGTTCCATTAGTTTGCCAATCAATTTTGTATGGTAATGTAATTTTTGAAGAAATTCTTGTAAACCAAGTTAAAGCCACATTATCAAAATTCTGCGTTACTGTATTTCCTAAATAGTCTACGTAAGAATAATCTCCTTGCGTTTCATTTCTAAACGCATTAAAGTTTCCATTAATTCTCCACCATTTATATGGTGTGTAGTTTAAATTGAATTCAAAACCAGCTCTATATTCTTTTGATAAGTTGATAGGAGTACTTAAAATTACTGGCACACCTTCTACAAATAATCCTGATTCTTTTCTAATGAATTGAAAGGCGTCAGTTGTCATATTGATATAAGCTGATGTGTTAAACGTTAACTTTTTCCATCTTTTTAAATAGCCTAAATCGATAGCATCTGTTAAAGAAGGATCTATATCAGGATTACCTTGAAAAATATTAATATTACTAGATAATGATGAAACAGGATTTAAAAAACGACCTCTTGGACGGTTAATTCTCTTACTATAACTCAAACTAACAGAGCTTGATTCTGAAAATTCATAATTAAAAGTAGCTGATGGGAATAAGTTATTGTATTTTTTTGTGTTATAATCGTCTAAAGATAAAGAGTTTACTTCAATATGACTGTCTTCAAAGCGTAATCCAAAGAAGTAAGAAAATTTATTAATTTTAGAACCGTATTGAGTATAAAGTGCGTTTACATTTTCAATATACTCTAATGTGTTAGAAAAATTAGAAACAGGTGTAACCACAAAGTCGGTTAAATTCTTTTGGAAACTTCCTCTATAACCAGCTTCGAAACGACCATTCTTACCAATTGGTAATACGTAATCTGTTTGAAACAAGTTTCTTTGTTGATTATTCTTATTAGTTGTTCCTTGAGTTGCTAAAGAAGCTGGATCCCCTAAAATTTGATCATAAATTGTTGCTTGTTCATTTTCTCTATTTTGAGATGTAGCAAAATCAACGGTTAATTTATGGTCGTCTTTTTTGAATTTTTTAGTAAAGTTTGATGAGTATTCAATACTAAATTCATCACTTTTTTGATCGTTTAAACGGTTTCTTACAAAGGTAGGATTGTTTGAAGCATCAAAATTATAAAAGAATACATTATCTGGATTTTCGCCATTATTTTCTCTAAAAGTTAAAGCATTGGTCCACGTTAATGAATTAGTTAAGTTTAAGTCAATTCCAAAGTTTGCATTGTATCCTTCACTTAATCTATCATTTGTTCTTCTTTCTTTTATAAAACGGCTAGTTGAACCATCTGAATTAAAATATTCAGCATCAACCATTGAGTTTCCTGGATTTTTTCTGTAATTATATCCAAAGTTTGAAAATAAGTTATAACTATCGCTTTTCTTATTTAAGTTTACACTTGTTCCATAGGTTTCTGGATCACCTGCATTTACCATGATAGAACCGTTAACACCATTTGCTTTTCCTTTTCTTAAAACTATATTGATGATACCACCACCACCTTCAGCATCATAACGAGCCGATGGATTAGTTATAACTTCAACTTTTTCAACAGCATCTGCTGGTAATAATTTTAATGCGTCTGCTATATTAATACCGGCCAAACCAGATGGTTTTCCATCAATTAATATTTTAACGCTTTCATTTCCTCTTAAAGCGACTGTTCCTTCAGCATCAACTGTTACAGATGGCACATTGTCTAATACATCGCTCACCGTTCCACCTTTTACCATCATGTCTTTACCTACGTTATATACTCTTTTATCGAGTTTAATTTCAACTGTAGATTTTTCAGCTATTACTTCAATTTCATTTAATTGTGCAACATCTGCTTCCATTTGAATGGTGCCTAAGTTAGTATCAGCATTAAAAACTTTTTGAGGAATTATTACATTTTTAAACGAAATGAATTCTGCTCTAACATTGTAATTTCCTGCAGTTACTTCAAATTTGAAATTACCATTTTCATCAGTAATTCCACCAGAAAGTTGTTTAGTTGTGCTATTTTCGAATACAATTGTGGCATATTCTAAAGGAAGATTGCTTCCTTTTTCAATTACTTTACCAGAAATTGTGATTTTTTTACCTTCTGGACGTTGTGCAAATGTTAGTAAACTTAAGAATAACGTTAAGGCAACAATAAGAATTTTCTTGTTCATAATATGTTTTTCCAAATAAGACTGCAAAAATAGCCTTAGGTTTAGCCTTACTTTCCTAAATCTTTGTTAAAAATACTAGAGGATTTCGTTAATCTTTTCTTTTGGTCTTGCAATAACTGCTTTATTACCATTCACAATAATAGGACGTTCGATTAATTTTGGATTTTCAAGCATAGCTTGAATGATTTGCGAATCACTTAATTTTTTTCCTTTAAAGTTTTCAATCCAGATACTTTCTTTGGTTCTAACCAATTCTATTGGACTAATGTTTAGCTTTGTAATTACTTCTTCTAGCTCGTTTTTTGTAAAAGGTTCGTCTAGATATTTTCTTATTTCAAAAGGTTGGTTTAAGTTTTCAATTTCGCACAAACCTTCTCTCGATTTAGTGCATCTAGGATTATGGTAAATAGTTATCATATTTTCTTTTTTACAAAGAAATAAAAAATAGTACTTTAGTAGCAAACTTAAGAACAGTAAAAAATCATGTTTATTGAACAATTAAAATCTGAAAAAAGAAATTTAGCATCTTACATACCAATTCCTCTTGGTTTTATTTTATTGATGTTTTTCAACTTCCTAATGTCTGATGGAGTAGATACAAATGAAGTTATTCAGCAGACGATTAGTATGATAGGAGTTAATTTAACTTTTGTGGTGTTAGTAGGTCCGTTAGCCTTTGGGTTATTGTTAATACTTTTTTGGGTAAAATTTGTTCAAGGGCAAACTTTAAGAAGTTTAACTACATCGAGAGCTAAAGTAGATTGGAAACGTATTTTTTTCTCATTTTTCTTATGGGGAAGTATTACGACTGCCATGATTTTAGCCCTTTATTATACCCAACCCGAAAATTTTGTTTGGAATTTTAAACCCGAAAAGTTTTTCATTTTTTTAGTTCTGGCAATAATTTTAGTGCCAATGCAAACGAGTTTTGAAGAATATCTTTTTAGAGCGCATATGATGCAAGGAATTGGATTAGCTACTAATAGCAGATTAATTCCTTTGATTATTACTTCGGTTTTATTTGGTTTAATGCATATTGCCAATCCAGAAGTTGGAAAAATTGGTTACATCATTATGGTATATTATATTGGAACTGGTTTTTTCTTGGGAATTATGACCTTAATGGATGAGGGATTGGAATTAGCTTTAGGATTTCACGCTGCAAATAACTTAGTAGGAGCATTGTTATTAACGGCTGATTGGACGGCATTTCAAACCAATTCTATTTTTAAAGATTTATCAGAACCATCAGCTGGATTTGATGTTTTAACACCTGTCTTCGTCATATTTCCTATTTTACTTTTTATTTTTTCTAAGGTGTACAATTGGAAAAATTGGAAAGAAAAGTTAACAGGTAAATTAATTGTAATTAATGAAATAGATACTGTCGCAAATGATTCCGAATTATAAAAACATACACAATCGTTTTAAAATCAATGGTGTTCATTTAGATAAAGAAGCGCTTTTTCAATTGGCTTATAGTTCTATAAAAGAAGGCGAGGTTTATGAAAAAGAGTTGGGTGAATTTTTATTGGATTGGTTAGACGATAAGGAAACCATACAATTAACAACTTCGGGAACTACTGGAACACCTAAAATCATCACAATAAAAAAGGAGGCAATGGTACATTCTGCAATTGCTACCGGAAATTTCTTTGATTTACATCCTCAAGATAAAGCTTTGTTGTGTTTATCAGCACGTTATATTGCAGGGAAAATGATGATTGTTCGCGCAATGATGCTTGGTTTAGAGTTAGATCTTATAGCTCCGAGTTCGCATTTAGATGACTTATTGTCTCATAAAATTTATGATTTTGTTGCCATTGTACCACTTCAAGCTGAAAATAGTTTAGATAAATTAAATCAGTTTAAGAAGATAATTATTGGCGGTGCTAAAGTATCAGATGATTTAGCTTTGAAAATAAGAGATTTAAATGCAAAAATCTACGAAACTTATGGAATGACAGAAACCATTACACATATTGCAGCTAAAAGAGTAGGAGAAACGTATTTTAATACTTTAGAGCATGTTATAATTACTTCAGATGATAGAAATTGTTTAGTAATTGATGCGCCTATTATTTCAGATGAAAAAATAGTTACCAATGACATTGTAGAAATTCATAACGTAAAGCAATTTAAATGGTTAGGACGTTATGATAATGTAATTAATAGTGGAGGAGTCAAATTATTTCCAGAGCAAATTGAAACTAAATTAGTTTCTAAAATTCCTAATCGTTTTTTTATTACAGGTTTACCTGATGCTGTTCTGGGCACAAAAGTAGTATTAGTAATAGAAGGAAAGGAACAAAAAATAGCACCTACGATTTTTGATATACTAGATAAATTTGAGAAACCTAAGGATATTTTATTTCTAACAGAATTTGTAGAAACGGAAACCAAAAAAATTAATCGTATTCAAACACTAGAAAAAATAAAGGTTGTATAAACGGAATTTATAAATTACTCATATAGATGGATTATGAAGTTATGAAATGAGTAAATTATTTAATTATGTCCTTTTATACAACCTTAAAGCAATTATTCCTGCATTTTTAAATAATAATCAACAGAATGTTTTCCGCTGCCAAAGAATATGAAAAATACACTAGTAGCAAATGCTAGCATTGATTGAACAAAATCTGACGGATTAAATTCTCCAATAAAATTTATCATGAAAGCACCAAATAGTATAGGTAATTGTACCCATATCGACCAACGGGTTAAGAAGCCAATGATAATCATTACTCCTCCAGCCATGTGTGCCATTGCAACATAATGAATTAGTAGCATTTCACTACCAAAACTTCCCACAGTATTCAAAATTTCATGTAAGTACTTTTTATCTATCATAAAAGAAACACCTTTTAATAATAAAAAACCTCCTAAGAAAACTCGCAATATATCTATTGGAATACATGTGTTTGCATTAGCCCATTTATTCAACTCTCTAATTCTAGTCATAAATAAACGGATTAAAATTATACATTGCTAATTTACTAAAAATTAACACATTATGTTTTGTTGTAGCGTTAATTAAAACATAAATTAATAAAAAAAAGAAGACTAATTGTCTTCTTTAATTTTAACATAAAACTGATTATCATAAATTTGAAAACTCTTTTTACTAAGTTTTTTCAGTTTAATTTTTTGCTCATTTTGTGTTGGATATAATCTGATTTTTTTACCTTCAAATTCAATATCTATAGGCATATTAAATTCTTCCATTACATTGTCCCATGAGTAATAAAGATAATCCCCTTTTACCTTATAAATAAAAATAGGCACTTGATTAGTGTATAAATATTGTCTAAATATTGGTGTTAAATCTGTACCTGAAGCCTTGTTAAAATAATCAATAACGGTGTCAGAAGTAATAATTTTCTTTTTGAAAGTTTCCGAATAATCATATAACATTTTCCACCATTTTTCATCATCAGCAATTATATGTCGTACTGTATTTAATAATAAAGAACCTTTGTAGTACATATCTCCTGAACCTTCATTATTTACACCATATTGACCGATAATAGGTCTATCATTTCTAACATTTTTAGCTTGTCCATTGATGTATTTCATGGCATCATCATAACCTTTTATACATTCAATAAAAACTGTTTCAGAATAAGTTGTAAAACCTTCGTGTATCCACATATCGGCAATATCAGTACTTGTAATGCTATTTCCAAACCATTCGTGACCTGTTTCGTGAATCGTAATATAATCAAAAAACATCCCAACACCTGTTCCTGATAAATCAAATCCCATGTAACCCTTTTTATATTTGTTACCATATGCAACTGCACTTTGGTGTTCCATACCTAAATATGGAGTTTCCACTAATTTATAGCCATCTTCCCAAAATGGATAACGACCAAATTTAGATTGAAAACATTCCATCATCGGCTTCACTTCCATAAAATGTTCGCGAGCTTTTGCTTCGTTTTCTCTTAAGACATAATAATCTAAGTCTAAATCAGGCATTTTATCCTGAATGTGAACATAATCGGCAATATTTACCGTTATTGTGTAATTGTTAATTGGGTTTTTAACTTCCCAATCCCAACGAGTATAACCATTTTTCAAGTCTTGAGATCCTAAAAAACGACCGTTTGAAACATTCATTAAACCATTTGGAACAGCTACTTTTATGGATGCTCCATTATCAGGTTCGTCTGTTTGTGAATCTTTTACCGGATACCATAGACTAGCTCCAGTTCCTTGAACAGCAACGGCTATAAAGTCTTTACCAGCTTTGTCTTTTGAAAATACAAATCCTCCATCCCAAGGAGCATTTCGTGCAATTCTTGGATTTCCTGAATAATAAAATTTTAATTTTTGGTTCGATTTAGCTGCTAATTTCTCAGGAAAATCAATGAATACAGCATCATTATCTCGGTTGTATTTTAATTTTTTAGCATTCCAAACGATAGAATCCACTTTCATATTGTCAAATAAATCCACTTGAATTTTTTGTGTAGGCGAAACTACATCAAAAGTAATTTCATTGTATCCTTTAATGCTTTTTTGTTCTGGATTTATGGTGATGTTTAAATCATAGCGCTTTACATCATAAGAAGTTCTCTCGATACGTAAACCACCTTGAAGTGAATCACGACGTGTAAATTGGGCATTGATTTGTTGGATTCCTAATATCACTAGGATAACTAAAAAACTGTTTTTCATAAGGCTTGTTTTCAAAATCTAAATATAAGAGTTTGAATTTGAAAAAATGTTACAAAAAGAGGTTAAATTTTATACTAAATTAATTTATATATTTGTCTTGTAATTTATAAAAGTCTTATGCATTTCAAAACATTTTATCTTATTGTATTATTTGGCACTTCATTATTAAGTGGGATATATTTGATACATATCTGGATAAAACGTAAAAATACAAGTAATGTTTTTTTGAAAGAATCTAATGTTGCATTGTTATTAATAGCTTTAACATTTTTTCACAGAACATTTATATCTGCAAATAAATTATTTGAAATTCAAGATTTTTCATTGAATTATGTAGTTGTTGATAGAATGATATCATCAGTGAGTAATTTGATTTTTCTAATTAGTATATCATATTTTCCTTTGTTGAATGAGGAGAATAAATTAACTAGATTAATTAAACAAAGAGAAAAGTGGTATACTGTTGTATTTATAGTATTTATATTCATAGTTTCTATTTTTACTTTTTTAGATAAATTTTATGAAAGTTTTGGACTTATATCTCGAATAAGTATTGTTGTTTTAGATGCATTAGTGTCTATTTCTTGTATGCTTTTATTAGGATATATTATGTCTTTATCATTATCAGGTTTTAAGTTAAGTTCAGTTGTATTAAATTTCATTAAAATAAGTTTTGTGTTATTTTCTACTACACAAATTATATTACCATTATCTAAAATTTTACCTGAGCTATTATTACAATTTTACCCAATTTTTTTAGCCGTTTTTTTAATTTTTTATTTTGGATTTATAATTTCATTTTTTATGTATTTTTTATCCTTGGAATATCAAATTTCTGCTATTCAATTTCAGGATGAAAGTTTAGGAAATGATTCCGTTGAAACTTTAAATAAAGTAATCAAAATTGATTCAATAGAGATTGGATTTATAGATAAGTTTAACTCATATTTAAAACTGAAATTAGAATTGTCAAATACAGAAATTGTTGAAGTTAAAATTGAGAATAATAAATTGTTACATCCGTTTTTATATTGGTTACTTTTTTCAGTCGCAAAAAAGAATGATATATTACTCTTTCATAACGATATATCAGTAGCTAAATTTAGAATGATAGAATATTTTAATAAAAATTCACATTATAAATTAACTCAAGACTTATTATTTGCAAATGAAAATGGAGAGTATTCTTTTTTGATTAATAATGATTCAATTGAAATTAAAGAAAAAGAAATGTTATTAACAAAAAAATCGTTTTTAGAAATTATTCTAAAGTATTCTGAATGTTTTATTCCTTTTTTTGATTCGAAACATAGTAATAATTTTAAAACAAAGTTTGATAAAATCAAAAATATCAAAGAGAATAGTTCCCAGCTATTAAAAAATCTACTTCAGATTTAATTTGTAAGTATCTGTTTTTTAGAGTTTTATAAATTACATTTTATTACATTTTATTATTTCTATTCAATTTTTTACATTTTAACTTATCATTAAAATACATTTGAGAGTATTCAATAAATGTGTTTTTATATGGTAAAAAATTATGCATATTCTTCTCTGAATTTACTTCATTCCTTTTTAAAGGTTTTTATTAAGGCGTCAAACTTCTATAATTTGACAATTTCACAAATAATACTTAAGTCTTCCTCAAAATATGATGGTTTAAGCAAATTATTTGAAAAAGGTCGTATACATTATTCTCAAATTTATTAACCAAAACTTAATTCAATTATGAATTTTATTAAAAAAATATTCTTTCTAATCATTGTGTTTTCAAGTTGCAGTTCTTTTAGTCAGGTTTTGATTAATGAAGTTATGTTCATGCCAGGAAGTAATTATTCTACTTTAGGTGGAGATAATACAAATTCAACATTGCAGTCTATGTACAATACTGCTAATACAGGGCATGAATGGATTGAATTGTATAATTCTGATCCATGTAATGCAATAGACTTAAGTTGTTACATTATAGGTGCTAATACTTCACCTTCAAATCAAGCAGCTTTTGCATTACCAGTTGGTACTATAATTCCTCCTCTTGGATTTTTAGTAATAGGTGGTGCAAATGCTCCAAATGTTGATATTAATTTATCTACTTTGGTTGGAACATCAAGACATATTGGAACATCAAGATGGCATTTAGAAAATGGTTGTGGTTATATATTGTTAGCTAGTCCAACCGGTTCAGTTTTAGATGCGGTATATTGGTCACAAAATGATTTAAATGATTTAACTGCTGGTACTTCATGTGGAGGAAGTTTTGATAATGATTTGTCTATTCCATCTGTTTGTTCTCCATCTACCACAACATTACTGCAAGCGAGGAATATTTCTGGTATTGAATATGCAGGAAATTTTGGAGCTACTGCCCAAGGGTCAAGTGTAATCGGTAGAACTATAGAAAGGTTAGATGACGGTAGTTTAGTTTGGCAATTAAGTACTACAGGAGGTACTCCTAAGGCATGTAATGGAACATGTGCTGTAAATTCTTCTGTTCCAACACCTACTATTGACTCAGTTGCAGCTACATGTTCAGCTGCAGGTACG
>NZ_JAPCIO010000005.1 GCF_025909975.1 Flavobacterium lacisediminis | reverse complement strand
ACACGTTGGTTGTGTTACTGCTCCAACTGTTGGTGCTGCTGGTGTAGTACCAACTGTGATTGTTATTTCATCAAAACATGATAAATCCGAAGCTGTCCATCTCAATACATTTGTACCTAAAGCCAAACCATTAACAGTAGTCGATGGACTTGTAGCAGAAACAAAAGTACCTGAACCAGATTGTACAGACCATGTACCCGTTACAGGGGATGTAGCTGTTATAGTTGCAGATGTTACGTCACACAAACTCTGATTTGAACCTGCATCACAAGTTGACTCAGTAGTAAAACTTCCAGCTTCTAAATAAACAACACTATCATAAGTTCCATCATTTACATCTGTAACAATTAATTTTATATGATACGTTTGACCAGGGGTTAAACCTGTTTGTGTTGCTGTCAAAATTCTTGTGTTACCATTAAGTTGTGTTCCATCAATAGTTCCTAAATATTCAGGTGTTGGGGTATTTTGTACCCAACTCCCATTAGCGGCAATACAATTGGCAGAACTTGGAGCACCACCACTTGATCCAACAACTCCATTATTTACAGAATTTATAGATACTTCTGAACCATTAGATAAACGAGCAATATTTCTTGCATTATTAGTAAAACCTTGGCCACCAGCAATACCAGGACCACTTATTAAAAAACCAAATTTATCATTATAAGAAGAACACTGATAATTAATAAAACCACTGTCGTCTGTATATTCTTCAGATCCAAAAATGTAACGAAAAGTTACAGAGTTTTCTACTGGAACAAAATCAAACTCTAAAATTGCAGCATTAAAATAATTTTGAGCTCCGGCTAAAATATCCAAATCTAAAATATAAGTTGGCGAACCTCCTCCTTGTCTTATTTCTCCAGTAGTCCCTGAAGTGTATGCAGTAGCCATTTGTCCAACAGAACCAGGATGAACCCCTAAAGTCAATGGAATTGTTGATGTATTTCCTGTTGACAACACAACTCCACTTGTAAAACCCATTTGTGCTAAAGTAGTAGTTGCCGTAGAAAAATATCCAACTTGATAACGACTTGCATCATTATAAACTCCTCTGAATACAACATTTGAAATTGTAGTCCCACTACTTGCAGGTACTAATACACCATCTACTAATTGTGTAGGTGTGTATAAAGTATTATTAATAGTTATTTGACAATAAGCAGATGATAATGCAAAAAGCAAAATTATTATCGTAACTATTGATCTGATGAAACTTTTCATATTCTAATTTTGATTTAAAATTTTAGTTGTCTTTTTTGCACCATTAACACATGTAACATTTACAATATAAATACCAGATGCAAGTACTATATTCTTGGTATAATTTAGGACATTTTGTTCAAGTGAAGCATTGAATATTAATCTACCATTTATATCATATAATTCAACTTTAGAAATTGGAGTATTACTTAAAATTCCAAGTTGTGAGTTTAAAATTGAAGCTTGAATTTCAGTTTCTTCATTAAGAATATCCTCATCTACTCTATCGGATTGATAAACAATTTCGAATCTATCTACAGTGTTGTCTGGATAAAAGAAATATGAAGCTTGGGTTAAATCATGATAAAAATTCATTTTTTTATCATGTAAATAAATACTTTGCGTATTGAAAACACCCTCTTTTTTACTTAAACTAATAGTTAACATTGATGATGGATTTTGTAACGAATAATCCAATGCAACTTTATCTGTTAATTGAAATGCCTCTCTTCCTTGGATAACTAATTTTTCATCCCCTAAAACCGAATAAAATTTAACTGGTGACAACGAATTAATTGGTCCATCGTATGCTTCATCAAAATCATTAGTTGCTCCCGATATGTAACCTACTAACAATTCATTATATCTTCCCTCTGCATCAGCTAAACGCAACCAATATCTATCTTTTTCATCATTTGCCCCTTTGTAAAATTGGTTGTTACTTGGAATGTCTTTTGTTCTCTGTTTATTAGTGAACAACACAGTTCCATTGACTTTAGGACGTACCATAAATCCTTGAGCAGAAGCAATATATCCATTTGGCAAAATACCATTTGGTGATTGAGTGGTAGCACTTGGAACCCCAACTCCCCCTGTTAAATTAAAGGACGCATAGTCAGCTTGCTGATAAAGTCCACTCCCCGGATAAGGTGTATTAGCCGACCATAAATAAACCGTACCATAAATTTTATCACTATTTTCATTATAAAAATCTTCAAATTTAATTGCTCCAGGATATGGATTTCCTAACAAAGTGAAATTTCTAAATGCATTATGTTCATTATCATAATACTTTACAGTTGCATTATAATTTCCGTTATTAGATGTACCTGAATAATTTAAAGTTATATTGGCTGGAGTTGTTCCAACACTTGTTTTTACTCTTGTAATGAAACCAGTTGCAACTGTTGGCTCACTTACTAGCGACCTCCAACCTTGATAACTAAAATTCACTCCATTAACACAAAAATCAGGATCCCAATAATATTTAATATCAAAGTTTGTATTAAACACAGGAAGAATGGCATTACTCACTGGCTTACTCCAATAAACATAATCCCAACGAATTTTATTCCCTGTATCTTTAGTAAAGTTTATATTGGGCGTTACGATAGATTCGTTATTTAAATCTAACGGATAGTTTACCTGAACTAAATTACCTCTACTCTTTACGTTTATTATACCATTATTAAAAATGGAATTTACTACATAAACATAAGTACCTAATTCATCTGCACCTACATTTGATTTACTATCGTTATCAATTACAAGTGTTTTTCCCGTTTTTACAGTCATAACACAAGCGTCAATATTACCATAAGTTGATGTATTATAGTCGTAATCAATGATTACATGTTCATCAACTGTTGGAATTGTTTTTCTTGACCATCCAATAGGTGTACCTTTTGTAAATGTTCCTAAAACTGTAGTAGTTCCTGGGTTTGTTGTTTTAGCAACTCTAAAAGTTCCGGTTGTAGGAACAGCTGTAACTTTATAATATCCATTATATCCTGCCGGTGTAAATCCTTCAATTACAACCCAATTGCCGACAACTAAACCATGAGTAGCTTTTGTAAAGGTAATTACAGAAGTAGCCCATGTTGCTGCTGTAATGGCATTTGGTAGATTTGCTCCCTTATCGAAAGTTATTACATCTGCATCTGTGGCAGTTGTGGTTACATCTCCCCATGTATTCAATGTTGAACAAATAAATGTTGCTGAAGCAGCACCACAAGTACCTGTGAAACGATCGTTACAAATGGTTAGCGGTAAGCTAGATGGAAGTGCTGTAGAATTTTCCGTATATCCCGGAGCTGCTACTATGGTAGTATCTGCACCAAATTCAGGTTTACTAACTGACACTCCTAAGCCATCTGCAACCATATCACCATTACCACCAATTCCTGCACCTAAATCATTTATTTTAATTGAATTCTTAGGAATATCTTTATTATAAAGATTTACTTGAGTACCTGAATAAACTGAATTAAATGTATTATTTTCTAAAACTACATCGAAAACAGGCGCAGTACTACCCTTATCAAAACTGATATCTTCACCTTTATCAACAGCATTATTATTTGTAAATGAACATGATTTTATATTAATATTAGATGTAACATCGCTTAAGTTAGTTATTGTAATAGCGCCACCATCGGAAGAGGTTGCTGTTGTGGAATTATTAGAAAAACTACAATTAGATATAGTTACATTTGAATCTACAGAAGGGTTAATTATAATAGCCCCTCCTCCAAAGTTACTCCCTCCTCCAGCAGTAATATTACTATCAAAACATGAATTCAATATTGTTAACGTACCCCCTTTATGAGCAATTGCGCCTCCAGTTGTAGCACCATTTGCATCAAAAGTAGAATTTGTGATAGTTACATTTGCAGAGGCTCCTTGAATTAAAATTGCTCCTCCATCTAAAGCACTTATCACATTATTATTCATGCTACAATTTTCAATATTAACAGTAGCATTATTTATTTTTAATGCACCTCCATAATTTGCTGAAGCAACTCTATTACAGGGTAAAGAAGAATTCTTAATTGTAACACTTGTAGTTGAACCTGAAATATATAACGAACCTTGACCTCCAGACCCAACATTAGCATAAATAATGACTTGATCAAAAATTATACCTGTTCCAGAAGAAATTGTCATAGCTATTCCATCAGATGCACAGTCATATTTTGTTATTTGAATTCCTTTGAAAACCGCATTATTTGCAGTAAGATTTCCCCATCTAACAGTACCAGTTACAGAACCAGATTCAAAAATTGTGTTTGCAGCTCCTGCGCCTATAATTTGAATATTATTTTTATTAAATGCAATTGTTCCTGTACTAATATATGTTCCTGAATCAACATAAATAATATCACCACTAGTTGCAATTGCGTAAGCAGCAGCAAGTGTTAATTTAGGAGAACCTGCTGTTAATCCTGAATTTGCATCATTTCCAAAAGCAGAACAATAAACATCGTTGAGAGCTGAACCATCATTTACATATATATTGGCTGAAAACACATCAGAACAGAAAAAGAAAGCTACAATGAATACAACGATTCTAAATCTAAATAAATAGTAATTTTTATTCATATGGTGTTCAGATTAATTTATTAGCAATTATTTAACGTGCTGTTAATCATTTGTTCAAAAGTAAGTAAACATGATTCACGTAATAATAAAAAAAATAACTATTTTTGGATTTTAGAACATATACATATGATTATAGACGAAAGCAAAAAACTCATAGAATCAATGTCTATGAACGAAAAAAGGTATTTTAAAATATTTATAAATAAAAATATTTTTGGAAGTCAGAATAAATACCTATTACTTTTTGATATTATCAACAGTAACACAACAATCACTGAAGATACTTTAAAAAAACATGTAAAAGAACAAGATTATTCGGATAAAAATATTTCTTATGATATTAATTATTTAAACAAAATCATACTACGCTCTTTAAATGAATTTCATCACGAGAAAACGATTAGTCTTAAACTTCAAAACCATATCAAATCGGTTGAAATTTTATTCTATAAAGGATTATATGATGAATGCTTAAAAATTATTAGAAAAGCAAAAAAACTAAGTCTCAAAAATGAAAATGAAATCTTAATTCTTGAATTATTGAATTGGGAAAAAAAATGCATGGGATATTCAAAAGGATTCTACGGTGCTATGTCGGTTAATGAAAAAATAGATAATTACTTTAATTACATAAAAGAAAACAGAGAAATTACCGATTTATATTATCACAGTTATTTCTTAAAAAACAACGTTGGAAAAATACCTTTCGAGGGAATTCTTGAAGAATTCAATAAAATTATTGGAAATGCTATTTTTAAGAGAGATGGATCGAGCCTGCATTCAGTTCAATCTAAAATATTTTATTTTTTAACAATAGCAAATTACTTTCACGTTATTAACAAAAAAGAAAAAGAACTACTTAACCTAGAAAAAACGATTGATGTTTTCGACAACAACCCTTTTTATAAAGAAGAAAACCCATTAGACTATATTTCTGTTTATACGCGAATTATTGACATCTATAAAAAAAGTGACGATACAACTTTTCATAACAAAATCGAAGCTTTACGTGGATTTGAAAACATTTTAGATTTTCAAAAAAGTGTAGCACAAGAGCGTATTTTCTTTCACACTAATCAAGCTGAATTAGAATTTTTAATTTTTAACAATAATTTTGAAGAGGGTTTAAGAATGATGCAAATAGTAGCAAAATCTTTGAAGGAAAACAAATTCAATATTGAACCCTACTATTTCATTGGGATGTATTATCAGTTTGCTTGTATATTACTAATCAGTAAAAACCTATCACAAAGCTTAAAATACATCAACTTAATTCTGAACGAATTCAAGTTGGAAGATCGACCAAAAACATTTATCAAAACAGAGATCATAAATCTCATCATTCACTACGAATTGAAAAACTATAAATTAGTACTTCACAATTACAGTACTTTTAATAAAAAATACAAGCGTGTTTTTAAACTAAACTTTATTGAGAAAAATATAATACAAGCAATTATTCAAATTTCTGAAAATCCCTTTGGCAGTAATGAAACAGTAGAATTCAAAAAACTACATACTAAAATTCAGAAAAAAAATGATTTAGAGGATAACATTTCAAATAAAATTTACAGAAAATACATAGACTCAAAATTAAATCGTAATTAACTAACCTATTCAACCTATTCCTTATATTTGCTTAAATTTAAAAAACATGCAACACATTATCGACCGCTTTGTAAGCTACGTTACTATAGACACTGAATCAGATCCAAACTCTGACACAACACCTAGTACAAAAAAACAACTAGATCTTGCCAAACTTTTAGTAAAAGAATTAAAAACAATGGGAATGTCCGATGTAACTATTGATAAAAATGGTTACGTAATGGCTACTTTAGAAAGTAATGTAGAACACGAGGTTCCAACAATTGGTTTTGTTTCTCATTATGACACAACTCCAGATTTTACGGGTGCTAATGTAAAGCCTCAAATAATTGAAAATTATGATGGCGGTGACATTTTGCTAAACAAAGAACAAAATATTGTACTTTCTCCAAGTTATTTTAAAGATTTACTTTTATACAAAGGTCAAACTTTAATTACTACAGACGGAACTACTTTACTTGGTGCCGATGATAAAGCTGGAATTACCGAAATCATGTCGGCAATGGAATATTTAATTCAACATCCTGAAATCAAACATGGAAAAATTCGTGTAGGTTTTACGCCTGATGAAGAAATTGGTCGTGGCGCCCATAAGTTTGATGTAGAAAAGTTCGGATGCGATTGGGCGTATACTATGGATGGTAGCCAAATAGGTGAATTAGAATATGAGAATTTTAATGCTGCTGGAGCGAAAATCACTTTCAAAGGAAAAAGTGTTCACCCTGGGTATGCAAAAGGAAAAATGATTAACTCAATGTTGTTAGCCAATCAATTCATTTCAAAATTACCAAAGAACGAAATTCCAGAAAAAACAAAAGGATACGAAGGATTCTTTCACGTGGTTGGAATCTCTGGAAGTATTGAAGAAACGATAGTGGAATTAATTATTCGCGACCACAGCGCTAAAAAATTCAAAGAAAGAAAAGAGTTCATCCACGAATTAGCGAATAAATTCAATAAAAAATGGAAAAAACAATTTGGTGAAGAAATCGTAATAGCAGAAGTCAAAGACCAATATTATAACATGAAAGAAAAGGTTAAGCCTGTTTTTCATATTGTTGAAATTGCAGAAAAAGCGATGAAAGAATTAGGAATCAAACCTATCATAAAACCAATACGTGGCGGAACTGATGGTTGTCAATTATCATACAAAGGATTACCTTGTCCAAATATCTTTGCTGGAGGACACAATTTCCATGGAAAATACGAATACGTTCCTGTTGAAAGTATGGTTAAAGCTACTGAAGTAATTGTTAAAATTGCCGAAATTACAGCAGCAAATAAAAACTAAATCAAAACTAGAATAGAAAACTATTATAAAGACAAGCATTTTGGAGCTTGTCTTTTTTTGTATATTCGTACCTCATTTTATATTCATTAAAAATAAAAACTAATTATGTTTCAAACTATGAATCTTAAAAAAGGCTTATCAGTAGTACTTATTACCTCACTTTCAATATTTTCTTTTGCACAAGAAAAACATCTTAAAAACATCAAACAATTAACTTTCGGTGGCGATAATGCAGAAGCTTATTTTAGTCCAAATGGAGATAAACTAACACTTCAAGTTACTAATAAAGCTTTTGGTGTGTCTTGTGACCAAATCTTTATGTTAGATTTAAAAGCACAAGAATTCAACGAAAAAAGTTTGCAATTGGTTTCAACTGGAAAAGGAAGAACCACTTGTTCGTATTACATGCCGGATGGAAAACATATTCTTTACGCATCTACTCACGCTGCTGATCATGCTTGTCCAGCACCACCAAAACCGATTGATGGAAAATATTTATGGGCCATTTATCCAGAATTTGACATTTACATTGCCGATTTAAACGGAAACATAACCAAACAATTAACTAATTCTCCTGGTTATGATGCTGAAGCTGTAGTTTCTCCTGATGGTAAAAAAATTGCTTTCACAAGCATTAGAAGTGGTGACTTAGAATTATACACCATGGATATCGATGGAAGTAATTTAAAACAAATCACAACTGGCTTAGGTTATGATGGCGGATGTTTCTTTTCACACGATAGTAAAAAACTAGTATTCCGTTCGTCACGTCCTAAAACAGCTGAAGCTATAAAAGAATATAAAGATTTATTGGCTCAAAACTTGGTAGCGCCATCTGAAATGGAAATCTACACTTGTAATATTGATGGTTCAGATTTAAAACAAATCACCAATCTTGGAAAAGCCAATTGGGCGCCTTACTTCCATCCTTCTGACAAGAAAATCATCTTTTCATCGAATCATCATTCTACTCGTGGATACGATTTTCAATTGTACATGATTGATATTAATGGTGAAAATTTACAGCAAATTACCTATGAAAGTGAATTTAATGCTTTCCCAATGTTTTCTCCAGATGGAAAGAAATTAGTTTTCTCTAGTAACAGAATGCAAAGCAAACCAAGAGAAACCAACGTTTTCATTGCAGACTGGGTTGAAGGAGATGCAACTGAAATTGCTCAACCAAAAGCATTAAAAAAACACATAACGTACTTATCATCTGATGCATTACAAGGGCGTTTAACTGGTTCTGAAGGCGAGAAAAAAGCAGCGGATTACATCGCAAAAGAATTCAAATCATTAGGATTAAAGCCTTATGCCAACAATAGTTATTTCCAAAAATTCAATTACAAAGTAAAATTGAATCCTCATGCAACGGATGGCTCTGGAGATAAAGCAAATCACGGAACTAATGTGATTGCCTTTTTAGATAACAAAGCTTCTAAAACCATTATTATTGGCGCACACTATGACCATTTAGGTTTAAACGAACACAACCATTCTACGAAACCAAATTCTCATGGCGAAATTCATAATGGCGCTGATGATAATTCTTCTGGCGTGGCTGGAGTTTTAGAATTAGCTCGTATGTTATCAAAAAACAAAGTCAAAGAAAATGCGAATTATATTTTTGCTTTGTTTTCGGGTGAAGAAGATGGTTTAATTGGATCTAAACACATGGCGGAAACTTTAAAATCATTACATCCAAATGTTATCGTAATGATTAATATGGACATGATTGGCCGCTTAAATGCAGATAAAGGTTTAACAGTGGGTGGTGTAGGAACTGCTCCTGAATTTACAAACATCATTAATAAAAACAAACCAGCTGGGTTCAATGTAACTTTAGACAATGCAGGACAAGGTCCATCTGACCATACTTCGTTTTATTTAAAAGATATTCCAGTGTTGTTTTTCTTTACAGGAACTCACATGGATTACCATAAACCAAGTGATGATGAAGATAAAATCAACTATTATGGTGTTAGAAATATTGTAGATTATGTATTTAGAGTAAGTAATGAAATTGAAAATCTAGATAAAATTACATTCACTAAAACGACTATGGATGCTGGAAAGACAGTTCCAAAATACAAAGTAACTTTAGGAATCATGCCAGATTATACAGACCATGGTGATGGTTTACATATTGATGGTGTTACCGATAATCGTCCAGCACATGCAGCAGGAATTTTAGCAGGCGATATCCTAGTAAAAATTGGAGATTGCGAAATCAAAGAAGTATATGGCTATATGGAATGTTTAGGAAAATTAAGTGTAGGCGATGAAAAAGACGTAACCGTAATGCGAAATGGCAAACCAATTACAGTTAAAGTAAAATTCTAAGTATTAATTAAAGAGGACAATGTTCCTCTTTTTTTATGAAGATTTTTTACATTTGATAAATAAATCGTTATCACTTTGGAAAAAGAAAACAAATGGAATAAAACCAATCAATGGGAAAACGAATTGGAGCAATTGCATACTATCATTCGTAAAACCCTTTTAGTTGAAACTACGAAATGGGGCGGACCTGTTTATACCTATAAAAACAGAAATGTAGTGGGAATTGGTGGATTTAAATCGTATTTTGGAATATGGTTTTACAATGGTGTTTTTTTGAAAGATGAGAAAAAACTGCTCATAAATGCCAATGAAGAGAATACGAAATCACTTCGTCAAATGCGATTCAACTCGGCACAAGAAATTGATGAAAAACTGATTTTAAACTATATAAAAGAAGCCATTGAAATTGAAGATAAAGGATTAGTTATTCCGAAAGAAAAAAAAGAAACCATTATCCCTGAATTGTTGCAAAAAGAATTGGATAAAAATTCAGAACTACATACTAAATTCAATCAATTTTCACCATATAAACAAAGAGAATTTATAGAATATATAGTTACTGCCAAACAAGAAAAAACACAAATTACTCGTTTAGAAAAAGTCATTCCAATGATTTTAGAAGAAAGAGGATTGAACGATAAATATAGAGCATAAAAAAGCCGAATTTCAATTAAGAAATTCGGCTTTACTTTTATTTAAAATGAAATTATGCTTTTAATTTAGCACTCATTTCCATTGAAATAGCAGATTTTTCCATTTTGATTTTACCAGCCATTGTTTCTACAACGATTGTATCTTCATTCAATTCTGCAATTTTACCGTGGATTCCAGCTTTAGTGATAATTTTATCACCTACTTTTAATCCGGTTTCAAATGCTTTTTCTTTTTTGGCTCTTTGTTGTTGTGGTCTTATTAATAAAAAATAAAACACGGCAATCATTAATACAATTTGTATTGCTAAACTTGGATTCATACGTTGTTTATTATTTAGCTACTACTTAGCAGCTGGTGTTACATTTGCTTTAATTTTAAACGTTTCATGACCATTCTCAGTATTAGTCGTTAACGTTACTGTTTTTTCTTGTTCTCCTGGTTTATTTTTAGAATCAAAAGAAACTTTTATTGGTGCAGAAGCACCTGGTTTAATTGGATCTTTTGGTGGTTCTGGAACAGTACATCCACAACTTCCTTTAGCATCAGCAATAACTAAATCAGATTCTCCAGTATTTTTAACAATGAACTCTGTTTCTACGATATCACCTTCTTTAATAGTTCCAAAATCGTGAATTTCCTTGTCTAATTCCACGATAGGTAATTTTCCTATTAATGCTTTTTCAGCTTCAATGGTTTTCACATCAGCATCAGTAATTTTATCTGCTGCACTTTCTTGTTTACAAGCTGTTGTTAACACAACTAACGAAAGGGCGAATAACCCAATTGATTTTCTTATCATATAATTAAAATTTTATAATAAACCTCTACCTGCTTTGTTCAATTTTCCGTCTCGGTCAAACTCTTTTACTAAGTTGTCCAAAATTCCGTTGATAAAAATACTACTTTTTGGTGTAGAATATTCTTTTGCAATTTCTAAATATTCGTTAATTGTTACTTTCGTAGGAATAGAAGGGAATTTCAACAACTCACAAATTGCCATTTTTAAGATAATGGTATCAATTTCGGCAATACGTTCTACATCCCAATTTGGCGTTTTATCGATGTATTCTTTAGATAATTCAACTTCGTTTAAAACCGTTTTTCTAAACAAGTTTTTTACAAATTCTTTATCATCAGAATCTTTATAGACTTTTGGAATTACCAATGCATCATGTTCCGATTTTAATTGTTTGATTTGCTTCACAATCAGAGTATTGATTCCCGGTAAATCATCTACCCAAGTTAATTTATAATCTTCTAAATAATCGTATAGACGATCACTTGGAGCAATTACTTCGGTATATAAATCGGCAATAAAGTTTTTATCATCTTCAAAACTACTAGTTGGTTTTTCCATGTAATTTTGGTACAATTCACTTTCTTTAATAGTGTCTATTAAACCTAAAATAATATCATCATTCAATTTCCAGTTGTTGATGTTATTATCATCTAAAGCCGTTTCTAATGCTTCTGATTCGGTTAATAAAACCAAAGCTTTATTGTTGATGAATTTTAAATTTGGATGACGTTCTTCTTTAGTAGCTAAGTGTTTTTTAGAAGCCAAATCGATGTATTCCTCTTCTTTCTTTTTGATTTCTATAAGTGCTGAAAGCAATAAAAGATACAAGTTTTGGGTATTTTCGATACTTTGAAAAAGGAATTTTTCTTCTTTATCCAAATTATCAGATTGGTGTTGGTGCATTGCATAAATACTTTGCATCACTTTTACTCGGATATGTCTTCTGTTTAACATACTAATTAAGAACTTTATAAAATTAAGAGAGCGAAAAAGTTGCCTCTTTCGCTCTGCAAAAATACAATTTTATTTAAAACGAATTACTTCTTTAATTCATTTTTTGCATCATCAATACGTTTTTGCGCCATTGAAAAGGCTGCTTGATGCGTAGTAATGTTGTTATCATCTGCAAATTTGAAAATCTCTAATGCTGTGTTATAGATGTTTTCTGTTTTTTCCATCACCTGAGCATTCGTCCATTTTACTAATTCAGAATACACATTGATAACACCTCCAGCGTTAATTAAGAAATCAGGTGCATATAAAATACCTTTCTCTTTTAAGATTTTTCCGTGAATTGCTTCGTTTGCTAATTGGTTATTTGCAGCACCAGCAATGATAGAAGCTTTAATATTGTTGATAGTAGCATCGTTAATAGTAGCTCCTAAAGCACAAGGTGCATAAATATCTACATCAGCACTGTATAAATCAGCACCTGTATAAATTTTAGCGCCGTACTTCGCTCCTACTTGGTTTACTCTATCTTCGTTAATATCAGTAATCGTAACTAAAGCACCACTTTCTGTTAAGTGTTGTACTAACACTTCACCCACGTGTCCAATTCCTTGTACTAATACTTTTTTACCTTCTAAACTATCAGAACCATATTTGTATTTAGCAGCTGCTTTCATTCCCATGAAAACTCCATAAGCTGTTACAGGAGAAGGATTTCCTGAACCACCTCTTTCAACTGAAATACCCGCAACGTGTTTCGTTACTTCGTTAACAGTATCCATGTCTTTGGTTTCCATTCCTACATCTTCTGCAGTGATATATTTTCCAGATAATGAATCTACAAATTGTCCAAAACGGCGCATTAATTCAGGCGTTTTTTGAGTTTTAGCGTCACCAATGATAACCGCTTTTCCTCCACCTAAATTTAATCCCGAAATTGAGTTTTTGAAAGTCATTCCACGAGACAAACGTAAAACGTCGTTTAACGCTTCCCATTCGTTTGTATAATTCCACATTCTAGTTCCTCCTAATGCAGGTCCTAAAACTGTGTTATGAATTCCAATAATTGCTTTTAATCCTGTATCTTTGTCGTGACAAAATACAACTTGTTCATGACCATCAAAAGAAACCTGACCGAATACTGGGTCTACTTTATGAAGCTCATTCGCTTTTAATAATTCTGCTGTCATGTGATTTGAGTTGGGTTGAAAATTATTCAATATTTAATTACAATATTACGAATAATTTTAAATTGATTCAAAAAATTATATTTATTTTAATAATTTAGCAATGAAAAGCTAAAAAACCCGATAATCATTCATTATCAATTGATTAACTTTTTAATTAATTTGGTAACGATTCGATATCACACTAAAGATTACTATGAAAGAACTGCAATATTTAAACAAATACTTTGTCAAATATAAATATCGTTTCCTATTAGGGATATTAATAACCATTATCGCACAAATATTTTCTTTATTCACACCTGAGTTAATTGGAAACTCTATTAAAGTGATTGAAGATTATGTGAAACACCCTACAAATGATATTCCGTTTCAGAAAGAATTATTAGTAAAAAATATTCTCTTAATCCTAGCTACCACAATTATAGCTGGATTTTTTACATTCTTAATGCGTCAGACATTAATTGTAATGTCGCGCCATGTCGAATTTGATTTAAAGAATGAAATCTTTAATCATTACCAGACTTTAACACAACGTTTCTACAAAAACAATCGTACTGGCGATTTAATGAATCGAATTAGTGAAGATGTTGGAAAAGTAAGAATGTATGTTGGGCCTGCCGTTATGTACTCATTAAATACCTTAATGCGTTTTACGATTGTGGTGATTTACATGTACAACATATCGCCAAAGCTTACTTTATATTCTCTATTACCATTACCACTTTTATCCTATAGTATTTTCAAAATCAGTTCTATGATTCATAAGAAAAGTGGTGATTTTCAACAAAATTTATCAACTTTATCTTCTTTTACACAAGAAATTTTTTCGGGAATTCGCGTGATAAAAGCCTATGCAATTGAGAATAAAAAACAACAAGAGTTTACCGATTTAAGCAATGAAAGTAAGGTAAAAGCAATGGATTTAGCTAGAGTAAATTCACTTTTCGGTCCTTTAATGATTTTACTTATTGGATTGAGTAACTTGGTTGTGGTGTATGTTGGTGGTTCTATGTACATTAATAACGACCCCGAAATTAACAGTATTGGAGTAATTGCCCAATTCATTTTATACATCAACATGTTAACTTGGCCTGTAGCCTCTTTAGGTTGGGTTTCATCATTGGTTCAAGAGGCAGAAGCTTCTCAAAAACGTATTAACGAATTCCTAAAAGAAGAACCTGAAATTAAAAACACCAACAGCAGCCATTCTACAATTGAAGGTAATATCAAATTTGACAATGTTTCATTTGAATATGATGATACCAATATCAAAGCTTTAGACAAGATTTCGTTTGAAGTTAAAAAAGGAAAAACATTAGCAGTTTTAGGAAAAACAGGTTCTGGAAAATCAACTCTTTTAACCTTAATTAGTCGTTTATATGACACTAATTCAGGAACAGTTTATATCGACAACAAAGACATTAAAGATTTAAATTTATTCGATTTACGTAATCAAATAAGTGTGGTGCCACAAGATGCTTTCTTGTTCTCAGATAGCATTAAAAACAATATTAAATTTGGTAATGAAAATGCTACCGATGAAGAAGTTATGGAAGCTGCAAAAAAAGCGGTAGTTCATGATAACATTATGAATTTCAATCAACAATACGAAACCATTTTAGGTGAACGAGGTATTACGTTATCTGGTGGACAAAAACAAAGAGTTTCAATTGCTAGAGCTTTAATCAAAAACGCTCCTATCCTACTATTAGATGATTGTCTTAGCGCCGTTGATACCGAAACCGAAGAAACCATACTAAACAACTTGCTAGCATATTGCAAAGACAAAACCACTATTATCGTAAGTCACCGTGTGTCATCAGCTAAAAATGCGGATTGGATTATCATTTTAGAGGAAGGAAAAATCATTGAGCAAGGCACTCATTCTCAACTATTAGAACAAAATGGTTACTACAAAGAGTTATACTTAAAACAACTTTCGGAAAAAGAAATTGACTAAACTTTTGTTTAATCCAATTTTTTTTTAGATTTTTGAGACGCTATAACACTAATTAATTGACAGTAGGATTATGAGAGAAAATGACATGTTAGAAAAAGAAGATATTTTTTCTAAAGTATTGCGTGCAGGAAGAAGAACGTATTTCTTTGATGTAAGAGCTACAAAAGCAGATGATTACTACATTACCATTACTGAAAGTAAAAAGTTTACAGAAGAAGATGGTTCATTTCACTTTAAAAAACACAAAATTTATTTGTACAAAGAAGATTTCGCTGCTTTCAGAGAAATTTTAGACGAAATGACTGATTTTGTTTTAGACCAAAAAGGTGAAGAAGTAATTTCGGAAAGACACCAAAAAGATTTCAAAAGAGAAATCTATGCTGAAGATAACGAAGAAATAAAATCAGCAGAAAGTTTTACTAATATTGATTTTGACGATATTTAATCGTTAGATTATGAAATACAAATCCCAAATTCTAAAAAGAATTTGGGATTTTTTTCATCCAATTCGCAACCCATTTTCAACTGGAATATCAGAAGTCAGCAAAACAATATCATTCTCCTCACCTACTGAACCCAACACCAAACATTCACTCATAAAATCTGCGATTTGTTTTTTAGGAAAATTGACAACTGCAATAATTTGTTTACCTAGTAATTCTTCTTTAGCATAACGTTTGGTAATTTGAGCAGATGATTTTTTGATGCCCAATTCAGAACCAAAATCAATCGTTAATTGATATGCTGGTTTATTAGCTTTTGGAAAATCTTGTACTTCTAAAATTGTTCCAACGCGCATTTCTACTTTTTCAAAATCATGCCAAGATATCATATTGTATAAAATAAAAAAGTACAATTTACCAAGGCAAATCATACTTTAAATAATATTGATTATTACTTATTTTTTTGGTTTTACTTTACAAGTATTAATTCCTAGTAAAGTATATAGAGGACAAAATTGCATTGAGGCTGTAAGAACCATAATAGCTCCAACACCTAATACTACCCATTTTAATGTTCCATCTAACATACCCGAAAGGCCTAAAATCAAAGCAATAACTCCAATCATAACACGCAAAAAGCGGTCACCTGTACCAACATTTTTTTTCATAATAATTATAATATTAAGTTTATTTTACTGTGGGTTTATTTTGGCTATTCCAATTTGAAATACCACCTTCCAAATCGGTAATATTTTTAAATCCTAATTCTTTTAATCTCGCAGAAGCTTTAGCACTTCTTCCTCCCGATTTACAATACACCATTACAGGTTTTTCTTTATCTAAACTCGCCACTTTGGCATCAAAATCATCTGCCATAAAATCGATATTTACTGCATTTTCAATATGACCTTCACTAAACTCCTCTGGTGTTCGAACATCCACTAATTGCACATCAGGTTGCGTAATTTTTTGCTCATACTTTGCTACATCTAAAACTTGCACGCTATCGGCTTGATTTTTTAAACAAGAGGTAAATCCTAACAAAAGGAACATTAAACTCAATACTTTTATCTTCATTATTCTATTTTTTTAATGTTTTCGAATCTAAATATACAAAAAATTAATTCAAATGATTACTGATAATATCAGTTAAATCTTTTGAACTTAAAACTCCCGATTGTCTCCAAAGCATTTTACCCGTTTTAAATAACATCAAAGTAGGAACTCCACGAACCATAAAATGACTAGCCAAATCTTGATGTTGATCAACATTCACTTTTATAATCTTTACAGCTTCTTTTAAATTAGTTTTCACTTCTTGCAATATAGGCGACATCATTTTACATGGTCCACACCAATCGGCATAGAAGTCCACTAAAACCAAATCATTACTATTGATGATATCATTAAATTTTGCGTTCATAATCTTTTATTTTTCTATTCCAAAGATACGATTTCAACCTGCCTTTTTATGTAATATTTGTTACACAAGGGCAATATGATAATTATCATTTTTTATTGTTCAGAAGCAAACTAAGTTTGTATGGTGCAAAAAATCTATCGCCATGTCAGTATCAATCGTCCAAAAATACAATGTTCCAGGGCCACGTTATACCAGCTATCCTACTGTTCCTTATTGGGAAGAGGAAAAATTCCATTTAGAAGATTGGAAACGTACCCTTTTACAATCTTTTAAAGAATCGAATGCTACCGAAGGTATCAGCTTATATATTCACCTTCCGTTTTGCGAAAGTTTGTGTACTTTTTGCGGTTGCAACAAGCGAATTACAAAACGCCATGAGGTTGAAGATCCTTATATTACAGCCGTAATTAAAGAATGGAAATTGTATTGCGATTTATTTCCAAGAAAACCAATCATCAAAGAAATTCATTTAGGTGGCGGAACTCCAACGTTCTTTTCGCCTGAAAATTTAGAACGCTTGATGAACGGAATTTTTCAGTATGCAACAAAAGCCGAAGAACACGAATTTAGTTTTGAAGGGCATCCAAACAACACAACTCGAAACCATTTACAAACCTTATACAATTTAGGATTCAGACGTGTAAGCTTTGGTGTACAAGATTATTCACCTAAAGTACAAGAAGCTATTCACCGCATTCAACCTTTTCATAACGTAGCAAAAGTAACATTTTGGGCAAAAGAAATTGGCTATACTTCTGTAGGACACGATTTAATTTTCGGACTTCCATTTCAAACCTTAGCCGATGTTAAAGATACGATTGATAAAACCAAATCATTACAACCTGATAGATTAGCGTTTTACAGCTATGCTCACGTGCCATGGATTAAAGGTAACGGTCAACGCGGTTTTAAAGATGAGGATTTACCAAAAGATGATGAAAAACGCATGTTGTATGAAGAAGGCAAAAAACAACTAGCACAAAACGGTTATCATGAAATTGGAATGGATCACTTTGCATTAGAAAACGATAGTATGTTTACTTCATTTAAAGAAGGTAAGCTACACCGTAATTTCATGGGCTACACGGCTTCAAAAACGCAGTTAATGATTGGATTAGGAGTTTCATCAATTAGCGATAGTTGGTACAGTTTTGCACAAAACGAAAAAACAATCGAAGATTATTACACCCATTTAGCAGAAGACCAATTACCTGTTTTTAGAGGGCACGTTTTAACACCTGAAGACTTAATTATCAGAAGACATATTTTGAATTTAATGTGTCAGTTTACTACTTCTTGGAAAGATGAAGCTTTAGATTTTCCTGAACTACCATCAGTTTTAGCAAGTTTAGAAGAAATGCGAGAGGATGGTTTTCTAACCATTCAAGATGATACCATAACTGTTACAGAAAAAGGAAAACCTTTCGTTCGTAATATTTGTATGGCATTTGATTTACGTTTAATTAGAAAAGCTCCAGAAACCAAATTGTTTTCTATGACGATTTAATTATTCATATTTAATGTAAGCAGGTTTGGATAACTGAAAATCATATAGTGTTAAATTAGTATTCTCAAAAGAATTGAATTTCATCTCGTCATCTCCTTCAAACGGAATCGTTGGGTAGTACGAAAAAGAAATCTGAAAACTATTGAATACTAAAAAATCATTATTAATTAAAGCTCCAATACTAAATTTCGAATACACCTTACTCGAAAACAAAGCCTTTTCATTAGCTAAAGAACCTAGTGTCATATTAAAATAAGGACTAAATCTAAAGCCATACCAACTTCCAGGAATATAAGATTGCGTTTGAAAAGATGCTGTCCATTTTTGAGTTCCGTTTAAACGATTATTAAATCCAGGTAATCCATCTGCTTCGAGTAAATTTAAACGATCTTTAAACGATTCATCTCTATTATTCCCCCAAACATACGTAGGTTTCACAAATTGTCTAAAATGCCATTTGCCCCAAGAAATAAGAGGGCTAAAATAATTCAAGCCTATCTTAAAAGTAGTTTGTTCTGTTAATCCAGCATCGTAAAAACTGCCCCATTCGGCAAAACCACTTGCGTAACCAAATGAATATTTTTTTCCATAGGAAACACTCAATCCAGTATACATTCTAGAATTACTATTTTTCTCTTGATGTCCAATAATTAAAGCAATATTTTCACCGTATGGAATATCCTCCGTAATATTATAATTGAAAACAAATTTATCTTGATAAAACTTTTGTTTAGAAACCCCAATCATTCCAATCCAATTCTTCTCATTTGAAAAATAATTAGAAGGATCTAAAACAGCATCGAGAACACGACCAAAAACTTTCTGATTATAAGTTAACGCTATAATCATATTGGTAAAATAGCGCTCTGGATTGTCTTTCGAATTTATTTTAAAAGCTCTTCCATACCAATATTCTTGAAAATCATATGAAACATCTCGCAAAATAAAATCATCAAAAAATGGAATTTGCTCTGTACGCAATCGGTTCTCGAAATAAAATCCACCAGCATTTTTTGTAATTACCGAATAAAAAGGGCGATTGATATCAATACTTCGTTTACTATCATTATTAAAATCATTAGCATAATCTAAATCCAAACGGATATAAGTATTTTTAATATTATTGATAGAATATTGAGCATAAGTAGCTCTTTCTTTAGTATCAAAACGGTTTTTTATATTTCCACTTATCAAATGTCCAAAACCTAAAATATTACGTTCAGTTAATTTAACACTACTCTCATTTGAAGACAAACTACCAGTTGGAATCAAAGTCCAAGAATCCAAAACTCGAATCTTAACATCAATCGAGTCTTTGCTATTAGGAATATCAACAGGTACAATAGTAACTTCACGAATGTAACGCTGACTTCGAATCAAACGTTCCGATTCGAGTACAAGTTTAGCATCTAATTTGTCATGCTTTTTGAACAACATGATATTTCGAATGGTAATTTCATTTGTTTTTATGTGAACCGAGTTTCCAAAATTCTCTAACTTTCTCTTAGGTACTTTTTTTTCGTTAGTAATTGAATAACCAAAAGGATCTAAAGTTTCAATTGTAATGTTACGAATGATTTTTCCTTCTTGAGATGTGCTAACTACCTTTTTTTTCTTTTTAGGCTTAAAAGGAACTAAGTTTTCAGCTTCTAATGCCGATTCTTTAAAAACCAACTTATAAATGAATCTCGAAAACTTATTTTTTTTAGATAAATCATTAATGTCTTGGTAAATCGAAATACTATCTTTCTCTTGAATAATATCCTGAGCACAAATGTGATCCGAATTTAAACAAAAGATAAAAACAATAAAAAATAAAATATTCCTTTTCACAATACAAAACTATTACTATTAAATCGAATTACTATTACACAATTCCGATAAAACGTTACAAGATTAAATTTAGTACCCTTGTCACGTGTTAAAATTCATTCCAAAAAGTTTATGTACCTTTGCACAAATTTAATACCCTTTATGAAAACGTTCCAAGAATTTGATTTACCAAAATCACTACAAAAAGCATTAGACGAATTAGGTTTTGTTCACGCTACACCTATTCAAGAAAAATCGCATTCTGTAATTCTTTCAGGAAGAGACATGATGGGAATTGCACAAACAGGAACAGGAAAAACCTTTGCCTATCTACTTCCTATTCTAAAACAATGGAAATTTCAAAATAACGAATCAGCAAGAATTGTTATTTTAGTTCCAACGCGTGAATTAGTCGTTCAAGTTGCAGAAGAAGTTGAAAAATTGACCAAATACATGAGTGTGCGGACACTTGGAATTTATGGTGGAGTTAACATCAATACGCAAAGAAAAGCATTAGCAGAAGGTGTCGATATTTTAGTAGGAACGCCTGGACGTGTTATGGATTTAGGTTTAGATGGAGTTTTACGTTTCGACGAATTACAAAAATTAGTTATTGACGAGTTTGACGAAATATTAAACTTAGGATTTCGTGCCCAATTGACTTCGATTTTATCGATGATGCGTGGCAAAAAACAAAACATCTTATTCTCGGCAACTATGACGGAAGAGGTAGATGCCATGTTAGATGAGTATTTCGATTTTCCAGTAGAAGTATCTTTGGCGCAAAGCGGAACGCCTCTAGAACAAATTGAACAAATCGTTTATCAAGTTCCAAATTTCCTTACCAAATTAAACCTATTAAAACACTTGGTTCGTGAAACCGAAACCATGGAACGTGTTTTAATTTTCGTAAACAACAAACGTATTGTTGATTTGGTTTTTGAAACATTAGACGAAGAATTTCCAGAGCAATTTGGTGTAATTCACTCGAATAAATCGCAAAATTATCGTTTGAATACGATGGCTTCTTTTCAAGCAGGCGAATTAAGAGGTTTGGTTACTACTGATATCATGGCGCGTGGTTTGGATATTTCTGATATCACGCACGTAATCAACTTACAATTCACTGAAGAACCAGAAAAATACATGCACCGTATTGGTAGAACGGGTCGTGCTGATAAAACAGGTATTGCAATCAGTTTGGTTTCACCAAGTGAAGTTGAAAGTAAAATTGAGGTAGAATTATTAATGAATACCGAAATCAAAGAATTTCCACTTCCAGAAGATTTAAAAATCGAAGAACGCTACTTAGATTTCGAAAAGGAAAAGAAAAAAATGAAATTCTTGTTGAAAACACCTAAAAAAGAAGGTGGAGAAGCTTTTCACAAGAAAAAAGATAAAAATGCGAAAGTAAACCTTGGAGGCCCAGGAAAACGTAAACCACGTAAAACCGAATCAAGAAATAGAAATATCGAACGTAAAAGAGACGAGAAGAGAAAGAAGAAATAATTAAATGCTTAAAATAAATGGGATTAATTGCTTGTTATTATGTTATTGAAGATAATATAATAGATAAAACCATCCATTTAAGCTTTGACTATGAAAGCTATTTAGAGAATAATTTTTCAGAGGAAGAATTAAATAACTTAATTTTTGGTCAAGACACTAAAAGTTGGAATCCATTATTTGAACTTTTAAAAATATTAGATACATCAAACACTAAAGTTTTATGTCAAATAGATAAAGATGATTTTTATATAAAAGAATCAGAAAATATGACAAGTTTTTATTTTCATGATTCGAAAAGAGTCAATGAAATTTGGAGTGAATTAAAAAATATAACTTCAGAAAAAATAACTAAATCACTTGAAAATGAAAAACTAAAAGAAAGAATTTCTAATATTGAAGGTTATTATAATGAGAGAATACATTGGGCCGAATCAATAATGATTGAATACAATCAAATTTACAATGCATTTGAATCAGCTCATAAATTTAAAAAAGGAATAATTATTTCAATTAGTTAGTTTTTTTTTAAAAATCCGTGTAAATTTCTTAAATCCGTGTCATCTGTGTTCCAAAAAAATGACTCAAATATCTACAGTAATCTAAATTGAATTTCGTACTTTTGACAAATTCTAATAATAAATGCAGTTCAAACATCCAGAAATTCTATACTTCCTTTTTCTGTTGGTGATACCAATTTTGGTGCATTTATTTCAATTACGTCGTTTTAAAAAAGAATATTTTACTAACGTAAAACTCCTTAAAGAACTTCAAATTCAAACCCGAAAAAGTTCTAAAATCAAGAAATGGTTGTTGTTAGCTACTCGTTTATTGCTATTAGCTTGTTTGATTATAGCTTTTGCACAACCCTTTTTTGACGCCAAAGACACAACCAATAAAGGAAACGAATTAATTATCTTATTAGACAATTCGTTTTCGATGCAAGCTAAAGGCGCAAAAGGCGAATTACTAAAACGAAGCATTCAAGATTTATTAGAAGAATTACCTGAAAACCAACAATTTTCATTACTTACCAATTCCGAAGTGTTTTGGGACACGGATGTCAAATCCATTCAAAAAGAATTGCAGAATTTAAAGTACTCTGCGATGCCGTTTCAGTTGGATTATTTGATCAATCAAGTAGAAACCAAAAAGAAAAACACAAAAAAAGACTACGTTATCATTACCGATGCCATTCAATCGGAAAGTAAAAAAGCCTTGGATTTAGCAGAAAATAACGTAGTATATTTCATCCAGCCCGAAGCGCAAAACAAAACTAATATCAGCATTGATAAAGTAACGATTTCACAAGTTTTAGAACAATTTTACGAATTGAAAATCACGCTTCAAGCTTTTGGAGAAACAGAGAATGAAGTGCCGCTTTCTGTTTTCAGTAACAATAAAGCCATTGCCAAAACCATTGCGAAATTTGAAAATCCAAAAACAGAAATTGCAATCACCATTCCAAAAAATGATTTCCACGGAAATATTAGTATTGAAGATAACAGTCTAAGCTACGATAACGATTACTATTTAAGCATTTCTAAACCTGAAAAAGCAAATGTAATCGCTATTGGAAATTCTGATAAGAACAACTTTTTAAGTCGCATCTTCACTGGTGATGAGTTTAATTTCAAAAGCACGGAATTAGCCACTTTAGATTACAATCAAATTGAAAATCAAGATGCGATTGTACTGAATGAATTGGAAGATTTACCAGTTGCTTTAGGAACAACACTGAAATCATTTTACGAAAAAGGTGGAAATATTGTTTTGATTCCGAATGCAAAAAATTCACCTTCTTTATTAAATGCTTTCGCAAAAAACTTCGGTGGATTGAATTATTCCGAACTTTCAACATCTGGAAAACAAATCACGAAAATCAACTTTAATCATCCATTATACCAAACGGTTTTTGAGAAAAAAGTGACTAATTTTCAATATCCAAATGTAAAAGAAAGTTTTACTTTATCAGGAATTACGAACATTTTACAATACGAAGACAATTCAGTTTTCGTGGGTTCAACTACGAATCGATTGGGAACGTTTTACGCTTTTTCGGCACCGATAAACAAACAAAATAGTAACTTCCAAAATGCACCTTTAATTGTTCCAACATTTTACAACATGGGACAAAATCAAGGAAAAACAGGAATTAACGCATACACCATTGGAGAAAACGAAAACCTAATTTTAGAAACTATTTTAGCAAAAGACGAAGTGGTTTCAGTTCAAAAAGAAGGCTATAGTTTCATTCCGATGCAACAAATATTAAATACCAAATGCAAATTATCCTTTGGTGATTACCCAGAAGAAGCAGGAAATTTTGATGTGATAAAAGCGAACAATTCGCTAAAGAAAATCAGTTTCAACTATCCAAGAACGGAAAGTGATTTAACGCAAATTTCGACTGCCAATTTTGAGAGTTTCACTAAAGTAGACAACATATCTACCGTTCTAAACGATATTGCTTCCGAACGTACAAGCAATGAAATTTGGAAATGGTTTATCATCGCAACACTACTATTTTTAATAACAGAACTACTAATCCAAAAATTTGTAAAATGACGCAAGTTATTCTAAAACAAGCCAAAATCATCGACGCTTCAAGTCCATTTCACAACCAAGTGATGGACATCAAAATTGAAAACGGAACGATAACACAAATAGAAAAAGAAATCGCAGCTACTTCAGGTTTTGAAGTGGTGAATGTTCCTAATTTACACGTTTCTCAAGGTTGGATGGACAGCTCGGTTTCTTTTGGAGAACCAGGCTACGAAGATCGTGAAACCATAGAAAACGGCTTAAAAGTCGCAGCTAAGAGCGGATTTACAGCTGTAGCTTTACAACCTAACTCAAATCCAACTATCGATAATCAAGCGCAAGTACGATTTGTATTGGACAGAGCTAAAAACCAAGCAACAACTTTATATCCAATCGGCGCTTTAACAAAAGGTAGCGAAGGAACGGATTTAGCGGAATTATTCGACATGAAAAACGCTGGAGCCATTGCGTTTGGGGATTATAAGAAAGCGTTACAAAATGCCAATCTTCAAAAAATTGCCTTACAATACGTGCAAGATTTCGACGGAATGGTAATCTCTTTTTGCCAAGACAGCACTTTAAAAGGAATTGGAATTGCAAATGAAGGTGAGGTAAGTACAAAATTAGGTATGAAAGGAATCCCAGCTTTAGCCGAAGAATTGCAAGTCGCTCGTAACTTATTTTTATTAGAATACACTGGCGGAAAATTACACATTCCAACAATTTCTACTCAAGGAAGTATCAAATTAATCAAAGAAGCTAAAGCAAAAGGCTTGAACGTTACGTGCAGTGTTGCCGTTCATAATTTAGTTTTAAACGATGAAATTTTAATGGGATTTGATTCGCGATACAAAGTACTGCCTCCATTACGAGAAGAAGCTACTAGAAAAGCTTTAGTGGAAGCTGTTTTAGAGGGAACAATAGATTGTATTACTTCAGACCATAATCCTTTAGACATCGAACTTAAGAAATTAGAATTTGATTTAGCCAAAGATGGAACCATCGGATTAGAGAGTGCTTTTGGTACTTTACTAACGATTTTACCACTTGAAGTAATAGTTAACAAATTAACAGCCAACAAACTGGTTTTCAATATTGATAACCCATCAATAACAAACGGAAGTAAAGCTGATATTTCTTTATTCACTACAGAAGAAAATTGGATATTTGGAAAAGAAAATATCCTATCAAAATCTAAAAATTCGGCTTTCTTAGGACAAAAAATGAAAGGAAAAGCTGTTGGAATTTACAATAATGGACAATTAATAATGAACCATTAATAATTGATAATTTTAAAATTATGAACGAAATAGAACAAGGAAAACAAACGGCAATTGTAAGTTATTTAACAATTATTGGAAGTATCATTGCAATATTCATGAACAGTGAAACTAAGAATAGTTTTGCTAGTTTTCACATTCGTCAAGCATTAGGAATTTTTATTACTTTCTTCTTATTAGGCTATCCTATTGGATATTTCGATAACTGGATGGTTACAGCTTCATTTTGGACATTCATCTTTATTTTATGGTTATTCGGGTTTATGAATGCATTGAATGGCGAACAAAAACCAGTTCCTTTTTTAGGGGAATTGTATCAAAAAATATTTAAAAGTTTCTAATTCATAAAAATGAACTTACACTACTTAATTCAAGAACCAAAAACAATAAAAGATAAAAACCCTTTATTGATATTATTACATGGCTATGGTAGCAACGAAGAAGATCTATTTTCTTTCGCTACCGAATTACCTCAAGATCATTATGTAATTTCAGTTCGTGCGCCTTATGATTTACAACCTTATGGACATGCTTGGTATGCCATTCATTTTGATGCAGACGAAAATAAGTTTTCTGATAATGTACAAGCCAAACAATCGGTTGAAATCATAGCGAGTTTTATTGATGAGATTGTTAAACAATATCCAATCGACGCTAAAAATGTAACTTTAATTGGTTTCAGTCAAGGTGCGATTTTAAGTTATGCTACTGCCCTAACCTATCCTGAAAAAATATCTAAAGTAGTGGCGTTAAGCGGCTATTTAAATCAAGAAATCCTACCAGAAGCCATCGATACTAAAGCTATTTCACATTTGAAATTTTTCGTTTCTCATGGTTCAGTTGACCAAGTAATTCCGGTAGACTGGGCTCGAAAAGCAAAACCAGCTTTAGAAAATTTAGGCTTAGAAATTGAATATCATGAATATCCGGTTGGTCATGGTGTAGCACCTCAAAACTTCTTTGATTTTAAGAATTGGTTACAACGATAAATTAAAAAGCTCTGAACTTACATTCAGAGCTTTTCATTTAACAAACTAAACTAAACATTTTAAGCATTATGATTTTGGAGTAACCACAGTATCTACTACGTGAATTACACCATTTTTTTGATTTACATCTGTAATCGTTACTTTGGCACTGTTTCCATTTTCATCAGTAATGTATAAATCTTTACCTTTCATCCAAGCCGTTAACGTGCCTCCGCTAACTGTTTTTAAAGTCGCTTTTCCATTTCCTTTTTTGATAGCAGCATCAATATCTTTTGCATTCATTTTTCCAGCTACTACATGGTAGGTTAAAATAGTTTGCAATAATTTTAAATTCTCTGGTTTCAATAAGGTTTCAACAGTTCCAGCAGGTAATTTCGCAAACGCAGCATTTGTTGGGGCAAAAACGGTGAATGGTCCTTCTGACATTAATACATCAACTAATCCAGCAGCTTTTACAGCTGCAACTAATGTAGTGTGGTCTTTAGAATTAACCGCATTCTCTACAATGTTTTTACTTGGATACATAGGAGCTCCTCCTACTTCTACTGTTCTTTCTTTAGTTTGAGCAAATGATGATGTTCCTACTAATAATCCAAAAGCCACTACTGCTGTAGCAAAAAATTTGTTCGTTTTCATATTATATTTTTTTAAGTTTTATAATGGCATTTACGCTGAAAACAAATTCTTGGTTTTAAAAAACAGAAAAAAATAATCTTAAGTAAACGATAAGGTACACTTTAACCAATTATTCTTTACTTTTGTTATTCAAAAAAAAAAATTAGGTATGGCATCAATTACATTAGGAGGAAATCCTGTACACACAAATGGCGAATTGCCAGCAGTAGGCTCAAAAGCTACTGATTTTAATTTAGTAAAAACCGATTTAGGAACTGCAACTTTAGCTGATTTTGCGGGTTCTAGAGTAGTTTTAAACATTTTCCCAAGTATTGATACTGGAACTTGTGCGGCTTCGGTTAGAAAATTCAATGAGAAAGCTAGTGCTTTAGCAAATACTAAAGTATTATGTATCTCAAGAGATTTACCTTTTGCTCAAAAACGTTTTTGTGGCGCAGAAGGTTTAGAAAATGTAATCAACTTATCCGATTTTAAAGACGGTGGTTTTGGAAAAAACTACGGTTTAGAAATCACTGACGGACCTTTAGCTGGTTTACATTCACGTGTGGTAATTGTTTTAGATGAAAATGGAACAATTCTTCACACGGAACAAGTAAAAGAAATTGCTGACGAGCCAAATTACGAAGCTGCTTTAGCTGTACTTTAAGAAACACCAACTGTCCTGAAATTGAGCAATCAACTTTAGGACAGTTTTTTAATTTAAACGAATAAAATGAAATTCGAAAAAGACGAAACACTTTTTACAGGCCGATTAAAAAGCATTGGATTTGCCATTAAAGGCGCAATTAAATTGATTACTACCGAGCATAGCGTTATGGTGCAATCCTCTTTAGCTGTGATTATGACATTTGCTGGATTCTATTTTGGTATTAATCGCATGGAATGGATGATGCAAATTCTAGTATTCGGTTTAGTATTAGGAATTGAAGGATTAAATACAGCTGTTGAAAAAATAGCAGATTTTGTACATCCTGATTATCACGAACGCATCGGTTTCATTAAAGATATTGCCGCTGGAGCTGTTTTTTTTGCTGCCCTAACAGCGATTACAATCGGATGCATTATTTATTTTCCGTATTTGTTTTAATTTAGCTACTTTTGTAAAAATTGTTCCGTTTACATGGCCAAAAAAACTAGCAAAGACTCCGTTAATAACCCTACTGAAACCAAAGAAAAATTCTCTTGGCGTTTAAGTCGTCAGCAGAAGTTTATTTTAGGTATTTCGCTTATTTTCTTTTCATTAGCCTTATTACTTTCTTTTATTTCTTATTTCATTACAGGAAATAACGATCAGGATTTAGTAACCGAATTAACGAATAGAAACGCTAAAGCCGAAAACTGGTTGGGCAAATTTGGCGCTTTCTTAGCCGACTTCTTCCTTTATAAAGGATTTGGAGTTGCCTCATTTATCTTTGTTAGAATCTTATTTTTAGTGGGAGCTTACCTAGTTTTAGATATGGCTTTAGCTAAATTAAAGAAAAGCTTCTTTTGGGATTTTTATCTCATCATTTTTGTTTCAATAATCTTAGGGTTTTTCTGGAATTATATTCCGCAATTAGGAGGAACGGTTGGATTTGAAATGAACCTTTTCATTCAAGATTACATTGGAAAAACAGGAACATTATTAGTGTTGCTTTTTGGTATCCTGATTTTCTTAGTATTTAAAATCAAAATGTCGCCTGAAAGCTTTACTAAAGTTTTTGAAAAACCGCAAACAGCTTTCAATGAAGATATTGCTGCAGAAAGCACAATAGCACCAGTAGCAGTAGACACTACAGAAGACAATAATGAAGAAGAAGAAGAAATCAATACTGATTTACCAATCACAACGCCTCCAAACTCAAAAGACGATTTTATCTTAACAGAAGACGAAGAAGAAATGGGTAATTTCGAATTGAAAACTTATCCTTCCTCTTTCGAAATAGATAAAGAAGCTTTAAAACCAACAATTGCTTCTGCATCGGAACTAAATTTAGATCCAAAACCAAAAGTTGAAACTCCAGAAGTAACTAATTTTTCTATCGAAGACCGAAGCATTCCCAAAGAAGATTTCGTAAACGAAGACGCTTTTGTAATTGAAAAAATTGAAGAAGAAGAATTAGTTGAAGAAAACTTAGCAGCCAAATTGGTGCAAGATTTTGGGTTATTTGACCCAACATTAGAATTATCACACTACCAATTCCCATCGATTGATTTACTAAAAGAATATTCTTCTGGAGGTATTACCATCAATCAAGCGGAATTAGAAGAAAATAAAAACAAAATTGTAGATACATTAAAGAATTACAGCATCGGTATTTCGCAAATTAAAGCTACTGTAGGACCTACGGTTACTTTATACGAAATTGTGCCAGAAGCAGGTATTCGTATTTCCAAAATCAAAAACTTAGAAGACGATATTGCGTTGTCGTTAGCGGCATTAGGAATCCGTATTATTGCGCCTATTCCAGGAAAAGGAACCATTGGTATTGAAGTACCTAATAACAACCCTACTATGGTTTCTATGAAGAGTGTTATCTCTTCACCAAAATTCCAAACCGCTGAAATGGAATTACCAATTGCTTTAGGGAAAACCATTTCAAATGAAACATTTGTAGTAGACTTAGCCAAAATGCCTCACTTATTGATGGCAGGTGCTACGGGACAAGGTAAATCAGTAGGTTTAAATGCCGTATTGACTTCCCTACTCTACAAAAAACATCCAGCCGAAGTGAAATTCGTTTTGGTTGACCCGAAAAAGGTAGAATTAACCCTTTTTAATAAAATTGAACGTCATTATTTAGCAAAACTACCTGATGGTGGTGACGCTATTATCACCGATAACACCAAGGTAATTAACACCTTAAACTCACTATGTATTGAAATGGACAACCGTTATTCTTTATTAAAAGATGCGATGGTTAGAAATATCAAAGAATACAACGAGAAATTCAGAAACCGTAAATTAAATCCAGAAAACGGACACCGCTTTTTACCATACATCGTATTAGTTGTAGACGAGTTTGCCGATTTAATTATGACAGCTGGTAAAGAAGTTGAAACGCCTATTGCACGTTTAGCTCAGTTAGCACGTGCCATTGGTATTCACTTAATTATTGCAACGCAACGTCCGTCGGTAAATGTAATTACGGGGATGATTAAAGCCAACTTCCCAGCGCGTATTGCGTTTAGAGTAACTTCTAAAATTGATTCTAGAACCATTTTAGATTCAGGTGGTGCTGACCAGTTAATCGGACGAGGTGATTTATTGTACACTCAAGGAAACGAAATCGTCAGAGTTCAATGTGCTTTTGTTGATACTCCAGAGGTAGACAAGATTTGTGATTTCATTGGAGCGCAAAAAGCCTATCCTGAAGCCTACTTACTTCCAGAATACGTGGGTGAGGAAAGTGGCATAAAACTTGATATAGACATATCCGAAAGAGATTCGCTATTCAGAGAAGCTGCGGAAGTAATCGTAACCGCACAACAAGGAAGCGCTTCTTTAATTCAAAGAAAATTAAAATTAGGTTACAATAGAGCCGGTCGTTTAATCGACCAATTAGAAGCTGCTGGTATTGTAGGCCCATTCGAAGGTAGTAAAGCCCGTTCCGTTTTAATACCTGATTTAGTAGCACTGGAACACTTTTTAAACAATGAATAAAAAAAATAAAATGAAACGTTTTTTACAAGTTGCAATCGCACTACTTATTGGTTTTTCATTACAAGCTCAAGATGCTAAAAAAGCAAAAGAGTTGTTAGATGATGTATCGGCGAAAATAAAATCGTACGATAATATTGTGATTGACTTTAAATATACTTTAAACAATCCAAAAGAAAACATCAACCAAGAAAGCAAAGGAAATGTGGCACTTCAAGGAAATTTATACAACTTAAATTTCATGGGAGTAACCAAGATTTTTGACGGAAAAAAAGTATACACTATTGTACCAGAAGATGAAGAAATAACTATCGCTAACTTTGATGCTAACGACGATAATGCCATTACACCAAACAAGATGTTGACTTTCTTTAATTCAGGATACAAATATGCTTGGGACATTCTTCAAAACGTAAAAGGAAGAAAAATTCAATACGTAAAATTAACCCCAAATAGTAGCAAAGACCAACGCAAAGAAATCCTTGTAGGGATTGATGTACAAACAAAACACATCTACACGGTAATTGAAGTGGGCAAAAATGGAACAAAAACTACTTTAACTGTTAATTCTTTTAAAACAAATCAGCCTTTATCGAAAAATCATTTTACCTTTACCAAATCAAAATATCCTAATTATTACATCAATAAATTAGACTAATTTCGTTCGGGTGAAAATATTAGATAAATACATTATTAAATCTTTCATGATTACATTTACTTCGGTATTTGTAATCTTGTTTTTTATATTCGTTTTACAAGGAATTTGGCTTTTCATTGCCGAACTAGCAGGAAAAGATTTGGACTTTTTTACAATTATCAAATTCCTATCGTTCTACGCTCCTACTATTGTTCCGTTAGTATTACCGCTTTCGGTATTGTTAGCTTCAATCATGACCTTTGGTAGTTTTGCCGAAAACTATGAATTTGCCGCTATGAAATCTTCTGGAATTTCATTACAACGCGCCATGAAAATGCTAACGATTACCATAGGGATTTTAGCGTTAGTATCGTTTTTCTTTGCTAATAATGTAATTCCAGATGCGCAATACAAATTCATCAATCTTAGAAAAACTATTGTACAGCAAAAACCAGCTATGGCAATTGCTGAAGGACAATTCAACACTATTGGTTCTTCTAACATTAAAGTAGATAAAAAATCAGGCGATAATGGCGAGTTCCTAGAAGGCGTTACCATGCATGTTAAAAACAACAACATGGGATTAGGCGCTAATACCATCATCAAAGCCAAAAGAGGGGTTTTAACTAGCGAAGACGATTCAAATTATTTACAATTAGAATTGTATGATGGTTATTATTACGAAGACATTCACCCTAAAAATTTCGAAGACCGCAAACGCTTACCTTTTGCCAAAAGTAGTTTTGAAAAATACGTGGTAAATATCGATTTAACCAAACTAAATCAAGCCGAAATAGACGATGGGAACATTACATCTGAAAAGATGCTTACCGTTCCAGAATTAAAATACACACTAGATTCATTACAAAATAGCTACAACAAAGATGTGATGTCGTATGCCGACAATGTTGTAATGCGTAGTGATAATATTTTTAGAAAGAAAAATCAAAATACGATTAACAATGTAACGCCAAAGGTTCCAAATGCAAACGTATCACCTAAAAAAGACTTGTTAAGTATTTTTACACCTTTGGAACGCAAACAAATACTAGAAATGGCAAAAAGCAATGCCGCTAGTACGGAGTTTAGTATTCAAAGTAGTAAAACCGATTTAGAAGGTAAAACAAAAAACATCAACAACCACTGGTTGGCAATTCATGAAAAATTTGTAATTGCATACTCTTGTTTGTTAATGTTCTTTATCGGAGCACCTTTAGGAGCTATTATCCGAAAAGGAGGATTAGGATTGCCTATTGTATTTGCTATTTTAATCTTCATAACCTTCCATTTCATTAATACTTTCGGACGTAAAGTAGCGCAACAAGATACTATTCCTCCTTTTCTTGGAGCTTGGATGGCATCGTTATTAATGACACCTTTTGCTATAATTTTAACCTATCGTGCTACAAACGATATTGGTATCATGATTAATTTTGATTGGATAACCGACCCGTTTAAAAAACTTTTTAATAAAATAACACAAAATAACGACGACAACAACTAACACCATGTCAAAGAACATACAACTAAACACGATTGAAGAAGCTATAGAAGACATCCGTCAAGGAAAAGTAATCATAGTAGTAGATGATGAAGACAGAGAAAACGAAGGTGACTTCTTAGCCGCTGCCGAAAAAGTAACCCCAGAAATGATTAACTTCATGGCAACTCACGGAAGAGGTCTTATTTGTGCCCCTTTAACCGAATCGCGTTGTAAAGAATTAGACTTACATACAATGGTACGTAATAATACCGACCATATGGAAACGGCATTTACGGTATCAGTAGATTTAAAAGGTAACGGAGTAACAACAGGAATTTCCGCTGCCGATAGAGCAAAAACCATTCAAGCCTTAATAGACCCTGAAACAAAACCATTCGATTTAGCACGTCCTGGACATATATTTCCATTAATTGCAAAACAAGGTGGCGTATTAAGAAGAACCGGACACACAGAAGCTGCAATTGACTTTGCACGTTTAGCAGGATTTAAACCAGCAGGTGTTATTGTAGAAATCATGAACGAAGACGGAACTATGGCGCGTTTACCTGAATTGGTAAAAGTGGCTAAGAAATTCGACTTAAAATTGGTTTCAATTGAAGCTTTAGTGGCTTACAGAATGCAACACGATAGTTTGATTCAGAAAAAAGAAGATTTTGATATTCAAACCCGTTTTGGAACATTCAGAATGCGTGCGTATTTACAAACTACCAACAAACAAGTACACATTGCCTTAACAAAAGGAACTTGGAATGCTGGAGAATCGGTTTTAACACGTATCAACACAACCCAAGTCAACAATGATATTTTAGGTACACTTACCGATAACAACGATAAGAAACTAGATGATATTTTCCGTAAAATTAACGAAGTAGAAAAAGGAGCAATCATCTTCATTAACCAAGAAGTAAAATCCTTAGAGTTATTAGATCGTATTGCCGAATTAAAAGTATTACAATCTCAAGGCGAAATGCGTGCCCCACAAATTAAAATGGACACCAAAGATTTCGGAATCGGAGCACAAATCCTCCACGACTTAGACATCACCAAAATCGAATTACTATCCAACAGCACCGCTCCCACCAAACGCGTAGGAATGATAGGCTACGGCTTAGAAATCACCGATTATGTAAATTATTAATTTACAAAAAACGCTCAAGTTGTCTTGAGCGTTTTTTTTATAAGATTAATGCTAGCTGAGGCACTCGATTTTCACACCGTTGCCTGAGGCACTCGATTTTAATACCGTTGCCTGAGGCACTCGNAAAAAACGCTCAAGTTGTCTTGAGCGTTTTTTTTATAAGATTAATGCTAGCTGAGGCACTCGATTTTCACACCGTTGCCTGAGGCACTCGATTTTAATACCGTTGCCTGAGGCACTCGATTTTAATACCGTTGCCTGAGGCACTCGAAGGCAAAAGGCCATGAGAAATGGTGGCTTCGAGAACCTCAGTCCCCATATCATATTTTCTATAGAACTACTTAAAACCGTTGCCTAAGGCACTCGAAGGCAAAAGGTCATGAGAAATGGTGGCTTCGAGAACCTCAGTCCCCATATCATATTTTCTATAGAACTACTTAAAACCGTTGCCTAAGGCACTCGAAGGCAAAAGGTCATGAGAAATGGTGGCTTCGAGAACCTCAGTCCCCATATCATATTTTCTATAGAACTACTTAAAACCGTTGCCTAAGGCACTCGAAGTCAAAAGGTCAAAAAAAATGGTGGCTGAGGCACTCGAAGCCCCCATTTTTATTATATCTCATCTAAATCTCTATAAGCCTTTGCTAATAATGGCAACAAATCACTTTTACCTTCAATTAAAGCTTCTTTCTTTTTCCTACTCCAACCCTGAACTTGTTTTTCTCTATAAAATGCCTCATCAATTCTTGAATATTCCTCATAGTATAAAAGAGAAACTGGTAATCTCTTTTTTGTATGATTAGCCCCTTCACCATTTTGATGCTGTTCCAATCTTCTCTCTAAGTCAGTTGTACTTCCGGTGTAATAACTACCATCAGCACAAAGTAAAATGTACATAAACCCTTTCATACTATTTATTCATTAATGGTGGCTTCGAGAACCTCAGCCCCCATATCACATTATTCATTAGAACTACTCAAAACCGTTGCCTGAGGCTCTCGAAGGCAAAAGGTAAACCGGTTGCCTAATCGGTTACTGAGCTTGTCAAAGTATCGAAGGCAAAAGGTCATGAGAAATGGTGGCATCGAGAACCTCAGCCCCCATATCATATTTTCTATAGAACTACTTAAAACCGTTGCCTGAGGCTCTCGAAGGCAAAAGGTCAAAAAAAATTGGTGGCTGAGGCACTCGAAGCCACCAATTTTAAATAAACTTCACTTTACAATCAAAGTATTACTTCATCAATTTCTTTAACTTCCTAGTAGGTTTCATGTTGTTTTTCTCATTTTTACAATAAGCAATCAACAACTCAACAACACGATTATGAATCTCATCATTAGATAAATTAGCCCCTTTATTTTCCAAAACAACTTTTGGCAAAGCCATCATATACAATCCAAATAAGTCATTATTTCCCTCGGTTAGTTCCACAGCCTTAGAATCGATAGAAAAAGAATAGTCAGTCCCTTCCATCCATTTTAAAACATATTGCATAGCCGACAAACGGTTTAAGTTATTTGCTTCAAAAAGAGTACTCAAAAGAAAATTTGAACATTCCAAGACTTTTGGTTCGGCCTTTACATAATCTTCCATTTTTTGCAAAGTACCCGAATCTAAAGACGTATAATCTTGGGCAAACAAATTCAAACTACTAAATACTAAAACCAAACATAAAATTACTTTTCTCATAAATATAAAATTAAAATTAATTATCACTTGTCATTCCGCCGAAGTTGGAATCTCCTACGAAGTAGGCACACGCTTCACAAAGTGAAGCCAACCTTCTCCCTTCTCCCTCATCAATCCAAATAATACCAAGGAATCCCCAACAACCCCTCCTTATACTCCACTTCCACCTTATCATTAATCTGATAGAGTTCATACTCCTCTGAAGAAACACTTATACTCTCCGCGTCATAGTGGTGTCCCCAAGGTTTTACTTTAACATAGTACGTTCTTCTACCTTTACTACTTCTACTAATACGCTTATCAATCACCTCGGTTTGATATTCCTTAGGTTCCGAATAATCAAACGTACAATTCACAGCCACAACAGCACTATAACTATAAATAAAAAAACTAAAAACTATAGAACCATAAATCCACCACTTGTCTTTATTCGAATCCGAAATTTGCTGATGCGTAACCAACAAAAACAAACAAATCCCCACAAAAGCAATCGTACCTGCAGTAATAACCGCTACATAAGAATCCGTTTCATAATCTAACAAAGTGCGAACTACAATAGCCCAAGCGGGTAAATCAATAAAATCCGCTACATCATACTCGTCTTTTGAATCACGATCAATTTCTACTAACGAAGCAATACTGGGCTTGTTTAACCCATTCAAAAACATACCCACAAAAGGCAGTAACAACAACGCTATTAACAAATAGTCATAAGGCTTTGGATAAAACACAAACCACAAGCATAGACCAATAGAAATATATTCCAACCAATCGAGTTGGTGCAACTTATATACTTTAATGGGTTGATTTTTAGCTTTTTTATTCGTTTTGATAACTTTCATGGCAAGTGGTAAATTTTATTTCTTTTTAAAACAATCTAAAGAACTCATTGAGAGAGTCTCAGAAAAACGTCAGTTCGAGTGTTTTTTTTGTGGAGTAAAGCGAAACAAAAAATGTATCGAGAACCGTTTTGATTAATGCTTTATTCTCGATACATTTTTTAATTTATAATCTAAAAAGTAATTACTTAACTCGAGTAAAGACTACTGTTTCATTTTTATCAAATGTTTTAGGTCTTACATTATTAAATCCAAATTGCAATTTGAAACTATCATTATTGATTTTTTGAGCAATTCCTAATAAAGATTGGGTTTGTTTTCCTCCAACAATTGTAACAACAATATCAATATGCATCAGTTTCCCCATATCCTGAAACTTGTAAGTCATAGTAGCTTTTTTTCCGTTCTCAACAAAGTTTTTACCACCAATCTTCTCACCATTTTCCTCTAAAAAAGCATAGCCATCCTCTTGAAAAATCAGGTAACCAACCGATTTTTTTTCTACTCCTTTCCATCTTCCAACGATATTAAATGCCGCTCCATCAGGTGTTGTAAATGAGGCTAAACTTAAAGTAACTAATACTAATAAAATAATTTTTTTCATGATTAAAATGTAAGAATTGAATTTCAAATATAACAGAAAAAAATATAAAATACTATCTGTTAAACCAATTCATAAAAACAATTTTCAAGAGATTAAAACGAAATAACATTTCATTTGCTACACACAAAGTTGTCATTCCGCCAACAGTAAGCTTTTGCTTTACGCAGTAAAAGCTGTCATTCCGCCAAAATAGGAATCTCCTAACCTTAGGCACACGCTTTACGAAGTACAAGCTGTCATTCCGCAGAATAGGAATCTCCTACAACGTAGGCTATCGCTTTACGCAGTCAAAGCTGTCATTCCGCCGAAGTAGGAATCTCCTACACAGTAGGCTGTTGCTTTACGAAGTACAAGCCTGTCATTCCGCCAATTAGGAATCTCCTACATCGTAGGCTTTTGCTTTACGCAGTAAAGCCGACCTTCATCATTCAACATTCGTTAATCATCAATCATCATTCAATCACTCTTTGTCAAGGATTGCGAAAGGATACAATGACACCAAGCAAAAACTCAACTAATAGTCACCTTAGAAGCAATTAAATCGGCAATTTCTTGTTTCGTTATACCATAAACTCCTAAAATGTCCTTTGCTTGATTCAAATTACGTTTCAATCTTTTATTCGCATGATGAACAGCGAACTCTAAATCATTAAAACGCAATTCTTCAAGGGTAAAGCCTTTTTGTTCTAATTGCAGCAAATGCCAATCAGTGTAATTGATGGGTAATTTAATGCTTCTTAAAATACTATCGTCTTCAAAAAAAGTAGTTTGAGCCGTTACTTTAGTAACTCCCATTTGCAATTGATTATCCGTAACAATACATTCAAAAAAAATACCATCCCAGGTTTTCACCATATCATAAAAATAATGAAAATCAAAAGTGGCTTTTGCCGTATGTACCGTTTTACAAGGCAGTTCTAATTTGATGCCTGGAATAACCAATGTAAGTAAATTATCTGTAATCGTAAGCTCTAAGACCGTATAAGTCTTCTTTTTATACATCGTGGCAAGCGCCTTCTGCATCTTAGTTAACTCCGTTTTTAATTTTGATCTGCGAATGGTAAAGGAAGCTTTGTGCATAGGAAACGAATTTTAATTATAACTACAAAACTTAAAAAATAGTATAGTTATAAAATCGATTTCATGCTATTTATTTTAGCAGTCTTAACTTCTGCTTTTTGTAAAGTCTTATAAAAATCAAAACCTTTTTCTACATATTTATTGTCATGATGAATTTGTTTTAGTATCTAATTACTAAAATTTATCATCAAATAGGTGTATTTATTTTAACACGTGTGTATAGAAATTTTTAACGACCGAAATACTTTTTTATATTTTCAACATGTGTTTCTTTAATTTTATCATTATCTCCATTTAATGAAGCAGAGATTAAAAGATCTACAATTTCTCTTTTATTAGCATATTTTACTTGCTCATTTTGTTCTAAAATTTCCTTTATTACTTTAATTGCTCTAGAAGATTTTACCAAAAAGGTATTATTTGGAACATAATCAAGATTTCTAAAACTACAGTTACCAAAAAAAACAATTACAGAATAGAAAGGAACGTTTTGAAATTGAGGTAATTGTTTTCTTAAATCTTCAATATGCTTTTTATTTTGAAGTATTGGATTGTAAAATCTATATTTCTCTCTACCATAGGCTAGAACTTGTGTCCAGTGATTTTGACTTGCATATCCGAAGATCCATCCGTTGTATTTTTTAATTTCAAAAACAATTATACCAACTTTAGTAGCCACAACTAAATCAATTTGACAATATTGATTACCAGCTTTTTTTATATATAAATCATGAAAAATAGTTTGGTGATGAAATCCAGATTTCAGGAGTTTTAACACCATCAGACGTTCTGTGCGAGTACCACGATGTGATTTAGTAACCGTCATTAGTAATTTTTTGTCTTGAACTTTACGATATATAACAAGAAAAAGTATCAAGACAAATAAAATCAATATAAATAAAGCTTTTAAATTCATTAATAAATGATAAATTGAAATTAACCAACAGACATTTTAGCAGATTCTTTCCATAAATAATTAGGCATAGGTTCATTTAATTCCCATTTAATACTCATTGGTTTTGAACCTTCATATTCTTGAAAATTTCCTTCTCCAACAAATACATAACCATTTGTATTTTTGAACTCATTAGTTGATTTTTCTCTAACAAATAAAAGTATTTTTTTTCCTAATTTTTGATGGTTGATATAAGTTAATCCTTTACCACTATCATCTCTAGTTTGATTTTGAGATTGCCAATGAAATAATGTTTCACTGATTGCATAATCATCATAGAGAGTTGTAGGCGAGTAATCTTCTTCTGATTTGATTAAATCTATAAAAAGTAATTCTGTATTTAATTTTTTGTTTTCAGCAACTCCAACGCCTATAGCATTTGAAGATCTTTTTTCAAAAGTTGACATTTTGAATGCTACTAATATTTGGTCTCTTGTGTAACGAGCATGTAACTTCAAAGGCTGATCATATGGAAGTTTTATATCAATTTCCTTAAAACTAATTTTATCAATCAATATTTCTAAAACTTCTATAATTTCATTAACCAATATTTTGTTTTTCCCAATTTGTTTAATGCTATCTTCCAAAGAAACAAAACCTCCAGCGCTTTGCCAAACATCATAATGTAACATCAATAGCATCGCTTTTTCATTTTCATTGAAATCATTTATTTTAAAATTAAAGTCTTGTTTAGCAATCTTTAAAATAAAATTAAAGTAACTGTTTGAATTAGTAGACAACCATTTTTTAGCTATAGCGGAATAAATTTGTTTTTCATTAATTGATTCAAAATCATCAATTATTCCAGCTTTTTGACATAATCTTGACCAACTATCTTTTTTATAAATTGATTCAATTGAAATATGATTTAAATTTATAAAATTCCCTAAAGTTAATGGTAAGGTAGTTTGATGTTGAAAATTTCTAATTTTAGCTATTAATTGATTTACATTCAACGATGTTGCTTTTTCGATATTTTTAAGAATAGTCTCTTTTGCTTTCTTTTCCAAAACAATTGAACAACCCAAAGGCAAATGAGGAAAATCATCTTCAATTTCCTTTTTAACTGAAGTTGTTGTTTTACCAATTAATGCTCTAAACTTACTTTCAAAATCATATTCCGGCCTAGAGTTTCCAACAAAATCTAAAACAGTCAAACAATCTTTTCCTTCTGCTAAACGCAGACCGCGACCTAGTTGTTGAAGAAATACCGTTAAACTTTCGGTAGGTCTTAAAAATAAAACAGTATCAATCTCGGGAATATCAACACCTTCATTAAAAATATCAACTACAAATAAATAATTAAATTCTTTTTTCTTGAATTGTGTCCTAATTATATCCCTTTCATTTGCGTTTTTACTTGTCAAATATTCTGCCTTTAAACCAGCTAAATTGAATTTTTCAGTCATAAAAATTGCATGCTCAACTGTAACACAAAATCCAATTGCTCTAACATCATTTAAGTCGTTAGTATATTTATCAAGATTTGAAATAATTTGTCCAACACGCACATCACTATTTGTATATAAACTTGTCAACTCACTAGCCACATACTTTCCTTTTTCCCATTTAACGTTTGATAAGTCAATATTATCGGTAATTCCAAAATATTGGAACGGACATAATAATTTTTTATTTAATGCTTCTGGTAGTCTAATTTCGGCAGCTATACGATTACAAAAATCCTCCAAAATATCTTCACCATCCATTCTTTCTGGAGTTGCAGTTAATCCTAATAAAACTTTTGGCTTGAAGTAATTAATTATAGGTCGATATGTTGATGCTGAAATATGATGCACTTCATCAATTATAATAAAATCGTAATAATCAGACGAAAGATTAATATCTTTTAGTCTATTATTCAATGTTTGAACAGAAGCAAAAACGTATTCATTTGAAGTTGGTTCCAATCCATCGACCCATAAATCACCAAAATTATTATCTTTCAAAATTCCTTGAAAAGTGGCTTTTGCTTGAGTTAAAATTTCTTTTCTATGAGCGACAAATAACAACTTTGTAGACTTATTGTTATTTCTAAAATTTTTATAATCAAAAGCAGAAATAACTGTTTTCCCTGTTCCTGTTGCTGCAACTAAAAGATTCCTATATCGATTATGAACCTCTCTTTCTACTTCTAATTTTTCTAGAATTTCACTCTGATAATGAAATGGTTTCAAATCAAAATAGGAAGTTGAGAATGTATACTCTTTTGAAAATTTCCCTTGCTTTAATGCTTCAACTAGCTTTGAAGAATGAATATTTATATCATATAATTCAAATTCAGAATTTTGCCAATATGCCTCAAAAGTTTTCTTAAATTTATCTATAATATGTCCAACTTCTTTAGTTGTTACCTTTAAATTCCATTCTAATCCATCAGTTAAAGCTGATCGAGAAAAATTTGAAGAACCAATATATCCAGTATGAAATCCTGTATTTCTTCTAAATAAATAGGCTTTAGCATGCAATCTTTCGTTTCCTGTATTATAAGAAACTTTAACTTCTGTATTTTTTAATGATGATAAAAAATCTATAGCCTTTGCATCGGTTGCACCAATATAAGTAGTTGTAATGACACGTAATTTCCCTCCTCTATCAGTAAATTCTTTTAGCTCTTTTTCTAGTATTCTAATTCCTTTCCATTTAATAAATGAAACCAATAAATCTATTTCATCTGACGATAAAATTTCCTTTCTTAACTCACTTTCTAAGGTGGTTCCAGAATTTCCCCCAGTGAAAAGTTCACTATATGTTAATCTCGTATAAGGTGTAATTTCTTTTAAATGTAAATCTAAATCGGTAAAATGACTATCAACTTTTGTGAAAACTGCTTTTAGAATTTTTCCTTCTGTCTCAATTAAATCATCTTCAAACTCCTCTTTTTTTAATTCCTCTTTTAAAAATAATATTATTTTATTAGCAATATCAATTTGATTCTCTAATACATTTTCTCCTTTAATTAAATTAAAAGCTTGTTTAATAGTTTTACTTATATGGAGCGATAATATCTGAGAAGCTTCAGCTTTATCAATAGGAGTTTTTTTAATTTGAAATGTGTTTTTATCTAATTCGTTTAATTTGTAGTTAATTAGTTTTGTGACTAATTCTTCATATATTCCTTGGTTCATAATTCAAGCTTTAAAAATTCTTTTACAATTGGTAAATCTGCTTCAGCCCAATCTAAATTTAAGAGTTCTGATTTATCAAGTAATTTATAGTCTTTATGTTCAGTTAAGATAATTTCACCTGAAACATAATTTGCAGTAAATGGAATCAAATTAATTTTAAAATTTCCGTAATCAAATAAGCTATTTGATAATTTTTCTAAAACTTCAATATCAATATTTATTTCTTCATTTATCTCTCTTTTTATACAATCAATTTCGTTCTCACCTTCTTCTAATTTACCTCCAGGAAACTCCCATTTTAAAGGTAGCTTCATTTTTTCACTTCTTTGAGTAACTAAAATTTTATCATTAAAATATATAATAGCACAGGTTACATTTATCATTTAATCAAAGGATTTATAAGAATATTGATTTGAAAAGATTTATACTCAATAATATTATTAAATAACTAAATTGAAAAACACCTTTTATAAGTATTATCTGTAAAAATAGTAAAAAAGAAATCTAAAATATATTCCTATACTAAGTTAAAATCCAGAAGTTATAAACATCAGCAGATTATTTATTTTTCAAAAATATAGATATAATTTTTAATTAAAATGTGGAAAACCGTATAGGAAATGTTAAAATAAAAAACGCCCCACCATTTCTGGCAGGGCGTTTCCAATAGGGCTATACTGAACACTAACAACCCAATTAAATCAAGGCTATGAATTACTATTGAACCTCAAGCAAATTAAGCACATTGTAAGCACCATTGTTCAACATATATTGAACCCCATTCACTTCCTGAAAAAATTCAATAAGTAACACATGCATACCCACACCACTACCAGCAGGAACACCACTAGGCGTCAAAACAGGAGAAATAGCCCCTTGAACCAACGGAAAAACAGATTCAGGACTCAAAGTCAAATCCGATTCTCCAGTTTCAAAATTCAAGTTCAAATAACCCACCTGCAAACTAAAATGAGTAGCACCTTCAGCAGCGCGTAATTGCTCCATAGGATTAAACGAAGAAAGAGTAACCTCTCCTGTTCCGGTATCAACACTATAACTAGTATTCAACACACTGCCTAAAGTAGCTCTAGCATTAAAGTCAAACCCCTTTAAAAGCAACTTAGCCGAAGCATCCGTCAACCCAACAGAAACATTTCTCTTCCCTCTCTCACTTACTGAGTCCAAATTCTTAATTTGCCCCATAACCTTCACAAGCCTACTTGTCAGCTTACTGTCTTTCGCTCGAAACACCAGCGTCCCCAAAGAATTACGCAACAACTTACCCGAAGTAGCAATACTGCCAAACTCCATTCCGTTTTCACGAGTTCTCACAAACGCAGGATCGTTCATAATTCTGTTTTTGCTAACACCACCTTTGGTGCGCACAAAGTGCCCGTCTGCACTTTTGTAGAAGGTCAAGTTATCTAACGTACCTTCAAACTTTACCAAGCCATTTAATCTAGCCATATTTAAAAAAATTTAAAATTATTATGGCTCAAAACTAAAACATATACCAATACCCGTTTTTCAACATTTCCTTTATTGACAAGACCTAAGAACTTTTTCCCACATTTACCAAATACGTCCAAAAAAGTAAAAAATGGCACTTATTTCCGAAAAAGACACTTTCTGTAATAATAAAACACAACCCCACTTTCGTCACTTCGAGTGTTTTGTAGTTGTAAAGCCCAAGATTTACAAATACAAAATGTATCGAGAACAATAAAAAAGCGCAATTCCACCTCCGTCACTTCGAGTGTTTTGTAGTTGTAAAGCCTAAGATTTACAAATACAAAATGTATCGAGAACTATAGAAACGGTATTTTTTAATACAAGCAATACAATCACCCAACAAGTTTACTACATAGATACTCCATAGATAAAGTATAGATAGTGTATAGATAGTGTATGGATAATGTATGTACAAGTAGGTATAAAAAATCAACCTCCAATACAAAAAAGGAAAAAAAGAAGATATACTAGATAACGGACTTATTAACAGACGAACAAAAGTGGCGAATTACCACTTTTAAAAATCGCACTAAAAAACAAAATAAAGATTTCAAAACTAAGATATATAAGACACTGCTAAACAAAGCACAAGCAAGCTGCGCAAAAGAAAATACAGCCGTTAGTTGTTGATAATTTGTTTTTGAACTAAAGCAGTTAATTATTATTTTTGAAAATATGTAAAATCAAATCACGATACAAAAACTCAAAGCACAAAATGAGAAACATGCCATACAGAATCTGTATCACAACAAAAGATATAGCTAACATTAAAGGTTGCAGCGACAGAAATGCGCGCTTACTTTTAGGAGACATAAAATCCTACTTCAATAAAGAAGAAAAGCACCATGCAGTAACCTTTAAAGAATTCTCAGAATACACTCGTATTCCTTTAGAAGAGCTAGAACCTTTTAGAAAATAAAAAAACGTTGCCAAATCAAATGGCAACGTTTTTTTTTTATAATCATTACGCAATAAAAGCCGTCAATCAACACAAAACAAATCTATTGTGCCTATGTAATTTTATTAAAAAAAAGCCATAAAAAAAACCGATTCATTTCTGAATCGGTTTTACCCTGCGGAGAAAGAGGGATTCGAATCTCTTTCGTCAAGCCTATATTTTAAAAGTTTTTTCAATTGTCCAAATCTTGGGTCTCGATTTTAAACCTCAAAAAAGCATTCGTTTTTCTGACAAATCTTATAGTACAAATATAATAAAATATTTCAATTAAGTAGTTTAAAAATTAAATAAGTTGATACTGCTAATCAATCAATGGTAAAACATGTTCGATATTTAAGCCAGTATGAAAACAAAACTCTTCTATACTTACAAGGCTGTTTTTAGGCTTTCTAAGCGACTTTCTTATCTCATTTAATATTCTTGTGCTTTGACGATAGCTTTTACCTGTAATGCGTTGTATGTCCTTTGGATAGATACAAACTCGTTTTGATATTTGATTCATACTTTAACCTTGCTTTTGAGTTGGTTTTGAGATAGGTTAAAGGTACTTAATTAATCTTTTCATTTAACGTTAATTGAAGTTCTTGTTTAATATCATTTTAGGACATTTAAGGACAAATGTGTCGATTTAGGACATTTGGTATGGGGTGTTGTTTTTTGATGGGTATTGTGTGGGAAATTTGCCCTGTAATTATTTCAGAAAGTGTTGCAACCGTGTTTTGAATGATTTATGAAAGTGAATGAATGTTGAACTAAAATTTTGAAGTTATGGCTAGACAGAAAGGCATAATTAAGTTAAAAGGTACTATCGGGGATATTACTTTTTATAAGACGCAGGATGGGCATTTAGCTCGTGAAAAAGGTGGTATTGAGGCAAGTAGAATTGCTAGTGACCCTGCGTTTCAAAGAACGCGTGAGAACGGTTCTGAATTTGGTAGAGCTGGAAAAGCAGGTAAGCTTTTGAGAACGGCTTTACGCCCATTGTTGTTGAACTCTGCGGATGGTAGAATGGTGAGTCGTTTGACGCAACAAATGGTTAAGGTAATCCAAATGGATGCTGTGAGTGAGAGAGGATTACGAAATGTAATTGATGGGGAAATTGAATTGGTTCTAGGCTTCGAATTTAATATTCGTGGAAAATTAGGAACTTCTTTGTTTGCGCCTTTTACTACGGATATTGACCGTGTAGCTGGTACTTTGGATGTATCGATTCCTTCATTTGTTCCTGCGAATATGATTGCTGCTCCGAGTGGAACTACTCACTTTAAAGTGATTTCTGGAGGTGCTGAAATTGACTTTACAGGTGAAAGTTATGTGGTGGCTACTTCTGAAACTGCAATTTTACCTTGGGATGCTACAGCAACAGCTGTAATCAACTTGAGTAATGCGGTGACTGCTAACTCTACTCACCCACTTGTTTTGGCTCTTGGTGTGGAGTTCTACCAACAAATTAATGGGCAAATGTATCCGTTGAAAAATGGCGCTTTTAACCCGTTATCGATTGTTGCTGTAGACGGAGGCGTTTAATAGTGGTCAGTGATCAGTTTTAAGTGGTCAGTATGATACTGTTTTTAACAAGAACTTATTTCCCTGAAGGAACAAATGGAAAAATGGAATGTGAGGGCAAATTGATTAGTTATACTATTGAATTGCCATGGAAGCGAAATGAGCGTGGGATTTCCTGTATTCCGGAAGGGAAATATTTTATTAGAAAGCGATATAGTACGAAATACCAATGGCATTTGGAATTGGTGGATGTACCGAACAGAACTTATATTTTGATACATCCTGCCAATAATGCACAAAAGGAATTACATGGCTGTATTGCTCCTGTTACGAAACTTTCTGGACCTGGTTTAGGTTTACTATCTAGAAAAGCATTTACGAAGTTGAAAGACTTGGTTTATAAAGCTTTGGATAACAAAGAAAGTGTAGAATTGATTGTACAATCTTAATTTTTGAAAAGATGAATATAGTAGAACGTGCTAAGGCACCCACTCCGAAATTTTTTAAGGTGTTGCGCACCATTGGATTAGCCTTATTAGCAGTAAGTGGAAGCATTGTAGCTGCTCCAGTAGCTTTACCTGCTGTTGTTGTAACCGTTGCGGGTTATGCTGCCGTTGCAGGTGGTGTTTTATCGGCAGTGAGCCAAATTACTGTTGATACTTCGACAAGCTCAGCACAGGTTAAGGATAATACTATCCTGGGCAACAAAAAAGATGAGGTTAAGCCCGAAACTGACGTTGGAGGGAATGGATAATTCATTAACTTTGAAGGCAGGAACTTTTGGAGGATTTGCATTGAGTGTTATACCTAATTTAACCTCAGCCGATGTCTTAAAAACAATAGTTTTAGCCTTTATTGGAGCAGTAGTTAGTTTTGGTGTTACGTTGCTTTTAAAGCAATTGACCTCGAAAAAGAAATAAGCTCAGTTTTGATTGGTAACCTTTACTGAGTATGAGAAAGCCTAATGTTTTACGATTAGGCTTTTTTTGTTTTAAAGTTCTCTTAGCTTTAGGACGTTACATTAAATTTAGCCTAAAAGTTTATAAGAAAAAAACTTTCCAAATATAATTCCGAGAATTTACAAAACGCAAACCAATTTCCGAAATATCAAAAATCGGCTATTAGCGGCTCTTACTCCTGTCTTTAATTAAAAATTGGACCAAATACTTGATGAAGTTCAGGGTGATTGTTTGGACAATAGTGACTAGAATAATATTCAGCCAGTTTTATGCGAATGTAATTTTCCTCACGATTTGTTAGGTTTTTTATCTGTTCAATATAGTAAGGAATACGCATCTTTGCAGCCTGTCTTGGATTTGCTGAGTACACTAAACCTCTATTCTGTTCATCTATTATAATTTGAGAAATGTCAAACACTTCATTAAAAAGATCTTGTAGTGGTTGAATATGTGTATGAGGCTGATTGTTTAGCAATTCTACTAAACCTTGTTCTGGTGTTATAGGAAGATAATTAATTCTGTTTTGATTAGCATTGTATAGATTAAGTAATTCCTGTTGGCTTAAACTTCTATTTGCATTAACTTGTATTGCTTGCATGTCAGCATTAGCGTCTGAATCTAAAAAAGAATAAACACGTGTATTTTGAGGTATTAAATAGTTTGCTGATGCAATTGTAAATCTTAAAGTTTGCGGCCAACCGCCCACAGGTAAGATTTTGATAATTGGTCGTCTATGGTTATTTAGATTTATAAAATAGTAATTAATAAGTTGTTCAAGTATATACTTAGCATAGTCATCCTCAACGAAGAAGACTAAATCTGGCTGAACTTCTTCTTGGATGGCCATACTTTGAAGTGCAACCGCAGGATAGCAATTATATTCAACTTTAACTATTCCATTTGCAGCATTCCGCTCGAGATAGATTAGTTTTTTGGCTTTTTTTATTAGGCTACTTGAATGAGTTGATATAATTACGGTAAGATTTTTTTGGTTTGCTTGCCTTTCCAAAAAATGGAGTAGTTTGACCTGCACTTTTGGATGCAAAGCAAGCTCGATTTCATCAACCAAAATCAATGAATTATCAGCTATATTCTCCAACTGGAAAAGTGCATTTAAAACCAACAATTCCCCGAAACTAAAGTTTTTCTCTGTATAATATTGATTTTGACCTCCCATACTTTGCGCGGGCATTAAAAATCCATAATTCCACCTACCATAACCTCTGCCTTTCCCGTCTAACTTCTTTCTTCTAAGATTAGAATATTTCGTAGTTTGAAATATTTCATTCATTGAATCTTTAAAAAATTGCGGAGCTGCTAATATACCTTGAGTATTTAATTCATCATTTTGTACATAAAATCTATCTACACTTGAAGAAATAAACACAGCGTTATTATAACCCATTGTTGTTAAAAGAGTAGCACCTGATTTTGGTGTAGGTGACCATCTTGTATTTCTATAAGCATATTCTACATGAGCTCCATTTCGTTCATATCTTATACGTGCATTTCTAAAGTTGTCAAATTGATCATTAGAACTTGTTCTAAAATGTCGTTGGAAAGCATAGGAGTCAGTTAATCTCTGTAAGCATGCTAACAAAGTAGTTTTGCCTGAGCCATTAATTCCAGTCAATATATGTACTCCTGAAACAGGAATATCAAATTCTAGCGATTTAATACTTTTAAGATCTTTTATATGTATTTTACCCATATTTTAATTCTATTTTTGGTAGTACAGGTTTGTTGTACTTACCGCTGACTTATTTATAAGCGCTGCTAAATAGCGCCAATCTTTCCAATTTTGGATGTTTATACTCTATTTTGTAGGGTTTTTCAAATATAAATACAATATTTCGATTTATCTATCCAATTTCAATAAAAAAAGCCCAGACAAATTAGTCTAGGCTTATAATTACTTCATTCTATACCTCATCATAATAGCGTTTTTGAGTTCGTTGATGAGGTGGATGTTTTTATTGAAATGGTTTTCCTGCTCTTGCAACAGCTTTAGTGCATGGATGTTTTTTTTGTGCTGCTCGTGTTCTCGCATCATTCGCGTTGCTCTTGGGTTGAACTCTTTTTTGAATTCATAGAGAGATAAGAACGGAATAACGGAACCGCGAAGAAAAGGCATCCAGAATTTGGATTTCCATAGGCTCATGGCAATCCAAAAAATGTCCTCTTTTTGAGCTTCGGTTTGGAAGACTAGTACAAAGCTGTTTGTAAAAGGTTCGTTTTGAGGCTTTCCGCTATTTAGTCCTTTTGATAATACGAAAAAGTGCGGTTTGGCATAGTGCGCCCCAGGTTGGTGGGTTTTAATAAAAATTGTGTCCATAATACAAGGATTTAACAGGTTAACTTCCTTCGTCTTTCCTTCGTGATTGCCCGAAATGTGAATGGAAACCGAGATGCCCCACACACATTTTTGCAAAAGAAAAAAGGAAAAAAAAGAAAGCCGTCTTACCTTGTGGAGGGTTTCAAAAAAGCAAGTTTTACGGGTAAAATACTACCCATATGCGTCTGTGGAAACGCTAAGTGGATGTGGTGGTATTGAAAATTTATGGGTAGAGATTTTATCCGGAACCGAAGGCTTGAACTTGCTTTTTTGAATACCCGGAACAAACCTTTGGCTTCTTTTTTATCCTTTTTTTTGTAAAAATGTTTACCCCAAATGTTCTTATGAAATGGGGTTTTAGGGGTGTTCAAACGGGATTCGTAAACAAGGGTGTTTTTTTATTTGCTTACGTGGTGTATCAGTTGTTGATGCAAATAAAAATACACTCTTGTGATAGTTTGATTTTTGAGGATGCTTGATAGTTCATTTAGCAGTCGCGGTTTTCAGTTAGCAGTTAAGGTCTGATGGAAATGGGAAGCATCTTCAAAAAACAATGAAAATTACGTTAGCGGTAGCGTTCCTATTATTCTTCGGGTGGGTGCGGCTGGGAGCGGATATTTTACATAATAACCCTTATAACTTTCAGGGGGACTGCGTGGGGTGTTGGGAATGAATTATAAGGTTTATTATGTAATAATAGCTTTGGAGTGGTTTTTGTGTGTTTTTAGCGTTTGTTTTTTGGATTGGGTGTAAGTGGATAAAAAAAGGCGGACTGTGCGCGAGGGGTTGGGAAAACAGGGAGCCTTTTTTTATTGACTTACTCTGGGGTAAACAAGTGCTAAAAACACACAAAATACCACTAGTGCGGTGGGGAGCGTTGGACTGGGTGGGTGAAACTACTTCAGCGAAGCGTTCCTATTTTTATTGATGTATTTCTTTTTTTAAAATTTCAAATTTCCAAAATGATTCAAATAAAAAACACCCATTAAATCCTTTCGAAATAATGGGTGCTTTACTAGAATTAATAACTTACAATTTGTGTTTTAATAGTGTGGCAATGACATCATAATATTCCTTTTCTATTTCTAAATAAGAATTTTGAGAGTCGTTGTAATAATTTAATTCTACAAAATATTCTAAAACCGAAATTTGTCCAGCTGATAAGGCTTTATCCAATAATTGTATTGGTTCAACCGATTTATTTATCTTTTCGTATTCACTTAATATGCTTTTCAAACTTTCATAACGGTCATAAGTTTGTTTTATTTCATAATAGTATAAATTACTATGATCGTTTAAAGCACTTTCTGCAAAAGTCATTTTGGCTTTTTGAAGTTTTACGGTGTTTTTACTTTCCCAAAGCGGTAAAGCAACTCCAGTATGAATTCCGTTATAGGTTTGACCTAAAATGCCTTGATAATGATACCCAACTTCCATTTTTGGTAAGGCTAATGCTTTGCTTACTTCAATTTGTTTTTGAGCAATTACTTTTTCTTGTTCTAACGTTTTTCTAATGTAATCTTGTGCTTCAACTTCTTTTACGAATGTATCAAAGTCAGCAATAACAGGAGTTTCAAAATATCCGACATCTGTTAAACGTATTGCAATTCCTCCGTTTAGACTTGTAAGTTGTTCGTTGAGTTTTGCAATGGCAGAAGCATTGTCTTGAAACTGTTTTCTAATTTCTAACAATTGAATTTCTGCTTTATTTACATCCAAAATAGTGCCGTCACCTGTGGTCAATTTCTTCTTAAAATGAGCCAACCATTTTTCTGTTGCTTCTTTTCTTTTGGTTAAAGGAACTTGCAATTTATTTCGGTAAACCAATTCGATACAAATCTTTTTGGCTTCTAAAAGTAACTCTTGGTTAGCCGCTTTCAATTGTAAATCGGCTTGAATACCTAATTGATTCGCTAATTGGTTTTTCTTACCATACACCGTTGGAAAATCAAAAGATTGCGTTACTATAATATCTGTTTGATTTCCTGCTTCGGCTGGACTTCCTTTTAAATAATCATATTCAACCGTTGGATTGTATAACGAATTGCCCGTTTTGTATTGTACTTTTTGAGCATTCCAATAGTTAGTATTGGCTTGAATGGATTTATTATTTTTTGCAATTTCAGTTAAGACATTGTCAATATTGGATTGAGCATATCCCAAACCAAAAGACATCGTTACTAAAAATAGGATTATACTATTTTTCATTTGTTTCTTTTTTTCGATTAGATAAATAATACACTACCGGAACAATAAAAATGTTCAATAAAGTAGAAGTCAATAAGCCACCCAAAATAACTTTCGCCATTGGACTTTGAATTTCATTCCCAGGTAAATCACTTGCAATTGCTAACGGAATTAAAGCCAATCCTGCGGTTAGTGCGGTCATTAAAATTGGACTTAATCTATCTTTTGAACCTTGAATAACGGTTTCATAAAGCGATAATCCTTCTTTTTCTAAGGTTTCATAATGGGAAACTAATAGAATTCCATTTCGGGTGGCAACACCAAACAACGTAATGAATCCAATAATTGCTGGAATACTCAAAATGCCACTCGTAAAATAAATACTGAATACACCACCAATTAAGGCTAATGGTAAATTCAATAAAATGATAGATGCGGTTTTAACCTTTTTAAATTCTTGATAAAGAATTAAGAAGATTACCAATAATGAAATAAGTGAAGTTAAGACCAATGTTTTTGAGGCTTCCGCTTCGGCTTCAAATTGTCCACCATATTCGATATGGTATTCTTCAGGTAATTTTACTTCTTCATTTATGATTTTCTGAATATCCGCTACTACACTTTTTTGGTCACGACCTGAAACATTGGCAGAAACCACCGTTTTACGTTGCACATTTTCACGATTGATTGTATTTGGTCCAGATGTGCTTACTACATCGGCAACGTAGTACAACGGTATTTTTTTTCCATCGTGCGTATCAATCATTGCATTTTTAATGTTCTCGATTTTACCTTTATTAGCATCATCAAAACGAAGCATCAAGTCAAAGGTTTTATTTCCTTCATAAATTTCAGATACTTTTTCTCCTGCAAAAGCAACATCAACAAATTCATTAAACTGACCAATTGTAATTCCGTATTGGTTCAACATATCTCGTTTGGCTTTAATTTGAATTTGTGGTATTTCCACTTGTTGTTCCACACTCAAATCTACCAATCCTTCCACATTCTGAATTTTGGCTTTTATTTCATTGGAAAGCGTAAAGAGTTTATTCAAATCATTACCAAAAATTTTGATGGCGATATTTGCTCTAGTTCCTGATAGCATATGATCAATACGGTGTCCGATAGGTTGCCCAATAGTAATATTTGCACCTGTAATTCCTGATAATTTTTCACGAACATCAGCCATAAATTCATCACGACTTCTTTCTTCTAGAGTAAAAGGAGCGTCAATTTCGGCAGCGTTTACCCCTTGTGCGTGTTCATCGAGTTCAGCTCTTCCAGTTCTTCGGGTGGTAATTTTAATTTCAGGAACCGATAATAATGCTTTTTCTACTTGTGTACCAATTTTGTTGCTTTCTTCTAATGATATTCCTGGCAAACTCACAGCGCTAATTACTAAGGAACCTTCGTTGAACTCAGGAAGAAAACTTCTTCCCAGTTGGCTCATTACTAATAAGGAAACCAAGAATAATCCTCCTGCAATAATCAGTACTGCTTTTTTTATTTCCATTACTTTGTTCAAAGCCTTAGCATATACATTTTGCAAACGTTCTACTAACCAACTTTCTTTGTGCTGTTTTAAAAGCATTTTATCGTTAGTCAGTAAGTAACTTGCTAATACTGGCGTTAGTGTAATTGAAACGATTAACGAAGCAAATAATGCCACTATAAACGCAATTCCAAGTGGTGCTAATAATTTGCCTTCCATTCCTGATAAAAAGAACAGCGGTAAAAAGGCAACGATAATAATAAATGTTGCATTAATAACAGAACTTCTAATTTCAAAAGAACCATCAAAAATTACGGTTATTTTGTCTTTTTGTTCGGCTTTTGATTTTAGGGCATTTTCTTTGAGTCGCTTGAATACGTTTTCTACATCAATAATGGCATCATCTACTAAATCACCAATAGCAATTGCCATACCTCCTAAACTCATAGTGTTTATGGTAAAACCAAGCCATTTTAAAGTTAATATCGCAACAATTAATGAAATTGGAATCGCCAATAACGATATAAACGTAGCTCTCCAATTCATCAAGAATAAAAACAGAATGATGATGACAAAAGCAGTTCCTTCTAATAACGTTTTTTGAATATTACTGATAGAAGCATTAATAAAATCAGCTTGACGGAAGATTTTAGTATTAATTTGGACATCTTTTGGTAAGTTCTTTTGAATGTCAGCAATCGATGCATCAATAGTTTCTGTAAGTTCTAACGTATTGGTTGAAGGTTGTTTCATAACTGTCATAATAACAGCAGGTTTTCCTTTCAAAGAACCGTCACCAATTTTTAAAGAAGCTCCAATTTTTATTTCAGCTACATCTTCAATTTTTATGGTATTTCCGTTAACCGTTTTGATAACCGATTTCCCAAGTTCATTAATATCAGATGTTCTACCAATACCTTTAACGATATATTCGTTGTTGTATTCGTTCATAAAACCACCTGAAGAATTACCATTGGCTTCTTGACTTGCCTTTAATAATTCATTAAGGGAAATGTTGTAATAATTCATCTTTTGAGGAGAAGCTAATATTTGATATTGCTTGAATTCTCCACCAATAACAACCACTTGCGAAACGCCGCCTGTTGCTAATAATCTTGGTCGAATTGTCCAATCTGCGATAGTTCTTAAATCAATTTGAGATGTTTTATCAGCTGTTACACTGACCAACATAATTTCTCCCATAATTGAAGATTGTGGACCCATTGTAGGATTTCCAACACCTTGCGGTAATTTTTCTGCTACCGCTGTTATTTTCTCATTTACAATTTGTCTTGCTTTGTAAATATCCGTGTCCCATTCAAACTCTACCCAAACAATAGAAATTCCAGCGGAGGAAGAAGAACGAACACGTCTTACATTAGTAGCACCGTTTACTGAAGTTTCAATAGGAAATGTAACCAATTTTTCTACTTCTTCAGGAGCCATACCGTGAGCTTCAGTAAGCACAACAACAGTTGGAGCAGTCAAATCAGGAAATACATCTACTTCCATTCTTGAAGCAACTACACTACCAAAAATCAGCAGTAAAACCGATGCTATCACTACAAAAAATCGGTTGTGTAGCGAAAATTTAATTATTTTATTTAGCATAAGTTAGGTTTTAATGTTCGTGTCCGTGAGCAGGCAAAGCACCTGATGCACTAGATAATTTTATTTGATAACCACCTTTGGTAACTACTCTTTCGTTTTCAACTATTCCTGATAGAACTTGTACATTTAAACCATCACTTGCACCAAGTTTCACTTCTCTTTTTTGGAAACTTTCGCCACCAGTTTGCACATACACATAGAAAATTCCTTGTTCTTCAATTAAAGCCGAAACCGGAACTACTAAAGCATCTGCAATAGTTGAAGATTTAAGATAAATTTCAATAATCGAACCTGAAATTAATTGCCCTTCATTGTTGATTTCAAAAGTTACTGGAATAAATGGTGTGGAAGCCGAAGCACTTTTCCCATAAGAAACAATTCTACCATTTAAAGCCGTTGTATTGTAAACCACATCACTTTGAGGCGTTTTAAAATTAGCCGATGTAATGCTTGATAATCTACTAAAGTAGTTTTGAGAAACATTAGCTTGAACTAATAATCTTTTGTTTTTTGAAATAGTGGCTAACGGAGTTCCTGAAGCTACAAATTGTCCTTCTGTAACTAAAATATTTTTAACAAAACCCGACATTGGAGCTAACACATTCTGACCTTTACCACTGTAATTTTTAGAAACGGTGTTGTAGGCAGTTTGTGCATTTTCAAATTGTAGCTTCACTTGTTGATGGTCTTTCTCCGAAACAATTTTATCAGCGACCAATAATTTAGAACGCTCATAATCGGCTTTAGCTTTTAAGTAAATAGCTTTAGCATCTTTCACAGAAGCATCAATATTGCTTTCTGTCATATCAGCTCCCGTAATGGTAAAAAGTGAGTTGCCTGAATTTACAGCTGAACCCACAATAGTGTTTTTACCTGAAAAAACAACTACACCACTGGCTTTAGCAGTAACAATCATTTCGTCTCCAGGAGCAGAAAGAATTTGACCACTAGTTTTAATGACATCATTAAATGTTTGTTTTTTAATCGCTTGATTAGCAAATTCCACTTTCCAAGCTTGCTCTTTTAGATAAGAGACATCTGTACTTTCTGAATGAGGCGCTTGTTTGGCTAAAGCTGTTTTTTCATCAGGATAGACCACCACATTTTCTATGGTAATTTTATCTGTAAAATCTTTGGTTACTATGTCAAAAATTAATGTTCCTGTTCCTGCTGTTTTCGGATTTAATGCCAAACGAAATATACCAGGTGAACTAGGAGCATCAACAGAATTTTTAATGCCTTTATCTCCAACAAGTAAACTAACAGTAATTTTAGCATCTGTCAAAGCTTTAAAATTTTCACCCAAAATGGTAAAGTGAGCTGCAAACTTTGAAGTTTCACCTACTATCAAAGGTTTAAATTCAACAAATAGTTCTGAATTTTCAGTATAAAGAGTGTATGCTAATGGTTCTAGTGCAGAACTTTCTCTAGCTTCTTCTTTGTTGTTGCAACTTGTAAATCCTATTAAGAATAAATTAAGTAGCAGTATTTTATGTATTATTTTCATATATGTATATTATTTGAATGATGCCCATAACTCCAAAATTATAGGCATCAAAAATTAATTAATGGTCGTGTTTTTCACCATTTTCGTGTTGATGATCGTGCGCTTCTTCTGTTGCAACACTATCTTTACCAACGGTAAATTCTTCTTGAGAAACTGAATCCGTTTCGTGATTTGCATGCTCTTCACCATCAGCGTGTTGGTGTGTTCCATCTGTGTGATCATGTCCGTGTTCTTCGGTTTTGTTACCGTTACAAGCTGTAAATAAAAATGCTACAGCAGTCATTGAAAACAATACTTTTTTCATTGATTTAGTTTTTAGTAATTAGTATATATGAAAATAACTTAATGCCCAGAATAGGCAATAAGTGTCCTGTAATTCAAATAATGAATAGTTTAGCTAAAAAGTGTGGGCGGACCACGAAATTGTAAGGAGTGTAAATGGGGTGAAATAAAAATGAGTGGTTCTTTATTCCGAACGACTTCTTTTTTATTGTGAATAGTAAAGTTTAGATTCCAATTTGAAGGTATTTCAAATACCAATACTTCATTTGAAACCTTTTTAATAATTTTAGTTACTTCCTCTACATGAGAGTTCGAAAAAGTATCTGAGTGGTGATTAAAATGGGAGAAAATATGAGATAAACTGTCGTCATCATTATGTTCTTCTTCATGATGATGGTGATGATGTTTTTCTCCATGGTGATGATGGTGTTTTTCTGCATGTGTATGCGGAAAAAGGCTATGTCCTAATTGTAGCGAACAAGCTAAAAAAAGAAAGTAAATATAGATTTGCTTTTTTATCATCTTTACAAAAGTATGGAAAAAATCAAAACATAGTGTTAATTTTAAAAAGTCTAATCTAACTCTTTTTAATCTATTTATATAATCCTTTATTTTTGGTAAAATGTTTTGATGACAATCGGATATTCTTCTACTGAGTTCAAGATAAACTATGGACTGGTGGGTGAAACTACTTCAGCGAAGCGTTCCTATTTAAAACAAAGAAACCAAGAAAGCCTTTTGCTTACTATCTAGCCCCGATGGGAGTGATACCATGTTTAACGGACAGCGGGAATATGGAAACCAAGAATGCCCGAGCCTTTCGCTTCTAGTTCAAAATTACTTTATAAGATTTAGTTTTATTCTCTAACTGTAGTGTAATAAAGTAGATACCTTTTGAATTGCCTGATAAATCTATTGTATTTGTTGTAGTATTTATTGTTATTAATTGACCTAGAGTGTTGTAAATAGAGTAATTATATGTCTTGTTTTCAGTATTATTGATATAGATATAGTCCTTAGTGATTGTTGGGTAAATTAGGTTGTTTGATAGTGTATAATCATCTGAAGATAATACACCCCAAGTGTCTGTTGCTTGTGGTCCATTCCAAATTATTGTTGCTAGATATGGGTTGTCTATAAAAGGATTTCTGTTGCCTTGTATTGTGTTAAGAATATTGTTTCGGTTCATTTCATATTGTGAAACTGGATCTTGAGCATTCCAATCTAAAAACACGTTTGGCATATCCCCATAATTGGAATATGATGTACTACCTACACCAACATTGTTTGGTAAACATTGTGATGGATATCTAACATACATGTACATAATCATTCTTGCTACATCGCCTTTCCATTCATTACCTGGGTACCAATTCCCTGCTAGTGTAATGTATGACATATTAATCCCACTACCCTCTTCAAATTTTCTATTACTTCTTGAATTGTTTCTATCACTATCAATAGAACGCAAGTGATGTGCATCGGCACCTGCGAATTCAAAACCAAGATTAGGTGTACCTAATGAACGAGGGTAAACATGTTCTCTTACCCATAAACCACTACAAGAAGATGTATGACAAGAAGAAGTTTGAGCTCTGGAATAATCGTTTGTAATATCTGCATCAGTATCATTCCAACCGTAAACTAAAAGCACATTGTTTGTGTTACTTGGGTTTAAATCGGTTTGATATAATGCATCCCAAGTATCTGTAACGCCTGTTGCTGTATAGGGAAGGTTTGTAGTATGTGTGTTTGTTATAAGCGTAGTCAATTGGTTTTTTAAATAATCACCTTCTTGACTAAAATCAATTGAAGAGTAATATGCTGGAATTTGGGCATAGAATAAAGTTGGGACTAATAGAAAGAGTAATTTTTTTAGCATATTATTTTTTGTTTCATTCAAATCTAGTGAAATTAAATAAAGAAAGCAATGAATTTTTAAAACATCAGAACTAATTATTTTTCTCTAAAATAATGTTTATAGCGAATGTGGAAATTGTTTTAATAATACGTTATATCTTCAAACTTTAATGACCAAAATAACACTAAAATAACAAAACAACACATTCAACAGCTGATTTACAGAAGGATAATGAAATTAGCCAATGAAACATACAGTTTTTATAACATTTTTTTACAATTTACTAATATCTATTTTGAAATTTTTTCGAGTTGACATTTTGTCAATTTCAATGTAAACTTTCAAAAGCCAATCTTCTGGATAATTATTTAGAAATTTTGGCTCGCCTGAATATAAAGATTGTAGTATAGGAACCTTCATTAATTCTGCAACCTTCTTTGTGTTTACTGAAAATGTTAAATCAGGATTTATTCCAATTGATTTTAATGGATTTTTTACAAGGAACTTTTTTAAAGTAATGTAATTATACTTTTCGATAATTTTATCCATCTCTAAATTCCAAGCACTTACAGCTACAAAATATTCTTTTTGAACAATTTCAAAATTTAATCTAACCTTTTTTAAGTACACTTTCTGTTCTTTTGTAGGAACTTCTTGTTTTTTGTAAATTAATTTTATTTCTTGTTTGACTTGTGAAAACAAGTTTTCATTTTTTTCCAAAATGTTATTTTTTTCTATTATGCTTGGAATTAACTGAAATAATTCTGTAATTCTAATTTTATCGTTTTCTTCTATTTGATATTTTTTTACATTCATTGGAAGTAATTAAGTTGAAACATAACTATTAAATATCTTAAAATATTTACAACTTTTTAATAATTTAGTAAATTCTTGTTGTATATGACTTTGATAACTTTTCTTCTTTCATTTTCTATTGTCTGCCTATGAATTGATTGACGAATAGTTAGGTAGCGTATGGAATGTTGATTTGTACTAATTACCACGCGATGGGAATCACTCAGTATCGGGGGTGTTCTATTCATCAATATTTGTAACCTCAATTATTTCCCAAACATCTGTATCTATTTTATTTAATAAATTATTAAATCTGTCTTTATGAATTGCAATACAAAGTAAATCCGAAGGTCGTGAAAAGCCTACATATGCCATTTTTATTGAACTTTTATGATGCACTCTATTGTCATTGAAACTATTACCCAAGAATTGAGGAGTTAATCTTTCAGATTCGTAATTGCTGTGGTAGTATGATTCCAAATACAATGTTGCACAATGTGTTTGACCTTTAACTGAGTGAACACTTGTGATTTCAATTTCTAGCCCGTCTACTTTATAATAATTGGTGTTTTCCAATACTTCTTCATTGACGATAGGCATTCCTACTGGGTCATTATTGATGAAAGTTAAACTAGCTGAAAGAGCATTTTCAGAAAAGATAGCAAAGAAATTAATCGTGTATGCTTTTATCTCGTTCCAAACATCATATGTCTTTCCTTTGATTATACCGATTGACCAATTGTACAAATTTAAATTAAACTCATCTAATTTTTGAAATTCCTTTTCTCTGATAAAATCAATCAATTTTTTTTTTGTATAAGGTCGTTGGTCTAATGTATTAATGTTTTCTAAACGTAATATTTTCAGGAAAGCACTTAATATATTTTTGCGCAAAGGTTCTAATGTCTTTTTGTTCTTATCGTAATATAGCAAATAATCTTTCAGGCAATCATAATCTTGTTTAGGTTTGTTTTTTTCTTTTTTAAAACCTTTATGATAATCTTCTAATCTTAGTTTTACTTCATCTTGTCGGCTGGCAAAATCATCTTTCCAGTCTGTATTCCAACAAATAACTTTAACCGATTTGTCGGGATTGGTTAAGATGCCATTTTCTTTGTAAGTTTTAACTATTTGGGCAAAAAAAGGAATGACATTAGTAATATTTTTATTTTCAAAGACCAATATATGAGGCTTTAGAACACACTCATTGAGACCGACAATATCAAAATCCGCATCACTATGTAAAGCAAATTTTTTCACAATATCTGCGATTGGCTTACTAAGTCGTTGGCTACCGCTTAATCTTAATACATCTAATCTATCAATCCAAACATCTGTTGCTTTGACTGAATTATATATTGCCTGATTTTTATCACCAATTCGTTGAATTACTGAAATGCTATTACCTTCATTATAAAATATTTTTTCCAATAAATTATATTGGTGGGTGTCCATATCCTGCATTTCATCAACAAAGACAAAAGGGAAGCGTTTTTGTAAGATTTGTTTAATCGCTGGTATCTTGTGAAGATAGAGTTCACCAAAATGGTATGCGTAATCGTATGACATTATACCTTTCTTGAGCACCTCAACGATTATTGTTTTTAAACCGATAAATTTTTTATTTGTTTTGTCTCTCAATAAAACATCGCCATTAATGTTTTTTATTTCTTTAGTTATAAAATCAAAATACAGGCCTCGAACTTCATTTTCTATAAGTTTTTTGCAAATTTCTTTTTTAAGATTATTGTTATTATTTGCTTCTGAAGTAGCTCTATTGATGTGTCTTTGATAAAACCATTTTGTAGGTTGGTCATAATCTTCATTCCAAGCTATGATATTAAAAAGCTTTACTAGCTCCTCTTGGTATCTTTCCGTATCAATCCAATTCAACTTCTTTCTAAAACCAAGATTGTATATTGGAATGGCCAAAAATTCATCAACGAAGCTCTGTATAGTGCCAACAAAATTTGGATATAAAAAAAGTTTTGGACTATGCTTCTGTATCTTTTCTTTTATCTCATCAATGGCTGCGTTAGTATGAGATAAAACCAAAATACCTGAACCATCTGAAAAAGGAAGTTTTCTTTCCAAAATAACCAATTTTGCAAGTAGAGCAGTTGTTTTTCCGCTACCAGGAACCGCTTGTAAATCTATGTTGTTTAAGTTGCGAATAAAGTTTTTTCGTTCATCATCAAACTCTTTTCCTAAGGGAAGTAGAAGCTTTTCGGCATAGCGAATATCTTCATCCGATATATTAATTTCCTGCGGCATATTTAATTGCTTTTATAAGGTAATTTATACTATCGGCATCATCATCTACGGCAATCTGAATTGTTCGAAATGGTTTAATTAAATCTTCATCAATAGCGTTTGCAATTTGATAAGCAATTTCTGTTTTTTTAAGACTTTTTTTAATTAACTTTTTGGCAAGTGCTTTTTCAAAGTCGGTATTCCAGTCTGTTCCTGTATGGACTGTTTTAGCTGCATTTTGAAAGACCGCTGTTAAACTTGTTGATTTGAATAATGAATATTCCAACGTCCATTTTGAGGCAGCAAAATATTTTACAATTTGTTCCGCCTTTCCATTTATATTCGCTATTTTTTGCTGTTCTTCCTGTTGAACAGTATTTGCGTCTCTTTTTAAATAATCGTCTCCGATCTTCTCATAATCTCTTACGTCAGAATCTGTAACAATAGCAACAGGAATTTTCATAAAGGGCTCTTCATTTCTTAGATATATCTTCGCATAATGGTCAAACCCTGTATGACCAATGTTTACAATCGATACACCTTTTTCAGTAAGATTGATTCCAATTGCCTTAGCAATGCTTGGAATAAGGATTTCTTCCGCCCATCCTTCAACTAAAATTACACCCTTTGCAAAAAATAGGTTTGCTTTGGTTGTGTCAAGAAATTTTTCTAAGAATTTATAATTGTCTGAACCTAATTTAGTGAATGTATTTCCCATTGGAAAACAATATCCATTATTGCTGATAATTAAATTTTCAAGTTTTAGTTTAGAAGCTAAATTGGGGCTGTGTGTTGTAAGAATAAGTTGGATTGTATCCTGCTTTTCAAAAGCCTCAATTACCTGCATTTGTGCTTGTGGGTGTAAATGGGCTTCTAATTCTTCCACTAATCCTAAGCGTAAACCACTCCAATTTGATTTATTCAAATGAAGCAACTCAGCAGCCATAAACAATCTGTTCAATGTGCCTAATCCTGGATTCGGTTCGTCTTTCAAGAATAAAGTTAATTTTTCAAGTATGCTCTTTATATCGTTTGATGTGGCGTTAAATTCTGTTTCATAGTTATTGCCATAGAAACCTTTAATATATCCGTCTATTTTATCTTTAATTTGTTTTCCTTCAAGTGGCCTAATTGTTTGTTCTTCTCCTGCTTCATTGGTTAAAGTGGTTTCAAACTCACCTTTAAAATACTTTTTTAATTCTTCACTAAGGCTCTCAAATATCTTTACAAGTTCGTGTTCTTTCTCTTTTCCTTTAAAAGCTGTATCGCCTAAGAGAATTTGTGATAATCTTGAATTACGTTTGGCAACTAATTCATTTTCCGCATCTCTTAAAGGTTTTAAATATGTTGCCTTCAGATATTCTTTAGCTTCTGCTGTAAGAAGATAACCATCTTCATCAATGCCCGCCTTTACATCTGCTGGCAATATTTTTTCATCTTGTTGTCTTACATCATAATTTATTTTAAGAAAAGGTTTTGCATCTTCTCCTGTACCTTTCCACCCTAGCCATTCTGTAAAGTTTTTAGCTTCGTTAGGAGTTAAATTCTCAAAAATTAGTTCAATCCTGAAACGACTTGCATCCTTGAAAAAGTCTTTGTTTTCAACTCTTATATAATCATAACTATGAGTTTTGAGAACAAGTTTTACCGCATCAATAATTGCAGTTTTCCCTGAATCGTTTTCCCCAATAATCACATTCAACCCTTTGTTAAGGTTTAAATCCAAATTTGGTTTTTCAAGGTCTATTTCACTATCAGAACCAAATTTCCTATAGTTCCAAAGTTTAATGTTTGATATATGCATTTTACTTGTTTTCTAAAATTATTTCGTCTGTAGACATCTCTTTACACTTGCAATAAACGACAGACTGAGAAAAAACCTCACAATCTTATTAACAAATATAGTGAAATAGTTGTATTTTTACTTAAGCATCTCATCAGATTTGGCTATTGCACAAAGCCCTATTTTAGGCAAAACCATCACTTTACAACGCTTGAAGAAAAGAGGTTTTTTATCCTTAACCGAATTACATTTACAATTTAACCCAACTCTTTACTAACTGCCGAGTACGTGACACGTACGCACGGTATTGTGAGAGGTGCACGCCGTCAGTTAATGGCTTCGCCGTCTACTCGATTAGTTGATGGGTTTTTTCCCCGTTTTTCTTAAATTTGTTATATTTCCCTTTGAAAAAGTATAAGTTGAGCTATAGAATAAATCAAAAAGGATGTTAACACAGTATCGTTTTTCAATTGAAGCTTTAATATTGTCAGTTTGTTTATTAGACTTTCCGGATATCATTAAACTTGGTGCGATATGAATTGGAATGTGTTCAATTCCATTGTCAATCATGTATTCTTTTTTTAACTCATTTAAAACTCCAATGAAATTAAACAATAATTCTGGAAAAGGATTAAATTGTTTAACCTCACAAAATGTCATTAAATCATTATTATTTACAAAAGAAAAAGTGGTATTTGTATCATAATAACTTTTAGTATATTGTATTCTATCCTTTTTAATAACTGCAATATCTGGAGATGTAAAAATATTTTTATCGTGAGAAGATTGTACTGCAAGATTGTGGTGAATTTCAAAAGTAATCTTTTCAGATCCAGAATCAAAAGTTGCTTCAAAGTGTGAAAAATTTGATTGAATACCAGATGGAGAACATTTATATTTATACCTTCTACCAGCTTGTAAATTTGTAGCCTCCAATTCATAACCATTTAATTCATAAAATCTTACAATGTAATTGAAGCAACTCATTTCAAAATAATCACTTGTTCGTTTTGCTTGATTAACAACTGTAGTTTTATATTTATTTGCAAAAGTTCTAATTTCCTTTTCAAATTCAATCCAATCTTTAAAAGGGGATATCTTCTTCGTTATTTTTGTTTCCTTCTCGCTTTTCTTTATTGCCATTTTGAAGTTCAGATTTCAATGTTATTATTTTCTTTAGAAATTCTCTTGTTTCGTGATACTCCATAACTATTGGTGGAATGGAAAATCTTTCAAGTAAGTGATTAAAATTAATTACTACTGCAAGTATTTTATTTTTTTCTTCAAAAGTTAAGTCATAGCTTCCAATTCTTATAGTGTCAGTTTTCCCTTTTTTAGTTACCGTTCCGTAGAATTTGACTGCTCCGTCTAAATTAGTTATTACTCTTCTATGAAAAATAGATAATGACAATAAAAGTTCAATTGTTCTTGAACTATCTCTTAGTGATTTATATGTTTTATAATTCTCTATTAAATAGTTTGTTTCTTTAAGCCTACTTTGATACTCATTATAGATTTGGTTAGCTAAATTATACGGAAGTTGATATGTTAAGATATTTATTATTGGAGTGTCTTTTGTCATAGTTAATTGTGGTTAGATTATCGAGTCGCAACAACCTTGCAACTAACTTTTTATATCATTAAATATATACATTTTTTTTAAATTTTGATTGTTATAATATCGTCTAATCTTGTTGTGTATGATTTTGATAATTTTTCTTGTTTCATTTTCCATTGTCTCCCAAGGGATTGATTGGCGAACTTGATTTTGTTTTTGCCATAAGCTCTATTAAGTTTATCAACTACTGACATTAGGGGTTGGTGTTTTGGATTTGAGGTGTTGAATAGTGATAATTGGGTTTGGTCGTTTGGGGTTAAGCCCATGACTATTACGCCTGCTTTTTTGTAATTGTAGCCTTCTTTGAATATTGCTTTTAATCCAATTTGAGCATACTTGTTTAACTCGATTGTGGAGTTTGTTGGGAAATCGGTATTGATTACTATATTTCTTGAGTATTGAGGTTGGTCCTTTCTGAAATAGTTGGTGTGAAGAAAAACCATAATCATGTTGCAATGGCTGTTTTGTCTTCTTAGTTTTTCGGAACAGGAAGTTGTGAACGTTGCTATACGTTCTGAAATATCTTCCAATTTTGTCATTGGTTTTTCAAATGATCTTGTTGTAGCAATCATTTTTTTACTTTTTGGAGTTTCTAAATCCAATGTTGGTTTTCCTTCTAATTCATGTTTTAATCTCAATCCTACAACTGCCATTTCTTTTCTAACCCAATCATCGTGTAATTGTGTGAATTGATATGCATTAAAAACATTAACTGCTTGTAAGCGTTTTGCATGTTTTCGTCCAATACCCCAAACGTCTTCAATTTTAGTCCATTTAAGGGCTTTTATTCTCTTTTCTTCAGTATCTATCACATAGACACTTTTAGTTCGTTCAGGGAACTTCTTTGCTATTTTATTGGCTACTTTAGCTAGTGCTTTGGTTGGTGCAAATCCTACACTTATGGGAATTCCTGTATTTTTAGTTACAGTCTTTTGAATTTTTATTCCGTATTCTTCCAGGTTAAAGAATTCAAATCCTTCAAATTTTAAGAAAGCTTCATCAATACTATATACTTCAATATCGGGTGTAAAAGTTGAAAGTATGTTCATTACTCTGCTGCTCATGTCACCATACAGTGCATAGTTTGAAGAATAGACAAATACATTATTGTCTTCGAATAGTTTTTTGAATTCGAATGCAGGAGCACCCATTGGAATACCTAATGCTTTAGCTTCGTTAGAACGCGCAATAACACAACCATCATTATTGGAAAGTATTACTACTGGTTTTCCAATTAAATGTGGTTCAAATACTCTTTGGCAAGAGGCGTAAAAGTTGTTGCAGTCTACTAAGGCAAACATTTTTAAACAGTGTTCAGTGTTCAGTTATTAGTGTTCAGTTTTTGGAAATAATTTCCAAGTATTCTTCAATTAATTTAAAGTTAGTAATATCGGAATTTTCTATTTTGAGCGTTTTTCTATCTCCAGTACTAATATCCCAAAGTATAAGATAACTATCTCGACCATCCCAAAACATTTCTAATTCTTTCGTTTTGATATACCACGATTTATAAGCCTCAAATGTGTAATTTGAATCTTTTACATCCTGAACAAAAAAGAGAAAAATATCGTAAATAAGCTTTGAAAATGTGTTGTAATTTGCAGCTTCTATTTTGATAATATCCTCAATAAATTTATAATCTTCGTTATTAGCTGTGTTTGATTTTATTCTTTCTAAATGATTGATAATTAAATTAAATCTATCCATAACTAACTAAAATGTTTTAATGCTATGGATTACTATTCCCCAAATCATTAGTTCGTTTTCTTCTGTTACTTTTATGGGTTTGTAGTCTTCATTTTCAGCTATTAACCAAACTACTCCATTTTCTTTTTTGATTCTTTTTACTGTAAAATCTCCATCTATTTGACAAATCGCTATTTTTCCATCTTGCGGTTCTAAGCTTTTATCAATGATTAGTAAATCGCCATCGAAAATACCTGCGTTTTTCATGGAATCCCCTTTTACTTTGGCGAAAAAAGTACTGTCTTTATGTTTTATTAATTCTCTATTTAAGTCTATTGTTAATTCGATAAAGTCATCTGCAGGAGAAGGGAAACCGGCACTAATACCTACATCAACATATGGTAGTTCTAATTCTGTTGAATAATCAGGTGCGTAAAACTCGAAAACTTCGGTTGTATGTAAACTTTTTAATTTCATAGTTCTACAAAATTAAGTAAGTATTGTAATAGAAAATAATAATGTTGTAAAAATAGTTATTAACGAAATGAAGCAAACGGCAGCATTGATGCTAGGAATACTTGGATACCGATTGTTTTCGGTACAGGCATAGGAGCGATTTTTGTGCATATGAATGAGGTAATGAATATATACAAAAAAAAGATGCTTACTTAAATTAGTAAACATCTTTTTATAACTATATAATTAACTTTAAAACTTCATCCTTTGTATTCTAACCGCATTTAAAATAGCTAATAACGCCACACCGACATCTGCAAAAACGGCTTCCCACATAGTAGCTAAACCACCTGCGCCGAGAACTAAAACAATTGCCTTAACACTAAAAGCCAAAATTATATTTTGCCAAACAATTTTCTTGGTTTGTTTACCGATGTTTATTGCAATTGGAATTTTACTTGGTTTATCATCTTGAATAACTACATCGGCAGTTTCAATTGTGGCATCGCTACCCAAACCACCCATTGCAATACCAACATTACTTAAAGCAACTACTGGTGCATCATTCACACCATCACCAACAAAAGCTACGGTTTCGTTTTTAGCAATGATTTCTTTTACTTTGTTTACCTTGTCTTCAGGAAGTAAATCACCGAAAGCGTTTGTAATTCCAAGTTTTTGAGCTACAAATTGAACTACAGTATTTTTATCACCACTTAACATTGTGGTTTTTATACCTAAAGCTTTTAATTTATCGATTGTAATTTGTGCATCTTCTTTTATACTATCAGCAATAGTTAGATAGCCAACAAATTTTTTATCGTAAGCTACAGCAATCAATGTGTAAACGATACTTGTTGGGTCAATATCATAAGCTATAGAAAATTTATCCATTAGTTTGAAATTACCCACTAATAATTCTTTACTATTTACATAGGCTTTTAATCCGTGTCCTGATATTTCTTCTACATCTTTTAGTGTTATAGTACTATCAATATTTCCAACAAATTGATGAATGGCAGTTGCTACAGGGTGTGTACTTTGACTTTCTAAAGCATTTACCAATTGTAAGATTTCATCTTTGTTGAAATCGGAATTAAAAATAACTTCTTGCACTTTAAAAACTCCTTCCGTCATTGTACCTGTTTTATCCATTACAACATTTTGAACCGAAGCCATAACATCAAGGAAGTTACTTCCTTTGAAAAGAATTCCGTTTTTAGAAGCTGCTCCAATTCCACCAAAATATCCTAAAGGAATACTTATAACTAATGCACAAGGACATGAAATAACTAAGAAAACTAAAGCTCGATACAACCAATCTCTAAACTGGTAATTTTCTACAAATAACATCGGTACAACACATATTGCGATAGCTAAAGCAACTACAATTGGTGTATATATTTTGGCAAACTTTCTGATAAATAATTCGGTTGGTGCTTTTTTGGCAGTAGCATCTTGCACCATTTCGAGAATTTTTGACAATTTACTATCGGTGTAAGCAACAGTCACTTTTACTTGACAAACCGAATTTAAGTTTATCATTCCTGCTAAAACAGTTTCGCCTTTTGCTTTTGTGTCTGGTTTACTTTCTCCTGTTAATGCAGCCGTATTGAAAGAAGCAGTATCTGAAAGTAATTCGCCATCTAATCCTAATTTTTCACCTGCTTTTAATTGAATAATATCTCCAATCTTTGCATTTGATGCTTTGATTGTTTTAGCAACATTATTTTCGAGAATAGTTACTTCGTCTGGTCGTTGGTCGAGTAAGGTTTTGATATTGGCTTTAGCTCTTTTTACGGCTAATGCTTGAAAGATTTCGCCAATGGCATAAAATAACATTACTGCTACACCTTCGGGAAATTCGGCAATTGCAAAAGCACCAATTGTAGCAATACTCATTAATAGAAATTCTGAAAAAATATCGCCCTTTTTGATGCTTTCAAATGCATCTTTTATAACAGGAAAACCAACTGGAATGTACGCTAAAATATACCAACCTATTCTAATATAACCTGTAAACCAAGATGGGGTAAAATAGTTATCCAATCCAATGGCAAACATCAATAACACCAAGCTCATAATTGCTGGCAAAAACATTTGAAACGTAGATTTTTCTTGGTTAGAATGGTCGTGGTCGTGACCATCACCATCAGAATGATGTTCACTATCATTATTAATCTTATCTTCTAATGAACAACAAATTTGTTTTCCATCTTTGTCATAAATGTGTTTATGTTCCATACTATATAAATTAAGCGTTCAACTTTAAAATTTCTTGAATATCCTCTGGTATTTCCATTGTTTTTAAAGGTGGTACATTCGCACCACCTGTATTACCTAATGGAATATGACCAACAAATGATTTTACACCACCGACCAATAATCTTGGTATTTGACCAATAACTTCTTTTGAACTTTTTATCTTAATGCCAAATTGTAACATTTTCCAATGAACAGATGTGTGTTCACAAGGATATTTTTGTGCTATAATATGTGCTCGTTCTAAATGACACCAAGCATTTTGCAAATTATCTTGCTGTAAATTATCCTTAAATATTTCTAACTCTTTTTGATAAAAAGGAATTAGTTTATTTGGCATTTTAATAGTAAAGTTCATATTTATGCTTTACAACAACCATCTAAACTTTCATAAGCTTCTGGATTAGCTTTTACATCATCTGCATCATAACCTAACTTAGAAATACCATCTTTAATGGCTTGTAAAGTAGTTTTCTTTGAATTGTAATAAATGGTAAAAGTCATTGCTTTATCATCTAATTCGTACATCTTAACACCTTTAATTTTAAGCATTTCAGTTTTGAATTTTTGTCCACAGGTTTCACATTCTTTACAATGGTCGCAATGTAAAAATGTTTTTATTACTACTTTTTGAGTAGTTTTTTGTGCCGATACAAAATTTGAAAAGAAAAATAATGATACAGCTAACACAAATGTTTTTAATATTGGATTTTTACTCATAATTTTTATTGTTTTTTGGTTTTCGTGAATCATCGATTTCATAATTAACTTATTAGACTAATGATTATGTCCTTCGTGGCTCTCTTTTGAATGATCGTGTCCTTCGTGATTTTCTTTTGAATGGTCGTGACCTTCGTGATTATCAGCTTTGGCTTCAATTAATTCCATTTTGCAAACAGGACAGTTTCCTTTTTTATCGTACGTTTTACCTTTTTCACAATCCATTGGACATTCGTAAGCTAATTTTTGAGCTTCTCCTTCTTTGTGATTATGTCCTTCGTGTCCAGTTGTAGCTTCTGTATTTTCTTTTTTGTTACAAGAAACTGTACTAAATGTTGCAATAGCAAAAGCTATTATTAAAATTGATTTCTTCATTTTTTATGTTTATTAGAGTTAAATTAATTATTAATGTGCGTGACCGCCACCGCCTTCACTTTTCAGTAAATGACTTTGAATGTAGTATGCTCCTTTTAAGACAATTTTTGCGTTTGGTTCAATTTTTTGAAGTAAGGTAACTTGTGTATATCCTAATTGTGAAGTTCCTGTTTTTACTTCAATACGTTGGAAGTGGAATGTTTTTCCTTCTACTTCTTCGTGCTTGTCTCCATCTTCGTGATTATGTCCGTCTTTTTCATCGTGAGCTACTTCTTCTTTATGACCTTCTTCTAAAACAAAAACAAATTCTCTACCATCTGCTTTTATAATTGCTTCCGATGGTAAAGCTTTAACTGTATTTGCTCCTGCATCGATAAGTGCATTTACATACATTCCTGGTATTAATTTTTGTTGAAAGTTTGAAATATCAGCGTGTACGGCTACCGATTTTGTTTCGTTTTCGAATGATTTACCAACACTAAATATTTTTCCATTAATTTCTGTATTACCTTGATTAGTTAGGATAAAACGAACATTTTGACCTTGTTTTACTTTGAATAAATCTTTTTCGTACACTAATAAATCTACGTGTAATTTAGAATTATCGACTATATTCATTAAGGGTTTACCTGCTTCTACATTACTACCAATTTTAATATAAATTTCTGTAATATTTCCTGAAATTGGAGCAACAACTGGAACAGTTGCCGTAGTGTTTCCATTACCACTAATGTGTAAAGTATTCAATTGCTTTTGTAATGAATTAAACCTTGCTCTTTCAATTTCATAATCTGATTTAGTTTTTTGAAAAACTTTTTTAGAATTTACTTCTTCATCACTTAATGTTTTTTGTCTTTCAAATTCTAATTTTAGAAACTCTAAATTACTTTTTGAAGTTAGATAAGCTTCTTGAATTTTAGTAAATTCAGGACTTTCAATTGTAGCAATAGTTTGCCCTTTACTTACTCTTTGTCCCTCGATTACATTTATTGTTTTTACAATTCCTGTAGTAAAAACAGATACATCCGCTTGATTTTGTGGTGGTAACTTCGTATAGCCGTTAGCCTTAATTACTTCGCTTAAATTTTTATCTGAAAAAGTACCTAATGTTATACTTGATGCTTTAAACTGAGCTTCATTTAATTCAACTTCTTTAATTGTTGTTGGTTCTTTTTCTTCAGAATGGCTTTCTTCTGTATGAGCTTCACCATCTGTATGTACGTGTCCATCGCCTTCCGTATGACGCAAAGAAAAATATAAAATAATAGCAAGGATTATTGCTCCTACTATTGATGCATATATTATATTCGATTTTTTCATTTTACTTTTTATTATTGATTGATACTGTATTGAATTGTAATTATAGTTTGATTGTAATTATAAATCGCTTCGCTATAATTTAATTGAATTTGACTTGCTGTTTCTAAACTTTGAACATATTCTACATAAGAAATATCACCATTTTGATACCCTTTTGTAGCGTTTTTAATTATTAAATTAGCGTTTGGCATCGCTGTATTTTTATAATAATCTATTAAAGAAGCATACGTGACTAATTGCTCAGATTGTTGTTCTAAATGGCTTTTAAATTGCTGATTTATATAATCGGCATTTTTCTGTTCTCGTTCAATATTTGTTTTTGCAGATTTTGCTCTAGCGATACTACTTCCTGCAAATATTGGAACAGACAAACCAACTACAACACCTTGAAATTGAGGTGTGCTATTATAATATGTTGGTGTTCCGCTTACATCTTGAATACCTGTTATAGATTGCAAAAAATAACCTATTGAAAAATCTGGAGACAATGCTGATTTTTCTACTTTATGATTGGCTTTTGCAATTTTAACTTGTTGATCTGCTAATTGAACAATTGGGTTTTGTTTTACCATTGAACTATCAACTTTCGCCATAGCGGGATACGGCACAAATGAAGTGTCCGTTGCGATAAATTCTGTTTTTAAATCTAAAATTGCTTTTAGTTTTGATTTTTCAATGGCGATTTGTGTTTTATTTTGCTTTATTTTTTGCTCTAATTCTTGTTGTTTCGCCAATGCAATTGTTTTTTCTAAAGCATTTGTTTCACCTGTTTGAAATTTCAGATTGGCTGACTTTACAAATTTTTGCATCACAGCATATTGCTTTTCTAAAACTGCATTTTGTTTTTCATAAAACAACAATGTATTCCAAGATTGTCTAATAGAATAAGTTATTTCTTGTTTTGCAACTCCTAATTTAGTTGCACTTGCATTACTATACTCTTTAAGTAAACTTCTTTTAGCACTTATTTGAAATGGATTAAAACTTTGACTAATACCAAAATTTTTATCTTGAGCTTGTGAGTTTATTTGTCCAAATGTTCCTGACAATTCCGTTTTAGGAAGCTCAAATGCTGTTTTTTGCAACTGTGTTTGCATTTTTACTTCTAATTCTGAAGCTTGAATACTTTGATTGTTTTTCAAACCCATTTCAAGTGCTTGTTTTAAATCAAGCTTTTGAGTTTCTTGTGCATTTGCTCCAAATATCCCAAACAAAAAGGTAATTACTAAAGCCGAATTATTCATAGTTTTTCTTTTAATTTTTATGCCTTTCTCAAAATATAAATACAGAATTGGAAGGACAATTAAAGTAAGTAAAGTAGCTGTTATTAATCCACCTATAACAACAGTTGCTAATGGTTTTTGAACTTCAGCACCAGCACTACTACTAATTGCCATTGGTAAAAATCCAAGTGAAGCAACGGCAGCAGTTAATATAACAGGTCTTAATCTTACTTTAGTACCTTCTTTTATTCTGTCATACACATTGTCCATACCTTGTTTTTTAAGTTCATTAAAATATCCAATTAAAACAATACCATTCAGTACAGCTACACCGAAAAGAGCAATAAATCCAACACCTGCCGAAATACTAAATGGCATATCTCGTAACCAAAGGGCAATAATACCGCCAATTGCAGATAATGGAATAGCAGTAAATATTAATAGAGATTGTTTGATTGATTTAAAAGTAAAATAAAGCAATACTAAAATTAAACCTAATGCTACTGGAACGGCAACAGAAAGTCGTTTGTTAGCCTCGATAAGATTTTCAAATTGACCTCCATAAGTAGTGTAATATCCTTCAGGCAATTTAAGTTTTTCGTCTAATTTAGCTTGAATCGTTTCTACAACTGTTTTCACATCTGCACCACGTACATTAAAACCTACTACGATTCTACGTTTTCCATTTTCACGAGAAATTTGCATTGGACCATCTTCATATTTTACATCGGCAATTTGTTCTAACGGAATTTGATTGCCTGATGGTAATGTTACAAATAACGCCTTTAAGTTTTCAATATCTTTTCGGCTATCATTTGCTAAACGCACTACTAAATCGAAACGTTTTTCTCCTTCATAGACAACACCTGCTGTTTCACCTGCAAATCCCATACGAACTACTTTATTCAAGTCGCCAATTTTTAATCCGTAAAGTGCTAATTTGTCTTTGTTATATCGAATAGTTATTTGTGGCAATCCAGCAACTCGTTCAGCTTTCACATCAGACACACCTTCAATGCCATTGATTAGCTGAACTACTTCTTCACCCTTGCTCACTAACATATCAATATCTTCACCAAAAATCTTAACTGCTACATCACTTCTTACACCTGTCATTAACTCATTAAAACGCATTTGAATAGGTTGAGAAAACTCAGTAAATGCACCTGGAATATCAGACAAAGCATGTTCCATTTTTTCCATTAATTCTTCTTTGGTTTCAGCTGAAGTCCATTCACTTTTATCTTTCAAAAGAATAATCATATCTCCAGCTTCAATAGGCATTGGGTCAGTAGGAATTTCAGCCGAACCAATTTTAGTAACTATCATTTTAATTTCAGGAAATTTGGCTCTTAAAATTTGTTCTGCTTTTGTGGTTGCATCAACTTCTTGTGATAAAGAACTACCCGAAGCTATAATCAAATGCGTTGCAATATCACCTTCATCAAGTGTAGGAATGAACTCGCCACCTAGCGTATTAAATAAGATTAATGAACTTATAAATAATGTAATAGCTACACCGATAACAGCAGCTTTAACTCGTAATGCTTTTTCTAAAATAGGTGTATAGAAGTTGTAAATAGCATCAATTATTTTATCACTAAAATTCTTTTTATGCCCTGTTTCTTTTTTTAATGCCAAAGCAGACATCATTGGCACATAAGTTAATGACAATATAAATGCACCTAATATGGCAAATGATACTGTTTGTGCCATTGGTCCAAACATTTTTCCTTCGATTCCTACTAAGGCTAAAATTGGCAGATATACGATCAAAATTATTATTTCACCGAAAGCGGCACTACTTCTAATCTTCGCAGATGCTTTATACACTTCATCATTCATTTCTTGAGTGGTGAGTTTACCTTTTTTACTGACTTGGAGTCGATGTATAATAGCTTCAACAATGATAACAGCACCATCTACAATTAACCCAAAGTCAATTGCGCCTAAACTCATTAAATTTCCACTTACTCCGAAAAGTTTCATCATTGAAATGGCAAATAATAAAGCTAATGGAATAACTGAAGCCACAACTAAACCTGCTCTCCAATTACCAAGAAGTAATACTAAAATGAAAATTACAATTAATGCTCCTTCAATAAGATTGGTTTGAACTGTACTAATAGCTTTATCTACTAAAACTGTTCTGTCCATAAACGCCTCAATTTCTACTCCTTCAGGAAGTGATTTTTTGATTTGTTCCATTTTCTCTTTGACAGTTTTAACAACTTCGCCACTATTTTCGCCTTTAAGCATCATTACCATTCCTGATACTTCTTCGCCTTTTCCATCTTTTGTGACAGCTCCATATCTGATACTACTACCTATTTGTACCTTTGCAACATCACTAATAAGAATAGGTATACCATTTTGATTTTTTACAACAATTTTATTAATATCTTCAATACCATTAACCATACCCACACCACGAATGAAATAAGCATAAGGTTTTTTGTCTATATATGCACCACCAGTATTTTCATTGTTATTTTCTAACGCATCGAAAATTTCGGTAATTGTAGTATTCATACTTTTCAGCTTATCTGGCTGAACAGCAATTTCATATTGTTTAAGATTTCCACCAAGGGTATTCACTTCAGCAACTCCTTTTGTACCAATCAATTGGGGTTTTATAATCCAATCTTGAATAGTTCTTAAATCCGATGCATTGTATTTTTCTTCATACCCTTTTTTTGGAAATACAACATATTGGTATATTTCACCCAATCCTGTACTAACTGGAGCCATTTCAGGTGTACCAACTCCTTTTGGTATGGTATTTTCGGCTTCTTTTATTCGTTCTGTAATTTGTGCTCTTGCCCAATAAATATCTACTTCTTCTTTAAATACTACAGTTACAACACTTAATCCAAAACGACTTATTGAACGAAGTTCAACAATATCAGGAATTGATTTAACAGATTGCTCTATTGGATAGGTAATAAATTGCTCTACTTCTTGGGTTGCTAAAGTAGGTGAACTCGTAATTATTTGTACTTGATTGTTTGTAATATCTGGTAACGCATCAATTGGTAAAGTATATAATGAATAACTACCAACGATAACTAATACTAGTGTAAAAAGTCCAATAATAAATTTATTATTGATACTAAAATGAATGATTTTATCTAACATTTTTATTGTATAATGAATTAATAAACAGAGAACTGTTTTTCTTTTTAAAGTTGCTAAAAGACACAACTTATTAACCCGAAATTACTCGGGCTTCATTACACTAACTGTGGTGGTTGCCAAATGCTTCCGTAGAAATTTGAAAACGAAGTTGACTTATAAAAAGAAATAGAAGTTTTTATTTCTTGAAATCGAACTAAGAATTGAAAAGATTGAACTTCAAAAAAAGTTAATGTTTGTTGACCACAACAATTGCAAACACAAAAGGGAGAACATAAATCTGTTTCTTCATCGTGCGAATGATTGTGTTGTGAGTGAGCTTGTGAATGCGATGAAATAGTAGTAACATCATTATGCTCATCTGCACAAGGATAGGCAGTAAGCATAATTATATATATTGATAATATGATGTTTAAGATTTTCATCGTTGTAAAAGTAGTATATTTTTACAAAAAATAAAAATAATTACAAATTGAGCTATTATTTTAAAAATAAGTTGATATCCCAAAATTGAATCCATCTGTTATAGATGGTGGATTCGAAAGTATATCTCGTTGTTTTAGTAATCTATAATTTAAACGAATAACTGTTTGACTATTTGGTCTAAAACGTATAGCAGAAACCACACTCCATAAATCTTCACCTATATTACCACCTGTTTCGTTAAATTTACCCACATTCCAATCTACATATTCTAATCTACAAGCCACATTTAATGTTGCCTTTTCCCAACCTAACATTGTACGATTTAAAATTGGCTGAACGATATCTATAAAACCACCTTGTTGTTTACTTCCAAACTGTTGTGAATATGTACTAGGTACATCAACATTTATCCAAGCAAATTCAGTAGTAATAAAAGTTTTTGTATTTGGAAGTGTCGTATTGAAATCGATTGCAAAAATATTTACACTTCGCTTTTCATCTATAATAATGCCATCTTCTTGAAACTTATTGTAAACACCTCCCATATAAGACAAACCAATTTCGCCAATTTTACTATTTCTTACGGCTATTTTTCCTGTAAATAATGGTATTCCGCTATTAATTTCTTCGAATCTATCTGGATTATCTTTAGCTGCTGGTAAATAGGTTTTATTTTGAGTGTTTTCTATTATTGAATTATCAAAACTTCCTGAAAAATAAGCCTCATATCCATACATCCAATTTTTATGGTATTTTTTACCGTATAAACCTGCCCCAACATTACTAAAAGTGCCTGGTAACATCTGAGTTGCTGGAATTGGTCTGTCTGTAAATTCCCATTTTGGGCCATCGTGATTTTGATTAAATGCCCCGATTGGATTAACAATAATTCCTGCTCTAAAATTTGCCAAAGGATGAAACTCAACATCAACAGAAGCGAATTCGATTGCAATTTCATTGCCACCTTCTTCAAATTCTAACTCACTTAAAAACTTTACTCGTTTACCTATTGATGAAGACATAAATATAGATAATCTTCTAGCTTGAAACTGATGTCCTTCTGAAACACCATCGGTAGTAAGATGTTGCCAATTGGTTTCTACATAACCTCCAATAGCAATTGGTGTTTTATTAATATTTAAAGTTGGACGATTATATATAGCATCCATATTTAATACTTTGGTTGTATCTTTTGATACTCTTTTTAATAGGCTAGGATCTATTTGTGCATTGATTGTATTACTTATTAAAAAAAAACATAAAATTATATAGGAAATTGAGATTCTCATTTTAATGAAACTTTTAAAATATTATTTTCTATTCGTACTGGAAATTTTCTTAAATCTGTGCTTGCAGGACCGCTTTCAACTATTCCTTTATTGCTAAATTCACTACCATGAGCTGCACATTGAAGTTTATCTCCAAAAACTTGAAGTTCTGCTCCTTGATGTGTACATTCCATTAACAATGCCATATACTCTGTTTCATTGAATCGATAAATACAAATAGGAAATTGTAATATTTCATTCTGAGCGATAATGTATTTTTTATATTCTATTTTTCCATTTGAATTAATTTCAAAATCAGTAATTGGAACTAAAAGATCTGAACCTTTTATTTCTTTTGACAAGACTTGTGCTGAGGAACAGCTTTCTAATAAAGAAATACCTGCAATAGTTGCTAAACAACCAAAACCGCATGTTTTAAGAAAATCTTTTCTATTCATTTTATAAGGATTTTAAAAATTTTAGTACTGCATTTTTATCTGCTTGAGAAAGACTATTAAATGCGGTTCTACTACTAGTTGCTTCACCACCATGCATAGAAATGGCTTGTTCAATACTACGAGCTCTTCCATCGTGCATTAAAAAATATTGACCTCCCTGTGAATTCGCAGAAAGTCCTAATCCCCACAAAGGTGGCGTTCTCCATTCATAAGTTTTTGCAATACCTTCTGTGTAACCATCATCTAAACCACTTCCCATATCATGCAAAAGCATATCTGTATAAGGTGAAAATGATTTGAATGATAATCCAGTTATTGGTGAATATCCAGTTGTTAAATTTGATTTATGACAGCCTGTACAATTAATTTGTTCAAATACATTTCTACCCTGAATTACTTCTGTGTCATTTTGATTTCTTTGAATAGGTGCTTTTAATGTTTTAAGATAAAACACTAAATCATTAACCGTTACATTTGCTACTTCTGGGTCAATTTCTTCATTAGTGTAAACATCGATAGGATTAAAAGTTGATGTTATTCCCATATCTTGATTATAAGCATTTACTGTTTGATGCAATAAATTGAATGCAGCCGCTTTTTTTCCAAAACGACCTATATATTTTCCACCTTGTGTAGCTGCACCATCAGGATTAATGTAGCTTGGAATTGTTATCCAATTTGGTACACCCGAAATACCATCGCCGTCTAAATCATTTGGGTCTGCCATTGCTAAAATATCTGCATCTGTTAGATACTGTAAAAAGCCTAAACCTGTATTTGCAGGCGGAGTGAATTTTGAAAATGTTGCTCCTAAAGGAATTTGTTCAGGAGTATATCCTGGCAAAGCTCTATTTTGTAGTTGTGGTCCTCCTAAATGTAAAAATGTATTTCCGTTTTCGTCAGCTTGACCAAAACGTATTAATGTTGTAAACGGATGTCCTTTTCCATCACCTGCGTGACAACTTATACAACTTGTGGCAACAAATGTTGAACCTAAACCTGTATTACGAGTAAAAACTTCAGTAAATGCACCGTCTCCACTTAAAAACCTTGCTAATTCTTCATTTGATAAGCCTTCTATTGTTCCGTCTAAGACTTCATCATCAGCTGGAATATCTACATAACTTGTTTCGCACGACATAGCAATTGTGCAAAAAGCAACATATAAAATTAATTTTTTCATTACTTTAATATTATTTTTAGGCAAAACTAAAATATTAATTAGGTAAACACAAATTAAATAAAAAAAATATAGTATGAAAAAGATTTATAACTAATGGAATATGACAAAAAATCTAATTATTGGTGTTTATTTCGTTACAAAAAAAGATATTAAATCATAAAACATAAAAGAACATAAGTAGTGAGATAATGAATATGTAGATAGCTATAAAGGTGTAATTAACAATCCTTGTATAGTTCACACTATAGATAATATGTATTTAAAACAAAAGTAAATTTTAAAAAAGTTTTAAGCATACGTAAAACCGTACGGATTTATATAAAACCGTACGGTTTTCCTCATTCGAAGAAAATTTTTAGTTTTCTGCTGTAGTTGATTTTAGCAAGATAGTCAATGAATTCAGGAAGTTCTGATAGTGAGAGTAAGCCGTTTGTGTTTCTTGGTATAGGTTTGAAATAAACTTCTTTGATGTGCTTTTTGAAGATTATTTCACCCAAAGTAAATCGCAATAATAATTTTACATATTTTTTTGAATATAACTTGTCTTCATTTGAAATGTTTTCAGGCATATAAAGTGTTAGTATGATTTTTTTACTAGCTGTATTGTAGTCTTCTAACTTTATTAAAATTGATTTAATCATCTCTATCAATTTGTCTGAAAATTGGTTTTTGTTTTCGGCACATAATGGCTTTAGAAATGTGTGAGCTGTGAAGTATTCTAATCTTGGTGTTTTTTCACCTAATGCAATTATTTTAGGGAATAGTTTACGGTAACCGTGAGCAGAAAATAATACACAAAATTTGTTAGGCTGATTGTTTTGCATATAAATGTAAATGACGATTCTTTTTGAAACATAGTTGAGGTTTCGATGTAGGTTTTCTATTACCTCATCGGAATTAATTCCCAGTTTGTAGGCATGGTAAATTGCTTGTTCGTTTTGTTGGAACCATGTCCAGAAGTTTTGGATGGTTTTTATTTGGCGAGGGTTTAATTGTTTGTTCATTTTTATCGGATTTTACGTTGCACTTGGTTGGCACGCGGATGAAGCGGATTTTCAAGCGCGGGTTTGACGGATTTTTTTGTTTTCGGTTGTTGGTTGTCGGTTGTCTGGGTGGTTTTAAGCTGCGCTTAAAAGTAAGCCTACTTCGTAGGAGATACTTCGACAAGCTCAGTATGACAATTCAATTCTTTAGAAATATTGAAAATTATCTTTTATCCCTGGATTCATTGCTGAAGGTGATTAGGTTGAACATTGACCTCATCCTTGAGCGGAGGCGGTTGCCGTAGAGTGCTTCGATTTCGCTTGCGGAGAGGTTTGTGGTGATGTGGGTGATGGATTGATTTTGTACAAAATCTTCGTAGCGTGAAATGATAATTTCTGCCATAACGTTGAGGTCGTTGCCGTAGTGTTTGATGTTTTGTTCAGCTCCTAAGTCGTCGAAACAGTAGCCGGTTAAACGTGATTGCGTGTGCTCTTTTTGGGTGTAATGATGTAGTGATTCGAATCCATTTTTTGCGAATTCGAAAGATATTTCTCTACATGTCTTGATTTTGTAGTCGTGTTTGTGGTAAAAAAATGGTCGAATTAACGCCATAATTGACGTTTTCCCGCAACCAATTGGCCCCGACAATAAAATACCTTTGTTGAGGTCTAAATTGAGCTCTAAAGCCTTTTTTTCGTCTCGAATGGCATAAATTACCAATTTGAGAATGGTTTGATGGTCAACCACTTCAATTTTGAAAGAGCGACCGTAGATGAGTTTACCCTGGTACTCGATGTAGTTTAAGCACCAATTGAAGTTGTAAACTTTGAATCCGTTTTGAATAACGAAAGTGTCTTTGATGGTGTTAAAGTGCTTCTCCATAGTTTTTTTGATTTGTTACGTGGAGGTGTTTTGGGTTTAAATTGATTGTTTTGGGTTCTGTTTGAACTGAAGCATTAGTTTTATTTTCAAACTTCCTAGCGTTGAGCATCCAATTTCTTGCTGCAGCTTTCCAGTCTTTCATTTTGGTTCTGCCACCGACTAACCAACCGTTGCTCTCGAAGTAATTGAAAAAGCGTTGTGCTTCGATTTCGGTGAAGTTTTTTTCGAGGAAGTAGATTTGAGCTTCTTCCAAAGTGGGTTTTGATTGTTTTGAAATTGGTTTCTCGATCCCGATAGGTCGGGACAGGCATCCGCTCGAAGTGACAGTAGAATGATTTTCATCTTTCTTTTTCTTTTTTTGGCGCAACTTTTTTTCTTTTTCTTTTTCAATTTTTAAATCCGATTCTTGAACCTCATCAAAAATTGAATTTGTAAAAATTAATTTTTTTTCATTTTTTAAATTTTCTTGCTTAGCTATGTTTATAATGTTTGTATTGTTTATATTGTTTATATAAGGTACATGTTTAGAGCTTGTTTGATGCTTGTTTAGAGCTTGTTTAGTAACCTGTTCATTAACCTGTTCAATGACTTGGTCATTTTTTGACTTGGTTGCACGCTTTTTTAGTTCTTTTTTTGGCACTGGTTTGGAGTAAAAATCCAAGTTGCAGACTTCCAAAATGGACCCTTTGAATGGGTTAAAAGATGGTTTGTAAATCACGTATCCTCTTTCGGTTAAATCTTTCATGCATTTGTGGTAGGTTGCGGTTGATGCAATTTTGCTAATGCGCATAAGTTCGTCTCGTGAAATGCTAATTGGATTTTGAAAGCGATTTTGGTTCCAAAGTTGGAATATGGCCATGTAGAGGCTTATGTGGGTTGGGTTGAGGTCGTAATCGACGCTTACTTTTTCGAAGAAGCCGGTTAGGTGTTTTATATAATTCATGGTTTTAAAGTTTCAAGTTTCAGGTTGTGGTTTTAAGCTGCGCTTAAAAGTTAAAACCTACTTCGTAGGAGATACTTTGGCAAGCGCAGTATGACAACTTTGTTTGTCCGATTTACAGGTGCAAACTTCACAGGTGCCGTTACAGGTGTTTGTGTTTTCATTCATACTACTTTTCTAGCATTTTTACGATGTCCTCGTAGTTGTAGTAATTGATTCCGCCGATGCGTTTGTATTTTAGTGTCCCATTGATGCGGAGGTTTTGTAAGGTTCCTGGAGAGATTTTTAGGATTTCACGGACTTCGGCTGATTTGAGCCAAGGTTTTGGTAAAGCTTCAGATGTTTTTGATTTTGTTGTGGAATTTTTGATTTCTTGTAGTAGTAGATTTCCAAAATTTAGCAAATCTCGTTTCGTTACCATTTGGTGGTTAAGTAATTCAATGTTGTCCGTTTCTGGGAACAGGGCTTTGTGATTGAAGTTCATAATGCTATGTTTTGAAGTTATTTGGTACAAAACAATTGCATTTGAAAAAGAAAAGTTCCCAAGTTGGTACCAACTTGGGAACGATTTTTATGTGATTTGGTTGTTTTTAGTAGGTATTAGTTTAAATCATTTTCGATTTTAGTTTCCAGTGTCGCTTGCAACTGATTTAAAAATCGGGTTTGATCTGTTTTACGGTTTTTGATATCGATAAAGCTTCTGGTGATGTTGTCACCTAAATCGATTTGAAATGCTTTTTCAAAAACGTGGGTAATCTCTTTTATGTCGGCTTGCCCATTATCGAACACTTTAGATTCGTGTAACGCGTAAATGAGTTCGATTAAATCGACTTTTTTGGCTGTCCAGTGTAAGTTGGAATTGATTTGATTGTTAGTGATTGCACATGATTGATTAATACTATCTATTCGATTTTCAATGTGTAAAGCGAGTAATTCATAAGCAATTACTTCTGCTAATAAATAGTCATGTGAGGTACACAATTTAGCATCTTGATTGATAACCATACAATCGTTTAAGAATAAATCCTTATACTGTTTCCTGGAAAAATATAATTCATCAAAATGCGTAGAATGACTTTTAATGTATTTGATAAATTCTCTATTTTTCCTATAAAACTGGTTGATTGCATCAATCTTTTTTTCATAATGTTTTACTCGCTTGCTTTTATCTAAAGGAAGAGTTGCAACAAGTAAAAGTATTTCTTTATAGAAAATCAATTTTGCTACAATGTTAGGTTTGATTTCTTTGAAGAATTTGATTTCTTCTTGAATGGTATCGAAGACGTGGTTTTTGAGCCAGTCGGTTAACTGCTTTAAAATGTCTTCAATGAAAATAATAATCTTTTTTGCTTTTTCTACTTCATTAGAATTTGAGTTAAGGATTAGAGAAAGTTCGTGTTCAAAATCTACCAAAGAGTTGTTTTTTATAGTTGTTATCATAAAAAAATAGATTTTAGTTTGTCAAATTAAACTAAAATCTATTAAATTAAATGTAAATAAAATCTTAAAAATATTACAATATCTATAATATTTTAGTAATTAACTGATTTACTTTGCGTTTGCATATTAGCTTTGAATTTTGCTTTCAATATTTGCATATCCTCACTAATCTTCTTATCTAAAATCTTAGCGTAGTGCTGGATTTCATATACTAATTTAAAATCAATAATTTAAATTCACCCCAACTCCGAATCCCATATCACTATCATAATGTGTTCTTAGGCTTAGATTTCGTTTTAGAATGTATCGTGCTTCTAGCATGTATTCAGTATCAGTATTGACCATGAAGCCCATTCGTAATCGTTTGGAAACAGGGATATCTTCTCGCATTAATTGTAATCTTAGATTTCCATCTTGAAAAACTTCGGCTTGTGCAATTACTAACATTGGTAGTGTGTAATTAACTCCTGCACTTAAAACGGCTCTTTTATCTTTGGTGTTTTCTTGTCCAAAAATATTTTTTTCGATTTCTCCGTTCATTTTTCTGTAACGCCAATCGAAACCAATGAAAGGCATTAACCACTGCATTTTTCCTATGTATCTTCCTAAGTGGAATTCTGCTTCATAGCCGTGCATATCATTATACCCTAATCGCCATTCTGCTCCTAAACTCCAACGTGTATTTTGGATCATCGCCATTCCATCATTTCCATTGGTAGCAAAATCATTTTCAGCCATAATGTGAAAAGCTCTATCATCGGCAAATAATTTTCTTTGTGCTAATTTGGGATTTGGAATAAGTGGATTTGGAGCTTGGTTTTCGTAGGTAAAAACTCTTCCCATACCTGCCATCATGTGGTATAAAATATGACAATGAAAAAACCAATCGCCTTCAACATTTGCATTGAATTCAATAATATTTGTTTCCATTGGCATTAGATCCATTACATTTTTTAAAGGCGCAAACTCTTCTTGACCATTAATAATTCTGAAATCATGACCATGCAAGTGCATTGGATGACGCATCATGGAACCGTTGTAAAGCGTAATTCTAATATTTTCTCCTTTTTTTATAAGTATTTTATCGGTTTCAGAAACTACTTTATTGTCTAAACTCCAAACGTATCGGTTCATATTTCCTGTAAGCTCAAAACGAAGTTCTTTTACTGGTGCATCTTTGGGTAATGTCGTTTTATCAGTTGCTTTTAGCATTGCATAGTTGAGTGTTGTAATACTAGATAGCTTATTGGCATTGTATTGATTTTGATTATGGTTGGAATGGTCATTTTTCATTTCCATACTACTCTCATTTTCTTTGTTTTTTGCATTTGTAGCACCAGTTATTTCTGGATACATTACTACATTCATATCCATTTGGTTTAAGGACATACTCATTCCCATATCGTCCAAGTCGCCGTTCATTTTCATCATGCCATTCATCATTTTCATACCTTCAAAATATTTTAATTTAGGTAAAGGAGCAATTAATTGTTTGATGCCATTGCCAATGTATAATGAAGTTGATTTAGTTCTATCTTCTGGAGTTGCTAAAAATTCGTAGGAAGTATTATCGGCAGGAATTGTAACAATAACATCATAGGTTTCTGATACTGCAATCAATAATCGATCAACTTCAACTGGTTCAACATCGTTACCATCACTGGCAACTACAGTAATTTTTCCACCAGCATAAGTCAACCAAAAATAAGATGAAGCACCGCCATTTGCTATTCGCAATCGAACTTTATCACCACCTTTAAATTGCGATAATTGGTTTTCATTTTTACCATTAATTAGAAACTTGTCATAATATACATCGCTTACATCCATTGCGTTCATTCGTTTCCATTCGTTGGCAATTTTTGTTTTGAAATGACCTTGCCTAATAGCTTCCGCATAACTTTGTGTTGTGCCTTTTTTGATGGCAAACCAATCGGTTGCGTTGTGTAACATTCGATGAATGTTTTCGGGTTTTAAATCGGTCCATTCACTTAAAATTACTGGAACAGTTGGTAAATCATCGATACCTTTTCTAAAAGTAGGATCGTTTTCTTTTTTATTCATAATGAACATACCATACATTCCGATTTGTTCTTGTAATCCTGAGTGTGAATGATACCAATGCGTTCCGTTTTGGATGATGGGAAATGTATATTTATGCGTTGTGCCAGGTTGAATGGGCATTTGGGTTAAATTCGGTACTCCATCTTCTTTGTTAGGTAAAAATAATCCGTGCCAATGCAACGAAGTAGTTTCATTTAATTCGTTATGTACGTAAATTTCGGCAATATCGCCTTCTGTAAAAGTTAAGGTTGGCATTGGAATTTGACCGTTCACCGCAATAGCTCTTTTTTCTTTTCCAGAATAGTTGACAATTGTATCGCGAACGTATAAATCGTAACGTACTATATTTTGAGCAGTTATACTTAATGTAGTAAATGCTATAAGAATTGATAATTTAATTTTCATAAGTAATATTTTATATTTTAACAACAACCAGTTCCAACTTGAATTGGCGGGCATTTTACACTTCCGTAACTACAGTATACACAACAATCCCCTTCTAATGGACGTAATCTTTTTTTACAATTTTCACATTCATAAAAAAACTCGCAGGCATTTGTAGGCATTATTTCCTCTTTTTTATGACCGCAATTTGGACATGTAATTTTTGATTTTAGTTCTACTAATTTACCATTGTAGATGGTACATGTGTCGCAACCATTATGAAGTTTATTTCTGTAATAATTAACTATTGTAGCAATAAGAAGCCCAAACATACCAGCATATAAAAAATATACTTGATAATCATTATTGCAAAAATAATAGCTGTAAAAAATGACCAATGTACTTGGAATTGCTATTAATAAAGGATATAGACTTTTATGCCTATGATAGGAAAGAAAAAAACCAATAACAGAAACTAGAACCATACCTTGAAAAATCCACATCGTCCATCCGCCAAAAAGTTCAAAACTACCTAAACCTAAAGCAGATGCTGCAAATGCAAAAAGTGGAAAGCAACAAGGTGAAAATATTGCTGTGAAGAACATACCAATTGTTCCGAATTTATCTATATTATTTGCTATTTTCATTCTTTTTATTATTTTTTATTAGAGTTTTAAACTTCTTAATCTTAATGCATTTACAATTACGGATACAGAGCTGAAAGACATTGCTAAAGCTGCAATCATAGGAGATAGTAAAATACCGAAAACAGGATATAAAACTCCAGCTGCGATTGGTACTCCCAATACATTATAGAAAAAGGCAAAAAATAGATTTTGCTTAATATTTCTCATAACAGCATGGCTTAAATTCTTAGCTTTTACAATGCCTTGTAAATCTCCTTTGACTAAAGTTATTTTGGCACTTTCTATAGCGACATCTGTTCCAGTTCCCATTGCAATTCCAATATTAGCTTGGGCTAATGCCGGTGCGTCGTTTATACCATCGCCTGCCATGGCCACAATTTTGCCTTCGGCTTGTATTTTTTTAATTTCTTTGAGTTTGTCTTCGGGTAAACATCCTGCTTTATAAGTTGTTAATCCCAATTCATCAGCAACTGCTTTGGCTGTATTAACATTGTCACCAGTCATCATGATTACCTCGACACCCTGTTGCATTAATTCTTTTATTGCGTCTCTGCTAGAAGTTTTAATAGCATCTGTAATTGATACAAAACCAACAGCAACTCCATCAATGGCTATGTATGAAACCGTTTTACCTAATTTTTGTTCGGTAATTATTTTGTTTTCTAAATCGTCAGAAACTGTTGCCTTGACTTGCTCCATTAGTTTTTTATTGCCTAATGCCACTTTTTTATTAATCACTGTTCCTATAACACCCTTTCCGGCAACGGCTTCAAAATCTTTTACTTCGATTAAAGAAATGGATTTTGTTTTGGCATAAATTACCACAGCTTGTGCCAATGGATGTTCACTATATTGGTTTAAGGAAGCAATGCTTTGCAATAAGTCACTATCGTTGTTATTGGATGCATAAATTTTTTCGACAGATGGTTTTCCTTCGGTGATGGTTCCTGTTTTATCGGTAATTAAAACATTAACCTTATTCATGTTCTCTAAAGCCTCAGCATTCTTTATCAAAACGCCTGATTGTGCTCCTTTGCCAACACCAACCATTACTGACATGGGAGTTGCCAGACCCAGAGCACAAGGACAGGCTATAATTAATACAGCAATAGCATTTATAAAGCCATACACCAATGCTGGTTCGGGACCAAATTTTGCCCAAACAAAAAAGGTTATTGCCGATATAATGACCACAATTGGCACAAAGTACTTGGAGATACTATCTGCTAATTTCTGAATTGGAGCTCGTGAACGACTGGCATCATTTACCATTTGCACGATTTGAGATAGCAAGGTTTCGGAACCTACTTTTTCGGCTATCATCACAAATGATTTGTTTCCGTTTATTGTTCCGGAAATTACGTTATCGCCTTTCTTTTTATCAACCGGTATTGGCTCACCAGTAATCATGGCTTCATCTATACTGCTTTCCCCATCGGTTATTTTACCGTCAACAGGAATTTTATCTCCGGGTTTTACTCTCAATAAATCGCCTTTTTTGATGTCGTGGATTGATATTACTTTATCACCGCCATCAATAACCAAAGTAGCTTCAGTTGGCGCAAGTTTTAATAATTCTTTGATAGCTCCGCTGGTTTGGCTGTGTGCCCTTGCTTCGAGTAATTGTCCTAACAAAACTAAAGTCAGAATAACTGTTGTTGCTTCAAAGTATAATAATACAGTTCCGTGTTCTGTTTTGAATTCACTTGGAAAAATATCCGGAAAAAACATTCCGACTAAACTAAATAAAAATGCCACTCCCGTTCCAATTCCGATGAGTGTGAACATATTCAGATTCCAAGTAATAATTGATTTCCAGGCGCGAACAAAGAATATCCAACAGGCATAAAAAACAACAGGAAGCGATAATAGTAATTGTACCCAATTCCATTTTGAAGCAGTCATTAATTGCAATAGAGGATTGTTGTGTGCCATTTCAATCATGGCAATGGCGAAAATGGGAACCGTGAACAACACTGCAATTTTCATTTTTTTTACCAAATCTTTATACGTTTTTTGGTCTTCGCTTTCGCTTGGTTCCATTGGTACTAAATCCATACCGCATATAGGACAGGAACCCGGAGTTTCACTAATTACTTCGGGATGCATTGGACAAGTATATAGTGTCTTGTTTACGGTTAGTTCAGGTGCTTTGACTAGATCCATTCCACACACAGGACAATCGCCCGCTTTGTCATAGACTTTTTCGCCTTCGCAATGCATTGGGCAATAATATTTACCAGCGGCGTTGGTTGGTATAACAGCCTCTTTTTTATAATTATGCTCATGAGTAGAACAACATGACTTTGCAGCGGATTCATTAGTTGTAGTATCTTCTGTAGTTTTATCATTGCTCATTTCTATGGTGTATTTTCCAACAGTCGTCAGTGCTTCCTGCAACTTTGATGTTGGAATGTGTTTGTCCATAGTAATTATGGCCACTGGTGGGCTTAATGAAACTTTTGCTTCAATACCATCAATAGTATTCAATGCTTTCTCGACTTTAGAGCGACAACCATCGCAAGTCATTCCGGTAATGCTGTAAGTATGTATCATTTTTTATATTATTTTAATACAAATTTCTATCATAACTGCTTTTTGTATTTGCAAAATTTTGGGTTTGATTTGCAAGATTTATAAGTCTTCGATTTGCTTTCGTTTAATGGTTTTTATATTCTTAAAGTGTGTTGGTGAAAAGCCGGTTACTTTTTTGAATTGATTACTTAAATGTGAAACGCTACTATAGTTTAAAGAGTAAGCTATTTGGCTTAGGGATAATTCATCATAGATGATCAACTCTTTTACTTTCTCAATTTTCAGATTAATGAAGTATTTTTCAATTGTTGTGTTTTCTACTTCGGAAAAGAGGTTGCTCAAGGTATTATAGTCTTGGTGTAGCTCTTGGAATAGAAACTCGGATAGATTTGTTTTTAAATGATTGTTTTTATTTTGAACCAAATCAATAATCAATGTTTTAATCTTATCGATAGTTTTGCTTTTCCTATCATCAATCAAATCAAAGCCTACAGCATGAAGCTTTTTTAATAATTCGTTTTTTTGGATTTCCTGAATGTCATTTTTCAATTCAACTTCACCTAAATCAACTGAAACAGGATTGATGCCCATATTTTCAAATACAGATTTTACTACTATCTTGCAGCGGCTGCATACCATATTTTTAATGTGTAGCTTCATCATTGAGTTATTAAATTGTTTTTGCTATTTTATCCATGATCGAATGGTCTGTACCGAATTTGCAAATTGCATCACAATTGGTTCTTAGTTCTGAAAAGAGAATGTATTTAATATTCATTTTTGAATTTTTTATAACAGGTCTATTGAGTTGCTGAATGACATCTTTTTCGCGACTGTCAGGGATTATGATATAAAATACTTCATCACCATCAGAAATACTGAAATAAAGATCTGAAAGACGCAAAATCCCAGAGTAAATACTAGTGCTTTTTTCTACTTCAAATGCTCCGATAATGTTGTCAGTTCCTTTTTCAAACCATAAAACATCTATGAGTTTGATGGTGTTCTGAGTGTCTTTGTCACAAGGTAATTCAGGGAATTTATTTATAGAGATAAAAGAAAAATTTTGTCCGTTGAAAGCTTTGCTTTTATCATTACTTGCCGGTGTAACATCGAATCCTAATGATGCCCCAATTTTCAATAGATGGTATTGCATTTCACTATGCAGATTATCTTCTTTTTTTTCTTCGATAATTTCTTTTTGGCGTTTTACTATGTTTTTTTCCAATTTATGACGCTCTTCTTCACTCAGATAATCATCATTTCCTATTAGCATTTTTTGAGTCCCAATTTCAAAACACAATCCTGCGATTGCACCTAAATCATTGGATAGTTCCGATTTGAATTTTGAATTTGTTTCCAGTAGTGTCTCTCTAATTTTTAAGTATTCACTCCAGCTCCCCAATTTTTTTTTATCCTTGAATAAAAAATTAAAACCATTTACAATTGCCGTGTTGAAAGGAGGAAACCACGTTGGGTGCAAAAAATACAAAATACTGGCAACGGCCGGCCCCAATCCTTTGATGCGTAATTCGTCCAGTTTAACAATTTCTTTAAGTACCTGTTCTTCATTTTTTGCGTTAATACAATTTTCTAAGAATTGGCCAAAAGCAATTTTATTGGTTTGATTTTCATAGATATCAGGAATTCGGAGTTTTGGTTTCCAATAAAAAGGATGTGAAACCCCAACAAATACCTGTTTTTGCTCGGCAATGCAATTCAGTACAAATTCTAAGCTGCTATTTTTAAAATCGTTTGGGAATGATTTGTTTTTGATATCTTCAACAACCTGAATAATTCCGCGGCGGATAGTTCTGAATGCCTTTAACCGTTGGTCATTGTCAACAAACCAAGTATTATAAACACTCTCTGTATCGTTTTTGTATTGCTGTATTATTTGATTAAAATTGTTCATTCTTACTATTTAAATTACATTTTCATTCCTTCCATCGGGTTACTGCCTTTGCGGAATTTATATTCGCTATTGATGGCATAGGCACCCGTTATCACTACTTTTTGACCATTGGCAATTTTTGTTTTGATTTCTATCAGTCCATTAGTTTCAATTCCTGTTTCTACCATTAGATTTTCATAAACACCCGGTTTTTTTTCTACCCAGATGTAGGATGCGTTTTCTTCTCTAATTACTGCATCGGTGGGAATGTATATTCCTTTACCGCCGGAAATCATCAATTTTGCAATGGCCTGCATTCCCGGTTTTAAAATTAGATTTTGATTTGGTATTTCAAATCGAATCAAAAGTAAACGGGTTTCCGGGTTTATTTCAGGATTGATAAATGAGATTTTAGCGCTTATTGATTTATCAGGGAAATCGACAAATGTTATTGTAGCAATTTGGCCTATTTTGAGGCTTTTGAAGTAGTTGATATTAACTTGTGTTTCAAGCCAGAGTTTATTCAAATCAGTTACTTTGATGATTGGTTCGCCTTCCATGATATAGCTTCCTTCAGCAGTACTTATTTCTGAAACTGTGCCGCTGACAGTGCTATAAAATGTGGTATATGGGGAAACATCTTTATTACTTTTAATATTCTCAATTTGAGTATTGGACAAACCATAGAATAAGAGTTTTTGTTTGGCGGCATTCATTATATTTTTTGCGTTTTTTCCAAAATTACCGGGCATTTCCAGTTGTTTAAATGCTGTATAATAGTCTTGTTTTGCTATTGCAATATCCTCACTGTATAATTGAAAGACAGGCTGGTTTTTGGATAGGTAATCACCAGTGGATTTGAAATATAATTTTTCAATTCTACCCATTGCTTTTGAAGAAAAGGTTTTAGATTTTTCTTGATTGAATGTTAAAACACCTGTGTAGTTTTGTTCTAAATTGTTTTGTGTTTGTCCTATAACTTGAGTTGTGATATTACCAAGTTGAATTTGTTGTTTACTTAAACTTATTTGGTTAACCTCACTATCATCCTGTTTTATGGGTGTTAACTCCATGTGGCAAATAGGACACTTGCCGGGTTTATCTTCTTTTACTTGAGGATCCATAGAACATGTATAAAAAGTAGTTTCTTTATTTTTATCATGTTGAGAGTGGTCTTCTTTTTTATTCTCATGCTGAGAATGGTCTTCTTTTTTAGAAGAATTACAAGCTGTAAATATTAGGGAAAGCAATAAAAAGATGCCTATTTGATTTAAATTTTTCATACTTACTCCGTTTTAATAAAGCTTTCGCTATCGATTAAATATTGTGCATTTTTTGCAATAGTATCACTAACAGAAATACCTTTAATGATTTGAATATAACCGTTCAGTTCAAACCCTGTTTTTACCGGTGTTGCTTTAAAACCATTGTGAGATTTAACAAAAACAATTTTTTTATTACCTGTACTTACCAATGCGTTTTTTTGTATCCAAAGACCGCTAATTGACCGTGTTTTTATAATACCTTGCAATCTCAAACCTATCGGCAATTTGAGTGTATTGTTGTTTAAATAAACCCTAATTCTATTGGTTTTGTCGGTAGCATTAAATTGTGTTTCAATAAAATTTATTTTCGCTTCTATTGATTCTTCAGCATTGAGTTCAGAAGTTATTTTAATGGCTTGATTGACTTCAATAAAACTGCTGCTTTCCTGAGTAATGTTGAATACTCCCCAAACTTTATCAGTATTTACTAATTTAAACACAACTTCTCCTTTTTTGACATAGTTTCCTTCTTTTAACTCAAGTTTTTCAGTACTGTTATTCATACTTTGCATTGCAGAATTTGATGGAGTAACCATTGTTTCTGACCCTATGACAATTCCATTAGAAGGACTGTAAATGGCTATTTTAGGATTGGCTTTTTTTGAATTAGCTAAAGCACTTATTTGATTTTGAGTCATACCGTAAAGCAACAACTTTTGTTTTGATGCCTCAATAATTGAGCTGTTATCAATATCATTTGAAAGTAAATAAATAAAGTTTTCTTGCTCAGTTAAAAGTTCAGGGCTATATAAATCAAATAATTTTTGTCCTTTATTAATTCGTTGGTATTTAAAATTCACATATATTTTTTCAATTCGGCCACTTATTCTTGCTGCAATATTTACCGCTGAATTTGGGTCATAAGCGACAGTGCCAGGAAGATTGATTTCACCACTTAAAGTTGAATCTATTGCTGTTATAGTTTGAAATTTACCTACTACAAAGTTATCTGTTGGCTTGATGACATTATCAATATTATAATCTTCAATAGCATGATTGTCAATTACTTTTTTTACTAAAGTCATTCCGCAAATAGGGCAGTTTCCAGGTTTATCTCTAATAATTTGCGGATGCATTGAACAGGTATAGACAACGTTTTGATGAGAGCTTGCGTCATGTACTTCAGGTTTTATGACATAGAAATAAATAGCAGAACCGATTATTGCTATTATACCTAGAATCAAACCATATTTTATATACTTATTCATAGTTACTTAATTTCGAGTTGTTTTTCGATTTCGACCTGAGTGTTTAGTATGGACTGCAATTTGTCGAGAGCGTCCATTTGGGCCATGTTCAAAGCTTCCCATGCGTCTAAGACAATGAACAAATCACCAGTGTTATTTTGCCAAGCCAAAACGGCGGTATCATAATTTTTGCGCAATGAAGGGATGATGCTTTTTTCGGAGATATTGTATTGTTTATTGAGGTTAGAAAGCTCTGTATTCATGCCCGAAATCATTCCAACTGTTTCATTTAAAATCATTTGTTTTTGCCAATTGAGACTTTCATTTTTAATTTGAAAGCTACTGATATTGGCTTTGTTCATTTTTGTTGACCAAGGCATGGGGATAGTCATCATGCCCATTAGTGAGAATTGCTGTGGCTGTTGTCCAAAAGCAAACATGTGGTCATATTTAACTCCAAATTCGGGTAGAAATTTTGATTTTTCTGCATCAATTTTCAGTTGGTTTACTTCCATGGTTCTTTTGATGGCATTTATATCACTTCTGTTTTTGGAAATTGATGAGGTGTCCAATAGTTGTGAATTGTATTCCTTTAGTTCGAATGCTTCTTCAATTTCAAACACCATATTTTTATCTCTTGACATTAGAGTGTTGAGCATAATTCTTTTTTGTGAAATATCATTCTGAAGCATTATAATCATACTTTCTAACTCATTATATTGAGATTTTGCTTTATAATAAGTGGGGAGTTTATCCATATTGTACTGGTATCTTATTTCCATGCTTTTTATCATGTATTTTAAGAGTAGTAAGTTATCATTGGCCACTTTGACTTTTTTGTTTAGTACAAGCCATTGATAATAATTTGTCTTGGCTATAGCATAAAGCTGATTTAAAGTGTAATTTTTGTTTTCTTTTTCAACAGATGACATTGCGTTCATATACTTGTATTCGGCATTTTGTTTTTTTGAATTGGGAATCATTTGTGAGACTCCAATCATATAACTGCCCATGCCAGGACTCATATCATCTGCTTTCCACATTTTGGTATTGTAGGGCGTCATAAAAAAACCGGTTTCTACTTGAGGTGCCATCCAGCTTTTAGCCCCTTTTGCAGCAGCATCCATACTTTGGATATCGGCATCATACATTTTTAGCTGCGGATTATCGGTTTTGATTGTGCTCAAGATATTATCCAGTGAAACAATCTGTGCATTAGCAATTGTAAAGCTTAAAATCAAAAAGCTTATAACGATATAATATTTATTCTTTAACATCTATAAGTTCTATTTTGCCTTTAGTTTTTAATTCGTGAAGTTTCACCATTTCAAAAACAATAGGAGTTACTAATAATACATAAATTGTAGAAGTAATTGTCCCACCAATAAGAGGAACTGTGATAGGTAACATTACATCGGCACCTGTACCTGTTGCCCAAAGTATCGGAATAAGACCAAATAAAGAAACAGAAACCGTCATTAGTTTTGGTCGCAACCTTTTGGCTGATCCATCAATAATATATTGTCTCAATATTTCTTCGGTGATAACCTCTTTGCTATTTCCGTATTTCTCAACCATTTTGTTCATCGATTCATTTAAATAGATCGTCATTAACATAGCTGTTTCAATGGCCATTCCGAAGAGGGCAATAAAACCAACCGCAACCGCAACAGATAAATTTATTCCGTAGAAATAGACCATAAAAACACCACCGATTAAAGCAAAAGGCACTGTTATCATTGTAATGAGGGATTCTTTCATGGAGTGGTAAGTAAAATATAAAATAAGGAAGATAATTATCACCACAATTGGTAGTATCATGCTTAGCGTTTTATTGGCTCTCAACTGATTTTCCCACTGGCCACTCCATTCAATGTAATATCCTTTTGGCATTTTAGACATCATTGAATTTAATTTTTTCTGAGCTTCTTTCACAGTACTACCTAAATCTCGATCACGTACATTAAACAGCACACTTCCCCGAAGCATGGCATTTTCGCTATTTATCATAGGCGGCCCATCGCTTATTTTTACCTCTGCAATGGTTTCTAAAGGAATTGGGCCATATTGCATCGTTTGGACTTGCAATTTTTTCAGTGCATCAATACTGTTTCTATATTCTTGTGCATATCTTGCATTTACAGAGAAGCGTTGTCGTCCTTCAATTGTAGTTGTCAGTTTCATTCCTCCGATAGCTGCTTCAACAACTGCATTAATATCGTCAATTGAAAGGCCGTATCTGCCCAAAAGCTCCCTCTTTGGCTCAATGTCAATGTACCTTCCACCAGTTATTGGCTCCGCATACAAATCTTTTACACCCGAAGTACCTTCGAGTGCTTTTTTGATTTTTTGAGATAGTGCATTAATGGTATCTAAACTTTCTCCATAAACTTTAATTCCAACATCTGTTCGAATACCAGTAGATAGCATGTTTATTCTATTAATGATAGGCTGTGTAAAGCCGTTGGTTACTCCCGGAATTTGGAGTTTATTATTTATTTCGGTTATAATATCATTCTTTGTTTTTCCTTCTCTCCATTCACTTTGAGGTTTTAATAAAATGATGGTTTCAATCATGCTAATAGGGCTATTATCTGTAGCAGTATTGGCTCTACCAGCTTTTCCCAATACATGGTCTACTTCGGGAATTGATTTTATCAATTTGTCTTGAACCTGCAATATTCTTTTTACTTCCGAGTTTGAAACATCGGGCAAGGTAACCGGCATGAAAAGTACTGAACCTTCATCCAATGGTGGCATAAACTCGGAACCTAAACGAGTAAACATGACTAAACCGATTAGTAAAGCTACTACATTAATTCCTAAAACCGTTTTCCTCCATTTCAAACAAAAAACCAAAATAGGAGTGTATACACTTTCCAGTTTTTTATTGATTGGGTTTTTATTCTCAGGACGAAGTTTACCTTTTAATAAAAAGCTTATAAGCACCGGTGTGAGTGTAATGGCTAAAAAAGCATCAACGATTAGAATGAATGATTTTGTCCAAGCCAAGGGACTAAATAATTTTCCTTCCATACCTGTGAGTAAAAAAACCGGTAGAAAAGACGCAATTACGATCAGTGTTGAGTAAAAAACACCCGGTCCTACTAACTTTGATGATTTTTCAATTAGTTGAAGTTTTTCATCAGAGGATAAAGGGTCGTGTTCCTTTTTAAATAAATTTTTAATTTTTTCTATCATCATACCATTTTACTTGTTATCAATCATTTCTTCTTGTTTCTCTGAGATTGTCCTGTAGGCGTTTTCAACCATTACAATTCCATCATCCACAACAACTCCAATAGCGAGTGCAATACCGGTTAATGACATAATATTAGATGAAATACCAAATGCTTCAAGCAATATGAAGCCAATTGCTACGGATATAGGAAGTTGAATTAAGATTATAAGGGCGCTTCTCCAATGGAACAGAAAAATTAAGATAACGAGTGAAACTGCTATCATTTCTTCTATAAGTGTTCCCTTGACAGATTCAATAGCTTTTTCGATTAACTCGCTTCTGTCATAGGAAGTTTTAAATTTCACTCCTTCGGGCAATCCTTTTTCAACTTCTTTCATCTTTGCTTTAACCGCTTTGATGACTTTATCAGCATTTTCGCCGTAACGCATTACCACTATACCGCCTACGACTTCCCCAGTTCCGTTTTGGTCAAAAATTCCAAGGCGTAAATCTCCACCCATTTGTACTGAACCTATGTCTTTTACCTTCACAGGGATAGAATTGTAATTTTTAATCGAAATATCCTCGACATCTTTACTGTTCTTTATGTAGCCTAAACCTCTAATGATATAAGACATATTACTCATTTCAAACTTTCGGCCGCCTACATCATTGTTATTAGCCTTAACAGCATTCATTACTTCCATCATACTGACATTATAATACTGCATTTTTAGTGGATCTAAAACCAATTGATATTGCTTTTCAAAACCTCCGAATGAAGCAACTTCTGCTACACCGGGAACAGTTTGCAGTGCAAATTTCACATACCAATCCTGTAAGGCACGTTGTTCCCCAAGATCCATTCCGTTAGCTTCCAAATGATACCAAAAAATATGGCCAACACCTGTACCATCTGGTCCTAAGGTTGGAACAACATTTTGTGGAAGTAAACGTTGGGCATAATTTAATCGTTCCAACACACGGGTTCTTGCCCAGTAGGTATCTACATTGTCTTCAAAAATGATATAGACAAAGCTCATCCCAAACATGGAGGCTCCCCGTATATTTTTAACTTTTGGTATCCCTTGAAGATTAGAAACCAAAGGATAAGTTACTTGCGCTTCGATTACCTGTGGGCTTCTACCCATCCACTCGGTAAATACAATAACCTGATTTTCTGATAAATCAGGGATAGCATCTATAGGATTTTGTTTCACGCTATAGATTCCCCACACAAATAAACAAGCCGAAACCAGTAGCACAATTGCTCTGTTTCTAAGTGAGAATGTAATTAGTTTTTCTACCATTTTTGTCTTTTTTCTTCCTTTTAAATAAAATTAATCAATTGAGTCCTTTTACATTATGATATATATCACATATTCAAAATATAGGAGAGCACTTAATTTTCCGACAAACTGTTGTTTTCATTTATTGAATTAATCCAGGTAATTATTTCCTGTTTTTGCGCCTCATTAAGTATTGCATCATGATGTAATAGCGTGTAGGAACTTAAAGGCATATCACCCGATTTAATTTGTTTGCTTATTGCTTCTAACTCACTTTGCTGCTTTCGATTTGAATAACTGCCAAACTCATTAAAATTTAACTCTTTCTTTCCATCACTAATATGTGTTTCTACAAATATTCTGGCAGGTTGAATGTAATCGTACCACAAATATTTGGTGTTGTTACTGTGACAGTCATAACAAGCTATTTGCAATGAATTGAGAACTGATGGTGGCACATTATAATTGTTTGCAAAGTTTTTCCCAATATCGAACGAATTACTTATATTCTGTTTTGGTTGGTAGAATTGAATGGCTACAAACACTAAAAAGAATACTAATGCAATCTTTTTCAATTTGCGTTTCATTTTAAAGTGTTTTTTTCAAACTACCGCAAGTCAACATTTGGGAACCATAAAATGGGTTTTTAATTTCTTTGGTTTCACTAATCCATAGTGCACCTTTACCATCATTGTACATTGGACAATAATCTTGATACAGCTTTTGATCAGTTCCAAACATTTTAATTAAATCATTAATGTCTTTGCTAAGAATTGCAAAATGTTCTCTCTGATGGTCAATTTTACCTGCATTTTTACCTATGTGTTCCGCGTGTTCTTTTGCATCATCAACAATGTCTATATACTCTTTTTTCTGACTTGGTGTTAAAGCATTTGTATTGGTTGATGCCATAACTTTGAATAATGAATTTCCAGCAATTGCCGCAGTTTTAGCATCATCTTTTGTTAGTGCATTTTTAATTTTTAAATAGTTTGTAACTATTTCTTTTATTGAAAATGGTGATTTAGCAATTTCTGCTTCAACCACTTTTTTTTCAGCTTCATTAGTTTTCAGTTTTGTAGTGTCTTTATGTTCGTGAAGACCGTCATTATGGTTGTGTTCTGACTTAGCTTGAGCAACAGGTTCTGTTAATTCCATTCCACATTTAGAACAATTTTCGCCTTTTTTACCAGTTACTTCTGGGTGCATTGGACAGGCGAAAAGTTGATCTTTTTGAGTATCACTCATGTTATTTTCAGTTGATGTACTTTCAACCCCCTCTGACTTTGTAGTTTTGTTACAAGAGATTAATGTTGTAACTAATGCTATTAAAATTACTACTTTTTTCATTTTTTTAAAATTTTGAAGTTATTATTAAATAATTTTTATTTGTAACTATGTTCTGTGCTTTGTTCGTGATAATGTTTCGTTATTTCTTTAGGAATACGTTCTAGTTTTCTATCTTTTGAAAATATTGTTGAGATAGATTTTCCTCTTATCTTAAAAGTTACTTGAATATCGGTATACATATTTGCATTTATTTCGTTCACAATAAAAGCTTCTGCATCTATACTTGTTAATTCAACTTTCTTTGATTTTCCATCAGCAAATATTAATGAAGCTGTTCCTGTTATTTCAGTATTGCTTAATGGTTTCAATTTTTCATCAAGTATGAAAAAATATACTTTGCTATCCTTAATTAAAGTTTCGATATGATAACTTTTTACTTTTTTGATGGTTCCATTATGAGGACCATTAGAATTGTTTCCGTTTTGTGCGAATAAATTCATTATTGGCATTATTGCAATTAATATTGCAATAATTATTTGGTTATTTCTTTTTACAATTTCATTCATTATTCATTTTTTTAGAGTTAATTTTAAGAAACTGATTAATAATTAATTTTATTGGCTAAATAATAAGAATAAGTACCAATTGATGTATTGATATGGTCTATTTCCTCTACATTTTTAAATCTTGCATCTGAAATGTATTTTATCATTAAACCATTTACATTATCATTGGTGGTTTTGAAACCGTCAAGTAATTGAACTAAGTAAAATGAGAACCGCATCCATTTTGTTTTTGCTTTACCCCAATCTCCAATAATTAGCTCACCCTCTGGTTTTAGTATCCTATTAATTTCCAGTAAGCATTTTAATTTTGTGACACTATCTAACTGATGAAAAACAAGAGAACTATAAACCTTATCAAATGATTTATCTTCAAATGGCAACTTATTTCCATCATACAAAAAAAGCGGTGCGTGAATTCCTGCCTTATTTAATTTATACTCAGCTATTGATTTAATTTTAGGGTCAATATCAACACCTTGAACATCACTATCAGGAAATCGTTGTTTGAGAATAATAATGTTTTGAGCTGTTCCAAACCCAAATTCTAATATTTTTTCATCCTCTTTAGGGTTAACAAAATCTACTAACCTGTTTCTGAATTTTTTCTCAGGCATAGTTATTTTGATTGCTAAATCGTAGTAATCACTTAAAAAATCATAACCCAATGCTGGAATAAATTTTGTTGTACTCATTTTATTTTTGTTTTTTTAAATCGAAAAAAGTATAGTACAGATTGAAATAAAATCCATTTGGAGCTGAGCGTACCATTGAACTTACCAATTCTTGACGATATGCAAAGTCCAAACGTGCTTGGCTATTAAAAATAAATTGCACAGCAGGCATCACATCCAAATAAGATTTACCATTTTCATTAATAGTTTGTCCAACAAATTCAACCATTAAATTAATGTTTGTTTGTTTGTAATTTGTGTACTTTTTGGGGTACATCAATTTACCAAAAGAAAGTGTATAATTAGTTGCATTATCACCAATATTATCCGGAAATGGATAACTTGGTTTGTTATCTAAAGCTTTCTCAAAACTTATTGAAGAACTTATTGCAACTTTTTTAATCAATTTTGTAGCTATTAATCCTGTTTCAAAACCTGAATTGTGTCCTAAAATTTCAATCTGTTCTTGGTGAATATCTGCATTATTGAAACTATATCTACCATAAGCTGCTAATCGGAAATGACTATTTAAATCATCTGTAGAATAAAAACGATATTTCGTATAAAAACTACCACCTTCAGTAACTAATTGGCTATTTCTATTACTCACAAAAGCAGAAGCACGAAACATTATATTTTTATTTAATCCATATGATACTTCGGGCATAAAATGATAATTATAACCTGATTTCATTTCCTCTTTAAAAAGTGACTGCATTACATTAACTCCAAGTGAATTTGCTGGAACATTACTTGCAGGATCTGTAATTACAAATAATTCCTGGCTAAAAACATTTTGACAACTTATTGTAACAAAAAATAAAATAATCTTTCTCATTAATTTAGAATTTTAATGTGGAAATCATCTTCATTATTTGAAGCATACGTTTCGACATTCTTATATGATTTGGATAATTTTTTATATTCCTTTTCAGTAACATAGCCCTTGTCAACTACTTGAAATTGTATTTCGGTCACGTTATTTGGTCTGTCATTAACCAAAATGTAAGAATTTTTAGCTATGGTTTCAGGTTTTGCTGTTACAACTAATGAACCGATAAAAAAACCTGCTTTTTCTACTTTCTCCTTAAATACTTTTGGGCTTAATTCATTACCTTCTTTAAGGGTTATAGTGAACGTGTTTGTATTTAAATCGGTTTCTACATTAACCACTTCGGGTAAGCTTTTAAGTTGCTTGTTTATAGCATTCGAACACATTGAACATGTTAGTCCGGTTGCTCTAATTTCAGCTTTTGAAATTTGGGCATTACTTTTCATTGAAAACATCAAAACCATTGATGCAACCAAAACATAACCTATATTTATTTTTTTCATTTTTACTCTTTTATTAATTTCAATATTTCTTCTTCTGTTGGATTTTTTGCAATTAGAACACCTTCTTCATTGAATAAAAATTTCGATGGTAATTCCTCTACACCAAATTGTATTGCTGTTTCAGCATCAAAACCTTTTGAGTCTATCAATTGGGTAAATTTAATTTTATCTTTTTCAACAGCTTTTAGCCATTTATTAGTATCTGTATCGATTGATATTCCTATTATTTCTATTTTATCTGAACTAACTTCATTATGTAGTTTTACTAACTTTTTATTGCCTAATCTGCAAGGACCACACCATGATGCCCAAAAATCAATTAATACATATTTCCCTTTAAAAGATGTAATATTTACCTCTGTATTACTAGTACTTTTTAATGCTATTGATGGTATTGTATCTCCAACATCAATCTGTGCAGTGGCTATATTAGTAATTAAAAAAAATGCAAAAATTATTCTTCTCATTTTAGATTATTTAATAGTTTCTACCGTTTTTCCACAAGTTAACATCATTGAGCCGTAGTAAGGATTCTTTACTGCATTTTCTTTACTTAACCAATTTGCACCTTTACCATCATTGTACATAGGGCAATGTTGGAAATAAACTGGAACCTCATACTTTGCAACTTTTAATAATGAATAAATGTCTTTTGATAATGTTGTAAAGTGATTTCGTTGTTTATTAATATCTTTTGATTTTGAAATCAGTTCAGTATCTTTTTTAATTTGATTTACAACTTTCATCCAAACCATATGAACATCCATATCCAATTTGTCCATTTTAACATTGTTTATTGCAGTTAGTAATTCCTTTGAAGCAATTGAAGTTGTGTTACCATCAGAAGAAATCATAGCATCTTTTACCACAAAATAGTTATCAAAAACAACTTTAAGTTGGTTAACTTCTTGAAGTACCATCTTTGAAGTTTCATTGTGGTTTACATGATTATTATGGATTTCAGTAGTTTCTTCCACTTTGATTTCTTCTTTAACTGGAACTTTAGCAACTCTGTCATATTGACAACATCCATGAAGATTGTCATAGACATCATCTGGTGCAAGAAACTTATCACTATCATATCCTGCTAATGCTATTCTTTTTAGTATTTCGTCTGGATTAGTTTTAGTAGTATCATAAGTTAAAGTGGCCATCTTCGAATCTTGATCCCAATCTACTTTAGCTACTTTTTTGATATTTCCTGCATTTTCGATTTTGGTTTCGCACATTCCGCAATTACCATAAATCTTAACGGTTTCGGTTTTAGCATTTTTTATTTGTGCATTGACAGCAATACTAAGCAATATAAAAGTTGCTAGCATTATATTTTTAAATGAATTTTTCATTTTAATAATGTATTAGTAATCAAAGTGAATTCCTTTGACAAGTTGATAAAAAAATAATGAATTACAGTTTAGAAGTCTATCGGTTTGAAATAATTAATAATAATTATAAAAACGAAAAGTAAACTGATGATTAATCTGATAGCAAAATGCTATAAATTTGACACACTAATGGCTGTCAAAAAAAGAATTTAGCCTATTTTAGGTATTAGCCAAATAGAATGAAAACCATCTGAGATTGATGGTGCCGTGTATGAAAACTTAACTTTCTCTATTGAAGAATAGCTAAACGTATAATTTTTAAAAATAGTATCGGATAAAAAACTTACTGAAGCAGAAGGACAAGTTGAAGAACATCCACATTTTGAATGACCACAGTTGCCTTCACAACCTTTATGGTCTTTATCTTTTGAATTATCATTATCACAACAACTCTTTTTTTCCTTTTTAGTAGATGAAACTTCTTTTTCACAAGAATGTTTTGAATTAGAGTTACCACAAGCCATAGCCGTACTAGGCATTAAAAACATGCCTAGTAAAACTATTAATATTATGTGATATTTTTTCATTTTTAATTTTAAAACATCACAAATGTATAAAAAATGAATTGTTGTTTGTATAAAATATTGTTAAAAAGAGTTTTGGCAACTACGTCGATTTACATTGATTGAAAATTTATCTTTAAGTATTTTCATATCCTCACTAATTTTCTTGTCTAAAATCTTAGCATAATGTTGCGTTGTTTTCAGATTTGTGTGCCCTAACATTTTACTTACGGTTTCAATAGGAACTCCGTTACTAAGTGTTACTGTCGTTGCAAAGGTGTGTCGGGCAATATGGAATGTTAGTTCTTTGTTGATACCGCAAACCGTTGCAATTTCCTTAAGGTAAGAATTCATTTTTTGGTTTGACAATATTGGAAGTATTGTGCCCTTATTTTTATTAACAGGATAATCAGAATATTTATCCATGATATATTGGGCGGTTGGTAATAAAGGAATTTTGGAATTAGTATCCGTTTTCTGGCGGTTTTTGTTTATCCATTTATCTCCATCAATTCCTAAAACAATATTATCCGGTGTTAGTTGTTTCACGTCTATATATGCTAATCCAGTAAAGCAGCTGAAAACAAATATGTCACGAACTAACTCCAAACGTTCTGAAACGAATTCTTTTTCCATCAAACTTTGAATTTCTTGTTCTGTAAGGAATTCACGAACTACTTCTTTGACTTTTGCTTTATAATTTGCGAATGGGTCCTTCGTTAACCATCCATTGGCCAAGCAAATGTTTATAATCTTATGGAAGTTTTTAATATACTTTACAGCTGTATTGTTAGCACACTTTCTTTCTGTACGAAGATAAAATTCATACTCTGTAATAAAAGCATGATCTATTTTCTCAATATTAATATCAGAAACTTTGTATTTCCATTCAAGAAAGTCTTTTGTATGTTTTAAAGATGTTTCGTAACGTTCAAGTGTTCCTGGAGCGTACTCGCTTCCCACCAACTCTTTAATTTTTCGATTGTGTTCTGTGAAAATTGGAATTAGTAGACGTTCGCGTTCTTTTATACCGAGTAAACGATTTTTAAATTCATCGATGTTTAATGATACGCCATCTTTTAATAATTCGAATTGGATTTCGTTTATTCGATTTCGTGTAAAATCAAGTAAGTTATTTATTGAACGAGCTTCTTCTGAATTACCCTTCATTTTGCTTAATTCAGTTGACCATTTCGATGGCTCAATAAATTTTTTAGTACTGTACTCAAATCGTTTTCCTTCGATTGTTAATCGCACATAAATTGGTAATAATCCATTACCATTGGCTTTGGTTGATTTTGCATAGAAATGCAATGTGACTTTTGAATTCATTTTTGGTAACCTTTAAGTTATTAATTAATTTACTTTAAAGTTTGCCACAAATCAAGATGTTTGAAAATTGAAAAGGTTATTGAACAGTTTACCAATAGTGGATTGGTTGAAAATCGCTGCAACTAAAATTTCAATTTAGCGAGACCCAAAAATCAGGTTTTTATTAGGGTCTCGATGGGGTCTCTTGATTTTTGAAAAAGAATGAATATTTTGAAAGGTAGTAAAAACAAAAAACCTCGAAATTCCTAAGATTTTCGAGGTTTTGATAACTTTTGATAAGCTATTCCGCGGAGAAAGAGGGATTCGAACCCCCGGACCTGTTACAGTCAACAGTTTTCAAGACTGCCGCATTCGACCACTCTGCCATTTCTCCAATAAGTCGCGCACTACTTCCGTATTGCGAGTGCAAATATAGAACGATTTTTTATTTCTGCAAACGTTTTCAAAAGAAAAAAGTAAAAAAAACACACTTTCCTCCTCACCCCATTCCCAACCATTTGAATGTCAGTAAATAAATAAAACTAAAATTTAAGAAAAATTTAAACTCTAGTACATCCTTTGCGCTCTTTGCTATAAACCTTAGCGCACTTTGCGTTTAAATAAAACCATAATTCAACATTCAAAACAAGTAAACACCCCTAATGTCCCAATTCCTTCTAAACATTACTCTTATTAGAACTACTCCAACCGTTGCCTGAGGCTCTCGAAGGCAAAAGGTAATAAAAAAACCGGCCACTACCTGCGTTTTGCACAAGAAAACCCGTTTCATCCGCGTACCAAATCAAGTGCAACGCCTCTATGTAACTCTCTCAACACAATCCACTTCCAAAGAAACTCCGTGCAGCTCTGTGAAAAAAACTATGTGCCTATGTGTTTTAATTTCAAAATTCAACATTCGTTAATCATGATTCAACATTCAAGAAATGCTTAACAGCATGACAAACTAGACGATTAGTCTATTGTGAACTATAAAAGTGCAACGCCTCTGTGTAACTCTCTCAACACAATCCACTTCCAAAAAACTCCGTGCAGCTCTGTGAAAAAAACTATGTGCCTATGTGTTTTAATTTCAAAATTCAACATTCGTTAATCATGATTCAACATTCAAGAAATGCTTAACAGCATGACAAACTAGACGATTAGTCTATTGTGAACTATAAAAGTGCAACGCCTCTGTGTAACTCTCTCAACACAATCCACTTCCAAAAAACTCCGTGCAGCTCTGTGTAAAAAACTATGTGCCTATGTGTTTTAATTTCAAAATTCAACATTCGTTAATCATGATTCAACATTCAAGAAATGCTTAACAGCATGACAAACTATGCGTGTAGTCTAATGTTAACTATGCCAAGTGCAACGCCTAAAAAATCAACACAAAGTAAAACTATGTGCCTATGTGTTTTAATTTCAAAATTCAACATTCGTTAATCATGATTCAACATTCAAGAAATGCTTAACAGCATGACAAACTATGCGTGTAGTCTAATGTTAACTATGCCAAGTGCAACGCCTAAAAAATCAACACAAAGTTAAACTATGTGCCTATGTGTTTTAATTTCAAAATTCAACATTCGTTAATCAAGATTCAACATTCAAAAAAACCACCTACTTTTGTAAAAATCAAAAACAATGCACCCTAATTCCAAACTATTTTGCCTAGAAAGCGTTCCCGATGTCACTTCCCTAACATCGAGCATCATCCTACCCTCTTTAGAAAAACTAGCATTGCAATACAACATAACTAATGTTTACCAAACCTGTGATAGCATAGAAGGATTAGAAGAAAGCCTATCCACCCTACTCTATGAAGACCGAAACTTCAATGATTACGAAATCATTTACTTCGTATTCCAAGGAAGAGACAACAACATCATCATCGATAATTATTTGTACAGCCTAGAAGAAATAGCCGAGTTCTTTGAAGGCAAACTTACCAACAAACGCATCCATTTTGCCAATACCTTACAATTAGACCTAGATTCCGAAACCGCTCAATATTTCTTAGATGTCACGGGAGCCATTTCCATATCAGGCTATCGCAACCCAGCTCCTATTTTAAGTACGATTATCGACAACCCATTCTTTGCCTTATGTCAAGAATACGATGATGTTACCGATATAGTAGAAGAATTATTCGAAAAACACTACACCTTAGCCAAAGCGATGGGTTTTACTTTGTATTATTAAAAAGACCTTCAAGCTAACTTGAAGGTCTTTTTTATTAACTCCTAAACAAAACGTTCATAATATCATCATACGTTTTTAGTTCTTCGGGATGAACCCTCATTTTAAATGCCACTTTTCCTGAACGGGCTTCCAAGTTCTTAAAATCTGAGGCAGTAAAATACGCTAGTTTTCCATCTTCCGTCATTCCCCACAACACATTCTGACTTTCTGGATTAAAATGAATCGTTTTGGTATAACGATACAAAGCATTAACTCCAATTTCCACTAACACAACTTGTTTTAAATCCAACGCCTTCCCATTTTCATCTACAAAAGAAGCATCCAGTTTAGCACCTTTTGGATACACATGAGGATAATCTAAATTCACTACACCAAACTGATTTACCTCTAACGTTCTCATTATTTTTTTACTACCTGTTAAACTTTCAATCTCTTTGCGTTGCATAAATCGGTTATATTCATTTGCTTTTCTATTATAATTTGCCCAAGCATTATCTATTCTTTTTCGTTCGTTCTCAATTTTAGAAATTAAACCCGCATATTTTTTCTTATATATATTTAATTCTTTAGAATACTTTACTTTGTCTTTAAAACTTAAATAACAAGTACATTTAGTTTTTGCCGTATCAGGTATTTCACCCCAAGGAACAAAAGTCACTTCATAAGTACCATTCTTTAAGTCATTCACTAAAATGTCTTTTGCAAAACTAAAACCGCATTGCTTACCATCAATTGGCTCAAACCAAACGTTTTTGTATGCTTTCAATTTATCATTTTCATTCAGATTGTCTGTGACCTGAAAAGCAAATTTTCCCGCCTCTTTTGGAGGAATTGGAGCTTCTGGCAAACGTTCTAATTCTTCTTTCTTTGTAGCTGTTTTTATTTCATCCTTACCTAATTCACGCCATGTATTCGTTTTAGGATCTAAATCATAACGATTAAATTTAGCATCCTCTGAAAAACTTACTGCATCGACTTTTATTTTATTATTTGGATTGACCTGAACAGCCTTTCCATTATTCGAAGCATTCATTTCGAACATTCCTGCCGATTCAAAAACCAATTCTTCGCCATTTTCATTGGTAAAATTCATTGGAATACCCGCTAAATAAATGTCTAACGGATTGGAAAACATTCTGAATTTTAAAGCCACTGGACTCGTAATTACATTACCCTTTTCATCTAAAAAAGCATCTTTAGGTATCGAAATCACCGAACCTGATTTGTGATAAATCACCGTATCCTTTGTGGGTGAAATTTGAAATTCATCCGCAACAATATCTGCTGCAGGAATTGGTGGAACTAATCGTTCTTCAGTAGCAGCTTGAGGTTTAGCTGTTTCTTCCTTTTCTTTACAAGAAAACAAACTCATTGAAAACAATACAATGAGTAAAAAATAACGGTTTTTCATAATAATAAGATTTGGTTAATAGTAAAACGTTAATAAATTACAATTAGTGCATAACATTTTTAAAATTAAAAGATTACAATATGAAATCCGTACGTATTTCCGTATCAAACAAAAAATTATAAGTTTCAACACAACTTGTACCATAAAAACTTTTAAAACTATAAGAAATTGCCTATTTTCGGGCGATATAATCCAATCGTGATGTCTTGCTTAAAAATTGCTTTTCTTGCTTTCTTATTCCTAATTATTTCTTGTAAAAACCAAGAAGAAAATCCTGCGCTTGATGCGAATTTAGAACAAGCAGAAAATCTTTTCGCCACAAAACAATACCGAAAAGCCTATTATTATTACAATCAATCTTTTCTCTTCAACAAAGAACAAAACAATACCAAACGAGCTGTTTTTAACTTGTTACGAATGGCACACATCGAAAATTTAGAGTGCGATTATATAGGAAGTGAAGCCACAACTACACAAGCCATAAAGCTATTTGACAAAACTATTCCGGTACCCTATCAAACTAATGCCTACAACTCGTTGGGATTAAATTATATGCATCTAGCCAACTATGAAGAGGCAAAAAAAATGTTCGAAAAAGCAATTCAAATAACCGAAGATTCATTAACCGTTTATATTTCAAAAAACAACATTGGGTATTTATACATCAAACAAAAAGAATATCAAAAAGCGGTTCGCCTATTATCCGAAATAGAAAACAAAAAAATCCTTCAAGAATCACCTTTAGATTATGCTCGCGTACTAGATAACAAAGGAATTGCGTTGTTTCACTTAAATGATAAATTGGCATTATCCTATCTAAAAAAAGCAAAAACAATTAGAGAAACCAATAATGACGATTCGCAAATTGTATCGTCTTATATGCATTTAGCCGAATATTATAAAAACCAAGAGCCCGCAACCGCAAAAGAATGGACTCAGAAAGCATACCATTCAGCTACAAAAGCATTTATTCCCGATGATCGATTAGAGGCGTTAAACCTTCTCTTTACCACCACTACTAACAACGACCTAAAAAACCAATATCACGATACTTATATTCACATTAATGACAGCTTGCAACAAGCCAGACAACAAGCTAAAAACCAATTTGCTAAAATCAAATACGATTCCGAAAAAGCGGAAACAGAAAAAACAGCTTATCAATATAAAATGTATGGTTTTATAGTATTATTAATACTAAGTGTAGCCGTTTTCATTTTGCTTTATCGTTTAACTATTCAAAGAAACAAACGCAAAATTTTAGAAACCCAATACACTACCGAAACTAAAATTGCCAAACGTTTACATGATGAATTAGCCAATGATGTTCACAACACCATTGCCTTTGCCGAAACTCAGAATTTGGAAGACCAACAAAACAAAGAAACACTTTTAGATAACCTAGACACTATTTACCAACGTGCGCGAAACATTTCCAATGAAAATAAGGAAATTAACACTGGTAAAAACTATTTAGAACAACTAAAACACATGATTAATGCGTATTCAAGCGATACCATCAATGTAATTTTAAACACGAGTGCATTACATGAAGTACCTTTAAATTCAGAAATTAAAATTGCTTTATATCGTGTACTACAAGAACTCATGGTAAACATGAAAAAGCATAGCAATTGCTCGTTAGTAATGATAAGCTTTAAAGAGACTAATTCTGCATTAGAAATTAACTATTCAGACAACGGAAAAGGGACCGATAATCAATTACAAATAAAAAATGGTTTGCAAAATGTGGAAAACCGCATTTTTTCTATCAACGGAAACATTACTTTTGATACTGAACCTAATAAAGGTTTTAAAGTAAAAATTACAATTCCGAAATAAGTATGTTTACCAAAGTACTAATAGCCGAAGATTTTGATAGTATCAATATCGCCTTAATTCAGACCCTTGAAAATATGGGGGTAAAAGAAATTGAACACGCTAAATATTGCGATGATGCCTTACTAAAAGCTAAAAAAGCAATACAAGACAAAGCTCCATTTGATTTATTAATCAGTGATTTATCCTTTGAAACCGACTACAGAACCGTTTCTTTAAAAAGTGGAGAAGAATTAATTATGGCTATTAGAAAAATACAACCTGAAATACCTGTATTAGTATACACAGTAGAAGACAAATCTTTTGTAATCAAAACCTTAATTAAGGATTTAAAAGTGAATGCTTTTGTTCATAAAGGCAGAAATAGTATCAGTCAATTAAAAACGGCTATGGAAACAATATTATTTGGTGGAAACTTTATCTCTCAAAATTTAGCTCATGCATTGAAAGATACTAATTTTAATGAAATAGAAGATTACGATGTAGAGGTACTAACACACTTAGCTAAAGGAGTAACCATTGAAGAAATGGAACTATTATTTAAATCGAAAGACATTAAACCTAACAGTAAAAGTTATATCGAAAAAAGAGTTAGCAAACTTAAAGATGTCTTTAAAGCAAAAACTACTATCCACCTTATAGCTCTTTCAAAAGATTTAGGTATTATCTAAATCTTTTTATTCATTTACGGATTTCCGTACGGAATTAAATTTTCTTGAGGTTAGCTTTGTACAAAACAACGCTATTTCATGCCTAACTACTATTTACATACCGAACCTGATGCAAAAGGAAATTATTGCTTACATGTAGCAGGATGTTCTTATTTAAATAACTCAAGTCAATTTGCAAATCTTGGAGATTTTACAAAAATTGAAGAAGTAATTGCAGAAACAAAATCTTCAGATTATACGATTTCACTATGCAAAGAATGTATTGACATCCATTATAGCAAATCAGCCATAACGAATACACCATCGTTATTTTTCCAATTACAAAATACAATCAAAAAAGGATTAAATTTTGTAATTGGAAAGAAAAAATAAGTATTATAACAATAAAATCAATAATAGAATAATAATAATTACAGCCCCAACAGATAAGTAAATACCACTATTACTATCTCGTAATGAAGATTTTATAACTTTCACTTCTTTTCGAAGTGCTTTTTTTTCTGTTGAAGTCATTTCTGACTTGTCCATTGCTTTTATTTCATTCAAACGATCTAACTGTACTTGTACATGCGCAGGAACTTCAATAGGTTTTGCAACAGGTGTATTGGATGGATTACCAGCAGCTGTCATAGTGTTTGGAAAGAAACTTATCGACATTATTAGCATCAATAAGTAAAGAGTTGTTTTTTTCATAATAGTATAATGTTAGTAATTATTTACAACATAAAATTATACACTTCAATTGACTAAAGTGTTATACTATTTCTAGAAAAAATTACAGAAATCACAGATATAAAATCGGTTCCTATTTTAGAAAATACTTAAATCCAAAACTACAAATACTTAGCAATGTCTTCTGCCTGAATGCTATGATGCGAAACACGATACACCACTTCCCCATTCTTTAAAACAATAATTTGTGGCGATTGATGAATCACACTTAATTCCTCTGCAATAAAATTAGAAACACTTCGATATGAAAGTAAATCTAAATAATTGAAATCGGCTTTAGCAATTAACACATCATTTCCACTAACCAAGCGCTCCTTAGCATAAGCACTAATACCACAAGTCACACTATCCTTAAAGATAATTTGAGGTTTTTCATTCGATTTTTCAACAATTTCTCTTACTTGTTCTTCAGTAGTTATGGGATTCCAGTTTTTCATATTTTTTTATTTGCTTTATGCCATAAGCTCTAGGCTATTGGCAAGAATATTATTTAAAAAGCGTATTGCATATAGCTTAAAACCTATAGCAATTTAAGAACTACACGACAACATAGAACACCCAACTTTATGTCGCGCCCAGTCTGGTCGTTTGGCAAACCACTTTTCATATTGCGGTTGTTCGTCGTATGGATTTTTAAGCAACGTATATAATTCGTCAATAAGCGTATAATCTTCTTTCTCTGCGGCTTCAATGGCTAATTGTGCCATATAATTTCGCAACACATATTTGGGATTAATGGTATTCATAGCTTGTTTTCGTTCTTCATCTGAAAGAACTTCTGCTTTAATTTTCTCCAAATACAATTCCATCCAATTCAACCAACTCGTTTTTAATGTCGCTACAATTTTATCGGGTTGGTAAAACGCTAAGGCAATTTTAGCTAACGCTTCATCAGAAGTATCTGTTTTTACTACATTGGCCAAGTTGCGATAGAAAATCGTCATATCCGTTTCTGAAGCAGTTAACAAAGTAATTAATTCATCTTGAAAAGGAGTATCATATTCCGCTAGTAAACCCAACTTTTGTTGTTGCAGTATCGGAAATTGACTGTCAAATTGCTGACTGTAACTATTCAATACTTGTTCCATCGAAGCAATATCTTCAATCAACGGATACAAAGCATTTCCAAGTTGTACCAAATTCCACAAAGCAATATCAGGTTGGTTTCTAAAGCGATATCTTCTGCCTTCTGCATCAGTCGTATTCGGTGTCCAATCTGGGTCATAATCTTCCAACCATCCATACGGACCGTAATCAATAGTTAATCCTAAAATCGACATATTATCCGTATTCATCACACCATGAACAAAACCAACGCGTTGCCAATGCAACACCATTTCCACCGTTCTATTCACCACTTCTTGATAAAACTGCAAATACTTTTCTTTTCCCGAAACAGTAATTTCAGGATAAAAATACTGAATCGTATAATCGGCTAATGTCTTTAAATTCTTGATATCCTTACGAGCAGCAAACAATTGAAAATTCCCGAATCGAATAAACGAAGGAGCTACTCTACACACTACTGCACCATCTTCATAAGCGGCATTTCCGTTGTATAAAACATCTCGTAAAACTTTGTCACCAGTTGTCACCAAGGATAACGAACGAGTGGTTGGTACACCCAAATAATACATCGCTTCGCTACACAAATGCTCACGAATAGAAGAACGTAAAACGGCAAAACCATCTGCTGTTCTCGAATAAGGCGTTTCCCCTGCTCCTTTCAATTGTAATGTCCAACGCTGATTATTGTGTAAAACTTCAAACAAATTAATCGCTCTTCCATCACCAAGTTGTCCTGCCCAATTCCCAAATTGATGTCCAGCATACGCCATGGCATAAGGTTTTGAATCTGGATAAACACTACTTCCTGAAACCAAATTTAAAAAATCAAGAGATTGTGTTTCTGCTTTAGAAATCCCGAATAATTCAGCCACCTCATCAGCAACATGAATTAATTTAGGCTTTGAAGGAACACGAGGTGATACAAACGAAAAAGCAGCATCAAATACTTGTCTTCTTGTATTTGAAACATTTGAATCGGCAGGCAATTGCTGATTGAAAGTATCGTTTAAGTGTAATTTCATAAAGTAATTAGTGTCGTAACCCTACAAAGGTACTCATTGTTACTTTGAAATAAATAAAAGAAATATTCAAAATTTGTTAAAATTATTTACAAACTGTAATAAAAAAACTATTTGTGCTACTAACTGATTATATTTGTTTTATCTAATAACATAACAAACTTCTATCTATGAAAAAAATAATGTTTTCAGGTGCCATTTTAACGATGCTTCTTGCTAGCTGTTCGTCAGCGCAAACAGCACAAAAAACTCCAGCAGACGCAGGCACTTATATTGCAACAATTAAAGCAGAAGAACTAAGCAAACACTTATATATTGTTGCTGGTGATGAAATGCAAGGAAGAAATACAGGTGAGCCTGGACAAAAAAAGGCAGGTGAATATTTAATTAGCGAATACAAAAAAATGGGCATCAGTTTTCCTCCAGGAGCAACTGATTTTTACCAAAAAGTGCCTTCTGAATTTATGAAAAGAGGATTTGCTCCTAAATTAAATGACTCAGAAAACATTTGGGCTTTCATTAAAGGTACTGAAAAACCAGATGAAGTATTAGTTATTTCTGCGCATTACGACCACGTGGGAATGAAAAATGGTGAAATCTATAATGGTGCCGATGATGATGGTTCTGGAACTGTAGCTTTATTAGAAATTGCTCAAGCATTTAAAGAAGCAGAGAAAAAAGGTCACGGACCAAAACGCTCTATCTTATTCTTACACGTTACTGGTGAAGAACATGGTTTACACGGTTCAAGATATTATTCAGAAAATCCTTTATTCCCATTAGCAAATACCATTGCAGATATTAATATTGACATGGTAGGAAGAAGAGATACACTTCACCCTGCAACAAACAATTATATTTATGTAATTGGATCAGACAGATTAAGTAGTGAACTTCATACAATAAACGAAGAAGCAAATACTAAATACACGCAATTAACATTAGATTACAAATACAACGATAGAAAAGATCCAGAAAGAATTTACTACCGTTCTGACCACTATAACTTTGCTAAAAAAGGAATACCTTCAATTTTCTTCTTTAACGGAATCCACGCAGATTATCACTTACCAAGTGATACTCCAGATAAAATTGAATACGATGCTTTAGCAAAACGAGCACAATTAGCTTTTGCTTTAGCTTGGGAATTAGCCAATCGTCCTGAAAGAATTAAAGTAGACAGAGACGGAAAATAAATCCGAACTTTATAAAAACAAAAAACTCCTGATGATTAGTCAGGAGTTTTTTTATTGGATAATGTTTGATTAAAATACAAACATTGCTCTTTCGCTCATTAAATCATTTACTTCTTCCGCTACTTGTTCTAAAACAGCTTCGTCAGTATGATTCATTAATACTTTGTCGATTAAAGCTACAACCGTTTCCATATCTTCTTCCACTAAACCACGAGTTGTGATGGCTGGAGTTCCCACACGAATACCAGAAGTAACAAATGGTGATTTATCATCAAATGGCACCATGTTTTTATTTACTGTAATTTCTGCTTTTACCAATGCGTTTTCAGCATCTTTACCTGAAATCCCTTTGTTTCTTAAATCAATTAACATCATGTGGTTATCTGTACCTCCTGAAATTAATTTGTATCCTCTTTTATTGAATGCTTCTGCCATTGCTTGTGCATTTTTTTTCACTTGCATAGCATAACGGAAAAACTCATCCGTTAAACATTCTCCAAAAGCAACCGCCTTAGCTGCAATAATATGCATTAAAGGTCCACCTTGATTACCAGGGAAAACTGACATATCTAAAACATGAGACATCATTCTAATTTCTCCTTTTGGAGTAGTTAATCCCCATGGATTTTCGAAATCTTTCCCCATCATAATCATTCCACCTCTTGGACCTCTTAATGTCTTATGAGTAGTGGTAGTTACAATATGACAATGTGGAATTGGATCATTCAATAAACCTTTTGCAATTAAACCTGCAGGGTGTGAAATATCAGCTAATAATAAAGCGCCAACGCTATCAGCAATTTCTCTGAAACGTTTAAAATCCATATCACGAGAATAAGCCGAAGCTCCAGCAATAATCATTTTTGGTTTGTTTGCAGTTGCTATTTCTTGAATTTTATCATAATTCAATACTCCTGTCTCCTCTTCTACTCCATAAAACACAGGATTGTATAATTTTCCAGAAAAGTTAACTGGAGAACCATGTGTTAAGTGACCTCCGTGAGATAAATCAAATCCTAAAATAGTATCACCTGGTTTCAAACAAGCAGCAAAAACAGCTGTATTCGCCTGTGAACCTGAGTGAGGTTGTACGTTAACATATTCCGCACCAAACAAAGCTTTTGCTCTGTCAATTGCAATTTGTTCTACAATATCTACTACTTCACATCCTCCGTAATATCTTTTACCAGGATATCCTTCAGCATATTTGTTGGTTAAACATGAACCTGCAGCTTCCATTACTTGGTCGCTTACAAAGTTTTCAGAAGCAATTAATTCAATTCCGTGAATTTGTCTGTCTTGTTCATCAAGAATTAGGTCAAAAATTTGTTCGTCGCGTTGCATTGCAATAAATATTCGTTAAAATTAGGTCAAAATTACAAAAAAGGTTTGTTACATTGCTAGATAATTTTATATTTGATTCATAATTTTTCAACAACAAACTAACAATACAATTATGCCAAATATAGCAAACGACCCAAATAGAAAATCGTGGATAAATGTGCCCGAAAATTGTGATTTTCCTATTCAAAATATTCCGTTTGGGGTTTTCATCACAAAAGAAGATGTTATCACCATAGGAACCCGAATTGGAAATTGCGCTATTGATATGGGTGCTTTACAACAATTAGGTTATTTTGAAGGCATTGAACTTACAGATGATATGTTCATGCAAGACACACTTAATGACTTTATTTCTGACGGGAAAAAAACATGGCGATTAGTACGAAATCGCTTAGCAGAACTTTTCGATGAAAATAATCCAGCACTAAGAGACAACAAAGACCATCGCGAGGTAGTTATCTTTAAAGTAGAAGATATCGAAATGCTTTTACCAGTTCAAATTGGAGATTATACCGATTTTTACAGTTCAAAAGAACATGCTACTAACGTAGGAAAAATGTTCCGTGATCCAGAAAACGCTTTATTACCAAACTGGTTACACATTCCTGTAGGTTATCACGGAAGAAGTTCTACGATTGTGCCTTCAGGTATTCCTGTACACAGACCTTACGGTCAAACGTTACCAAACGGAGAAACAACTCCTGTTTTCGGACCTTCTAGATTAGTGGATTTTGAATTAGAAACAGCTTTTATTACTACAGATGCAAACTTAATGGGAGAACCAATTCCAGTTGAAGAAGCAGAAGAACACATCTTCGGAATGGTTTTATTTAACGATTGGAGTGCGCGTGATATTCAAAAATGGGAATATGTGCCACTTGGACCTTTCTTAGCAAAAAACTTTGCTTCATCAATTTCACCTTGGATAGTTACTATGGATGCTTTAGAACCTTTTAGAGTGAAAGGACCTGAGCAATCTCCAGAACCATTACCATATTTACAACAAAAAGGAGAAAAAGCGTTTGATATCAATTTAGAAGTAATAATCAAACCTGAAAATTCAGAAGAGACGGTGGTTTCGCGTTCGAACTTTAAATATATGTATTGGTCAATGGCACAACAATTAGCACATCATACCATAAATGGTTGTAGAGTAAATTCAGGTGACATGATGGGAAGTGGAACAATTTCTGGTCCTACTGAAGATTCATTCGGTTCAATGTTAGAGCTAACATGGGGTGGACAAAAACCTTTAACCTTAAAAGATGGTACTGAAAGAAAATTCATTAATGATAACGACACTGTTATTGTGAGAGGATTTTGCCAAAAAGGAAATCTTAGAATTGGTTTTGGAGAAGTTTCAAGCAAATTATTACCCGCTATTGATTTGAAATTCTAAAAATCATTACATACAATAATACAAACTCCGAAAGTCAATTTTCGGAGTTTTTTTTATTGTCCAAATGAAATGGCATCCTTTTTGTCTTTACCTCAAAAACAACAAAGATAGAATAGCCAGCAGGTCATGTACTTTAAAAAAGCAAACTGACGAAGCAAATAGCTACAAAAAAATTCTATATTTGCCTAAATTTCAAATTTTATGAGAAAAATTACCTTATTATTTTTATCGTTATTAATTGTTTCATGCGGGGTGAAGCAAACTCAATCTATGCTAAGTAATGGCGATTATGACGGCGCTATAAATAGAGCTTTAGAAGGTTTAAGAACTAATAAAAACTCTAAAGGAAACCAAGATTATGTTTACTTACTAGAAGAAGCTTTTGCTAAAGCAAAACAACGCGATTTAGAATCGTTGAATTTGTTAATAAAAGAAAACAATCCTACAAACTACGAAAGAATATTTAATCTTTACACACAATTACACAATCGCCAAGAAAGAATTAAACCAATTTTACCTTTACAATTAATTAAAGAAGGTAGAAATGCTATTTTTCCAATGGATGATTATTCGGATGAGTTAATTAGTAGTAAAAATAATCTATCTGGTTTTTTATATGCCAATGCTAAAAAATTAATGACTTCAAGAAACAAAATGGATTTCAGACAAGCTTACGATGATTTAGCGTATTTAGATAAATTAAATCCTAATTATAAAGACGTTCGTGCCTTAATGGATGAAGCGCAATTTAAAGGAACTGATTTTGTTCATGTATATACAAAAAACGAGACTAATATGGTTATTCCAAAACGTTTACAAGACGATTTATTGGATTTTAGCACCTATGGAATCAATGATAAATGGACTGTTTATCACAACAACAAACAGAAAAATATCAATTACGATTTTGGTATGATTGTAAATTTCAGACAAATCAATATCTCTCCAGAACAAGTGAGAGAAAAACAATTTGTGAAAGAAAAACAAATCAAAGATGGTATTAAAACACTTTTAGATGCCAACGGAAATGTAGTAAAAGATAGTTTAGGAAATCCAATTAAAGTGGACAACATGAAAACTATTACAGTTAGTATTTATGAATTTACCCAATTCAAATCATGTCAAGTAACCGCGAAAGTAGATTATATTGATTTTAGAACCAATCAATTAATTGATGCTTTCCCAGTAACAAGCGAATTTATTTTTGATTACATCTACGCTAACTATAACGGAGACAAACGCGCTTGTGAAGAAAATTATTACCAATATTTTGACAGAAGAGCTGTTCCATTCCCAAGTAATGAACAAATGGTTTACGATACAGGTGAAGATTTAAAAGCTAAACTCAAAGGAATTATCACAAACAATAAGTTTAGAAGGTAAATTTTATAACTTAATTAACAGAAGACAGTATCATCACATACTGTCTTTTTTTGTATCTTTATGTGTCTTTTAAAGTAAGAAAAATCAAAAAACAGTGTCATTTTGACATTAAAACAAGATTAAAACACTTAAATTAAAGACATTTTGACATCTTATATGAATTGGAACATATATTGAATAATCCATATCAAACAACTCACTAAAAGGATTAATTAAGAATATGAACATCAACAAATTCACAATCAAATCGCAAGAAGCATTGCAACAAGCACAGCAAATTGCGCAAAGTTTTGGGCACCAACAGCTTGAAAACGAACATATATTTAAAGGAATTTTAGAAGTAGACGAAAACGTTACACCTTTCATTTTGAAAAAATTAAACGTTAACGTTGATCTTTTCAAAAAAGTATTAGACAGCACGATTCAGAGTTTTCCAAAAGTTTCAGGAAGCGATTTAATGTTCTCACGAAGTGCTTCGTCAACTTTAACTGAAGCCGAAATCATTGCTAAAAAAATGAACGATGAATATGTTTCTATCGAACATTTATTATTAGCTATTTTCAAATCGAAAAGTAAAGTAGCACAAATTTTAAAAGACCAAAGTGTAACTGAAAAAGGTTTGGAAGCCGCAATTGCTGAAATTAGAAAAGGTGAAAGAGTTACTTCAGCTTCTGCAGAAGAAACCTATAATTCATTAAATAAATACGCTAAAAATTTAAATGATTTAGCTAGAAATGGCAAATTAGATCCCGTTATTGGTCGTGATGAAGAAATTCGTAGAGTATTACAAATTCTTACTCGAAGAACCAAAAACAATCCTATGTTAATTGGGGAACCGGGTGTTGGTAAAACAGCCATTGCCGAAGGTTTAGCACATCGAATTGTAGATGGCGACGTACCTGAAAATTTAAAAGACAAAATCGTATTCTCACTAGATATGGGAGCACTGATTGCTGGTGCCAAGTACAAAGGAGAGTTTGAAGAAAGACTAAAAGCGGTAGTTAAAGAAGTAACTTCTGCCGAAGGTGATATCGTGCTTTTTATAGATGAAATTCACACCTTAGTTGGTGCTGGAGGCGGTGAAGGTGCAATGGATGCAGCTAACATTTTAAAACCTGCTTTAGCTCGTGGCGAATTGCGTGCAATTGGCGCCACAACACTAGATGAATATCAAAAATATTTCGAAAAAGACAAAGCGCTTGAAAGACGTTTCCAAAAAGTAATGGTCGATGAACCTGATACTGAAAGTGCCATTTCGATTTTGCGTGGTATCAAAGAAAAATACGAAACGCATCACAAAGTGCGAATCAAAGACGATGCTATTATTGCGGCTGTGGAATTATCTCAACGATATATTACCAATCGTTTTCTTCCAGATAAAGCCATTGACTTGATGGACGAAGCGGCTTCAAAATTGCGAATGGAAATCAATTCAAAACCTGAAGAATTAGACGTTTTGGATAGAAAAATCATGCAATTAGAAATCGAAATGGAAGCGATTAAACGTGAAAATGACGAAACTAAATTGAAAGGTTTAGGTTTGGATTTAGCGAATCTAAAAGAAGAACGCAACGAAATCTTCACCAAATGGAAATCAGAGAAAGATGTAGTTGATAATATTCAAGCGGTAAAACTAGAAATAGAAGATTTCAAAATTGAAGCCGAACAAGCCGAGCGCAATGGTGAATATGGAAAAGTAGCCGAAATTCGTTACGGAAAAATTAAAGAAGCACAAGAACGATTAGATGCTTTACAAACACAATTACTAGAAAATCAAGCTGGAACTTCCTTAATTAAAGAAGAAGTAACTCGTGAAGATATTGCAGAAGTAGTTGCCAAATGGACTGGAATTCCTGTAATGAAAATGCTTCAAGGTGAACGTGAAAAACTACTTCGCTTAGAAGAAGAATTACATCGAAGAGTTGTGGGTCAAGAAGAAGCTATTGAAGCCGTAAGTGATGCTGTTCGTAGAAGTCGCGCTGGTTTACAAGATATGAAAAAACCAATTGGTTCTTTCTTATTCTTAGGAACAACAGGTGTTGGTAAAACTGAATTAGCTAAAGCGTTAGCCGAATATTTATTCGACGATGAAAATGCGATGACGCGTATCGATATGAGTGAATACCAAGAGCGTCATGCAGTTAGCCGACTAGTAGGTGCGCCTCCTGGATATGTAGGTTATGATGAAGGTGGACAATTGACTGAAGCTGTTCGAAGAAAACCGTATTCAGTAGTATTGCTAGATGAGATTGAAAAAGCACATCCTGACACTTTCAACATCTTATTACAAGTTTTAGATGAAGGGCGATTAACGGATAACAAAGGTCGTGTTGCGGATTTCAAAAATACGATTATCATTATGACTTCAAATATGGGAAGCCAAATAATTCAAGAAAAATTCGAGAATTTAAAAGGTGGAATTGAAGCAGCAACCGAAGCAGCAAAAACTGAAGTCTTAGGCTTATTAAAACAAACTGTTCGACCAGAGTTTATCAATCGTATTGACGAAATTGTAATGTTCACTCCTTTGACTGATAAAAACATCAAAGAAATTGTGGGATTACAATTGAAAAGTGTGATTAAAATGTTGGCACAACAACAAATTACAATGGATGCTACCAAAGAAGCTGTGGACTATTTAGCTAAAAAAGGCTACGATCCACAATTTGGAGCGCGACCAGTAAAACGTGTAATCCAACGTGAAGTATTGAATCAACTATCAAAAGAAATTTTAGCAGGTAAAGTAACAACTGACAGCATTATATTATTAGATAGTTTTGATGGTAATTTAGTGTTCAGAAATCAAAATGAGTTGGTAAAATAAAATCAATTCACCAAAATATCCCGTAATCCATGGGTTTATAATGGGTTAAGTTTGTTTTAGTTTGGGAAACACCGATTCTGTATGGAGTCGGTGTTTCTTTTTTATCTTACGAACCATTTATTTTTTTATTTTTGAAACAAATGAAACCCAATGAAAGAATTTACAACCCAAGAAAAACTAAAACACTTATTATCATTTCCTGTAATTGTAGCTGCTTTAGGCTACTTTGTTGATATTTATGACTTACTACTTTTTGGTATCGTTCGTGTACCTAGCTTAAAAGACATGAACTTAGATGTCGATACTGCTGGAACTATGATTCTTAATTTTCAAATGGTAGGTTTACTTTTAGGAGGAATTCTTTGGGGAGTTTTAGGCGATAAAAAAGGAAGACTTTCAGTTCTATTTGGTTCCATTTTAGTGTACTCTTTAGCTAATATTGCTTGTGGATATTTACCTCACTTTCCTGTGGAAGACAAAACCATGCTATATGCTTGGTTGCGATTCATTGCCGGAATTGGTTTAGCAGGTGAACTTGGTGCCGGAATTACTTTAGTATCAGAATCGTTACCCAAACAATTACGAGCAATTGGAACTTCCATTGTAGCAGGATTTGGTTTACTTGGAGCTGTTGTGGCACAATTAACTGTAGAATTAGCAGGTGATTGGACGATTGCGTATTATATTGGTGGAGCTTTAGGATTAATGCTTTTAGTATTACGAATTAGCGTAGCAGAATCTGGAATTTACAACGATATCAAACACGATAGTAACATCAAAAAAGGGAATTTCTTTTCGTTTTTTACCAATTGGAATCGTTTCGTAAAATACATGAAATGTATTGCTATTGGATTACCTACTTGGTTTTGTATCGGAATTTTAGCGGTTATGGCCAATCAATTTGCACCTGTAATGGGAATTGATAATATTCAGCCGGGAAAAGCTATTATGTGGGCTTATGTTGGGATTTCGGTTGGAGATTTTGCCAGTGGTTTTATTTCGCATTGGTTACATTCTCGTAAAAAAGCCATTTTCTATATGATGTTGTTTACCATCATTGGAGTTTGTTTGATGCTTTTTGGTGGAACCAAATCGGAAAACATGTACTACTTTTATTGTGCTTGGTTAGGTTTAGGAACGGGTTATTGGGCAATGTTTGTAACTGTTGGAGCTGAACAATTTGGTACCAATATTAGAAGTACAGCTACTACCACTATTCCCAATATGGTTCGTGGATTAGTTCCAGTTATGTTACTGGCTTTTGACGGTTTAAAAGTAAATAACGGTGTGATTGCTGCTGCTGCGATTGTAGGTTTCTTTGCTTTTGCACTAGGCATCTACTCCACTCTAACTATTTCTGAAACACATAATAAAGATTTAGATTTCAATGAATAATTTCGTTAAATTTGAAGAACTAACCAAAAACTAAGCATCATGAATAACATTATTTTAAAAAATGGATTATTTGGAAGCATAATTGTTACTGCATTACTAGCATCTGTTACTATGTATATGAAAGCAAATCCTGAAAAAGAAGTCAGTATGATTTTTGGATTTGCAGGAATGCTACTTGCTTTCATCTTTGTGGTATTAGGAATTAAGCAACAACGAGACGCAAATAATGGGTTCATTTCTCTTGGGAATGCTTTTCTTACAGGTTTTTGGATTACCCTGTTTATTTCAACAGTTTATGTAGTAGTCTGGTTAATTATCTTTTATAATTTTTTTCCAAATTTTGCAGAACATTATACGGATATGGCTATTCAAAAAGCAAGTCCAGATGAATTGGCTAAAGTAACCGAAGAGATGAATTCCTTTAAAGAAATGTATAAAAATCCTGTTATGGTTATTCTATTTACTTATATGGAAATCTTGCCATTAGGAATTGCCTTTTCATTTATAAGTGCTTTAATTTTAATGAAAAAGCAAATCAACTAAATGAAAAAATTACAACTTTATTCACTATTATTCTTCGCTGGATTACTAATTTCTGGTATTTATCCAAAAGAATATTTTACTTGGTTTTTAGAAGTACTGCCTGCAGTAATAGGATTTGCGATTTTAGCATTCACCTATAAACGTTTTCAATTTACCAATTTTACATATTTCTTCATTTTAATACATTGTTACATCTTATTCCTTGGCGGACATTACACCTATGCCGAAGTACCACCATTTGAATGGATAAAAGAAACGTTCAATCAAACTCGAAACAACTACGATAAAGTCGGACATTTTGCACAAGGTTTTGTTCCGGCAATGATTGTAAGAGAATTATTTATTCGCAAAAATGTTGTTTCAAATAAGAGTTTCTTTAACTTTATCATTGTAGCGGTTTGTTTAGCGATTAGTGCGGCTTACGAATGGTTAGAATGGGCTGTTTCATTATGTACTGGTGAAGGAGGCGATGCTTTCTTAGGAACGCAAGGCTATGTTTGGGATACACAATCTGATATGTTATATGCAACCATTGGTGCTATTTGTATGTTGATTTTCTTCAGTAAAAAACACGATAAAGCAATTCAAGAGCAATTTCAAACTCAATAACAAGATTCAAATTATAAAAAATAATGCTACAACTTAACTTCTCTCCTTTTCCGATACTAGAATCGGAACGTTTACGTTTTAGAAGACTAACCAATGAAGATGCTCCTGAAATTTTTGCTCTCCGTGGTAATCCTGAAACTATGAAATTCATACCAAGACCATTGGCAACAACTATTGAAGATGCTTTAAATCATATCAAAATAATTAATGATAAAATAGACGAAAACCAAGATATTAACTGGGCTGTCACTGAAAAAGGAAGTGACAAATGCATTGGATTAATGGGATTTTACAGAACGCAACCTGAAAATTTCAGAACCGAATTAGGCTACATGATTACACCAGAGCATAGTGGAAAAGGTTATGTAACAGAAGCTGTGAAAACATTATTAGATTTTGCTTTCAATACCTTAAATTTTCATTCTATCGTTGCAGTTATAGATTCAAGACACATCGCTTCGGAACGTGTTTTACAAAAAGTTGGCTTTGTAAAAGAAGCACATTTTAAAGAAGATTTTTATTACAACAATGAATTTACCGATACTGTAATGTATGGTTTACTAAAACGAAATTTTACAAAATAATATATGACCGAATTTGAAAAACAATTTCGAGAAGTCAGAGAACTTTTAGATTTTAAAGATTACAATCAAGTAATCAAACGTATTATCGATTTTACTTTAGATACTGAAGATATTGACCTCTACCAAAAAACAAACGCATTTTTAGATTGGCACGACTACAATGAAAATAACGAAATTGAAAAATTAAGTCAACTTTCTAATTTACTTACAGAGCTCCATACCTTTTTAAGCTCAAAAGAATGTCACGATCATCAAACCATTATTTCGGTTAAAAATCTTCAAAAAGTATACAATTCTGCCTTCGGATTGGGTCCGATTAACTTAGATATTAAAACAGGAGAAATTATTGGTTTAGTTGGAGAAAATGGTAACGGTAAAACTACCTTATTACGAAGTATTTGTGGGGAATTGCATCCAACATCTGGAACCATAAATTATCAATTTCAGTATGATGATTTGTATGATTTACGTACCAAATTAGTTTATATTCCGCAAAGAACAGACACTTGGCGTGGTTCTATGTATGAAAATTTAGAGTTCACCGCTAGCTCTTACGGTTATAAACCTGAAGAAAACAATCTAGTGGTTAATTTAGTCATCACAAGATTAGGTTTAAGAAAATTTAGAAATCACTCTTGGAATAACTTATCTTCTGGATATAAAATGCGCTTCGAATTAGCTCGAATGTTACTTAGAAAACCAAAAATTTTATTGATTGATGAACCTTTGGCCAACTTAGATATTTTGGCACAACAAACTGTTTTAGATGATTTTAGAAACATCGCTAATTCAGCATTTAGACCTATTGCTATTGTTTTGAGTTCACAACAATTATACGAAGTAGAAAAAACATCAAATCAGGTGGTTTTCTTAAAACGTGGTTCGCAAAAGAATTTACAAGCCGAAAATGATGCTAGTAAAAATTGCATTATAGAATTTGAAAGTTCGTTAAATTTAAGCGATTTAAAACAAGTATTTGCTACTTTAGAAATCATTTCATTAGAGCAAAATGGCGGAACTTTTATTGCTACTTTCCCTGAAAATATTAGCATCAACGACTTCATGAAAACGGTTGTTAATCAATCGGTTCCTTTGAGCTATATGCGAAACATTTCAAATTCAACCCGTCGCTTTTTTGTGAACTAAAATTAAAAATCTCATGTTTAAAGATATACAGAAAAAACTTTTACTTCAATATCCATTACTTTGGAATACCAAATTTGTTCCAATGATTGCTATTGGAATTCTAATGCACATCATCTTCTTTGGTTTAGGCTACATCGACGGAACCATCGATTTTTCAAACAGAAATAATATCGATATTGAAGCCACATCAATTATGTTTGGTGTTTTAATCAACATAATTATAATTATTATATGGCTTATTAACTACTTCAAAAACAATTCTTTAAAATCATTTTACAGTAAATCAAAATATAGTTTATTTTACGAATGGTTACAAATATTTGTTGTTAGTGCATTTTTGTTTACTTTTTATGTTCCATTTCATGTTGGAAAGCAACTACATCAAAAAAGTTATTATTCGCTTGAAGAAACTACCAATCGTTGCAAAACTATTGCTACCGCAGATATGTTTATTGATGGAAGTTTTGGAGAAACTGAATTAGATTCAATACATCGATCAAAATTAAATGGTGAAGAAGAATACATAAATGAATATGAAAACGATTACTATGACAATAGAAGAGACACCAATTATCATCATTTTAGAAAAGATTACATTGTTTTTGGTGAAAAAAAATACGATCAATTTTCATTAGTAAATAGAAATACATTTGGATTTACTGTCATTTCAAGAGAACAAGATTCGTTAAATAGAATACAAGTTCAAAATTGGTTACATCAAGACAGTCAGGCTGAAGTTAAAAAATTAATGAATAATTACTTAAACCTAATTAGAGAACACAATTTAGCCACTAATCTAACTTTAGATAAATGGTTCGAAATTATTTACAAAGCTCCTGAATTTAAAGAGTTTTTATACATTCAACCTTATTTGAAACAATATGAAACTGATAATTCATACAAATACAATAGCTATGATTATGCTGTGGAAGTTCCAGTAAATGAGCGAAAATATTCAAAATATTTTGTACAACAAGATGTTTTAAAAGATAAATATGATATTGTTTCTGATGCACATACAGATGATTTTTTTGATGAAATTGCTATACTTGCTTTTTTATATGGAGCTTTAGGCTTTTCAATATTGGTATTTTCGTTTCGTGTCACTTCAGGAAAAAGTTGGTTAATTGCTGTTGTTAGCGCCGGAATAATTAATATTATTTATGGCATTTTTACTGTAGTTTCAAGAGCTGACATGTTGTATTTTTATTTAATATTACTTACCATTTTAGGAATCATATTTTATTTTTTCATCATCTATTCTAAAAAGAAAAACTTACAGTTGAGCCGAATTGCCCTGAATTTATTTTTATGGTCATTTGTTGCTGTTATTCCATTACTTTATTTAATGATACAAGAACATTATTTAAGAAGTGAAAATAGATACGATTATAACTATACATCTCCCGAATATGAATGGATGAGGGAGCATATAATTCATATGTTTTCATTAAATTTTATTTTTGCCATTCTAACACTTTTCTTTTTATCAAAAATTATTAGAAACTGGAAAGGAATTTCAGAAGATTAATATGATAATTACACTTTCAAATAACAAAATTTCGGCATCAATTGATTCACTTGGTGCCGAATTAATTCGATTAGAAAAAGACAACCAAAATTATATTTGGACAGTTGATGAAACTTATTGGAACAAAACATCGCCCATTTTATTTCCAATTGTAGGTCGATTAAAAAATGATGCTTACACCATTGCTGATAAAAAATATGAATTGCCAAGACATGGTTTTGCCAGAAATTTCGAATTTCAAATTCTAAATCAAACCGAAAATTCTGTTATTTTTGTATTGGAAAGTAATTCCGAAACGTTGAAAAATTATCCGTTTGAATTTCAATTACAATTAGAATATGAATTAGACGGAAATGAATTAAAAATGAAGTATTCTGTTGAAAACAAATCGGAAGTAACTATGCCATTTTCTATAGGAGCGCATCCGGCATTTGCAATTGATGATTTTTTTTCAGACTATTCCATACAATTTAATGAAGCAGAGGAATTTGTATCCTATGAATTAGAAAACGAACAATTTAGCAATTCATTCCGGAAAATAAATTCAGAAAACGGACAGATTAATTTAAACTATTCGCTTTTTGAAAAAGATGCTTTGGTTTTCAAACATTTAAAATCAAACGAACTTATACTTTTAAACAATAATAAACCCGTTCTTTCAGTTCAGTTTGAAGGTTTCCCTTATTTAGGGATTTGGACCAAACCAAACGCTCCGTTTTTGTGTATTGAACCTTGGTGTGGTTTAGCAGACAACGTAAATCATAATGGAAATATTTTTGAAAAAGAAGGAATTAATTTATTACAACCACGAGAAACTTTTTCAAGAACAATCAAAATAACCTTATAAAAAAAATCCCGATTTCTCGGGATTTTTTAATTTAGTCGATATAAGTTTTATTACCGTTTTTGTTGATATAATATTTACCGCCTCTTGGTCCAGTAAATACTTTTTTACCTTTATACTCTCCAGTAACTTTGTCTTTTACTTTTTTCTCAGCTGCTTTAGAAATTGTCGTTTCTTTTAAGTCTTCTTTCTCTTCAACTTCAGTTTTCTTTACTTTTGCTTTAGCCTCAGTTTTCTTTGTTTCTACTTTGTCCTTAGTGTCAGCTTTTTTAGCATCAACTTTTGCTTTAGTTTCACCTTGCTTTGAAGCGGCTTTTGCTTTAGCATCTGCAGCAGTAGCCTTTCCTTTAGCAGAAGCTTCATCAGATTTTGATTTTGATTTAGCCTTTGCATCAGCTGAAGATGATTTACCTTTATCAGAAGCTTCATCCGCTTTAGATTTAGAATCTTTTTTTACAGAAGCCGATTTCTTTTCTGCTTCTTTCTTTTTCTTGTCTGCTTCTTTTTTGTTTTTCTCAGCTTTTTCTGTTGCAGCTTTTTTAGTTTCTTTAGTTGTTTTGGTTTCTTGAGCTAAAGAACCTAATGTAAATAATAGGGATAAACCCAAAAGAGCGATTTTTTTCATTCGTTTTTGTTTATAGTTATACAATTTTGTGAATTCTATTTACAGGTATCACAACTCCCTGTTTAAGTATTACTCTACTATCAGTAACTCCCCAAATAGTAGTTTCTACCATTTTTTTTGACATATCATCCTCAAAATAAATTTTAATTTTAACATGTTCTAAATTACCTAAAGAAAGTGCTCTGTCTAAATCATTTTTGCGTTCTGCAATATCTTCTTTATCTTCTAATACATCCAATTTTGGAAAATTTAAAGATGCTATTAATTCTTTGTCTATTAATTCAAATGTTGTGCTCATATTTTAATTAGTTAGGTTAGTTTAATAAAATTAAAAAAAAATCTAAATAAAATTACTTTTTTTCTCTTTTATTTCAAGGCCTACTAATATTTTAATCAACTTCAAAATACATGCCAAAAAAAAAGAGATTACATTAAAGTAATCTCTTTTTGATTAAAACTAACCAATAAGCTATTAGAACTTCATCCCAACACCAACTCCAAACAACCAAGGATCGATGTCTACTTTAGCAGGGATACTTAAACCCGGAGCTAAATTTGAAGCGTCAACAGTTACGTCTGTGCTTAAAAATAAACGCTTAGCGTCTACGTTTATGAAAAATGTATCGTTTAACATCAAGTCAAATCCTAATTGTGCTGCGTATCCTAAAGCATTATCATACTTAACATCGGCAACATCTCCAGATTTTACATTATAAAACAATGTGTAATTTACTCCTGCTCCAATATAAGGTTTAAAAACCTTTTGATCTGAAGTATAAAAATGATATTGAGCCGTTAATGTTGGAGGTAATAACCAAACACTTCCTAAATCAACATTACCAGCTGCTGTATTAATTGCTTTTACATCATGTTTTGCAGTTCCTAAAATTAATTCCGCTGCAAAATGTTCTGTAAAGAAATAAGTAAAATCTAACTCTGGAATTAAAGCATTAGAAATTGCAACATCACCACCTATAATACCAATTTTAGCACTTTGGTCTGGAGAAACTCCAACAGCTCTTATACGAACTTGCCATCTTTTAAATTCATTTGATTTTGACTCTTCTTTTGTCTCGTTATCTTGTGCATTTATAAAATTTACTGTCATTAATGACATAGCCATCAAAGCAAAAACTATTTTTTTCATTTTTATTTAGATTAAAATTATGAGTCAAAGATATTTACATGTAAAAACCTAAAAACTGATATAAATCATAGATTAAAAAATATTTATCTTTAATTATCGTTTTAAAATGCTACAATTTTGATTTACATTTGTGGTCCTTATGCAAAAGACAGTTAACATACTTAATAAACGCGCTAAATTCGATTACGAAATTTTAGACAAATACACCGCTGGAATCGTTTTAACCGGAACCGAAATCAAATCGATTCGTTTGGGGAAAGCTGCTATTACTGAAAGTTTTTGCGAATTTAATGACGGTGAGTTATTTGTAATTAACTCGCACATTGAAGAATATTTATACGGAACACACTACAATCATAAAACGAAAAGTGAGCGTAAACTGCTTTTAAACAAGAAAGAATTAAAGAAATTATTCAAAGATTCTGATAACAAAGGGTTGACAATTGTGCCACTTCGTTTGTTTACTAATGAAAAAGGATTGGCTAAATTAGATATTGCCTTATGTCGTGGTAAAAAGAATTACGATAAACGTGAATCGTTAAAAGAACAAGATACCAAACGCGATATAGCCCGAATTAAGAAAAGTTTCTAATCATACTTTTATGAAAGAAATTTTAAAACAAGCCCGAATAGAAAAAGGTCTTTCCACTAGAAAGTTAGCGGAACAAGCAAAAATCGACCAAGCTTTAATTAGTAAGTTTGAAAACGGATTTCGCATTCCAACAAAAAAACAAATTCAAACGCTAGCTCAAATTTTAGAAATCGACATAAAGCCTTTATTAGTAGCTTGGTACAAAGTGAAGCTAGACCATAATTTCGATTTAAATCCATTTGCCATTCAAGCCATTACTGAAATTCTTCAAGAAAAAGGCATTGAAGTTGGGAATTCATCTAAAGAAAAAGAAATCACTTCCATCTTAGACGAATTGGAAGTTTTAAAACAAAAATTAACGAATCTTCGATAATTAATTTTTGTTTTCTAAAAGCGGTACAAATTTAAAATCACCAAATTCGTGCTTTTCAAATTGCGTTTCGTTTTTACGAATCAGCAAGGTCATGATTTGCTCTTTTTCTCCTACTGGAATAACTAACCTTCCTCCTATCTTTAATTGTGCCATCAAAGGTTGCGGAATAAATGGAGCTCCAGCCGTTACAATAATACTATCAAAAGGAGCATAGTTTGGTAATCCTTTGTAACCATCACCAAAAGACAAGTGTTTTGGGCGAATGCTTAACTTTGGTAACAGAATTGAAGTGGTTTTAAATAATTCATTTTGGCGTTCAACTGAATATACTTTGGCACCCATCAAACATAAAACAGCCGTTTGGTATCCACTTCCAGTTCCAATTTCTAATATTTTATGATCTTTTTCTACTTCCAATAATTGCGATTGAAAAGCCACAGTGTAGGGTTGGGAAATGGTTTGACCAGCTCCAATAGGAAATGCCTTGTCTTGATAGGCAAAATCTTCAAAACTAGAATTTAAAAACAAATGGCGCGGAATTTTACTAATGGCTGCCAATACATTTTTATCGGTAATTCCTTTGTCTTCCAACTGTTTTACGAGCTGATTTCTAAGTCCTTGATGCTTATTAGTATCTTTCAATTTGGGTACGAATTTATTTTGTAAAAATAGAAAACAAATTGTCAATTATCAATTAAGATTTATCAATTAATTTCTATTTTTGTTGAAAATACTTTTTTATGCTTAAAGTTGGAGTTTTAGGTGCTGGTCACCTTGGAAAAATACATTTGAGATTATTAAATCAATCTGAAAAATATGAATTAGTAGGCTTTTACGATGCTTTTGAAGAAAACGCCAACAAAGTAGCAGCCGAATTTGGATATAAAAAATTCGATTCTATTGCAGAATTAATTGCCGCAGTAGATGTGGTAGATATTGTAACGCCAACCATGCAACATTTTGATTGTGCAAAACAAGTTATTGAAGCCGGAAAGCATATTTTCATCGAGAAACCAATTTCAAATACCGTAGCAGAAGCAGAAGAAATTATCGCTTTAGCTAATAAATACAATGTAAAAGGGCAAGTTGGACATGTAGAACGTTTCAATCCTGCGTTTACTGCTGTGAAAGATAAAATCAACAATCCGATGTTTATTGAAACGCATCGTTTGGCAGAATTCAATCCTCGTGGAACGGATGTTCCTGTGGTTTTGGATTTAATGATTCACGATATTGATGCTATTTTAAGCGTTGTAAAATCAAAAGTAAAATCTATTAACGCAAGTAGTGTTGCGGTGATTTCAGATTCTCCAGACATTACCAATGCACGAATTGAATTTGAAAACGGTTGTGTAGCCAATATTACTTCGAGCCGTATCTCCATGAAAAACATGCGCAAATCGCGTTTCTTCCAAAAAGACGCTTATATTTCTGTTGACTATTTAGACAAAGTTTGTGAAATCGTTCGCATGCAAGATGCGCCAGAAGTTCCAGGTGATTTTGATATGATTTTACAAAATGCAGAAGGTGTAAAAAAACAAATCTATTTTGACAATCCAAATGTACAAGCTAATAATGCAATTTTGGACGAATTAGAAACATTTGCAGATGCTATCAATAACAACACCACACCCATCGTAACATTAGAAGACGGAACCGAAGCATTACGTGTGGCGTATCAGATTATTGATTGTATGAATAAGTAATAAATAATAAACTAAAAATCCTAAAATAACAAAATGAACACAATAGCTGTAATTGGAGCGGGAACAATGGGTAACGGAATTGCTCATACTTTCGCGCAAAGCGGATTTACCGTAAAATTAATCGATATTTCAGACAAATCATTAGAAAAAGGAATGGCAACTATTGCTGCAAACCTTGATCGTATGGTTACAAAAGGAACTATTACGGAAGATGATAAAATCAAAACCATAGGAAATATCATTACTTACACTGACATCAAAGATGGTGTTGTAGGTTGTGATTTAGTAGTAGAAGCGGCTACAGAAAACGTAACTTTAAAAATGAACATCTTTAAACAATTGAGCGATGTTTGTGACCATAACGTAATTTTAGCTTCTAACACTTCTTCTATTTCAATTACGCAAATTGCAGCACAAGTAGTACATCCTGAAAGAGTTATCGGAATGCACTTTATGAATCCGGTGCCAATTATGAAATTGGTTGAGATTATCCGTGGTTATTCGACTTCTGATGAAGTGACTAAAATCATCATGGATTTATCAGTTAAATTAGGAAAAACTCCAACAGAAGTAAACGATTATCCAGGTTTCGTAGCTAACAGAATCTTAATGCCAATGATTAACGAATCGATTGAAACGTTATACAACGGAGTTGCAGGTGTACAAGAAATTGACACCGTAATGAAATTAGGAATGGCACACCCAATGGGTCCATTACAATTAGCAGACTTCATCGGATTAGACGTTTGTTTATCTATCCTAAACGTAATGTATGACGGATTCAAAAATCCAAAATATGCACCATGTCCGTTATTAGTAAATATGGTAATGGCTGGAAAATTAGGAGTAAAATCGGGAGAAGGTTTCTACGATTACTCAGAAAGCAAAAAAGCAGAAAAAGTTTCGAAACAATTTTCTAAATAAAGTGAAAAGTGATTAGTAATTAGTGAATAGCTAGTTACTAATCACTAATTACTAATCACTCAAAAATGGACAAAATAAAACCTTTTAAAGCAGTTCGACCGGTAGCTGATAAAGTTGCCTTAGTTACTTGCAGAACGTATGACGATTATAGTTCGGCTGAGCTTGCTGCTTGGTTGGATTTTAATCCGTATTCGTTTTTGCATGTGATTCATCCTGCTTATGCCAATGCGCAAAAAGTGTCATTGGAAAAGCGTTTTAAAGCCGTTGCTAATAAATATCAAGATTTTAAACACGACCAAATTCTGATTGAAGAAGAACATCCTGTTTTTTATCTGTACGAAATCCAGTCAAAAGGACAAACTTTTACTGGAATTATTGCCGGAACTTCGGTGAAAGATTACCAAGATAACGTCATCAAAAAACACGAAGACACCTTGCAATATCGCGTGGAATTGTTCAAAGATTATTTACATCAAACGAATTTTAACACCGAACCCGTTTTAATCACTTATCCCGATAGCGTGGAAATTAATACGTTTATTGCGTTGCGAAAAAAGAGTAAACCTGTTTACGAATATTCGACTACCAATAAAGAAAAACACACACTTTGGAAAATTGATACGCAATCAGAAATTGATTGGCTACAAGAACATTTCGAAAAAATTCCGAATTTATATATTGCCGATGGACATCATCGTTCGGCTTCAGCGGAATTGTTATACGAACAAGACAAGCATTTAGGAAACGAAAATCTGAATTATTTCATGAGTTTTTTAATTGCCGAAAGCAACATCAAAATTTACGAATTCAACCGATTGATTCGCGATTTGAATGGTTTGAACAAAGAAGAGTTCATCAAAAAATTATCCGAAAATTTTATCATCAAAGCAAAAGACCAAGAAATTTGGAAACCTCAAAACAAGTTTGAATTTGGAATGTATTTAGATGGTAGTTTTTATGCTTTATTTTACAAACACGAAAACCACATTGCAACCACTGTTTTAGATGATTTAGATGCCCAAATTTTATACGATAAAGTCTTATTTCCAATATTAGGCATCGAAGATTTAAGAAACGACGAACGCATTGATTACATTCCAGGAAAACAATCGATTTCTGTGATAAAAGATTTAATCGACGAAGGCGAATTTGAAGTAGGTTTCATGCTCTACCCTTCCGATATCAATGAAATAAAAGCCTTAGCCGATAACAACTTAATCATGCCTCCAAAATCAACGTATATCGAACCGAAGTTTAGAAGTGGTTTGGTGGTTTATGAGTTGTAGGTTTGGTTACAGGTTTCAAGTTTAAAACACAATTTTGTCATTTCGACGAAGGAGAAATCACATTAAGATATGAAAAAAATATTGTTCTTTTTCTTGCTTGTCAACTTTTGCTTCTCGCAAAATGAAAAATTATCAATTACAAAGATTGATAGTATTTGTAATGCAAACGGAACATATGGAAGAATGAAAGGTGATATTAACATTAAAAATGAAAAAAATGAAATAATTGGCTTTGGTGGATCTTCAATAAAAACTTATTTAAATTACTATAATCAAGAATATTATAATAACTTAACTCGAGAAGAAAAAAAGAGATACAATAAAGAAAAAGATTCTGAGTTGATTAAAGCAAACTTCAATCAAAATATTTTATACTACAACAATATTCAAGAGAGCATGTTTGGTGAATTTTACTATTATAAAAACCAATTATTTTACCTAAAACTAAAAATTACAAAAAACGATATCGTTTACAGCTATACTTTAAATGAATCAGAGTTAGAAAATGAAAAAGAAATTAAGAATGAATTAGGCTTAGAATTAAAAAAATGGATTACTGAAAAAAATCTAGAAATACTTAAATTTCATAATAATTAGTACAAAATGTCAATCCAACAAAACCTCAATACTATTAAATCCCAACTTCCAGCACACGTTACCTTAGTTGCGGTTTCAAAAACCAAACCTGTAGCGGATTTAATGGAAGCTTACGATGCTGGGCAACGTATTTTTGGAGAAAACAAAATCCAAGAAATGACCGAGAAATGGGAAATCATGCCAAAAGACATCGAGTGGCACATGATTGGTCATGTGCAAACCAACAAAGTCAAATACATGGCGCCTTATGTGAGTTTGATTCATGGAGTAGATAGTTTAAAATTATTGCAAGAAATCAACAAACAAGCGGCTAAAAATAATCGTGTGATTGATTGTTTATTACAAGTCTACATTGCCGAAGAAGAAAGCAAATTTGGTTTAGATGAACAAGAATTGGAAGAGCTACTGAAACTAGTTCAGCATGACAAGGATAATTTTAAAAACATCAGAATCGTAGGTTTAATGGGAATGGCCACGTTCACCGAAAATAAAAACCAAATCGAAAAAGAATTCAAACATTTGAAAACTATCTTCGATAAAATAAATGAATTATCAATTATCAATTATCCATTATCAATTCTTTCAATGGGCATGTCGGGCGATTATCAACTCGCAATTTCATGCGGAAGTACGATGGTTCGAATAGGAAGTAGTATATTTGGATCCAGATAAGAGAAAACTAATCACTAATTACCAATCACTATTCACTAACTTGTACTGTATACTCGACATAGAAACCACTGGAGGCCAATTCAACGAAGAAGGAATTACCGAAATCGCCATTTATAAATTTGATGGTCATGAGGTAGTGGACCAATTCATCAGTTTGGTTAATCCTGAAAAGCCAATTCAACCTTTTGTTGTGAAATTGACTGGGATTAACAATGCCATGCTTCGAAGTGCTCCAAAATTCTATGAAGTAGCTAAAAGAATCATCGAAATTACTGAAGGTTGCGTTATTGTAGCACACAACGCGTCATTCGATTATCGTATTTTAAAAACCGAATTCCGACGTTTGGGTTACGATTTTAAAAAGCAAACCCTTTGTACGGTAGAATTAGCTAAAAAGTTAATTCCGGAACAAGAATCGTATAGTTTAGGGAAATTAGTTCGCGCATTAGGAATTCCTATGGCTGATCGTCACAGAGCTAGTGGTGATGCGATGGCAACTGTAAAGTTGTTCAAAATGTTGATGGTAAAAGACGTTGAAAAAGAAATCGTAAAAAGTTTCATTAAGACGGAAATCAAATCAGGAATTTCTCCAAAACTATTGGATATTGTCGAAAATTTACCTTCAAAAACGGGAATCTACTACATACACAATGAGAAAGGCGATTTGATTTACATTGGTAAAAGTAAAAACATCAAAAAACGCGTCAACCAACATTTCACAGGAACTTCAAGTAAAAGTAAAAAAATACAACGCGATGTATTTGCTGTCACTGTTGAAGAAACCGGAAGTGAATTAATCGCACTTTTAAAAGAAAGTGAAGAAATTAAAATCAATAAGCCAATTTATAATAGAGCGCAACGTAAAAGCATTTTTCAATATGCCTTATACATGCATAAAAATGAAGCAGGCTATTTAGCGCTAAGTGTTGAAAAAGCAGATGGTCGTAAAAAAGAAATTACGTCTTTTACAACCTTACAAGAAGGAAGAAATGCTTTATTTAAAATTACAGAAAAACACAATTTATGCCAGAAAATCAATGGTTTATACATCACAAAAAACGATTGTTTTCAGCATAAAATAAAAGAATGTAATGGCGCTTGTATTGGCGAAGAAACCCCAGAAAGTTATAACGAAAGAGTAACCGAATTTATAGAGGAAAACGCTTTTGAAAACAACAATATGATTATCATTGATCGCGGTAGAACTTTTGATGAAAGAAGTGCCGTATTAATTGAAAATGGTGTTTACAAAGGCTATTGTTTTTACGAATTAAATTATCAGATTACCAACATCGATATTTTGAAAAATATCATTATTCCAATGCAACATAATCGCGATATTAAAACGATTATTCAAAGCTATTTACGCAAAAACAAGGTTTACAAAGTAATTAAGTTTTAAAGTTGAATTACCTAATCACTATCATCGGACCAACAGCTATAGGAAAAACGGCGCTAAGTATTACTTTAGCACAACATTTTGGTTGCGATATTATTTCGTGCGATAGTCGCCAGTTTTTTAAGGAAATGAAAATTGGTACTGCTGTTCCGAGTGATGAAGAGTTAGCTGCAGCTCCACATTATTTTATCCAAAATAAATCGATTTTTGAAAGTTATTCTGTTGGTGATTTTGAGCAAGAAGCTTTAACGAAATTGGACGAATTATTTCAGAAAAACAACATTCAAATTATGGTGGGTGGTTCTGGATTATATGTAGATGCAGTTTTAAAAGGATTTGATGATTTTCCTGATATTGATAACTCAGTTAGAGATGAAATAAATGCAAAATTTGATAGTTTAGGAATCGAATATTTGCAAGAGCAATTACAAAAATTAGATTCGGAATATTATACAAAACTTTCAACAGAAAATCCGCAAACCTTACAAAACCCTCAACGTATGAAGCGTTTTGTTGAAGTTTGTATTGGAAGTGGAAAACCGTATTCAAGTTTTATTGGAAAACGAAAAAATGTGAGAAACTTCACTCCTATTATCATTGGATTAGAAGCGGACAGAGAAATCATGTACAACAGAATCAACCAAAGAGTTGATATTATGCTAAATGAAGGACTTTTAGCCGAAGCGCAAGCATTGTATCCAAACAAACATTTAAATGCGTTACAAACTGTTGGTTACAGAGAATTATTCGATTATTTTGATGGAAAAACAACATTGGATTTCGCCATCGAACAAATCAAAATGAACACACGCCGTTTTGCTAAAAGACAAATTACTTGGTTTAAACGAACTGAAAATGTGAGTTGGTTTGATTATATGACCGATAGAAAAGAGATTATTACAACAATAGAATCACAGATTCAAAAACTATAAAAATGCCCATTTCACCCAACTTTACTTCCATTTTAGAACAAGAATACGAAATCAACTTTCTGCAATGCTATCCAAATGGGTTGTTGAAATATACCGATTTATGCAATATTTTTCAAATTACGGCGGGAATTCATGCCGATTTAGGTGGAATTAGCTTTAGCGATATGCAAGAACATCATCAAGCTTGGGTGATGAGTAAAATGCGTTTGGAAATTATCAGTTTACCGAAATGGAAAGAGAAAGTTACCGTAAAAACTTGGATAAAATCATTGGAAAATTCGCGTTCAACTCGTTGTTTGGAATTATATCGAGGTGATGAAAAACTAGCAGGTTGCGAAACGTATTGGGCAGTTTTAAATACGCAAATCAGAAGACCTGAAAATTTAGCTTTACCACACGAACATTTCATTAAATATCCAGAACACAGCGCAACTGAAAAATCGGTGCAACGAATTAATTTAGATGTTCCTTTTGAAAAAGTTTTGGATTACAAAGTTCAGTTATCAGATTTAGATATTGTAAATCATGCAAACAACGTAAAATACTTAGAATGGTGTTTGAATACGATGGATAGAAAATTTGTCTTAAAACAGCACATACAAAGTTTTGAAATGAATTTCTTGAAAGAATTAAATTGGAATGATGAAGTAGCTATTTCGAAAAACGAAAATACATATGTAATTTCTAAAGAAGATAAGATTTGCTTTGCATTAGAAATAAACGAATAAAAAAAGTCCTGATTGCTCAGGACTTTTTTGTTATTTTTTGATTACTAATCTAAAACCTTCTCCGTGAATGTTTAAGATTTCTACGTTTTCATCTTGTTTCAAGAATTTTCTCAATTTAGCGATGTAAACATCCATACTTCTTGAAGTGAAATAGTTATCGTCTCTCCAAATTTTGGTTAACGCTAATTCTCTTGGCATTAAATCATTTTCGTGAAGTGCTAACATTTTTAATAATTCGCACTCTTTTGGAGATAATTTAATTGGTTCTTGTCCTGGAAAAGTTAAGAAACGTAATTTTGAGTTTAAGTGGAATTTACCAATTTCAAATTCAAATTTAGTTGTATCTGGTTTTACTTCTGATGCTTTTCTTTGGATAATGGCTTTAATTTTCATTAAAAGTACTTCAGAATCAAACGGTTTGTTTAAATAATCGTCTGCACCTACTTTATATCCTTTTAGAACATCTTCTTTTAACGTTTTAGCTGTTAAAAATATGATTGGCACATCTTGGTTTTTCTCACGAATTTCTCTCGCTAATGTATAACCATCTTTATATGGCATCATAACATCTAAGATGCATAAATCGTAAGTATCTTTTTTAAATTTTTCGAATCCTTCCATTCCGTTTTTTGCCAACGTAACATCAAAATCATTTATCATTAAATAATCTTTCAATACGGCGCCAAAATTTGGATCGTCTTCAACTAATAATATTTTCTTTGCTTCCATAGTAATTGTGTGTATATTTTAATTTATTAATGGCAATTTTATAATAAAGGTACTACCCTTTCCTTTTTCGCTTTCTACAAATATTTGACCGTTATGGTCTTCAACAATTTGTTTTACGTAAGACAAGCCTAAACCGTGTCCTTTAACGTTATGCAAATCTCCAGTATGTTCTCTGTAAAATTTCTCAAAAACTCTTTTCTGAGCCACTTTACTCATACCTGCTCCTTGATCTTGAATTTTGATTACAATAAAATCTTTAATATTTTCTGTAAAAACATCAATTATTGGAGCTGCTGGCGAATATTTAATCGCATTATCCAATATATTTACCAAAACATTGGTAAAATGAACTTCGCTTAAAAGAATTGTACTTCGATTTGCATTAAAATGCTGATGAATTACACCTTCTCTATCTTCTATAATTAAACTAACATGTTCAATTGCATCTTCTATAATTTCCGTAACATCTCTTGGTTCCTTTGATATGTCTAACTCATTTCTTTCTAATTTAGAAATACGTAGTACATTTTCAACCTGAGCATGCATTCGTTTATTTTCTTCTTTAATCATTTGAAGATAACGTTGAACTTTTTCTTTATCTTCAATAATTTTAGGGTTCTTAATAGCGTCTAAAGCTAAATTAATAGTAGCAATAGGCGTTTTAAATTCGTGCGTCATATTATTAATAAAATCGGTCTTGATTTCAGAAATTTGCTTTTGCTTGATTAACTGATTTAAAGCACTTGAATACGTTAATACAATTACCAAAGTAAAAAGTAATGACAAACTTGAAATTCCAATTAAAGATGAAAAAACGAATTTGTTTTTTTGTGGAAAACTTACCAGTAATTGATGCTTTGAAAGTCCTTCATTATCTTGAAAAACTGGAATTCCATAGGTTGTATTAACATCGTATTTAAAGTTTTCAGAACGGACTTTTGTTGCTAAACCATTGCTGTAAATTCCAAATTCAAAAGGTGTTTTTACTCCATATTTATGAAGCTCATCTTTTAAATATTTACCTAATTGCTCAGTTGAAACGCGTTCTTGCAGAGGCTTTAATGATACTACATCTTTAAAGGCTACTTCAAAATTTGCTTTATCCAAACTAGAAACACTACCTGACTTTCTTATAGTAACATCTGGAAATGAACGCATTTGTATACTTCCATCGTTAATGGTATTTCCATTAAAAATTTCTGTTTTTCTTTTAGAAACCACATTTCCAAAATTGACTGAATTTGCTTTTTTATCAAAGAACGAACCATTAATACCATAGTTTTCTGCTACTAAGGTATTGGTGTAAATTATCGTCTCATTCGTTTTTTTATCTCGTTCGTAGAAATAAATTTCTTTTAGTTCTTCTTCTTTTGGAATTTTACCTGTACTATCAATGATTTTATTGTAATAATTATAAAAAGAAACTAACTCTTTTTCTTTGATCGTATTGGAAACATTTCCTAAAACTTGTTGAACGTGGTATTTGAACTCCTCTTCATTTTTATCTAACGAAGTCGAAATCCAATACAACTGAACTAAGATGATACCAATTAATGACAAACTCATTAAAAAGACCAATAATCTAAACCTTGACTTATTCATCGAAACAAATTTAACATTTTAACATTTCTTGTTAAAATACATTAACCAAAGATTAACATAAAAACCTTTTTTTAAAGTTTTGCTAAAATTTTAAGAATTTCATCAGTTTTTAATAAAGTTTTTTGTAAAATAATATTTTCTATCACAAAATCACTTAATTCTATTTTACTTGCCTCTGGAAGTTGGTTTTTAATTCGTGCTAAAATGCTTTCTTTACTTACATTATCTCTTTTCATAGCTCTTTCAATTCTTAAATCTTCTGGAGCTGTAATTAAAATAACTTTGTCACATTGATTATGCCCTCCAGTTTCAAAAAGTATCGCCACTTCTTTAATTATAAACGGAAAATTTTCATGTTCTTTTAACCAATTTTTAAAATGAAGTTGGACTTCGGGATGAACTATAGCATTTAATTCTTTTAACTTGCGTGAATTATTAAAAACTAATTCGGCAATTTTTTTTCGATTAAGTGTATTGTCTTTGTTAAGAATAGATTCTGAAAACAAATTTTGAATTCTTTGTTTAACATCAGCTCTTTCCATAATATTTTTGGCTTCTTCATCAGCAATGTAAACAGGAATACCTTTAGAAGCGATATAATTCGCAACTGTAGATTTCCCACTACCTATACCTCCTGTTAAACCAATAATTTTTGTCATCTTATTTCTTAAAAAATAATTCAGGAAATGCTTCTTGAGGCTTTTGTTTCAATAATGCAATTCTATAGTAAGAAATTAAAAATCCTTTTCCATAACCGTAAAACTGAATTACTGTTGACCATAATGAATATAACGCTATTTTTAAACTTTTATTAGCAATTAATGAACTTATAAACAATAAAAGAAAATACAATCCATATAAACAAATGAAAAATGGAATAGAAAAAAAGAAAAACAGAATCGAAAATAAAAATCCTAATAAAAAGAAACTTGGAAACCAAAACGTGATTTTTGTATGTTGTGGATACCAAGAATTTAAAATAGGTCTTGCTTTCCCAAATTTATTTACTTGAATTTGAAACTTCTCCCAACTAATTCTTCTTTTATGATACACGAATGCATTTTTGATTAATTTAGTTTTAAAACCTAAATTCCATAATCGAATAGATAAATCAGGATCTTCTCCAGGGTGAATATTACCAAAACCATTTGAAGCTTCAAAAGCTTTTTTAGAGAGTCCCATATTAAAACTTCTCGGTTGAAATTTATCTACTTTTTCACTTCCGCCTCTAATTCCACCTGTAGTTAAAAAAGAAGTCATGGTAAAATTAATCGCTTTTTGGATGTCAGAAAACGAATCTAATGCGGCATCTGGACCTCCGAAACAATCAACATATTCTTCTTCAAGACTTTTTTGAACTTGAGTTAAATAATCTGTAGGAATAATACAATCTGAATCAAGAATAATAAAATAATCTCCCTTTGCAACATTCATTCCGTAATTACGAGAATCACCGGGACCAGAATTTGGCTTGAAATAATATGAAATTGTTAATTTATTAGTATACTTTTCAATTATATTCTGACAAGGAATGGAAGAACCATCTTCAACAATTACAACTTCAAAAGGAATTGACGACGTAAACTTAGTCAAGCTCTCCAGTAATTCGTCAATTTCTTCAGGTCGATTATAAACAGGAACTATAAAGGAAAAATACATCTTAATTTTTTTACAAATATATAAAAAAGAAAAGTCCCGAATAAATCGAGACTTTTCATTATCATAATATTATTAAAATTACTGTTTAATAACTTTAATTGATTTTGTTGTATTACCTACAGTAACATTTACAATATAAGCACCAGAATTCAATCCAGACATATTGATTTGACCTTCAGTAGCGTTCATTTTTCTATCCAATACGACTTGACCTAACATGTTAACTACTTGAACATTTGAAATTTCAGAAGTATATGATAAGTTCAAAATATCTTTTACTGGATTTGGATAAGCTGTAAATGCATTATTATCAAAAGAACTAGATGATAAAGATGGATCTGATAAATTAATGATAAAAGTACCTTGTTCGGATGCATTACTCCATACTTGAACATAATAAGTATTACCTGCTACTAAACCAGTTAAATTTTCAGTTATTGTACCAGTAAAATTTGAATTACAAGCAAGTGTTGTTTCTGTTAATGTTGCACAAGTTCCAGAATAAACCGTGAAGTTACCAGAAGTCATTGAACCAACAGTTACAGCACAATCAACTAAACCAGATGTTGGTGCTTGAAATGAGAACCAAACATCTTGAATTGATCCAAATGAATCACATGAAGGTTGCGTAGCATTAACAGTTCCATAAGAATTATCAGAACCAACATTTACTCCATCAACGTTTACCGCCAAAGATGTTCCACAATCTTGATTTGTAACTGCAGGTGGATTTACTGCAACACAAGAAACTGTCATTGAATAAGCACCTGTGCTTCCTGAATTCCAACCTTCAATTGCAATATAATAAGTTGTAGTACCATCGGAATTGAATGAAGCTTTCGAACGAGTTCCATTGGTACAACTTGCATCATCATCATTTCCTCCAATAAGAGTTAATGCTCCTGAAGTACCAGTATATATTAAAACAGAACTATCATAAGAAGATGCACATAAATCCAATGTAACTGTTTGGGCAGTACCTGAACCTGTAAAAGAGAACCAAACATTTGGCGCATCCATATCCGCTCCAAAACCGTCAGGAGCGCTATCTTCATCTAAAGACGCATAAACTGTTGAACCAGTATAAGTATTTCCACACGAAATAACAGCAGCGTTAGCAAAATTATCATTTGCAGGTGCTGATTGAGTAGCAACTGTTATAATATTTGTACCTGTAGTAACATTATAATAGTAATCATAAGGACCTGCTCCACATCTTGTATATTCGTAGACCTTTGCATAGTATGTAGTACCTTGAGTTAATCCTGTTACGGTAACTGTAGTTCCAGTACCGTCAAATACAATTTGTTGTCCTGATCCTGCATAAACAGTATTAGCAGTTAATGCTGGCCCATTTCCATTAACTGGATCAACAAATACTGGCGAATTACTAAAATAAACTACCCTTCTATTTCCATTACCGTTTGTCCATGATAATGGAATTGTTGTCAAAGTAACGGTACCTGCAGTTAACAGAGTAACTTGGTTTGACGGAGTAGCTGGAGGATTAATTGAAACTGAAGCAGTTTCGGAAGATGAACCAGAATTGGTACATGTAACTTTTAATCTGTAATAAATAGTAGTTCCAGAAAAAGCTGGTGGAATATATGAAGATGTTGTAGCTCCAGTACCACCAACAGCATTTTGCCAAACATCAGTAACACCATCGTCATTAGATTCTTCCCATTGGAAAGACAATCCTGTAACACCACTTGTAAAACCAGTAGCTACTATAGTAGCTGGAACTGTACCTGAACATATATTTTGAATTGCTGGAGTTACACTTCCAGCAGTAGGCACACCAGAACATGGAACTGGAGGTGTCCAAGTAAACGTTAAACCTGAAGTAGGTAAAACAGTATTAAGAAAGGTAACAGTTTGGGTATTACTTGTTCCTGCAGTTGTTGAAGACCAAGAAGTTGCGCTAGTTCTATTTAAATAACTTGTATTTACTGAACCTCTTAAACCAACCTGTGGAGCAGAACTTGTTGTTCCTGAAATAGAAGAACCATAAATAAAATCAATTACATTTGATGTTTCATTTAAAACGATTTGAAAATCTAAATTTCTTTGAGTGACATTATATGGTCTTAAATTAGTATATTGAATAATAAGTTTTCTATTTGGAGAAACTCCTTCAATTCCATAACTAATTTGTCCTGTAGCAACATGAAAGGTTCTACCTGTTCCTGTTGAAGTACAATTTGCAGAAATTGTAACTTGTGTTGCGTCAAAAGAAACCACTGTTGCTCCTGCAGGAACTCCAGTTCCGGAAATTAAGGCTCCTACAGTGAACTCACTTGTAGTACCTGATGTAATGGTAATAACAGGAGAACCAGTTGTATTACTACCTAAAGCAGCATAACCACCATTAGCATCTAAACCGAATGCAGATAAAGCACCATCATAAACATTTGTACTTCCAATTGGACCATAAGTACCTGCTGTTGGAGCTGTAGCTCCAAAAGAGACAAAACCATTAGTATTTACATAAATATTTGTTCCAGTTACATAATTAACACCCGCAAAATTAAAATCAAAAGGTAGTGCTAATGTGTAATTTACATCATCTAGTGCAGCAGCAGAAGTTCCACTAGTAGCAGTTTGTGTTGCTAAAATAGTTGGAGCGGATAATGCCATGTAAGTACCGTTGCTTTGACTAAAAGCATAAGAAGATACCTGAGCATTAATTTGCCAACAAGTAAAAAAGGCAAATAATAATAAAGTAATTTTTTTCATGTATTTATAATTTTATAGTTAATCAACTACAAATTTAATCAATATATGAATGCTTATATCTATAACTGATTAAACCTTTTAACAACACTAACTTAATATCGATGAAATACCTAAAAAAAACGACAAAAAACAAAAAACCCTAACTAAGTTAGGGTTTTGTAACATTTTAAATAAAAAATGTTAGTTTTACTATATACTTGGTACCATCACCATTTCATTTGCATCAGCTTGGTAATCAACACCATCAAATCCAAATCCAAATAAATTTAAGAAATCTTGTTTGTATCCAGCTAAATCACCTAATTCTACTAATGTTTCTGTTGTAGATTCACCCCATAATTTAGCAATTTTTTCTTGCACATCAGCTCTCATTTCCCAATCATCAATACGAATTCTTCCTTTATCGTCTGTTGGAATAGCATTACCTGTGTACAATCTATCCGCATACAAACGTTGGATTTGCTCAATACAACCTTCATGAATTCCTTCCGCTTTCATGATTTTATACAACAATGAAATATATAATGGAATTACTGGAATTGCCGAACTAGCTTGTGTTACTAATGCTTTGTTTACTGAAACATATCCTTTACCATTGATATCTTTTAATTTCTCTGTAATTTCAAAAGCAGTTGCTTCCAAATGATCTTTAGCTCTTCCGATTGTACCTTTTCTATACACTGCTTCAGTTACTTCAGGCCCTATGTAAGAATATGCAATTGTTGTTGCACCTTCTGCTAAAACACCTGCTCCTTTTAAAGCATCCATCCACATTGACCAATCTTCACCACCCATAACCACAACAGTGTTATCTATATCTTCTTGATTGGCTGGTTCAATTGATACACTTGTTACATTTCCTGTATGGAAATCAACTGTTTTATTTGTAAAAGTTGACCCAATAGGCTTTAAAGTAGAACGGTGTAAAACACCTGTCACTGGATGTTGACGCACTGGAGATGCCAAACTATAAATAATTAAATCTATCTGACCTAAATCAGCTTTAATCATATCTATTGTTTGTTGTTTTACTTCGTTTGAAAATGCATCACCATTAATACTTTTTGCATATAATCCAGCCTTTGCTGCTTCAACTTCAAATGCTGCTGAATTATACCAACCTGGAGAAGCAGTTTTCCCTTCAGATGGAGCTTTTTCAAAAAATACACCTATAGTTGCTGCATCAGAACCAAAAGCACTTGTAATTCTTGAAGCCAAACCAAAACCTGTTGAAGCACCAATAACTAATACTCTTTTAGGTCCGTTGATTTTTCCTTTAGATTTTACATATTCGATTTGATTTTTTACATTTTGTTCACAACCTTTTGGGTGAGCTGTTAAACAAATAAATCCTCTCATTCTTGGTTCTATAATCATGATATTCTATTTTTAAAATTGGTTTGTTTGTCGTTTAAAATAGTAAGCAAAAGTACTTTAAAAAATTAATTCAGCAAAGCTTTTGCATGTTGTAAAGCCGAATCAGTTATATCTTTACCTGATAACATTTCAGCAATTTGTTGAATTCTTTCTTCCTGAGTTAACAGATTTAATTCTGAAATTGTAGTTTCTCCTTGATTTCGTTTTGAAACTTTATAATGTGAATTTCCTTTAGCTGCAATTTGTGGTAAATGTGTGATGGCAAATACTTGCATAGTAGCACTCATTTCTTTCATAATTTCACCCATTTTAATTGCAATCTCTCCAGAAACTCCGGTGTCAATCTCATCAAAAATAATAGTTGGTAATTTAGAATAATTGGCTAAAATGGCTTTTATTGCTAACATAATACGCGACATCTCTCCACCAGAAGCTACTTTTTTCAACAACCCAAAGCTAGTTCCTTTGTTTGCAGAAAACAGTAAAACGACCTCATCTTTTCCTTTTGGATAGTAAGAATCCGTATGATTAATTTCAATTTGAAAATTGGCTTCTACCATTCCTAATTGTGATAAAATAGCTTTAATTTTTTCAATTAAGATTGGTGCTGTTTTTATTCTGTTTTCAAAAATAGACATAGCTATTTCATCAACTTTCACTTGTTTTGTATTTAATTCAGATTGCAATTTATTAATAACACCATCTAAATCATCAACACGAATAACCTTAGCATCCAAATCGTTTTGGATTACCAATAATTCAGCAATAGTTTGAACTTGGTGTTTCTTTTGTAAATTATAAATGGATTGCAATTTCGTATTAACTAATTCCAATCGCTCAGGATCAGCTAAAATTTTCTCATTGTTTTGTTCGCATTCCGAAATAATATCTTCAATTTCAAGTAAACTACTTGTCAAACGCTCTAACAATTGTGCATTTTGAATAGAAAAACCAGCCACTTTTTGAAGTGAAATTTTGATTTCTTTCAAATTGACTAATGCACCTACTTGCTCTTCATTCGCAATAGCTAAAATTCGTTCGAAATTTTCTTTTATGAATTCGACATTGCTTAATTGTTCTAACTCTTGTTCTAATTCTTCTTGCTCACCATCAACTAAATTGGCTGCTAAAAGTTCGTTTAACAAAAACGAATTATATTCATATTCCTTAATCAAAGCTTCTTTTTCTGAAATCAATTGTTTCAACTCTTTTTGAGTGAATTTGAAATCAGCTAATGCGTATTTGTAAGAAGCTACGAATTCTCCGTTATTGGCAACTGCATCTAAAATATCAATTTGGTAATTTTCTTCTGTTAGTTCTCTAGTTTGATGTTGGGAATGAATATCCAATAACATAGCCCCCAATTCCTGCAATTCCTGAAGATTTACTGGGCTATCATTTACAAAAGCACGCGATTTTCCTGAAGGTAAAATTTCTCTTCTAATGATGGTTTTATCTTCATAATCCATATCATTTTCATCAAAAAAAGATTGAAGTTTATAGTTGGAAATAGCAAATTGTGCTTCAATAATGCATTTTTGTTCTTTATCTTTCAACGAAGTCAAATCAGCTCTATTACCTAAAACCAAACCTAGAGCACCAAGAAGAATTGATTTTCCTGCACCAGTTTCTCCTGTAATAACAGAAAACTGATTGGAAAAATCAGTTTCAAGCGATTCTATTAACGCGTAATTTTTTATGGAAAGTGAAAGCAACATAAGTTAAATATTCATTTAAGAGATTGAACTATCTTATTTTATTCCACTTTTGAGAATTAAGAGGAGAAATTCTATTTAAAGTTTCTAGCAATTTAACGTTGTTTGTTTGTGGTCCACCAGAAAAAATAGAAACCAATTCATCTCCTTTAGCATCAAAAAAAGTTCGAACCAATAATGAATTTGGTCTTGTTTTTTGAATTTCTGCCAAAGTTTCTATTGAATTAGCTACATTCTCTTTCCCTTTTTTCACATCTTCACTCATGGTATCTAGACCTAATCTGTGATACTCATAAAGTGTTTTTCTAAAGGGTGCAAAAGTGGCAGCTAACATATCTGAAACTAAAAAATTACGATTGTTATTATTTCCTTCTGATTGCGACCAACCTTTGTAACCACTAGACTGAGCTACGTTAACAATATTTGATGCTACTTCTAAGTATTTTGACCCTCCATTTAAAGCAAAAGAATCCATATCCATTCCAATAATTATATTAGAATAAAATGCTAAAACAGAAACTAAATTAGAATTAAAAGAATTTTGGTCATAAACCATAGTTTCAAATTCGATAAATCGAAAAGTGAAATTTTTGTCGTTTATGTTTAAAATAGGTGTTACTAAAGTAGAGTTAAGAACAGGTCTTGAAGATTGAACTTGCAATGTAGCTTCAAAAACATTAGAACCATAAGATGTAACATTAATAAAAAAGTTACATTCAATTTTTTCAACATCAGTATATTCTTTATTAGTCCATTTTGTGGTATTTAAAAATTCTTTAACTTGAGTTTCAAGATTTTTAAAAAGTTGTGGATTTCCATTAGCTACTTGTTGGTAATTAACAGAAACAGTTGCATTAAGTTCTTGCGAAAACACATTACCTAATGAAAACAAGAAAACCACTACTACTAATACTTTATGCATCATAAAATTGAATTACTTTATTAATAATATCTTGAGCTACTTCTTCTTTTGTTTTTAATTCTTTAGGCTCAATTGTAAACTCTTTAGAGATAAAAGTTACTTTATTAGTTTGCATTCCAAAACCAGCTCCTTTATCATTTAATGAATTTAAAACTATCAAATCTAAGTTTTTTTTCTGGATTTTTTGCTTTGCATGCTCAATTTCATTTTCGGTTTCCAATGCAAATCCAATTAAAAACTGATTTTTCTTTTGTTCACCTAGAGAAGCTAAAATATCTTTTGTTTTTTCTAGCTCTATAGAGAACGTTGCATCATTCTTTTTTATTTTCTGATCTGCAACATTTTTTGGGCGATAATCTGCAACTGCTGCTGCTGCAATTGCGACATCTACGTTATCGAAATATTTATGACAAGCCTCATACATATCTTGAGCAGATGTTACTCTAATTAAATTAATTGATGAGTTTTGCACATTTAAATGTGTTGGACCTGAAACTAAAATTACTTCAGCCCCTTTATTAGCGGCTTCATTTGCGATATCAAATCCCATTTTACCCGAAGAATGATTTCCTATAAATCGAACAGGATCTATTGCTTCATATGTTGGACCAGCTGTAATTAATATCTTTTTCCCTTTAAGTGGTAATTTTTCTAACAAATCATTTTCAAGGAAAGCAACTATATTTTCAGGTTCTGCCATTCTTCCTTCACCAGATAAACCACTAGCTAATTCTCCACTTTCGGCAGGAATTATTATGTTTCCAAACGATTTAAGTTTGTGAAAACTATCTAAAGTAGAAGGATGTTTGTACATATCCAAATCCATTGCAGGTGCAAAGTAAACCGGACATTTAGCAGAGAGGTAAGTTGCAATTAATAAATTATCGCAATTCCCATTTGCCATTTTGGAAAGTGTATTGGCTGTAGCTGGAGCAATAAGCATTAAATCAGCCCACAACCCTAATTCTACATGATTATTCCATTCACCATTTGCTTCTTCTTCGTTATAAAAAGTCGAATACACTGGGTTTTTAGAAAGTGTTGCTAAAGTTAATGGGGTAACAAAATGCAAAGAAGCAGGCGACATTACAACTTGTACTTGTGCGCCTGCTTTTATGAATAGTCTAACCAAGTTGGCTGTTTTGTAAGCAGCTATACCACCAGATACACCTAGCAAGATTTTTTTACCGCTTAAAACAGACATATTGATTGATTTATTTAGCTTCTCTGTAATAGATTTTACCTTCTTCCCACTCTTGCACTGCTAAAGCGTGTGGTTTAGGTAATTTTTCATAGAATTTTGAAACTTCAATTTGCTCTTTGTTTTCAAAAACTTCCTCTAAACTATCGTTGTAAGTTGCAAATTCTTCTAATTTTTCAATCAATTCTTTTTTAATTTCAGTATTGATTTGATTAGCACGTTTTGCCATGATAGTAATCGCTTCATAAATGTTTCCGGTAGGCTCTTCTAATTTACTTTTATTATAAGTAATAGTGTTTACTGGAGCATTTGTTTTCTTTAAATCCATGATTTACTTTTATTTAGAAAATTGTTTTAATTCTTGTTCAATATCTGCCAATAACTTATCGGCTTGTTCTTTATATTTTGTATTTGGCTTAAACTTGATTAAACTGTTATATGCAGCTTTGGCCACAGCAAAACGTTCAGCTTTTTTTAATTCAATACTATTTTTTGCAAAACTATATGTAGCATCAAACTTTAAAAACATAGCATCTTCTTTATAAGGAGTACCAGGATAATCAGCAATAAAATTATCTAAAGCTTTAATAGCTGCAGTGTACTCTAGTCGATAATCTGCAATAGTATGATATTGTTTTGCAATCTCAAATGCCTTTTTTTCTTGTTTTTCACGTAATTCTTTAACACAAACATTTGCTTTAGGTAAAAATTCAGAATTTGGATAATTATCAATAAATTTTTGCATCTTATCTAATGCTTTTTGTGTATCTGTTTGATCTAAACTATATGCTGGTGATAACCTATAAAAGCTTTCTGCTGCAAGAAAACTCGCTTCTTCTCTTTTATCACTTCTAGGATATGAAACCACATAATTCTCAAACTGATAACCAGACAAATAATATTCTTCTGTATTATAAAGTGCTTTTGAGTAATTAAAAAAGAACAATTCAGAAGTTGGTTTACCCTTATAAGCAGGTGCAGCTTGTTCGTATAAACGAATTGCTTTTCCATACTTTTCTTTCTCGAACATTTGATTGGCAACTGTTGCTTTTACTTCAACATCATCAGATTTTAAAGCCTTCTGATAAGGACTACATGACACCAATACAATGGTAAGTATAAGGAAACTAAAAAATTTATTCATTTGGCTTTATATTTTTACTTTATAAACATCCATAAGATGTTACCTAAAAAAGCAACTGCAAATTTAGACATTATTTAATTACTATAAAAATCTTTTTTTTAACTTAATTTTCTTGTGAAATTGTGCAATCTTGTTGCTAAATCTTCATTTACATTTACAAGTGGTAATCGTACTGTGTTCTCAGACAATCCCAATGATTTAAAGACTTCTTTAATTCCTCCCGGATTGCCTTGTTCGAAAATCATATCAATACTATCAGCTAATAAATAATGTAATTTATAAGCCTCATCCACTTTTCTTTCTAATCCTAAACGCACCATTTCAGAGAATTCCTTTGGAAAACCTTCCCCAATTACCGAAATCACACCTGCTCCACCTGCTAAAACCATTGGTAACGTAATCATATCATCGCCAGAAATTACTAAAAATCCTTCTGGTTTTGTTTGAATTAATTTCATTGCTTGTACAATATCTCCAGCCGCTTCTTTAATTCCGATTACATTTTTGAAATCATTTGCAATTCGAATTACAGTTGATGGCAACATGTTACTTGCTGTTCTTCCAGGCACGTTATACAAAATAACTGGAATGGGCGACGCTTCTGCAACCGCCTTGAAATGTTGATAAATCCCTTCTTGCGTTGGTTTGTTGTAGTAAGGAGAAACTGACAAGATAGCTGAGAAATGAGAAAAATCTCTAGTTTTCAATTCTTCAACTACTTTATGAGTGTTGTTTCCTCCAACTCCTAAAACTAAAGGCAATCTTCCCGCATTCGCTTTAATTATAGTATCGATAACTAATTCTTTTTCGTCTTGTGATAACGTTGCCGATTCTGCTGTAGTTCCTAAAACTACCAAGTACTCTACTCCTCCTTCAACAACATGATTTACAATTCTAGCCAACGCTTCAACATCAACCGAAAAATCTTTTTTAAATGGCGTAACTAAAGCAACACCTGTACCAATAAATGATTGCATTTCTTATATTTTATTTAAAATTTTCAAATACTTAAACAGTTCTAAAACAAACTCATTATAATTTTCAACAAGAGTTTTTATGATAAAATGATTGACTCTTTTGTCAACCGTGTCAAATCCAACTTTAAATTTAGCCTTCGATTTAGTTGACAATAACAAAAGTCCACTTTTATTCACATCGTAATAATTGATTAACAAATCAAAAGGAGTTTCTATAAAATCATTGACTTCTTTTTTATCAATTTCTCCCGAAAGCGAAATATTCTTTAAGGATAAATAAGGCTCGCTTGGCTCTTCTTTTTTCTTGATTTTATCTTTATAAACTAATATCGAAATATTGCTAGCATCAATTCCTTGCGAAGCTATTCTTTCAACTAATTGAGCTGTTTCTGAGAAATAAGATTCATCAACTAAAATTCCAACAGTTACTACTTTATCATTTGATGCCAACGCATTTTGAGTTGCTAACCTTTTAGTAACATTTTTTTTTAGAAAAAAGTTCTTTATAATATTATAAAACATAGTATTTTTACCTATTCGACAAAATTAAAAATTTAAGCTTTTGTTATGCTTGTAAATGTAAAAAAGAATACAATATCTTTTCGGTTTTTTGTTATATTATTAACATTTAATCTCATTATATCCTGTAAATCAACTTCTTCTTATCAAACCACTAAAATTGAAGGAAAAAAAATAGGTGTTACCAATGAAAAAGGGGAAAACGAAGCCATTACAAATTACGTGAAACCTTACAGTGATAACATCAACAAAGATTTGAATAGTGTTTTAGCATACTGTCCTGAAACACAAGACAAAAGTAAAGGAACTTGGCAATCGAATATCGGAAACTTATTAGCCGAAATTACTTTTGAACTTGGAAATCCAGTTTTTCAAAAAAGAGAAAATAAAACTATTGACGCTTGTTTACTTAATCACGGCGGCATCAGAGCGGTTATTCCTAAAGGAGATGTTACTACAAGAACTGCTTTTGAAGTAATGCCTTTTGAAAATAGCCTAATCATTGTAGGACTTACCGGAAAAGAAATTAAAACGTTAGCCGAATACATCATTAAAGAAAAGAAGCCACATCCTTTATACGGAATGAAAATCTATATTGATAAAAATACTTTAGCAATCAATAAGATTGAAATAAACAATCAACCTTTAGATGAAAATCGAATTTATTATGTGGGAACTTCTGATTATTTAGCGAATGGAGGCGACAACATGACTTTTTTTAAAGAAAGTAAAATCAAATTTGACATGGAATACAAACTTCGAAATATGATGATTGATTATTTCAAGAAAGTAGATACGATTCCGAACATTACAACCGAAAAAATAATTTTAGAATAATACTTAGCTATGAAGAGAAGAGATTTTATCCAAAAAACAGCTGCGAGTTCGGCTTTACTTGGTTTATCAGGCGTAAGTTTAAGTAGTTTTTCTACATTAGAAACCAAGAAGATTACCATTTTACATACGAATGATACGCACAGTCATATCGATCCATTTCCTATTGATCATCCAAAAAACCCAAACATGGGTGGAGCTGCTAGAAGAGCTGCGATTATTGAAAGCATTAGAAAAGAAGAAAAAAATGTGCTTTTATTAGATGCTGGTGATATTTTTCAAGGAACTCCGTATTTCAATTATTATGGTGGCGAATTGGAATTTAAATTAATGAGCATGATGCAATACGATGTTGCCACAATGGGAAATCACGATTTTGACAATGGAATTGATGGTTTTTATGCCCAATTACCTCATGCAAGGTTTGATTTTGTATCAGCAAATTATGATTTTAAAAATACGGTTTTGAATGAAATTGTAAAACCTTATAAAATCATTATTAAAGACGGAATTAATATTGGGATTTTCGGATTAGGCGTTCAATTAGACGGACTTGTTGATAAGAAACTTTATAAAGAAACCGTTTACAACAATCCAATTGAAGTAGCGCAAGACATGACCCGGATTTTAAAAGAAGAAAAGAAATGTGATTTGGTAATTTGCTTATCCCATTTAGGATTCAAGTACAAAGACGAACCGGAGAAACCAAGTGATATTCTATTGGCTCATAAGACTAAAAACATTGATTTGATTATTGGAGGTCACACCCATACTTTTTTAGACAAACCTGTAATTGAAAAAAATAGCGAAGGAAAAGAGGTTTTGATTAATCAAGTGGGATGTTTTGGTGTAAATTTAGGACGAATTGATTTCTACTTATCTAACGATAAATTGCATCACAATCAAACAAAGAATATTATTGTGTAATTACTTTTCTCTGTGCAATAAATACTTCAGAAGAAAATAATAGGTTGGGATTTCGAAGATACAAGAAATGTAAATAAACAAATCATTTTTACTGTAATATTTGTTCAATGCTATAAAGACATCCGAAAAAAACAGACAAAGTATTGTTAACAATAAAAATCGTGATGCAATAGACTTAAATCGCAAAGCATTGTAAATACTTAAAATCAAAACCATTAAGAACATTACAATATATCCAATTACTACAAAAAACTCTTTAAATTCTACATTTAAAGTCATACTGGCTACTTTGTAAAGTATCACTAAAACTAAGTAAGAAATAATAAAATACTTGAAATTATTCTGTAAAAATTGGTTTCTTTTAAAGAGTTTAGAATCAGTTACTACGTAACTAAACAAAATTGCAATAGCAATTAAATACAAATAAGTTGAAAAAACCTTAATATCTCTTTCTTCAAGTAAAATTAGGTTATCCGCTAAGAAAATGACTAAAAACAAACCTAAATTAAGGTATATTTTTGGTGACTTTGTAATGAAAAAATAAGCAAAAGCTATGCTTGGAACTATTATAGGTTTAAATATCAAAGCAATATCTAAATCATCATAAATTCTAAAGAAAAACAAATAACACAAATACGCTATAAAGTAAACATATAATGCTGCACTTGCTTTAGCATCAATACTTTTATCAATTTTAAATAAAGGATTTTCCATATATCTTAAAATTTGTTCTACTAATAAAATAAGAAAAATAAAAATAAAAAGTCAATTCTTGAAGTAAATGATAAATAACTTTTAAAAATAAAAAATCAGGAATTCTTGTAAAAAAAATATAAAAAATATCTGAAATGATAAAACTAGTAACCATTAAAGAAGAAAATAAGACGGTCCTATTTGCACAGTTAATTTGAATAATCCCAACTAACAAACCCATAAAAAACAATAAAATCCCAAACAATGAGTAAATTATCATTTTTACCGAACCATCATCTTTTAATAAAGAAATCATATTAATAGAAATATAAATAAAGAGAATAATAATTACATAAAATGAAAAATTATTAATTTGAATTTTTTTCTTTTTAATATAATAACGAAAATCTTGAAAAAGAAAATAACTTATGATAAAGTAAGGAATCAAAAAAAATGCAAATCCTTCGAAAAAAAAAGCATCTTTATTAATTAAAAGAATTATTTCTCCAATAAAATATAATAAAATAGAAAATGAAAACAAAAAATTTATCCTACCCCTTACTCTAATATAATAATAATAGAAGAGGGATGGAATAATCATAGGCTTACTAAAAAGTTCTAAATTTTCATTACCAAAAATTGATGCTATTACAAATAATATAATAGCAATAAAATAAAGTAATAAAGCCGAATTTAGTTTAATCATTTATCATTTGTTTGAAATCTAATTCTGTTATGATTGCAATTTTTAATTGATTCGCTTTTTCTAGTTTTGAAGGCCCCATGTTATCTCCAGCAATTACATAATCGGTTTTTGATGAAATAGAACTTCCTACTTTTCCGCCGTTATCTTCAATCGCTTTTTTGAGTTCGTCTCTTGAGTAAATTTCAAAAACTCCTGAAACTACAAATGTCTTTCCTTTCAACTTTTCAGAAAGTAAAACATCTTCTTCTCCAGATTCTAATTGAACTCCATAACTCTTAAGCCTATCAATAATACGAATATTTTCTTGATTTTCAAAGAATTGTACGACACTCTGTGCAATTTTATCGCCAATCTCATCAACTAAAATCAAATCCATGATGCTAGCTTGAGCAATTGCATCAATTGATTTGTAATGCTTAGCTAACTTTTTTGCAACTGTTTCGCCTACATATCGAATTCCTAAAGCATATAAAACACGCTCAAAAGGAATGGTTTTCGATTTTTCAATTCCGTTAATTAAATTCTCAGCAGATTTTTCTGCCATTCGTTCTAACGGAATGATTTGCTCTTTTTTTAGCTCATACAAATCGGCATAATTAGTAACTAAACCTGCATTGAATAACAAAGCAACTGTTTCTCCTCCCAAACCATCAATATCCATGGCTTTTCGGGTGATAAAATGCTGAATTCTTCCAATAATCTGAGGTGGACAGCCATAGAAATTTGGACAAAAATGATTCGCTTCACCTTCACTTCTAACTAATTCTGTTTGGCACTCTGGACAATGCGTGATGTATTTCGTAGGTTCCGCTTGATTTCCTCTTTGCGCTACTGCTATAATCTTTGGAATAATTTCGCCTCCTTTTTCAACAAAAACTTCATCACCTATTCTGATATCTAATTTTTCGATTTGGTCAGCATTGTGTAAAGAAGCACGTTTTACAATAGTCCCAGCCAATTGAACTGGTTCTAAATTCGCAACCGGAGTTATAGCACCTGTACGCCCAACTTGGTAAGAAATCGAATTTAATTTCGTAGTCACTTGTTCGGCTTTAAACTTATACGCCATTGCCCAACGAGGTGATTTTGCAGTATAACCTAACTCATCTTGATGTTGTAAATTATTGACTTTAATTACCACACCATCTGTTTCGTAAGGCAAATCGTGACGGTGTTTATCCCAATAATTGATATATTCAAAAACTTCGCTTAAGTTTTTAGCTAATTTAGATTGTGTTGGCACTTTAAATCCCCAATCTCTTGCTTTTTGCAAACCTTCAAATTGGGTTTTAAATGGTAAATTATTTCCAATTACGAAGTACAACAAACAATCTAAAGGACGTTTCGCTACTTCGGCACTATCTTGCAACTTTAAACTTCCGGAAGCGGTATTTCTTGGGTTTGAATAAGGAGTTTCGCCAATTTCTATTAATTCTTGATTCATTTTTTCAAATCCGGCAAACGGAAGAATGATTTCTCCACGAATGTCAAATTTTTCAGGAAAATCACCTTTTAAATGAATGGGAACTGCTTTTATCGTTTTGATATTATTGGTTACATCATCGCCTTGAAAACCATCGCCGCGCGTTACTGCACGTACTAAACGACCATTTTCATACGAAATACTTATTGATGCCCCATCGTATTTTAATTCGCAAGTATATTCCAGTGGAACATCACCTAAAACTTTTTGAATTCGGGTTTCCCAATCTTGTAAATCTTCGATTGAATAGGAATTATCCAACGAATACATACGATACTCATGTTTAATAGTCTCGAAATTTTTGGTCACCATTCCTCCTACTCTTTGAGTTGGTGAATTTTCATCAAAAAACTCGGGATGTTGTGCTTCTAAATCTTGTAATTGTTTTAGTTTTTGGTCAAATTCAAAATCAGAAATTGTTGGTTTATCCAACACATAATAATTATAATTATGCTGATTTAATTCGTCTCTTAAATTTTTAATAGTATCTAAAACGTTCATATTTACTGATTGATTAAGCTGTCTAATTTAGTAAACAATTCTCCTTTGCTGATGATTCCACCTTGTTTGATGATTTCAAACAATGATTCATTTCTATTTTCTGACAAATCTTTTTTACCTCTTGTAATTTCCACATCATCAGAAAATAAATTTTCAGATAACCAGTGAATTCCATCGGCAGAAACAAAATCAATTTGTGGATTATTGGTTTTAATTACGAAAGAAAAAACCGCATCTTGCATACATTTAAAAAGAAAAATGTAATTTTTAGAAAAATGATCAATGTGAGTTACATTCGTCAATGCTTTTTCCCAAATCATATCGGAAAAAACATCGATTTCTTGTTCAGCAATGTGAGGTTTATTTTGTTTAATTTCATCCCATTCCTTTTTATCTATAGATTGTGTTGCTAAAAAAGTAATGAATTCTGGATGTAATTCTTCTAATTGCTCTTTGGTTAATCTTGCGTACTTCATGTAGTAATTTTATAAAGTAAAGATAAAAAAAAAGCCCCGATAAAATCGGAGCTAATTTATATTTTAAGAAAAATTATGCTTTTTCACCAACGATTTCGTATGGTAAATCAACAATAACATCTCTATGTAATCTTACGCTTGCAGTATATTTACCTACACGTTTTACTACACCACTTGTGATGAATTTTCTATCAATTGAATGACCGTTAGCTTCTAATGCCTCTACAATGTTAGCGTTAGTAACTGAACCAAACAATTTATCACCACCTGCTTTAGCAGTAATTTTAATTTCTAAAGCTTTTAAAGCCTCAGCTAAAGATTTTGCATCTGCAACGATTTTAGCTTCTTTGTGTGCTTTTTGCTTTAAGTTTTCAGCTAAAACTTTTTTAGCAGAAGGAGTAGCTAAAATAGCTGCACCTTGAGGGATTAAGAAGTTACGTCCGTATCCGTTTTTCACAGTTACTACGTCATCTTTAAATCCTAAATTTTGAACGTCTTGTTTTAAGATAAGTTCCATGTTGTTGTCCTTTTAATTAGAAGTTAGGTTCCTTAACGGAAACCAACAACTTAGTTGATATTATTTTAATAAATCGGCCACGTATGGCATTAAAGCTAAGTGACGAGCTCTTTTAACAGCTACAGAAACTTTTCTTTGGTATTTTAATGAAGTACCTGTTAAACGTCTTGGTAAAATTTTACCTTGCTCGTTAACAAATTTCAATAAAAAGTCTGCGTCTTTATAATCGATATATTTGATACCTGATTTTTTGAAACGACAATACTTTTTAGTTTTGTTTGTATCTATGTTTAAAGGCGTAAGATATCTGATATCTCCGTCTTTTTTACCTTTTGCAGATTGCTCTAATGTAGACATGATTAGTTTGATTTAGCTTTTAATTTAACTCTTCTTCTTTCTGCCCAAGAAATTGCATGTTTGTCTAAAGACACAGTTAAGAAACGCATAACACGCTCGTCACGACGGAATTCAGTTTCAAATGCAATAATAATTTCAGCTGGCGCTTTGAATTCGAATAAGTGGTAAAATCCACTTTTCTTGTGTTGAATTTCGTAAGCTAATTTTTTTAAGCCCCAATCTTCTTTCGATACCATCTCAGACCCTTTAGAAGTAAGAAAATCTTCAAACTTGCTTACTGTTTCCTTTACCTGTTGCTCAGATAAAACGGGATTCAAGATGAAAACAGTTTCATAATGATTCATAATCTTTATATTTATTGTTATAAAATTGGGTGCAAAAATAATACTTTTATTTGAAATTACAAGCATAACCAATTATTAATTTTTACATAAAAAAACTTGTGTAGTTGTAATAATTGTTCTACTTTTAACAAACTATAAAAATATATGCCCATGAAGTTGAATTGTATCGTTGTAGATGATAGTGCTATTCAAAGAATTACCATCACAAAATTAGTTAACGAATCAACATTATTAAACTTAGTAGGAGATTTTGCCAATGCTCTTGAGGCAAAGAATTGTATCAACAATAACACTATTGATTTAATCTTCTTAGACATCGAGATGCCGCTAATTAACGGTTTCGACTTATTAGACGGACTAAAAACCAAACCACAAATTATATTCATTACTTCAAAAGCAGATTACGCAGTAAAAGCTTTTGATTATGAAGCAACTGATTTTCTACAAAAACCTATTTCTAAAGAACGTTTTAATAAAGCAGTAAAGAAAGCAACAGAACTTCATGCGCTACGTTACGAAAATCATGAAGAACATGGCGATAGTATCGTAATAAAAAGCAATTTAAAGAAACTTAAAGTGTATGTTTCTAAAATTAAATGGATTGAAGCCTATGGCGATTACATCAAAGTGGTTACCGACGATGAAAGTCATTTGGTACTATCAACTATGAAAGGTTTTGAAAAAGAACTTCCAGAAGGTAAATTCATTCGAGTACACAAGTCTTATATTATCAATTTAGATAGAGTCGAAAAATTCAATAGTAAGTTTGCTGAAATTGGAAATACGAAAATTCCTTTGAGTCGTAACAAGAAAGAAGAAATTGTAAAAGCAATCGAAAACGCTTAATAAACGTCGACATCAACTTTTACCTTAATAGCACGATATTGCGGAACTGCTTCAAAACTCATGAGCACTTTCGCAATATTTTTTTTGGTATTGCCCAAATGCTTCTGAACTGGAATTTTAATCATAATCGTGCGAATGTATTCATTTCGAATTCTATTTATAGCTGGCTCTTCCGGACCTAAAACTGGCATATCTAAATTTTGAGACAACACGTTATAAATCCACATAGAACCTTCTTTCAGTTTATCAAAATCACGATGTTTCAAAGTAAGTTTCACTAATCTAAAGAAAGGCGGGTATTTGAAATTCTGGCGTTCGTAAATTTGTTCTTTATACATTCCCATATAATCATTACCCAAAACTTGCTGGATGGTATTATGATATGGATTATACGTTTGAATAACTACTTTACCTTTTTTCTCCGAACGTCCTGCCCTACCCGAAACTTGCATCATCATTTGATAAGCTCTTTCGTAGGCTCTGAAATTCGGTTGGTTTAATAAGTTATCGGCATTTAGAATCCCAACTAAAGTTACATTATCAAAATCCAAACCTTTGGCTAACATTTGCGTTCCTACCAAAACATCAATTTCTCTATTTTTGAAGGAATCGATAATTTTTTCGAAGCCAAATTTTCCTCGTGTGGTATCTTGATCCATTCTTCCGATATTTTTCTCTGGAAAAAGGGTTTTCAATTCCATTTCAATTTGTTCCGTTCCGAAACCTTTAGTTGTTAAATCTACCGATTGGCAACTGTGACAATGCGTAGGATTCGCAATCGAATGACCACAATAATGACAACGCAATTGATTTTTGAATTTGTAATACGTCAAACTTACATCGCAACTTGGGCAATGTGGCACATGACCACACGTCATGCATTCCACATAAGGCGAAAATCCTCTTCGGTTTTGAAATAATATAACTTGCTCTCCTTTCGATAAGGTTTCTGTAATTTCTTCCAATAATTCATCAGAAAAATGCCCCGACATTTTCTTTCTGAAATATTTGTCTTTCAAATCGACCAATTTGATTTCAGGCAAAACAACGTTTCCATAGCGCACTTTCAATTCAGTTAAACCGTATTTATTGGATTGCACATTATAATAGGTTTCCAAAGATGGAGTCGCGCTTCCCAAAACTACTTTTGCTCCGTGCTGCTTCGCTAAAACTATAGCAGCATCGCGGGCATGATATCTTGGTGCTGGATCGTTTTGTTTGAATGTTTGTTCGTGTTCTTCATCTACAATAATACACCCTAGATTTGAAAATGGAAGAAACAAAGCACTTCGAACACCAATAACCACTTTAGCTTTTGGAGAATTTTCTAAGACTTGATTCCAAACTTCAATCCGTTCGTTATTTGTATATTTTGAATGAAAAACGGCAACTTCATTTCCGAAATAAGCTGTTAATCTTTGCACTAATTGAGTAGTTAAAGCAATTTCTGGCAATAAAAACAAAACTTGCTTTCCTTCCTTAATATATTGCTCTAATAGTTTGATATAAATTTCGGTTTTACCTGAAGCCGTAACGCCGTGTAATAAATTTACATCAAAGGTTTTAAAATTTTCCTGAATACTATCGAAAGCTACTTGTTGCGCTTCACTTAACATGAATTGACTATCGTCTTCTTTATCGAAAGCAACTCTATCTTGCGCAATATAATATTCTTCGAAAATCGTTTTATCAACTAAGGACTTTACAATAGCTGCAGAACTTCCGGAAGTTTCGATAAGTTTTTTTACGGAAATTGGTGCTTTTTCACGAGCTTGTAATTGGAAATAATGTAGAACCAATTCGCGTTGTTTCTTGGCTTTGGATAACACTTCCAATAACTCGGCTAATTGTTCTTGTTGTAAAAAAGATTCATGCAATTTGATATAGCGAACCAACTTGGGTTTGTATTGTTCCGAAATTTCTTCTTGCAACACCAAAGCTCCTTTTGCTAACAATCGATTTATGATAGGAAAAACCGTTTTCTTACCCAAAATTTTAATCACATCTTGAACCGTAATCGAAGATTGGCTTTTTAAAGCTTCTAAGATTAGATACTCATCATCCTTTAAATCATCCGAATCTAATTCCGCATTTTCTCTTGCCGAAATAATCGTTTCACTTTCCAAAATATAACCTGAAGGCAATGCACTTCGAAACACTTCACCAAGCGAACACATATAATAAGAAGCAATCCATTTCCAATGCTCAATTTGATGAAGATTCACAACAGGTTTTTCATCTAAAATTTGATGAATTTCTTTGGCTTCGTATAATTGAGGTGGTGTGTTGTTTTTATCTAAAACTAATGCGGTATAAATCTTGGTTTTACCAAATGGAACTGCCACTCGCATTCCAATTTGAATGTAGTGAAATTCAGCTTCCGAAACCTGATAAGTAAAGGTTTTAGAAACAGCCAACGGTAAAACGACTTCGATAAAATACAGCATAGAACAAATATAGTTTGAAAAAGAGAATAGAGAAAAGAAAAAAGAGAAAAGATGAACAACTACAATAAAAAAAGCGTCCTCGAATGAGAACGCTTGATTTATATTTTTAGTTAGAATTATTTCCCTAACATTTCGTCTTTTAAGTCTTTATCAGCTGGTTTGTCGCATAACCAAATTCCGAATAAAGCTTTTTTGAAATCTTGTCCATCGATGCTTCCTTTTTTAACTCCGTTTTTGTAAACAACAACTCCTTCGTTTGGCACATTGATAATAATGAAAACATCACCTTTTTTAATTTCTTCTTTAAAGAAACCTTTGAATTTATCAATTTTAGCTTTTAATGGTGCTGTTTTCTTACCTGTTGAATTTTCAAAACCTTCATTAATAGCTGATACCATTTTTTCAGAAGTAATCAAACCTGAAACGATGTTTAATTTGATAGCAGCTCCTTCTTTACTGTTCATGATTTCAGAAGCATTTGTACTTTTTTTCTCTAAATATAAAGCTCCAACATACATGTCCATAAACATTTTAACACGAGTTCCAGCTCCGTTTAATACTAAAGATTGACCTTCTAAATTCATTTTAGCATCTACCTTAACTCCTGCTACAGTTTTTTGTGCATTTACAGTAAATACAGTTGCAATCAACATTAAAAATGTAATAACTTGTTTTCTCATAATTTATTTTTTTAGTTTGGTTAAATATATAAATTTTTTCTTTTCAATTTTGAAATAGTTGCATTTAATTCGAAACCTAGTAACAAAACCATGCAATTTATCCAGATGTAAAACATTAATACAAGAAGTGTACCAATTGAACCATACAACTCATTATACTTAGCAAATTTAGTTACATATATTCCAAAAATATAAGAAGAAAGCACAATTAAAATGGTGGTAAAAACCGCACCATAGCTAATGAATGCAATACTTGAAGTTTCTTTTGCTCCAAACTTATATAATATTGAAGTTGTGATTAAAATCATTAAAAGTATAAATCCATACCTACTCCATTCAATCACTGAAACATCAGCAACATAACCTCTAATGTTAATCTTTTGAATCATTACCTCAGCAATAACGATAGCTGCAACTGTAATTAATAAAATCATAGACAACACTAAAGAAATGGCTAAAGAAATAAAATATTGTCTAAAAAAACCTCTAGTAATAGTAATGTGAGCTGACATTTCAAATCCGCCCAAAATAGCATTAATACCATTGGTCATCAATAAAATAGACAAAATAAAACCTGATGAAAGTAAGCCTTGATGACTGGTTTCCATAATATCTCTCAAAATAGCTTCAATAGCGTCATAAGTATTAGGCGGAACACCTTCTTCTACAAACTCTAAAAAATCGGCTTGAAAATTCTCTAACGGAATAAACGGAATTAAATTCAGAATAAATAAAGCAAATGGAAATAACGCCATAAAGAAACTAAACGCAATAGAACTGGCCCTGTATGAAAAAGCGCCTTTGAAAATTCCCAAAACATAAAGTTCCAAAATATCATAAAGCGACAATCCTTCTAAAGTTTTTAGCTTTATGGCTTTGGTAATTGCAACCAATTGCTTTACAACAGGAATTTTATTGAGTTTATTTTCTATTTCTTCGGACATAATTTATATTGCTTTTAAACTTAAATCCATATTATAAACTGAATGCGTTAATGCACCAGAAGAAATATAATTCACTCCACATTCTGCATAATTGCGAATGGTTTTTTCATTGATGTTTCCTGAAGATTCTGTCAAACTTTGATCTCCAATCATAGCTACTGCTTTCTTAGTCGTTTCGTAATCGAAATTATCTAATAAAATTCGGTAAACACCGCCAGCATCTAAAATTTGTTGAACTTCTTCTAAATTTCTGGCTTCAACAATGATTTTTAAATCTTTATTATTATCAATCAAATATTGCTTTGTCTTAGCAATCGCTTGCGGAATTCCACCTGCAAAATCGTTGTGATTGTCTTTCAACATAATCATATCGTACAACGCAAAACGATGATTTTCACCTCCACCAATTTTCACTGACCATTTTTCGATGGCACGAATTCCTGGTGTGGTTTTTCTCGTATCTAAAATTTTAGAATTTGTTCCTTCTAATAAATCAACAAACATTTTGGTTTTTGTTGCGATAGCGCTCATACGTTGCATCGAATTCAGCACCAAACGCTCTGCTTTTAAAATAGATTGCGAACTTCCTGAAACATGAAAAACAACATCACCATATTTTACTCTTTCACCATCATTGATAAAAGTTTCCACTTTCATGTCTTTATCTACATAATGAAAAATCATTTTGGCAAATTCTACTCCAGCAATAATTCCCTCATCTTTAACTAATAACTTCGCTTTTCCTTGAGCTGAAGCTGGAATACATGCAAGTGAACTATGATCGCCATCTCCAACATCTTCACGAATGGCATTACTAATAATTAACTCTAATTCTTTTTGAAATTGCACTTCTGAAATCATGGTTTGTAAATTGAATTGCTAATGTAAGAAATCCTTTGAAGTTTAAAAAATATTGAGCCTGTAAAAACAAAAAACTCCCAGATAAATCTGAGAGTTTCTTTATGATTGAATTTAAAATTCGATTAAGATAAAGCTGCTTTAACTTGGTCAGCTGCTTCTTGGAATTGAACTGCCGATAAAATTGGCATACCTGAATTATCGATTAATTCTTTAGCAATTTCTGCATTTGTTCCTTGTAAACGAACGATGATTGGCACTGTAATAGCGTCACCCATGTTTTTGTAAGCATCTACAACACCTTGAGCAACACGGTCACAACGAACGATTCCACCAAAAATGTTAATTAAAATAGCTTTTACGTTTGGATCTTTTAAGATAATACGGAAAGCCGTTTCAACACGTTTTGCATCAGCAGTTCCACCTACGTCTAAGAAGTTAGCTGGTTCAAAACCTGCATACTTAATTAAATCCATAGTAGCCATTGCTAAACCAGCTCCGTTTACCATACAACCTACAGTTCCATCTAAATCTACGTAGTTTAATCCTACTTCTTTAGCTTCTACTTCGATTGGATTTTCTTCTCTAACGTCTCTCATCTCAGCATATTTTGCTTGTCTGAATAAAGCGTTATCGTCGATATTTACTTTAGCATCAACTGCTAAGATTTTATTGTCAGATGTTTTTAATACAGGGTTGATTTCAAACATTGATGAATCAGAACCGATATACGCTTTGTATAAAGCATCGATAAATTTCACCATTTCTTTGAAAGCATCTCCAGATAAACCTAAATTGAAAGCAATTTTTCTAGCTTGGAAACCTTGTAATCCGTAAGCTGGATCAATTTCTTCTGTAAAGATTAAGTGTGGTGTGTGCTCAGCAACTTCTTCGATATCCATTCCACCTTCTGTAGAATACATAATCATATTACGTCCAGTAGCTCTGTTTAATAAAACAGAAACATAGAATTCAGAAGTTTCGCTTTCACCAGGATAATAAACATCTTCAGCAATTAAAACTTTGTGAACTGTTTTTCCTTCTGGTGGAGTTTGTGGTGTAATTAACTGCATTCCGATGATTTGCTCAGAAATTTCAGTTACTTGGTCTAAGTTTTTAGCTAACTTAACTCCTCCACCTTTTCCTCTACCTCCAGCATGGATTTGTGCTTTTACTACGTACCAACTTGTACCTGTTTCTGTAGTTAATTGTTTTGCTGCAGCTACCGCCTCAACTGGATTGTTTGCAACAATACCACGTTGAACACGTACTCCATAACTAGCTAGGATTTCTTTACCCTGATATTCGTGTATGTTCATAATTGTTATGCGTTTATCTTGTTTAAAAAAGTGCCACAAAAATAGCAAAGTAATTTTTAATGGACTAACTTTTTTTCGTTTAATTTGGGAATTTGATATACATATTCTTATTAAAAGTGCAAGATAAAATATTTTCAAATGTTATAAATAAAACATTTTGTTATTTTTTGTTAATAATTGTTTTAAAAATTGCATTGAATTAATATTGATTTACTTTTGCATCAAATTAAATAACAATGAAACCAGAAGTATTACAACAATTAGCAACAGAATTTGGAAGTCCGTTATATGTATATGATGCGGAAAAAATTGCCTTTCAATACAACCGATTACAAAATGCATTTAGCAAAGTAGAACGTTTTAAGGTGCATTATGCCGTTAAAGCATTATCGAATGTTTCTGTTTTGAAATACTTAAAAAGTTTAGGTTCTGGATTGGATACTGTTTCTTTACAAGAAGTGCAACTGGGATTACATGCAGGTGTTGACCCAAAAGACATTATTTACACTCCTAATGGTGTTTCGATGGAAGAAATTGAAGAAGTAGCGGCTTTAGGGGTTCAAATCAACATTGATAATTTATCGATATTGGAGCAATTTGGAACAAAACATCCAAACATTCCTGTTTGTATTCGAATCAACCCACATGTTATGGCGGGTGGAAATGCGAATATTTCAGTGGGACATATTGATAGTAAATTCGGGATTTCGATTCATCAATTGCCTCATATTTTGAGAATTATTGAAAATACGAAAATGCACATCAATGGCATTCACATGCATACCGGTTCTGATATTTTAGATGTGGAAGTGTTTTTATATGCAGCTGAAATCCTATTCGAAACTGCTAAAAATTTTCCAGCATTAGATTTTATCGATTTTGGAAGCGGATTCAAAGTTCCTTACAAAAAAGGTGATATTGAAACTAATATAGAAGAATTCGGAAGAAAACTAACAAAACGCTTTATAGCTTTCGAAAAAGAATATGGTCGCCCATTAACTTTAGCTTTTGAGCCCGGAAAATTCTTGGTAAGCGAAGCTGGTTATTTCCTAGCAAAAGTAAATGTAGTAAAACAAACTACTTCGACAGTTTTTGCTGGAATTGATTCTGGATTCAATCATTTGATTCGTCCGATGTTATATGGTGCGCAACATCATATTGAAAATATATCTAACCCAAAAGGGAAAGAACGTTACTATTCGGTAGTAGGTTATATTTGCGAAACCGACACTTTTGCTAGCAACCGAAGAATAACAGAAATTCACGAAGGTGATATTTTATGTTTCCGAAATGCGGGTGCTTATTGCTTTTCAATGGCATCTAACTACAACTCACGACTAAAACCAGCCGAAGTACTATGGAAAGACGGAAAAGGTCACTTAATCAGAGAACGCGAAACGTTTGATGATATTTTGAGAAATCAAATAATGATTGAAATTTAGTTTTTTTGTTAAGTAAAGAAAAGCCCGGATTGATTATTTATTCGGGTTTTTATTTTTTAACAGTACAAGTTACTTCATAAGGTTCATTTGGAAATCCATAAAGAACCATAATTTCAGAATCAACATATTTAATTGGTATTTGAAAATCTACATAAATATCATCATAAAATGAAAGAAATAGTGTTTCATTAAATCTCTCTAATAGGATTCTACTTCCAATTCTATTCATGCTTTTATTGAGTTCTTGAATTACACGAGAATCTAATATATCATTAAAAACAATAATCTTTTTATTATTATTCCAGGAAAAATCGAATTTCAAAAGTTGTATTTCTTCTTCTGATAAATCCGTTTGAGTTGGAAACAATCTCTCATAATCTAATTCAAATATGCATTCTGTTGAAGTAGATGCTTCATTAAAATTACTAACAGCTCTTTTAATTCCTTTTCTAAATAATCTAATTCTGTTTGGATTCAGAAATTTAAAATCCTCTTCATTTAGCTTTTCATTCCAAAGTTGATTTCTCACTTTATGGAGAAACAAATCATCACTTCTTTCTAAAGTAAAATGAAGAATATCATCATTATCAAATTCAATTAAATCTGTTTTCCCGTAATCACCTCCTGTTTTAACAAACAACCAAGTTCCGTTTAAATCAGCTTTCATAAATTACTTATCCAAAACCTCCAATAAAACCTTACCATCAGAACTATTTGGCATGGTAATTTTCAGCATTTGGGTAACTGTTGGAGCAATTTGTGTGATTTCTTTTCTATCGTGGGTTTGTCCTTTTTTGATGTTCCAACCAAAGAAAATTAAGGGTACATGCGTATCATAAGAATAAGGCGAACCATGCGTTGTTCCTGTTGAAGAATATTCTACATAACCTGGTTTAAAAATCATGATAAGTTCCCCGTTTTGTGTTGGGTCATATCCTTTAGTGATGAAGTCTAAATAGTAATCACTTGGATTTCCGTTGGTGATTTCTTCTTCAGTGTAAACACGCTTGATGTAATCTTGTTTGTGCAAATAATCTTTGAAGGTTTGTTTTACTTCTTGTAAATTCAAGCCTTTTGCTTTTACTTTTGCTTTATCAAAAAATAGGTTATAATTAGAATAATCCAATACTAAGTTTTCTCCAAAGGTAGCTTCTGAAAATTCCTTCAACTCTTTTTGAATGTTTTTGTAATTGATGTTATCTACTTTGTATTTATTATCTTTCAAATAGGTTACGTTTTCCGCTCCAGCGTGATCTGCTGTTAAGAAAACCAAGTAATTTCCTTTTCCAACGGTTTTGTCTAAGTAAGCTAAGAAATCAGCAATAGTTTCGTCCAAACGCAAATAAGTGTCTTGTAATTCGATAGAACGAGGACCTAAAACGTGTCCGATGTAATCAGTTGAAGAGAAACTTACGGCTAAGAAATCGGTAATATTATCTTTTCCTAAATTTTCGCTTTCGATGGCTTTTTTAGCAAAATCAGCTAATAAATTATTTCCATAAGGCGTTGAACGTAGAATTCCAGCATCATTTGCATCATACATATCTTGTAAATTGTATGGCATAAACGGCGCTTTTTTATACAATTTACCTTCGTATGGATTGTTATCGGTTAAGCTTTCGTTGTACGTTTCTTTTGGTTTTAGTAAATCCCAACCTTTGGTTACGTATTTTAAATAATTTTTCTCAGCATTAAATAGCGTTGCCCAATCTGGAAGTTTTTCTCCGTAATACGTACTTGAAATAAAAGCTCCGGTTTTACTATACCAAAAAGCCCAATCCGCAAAATGTCCAGCTGGAAGAATTGCACCTCTATCTTTAATACTCATCCCAATTACTTTTCCTTTGAAATTAGTTGAAAGTTTCAATTCATCAGTAATGGTAGAACTTTGCAAGTTTCTTGGCGACATTTTTCCTTCTTTTTTAGAATCATCACCAATAGTTGAAACCGTTTCGTCATCGGTACAATATACTTCTTTTCCTGTAGCTTTATTGAACCATTCGTTACCTACAATTCCGTGAACCGCCGGTGTTGTTCCAGTATAAATAGAAGCGTGTCCAGGTGCCGTATAGGTTGGCATATAATTGTAATGTGTGTTATGAAAAGTATATCCTTCTTTCATTAATCGTTTGAAACCATTTTCTGAAAAGTCGCTTGAAAAACGGTATAAGTACTCCATTTTCATTTGATCTACTACGATTCCTACTACTAATTTTGGTTTATCTTGCGCAGTTCCTGTAAAAGAAACTAGAACAACTAACAAGGCTAAGGCTTTTTTCATTTTAAAACTATTTTATACAAAAGTACGTTTTTGATGTAAATGGAATGTTAATAAATAAAAAAATGACTTTCTATTGCATTCAATAAAAAGTCATTTTAATTATAATTTAAACTTATTTCTTCTTTGCAGGTTTATCTTCAAGAACCGTCATATTGTAAGCAATAATCATGTCTTCGTATGTAATATACAATTGATTTCTGCCTCCTTGTTTCTTTCTGGTGTAAATAGTTAAAACACATTCTACTCCATTGTTATCCACACAATTGAATTTAACTACATCGTCGTCTCCAATCGTTTCTTGATTTCCATATTTCATAATAGAAAACAGCTGAAGTACTTCTGAATAAACTACAATTCGGTGACTTTCCATGTCCAAAAGGACAGTCATTTCTGATTTTTGCAATTTCGACCAATCGCTCCAATTTCCTTTTTTGTCTTTCTGGCTTACCATATATCCAGAAGTTTTGAAATTAAATTTTTGAGCATAAGTAGTAACCGATGCAAAAAACAAAAACAATAGTATGTATTTTAAACTCTTCATTTCGTTGTTATATTAAAATTCAAAGGTAGTTACCTCTTTTCTAGCAGCGTTAAATTCCGTTATGATATTATCAACAATAGTTTCAACAGGCAAAATATCGTGAATTAATCCGGCAATCTGACCAATTTCCAATTCTCCTTCGACTAAATCGCCTTCAAACATACCTCTTTTTGCTCTTCTTTTTCCTAATAATGCTTCTAAATCTTGTTTTGATGGACATTTAGCGTACAATTCCTGAACATCATTATAGAATTTATTTTTGATAAGTCGAACCGGAGCCAATTCTTTTAATGTTAATTGCGTATCTCCTTCTCCTGTTTCCACAATTGTTCTTTTGAACTCATCATGTGCAGAACTTTCAGTTGAAGCAGCAAAACGACTTCCCATTTGAACGCCATCGGCACCTAAAGTCATAGCGGCTAGCATTCCCCTTCCTGTTGCAATTCCTCCTGCAGCAATAAGTGGAATTGAAATTTGTTCGCGTACCATTGGAATTAAGGTTAACGTTGTTGTTTCTTCTCTTCCGTTGTGTCCACCTGCTTCAAAACCTTCAGCAACTACAGCATCTACTCCAGCTTCTTGTGCTTTTAAAGCGAACTTAGAACTACTTACTACATGTACAACAGTTATGCCATTTTCTTTTAAAAACGGAGTCCAAGTTTTTGGATTTCCTGCTGAAGTAAAAACGATTTTAACGCCTTCTTCTTTCAGAATTTGCATGATTTCTTCAATGTTTGGATATAACATTGGAACATTTACTCCAAAAGGTTTATCGGTTGCCTTTTTACATTTTTGAATATGTTCTCTTAACACTTCTGGATACATAGAACCAGCACCAATTAATCCTAAACCACCAGCGTTACTTACGGCACTTGCCAGTTTATAACCACTGTTCCAAATCATTCCTCCTTGGATAATTGGGTATTTTATATTGAAGAGTTGGGTAATTTTATTCATTAATTATAATTTCAATAATTTTCCTTGAGTTGATTTATTTGCTAATTTCAATTGGTAAAAATACAAACCTGATGCCAAATTTTCTAAATTAACTGATGCATTTGTTTCAGAAATTTCATAAGATCCCACTTGTTGTCCAATATTATTAAATAAAACAAGATTTCCAGAAAAATTTGCATCTGAAAAAACAATAGTTAATTTATCTTGAACTGGATTTGGAAACAATAAGACAATATCATTTTCATAATTGTTTGCGGATAAAGCATTGGTTAAAGCCAATTGAAAATCGGGAACTCCATATCCTTTATAAATGGTTGGATTATTATACAAATCAGCCGATTGTTTTACAAATTGAACGATTTGAGCATTTGTCATATTTGGAACAGCTGACCAAAAAGTAGTTACCATTCCGGCTAAAATAGGACTAGAAAAAGAAGTTCCATTAGCAGTTGTTATACTTCCTGAAGAATTACTAACGGTTGAACCAGCACCTTTTGCGCAAACATCGGGTTTAACTCTTCCATCAAATGATGGTCCAATAGAACTAAAAGAAACATAATTTTCAGTTGCATCTACAGCACCAACCGTTAATGTTGTAATTGCATCAGCTGGTGTTGCTATATTTGGATTTGCTGAATTTCCTGAATTCCCAGCGCTTGTAACGCAAATCATTCCTTTTGAAAAAGCTTTGTCAGCACCTCTTGCAGCAAATGTTTTAATACCGTTCATATCTGAATACGAATAGGTATAATTTGGATTATCGTATTCAAAATAACCTAATGAAGTATTAATTACATCAACTCCTAAACTATCTGCCATTTCAGCAGCTTCTACCCAATAAGATTCTTCAACAGGATTTTCTGAATTTACATCTTCAGTAATGAATAGATAATATTGAGCATCAGGCGCAGTACCTACTAATTGATTGTCAACAAAACCCGCCATACAAGACAAAACCGAAGTTCCATGAGAATTTCTTGTATAAATTGAAGTATTTCTATCAGGAAAATTATAACCTCCTAAAATTAAGTTATTATCTCGTAATCTTTGAAAAGGACTTGCGGTATTTACCCCAGGAAAACCAGCATCCATAATAGCAACCATTTTACCTTGACCTGTATAATTCTGTTGGTGCAACAAATGTCCGTTTAACATTTGAATTTGATTGGAAGAACCACCATAATTGAAATTAACTAAAACTTCTAATTGTTTGTTAACCGATTTCATCTCAGTAACTTTTTGAATTTCATTTGAAGACCTTGAATTCAAACTAGCATTAGCAAACTGAATATGACTAACAAACAATAAACCAGATAATAATTGAATATTAGCTTGTGTTCCTCTAACATGAAGTGCATTTAGCCATTTCGATTTAGCCATAACTGTAATTCCAGTTGAAGCAGTAACTTGGTCTATATACGTTTGAGCAATGGGAACATCCGTATTATCTAATGCAATACCTTGAGCAGTTCTTCTGTCTAATGCTCTTTGAGATAACATTTGTAAAGGATTCGCTAAATAATAAGCGGCATCAGGTTTATCATTAAAATACACCCAAGCGTCTTCTTGAGAAAAACTTAAATTGAAAATCAATAATGTAAAAAGTAGTAGTTTCTTCATATGCTTTGGGTTTACAAAATCAAATTTAATGATTTTTATTGAAGAAACTACAATTGTTTTTTAAGCAATAACACCACTTCCTAAAATTTCATCATTAAGATGCCAAGCAACAAATTGTCCTTCAGTAATAGCAGATTGTGGATTTTCAAACACCACATACATACCATCTTTAAATTGATATAAAGTCGCTTTTTGAAGAGGCTGGCGATAACGAATTCTTGCCATAACCTCCATTTCCTGACCCTCTTTTAAAGCTAAATCTTCTCTTATCCAGTGTACTTCATCGTTTGCAATAAATAATGCTTTTTTAAACAAACCTGGATGTTGGTTTCCTTGCCCTGTGTATACAATATTCTTTTCTACATCGGTTTCAATAATAAATAAAGGCTCTTTTGTTCCTCCAACATTTAAACCTTTGCGTTGCCCTTTTGTAAAATAATGAGCTCCTTGATGCTTACCCATTACCTTACCTGGTACTTTCAAATAATCAATTCGTTTAGCTTCAAAAGCAAAAGCTTCTTCTTCTGAATTGAATTGTGGTTTTTCTTGATGGTATATTGCTGCTTCTGCCGGAATATCAATAATTATTCCTTCTTTTGGTTGTAATTTTTGTTGTAAAAATTCAGGCAAGCGCACTTTTCCTATAAAACAAAGTCCTTGAGAATCTTTCTTTTCGGCTGTAATTAAATCCAATTTCGATGCTATTTCACGAACTTCAGGTTTGGTCAATTCACCAATAGGAAATAACGCTTTTGAAAGTTGTTCTTGTGATAACTGACAAAGAAAATAAGATTGGTCTTTATTTCCATCTTTACCCGCTAATAATTGAAAAACTTCTTTTCCGTCTTTTTCAATAGTTCCTTTACGGCAATAATGGCCTGTTGCTACGTAGTCTGCTCCTAGAGACAGAGCAATTTTCATAAAAACGTCGAACTTGATTTCACGGTTACACAATACGTCAGGATTTGGAGTTCTTCCTTTTTCGTATTCGTTAAACATATAATCAACGATTTTCTCTTTGTACTGTTCGGATAAATCAACCGTTTGAAAAGGAATTCCTAATTTTTCAGCAACTAGTAAAGCATCATTACTATCTTCTAACCATGGACATTCATTTGAAATAGTAACCGAATCATCGTGCCAATTCTTCATGAATAGCCCAATAACTTCGTATCCCTGTTCTTTTAACAAATAAGCGGCAACACTTGAGTCTACTCCTCCAGAAAGTCCTACTACTACTCTTTTCATTTATTCCTGTCCTCCTTTTTCTTCTTTTAATTGTTCAAGCGTTTTAGATGCTTCTTTAGCATTTCTTTGCTCGTATTTAATTAATTCTTGACCAAATTTAGCTGCTTTAACTTCTTTAATAACTTTATTTTTCTCGAAAAACTTCCATTTACCAACACGTTTTCCGTTAACATAATTACCTTCATACATTTTATTTCCTAACCCATCATAATAAGATGCTACCCCATCATATTGCCCATTTTTATATATATGAGAATCTATTAACTTTCCTTTTTCTGAATAGGTTTTAGAATTTCCTACCTTTATTCCTGCTTTATAGTTGGTTTCTTCAGCTACAGTTCCATCTTTATAAAAAACTTTTCTAACTCCTTCTAACTTTCCATCTTTATAGAATTCGTGAGACATTAGTTGTTTGGATTCAAAATGATAATATTTCCATTCGCCCTCTGGAAGTTTATTAACTAATTTTCCTTCACTTACTTTATTTCCTTTTTGATCATAAAAAACAGCATAACAAGAACCATCTCCTTTTGAAAAATCTCTTGTTGCAATAACTGTTCCTGCTTTTGTATCATCAAAATATTTGAATATACCTTTTTCTTTTCCATGTTCAAAAGTACCTTCATAACGAATTCGATTCGATTCTTTATGTGTTCCTCTCCATAATCCATGACGATTCCCTTTATCGTCTAATTGATTGATTTTATCCTGAGCATTGCTAATAAAAGCACTAAAAAGTAAAAACAGAAAAATTATTTTTTTCATTTTTTTAAATATTGTTTGATTTATTAAGTTGTAATCGCATTATAAACATTGAAAAAAATCAAATATTAGACCAAAATTGATTAAACAAAAAATAAATGTTAGTTAAATTTACTACATAACGCTATCCAATAGTTTTTTATTTGTTTAATCTTTTATAATTTTGGTTAAACAAAAAATAAATGTACTATGAAAAACTTTGCAAAATTAATCAAATTAACTTTAATAGTAGCAACTTCTACTATTATGTTTTCATGTTCTGAAGATGATGGAAACAGTTCAAACAACAACACTATTGCTGCAGTCGCATCAAAAAATGCAAATCTATCAATTTTAGTTGATGCTCTAGAAAGAGCAGACTTATCTTTAGATAGAAATGGTTCATTTACCGTTTTTGCCCCAACAAATGAAGCTTTTGTACAATTTTTAAACGACAACAACTTTGAAACACTAGAAGATGTTCCTGTGAATGTTTTAAGACAAGTACTTTTAAATCATATGGTAATAGGAGAAAACTTATCTACCGACTTATCAACGGGATATATTAAAACTCTTGCCAAAGGTAGTGCTTCTTCTACAAACACATTAAGTATGTTTGTTAACACTGCTTCTGGAGTACGCTTAAATGGAGTTGCAAACGTAATTGCTGCGGACGTAATGGCTTCAAATGGTGTAGTTCACGTTGTAGATGCTGTTATAGGTTTACCTACAATCGTAACTCATGCTACCGCTAATCCAAACTTTTCTACCTTAGTGGGAGCTTTAACTGCTGAAGGTCAACCAGATTTCGTTGGAATTTTATCTGGAACTTCTAGCTCGCCTTTTACAGTTTTTGCGCCATCAAATGCAGCTTTCACTACTTTCGAATCACAAAATCCAGGTACAATTGCTAGTTTGACAAGCTCTCAATTAACAGCAGTATTAAGCTATCATGTTGTGGCTGGTGCTAATGTATTGTCAAGTGGTATTCCTACTGGACCTATTACTACATTTGAGTCTGGAACATTTACAATTTCTGGAACTACAATTACTGATGAAGCTTCAAGACAAACTAATATTGTAGCAGTAGATGTACAAGCAACTAATGGCGTAATACATGTGATTGACAACGTAATTCTACCAAACTTAGACTAATTCGTTTCTATAAATAAAATTGCTATGAATAAAAAACGCTTTCCAATGGAAAGCGTTTTTTTATGAACCTAATTCTATTGCTCTTGAATTTGCAGCTTCTATTCCTTCTATCACAATTTCTTGAAGCTTATTTTTATTATATACTAACAAAGCCGCTTCGGTTGTTCCTCCTTTTGAAGCAACTCGTTGAATCCAAGCATCGTTTGATAATTTACTTCTATTTTGTAATTGAACAGAACCAGAAAATGTTTGACTCACCAAGAACTCTGCTTCAGATGGTGAAAAACCTAATCTAATTGCCGATTCAATCATAGCCTGCATAAAATAAAACACATAAGCTGGTCCACTACCTGAAACCGCTGTAGCCGCATTTAGCATTTCTTCTTTTTCAATATAAATGGATTTTCCTGTAGTGTTGATTAAATTCTGAACGATAAAAAGTTCTTTTCTATCTACTGCGTTTGAAGCACAAAAAACGGTCATTCCCTCACCTATTTGTGTTGGTATGTTTGGCATTGATCGTACAATTTTAGAAACACCCAATTCCTTTTGCATAGCTTCAATTGAAATCCCAGCCATTACTGATAAAATAACATGTTCTGTATTTAAGAAAGCTTTTATTTCAGAAGCCAATTGTTTGAAATCTTGTGGTTTCACAGCTAAAATCAAAATATCGGATTCGAAAATATTGGGATTAGGTTGAGTGTAAAAATTTGCAGAATCGATTCCGAAGGAATACTTTTCTTCAACTACTACTTTGTTTAAAATTAAAATATCTGAAGCTCCTACAAATCCAGAGCTCATAAAACTGTTGGCATAGGTTTGCCCCATATTACCAAATCCGATAATCGCTATTTTCATTACTATTATAAAAAAGAAACCCTGTCGTTTGCAGACAGGGTTTGTATTAAGATAAACTTATTTTTTCTTTTGTGCGGCTTTTTGAGCTTCTGCTTGCTCCATCATTTCGCGCATTTTTCTTTGGAATTTACTTTCCTTTTTCTCTTTTGTTTTATTCTCTTGAATTTGAGCGTGAATTTTATCTTCTTTCACGATGTAATTCTTAATAACCAACATAATTCCGATAGTAATTAAGTTAGAGATGAAGTAATACAAACTCAATCCAGATGCATAATTGTTAAAGAAGAATAACATCATAACAGGAGAAATGTAAATCATAATTTTCATGATTTTACCCATATCTGGCATACCTTCTTGTGGTGGCGTGCTCATTGCTTGGTCTCCAGTTGTCATTTTCATATAGAAGAAAATAGCAATAGAAGCTAAAATTGGGAATAAACTCACGTGATTTCCATAAAAAGGAATACTAAAACCATTTGGAAAATAGTAAATCGCATCAAATGAAGATAAATCATCAGCCCATAAGAACGATTTTTGTCTTAAATCGAACATCGATGGGAAGAACTGAAACAACGCATAGAAAATAGGCATTTGCATCAAGGCTGGTAAACATCCTGCCATAGGATTTACACCGGCTTTAGAATACAACTTCATAGTTTCTTGTTGTTTCTTCATTGGATTGTCCTTGAATTTTTCATTCAATTCTGTAATTTCAGGACGTAAAACCTTCATTTTTGCTTGTGACAAATAAGACTTGTATGTTACTGGCGACATTACAATACGAACTAAAATCGTAAACAATACAATCGCAATTCCGTATCCTACTCCTAATGCTGAAATAAATCCGAAAACTGGAATAAAAATATAACGGTTAATCCATCCGAAAATTCCCCAACCTAATGGCATGATTTCGTCAAGATTTCTATCATAATCATTTAAAATTTCATATTTCGCTGGACCATAATACCAATTCATATTATAGTTTAAAGCGCCATTTTTAAATTCTAAAGGAACTTGAGCTGTGAAATTTTTTGTAAAAACAGTATCAATTTCTTCATCATCAACTAAATTATCAGATTTGAACTTAGCTGTTTTGAATTTAGTATCCGTTAATAAAATTGAAGTAAATAAATGCTGTTTGAAAGCAATGTAAGAAACATCATTTGCTTCATCTTCAGAATCTTTTGCTGCATTTAAATAATCATCTTTTCCGTCTTCATATTCAAATACTAGCTCAGTATAACGGTTTTCGTAAGAAACACTGTTCTCGTTTCTGTATGATTTTAATTGCCATTCTAAATCTAATGGTTTTGAAGTATTCACTACTTTTTCTAACCCTTGAGAACGGATAGCAAAATCTAACATGTATTCATTAGGTTTTAATACATAACGATATTCTAAAAATTGATCTGGACCTGCTTTTAATTGCAACGTTAAAACTTGATTTTTACCTTCAGTAGTTAACTTAGGCTCAAAATACATGTCTTTTGTATGCAACGTTCTGTTATCAGTTGTATTTAAAGCAATGTCTAAAGAAGCGTTTTTATCTTTAATGATTTGAACCGCTTTTTTCGAATTTTTCTCAAATTGATCAAATCCTAAAACAGTTGCTTCTGTAATATAACCTCCTTTATTAGAAATTTTAAGTGATAAAACTTCATTTTTGATTTCAGTAACAGCATCTGTAGCTGATGGAAGTGTTGCAGAATATCCAAACGAACCTAATTGTGCTTGCGCTGCAGCATTTTTAGTAGAATCTGCTACTGGCGCTGCAGCAACCGTTGAAGTTACCGTTTTAACTTCTTTAGCTTGTTTGTCTAATTGCTCTTTTTTCTCTTTTTCCTTTTGTTCTTCTGGTGTTGGAGCATTTGAATATAACATCCAAATCAAAATTCCAGAAATCAATACAAATCCGATAATCGAATTAAGGTCTAATTTTTTTTCTTCCATCTACTTATTAGTGTTCAGTGTTCTTAATTGAACAGTTTATTTAGTTTTATGTTGTACAGCTGCAGCTACAAAACTCACAAAAAGTGGGTGTGGATTTGCGACTGTACTTTTATATTCAGGATGGTATTGAACGCCGATAAAGAAAGGATGCGTAGGAATTTCAACAATTTCTACCAATTTCGTATCTGGATTTACTCCCGAAGCTACTAATCCTGCTTTCTCTAATTCGTTTAAATACGCACCATTGAATTCGTAACGGTGACGGTGGCGCTCCATAATCTCAGTTTTACCATAGATTTTTTGTGCCAACGTATTTTCTTTTATGCTACATTTCCATGCACCTAAACGCATAGTTCCTCCTTTGTTTTCAATATTTTTTTGCTCTTCCATTAAATTAATAACTGGATGAGTTGTATTTTCATTCATTTCGGTTGAATTGGCATCAGCGTAACCTAAAACGTTACGAGAATATTCAATTACAGCCATTTGCATTCCCAAACAAATTCCGAAAAACGGAATATTATTTTCTCTTGCATAACGAACCGTGTCGATTTTACCTTCAATTCCACGACCGCCAAAACCTGGTGCAACAAGTATACCATCTAAATCTTTCAACTGACTTTCTGCCGAATTGGCATCTAAATATTCAGAATGAATAGAAATAACATTTACTTTTGTCTCGTTTGCCGCTCCAGCATGAATAAACGCTTCTAAAATCGATTTGTAAGAATCTTGCAATTCCACATATTTTCCAACCAAACCAATGTTTACTTCGTGCTTAGGATTTTTCAATCTAAATAAGAACTCGTTCCAGTTGTTTAAATCTGGTGTGTTTTTTTCTGGCAAATCTAATTTTTTCAACGCTACTCTATCCAATCCTTCTTCCAACATTAAATTTGGAACTTCATAAATAGTGGATGCATCAATCGATTGAATTACCGCTTCTTTTTTCACATTACAAAACAACGCTAATTTTTGACGTAAATCTTGCGAAATTTCATGTTCAGTTCTGCACACTAAAATATCAGCTTTGATTCCGCTTTCCATTAAAGTTTTCACCGAATGTTGTGTTGGTTTCGTTTTTAATTCTCCGGCAGCAGCCAAATAAGGCACTAACGTTAAATGAATTACGATTCCGTTATTTTCACCTAATTCCCAAATCAATTGACGTACTGACTCGATATAAGGTAATGATTCAATATCTCCAACAGTTCCACCAATCTCAGTAATTACAATATCAAAATCACCCGATTTTCCAAGTAACTGCATGCGTTCCTTGATTTCGTTTGTGATATGAGGCACCACTTGAACCGTTTTTCCTAAAAATTCTCCTCTACGCTCTTTTTCAATAACTGAAAGATAGACTCTTCCTGTAGTTACGTTGTTCGCTTGAGAAGTAGGAACGTTTAAAAAACGCTCGTAGTGACCTAAATCCAAATCCGTTTCTGCTCCATCGTCTGTTACATAACATTCTCCGTGTTCGTAAGGATTTAATGTTCCTGGATCCACATTGATGTACGGATCAAACTTTTGAATGGTCGTTCTGTATCCTCTGGCTTGCAATAATTTGGCTAACGAAGCTGCGATAATCCCTTTTCCTAAAGAAGAAGTCACACCTCCGGTAACAAAAATGTACTTAGTTTGGTTCATTGTATTGTTGTTGTGTTGTTGTTGTGTTGTTGTTGCGATAAATATCTTTTATCTGTAATAAAATCGTGCAAAGATAACACTAATTAGTCAATGTGCCAATTAGTCGATGTATCAATTTTGTAATTAAATTGTAAACAATTTATTTTTGTTTTGGAAAGTTTCTGCGGATGTTTCGAACGAGTTCTTCTAAGCCGTTTAGCTTGAGTTCGTGGACCAATTTTAATTGTTCGCCTAATTGTCCTTTAGGAAAACCTTTATTGGCATACCAAACCACATAATACTCTGGAAGGTCGATTAAGTAATAGCCTTCGTATTTACCAAAAGGCATTTTTGTATGAGCGAGTTTTACGAGAAGTTCTTGGTTGGTCATTATTTTTGAGAGGATAGAAAAAAAAGAAAAAGAAGAAAGACTAATTGATTATTTTATAAAACTTGAATCTTTCAGAATCTTTGTTAATTTTTTTCAACTCTTTATCTTCAATATGTTTGGGAATTTCGAAATTAGATATCGGAATTTCCTTTTGTTCAATTTTTGATAGTTCAATATCAACAATCATATAGCCTGACAAAGTTGTTGTCATTGTATATTTTAAAATTAAATTAGAACCTATCAAATTTTCTACTTCTTTATCATAAATCTGATTATCTTCACTAATCAAAATATTTCTTTTTACAGGAAGTTTTAAAAAATCATGAGAAATTAAATAGATTTCTTTTGAGTATTTTTTCTTAACAGTTATCCTATTGGCTTTAATTTCAGCATTGTTGAATTTTATGATTGTATCATTTTGCTTCAACTCAATGATTTCATTATGACTATAATCTGCACCTAATTGTCTATTGTAAATATTTCTAAAATTCAAGTCATCAACAGTAAGTTCTTTTTCCGTAATTATGTATTTCTTTTTTTCATTGAAATTTAAAATTACAGTTTCATTTTTACCATTGTTAATTTTTTTGACATAACCCAAATCATTAATCTTAATATTGAGAGAATCAAAATACTCCCCTTTTTTAATCATTTTATCTTTTAAATCTTTAAATTTCAATGTATCCGATTTATAGATTACATAACCATCCATCTTTGCAGAATAGATCAGTTCACCTTCAAAATTTTGAGACTGAATTGAATTAAAAGCAAATAATAAGATTATTGAAAATAACTTCATAAAAAAGATTCCTTCGGAATGACAAGATTGTGGATAAAATTCTGTTTAATTACTTCCAATTAAAAACAATCTCTTTTTTAATATCTGGATGCAAGCTGTAAAAAACCGGGCATGTCATTGCGGTTCTTTCTAGAATTGTTTTTGTTTTTTCATCGGGATGAATTGAGAAATGGAAAGTTACGTGAATTTCTGTAATTCTTCTTGGTTCTGTTCCCATGATTTTGGTTACTTCTGCGGTGGAACCTGAGAAATCTACGTCTAAATCACGTGCTTTGATTCCCATAACGGTGAACATGCAACTTGCTAATCCATTGGCAACAGTATCGGTTGGAGAAAAGGCTTCTCCTTTTCCGTTGTTATCAAGTGGTGCATCCGAAATAATTTCCGAACCTGATTGTAAATGTATAGAAGATGTGCGTAAATCACCTAAGTAAGTCACTTTTGAAGTTGCCATTATTGTGCTTGTTTAATCGTTAAATCGCTGTCGTAATACAATAAATACGTTGCGTTATTTGAAATTAATCCGTTACTAGAATTGTAATCAAATGCGTTTTCGATGTATTCTGTTTTGGTTGTCGCTGCTGATTTTACAAAACCTTCTGGTTGGCAAATTCTCAATAAAGCATCAAACGTTACATCGAAACCTTTTTTGGCTGCAGCATTTGGATAAATATTATTGATTTTCTTGAATTGCTTTTCAAATTGCTTTTCTTCTGGTGTTGAAGCTACTTTAGTTGCTGATGGAAATAATAATTTCAAATCAGCTAAGTTTTTCATTGGAATTTCCTCAAAATTTAAGGCATCATACAATTCAAAAACTGCCAATTGAATATCATATTCTTTTTGCAATCCTTTTAAAATATTGGTAATACTTAAAATCGTACTTGCTTTTTCAATTTCCATAAGTACAAAATTCTTTTGTCCTTTAACCAATTGTGTTTTTAAAAGCGCCACATCTAAAGCTCCTTTATCATTAAATAAAGCATGCTTAACTTCTGGATGATTCGCTGTTATAAAATCTTTCGAAGTTGTTTTTTTAGCACTAATAATCGCTACCACATTTCCGTTTTTCGATTTAAAATAATCAAACATAGAAGCACGCAAAAGATCTTCAGAAGGAACCGTGTAATATAAATTTGGTAACGGTAATCCGCGCTCTTTTGAAAGTGGTGAAATTACTGGAGTATTGTATTTTGTAAGTAATTGAGCCGTTGTCTCCACTACTGAATTTTGGAAAGGTCCTACTACAGCATCTACATTTTCAAAATTATTTTTTGAAATAATAGAAGCTACGTTAGAAGAATATTTAGTACTTTCTACATCGTAAACCTTAACATTTACAGGCAAACCTAGTACTTTAGCCGAATCAATTGCCATAAGTGCTCCTGCGTAAAAATCTAAAGTAAGGTTTAAGAATTTATTCGTTTTTAACTGCTCTGTTTTGGTTTTAACCGAATCTGTTTCAATTTTATTGATATTGAATGGTAACAACAAAACCATGTTTCTTTGTTTCGATTTATCAACCGTAGCTAATAAATTCACTTTGTTTTTAGCTACTAAAACAGAATCTTTTGCTTTTGTGATAACAGTTCCGTTTGAAGGCACTTTTAAAAGCATTCCAATTTTTAAACCATCTTGCAAATCTGGATTTAGTGTGATTAAATCACCTTGCGCAATATCAAACTTTTTAGAAAGACTGTAAAGCGTTTCTTTAGGTTGCACTTCATATTCAACCAAAGTTACATTCGAAGGTTTTTTAACCTGAACTCCTGGTTTCAAAATTAAGGTTTGACCTACATTTAATCCACCAACAATTTGTGGATTTAGTTGTTCTAATTCAGTTACTGTTAAACCGTATCTTGTAGCAATACCATACTTAGTTTCTTTAGCCTCTACTAAGTGAGTAGTTGCATTTGTTATTGCTTTTGGTTTTAAAACACTTGCCTGACTGGCATTAATATCTGATGCAGATGGTTTGGAAACAAATATTTCTTGACCAATTTTCAAACCATTTTGCAAAGCGACTTTGTTCCAAGTTTCGATGTCTGAAACGGAAACATTATATTTTTTTGCTATTCCAAAAAGCGTTTCTTTTTCACCTACTACATGCTTAATTGCTTTATTTACTGAGCCATTAGGTATAAGTAGTGTCGTGTTTTCTTTAACACCATTTTTCGCATCTGGATTTAATCGGTAAATATCAAAAGGCGTAACCTCGTACTTTTTTGCGATTTGAAAAACGGTTTCTCCTTTAGCTACTACATGCTTAATCTGAGATTGAACAGGTAACGCGAAAAGAAAAATCAAACTGAAAAGAAAAACAACTCTTTTTATCATAATCTTAATTTAAAAACAATACTAAACAAAAATTTCAATAGCAATTTATATCGTAAAAATAGAATAAAAATAATTGCTATTGAAATTTATATGTCGAATTTGAAAAATTTATTTTATTCCCATTCTATCGTTGCAGGTGGTTTCGAACTGATGTCATACACCACTCGGTTTACACCTCTAACGTTATTTATAATTTCATTAGAAATTTTCATTAAAAACTCATACGGTAAATGTACCCAATCCGCAGTCATTCCGTCTGTCGATTCTACTGCACGTAAAGCAACAACTTTTTCGTATGTACGCTCATCGCCCATTACTCCAACGCTATTTACTGGTAACAAGATTGCTCCTGCTTGCCATACTTTATCGTACAATCCGTGTTCTTTTAATCCGTTGATGAAAACCGAATCCACTTCTTGCAAAATAGCTACTTTTTCTGGCGTAATATCACCTAAAATACGAATCGCTAATCCTGGTCCAGGGAAAGGATGACGACCTAATAATTCTTCATCGATTCCTAAACTTCTTCCTACTCTACGAACCTCATCTTTAAATAACATTCGTAAAGGCTCAACCACTTGTAATTTCATAAAATCAGGTAATCCACCTACATTATGATGCGATTTAATCGTTGCTGAAGGTCCGCCCGTTGCTGAAACTGATTCAATAACATCAGGATAAATCGTACCTTGACCTAACCATTTTACATCGGTTAATTGGTGTGCTTCATCATCAAAAACTTCAATAAATGCTTTTCCAATGGCTTTACGTTTTGCTTCTGGATCATCTAACCCAGCTAACGCATCCAAAAAGCGTGCCGAAGCATCAACTCCTTTTACATTTAAGCCCATTCCTTTGTACTGATTTAGTACATTTTGGAATTCATTTTTACGTAATAATCCATTGTTTACGAAAATACAATATAAATTTTCTCCAATTGCTTTGTTCAATAAAACCGCCGCCACTGTTGAATCTACACCACCAGAAAGTCCTAAAACTACTTTATCGTCTCCAATTTTTGCTTTCATTTCGGCAACTACTTCCTCAACGAAAGCGTTTGGTGTGAAATTTTGAGGTACTTGAGCAATTTTCACTAAGAAGTTTTCCAACATTTGTTTTCCATCTGTTGAATGGTATACTTCTGGGTGAAATTGGATTGCATAAGTAGTTTCTCCTTCAATTTTATAAGCTGCGTTTTCTACGTCTTTTGTGCTGGCAATCTTAACTCCGTTTGTTGGCAATTGTTTGATAGAATCCGAATGAGACATCCAAACTTGGCTATTTTCAGAAACACCTTCTAAAAAAACTTCATTTTCTTTGATATACGAAAGATTCGCTCTACCGTATTCTCTTGTGTTTGAAGCCGCAACTTCTCCTCCTGAAAAATGAGCTAAATATTGTGCTCCGTAACAAACGGCTAATAAAGGCATTTTACCTCTAATTTGAGATAAATCTGGGTGAAGTGCTTCTTCTGAACGAACTGAACATGGACTTCCGCCTAGGATTACCGCTTTATATGATGATAAATCTGCTGGAATTTTATCGAATGGAAAAATCTCGCAGAAAATGTTTAATTCTCTAACTCTTCGGGCAATTAATTGCGTGTATTGCGAACCGAAATCTAAAATTAATACGTTGTGTTGCATGTGTTATTTAAGTACAAAGGAAAAAGTTAAAAGAAAAAAGTAATCCTAAAAACCCAACCTTAAGTTATTTATTATTTGATTTTACTACTATTGCTCCTAAAATATTTTTTAATTCCTGACTTTCTTTAATTAATGATTCAAGTGATTCGTCATTATTATCATTTAATTCTTTTAAAATTCTCAACCAGTAATTAGTTTCTCTTGCTTCTCTTAAAGCGATTTTTACTTTATTTGTAAAATCTGCTTTTGATGAACCTGCTTGAGATTCTTCATAATTAGCTCCAATTGAAGTACATGATTTTCCTAATTGAAATCTGATTAGATTATTTTCCGGATTTGACTCTAATTTTCTTAAAAATTTTAAGCAAGAAATTCCAAAATTAAAGGTTCTTTTCAATAAATCATTTTCCTTCATGATCCCCTTTTTACTTTTTACTTTCTACTTTTTACTTCTAATACTCAAATTTTCCGTATTCGGATATAATTGTTAATTTCTTACTATCTGATTTCTCCACTCTTCCTACGATTTGTGCGTCGATGTTGAAGGATTTCGAAATTTCTATAATGTCTTGTGCTACTTCAGCAGGAACGTAAATTTCCATACGGTGACCACAATTGAAAACTTGGTACATTTCTTTCCAATCCGTTTTAGAATTTTCTTGAATCAGTTTAAATAATGGTGGCACTGGAAATAAATTATCTTTAATCACGTGAACGTTCTCTACAAAGTGAAGCACTTTTGTTTGCGCTCCTCCACTACAATGTACCATACCGTGAATTTGATTTGAATTGTATTTTGATAAAATCTTTTTGATCACTGGAGCGTATGTTCTCGTTGGAGAAAGCACTAATTTCCCTGCGTCAATTGGACTATTTTCAACAGTATCTGTCAATTTAGTTTGACCTGAATACACTAAGTCGTTTGGAACTGAAGCATCAAAACTTTCTGGATATTTTTCTGCCAAATATTTTGCAAAAACATCATGACGAGCCGAAGTTAAACCATTGCTTCCCATTCCGCCGTTATATTCCTTTTCGTAAGTAGCTTGTCCAAAAGAAGCCAATCCTACAATTACATCACCAGCTTGAATATTGGCGTTATCAATAACATCAGCGCGTTTCATACGAGCCGTAACCGTTGAATCAACAATAATTGTTCGAACTAAATCGCCTACATCAGCAGTTTCTCCACCGGTAGAATGAATCGTAACTCCGTGATTTTTTAAATCTGAAATTAATTCTTCTGTTCCATTGATGATGGCTGAAATAACTTCGCCTGGAATTAGATTTTTATTTCTTCCAATGGTTGATGATAGTAGAATATTATCCGTCGCTCCAACACATAATAAATCATCGATATTCATGATTAACGCATCTTGAGCAATTCCTTTCCAAACTGAAATATCGCCTGTTTCTTTCCAATACATATAGGCTAAGGAAGATTTTGTTCCTGCTCCATCAGCATGCATAATGATGCAATATTGGTCGTCGTTTGTTAAATAATCTGGGATGATTTTACAAAATGCTTGTGGAAATAAGCCTTTGTCGATGTTTTTGATAGCTTGGTGCACATCTTCTTTAGAAGCCGAAACTCCTCTTAAATTGTAGCGTTTACTCGTATCAGAACTCATGAATGTAGTGTGTTGTTGTTGTGGCGCAAAGATAGTTCTAAAATTTAGAATTTAGAAGTATGAATTTAGAATTTGTTAAATTTTTATAACATGAACAGCTTCAACCAATTCCGAATCGTTGTTTGGAAACAAAATATTTTCAATTTTAAATGTTGTGAAACACTCTCCAACAATAGAAGAAACATCATAATTCACATCAATTTGATCCATTTGTAATGTAGTTTCATTATTCAATTTAATGAATAAGGAATTCCCTGTAGGATTTACAATGGGTGGAAATATTTGAATCAAATTCGAACTTTCTATGAACTCATATGGAATATCCGCTTCCTCTAAATCTTCAACAACAATTTGTTGCATTGTATACGTTTCATTTTCAAAAACATTTTCACCGGAAGTTTCATCTACAATCTCAACAAAAAATGAGGCTGGAGTTGCTTTATCACCTTCATTACAATCATCACTACAACTTACCGAAAAAACCATCAGTAGCATAAGAAATAAACCAATTATCTTTTTCATCATTTTTTACTTAAAATTTCAATTTCGACTCTTCGATTCGCTGCTGCTTGTTCAGGTGTTGCTTCCGGAATAGGATAAATGGGTTGCGAAACTCCAAATCCTTTAGTTTTTACACGATAATCCTGAATACCATTATAAACGAGAAAACGTTTAATTTGTTTTGCTCTATCAGTAGACAAATTTCGATAATCTTTATCAATACAACAAATATGTCCTTGAATTTCGATTATTAACTCAGGATTATTTTGCATAACAAATAACAAATCATACAAAGTTCCTTGCGATTCCGGCATTGTTGCGAAAGTATTTTGATAAAAATTGATGTTTTTCAACGTGATTTTTGTCCCCACTTTTGCCAACTTTACTTTTTCTGCAAGGGTAGCATCTTCTGGAATAATTACTTCCGGCTCAACTTTTTTAATTCCTAAAACTTCATCTTCTTTATCTAAATCTTTTTCTAATAAATAATGAATAATGGCTTTTCGGTTTTCTGCTTTATTGGTTGAAGTTGCTCCTTTTTCGCCAAGTGAAATACTTTTAAAATCGGGTCTGATGTTTATCTTTCCTTTAATTTGGGTAAAAATATGACTTACTCTTTTTTGAGACAAAGTATCATTAAAACCAGTACTTCCAACTTCGTCTGTTGAACCAGTTATTGATAAAATTTTAGATGTTTTATTTTCTAAAATCCATTTTTGAAGTTTGGCTGATTCTACTTTATTTAATTCGAATTTATTATTGTCAAAATAAAAAGTAACCTGCTCTTGAGAAAAGGCAAATTGTAACAAAAAGAAAAACAGGAAACAATATGAAAATTTCATAAAATTGATTTTTAAAAGAATAGGACGAAAATTATGCCAAAATTAATTCTCTAAGATAAGAATTTCTACACGACGATTTTCATTTCGTTCCTTTTCATTTTTCTCTGGAATTTTATGAATAGGTTGTGTACTTCCAAAACTTTTATATTGTAATCTTGAATCATCAATATCATTAGCTACCAAATAGTTATGAACAGCTATAGCTCGAACTAAAGCAATATCTTCTGGGTCTTCACCTAATTGACAACAAATGTGTCCTTGAATTTCAATTTTAACTTTGGGATGTGTTACCATGAACTCTAATAATTCTTCCATTACAGGCAACGATTCTGGAACGAAAATCCCAGAACGATCATAGAAATACAAATTGTTCATGACCAACTTATCTCCCACTTTGGCAGTTGCGTATGGATTTTTGTAAAGTCCAACAGGATCAATTAAATCATCTGTATCTGGAACTTGAATTATTTCTTTAGTTTCAATTACTTCAGGGTCTTTATTTATGACTTGTCCGGTGTAAACAACTGGATCATCATAAACCACTTCTTTCAGCACTACTTTTTTAGGGACAACAGTATAAAAAACATCAACTCTTCTATTATAACGTCTTTCTTTTCTGGTTTGAACTCGTTCGCCAAAACCTTTAATTTTTAAATTTTCACTAAAAAAAATGGAAGAATTTACTTTTGTTTTTAATTGCTCATGAACCGTATTAATTCTTTCATAAGCTAGAGTATCGTTATAGTCAAAAGTACCGTACCAATCACAATACCCATTAATTACCAGAATTTCGCGGTTTTCGTCTTTGTTCAACCAAGTCAAAAACAATTCGTTTTGCTTTGGATTAAACGTATTTTGATCAAAATCAAAATAAAAACTCGCCTTTTCTTGTGCTGAAAGTAGTAGTCCAAACAGCAGTAATACGTATTTCATTTAGGGTATTTTAATGTAACGAATATAAAAAAATAAAAGTATTAAAAAAACTTATTCAGAAAAAGAACTTTTTATTTTACTTAATAAATTCATTTACAACAAATTAAAACATGGATATTTTTAAACTTAATTGGCAATGATTTGAATTTCTACTCTTCTATTCTCATTTCGTTCGTCTTCATTATTTTCTGGAATGATGTGAATAGGTCGAGAACTTCCAAAACTTTTATAACTCAATCTATTTTTATTAATACCATTCTCTATTAGAAAATTATAAACCGCTAATGCTCTTACTTTAGCCGTTTCCTCTATATCTGTTCCTATTTGACAACAAATATGACCTTGAATTTCAATTTTTAGATTAGGATTATTTTTCATGATCTGCAATAATTCTTGCAAAATAGGTCTAGATTCAGGAACAAAAATTCCAGAACGATTATAAAAATGTAAGTTTTTCAACACTAACTTATCGCCCACTTTTGCAGTTGAAACTTGTTGAGATAAATCCTTTTTATCGTCTTTTGGAAGTGTTTTTTCTATTTGTAATTCTTCATAGAAAATCTCTACTTTTCGATTCAATTTCAAATCGGAATTTTGCTCGAAATTTTCGCCTTTACTATCAATTTCAATTTGTTTTTGATTAGTCACTTTTTCGATAATTCCAATCACAAATTTAGCTCTATTGGATGCCAAAGTATCGTTGTAACCATTTGATGCACGATAATCACAATATCCAATTACTTTATTGAATTTCAATTCTTTATTCTTTAAAAAACCATCTAATCGATTTAATTCTGAAGAATTTAATTGATAGGAATCCGTATCAAAATACACAGTAAATTTTGCTTGTGAAAATGAAAACGAAGTAGTTAATAAGCAGTAAAGTAAAAATCGAAGCATAAATAGTATTTTTGATTTAAACGTATAAAGTAACAAATAAGTATGTAAAAATAAAAAATCCCGATTTTCATCGGGATTTATATGAACTCAGAAATTGATTATTTTTCAAATTCTTTTAGCGTATTAATAATAATAGAAACACAATCTCTCAATTGTTCTTCATTCATTACTAAAGGCGGAGCAAAACGAATGATGTTTCCATGTGTAGGTTTTGCTAATAAACCGTTTTCTGCTAAACGAACACAAATATTCCATGCCGTATCACTTTCTTCGGTATCATTAATTACAACAGCATTTAACAATCCTTTTCCTCTTACTAAAGTAGCAATATTAGATGTTTCGATGAATTTACCTAATTCATCACGGAAGATTTCCCCTAATTTTCTAGCATTTTGAGACAAACTTTCTTCTGAAACTACTTCTAAAGCCGCCATAGCAACCGCAGCTGCAACTGGATTTCCTCCAAAAGTAGAACCATGTTGTCCTGGTTTAATAACATTCATAATGCTATCATTAGCCAAAACAGCTGAAACTGGATAAGCACCACCTGATAATGCTTTTCCTAAAATTAAAATATCAGGTTGTGTATAAGTTGCTTGTTTTTCACATTTTGCTTCACAAGTACAATTTCCACAAACGGCTAATAACGAACCCGTTCTTGCGATTCCAGTTTGTACCTCGTCAGCAATGAATAAAACGTTATTGGCTTCACAAATTGCTTTTGCTCTTTTAAGAAAATCTTCTGATGGTGTGTAAACTCCAGCTTCCCCTTGAATAGGTTCTACTAAGAATCCTGCAATATTTTTTGAAGAATTTACGGCATTTTCTAATGCATCAATATCATCATAAGGAATGCTAATAAATCCAGCTGTATAAGGTCCGAAGTTTTTACGTGCGTTTTCATCGTTTGAAAATGAAATAATCGTAGTTGTTCTTCCGTGGAAGTTACCATCACAAACGATAATTTGCGCTTCGTTTTCGTTGATTCCCTTTTTCTCGTATGCCCATTTTCTACACAGTTTTAAAGCGGTTTCTACTGCTTCAGCTCCTGTGTTCATTGGTAATACTTTATCAAATCCGAAATAGTTCGTTACAAATTGCTCGTAAACCCCTAATTTATCATTGTAAAATGCTCTTGATGTTAAGGTTAAGGTTTGCGCTTGTTGCACCATTGCTCCAACAATTTTTGGATGACAATGTCCTTGATTTACCGCAGAATAAGCCGAAAGAAAATCGTAATATTTCTTACCTTCTACATCCCAAACATAAACTCCTTCTCCTCTACTTAAAACTACTGGTAGTGGATGATAATTGTGTGCACCGTACTTGTCTTCTAATGCAATAGCTTCAGCCGAACTCATTTTTTCTAAAACTGACATAAAATTTTGTTATTGATTGTTACATCGCAATTCCTTCTTAATGGTGAGAAATCAACCGAATATTTAACAAAGGTAAAATATTAAGTTTAAAGTTCAATACTCTTCAACTTTTATCCATACATTTCTAACAATGTCGTAAACGTATTCCAATTTCTAATCGTAGCGACAACGTTTAATTTTTTCTCTATATATTTTTGATCCAATCTGGTTTTTCCGGCTCCTACAGCGTATTTGATGTAGATTCTGCTTTTATCAATTGCCGCTTCATCGGGTTTGAATTGACTTATTTTTAAATCGTTGATGGCGCTTCCTTGCAATTCTTTTGAAAGAAAAGCCACGTACAATTTCTTAGTATCACAATCTTTTTCTTTTAGAAACAAATTATTTGTTAAACATGCTTCCAAATCTTCTTTAGCAATAACCACCACAGGAACTTCCAAACCTAATTCTTTGAAAATTTCTTGCTTGATTTTAAACCCAACACTCGCGCCGTGTTCTTCTTCCGAATCTACAAAAACGTTTCCTGACTGAATATAAGTACGAACATTTTGAAATCCCGCGTTTTCTAAAACGGTTTTCAAAACCTCCATTTTAATCATGTTGTGACCGGAAACATTAATTCCGCGAAGTAAAGCTAAGTGGGTTTTCATGGTAATAATTTGGTACAAAAATAGAATTTCCTACTTAATTCGGTTCAAAATATCGTTCATCATTTCGATTTGCACCTTTTGAATTTCGATTAACTCCTGTTGTTGGTGCATTACCAAATGATCAATTTTATCATCTAACATTCGAATTTCTAGTTCTGATTTCAAATTTATCATGTAATCTTTTTTGGCGCGTTCACGGTCTTTTTCTTCCTGACGGTTTTGGCTCATCATAATGACTGGCGCTTGCAATGCTGCCACACATGATAAAATCAAATTCAATAAAATGAAGGGATACGGATCAAATTCTTTGTTCGTAAAAATAATCACGTTGGAACCAATCCAAATGGAAATGAAAATAAAAAAAGCAATAATAAAGGTCCAACTTCCTCCAAAAGCCGCCACTTTATCCGCTACAATTTGACCATAATTTCTAGTATCAACTTCCTCTTCCACTTTGGCTACAAAAGAAGTATCATCGCCTAAAGATCGAACTACATCTTTTTCTAATTTTGATAACTGACTAATTTCGGTTTGTAAAAATTTAGAGATGTATTTTTCACGATACACATTCAATTCTTGTACAGCAATAGAATCATTCACATCAAAATCAGGAAAATCTTCTAAAATTAGGTTTAAAATGGAAGTTCGAATTGTTTTCCCAGAAACTCTATCATGCTCAGGAAATTCGATATTTGAAATAGCACTTTTAAACGTAGTATTGTTACTCATAATTCAAAAACATTTCTGCTAATTTACAATTTAAACCGTTGCATTCTATTAAATTGATTTTAAAAATAGTAGAAATAAAAAAAAACCTATCAAATCCACTGAACAATTCTTATTTTTGCCTCATGGGAAAAAAGAGAACAGAAAAAATCGTATTCGAAAACGTAAAAATCCTTGATGCAGGTGCAAAAGGTGTATCGGTAGCTAAAGCTCCTGATGGTAAAGTAATATTTCTTCCAAATGTAGTACCAGGCGATGTGGTAGACGTGCAAACGATGAAGAAAAGAAAAGCCTACTACGAAGGTAAAGCTATAAAAATACACGAATTTTCAGAACATAGAATTGAACCGGTTTGCGAACATTTTGGTGCTTGTGGCGGTTGCAAATGGCAAAACATGAAATACAGCCAACAATTGTTCTATAAAAATCAGGAAGTTTATAATAATTTAAAGCGAATTGGTAAGATTGAATTGCCAGAATTCGAGCCCATTTTAGGTTCCGAAAAGCAATTGTTTTACCGAAATAAAATGGAATTTGGTTTCTCGAATGCGCGTTGGATGACCGATGCCGAAATTCTATCGGGAACTGAATTTGACAATAAAAATGCCTTAGGATTTCATATTCCAAGAATGTGGGATAAGATTTTAGATATTGATAAATGTCATTTACAAGAAGATCCATCTAACGAAATTCGTAACGAAATTAAACGATTTGCTAACGAAAACAACCTAACGTTCTTTAATGCAAGAGCTGTGGAAGGTTTATTACGAACGTTGATGATTCGTACCGCTTCAACTGGAGAAATCATGGTATTGATTCAGTTTTTTGAAAACGATAAAAACGGAATCGAATTGATGATGAATTTCTTAGCAGAACGTTTCCCTCAAATTACGTCGTTACAATATGTTATCAATCAGAAATTGAATGATACGTTGTATGACCAAGATATTATTTTGTTTAAAGGTCGTGATTATATTTTGGAAGAAATGGAAGGTTTACATTTTAGTATTAATGCGAAATCGTTCTATCAAACCAATTCTGACCAAGCGTATGAATTGTACAAAATTACTAGAGAATTTGCAGGTTTAACTGGAAATGAAACTGTTTACGATTTATATACCGGAACTGGAACCATTGCGCAATTCGTTTCTAAAAAAGCGAAAAAAGTAATTGGTGTTGAAGCCGTACCTGAAGCTATTATTGATGCAAAAGCAAATGCGGAACGCAATAACATTACGAATTGTGAGTTTTATGTTGGGGATATGAAAAACGTGTTCAACGACGAGTTCATCAACCAACACGGACAACCTGACGTTATCATCACCGATCCACCAAGAGATGGCATGCATAAAGACGTGGTAGAAATGTTATTGAAAACAGATGTACCAAAAATTGTGTATGTAAGTTGTAATTCGGCAACACAAGCTCGTGATTTAGCTTTGATGGACGAAAAGTACAAAGTGGTTCGTGTGCGTCCAGTGGATATGTTTCCGCAAACGCATCATGTGGAAAACGTGGTTCTTTTAGAAAAAAGATAAATATGAAAAAATTAGTTTTTATAACCCTATCCTTACTTGTAGCGGTTTCGTTTTGGAATTGCGAAAAAGATGATATTTGTGCTAGTGGAACACCTGTAACACCTCGATTAATAATTGAGTTTTACGATGCGGCTAATCCTACTGTTTTAAAAAATGTTACGAATTTAGGAGTAATTGAACCTACTTTTGTAAACGGTTATGGCTTTAACGGTATAAGTAAAATTCAAGTTCCATTACGAACAACAGCTGATATTACTACTTTGAATTTTATCCAAAACGGAAGTGATACCGATACTGCAAATGATAATATTGATGCGATTACTTTTAATTATGAAAGAATCGACGAATATATTTCACGCGCTTGTGGCTTTAAAACACTATTTTATTTAAACGATACCAATCCAATTGTGTTAACAGCTGATGGCAATAACTGGATTCAAAACATTGAAGTGATACAACCTAATATAGAAACCGAAAATGAAGTACATGTTAAGATTTATTTTTAGTCTGAGCTTGGTTTGTATTTCGTTATTAGGAAATGCACAAACTAAAGACACCGCAAAAGTAGTATATCCAGAACGTTATGGTTTGCGAGTAGGTGTTGATTTACACAAAATAGCGCGTTCGTTTTACGAAAAAGAATATAGAGGTTTTGAAGTGGTTGGAGATTACCGTTTAACAAAAAAGTTCTACATCGCAGGTGAAATTGGAAACGAAGACAAAACCGTTGACGACGACCGCTTAAACTTTACTACAAAAGGAACCTATTTTAAAGTTGGGTTTGATTACAATTCCTTTGAAAACTGGCTCGACATGGAAAACATGATTTACGCCGGAATGCGCTACGGAATTAGTAGTTTTAGCCAAACCTTAAACAGCTACACTATTTATGACCCAACTAACTATTACGGAGAAAACACCATAATTTCAGGAGAAGAATTTGATGGGTTAAACGCGAGTTGGATAGAAGTTGTGGGAGGTATCAAAGCTGAGTTGTTTAGCAACGTTTATTTAGGGTTCTCTGTACGATTGAACTATTTAGTCTCAAACAAACAACCTGATGGATTTGACAACCTTTTTATACCTGGTTATAATAGAACGTATGACGGAAAGTTTGGAACCGGTTTTAATTACTCTTTAAGTTATTTCATACCGATTTACAAGAAAAACAAAATCACAACAGAGAAAAAATAACAAACGAAGCGTTACGAAAGTGGCGCTTTTTTTGTGAGTGTAATTTATAATGTTGTAACTATTTTATTATATTTGAAAAAGCTACTTTGTAGCGCATATACACCCAAAAATGGGTAGATTGGCGCTACTTTGTAGCGCATATATACAAGTTGTGTGCAATTTAACAGAGCTTAATCTTAAAAAAGAACGTGATCGAATTAGAAAAGTATTATTCTGAAGAAAATTGGAAAGGTTTTTCAATAACATTTCAAAGTGTTAACGCGCCAAATGATTTGATAATGTCATTAAATGATGATGAAGAATTAGCGAAAGTTATATTTGGAATACTTGAAAAAGATTGCAATAATTGGCTTAACAAAAATATTCCAGCGTTAGATAATTTAAAACCGTTAGAATGTATAGAAGAGGAACATCTTTTAAAACGATTAAAAGTTTGCTTAACAAGAATTCCACTATAATAAAGTAAACAATGGATGAAGGAATAATTAATATGCAAAAAATAATAGTAGAAATATCTCAAGATAGACTTGAAAAGAAAATATCTCCACTAATTATTGAAAAAATAAAAACAAAGTATCATAGCTATATTGGGCTTGAAATGATAATCGATACAGTTAAATCTATCGAAATTGAAAACTTAGAAAGATATCTTGATGATTTATAAATAAACTGCACACAACAGCGGTTTGGCACAATAGCTAAATTTATAATTAAAAACACGTTCGATTTTCCGCTGGAAAATCTATCTTAGCAAGAAAATAATCGTTCACGCAGCCGCTACTGCGCCAAGCCGCGGAACGTTAAAAAGCTGTTTATGGCTAGTCACCATTTTTAAATTATAAAGAAAAAAATCCCGAGCTCACACTCGGGATTTTCTTATTCTATTTCTTTCACACCTTTTATAAAAAACCACTTCATGTAGATTTTTTCACCGTTGTGCGTTTTTATCGCTTGGAATTTTGGAGCTAAAATTAATGCTACCATAAAAGCAGTCATTGGTATCCAAAGTCCATTCAAATGCGTGAATTCGTCTACTAAATATAATGTTGGTAAATAAATCACTACAAATCCTAAGAAGTTATATAAGAATGATTTTACTTTTTTGCTCATTGTTTATAATGTTTAATTGTTAAACTGTTTAATTGTTGAATCGAAAACGTATCTGTCATTCTGAACTCGTTTCAGAATCTATCTGGAGAAGCTGAAACGAGTTCAGCTTGACAAAAAATGTTACTCTTCAGTATTCATATACTTTCCTTTCTTGCTGCCTTCGTACATTTCGTATTTCACCAAACGTGCTTCAAGCTTTCCATTGAAAAGTTTAATTTTTCTACTAGGTTTCAAGCCTACGAATTTCAAAGCTTCTAAATTTGCTGTGATGAACCAAGCGTTGGTATTTGGATAATTTTGTTTTAAAGTGTCACCAATTTCTCTGTAAAAACGCTCCATATCAATATCCAAACGCTCTCCATAAGGCGGATTGAATACCATGTGTAATGGTCCTTCAGTTTCTTTTTTAGAATCGAAAAAGTTTTCGTTTGAAATCGTAATATATTCGTCTAAATTGGCATTTCTAACATTGTCTTTTGCTTTAGCAACCGCACTTGGCGCTTTATCATAACCTGTAATAGTATAATGAAATTCGCGTGTTTTCTTTAATAACGATTCCATAATGTTATCAAATAATTCCGCATCCCAATCTTTCCATTTCTCAAAACCAAATTCCTTACGATTAATATTCGCTGGAACATTGCAAGCAATCATCGCAGCTTCTGCCAAAATAGTTCCCGAACCACACATTGGATCTAAGAAATGACTTTTCCCTTCCCAACCCGATAAAATCAACATTCCTGCTGCTAAAACTTCGTTTATTGGAGCAATATTCGTAGCCGTTCTATAACCTCTATGGTGCAAAGAAGCGCCTGAAGAATCTAACGAAACCGTTACATTATCTCTATCAATGTGTACATGAATTTGTAAATCTGGGAAATCTTTATCGATACTTGGACGCTTTCCGTTCAAATCTCTAAATTGATCTACAATCGCATCTTTGGTTTTTAAAGCCACGAACTGACTGTGATTGAAGTTTTCAGAATGCAATGTAGTTTCTACTAAAAACGTATTGTGTTCAGTCAAATAATCCGACCAATCAATCGCTCTAATACCTTCATACAACGCTTTGTCGTTATGCGCTTTAAAGGTTTTGATAGGTTTTAAGATTTTTAAAGCCGTACGAAGAGCCAAATTGGCTTTGTACATAAATCCTTTATCGCCTTTAAAACTCACCACACGTGTACCGATTTCCACTTGTTGTGCACCAAGAATTTGTAATTCTCTAGCTAATATTTCTTCAAAACCAAAGAAGGTTTTGGCAGTCATTTTAAAATTTTCCATTTACTTTTCTTTAAAATAGTAATTTCCTTTTCCTTACTATTATTTTTAAATTTGATTCCTAAAATTAGAAATCAATATTCGTATTAATTGAATTATCGTGCAAAAATACACTAAATTTGCAAGATTAATTTGCCTGAAAAAGAATAAATGTCAGAAATTCAAAAGACTTCAACAGAAAATTGGTTTGCCTCTTGGTTTGATACCGAATATTATCACATTTTATACAAGGAACGCAACGATGAAGAAGCGCAATTGTTAATGGACAATTTGACTCACTATTTAAACCTTCCAGAAGACGCTAAAATCTTAGACTTAGCTTGTGGAAAAGGTCGTCATGCGATTTATTTAAACTCTTTAGGCTTTGATGTTACAGGTGCTGATTTATCTGAAAATAGTATTAAAGAAGCATCTGAATTTGCTAATGAGAAACTGCATTTCAAAGTGCACGATATGCGCGAAACGTGTAACGAAAAGTACGATGCGATTTTCAATTTATTCACCAGTTTTGGCTATTTTGAAGACGATGCCGACAATTATAAAACCATCAAAGCCATTCACAACAGTTTAACCGAAACAGGTTTTGCAGTAATCGATTTTATGAATGTGGATTATGTTTTGGAAAATTTGGTTGCCGATGAAGTAAAATCGGTAGACGGAATTGATTTTCACATCAAACGTTACTTAAAAGACGGACACATTTACAAAGAAATTGATTTTGAAGATAAAGGCGAAAAGTTTCATTTCACCGAAAAAGTACAAGCACTTCGCTTAGAAGATTTCGAAAAAATCATGGAAGAAGCCGGCATTTATCTTTTGGATATTTTTGGCGATTATAAATTGCGAAAATTCTTTAAAACACAATCAGAACGTTTAATTATGATTTTTAAATAATGCAATATATCATCACCTTTTCAGCCGTTATTTTAGGGTTTTTAATCGCTTTGTTTTTAAAACCCCAAAAGAAAAAAAACATCAAATTATTGTTGGCATTCAGTGGTGCGTTTTTATTATCGCTTACCGTTTTGCATTTACTTCCCGAATTATTTAGCGAAGGACATAATCACGTTCACGAAGGCGAAGAAACACATGCCACGTTACCGGTTGGTGTTTTCATCATGATTGGAATTTTATTCCAAATCTTACTAGAATTTTTCTCAAAAGGTGCTGAACACGGTCACGTTCACGTACATACCGATGAACATAACGAATTGCATCACATTCCGTGGTTGTTGTTTATTAGTTTGTGTATTCACGCCTTGTTAGAAGGTTTCCCAATTCACGAAAACAACAATTTAGCTTATGGAATTGCGGTTCACCACTTCCCTATTGCCATTATTTTGACCTTGTTTTTCGTAAATGCGAAGATGAATAAAATGATGATTTTTGCTTTTATGTTTTCATTCGCATTAATGACTCCACTTGGAACGCTATTAGCCGAACAAATGCATTTTGCCCAACATTATTCAAAAGAAATTTCGGCTGTGGTAGTTGGGATTTTATTTCATATTTCGTCTACTATTATTTTTGAAAGTAACGAAGGCCACAAATTCAATTTGGCAAAAATTACCATGATTGTCTTTGGTTTTGTATTGGCTTACATTATTGAAATGGGGCATTCGCATTAAAAATTTAAAAGGCTTAAAACATAAGTAGTTTTTAATTAAATTTGAAGAACATTTAAAACATTTGATATGGGATTATTTTCTGCGCTACTTGGCAATGCAGGTGCTGTAAATCAAGAAACTTTAGTGAAAGATTATGGCAAATTATTAATCACGGGTGAAGAAATCGAATTGGGTTTTAAACTTATCCGAGATACTTTTAATTTCACCAATAAACGATTAATTCTAGTTGAAAAACAAGGAATTACAGGTAGCAAAATTGAATATAAATCCATTACTTACAAAAGCATTTCACGTTTCAGTGTAGAAACAGCAGGCACTTTTGACCTAGAAGCCGAATTGAAAATTTGGGTTTCAAGCGAAGCTCATCCGAGTATTGTGAAACAATTTAATAAATCAGTTAATGTGTATGATGTGCAGAATGTATTGGCGCATCACGTTTTAAAATAATCGCATGAACTTTACCAAAACCACTGAACAAGCTTCCAAATACGAACATTTAGAAAAAATGTCGGTTACTGATTTGTTGACGAATATCAACAACGAAGATAAAACCGTTCCTTTAGCTGTTGAAAATGCATTACCACAAATTGAAAAATTAGTGACTGAAATCGTTTCTAAAATGAAACAAGGTGGTCGTTTGTTTTACATTGGTGCTGGAACTTCTGGTCGTTTAGGAATTGTAGATGCATCGGAATGTCCGCCTACTTTTGGAGTTCCGTTTGATTTGGTAATTGGAATTATTGCTGGTGGCGACACTGCCATTAGAAAAGCAGTAGAATTTGCCGAAGATGATAAAGAACAAGCTTGGAAAGATTTACAACAATGGAATATCAATGAAAATGATGTAGTTGTTGGAATTGCCGCTTCGGGAACTACGCCTTATGTGATTGGTGGATTAGAAATGTGTAATCAAAACAATATTAGCACAGGAAGTATTAGTTGTAATGCGGAAAGTCCATTATCCAAAACCGCTAAATTCCCGATTGATGTAGTAGTTGGACCTGAATTTGTAACGGGAAGTTCTCGTATGAAGGCTGGAACCGCTCAGAAGTTGGTTTTAAACATGCTTTCGACTGCAACTATGATTCAGTTAGGTAAAGTAAAAGGCAACAAAATGGTTGATATGCAATTAAGCAACACCAAATTAATTGATAGAGGAACGAGAATGATTATGGATGAAATTCCAGTAAGTTATGAAGAAGCCAATCAATTATTACAAACACATGGAAGTGTTAGAAATGCAGTAGATTTTTACAATAACAACAAATAAAATATACCATGAAACAATTATTTTTAATCGTAGCAATATTCGGTTTTTCGATATCTTTTGCTCAAAAATTAGAGTATACAGACGGTAAAATTTTTCAAGATGGAGAACAATTGTCTTCATTTGAAACAAAGAACCTAATGAAAACCGATTTAAAAGCATTGCATTTATTTAAAAAAGCTAAAACTAAAGAATCTCTTGGTGGTTTTTTACTTGGTTTAGGTATTGGTGGAACAGTTGCAGATTTAGCTATGGGATTAACATCTGATGTAAAATATCCTACTGCATTAACTTATGCTGGAGTTGGATTAATGGCAATTTCAATTCCTATTCTATCTGGAAGAAAGAAAATGGTACAAGAAAGTGTTGATATTTATAATGCTGGGCTACAAGAACAAAAGAAAACATTAGGCGATAATTTTGAATTGAATATTGTAAATAATTCTAATGGAGTTGGACTTCGAATTAATTTTTAAGAAATGAAAAAAATATTTTTCTTACTGACGTTTTTCACAACCACATGCCTATTTTCTCAAGAATTAATCTATAAATCGGGTGGTAGAATCTTTAGTTCAGAAGGACAAAAAATGAAACCTTCAGAAGTTAGAGAACTTTTAAAAACCCAACCTGGGATGCTAGAATTTTACAACGATGGAAGAAGCAAAAAAACATTAGGAAACATATTATTCTATGGTAGTTTTGCTTTATTTGCTGCAGATTATTTAACAATTTCAGGAGCAGAAGACACTTATCCAAAAGCAATGACATATGTTGGGATAGGTACATTTTTGCTTTCTTTTCCAATAAAAATGGGCTACACTAAAAAAATAAAAATGGTAGTTCAAGATTATAATAAAGAAATAAATAACAAAGATAACGGACTCACTATAGAATCTATTCAATTTGTTACAAATCAAAATGGTGTTGGATTACAAATCACTTTCTAATGGCAACTGATAAAAACATATTAGCAAAAGGCATAAAATATCTCTCAGGTGCTTTGCCTTTATTATTTCTTGGACCTGTAATTATCAACAGTGCTTTTAAAAACCAAGAAAGCCCATTGTATCCTTATGTTTTAGGATTAGGAATTATAATTGCATTAGCGGCTATGTTTTTAATTTTTAAGGGAATTACTACTCTAGTAAAAAGTATGTTTGATGGAGACAAAAACACAAATACATAATATGAAATCTATTTTTATTTTATTTTCGGCTCTACTTATGGTTTCTTGCTACAATCAAGAACGCAATTGTACCGATTTTAAAACTGGTAAATTTACTTCAGAAACTGAAATTGAAGGCAAAAAATACACCAGTACTTTTGAACGAAACGATTCGATTCAGATAGAAACATACGAAGGAAAAATAGACACTTTTAAAGTACGATGGACGAACGATTGCGAATACATAATGCAAAACGTACATCCAAAAAACAGAGAAGAGAAAAAAGCAGTTCAAATGAAAATTTTGACAACAAACGGAAACTCATACACTTTTGAATATTCATTTGTTGGAGATTCAAAAAAACAACGCGGCACTGTAACAAAACTAAACTAGTTAACGTATAATTAGTTTTAAAACTAAAACAAAAAAATGGAAGTATTTTTAAATCCCGATGCATGGATAGCACTGTTAACCTTAACCTTCTTAGAAATCATTTTAGGTATCGATAACATCATTTTTATTTCGATTGTTACCGGAAAATTACCTCAAGAAAAACGTAAAAGGGCAACCCGAATTGGATTATTCTTAGCCATGTTTATGCGTATAGCCTTGTTATTTGGGATTACCATTTTAATTGCTATGAAAGCGCCATGGTTTAGCTTTGATTTTGGATGGTTCTCAGCCGAAATTACTGGACAAGCTCTGATTTTATTATTAGGAGGTTTGTTCTTAATTTATAAAAGTACTAAAGAAATCCACGAAAAAGTAGACCATAAAGGCGAAGAAGAAAAAGAATTAAAAACTTCTGCAACCAAATCGTTTGCAAGCGTAATTGGTCAAATTTTATTAATCGATATCATTTTCTCTGTAGATAGTATCTTAACTGCGGTAGGTATGACGAATGGAATCGAAGGTGCGTTAGTAATTATGATTACTGCAGTTGTTATTTCTGTGGGAGTTATGATGTTATTTGCGGTTCCTGTTGGGAATTTTGTAAATGCAAATCCTTCTATTCAAATACTAGGTTTAGCTTTCTTAATCTTAATTGGATTCATGCTAATTACAGAAAGTATGCACTTATCACACGCTGAATTAGCAGGACAACACGTTGGAGCTGTTCCAAAAGGTTATTTGTATTTTGCAATTGCTTTCTCGCTAGGCGTTGAATTCATCAATATGAAAATGCGTAAGAAAAATTAATTATAAAATTATTATATAAAAAATGTCCCGATATTTTCGGGACATTTTTATTTATAGAATATGAGTGTTAAGATAATCCAGTAATCACACCGTTATTATCAATGTCAATTCGTTCTGCATTTGGAACAGCTGGTAAACCAGGCATTCTCATTACTTCTCCTAACAATGGCACAATGAATCCAGCGCCACTTGCAATTTCAAATTCACGAACGGTAATATCAAAATTAGCAGGGCGACCAATTAACTTTTCATTGTCTGAAAAACTCGCTGGCGTTTTGGCCATACAAACCGAAAAATGACTAAAACCTAAATCGTTAATCATTTTTAACTGTGATTTTGATTTTGGAGAAAACTCTACTGAATTCGCACCATAAATTTCTTTCGCTACTACATTAATTTTATGTTCGATACTGTCCGATGGTTGATATAAAGGTTTATAATTGGCATTACCTTTATTAATTTCATCTACCACTTTTTCAGCCACTTCCGCCGAACCTTTTCCACCATGAACAAAAGCTGTACTTACAATTGCTGTAACTCCTTTATTGGCACATAATTCTTTCAATTTATCATATTCTGCTTGTGTATCATCTGGAAAAGCATTCACACAAACCACTGGATTAATGCCAAATTTTTGAATGTTTTCAATATGCTTTTCTAAATTACAGAAACCTTTTTCAATCGCACTTACATTTTCAGTTTTGAAATCTTCTGCAGCTAATCCGGCATGATGTTTAATGGCACGAATAGTTGCTACTAAAACTACAGCATCTGGTTTTAAACCACTTTGTTCACATTTGATGTGTAGAAACTTCTCTGCTCCTAAATCAGCACCAAAACCAGCTTCTGTTACTACGTAATCTCCTAAAGACAATCCCATTTTTGTTGCAATAGCTGTATTTGTACCTTGCGCAATACTTGCAAATGGTCCGCCATGTAAAATTGCTGGATTTCCATCGATGGTTTGGACTAAATTGGGCTTAATCGCATCTTTCAATAAGGTTGCCATTGCTCCTACTACATTCAAATCTCTAGCAAAAATAGCTTTTCCGTCTAACGTTTTTCCAACGAATATATTTCCTAATCGGAATTTCAAATCTTCTAAATCTTTTGCCAAACATAAAATTGCCATCACTTCTGATGCAGGCGTAATATTAAAACCATCTTCACGCATGGTTCCATTAGCTTTCGCTCCAACACCAATAATAATCTGACGAAGTGAACGATCGTTCATGTCCATCACGCGTTTCCATGCAATAGATTTTGGGTCGAGATTTAATGAATATTTCGTGTTTTGTAAATTATTATCAATCACTGCCGATAACAAGTTATTCGCTTTTTCAATTGCCGAAAAATCGCCTGTAAAATGTAAATTGATGTCTTCCATCGGCAATACTTGAACATAACCACCGCCAGCTGCTCCACCTTTTAAACCGAAAACAGGTCCTAATGAAGGTTCGCGTAAAACAGCAATTGCTCTTTTACCAATGTAATTCAATCCATCAGTCAAACCAATTGACATCGTAGTTTTTCCTTCCCCATATTTGGTTGGTGACATGGCTGAAACTAAAATTAGTTTCCCTTTTGGATTTTCTTGTTGTAAGTGTAACGGTAATTTGGCTTTGTACTTGCCATAATATTCTAAATCGTCTTCTTCAATATTGATTTTTTTGGCGATTTCTTTTATGTGAGACATCGTTGCATTTTGAGCAATTTCAATGTCTGATGGAAAATTTGACATTAGTTGTTGTGTTATAATTGGTATTCGAAATTAGTATTATTTGGTTGAAAAAAACACGACAAAAATCATGTTTCTAAAAAAACCTGCAAGACAAAAATAGTCTCGCAGGTTGTGGTTATTCTAAGGAAAGTGTTATCTGTCCGTCGTCATCTAATTCTATGTTGAAATCGGTTATATCAGCGCCTTCACTTTCATCAGTAGCATCTGGTTGCGCTTCAGGTTCTTCCAAAATTTCTTCATAAGGTAATGGATCTAACAAGTTTATCTGTTTCAACTTGTCAGTAGTTAATTGGTTACCCAAAGCTTTTATTCCTTTTACTGCAATAAATTGTTCTAAATCAACGATTTGATTTTCTTTTTGAACTCCTTTTACTTTGGCAAAAATAACCTCAGCAACCGGACGCCAATCGGTAGAAACAATTTCTAATTGCGATTTTTCGTGTTCGGTAATGAAAATTTCTTCTTTATTTTCGTTTTCAACCAAGAAACGTTTTACAAAATAACGTTCTTTTTCACCATCGTAATAAATACACGAAACTGGTTTATTTGGATTCCATTTTTCCAACACAATCATGTCTTCGTCAAAATGTGTGGTTAATTCTGGAATAATAGTTTTTAGTTTTCCGGATTGATTCACAATCAACAAACGATCATTTGGTCGGAATTCGCCTAACAACTCACCTCTTCCATCGACATTTAAGCGTTGTACCGTATCATCAAACCAAACTTTTCTTGGTCGTAAAGTCGAAATTCCTTTCTCTTTTAACTCGATTTTTTTGATTGGATATTTGGTTACCGTATTTCCACGTGAAGCTCTTCCTTTGATAGCAATATCTGAGAAATCAACATCCCATTTCAGTTTTTTCACGCTTCCTACTTGGCGTAATAAAATCGTAACTACTTCGGCTTCTCCATTTGGATTGGCAGAGAAATACGACACCATTGAACCTGGTTTTTCTTGAGTTAAATCATAAAATTTATCACGAGTTACACCTGAAACATTAAAACGTTTGATAAAAGTGGAACCGTTTTTACCATCACGATACATCATGTTGTAAATGGTTCGCTTGTCGTTTTTATCAAAAACAGCGATGTGAATAATGTCTTTTCCAACGAATTTTTTATCATCTACTTTCGCTACCATCATTTTTCCATCGCGAAGGAAAACAATTACATCGTCGATATCCGAACAATCAGCAACGTATTCATCTTTCTTTAAACCTGTTCCAAAGAAACCTTCTTCACGATTTACATAAAGTTTTGTGTTACGTAAAACCACTTTCGTAGCTTCAATATTATCAAAACTTCTTAATTCGGTTTGGCGTTCGCGTCCTTTTCCGTATTTGTCTTTTAGTTTTTGGAAGAAATCAATTGTATAATCAATAATATGGTCTAAATGATATTTCACTTGTTCCATTTCGGCTTCCAATTTCGAAATCGCTTCATCCGCTTTATCCGAGTCGAAACGTGTAATACGAATCATTGGAATTTGTGTTAATTTTTGCAAATCATCATCGTTAATTTCACGAACAAATGATTTTAAAAACGGCTCAAATCGGTCATACATATATTTGTACAACGATTCTCTGTCGGAATACAATTTGAAGTCGATGTACATTTCTTCACGAATGAAAATCTTTTCTAACGTAGAGAAATGCCATTTATTTTCTAACTCGTCTAACTGAATTTCTAATTCGCGTTTCAGTAAATCAACCGTTCGGTTAGTCGAAATTTTCAACATATCAGAAACACCGATAAACAACGGTTTGTGGTTTTCAATCACACAACCTAACGGCGCCACCGAAGTTTCACAAGCCGTGAATGCATACAAGGCATCAATTGTTTTATCAGGTGAAACACCAGCTGGCAAGTGAATTAAAATTTCAACCTCAGCTGCGGTATTGTCTTCAATTTTCTTGATTTTTATTTTCCCTTTTTCGTTGGCTTTCAAAATACTATCAATCAATGTTGACGTATTGGTTGAAAACGGAATTTGGGTAATTACCAAAGTTTGTTTGTCTAATTGACCAATTTTTGCACGCACACGCACGCGTCCACCACGTAATCCATCATTATAATTAGAAACATCAGCAATACCTGCGGTTGGAAAATCGGGATATAAGGTAAAAGGTTTCCCTTTTAATATTTTGATAGACGAATCTATTAATTCGTTAAAATTGTGAGGTAACACTTTGGTCGATAAACCTACGGCAATACCTTCTGCGCCTTGGGCTAACAGTAATGGAAACTTCACCGGAAGATTAATCGGTTCGGCACGACGACCATCGTATGACATTCCCCATTCGGTGATTTTTGGCGAATACAATACATCGTGACCAAATTTTGAAATTCGGGCTTCGATGTAACGGGAAGCTGCGGCACTATCTCCTGTTAAGATATTTCCCCAGTTTCCTTGCATGTCGATGATTAGGTCTTTTTGCCCAATTTGCACCATGGCGTCACCAATACTCGCATCTCCGTGTGGATGATACTGCATCGTATGCCCAACGATATTCGCAACTTTATTGTAACGCCCATCATCTAACTCTTTCATGGAGTGCATAATACGACGTTGCACCGGTTTAAAACCGTCTTCAATCGCTGGAACTGCACGTTCTAGAATTACATACGAAGCGTAGTCCAAAAACCAATCTTTGTACATTCCTGTAACTTTGGTAATGGTGTCTTCTGGGTTTTCGTTGTTTTCGTAAAAATGATGTCCTGTTGAAACACGAATATCGTCAAAACCTTCCTCGTTAGTAGATTGGTCTTGATTATCGAAATTTTCGTCTTCGTTTGGAATGATGTTATCTTCTTCTTCGTCTTTCATTTTTATGCTGAATTATTTTCAGTATGTTTTAAAAACTTATTTTTTCAATTTTGGTAATGTTCTATAAATTCTCTCTATTTCAGAAAACTCATCTTCTGTCATTTTACCTGAGTGATCGTCATTTATAAAATATCTAATTCCAACATTGTACAAAAACATTCTCATGTCGTCATAACAATAGTATTTTGCATTTCCTAAACTTTCAGAATGATTGAAATCATCACAATCTAAACACATTTCGATTGAACCTAAAGTTTTGTTCACTTTATCTTTAAAAAAGATTGCATGTCTCGGATTATAACATTCTGAAGGACTTTGTTCAGATTTACAAGAATCCTTAGTTATTAAATTAAATAACTCCAATTTTTGTCTATCATTTAACTTTATATTCTCTTTGATAAAATCATTTGATATCTGAACATCTGAATTAAAATTAATATCTTTTCTATATCCTTTAAACATTTCAACCGTTGTTTTATTCAAAAAAGAATAAACTTCAACTGAAGTGATATTTTCATACTTAAATTTCATTGAACCAGAAAAATCATGTTCTTTTTCTTTTATTTCAATATCGGAAATTTTATTATCCGATTTCACTTCATTTTCTTTACATGAAATGAATATCAGAATTAATAAAAAAGTATATAATTTCATTTGTTCACTTTTAATTAGATTCATCTTGAACACTAATTCTTCTCCACAACATCCAACTCCACTTTCAAATTGTTGATGATAAACTCTTGTCGGTCTGGGGTGTTTTTACCCATGTAGAACTCTAACAAGGTTTCAATTGAAGTGGCTTTATCTAACATAACAGGATCTAATCGAATGTCTTGCCCAATGAAGTGTTTGAACTCATCTGGCGAAATTTCTCCTAATCCTTTGAATCGGGTGATTTCTGGTTTTGGTTTTAGCTTTTCAATGGCGTTTACTCGTTCTTCTTCGCTATAGCAATAAATCGTTTCTTTTTTATTTCTCACACGGAACAAAGGTGTCTGTAAGATATACAAATGGCCATCTTTTATCAACTCAGGGAAAAACTGCAAGAAAAACGTAATCAACAACAAGCGAATGTGCATTCCATCGACATCGGCATCGGTTGCAATTACGATATTGTTATAACGTAAATCGCCCATATCTTCCTCGATGTTTAATGCGGCCTGTAATAAATTGAATTCTTCGTTTTCGTATACAATTTTCTTCGTCATCCCATACGAGTTCAAAGGCTTACCACGTAAACTGAAAACCGCTTGCGTATTTACATCACGACTCTTCGTAATCGAACCCGAAGCCGAATCCCCCTCGGTAATAAAAAGCGTACTTTCTAAACTTCTTGGATTTTTAGCATCGGTTAAATGCACACGACAATCGCGTAATTTTTTATTGTGAAGACTGGCTTTTTTAGCTCGGTCTTTGGCTAATTTTCTAATTCCTGAAAGCTCTTTACGTTCGCGTTCGGCTTGTAAAATCTTACGTAATAACGCGTCGGCAACTTCTGGATTTTTATGTAAAAAATTATCTAACTTCGTTTTGATGAAATCATTCACAAACGAACGCACCGAAGGCCCATTCGGACCAATATCGGTTGAACCTAATTTGGTTTTGGTTTGCGATTCAAAAACAGGTTCTTCAACCTTAACCGAAACCGCTGAAACAATCGATTTACGAATATCAGAAGCTTCAAAAGGTTTGTTGTAAAACTCTTTGATGGTTTTTACAATCGCTTCACGAAAAGCGCCTAAATGTGTTCCTCCTTGTGTGGTATTTTGTCCGTTGACAAACGAATGATACTCTTCTGAATATTGCGATTTACTGTGAGTAATCGCTACTTCGATATCGTCGCCCAACAAATGAATCGTTGGATACACCATATCGTCTTCATGAATCGCTTCTTCTAATAAATCTTTTAAACCGTTATCTGAAAAATACTTTTCGCCATTGTAATAAATGGTTAATCCCGTATTTAGATAACAGTAATTTTTGAGCATCTTGATGATGTACTCATTTCGGTATTTGTAATTCTTGAAAATCGCTTCATCGGCAATAAACGAAACCTTAGTTCCTTTACGCTTGGTTGTTTCTTGAACGTCTTCTTCTAAAGTTAGATTTCCGGCAGAGAATTCCGCTGCTTTTTGTTGGTTATCACGTACCGATTCTACACGAAAATAATTGGAAAGGGCATTTACAGCTTTTGTACCGACACCATTTAAACCTACGGATTTTTTGAAGGCTTTGGAATCGTATTTTCCACCCGTATTCATCTTGGAAACTACATCAACGACTTTTCCTAACGGAATGCCTCGACCATAATCGCGCACCGTAACGAGTTTGTCTTTGATGGTAACTTCGATGGTTTTTCCTGCACCCATGACAAATTCATCAATACAGTTATCCAATACTTCTTTTAATAAAATATAAATACCATCATCGGGCGAAGAACCATCACCTAGTTTTCCGATATACATACCGGGACGCATACGAATGTGTTCTTTCCAATCGAGGGAACGTATATTGTCTTCGGTATATTGATTTTGCTCTAACATAGACAGATTTTGGATTTTGTGCAATATAGCACATATCTCCAAAGATTGGAAGCCAGAAACCGAGAAGTTATTGACAAAATATGGTTAAGAAGATAGAAAAAACAGGAAAGAAAAAAGACTTTCTAACTACTCATAATGTCTAAAAATCCCACTATCAGAAATCGTCCAAAGCGCGGCTTTTTGATTGGCTGCTTTTAAGGCTTGATTTGCCCAAGAATTACAAGTATAAAATAGCGAATAACTTCCGTTGGCTTCATAAAAAACATCGTGTTTTCCGTAAACGGCATCGGTTTCTATTTTTAAAAATTTTCCTGATTTGGTTTGGAAAGATTCATTAATAAACAGAATCAACTTTTTGTAATTATCGGAAGAAATTTGAAGTTTCTTACAAGAGTTACTTTCTTTCAAATCTTTGTAAAACGTTACATGCATTGCCGTTGCACTCAATCCTGAAGCGGCTTTTAAAGCCGTACTTGCTTTCAAATCTGCCCAAGTAGGAGTTTCTAAATAAAAACCTTTATCCCCCCAACCTAAAGCTGCATATTGATACGTGGAATCTTTTGCTTTGGTGTGTTCGGGTTTGAGTTGGTTAGTCCAATCGTAGTGTTCGCTTTTTAAAGGCAAAACAACATCGGTGTGAACACCATTAGTTAAGATGTAAATTGGAATTTCTTTACGACTTTTCACCAAACCATCATTCACAGAAACAAACGACAACAAAGTTACAATGAGCAAATAAGTCATCAATGACAACACAAAAATTGCAGTGTATTTCAGAAGTTTTTTGATAATTCTCATAGCTTTTTATTTAAACAAGTAATTACTTTCGTACTCAAAACCTTCTTTTCGTAATAACTTTCTAAAATCGGCACGAGTTGGCGTTAAAACAACATGAAGTGTGTCTTTTTCTTTCATTTCGGTTGCAAAGGGAATTTTTAATTCAGTCTTTAACTTTGTAAAATCTTTTTTAGTTCCAAGTTGGATGTGTCTTGCTCCAATAGTGGATAATTTCAAAATACTGGTTTGGTATTTTCCATCCACTTCCTTATTTAAAACTAACGAAGATTTATATTGTTTGGCGATTTCGTTTTCGGCAAAAGAAAAAATAGTATCCAAACGTTCTATTTCAAAAGCAATTGTATCTCCTTTAATGAATGTTTTATAGGCTTTGTTTTCTGATTTGTCGTAAACTTGATTGTTTCGCAATTCAAAATCTGGAATAGAATCTAATTCTGATTTTAAAGCGGTTAAAGTTTCTATTTCTAGAATGTAAGCACATTTGGGTTCCACTACTAAACGATGTGAATAATCCATCGTATACGTTCGAACAAACTTCTTTGGAAACACTGTTATCTCATCCACATTTGTGGGTTGGGCTTCAGAAAAATAAATAAAACTGTTGTTCAATCCTGAATCTTTACAAGAAAACAATGTAAATGCAAATACGGCTATAATAAGATATTTTTTCATGGTAGTTTGTTTTGTAGGAAAATATCAAATGTTATGCCACAAAAAAACCGCTGAATTACTTCAACGGTTTTATCTTTTTATTTCACTATAAACTATAATCCAAATGACCATTGAATTAATAAAGTCAGTGTATTTGTTTTAATTTCTTGATTACTATAACCATCAGCCAAAAGTCTTGATACAGAATTATGAAAACCTAAATTATCTCTTAATTCAACAATTAAATAATTTTTATCTTTAATTTTAAATTCTTTACCTATGGAAAATGTTAAACCATAATCTTGATTATCCATACCAGAAACCATTGGAAAGTTATCATTAGGGCTCCCATAATATGTCCAAGAAGGCGAGACTTCTGTTTTTTCTTTTTGAGAAAGCATTTTAGCAACATAAACACCGCTCTTAACAAAAAAAGGGTTTTTATTACCTATTTTGTACTTCAGAGTAATTGGCAATGTTATAAAATTAAACGAATTTTTTGTTATTCCGTGATATTTTTCATCTTCTCCAGGAATTCCATCTTGACTCATTGGAGTATAAACAAAATCATAAGAATAATTTACTTGCTTCTTTTCGAAAATTAAATCTGTTGATAAAGAAAGCTTTTCTGAAATTTTATATTCAAAATTCAAACCTATTGCATATCCAAAATTTGAATCTACATCATCCAAAACCTCACTTCCTCTCAACGAATAATGATTTACTCCAGAATGAATACCCAATCTAACCTTTTCTTGAGAGAATACCGAATTAAAAACAAGAATTATTAACAGTAATAAGACTCTCTTCATATTTACACATTAAAACGGAAATGCATCACATCACCATCTTTAACAATGTATTCTTTTCCTTCTACTCTTAATTTTCCGGCTTCTTTTACTTTAGCTTCTGAACCGAAATTTGAGAAATCTTCGAATGCAATAACTTCTGCACGGATGAATCCTTTTTCGAAATCGGTGTGGATTACTCCAGCTGCTTTTGGTGCTGTATCTCCGATGTTGATTGTCCATGCGCGAACTTCTTTAACACCAGCTGTGAAATACGTTTGTAATTTTAATAATTTGTAAGCTGCACGAATCAACACTGCCGAACCTGGCTCAGTTAATCCCATATCTTCAAGAAAAACTTGACGCTCTTCGTAGCTTTCTAATTCAGTAATATCAGCTTCTGCTCCTACTGAAAGAATGATTACTTCAGCATTTTCATCTTTTACTAATTCACGAACTTGGTCCACATATTTATTTCCGTTTACTGCCGAAGCTTCGTCTACATTACAAACATATAAAACTGGTTTTGTAGTGATTAATTGGAATTCTTCCATCATATCTACCTCATCTTGATTCTGAGGAATTACGGTACGAGCTGATTTAGCTTCCATTAAAGTCTGACGAATTCTATCTAACAACGCTTTTTCAGCTTGTGCTTCTTTATTTCCAGTTTTTGCCGCACGATTGGTTTTTTCCAAACGTTTTTCAACTGTTTCTAAGTCTTTTAATTGCAATTCGATATCGATGGTTTCTTTATCGCGAATTGGATTTACATTACCATCAACGTGCACGATATTATCGTTATCAAAACAACGTAAAACGTGAATAATTGCATTACATTCTCTAATATTTCCTAAGAATTGATTTCCTAAACCCTCACCTTTACTTGCTCCTTTTACTAAACCTGCAATATCTACGATATCAACTGTTGCCATTTGAACACGCTCTGGTTTAACCAATTCCTCTAAACGAGCAATACGTGGATCTGGAACGTTTACTACACCAATATTTGGCTCAATAGTACAAAACGGAAAGTTTGCACTTTGCGCTTTAGCGTTTGACAAACAATTAAATAAAGTTGATTTTCCAACGTTTGGTAATCCTACAATTCCTGCTTTCATTTTAAATGTATTTTTAAAAGTGCGCAAATATACTTTAATCCTGATTAGTATCAAAGTATTAAATAAAAGGAGTTGAAGAAGTAGTTATTCTTTCGGATTTTCTTCTTCGTTTTGGATTTCTTCGTTGCCTTTTCCTAATCGTTCAATGATCGCTTTTTCCTCTGCAGTAGAAACAAACCCCGATTCAATATCCCAATAATCAGTAAAAAAAGAGGTCTTTTTATTGATAAGCGATTTGCCTTTGAAAATATTTTTTTCGCCATATTCAAAGGTTTTTTTATTGAAATCGGTAATTACCATGTGATTTTTGACTTCTATTCTTCGTTCTTTATTTTTATACTTTTTTTCAAAACCAATTACTTCTTTAGAATTGGCTAAATAATAGTAATTTCCTTCTTGTCTGAATGTATTTTTAAATTCTAATTTATATACTTTTCTCGAAGCAAACATGCTTTCTTTATATGTTTGAAGTCGATCTGGAGTCACATACGAACTAACTTCTATTATCAACTTTTTATTGCTATCATACACCACCATAAAATCAGACAAAATTCCTTTGGATTCGGACAATGGGACAATTTTAATCACCAAATAATCTTCATTTGAAGGATAGGTTTTTACTGAAAAATCATAAATTTTCCTAGCTCGCGAATCAAGAACTTCTTCAAGATATTTGAATTGGTAATAATTTTCGATGATGTTATTTAAATCATAACCCAAAACGTCAGCATCGATATCTCCATCTAAAACACCAATAGCCCGATTTTGTTCGACTAAAATGTCGGTTTTTATATTCTTATCATTTCCTAAAATTTGAAAATTAATAAGTCCATCGTTAAAAAAAATAATTTCATTATCACGTTTATAAAATTCGTGCAAATAGACCTTTAAACTAATCGGAATGGTAATTTTAGCTTTAGAATTTTCAATAATCCGTTTTAAAATTTCTTGTGGATGATCTTTAGTGATGATATATTCTTCTAATTGCTGCGTATTAGGCTCCATATACACCACATTTTCTTTTTTATTTAAAGTCGAAAATTTTACAATTAAAGTTTTATAGGAAGAATGTACCAATTCTAAATCAGAAGATCGAGTTAGACTAATTATTGCCTTTCCTTCTTTGTTAGTTAAAAAACCTTGTCGTGTTCTGATGGCTGTAATTGTAACCTCATCAATAGGTAAATCGGTATCAAAATCTTTCACAATTATCGTAAATTCGAGATTTTGCGAAAAGACTACAGAAGTAAAAAACCATAATAAAAAAGTAAGTTTTTTTATCATAAATTACCGATTATCAACCAAATATAACGAAAATCTAATTATAAAACACTCATTTAAAAAAGTTTTAAAACCTTGGCATAACAAAAAAGAGAACTTTCAAAATGAAAATTCTCTTTTTAACTATCCTCTTTTAGACAGTTACTCGTTATGTAAAAACGATTGTCTATTTAATAATGTTTCTTCACTTTCTACATGATTATCATCAGGAACACAACAATCAACAGGACAAACAGCAGCACATTGAGGTTCTTCATGAAAGCCTTTACATTCTGTACATTTACCTGGAACAATATAATAAATATCGTCTGAAATTGGTGTTTGAGCGGCATCAGCATCCACTTCAGTTCCATCAGGTAAAATTAATTTTCCGCTTAATTTTGTACCATCTTTCCATCTCCAATCATCAGCTCCTTCATAAATTGCTGTATTTGGACATTCCGGTTCGCAAGCCCCGCAGTTGATACATTCGTCTGTTATTATAATTGCCATCTTTATAATTGTATTTAGAAATTAGAATTCAGAAAAACGTGATATTCTAATATTATGATTAATTTTGCGCTACAAAAATACAATGTAAACCAAACATAAACAAGTTACAAATGTTACAAAGTGAAATTAAATCGAGTTTTGTTGAATTAGGGAATTTCTTACGTCAATTTTCTGAAGAAGGAAACGTTAAATCGGCTTCGGTTTTACAAAACGATTTGTTCTTTGATCACTTTGTTAATTTAATTGAACTTTCACAATCGCACAATGGTTGGTTTACACCTGAACACGTTTTGTTTAGTATACAATCTTGGGCTAAAGCCTTAACCGAAGACAACCTAAATCATTGGCTTTCTAGCTACGATTTCTCGAAAATTGAACCTAAAAAAGTAGGATTGGTTTTAGCAGGAAATATTCCTTTAGTTGGTTTTCATGATTTTCTTTCAGTATTGATTTCAGGTCATGATGTGTTAGTAAAAACCTCATCCAATGATCAACATTTATTAAAATTTTTAGCAAAATATTTAATTTCAATTCAACCTGAACTTAACTCAAAAATAACGTTTGTTGAAGGAAAATTAGAAGGTTTTGATGCTGTAATTGCCACAGGAAGCAACAACACAGCGCGATATTTTGAGTATTATTTCAAAGACAAACCAAGTATTATTCGTAAAAACAGAAATTCAGTTGCGGTTTTAGATGGTACTGAAACTTTTGAAGATCTAGTTGGTTTAGGCGAAGATATATTTAGATATTTTGGGTTAGGATGTCGCAATGTTTCCAAACTTTTTGTTCCAAAAGGATACAATTTTGAAAATTTCTTTAAAGCGATGTACGAATATCGTGATGTGATTAAATATGAAAAATATGCGAACAATTACGATTACAACAAAGCGGTTTTCTTGATGAGTAATTTCCAATTATTGGATAACGAGTTTTTAACAATTAAAGAAGATACGAGTTACGCCTCACCTATTTCATCAGTTTTTTATGAATTCTATGAAAATTTAGAAGAAATCACAAATCGATTGAATGCTGATGCGGAACAAATTCAATGCGTGGTCTCGAAAAACTTAATTCCAAATTCGGTTACTTTTGGGCAAACGCAACAACCAAGACTTTGGGATTATGCAGATAATGTGGATACTTTGGCGTTTTTAAATAATTTGTAGTATGAAAATTTCGAAAATCATCAAAATTCAAAAAGAGAAAGAAATACACAAACACGAACCCAATTTTAATTTGGAAGCGAAAGTGAATTCAAATCGAAAAACTTTAAAAAAGAAGAAATAAAATTGCGAAAACGTTTTTGTTAATAACATCTCATAATTATTGTAGCATTTAGACCTATTTTTTATTTAAGAATTCCGAAATTTGACCTTTAAATAAATAACTACAACTACAATGAAAAAACACAACTACAGTGCAGGTCCATGTATACTTCCACAACAAGTATTCGAAAAATCAGCACAAGCTATTTTAGATTTTAACAACTCAGGATTATCTATTTTAGAAATTTCACACCGCAGTAAAGATTTCGTAGCTGTTATGGAAGAAGCTAGAGCTTTAGTTTTAGAGCTTTTAAACTTAGAAGGCAAAGGATACGAAGTATTATTTTTAGGCGGTGGTGCCAGTTTAGAATTTTTAATGGTGCCTTACAACTTAATGAAAGTTGACGGAAAAGCCGCTTATTTAGATACTGGAACTTGGGCAAGTGGCGCTATTAAAGAAGCCAAACATTTTGGAGAAACCGTAGTTGTAGCTTCATCAAAACCAGAAAATTACAATCATATTCCAAAAGGATATACTATTCCATCTGATGCAGATTATTTTCACTGCACTAGTAACAATACTATTTTTGGAACCCAAATGAAATCGTTTCCTGAAGTAAATATCCCTTTAGTTTGTGATATGAGTTCAGATATTTTTTCTCGCGTATTAGATTTTTCAAAATTTGATTTAATCTATGCTGGAGCTCAAAAAAATATGGGACCAGCTGGTGCAACATTAGTAGTTGTTAAAAAAGAAATCTTAGGAAAAACTGGAAGAACCATTCCAAGTATGTTAGATTACCAACAACACATCGACAAAGAAAGTATGTACAATACGCCTCCAGTATTTCCTATTTATGCGTCACTTTTAACGTTGCAATGGTTGAAAAAATTAGGCGGAATTGCGGCTATTGAAAAAATCAACGAAGCAAAAGCAAACCTACTTTACACTGAAATCGATAGAAACCCATTATTCAAAGGTGCAGCAGTCAAAGAAGACAGAAGTAACATGAATGTAACTTTCTTATTGAATGATGAAGCACATCAGGAAAAATTTGATACTATGTGGAAAGCAGCTGGTATTTCAGGTTTACCTGGTCACCGTTCAGTTGGTGGTTATCGTGCGTCTATGTATAATGCATTGCCAATTGAGAGCGTTCAAGTTTTGGTTGATGTAATGCAAGAATTGGAGAAAGTGGTTTAACTATGAATTTTAATTTCAAAGAAGATTATATTTTAGAAAATGATGTAGTGCGATTGCAACCACTACAAGCAACTGATTATGAAGAATTAGTTAAGTTTTCTATTAATGAACCTGAACTTTGGAGTTTTAATGCAAATGGACCAGATAATCCAGAAAATTTAAAAAAATACATTGATAAAGCATTAATACAAAAGGAAAAACAATTGGAATATCCTTTTGTAGTTTTTGATAAGGTGAAAAATCAAATAGCGGGAAGTACTCGTTTTTACAATATAAATTTAGAGGCAAAGCATTTAGAAATTGGTTTTACTTGGTACGGAAAAGAATTTCAGGGAACTTCTTTAAACAAAAACTGTAAATTTTTACTTTTAGAATTTGCTTTCGAAAAAATGCAATTAGAACGAGTTGGATTTAGAGCCAATAATTTAAATGTAAGAAGTATTAATGCAATGAAAAGCATTGGTTGTTTCCAAGAAGGTATTATGAGAAATTTTAGTACCGATGCAAAAGGAGAACGAATTGATGCAATCGTATTAAGTATTATTAAAAATGAATGGTTTTCAAAAATAAAAGAAAATTTAAAAAACAAATTATAATTAATTTGAGGATGATATTGTTTCCTTCCTCACAATGACAAAAAAAATGAAAGTTTTAGCAAACGACGGAATTTCAAAAAGTGGTATCAAAGCTTTAGAAAAAGGAGGTTTTGAAGTAATTACTACGAAAGTGGCTCAAGAACAAGTTGCCAACTATATCAACACAAACGATGTAAAAGTAATATTAGTCCGTAGTGCAACAAAAGTTCGTAAAGATATTATTGATGCTTGTCCAGGATTAAAAATCATTGGTCGTGGTGGCGTCGGAATGGATAACATTGATGTAGCATACGCACGTGAAAAAGGTTTACATGTTATCAATACGCCAGCTTCTTCATCTGAAAGTGTGGCTGAATTGGTTTTTGCTCATTTATTTACAGGTGTTCGTTTTTTACATGATGCCAACAGAAATATGCCTTTAGAAGGCGATACCAACTTTGACGGATTGAAAAAAGCTTATGCTAACGGAATTGAACTTCGCGGTAAAACATTAGGAATTATTGGTTTTGGTCGAATTGGACAAGCCGCTGCAAAAATGGCATTAGGATTAGGAATGAAAGTTATTGCTGCTGATAAATATGTTAACGAAGCGGTTATCAGAGTAGATTTCTACAACGGACAATTCATCAATGTTGAAATCGTTACGGAATCATTAGAAGATGTTATCAAACATTCTGATTTTATTACTTTACACGTTCCAGCACAAGATGGTTATGTAATTGATAAAGAAGAATTTCAGTTAATGAAAGAAAATGTAGGAATCGTAAATTGTGCTCGTGGTGGTGTAATTAATGAAGTAGCTTTAATTGAAGCTTTAGATGAAGGAAAAGTTTTATTTGCTGGTTTAGATGTTTTTGAAAACGAACCAAATCCAGAAATTCAAATTTTAATGCACCCAAAAATTTCATTAACTCCTCACATTGGAGCCGCTACTGAAGAAGCACAAGATAGAATTGGCACAGAACTTGCAGAGCAGATTATCAGTTTATTGAAAAATAACTAAAATTTTATTATCTTTAACTGAACTAAAAACTAAAAAAACATGTTTGATCAACTCTCAGAATTAGTAAAACAATTTGGTGGCGAAGCTGTCGTAAACAATCCAGCAGTGCCTAATGAACAAAATGACGCTGTAATGCAAGAAGCCGGAGGTTCTATCCTTTCAGGTTTACAAGATATGGTAGCTAGTGGAAACATTAGCGATTTAACAGGAATGTTAAGTGGTAAAACGCCAATTGATGGTAACAACCCAGTAGTTCAACAATTAACAGAAAAAGTAACTGGAAATTTAGGTGAAAAATTTGGTTTATCATCTGATGCAGCAGGAAGCGTAGCTGGTGGATTAATTCCGCAAATTTTAGGTGGATTAGTTAACAAAGCAAAAGATCCTAACCAGCCAGGTTTTAACATGAGCGACTTAGTAAGTGCTATTTCTGGAGGTCAAGGCGGTGGCTTAATGGATGCTGTTTCTAAATATGGTGGTCAATTTGGTTTAGATCAAAATAATGATGGGAAAGTTGATATGAGTGATGCAATGTCTGCCGTTACAAAAAAAGGTGGATTAGGTGGTTTACTTGGAAAACTTTTTGGTAAATAAAATTTCTTTATAAATATTTTAAAGCATCGACCTATGTCGGTGCTTTTTTTTATCTTTATATCCTCTAAATAACAAAAGATATGAAATCAATTGTTACTTCATTTTTTGTAGCCTTTTTTATGCTCATGGCTTGTAATTCATCAAAAACTCAAAAAACTTTTGAAGACAAACCAAAACTAGAAAGCGATACAATTCGTATATCAAACGAAGAAATTGAATACGATGTTATTATTATTGATGGTGGATTTACTTCTTGGTTTAATAGTTATGCCAGACCAAGAAATTATTATTCGCAATCTTATTTAGAGGCAAGAAATAGAATTTGGGTATTAGAATGGAACAGAAGAGCCATGTTACCTTCTCAATACAATCCAAATTTATATGAAATGACAATTAATTACCAAACTGGAATTGATTATGGGTTTGAAGTAAATTATATGATTTATAATTACTTGGTCTATTTTCAACTTACAAATAAACAACAATTAGGTGGTTTTGTACCGAGAATATAATTTATGAAGAAACTTAAAGAACGCTGGAATGTAACATCAAACTGGCAATTAACGATTATTTTTATAGTATTTGCTATTACAGGTTTTAGTTCATTGCAATTAGCAAAACCTTTTTTAAATTTAATAGGAATTCCTGAAACTTTTCAACCTCACTGGTTATATAGAATTCTACGATTAGTATTAATCTTTCCTATTTATCAAGTTTTATTAGTTCTTATTGGACTTATTTTTGGTCAATTTAATTTTTTCTGGGAGTTTGAAAAGAAAATGCTCGACCGAATGAAATTAGGTTTTATTGGAAAATACATAGATTCGAAATTAAAAAAGGAGCAATAAACTCCTTTTTTTATTCTTGTCCACGTCCGCCTTTTATTACATACGTATAAAACCAAGTAATAGTAAACGTAGGGATTACATCTACAAACGGAAGTAATTCTTCTATTAAACCAAAAACACCTGCTAATTTACCTGCGGTTCCTTTAAACATAAAAATGAGTAGTATTGCAGAAATAGGAGCCCAAAAAACATCCGTTATTTCCCCAAAGACTGGAACTAAATATGTCAACATACCTATAGCATCAAATAACAAACTCAAAATCAGCATAGAGCTTTTGTTATTTTTTAACGGAGGTGTATTGGAAGAAATTGGCTCTTGTATCATGTTTTATATCTTGTAAATTCCCTTACGAATATACAAAACAAATGCCACTTTTTAAATCTATTCTTTATGAATCATTTTATAAAAATCGTCACGGAATTCTTTCTGATTGAAAATACCACCATACTGCAAAGTTGAAGTATAACTACTTTCGTCTTTAATACCACGACTTGATACACACAAATGAGTAGCTTCCATAACTACAATAACACTATCCGTTTCTAGCACCGTTTTTAGCTCGTTGAAAATTTGCATAATCATACGTTCTTGCACTTGTGGACGTTTCGCAAAGTAATCTACAATACGATTCAGTTTGGATAAACCAATTACTTTTCCAGAAGAAACGTAACCAATATGCGCTTTTCCAACAATAGGTAAAAAATGATGCTCGCAAGTTGAATTGAAACTGATATTTGCCTCTACCAACATTTTATCATATTGATACGAATTATCAAAAACCGAAATCTTTGGCTTATTCGCAGGATTCAATCCTGAAAATATTTCTTGAACAAACATTTTTGCCACGCGATGCGGTGTTCCTTGCAAACTGTCATCAGTTAAGTCCAAACCTAACTCTTTCATAATAATTTCAAAATGGTGTTCAATAACTTCCATTTTTTGAGCGTCAGATCGTACAAAAGCATCTGGTCGTAACGGTGTTTCTACAGATGTCATTTGATGATTGTCACCGATAATGTCGAATATTTCTTTTTCAATAGTAGTGTTCATAGCAATTTTTCCCTTCTATTTTAATTTCGATTTATAATACTTGCGCAATTTTTCTAATTTCGGTGCAATCACCATTTGACAATAGCCTTGACTTGAATTTTGATTGTAATAATTCTGGTGATACTCTTCTGCATTATAAAACACACTAGCAGAAGACACTTTCGTTACAATCTTTTTATCATATAATTTTTCTTTTGCTAACAACTGAATGTAGTTTTCTGCTTTCGTTTTTTGAGATTCCGAATGATAGAAAATTTCACTTCTATATTGTGTTCCCACATCAGCACCCTGACGATTTAGAGTGGTTGGGTCGTGTGTTGCGAAGAAAACTTCTAATAAATCTTCATATGCCACTTCATTCGGATTAAATGTAATCTGAATCGCTTCTGCATGACCTGTTTCTCCCGTACAAATATCCTTGTAAGTTGGGTTGATAGTTTTCCCTCCAATATATCCTGAAACTACTTTCTCTACTCCTTTTATTTCTAGGAAAACCGCTTCTGTACACCAAAAACAGCCTCCAGCAAATGTTGCAACTTCCATACCTTCTTTGACTTTTACATTAAATGGTTCTTTAAACTCTTCTTTTACTATTGGTTTTTCTTTAGCGGTACATGAACCAAAAACCAAAATCAAAACTAACGACAACCCTTTTAAACTATTTCTCATAAATTACATTCGTTTATTTTGTTTAACAAATTTATAAAAAAATTAAACATAAATACTATTTTAACTAAACTTTATTATTTGAGATACGTGAATAGTTTTAGAATAGTTTTTTTATTCGGTGAAAATCTTTGTTTCTTTGTAGAAATGTTCCATTATGATTACGGCAAAAAATCTAAATAAATATTACGATTCGCTTCATGTTTTAAAAGGAGTGGATTTACACATAAAGAAAGGTGAAATCGTTTCTATTGTTGGTGCTTCGGGTGCTGGAAAAACGACTTTACTTCAAATTTTAGGTACTTTAGATTTACCTGCAAAACAAAACGATACCGTTTTAGAAATCAATGGAGCATCTGTTTTGAATTTAAAAGACAAAGAACTTTCTAAATTTAGAAACCAACATTTAGGATTCATTTTTCAGTTTCACCAATTGTTACCTGAATTTACTGCATTAGAAAATGTTTGTATTCCTGGATTTATAGCCAATCGCGATAAAAAAGAAGTGGAAACCGAAGCCAAACGTTTATTATCTTATTTAGGTTTAGCCGAAAGAACACATCACAAGCCAAGCGAACTTTCAGGTGGTGAACAACAACGTGTTGCGGTTGCGAGAGCTTTAATTAACAAACCAGCCGTTATTTTTGCCGATGAACCTTCAGGAAATTTAGACACACATACAGCCGAAAATCTACACGAATTGTTCTTTAAATTGCGTGATGAATTTGGTCAAACCTTTGTAATTGTGACTCACAATGAAGAATTAGCCAACATGGCAGATAGAAAATTGACGATGGTAGATGGGAATATTGTAAGTTCTTAAAATGACACAATCCGAGTTAAAAGAATTTCTAGACGAAAAAGTCGAGTTGTACAACAATCCAAATTTCATTGAAAGTGATCCAATTCAGATTCCGCATTTGTATTCGTTGAAAGAAGATATTGAAATTGCAGGCTTTTTGGCGGCAACTATTGCTTGGGGAAATCGCAAAATGATTATCAACAATGCGAAGAAAATGATGGATTTAATGGGAAATTCACCTTACGATTTTGTCATGAATCATTCGGAAACACAATTAGAATCGTTAGAAAATTTCGTTCATCGTACTTTTAATGGAAAAGACTTTGTAGGATTCGTTAAAGGTTTACAACATATTTACCAAAATCATAACGGATTAGAAGCGGTTTTTTCGAAAGAAAACCCAACGATGCAACACACCATTTCCGAGTTTAAACAATTGTTTTTTGAAGCGCCTCATTTAGCTCGAACTGAAAAACACATTTCCGACCCGTTAAATGGTTCGGCAGCGAAACGCATTAATATGTATTTGCGTTGGATGATTCGTAAAGATAACAAAGGTGTCGATTTAGGAATTTGGAACAGCATCTCTCCTGCTCTACTATCTTGTCCATTGGATGTACATTCGGGAAATGTGGCAAGGAAATTAGAATTGCTAACACGCAAACAAAACGATGCTAAAGCTTTAGCTGAATTGGACAAAAATTTAAGAAAGTTAGATTCGAGAGACCCAGTCAAATACGATTTTGCTTTATTTGGACTAGGCGTTTTTGAAGGGTTTTAAAACAAAAAACCCTGCCGAAACAGGATTCTTGTGGAGAAGATGGGGCTCGAACCCACGACCTCTTGACTGCCAGTCAAGCACTCTAGCCAACTGAGCTACATCCCCAAAATTTTCACGAATATAGCTTTTTTAAACACATAAGTTTCTTTTTGATTCGATAAAAAATTGAAGTAGTTTTACATTTCTAAACTAAAACCATGCACGCAGATTATATTATCGACCAAAATTTCTCTGATATTACTTATGCAGAAAGCGATGTAAAATACAAAGAATACGAAAATTGCACATTTACTAATTGCGATTTCAGAGCTTGTTCGTTTATTGCGGTTACGTTTATCGATTGCAATTTTATCGATTGTAATTTTAGAGGTACGAAGATTAACCATGTGTCTTTGCGTGATGTTTGGTTTACGAAATGCGATTTTACTTCGGTGAATTTTGCTATGACGGATCAAATTTTATACGAGTTTCATTTTAAAGACAGCTTACTTGATTATGCACAATTTTACAGTTTGAAACTAAAGAAAATGCAATTCATCAATTGCAGCATGATTGCAGTTGATTTTATGGAAAGTGATTTATCGGAAGCCATGTTTGACAATTGCAATTTAAGACATGCTGTTTTCATAGGCACAACAGCTCACAAAACCGATTTTTCAACGAGTTATGATTTCATCATTGACCCAGAAAAAAACAAACTAAAACGGGCTGTTTTTTCTACTGGAAATTTGTCTGGATTGTTGAAGAAATACGATTTGGTGATTAAATAATAAAAACTCCTGATTAATCTCAGGAGTTTTTTTATTCCTAAAACCCCAACAAACACAAGTATTACAAAATATTTATTTAAAATAACTAAATTTTTATTGTTTTTCAATAAATATTTATTAACATTTGCATCATCAACTTTTAATATTTACTTCTATGGAAATTAAAATTAGTGCACAACAGATGCTAAATGTATTGTATGTATTGGCTTGGATCATTTTTATTGGACTTGGTATTGATGCAGGTGGATTTCTCGTAAACACCTTTTTTACTTTGTTTATTAATCCAATAGGTTCATCTTACTTTTGGAACCATATCGATTTGTCTTCGTTGTATCAATTTAACCAAAGTCATTTTGTCACATTAACTTCATTAATGAGTATTGTGGCTGTTTTAAAAGCCATACTATTTTATTTGATTATCAAGATTATTCACGATAAAAAACTAAACTTGGCCCAACCCTTTAATAAAGATGTCAATCGTTTTATTTTTAGCGTGGCTTATTTAACATTAGGAATTGCCTTTTTTGCGATTTGGGGAACCAATTTTTCAGAAAAAATGGTACAACAAGGGGTTTCAATTCCTTCTATTCAGCATTTAAAAATTGCGGGTGGCGATGTTTGGTTGTTTATGGGAATTACGCTTTTGGTGATTGCCCAAATATTCAAACGCGGTATTGAACTTCAAGAAGAAAACGACTTAACCGTATAACGTATGGCAATAGTAGTAAACTTAGATGTGATGATGGCAAAGCGCAAAATGTCGCTCAACGAACTTTCGGAAAAAGTAGACATTACCTTAGCCAATTTGTCCATCTTAAAAACAGGAAAAGCTAAAGCAGTACGTTTTAGTACGCTGGAATCCATTTGTAAAGTCTTAGATTGTCAGCCAGGTGATATTTTGGAATATGTAGCCGACTAAAGTTTGATTATTGATTGTTCTATTTACACTGAATTTCATTTGCTTTACATATCTTTACAACCCATTTGAAACTGTGTTTAGAAGGTTGCTATAAAACCAATTAATACCGATTCAGAATAAAAACAACAATTTATGGCAGTTCAAATTTGTTCTTGTGAAGGTTTAGATCCAAAATGCAAAAAGTGCTTTGGAAGCGGTTATATGAATAACCAATTTCCAGAAGAAACTGTAAAAACAACTCCTAAAAAAGGAATTGTAAAACAAGAATCTTTTCTTCCAGAGAATTTAAATTCATTATCAAGAAAAGAAATTGAAAATATAGTTCCTAGAATTATAGATACCTTGGATTTAAAATCGAAGAAGCAAATGCAAATTCTTCACTCAATTCCATTTAACACAACCACTTTCAGAAGAGATTTTAAAGAGAAATTTGCACACTTACAAAAAATAGAAGATGAAAAACAAGCATTAAGAAATGAACTTGACGTAATTTCTAACGCATTAACTACTACAAAATACTTAGTAACATTCAAATATGGTCATTTTTTATCTGAAAAAGTTATGGATGTAACTTCTAACCGAGAGCTTAAAACTTTAATTAGAGCATACAAAAAACTAAAACAATAAAAATCAAAAAATCCCGAGTTCATACTCGGGATTTTTATTGTTTATAAGATTGGGCTTAAACAAATGTTGTGTTTTATAATTTGTAAGAATTTTTTAATATTTTTACCTTAATTATCCAACCTATCGCTAATTGGTGATTATCAGATTAAATAAAACAAACATTTAAATTTAACTATGAAAAAATTATTATTTGTTACGGGATTTTTTTTATTACTATTATCTACTAGCTGTTCTAATGATAGTGATAGCAGTAATAATCCTCCTGGAATAGTAAATACTGATCCTAATTGTACCCAAATCGTCAATATTCCTGATGCTAATTTTAAGGCTAAACTTATTGCAGGTGGTTATGGTGTTTGTGTCACTTTAGATGGGCATACAGTTATAGATGTAAATGGAGATGGTGAAATCCAAGTTTGCGAAGCTGAAAATGTTGGTAGTTTAACAATTGATCAATCAAATATAAATTCAATCGAAGGAATTCTTCAGTTCAGGAATATTCAGACACTTTCAGTTAAATATAACAATATCTCTCAACCACTTGATTTAACAAGTCTAAGACGACTTGTGAATGTAATGCTGACAGATAACGAAATACCTTCACTTAATGTGACAGGTTTGAGTCGTTTAGAATACCTCGCATGTGATGGAAATAATTTACAAACTCTTAATGTTGGATCACTTGGATCGCTTAAAACACTTTTATGTCAATTTAATCAAATCACAAACCTGAATATTCAAGGTGCTAATAAACTTGAAAATTTAAGAATTTACCAAAACAATATTTCGACATTGAATGTCAGACATCTTGCAAATCTTAAGCAACTCTATGCACAAGATAACACATTAACAAATTTAAATCTTAGTACACTTACAAATCTTCAGGATGTTAATTGTTCTACAAATAACTTGCAATCGTTAGATGCCACAGGATGTAATCGCCTTAGGGATCTTGAATGCGGGCAAAACAATCTGCAAGAACTTAAGCTTTCTGGTTGTACAAATCTCACGAATTTGCGATGCAATATCAATAATCTGGCATCTCTTACTTTCACTGGACTTAACAATTTAAGCTATGCGGACTGCAGCGGGAACCGCTTCGTTTCACTTGACATTAGAGATTGCGTGAATATGAGTTATTTCAATGTCAGTTTTAACCCCAACCTTCAATCACTCATTGTTAAAAATGGAAGTGCTGCTTCTCAAGGAATAAATATTTACCAGTGTTCATCCCTTATGACAATATGCTGTGATCCTGTTGAACAATCTGAAATCATGTCTGATATACAAACATTTGGATATAATTGTACAGTGGAGACAAATTGCTTTTAAGTCGATTAAGAAACTAAAGTAAAAAAATGTTGATTGCTTACAAAAAGGTTTTGTTGAAGAATTCAAGCGAACCAAAATTAGGTACTAACGCTAATCGTGGTTTTACAAAATTTAAGCGTGAGTGCTTAATTGATGGATCTTTTGTATATTTGGTTTCAGACCAAATGGAAAGGTTTTGAAACATTATTCAAAGCTACAAAACGTTAAAACAAAACCCTAAAAAAACTGTTTATGGCTACTCGCCATTTTTAAAGTATAAACAAAAAAAATCCCGAGTTCACACTCGGGATTTTTTTTCTTATAAAGAAATATTATTTCAAACCAGCTAAACTTTGCTCAATCATGGCGATTTTTGCTAAAGCGTCGGCTTCTTTTTTGCGTTCGTTTGCAATTACTTGCTCAGGCGCGCCGGCTACGAATTTTTCGTTAGACAATTTCCCTTGCACCGAGCGTAAGAATCCTTTTGTGTAGTTTAACTCTTCAGTTAATTTAGCTATTTCTGCTTCTACATCAATGTTTCCTGTAATTGGAATAAAATATTCATTCGATTTTACACGATACGATAACGCACCATCAACTTTATCTGAAACGTATTCTAAAGTCGTAACATTTCCTAACTTCTGAATCACCGAATCAAAATACGTTGACGCTTTCTCGTTGTTCACTACTTTTAATTCCATCGCATCTTTAAACGGAATGTTTTTATCTTTACGAATCGTTCTAATTCCAGAAATAACTTCGGTAGCAAAATCAAAATCAGCAATTAATTTTGCATCATACGATTTAGCTTTTGGCCACTCACCTACTATTAACGCTTGTTCTGGTGTTCTTTCGGCAATATGGTGCCAAATTTCCTCTGTTAAAAACGGCATGAACGGATGTAACAATTTCAAGTTAGCTTCTAACATTTCAATTGCTTTGTCAAACGTAGCGCGGTCGATTGGTTGTTGGTAACCTGGTTTTATCATTTCTAAAAACCACGAACAAAAATCGTCCCAAACCAATTTGTAAATCGCCATTAACGCATCTGATAATCTGTATTTATCAAAATTATCTTCGATTTCGACTAAGGTTTGTTGCAACTTCGCTTCATACCATTCAATGGCTACTTTTGAAGCTTCTGGTTGTGCAATATCCGCTACTTCCCAACCTTTGATTAGTTTGAAAGCATTCCAAATTTTATTAGAGAAACCTTTACCTTGGTTGCATAATTCTTCGTCGAATAAAATATCATTTCCTGCCGAAGCGCTCAATAACAATCCCACACGAACACCATCAGCACCAAATTTCTCAATTAGTCCAAGAGGTTCAGGTGAATTTCCTAATGATTTTGACATTTTACGACCTTGCTTGTCGCGAACTAATCCCGTTAAATATACATTTGAAAATGGTTTTTCTCCAGCATATTCATAACCTGCAATAATCATACGCGCTACCCAGAAAAATAAAATATCTGGACCCGTAACTAAATCATTTGTTGGATAATAATATTTAAAATCTTCATTTTCTGGATTTAAAACACCTCCAAAAACAGCCATTGGCCATAACCATGAAGAGAACCAAGTGTCTAATGCATCCGCGTCTTGTTTTAAGTCAGAAGCTTGAAGCTGTGCATTGCCTGTTCTTACTTTTGCAAGCTCAACTGCTTTTTCGATGTTTTCTGCTACTACGAAATCTTCTTTTCCATCGCCAAAATAGTAAGCTGGAATTTGTTGTCCCCACCACAATTGACGCGAAATATTCCAATCGCGAATGTTGTTTAACCAATGCGCATATGTATTGTTAAAACGACTTGGATATAATTTGATTTCGTCTGATTCTAAAACCGCTTTGATAGCAGGTTTTACTAATTCTTCCATACTTAAGAACCATTGATCTGATAATCTTGGTTCGATTACAGCTTTGGTTCTTTCAGAAGTTCCTACTTTATTTAAATGTGTTTCGGTTTTTGCTAACGCTCCGATAGTTTCTAACTCTTTCGAAATCTCTTCACGAACTACAAATCGGTCTTTTCCTTGATAATGCAATCCGAAAGAATTCAAAGAAGCATCTTCGTTGAAAATATCGATGATTTCTAAATTATGTTTATCTCCTAAAGTTTTATCGTTAGTATCGTGAGCAGGCGTTACTTTTAAACAACCAGTACCAAATTCAACATCAACATATTCATCTTCGATGATAGGAATAACTCTACCGCAAATAGGTACGATTGCTTTTTTCCCTTTTAAATGTGAAAAACGTTCGTCATTTGGATTGATACAAATTGCAGTATCTCCAAAAATAGTTTCAGGACGTGTTGTAGCAACAGTTAAGAAATCTTCTGAACCTTCAATTTTATATTTGATGAAATATAATTTTCCTTGACGTTCTTCAAAGATTACTTCTTCATCAGATAATGTAGTTTTAGCTTCTGGATCCCAGTTTACCATTCGGTAACCGCGATAAATCAAACCTTTGTTGTATAAATCTACAAATGAGTGAATTACTGAAGCTGACATGTCGTCATCCATCGTAAACTTGGTACGACTCCAATCACAAGAACATCCTAATTGTTTTAATTGCTCTAAGATGGTTCCGCCGTATTTATCGGTCCATTCCCAAGCGTGTTTTAGAAATTCTTCACGCGTTAAATCGTTTTTATTGATACCTTCTTCTTTTAACTTCGCTACTACTTTAGCTTCGGTTGCAATAGAGGCATGGTCAGTTCCTGGTACCCAACAAGCGTTGAACCCTTTTAAACGCGCACGACGAATTAATACATCTTGAATGGTGTTATTCAACATGTGTCCCATGTGTAATACTCCCGTTACGTTTGGTGGCGGAATTACAATGGTGTACGGCGTTCTGTGGTCGGGTTTGGATGTAAAATAATCATTTTTCATCCAGTAGTCGTACCACTTTTGTTCTACTTCTTTAGCGTTGAATTGTGCAGGAATCATTATATTTTTTTCTTGTTTAATTGTTGAATCGTTGAACAGCTTGACTGTTCGTTTTAACATTCCAAAATTTACTTTGGTATGTTTTTTGTATTAGTAACTGCAAAAGTAACTATATCACGAAAATAAAAAAAATGTTAGGAGTAGTTTGTTGGTTGCTTTTATTTAATTAATTTTACAACAACCTATTAATTTATAAGATGATGAAAAAATTACTTGTTTATTTAACTGTATTAGTTGGAATGACTTCGTTTGCCCAATCGGGTGCAAAAATTGAATTCAAAGAAGAAACTATCAACTATGGCGAGGTAGAAAAAGGAAAAGATGATGGAATAAGAATTTTCGAATTTACGAATACTGGTGACCAACCTTTAAATATTATTAATGCCAAATCAAGTTGTGGATGCACTGTTCCTGAATGGCCAAAAGAACCAATTGTTCCTGGCGGAAAAGGTCAAATTAAAGTTCAATATAACATGAATCCTGGACCTATTAGCAAAACAATTACAATTGAAACTAATGCCATAAATAAACCAAATGGTATGGTTCCGTTAAGAATTAAAGGAACAGTAATTGTTAAGGAAGAAGTTAGTCCTCTTGTTAAAAAGAAATCATTTCCAAATTCATAAATAAAAAGTCCCAATTAAATTGGGACTTTTTTTATAAGATTTTTTCGAGTTGGAATTTAACTGTAAATCGAATTCCTGCCCTATCCACTATCATTGTTATCCATTTACCTTCTTCAGATTGGAATAAATCAGTAATACTTTGAATTGAAAGTTGCGAAGCTAATTTATTATTAATTTTCAGTATTTTATCTCCAACTAACAGACCTGCTTTTTCTCCAGGAGAATTTTTTCGAATGGCGTAAATTTGAAAAATAGGTTTTAATTCATAATTATAATTGTAGCGTTTACTAGAATCTTCAAAAACAAATTCATCCATATTAACTTGGCCAATTCCGCCTTCTTTTCGAACGGCTTCTTTAACCCATTGCAATCCGGAATGTTGTATTTCTATACCCGACATATTATATTCAAATGGCGTGTTAAATTGTGTATTCTTTTTAAAATAAAATCGCTTATTCTCATAATCTAAAAACCAATTAAATCTTTTTATAATATCTCCACCAAGAGAGCCGTTACGATCTTTTAACAAAGAAATCTGATTGAATGAAACACTATCTGGATATGAAACTAAAGCATCCTTTAAAACTAAATTATCTAATTTAATTTGTTCAATTCGTGAACGTTTGCCCAAAATTTCACCTGAAAGTCCAACCCCCAAAAGATCAACAAAAAAATGATTACTACTTTTCAAACTGTCATTTTCAAACAACCATAAACCATCGCCTAAACCAGTATCAAATAATAGTTTTACAACTTTTTCATTATCTTGTATAGAAATAGGCATTTGAACATAAGGTTTATTTTCATGAAATTCTACATCGAGAACATGATGTTTTTTTGTGCGAACATCATTTTGATGCAAATCATTTTTATGTAAAATAATCTGTTTTTTTTGGTAATTAATTTCAACAACTCCAGATTCAAAAAAACTACTTCCTATTATTCCGTTTATAGGTACTCCTAATTTATTAATGATACTAATATCTTGGCTCGGTATAAGTACAATTTCAAAATTAGTATCTTCATAGTCTTTAATTTTAATATGATTTTTTTTAGACAAATAAGCATCTAAAGATTCTCCTTTCCCCACACCTTTAATTTGAATCTTATCTGTATGACTCAACACTACAGAATCTTTCTCTGGAAAACTAAACAAAATATTCATTTCAGCTCCGGTATCGGCTATCATTTTTAAAGGAATACCATTAAAATTCACATCCACAATTATAAGATTATGAGTTAACTCAAATGGAATTTTAATTTTATCTTTTTTTGAATTCCAAATAAAATTAGACTGCGACTGAAGTGTTGCAACAGTCAAAAAGAAAAACACTATTAGGAAACAATTTCTCATTCTACAATTTATTACCTAAATGTAAGAAATTATCACAATAGATTTACATTTTTAACATTTTTTAATATTGATTATTATCCTTATAACAAAAAAAAATCGCAATTTTGTGCATCTTTAAAAAAACAGATCATGCCAAAAGTTTCCGTTAAAGGGCAACAAATGCCAGAATCACCAATTAGAAAATTGGTACCTTATGCAGAAATTGCTAAGAAAAAAGGACATAAAGTATATCATTTAAATATTGGGCAACCTGATATTAAAACTCCAGAAGTAGCTTTACAAGCAGTAAAAAATGCAGATATTACTGTATTAGAGTATAGTCATTCGGCAGGATTTGAAAGCTATAGATCAAAGCTTTCTCAATATTACAAGAATCATGGATTACCTATTGACACTCAAGATATAATTATCACAACGGGGGGATCAGAGGCCTTGCTTTTTGCAATGGGAAGTACTATGGATGCAGGTGATGAAATTATTATTCCAGAACCATTTTATGCTAACTATAATGGATTTTCGACTGCTTCAGGAGTGCATGTAGTCCCTGTTATTTCTGGAATTGAAACAGGATTTGCCTTACCTCCTATAGAAGCTTTTGAAAAATTAATCACTCCAAAAACAAAAGCCATTTTAATTTGTAATCCAGGTAATCCTACTGGTTATTTATATTCTCAAGAAGAAATTTTAAAATTAGCAGAAATAGTTAAGAAACATGATTTATTCTTAATTGCTGATGAAGTATATCGCGAATTCATTTATGATGGAGATAAGCATTTCTCTGTAATGAATGTACCTGGTTTAGAAGAACATGCTATCATGATTGATTCAGTTTCTAAGCGCTATAGCATGTGTGGAGCTAGAATTGGTTGTATAGTTTCAAAGAACAAAGATGTAATGGCAACTGCAATGAAATTTGCTCAAGCTCGTTTAAGTCCTCCTACATATGCTCAAATTGCAAGTGAGGCGGCATTAGAAACTCCACAAAGTTATTTTGATGATGTTATTTCAGAATACAAAGACCGTAGAGATACTTTAATTACTGAATTAAACAAGATTGAAGGCGTGAAAGTAGCTACTCCCAAAGGAGCATTTTATTGCATCGCTAAACTACCAATTGATAATGCAGATAAATTTGCTCAATGGTTATTAGAATCTTATGACTTAAATGGAGAAACTGTTATGGTAGCTCCAGCTGCCGGATTTTATTCAACACCAAATGTTGGTTTAGATGAAGTTCGTATTGCTTATGTATTGAAAAAAGACGATTTGATTAGATCTGTTCAAATATTAAAAGAAGCAATTACAGTTTATAATAAATTATAATCTTTATATAAGATAAAAAAAAGAGACCTTATAAGGTCTCTTTTTTTATAAAATCTTTATAATAAAAAAGGCGAAACATGGTTTCGCCTTTTTTATTTAAATCTCAACTATCGTATTAATGAGAAGTGTGCTTTAAATTGTTTTTTAACTCCATTCTCTAAATAATCAACGGTGAACCAGTAATCAGTTGAAGGAAGGTTTTCTAGGTTGTAAGTACCATCCCAAAACTCTTCACCTCGTAACTGTTTGATTAGTTTACCATATCTATCAAAGATGTAGATGTAATCTGTATCTTGTAAGCCTGCGATGAACCAACCATCGTTAATACCATCTCCATTTGGAGTGAAATATTGTGGATAGTTAATCACAAATACCGTTTGAACTAAATAAGTACATCCTTGTGTATCAATTACTGTTATCGTATGAGGTCCAGAACTTACATTCGTAAATACATTTGAAGACTGTAATGTTCCTTCGTCTAATGAATACATTAATGTACCGCTTCCACCTATTACATTTACAGTTAATGTAGCATTTCCACTAAAATATGCACTTTGCGTAACTGTAAAACTAGTGGCTGGTGTAGTAGCTGTTATGTTAGCACTAACGATCTCTGACACACAGTTTGTTGTAGTATTTGTCGCAATAACACTATACGTTCCAACTGTATTAGCAGTATAAGTTGCATTGTTTGAATTTGGAATCGCTACTCCATCTAAATACCATACAAAATCATAAGTCGCATTATCTAAGCCTGAATTCAACGTATACGTTTGGAAAGTAACTCCGAACTCATCCACACAAATTGCGCCATCAGTTAATACTGGTTTTGGTAATGGATTTACAATAACTCGAACTGTAATTGGTGCGCCTGTACATCCATCTAATGTCGGAGTAATAATATAATCTACATAACCTGCTACATTATCTACTGCAGTAGTTAATAATTGTTCAATTATTGTTGAACCTGTAGCTGTTCCTGATAATGCTCCATTAACACCAACTGCATTTACTGTCCAATTTAATATTGTATTTGCATTAAATGATGATACAACAATAAAAGTAGGATCCTCACCACTACATAATGGCGGATGATTTGGATCTGCAAACAA
>NZ_JAPCIO010000004.1 GCF_025909975.1 Flavobacterium lacisediminis | reverse complement strand
TCGCTAGGTTATTTTCAATTTACTCGAAAAATCTTACTCTCTCTTATTTTCAAAATCACATCGCTGTGATTTTGTGCTGTCAATTCAATATGTCTATGAACGTGTCATTCTCTTTTTGTGTCGCCTCTCATTCGATTAGCGGGTGCAAAAGTACAACTCTTTTTTAATCTGGCAAGCTTTTTTGAAAAAATTTTTTGATTATTTTTTCATGACCACTTACTCAATATTTTTAAGAACTTGTACTCCCCAATTCTTTCGTTTCGGGTCGGCAAAGATACTACCTTTACTTTTTATTATCCAAATCTTTTTTCAACTTTTTTTAAAGTTTTTTTGATTTGTTTAATCTTTCAGTTTGTATATGAACTTCTGCTCTAATGCGGGTGCAAAAGTAGAAATCTTTTCCGTAACCACAAGCCTTTTACAATCTTTTTTTTCTCTTTTTTTTGATACTTTTCTTAACTCTCTGATAACAAGAACTTAATACAAGAAAGTTTTTTTCTTAAAAAATGACATAAAAAAAATAACCCCCCTAATTATCATCGAATAGTTATAAGACTTTATGCACTCAATAAGAGAAAGACTATTGTTTCAGGTAACCAAAAAAGTCAAATTAATCGAAACGTATTGCTTTTACTGGAGAAATCTTTGTGATAATATAAGACGGAATTAATAAAACAAACAAACAAACGATAACAGTTCCTACATTTAATAATGCGATGTGAAGTAAATTGATACTTACCGGTGCTTCGTTTACATAGTAGTTTTCGGGATTGAGTTGGATTACGCCGAAGAATTTTTGAATTAGTAATAAAGAAATAGCAATTAAATTCCCCCAAAACAAACCTCGAGCGATTAAATAGAAAGCGTTGTAAAGGAATATTTTTCGGACATTCCAATTGTTAGCCCCCATGGCTTTTAGAATTCCGATCATTTGGGTTCGCTCTAAAATTAGAACTAATAATGCGACTACCATATTAATGGTTGCTACAACAATCATTACGATTAGAATGACCAAGATATTAAAATCGAACAATTTTAACCATTCGAAAATACTGTAATACTTTTCTTCGATGGTGATACTATTATAAGTAGGCGGAATTTCTTTGTAGACTTCATCGCCTTTTTCTTTGATTTTTGAGAAATCGTCTACGAAAACTTCAAATGCTCCGACTTCTGTTGGTTGCCATTTATTGATGAGTTGCACGTGGCGAATATCACCTATTATATAAGTAGCATCGAATTCTTGAAAACCTGAGTTGAAAATTCCAGTGATTAGAAAGTTTCTTTTGTTCGGTAGTTTTCCGTTGTCTTTCATGAAAAAGGTTAGAAACTTATCGCCTACCTTTAATTGCAGTCGCTTAGCTAAGTATTCCGAAATTAAAACTTCAGTATTTAATTCAGATCTTAGATTTGGAATTTTACCATCAACCAAATATTCTTCTAAATTGGTGAAATTATAATCTTTTCCGACACCTTTATATATGATTCCTTCGAAAGCTTTTTCTGTACGTATGATTCCGGCTTTGCTTGCTACAGCTTGTACGTGACTAATACCTTCTACATTTTTGAATTTGGGATAAAAACTTTGATTGACTGAAATCGGTTCGGTAGTGACTTGCGATTGATTATCATCAAAATTAGAAATAATAATGTGTCCGTTGAAAGCAGAAACTTTCTCTCGAATTTTATCTTGAAGTCCAACACCTGTAGCCACCGCCATAATCATCATAATAATTCCGATGGCAATTGCCGTAATCGCAATTTTTATAATTGGCGAAGAAATACTACTTTTATAACTTTTAGCAGCAATTAGTCTTTTGGCTATGAAATATTCTAAATTCAAGGTTTTTATGACATCTAAATTATTTTTCAAAAGTACATTATTATTTTTTTCTTTACTAATCGTTTCGTGTGGAAGTAGTAAAAAGGCTATTCCGCAGGTAAAACCTAGTACTGATAATGTGACTTTGACTTCCACTTCAACAGATGTCACTTTTAAAACGGGTGCCGAAAACTTTGAAAGTTATTTGCCATTATTAAAAGACAAACGTGTTGGAATAGTTACGAATCAAACGGGAATTCTTTCGAAAGAGAAGCATTTGGTTGATTTTTTAATCGAACAAAACATCAATCTTCAGAAAATTTATGCACCTGAGCACGGTTTTAGAGGAACGGCAGATGCTGGCGAATTAATTGTAGACGGAAAAGATACCAAAACGAATTTGCCGATTATTTCCCTTTACGGAAACAATAAAAAGCCAAAACCTGAGCAATTAGAAGGAATTGATATCTTGGTTTTTGATTTACAAGATGTGGGCGCGCGATTTTACACTTATATATCTTCGTTGCATTATGTGATGGAAGCTTGTGCGGAAAACAATATTCCGCTCTTGGTTTTAGACCGACCAAATCCGAATGGAACTATTATTGATGGTCCGATATTAGAAAAGGAACACAAGAGTTTTGTTGGGATGCATGAAATTCCGGTTTTGCATGGGATGACGATTGGCGAATATGCGAAAATGATTAACGGAGAAAAATGGTTGAAAGATAGTTTGCAATGCAATTTGAAAGTAGCGCCTTGTTTGAACTATTCGCACGATATGAAATATAGTTTACCAGTAAAGCCTTCGCCAAATTTACCCAACGATCAATCCATTAATTTGTATGCGAGTTTGTGCTTTTTTGAAGGTACAAATGTTAGTTTAGGTCGCGGAACAGAGAAACAATTCCAAATTTATGGTTCGCCCTTTTTACCTGAAAGCGAATTTGATTTTAGCTTTAGTCCGAAACCAAATTTTGGCGCAAAAGACCCAGTTCATAATGGAAAAGTATGTTTTGGAGAAGATTTAACCGAGATTAGAAAAGTGCACCGACTAGAATTAAAATGGTTATTGAAAGCTTACGAAAAAACCATAGACAAAACCGTTTTCTTCAATGATTTCTTCACCAAATTAGCCGGAACAAAAAAATTACGAGAACAAATTGAAGCCGGAATGACCGAAAAAGAAATTAGAAAAACCTGGCAAGAAGGTTTGGAACAGTTTAAGGAAGTGAGAAAAAAGTATTTGATTTATGATTGATGATGGAAGCTGGATGTTAAAACACGAATTTCACGAATTGTCACTAATAAAATTTTAGATCCCTAACGGAATGACAAAATTGTAAAAAATCTGAACACTTTCAACTGAACACTGACCACTTCTCAAAGAGGCAACTTCTCCTTCATTTTCTCCACAATATTATAAGCCGCCGGGCAAATTGCAACGTTCTTCAACGTTAAATTAGAGATTTGTTGGAATTTCTTTCTATCGGTGTGTGGAAATTCTCGGCAGGCTTTTGGGAGGACATCGTAGATGAAACATTTATTGTCGCTGTCTAAAAACGTACACGGAACACTTTTCAACACATAATCGTTGTCTTCATCAATGCGAAGATACTGGTCGATAAATTGCTGTGGTTTTTGACGAAAACTCTTTGAAATTCGCTCAATATCAGCCGACGTAAATAACGGTCCAGTTGTCTTGCAACAATTGGCACACTCCAAACAATCCGTTTTTTTGAATTCGGCATCGTGTAAATCTTGCATTACATAATCCAAATTCTTAGGTGTTTTCTTTTTTAGCTTGTCAAAATACTTTTTGGTTTCGTTATGCGTATCTTTGGCAAGTTTTCCGAGTTCGTTTAAATTTGGCTTTAGCATTTTATGAATTTTCTACTGCAAAGTTACGATTTTGAATTTCGAATTTAGAATAACGAATGTTGAATTTTGAAATACAAACCATGAAAGACCTTTTCGGAAAAGCCATTTTAGACTACCAAACCCATAATTCTCCTGAAGATTTAATTACGGAAACTTCTATTTCGGAAGCTGATGAAATGAGTGTTGCGTATTTGTTTCGTGATTTTAAAGAAATGCCAAAACTGGAACGAAAAGCATTACAATTAGCCAAAGGAAAAGTATTAGATGTGGGTTGCGGTGCTGGAAGTCACGCTTTGTATTTACAAGAAAAAGGTTTTGATGTTACCGCAATTGATATTTCGGAAAATGCTATTAAAGCTTGTGAATTGAGAGGCTTGAAAAATTGCAAAGTTTCGGATGTATTGAATTTAGATACTTCGGAAAAATTCGACACTATTCTACTTCTAATGAACGGAACTGGAATTTTTGGAAAAATGAATCAGATTTCGAAGTTCTTGCAAAAATTAAAATCGCTTTTAAATGAAGGTGGACAAATTCTAATTGATAGTTCAGACTTAATTTATATGTACGACCAAGACGAAGATGGTGCTTACGAAGTTCCCGCGAATGGATATTACGGTGAATTAACTTTTACGATTCAATATAAAGGAGAAACCGAAGATACTTTTGATTGGCTGTATTTGGATTACAATACGCTTCAAAATGCCGCAATTGCAAATGGTTTGGAATGCGAATTAATTCTGGAAGGGAAGCATTTTGATTATTTAGCGAAGCTATCTTTATAAAAACAAAAAATCCCAAAACTAACGATTTGGGATTTTTTATTTATTTAAATGTCAAAGGCATTTTTAAGTTTATGCTAACTGGCTTCCCTCCTCTTGAAGCAGGTTCCCATTTAGGGGCTTTTCGTAAAACTCGAATTAATTCCATAGCAGAATCAGCTCCTAAATCTCTTAAAATTTTTATATTTTTTACATCACCATTTTCATTCACAGTGAATTCAAAAATAATTTGACCCTTTTTCTCCACTGTAGTAGTATCAAAATTAGCTACTATGTATTCGTAAAACTTCTCAACTCCTCCATTTTGAAATTTTGCATCGATAAAATCACCTCCTAAATATACCTCGTCTTCTCCTCCAATCTGAGAAAAACAAACATTAGAAAACAAAACAAATACAGTTAATACTAAAAACTTCTTCATATAATTAAGGAATATTCAAATATTTATGGGTTTGTAACGAAACTCTCCATTTTGGATTGTTCATCACATAATCAACAATTAATGGTGTCATTTCTTCTTTTTTGCTCCATTCCGGTTGTAGGAACAAAATAGCGTTTGGATTTACTTTAGCCGCTTGCTCTTCTGCAAAAATGAAATCGTGTTTGTTGTAGATGATTACTTTTAATTCGTGAGCCATATCGTAAGCGCTTTGAACTGGCAATTTGTTTTTCTTTGGAGATAAACAAAACCAATCCCAAGTTCCTGAAACTTCGTAGGCTCCAGAAGTTTCAATATGTACTTTTAAATTTTGAGCTTTTAATTTTGAAGTCAATAAAGACATGTCCCAAGTCAAAGGTTCTCCTCCAGTTACCACAACTGTGTCGGCGTATTTTTTTGCATTATCAACAATCAAATCGGTATTGGTTGGCGGATGCAATTCTGCATTCCAACTTTCTTTTACATCGCACCAATGACAACCAACATCGCAACCGCCAATTCTAATAAAATAAGCTGCTGTTCCTGTATGATATCCTTCACCTTGAATCGTGTAAAACTCCTCCATTAAAGGCAACATTTCGCCTTTTTCAACCGCTAACTGTGTTTCTTTTTGTAACATCTTAAAACTAAAATAGTCGGCAAAGATACAACTTGGAAGTTAGAATTTAAGAATATGAAGTTAGAAATTAATTTTACATAACCACTTGTTCTTGAAATTTCGTCCGATTTTACTACATTTGAAATTCAAAATACATCAAAATGAGCAAGACAGAAGATTTTATCAAACATATAACGGAAGGATATACTTGTAAAGGAGAATTCATCACATTAGGTGGTGGAATTTTAGATGGCGAAGCGGTTCCAAATACACATGTCAATATCCCATTAAAAACTTTAAACCGTCACGGATTAATTGCGGGAGCAACGGGAACTGGAAAAACCAAAACCATTCAAGTGTTATCGGAACAATTATCGCAAAATGGCATTCCGGTTTTGATGATGGATATCAAAGGTGATTTTTCTGGAATTGCAATGCCTGGCGAAGAGAAATCGTTTATCACTGAACGTCATGCTAAAATTTCAATTCCATACGAAACGAAAGGTTTTCCTGTAGAATTAATGACCATTTCAGAACAAAATGGAGTTCGACTACGAGCTACGGTTTCTGAATTTGGACCTGTTTTATTTTCTCGAATTTTAGATTTGAACGACACGCAAGCTGGCGTAGTTTCAATCATTTTTAAATATTGCGATGATAATAGTTTGCCATTATTGGATTTAAAAGATTTCAAAAAAGTATTGAATTACGCAACCGAAGAAGGAAAAGCAGAATTTGAAGCCGAATACGGAAGAATTTCGACTAGTTCAACTGGTTCAATTTTGAGAAAAATCATCGAATTAGAACAACAAGGTGCGGAATTATTCTTTGGTGAAAAATCATTCGATATTCAAGATTTGATGCGAATTGACGAAAACGGAAATGGTTACGTTAACATCATGCGTTTGACCGATATTCAAGACAAACCGAAATTATTTTCGACTTTCATGTTGAGTTTGTTAGCCGAAATTTATAATACCATGCCCGAACAAGGCGATGCGGGACGACCAGAATTAGTAATTTTTATAGACGAAGCCCATTTGATTTTTGACGAAGCAAGTAAGGCTTTATTAAATCAAATTGAAACGATTGTGAAATTAATTCGTTCGAAAGGAATTGGAGTGTATTTTATTACCCAAAATCCGATGGATGTTCCAACAGGCGTTTTGGCACAATTAGGCTTGAAAATTCAGCATGCTTTGAGAGCTTTTACGGCAAATGATAGAAAAGCAATTAAAATGACTGCTGAAAATTATCCCGACACTACTTTTTATGAAACCGATGAAGTGTTAACTTCGCTAGGAATTGGAGAAGCTTTTGTAACAGCATTAAGCGAAAAAGGAACACCAACACCATTAGTGGCTACGATGATGCGAGCGCCAATGAGTCGAATGGATGTTTTAACTGAAAGTGAAATTGAAGCAAGTATTGCAAAATCGAAATTAGCTAAGAAATATAATGAGGTTTTAGATCGAGATAGTGCTTACGAATTATTAAACAAAAAAATTGCCGAAGCACAAGAAGTAGCAGCCGAACAAGAAGCAGAAAAACCAACCAGAAAAGCAAAAGAAGAACCAAGTACGACAGAAGTTATTGGGAAATCAATTACCAAAGTGGTAACAAGTGCGAGTTTTATTCGAGGTGCTTTTGGTTTGCTGATGAAGATGTTTAAACGTTAATGAAAGGGATTGTTACCATAGGATTACTTATACTTTCTAATGTTTTTATGACATTAGCTTGGTATGGTCATCTAAAATTTAAAGAATTAAAGTGGTTTGAAAACGCAGGATTAATCACCATTGTTTTAATCAGTTGGGGATTAGCCTTGTTTGAATATTTCTTTCAAGTTCCTGCGAATAAAATTGGTTACGAAGGCAATGGCGGTCCGTTTTCATTAATGCAATTGAAAGTGATTCAAGAAGTAATCACGTTAGTAATCTTTGTGATTTTCTCGATGCTTTTCTTTAAGAACGAAACATTCAAATGGAATCACGCAGTAGGTTTTTGTTTTTTAGTATTGGCAGTTTATTTTATTTTTAAGAAGTAACAAAATGAAAAAATATTTTATTCAAAAAGCACCATTCGTAGTTCCAACAACTGATGGAAAATTAATTGAAGAACATCACTGGCAACCACAAATAATAAAGCGATTTCGATTGCTCATAAGATAGCACCACCAGGTTGGAGCGAACCTTTTCAAACTCCAGAATTTGATGAATATACATATATCATTAAAGGGAAAAAGCAATTCATTATTGAAGACGAAACGATAGTCTTAGAAGCAGGTCAATCGATTAAAATTGAGAAAAATACTCGTGTTCAATATTCAAATCCATTTGATGAACCTTGCGAATATTTGGCGATTTGTACGCCAGCTTTTAGTATGGATGCTGTAAATAGAGAAGAATAAAAAAAGAGGCAATTGCCTCTTTTTTTATTCTAATAATTCCAAAATCTTATTTTCAACTTCTTCCGAATTCCAATTTTCTTGAATATTATCCATTTTCAAAACTTCTTGCATGATTTCATTTTGAAAATCTCCAATCGCCATGGCTTCTGAATAAGGTTGTAAACTAAAAGTTACTCTACTATATAATGGCATCCATTTTTCTGGATGTTTGTCGGAAAACCATTTTTCGATTTTCTTTTGCAATAAAAAATTAGCATCCGCAGTTTTGGCACTCATTTCTTCGAAATTTCGTCTCGAAAGTTCAGCAATGGCATCTGCATTTGGTTTTCTTGAAATTTCGTATTCTTTGAAAATTCTATCCCAATCATCGCCATATTGTTGCATTAATTCATTCAGAATCGTGATATCTTCAAAACCTGCATTCATTCCGTGACCGTAAAAAGGGACAATTGCATGAGCAGAATCACCAATTAAAGCAATTTTATCGTTAAATGTCCAAGGGAAACATTTCATAATCGCCAAATAACTGTTCGGATTTCTGAAAAAGTCACGCACTAAATCTGGAATTACATCTTTTGTATCTGGAAAATAATTTGCAAAAAACGAAACTAATTTTTCTTCGTTGGTTAACGATTCAAACGAATTTTCGCCTTCAATTGGCATGAACAAAGTACAAGTAAACGAGTTGTCTAAATTAGCCAATCCCATTAACATGAAATTTCCTCTCGGCCAAATATGTAAAGAATGAATATCAATTTTTGGAGAACCATCTGCATTAGCTGGAATGTGCAATTCTTTATAACCAATTTTCATGAACTCTTGCGAATAATCAAACATCGATTGACGTTGCATTCTGTGTCTAATTCTCGAGAAAGCGCCATCGGCTCCAAAAACTTTATCGTATTTTAACTCGGTCCAATCACCTTGTTCCGTTTCGCCTTCCCATAAAGTTGCGGTGGCTAACGTTACATCCCAAATTTTACGTTCAAAGAAAAATTCTACTCCTTCAGCTTCAGCTAAATCCACCATTTTTCTATTCAAAACGCCTCTTGATAGAGAAAAAATAGCTTCACCTTCTTTTCCGTAATATTGATAATTTAGATTTCCATCTTGTAAATGGATGGCTCTTTTATCAACTGGAATTCCGATTTTTCGAATTTCTTCATCTAAACCCACATCTTCTAATGCTTTCCAACCGCGATTTGACATCACCAAATTAATGGAACGACCCGAAAACTCAACCGTTCTAATATCGGGACTTCTGTCGTAAACATGTACTATATGTCCGGCTCTTTTTAAATAGATTGCCAATAAAGTTCCTACTAATCCAGAACCTACAACAGCAATTTTTTGTGGCGTTTGCATGAAGTTTTTGTAAAAATTTGGACTACAAAAATACGGAATAATAAATTTTAATACCCGACTTTTATGAGATTTTTCATTTTGAAATTTATTTTTGTTTAATTATTTTTATTATTAGTTAAACAAAATGTATCTTTGAATAAAAAAATTGCTATGCGAAAGATTACGAAAGACGAATTATTTTATATGTCTAAAGTGCCAAGATTGAACTTAGTAAATTGTGTTACTGGCTACAAATCGGCCAACTTAATAGGAACTAGTTCTGAAAATGGCACTTTAAATGTTGCTATATTTAGTAGTGTTACCCATTTAGGAAGCGAACCGCCTTTATTAGGATTCATTTTAAGACCTACGACGGTTCCAAGAGACACTTATAAAAACATAAAAGAATCCGGATTCTTCACAGTAAACCACATTACAGAAGAAATGATTGCTGATGCACATCATACGTCTTCAAGTTATGAAGAACACATTTCAGAATTTGATAAAACAAATTTAGAACCTGAATTCATTGATAATCACAAAGTACCATTCGTAAAAGGAAGTCCGGTACAATTACTTTGTAAATATGTGAACGAATACAAAATTGAAGAAAACGATTGTATTCATATCATCGCTTCGGTTGAGACTATTTATGCTGATGAAAAACTATTTCATGATGATAATTGGATGCAATTGGACAGAGGAAATGTAATCGCCATAAACGGTTTAGATGGTTATGCTGTTCCAAAATTAGCAGACAGATTTCATTATGCGCGACCAGATAAACCATCAACTTCCATGTTATAATGGCGCATAAAAAAGTAAATCTTCCCGAAAAAATCTGTAAAACCTGTCAACGTCCTTTTTCTTGGCGAAAAAAATGGGAGAAAAACTGGGAAGAAGTAATGTATTGTAGTGATAAATGCAGAATGAATAAAAACAAATAGCATGAACGGATTAGTATGGTTTAGAAACGATTTGCGCACGATTGACAATCATTCGTTGTACAATGCTTGTAGAGAAAATGAAAAAGTAATTGGTATTTATTGCTTGGATCCGAGACATTTCGAAACAAATCAATATGGTTTCAAGAAAACAGAAAAATTTAGAACTCAATTTCTTCTGGAAACCTTAACGGAATTACAACAAAATTTAGCTGAGAAAAATATCACATTATTAGTTTATTACGGTTATCTCGAACAATTAATACCAGAAGTAGCGGCAAAATATCAAATTGATACGATTTACATCCAAAACGAATGGACACAAGAGGAAGTAGATGTTGAAACTGAAGTTCGAAATCTCATTCCAGCAGTGAATTGGAAAATGTATTACGATCAGTTTTTATTTCATCCGGATGATGTTCCGTACGACGATTGGGAGAAAATTCCAGAAGTTTTTACAGAGTTTAGAAAGCAATTGGAAAAGAAAATTCGAGTGAGACCAACCGTTTCCATTTCAGCAAAACCAACTTCTAATCTAATTGAAGAAAAGACAAGTATTCCAACACTAGAAGATTTAGGATTTGAAGATTTTAAGCAACCGAACAAAACTGCTTTCCCTTTTAAAGGTGGCGAAAATCAGGCTAAAAAAAGAATCAAAGACTATTTTTGGGATACCAAAAAACTAGCCGTTTACAAGAAAACTCGTAATGGTTTAATAGGAAAGAATTATAGTTCAAAACTTTCGGCTTGGTTGGCAAATGGTAGTATTTCGGCACGAATGATTTATTGGGAAGTGCAACAGTTTGAGAAAAAAGTAGTCAAAAACGAAGATACGTATTGGTTAATCTTCGAGTTGATTTGGCGCGATTATTTCAAATATATTTCGCTAAAACACGGAAACAAAATTTTCCAATTGAACGGTATTTTGCAAAAAGAATACCATTGGAACCAAAATACAAAAGCCTTCAATCAATGGACAAATGGGACAACACCTGAACATTTTGTAAATGCCAACATGATTGAACTACAAAAAACAGGCTGGATGAGCAATCGCGGTCGACAAAATGTGGCGAGTTATTGGGCAAAAGAATGGGAACAAGATTGGCGTATTGGCGCTGCTTATTTTGAAAGCATGCTAATCGATTACGATGTGCACAGCAATTACGGAAATTGGATGTACAACGCTGGTGTTGGAAACGATCCAAGAGATAGAAAATTCAACATCAAACGTCAAGCGGAAATGTATGATGGTGACGGAAAATTTCAAAAAATGTGGTTAATTCCAGAATTATTTTAAATGAGAACACTTCGATTACTTTTGGGCGACCAACTCAATTCACAACATTCTTGGTTTGATGAAATCAATCCGAATGTGATGTATGTGATGGCAGAAATGCGTCAGGAAACGGATTATGTGAAACATCACATTCAAAAAGTCGTGGCGTTTTTTCTTTCCATGCGAAATTTTTCAGAGGAATTGATGAATAAAGGCCATCAAGTTGTGTATTACAAAATTTCGGATGCGAATAATCCACAGAATTTGGAAACATTGATTTTTGATTTGGTTGAAAAGAATAAAATCGAGCAATTTGAATACCAATTTACCGATGAATATCGTTTAGACGAACAATTGAAATCCATCGGCGAAAAACTTTCCGTTCCAACAAAAGTAGTAGATTCCGAACATTTTTATACGTCTAGAAATGAATTAGCGGATTTTTTCAAAGGAAAAAAGCAACTTTTGATGGAAAGTTTCTATCGCATGATGCGAAAAAAGCATTATGTTTTAATGGTCGGCGATCAACCTTTAGACGGAAAATGGAACTTTGACCATAACAATCGTAATCAATATAAAAATGAAGTTCCGATTCCATTTCCTTTGGAATTTCATAAAAATGTGAGTGAAATTATTACCGAAATTGAAGCGCAAAACATCACTACTTTTGGAAGTATTGATGCAGAAAATTTCAATTGGCCGACTTCAAGAAATGAAAGTTTACAATTGATTGACTATTTCTGTGAGCATTTGTTGGCGCATTTTGGAACGTATCAAGATTCGCTATTTAGCGGACATAAATTTCTATTTCACTCGCGTTTATCTTTTGCAATGAATTCCAAAATGATTAGTCCGAAAGAAGTTGTGGATGCTGTGATTTCATATTATTATCAAAATCAAGAAACCATTGAATTGTCGCAAGTAGAAGGTTTTGTACGACAAATTATTGGTTGGCGTGAATATGTTAGAGGAATTTATTGGAAAGAAATGCCTAATTATGCCCAAATGAACGCATTAGAAAACTACAATTCACTACCCGAATTCTTTTGGACCGGAAAAACCAAGATGAAATGCATGCAACATTCGATTTCTCAGAGTTTATCGGAAGCCTATGCGCATCATATTCAGCGTTTGATGGTGATTGGAAATTTTTCCTTGTTAGCACAATTGCATCCTGATGAAGTTGACGCTTGGTATTTAGGCGTTTACATAGATGCGATTGAATGGGTAGAAATGCCAAACACTCGCGGCATGAGTCAATATGCAGATGGTGGCATTGTGGCGACCAAACCTTATGTTTCTTCGGGAAGTTACATTAATAAAATGAGCAATTATTGTGGCAGCTGTCATTACAAAGTAAAAGAGAAATTGAGCGAAAAAGCGTGTCCGTTTAACAGTTTGTATTGGCATTTTTTAGATGAGAAAAAGCAACATTTTGCCAATAATCAAAGAATGAGCATGATGTTAGCCTTACTAAGAAAAATGAAACCAGAAGAATTAGCTGCTACGAAAGAAAAAGCGATTTCGATTTTGGAGGGTATGGGGAGTTTGTAAAATTTATTTTTATTTTGAAATTGATTCAAAATCCGTAATATCGCTGGTAACAATAGTTGTTTTTATTTACATTCAATATATTCAATTTTTTTAAAGTATTGTTTACCTGTTTCTCCTTGGAAATTTTTTAAACCTTGAGTGGTCATTTTATTTAATTTTCTGTAGGATGGAATTTTTAAAGTGTCGTTTTCTGTTCTTTTTACATACTTAACCATCTCTTTATATTTAGACTTAGGAAATGGCATATTTTCAAGTTTGTTTCTTTTTACTACAAATTTTAATTCCCCTCTAAATTTATTGTTTTGATTTTTTATAGAATCAAAAAATATAATTAAAGTGTCTTTTTCAGTTTTCCATGTACCAAACGAATTGTTATTCTGCATATCACCTTGAAAATTTAGAATCGCATTTCCGTTACATTCTAAAGTCAAAGTTTTGCTAAACATTCCGTAACTATTAAAATTTGTTCTGTATTTTCCAGTAACTACTTTTTTCGAACACGAAATTAAAGTCAAAAATAAAAAAAATGTAATTATTAAAATTTGATTACTTTTCAATTTCGATTTTTTTTAATTATTGTTAACTAAAAAATATAAGAAACTGAAACAAGTCCAGTTTCTCATAGTGATAACGTAAATTTTATTTGTTAAATTTAATCTTATTCCCCACATTCATCTTTTGAGATTTTGCAAAAACACCACACATGTGGAACAACATTCTTGCTCCTACATTTCCGTCCCAATCGTCATCACCTGGTGCAACCTCAACTAAATCAAATCCGATGATTTCTTTATTAGTTGCTGCTAAACGGTTGAACAAATAAGCGGCTTGCTCAAATGAAAATCCACCCGGAACCGGAGTTCCTGTATTTGGACAATACCAAGGATACATGCCATCAATATCAAACGAAATACAAACTTTTTCTGGTAACGAAGCGATAATTTGGTCGCATTGTTGTTGCCATGTTTTGCCTTCGAAAGCTTCTTGTTTTAAATCGCTATCAGTGTGAACTAAAACTCTATCGCTTAAAGCTACTTCCACTTCTTGCTCACAGAAATCGCGAATTCCTACTTGCACAATTTTAGAAATTTGCGGAATTTGTAAAGCATTATACATGATTGAAGCATGCGAATACGTGAATCCTTCGTATGCAATACGTAAATCCATGTGCGCATCTAAATGTAAAATTCCGTAGTTCTCATATTTAGTTGCTAATGCTTGGTAATAGCCCAGTGGCGTAGAATGATCTCCACCTAAAAGCACTACTTTTTTACCTTTATTCATCCAATTAAGGGTTTGCTCACGAACGGCTTCCACCATATCAGAACATGCATAATTGATTTCTTCCAAATCTTTAGTTAATGATGGATGATGATCTAGAATCATTCCGCTTTCCAATGCTTTGATGATTGGAGCAGCTTGTTTCTTATATTTTTTTGATTTCTTTTTTAAATCTTGAGCTGGTCTATCTAAATAAATACCTAATTTCCATAATTCAGGAAATTCTTGGTGATTTAAATCTACTTGAAAAGAAGCATCTAAAACCGCATCTGGACCTTTTGAAGCTCCAGAACCATAACTCACCGTAACTTCCCAAGGCACTGGAATTACAATGATTTCACTTTGCTCTGCCGAAAATGGCAATCCAAAAATAGTAGCATCGGCTAACCCTGGTTGAGAAGGATCAAAATTTTCTAAAATTTGTTCTTTAGTCATGATTTCTTGTAATACTGTTATTCTATACAAAGATAGTTTATTTAACAAAAAAAGCCGAACAAGATGTCCGGCTTTTACTATTTATTTAAAATTTCTTATTGTTTTACAAACTTGTGAGATGCTTTAGCATTCATAAAATAAACTACATAAACACCATCTGCTAAATTAGAAATATCAACTATTGATTCATTTGTAACAAGATTTCTTCCCATTACTTTTTGTCCTAACATGTTGTAAATTTCAATTTCTTCATTTTCAAAGTTTTCCCCTTTAATTGTAATAGAAGTTGATGCTGGATTAGGATAGATACTAAATGTATTTTTAACTACATCATTTACTCCTAAACTTGCTTGCACTACCAAATTAAAATTACAATTTACTGAAGTTCCGCTTGTAGCAGTCATTGTAATAACATGAGTTCCAACCGTAACAACAGTTCCAGCTGCAGGACTTTGGGTTACAACTGCATCACAATTTGTATTTATTGCATTTGCTAAACTAGCAAAACTTGGTACAGTATAATTTCCTAATCCATCAGCCGTTACAGTTTGTGTACCAGGACAGTTGATTCGTAAAGCTATTGCAGGCATTACATAACCTTTAGCAGTATATTCTTCCGTCATAACTTTAATATCTGCACAACTATAATTCATATCTATAGCGGCTTGTCTAACAGCAATAGCTGCATTTTGTTGATTTGTTGTACTATTTGTTAATGCTAAACCTTCAAGAAAAGCAGTATCTGTTTTTACTCTACCTAATCTGTCCCAAATTTTCATATTCACGGTTGCCCAAATTTGACCATCTGTATGAACTTGACCAACCAAACCTCCCGGATACAAAGCAGCATAATTAGTAGTTCTTCCAACCCAACAAGCATTATGACCATCCCAATTAAACATCCAATGATAAGCTGCATCTGCTGATGTCCATTGACTTGGCAACGCTCTACTATGGGACTGTGCCCAATAATCACCAGTACCTTCGCTTAAACCATTTACTTGTGACAATGAACCTCCGGTTAACCAATCATGTAATCCGTGACCTAATTCATGCCAAATTACATCACCATCTTCTCCATCGTCAACACATCCTTCACCAAAAGCCAAATCATTCCCAGCACTAGAATATCTTGAATTATCAGCACCGTTTTGACCAGATGGATCAAACCAAAGTATGCCAGCATTTCTAAAAGGACGACAATTGACCTGTAATGTTTCATTTATATAACGTAAACTATTATCTAAACTATAAAAAACATTAGCTGCTTCAAAACCATCTGCATTTCTTGTAAATAAAAAGTTGGGATTAGTTTGTGTAAATAATCCTCTGTTTGGATTTTCAATATTCTTAATTTCCACATAAGAACTTTTCAATTTATAAGTTCCTGATACGTTGTCTACTTCTGGCAAATTAACTAATACTCTCTGTGCATTTAATTCTGCAGTATCAGCATCATTACCATCAACATAATTACCAGCATAAGCAACTTTAGCAGAAGATAATGGATCCGACAAAAACACCATAGCAGTTCCTGGTTCAAAAGCTAATGTAGAATTTGATTCTACAGGCATGAAAAATTTTGTTTTTCCAGATGTTTTAGCTGTATGTAGATGATTTTTATCGCATTCGGTACCACATTTAATTGCAATATCTTTAACGCTTAAAACTGCTCCATTAATGGCATCAATTATAACTTCCCATGAACCAGGATTTTCCTCGAAATTAGTAACTACCCTGTAAATCAGATTTGTGTTATCTAATTTATTATAAACAAATAAATTTGATTCTTGGACCGAAACCATTCCAGAAACACCAATTTCCTTATCCGAAATTTCTATTGCTCTTTCTTTTGAAATTTGAGGTGTTGTACTTATATGAACAAGTTCTTTTACAATATTGTGATCCGAATAAGAAATCTCTCCTGAAGGATTGAAATGAACAACAATTTCAGTATCAAAAACAGGAATATTATTCACCATTTGTTGAAAACGCAATGTTTCTCCTGATTTACTTTTACGAACAAAACGCAAATTAATATCGGAATCAGAATTAATTTTCAATTCTTTTAAATTGGATTTAATCCATTGTCTTGCAGCAGTTTCCTTTTCTGAAACCTGCGCAACTAAAAACTGCGTTGCTCCAATTATTGAAAACACAAGGGTAAGTAAAGTTTTCTTCATTTTTTATGAGTTTGATTTTAAGGTTATTACAAATAAACCAAAAAAATTCAACAAAACACAAAAAAATGTTAAAAAAATATTATTTATTCGAAATAAGTTTTTTCAAAATTTGCCCAAATTCGTACATATCTTCATAAGAACAATAAAACGGAGCTGGAGCTAAACGAATAACATTTGGTTCTCTCCAATCGGTAATAACCCCATTTTTCATTAACCTTTCAAATAATTCTCTTCCTTGTCCGTGAAGGTAAACTGATAATTGGCAACCGCGCTCTTCTTGATTTGCAGGTGTTAAGATTTCAAAATCCGCACCTTCTAATTCTTTATCGATTTCATGTAAAATGAATTCTAAATAAGCCGTGATTAAATTTCGTTTTGTAATTAATTTATCCATACCCACCTCAGCAAACATTTCCACAGAAGCTAAATAAGGTGCCAAAGACAAAATAGGTAAATTACTAATTTGCCATCCATCTGCTCCATGAACTGGGTCAAAATCAGGTTCCATTTTAAAACGACGCTCTTTGTTGTGTCCGTACCAACCCGCAAAACGTTTTAATTCTTTATCATTATGATGTTTTTCATGAACAAAAAATCCCGAAGCATTTCCTGGTCCAGAATTCATATATTTATAACTACACCAAGCGGCGAAGTCTACATTCCAATCGTGTAATTCTAATTTAATATTTCCGGCAGCATGTGCTAAATCCCATCCTACATAAGCTCCTTGGTTTTGCCCAGCAGCTGTGATAGTTTTCATATCAAACACTTGGCCTGTGTAATAATTCACACCTCCAATTAACACTAAAGCCAATTCGCTTCCTACTTCCTCAATTTTAGCTAAAACATCTTCTAAACGGATATTCGCTTCACCTTCTCTACGCTTGATTTCAACAATTGCATCTTTTGGATCGAAACCATGAAATTTCACTTGACTTTGAAACATGTATTGATCGCTAGGAAAGGCTTTTTCTTCACAAATGATTTTATATTTATGAGGTGTTGGATTGTAAAACGACACCATTAACAAATGTAAATTTACTGTCAAAGTATTCATAACTCCAACTTCGGTAGGCTTTGCCCCTACGATATCACTCAAGGGAACTGCAAAACGTTCTTGATAATCCCACCAAGGTTTATCAGAATAAAAATGACCTTCTACTGCTAAATTTGCCCAATCATTCATCACCTCATCAACGTAAGTTTTGGTTCTTTTAGGCTGAAGTCCTAGAGAATTTCCAGTAAAATAAATTACTTGTTTTCCGTTTACATGCGGAAAATGAAATTCATCTCTATATTTTCTCAATTCATCTTGAGCATCTAAACTTTGTGCGAATTCGCGTGTATTTTGAAAAGTCATTTGTTTGGTTGTTTGGAAAACAAAAGTAGTTAAAAGTTACAAAGTGTCAAAGTGATAAAAAATGCGAAAATTGGATTTCAGATTATTACTCACAGGCTATATATTTCTTGTGATAAGAAAAAAAATCCCAACCTTTCGATTGGGATTATATATTTAGATAATTAACATCGCATCTCCGTAAGAATAAAAACGATATTTCTCTTTGATAGCTTCTTCGTATGCTTTTTTCATCAAATCATGACCACAGAAAGCTGAAATCATCATTAATAAAGTTGATTTTGGCGTATGAAAATTGGTAATCATACAATCTGCAATACTAAAATCGTAAGGAGGATAAATAAATTTATTTGTCCAGCCTGTGTAAGGATTTAAAGTTCTTTGAGAAGAAACAGAACTTTCCATTGCTCTCATTGAAGTTGTTCCCACACAACATACTTTTTTCTTTTTAGTTTTTGCATTATTAACGATATCACAAGCTTCTTGCGTAATAATCATTTCCTCAGAATCCATTTTGTGTTTTGATAAATCTTCTACCTCAACTGGATTAAAAGTACCTAAACCTACGTGTAATGTTACTTCTGCAAAGTCAACACCTTTAATTTCTAAACGCTTTAATAAATGTTTAGAAAAGTGTAAACCAGCAGTTGGAGCAGCAACAGCACCCTCTTCTTTAGCATAAATTGTTTGGTAACGCTCAGCATCTTCTGGAGTTACTTCACGATTGATATATTTAGGAATTGGAGTTTCACCAAGTTCTACTAATTTTTCTCTGAATTCTTCATAAGAACCATCATATAGGAAACGTAAAGTTCTTCCGCGAGAAGTAGTATTATCAATTACTTCAGCAACTAACGAATCGTCATCACCAAAGTATAATTTATTTCCAATACGAATTTTACGCGCTGGATCTACTAAAACATCCCACAAACGTTGCTCTGCATTTAATTCTCTTAATAAGAAAACTTCTATACGCGCTCCTGTTTTTTCTTTATTTCCGTACAAACGAGCTGGAAAAACTTTAGTATTATTCAACACCATTACATCGCCATCATCAAAATAATCAATAACGTCTTTAAATAATTTGTGCTCAATAGTATTCGTTTTTCTATTCACAACCATTAGACGAGATTCGTCACGGTTTTCAGTAGGAAACTCAGCTAATAATTCTTCCGGTAAATTAAAATTGAAATGAGATAATTTCATTAAAATATATTTAAGTGTTTAAAAGTTTAGGTGTTTAAGAGTTGTTTTCATAAAACACTAAAATTCAGTTTGCAAATATACGATTATGAAATAGGCGTTGTCAAGTAAATTGAGGTTTATTTTACAAAACCCTTTGTTTACTAGGCAACACCTAAATCTAAAACAAAAAAACTAACTACTTAATTACAATTTTCTTAGTTGCGATTTTATTATCTATATCTTGAATTCTTACCATATACATTCCGGTAGCTAAATCAGAAACATTGATTTGTTTTTGATTAGATGAAAGCACTTTTTGCCCTTGAATGTTATAAATTTCTATAGATTGAATATCGTTTTCGATTTCTATATTTAATATATCACGAACTGGATTTGGATATAATTTTACTTCTAAATTATTTTGAGAGAAATCAGATGATGCTAAAACGTTGTTGTTGTACAATTCACCTACTTGTGATACATTTAATTCGTAGTTATAAATTTGCAAATCATCAAATTCAACGATGGCTTGATTTCCTCCTAGTCTGAATGTTGAACTACCAGTATTAAGATTTAAGTTTGTTGAACCAACTAATACCCCATTATTATATAATTTTACAACTCCATTTTTATACGTTACAACAGTATGAATCCAAGCATTTGCTGCCGTTGCACTTGATGTAAAAGTATAATCAGTAACAGAGCCTTGAAATACATAATTTCCGTTTGCTAATAAATATACTCCAAAAGTTTGCAAACTTCCTCCCGTGCCATAGGCAAATAATCCAATTGCAGTTGTATGTGTTGGTTTTTTATGCCAAAAAGAAATTGTTCTTTCTGTATTACCAATTGGTAAGTTTGGAATTGTTGCTGTTGAAGGAACTGTTGTACTTCCTATTCTAATAGCAGATGTCATTTGGCTTGCTCTATCGGTAACAAAAGTTGTATTAGGTGCTGAAAACGGATTGTTTCCTCCTGAATTATTTAATGAATTATTAAAAGGATAATTTGCTATTTGTGAAGGCAATGCTAATGTAGTAAAACTTGCTACATTACTAGTAGAAATTCCTGCTGCATTTGTAGCTTCCACTTGATAATAATAAGTTGTGGCTGGATTTAAACCTGTTAAACTCGCATTACCTGATATTGTCGCATTTCCCGAAACAGAAAATCCAGCAACTTGATTGGTTAAACTCCCGCTAGATAAACCATAACGAACTAATGAAGTTGTAGTCAATTCTTTATCCCAAACAGAATAATTAATAGTAGCAGAATTTGTTGTAATTGATGACGTTGAAACACTATAAATCCCTGGCGCTTGCGTATCTGTAGTGAAACTCAATATAGGACTTGAGGAAGTACCTGCAGAATTTGTAGCTTCAATTTGAAAATAATACGTAGTACTTGGTAAAAGCCCTGATAAATTAGCAAAAGCAGCAATTGCAGAAGTTCCTGAAGAAGAAGAGCCTGTAGCTTGATTAGACAAATTCCCACTTGCTAAACCATAACGAACTAATGAAGTTGTAGCCAATCCATTAGCATTTAAAGAGTAGGCTACACTAGTTGAGTTATAAGTACTAGGACTATTTGTAAAAGTAACTGTTGGAACAGCACTTAATGTAGTAAAAGAACCGGTTGTTGAATAAGAAGTCCCTGAGGCATTATCCGCTCTAAATCTGAAGTAATAAGTTGTATTTGGCGTTAATCCAGATAAATTAAATGGAACCGTCCAAGTTCCAGTTGAATTTAATGAACCTCCATAAGTAGGTGATAATGCAACATTACTTGCACTACCTGTTGCTAATTGGTAATAAACGGTAACATTAGAACTTGAAGTAATGATATTACTAATAGTAGCCGAAGTTGCTGCAATATTATAACTATTCAAAACGGAATTGAAAGTTGCAACTTGTGCGCTTAAAAATGAGAAACTAAAAAGAAAAAACACTAGTAATCTTGATTTCATAAGAGAAAAATTTTAAAATTTGGTTCAAAAGTATTATTAATCCTACCTTAAATTTTAAACGAGTTTACCAAATCCTTTTTTCGGTTAACGAAACCTCAAAAACAAAAAAAGCATCAAAATTGATGCTCTTTTAATTTAAAATACAAATTGAATAACTACAAAAAAGATAAATACATATAACACAAAGAGTAACAACTCTAGTTTATAAAATTCTATTTTAGATTTTAAATAATTCATATTATTGTTTTACGAATTTTATAGTAGCCATAGCATTATCTGTATCTTGAATTCTGATTATGTATATTCCAACTGATAAATCAGCAACATTAATTTGTTTTTGATTAGAAGACATTATTTTTTGCCCTTGGATGTTGTAAATTTCTACTGATTGTACTTCTAAAGCCGTTTCTATGTTTAATATATCACGAACTGGGTTTGGATATACAATAAAACTTGTTGAATTAAAATCATCTCCACTCAATGTAACAGCAACAGTAATAGCAAATGCAATACTTCTGCAACCTCCAACTACATTAACAGCATAATAAGTAGAATTATTAGTTAATAAAGTTCCTGATGATAATGGATTCGTATCAGAAATAGCATCCGATTCAGAAGCAAACCAAATTACAGTTGTTGGATTTACACTAATATTTGCAAGTGTTGCTCCTTGTACAAAAGTTTGTGTTACATTACCTGATGGAGTTTGCACTGAATTTACCGTAATAGTCAACGTTTGTGTTGTTGCGCACTGTCCAGCACTTGGTGTAAACGTATAAGTAGTTGTTGCTGTATTATTCAACGCTGGCGACCATGTTCCTGCAATACCATTAGTAGAAGTCGTTGGCAAAGCCGATAATGTAGCACCTGAACAAATTGGACTCACAGCCGCAAATGTTGGTGTAACACTTAAACCATTAACAAGAGTTGGCGTCAAACGATTGGTTGTTGTTCCATCTCCTAAACGTCCATCAATATTATAACCCCAAGTGTTTAATGATTTATCAGTCTGTAACCCCATAGAATGCTCATAACCAGCAGCAATTGTTTCCCATGTGGATACAACTCCTCTTTGTACTGGCGATGTACTTAATGTTGTGTTTCCATTTCCTAGTTGACCTCTAAAATTATTTCCCCAAGTCCAAAGTGTACCATTTGTTTTTAATGCAATATTATGAAAGTCACCAGCATCTATTCTCGACCATGAAGTATCTAAACCTATTTGAATAGGAAGAATAATAGGACTTGCTAATGAGCCGCTTCCTAATTGCCCTACATCATTTTTTCCCCAAGACCATAAAGTTCCATTCGTTTTGATAGCAACAGAATGATCAACTCCGGTACTAACTTTACTCCAATTAGTATCAGTCCCCAGTTGCACAGGAGCTGAATAATTAGTAAATGAACTTAAACCTAATTTTCCATCTGCACCACTTCCCCATACCCACAATGTTCCATTTGAGCGAACTCCAATTGTATGAGTATTTGAACTAGAAACTGTAACCCAATTAGTCGCGGTACCTACTTGTTCTGGAATATTTGAATTGCCTACGCCACCTTTTCCTAATTTACCGAAATTATCAAAACCCCAAGACCAAAGAGTCCCGTTTGTTTTAATTGCAAATGTGGCACCATCTGATGTTTCAATAAAGCTCCAATTAGTGTCTGTTCCTATTTGTGTTGGTACAGACAAGATAATTTGTCCAGGTGTTGATTGAGTTCCAAGAGTTCCTGTTCCCCAAACCCATAAAGTACCATTGGATTTTAAAGCTACGCTGTGTCGAAAGGAAGCACTTACCATTACCCAATTATTATCTGTTCCAATTTGTGTTGGAGTGCTTTTGTTTACTATCGTACCATCACCTAGCTGGCTTTCAGTATTTCTGCCCCAAGCCCATAAAGTTCCATCTTGCTTTATTGCTAAAGTGTGTTGATATCCTGCTGATATTTTGTTCCAACATTGAGAAAAAACCGATATTTGGAAAAATACAAAGCACAAAAAAAGTAATCGTGTTTTCATTGTTTAAAAATTTAAAATTTGATTCAAAAGTATTCTTTATCACATCTTAAATTTTCGTTGAGTTTACCAAATCCCTTTTTCAGTTAACGAAAAATCAAGCCTAAAAAACAATTAAAATCGATTTCGTTAATTAAAAAGAGGGTTTCATTAACTGAGTTTAATCCATATTCCTTTATTTCCTATATTTGTTATAAATCAATACTAATTGAAGTTTCTAAAAATCATATTGTTGCTACTTTTTACCCAAATCACCTTTGGGCAAAACCCTTATTATTACAGTATTGACAGAACTAATGGATTACCTTCTAATAGTGTTTATGATATTTTCCAAGACAGTAAAGGCTTTATGTGGTTTGCAACAGGTAAAGGATTGTGCCGTTATGACGGAAGTGTTTTTAAAACCTATACTTCTGATACTCAAACATCAAAATCGGGTTCGTGTATAAACGAAGATAGTTTTGGAAGAATTTGGTACAGTAACTTTGATGGCTACTTGTATTACGTTGAAAATGGCGAGTTAAAAAACTTACCTCAAAAAGAATCTGTGGGTTACATAAAATTTGGTATAATTAAAGACAAACTTTTTTTAATTCAAACTAAAAGTGTAGCCGTTTATGATTTAAAAACATTGCAATTGGTTTATACCTATCCTCTTAAAGACGAATATATTCGAGCTACCTATACTTCCAATTCAAAATTTTACTTTGTTGGAGAGCATATTTACGAAATTGACTATCCAAATAAAATAAAAACCTATCCTCTAACAGAAGATTTTAGAAAAACACTAGAAGTACCAATTATTCAAGAATTAAATAATGAATTTTTTGTCGTTTCGAAATTTTCAAATTATTATTACACCTACAAGGAAAATCAACTTTCAAAAAAGAAGTTCAATAGTTCTTTCGATTTTATACAAAATTTAGCCATAATTGATAATGCGCCTTGGTTGTGTACTCCAAACGGAATTATAAAATATGAAAATGAAAAAGCAACGACTTACTTTTCCGACTTTAATGTTTCCTATATTTTTAAAGATAAACAACAAAATTATTGGATTTCAACAGTTAATAGTGGCTTGTTATTTATTCAAGATTTTAAAAATAATTTTATTCCTTTATCTCCTAAACCAACCGTTTTTTCATCATATGACAATCAGCTTTTGATAGGCACCGAAAACGATCTTATTTTTGGATTACAATTAAACGATTTATCAGTAAATACTGTTTACAAAAACAACAGCAACCATCCTATCAACCAAATTATTGGAAACGAAAAAGAAAAAAACATCTATTTTACTTCATCAAAATTTAAAATTTTAAACAATCAAAATATTGTTTCAAACGAAAAATCTTTTGCTGTAAAAGATATCAAAAAAATTGACGACACCTATTACTCTTTTGCAGCTAGTGGAATTTGTGGCTTGTTTAAAGTTAGTAATAAAAAAAGCAAATGGGATAATTTACATAATAAAAATTTAAACGCATCTTTAAATTTTAATGAAAGTGCTTTAATTAAATCTAACGGGAAATCTACAGCATTTAATCCTGAAAATAATTGCATTTATTATGCAACTAATATGGGCTTAAAATTTGTGAATTTAAACGGAGTTAACGAAATAAAATTTCAAAACAAAACACTTTATGTTACCAACTTACAATCCTATAAAAATACCGTTTATGCTTTATCTACTAGTGAAGAATTGTATAAAATCGATTCGAAAAATACGGTAACAAAAGTTTCTATATTTGAAAAACACCTGAAAGAACGCTTCACCAAATTTAAAATTCAGGAAAATTCTATTTTCATTTTTACCACAAACGGAATAATTGAATACAACTTAATTAAAAACAATTATCGCAAAATTTTACCATTAACAAGCGATTTAGAAGTTACCGATGTTGCAATAGTTAAAGACCAAATTTATTTTGCTACCTCTAAAGGAATTATCGTTAAGAATAAATTTAAAAATAAAGAATTCGCAAAACCCGAATTAATCATTAATGAAATTAAAGTCAATGGAATTCTTTACAAAGAAAACAATCTAAGCGAGTTAGAATACAATCAAAATGATATAACAGTAAACTTTTCGGTGCTTTCTTTTATTCCAAACGAAAAAAAGAGTGTCTTATACAAAATAAATGACGGCAATTGGAACCGTTTAGATGCCGATAATAAAAACCTTATTTTATCATCGCTTTCACCAGGTGATTATAATTTGTTTTTAAAAATCGATGCCAATTATGAAACTAAAATAAAGCAAATCGATTTTAAAATCAACAAGCCATTTTGGCTGAATACGTTTTTCTTGATTTACATGAGTTTGATTATCATAGCGCTATTGTATACGTTTTATAAATATCAGATTCAGAAAATAGAAAAGAAAAATCAGCTTTTATTAGATAAAGTTAATTTAGAAAAGAATTTAAACCAATCGAAATTAAAAGCGATCAAGTCGCAAATGAATCCGCATTTCTTTTACAATGCGCTTAACACCATTCAGTCTTATATTTTATCTAATGACAAAAAACAGGCCGTTTCTTATTTATCAAAATTTTCAACATTGACCCGAACAATTTTGGAAATGAGTGAGAAAGAAAATATTACACTTTCTGAAGAAATTAAAACTTTAGGCTTGTATTTAGACATTGAAAAAGCACGTTTTGATGAAGATTTTAGCTACGAAATTAACATTGCCTATGGCATTGACATTGATAATATCAAAATTCCATCGATGTTATTACAACCTTATGTAGAAAATGCCGTTAAACATGGCTTGCTACATAAAAAAGGTGAAAAGAAGCTGACTATCGATTTTGAACGCATATTTGATTCTTTAAAAATCACAATTGATGACAACGGGATTGGACGTCAAAAAAGCGCCGAATTAAATGCCATAAAAAACAAAGATCATTTGTCGTTTGCAACCGAAGCCATACAAAATCGAATTGCCTTACTGAATCAATACAAACAAAAAAATATTGCCATTAATTTTGACGATAAATTCAATAAAAATGAGCAATCTTTAGGTACAAAAGTAATTATAGAAATTCCTATTACGTATTAAAATGAAAGCCATTATTATAGACGACGAAAAAAGAGCCAGAGTTTCCTTATCGTTACTTTTAAAAGAATATTGCCCTCAAGTTACTATAGTTGCTGAATGCGAAAACTTGCCAGAAGGCGTAAAAGCAATCAGAAAACACCAACCTGATATTGTGTTATTAGACATTGAAATGCCTGGACATAGTGGTTTAGAATTATTAGATTTCTTCGATGAAAATGAAGTTAATTTCTCTATTATTTTTACTACAGCTTATAACGAATATGCTTTAAAGGCATTCAAATTTTCTGCTGTTGATTATTTATTAAAACCTATAATTCCAGAAGAATTAGCCGAAGCCGTTGAACGAGTTGCCAAACAAAAACAACGTTTTGAAAATTTTAGAGCTTTTAAAGAAAATTTGCAACAAGAAACCTTAACAAAAATAGCCGTTCCGTCTGGTAATACATTGTTATTTTTAGATACCGATAAAATCATGTATATCAAAGGTGAAGGCGCTTATTCAGAAGTTTTTTGTAGTGATGGCAGCAAACAATTAGTAAGTCGAAACTTAAAGAATTTCGAAGATATTTTATGCTCCGATTCACGATTTTTGCGTATTCATAAATCGTATATCGTAAATTTTAACTTCGTAGTAGCTTTCAATAAATCAGATGGTGGAAGTATTGAATTAGAGAATAAAGCTCAAATTCCAGTTTCTCCAGATAAAGCTCAACAAATCTTAGATCAAATTCAGATTATAAAACGTTAATCTATTGTAAGGTAAACCCAACCCGTTTTTTCAACTCCATCAGCCAACTTTACATAATAATAATAAGTTGCTGCTGGTAACATATGTCCGTTAAAATCTTGACCATACCATTCTCTTTCATAATCCTCTTTAGAATACACTTCTCTTCCGTAACGATTGAATATTTTTAAATTATCAACATCAAATCCTGACAAATCAAAGAAGTCATTTAACCCATCACCATTTGACGAAACTCCTGAAGGAATAGAACACGCTAAACTCTCAACTACAATACTTTTTGAAATTTGACAGGTATTATTTTGAATGGTTACATCATAATTACCAGTAGTTTGTCCCTGTAATTGTATCGGGTTGATTGCACTTGTAAATCCGTTTGGACCAGTCCAAATAAACTGAATTTCATCAAGATTAAAACTACCATTTATTGGAATAGCAGTTAGTGTTTTGACATTATTTTGACAAGTTTCTTCAATATAAAAGTCAAGAACTGTATTAACCTTAACTGTAAAATCAAAAACATCTGAATTACAACCATTATTACTTACCAATAAACTATAGGTTCCTTCTGAATTATCTTGGATTGTATTAATTTGAATAACTTCATCTGTTGATGTAAATCCGTTTGGACCCGTCCAAAGAAAATCGAAATTAGAATCACCTACTCCAGAATCGATAAGCAAGTTTTCTCCAGAACACAATTCGTAAAAATTAGTCGCAATATTTAGGACCGGTTTTTCATTTAGATTAATTGTTATAATGGCATTATCGATTACAGAACAAAAACCTGAAACTTCATACTTAAATTGATAAGACCCAAAAGGAACGGATGTGGCATTCCAAATCCCATTATTTACAATGCTATTTGATGATGTAATTTCTGTCCAAGTTCCATTTGTATTAAAAGTCCCTGACAAATAGTTATTTAAATTTAAAACACTTCTTGAATTACAAAAATTAACCGTGGTATCTAAACCCGCTTGTGGATTCTCTAATTGATTAGAAATGGTATAAGATATAATACTATTTAAACAAGAATTGGGTCTTCCTATATGTGTAATTCTGACATAATAAATTCCTCCATCTGAAACAAAATTAAAAGGATTAAAAGTTAAAACATTGGAATTACTTAGAATTACTGACGGACTTCCATCTTTCCACCATTCATATTGTAAAAAAGCAAAATTAGGTAATGACAAAGTTGACAATTGATTTTCACATAAATTAGGGATGACTTGCATTGGAACATTATCTAAAATCTGGATTTGTTGTGTTAAAACATTTCCACAAGCATCTTCAACTTCAAAATCATATAAGGCAGGTGTTAAATTTAAAAAAACATTGTCTGTCCCATTGTTTACAATATATGAGATATTTTCTTTTCTTACAATTCTATAAATCAATTGGCCTATTCCTATGGCTTCTAAAGAAACGATCGTTTGCCCATCGGTGCAATTTATAATGTCATAATCTACAATTTTAGGATTTCTAAGCACTTCAAACTCTTTAATTATTCTAATACAATTTGTTCCTGCAGGAAGCTTACTATATACTTTAATAATTCTAAATTTTCCTGTAAAGGGAAGGTTATTGTTATATGAATTATGATTAATTGAATAAAAATTACTTCCTGTTATTACATTGTTGATGATTTGTTCCCCATTGATTGGGTTAACCCAATTTCCTGTTGCATCATCTAGCTTTTGCAGACCATATCGAATAGAAACTCCATTTCCTTGATGCTCAAAAATAAAATTAAATGAACTACATAATTGATCCACTATTAATGAGGTTTCGTTTTCATAATATCCAACTACATTTATTATATTCGTTTGAACATTACCGCAAGTATTTGTCATTTGGATAGTATAATCGCCTTGAGGAACATTTATTAAATTAAACGAACTATTAGAAAAATCCGTTATTTCATAAGGCAATGGAAATGGAAAATTACTTGGAGCCGTAATTACTTTTATACTACCAATTCTATAAATATTTCCCCCACTTCCAGCAAAATTACCATTTACAGAACCCATTCCAATATCGCATCCTGGATACTGGTATGAATAAAATCCACCAGGAACCGCTGGAGGGACCGTTATAGTTAAATTATGTAGATTACCACATGAATCTAATATTTGAAACACATAAACTCCAGGTACATACCCTAAATTGGTCCAGCTACTACTAGTTAAATTTTGAGCGTTTGTTATTGTTATAATAAAACTCGACAAATCAGAAGGGACTACACCTGTATATGTTGCAGGTGCTGAAATCAAGTGAACAGAAATAAATGAAATATCTGAAATAGGATTTGAAAAAAAACTTATTGTACCACATCCATCACTTGATACAAAACGTTCAATCGGAATTTCAGGATTTTGAACGGTAATACTTCTCGTTACAATCTTATTACAAGAATCTATAATTTGAATAGTATAAATTCCATCATATGCATTTTGAAAAAGAGGATCGTTAATTGTGTATGGTCCTGGGTGATAATTGTATGAAAAAGAAGGGTTAAAATTTGAAGGAGTACTTATAAAATTAATGGTATAATTCGCTACTGCATTTTCAACCAATAATTGTAGTTTAGCTACACATCCGGAGAAAATATCAAAATTTAATTTCAAATCCTTATTCAATAAATTTTGATTTTTCCTTGTTTCTATTCCACAACGGTCAACCACTCTAATATCGTAATAATAATCTCCATCAAACCTTTGAATTACTTGTTCTACTGCAAAAGGAAATGGAGTTGCAATTGTTTGTGAGTATATAATTGGTGTTCCATTATTTGGAGGATAAACAATAATTTCAAGTTGCAATGGAAAAGCAAGATTTGAATTCGAAAAGTTTCCTTCAACACCAATTGTAACAGTATTACAAGTTAAATTTGAATCTATTTCACTATATAAAAGTACAGGAGTATATTGTTGTGTAAGAGCAAAACTATTTACAACTCCGTTACCACAATTGTCAAAAACTCGAATTGCATAATTCCCAACTGGCAACCCAGAAAACACATTTGATGTCTGGGGAGAGAATATCACAGGTCCTGAAATTATTTCATAGCTTACTGGAATTCCAGATGTAACTGTTGCTGTTAAAACCCCATCATTTCCACATTTAACATTTTGCTCTGTGATAATAAATGTTAAAGGATTTAAATTATTATTGATTGTAGCTTGTTGTTGCGTGGAATTAGAATCTCCATTTAAATATTGTGTTGCAATCACCACATAATTACCAGCGTTCAATCCTGCCAATGAATTACTTTGTGTAACACTAATAGGATTAATCAAATTTGAAGCTAAATAAACAGAATATGTAATTGTAGCACCAGGACTTGTATTTTGAACTGAGAAATTTAGCACACCATTACCTTGGCATGTTTCATGAGAAACTACTACACTTAGAGTAAAATCACTTAGCTGAGAAAACCCAAACTGACAAATAAGTAAAAAAAAAACTACAAATTTCCTCATTAAAGATAGAGTTATTACTTTATTAGATGCAATTTAGAAAAAAAGGTTGCTTAAAAGTACTATTTTTCTTAAACAATATTAAAACCAACACTTCCCAAATCTTCCCAAAAATCAGGATACGATTTTGAAACTACTTCTGCTTGATTAATAGTCAAAGAAATTTTCAATGCTAACGGAGCAAAAGCCATAGCCATTCTGTGATCTTGATAAGTATCGATAGCAATGTTTTCATTAATATGATTTGAGGCCTCTAATGTCAGGCTTTCATTAGTAACTGAAATTGTTGCGCCTAACTTTGTTAGTTCTGTTTTTAAAGCTTCTAATCTATCTGTTTCTTTGATTTTTAAAGTGTGTAATCCTGTTAGATGACAACCTATTCCTAATCCAAAGCAAGTCACAGCAATTGTTTGAGCAATATCAGGACAATTATTTAATTGATAGTTAACAATTAATAATTGATGATTTTTTGTTTTGGTAATAGTAATAGAATTGTCTTCATTAAAAACTGTTTCAACTCCAAAATCTTTGTAAATGTTTGCCAAAGCGCTATCTCCTTGTAAACTATTTTTTTTATAACTAAAAAGTGTAACTTGAAAACCTATTTCAGACAAGGCAACAATGGAATACCAATAGGAAGCCGAACTCCAATCGGACTCAATTGTGAATTGTGAATTGTGAATTGTGAATTGTGGTTTTACAGAAATTTTATTTCCAACAAAAGAAGTCTTTACTCCTATTTCATTCAACAAAGTCAAAGTCATTTTTATGTATGGAACGGATGTGATTTCACCTTCAAGAGTTAATTCTAAACCATTTTCTAATTTAGGTGCAATCAACAATAAAGCTGAAATATATTGGCTACTCACATTTGCAGGAAGCGAAACTTTGTTTTGAATCAATTTCTTTCCAATAATTTTTATTGGTGGAAAACCTTCATTTTCTTCATAACTTATATCAGCTCCCAATTGATTTAAAGCTTCTACCAAAATTTTAATTGGACGCTCTTTCATTCTGGAAGAACCAGTTAAAACCACTTCTTTTCCTTCTTGGATGGAAAAATAAGCAGTTAAAAATCGCATGGCTGTTCCTGCGTGATGAACATCTACAAGTTGGAAGTTGGAAGTTGGAAGTTGGAAGTTTTGCAATGCTTTCAACATAACTTCAGAATCATCGGAATTAGATGTGTTATCCAAAACTAAATTTGGATATAACGCTTGCAATAGCAACAATCTATTGGTTTCTGACTTGGAACCAGTGATTTTGATGGGTGCTGGATGCTTGATGCTAGATGATTTAAGTAATAAATTCATTATTTGGTAACTATTTTTAATCCAACAATTGATAAAATTAATGTAGTCATGAAAAACACACGCCAAAACGTAGCGGGTTCTTTAAAAACGATGATTCCTATTAAAACACTACCCACAGCTCCAATACCTGTCCAAACGGCATAAGCGGTTCCGATAGGTAATTCTTTGGTTGCTTTTACTAACAAAATCATACTGATTGAAAGACAAACCAAAAAACCTCCGTACCAAAAAAGGGAAATGTTTCCTGTCGATTCTTTTGCTTTTCCAAGGCAAGTAGCAAAACCTACTTCGAATAAACCAGCGATTATGAGTAAAATCCAGTTCAATTTATTTCAATTTATCGTTGTTGTGATGACGGTCGTGATCTCGCTTAGTTTTTAAATCCATTTTTTTATCAAAAGCAGCTTGTAAATCTACACCAGTTTGATTAGCCAAACATAAAACCACAAAAACTACATCAGCCAATTCTTCGCCAAGGTCTTTGTTTTTATCACTTTCTTTTTCTGATTGTTCGCCATAACGACGTGCAATAATTCGAGCTACTTCACCTACTTCTTCTGTTAGCTGAGCCATATTTGTTAATTCATTGAAATAACGAACTCCATGTTCTTTAATCCAATTATCAACGTCGAGCTGTGCATTTTTTAAATCCATATTATTTCTTTTTAAATCTTGGCAAGATAAACCTATAAAAAACTGCCATTAACAATCCGAAACCTAAACCAAAAATAAGCGATTTATTCCAGTCATGGTAAATGAAAAAGAAGGACAATGAAGTCGCAATCAATCCATTGAAAAGAAATTCTAACAAAAATTTTTTATAATCCATACTTGATTTATTATTCTTTATTTTTCGTATCAATTATAATAGTTACTGGCCCATCATTAACCAAACCAACTTTCATATCGGCTCCAAATTGTCCGGTTTGTATTTTTTTACCTAATTCTATTTCCATTTGTTGTACGAAAGATTCGTAAAGCGGAATTGCAATTTCTGGTTTTGATGCTTTGATGTAACTTGGTCGATTTCCTTTTTTGGTAAGAGCATGTAATGTGAACTGACTGACAACAATCATTTCACCATCAATATCTTTTAACGACAAATTCATTACTTCGCTTTCGTCTTCAAAAATTCTTAAATTGGCTATTTTAGAAGTTAACCAAACGATATCTTCTTGATTATCGGAGTCTTCAATCCCAACTAAAACTAATAAGCCTTGTTGAATTTGAGCAACAATTTCGCTGTTAATAGTAACTGAAGATTCGGAAACTCGTTGAATTACTGCTTTCACTTCTTACTTGATTCTTTTTATTTTTTACTTTCTCGTTTCGTCGCTTGCTCTTCTTTCAGCATCATAAATATCCGCACGATATTGCTCTTCGTCACCCTCTAAAATTTGGGTATAACTTTTATAACGCGACCATGAAATTTCATCGTTTTCTAACGCTTTTTTAATAGCGCAATGTGGTTCGTCTTTATGTAAACAGTTATTGAATTTACATTGATCTTTCAAAGCAAAAAATTCCGGAAAATAATCTCCTATTTCTTGTTTTTCCATGTCAACAATTCCAAAACCACGAATCCCTGGCGTATCGATAATTTGCGCTCCAAAAGATAAATCAAACATTTCAGCAAACGTTGTGGTATGTTTTCCTTGTGCGTGTGATTCCGAAATTTGTTTGGTTTTTAAATTCAAACCTGGTTCTAAAGTATTTACCAAAGTAGATTTTCCGACGCCAGAATGTCCTGAAAACATAGAAACCCTGTCTTTCATTAACGCTTTTAGTTCGTCAATTCCTTTTCCATCTTTTGCAGAAACCCGTAAACATTTGTAACCGATTGAAGAATAAACATGTTGTAAATATAATTGTTCGTCTAATGTTGGGTCATCAAACGTATCAATTTTATTAAAAACGATGACAGCTTCGATTCCGTAGGCTTCTGCTGTAACTAAAAATCGGTCAATAAAACTGGTTGTAGTTGGTGGATTATTGATGGTTACCAATAAAAAAACGACATCAATATTAGAAGCAATAATATGCATTTGATGCGATAAGTTTACTGATTTTCTAACAATGTAATTTTTTCTGTCGTGGATTGCCGTAATTACTCCTGTCGTTTCATCTGTAGTATTTTCAATATCATAATCTACGATATCGCCAACGGCAATAGGATTGGTACTTTTGATGCCTTTCATTCTAAATTTACCTTTTATACGGCATTCCAAAAAGTCACCATTTTCAGTTTTAATGGTGTACCAACTTCCGGTAGATTTATAAACGATTCCTGTCATTCAAAGTTAGAAATTAGAAGTTTAATTCAACTTCGTTATATATTGCAAAGATAGTTTTTCTATTCAAAATTTAGGCAATAAAAAAGGCTACTTTATAGCAGCCTTTTAGATTTTTAATCTTCTAAAATCATTCTTCCTAACTTATCTTTACTTTTTCTTGAAGAATAAACGATAAACTCTTTATCTGATTTTCTATAGTAAACACCAGGGCGTAATACTAATTCATTTTTAATAACTTCTTCAGGATCTTTTCGTGTCATATTTCCATTTGAGTCGAAGATAAATAAAGCCGGAACTGCATTGTTATAATTACCTAACGATCTAATATCGTCTATATTGGTAATCCCTTTATTTTTAACATTGTCATTAAATAGTAAATTAAGTACTCCGTTTTTGTAAATTGGAATTGCACCTAAATACTCAGGACCTTTACCTAATTGAGTTAAAGGAATTTGAATTGATCCGCCAACAGCAAAACTACCATTACCTCCTGCCATTCCAAATCCAATTGACAATGTAGTTACAGTTGCAGACTGTTCTTTTGGTAAAACATTACCCCATTCAAATGTACCATCAGCTTTTAAACTTGTAATGATAATTTCGTTTTTAGTATAAGTTACAGGTGTTGCTGCTAGTGGACCTATACCTGAACTTTGACCTACATAAACAAATTGTAATTCAGACAAAACAATTAAACCACCATCATTTTTTTCAATGATAGTTGTAATATTATAATAAGGTTTAACGTCTTTTCCTTTTTTCGCTCTTCTTTCACCCAAAAGCTTAACTTTTGTTGCATAATCAAACTCGTTAAACTTAACCGCATTAGAAGAATTAGTACTTAAATCTATTGTAGCATTGTAAACTCCTTTAAGTTCTTTATTTGCTTTTCCGTTTTCTCTTACACTAGAATAAAAACCAACAATTTTTAAAGTGTTTTTATTTGTAGAAATCATTTTACAATTGATTATCTCTTTTCCTTTGATATCAATATTCACGATTTCTTTTTTGTATCCATTATTTCTTTTAAAAGCGTGGATTTCAAATTTTTCAATTTGTTCTTTCTTTTTTGAATCTCTATAACTTTCATTAACAACTAAAAAAACATCATCTTGAAAATTAACTTCAAAATCAGAAATTGTAAATTCATAATCTTTCTTACTGTCATCAAACTTAACTTTTTCAGCATTTGAGAACAAAGTTCCCATTTTGTCATCAAACAATTTTACTTCATATTTAACAGCATCTTCTTTTGAAAATAATGAAGTATGCATAACTAACAAAGCACCTTCATCTGGAGATAATTTAAAATAAAAATCACCTCTGCTTGATTTTTTTGCAACTTCAGCATCAAATAAGACTACAGGAGATTTACTTAAAACACCTTTATCTGAAACTTGTGTAGCTACTAAATTAAAAATTTTATCTTTTTTGTTATATACACTACCAATTACATACAAGTTATCATTCAAAAGAAAAATTTCTTCAAAATCAACTTCTTTATCGCTAATCTGAGGTATTACAATTGGGTTAGACGAAACAAGTTTCATTGAACCCGATTCAAATATTTTTATAAAATAATCATCTTTCCCTTTTATAGCTAAAGCAAAGATTTTGTTATTAGACTCTCCAACGATTTTAACGATTTTTTGTTTGTCATCAGCTAACTCTTCTCCATAAGTTAAAGACACTTTATCAATTTTGTTTTGAGCAACTAAAAATTGAATCCCAAGAACAAAGGCAAATAAAAACAGATTAATTTTTTTCATTATTTAGTATTAAAGATTTGTGGCGCGATATTACAAAAAATGTAAGAATATTTTCAGTAAAAATTTACTTATTAATCACTTTTTCTTGATGACTAATACTTTCCTGGTGTATCGCCTTAAACAAATGCATTACAAATTCGTTACTCAATCCTTTTTCTTCACCTTCTAAAATCATTTTGCCTAAAATTTCATTCCAACGTTGGTTTTGTAAAATAGCTACATTTTTTTCCTTTTTAAGCAAACCTATTTTATCGGCTACTTTCATTCGGTTACCCAAAATCTCTAATAGTTTTCCATCAAATTCATCAATTTGCATACGCAATTTTGCCATTTTTTGGTTGTATTCGCTTTCATCATCTGACACTTTTCTAACGCGTAAATTAATGAACATTTGCTTTAATGTTTCTGGTGTTACTTGTTGGGCTGCATCACTCCAAGCATTGTCTGGATCAATATGAGTTTCAATAATTAATCCGTCGTAATTCAAATCTAAGGCTTGTTGCGACACTTCTTGAATCATATCGCGCTTTCCTGTAATGTGCGAAGGATCACAAATTAACGGTAAATCAGGAAAACGATTTTGTAAATCAATCGCTATTTGCCATTCGGGATTATTGCGGTATTTTGTTTTTTCGTAAGTAGAAAATCCTCTATGAATTACACCTAATTTCTTGATATTCGCATTATATAATCGCTCTAAACCACCAATCCATAAAGATAAATCAGGATTTACTGGATTTTTTAATAACACGATTTTATCAGTTCCTTGCAAAGCATCTGCAATTTCTTGAACGGCAAATGGATTTACAGTGGTTCTGGCGCCAATCCATAATACATCAATATCGTGCTCCAATGCTAATTTGACGTGAGCAGCCGTTGCGACTTCTGTTGCCATTAATAAACCAGTTTCAGCTTTGGCCTTTTGCATCCATTTCAATCCGATTTCTCCCACACCTTCAAATCCACCCGGACGTGTGCGAGGTTTCCAAATTCCCGCTCGGAAAATCGAAACATCAGAATTCTTTAATTCGTGTGCTATTTTTAAAACTTGTTCTTCGGTTTCTGTACTACAAGGTCCTGCAATTACAAGTGGATGATTTAATTGAAAATCATCTAACCAAGTGCGTAATTCTTTTTTATTTTCCATAATCCTTAATTCACTGTAAAATTACTATTTATTCTTAATTTATTATTGTTTACTCTTTTCATATTCGCCCAAAACCTTGAAATGCGTTGTCATGATTTCCATTACTTTTTTTGCCTTTTCAAAATGTTTGTATTTTTCAAAAACCACGTCCACAAAAAAGGCATAAGTAAAAGGCGTTTCAATTATAGGAAGTGATTGAATTTTCGTTAGATTCAATTTGCAATTATTCATCACATTTAAAACCGTTGCCAATGAACCCGGCGTATCATCCAACTCAAATTTTACTGAAGCTTTATTGATGAGATCTTTCGGAATTTCTTTGTTGGATGCTTTTAAAACTACAAAACGTGTTTTATTACTTTTTACGGTGTGAATTCCATTTGCAATGATTTCCAAATTATAAATTTCAGCCGCAACTGGTCCGCCAAGAGCACCGATTCCTTTTAATTGATTTTCCTGAATTCGTTTTGCCGCAATTGCAGTGTCTGAACTTTCAACCAACTTTATATGCGGATATTGACTAAAAAAATTAGCACATTGCAACAAAGCAATTGGATGCGAATGCACTTCTTGAATTTCTTCAATAGTTTGCCCAGGAAACACCATCAAATTCATGTGTATGTCTAAAAAATGCTCTCCTATAATGTGTAAATCGTATGAATCGATTAAGGCATAATTAGGCAAAATGGCTCCCGCAATTGAGTTTTCAATCGCCATAATAGCTTTGTCTGACTGGTTATTTTTTAAACTATTAGCTACATCTCTAAATGTAACACATTCATCCAAACCAATTGCTTCACCAAAATAACGATGTGCTACTTGGTGATGAAACGACCCTTGAATTCCCTGAATTGCGACTTTAATTTCCATAATATATGAGCAAAAAAAAAATCCCGATTTGCATCGGGATTGTATGTTTATAAAATAAATTTCTTTGATTTATATAATAGCACAACAACCCCTTAACTGTCTCCAGAAGAAATAAAAAGAATTGTTAAAGAAAAATGTACTATTGTTAAGCATTGTGCTCTTTGTTATTTGATTCTGCTAAAGTAATAAAAAAAATGAAAACGAAATACTTTTTTAAATAAATTTGAGTTCTTTTAAAAAAAGTTACTTTTGCTAAAATTTACATCATATGTCGATAGAAGTTCAAAATATTTCAAAAAATTACGGAGACCAAAAAGCGTTAGACAATATTAGTTTTTCCGTAAAAAAAGGAGAAATCGTAGGTTTTTTAGGTCCAAATGGTGCCGGAAAATCAACCTTGATGAAAATTTTAACTACTTATTTAACAGCCGATAGCGGAGCAGCTATTGTAAACGAACATGATGTAACTTCAGCTCAAAAAGAAGTGCAGAAGTCGGTTGGGTATTTACCAGAACATAATCCGTTGTATTTGGATTTATATGTGAGAGAATATTTAGCTTTTAATGCCGATTTACATAAAGTTGCCAAATCGAGAATTGATGAAGTAATTGCTTTGACAGGATTAACACCTGAAAGTCATAAGAAAATTGGCGAACTTTCTAAAGGCTATCGTCAACGTGTAGGATTAGCAACGGCTTTATTACATAATCCTGATGTTATGATTTTAGATGAACCCACAACAGGTTTAGATCCAAATCAGTTGGTTGAAATTCGTGATTTGATTAAAAACATTGGAAAAGACAAAACGGTTTTTCTATCAACACATATTATGCAAGAAGTAGAAGCTATTTGCGATAGAATTATCATTATCGATAAAGGAAAAATAGTTACGGATAAAAAACTAAACAATTTAGTTGCCGAAGAAGCAGAACAAATTATCGAAGTAGAATTTGATAAAAAAGTTTCTGAATCTGATTTTGTGGCTTTACCAAATTTAAAATCGGCAAAAAATACACATGATTTAGTTTGGGAACTTACTTTTACTACATCAACAGATATGCGACCAGCGTTATTTGATTTTGCTCAAGCCAATAATTTGAGAACGCTACAAATTGTATTGAAAAGCAAAAACTTGGAGCAAATTTTCAGAGAGAAAACAGCTAAGAAGAAATAAAAAAATCTCCTTACAAATAAACCTGTAAGGAGATTTCAAAAAGCTTTGGCTAAAATAAACTAATTCAATGTTGCCAAATACTTTTTTCTTAACTTGAAATAATCGTCATAAACTACAGAAAGCGCGTACGATGACAATTTTTCATCCAAAATAGAACTGTAAATAAAATCCTCTTCTGTAAAGCCATACTTTGAAATGGCATCTTTTATGTAATTTACAGCAGTTTCCTTTTTATTTTGATAGAAATAACAATTGGCTACTTCTATATAAACGTCTTTTAAATTTTCACCTTTTGACAATTTAATGTAATTTTCATACTCTCTAATTGCCTCAGAATAATTCTTTTTCTCTGTTAATACTCTAGCTTTATTTAAGATAGAGTCCAACTCACCCGAAAAGCCCAATTGAGCCACGAATAAAACTACGAAAGTAAGTACTATTTTCTTCATAATAACTGAGATTTATTTCTATGAAATTACAACAAAAAAACAACACTCACAAATTTAATTCGCAATAAATATTTAAAATATTAATATTTGATTTAATATTTTAACATTATTTATAAAAATATATTAAAAATAAGAACGATAAATAAACAAAAAAACAAAGAATCAACTCATTTTAACTGAAAAAACTCAGATTTCATAAAAATTACATTTTTATTAATTTCTATTTCAATCAAAACATTTATAAGATTTAACTGATTTTAAAAAATTTCTTTTGCAATAGCCTTAACATTCTCCGCTTTTCCCATAGAATAATAATGCAAAACTGGAATTCCTGCAGCGATTAATTCTTTACTTTGTTGGGTACACCATTCTATACCAATCTGTTTTACAGCATCGTTATCTTTTGCCTTCACCACTTCCATAATTAAATCATCAGGCAATTCTAAACTAAAACGATGTGGAATTAAATTCAATTGTTTTTTTGTGGCGATAGGTTTTAATCCCGGAATAATTGGGACCGTTATTCCAGCTGCTCTGCATTTAGCGACAAAATCAAAGAACTTTTTATTATCAAAAAACATTTGGGTAATGATATAATCGGCGCCGTTTTTAATTTTTTGTTTTACGAAATGGATATCGCTATCTAAACTTGGTGCTTCCATGTGTTTTTCTGGATAACCTGCAACTCCGATGCAAAAATCAGTTTTTGTAGAATTTTGTAAATCTTCATCCAAATAAATTCCTTTATTCAAATTACTGATTTGTGTTACCAATTCGGAAGCATAGGCATGACCTTCTTTTTCAGGTTTGAAGTAAATTTCACTTTTTACGGCATCACCACGAAGCGCCACTACATTGTCAATACCTAAGAAATCCAGATCAATTAACAAGTTCTCCGTATCTTCTTTGGTAAAACCACCACATAAAATATGTGGAATAGCATCTACTTGATATTTATTCTGAATTCCGGCACAAATTCCAACCGTTCCCGGACGTTTTTTAACCACTTTTTTCTGAAGTAAGCCGTTTGCTAATTCTTTGAATTCATATTCCTCACGATGATAGGTTACATCAATAAAGGGCGGATTGAATTCCATCAATGGATCAATGCTATCAAAAATAGATTGAATATTTTGTCCTTTTAAAGGCGGTAAAATTTCGAAGGAGAACAAAGGTTTTCCGTTGGCGTTTTGTATATGTTCAGTTACTTTCATTTTAATCTGCTAAGTTTGGTGAGAGCCATTTTTCGGCTTGCTCAATACTAATATTTCTTCTTTTGGCGTAATCTTCTAATTGGTCTTTTTTAATTTTTCCTAAACCAAAATATTTACTTTCCGGATTCGCAAAATAATAACCTGAAACCGAAGCTGCTGGCCACATTGCCATACTTTCGGTTAACTTTACTCCTATTTCTTGTTCTACATTTAATAATTTCCAAATTGTTGGTTTTTCTAAATGGTCAGGACAAGCTGGATAACCTGGCGCAGGACGAATTCCTTTGTATTGTTCTTTGATTAATTCGTCATTTGATAACACCTCATCGGAAGCATAACCCCAAATTTCTTTTCGTACTTTCAAATGCAAATATTCTGCGAAAGCCTCTGCTAATCTGTCTCCCAAAGCTTTAACTAAAATCGAATTGTAATCATCTAATTGCTTTTCAAATTCCGAAGCTTTTTCATCTACTCCAAAACCGGTTGTGACGCAGAAACATCCAATATAATCTTGTTTACCAATTTCTTTTGGAGCAATAAAATCCGCCAATGCGATATTTGGAGCTCCAACCGTTTTTTGTGATTGTTGGCGAAGCGTCAAAAATTTCTCAACTTCGTTTGAAGCGACAACTTCAACATCGTCATCATTAATAGTATTGGCTGGAAAAATTCCTAAAATTCCTTTTGCGGTGAACCATTTTTCAGTAACAATTTGAGAAAGCATTTTTTGTGCATCTTCAAACAAATGAGTCGCTTGCTCGCCTACAATTCCATCAGTTAAAATCGCTGGATATTTTCCGTATAATTCCCAAGATTGAAAAAATGGTGTCCAATCGATGAAATCTACTAATTCTGAAAGTTCAACTTCAATTGTTTTTGTTCCTATGAAATTTGGCTTGACAGGCTCAAACGTATCCCAATCGATTTTGAATTTATTTTTACGTGCTTCTTGAATCGATAAGAAATTTTTCTCTCGACTTCTATTCAAATAGCCTTCGCGAAGTGAATCATATTCCTCACGAAGCGATTTTGCATAAGTAATTTTAGTATCGGGTTGCAATAAATTGGTTGCTACTGTTACCGCACGAGAAGCATCGTTCACATGAACAACGGTTTCTTTATATTCTGGAGCAATTTTCACAGCCGTATGCGCACGAGAAGTTGTAGCACCACCAATCATTACTGGAATTTTGATGTTCAATTTATCCATTTCTTTGGCCAAATACACCATTTCGTCCAGCGAAGGCGTAATCAAACCACTCAAACCGATAATATCTACATTTTCTTTAACCGCAACTTCAATGATTTTTTCTGGCGGAACCATCACACCTAAATCAATAATTTCGAAATTATTACACGCTAAAACTACTGAAACTATGTTTTTTCCAATATCATGCACATCGCCTTTTACAGTCGCCATCAATACTTTTCCAGCATTTGACGAAGTAGAACCATCTTTTGAAGCTTCGATATAAGGAAGCAAATAAGCCACTGCTTTTTTCATCACACGAGCGGATTTAACAACTTGTGGCAAGAACATTTTTCCGCTTCCAAACAAATCTCCCACCACGTTCATTCCGGCCATCAAATTGATTTCGATCACTTCGATAGGTTTTTTGGCCAACTGACGCGCTTCTTCGATATCAATTTCGATAAATTCGTCAATTCCTTTTACTAATGAATGCGTTAATCGCTCTTGAACCGAACCATTTCGCCATTCGGCAATCGCTTTTTCATTCGATTTTACATCACCTTTGAAACTTTCGGCTAAATCTAGTAAACGCTCTGTGGCATCTTCTCTTCTATTTAATAAAACGTCTTCAACGTGTTCTAACAAAATAGGATCAATTTCATCGTAAATTTCCAACATTTCAGGATTCACAATTCCCATCGTCATTCCGTTATGGATGGCATGATACAAGAACGCAGAATGCATCGCTTCACGAACTTTATCGTTTCCACGGAAAGAAAAAGACACGTTGCTCACACCACCAGAAATATTAGCATATGGAAGATTTTCGCGAATCCATTTGGTCGCTCGGAAGAAATCTAATGCATTTAATTTATGCTCTTCCATTCCGGTTGCAACTGGAAAAATATTGGGATCAAAAATGATATCTTCAGCAGGAAAACCAACTTGATTAACCAAAATATCATAACTTCTTTTACAGATTTCGATACGTCTTTCGTAAGTATCCGCTTGACCATTTTCGTCAAAAGCCATAACAATTACCGCAGCGCCGTATCGTTTGATTAATTTGGCATGATGAATAAAAGTAGCTTCTCCTTCTTTTAAAGAAATGGAGTTTACCACACCTTTTCCTTGAATTACTTTTAAACCTGCTTCGATAATTTCCCATTTGGAACTATCAATCATAACAGGAACTCTTGCAATATCTGGTTCGGCTGCGATTAGATTAAGGAATTTAGTCATAGCATAAACGCCATCCAACATTCCTTCATCCATGTTGACATCGATGATTTGTGCACCACCTTCTACTTGAGCGCGCGCGATATCTAAGGCTTCATCATATTTTTCTTCTTTGATTAAACGAAGAAATTTTCTAGAACCGGTTACATTTGTTCGTTCTCCAACGTTTACAAAATTCGTTTCTGGAGTTACAATCAAAGGTTCTAAACCTGATAATTTTAAATATTTATCGGAATTATAACTCATTACTTATTCTTTTATAATGTTTTGCAACAGACTTCCAAAAGACTTTACTATCACTAACATATTGGCAAACCCAACATCGTTGTGAATTTAAAAATGATTCGAAATTTATTTTTATTGTTCTGTTTTTCATTGTATTTCTTTGCTTAAACCAAAACGCTTTCTCTTGGTTTGAATTCTTTTGCTACCTCAGCAATTAATTTGATGTGTTCTGGTGTAGTTCCGCAACAGCCACCTATTATATTTACTAAATTTTCTTGTAAATATTCCCGAATTAATTGTTGCATTTCCTCAGGCGTTTGGTCGTATTGTCCAAAGGCATTGGGTAAACCAGCATTTGGATGTGCTGAAATATTTAACGAGGTATTATTTCCTAATGTTTTTAAATACGGTTTTAATTGGTCAGCACCTAAAGCGCAATTAAATCCAACGCTTAACAATGGAATATGTGAAATCGAAATCAAAAAAGCTTCTACCGTTTGACCAGAAAGTGTTCTTCCAGAAGCATCGGTAATTGTTCCGGAAACCATTACTGGAATATCGATATTGCGTTCTTCTTTTACTTCTTCAATAGCAAACAATGCGGCTTTTGCATTTAAGGTATCGAAAATTGTTTCTACCAAAAGTAAATCGCAACCACCATCAATTAAAGCTTCTACTTGTTGTTTGTAAGCGATTTTTAAATCATCAAAATTCACTGCTCTGAAACCTGGATCATTAACATCAGGTGACATTGATGCTGTTCTGTTCGTCGGACCGATGGAACCTGCTACAAATCTTGGCTTATCTGTAAATTCATCTGCCACTTCACGAGCGATTTTTGCTGATTGAAAATTCAGTTCGTAAACTAAATCTTCTAAATAATAATCCGCCATTCCGATAGTCGTTCCCGAAAAAGTATTAGTTTCTACAATATCAGCACCTGCTTCAAAATAAGCGCGATGTACTGATTTTACAGCTTCTGGTTGGGTAATGGAAAGCAAATCGTTGTTTCCTTTTAATGGATGTGGAAAATCTTTGAAGCGTTCGCCTCTGAAATCTTCTTCTTCAAATTTATAACGTTGCAACATCGTTCCCATAGCTCCATCGAGCACGAGAATTCGGTTTTTGATTTGTTCTTGAATTTTTGACATTGTATTCTCTCTCAAAGGCTAATTGCCTATTTTTCTTGATTAACTTAATTTGTTACCGTAGAAAGTTGGAGAGCAATTCTAACGTTATCTGCTTCCGATAAATATCGGAATAGAATGTAGCACCTTTCCACTAGCGCGGGAGGTTGCTAAGCTTTCGCAGGGTCTATTCCCTCCAGCTTTCGTGATAACAAACACTATAATTATGAACATTGCAAATGTAGTGACAAAATTGAAATTATGAAATATTTTCTAAAATTTCATTAAAAATATATTTTTTATAGATTTATATTCCTATTTTAATCTTAAATTAAGAATATAAATCTATAAAATAATTTAAAAAGTTTTATTCTAACGCTTGTTTTAAGTCATTAATTACATCTTGAACGGTTTCCAAACCAACAGAAACGCGGACCAAACCATCAGTAATACTTACTGCCAAACGTTCCTCTTCCGTCAATTTACTATGTGTAGTAGAAGCTGGATGTGTTACAATCGAACGCGTGTCACCTAAATTCGCAGACAACGAACATAATTTGATTTTGTCTAAAAATTTCCTTCCTGCTTCAATTCCTCCTTTAATTTCAAACGCTACAATATTTCCACCTAATTTCATTTGCTTTTTAGCGACTTCATATTGCGGATGCGATTTCAAAAATGGATATTTCACCGAAGCGACATTTGGATTATTTTCTAAAAATTCAGCGACTTTTAAAGCATTTTCGCAATGTTTTTCAATACGAACTGGCAAGGTTTCTAAACTTTTAGACAATACCCAAGCATTGAAAGGCGACAAAGCTGGTCCGGTATTACGAGAAAACAAATAAATCTCTCGAATTAAATCCGAACGACCAACGGTTACTCCGCCTAAAACACGGCCTTGCCCATCGATTAATTTGGTGGCAGAATGAATCACTAAATCGGCTCCAAATTGAATTGGATTTTGAATGTAAGGAGTCGCAAAACAGTTATCGATGATTAAAATCAGATTATGCTTTTTAGCAATTTTCCCCAACAATTCTAAATCTAAAATATCAACTGCTGGATTAGTTGGTGATTCTGCGTAAAGTATTTTTGTATTTGGTTGAATGAAATTTTCAATTGTTTCTGGTTTGTTGACATCGAAATAACTCGTCGTAATATTCCATTTTGGAAAATATTTAGTAAACAACGTATGCGTCGAACCAAAAACACTACTTGCCGAAACAATATGATCTCCCGAATTCAACAAAGCAGCAAAAGTAGAATATACCGCCGCCATTCCTGTTGCGAAAGCGTAGCCGTCTTCTGCTCCTTCCATCAAACAAATTTTTTCTACGAATTCTGATGTATTGGGATTGGAAAATCGACTGTAAATATTGCGTTCTTTTTCCTCCGCAAATGAAGCGCGCATGTCTTCAGCATCTTCAAAAATAAAACTTGATGTTAAATATAACGGAACAGAATGTTCTAAATATTGAGTGCGCTCTAATTGCGTTCTGATAGCTTGGGTTTCTAATCCTAAATTTTGGTTACTCATGGTTTTGTTTGTTGAATTGTTTAATCGTTGAACTTTTAAAGTTTAAAACCTACAAGACTTTTACATCTTGCAGGTTTTGAGTTTGGGTGGTTATAATTTTTTTTCGGATAAGCGTAAAATGTCACCAAAAACACCTCTTGCGGTTACGGATGCACCAGCTCCAGCGCCTTGAATTACGATAGGTTGCTCTCCATAAGATTCGGTATAAATTTCGAAAATAGAATCAGAACCTTTTAAAGAACCTAAAGCAGAATTGGCTGGAACGGATATTAATTTTACTTCTAATTTTCCTTTGTCTTGTTGCAAATCACCTGATAATTCTCCGATGTAACGCAAGACTTCATTTGGTCCTTGAGCATCTTTGATGTTTTGGTAAATTCCATCTAATTCTGATATACGATTTAGAAAATCGGTTGCACTTCCTTCACGCAAAGCTTCTGGAATTAAATTTTGAATTTGGATTTCTTCGAATTCGTTTTGTAAATCTAATTCGCGTGCTAAGATTAATAATTTTCGTCCAACGTCGTTTCCGTTTAAATCTTCTCTTGGATCAGGTTCTGTAAAACCTTTGTCGATGGCTTCTTGTAATACTTCGCTGAATTTCTTTTCTTCCACTGAAAAATTATTGAACAAATAACTTAAAGTTCCTGAAAAAACGCCTTTAATTTTCGTAATATTTTCACCTGATAAATGCAATAATTTTATTGTATCAATTAAAGGCAATCCGGCACCCACATTGGTTTCGTACAAATATTCTTTTTGATTGTCTTTTAATACTTTTCGCAGTTTTTTGTAGAAATCAAAACTTACTGTATTTGCGACTTTATTGGAAGAAATCAAATCAAAACTATTTTCAGCCAAGGAAATGTAATTTTCAATGAAAGTAGTACTTGCCGTGTTGTCAATGGCGATTAAATTTTCTAAATGATGTTCTTTGGCATAAGCGATTATGTCTTCTACTTTATAATCTTGCCCTTTATCTTCTAATGTAGCTTTCCAATTTTCGCTAATTCCGAATTTATTCAACAAGACTTTCTTTGAATTCGCGATAGCAAACACATTCAACTTGATTCCTTTTCTCTTTTCGATGTTTTTTGTTGATTCTAAAATTTGGGAAATCAAAGTTCCTCCAACTGTTCCGTGACCGAAAATGGCAATGTTGATTTTTTTTGCTACACCAAAAATTTCGCCGTGAATTACATTTAAAGCACGTTTGAATTCATCTTGACTGATCACCAAACTGATATTTCTTCCTGTAACGGTATTATTCAACAAAATTGGCGTGATTTTATTTCGGATTAAAGCAGTGTATGGTTTGTGGAAATTCGTTAAATCTTGCCCAATAATCGAAATCACCGCTATATTATCGTTTACCGAAATTTTATTGACATCTTTCGTATAAAAATCGGTTTCAAATTCTTTTTCTAAACCTACCAAAGCTTTGGAAGCTTTATCAGAACTCACCACCAAACCAATTCCTCTTTCCGAAGAACCTTGTGAAATGATACTCACACTAATATCATTTTCAGCCATCACACGGAAAATTCTTGCATCAACACCCGTTTTTCCTAACAAACCTCTTCCTTCTAAATTAATCAGCGAAACATTCGTTAAAACCGAAAGCGATTTAATACCTTCATTCGTTTGCTCGGCAGTGATTAAAGTTCCTTCATTTTCAGGATTGAAAGTATTTAAAATACGTAACGGAATATTTTTTTCCACCAAAGGAATAATGGTTTTGGCATGTAAAATTTGCGCTCCAAAATTTGCCAACTCATTCGCTTCATTGAAAGACAATCGCTCAATTTTTTTTGCATCAGCTACTAAATCGGGATTAGCGGTAAAAATTCCGTCAACGTGAGTATAATTTTGAAATTCTTCTGCATTCAGATAATTAGCTAATAAAGAAGCCGTGTAATTACTTCCGTTTCTTCCTAAAGTAGTGGTTTCGTTATGTAAAGTTGAACCAATAAAACCCGTAACAATATTCACTTTATCCGAATTTTTTTCGAAATAATCTAAGACATTTCGCTTTGAAACAGCGTCAATTGGTTGCGCATTTCCGAAATTAGTATCGGTTTTTATTAATTGACGAGAATCGGTGAATTGTGCTTTGATGCTATTTTCGTTTAAAACATAAGCGACATATTTTGCCGATAGAATTTCGCCATACGCAATGACTTGGTCTTTGATTTTTTCGCTGTAATCTCCTAAAAGCGAGACACCTTCTAGTAATTTCTGTAAAACCGAAAATTCTTCTTCGAAGATGTTTTCTTTCAAACCTTCCAATTGGTATTTTTTAAATTGCTCAAAATCCGCTTGAAAATTGATGTTGGCTTGCGCTTTTTTTAGTAAAATTACCAATTCGTCAGTGGCGTTACCTCTTGCCGAAACTACGACTGCGATGGGTTCGTTATTGAAATATTTTTGAGCAATTGTTTGAATTACTTTTTGTAATCCTTCTCCGTTTGCTAATGATTTTCCTCCAAATTTTAATATTTTCATTTGTTTTCTAATTAAATATAGGTTTAAGTATGTTGTTTAGTTGTTCAAATTCTATCAAGAAAGCATCATGCCCGTGAATGGATTTGATTTCGTGATAAAATGTATTGTTTTTGTAGTTTTTGACTTCCTGAAAAGCTATTTTGATTTCGTTTGCTGTAAAAAAATAATCGGTGTTCACACTGATTAAATGAATGTTCGATGTGATGCTTTTTATGACTTCCGATTTACTGTTATTTTTAAAAACATCGGTAGTTTTCAATAAATGATTCATGAGTTTGTAAGCCGAAAGCTGAAATCGATTTTGCAATTTTTCTCCGTGATGCAACAACCAACTTTCCACTTGAAACAATCTTTCTGAGTTTTGCAATTTAGTATTGAATTTTTCTTGGAGTGATTCAGGTGTTCGATACAATAACATGGCGTGAATTCTGGCATCGTGAATTGGATTGTTAGAATTATTCAAAATCAAATCTTGAATTAATACATTTCCAATCAACCAATCAGAAGCTTTCCAACTTGTTGCTACCGGAATTAAATTCGCAATCGCTTTTGGTCGAATTGCAGCCATTTCCCACGCAATTGCTCCGCCTAAACTTCCACCAATTACCGCAAAAACTTGATTCACTTTAAACGAATCGATTCCTTTCCAAAATAAATTAGCCACATCGTAAGTAGTGAAATCTTGATAGTTCTCAATTAAATTTTCTTCATCCTGGTAACCGTTTCCAGGAATATTGAAGGCTAAAACCGCATATTTTTTGGTGTCAATAATTTTATCATCACCAATTAACGATTGCCACCAACCGTTTTCACCAATTACTTGCGAATTTCCAGTTAAAGCATGATTCACCACTACCAAAGGCGCAGAACCAACTGGTTGCCCAAACAGTTGATAGGACAAAATCACTTTTGCTTGATCTACTCCATTTTGTAATGGTACATTTTGGAATACTATTTTTTGAATTTTACTCATCTTTCTTTTTAAAAAAAGGCTGCCATTAGGTAGGTCTATCGGCAGCCTTCAAACAAACAAAAACCTAAACTAAATTTTGAACTGGCAATTTTTCGAAAACACTTTGTAAATCGGCTTTCAAGTCTTCAATATCTTCTAAACCAACGGATAAACGAATTAAATCTTTCGTTACTCCGGTTGTGATTTGTTGTTCTTCTGACAATTGTTGGTGCGTTGTACTTGCTGGATGAATGATTAATGATTTCGTGTCACCAATATTCGCTAACAATGAGAAAAATTGAGTCTCATCTGCTACTTTTTTAGCTGATTCATAACCACCTTTTAATCCAAAAGTTACAATCCCGCTTTGTCCTTCTGGTAAATATTGTTGCGCTAAATCATAATATTTTGAAGAAATTAATCCAGGATAATTTACCCAAGCTACTTCTGGACGTTTTTGCAACCATTTCGCTAATTCCAAGGCATTTTCACTGTGTTTTTTGATTCGAATTGCTAAAGTTTCTAATCCTTGAATAATTTGAAATGCATTAAATGGGCTTAACGAAGCTCCTAAATCGCGTAAACCTTCGATTCTAACTTTTGCGATGAAAGAAACTGCACCTAATACTTCATAATATTTTAATCCGTGATAACCTGCTGAAGGTTCTGTGAATTCAGGGAATTTTCCGTTGCTCCAATCGAAATTTCCCGCATCAATGATAACCCCTCCAAGCGAAGTTCCATTCCCACCGATGTATTTGGTTAAGGAATGAATTACGATGTTTGCTCCGTGTTCGATTGGGTTCAGCAAAAATGGAGTTGCCACTGTGTTATCCACAATAAAAGGCACTTTGTAGGTTTGTGCGGCTTTTGAAATGGCTTTTAAATCGAGTACATCTAATTTTGGATTTCCTAAACTTTCGGCGAAAAACACTCGGGTGTTTTCTTGTGCTGCGTTTAAGAAATTTTCAGGATTTGATGGATCTACGAAGGTCGTTGTGATGCCTAATCTAGGCAAAGTCACGTTTAATAAATTGTACGTTCCACCGTATAAACTGTTAGAAGCCACGATGTGGTCGCCAGCTTTTAACAACGTTAATAAAGCAGTTGAGATGGCTGCAGTTCCTGATGCAGTTACGACAGCTCCAATTCCGCCTTCTAATTTAGCCAAACGTTGTTCTAAGATGTCGTTTGTCGGGTTGTTTAATCTTGTATAAATAAAACCAGCTTCGGCTAAACCAAAAAGATTGGCAGCGTGGTCTGAGTTATTGAAAACGTATGATGTGGTTTGGTAAATTGGCACGGCTCTTGTTCCTGCGTTTTTAGTGGTATCGTGTCCTGCGTGTAATGCGTTTGTTGCAAATTTATTTGTGCTCATGATATTTTTATTTTTGATGTTATTGAGTTTTTTAAATGTATTTTATTGATTTTACTGAGTTTGATTCAGCTACACATTCGACAACATCGTCTTGGATTGTAAATTGCTATTTTCATGTTCATTTTAATTTTAATTTTATAGAAATAAAAAACCTCTGCTTTCGACAGAGGTTATATTGAATTAATTTACTTTTAAAATTATGCAATAGGTTTCCTCTGCGGATTGTTCCACATCATCATACACATATTGCACATTGTAAAGTTCATTTTCTATTTCTTTAAGTTTTACAGGGCAAAATTAGATTTATTTTCTACAATAAAAAAATAAATAGATTATTTTTCTAAATTTTGTTATTTAAATCTATTATTATAGAAAAATTATCTTATTGAAAACAAAATAAAAGTTTATAAATCTAAATTATTTCAAAATCTCAAACAATTTTTAAAAACACCCTAACACTAAACACTATAACTAAGAAAGATACAAATAACAAAGCTGCTTTCTGAGGCAATTTTCCTGCTAATTTTGCCGCAATTGGCGAGGCAATAACCCCACCTAGAATAAGCCCTAAAACAATATACCAATGACTCACTCCTAAAGAGGTAAAAAACACTATGGAAGCAGCAAGTGTTACAAAAAACTCAGCCAAACTAACTGTTCCTACCACATATTTAGACTTTCTTCCTTTTGCTAATAATGTTGATGTGACTATTGGTCCCCAACCTCCTCCTCCAAAAGCATCCATAAATCCTCCTGTGAATCCTAACGCGCCTAAAAATTTAATTTTCTTTTTGAACTGAAACTTTTTAAAAGCAATCACGATTAATCGGATACCAATAACAAAAGTATATGCAGATAAAATCAAGTAGGCTAATTTTTCATATTCATTCCCTAAATACACTAAAAATAAAGCGCCTAAAACCGCACCAATTACTCCAAAAGAAGCCAACCAAAAAAGTAATTTCTTGTTTACATTTCCAAATTTGTAATGAGAGAAACCACTTATGGCACTAGAAAACATTTCTGCAGTATGGATACTTCCACTTATGGCGGGCAACTTAACACCTAAAATCATCATACTCGTAGCACAAGTAACCCCATAACCTAAACCCACTGCTCCATCGATCAATTGGGCAACAAAACCAATCAAAAGCATATAATAAAACTCATTTGGCACCTGACTTAGTCCATTTTGAATATCAGAAAGTGAAACTAAAGTAGAACAACCATACCCAATAAAAAACATCAGAAAAGAAGTCGCCAATGTAAAGGCCAAACGTTTATACTTCTTGGTTTCTCTGCTTTTTTGAAAACATTCTGTCAACTTATTTAAATCGGCTAATTTTTGACTAAAATCGCCTTTATGCTTGCTTCTAAAATCGTTTAAAATCGTTAAACTATCCTCAATATTATCGGGAATTACTTCTGTAAAATATTCTCGCATTCGCTTTGCAAGAACTGGCGATTTTCCGTTGGTTGAAATAGCTATTTTTAAACTTCCTTTATTTACAATCGAGCCCAAATAAAAATCACATAAAGCCGGTTGGTCGGCCGCATTTACTTTTATTCCTTTAGATTTGGCTAATCCACGTACTGCCAAATTCACCTCTGGTTTATCTGTTGTGATGATAACAAAATCTTTATTTAACAAATCGATTTCTTCAAACGGTCTTTCGTAAAAAGTAATATTTTGATGCTTGTTCCCAATTTCAACTAATTTTGGATGAAAATAGGTAGCAACAACTGTAATTCTAATTTCAGGATTTTGCCTGAGTAACGTTTCGGTTTTTTCCAAACCAACATTTCCACCACCAACAATTAGAAAATGAGCGGTTTCGGTTTTTAGAAAAACTGGAAAAAGTGTATTCGTCATAATTAGTTCTGTTTAAGAAATGAAGTGAAAAATTGAAAATCGAATTATGTTTCTATCATAATAATCCGTTCCACTTTTTTGTTGCTGAAACCAATTCATATAACCCACTTCAAAAGCTAAATTTGGAGTAACTACATAATTCAAACCCAAATAAATCCTGTTTTGATCAAAGGTGTTTTTTAATATTTGATTCCCAATGTTTAACATTACTTCATCTTTTATTTTTAGTATAATTTTATCTGATTCACCAACTCTTAGCAATGGATAATCGAAACCCAGTTGATATCGGAAACGGAAATTTGAAAAAGCATATCCCGAAGTCAATTCTCCATCTACTTGATTGTGAAAAAAGCGGGCTTCCAACTGATATTTGTGGTTCATTTTTAATAAACCAAAACCTTCAAAATTTACAAAACCAACACTTGGCCGAAGTTCTGGAACCATTAAATTTGATGCCGAATTTGGATCTTGTGGACTTTGTAAAAACAAAGTCATTCCTATTAATGTCGACCAATTATTTACTAGTCTCCTTTCGATATTAGCTCTAAAAACCAATTGATGTTGCGCAACTGGATTGATAAAATGACGCTCTTGTATTTCTGAATGGAGTCTCCAATTTGGATTCAATTGCAGCGTATTATAATAGCCATACCAAATCAATTTTTGATGTTGTATCTTTTTCTGACCATAACTATTTTGAAAAAGTAGCACTGATAAAACCAATGCTACTTTTAAATGGTTTTTAATCTTTAAAAAAGGTTCTAAAAGCAAAATCTCCAAATGTTTCATCAATTGTTTTGTTAGCTACATAATTTGAAAACAAACTATCTACTTCTTCTAAAATTTGACTTTCTGTTTGTTTTTCTTTGTACAGAAAATTCAATCTTTCACCATATCTATCGCCTCCCAACATAAAATTATATTGTCCAGCACCAGTTCCAATAAAACCAAGCTCTGCTACATAAGGGCGACCACAACCGTTTGGACAACCTGTCATTCGTATTGAAATTTCATCCTCAGTTAAACCATGTTTTTCTAATAAAGGTTCAATTTTAGTTACTAATTCTGGTAAATAGCGTTGCGCTTCTGCCAAGGCTAACGGACATGTTGGTAAAGCCACACAAGCCATGGAACTTTTCCGAAGTGCGCTTACTTGTTTTTCAATATCGTGAGCAACCAATAAAGCTTCAACTTTTGACTTATCGTCATCATTAATTTCTCCTAAAATTAAGTTTTGATTACCCGAAAAAATAAAGTTTGAAATCTTTAATTGTGCTAATTCATATAAAAATTGTTTTTGATAAGGCTTCACTACTCCATGCTCTACAAACAATGTATAAAACCATTTACCTTGATGATTTTGTTCCCAACCGAAACGATCGTTTCTTTCGGAAAATTTAAATGGTTGGGCTGGCAACAAATCAAATCCAATTCTACTTTCTAATTCTTTTTTAAATCCTTCTACCGTTAATTTATCAACTGTATATTTTAGTCGAGACAATTTTCTATCCACGCGATTTCCAAAATCTCGTTGTACAGTAAGAATTTCATAGACTGCTTTCAGTGTTTTTTCTTCCGTATCGGTAAACCCAATAATACTTCCCAAACGCGCATAGGTATTCGGATTTCCATGTGTTGTTGCTAATCCGCCACCAATTGCAATATTGAATCCTTTCAATACATCATTTTCAATTACAGCAATCAATCCAATATCATTTGCAAAAACATCTACATCATTGCTTGGCGGAATAGCAATAGCAATTTTAAATTTTCTTGGTAAATATCTATCTTCATACAAAGGATCGGCTTCTGCAGAACGTTCATAAATTTTTTCACCATCGATAAAAACCTCATAATAAGATTGGGTCTTTGGCAATAATAACGTCGAGATTTTATCCGCATATTCGTAAATCTGTTGATGTATTTGAGAAATTTGCGGATGCGAACTCACAATTACATTTCTGTTGACATCGCCACAAGCAGCAATTGAATCCAATTTTGCGGTATTGAAAGCTTGAATCGTTGGTCTTAATTGATGTTTTAACAATCCGTGTAATTGTACCGTTTGCCTTGTTGTAATTTTCAACGTTCCCGTTCCGAATTGTTCCGAAATTTCATGAGTGACTAACCATTGTTCTGCAGAAATTACTCCGCCTGGAATTCGTAACCGAATCATAAATGAATACAATTTATCTAGTTTTTTGGCGGCTCTTTCTGCTCTTCGGTCACGGTCATCTTGTACGTACATACCGTGAAATTTCACTAAAGTTTCGTCGTCTGGACGTACATTTCCTGTATGATTGTCTAAATCGATACTTTCTTTTAAAGTTCCTCTAAGACCATCGCTTTTGGTCTTGATATATTCTACTGCTGATAATTTTTCGCTCATTTTATTTTGCTTTAGGCATTACGCATTAAGCTTTAGGCATATTGCTTACAGCTTATAGCATATTGCTATTTAATACACGTCTTTTTGATATTTTCCTTGATTTTCTAAGTCTTCTAAAATTTGTTTGGCTTGTTCTTCTGAGATATTTCTCTCTTGAGCAATTACGTCAACAATGGCTTGTTCCACATCTTGACTCATTGGATTTTTTTGACCGCAGATATAAATACTTGCTCCATTTTCTAACCAAGAATTAAATTCAGTTGCTTTTTCACGAATTCTGTCTTGTACATAAATTTTGCGTTCTTGGTCACGAGAAAAAGCTGTATCTAATTTGGTCAGCACCCCTGTGGTTAGCCATTCTTGAATTTCGGTTTGATAATAAAAATCGAGTACAAAATGTTGTTCCCCAAAAAACAACCAGTTTTTACCTTCGGCGCCAGTAACATCTCTTTCTGCTAAGAAGCTTCTGAAAGGTGCGATTCCAGTTCCTGGTCCAATCATAATGATATCTGTTTCTTCACTTGGTAGTCGGAAATTTTGATTTTTATGAATGTAGAATTCTAGTGATTCATCTATAGGAAAATCGGCTAAAAACTCTGATGCTAAACCTGATTTTATTTCCTCATCTACTTTAAATTTATTCAGATTTACAGTCAAATGTACTTGTCCGTCATGCGCTTCCGAAGACGAAGAAATGGAATACAATCTTGGGGCAATTGGCAAAAGCAAAGCAATTACTTCTTCTAATTTTACTTTTTTAGGTTGGTATTTATGAATCACATCTAACAAATTAGCTTTCTCTTCATTGATTTCAATTTCAAACAACTTTGAAAAAGCTTCTAGTGATTTTTTAGACAGACCTCGAATATTTTTATCCGCAAGAATTGAATTATTTTCTTCATTAAAATACATTGCAATTGCTTTAATTTCTTCTTCTTTATTTTTCGGAACAATTCCCAAAGCATCGCCAGGTTCATAACTAATTTCGTCATCCGATTCAATTTCAATATGATAGGTTTCTTTGTTAGAACCTGTATCATTCAATACTATCTTATGACTGATTTTTCCTAAATAATTTTTCTTACCAGAAGAAACTATTGAACTTGTTGGTTTGACTTCATTCGTAACATTTGAACCAAAATTTTGAAGCACTTTTTGTAAATCTGATTCCCAAATTGAAACCGTTTCAGCAAAATCAACATCCGCTTTTACCAAGGGCAATAAACGATTTGCTCCTTTCTCTACCAGAACTTCATCTAACAAAACTCCTGCATTACAAAATAGCGGATAAGAAGAATCTCCAAGTCCTAAAACAGCAAAAGAAACTTTGCTTAAATTCGCATTTGTAGCTTTTAAATTCTCATAAAACGCAACGGCATTCTGAGGAAATTCGCCTTCACCTTGCGTACTCATCACAAACAACACTAGAGTTTCTTTCTCAAGTTTGTTAATGTCAAATTGGAACACATCAATCGCTTTAGCTTGAATTTTATTCTTTTTGAAATTCGCCAATAAACTAGAAGCTACTTTTTTAGAATTTCCTGTTTCAGTTCCGTAAATAATTAATGGTTTTACAGTAACTGCTATTGGGTTTTCAATAGTTGGAACCGCATTTTTAATCAGATTTTTATCTAAAAACCCAGCTAAATAGCCTTTTGTCCAAATAATTTCTTCTGTTGATGCACTTTGCACCAATTGTTGTAATAGTGATAGTTTAGTTTCAGATAGCATTTTGGTAAATATTTTTATGATTATCGAAATAGGATTCAGATGAATTTTTCTCGGCAAACCAAGCAAAATCATGATGCAAATTCACTACTTTACCGATGATTAATAAGGTGGGAACATATTCGAATTCTGGTAAAGATTTACTTTGTATTTCTTCAAAAGAAAACACACTTGTTTTTTGATTTGGAGTGGTCGCTTGTTGCACTACAGCAATTCCTTTGGATGTATCAATTCCGAAATTTAAAAGCTGTTTTGTCAGCACATCTAATCGTTGACCGCTCATATAAAAAACCAAAGTATCTTCAGTTGTTGCCCAATCTTGCCATTGATTTTGATTCACAGCGTTTAAATCATACAATGTTAAAAAACGCACCCCTCTTGAATATCCTCTAGCTGTTAAAGGAATTCCTGTGTAAGAAGCCGCACCAAAAGCAGCTGAAATTCCCGGGATAATTTCATACGGAATATTATTGCTTTTTACTGCATGTAATTCATCTAATACATTAGAAAAGAGAGTAGCATCACCTCCTTTTAACCTTAACACTAGTTTATCTTGCAATGCAAACTCAACAATAAGTTCGTTAATATCTTTTTGAGGTGTCCAAATTCCTTTCGAACATTGTTTGCCAACATAAATTACTTCAGCATCTTTACGCGCATACTCTTCAATTAATTCAGGCGAAACCAATCTATCGGTTAAAACTACATCTGCTGTTTGCAAATATTTTAGTGCTTTCAGACTTATTAAATCGGGATCCCCTGGACCTGCTCCTGCTAAAATCACCTTTCCTTTTTTTGCTATTTGTATCATTGTATTTTTTTGAAATTAGGCATAGAAATGGCTGCTCCGTATTTAAATCGGAGTGAAATCTCTACAATAAATTACTGATTTTTAGAACAATCCTTCTATGGAAAGATATCGTTCTCCGGTATCGTAATTAAAGGTTAACACTACAGCATCATCAGGTAATGAGGCTACTTTTTTTGCTACTGCTGCCAATGAAGCACCCGTTGAAATTCCTACTAAAATCCCTTCTTGTTTGGCAATATTTCTGGTATATTCAAAGGCTTCATCTTTTGAAACTTGAATCACCTCATCGATTAAATTTTCGTGATAATTTTCTGGAATAAAACCAGCACCAATTCCTTGAAGCGGATGTGGCGAAGGACTTCCTCCACTCAAAACCGGTGATAATTCTGGCTCCACTGCAATTACTTTTACATTTGGAAATTTAGTCTTAACAACTGCAGCTACTCCTGATATATGTCCACCTGTTCCTACACCTGTAATAATATAATCTAATCCATTTGGAAAATCAGTTAAAATTTCTTGAGCAGTTGTTTTTTGATGTACTTCAACATTTGCTGGGTTTTTAAACTGTGAAGGCGACCATGCATTTGGTGTTTGAGAAACTAATTCAGCAGCTCTTTCAATGGCACCTTTCATACCTTTTTCACGAGGTGTTAAATCGAATTCGGCACCGTAAATTTCCATTAATTTTCTACGTTCTACACTCATCGATTCTGGCATTACTAAAATTACTTTATAGCCTTTCACAGCTGCTACTAATGCCAATCCAATTCCGGTGTTTCCAGAAGTTGGTTCAATAATCACGCTATTTGAATTTAGTAATCCTTTTGATTCAGCATCTTCAATCATTGCTAAGGCAATTCTATCTTTTATACTGTTTCCTGGATTCGTGCGTTCTAATTTTATAAATACATTTTTATTAGCTCCGAAAAGCTTATTTATTTTTACAACTGGCGTATTTCCAATGGTTTCTAAGATATTATTTACTTTCATCTTACTAAGTTTTATTTTTTTAAATACTAAAATCGATAATGTTGTTGTACTCTATTTTTGTTTTCACGATGATTTCGCTTTTATGATACACTAGCGATTGTGCAGGAATGGATTCGGTTATCCATACATTTCCGCCAATTATAGCTCCTTTTCCAATAGTTGTATTTCCTCCTAAAATTGTGGCATTGGCATAAATTATTACATCATCTTCAATCGTAGGATGTCTTTTTTCTTTTGCTTTCTCTTTACTAACACTTAATGCTCCAAGCGTTACACCTTGATAAATTTTAACATTGCTTCCTATTTTTGCTGTCTCACCAATTACAATTCCAGTTCCATGATCGATAAAGAAACTCTTTCCAATATTGGCTCCAGGATGAATATCAATACCTGTTTTACTGTGTGCCAATTCTGAAAGTACTCTTGGCAAAATATTCACTTTATGCACCCATAAATAATTTGCAATTCGATAAACGAAAATGGCAAAAAAACCAGGATAAGCTAGAAGCACTTCGGCTCTTGATTTTGCAGCTGGATCAAAATCTAAAATAGCTTCTAAATCAGACAACAAATCGGAATGAATTGCAACTAAACTCTCGAAAAAACTGGTTGTAAAATCTATTTCCGAAACAACTTCTGATTGCTTTAACAATATTTGTAACTCATTTCTTAAAATCAATTCCTTTTCTTGAAACGAATCATAGTCCAAACATTCTTCTTGAGTGCAAAACAACCATGCAAATAGATTTTGCAACCAATTTTCTGCTTTGGTTTTATCAAGAAAGTTTCGCTTTTCTTTTAAATTTCTTTGGAATAACAGTTCGCTATTGAAATTGGATTGATTCATATTCTTTTTAATTTTCTAAAAACATTAAAGCGCCTACCGTATTAAATGTGGTTTCATCAATTAGAATAGCATTTCCAGATTTTGCATTTTTATCAAAAGGATCAAAAAACAAGGGTTGATTAGTTTTTAAAGTTATCTGAGCAATATCGTTTAATTTGATTTCTTCTGTTGGTGTAAATTGCCATTCATTAATATTCCATTTTTGATTAATCGATTGAATTTTTACTCTTACATTTTTAAATCGATGCTGTAGCAAATAGGTTTTCCCTAATTGAAGTTGGGCATTATCTAACCAAGAAATCCAAGTATTAATTTGATTGGATTCAGTTGGTAATTGATTTGATAATACAATTGTATCACCTCGGCTGACATCAATATTATTCTCAAAATGCAACACCACGTTATCTCCTGCTTTTGCTACATCGATTGTTTCTAAATTGTTTTCGATTTTTACAATTTTAGTTGTTATTCTTGCGGGTAAAATGGTTATCTCATCACCTACTTTGTAACTTCCGCTTAAAACTAAACCGGCATAACCTCGATAATCGTGATTTACTTCATCTTTTGGACGAATGACCCATTGCACCTGAAAACGAGATTCTAGATTCACTGTGGTTTCAACTTCTATATCTTCTAATGTTTCTAACAATGCTTTTCCTTGGTACCAAGGCGTATTTTCAGATTTTGTTACGATATTATCCCCAACCAAAGCACTAACTGGTATGTAACTAATTTCGTTATAATTTAACTCTGATTTAATGGCCTCAAAATCAGCTTTAATTTGATTGAAAACCGCTTCAGAGTAGTTTAGTAAATCAATTTTATTCACTGCAATAATTACTTTTTTAAGTCCCATTAACGAGCCAATACTTGCATGTCGCTTGGTTTGTTCTGTAATCCCTTTTCTGGCGTCGACAAGAATAATAATCAAATCAGAATTGGAAGCTCCCGTAATCATATTTCGTGTGTATTGTTCATGTCCTGGAGCATCCGCTATAATGAATTTTCTCTTTTTAGTAGAAAAGTATTTGTAAGCCACGTCAATTGTAATCCCTTGTTCACGTTCGGCACGAAGTCCATCGGTAATTAATGACAAATCGATATCAACACCTTCTTGTTTCGTTTGTTTTTGTAAAACCCCTAATTGATCCGTATGAATACTATCAGAATCATATAAAAGACGTCCGATTAAAGTACTTTTGCCATCGTCTACATTTCCTGCTGTTATAAATCTTAATGTGTTCATTTGCTTTTTGTTTCAAGTTTAAAAATATCCTTGTTTTTTTCTGTCTTCCATAGCTGCTTCTGAGAGTTGATCATCTAAACGAGTTTGTCCTCTTTCACTTATTCTGGTTTGAATGATATCATCAATAATGTCTTGAATAGTTGCTGCTTCAGAAGGTACTGCTGCCGTACAAGTCATATCACCAACGGTTCTATATCGTACTTTTTCAATCACCACCTCATCATCTTCTAAAGGTTGAATAAATTTGGATGTTGCTACCAATTTATCTTGATGAACAATACATTCTCTATCATGTGCAAAGTATAGACTTGGTAATTCAATGTTATATTTTTGAATGTAATTCCAAACATCTAATTCGGTCCAATTACTTATTGGAAAAACCCGAACATTATGCCCTTTTTGCACTTTTCCGTTTAAAATATCCCATAATTCGGGGCGCTGTAATTTTGGATCCCATTGTCCAAAATCATCCCTAACCGAAAAAATACGTTCTTTGGCTCTTGCTTTTTCTTCATCTCTTCTTGCTCCACCAATACATGCATCAAATTGATTTTCTTCAATGGCATCCAAAAGAGCATAGGTTTGTAATGCATTTCTCGATGGAAAACGACCTGCCGTTTCTTGCAAATTGTATTTTTTAATACTATCTTCTACCGAAGCAACAATTAGTTTTTCACCAATTTTATTTGCTAAGTAATCTCTAAATTCAATCGCTTCAGGAAAATTATGTCCGGTATCAATATGCACTAAAGGAAACGGAAATTTTCCTGGTCGAAATGCTTTTAATGCTAAGTGCACCAATACAATGGAATCTTTACCTCCAGAAAACAGTAATGCTGGTTTTTCAAATTGCGCCGCAGTTTCTCTAAGTATATAAATCGCTTCGTTTTCTAATTGTTCTAAATATTGATTTGTTATTGCCATTTTATTATTTTTCGGTTAGTAATTTATCTGTGTAAGCCGCATTCTTTTTTTGTTTTATCTTCCCACCACCAACGTCCTGCTCTAAAATCTTCCCCTGGTTTTAAAGCTCTGGTACATGGAGCACAACCAATACTTACAAAGTTTTCATCGTGAAGCGTGTTGTATGGAACTCCAAATTTTTTTAAATACGTTACCACATCTTCTGTTGACCAATTGAGTAATGGATTGTATTTGTACAACTGCCTTTCTTCATCCCATTCTATTTTTTTTAAAGTATTTCTATTTTCCGATTGTTCTGCTCGTAAACCTGTGATCCAAATCTTAGCGCCTTTTAAAGCTCTTCCCAACGGCGCTACTTTTCTAATAAAACAACACTCTTTTCTTAATTCTATAGTATTATAAAAGGCATTAATTCCATTTTCATTTACGTATTTTTCTACTTTTTCAGTATTGGGATAATAGGCTTTTATTTTTTTATTGTATTGAAGTAATGTTTTATCCCAAACCGCATAGGTTTCCGCAAAAAATCGTCCCGTGTCTAATGTAAATACTTCTATATTGTTTAAATTTTGAGAAAAAATTTCATGCGATATTACTTGATCTTCTATCCCAAAACTGGTCGAAAAAACTATCTTTTCATTAAAATTGTTAGCTAAAAAATCAAGTTCAAGCTCTAGATTATTAGTGGTTTCTAAAAACTGTATAAGCTTTGTATTCATAAATTTATTTTGAGATTAGACATAAAAAAACCTCTGCTTTCGACAGAGGTTATATTGAATTAATTTACTTTTAAAATTATGCAATAGGTTTCCTCTGCGGATTATTCCACATCATCATACACATATTGCACATTGTAAAGTTCATTTCTATTTCTTTTAATTTGACAGGGCAAAATTAGATTTATTTTCTACAATAAAAAAATAAATAGATTATTTTTCTAAATTTTGTGGTTTAAAATAAATAAAATAGATTTATTTTCATTAAAAATGAATTATTAATGGAAAAATAATCTATAAAAAAGACGGTTTCATAATTCTTCAATTAATAAACTATAAAAAAAAGTGAACAACTATTTGGAATTCAATTTCATTTCATACATTTGCAAACGAAAACAAAGAGGAAAAATTTGAACTGATTGCAACCTCATTAAAAAAATGCTAAAGCAGTATTACTACTCCTTTACGCAATCTCTGCAATTATTTTTCCTCGCTAAATTTTAAAAATAATTTATTATGGCTTATTTATTTACGTCAGAATCAGTGAGTGAAGGACATCCTGACAAAGTTGCGGATCAAATTTCAGACGCATTAATTGATAACTTTTTAGCATTTGACCCTGAGTCAAAAGTAGCTTGTGAAACATTAGTTACAACAGGTCAGGTAATTTTAGCTGGAGAAGTAAAATCAAACACTTATTTAGATGTACAAACTATCGCAAGAGATGTAATCAAGAAAATTGGTTACACGAAAAGCGAATATATGTTCGAAGCAAATTCTTGTGGAGTTTTATCTGCTATTCACGAACAATCTGCCGATATTAATCAAGGAGTTGACAGAGCAAGTAAAGAAGAGCAAGGCGCTGGTGACCAAGGAATGATGTTTGGTTATGCTACAAATGAAACTGCTGAGTTCATGCCGTTAGCTTTGAAATTATCTCATCAATTATTACAAGATTTAGCAGATTTAAGAAGAGAAAACAACGAAATCACTTATTTACGTCCAGACGCTAAATCTCAAGTTACTTTAGAATATTCTGATGATAACAAGCCTGTTCGTATTGATGCTATTGTAGTTTCAACTCAACACGATGATTTTGCTGATGAACCAACAATGTTAGCGAAAATCAAAAAAGACATTATTGAAATTTTGATTCCAAGAGTAATCGCTAAAAATCCTCAATACGCTCATTTATTTAATGATGCTATTAAATACCACATTAACCCAACAGGAAAATTCGTAATTGGAGGACCTCACGGAGATACTGGTTTAACTGGAAGAAAAATTATCGTAGATACTTATGGCGGAAAAGGTGCTCACGGTGGTGGTGCTTTCTCAGGAAAAGACCCATCTAAAGTAGACCGTTCTGCTGCTTATGCTACACGTCATATTGCTAAAAATTTAGTTGCTGCTGGTGTAGCTGATGAAATTTTAGTACAAGTTTCTTACGCAATTGGAGTTGCTGAACCAACATCTATCAACGTAAACACTTACGGAACTGCAAAAGTAAGCTTAACTGATGGAGAAATCAGCAAAGTAGTAGAAAGCATTTTTGATATGCGTCCTTACTTTATTGAACAACGTTTAAAATTAAGAAATCCAATTTATAGTGAAACTGCTGCTTACGGACACATGGGAAGAACTCCTGAAACCGTAACTAAAACATTTACCGCTCCAGGAGGAGAATCTAAAACGTTAACAGTTGAATTATTCACTTGGGAAAAATTAGATTTCGTAGACAAAGTAAAAGCAGCTTTTAATATCTAAGAATCTGCTGAATACAAAATAGTTAAACCCATTTATTTTCGAATAAATGGGTTTTTTAATTACGGATTTTATACTTTAGCAAAAAATTCATTTTTAATGAAAACCTTTATACAAATATTCTTTTTTGTGACTTTATTTAATAGTTTCAAAGTTTTTTCACAAATTGGAATTAACACTACAAATCCAAAATCCACATTAGATATTGTAGCAACTGATAGTAACTCACCATCAAATTCGGATGGAATTCTAATTCCAAGAGTTAATAATTTTCCAGTTATTAATCCAACAAGCGATCAAAATGGTTTATTAATTTATCTTACAACAACTGCAGGAAATAATGCACCTGGTTTTTATTATTGGGACAACAATACTACTTCATGGAATTCTGTAACAAACACAAAAAATGTTTGGCTGATAAATGGAAACACGAATACCAATCCAAACAACAATTACATTGGAACGAAAGATAATACGGACTTCGTTTTTAGAAGAAATAACAACCATTCTGGAATTATAGCTATCAACAATACTTCTTTTGGAAACAATTCGTATAAGCCAATCGGGAGTAGCTCTAACAATACTGCTTTTGGTAGTTTTTCATTAAGTAGTACCACTAATGGAAATTCAAATACAGCTATTGGATTTAACACCTTGAAAAACAATACTACGGGTTATTCTAACAGTGCAATGGGCGCTCAAGCCATGACGAATAATACAGTTGGAAACTCCAACACAGCATTAGGAATATATTCTTTAAACAATAATACTACGGGAAACTCCAACACTTCAATTGGATCAAATTCATTATTGATGAATATTTCAGGAAATGAAAATTCTACCCTAGGAACTAATAGCTTATATAATAACACTAATGGAAATTATAATGTAGCCATTGGAACTTACTCACTTTATAGTAACACTAGCGGAAACAATAATACTGGACTAGGTTCTTACACTTTAACAGCTAATTCAACCGGAAACAATAACGTTGGAATTGGTTTAGCTTCCTTAAGTTTCAACACTACAGGATCTCAAAACACTTCAATTGGTAATAATTCTTTAAATAACAACACCATAGGTTTTCAGAATACTGCTGTTGGTTCTTTTTCTTTGTATAAATCAAAAACAGGGAATCAGAATACTGGAATAGGAAGCTACACATTATATAACAACAATTCTGGCTCAAACAATACAGCTATTGGTTTCAATAGTTTGTATAATAATATATCAGGGAATAACAATAGTGCTTTTGGGAACAATGCTTTGTTCAGTTCAACCGCTGGAATAGGAAATTCAGCTTTTGGAAACCAATCTTTATTTGCAAATACTGGAAATAACAATAGTGCTTTTGGAGAATTCACTTTAAAATCAAACACTACTGGAAATAATAATGTAGCTGTTGGAGCAAATTCATTGGAAAATAATACAACTGGAAGTTTCAATACTAGCATAGGGAACAATGCTTCTAAAAACAACAATACAGGAGAAAACAATGTGAGTTTGGGCTACAATTCTTTGTTAAATACTACTTCAGGAAACCAAAATGTTTCTTTGGGAAACAATTCCTTATTTAACAACATTAATGGCTCTTTTAACACAAGCATTGGAAACAACGGATTAATTTCAAATAATACTGGAAATCACAATACCGCCATTGGCTACAATGCTTACAATTCTGGAGATTACAACAATTCAACTGCAATTGGATTTAACGCTTATATTTCGGGAGACAATCAAATTAGACTTGGTAATTTTGATATTACAAGTATTGGCGGGGCTGTTGGATGGTCTAATTTATCAGATGGACGCCTGAAAGAAAACATACAAAATAATGTTGTAGGATTAGATTTTATTTTAAATCTAAAACCTGTCACTTATAATTATAATTTCAAAGCTATTGATCCAAAAAGCCAAAACAACACTATAAGATATTCTGGATTTATTGCACAAGATGTTGAAGAAACAGCTAAAAAAGCAAACTACGATTTTAGTGGCGTAGATGTACCTAAAAACAAAAATGATTTTTACAGTTTACGTTATGCTGAATTTGTAGTTCCAATTGTAAAATCAATACAAGAACAGCAAAAAACAATTGAAGCATTAAAACTAGAATTAGAACTTCAAAAACAAAAAAACGAAGCTTTAGAAAAAAGGCTTAAAGCAATTGAAGAAAAACTTAATTAAATAAAAAGTCCCGAAATATTTCGGGACTTTTTATTTCAATTACAATCTATATTTTAAACTCAGAATTACAAATCTTGGTTGCACTCTATAACTAGAAAATGTACTAGTTCCACCAAGCTGACTAAAACTGTTCGTGTCTAATGATTTTGTATCTAACAAGTTAGTTCCTGAAAGTTTCCATTCCCACTTGCTATCTTTCTTTTGATACATCAAACTTGCCGTTAAGAAATCATACTCACTGTTAATTGTTTCAGATTTATTTCTATTGTGAAAATAAGAATATTCCGAAACAAATGAAAATGCCTCAAGAAAATAATATTCTAATGTAACCGTTGGACTATCTACATAAATCACATCTGAAAAGTTATCATTAATTGTAAAGTTATATCCTAATGTTAAGTTTGGTAATGTTTTGTAATTTGTAGAAAAACTTAAACCATAATTTTGCGAAACAGATTCAGTTGTTTGAATTTCTGTTGGATTGTTATTAGGATCAGAATCCGAATCAGGAAAAACACGAATGTTATTAAACTTAGACCAGTTTACTCCGGCTCTTGCATTAGCTTTATAATATTTTGCAAACGAACGACCATAATTTCCGTTTGCAGATAAAGTTTCATCTGCAAAAGCTGAGTTAATATTAACTGCTGACGAAATTTGATTTACTCCTACTAACAATGCTCTGTTCTTGATAGCTTCTAATTGTTTTGTATATGAAATGTTAGCAAAAATATTTTCGAAGTTAAACATGTTATACTTAAAATAACGCAAAGAATGCACTTGTGAAGTCGAATTCTCCAAGAATCTATTTCCACTAAACAAACTGTTGTAATTTGAAAACACATAGCCTTGAGCCAACTTATTAATATCCGTAAAATTATTAGAAAGCGAATAATTATAAGTTAAGGTCTCCGATTTTTTAATTTGCCATAACGCATATACATCTGGCAAAATTCGATTAAAAGATTGTTTGTTTGATGTTCCAAGTTGCACATCATTTGTGTTGTATTGATGCACACTAAATCCAGGATTAAAAGTAAATTTACCTGTCATAAATTTATAATGTAGTCCTAAAAACACATCATTAAATGCATAGTTAACATCATTAACAGTAGTTGGATCTGTTAGATTATTCTGAGTGCCATTATTCAAAATCTGGAAAATTGATGAATCAAAGTTTTGATACGAATAGGTATTCCCTAGAGTTAAGTTGATATTACTTTTTGGTGTTACCATATAATAATAATCAAACTTTGTATCTACTTTATTGGTTTGCACAAAACGTTTCTGAGTGACATCATCTCTTACTCCGGCTCCTTCATTTACATAACCTGTTAACAAAGGCGCAAAAGGCAAGGTTTCAAGGTTAGCATTGTAAAATGGGTCTTCATTTTGATACAAATGTTGCATTTCAAAACCAAAAACATGCTTATCATTCAAAGTGTAATAATAATTTATATTCTGATTTATCGAAAATGGATTTTGCTTTTTTGCAGAATAGATATCGGACAATAAACTAGAAAAAACGCTTGTGTTTTCTTTTTGGTCAGAAATCTTAATCAAGGCATCATAATCGAAATGTTTTTTTTCAGAAGGTACATAACTTGAACTCAACTTAAACAAAACTTGATTACTCTTTTGTCTTGTAAAATCCTCACGTGTTTCTGTGATGGTTTGAGAAGAACCATCTGGCAAATTATCTACACGATTAGAAACGGTACTGTTTTCAATTTCAGTTTTATTTCCTAACAAAATACCGAAACCACTTAATGTCCAAGCTTTTGAAGGATTAAAACTAAAGTTCGCTGCTCCAAAAGTTGATTCAATATTCGCTGCTTGATTGTTACGAAGTCCCATAATTCCTAAATCATTAGACACCACATTAAAAGAAGAACCTCCTTTTCTCATCATGTTTTTGAAACCACCAGTAAATTTGAAATAATCTTGAGCAGTTAAAGGTAATTCTCCAATATTATTAACATTACCTATCACATTCAAACTGTACTTAGGATTATAATAAAACAACTTAGGATTTACTATATACCTTGCATCTTCCATTCCTACACCTATTCCAGCCGTCATATCACCAAACCAAAAATTCTTTTTCCCTTCTTTCAATTTGATGTTCAAAGCGATGCTTTCTTCATTATTTTCTAATCCTTTCAAATTAGAAACTTCGTTATAATTTCGTAAAACTTGGATTTTATCTAAAGCGTCTGCTGGAATATTTTTGGTAGCCAATTTCGTATCACCATCAAAGAAATCCTTACCTTCAACCATTACTTTTTGGACTTTTTTCCCTTCAACTTCAATTTCTCCGTCTTTGTTTACTTCAACACCTGGAAGCTTTTTCAATACATCTTCCAACTTTCTTTCAGTACCATTAGTAAACGAATCCGAATTATAAATAATAGTATCTCCTGAAACACTTACTGGCATTTCATGAACAATTTCGACTTCGTTCAACTGAGTACCTTCTTTTAAAACAACAGGATAATTCATTGTTGTTGTTCCGGTTGTAACCGATTTTTCAAAAGTTTGAAAACCAATATAACTTACTTTAAGTGTGTAAGCCGTATTAGGTTTTAAATTTAAGATAAATTTACCAGCATCGTTAGTAATCGCATAAGCATCCATTGCCTTAGTTTGCTGATTTACAGCCATAATATTAGCCATTTCCAAACCAACACCGGTTGTATCTTTAACAGTACCTTCGAAACGTATATTTTGAGAAAAGGCACTTGAAGTAAGTGCCATTATTAGGATAAAAAATATTTTTTTCATAATTCTTTTATAGAAAATTAACGTGCTCCACCCATTCTAAATCCACCACCTTGGCCTCCACGACCTGAATTCATTTCACGCATTTCTTCCATTTTCTTTTTCACAATCTCATCAAATTCTTTTTGCGTTACCTCTTTACCTTTAGAAACAGGCTTAATTTCAACTTTTTCTTTAGAATTTAAAACTAATTTAGAACACAAAATCACTGTTTTTCCATCATTAACTTCTAAGATTAAACCTGGTAATCCCCAATAATTCTCTGGCCCTTGATTCACAGGGATTTCTGGACAATACCAAGCAGTAATTACATTTTCTTTTGGCATTTCCCAATCGTCAGTGAAGTTGGTTTTTTTAGCTTTAGTAGTATCTTTTACTGTTTCCGCTTTTTTCTCCTCTTCTTTTGCTTTGTTATTGTTTCTAAATCTGAAATTTCTAAAATCAGACTCACTTACTTTAACTACTGCAGTCGCTTTGAAACAAGTATAATTACCAATTTGTTTTGACTCTCCTTCTAATTTCCATTCGTATTTTGGCAACGAATCTTTAATTAAAAATTCTTTTCCAAAAAACTCTTTATCCACCACATATTGCTTGTCTTTTGCGTTTTTGTAGTGTGTTCCACCACCACCCATCATAGACATCATCATCCTTCCACCTTGTTGCTGACCTCCAGGAGCATCCAATTTTTCTTCTTCTTTATAAATAGAAGCTGTTTTGTCGAAATTTAAAACAAATGTTCTTTCAAACATTTTTTTCATACGTTCCTCTATTTGTTTTTGCATTTCAGGAGTCATATCTCTATTCCCACTCATGCCTTTCATAAAATCGGCAGTACTTGTTTTAGATTCATAAACGGCCATACCTTGGAAATTCTGAGCATTTAATAACCCAGAAATCATAAAAATCGAAGCAATAATAATTTTTTTCATTCTTTTCAGATGTTTTAGCTATATGTATAGACTACAAATAGTGCATTTTGTTACACAATTTAACTACTATTTTTGTGTTAAAGTAGTATATTAGACTTTTAATTCTTGAAATAGTTTAACGAATGCTATTAAAAAAATTACTTTTTATACTATTTTTTAATCTTTGTTGCTTTCAAATGAGCAGTCAAAATATAATTCCTGCAACAAAAATAGAATCCGGAAACCTAGAATGCGACATATTTTTAGGGATTGACAATCAGCAAAATAGTTACTTTTTAAAAGGAAATGTATTGATTAAAAATAGCGCTTCAAAAAATTACCAATACAATAATGTAAGCTTAGGAAAAATAGCAAAAGTTGACTTTCAAAATCCACTAGAGATTGTTGTTTTTTATAAAAACTTCAACACAGTTGTGCTTTTAGATAATCAATTGAATGAAATCAAAAAAATAGATTTCAATTTATTTCCAATTCCACTTAATTTAGAAGCTGTTGCATTATCTTCCCAAAACCAAATTTGGATTTACGACAGTATTTCTTCTAAAATTGGTTTAATCAATGTAAACACGGATTCTATCAAATGGATTTCTACGATGCTTGAAAATCCGATATTACACTATGAATCCGATTACACGCATTTTTATTGGACCGATATTAATTTGAGTTTATATCGCATTTCTATTTATGGAACTATTGAAAAATTAGGAATTCTTCCAAAATTTGAAGCTATTCAACTAACAAAAAGCAAAAATTTAATTTATCAAATAGAACATCAATTGTTTTATTATGACTTAACTTCTATGAGTAGCAGCAAAATAGCAATTGATGAAAAAATCATTTCAAAATTTTTCTTTAGAGATGGAATTTTGTCTATTTTTACCCAAAATGAAATTACTAATTACAAAATTTTTAATTAGTTTTTTTTCTTGTAGAAATAATAAAGAGAACCAATTATTGGAAAATACAGAATAAAAAAAACCCACCTTCTTTTTTCATTTGTATTTAAATTACGAGAAATATTAACATCTTTTATAGATGAGTATGATAATATCACTACTAAAGTAGCAATAATTGATAGAACAATCTGGAATAGTAAAGACATGTAATTAAATTTTTAAAACCCTAAAATTTCTATTTGTTTTTGATTAGCAATTACATCAAATTCCTTTTGAGTTACTCTTTTACCAGAATTTGGTTTTTTTATATTTTGCTTATCAAAAATAATGCTTTCACACTTATATGATAAATTTCCAGCATCTAATTCTAAAATAAGACCAGGCAAACCACAATAATTATCTGGCCCAAAGCCTAAACTAATCTCTTCAGAAAACCATGCTACAACTTTAAACTCTTTCCCATTAACTTTATTTGTACATGTAGCTTTATAAGTCTTTTTATCCAAAATAAATTTCTCTTGACTCCTGTCAATTACCCAAGACAATTGATTAATTTTGTCAGAAATTAAAAAATTCTTGCCATATAAATCTACTTGATTAATATATGTGAAATTTTTAATGTTAACATACAACTTATCGTTATTAGATTTCCCATATAAATTAGAATTACCAGAATCATACTTTAATTCAGATTTTTCAACAAATAGAGAAGTAGAATCATTATAAAATAATTCAAAATTTTTTTCTATTGATTTTTTTAAAATTGCTGTAAAAAAATTAGCGATTTCTTTTTTATCTTCACTTTGTATAGTATCACTTTTCGTAATATTTCCCTTATTAACAATAACTTTATAAGAAACAACACCAGAACTATTTTGAGAAAAAATAAAATTCATTGAAACTAAAAAAATAACTAAAACACTTTTATTCATCTTCTGAAAAATTAAATTTAGAACTCAAAATCTTACCTTTATTTACTTTTAATGAATATGGATAAACTAATTTATTATATTTCAAAGGTAATTTTCCATCTAAAAAATAAAATTTAGATTTAACAGAATCACCTTCTATTTTACAATTTTTATCATTTAAAATAAAATATGTTTTATACTTTACTTTATTAGATTTTGATTTTTTCGCAAACTTTTGAGAATAAATAAAAAAATCATCGTTGCAATCAACAAAACACAAAATTAAGGTGTCTTCATCTTTCAAATTAACTGAAATTTGTTGTTCACTTTTAATTTTTTTTAATTTAATTAACGAATCTGTTAATTGTTGTTTATTTTCCAAATTTTCTAAATCAACAAAAACTTTACCAATTTTAGGGGACAAATTTACATATGTAATAATAAAATTTGTCAAAATATAAATTACAAAACAAACAAACAAAAACACAAAAACAAATCTTATCTTTTTCATATTTTAAAAATAAGGGATTTATTTTATTAAAACAAATCCCTTTTTGATATTTAATAGTATCTTACAAATTACAACTTGCAGCACAAGCAGTAGCTATAGCAGCAGGACAATATGCCCCCGCAATCGCACAATAAAATGCGCATTCGCCATCTGATGCACATGCAGACATAGACAACTTAATACATCCAAAAGTTGAACCTCCAGGGCATTTTTTTAATGCAAAGCCATATTTTGAGTCATTTTTTTCAATATAGTTGTAACTAACAACTTTTCCATTATCAAGACCTACCGTTAATACTTCTTTCCTGTTATTTATATCTTTATATGTGAATCCATTACTATTACTTTGATAGAATGCAACTGGTGTTAATTCAGAACTATCCTTATCTTCATAAGCAATTAATAAATCATTTGAATTTTGCATTGTAAAAACATACATTTTCAAGCCTAACTCATGATTCCATATCTCTTCAACATTACTATCGTAATTAATTTCTGAAGAAAAATTAAAATCTTTTACTTTAACCTTACCTAGGTTGTTTGAAAAGGCACTAGATACTGTTAACAGCAACATCACAACAATTGTCAAAAATTTTGTTTTCATAAATATTTGTTTTAATTTGTTAATATTCCTACAATAATAAAATTCTTTTCATAAATAGATTATCACTTATAGTTATAATTTATTACTTTTGGTTATTATCAAACTAAATAATAATGAACAACATTAGCAATAAAATAAAATTAAGAAGAGAGCAATTAAATTTTTCTCAAGAATACATAGCCGAACACCTTGGTATTTCTCAACCTGCATATGTAAAAATCGAAAAAGGAGTAACAAAATTAGATTTTGAAAGATTATTAAAGATTTCTGAAATTTTAGAAATTGATATCAATGAATTATTAGAAAAACAATATATTGTTAATAATTTTAAAAATTCAGATTCATCTACTGCAATTGGTATGGTAGAAAACCTACATCAAGAAAATCAAAAAACAAATGAGCTTCTAATTCAGACTTTATTTTCACAAATTTCAGATTTAAAAGAAGAAAACAAAAGATTAATTTCAATTTTGGAAAAACTTTCATCAAATAAATAGTAATTTACTTTGTGCTATCTGATTAAAATATTTACTTTTGATTTATCATTAATGAAATAATTTTACCATAATGCACATAGCAGTAGCAGGAAATATTGGAGCAGGAAAAACAACGTTAACTCGATTATTAGCCAAACATTTTAAATGGGAACCGCACTTTGAAGACGTTGTGGATAATCCGTATTTGGATGATTTTTATCATCAAATGGAACGTTGGAGTTTTAACCTTCAAATTTATTTCTTAAACAGTCGTTTTCGTCAAGTATTGCAAATTCGCGAAAGTGGTAAAAACATTATTCAAGACAGAACCATTTATGAAGATGCGCATATTTTCGCACCTAATCTTCACGCAATGGGATTAATGTCGAACCGAGATTTTAATAATTACACTTCACTTTTCGAATTGATGGAAAGTTTAGTAGGTTCGCCAGACTTATTGATTTATTTGAGAAGTTCGATTCCAAATTTAGTAAGCCAAATTCACAAAAGAGGAAGAGATTACGAAAACTCGATTTCGATTGATTATTTAAGTCGTTTGAACGAAAGATACGAAGCTTGGATTCAAACGTATGATAAAGGTAAATTAGTAATTATTGATGTAGATAATTTTGATTTTGTAAACAATCCTGAAGATTTAGGGACCATCATTAATAGAATTGATGCCGAATTAAACGGATTATTTTAGATATATGAAACGCCTCAATTGAGGCGTTTTTTTTTATTTCATTGTGTCAAACAGCGATTTAACTTTTATATTTTGCACTGGTTTCGACAATTTGATGATTCGTTTTTCATTTGATAATAAATCAAAATAATTGTCTTCAAAAAAAGTATCATTTTCTGATGACAGAAAAACATCTTTTGCTAAAACATCTGAAGAAATTTCAATGGTTTCTTCATTAATAATTTTGATTTGGATGTTTGGTTTTGTGATTTGCAAGTCTTTAGGTTTAAAGAAATAATGACGCGTATAAATTTGTTCTAAAGGAGGAAATGAAACTGACAATACCGCTTGTTTTAAATTATAAGCTAAGAAATCCTTCTTTGGAATTTCAAAATGTATCTTACTTGAATTCTCCGAAGCAATGAAAATTATCTTTTTATTCCATAATTTAGTTCCGCTGAAATCAATTAAATCAATAACTAATTCACCCGAATACTGTTTTAAATCATCGTTGACAATGCAAATTCTATAACTATCATTTCCTTCTTCAATCGAAAATAACAAATTCTCAAAACTTCGTTTCGCTTGATAATGAACCGCTTTCCAATTTCCGTAATAATCTAACGAACTCCAAGACGTAACCGGCCAACAATCATTGAATTGCCAATATAACGTTCCCATGCAATAGGGTTTAGCTCTTCGATGGGCTTCTATTGCTGTTTTCATTCCACGAGCTTGTAATAATTGGGAAACATAAGCATAATCTTCAAAATCTTTTGGCACCACAAAATCGCGTTCCATATATTCGTTTATGGTTTCGTAACCTGTTGGGTGTTTTTGATGATTTTTAAAAGCTTCGGAAGTAAAATTCAAATCTTCTTTACGTATTACTTTTTGCAAGGTTTCTAAATTTGGCATGCCTTGAAAACCGTATTCGCTCATAAAACGACCTACTTTTTTCTCATAAATTTCAAACGGTTCTTTTCCCCACCAAACGCCCCAATAATGTGAATCGCCTTGCAGCAAACTTTCCTTTCTTCCCCAACCAATTGATGGCGAAGACGACCAATAAATATTTTTTTCTTTCGGAAGTAAACTATCTAAAGTTTTCGGAATCATTTCATGAAATACTTTTTTATAATCATTCCAAATTTGAGTCGAATCGGCTTTGGTATACTTAAACTGTTTTTGCCAACCCCAATTGTGCCAACCTTCGTCGTTTTCATTATTGCCACACCAAATCGCAATACTCGGATGATTTTGCAAACGATTTACGTTATCAATTACTTCTTGTTTTACATTTTGCACAAATTTTTCATCGCCAGGATACATCGAACAAGCAAACATAAAATCTTGCCACACTAATATTCCGTTAGCATCGCAAGCTTCATAAAACGCATCTTCAAAATAGACTCCTCCACCCCAAACACGTAGCATGTTCATGTTCGCTTTTTTAGCATTTTCAACTAAAGAAAAATAAGTAGAATCGGAAACTCGAGGTAAAAAACTGTCTGGCGGAACCATATTGGCTCCTTTCATAAAAACAGATTTTCCGTTTAATTTAAAGTAAAAACTTTTACCAGCTTGGTCTTTTTCCTGAATTAATTCGATAGTTCTCAAGCCAATATTTAATTTTTTTGCATCTAAAAGCTGATTTTTTTGTTGGATTTCGATAGTAAAAGGATATAAGTTAGCATCACCTAATCCGTTACACCACCACAATTTTGGATTCGCAATTTCATATTGCATTTTGATTTTGTTCTTTCCTTTTTTAAGATTGAATGTTTCCGATTTTTTATTGATTTTTAACTGAATTGTTTTTACTTCAGCAACATAAATTTCGGTTGTGAATTCTAAAATCGCTTTTTTGTCATTCAGTTCTATTTGACTGTATTTTATGCTTTCGATTTTAGCCGAATTCCAAAATTTCAATTGGACTTTTTTCCAAATTCCAGCCGTTACAAATCGTGGGCCCCAATCCCAACCAAATTGACATTGTGCTTTTCTAACAAAAACACGTTCTTTTTCGGGTAAGGTATAAGATATTTTTTTCGCTTCCTCTTTTCCTTTTTGAACCGCGGATTGAAAAACAACTTTTAAATGATTGGTTCCAATTTTCAAATGTGATTTGGCAGAAATTGTCCATTTTCGGAACATATTATCCGCTTCTAAAACTACTTTCCCGTTCAAAAAAATGGTTGCATACGTGTCCAAACCCTCAAATTCCAAATCGATATTTTGATTTTTAAGTTCGGATTCTGATAAAGTAAAATATGTTTCGTACTCCCAATTCTCATTTTCAATCCACTGCAATTTTTTCTCGTTGGCTCCAAAAAACGGATCAGGAATTAATTGGTTTTGAAATAAATCGGTGTGAACGGTTCCGGGAATAGTTGCTTTATGTTTTTTTGCTTCGTTTTGCTTGTTGAATGTCCAGTTTTCGGATGACAAATTGCGATAGAAAGTTTGTCCAAAAATGAAAAAACCATTTAGACATAATATAAAAACGAAGATTTTTTTAAACATATAAGGCATGTAAGTTCATTTAAGATTGCAACTTTTTCTTCAATTGAACAATTTCTTCTAGACTAGCAATTTCACTTCCATCGGTAATGGCAGAAGAATGATACCAATTCGCATTAACCATTTCGTCTAATTCTGAAATATTGGTCGAACGCAATCCGCCACCGGGCATGATTTCGATGCGATTATTGGCTTGAATTACTAATTGTTTCAAAACTTCTTTTCCTTCCATGACATTTGGAAAAGTTCCAGAAGTTAGAATGGTTGAAAATCCACAAGAAATAACATCTTCTAGAGCTTGTTTATAATTTGAAACTTCATCAAAAGCACGATGAAACGTACAAGAAAAAGGTTTTGCTAATTCCACTAAAGCTGAATTTTGTTCGATATTAATTGTTTTATCCTCATTTAAAATTCCAAAAACAAATCCGTTAACTCTAAGTTTTTTAATGGTCACGATTTCCGATTTCATTTGTTCAAATTCTGCTTCTGAGTAAACAAAATTTCCTCCTCTTGGGCGAATCATCACATATAAATCGATAGTCAAATGTTCGAGAGCTTTTTGAATCTTTTCGATTTTTGGAGTTGTTCCACCAACCGACATATCAGCGCATAATTCTACTCTATCAGCTCCAGCCTTTTGAGCTATTAGAGCAGATTCAAGGTTAAAACAAGCGATTTCGATTTTTTTCATTATTTCAAAAAGTAATTCGCATCGATTAATTTATTTCCAGTTGCATCATGAACGGCATAATTGAAACCACCTTGTACACAATACGAACCGTATTCTCCTTTTTTATTCAAAGCGATGAATCCAACTTGGATATCTTTTAGATTTTTCCCTCGATTTTGAGTCAGTTTTACAATTCGCATTACGGCTTCTTCACAAGCTTTTTGTGGTGATTTTCCTTGACGCATCAATTCTACTACTAAATGACAACCCGTAATTCGAATTACTTCTTCGCCATGACCTGTTGCGGTTGCGGCTCCAATTTCGTTATCCACATACAAACCTGCACCGATAATTGGGGAATCGCCCACTCTTCCATGCATTTTGAACGCCATACCGCTTGTAGTACACGCACCCGATAAATTGCCATGCGCATCTAACGCAATCATTCCGATGGTGTCGTGGTTCTCGATGTTTGCTTTTGGTAAATATTCACTTGTTTTTAGCCATTCTTTCCATTCTTTTTCGGAAGCTTCAACTAACAAATTTTCTTTTTTGAATCCTTGAGCGATGGCAAACTGCAAAGCACCTTCACCAACCAACATCACATGAGGCGTTTTTTCCATCACCATTCTTGCTACTGAAATAGGATGTTTGATATGTTCCAAACAAGCTACCGAACCTATATTTGAATATTCATCCATAATACAAGCGTCTAAGGTAACACGACCATCTCTATCTGGGCGACCGCCATAACCAACACTTCTCTCATTTGGATCGCCTTCTGGAATTTTCACTCCTGCTTCAACGGCATCTAGAGCGCGGCCCTTATTTTTAAGCACTTCCCAAGCGGCTTGATTGGCTTGTAAACCAAAATTCCAAGTAGAAAGTACAATTGGTTTATTCACTTTTCCTGAACTAACATCGATTTCAGCTTCTTCAGATTTTCCATTGAAAGCCTGAAATGCTACGCCAGCAGTTGCTAATGCGGTTGTTTTTAAAAAAATTCTTCTGTTTGTCATTATTCTACACTTATTTCGTCTACAAATAACCAACTATTGGAACCAGCGCCAGGTTTTCCATCTACAATGATTCCGTTGTTTTCTGCAATGACTTTTATAAATTGAACATTTTGTTTATCGAATTCAACTATGATTTTTCCTTTATTTTCATGAATTTCTTTGGAAGAAACAATCGCAATAGAATAGTAATTTTTACCATCTTTGGAAACAAAAATTCCGATGCTTTTTGGATAATAAATCCAACTTCCTTCTGATGAAAGTGTATTGATACTGATTTTCGAAATCGTTTCAGTTTTTCCTAAATCGATAGTAGCATTCATATCTTTTCCCCAGAAACCTAACCAATCTCTACCGAATTTAGAAGTATTTCCTTTCATTCCATCGACCAAAGTAAAACTTCCACCGATGCCATAATTTTCGTGAGGTTGATGTACCAATTCTATCTTTTTACCTGTTGATTTTGTAATGAAAAATGGTTGCTCGATGGTGGCACTTTTAGCTTTACCGTTTTCAAAATAAGCCGCTTTTATAGTTTGGTTCTTTGTAACTAGAATTGGTTTTTCATACAAAAACGAATTTGAATTTGGCTCTGAACCATCGATTGTGTATTTGATTCCGTTTGGATTGACAGATTTTAATTCGAAAGCTACTCCATTTTCTGCTGGATGCACTTTCGAAGTTACTTCAAAAATGGCTTTGCTGTAGTTGATTCCTTTTTTATCATAGATTTCAAAATGTGAAATCAATCTTTTTTCGAATTCTTTGTATTCTTTCGGATTGGATGTTCCCCAAACCACTTCGGAAAGCGCAGCTATTCTTGGAAAAACCATATATTCAACATGTTCTGGTGTATTGATATATTCCGTCCAAAGATTGGCTTGAGCGCCTAGAATATATTTCGATTCTTCTGGTGAAAGTTCCTTTGGAATTGGATTAAAAGAATACACTTTTTCCACATTTGTATAACCTCCAAAAGCAATCGGTTCGTTTTTGGGTTCGCCTTGGTAGTGGTCGAAATAACAATGTGAACCTGGTGACATGACTACGAAATGTTTTTGTTTAGCAGCTGCAATTCCGCCTTCGGTGCCACGCCAACTCATTACTGCTGCGTTTGGTGCTAATCCGCCTTCTAAAATTTCGTCCCAACCGATGATTTTTCGCCCTTTACTGTTGACAAATTTTTCGATTCGTTGAATGAAATAACTTTGTAATTTGTGTTCGTCTTTTAGATTTTCGTCTTTGATTCTTTTTTGACAATGTGGGCAACTTTTCCAGCGTACTTTTGGACATTCATCACCACCGATGTGAATGTATTCAGAAGGGAATAATGTCATAACTTCTGTCAAAATATTTTCTAAAAAAGTAAACGTTTCGTCTTTTGGACAAAAAACATCTTCTAAAACGCCCCAAGTTTTCCCTACTTCAAAAGGTCCGCCTGTACAAGAAAATTCAGGATACGAAGCTAAGGCTGCTAAAGCGTGACCAGGCATTTCAATTTCAGGAACAATGGTGATGTGACGTTCTTTGGCGTAAGCTACAATTTCTTTAATTTCTTCTTGTGTGTAAAATCCGCCATAGCGAATTTCGTCAAAAGTTTGATCGGTGTAATGTCCAATCATGGAACCGTTACGCCATGCGCCGACTTCGGTTAATTTTGGATATTTTTTGATTTCGATTCGCCAACCTTGATCATCAGTCAAATGCCAATGAAAGGTATTCATTTTGTACATCGCTAAATAATCAATGTATTTTTTGATGAAATCTTTTGGGAAGAAATGACGAGAAACGTCTAAATGCATACCGCGCCATTGAAATTTGGGTTGGTCGAAAATAGAAACTTCATTTAATCTAATCTCTCTTAATTTTGAATAAGGAATCATTTGTAATAAAGTTTGAATCCCATAAAATATACCTTTATTTGAAAAGGCAGAAATATGAATTTTGCTTTTCCAAATATTTAAATTGTAATATTCTCTATCAAAATTTGTTGTATCTGGAATTTTAATTCCAAATTGAATACAATTCTTAGACTTAAATTTTGATGAAATTTTTAAATCTAATCCTGTTTGATTTTTTATTTGTTCTTTTAAATATTTTGCTTCAAAAGAATTTTCATCAGCTAAGATTACAGTTTCTTTATTTAAAACAAAATGTCCTTTTTTTATTTCGACTGAATTCGGCTTCGGTATTAAATTAAGAGTTTGTTGTGCAGAGCTAATTACAGAAAAGAGCAACAACAAAGTCAGTATTTTGTATTTCATTGGAGTTGTGTTTGTTTGGCTAAAATTAAATAAAAAAACCGCACATTACTGTGCGGTTTTCATTATTTATGTCGAAAAAGATTATTTTCCTAGTTCAGCAATTTTTGCTTCTACTTCTAAATCGTCTCCTTCGAAAACTTTTTCTTCTGTAGTTTCTTTACCATCTACTTTTTTAGTGATGGTAACTGTTGCTTTTACTTTTCCGTTATCGTCTTTTACTTTTTTTACATCCATTTTGATGATTTCCTCATGCTTTCCATGGTTGCAATTTTCGTCATGAACATGTCCAGCATCGCCGATGAATTTTCCGTTTTCATCATACATTGCCATACATTTTTCTTTACATTCTTCAGAACAACCGTTCTCTTCACACATTTTAGCGCATTCCTCTTTTGTCATGTCAGCACATTTAGACATATCGCATTTTCCTGTATCGCAACACATCATTTCTGTTTTTGCACAACAAGCACCTTTTTCAGTTGTAGCACCATGACCTCCTAAGATTGGAGCGATTACTAAACCAATTAAACACGTTAATTTAATTAAGATATTCATTGATGGTCCAGAAGTATCTTTAAATGGATCTCCAACTGTATCTCCAGTTACCGCAGCTTTGTGAGCATCAGAACCTTTGTATGTCATTTCACCGTTAATCATAACTCCAGCTTCGAACGATTTTTTAGCGTTATCCCAAGCTCCACCAGCGTTATTTTGGAACACTGCCCAAAGCACACCTGAAACCGTAACTCCAGCCATATAACCACCTAACATTTCAGCGATTAATTGGTTGTTATCTGCATAAACTAATTTACCTAATAATACAATTGCAATTGGGAAACCGATTGTTAAGATTCCAGGCAACATCATTTCGCGTAAAGCGGCTTTTGTAGAAATTTCAACACATTTTCCGTATTCTGGTTTTCCAGTTCCTTCCATAATTCCTGGAATTTCTTTGAACTGACGACGTACTTCGTACACCATATCCATTGCTGCTTTTCCTACTGAATTCATTGCTAATGCAGAGAAAACTACAGGAATCATACCTCCAATGAATAACATTGCTAATACCGGCGCTTTGAAGATATTAATTCCGTCAATTCCAGTAAATGTTACATAAGCAGCAAATAAAGCTAACGAAGTCAATGCTGCAGAAGCGATTGCGAAACCTTTTCCAGTTGCAGCTGTTGTGTTACCAACTGAATCTAAAATATCTGTACGAGTACGAACTTCTTTTGGTAATTCACTCATTTCAGCGATTCCACCAGCATTATCAGAGATTGGTCCGAAAGCATCAATAGCTAACTGCATAGCTGTTGTAGCCATCATTGCAGAAGCTGCTAAAGCTACTCCATAAAATCCTGCTAAAGCATAAGTTGACCAGATTGCAGCAGCAAATAAAATTACTGTTGGGAAAGTTGAAATCATACCCGTTGCTAAACCAGCGATTACGTTTGTTCCTGCTCCAGTTGATGATTTTTGCACGATTGCCAATACTGGTTTTGTACCTAATCCAGTGTAATATTCCGTTACAGATGAAATTGCTCCACCTACAAATAATCCGATTAAAGTTGCGTAGAAAACACGCATTGCTGAAATTTCTTGCGCTCCTTCACCGTAGAATTCCATTGTCATTACTTCTGGCAACATAAATTGCACTAAGAAGAAACAAGAAACAGCAGTTAAAATGATAGAAACCCAGTTTCCTTTATTTAATGCCCCTTGAACTTGTGCTTCTTTAGCATCGTCGCTTGAAATTTTAACTAACATTGTTCCAATGATAGAAAATAAAATTCCAAAACCTGCGATTGCCATTGGTAATAAAATTGGTCCAATTCCGCCAAAAGCGTCATCGATTTTACCACCCATATCTTTAATTACATAATTTCCTAAAACCATTGCCGCTAATACGGTTGCTACATACGAACCGAATAAATCGGCACCCATTCCGGCAACGTCTCCAACGTTATCTCCAACGTTATCTGCAATTGTAGCAGGATTACGTGGATCGTCTTCTGGAATACCCGCTTCTACTTTTCCTACTAAGTCAGCACCTACATCGGCAGCTTTTGTATAAATACCTCCACCAACACGAGCAAACAAAGCGATAGATTCTGCTCCAAGAGAAAATCCTGCTAAAGTTTCAAGAACGATAGTCATGTCATCTGTTGATGTCCATTCTCCGTTCATAAAAAATCTAAAGAATATGATAAAGAATCCTGTTAATCCTAAAACAGCTAAACCAGCAACACCTAATCCCATTACTGTTCCACCACCAAAAGAAACTTTTAATGCTTGTGGTAAACTTGTACGAGCCGCTTGCGTAGTTCTAACATTAGTTTTAGTTGCGATTTTCATCCCAATATTACCTGCATAAGCTGAAAATATAGCTCCGAAAATAAATGCAATTACGATTAACCAATGTGTTGTTGGAACAATAAATGAAATTCCCGCAAGAACCACACTCGCTCCAAGAACGAAAAACGTTAATAATTTGTATTCTGCTTTTAAAAATGCTAAGGCTCCTTCGTAGATGTAATCTGAAATTTCTTTCATTTTTCCATCTCCAGCATCTTGCTTAAGAACCCAAGCGCGTTTGACAGCCATAAATGCTAATCCTAATAGTGCCATGACTATTGGCACGTAAATCATCATTGATTCCATAAAATATAATTTAGTTTTGGTGTTTGTTAATTTTATGGTAATATTAAGAAAATAAAACAAAAAAGGCAATATTTTTAGAAAAATACTGCCTTTTTATTTATTAAGAACCTATAAATTATTTAATACTAAACAATCCTTCTGGTTTATTTTCGATTTCGTTGAAACGATTCGTACATTTTGTCAAAATTTCTTTTGCTTCATTAACGTCTCCCCAACCTTCAACATCTACTTTTTTATTTTCTAAATCTTTATACACTTGGAAGAAGTGTTCGATTTCTTTGATTAAGTGAGGATTTACATCACTTAAATCGTTTAATTTATTCCAAATTGGGTCAGAAACCGGTACACAAATCACTTTCTCATCTGGTCCTTTGTCGTCTGCCATATGGAAAACACCGATTGGCTTTACTTCCATTACACAACCTGGAAAAGTTGGCTCGTTTACTAAAACCAAAACATCTAATGGATCACCATCTAATGCTAACGTTTCTGGAATAAATCCGTAATCTGCTGGATACATCATTGACGAAAATAACATTCTGTCAAAACGCATTCTTTTTAATTCAAAATCGTATTCGTATTTGTTTCTACTTCCTCTTGGAATCTCAATCAATACATCAAATGTAGTAATTTTATCTGCTGTCATTTTATCTTTTATTTTTAAAGCGGGTGCAAAGGTACCACTATAAAATATGAGAAACAAAAGAGTTTTGCAAAAAAAGTATAGATTTTACAAAGATTTAATACGTGATTTTTCTCCCTCTTTTTTCAAGATAATAATGCCAAAGAAAATAAGTAGCTACCGAGCGATAGGGTTTCCATTTTTGAGCATAGAGTTCCATTTCTTCTTTCGTATGAATATCTAAAAGTTCTTTCATGGTATTTACTACTGCAATATCTCCAAGCGGAATTATATCTAATGAATTCAGGCAAAACATTAAATAAATATCAATAGTCCAATTACCAATGCCTTTTATTTTGATAAGTTCTTCACGAACAACTTCAGAATCTTTGAAAGCCAAACTCTCTAAATCCAATTCTTTTGACAAAATAGCTTCAGCAAGTGCTTTTATGTATTTCGTTTTTTGACGACTTACCCCACAAGCTCGAAAATTTTCTTCTGAAAAACTAAATAGATTTTCAACTGAAAAATCAGGAATTGCTGATTTTAATTTGATAAAAGTAGCCTTTGCGGAATCCACCGAAACTTGCTGTTCCAAAATTAGCAACACTAAAGTTTGAAAACCTTGAGGTCTTTTAGGCTGAACAGGAACTCCGTATTGTTGTTTTATTTGTTCAAAAATATTGTCTTTTTTATATAAATATGCAATTGCCTCTTCCATTAGAAATAGAAACCAAATGAAGCTCTTATAGCAAATTTTCTAGCATCTGGCATTTCTAAGTAACTTCCTCTCCAAGCAAAATCGACACGCAATACTTTAAAAATATTTCCAACACCTGCATGATATTCCCAGTAAACATCTTCTGGTGCAATATACGTTAAACCTGACGCATTTAACATCACATTTTCATTAGAAACTCTTCCGTAAACACCTTTTATTCCGATGATTTCACGTAAATTTAATTTTCTTAAAAGCGGAACTCTTGAAAACAATCTTCCGTTAAAATGATGTTCAAAATGTAAAGAAGCGTATTCATCTGCTACAAAATCGTAGTAATCTAATAAGTTATAAGTGTTTTCAATTACAAACCAAGATTGATTTCCAGGAATAACCCCCATTAAACCAAGTGGCACTTCTCCGAAAATTTTTCCAGTTTCGAAAGTAGTAAACAAACGACCAAAACCTCCAATCAAAGCTGGTTGACGATAATAAAGTTGTAATTTTTGATAATTAAAATCACTATTTAACACTCCTTTTAAGCCGTTGCTATAGCTTAGGAAAACTCGAGCATAATTAAAATCCACATCCATACGATCAACGCCATAACCTACGGTTTTACGCTTTGGAGTATATTCTGCAACAAAGTTAATTTCCGATTGTTTTACTTCACTTTTAATTTCTGTTTGAGTCAAATCAGTGTAATAATCCAAACTAAATTCGCTTGATGCCGATTTTAATGTTCTGTAAGTTAAATTCGTTTGAAGAGTAAAATTCTTTGCTGGTTCTATTTCAAATCCTAAAGTTGTAAGATTCACAGACGTCAATTGGTTATTAACACCACTTGCAAAAAGTGCCGACGAAGCAAAACTTCTCCCTAAAACATCATTAGAAGTTGTTAAACTTACTCCCATTTGTTCTACATCACGTCGATTTCCTATGGATAAAATCAATCTTTTATTTGGATTCACCATCCATCTACCCGAAATTCCATATTTGAATTGGTTGTCTCTAAATCCGTAAGCCGTGTAACCTTGAATTCGCCACTTATCATTTGAACCAAAATAAGTTCTACCACCAGCTCTTAATCTTTGCCCTTCAACATCGTTATATCCAAAAGTTGAAAAAATAGGCCCGTAGTCCATTTTCCATTTTGGAATTTCAATATAACCACTTCCTAAAATTGAGGCAAGACTGTAAATTCGTTTAAAACGCGGCACTTCTTTTAAAGTATCTAGCATTTTATAAATTCCAGCTTCGTTTTTATTTAAAGCTTCAAATCGATTGGCTTCCCAATATTCGTCGGGTTTGTTGAAAACAGCATTATCATAGAAATTGACTTCTTGTTTATAGAATTTATCGTCTTTCTTAATGTTGAATTTATGATTTTTAGCAAGCGTTGTTCTTTTTCCGTAAACTCCTTTCGATTCTTCTTTTTTAGAAAAACTAAAATCAGACATCATGTAATCTCTTGTCAATAAAAAAACAGAATCATTTAAAACCTCATATTCTTGTTCAATGTAAATTTCTTTTACCCAGTTGATGTTAGCACTTTTACTGGCTTCTAAATTAATTTTCTTAATGGCAAAAGTGGTGTCGTTTACCCAAAAATCACCTTTAAACGTCAATTCATTTTTACGTCTTGGATAGTATACAATATTATAACACCATTTGTTATCGATATACATACTATCATTTAAAACGTAATTATAAACATTGATTCCTGTTCTTGACAATGGACTCACGAAATCTTTATCGAAAAACTTTAAGTAATTGTCATAGATATCAAAATCAGCATATAAATCTTTTATGAATGTATTTACTCCATCACCAGAACCAAATCCTGAATTTTTATTGGCTTTTGTAATTTCTTTTGTTTTTTTCGCTTCATTGTCACCATAAACTTCACTAAGTGTTTCATTGATGAAAATTGGCAAAAATGTTTTTCCGGAAATACTTGAAGTATCAATTTGATCAAAAACAAATTCCATTCCTTTAAACATTTTACTTTTCATAAAAGCGGAATCGATGGTATTTAAGTCAAATTCAACTTTTTCATACTTATCGTATTCGTATTGTTTAAACATTTTGAGTCCGTTCTTTCTTCTACGTTCCCAAATTTTTCGCAATATATCGATAGCTGGATTGTTCTTTTTTGACGTTTTTCCAGTGTAGATTACTACTTCTTTTAAAGTAGTACCTGACTGAAGTTGTATTTTTAATCCTGAGTTTAATCCAGGCTTTAAATTAATTTCTTTCTTTTCGAATCCCACATAAGAAACCACTAAAGTGGCATAGTTTTCTTTAGATTCAAAATAGAAATTTCCATTTTCGTCGGTAATTACTCCTTCTTTCGAGTTTTTAAATATAACATTTGCAAAAGCTACTGGATCACCAAACTCGTCAGTTACTTTTCCACCAACCTTGGTTTGCCCAATAACTATTGAGCTTAGAAATAAAAAGAATAATACAATTTTTGTCTTCATAGGAAAAAAAAACTTCATCAGAAAGTTACTGATGAAGTTCCAAATATAATAAGTTAATTATTATTTATACATAACTTTTTTCACAGCCTTAATTACATCTTGTGAATTAGGCAACCATTCTTTTAATAAAGTTGGTGAGTATGGCGCTGGAGTATCAGCAGTTGTAATTCTTTGAACTGGAGCATCTAAGTAATCAAATGCTTTTTCTTGTACCATATAAGTTATCTCAGAAGCAACTGAAGCAAATGGCCAAGCTTCTTCTAAAACTACTAATCTGTTTGTTTTTTTAACCGAATTCAAAATCGCATCGTAATCCATAGGACGAACCGTTCTTAAATCGATAATTTCACAAGAAATATTTTCTTTTGCTAATTCATCAGCTGCAGCGTAAGCTTCTTTAATGATTTTACCAAATGAAACAATTGTAACATCTGTACCCTCTCTTTTGATATCAGCAACTCCTAATGGAATAGTGTATTCTCCTTCTGGCACTTCACCTTTATCTCCATACATTTGTTCTGATTCCATGAAAATAACTGGATCATTATCACGAATAGCTGATTTTAATAAACCTTTAGCATCGTAAACTGAAGAAGGAACTACTACTTTTAAACCTGGAGTGTTTGCAAACCAGTTTTCAAAAGCTTGTGAATGTGTTGCACCTAACTGACCTGCAGAAGCTGTTGGACCTCTAAACACCATTGGCATCGGAAATTGTCCAGCAGACATTTGACGCATTTTTGCTGCGTTGTTGATAATTTGGTCAATTCCTACTAATGAGAAGTTGAACGTCATGAACTCTACAATAGGACGATTCCCATTCATAGCCGAACCTACAGCAATTCCTGCAAATCCTAACTCTGCGATAGGAGTATCAATTACACGTTTTGGTCCAAATTCATCTAGCATTCCTTTTGAAGCTTTGTAAGCTCCATTATATTCTGCTACTTCTTCACCCATTAAATATATTGATTCGTCGCGACGCATTTCTTCGCTCATCGCTTCACAAATAGCTTCTCTAAATTGTATCGTTCTCATGAAATTAATTTCTTTGAATTATGATTGGCAAAAGTAAGAAAAATATAATTATTCTAATTCGTTATTAAAAAAAATGGCAACACTTTCTACTAAAACGTTTTAGCGTTAAAAATATTCAATCAAAACACAAAACACAACTCTACAATTAAACTATTCCTAAAAAAAAGCTAATTTATCTAAGAAAAACACATTTATTATGCGCGCATAGTTTTTATTTAGAAATTAATTTGTATTTTTGGGACAGAAAATATTCACTAACAAAATACATAAAAATGAAAATATTAGTTTGCATCAGTCACGTACCTGATACTACTTCAAAGATTAATTTTGTCAATGGTGACAGTGAGTTTGACACTAACGGTGTTCAATTTGTAATTAATCCTAATGATGAATTTGGTTTAACTAGAGCCATTTGGTTTAAAGAGCAACAAGGAGCAAATGTTACCGTTGTAAATGTTGGTGGAGCTGACGCTGAAGCAACTTTAAGAAAAGCATTAGCAATTGGAGCAGACGAAGCAATTCGTATTAATGCAAACCCAACAGACGGAATGTTTGTTGCAAAACAATTAGCTGAAGTTGTTAAAAACGGAGGTTATGATTTAGTAATTGCTGGAAAAGAATCGTTAGACTATAATGGTGGAATGGTTCCAGGAATGGTTGCTGGATTATTAGGTTTCAATTTCGTAAACGCTTGTGTTGGTATCGACGTAAATGGAAACAAAGCAAAAGTAACTAGAGAAATTGACGGTGGAAAAGAAACTATTTCTGCAGGTTTACCATTAATTATTGGTGGTCAAAAAGGTTTAGTAGAAGAAAAAGATTTACGTATTCCAAACATGAGAGGAATCATGATGGCAAGAACTAAAGCTTTAACTTTGGTAGAACCAACAGGCGACGCAACTGCAACTAAAGCTGTTAAATTTGAAAAACCAGCTGCTAAATCAGCAGTTAAATTAGTAAATGCTGACAACTTAGATGAGTTAATTAACTTATTACACAACGAAGCGAAAGTTATCTAATTTCAAACCTAAAAATTAAAGAATCATGTCGATATTAATATATGCTGAATCAGCAGAAGGAAAAATTAAAAAAGTAGCATTCGAATTAGCTTCTTACGCAAAAAAAGTAGCTGCTTCAATGGGAACAACAGTTACCGCTGTAACTATTAACAACTCTGACAACAGTGCTTTAGCTGCTTACGGAGTAGACAAAGTTTTAAACGTTTCTAACGACAAATTAAACAACTTTAGCGCAAAAGCATATGCTGATGTAATTGCTCAAGCGGCTAAAAAAGAAGGAACTCAAATTGTATTGGTTTCTTCAACTACAGATAGTTTGTATTTAGCTCCACTAGTAGCGGTAGCTTTAGAAGCTGGTTATGCTTCAAATGTTGTAGCGTTACCAGAAAGCACTTCACCTTTCCAAGTAAAAAGAACTGCTTTCTCAAACAAAGCATTCAACATTACTGAAATTTCAACTCCAGTAAAAGTATTAGGAATTGCTAAAAATTCTTTCGGATTAGTAGAAAATGCTGCTGCTATGACTGAAGAAAGCTTCGCACCATCATTAAACGATGCTGATTTCGGAATCAAAGTTGAAAACGTAGAAAAAGTAACTGGAAAAGTAACTATCGCTGATGCTGAAATCGTAGTTTCTGCTGGTCGTGGAATGAAAGGTCCAGAAAACTGGGGAATGATTGAAGAATTAGCTTCTGTTTTAGGTGCAGCAACTGCATGTTCTAAACCAGTTTCTGACATCGGATGGAGACCTCACAGTGAGCACGTTGGACAAACTGGAAAACCAGTAGCTTCTAACTTGTACATTGCAGTTGGAATCTCTGGAGCAATTCAACATATTGCAGGTATTAACTCATCAAAAGTAAAAGTAGTTATCAACACAGATCCAGAAGCACCTTTCTTTAAAGTAGCTGATTATGGTGTTGTAGGTGATGCTTTCACTGTAGTGCCTCAATTAATTGAAAAATTAAAAGCATTTAAAGCAAGCAACTCGTAACAAAATAGTTGTTTAAAAAATATATTAAATTAAAATTAGAGTTATCTTTGTTTAGATAGCTCTTTTTTTTATTTTTGGAGCGAATGGCTAACCGTTTTTCTGTTAGCCATTTTCTGACTTTGTGATGGTGTTTAAAAATCCAAATCAGGCATCAAAGAAATGATAATTAACAATTTGAAATGAGTTTAGTAAAATTAACTATAAAAGGTATTTCCTATAGCCAAACGCAAAACGGAGCTTATGCCTTAATCTTAAATGAAGTGGATGGTGATCGAAAACTACCTATCGTTATCGGTGCTTTTGAAGCTCAATCTATTGCTATTGCTTTAGAAAAAGAAATCAAGCCACCTCGCCCACTTACACACGATTTATTTAAAAGTTTTGCCGACCGATTTGACATTGTGGTAAAGCAAGTTATTATTCATAAGTTAGTTGATGGTGTTTTCTATTCGAGTATTATTTGCGAAAGAGACAAAATCGAAGAAATTATCGATGCTAGAACTTCTGATGCGATTGCCTTAGCTTTACGCTTTAATGCTCCTATTTTTACTTACAAAAACATTTTAGACAAAGCCGGAATTTACCTTAGCATTAATCCTTCTGAAAATGCAGAAAACCAGGAAAACGATGACATTCTTTCTACTCCAGAAACTTTTGGACAAGAAGATGTAGTTGTTCCTGCTGATAGTTATTCAGGATATTCGCTAAAAGAATTATACGAAAAATTAGACGAAGCTGTTCAAAACGAAGACTACGAAAAAGCAGCAAAAATTAGAGATGAAATCTCAAAAAAAGAATCTTAATACTTTAACTATAACAGTATGAATGTAAAATTCAGATTAACGATAATGAACTTTTTCCAGTTCTTCGTTTGGGGAGCTTGGCTTATCACAGTAGCAAATTATTGGTTTGGAACTAAAAATTGGGATGGAGCACAATTTGGAGCTATTTTTTCTACTATGGGAATTGCTTCGATTTTTATGCCAACCCTTTGCGGAATTGTTGCCGACCGATGGATAAACGCTGAAAAATTATATGGAGCTCTTCATATTTTGGGAGGTTTAACACTTTTATATGTTCCACAAGTTAGCAATCCATCTGATTTCTTTTGGGTAATTTTAGTGGCGATGATTTTCTATATGCCAACTATTGCTCTTTCAAATTCAGTTGCTTACAATGCCTTGAAAAAAGGAGGTTTAGATGTAGTGAAAGATTTTCCACCTATTCGCGTTTGGGGAACTATTGGTTTTATTGTAGCCATGTGGATTACCAACTTAACCGGAAACAAAGCTTCTGAAAATCAATTTTACATTGCTGCAATTGCCGCTATTTTCTTAGGATTGTATTCCTTTACATTACCAAAATGTGAACCAGAAGGAAATACTACAGAAAACAAATCATTTATGGAACTTATGGGATTAAGTTCGTTTAAATTGTTTGCCGATTATAAATTAGCCTTATTCTTTGTATTCAGTATGTTCCTTGGAGCTGCTTTACAATTAACCAACGCTTACGGTGATGTATTTTTAGATGATTTCAAACACGATCCAACATATGCTAATTCATTAGTAGTAAAATATTCGACTTTAATTATGTCGATTTCTCAAATATCTGAAACCTTATTCATCTTAGCAATTCCGTTTTTCTTAAGACGTTTCGGAATCAAACAAGTAATGTTGTTTAGTATGATTGCATGGGTTTTACGTTTCGGATTATTCGCTTACGGAAATCCTGGTGAAGGATTATGGATGATTATTTTATCATGTGTGGTTTACGGAATGGCATTTGATTTCTTTAACATTTCAGGTTCATTATTCGTAGAAACCTCAACTGATTCTAAGATTCGTTCTTCGGCTCAAGGTTTATTTATGATGATGACTAACGGATTTGGAGCAGTTTTAGGAAGCGTTACAAGTGGATTTGTCATTGATAAATTTTTTACTGATAAATATTATAACTTAAATGAATTTTTAACCAAATTCAACTTAACTACAGATAACGAATGGGTTAAATCTTTATTAAAAGATAAAGTTGTTACTGATAACGTTCTTAACAAACCAATTGGAATAATTCAATGGGAACCAGTTTGGTTAACATTTGCAATATATGCCGCTATTATCGCAATCGCATTTGCAATTCTATTCAAACATAAACATAATCCAAAAGACGTTTCGAACATTTCACATTAATTTTATTAATGAAATAAGTTGTTGAAGATTTCAAAAACTTCTGACTTCTAACTTCTAACTTCTGACTTAAAATGCAACAATATCACGATTTAGTAAAACACGTATTAGAAAACGGCAACCAAAAAGGCGACCGTACAGGAACTGGAACCTTAAGTGTTTTTGGTTACCAAATGCGTTTTGATTTAAGCGAAGGTTTCCCAATGGTAACCACTAAGAAACTACACTTAAAATCGATTATTTACGAATTGTTGTGGTTTTTAAATGGCGATACCAATATCAAATATTTACAAGAAAACGGTGTGAAAATTTGGGACGAATGGGCCGATGAAAATGGCGATTTAGGTCCGGTTTACGGACACCAATGGCGTAATTGGAACAGCGAAGAAATCGACCAAATTACCGAATTAATCGAAACGCTAAAAACCAATCCAAACAGCAGAAGAATGTTAGTTTCTGCTTGGAATCCTAGTGTTTTACCAGATACTTCGGTTTCGTTTGCAGAAAACGTTGCCAATGGAAAAGCCGCTTTACCTCCATGTCATGCCTTTTTTCAGTTTTATGTTGCCGATGGAAAATTAAGTTGCCAGTTGTACCAACGTAGTGCTGATATTTTCTTAGGCGTTCCGTTTAATATTGCGTCTTATGCTTTGTTTACCATGATGATTGCGCAAGTTTGCGATTTACAAGTAGGTGAATTCATTCACACTTTTGGTGATGCGCACATTTACAACAACCACATGGAGCAGTTAGAGTTACAACTATCTCGCGAGTGTCGACCTTTACCAACGATGAAATTAAACCCAGAAATTAAAAATATTTTCGATTTCACGTTTGAAGATTTTACGTTAGAAGGGTATGACCCGCATCCGCATATTAAAGGTATTGTGGCGGTTTAAACTAACTTTTGTCAGACATATATATCCAAAATTGGGTAAGATAAACATGATTTCATCATGCTTATAAACGAGTTGTCTATAATTTTAAAAATATATTATGAAAATCAAACTTTTAATTTTTTTCTTCTTTGTAATTACATCAAAAACTTTTTCTCAAAACCCTCCTTCGATGGCTATGCCTTCTGGAGATAAAGAAGTTTTAATAGAAAAACTAATCGAAGTTTGCGACTATGAAGCTTTTCTAAAAACATATTGTTACAAAAAGATAGATAAAAATGCCCAGCAAAATAATTGGAGCGCGGAGTATGTAAAAAAATTAAAAGAATCTGTACAATTAAAATATTTCAAAAGCACAATTTTAAACACTTTGTCTTTCTATAGTACTGAAGAACTAAATGATTTAATAAAAGTTTACACCAAAATAAATAATAGCAAAAAAAATAATAAGCAATTAATCATTAATGATATAATTTTAAGCAACCTCGAAAATTTCTCGGGGTCAATAATGTTGGGAAAGTACATTTTATAAAAAACTATAAGTAACAGCGACTTTATGAAATGACGGAGTTTGGTGTGTAATTGGATACGTTTGGGATTTTTCCGATATATTTGTTTCCGTCCGTGAGTGTGATTTCAGCCACTTCATAAAGCTCCTAAACGGTAATATTAAACCAATGCCAGAACAATATCATTCAAAAGTTCATGAAAATGTAGCCAAGTTTGGTTTTCACATTACCTATGTAATGGAAGATGAAAATGGTCCGTCGTTTTGTTATTCAACTGGTTTGTATAAAAGTTATCAAATCCCAGAGGTTTTTTTATCAGGTTTACCACAAAGTCTTTCTTTTTCATTAGTTGCTGATTATGCTAAAAAATACAAGGAAAACATTTTAAAGGTTAACAAAAAAATAAATTCTTTTTCAGAAGATTTTGAATTTCCGGTTTACTTCATTGAAGTCGAAAAAGAAAAACTTAATGACTATGATTACGCGAGTCAGCATTTTTATGGAAATGAAAATTACAAATGCGTGCAATTAATTTATCCCGACACAACAGGTAAATTTCCAAATGAGACAGGATATTTATACAATCAAGAAATAATTGGAAAGTTAATTTCGTAATTTTATTTCATACTTTTTGACGTATTTTAAATGTTAGCATTAAAAATAATTCCTCACAAAATTACTACCTTAGCGTTTTGATTGGATTCCTAAACTTTCATCATGAAAACATTGATACAGAAAAAAAACTTTGTCACTCGAGAATTGCGTATTTCCGAGGCAAAATTGTTCTGTAAAGTTTCTAAGTTTGGCAACACGAATGAAATTGATATGCCGTTTGAGAATATTGATGGCGAGAAAGTTTCGTTTAAATCTTCCAATAATGTTTTGCTATTAGTTTCAATGGGTCTAAATCTATTGAGTATTATCAATTTGTTTTTAGATTTTGGTAAATGGATTTCACTTCTTGGCTTTGCAATTGCTACGATTTTGTTTGTGATTTATTGGCTAAGCATTGGCGATTTTTGGCAAGTAAAACTCATGGATGGTAACAGCATTTTAATACTAAAAGACATTCCAGATGCTAAAACCGTAGATGATTTTATCGATGAAATCATCAAAGCTCGAAATGTATATTTAAGAGAAAACTTTGCAAGTATCGATGAAAATCTAGATTACGAAAGTCAGTTGAATAATTTCAAATGGTTAAAAGCCATCAAAGCAATCACCAAAGAAGAATTTGAAACCAAACACGAAGAACTAAAAAAAATCTTTTTCCACTCCGATTTGAATATTGGATTTAATAAATAATAATTTTTAATGATGAAGAAAATACTTTTTACTTTATTTATAATTACTCAGTCATTCTTAGTATTCAGTCAGGAATCTGTAAAAGATTCAACAGAAATTGCATTTATTGATTTAGAAACTTATCCAGTTTACGAAGGTTGTAATGAAAACACTAATGATGCAAGTTGTTTTGATAAAAAGATTGCAAATCATGTCAAAAAAAATTTAAAATATCCTGAAAAAGCTCTTAATAAAGGAATACAAGGAACTGTAAAAGTGGATTTTGTAATTGACTTCGACGGCTCTATTACAAATATAACAACAAGTGGAGCTGACAAAATTTTACAAAAAGAAGCGGTTAGAATTGTAAACCTTTTGCCTAAATTTAAACCTGGCATGCAAAAAGGGAAACCTGTTAAAGTGCATTATTCTTTCCCTGTCACCTTCAAACTTCAATAACATGCTTACCATAATCGCAGCCGCATCCGAAAACAACGCTTTAGGAAAAGACAATCAATTGGTTTGGCATTTGCCAGATGATTTTAAGCGTTTTAAAACCATTACTTCCGGTCATTATATTGTGATGGGGAGAAAAACTTTCGAAAGTTTTCCGAAACCGTTACCAAACCGAACACACATTATCATTACGCGACAAAAAGATTACGAAGCTCCAGAAGGTTGTTTAGTAGCGAGTAGTTTGCAAAAAGCGATTGCTTTGTGTCCAAAAGAGGAAGAAGTTTTCATCATTGGTGGAGGCGAAATCTATAAGCAATCCATCGAAATTGCGGATAAAATCGATTTAACGCGTGTGCATACTACCATTGAAGCGGACACTTTTTTCCCAGAAATTGATACTGATAAATGGGAATTAGTTTTTGAAGAATTCCACACTAAAGACGAAAAACACGATTACGATTTTACTTTTTTAACGTATGTTAAAAGGTAATTTTTTTAAGTTCTTGATTATTAATCGTACTTTTGTGTTCCAAAATTAATAAAATGTCAAAAAATATAACGCCATACAAAGATTCAGAATTAGGTAAAAAAGAACAAGTTGCTCAAATGTTTGACAACATTTCTGGCAACTATGATGGTCTTAATAAAGTAATTTCTTTTGGCACCGATGCAAAATGGAAGCAAAAAATCTTGAAAATGGTAGCGGCAAGTCAGCCAAAATCTATTTTAGATATTGCAACTGGCACGGGTGATTTGGCTATTTTATTTGCAACAACTTCTGCTACTGAAATCATTGGTTTAGACATCTCACAAGGGATGTTAGACATTGGAAAGAAAAAAATTGAAGCGCAAAAATTAGACTCAAAAATTCAAATGGTTTTAGGTGATGGCGAAAACATTCCTTATCCTGATAATTATTTTGATGTTATTACCGTGGCTTATGGCGTTCGTAATTTTGAAAATCTTGAAAAAGGCTTGTCTGAAATCTTAAGAACATTAAAACCTAACGGACAATTTATCATTTTAGAAACTTCGGTTCCTACTAAATTTCCATTCAAACAAGGTTATGCTTTTCATTCAAAAGTAATTCTTCCGTTAGTAGGAAAATTGTTTTCAAAAGATCAATCCGCTTACACTTACTTATCAAATTCTGCTAACGAATTTCCGTTTGGAGAAGTATTGAACAATATTTTGAGAAAAATTGGGTTTATAGATGTAAAGCATCTACCTCAGACTTTTGGAGTAGCGACTATTTACCAAGCATCTAAAAAATAATATGAAAAAGTTTCTGTTTTTATTACTTTTTTCACCTATCCTTTTTGCTCAGGAAGGCATGTTTAGCAAAGACCCAATTATCAATAAAGAAAATTGGAACAAACAACGTGTTCATTGGGGATATTACCTTGGATTTAATAGCTTAGATTTTAAATTCGATTATTTATCGGTTACCCAAGATATTGAAGTGCAATCTACAACAGGTTTTAATGTAGGACTTATTGGTAATTTAAGGTTAACTGAATATTTAGATTTCCGATTTGAACCGGGATTATTTATTACACAAAGAAACCTTATTTATCCTAACATAACGGATCCAGTTAACCGATTACGTGAAGTAAAATCAACCTATATTTTCTTTCCTTTCTTGTTGAAATACTCAGCATTGCGTACAGGAAATGTTCGTCCTTATCTTGTAGGAGGTATATCTACTGCCTTAAATTTAGGAAGTAACGCAGAAGCTCCAGACGACAACTACAATAATAGATTCCGTATGACTAAATGGTCTAATTTCTATGAAGTAGGATTTGGGATTGATTTGTATTTTGAATATTTCGTTTTCTCTCCATCAATTAGAGGAGTTTTCAGTATGAAAGATGAATTAATTCGAGACAACAACCCAGCTAGTCCTTGGACAGGAAACGTGCAAGAAATGAAAACACGTGGTTTTTTCGTGAACTTTACATTCCACTAAAATTTATTTTCGCTTAAATTCGCTTAGAATAATTGCTGTTGCAGTAGCCACATTAAGGCTTTCTGTAACTTGTAAATTCCCAAATCTTGGAATTGCAATGCGTTCTGAAACTAATTTTTCAACTTCATTAGAAATACCATTGGCTTCATTTCCCATAATAATGATTCCTTCTTTTGGTAAATCTTCTTGGTAAATATTTTTTCCATCCATAAAAGTTCCAAAAACTGGCAATTTAGTTTTCGCTAAAAACGTTACTAAATTTCCATACACCACGTTGACTCTACTTATAGAACCCATCGTAGCTTGCACTACTTTTGGATTATAAATATCTACTGATTCTTCGGAGCAAAACAAAGTTTCAATTCCAAACCAATCACACAAACGAATAATAGTTCCAAGATTTCCCGGGTCGCGAACATCATCCAAAGCTACAATTATTCCTTTTTCAGCCCATTCTTTTACTTTTGGAATTTTAAAAACCGCTAAACAAGTATTTGGAGTGGTTAAAGCACTGATTTTTTTTAATTCGGCATCCGAAATGGCATGAACTTTGTCTTTTGGAACTGTAAGAAAATCTCGCTTTGTTGTGAACAAATCTTGCAACTCAAAGTTAGAATTCAACAATTCTTGAACTACCTTTACGCCTTCGGCAAAGAAAAGTTGTTCTTGTTTTCTATATTTTTTTTGTTGTAAACTCGTTATTAGTTTAATTTGGTTTTTACTAACCATAAAAATTGTATTTTTGACTAACTTTTAAAAAGTGCTTTGAGAAATAATTTATCAAAAATAACATTATTATTTGTAATCGGAACAATAATTTATTCGTGTTCGTTAGTGAAGCGAGTACCCGAAAGTGAAAAGTTATTGACCAAAAACGAAATCTTCGTTAATGACGAATTGAACAAGGAAGACCGTATTAATAATTTAGTGGTACAACAACCTAATACTAAATTTTTAAATTACCCATTTGGACTAACCTTATATAATGCTGCAAAACCAAATCCGGATTCTTCTTACCAAGCTTGGCTCAACAAAAAACCCAATAGAATTAAAAGACTTAATCGATTTTTATCGGCTAAACAAGTAAGTCGATTAGGCAATTCTTTTTTTGTTAGTGGAATTCATAATTTCATGAAAGAAACAGGAGAAGCTCCTGTAATAATTGAAGAAAGAAAAACAATTAAATCCAAAGATCGTCTTAGCGGCTATTACTACAACGATGGTTATATTCGAAATAAAGTCACCATGGAAGTTGATTCGGTTGGAAATAAAAAAGGAAAAGTTGTTTACAAAATATCAACTGGAAAACCTTATTTCATTGACTCCATTTCAAAAAACATAGAAACACCTATTATTGATAGTTTGTATTCGCTTCAAGAAAAAAAGACTTTTATAAAAAAAGGAGACCGATATAGTTTTAATAATTTTGACAGTGAAAGAAAAAGAATCACCCAATATTTAAGAAATAATGGGGTATATCATTTTCAGGAAAGTAATATAAAATATGATGCTATTATTGATGATTCTGTTCAAAAAATGGATATCAATTTAAAAATTGAAGATCGTTATGTAAAAGATGGCGACACTTTGGTAAAACGTCCTTTTTCGGTATATAAAATTAGTCAGGTTAATATTTTTACCAACAATACTTCTAAAAAAGAACGCAATCAATTTAATGATAGTGTTACGTATAAAAATTTCAATATTTATAGTGCTGGAAAATTAAAATACAAACCTAAAGCCATCACAAATGCTATTTTTATTGAAAAAGGAAAATTATTTAGTGACAATGATAGAACGCTAACCTCTAAATCATTAAGTAATTTAAAAGTATTCAACTATCCAAATATTGAGTACATTGAAGACCCTAACGATAGTACAAGAACTTCACTTATAGCTAACATTTATTTAATGAGTAAACCAAAATATATTTGGCAACCCTCATTAGATGTTACCACTTCTGATGTTCAAGAATTTGGAATTAGCGGAAGGATGTCTTTTACATGGAGAAACTTATTTAAAAGAGCCGAAACATTTGAATTATCAGCAAAAGGAAACATTGGTTCTTCTAAAGACTTAGCCAATCCAAATAATGTATTTTTCAATATTTCTGAATATGGTGTAGAAGGAAAATTAAGTTTTCCAAGAATTGTATTTCCTGTAAATACTAGAAATATTATCAAAAAAGAAATGTTGCCTACAACCAATGCTAATATTGGTTTAACAAGTCAACGAAATATTGGTTTGGATAAGGAAAATTTAACCGGTGTTTTTAATTATAATTGGATTCCAAAACAAAAGCACACGATTCGATTCGACTTACTTAACATTCAGTTTATTAAAAATCTAAATCCAGAAAATTATTTTAACGTTTACTCTTCTTCGTATAACACTTTAAATGATTTGGCTCAACTTTACAATGTTGACCCAGACAATATTGTAAATGATAATTTAACGACACAAGGCGCTATAAATTTCATTCAAGATGTTCAAAACGGAATAACTTCTTTAATTCCTAGTGATGACGAATACAAAACCATTCGCAGTATTGGAGAAAGAAGAGAACGTTTAATTGAAAACAACTTAATTGTTTCATCAGGAATTACATTTTTCAGAAATACTAAAGCCAGTTTATTAGACAATAGCTTCTATTCGATTAGAACAAAAGTTGAATCAGCTGGAAATCTAATTTCATTATTAGCGAATTCTAAAAACGAACCATTAAGCGCAAACGGTAACAAAACCATGTTTGGAATTGAATATTCACAATACATAAAAGGAGAAATAGATTTCATCAAACACTGGGATTTTGGTAAGAAAAATACTTTAGCTATGCGAGCATTTGCAGGCTTAGCTGTACCGTATGGTAATGCGCAATCTATTCCATTTTCGCGAAGTTATTTTTCGGGGGGATCTAACGACAACAGAGGCTGGCAAGCCTATAGTTTAGGACCCGGAAGAAGTGGTGGTATTAACGATTTTAACGAAGCTAACTTTAAATTAGCTTATAGTTTAGAATATCGTTTTAGAGTAGGAGGAAATTTCTACAGTGCTTTCTTTGCAGATATTGGAAACATTTGGAATGTATTCGATAACGTTACAGATAAAAATTACACGTTCAACGGATTTAGTTCTTTTGAAGACTTGGCTTTTGGCTCGGGAATTGGTTTAAGATACGATTTTGACTTCTTTGTTTTCCGTTTCGATTTAGGCTACAAAGCTTACGACCCAGGAAGAGAAGTCGGCGACCGATGGCTAAAAGGTGTGAACTTTAGCAAAACAGTGCTAAATTTTGGTATTAATTATCCGTTCTAATTTTTTAAATTATTATTTTTGCACAACTATACTAAAAACAATCAACTATGAGTCACAATATTAAACCTGGTGTTGCTACCGGAGATCAAGTACAAGAAATCTTTAATTACGCAAAACAAAAAGGATTTGCATTACCTGCAGTTAATGTTGTAGGATCTAGTACAATTAATGGTGTTTTAGAAACAGCTGCAAAATTAAATGCGCCAGTTATCATTCAGTTTTCTAATGGTGGGGCACAATTTAATGCTGGAAAAGGATTATCAAATGAAAATCAAAAAGCTGCCATTTTAGGAGCTGTTGCTGGTGCAAAACACATTCATACTTTAGCAGAAGCTTATGGTGCAACGGTAATTTTACATACTGACCACTGCGCTAAAAATCTATTACCTTGGATTGATGGTTTATTAGATGCTTCAGAAAAACATTTTGCCGAAACTGGAAAATCACTTTTCAGTTCTCACATGATTGATTTATCAGAAGAGCCTATCGAAGAAAACCTAGAAATTTCTAAAAAATATTTAGAAAGAATGAGCAAAATGGGCATGACATTAGAAATCGAATTAGGAATTACAGGTGGTGAAGAAGACGGTGTAGATAATTCGGATGTAGATAGTTCAAAATTATACACACAACCTGATGAAGTAGCATACGCATACGAAGAATTAATGAAAGTAAGTCCAAGATTTACTATCGCAGCTTCTTTCGGAAATGTGCATGGTGTTTACAAACCAGGAAATGTAAAATTGACTCCAAAAATTCTTAAAAATTCGCAAGAATACGTTCAAAATAAATTCAACACAGGAAACAACCCGGTTGATTTTGTATTCCACGGAGGTTCAGGTTCTACTTTAGAAGAAATTAGAGAAGCTATTTCTTACGGAGTAATCAAAATGAATATCGATACCGATTTACAATTTGCTTTCACAGAAGGAATTCGTGATTATATGGTAAATAAAATTGATTATTTAAGAACTCAAATCGGAAGTCCAGATGGTGCCGATAGTCCAAATAAAAAACACTACGATCCAAGAAAATGGGTTCGTGAAGGAGAAGTTACGTTCAACACAAGATTAGAACAAGCTTTTGCTGATTTAAATAACGTAAATACTTTATAATTAACAATTGATAATTGATAATTATGTAATTGTCAATTATTCATTATCCATTAAAATTATGGCTTGGTTTAAAAGAAAAGAAAAAGGAATTACAACAGCTACTGAGGACAAAAAAGATGTTCCTAAAGGCTTATGGTATAAATCACCAACAGGAAAAATTGTTGATACTGATGAATTAGCAAGAAACTTATGGGTTAGTCCAGAAGATGATTTTCATGTTAGAATTGGTAGTAAAGAATATTTCGAAATTTTATTCGATAATAACGAATTCAAAGAGTTAGATGCTAATTTAACTTCTAAAGACCCATTAAAATTTGAAGACACTAAAAAATATAGTGATCGTTTAAAAGATGTAATGGACAAAACCAAATTGAAAGATGCCATCCGTACGGGTGTAGGAAAATCAAAAGGAAAAGAATTAGTTGTTTCTTGTATGGATTTCGCTTTTATTGGTGGTTCTATGGGAGCTGTAGTAGGTGAAAAAATTGCAAGAGCTATCGATTATTCTATCAAAAACAAAGTGCCATTTGTATTGATTTCTAAATCAGGTGGAGCACGTATGATGGAAGCCGCTTACTCGTTAATGCAGTTAGCTAAAACATCAGCTAAATTAGCACAATTAGCAGAAGAAAAAATTCCATACATTTCATTGTGTACTGACCCAACAACGGGTGGAACAACAGCTTCTTACGCAATGCTTGGAGATATCAATATTGGAGAACCTGGAGCTTTAATTGGATTCGCAGGACCACGTATTGTAAGAGATACAACAGGTAAAGATTTACCAGAAGGGTTTCAAACTTCAGAATTCTTATTAGAGCATGGATTTTTAGATTTCATCGCTCACAGAAAAGAGTTGAAAAACAAAATTAACTTGTATTTAGATTTAATTCAAAATCAAGAAATCAGATAAAACAAAAAATCCCGATAGTGATATCGGGATTTTTTTATGCTTAAAACTTAGCTCGCAAAGCCAAAACAAAATTCTTTCCTGGCGCTACAATTCCGGAACTGTAAGGACGATAACGTTGGTCCGTTATATTTTCTAAACCTGCCGTAACGGTAAATGATTCATTAAGCTTATACATCGATTTTAAATTTAAGGTATACCAACTTGGAGAATACGGATTTCCATTACCATCAATGGCATAAATTTCAGGTTTTCCTTTTTCTTCTTCGGCTAAATTATCATATGAAACTTCATCGCTAAATTGCGCATTCAATTGTAAATCTAATTTTGAATTAGCATATCCCAAACGACCTACACCAAAAAATGGCGCAGCATGACGAGACGGACTTTTATCGCCATTATCCAATTCCTCTTCTCCTTTTTGATAATTCAAATCGCCATGGAAATAAAACCCTGTTGCTGATTTTACTTCAATTCCGGCTTGAATTCCGTATACTTTTGCATTGGCTGCGTTTTGAATGGCTTGTACATTACTCAATTCGCCTTCGTAGATAATTTCGGTAGCGCCATTCAAAGTAAAATCTCTTCTTACCATAGCATTTTCTAGTAAAGTATAATAAGTAGAAACATCTACTTTTACATTTTTACCAAATAATTTAGCTACATTCAAATCTACGTTATATGCATATTCTGCCTTTAAATCTGGATTAGGAACAACTACCGAACCTGGTTCTGAATCAAACACTTTTCCTAAATCATCCACATTAGGAGAACGGAAAGCAGTTGCTACATTCGAACTAATCACCCATTTCGCTGTTGGACGATATACCAAACCTAAACTTCCAGTTAAAGCACCATCATTAATTTTTGCTTCGGTAAAAGGAAACGGATAAAAAGTAGTATCAAAATCAGCATCTAATACAAACTGATTGTATCTCAATCCCGCTTGAAGCAACGTTTTTTCAGAAAATTTATATTGATCATTTACATAAACACCATACGAATTCCACTTTGATTGTGGATATCGAGCAGGTCCTGTTTGACTTGTTCCTGCAACAATATTCTCATCAATCCCCTCTGAATTTACGTCGTTCATTACATATTCCAATCCATAAAAAAGGGAGTTTTTATCACTCGTTTTCTTAGTAAAATCAGCATTTACAGAAACTGCATTTACTTTTTCGGTACGAATGGCACGATTTGGATTATTAAAATTGCGGCTGATTCTACTTTCCTCAAAAAACTGATGCGCCACACGAATAGAAAGTTCATCATACGCTTTCGTAGCTTGCATATTCGAAATTGACAAATTATTCATAATCCATTTTTGCGGACCGTAATCAAATTCGCCATAACGTGGCATTCCTGAATTGGTATAACGAATATGCCTATCGTATCTTGAATAACTAGATGTTTCCGAAAAATGAAAACCATATTGAAAATCCCATTTTTCATTAGGTTGAAAACGCACTTTTTGCATCAAATTAATTTGAGAATAAGCCGTTGGTTTTTGCACTAATGGATCATCATTAGTCACTACCACATCAACTCCATTTATTCGCTTTACATAAAATTGTCGTAAATATTCATCTGGACCATGACTTCCCATTTTTAAATCGCCAAAATCATTAGAACTGATACTCGTAACCGAAGCCCATTTTTTCCAACCTACATTAGCATCAAAATGTCCGGTTTTTTCGTTGTTAGCAGAAGAGTATCTTGTAAAAGCACTTCCTGAAACAAACGGTTTTTCTTCCGTTGTAAATTGTGGTGTTAAGGTTTGAAAACTCATTACACCACCAATAGCATCACTTCCGTAAATAACAGAACTTGGTCCAAATAAAACCTCTGATTTTTCAATAGCAAATGGATCTAACGAAATGACATTTTGAATATTTCCACCTCTAAAAATTGCGGTATTCATTCGCACACCATCAATAGCATAGAGCAAACGATTAGTAGCAAAACCACGAATCATAGGACTTCCACCACCCTGCTGACTTTTTTGCATAAACACTTTACCAGAAACCGTTAATAAATCGGCAGCCGTTTGCGGATTTTGCAATTGGATATCTTTCTTAGAAATAGAGGTGATTTTTACTGGAATATCTCGAGTATTTTGTTTCCAACGATTTGCAGAAACAATTATTTCATCCATTGCCAATAAGGAAGCTGTTAAATTCAACTGAAAAGAAGCTAATTCCAATTGATTATAACTCACAATTTGAGTTTCATATCCAAAAGATTGGATGATAATTTTATTAAACCCAACAAAATCAGAAACATCAGCCTGACCTTTGTTATTTGTAACAACGTAGACTTTCTTATCCTCGGAAGCAAGCGTAACCGATTCTAATGGCTCACCTGATTCTTTGTCTTTTATGGTTATTGTTTGAGAAAAAAACGTAGTTGTGTATCCAAAAAATATAATGAGTAATAATTGCTTAAGCATTTTTTCCGAAATGTTTTAATAATTAGTGTGTACAAATTTACAAAATGATTGTCACTTATTGCCACAAATTACATTCCGCTTCTAATGGCTTCTACAGGATCTAATTTTGAAGCCGAAATAGCAGGAATAATTCCGGAAATTAATCCGATAAAAGCTGCTAATCCTGAACCTAATAACATGTTTGAAGCGCTTAAAACAAATTCGAAATCAAGGGCTGCCGAAAGTCCGATAGCAATAATCCAAACTAAAAACATACCTACCATTCCACCAATTAATGATAAAATAATAGCTTCAAATAAGAATTGAAACAAAATGAATTTATTTTTAGCTCCTAATGCTTTTTGAATTCCGATTAAGTTCGTTCTCTCTTTAACCGATACGAACATAATATTGGCGATACCAAATCCTCCCACTAAAAGCGAAAACGCGCTGATAATCCAACCTATCATATTCATTTGACCTATGATGTTATCAATAAAATCGGTGAATCCAGACAATACATTTAGGAAGAAATTATCAATTTCACCTGTTTTCACACCTCTAAAAGCTCTTAGTTTTTGAGACAACTCGGCTTTAAATTCATCAATATCAATTCCTTTTTCAGGTTTTATTAAAATAGCTGGCGTTAACATATCACTATTATCACCATACATTTTTCTTAAGAAATTCACTGGAAAAAACACCGCAATATCTGAACTATCACCAAACATTCCTTGACCTTGTTTTTTCAATACACCAATAACAGTAAACTTTTGACCATACAAACGCACTTTTTTTCCGATAGGGTCACTATTTTCAAACAAACCTGTAGCCACTTCACTTCCAATTACGATAACTGGACTTCCTGAATTGGATTCCGATTCGTTGAACAAACGTCCTTTATCGATTTTAACTGGTTCAATATCAAAAAACTCAGAAGTTGACGGTTTTACACGAATTGAATTCACCGTTTTAGAATCGTATTTTATGTTTTCGTTACGCGTAAAAAGATTAAACGACATTTTATCAATTCCGTTTACTGATCGTCTTAAATGCTCGTATTCTTCATAGGTAACATCTGGAAATTGTTGTCTTTTCCAACGAGGCACTTCAGAAGGCCCGAATGAAAAACGGATTAAATACACGGTATTCATATCCATATCACTCAAATCTTCTTTGATTTTTTTATCCATAGAATCTACCGCAGCCAACACCGCAATAATGGAAAAAATACCAATGGTAACACCTAACAACGACAAAAGCGTACGCAATTTATTGTTGCGCAACGCGTTAATGGCAAAACTGAAACTTTCTGAAAGTAATCGTAAATATAAAAGCATAATATTGAGCTATAACTATAAGTAGAGCAATGAGTGAAAATGTTACAATTGAGGGGAATTTATTTATATTTGATAAATATGTTTTAATTTTCAATTTTACGGAAATACGTATTTATTTTATTCAAAAAATAATTAACTTTGGTTTCAAACAATAAGAAAATTACTAAAAAATTCTACTATGCCTACCAACAAACAAATTGCAACTGCTATTAAAAAATCACTAACAAAAATTGATTTTTCAAAGCTTGAAGAGAAATGTACAAATGAAGCGCAAACCAGACAATATTTGATAGAACCTATAATAGAAACATTAGGTTATAGCAGATTTGATGATATGTTGACAGAAATTAATGCAGGTTGGGGACAAAAAAATGACAAAGCTGATATTGGTTTAATTATAAAAGGAAAAAATCCTGAGATTTTAGTTGAGTGTAAAAAATATGGTAAAAATCTAACAGATAAAGAGGCGTCACAATTAAACGGATACTTTATCAATACACCAAGTTCTAAACTGGGTATTTTGACAAACGGTATTGAATGGCGATTTTATTGTCCTGATGAATCAAACAAAGAAACAAATCTAAATGTAACACCTTTTCTAGTGTTAGATTTTTCAGAATTAAACGATTCTCTTTTCGAAAATCTTTCAAAATTTCACAGAAACAATATTGATATTAAGGAATTATTAGAAGAAGCATCTGAATTTTATTTTTTACAGGGCTTTACTGATGCTTTTGCTTCAGAACTAGCTGACCCATCTGACGATTTTATTAAAGCAATTTTTAATAGAATGCAAGGCAAAAGAATGACTGACACAGTAAAGAGTAAATTGCGAACTTTAATAAATTCAAATTCAATTCAAAATGCACTTCCAAAAGTAATTGAAGAGGAATCAAAGAACGGTAATATTGTTATAACTACTGCTGAAGAACTTAAAATATATCATGCAATAAAAACTATCTTAATTCATAAAAAAGAAATTGATTCTGATAGAATTTCATATAGAGACCAAAAAAATAGCTTTAATATCTTAGTTGATGACAACAACAAAAAAATTATTTGTAAAATAACTAGCTCAAAAAATAAATACTTCATTGAGCTTAATGGTTTAAAATATGAGGTTAACGGAATTGATAGTATTGTTGCAATAAAGAAACAACTGCTTGATTTTACAATGCAATATTTTCAAAAATAAATTAATAAACCACTTTTTAAGTGGTTTTCTTTTTAAAAAATTGCTAGCATGAGCGTCACACTCGCGTACACAATCAAAAAAATATAAAACAATAAAGTTTGACTATTTTAAGAAGTATACCTACTTTTGCACCACGAAAACAACAACATTTATCTGAGACCTATTCAGATACAACAACACAACACCATGAACACAACAAAAAAAATTGCTTCGGCATTGATTTCTGTATTTGACAAAAACGGTTTAGAACCTATTGTTAAAGCCCTTCACCAAAACAATGTAACCATTTATTCTACCGGCGGAACTGAAACTTTTATCAAAGATTTAGGCATTCCAGTAGTTGCTGTAGAAGATATTACGGCTTTTCCTGAAATTTTAGGCGGAAGAGTAAAAACGTTGCATCCAAAAATCTTCGGTGGTATTTTAAACCGTCAAGACCACGCAGGTGATGTGGAACAAATGAAAGAATTCAACATTCCGCAAATCGATTTAGTAATTGTGGATTTGTATCCGTTTGAAAAAACCGTTGCTTCTGGCGCTAGCGAACAAGATATTATCGAGAAAATCGATATCGGTGGTATTTCGTTAATTAGAGCAGCAGCTAAAAATTTCAAAGACACGGTAATTGTTCCTTCTGTTGAACAATATGCACCATTTTTAAATTTCTATACCGAAAATAATGGCGCTACTACTTTAGAAAACAGAAAATTATTAGCTTCAAGAGCTTTTAATGTTTCTTCACATTATGATTCGGCTATTTTTAACTACTTCAATCAAGTTTTTGAAGAACCGGTTTTAAAAATCAGCGAACAAAACGGAAATGTATTGCGTTATGGTGAAAATCCACATCAAAAAGGATTTTTCTATGGCGATTTCGATAAAATGTTTACCAAAGTTCACGGAAAAGAATTGTCATACAACAACTTATTAGACGTTGATGCGGCTGTGAATTTAATGAACGAATTCAAAAACGACAATCCAACTTTCGCGATTTTAAAACACAATAACGCTTGTGGTTTAGCTACAAGAAACACCATGAAAGAAGCGTATTTAGATGCTTTAGCAGGCGACCCAACTTCAGCTTTTGGAGGAGTTTTAATTGCGAATGGAAAAATTGATGTTGCTACAGCGAATGAAATCAACCAATTGTTCTGCGAAGTAGTAATTGCTCCAGCATATGATCAAGAAGCAATTGACATTTTAGAAGAAAAGAAAAACAGAATTATCTTAATCCAAAACGAAGTAGAATTACCACAAACAACCGTTCGTACTTGTTTAAACGGTGTTTTAGTTCAAGATAAAGACAATGTTACCGATTCTAAAGACCATTTAAAAACGGTTACAACGGCTGTTCCAACAGCAGAAGAAATTGAAGATTTATTATTTGCTTCGAAAATTTGCAAACACACGAAATCAAACACGATTGTATTTGCAAAAAACAAACAATTGTGTGCTTCTGGAACCGGACAAACTTCAAGAGTAGATGCTTTACGTCATGCAATTGAAAAAGCAACTTCATTTGAGTTTGATTTAACAGGAGCTGTAATGGCAAGTGATGCTTTCTTCCCTTTCCCAGACTGTGTAGAAATCGCAAACAAAGCCGGAATTACAGCTGTGATTCAACCAGGAGGTTCTATAAAAGACGAATTAAGTATTAATTATTGCAACGCCAATAACATGGCAATGGTATTCACAGGAATCCGTCATTTTAAGCACTAAAATTTACTTAAAATCACATAATTTAAAAACGCATTAAAATATTATTTTTTAATGCGTTTTTATTTGAAAATATATCAGATAATTTTCATAGTTTTGCTAGTTGAATACTATTATACAAAAAACGCTAAACCCTTCTCTTACTTATGGGATTTTTTGATTTCATGACCGAGGATATCGCTATCGACCTTGGTACCGCAAATACACTAATCATTCACAACGATAAAGTTGTGATTGACAGTCCATCTATTGTTGCCAGAGACCGAATTACGGGCAAAATTATTGCCGTTGGTAAGGAAGCCAACATGATGCAAGGTAAAACTCATGAAAACATCAAAACCATTCGTCCGTTAAAAGATGGAGTTATCGCTGACTTTGATGCTTCAGAGCAGATGATTAAAATGTTTATCAAAAGTATTCCCGCTTTAAAGAAAAAATTATTCACACCAGCACTTCGTATGGTAATCTGTATTCCTTCTGGAATTACAGAAGTGGAAATGCGTGCGGTAAAAGAATCAGCAGAGCGTGTTAATGGTAAAGAAGTATACTTAATTCATGAACCTATGGCGGCTGCAATTGGTATCGGTTTAGATATCATGCAACCAAAAGGAAACATGATTGTGGATATAGGTGGAGGAACAACAGAAATTGCGGTTATTGCATTAGGCGGAATTGTTTGTGATAAATCGGTTAAAATTGCCGGAGACGTTTTCACAAATGATATCATTTACTACATGAGAACGCAACACAATTTATTTGTTGGAGAAACTACCGCTGAAAAAGTAAAAATTCAAATTGGTGCTGCTACTGAAGATTTAGATAGTCCACCAGAAGATATGGCAGTTGACGGAAGAGATTTATTAACCGGAAAACCAAAACGTGTTGATGTATCGTACCGAGAAATTGCAAAAGCATTAGACAAATCGATTCAACGTATTGAAGATGCGGTTATGGAAACCTTATCACAAACACCACCCGAATTATCTGCCGATATTTACAACACCGGTATTTACCTAGCAGGTGGAGGTTCGATGTTAAGAGGTTTAGACAAACGAATTTCAATGAAAACAGATTTACCTGTTTACATCGCAGAAGATCCTTTAAGAGCCGTTGTAAGAGGAACGGGAATGACCTTAAAGAACATCAACAAATACAAAGGAATCCTGATTAAATAAGAAATAATCCATGCAGCAAATAATTAATTTTATCATAAAAAACAGCTATCGATTGCTGTTTTTGCTGCTTTTGGGCATCTCATTTTCGCTTATCATTAAATCGCATTCGTATCATAGAAGTGAATATGTAAATTCAGCTAATTCAGTGGTAGGAGCTTACTATGAAAAAGTAAATGAGGTGAATGAATATTTTAGTTTAAAACAAAAAAACAAAGACTTAGCATCTGAAAATGCTTTATTGAAAGAATTGCTTTTCAATAAAAAGGACACCATTTTAGTTTCTAAAACTCTTTTTAGAAACGACCTTAACAATTACAATGTTGTAGTAGCAAAAGTGGTAAAAAACACATTCAATACAAGAGAAAACTACATCACCATCAATTCAGGTAAAAATTCAGGAATTGAAGTAGACATGGGAGTAGTTAACGATAAAGGAATTGTTGGTTTAATTGAAAAAACATCAACAAACTTTTCTACGATTCAAAGTGTATTAAATACCAAATCTAAGATTAATGCTAAGATTAAGAACTCGAATCACTTTGGTTCTTTAATTTGGGATGGCCGAAATGTTGGTTTTGCCCAACTTATAGATGTTCCAAGATTGGCTTCCTTGAAACATGGAGATTCAATCGTAACAGGTGGAAATTCAGATATTTTTCCTGAAAATATACCAATTGGGAAAATTGATAAGATTTTTATTGATAAGAAAACAAATTATTATACTATCAATATTCGTTTGTTTAATGACATGACATCGCTAGGCTATGTTTACGTTATTGAAAACAAAAGAAAAAAAGAGAAACAACAATTAGAAACAGCAACCACAGCACCAAAACAATAAGTGAATAATAGTATTTTAAATAGCATACGATTTGTCGTTTTCTTAGCTCTTCAAGTTTTAATATTCAACAATATTAACTTGTTTGGCTACTTAAACCCGTATCCATATATTTTATTTATTCTACTATATCCTGTAAATAGCAACAAAAGTGTTTTGTTATTAGGGAGTTTTGCTATGGGAATTTTATTAGACATGTTTTGCAATTCAGGTGGAATTCACACAATGTCATCCTTGATTTTAGCTTATGTTCGTCCAACTCTTTTTAAATTTTCTTTTGGATTGAGTTATGAATACCAAACCGTAAAAATTGCTGATAAAATCTCACCTGAGCGAATTACTTTATTGTTATTAGCTATTTTTATTCATCATTTTGTTTTGTTCTTTTTTGAATATTACCGTATTGATTTGATTTTTACTGTACTTACTCGCACACTATTCAGTACACTATTTACGTTTATTATTTGTTTGCTAACACTTTACATAATCAAGCCGAGTAAACGATGAGAAAAGCTGTATTGCCCGCCGTAATCATTATCAGTTCAATTATTCTGATTGCTCGAATTTTCTATCTTCAGGTAATTGATGAAAACTTAAAACTACAATCGGAAAATAATGCCATCAAAAAGGTATTCGATTTTCCAGAGCGAGGTTATATCTATGATAGAAATGGTAAACTTTTAGTTGCCAATCAACCTTCATATGATATCATGGTGGTACCAAGAGAAATTAAAAACATTGACACCACTGAGTTTTGCAACTTACTTCATATTACCAAAGATTTTTTTATCAAAAAAATTGAAAAAGCTAGAGTATATAGCCCAATGCTACCTTCTGTTTTCTTATCGCAATTAAACAAAGCAGAATATGCTGCTTTTCAAGAAAAAGAAAGAAAATTTGAAGGTTTTTATACACAAAAGCGTTCACTACGTGATTATCAGGTAAATGTTGGTGCTAATGTTTTTGGTTTTATTACACAGGTTAATGAGGCTATCTTAAAGAAAAACAAATACTACAATAGTGGTGATTTGATAGGAAAACAAGGAGTTGAACAACAATACGAAGAAACATTAAGAGGCATTAAAGGGGTAAAATATTTACTTCGCGACAAGCATAACAAAATTATTGGTCCCTATAAAAATGGGCAATTTGATACCATTGCACAACAAGGAAAAGACTTAACTTTAACTATCGATTACGAACTTCAAAAGTATGGAACCGAGTTAATGATTAACAAAAGAGGAGGAATTGTGGCGCTTGAACCTAAAACAGGGGAAATCTTAGCACTAGTTTCGGCACCTACATATGACCCAGCGCTATTAGTAGGAAGACAGCGATCAAAAAATTATACCGCTTTGTATAACGATTCGATTGCCAAGCCACTATACGATAGAGGTTTACAAGCTACTTACCCACCTGGTTCGCCCTTTAAAATCGTAACAGGGTTAATTGGACTACACGAAGAAGTAATTGACGAACAATCCACATTCTATTGTAACCATGGAGCTAATTTTGGACGCTTCATGAAATGTCACTGTGGCTTACACACTTTACAATTAAACAATGGTACTTATAAATCGTGTAACAGTTATTTTGGAAATACTTACAAAAGAACTATTGAAAAATATAAAGATTCGTATTACAGCGTAGATAATTGGGCCAACCATGTTAGAAGTTTTGGATTAGGGCAATTTTTGGGGACCGATATGCCTATTGGATCAAAAGGCTTAGTTCCAGATTCTAAAATGTACAAAAGAATGTACAATGGTGCTAAGATTAGAAGTTCCTATATTATTTCAAACTCTATTGGTCAAGGAGAAGTTTCTACTTCCACTATACAATTGGCCAACATGATGGCAGTAGTTGCCAATAAAGGATATTACTATACACCTCATATCGTAAAAAAGATTAAAGGAGAAGTTTTAGATAAAAAGTTCACAACAAAACACTATTCTACAATAGATAAGCAGTATTTTACACCTATGATTCAAGGTTTGGCAGATGTATATAACGTGGGTACAGCTTGGAATTTAAAAGTTGAAGGATTAGAACTTTGTGGAAAAACCGGAACGGCTGAAAACAAAATTAGAGTTGCAGGAAAAACATATCAATTAAAAGACCACTCAATATTTGTTGCTTTCGCTCCAAAAGAAAATCCTACTATTGCTATTGCAGTAGTTGTTGAAAACGGATATTGGGGTAACCGATGGGCTGGACCAATTGCAACATTAATGGCTGAAAAATACATAACTGGAAAAATTACCAGAAAAGATTTAGAAACCACCATGCTAAATGGGAGTTTATTAGAAGAATATAAAAAAATTGAAAACATCATCTTTCAAAGAAAAGTTGATCCTACAAAAGTTAAAGATTCTTTAAACAAAGTAGAAGTAGAAATTAGCGATGCCAAAAAAGAAGAGGAAGAAAACTAAATGAAAAATCAAAGCGTAGGAAATAGAATCGATTATATCTCCATATTACTTTATATTGTATTGGTAATTATGGGCTGGATGACTATTTATTCTGCTTCATTACCATTAGAAGAAACTTCCATATTTGATCTTTCTCAAATATATGGACGTCAAATGCTTTTCATTGGCTTAACCATTCCTTTAATTCTTATCATTTTATTTGCGGATGCCAAGATTTTCGAACGCCTTTCTTTTGTGTTTTATGGTTTAGGAATTATATTATTACTTGGTTTATTTGTATTTGGAGTTACCAAAAAAGGACAAACCAACTGGTATCAATTTGGAGGGTTTGGATTTCAACCTTCAGAATTTGTTAAAACCGCGACAGCCTTGTTATTGGCAAAATATTTGAGTTATTCCCAAATCAATTTAAAATATACAAAGCATCAAATCATAGGTTTGGCAATCGTAGGCTTACCAGTATTACTGATATTAATGCAACCCGATGCAGGTAGTGCCATGATTTTCATTTCACTAATCTTTGTTTTAAACCGTGAAGGATTGCCAAGCTGGTACTTTTTCTCGGGCATAATTGCTATTGCATTATTCTTTCTTTCATTAGTAATTGAACCTATTTATTTAATTGGGATTGTATTTGTAATAATGGTAATTCATTACATATTTAATCGGAAAATTTCTAGGAATCCAATTGTTTACGGACTACTTTATTTAGTTATGGCAGGATTTGCTTTCTCAGTAAGTTATGTATATGATAGTGTTTTAGAACCACATCAAAAAGACCGAATCAATGTATTAATTGGTGATGATGTAGACATGAAACGAGAAGGTTACAACCTGAATCAGTCGATGATTGCAATTGGTTCTGGAGGTTTAATTGGAAAAGGTTATTTAGAAGGAACACAAACAAAAGGAGGTTTCGTTCCCGAACAACACACCGATTACATCTTTACTACTGTAGGCGAAGAATGGGGATTCATTGGAAGTATAACCGTAATTCTATTATTTGTTGCCTTATTCTTAAGAATTATCTACCTAGCCGAAAATCAAAAAACAAAATTCAGTAGAGTTTATGGCTACTGTGTGGCTACCTATTTATTTACGCATTTCTTTGTAAATATTGCCATGTTGATTAAGTTGTTCCCTACAATTGGGGTACCACTACCCTTTTTCTCTTATGGAGGATCGAGTTTATGGGCGTTCACCATTTTGTTATTTATCTTTATTAAGCTTGATGCTAATAAAGTAAATGAGTGGTAATTAAAAACTCCAATCTTTATAATCAGATTTCGATTCCAATCTATTTTCTATTTCGTCTGGCAAATTAGGATAAAAGTCAATACCTGTCATTTTTTCAATTTCGTCCACCGAAACCACAAACTCATATAAAGGTTGATTTGAATTTTCATGAGGTACTAAAAAACCAATCATTTTAGAACCATCTTTAGAAAGCAGCACTTTGTAAAAATAATTAGGCACCGAAACATCTTCTTTACCTATAGTTTTTAGATTATTGCTCAAAACACCACCAGTTACCACAAATAATCCATCACTTTTTACTGCCCAATATCTAACCTTTTCCTCTAAACGATTCCAAACACCCGAATTAAAGTCATGTTCTTGCGGACTAATATTAGAAGTGAAAAAAGTTTCGTTATACTCGTCATATGAACCTTTTCTATCGCCAGCTGGACACAAATGACCTTTATCGTAACCTGAATTCTTATAATTTCTCCAATCGGCTGACACAGATTCCACTAAAGGATCTTGCTCAAAAAAAGGTCTATCAAAATTAGTAGATTTTACATCATTATTATCCAAATAGTACGCCACCCATTCGCTTTGTTCATGATCTTCTGAATATGAAAAAACATAAGTATTACGTTTATAAACATCACTTGTAGTTGATGTTGGTAGAAAATCAAAATCATTAGAAATTACATTTTCATCAATTAAAACTTCTTTTTCTTCAATTGAATTCCTTTCATCGAAATTAAATTCTTTACAAGAAAACATAGAGAAAACAATAAGGATATAAATGATTCTTTTCATGATTTGGCGCAGTTTTTGTTACCTTTGTAAAGGTAATTTTTAAAATCCATAACATGAAAATAAAATTTTTAATTTTAGTAGGTTTATTTAGTCTACAAGCCTCTCTAGCGCAAGAAACAGTAATTGACAGCGTAAAAGTAAAACAAGAAAAACTAATTCTTGAACAACAAAAAGCGGAAAAAGAAAGAATAAAAGCAGAAGAGAAAATAATAAAAGAAAAACAAAAGGAAGAAAAAGAGCGTCAAAAAGCTTTAAAAGAATCAGAAAAAGCAAAAAAAGAAGCTGAAAGAGCTCAGAAAAAAGCTGAAAAAGAACTAAAACAAGCTGAAAAAGCGGTAGCTCAAAGAGAAAAAGCTAAAAAGAATGTAGAAAAAGCTAAATCAAAAATTGAAGACAACAAAAAAGATTTAGAAAAAGAAAAAGTAAAATTTGAAAAGCTTAGAAGAAAAGGGAAGCTAACAAATGAAGAAGAATTAGAATGGAGAGAGAAAATTCTTAAAAAAGAAAACAAAGCTTTAGAACTACAATTAGATTTAGAAAAAGCAGAAAACAAACTTAACAAACTAGATTAAAAAAAATCCCGATTCAATGAATCGGGATTTTTTTTATTTTATTATTTTAATTCATGCTTAATTTCTGAGGTAATCCTTTACCTCTAGTTAACAATTTCATATCAGAAATAACGTTTAAAGTTTCTTCCATATAAACATCTTTCTGCATTTCTTCATGCCAACGTTCTCTTTTTTGTTTTAACAAAGTATCTTTTTCAAACAAAGCAACTTCGTCAGGCAAAGAAGTAAAGACATATTTATTGTTGTAATCTGAAATAGCTTTGAACTTTTTAATTTTAACATCTGCTACTGCAATTTCTTTTTTAAAGTCATTTAAATTAAGACTAAAATCATTCTCATCTTTGCGTTCAAAAATCCATTTTGCGTTTTCATCAATTAAATTAAACGTAGGATTAGCAGCTATTCTTTTTTTACTATTAGTAATTACATTATCGTAGTTAGCATTTAAAGGTTGGTATTTAGCTGGCTCAATTTTATCCCAAGGTAATGCACTTTCTTCATCACGTTCACCCATATCAAGATAAGAAAAACGATCTGGAAAAACAATATCACTCTTTACTCCTTCACGTTGAGTTGATCCACCATTAATTCTATAAAATTTTTGAATAGTAGTTTTTAATGCTCCTAAATCACCATAAGAATTTCCTCTAATGAACTGATTTAAATCAATAACATTCTGAACTGTTCCTTTACCATAAGAATGTTTACTTCCTACAACAATTCCTCGCTTATAATCTTGAATTGCTGCCGCAAAAATTTCTGAAGCTGATGCCGAGAAATTATTAATCATTACTACAAGTGGACCATCATATTGTACTTTTTTATCAGGGTCAGGCAAAATCTCTGGATTTCTTCCAGGCGCTTTAACTTGTACAATTGGTCCGTCTGGAATGAACAATCCTACCATTTTAACTACCGTTTCTAAAGAACCTCCACCATTATCGCGCAAGTCCATAACAAGACCATCGATGTTTTGTGCTTTTAATTTTTCGATTTCAGCGGCTACATCTTTAAACGCATCACGGTTTTCTTTGTTTTCAAAACTAATATAAAATTTAGGTAAGTAAATAATTCCGTATTTTTTTCCATCCTTTTCAACTATACTTGATTTAGCAAACGTTTCTTCTGTTTCAACTTCATCTCTTATAATTGAAATAACTTTTATAGTCCCATCAACTTTTTTGACTGTTAAACGAACTTCTGTTCCTTTAGGTCCCTTGATTTTTTTTACTACATCATCCAAACGCATTCCTGCAATATCAAGTGGTTCCTCTTTTCCTTGAGCTACTTTAAGGATTAAATCACCCGCTTCTAACTCTTTTCCTCTCCAAGCTGGGCCGCCAGAAATTAATTCTGAAACTTCAACACCAGATTCTTTCTTTTGTAAACGCGCACCAATCCCTTGGAATGTTCCGCTCATACTTACATCAAATTTCTCTTTATCATCAGGTGAAAAATAGAATGTATGTGGATCAAAACGTTCTACAATAGAATTTAAGAATATGGCAAACCAATCATCTCTTTCTAACTCTTTTTCAATAAAATCAAAATATTCATTTAAAGATTTTAAGGAATTTTCTCTAACTTCTTTTTCAAGTGTTTCAAATGATTTTACTTCATATTTAGCATCATTTTTCTTTTTATCTTCCTCAAGTTGTTCTTTATCAGTAATAGAAGAAAGAGCAGACAACTTCAATTGCTTTCTCCATCTGTCAATTAATTCCGATTTATTTTTACTAAATGGCAGTTTTTCATAATCTACATTTATGCTTTCCTTAATGGTAAAATCAAAAGGTTTACTTAAAACATCTTCATATATTTCTCTAGACTCGCTCATTCTTTTCAACAAACGAGCATTTGTTAAATTGAAAAAAGTTAAATCTTTATCCTTAATCATGTCGTCAATTGAAGTTTCATATTTACTAAACTCATCAATATCACTTTGAAGGAAAAATCTTTTCGTAGGGTCAATATTATCTAAATATTTTTTATATACTTTTCGAGAGAAATCATCATTTATCTCAACTGGACTGTAATGACCTTTTTCTAATACAAAAGCCAATAACTCCAATAAAAGTTTGTCTTTTTCTGGGTCTTCTTTTTTCTCTCTAGGAATAAAACTCCACAGTATTGCTGATAAAGCAGTTACCAACAATATAACCTTATAATTTCTTTTCATAAATTCAACTATTCGTTTCATTGAAAAATTTTCAACTAAATTACACAAAAAATCATGCCACAAGTACGCAAAATACTATAAATTTTTGTTAAACCAACAAAAATAGGCACACAAAAAAAAGGTTTCGGTTTAAATTATTTAATTTAGCAAAAAATGTACGAAGAATGTCAAAACCACTTATACTAATAACTAACGACGATAGTATTGTTGCACCAGGAATTCGCGCTTTAATTGAAGTGATGAAAGAACTTGGCGACGTTGTAGTTGTAGCTCCTGATAGTCCACAAAGTGCAATGGGACACGCGATTACCATTAACAACACTTTAAAACTAGAAAAAGTACATTTAGACAAAGAACTTGAACAAGAATACAGTTGCAGTGGAACTCCAGTAGATTGCGTGAAAATTGCAGTAAACGAAATACTAAAAAGAAAACCTGATTTATGTGTTTCTGGGATCAATCATGGCTCTAATTCTTCAATCAATGTAATTTACTCAGGAACCATGAGTGCCGCTGTTGAGGCTGGAATCGAAGGCATTCCTGCTATCGGATTTTCTTTGTTAGATTATAGTTGGGATGCCGATTTTGAACCCATCAAAAGTCATATCAAACAAATTGCTTCTGAAGTTTTGAAAAATGGTTTACCTGAAGGTGTAATTTTGAACGTTAATTTCCCGAAATTAAGCAAAGAAGAAATAAAAGGAGTGAAAATTTGCCGACAAGCGAAAGCTATGTGGCAAGAAGAATTTGATAAAAGAACAAATCCACAAGGAAAAGAATATTATTGGTTAACTGGTAAATTTGTCAATTTAGACAAAGGAACCGATACAGATGAATGGGCTTTAGAAAATGGTTACATTTCGATTGTACCGGTACAATTTGATTTAACTGCACATCATGCGATGCAACAATTGAATTCTTGGGAATTATAAAGAAAAAATAAATGAAATATTACATCATAGCAGGAGAAGCTTCGGGCGATTTACATGGTTCAAACTTAATGAAGGCTTTGTATGAAAAAGATCCATCAGCCGAAATTCGTTTTTGGGGTGGCGATTTGATGCAAAATGTTGGCGGAACTTTAGTAAAACACTATCGTGAATTGGCTTTCATGGGATTTATTGAAGTTATCATGAACCTAAAAACGATTTTGAACAACATCAAAATTTGTAAAAAAGACATTGAAGCGTTTCAACCTGATGCGATTATTTTTATCGATTATCCTGGATTTAATATGCGCATTGCGACTTGGGCAAAAGAGCGCAACATTCCAACACATTATTACATTTCACCTCAAATTTGGGCTTGGAAAGAAAACCGTATCAAAGCCATTAAACGCGATGTGGATTTTATGTATGTAATTCTTCCGTTTGAGAAAGATTTTTACGAGAAAAAACACAATTTTCCAGTTCATTTTGTAGGTCATCCGTTAATAGATGCCATTGCAAGTAGAACAGAAGTTTCGGATGAAAGTTTCAGAAAAGAAAATCAGTTATCTGAAAAACCAATTATAGCTTTATTACCAGGAAGTCGCAAGCAAGAAATTTCCAAAATGCTTTCGATTATGCTTTCGGTAACCAACGATTTTCCAGATTATCAATTTGTGATTGCGGGTGCTCCAAGTCAGGAATATGAATTTTACAAAACATTTTTAACGAATGAAAACGTGAAATTTATTTCGAATAAAACTTATGATTTATTGAGTCATTCTCATGCTGCTTTGGTAACTTCTGGAACGGCAACTTTAGAAACCGCTTTATTTAATGTTCCTGAAGTGGTTTGTTATAAAGGAAGCTACATTTCGTATCAAATTGCAAAACGTATCATCACTCTAAAATACATTTCATTGGTGAATTTAATCATGGACAAAGAAGTGGTTAAAGAGTTAATTCAAGAAGAATTGAATACGAAAAACTTAAAATTAGAATTGAATAAAATTCTAAATTCCGAAAGTCGTGCTGTGTTATTGAACAATTACACTGAATTGAAACAAAAATTAGGAGGAGAAGGCGCTAGCAAAAAAACAGCCGAATTGATTGTAAATTCTTTTAAAAAATAAAGAAGATTCTTATCATTTTATTAGAAACTTAACTGATTTTTTATATTTTTGGGATGAGAAGTCCCAACTCCTTAAAACTAAATACTACTTCAAAAACAACAGTGATTGAAAGTATTTAAGTTTCCTTTACTTACCATTACCATTAGTTTTGCGATAGGTATTATTGCAGAATATAACTTGCAATGGAGTTTATCAACTCTTATTGTTTCATTGTTTTTGTGTTTAGGGATTTTTTGTTTTCTATTTTGGAAAAGTAAAAAAGCTTTGCTTCAAAATACTCTTTTTGGAATTGCCACTTACCTACTCGCCTTTACTTTAGGAATGATGAGTTTTTATATTCATTCCGATTTAAATTCGAAAAATCATTACTCTAAAAAGTCATTTGAAGAAACGAATTCAATTCGAGCAATCGTTTCAACTACATTAAAACCAAATGAAAAATACAACAAATATTTTATTACACTTTCACATTTTAATGATACAATAGCTTCAGGGCAACTATTACTTTATGTTCCAAAAACAAACAATGAAACCTTACATTCAGGTGATGAAATTTGGTTAAATAATGCCGTTTATCCTATCCAAAAAACTTTTAATCCGTACCAATTTGATTATTCTAAATACCTTGAAAAGCAGAACGTATTTCATCAAATTTACACGCGTGAAAATCAAATTAAAATCATTCAAACGCATAAAACGATTGATTTTTATATTGAAACATTAAGAAATAATCTTAGTAAAAGTTTCGACATTCATCATTTTGAACCCAAAACCAAAGCCATCATTGACGCTTTAATTTTAGGACAACGATTGGAATTAGACAAAGAAACCATTGCCGATTATTCCAATGCTGGTGTAATTCACATTTTAGCGATTTCAGGATTGCATATTTCCATCATTTACTTCTTTATTGTGTTCTTGTTGAAACCTTTAAAAAGAGTAAAATTTGGAGCGGAAATTCAATTGTTGATTGTCTTGGGGATTTTATGGTTGTTTGCTTTGCTTACCGGCTTGCCGGCTTCGGTAACCAGAGCGGTGACTTTATTTAGTTTTATTAGTATTGGAAACTATTTCAATCAACCGAAAGCGATTTATAATGCATTAGCGATTTCCGCATTTTTAATTTTATTGGTAAAACCAAATGCTATTTTCGATATTGGTTTTCAATTGAGTTATGCAGCCGTTTTATCGATTGTATTATTTCAACCTTTTTATAAGAAGTTTTATTTTTCCGAAAACAAAATTGCGATTTACTTTACTGATACCGTTTTAGTTTCCTTGGCAGCACAAATTGGGGTTTTACCTTTGAGTTTGTATTATTTTAACCAATTGCCTTTGTTATTTTTATTAGCTAATTTGGTTATTATTCCACTTTCGAGTTTGGTTTTAATTGCTGGAATTATCATTTTACCTCTTAATTATGTACTTCCATCTGTTGCGGTTTTCTTAGGTAAAATTTTAGAATTCAGCATTCAATTTATGAATAATTACATTCATTGGATTGCCCAATTCAAAAGCGGAATTATTACGAATATTTCGTTTTCTGGTTGGCTGACTTTTTCGTTGTATTTAGTCATAATTGCTTTTGCATATTGGCTTTATCATATAAAAGATAAAAACATAAAATATATTTTGGGAACACTTTTACTCTTTCAACTGAGTTACATCAGTATAAAATGGAGCGAAAATAACAGCAGTGAATTGGTGGTATTTAACGAAAAAACAACGCTAATTGGCATCAAAAATAAAAATAATGTAATTGCTTTTAGCGACATTCCTGAAAATCATAACGTTACTTTAAATCATTACACACGAGGAACATTTTCAGATTCGTTACGCATTTTTCCGATGCAAAACGCGATTTCATTTCAAGAAAAAAGAATTTTAGTTATAGATAGTTTAGGGATTTACAAAACCTCAATTCGTCCTGAAATTATTTTGCTTACCCAAAATCCAAAAATCAATTTATCACGTTTGATTTTAGAAATGAAACCTAAAGAAATTATTGCGGATAAAAGCAACTACAAAAACACCATTAAAGCTTGGGAAGCTACTTGCAGAAAAGAAAAAATCCCTTTTCATGCAATTGCCGAAAAGGGATTCTATAGATTGAAATAATTCTTATTTTTTCTGAATAATCTGATTAGCGCCGTCAATCCAAACTTTTGGACCACCAGCTACATAACCAGAACTTCCTAAAGCATTTAAATTTATTTTAGCTTCTGCCGTTTTTGTAGCACTTACAAACCAAACAGTTGGATAACCTCTAACTTGAAGTTGTTGTTGTAATTGTACGTTTTGCATTTTCACTTCTTCGCTTTGATTGTTTTTTCTTGGAAAATCCAATTCCACTAAAACCACATTTTCTTTTGCCCATTTGATAAATTCTGGGGTTTTGAAAACTTCTTTTTGCAAACGAATACACCATCCGCACCAATCAGAACCTGTAAAAAACAAGAACATTGGTTTATTCTCTTTAATTGAAATATCCGTTGCTTTTGACATATCTGTATGCCAAGTTAATTCTTCTTGCGCCTGAATTGACATACTAGTCAAAGTTAAAAACGCTATTACTAAAATCTTCTTCATATTTTAAATTTTATAAAACAAAATTAAGCAAATTAGATGCCAAAAAAAGCTGTTACTTAACTTCTTGCATTAATTTTTTAACTAATGGTGAAATAACAATAAGTACAACACCTAAAATAAGCGCATAAATCGCTAGCTGTTTGTAACCGTCTGCATACAAAACAAGCTTCTCCATATTGGTTGCATTTTCAGAAGCTTCTGCAATATTGGCACCTAAAATTCCCGCAAAATATTGACCATATGCACTTGCTAAAAACCACATTCCCATCATAACGGCTTGTGTTTTTTGTGGTGATAATTTAGTCATAGCACTCATCCCAATTGGAGATAAACACAATTCACCAAATGTAATCACTAACCAACCTAAAGTGAAAACTCCTAAAGATGTTTTTCCATTTAAATCAGCGAAAAATTGTGTGTAGTAGAACACCCAAAAACCACCCGCTAAAAATAAGAAGGCTAAACCAAATTTAATAATAGTGTTAGGCTCCATTTTTTTCTTTGCCATCCACAACCAAACTAAACCAACCAAAGCTGCAAAACCAATTACAAATAAAGAGTTCGCTGAATTATTAACTCCGTTTGGACTTAACTCAACTCCAGCAATCGTATTATTCAAATTGTTGGCCGCAAATAAACTTAGAGATCCTCCACTTTGTTCGAAAAAAGCCCAAAAGAAAATAGAGAAAATGATGAAAACTAAAGCAGCCAAAAGTTTCTTGTTTTCTGAAACTGAAAAATTCTTCATTTCGTAAAACAAATATAGAATAGAAGCTGGTCCGATAAACATCATAAAATAATCAGTATACTTTGTATTGGCCACCATAATAATAATCACTGGAATTACTAATAAAGAACCTAAATACGTTGCAATTTCTAATCCTTTACGTTTTGAGGTTTCAACTTCTTGTAATGGAGAAAGTCCGATAGTACTTAATGTTTTTTGTGTTTGCGTAAACGTCAACAAACTAATAATCATTACAATTGCTGCAAAACCAAAACCAACATTCCATCTTAAATGTTCTGGAACTATTGATTGCCACATTGAGCCTTCTGCAACAGCAATACAAACGTAACCTCCTAATAAGGCTCCTAAATTAACTCCCATGTAGAAAAATGAGAATCCAGCATCACGTCTTGGATCACCATCTTTGTATAATTGTCCAACCATTGATGAAATATTAGGTTTGAAAAAACCTGTTCCTACAATGGTAAAACTGATTCCAATAAAAAAGAAGTTTTTAGGATCGATTGCTAAAATAATACTTCCTAAAATCATTAGAATTCCACCCCAAAAAAGTGACTTTCTTAATCCTAAAATTTTATCTGCAAATAAACCTCCAATAAATGTAAAAGCATACACCCAAGCTTGAGTTGCTCCATACTGTAAATTAGCGGTTTTTTCATCCATAGCTAAATGATTCACCATGAAAACCACCAACATTCCGCGCATTCCGTAGAAACAGAAACGTTCCCACATTTCGCTAAAGAATAAATACCAAAGTTGTTTTGGATATTTTCCTTTAAAATCCTGAATTTGTTCTATTGTTTGCATCTTAGTGAATTCCTTTTTCTTGCATTACTTTGTTAAGTTGTTTCAATAAAATAAACATCAACATAGTAGCAAACATTAATAATCCGAAGTTAATCCAAAAGAAATCTTGTTTGTTGTCATAAGTATCCCAAAGACTTGCTAATACACCACTTAATTTATTTCCGATTGAAGTTGATAAAAACCAACCACCCATCATTAATGAAGTAATGTTCGTTGGACTCAATTTAGAAACTACCGATAATCCCATCGGGCTTAAGAATAACTCTCCAATTGTGATAACTCCGTAATTGGCTACTAACCACCAAACGCTTACTTTTTCAGAACCGTTTGCTCCCATATTTACAGCAGCAATCATTACCAAAACAGATAAAGCTGAAATTAATAATCCGAATGCGATTTTAGTTGGTGTTGAAGGTTCTTTCTTTCTGCTTCTTAGGAATGTGAAGAAAGCTACTACTAAAGGCGTTAAAATAATAACCCAACCTGGATTAATCGACTGACTTAAATTGGTTGCCCAAAGCGAAACTGTTGCTCCTTCTTCAGGTAATTTATCTTTCGCTACGTTTCTAAAATAAACGGGATAATCTACAGTTTTTTGAACTTCTCCATCTACTTTTTGTATACGGAAACTCGCATCATATAATTCAACTGTGTCTTTTTTGTATTCTACTTCTTTGGCTAATTTCAATCCGTTGAAAACGGTTTGAGTCGTTCCTGTGATTTCTCTATCCGTATAACGGTCTGCCCAAGTATTAAGTGCAGAACCATTCAATTTGAAAACACCCCAAAATAAAATTACCACCGCGAAAATGGTTAACAAAGCTCCGATTGGTCTTTTGTCTTCCACTTTGGCTTTAAAATATAAACTTCCGTAAAAGAAAATCACTGGAATACAAGCAAAAATAAAGGCATCCGTACTATCCGAACCAAAAATATACCCACCAGGATTTGCTTCTGAAGTTACTCCTTTTAATAACCATCCAATTACTCCAAAAACTGCTGATGGCACTAAAATAAACATCACAATTTTCCAAAAAGGCATATCTCCTGGTTGCACTCCTTTTTTCTCAGTTTGATTTCCGTAGTGTTTTGTTCCTAATAAGAAAACAATTACACCGATAAACATTCCAACTCCAGCTGCCATGAAGGCATATTGCCAACCTAATAGAATTTGTAAAGCAGCTCCAAAGAAGTTACAAATGAAAGCACCCACGTTAATTCCCATATAGAAAATGTTGTAACCTTCGTCTTTTTTATCTTTATATTGATCTTCGGTATAGAAATTACCTAAAAGTGTTGAGATATTGGGTTTGAAAAAACCGTTACCCACGATAACTAATGTCATGGCGATATAAAGCATGGTAATATCATGAATTCCCATCATAAAATAACCTGCTCCCATCATAATACCACCAATTACGATAGATTTTTTGTAGCCCCAATATCTATCGGCAACTAAACCACCAATGAAAGGGGTTAAAAATACCAAAGCGATAAAAGTTCCGTATAAATCGGATGCTTCTTTCTCGGTCATAGCGAATCCGGCTTCAACATCTTTAAGATATAAGGTAAAAATACCAATCATTAAATAGTAACCGAAACGCTCCCACATTTCAGATAAAAACAAGTAAGGCAGTGCTTTAGGATGACTTTTCCACATAATTTATTGTATTAAAAAAACAAACCTACAAGGGTTTCTTGTAGGTTTGAAAGATATAAAAAATATTTTTAAATGCAATTAGGTCATTCCATTCATCATTTTTTTCAATTTTGGGGACAAAACCGCTAGAATAACAGCTGCAATTCCACATAAAACAACGAATACCATGAAGAATTCATATAAGTTATGGATTTCAAAACCAGCAAAAGATGTGTATTCCATTGGTAATTGTTCTTTTTCAAATAAAGCTACTTGCTCTGCTGTTAACGTAACTTTTTTATCTAATACCTCTTGAAGATTAACTCCTAAAGTTTCTGCTTTTTGGAATTTATCACCCGTTGCAGGAATAATTGCTCCTAACGACCCCGCCAATGCATAACCCGCAGCATTTGAGATAAAGAAAACGCCATACAATAAAGAGGCAAAACGTTTTGGTGCTAATTTACCAACCAATGACAATCCGATTGGTGATAAACATAATTCACCCATTGTTTGGATTAAGTACAATAACATTAACCATTTGATAGCTAATAATCCTGAATTCCCTAAATCTTTTACATTGTGAGCAATGATAAAATAACTCAATGCAATTAAAGCTAATCCCATTGCTTGTTTTAATGGAGAAACTGGCTCCTTACCTTTAGCTCTTAATTTATCCCAAAGTAAACTGAATGGTAACGCCAACATTACTACGAAAATTCCATTGAAAATTTGCACCATTGACGGAGGCATGTTCCATCCAAAAATACTTCTATCTGTTTGATTATCTGCAATGAAAGTTAATGACGAACCAGCCTGCTCAAAAGCAGCCCAGAAAAAGATAATAAAGAAGGAAACAATGTAAATTACCCAAATTCTTTGTCTTTCTACTTTATTTTCAGCTGAACTCATAATTAAGTAAGCTAAAGCAATACCCGCAGAATAAATAAATGGATAAATAATTCCTTTAATTAATTGACCCATGGCAACATCCGAAAATCCGAATTCACCTACTAACAAATATCTAAACACAAAGAATAAAGCTGCAAAAATGGCAACTGAAGTTCCAATAGCTGTGCTTGTAAATTTTGCCGTTTGAGTTTCTCCTTCTTCAAAATCATCACTTACATTATTTTTTGGCAAACCACCAATTGGTCTTCCTTCTGGAGTAACTACATATTTATTTTTTAAAACATAGAAAGTTATTGTTCCAATTATCATTGCAATTGAAGCTGCTAAAAACCCCCATTTGAAAGCAAAAATATCTCTAACTCCAGTTTCTGCATCTTTAACATCACCTACCCATGGACAAATAAATTGACCCAAGAAAGCTCCGATATTAATTCCCATGTAGAAAATAGTAAAGGCTGAATCTAATTTATTCTTTTCTTGTTTTGGGTATAAACTTCCCACCATTGAAGAGATGTTTGGTTTGAAAAATCCATTACCAAAAATGATAATAAACAAGGCAATCCACATGAATAACTTTGCACTTCCTAAGCTCGAATCAAAAGTTGATGCACTAATGAACAATAAGAATTGACCAATTGCCATTAATGTTCCTCCTAACATAATACTGTATCTATTTCCAATATATTTATCCGAAATAAATCCTCCTAAAAGTGGTGTTAAATAACATAATGCTAAAAATCCACCATAAATAATGGCTGCATCTGCTTCTTTAATCATCAATGAATTTACCATGAACAAGGTAAGAATTGCTCGCATTCCGTAGAAATTGAAACGCTCCCACATTTCGGTTCCAAATAAGACCCAAAGTCCTTTTGGATGGCTTTGTTTAGCTGCTACTTCACTCATATAATTTGTTTTAGTTTATTGGTTTATTATAATTTTTCTTTGATGTAATTCGTCATTTTTGTGTACAATTGTAAGCGTGTTTTACCGCCGTAAATTCCATGATTTTTATCTGGATAAATTGCCCAATCAAATTGCTTGTTAGCTTGAACTAATGCTTCCACCATTTTCATTGTATTTTGCACATGTACATTATCATCAGCTGTTCCGTGGATTAAAAAGAAGTTTCCTTTTAATTTACTTACGTGATTAATTGGAGAGTTGTTATCGTAACCACTTGCGTTTTCTTGAGGAGTTTGCATGTAACGCTCTGTGTAAATACTATCGTAATATCTCCAAGAAGTTACTGGAGCTACTGCGATTGCCATTTTGAATACATCAGCACCTTGGAACAAACAGTTAGACGACATAAATCCGCCATAACTCCATCCAAAAATCCCGATTCTTGAAGCGTCAACGTAGTTGTATTTTCCAATTACTTTAGCTGCATCGATTTGATCTTCAACTTCGTATTTTCCTAATTCTTTTTGTGTACATTTTTTGAAAGCAGCTCCTTTGAAACCTGTTCCTCTTCCGTCAACACAAGCTACAATATAACCTTGTTGTGCTAACATCATAAACCAATAATCATTACTTCCGTTCCAAGTGTTTGCAACTTGTTGTGAACCTGGACCTGAATATTGAAACATGAAAACCGGGTATTTCTTAGTCGCATCAAAGTTTTTCGGTTTAATCATCCAAGCGTTTAATTGGTGACCTTTTTCTGTAGTTAATACGAAAAACTCTTTTGGAGTTACATCATATTTTGCTAATTTAGTTTCAACCGCTTCATTAGAAACAATTGTTTTAACTACTGCTCCTGTTTTTGAATCGTTTAAAGTATACATTGGTGCAGAAGTCGCACTTGAATGTGTATTGATGAAGAATTGAAAATTCGGGCTGAATGTTGCTGAATTAGTTCCTTTTTTAGAAGACAATCTCACTTTTGATTTTCCGTCTACTTTAATAGCATAAACGTCTCTGTTGATAGAACCATTTTCTACCGATTGATAATAAACCATTCCAGATTTTTCATCAAATCCGTAATAATTAGTTACTTCCCACTTTCCAGAAGTAATTTGTTTTTTCAATTTACCAGCTCTGTCGTAGTGATAAATATGATTGAAACCATCTTTTTCTGATGTCCAAATGAAACTATTGTCTTTTAAGAAAGTTAAGTTATCGGTAACATCAACATAAGCTGCGTCTTTTTCGTTTAAAACAATTTTTGTAGTTCCTGCGTTAGCATCTACAAAATGTAAGTCTAAATTGTTTTGGTGACGATTCATTACTTGAACGCTTAAAGTAGCCGCGTCATTCGTCCATTTGATTCTTGGAATATAAAAATCTTTGTAATCTCCCAAGTTGATTTTCTTAGTAGTTCCCGATTTTAAATCAAAAATATGCAAAGAAACGATTGCATTTTTCTCACCCGCTTTTGGATATTTGAAAACCGTTTGTGTTGGATATAATCCTTCGTTGTACATATCCATTGAAAATTCTGGCACTTCGGTTTCATCAAATTTGATGTACGCAATTTTAGTTCCTGTTACATTCCAATCATATGCTTTTACGAATGCAAATTCTTCTTCATAAACCCAATCCGTAATACCATTAATGATTTTGTTCTTTTTACCATCATTAGTAATTTGAATTTTAGCTCCCGAAACCATATCATGTACATATAAATTGTTTTCAAAAGCATATGCAATTTTGGTTCCGTCTGCGCTAAATGTTGGCTCTTGAATCGCATTAGCTGTAAAACTACTTACCGTTTTTGAAGGAATATCGTAAATAAAGTATTCGGCAGTGAAAGAATGACGGAAAATAGGATTTGAATTCGTTGCAATCAAAATCTTTTTCTCATTTTTATCAAAAGAATAACTGTCAATTGACTTTACTTCTGCATGATTTTTGGTATCAAAAAGTGTACTTACTTTTTCTAAAGTTGCAAAATCATACAAGTCAATTTGATAGCTTTTAGTGCTTCTATCAAAATTTAAGACTGTGTATTGGTTGGTGTTCTTCATGGCACTTAAAGCGTCCATTCCTTTAGTTCTGAAGGCACCGCCCCAAATTTCTTCTAAAGTAATTTTTTGTTGAGCTACTACTGATAATGAGCTCACTACAAAAAGCAATACTGCTAAACTGTATTTTTTCATAATATTATGTTCTTAAAAAACCCCCAATTTTAGTGAAAATATATGAATTAACCATAATTTTAACTTCATTTAATAAAGATTTTGATTTTTTAAAAATATTTAATTACATTTATGATTGAAACCGTAACACAAATAAATGGCAATACCCCTACAAAATGGATTCTTTTTTTTATCCAACAACATAGCTGTTGCCAATTTGTATGTTTTAATTTATTTATGTGTGTTGCTATCGATTTTTGGACTTTTCTTTAATTTTCAATTAAAGTCCTCAAATATTGATTTTCGTACTTTACGTAGTACATTAAATCACCATTCGAATGCTCAATATCGTTATTATTTTTTATATCTCGGATTGATTTTTCCTGTTGCAGAATTATTCTATTTGATTTTTAATGAATCGAAAAGCGTTAACTCTTATTTTGAATTTCTTATTGGCACTTTTTGTGTTTTCGTTTTTATAATAACATCTAAAAAAGAAATAGCAAAATATAGCTATAGTATTTTCAGAGTTTGCTTTTACTTACTACTTTCTTCTGTCATTTATGGTTTTTTTACAGAAAGCATTAGCTTCTTGTTGTTTTCAAAATATTTATTGTTGCTGTTTTTTGCTTTTGCAATTTTTAATAGGTTTACAACATATTTGATATTTATAGGAGTAAATTTTATTTTATTATTTCTCTTAACCTTATTTAAACAAAATGAAATTTCAAGTATTGTAACTCTTATCAATGCTCTTTTTATCATTTTAGTAATTCATCTAGGCCAAATAATTAGAAACATAAAAGCCAATGAAAGATTAATTTTCACTCAAGATATAATTAACAATACTAACTCTATCATTATTGCTGCAGACAACTTAGGCAATGTTCAATATTGTAATGATTCTATAACTAAAATCTTAGGATATACCCCCGAAGAAGTTTTAGGAAAGGGGTTTTGGTCATTAACCGAAGACTCAGAATTTGAATCTGGAGATTATTCAAATAAATTCAAACCAAATTCAGTATACTTTAGAAAATTAAAATGTAAAAATGGAGAATACAAGTTTATTCAATGGACTGATTTCAAACATACTAACAACACCTATGTTGCTACAGGTCAGGATGTAACTTCAAAAATTAGTTTAGAAACAAAATATGCTAGTTTGATTCAAAATGCTAAAGACATTATTTATGAAAGTGATCGATATGGTAATATTATTTATGCTAACAAATTTTCAATTCAAACATTAGGCTATCGATTAGAAGAACTTTTAGGCAGACACTTTAGCGATTTTATTAGAGAGGACTTTAAAAATACTGTTTCGAAATTTTATGTGGATTCTATTTCTGAAACAGATGAATTTGACATATTAGAATTTCCAGTAATTAAAAAAAATGGTGAAGAAATTTGGGTATCACAAAAAGTAACTATAAAAAGAGATGAAAACGATACAGTTTCTGGCTTTTCTTGTATTATTAGAGACATAACTTCTACAAAGCTTATTGAACTAGAAGAGCATAAACGAATTGAAGAAATTAGTAGATTAAACTCTATTTCCAATAAACTATCTACATTAAACTTCTTAACTTTTCCAGACTTAGAGGCTTTAATCAGACATATTTGTAAAGAAACAGCAATAGGATTAAAAATTGATCGTGTTGCATTATGGGACTTCAAAGATGACAGTATCGATTTAAAAAATATTTACGTTCATAGCGAAGATAAACACTATGCAGACTTATCAATTCCTAAAACAAACATTAGTACTTACATTTCTAATATTGAATCTCAACCTATTATTATTGCTTCAAATGTTTATAAAGAAGACTCTTTAAAGGAATTTACAACAGAATATTTTCCTAAATACGATATCAAATCATTGTTAGACATTCCAATATATATAGGTGGAGATTTAAATAACATTTTATGTTTAGAAGCAACTCACGAGAATAGATATTGGACAAATGAAGACATCAATTTTTGTAAAACAGTTGCCGAAATCATAGCGCTTGCAATTGAAACAACAAAAAGGAAAAACGCAGAAAATCAAATCATTTATAAAAATGAAATTTTAACTGCAATTGCAAACGTAACCAGTAACCTTTTAATTCACAAAGATAAAGACCAGATTTTTGATGCTTCAATTGAACAAATAGGTAAAGTATTAAAAGTAGATCGTCTATATTATTTTGAAAATGACATCAAAACAAATTTAATGAGCCAACGTTTTGAATGGGTTTCAGAAACTGATTTAGCAGAAATAGACAATCCAGAACTTCAAAATATACCGCACGAGGCATTTTCAGATTTTATGCAAATTATTTTAAGTAAAAAACCTTATATAAATTTAACAAAGAATATTACTGAAAGCAACTTTAAAGATTTATTAATAGACCAAAACATTGTTTCTATTTTAATAATTCCTCTTTTCGATAAGGAAACTTTCATTGGTTTCATTGGCTTTGATGATTGTAAAAATGAACGCATTTGGACAGATGAAGAAATCAATATTCTTCTTACGCTTTCAAACAATATTTCTTCAACGATTATAAGAATTAACAATGAAAAAGCAATTGCTGAAAGTGAAGAAAAATTTAGACTATTAGCCAATAATATTCCTGCTTCTGTTTTTTTAGTTAAATACGATGAAGCAAGAACAAAAGTCTATTTAAATGACGAAATTGAAAAACTTACCGGATATCATCGTGATGATTTTATGAGTAATAAAATTTCATTACTTGATCTTTATCACCCTGAAGAAGAAGAAAAATTAAGACTCATTATTGACGAAGCTTTACAAAAGAGAAAACCTTACAAAGTAACCTGTCGAATTAGAAAAAAAGACGGATCATATGTATGGGTTGAAGAATACGGAGAAGGAATCATCATAAACAACGAAGTAGCCTATATTGAAGGTGTGTTAATTGACATTACCGAAAGAAAAGTAGCTGAAGAAGCAGTAATTGCAAAAGAATTAGCCGAATCTTCCAACAAAGCAAAATCAGAATTCTTGGCTAATATGAGTCATGAAATACGAACCCCATTAAACGGAATTATCGGATTTAGTAATTTGTTATTAGGTTCTAATTTAACCGAAATTCAAAAGCAACATTTAGAAACCGTTAATCAATCCGCTTCTACCTTATTAGATGTAGTAAATGATATTTTGGATATTTCTAAAATTGAAGCTGGAAAATTAATTATTGATAACGAAAAAACAAGTTTGCATGCCGTCATTAATCAATGTGTGGATATGATGAAATTCATGGCGCATCAGAAAAATTTAGAACTCATTGTTAATATTCACAAAGAAGTACATTGCGCTATTTGGGTAGATGAAATTAGATTGAAACAAATTTTACAAAATTTACTTAACAACGCTATTAAATTTACTCAAAATGGACAAATCGAATTAGAAGTTTCGTCTACCAATATTAACGACACCTCATCAAAAATCAAATTTAGTGTTAAAGATACGGGTATTGGAATCAAAAAAGGAAACAAGAAAAAAATTCTAGAAGCTTTTACACAAGAAGACAATTCTACAACACGAAATTATGGAGGAACTGGACTTGGATTAACCATTACGAACAGTCTTCTTAAATTAATGAACAGTAAATTAGAGATTGATAGTGAACCTAATATTGGTTCTACTTTTAGTTTTGAATTAGACTTAAAATCAGAATTTTGTAACAACCATTTAAATACTAATAAGCACAACTTTAAAAAAGCTTTAATTATTGAGGACAATCAATTGGTAGCGTCATTAATCCAAAATATGTTGCAAAGCTTCACTATCGATGCTGATGTTTATCAAAATGACTTAGAAAACATTGCTGCTTTTATTTCCAAAAATAATTACGATTTATTGCTTTTAGATTTAGAATATTTATCTGAAAAAACAACAATTAACATCCTAAAGGAGTTAAATGAATTGACTTCCATATCCATAATTGTAATGCAAAATTCTAATTCGAAATTTAATGAAATTGGAACCAATAAAAACGTACAAAGCATTATAAAACCAATAAAACATGATGCTTTACAGAATTATTTAAACCGAAATAATTCAGAAAAAAAACAACCAATTCCTTCTAACAAGCAAGAGGTTTTATATAACACTGCTAAAATTTTAATTGTAGATGACAACAAAATAAATATGTTGTTGACCAAAACTCTAATATTAAACAGAGTGCCAAATTGCATCATTTATGAAGCAAGAAATGGTCAAGAAGCAGTTGATTTAGCATTAGAAAACAAACCTGATATTATTTTTATGGACATTCAAATGCCAATAATGAATGGCTACGAAGCATCAACTGAGATAAGAAAAACAAATCCAAACACTATTATTATCGCCATTACCGCAGGAATTATAACGGGTGAAAAAGAAAAATGTTTAGAAGTTGGGATGAATGATTTTATTATTAAACCAATTGATAAAATTTTATTTGAAACCACTTTATTTAAATGGATAAATAGTCTTCCTAATTAATCCAATTAGTATCTTTGCCTTCTATTTGAAACAAATTCACTGCTATGAATCAAAATGTTAAAGGCTTTTCAAAATTATCTAAAGAAGAAAAAATAAATTGGATTACCAATACCTACTTCGTAAACCCAGAAGAAGCAAAACAAAGCATTGTAAAATATTGGAATTCCGATGAAAGTTTACAAAAATTACATGATGAATTCATCGAAAACACCTTAACCAACTTTTATCTTCCTTATGGAGTAGCTCCAAATTTCATAATTAATGGAAAAAGCTACACTATTCCTATGGCTATCGAAGAAAGTTCGGTGGTAGCGGCTGCTTCAAAAGCGGCGAAATTTTGGGGAGAACGTGGTGGTTTTAAAGCTACTATTATCAATACCGAAAAAATTGGTCAAGTACACTTTCTTTTCAATGGAAATACTGAAAAACTAACCTCTTTTTTCAATAAAATAAAACCAACATTTTTTGACGATACTCAAGAAATCACCAAAAACATGCAAAAGCGTGGTGGCGGAATTTTAGACATCGAACTTAGAGATAAAACCAACGAAATTCCAAATTATTATCAGCTACATGCTACTTTCAACACTAAAGACAGCATGGGTGCGAATTTCATCAATACGTGTTTAGAGCAATTTGCTAAAACATTAGAAAATCAAGCTCATGAATTTGCTGATTTTACTTCAGATGAAAAAAATATTCAAATCGTAATGAGTATTCTGAGCAATTTTGTTCCAAATTGTACCGTTCGTGTTGAAGTTTCTTGTCCGATAGATCAACTTTCAGAGGATAAAAACATCGATTCAGCAGAATTTGCTCAAAAATTCGCAACAGCAGTTCGCATTGCCGAAGTAGAACCTTACAGAGCAGTAACGCACAACAAAGGCATCATGAACGGAATCGACGCCGTAGTTTTAGCCACAGGAAACGACTTCAGAGCCGTTGAAGCTGGAATTCATGCTTACGCAAGTAAATCTGGGCAATATGCTAGTTTATCACATGTGAAAATTGAAAACGATATTTTTACTTTTTGGATGGAAATTCCCTTAGCACTAGGAACTGTAGGAGGTTTAACTTCATTACATCCATTAGTAAAATTCTCAATGGAATTATTAGGAAAACCTTCTGCCGAAGAATTAATGCAAATTGTTGCCGCTGCTGGTTTAGCACAAAACTTTGCTGCTTTACGTTCGCTTACTACAACCGGAATTCAGCAAGGCCACATGAAAATGCACTTAATGAATATTTTAAACCAACACAAAGCTACCAAAGAAGAAAAACAACAAGTGTTAGATTATTTCAAAAACACTACAATTTCTCATAGTTTGGTGGTTGATTATTTGGAAAAAATTAGAAGTTAATGGAAACCCAAACTTTTTACAGTAACGGAAAATTACTCATAACTGGCGAATATGTTGTTTTAGATGGCGCAAAAGCATTAGCATTGCCTACAAAGTTCGGACAAAGTTTAATAGTAAAACAAGGAACAAACAACCAAATTAAATGGACAAGTTTTGATTCGGATAAAAGTATTTGGTTTAAAGACATAATTTCGTTTGAAGAAATAAAAACTAAAATCACAGACGAAAACAATTCCGCTGTAAAAAATACTTTAATTGAAATTTTACATCAGGCTTTTGTTCAAAATCCAACTTTTTTAGAGGAAGAAGGATACGAAATTGAAACACATTTAACTTTTCCTCGTCTTTGGGGTTTAGGAACATCATCAACATTAATAAACAGCATTGGTGATTGGCTAAACATTGATGCATTTGAATTATTACAAAAAAGTTTTGGAGGTAGCGGTTATGATATAGCTTGTGCGAAATCCAATTCACCGATAGTTTATCATTTAGAAAATGAAAAACCACATTTCAAGGCTATTCATTTTAATCCATCATTCAAAGAAAACATTCATTTTGTGTATTTGAATCAGAAACAAAGCAGCAAACTGGCAATTGCGAATTATATGTCGAAACACCATCATGTAAATGCTGTGATTTCAAAAATCAACACCATTACTTATGATGCCATAGATTGTAAAGAAGGAAAAGAATTTGCCAAACAAATGGAGAAACATGAAATTATAATGAGTGATGTTCTAGAAATTGAAACCATTCAAGAAAAACTTTTCCCAGATTTTAAAGGCATTATAAAAAGCTTAGGAGCTTGGGGCGGCGATTTTGTAATGGCGATTTCTAAAGAAAATCCTACAGCATATTTCAAAGAAAAAGGTTATCCAGTGGTACTTTCCTATGAAGAAATGATTTTGTAATTTCATTTACAAACCAATACAAAACAAAAAAACCACTCATTTGAGTGGTTTTTGTGGTACCTCCAGGGATCGAACCAGGGACACATGGATTTTCAGTCCATTGCTCTACCATCTGAGCTAAGGTACCTTTACAATTTAGAGCATTACTGCTTGTTGATTGCGGGTGCAAATATAGAACGATTTTTATATTTTCCAAAACAAATAATAAAAAAAATCAATTTGTATATTTGCACCTCATAAAACAAAACCATGCTTTTAACAATCGATGTTGGGAATTCAAGAATTAAAGTTGCTGTCTTTGAACACAATAAGCAGCTCGACTTTTTTATTTTTGAAACAAATGAAGCGCTGAAAAATTTTGAAAATATTTTTAAAAATTATTCCAATCTTCAAAAAATTATCCTTTCTTCAGTAGGAAAATTAGAAAAAGAAGTGGTAGATTTTATTCAAAATCGATTCCCGACAGAAATTATTGACCATAAATCAAAATTTCCTTTCACTAATTTATATGCCACACCAGAAACCTTAGGAATAGATCGAATGGTTTTAGCTGCAGGTGCAACTTTAATGTACCCAAATCAAAACAGATTGATAATTGACGCAGGAACTTGCATTACCTATGATTTCGTGAATGATGAAAATCAATATTTAGGTGGTGCAATTTCACCAGGAATTAAAATTAGATACAAAAGTTTAAACAATTACACTTCAAAATTGCCGTTATTAGATTTAAGTGAGGACTTCGATATTATAGGAAATAGCACAAAAAGTGCCATTCATAGTGGTGTAATCAATGGTGTAATCTTTGAAATCGAAGGGTTTATTTCACAATATTCTCTTAAAAATCAAGATTTAACAATAATTTTAACAGGAGGAGACGCAGAATTTTTGGCTAAAAGATTAAAAAGCACCATATTTGCCAATTCAAATTTCTTATTAGAAAGTTTGAACTTATTATCACTATACACACAAAAAAATGATTAAAAAACTTATAGTATTTGCTAGTATATTATTTTCAATAGTTTCATGGAGCCAGGAAAACACATCCTCGCCTTATTCATACTACGGACTAGGAGAAATTAGATTTAAAGGAACTGAAGACGTAAGAGCAATGGGAGGTTTAGGAATTGTTTCAGATAGTATTCATTTAAATTTATTAAATCCTGCCTCATATTCAAAAATTAAATTTAGCACATTTGCTGTTGGAGCCACTTCCTCTTTCTCAACATTAGAAGCAAATGAAACAAGCGAAAAAACGCAACGAACAAGCTTAAATTACATTGCTGTTGCGATCCCAATTAAAAAATTTGGTTTTACTTTTGGATTAATGCCTTATTCGTCTGTTGGCTACAAAATCGAAAACAATGTAACAAACACAATAGACAACACAGAAAGAAATAAAAGAAATACTGGAAACGGAAACATAAATAGTTTCTTTCTAGGATCTGCTTATTCAATAAACAAAAAATTTAGCGTAGGTTTAGATGTAAGTTATAATTTTGGTGAAATTGAAACTGAGTATGTTGAAAGTATTTATTCTCCTATTATATTACAATTAAGAAGTAGAGAAAAAAATCTTTCAAACATAACAGGCCTTTCATTAAGAACTGGTCTTTTTTACAATACTAAACTAAATGAAAAACACAACATTTTTACTAGTTTTACATTTAGTCCTGAAGCAAAATTAACTTCGAAAAACGAGAGAAATATTGCAACTATTATCTATAATGTTAATGGAACAGAATTAATAAGTACACCTTCACAAGACATTCCAGTAGATGACCAAACACTAATAATACCAACAAAATTTAGTTTTGGAGCTGGTATGGGTAGAAACAACAAATGGTTACTAGGAACAGAAATCACATTTACAGAAAACAGCAAAATGAAAAATCGTTTTGGAGAAATTGCTGGTGTAAATTATGAAAACTCAACAAGAATTGCATTTGGAGGATATTATATTCCTAAATATGATTCCTTCTCAAATTACTTTAGCAGAGTTACTTACCGCGCAGGTTTTAGATATGAAAACTCGGGTCTTGTCCTAAGAAATGAAAGCATAAACGATTATGGCATGACTTTTGGATTAGGATTACCAGTTGGATTATCAAAAATCAATTTAGGATTTGAATTTGGTAAAAAAGGAACTACAGCACAAGGCTTAGTTCAAGAAAATTATTTTAACCTTAACATTGGTTTATCGTTAAATGATTTATGGTTCAGAAAAAGAGAAATTAATTAACAATTATAGTACCCAAAAAATGAAAACAAAATTAACTTTACTATTAATAGCTACAGCTAGTTTTTTTGTTCAAGCACAAAACACAGAAGCTTGCACAGAAGCCATAAGTTTAATGACTACTTCTGTTAAAGCTAAAGATGTAGCTGGATACGACTATTTAACTACTTTAAGAAAAGATTGCCCTACTTTCCACAAGAGTATCTACACTTTTGGAGAATTAGCAGTAAAATTAAAAATCGAAAAAGCCACAACTCCACAAGAGAAAGAAAAATACGTTCGTGATTTATTAAAACTTTATGACGAACACGACCAATATTTTCCAAACAATGGCGCTGGAAATAAAATGAAAAAAGGGTTAGCTCTATTTGAAAATAAAACAGGAACAACTGAAGAAGTATACAATCTTTTAGACACAGCGTTTAAAACTGATTATGCTAACTTCAAATACGCTAAAGCAATGTATGTTTACTTTGAAATTATAGTAAATAACCACAAAGCAAACAAAGGTGTTGAATTACAACAAGTTTTTGACAAATACGATGACATCACAAATAAACTAGATGAAGAAGAAAAAGAATTATCAGACGAAAAAGACGGTTTATTAACAAAAGAAGAAGCGGGTCAAGTATTGAGCGAAAAAGAAGCTAAAAGAAAAGCAAGAATTGAAGAAAATTTAGAAATTTTTGGAAATGTTAGAAATGACATGGACAATATCGTTTTAGAATTATCTACTTGTGACAAGCTTATACCTTTTTACCAAAAAGGTTTTGAACAAAACAAAACAAACGAAGAATGGCTTAAAAGAGCAGCTAATCGTTTAGACCTTAAAGGTTGTGATTCTGATCCAATTTTTTCTAAAATATCAGAAGCGCTTTACAAATTAAACCCAAGTGCTGATGCTGCATATCAGTTAGGAGTAGTAGAAATTCAAAGAAAAAACACTACTAAAGCATTAGATTATTTCAACCAAGCGGCAAACTTATATACTGACAACACTAAGAAAGCAAATGTATATTATAGAATTGCTTCTATGTTTAGTAAATCAAATAAAGTTCAAGCTCGTAGTTATGCAAGAAAAGCATTATCTGTGAAACCATCTTTTGGGAAAGCATATTTGTTAATTGCTCAATTATACGGAAGTAGTATTAATGATTGTGGAAACGATCAGTTTGAAAAAAGAGCGATGTACTGGTTAGCAGCACAATATTGCGACAAAGCAGGAGCTGTAGACTCTTCAATTAAAGGAACTGCTAGCAAAACTGCTGCAAGTTACAGAGCCGCTGCACCTTCAAAAACAGAAATTTTCCAATCAGGAAAAGCAGGTCAAAGAATTGCTTTTAACTGTTGGGTAGGAGAAAGCATTGTAGTTCCAAGCTTGTAAAATGAAGTTTTTCATTAAAAATAATATTCTAAACATGGTCACGATTTTTATCGTGACTATGTTTTTTTCATGTGAAAGCGACATCAAAAAGGTACAACAACTTAGTGAGACTAGTTTTATGCCTACAGGTGAAGCCGACACCATAAATTTAAAATACACCGATTCAGGCAGAATCAAATCAATATTAAAAAGTCCAAAAATGCTGGACTATGGTAACATCACAAATCCTTTTACCGAATTCCCAAAAGGCATACATGTTACTTTAATTGACAATAAAGGAAACATCACCACCGTAGTTTCAAATTATGCCATTTCTTACAAGAATACAGATATAATTGACCTTCAAGGTAAAGTAACCATAAGTTCTCAAAATGGAAAAAAACTTGAAACATCCCAATTGTATTTTGATCAAAAAAACGAGTGGTTTTTTACTGAAAAACATTTTAAATACACGGATGAAGCTGGAGGTTATTTAGAAGGACCTGGAGTTGATTTCAGCAAAGACTTTAAAATTTTCAACATGCAACAAAGTAGCGGTGAAGTAAACACCTCTGACAAATAATTGTTTTGCATTTTCCTTTTTATTACATTTGATAAAATTAATTTACCATGACTTACTTAAAATTCATACAATATATCTATTTAATTTTTGCAGTTTTCTTTCTATACGATGCTTTTAGAAAATATCAAGAAGGAAAAGAATTAAGTGACATCGGCTTAAGCCTAATTATTGCTGGAGTTTCTGTAGGAATGTTTTTCTTTAGAAGACATTTTCACAACAAATACCAAAAAAAGTAAATCTTAAATGGAGATAGCCATTATTGTAATTTGTTTATTGCTTTCGGCTTTCTTTTCTGGAATGGAAATCGCTTATGTTTCTTCAAACAAGGTGTATTTATCTATCGAGAAAAGACAACAAAACTTTAATGCCTCTATTTTAAACAAACTTACCGAAAAACCTTCTCAGTTTATCACTTCAATGCTCGTTGGAAACAATGTAGTACTTGTAATTTATGGTATATATTCTGGAGATTTAATAATTACTTGGTTAGAAAGTTATTTCGAACTTACATCATTTGTTGGATTATTGCTGCAAACACTAATTTCAACCGCAATAATATTGTTAACTGCAGAATTTCTTCCAAAAGTATTTTTTCAGATTTACGCCAATTCCTTTATTAAATTTTTTGCTGTTCCTACCTATTTTTTTTATCAATTATTCTTCTGGCCAACAAAATTCATCATTTGGATTTCAGATATAATTCTAAGAAAATTCTTTAAAACACCAGGTGATCAAGTACAAGAATATTTCAGTAAAGTAGAACTCGGAAATTACATAACAGAGCAAATGAACAATGTGTCTCACGAAAACGAAATTGACTCTGAAATTCAAATATTTCAAAATGCCTTAGAATTTTCAGATTTAAAAGCACGAGACATTATGACACCTCGAACAGAAATTAGTGGTGTTGAAATTTTGGATAGCGTATCTGAATTAAAAGACGTTTTTATTAAAACTGGATATTCAAAATTACTTATTTATCAAAATTCTATTGACGATATTTTAGGTTATGTACATTCTTTTGAATTGTTCAAAAAACCAAAAACGATTAAGAGTGTAATGATTCCTGTGGAATATATACCTGAAACGATTTACATAAAAGATGCTTTAGATCTACTGACCAAAAAAAGAAAAAGTATTGCGGTTGTATTGGATGAATATGGCGGAACATCAGGAATTATTACAGTGGAAGATATTATTGAGCAACTTTTTGGAGAAATTGAAGACGAACACGATTTGGACGAAGAATTAATCGATGAAATTTTAGAAGAAAACACTTATTTATTCTCCGCTAGATTAGAAGTTGAATACTTAAACGAAAAATACAACTTACAAATTCCAGAATCTGATTCGTACACTACTTTAGGTGGTTACATAGTAAATCACACAAAAGAAATTCCAACAAACGAAGAAAAAATAAGCATCGAAAATTTCGAAATTATCATCCATTCGGCTAGCAATAAAAAAATCGAGTTGGTTCGTTTTTCGATAAAAGAAGAAAAAAGATAAAAATCTTTAAAAATTTGAATTAAAATATGACTTTACTATTTTATTATTAAATAGATAATTGTATTTTCGCCCTCTGAAAAAAATTAAACACAAATAAAAATGGCAGTTTTATCTAAAATTAGACAACGTTCATTCTTCCTAATTATTATCATTGCTTTAGCATTGTTTTCATTTGTATTAGCAGATGTTATTCAAAGCGGCACATTTAGCGCAGGAGCTAATAATGTAGGTTCGGTTAATGGTACAGACATTGAAGCACAAGAGTTTATGCAAAATGTTTCTAACATTGAAAAGCAAGGACAAGGCACTAGCACAACTCAAGCAATGAATAGCGCATGGGAACAAGAAGTTAGAAGAATTATCCTTACAGAAGAATTTGACAAATTAGGTTTAAAAATTGGTAGTGAACAATTAATCAACGTTATCAAACAAAATCCTAACTTAGCTCAAAATCCTCAATTTTTGAATGCTGCTGGTCAATTTGACGAAAACAAATTCAAAGAATCTTTAAAAGGCATCAAAAATGCTCCTGACCAAACTCAATGGTTACAATGGAAAGAATTTGAAAAAAATATCGAAAGATATGCTTTAGAGCAAATGTATAACACTATGATAAAATCTGGTGTTTATACAACAAAAGCGGAAGGTAAATTCCAATATAAATTAGAAAACGATAAAGCAGATTTCGAATATGTAACTGTTGCTTTTTCAACTGTAAATGATGATCAAGTTAAAGTTACTGATGCTGAGATTATCGATTTTATGAAAAAATCTCCTAAAAAATACAAATCAGATAATACAACTAGTATTGATTTTGTTTTGGTAGAAAACAAACCATCTAAAGAAGACGAACAATCAATGTTATCTTCAATTGGTGAAGTAAAAGTAAAATTTGATTCAGTAGTAAATGTTGGTGAATTTGTTAACGCAAATTCTGATATTAAATTTGACTCAACTTATTTAGCTAAGAAAGATTTACCACTTGAATATCAAGAACAATTATTCACTTTACCAGTTGGTGGTGTTTTTGGACCTTACGTATTTAACGGACACCAATGCATTTCTAGAATGATTGGAAGAAAAGGTAATGCAAGTGCAAAAGCTAGTCATATCTTATTAGCTTATAAAGGAGCTCCTCAATCAGCTGCTACAAGAACTAAAGAAGAAGCTCAAGCTTTAGCAAATGATTTATTAGCACAAGCAAAAGCTAACCCAGGAAACTTTGCAATGTTAGCAATGACAAATTCTGACGACCCAGGATCTAAAAATAATGGTGGAGAATATGACAACATTACACCTGGTCAAATGGTTCCACAATTTAATGATTATGTATTCAACAATGCAGTTGGTTCTATCGGTGTAGTTGAAACAGATTTTGGTTTCCACGTAATAAAAGTTACTGACAAATATGATGCTGTTTTAATGGGAACTGTTGCTCAAAAAATTCAACCATCTGAAGCTACGATTGATGCTATTTATACAAAAGCAAGTCAATTAGAAGCAGATGCTAATGAAAATTCAGATTTTGCAGCTTTAGCTAAGAAAGCAGGATTAGAAGTAATTCCAGCTACTAACTTAAAAGGATTTGACGAATACGTTCAAGGAGTAGGTTCTCAAAGAGAAATCATCAGATGGTCATTTAACAAAGATACTGAAATAGGTGACGTTAGACGTTTTGAAGTTCCTCAAGGTTTTGTTATTGCAAAATTAAAAGACAGAAACGAAAGTGGTTTATTACCTATAGATATTGCTAAACAAACTGTTGAGCCTATCATCAAAAATCAGAAAAAAGCTGAAATTATCAAGAAAAAAATGAGCGGTGCTTCTTTAGAGGCAGTAGCAAAAGCTTCTGGAGCTTCTGTTCAACCTGCGGTTGGAGTTTCTCTAAAAGCACCAGTTATTCCAAACATTGGTAGCGAACCTAAAGTTGTAGGTAAAGCATTTGGATTAGCTGCAGGTAAAACTTCTGAAATCATCGAAGGAAACTCAGGAATGTTCATGGTAAGAGCTAAAGCGGTAACCAAAGCTCCAGAAGTTGCAAGTTACGCTACTTATATTACTCAAGATAGATCACAAAATCAATCATATGGTGTTTCTAAAGCGTTTATAGCTTTAAAAGACAAAGCAGATATTAAAGATAATAGAGCTAACTTCTAATATCTATTGATTACCCATAAAAAAAGAGGCTGATATTCATCAGCCTCTTTTTTTATTTCATTTGTTTGATAGCATAGGTTACTATCCCCCAAATTATCAACTCATTTTCTTCTTCAATTTTTATGGGTTGGTATTGCGAATTCTCAGGCATTAAATACACCTCATCATTATCTTTCTTGATTCTTTTTACGGTAAACTCACCATCAATAAGGCAAACTGCAATAGCATTATGCCTTGGTTCCAAACTTCTGTCGATTACTAAAATATCACCATCATCAATCCCTGCTCCTATCATGGAATTTCCACTAGCTTTAGCATAAAACGTAGCTTCTCTATTTTTGACTAATAGATGATCTAAACTTAATTTCAACTCCTCAAAATCAGCCGCAGGTGATGGAAAGCCTGCCTTTATTCCACCTGATATAAAAGAAGTTGGAATAGGATTTTCCAAATCGGGAATAAAGAATGTTATTTTAGGATTTACTTGCATTGCACTTCTATTAATTCGTTAAAATTGGTAGTATATCGTTTCGACAAGTGATTTTGTTTCATTTTCCAAGTACGTTTCAAATCTTGAGTCGCCAATCGAATTTTACGCTCCCCTATTTTTTCGTGATAAGCGTCCATGACTTCCATTAGTTTTTGAAACTTTGGATTTTCATCATCAAACAAGTGAAACTGTTTTTGATTGGCTGGAATAATTTCGGTAACAATTACACCTGCTTTTTTGTAAATAGCGCCTTCTTCATATAATTCACTCAGCATTTTTATTGCTAAACCACTAATTGAAAATGCCGTATTGCTAGGAAAAGACAATGTTTGCAAACGATAAAAACTATATTTTGCTCCGTCTGCTTTAAATCTATCTTTGCTCAAATATAAAATCACACCATAACAGCATGAATTTTGTTTTCGCAACTTCTCGGAACAAACACTAGCAAAAGTTACTACACGTTCTTTAAGCTCATTGAAGTCGGATATGTCTTTTTCAAAACTACGAGTCACGGCGATATTTTTCTTAGCTTTTGGTTCTTCCATCTCCAATACAGATTTACCTTCTAATTCGTATTTTAAACGCATTCCTACCACTCCCATTTCTTTTCGAATAAACCACTCGTTGTGTGGCAAAGTAAAGTCGTAGGCGGTTAAAATTCCTTTCGTTTGCATTTTCTTAGTCAAACGATAACCAATTCCCCAAACATCTTCAATTTTAGTCCATTTTAAAGCTTTGATACGTTTTTCATCGGAATCGATTACATAAACACCTTGTGTTCGTTCGTGAAATTTCTTCGCAATTTTATTCGCAATTTTAGACAATGCTTTAGTAGGTGCAAAACCAATTCCTGTTGGAATACTCAACCATTTTATAATACGCTGACGAATTTGCAAACCATACTGATGATAATCCACTATGTCGTGACCTGAAAAGTTTAAAAAAGCTTCATCAATACTATACACCTCAACATTTGGAGTAAAATGTTCTAGTGTTTTCATAACACGATGACTCAAATCGCCATACAATGCGTAATTAGAAGAGAAAACTTGAATATTGTGCTGTTTGATTACATCTCGAACTTTAAATTCGGGCGCACCCATAGGAATACCTAGTACTTTAGCCTCATTACTACGCGAAATAATACAACCATCATTATTAGACAAAACCACGACAGGTTTATCATTCAAATGAGGTTGAAAAACACGTTCGCAAGAAACGTAAAAATTATTACAATCAACTAAAGCATACATCTTGTAAAGTTACTTTAACTTTTACAAAAAGAAAATGAGTCAATTGTTAATGTTAATAAATTATCGTTTCAAAGAAAAGTGCGCTTTAAAAATTTGTTTTGTAGTACCACCCTGAGGCAGATATTCTACTGTGAACCAATAATCGGTAGATGGTAATGCTTCACCATTGTAAGTTCCATCCCAACCTGAACTCGCAGGCGACATTTGTTTTAAGAATTTACCGTAACGATCAAAAATATTAATCACTGCATCTGGCTGATGACTCAAATCCCAAATATTCCAATTATCGTTAACACCATCTCCATTTGGAGTGAAATAATTTGGATAATTGATGATGTAAATTGGACCTACAATTGTTGGATTACATCCTCCTAAAATATCGTAAATATTTACGTAGTATTCTCCTGTTGGTAAATTAGTAAACACATTACTCGATTGATATTCGGTTACGCTTCCATCCGGATAGACCAATTGATACAGATAATCTCCAAATCCACCCGTTAAATTTACAGTAATAAACGTATTATTTTCAAATGGAGTACTCACCGTAAAATCAGCAACAGCTGGACCTGATTGAGTAATAGTTACAGTAGTTGTATTGTAATTACAATTTGCACCCACATCCGGTATAAGTTTGATAAATTCAACCGTATAAACACCTGCTTGTGAAGCTTCATAGCTAGGACCTGTCCCCATTAATGTTCCATTCAAATACCAATTCACGGTAAAAAATGCAGGATTCAAACCTGAATTCATGGTAAACGTTCTTAAAACATCACCCGTTTGAGAATCTACACAAATAATTCCACCTTGAATGGTTATATCTAAAAGAGGATGCACTGTAAATGTGAACGAAATCTCATCATTACAATTTGGATTACCAATAGCCGAAGCATACACATAATATGTATAGGTTCCTGGAGCTGAAATATTCAAATTCGTAATCAAATCAGTAGCATTTCCACCTGGTTGTGAATAATAACCAATATTATAAGTTGTAGTTGGTAAAGTTGGTAATACGTAAGTTCCGCATTCTTCATTATCGAAAACCAAGCCCAAAGTAGCTAAGTTAGGTGTTTCGGAAACTACAATATCAAAACTATCTTCTTGCGTACAAATAATTCGGTCTCCATTTACTGCATACACATAAATTGTTGTAGTTGTATTTGGCGTATTAAAAATAGTTCCTGGTGGAACAGGATTTACTCCATTTGGATCATAAAAATATCCAATCGTATAATTAAATGGTGTTGGTGCCACATGTGTTAATGCTGGTAATTGGAAATTTTCAAATTCACACACATTTACATTTTGATAATCAGGCAAATTAATACCATTATAAGTAATTGTAAATGGTAAATTAATTTCACAACTTGTTGTAGCATCAATATTGTATAGATAAAAAGTTTCTGTCGTTGTAAAAACTTGCGTTGAAGAAACCACTGTTCCTCCGCCACTTGGCCCACCTGAAGCCGTATAAATCGTTCCGTTTACTGGTGTAGGTATAGAATAAGGTAAACATTCTGTTCTACTGAAAACATTATCCGCAGGAGGAAATGGATTTAAAGTAATAGTGAAAGAATTTTCATTTGTACATAATGTTATTGTTCCATCAGGATTATTAAACGATTGTTCATTATAAATGTAATATGTCCCTGGATTTAAATGAGTTCCTGATAAATCTATAATGTCACCAGCAAATAATTGTTGTTGCCCTAATACAGAAGGACCGCCTGATAATGTATAATATGTCCCATTCGTTAAAACAGGTAATCTAAATTCTCCACAACGTGGGCCATCCGCAATATCATCAACCAATGGAGTCGGATGAATTACAATGTTATAATTTAAATTACTTGTACAATTAGGCAAAACTGAAGTATTTGTAAAATAATATACAACTTGATTTGATGTAATTGGAATACTAGGATCTATAGAGACACCAGTTCCATTTGGACCCGTAAAATAACCTCCAAAAGTTACAGGAGGCAAAACATATCCCTCTCTTGAACACCCATATACTGTTGAAAACAGTGTTGTATCTACTAAATTTATTACAATATCATTAAAATCTGGACAAGTACCAGGTAGACCTTGACTTGTAGTATGTGATAAAGAATTAACAACATAATAAGTTCCTGGAAAATTTGGACCAGTTACACTAATTATATCTCCCGCACTTAATGCAACACCACTACCATCAGAAGCGGTGTTATAAGTTCCATTTGTCAATGGAGGTAATACATATGAATCACAAGTAGTAACATCAGCTGGATCATCGACTAGTGGTAAAGGATGAATAAAGAAAATAAATTGTTCATCTCTACACAACACGCTATTAACCTCAGCATAATAATATAAAGTTTCTGTAAAAGTTGCGGCTGTTATGTTTATATATTCTGTTCCTGCTGGAACAATAACTCCAGTACCTGATGGTCCTCCTGGTTGTGTGTAAAAATTACCTATGTTTTGAGGAGGTGTTGGCACAACAAATCTCCCACAATGGTCTAATTGTGGTACATATTCATCAATTAAAGTTAGATTAAAGCTAGATTCATTTGTACATCCATTTGCATCGGGGCCTGCAAAAATATAGTAAGTTCCACCATCAACTAAAATATCACCTGCATTTAATTGCACTTGTCCTGGCGTTGTTGGACCACCTGGTAACAGATAATATGTCCCATTAACAATAACTGGCAAAGTAAATTGACTACATTCCGTTGGATCAGGAATATCATCAACTACTGGCAGTGGATTAATTGTGATTGTCACAGAAGTAACATCAAAACAACTAGGATTTGAGTTGTCTTGAATTCGGATACCAACAGTAACTGTAGTTGTTCCGTTTGGAATTGTAACAGAAGCTACTGGATTTGTTCCTGAAGAAGCCTCCCCAACCGAATTATAATAAGTAACCGTATAATTTGCTGGCGATTGTCCATTCAAAACCTCGTTTGTAGTGGCATTTGTAAAAGTATAAGTCGTGCTTCCTTGGCCTTCACAAACTGAAATTGGACTAGGTGATGTTGCGACAGCTGCGTTAGTTACAATCAAATTGAAAGTATACTCAGCGTCACAAAAATTACCCGTTACAGTATTGAATATTTTAATATAAATCGTTTGACCACCAGCACTTGGATAAGATGCTAAATTTCCGTTTGGAATAGGGTTGTTTGCCGCAATATCCGCTGGAGACTCATAATAAAAAACATCATAAGTTGCATTGTCAATCCCTAAAGCCGCTTCATTATTTGTTGTAAGATTAAAATTATAACTAGCTGCACCTGTATTACAGGTTAATAAATCAGATGGGTTTATAACTGCTAAATCTGTAAAAACAATAGTATCAGTAATCGTACATGTTCCTCTTACTGCTTCAACAGAATAAGTACCTGCATGAGTAACAATATATGATGAATTAGTTTCTCCAGGAATTGGATTACCATTCTCGTACCAAGTGTAGGTAAATGTATTATCTAAATTCGTATCCAATTGAACCGTATCACCTGTACAAATAATTTGATCATTCCCTAAATCTAAAGTAGTTGTAAAACTTCCTGCAGCTATAAAAACCGCCGAATCAAAACCTGAATTAGCATAATCACCAATTACCAAACGTATTCTATAAGGTGTATTTGGAATTACCCCCGAGGAAGCATTCATAACCACAGTTTGTCCTCTCATATTTAATGCTGAAGTAGGGTTTCCAACATTATATGTCCCAAAAAAACTAGGATTTATAGAAGCGCAACTATTGTTTGGACTTGAAGGGTCATTATAAATACTATTTCTAATTGTCGTTACTGATACTGGTGTACTTGTACCAGGAATAACGGCTAAGTTATTTGAAACTCCAGAAGATAAATCGGTTAGTACAAAAGCAAAAACATCACTGAACTCGCATTGATAAAAACCATATTCATTTGAAGCAAACAAAAAATTAAAACTAAAACTATTCGAAAGCGGAATAAAATCAAACTCTAAATATTCTGCATTAACTATTGGGCTTGTACCTCCATTTGCATCGCTTAATGCTTGTAAAAAAGCATCTCCAGGCGCATTAACCGCGCTGCTTAAATTAGCACCCGTATAAGGCCCTTGTGTAAAAGTTGCCACTCCATTTCTTATAATTATTCCTTCAGAAATTGGAAAAGACGAACCATTTTGATTAAAATAAGCAACTGATTGAGTTGATGAAACCGAAATATTAGAAACTTCTACACATGAATTTCCTAATAACAAATCAACTAACTGCGCAGGTGAATTTGTAGTATTATCTACTGTTATTGCTTGTGAAAACAAACAACTCGAATATAGAAAGGCGAATATAAAAAGTATTTTTTTCAAGATTTTTTTGGGGTTTAAAATCATTGAGATAAATATAACAAAAAAAGATAAATTGAATTTAATTAAATCAAAAAAAGTTTGAATATTATTAAATATTCAAACTTTTTGTTAATTATGTAAATTATTTCTAATCGTTTAATTTCAGGACAGCCATAAACGCTTCTTGAGGAATTTCAACATTTCCTACTTGACGCATACGTTTTTTACCTTTTTTCTGTTTTTCAAGAAGTTTACGCTTACGAGAAATATCTCCACCATAACATTTTGCAGTAACGTCTTTTCTTAATGCTTTAATGGTTTCACGAGCAATTACTTTTGCACCAATGGCAGCCTGAATAGGAATATCAAACTGTTGTCTTGGAATTAATTCCTTAAGTTTTTCACACATTTTTTTACCAATATTGTATGCATTACTTTCGTGAATTAAAGCCGAAAGCGCATCAACCGGTTGCGCATTTAATAACACGTCTAAACGAACTAATTTTGATTCACGCATTCCTATTGGATGGTAATCAAAAGAGGCATATCCTTTAGAAACCGTTTTTAATCTATCGTAAAAATCAAATACGATTTCCGCTAACGGCATATCGAAGTTTAATTCAACACGTTCCGTTGTTAAATATGTTTGATTTGTAATTAAACCACGTTTTTCAATACACAAACTCATTACGTTTCCTACGAAATCAGATTTTGTAATGATCGTTGCTTTGATATAAGGTTCTTCTACTCTATCTAATTTTGAAGGTTCTGGTAAATCGGATGGATTGTTTACTATTAAAATCGTATCTGGCTCTTTTTTAGTAAATGCGTGATACGAAACGTTAGGAACCGTAGTAATAACCGTCATATCGAACTCACGCTCTAAACGTTCTTGGATAATTTCCATATGAAGCATTCCTAAGAATCCACATCGGAAACCAAATCCTAAAGCCGCCGAACTCTCCGCTTGGAAAACTAACGAAGCATCGTTCAACTGTAATTTTTCCATCGAAGCACGTAAATCTTCGTAATCTTCTGTATCTACGGGATAAATTCCAGCGAAAACCATTGGCTTTACATCTTCAAATCCTTGAATAGCGTTTGTTGTAGGCTCTTTTGCATCTGTAATCGTATCTCCAACTTTTACTTCTTTCGCTTCTTTAATTCCAGAAACTAAGTACCCAACATCACCAGTAGAAATTACACTTTTTGGAACTTGATTTAATTTCAATGTCCCCACTTCGTCTGCATAATATTCGTTTCCGGTGGCCATGAATTTAATCTTCTGACCTTTTTTGATTTCTCCATTAAGAACACGGAAAATAACTTCAATTCCTCTAAACGGATTGTAATGTGAATCAAAAATTAGAGCCTGAAGCGGTTCATTTGGATCTCCCTTTGGAGCCGGAATTTTATCAATAATGGCTGCCAAAATATTTTCAACACCAAAACCTGTTTTTCCAGAAGCATGAATAATATCTTCTAATTTACAACCTAGTAAGTCAATAATATCATCACTAACTTCTTCAGGATTAGCACTTGGCAAATCTACTTTATTTAAAACTGGAATAATTTCCAAGTCATTTTCTAAAGCCAAATATAAATTCGAAATCGTTTGTGCCTGAATACTTTGTGCTGCATCTACAATCAACAAAGCGCCTTCACAAGCAGCAATAGAACGAGAAACCTCATACGAGAAATCCACGTGACCTGGCGTGTCAATCAAATTCAAAATATATTGTTCCCCTTTGTAGGTATATTCCATTTGAATGGCGTGACTTTTTATTGTAATACCACGTTCGCGTTCTAAGTCCATGTTATCTAATAACTGAGCCTTTTCTTCACGAGCTGTAACAGTTTGTGTAGCACCTAATAAACGGTCTGCCAACGTACTTTTTCCGTGGTCAATGTGTGCAATAATGCAGAAATTTCTAATGTTTTTCATCTTTCAATGTAAAGTTCATGTACAAGAGGCATTTTCATCTTCCAAACTCTTGTTCGTTTAATCTGCAAATATAAGCTAAAGTTTTGGATTTTAAAGCCGATAAACTTTGGAAACCCATTCGATTTAAAAAATTCCTATCTTTGCAAAAAATTGAAGCACCATGCCTAAAATTGGTAACATCATACTACCCGATTTTCCTTTATTATTAGCCCCAATGGAAGACGTGAGCGACCCACCATTTCGTCGTTTATGTAAATTACATGGAGCTGATTTAATGTACTCTGAATTTATTTCTTCGGAAGGATTGATTCGTGATGCAGTAAAAAGTAAGCAAAAGCTAGATATTTTTGATTACGAACGCCCTGTGGGAATTCAGATTTTTGGTGGTGATGAAGAAGCAATGGAAATGTCTTCAAGAATTGTGGATGCGGTACAACCTGATTTGGTAGACATTAATTTTGGTTGTCCAGTAAAAAAAGTCGTTTGTAAAGGTGCTGGTGCTGGTGTTTTAAAAGATGTAGATTTGATGGTGCGGTTAACCAAAGCAGTAATCAAAGGAACCAATCTTCCTGTTACTGTTAAAACACGTTTAGGCTGGGATGAAAGTTCCATAAATATTGATGAAGTTGCCGAACGTTTGCAAGATATTGGCGTGCAAGCCTTAACGGTTCATGCCAGAACACGTGCGCAGATGTATAAAGGACATTCAGATTGGAGTCATATTGAACGTGTGAAAAATAATCCAAGAATTACAATGCCTATTTTTGGAAATGGCGATATTGATTCTCCTGAAAAAGCATTAGAATACAAAAATAAATACGGTTTAGACGGCATGATGATTGGTCGCGCTGCGATTGGATATCCTTGGATTTTTAATGAAATTAAACATTATTTTGCCACAGGAGAAAAATTAGCACCACCAAGCATGAATGACCGAATTGAAGCCGCAAGAAATCACTTAATTTGGAGTATCGAATGGAAAGGCGAACGTTTAGGCATCAACGAAATGCGTCGTCATTACACCAATTACTTCAAAGGCATTCACGGTTTTAAAGAATACAAACAAAAATTGGTTACCACAGATGGAATCAATCAATTATTGGATGTATTTACCGAAATTGAGCAGGTTTATGCGGATTATCAACATCAATTTTAATTCAATCCAAAATTCAGAAGCGGTATTTGCAATGAAAAATTTAGACTTTTAAAGTCAAACAATTTTTCATAATACAAATTGGAGTACATTCTTATTGGCTTTTCATGAATATTAAATTTGATTGTTTTTGAAACACCTACAACATAATTGGTTAAATGATTTTCATATAAGTTAATTTCGTAATAAGGTTTCAATTCTATAGATTCTATATTTTTACTTATTGATAAATCCAGACCATTGAATCTTGAATCGATCACGAGTTGATTGTAAGAAATTCCAAAATTGAAATATTTATCAATTGAAAGAGCATAGTTTATTTTATAATTTTCAAACTGCTCAACCGATTTTATATAATCTAAATCGTGTTTCTCATAAGAAAATCTAATTAAATCAGAATAAGATCTATTATCTGAAAATAAATTGTATTTATTAACAGAGGTCTTAACACTTGAATTCCCATTAAAACCAACTTGATAATTAATTGAAGCACCTAAATTAAACCTTTTCTTAGCAATTTTATTGACATAATAATAACTAATAAAACCAAATGACAATCTATAATCTCCAAGGTAATCAAGAATTACAAAAGAATTATGAAGTTTATAAAACAAATATCCTAATTCATTTGAATAAGAATAACCACCAGGTAAATCTTCACGAAATTCTTTTTTTAATTTTTCAATTTCTATTTTTTCAAACAAGTCATTAATAAGATCTTTTAAAGAATAATTTTCAGAAATTGTATCTAAATCCGAAAAAGGAAATGACTTTATAACGTATTTTTTTTTATTAGAAAATTCTAAATAATAATCATCACTCATAAAAACCCCAGCTTTGCCAAAATTGCTCTTTTTGGAAGGAATCATGTCTTCTAATTTTGAATTCGACACATAAGTGTGTAACCAAATTGCAATCTTTGAATCATGTAACTTAGTAAAAACTATTGTATCTGTAATGATGCTGTTCTTTATTTTTGTGTAATACTGTGTAGACTTCAAGATCAATTTTCCGTAATCATCTTTATACAAATCAATTTTTAGACCTGCATAATTTAATCTAAAATAAAAATCTGACAAAGTATCATTTCTTAAATCAGGAAGCCTTGAAATTTCAATCGCCTTATAAACAAGATCTTTTTCGAATTTTGAAATCAAAGAATCATTGATGACTTTTTGACCAAAACCCAATTGAAAAAAGAGAAAAAGAATAATGACTTTTTTAATCATAATCAAATATAGAAAATTGCATAACTATATAGATGCATTATTTTACAAAAAGGTTGGAATTAGGATTAAAAACTCTAAATAGGTTCAAAAATAAACTTCTATTTTCTACCCATGATAAACTTTAGAAAACACAATTTTCCCCTCTTTAATTTCTAAAACTTCGGCTACTAACATATCGGCTTCACCTTCAACTTGCCTAGTGTATTCCATGAAAACTCGGTCGGTGTTGGCGGTTAGTGAAGTTACTTTGTAATGTAATGTAGGTAATCTATCAAAAGCATCTTGCCACCAAACGCGCATGGCTTCTTTTCCAATAATTAATCCATTAGTTTCAGGTTGACGAATTTTTAATTTCGGACTGAAATGTTGGGCTTCGTCATCGTATAATTCTAATAATTTCTCTAAGTTTTTCGTATTAAAAGCATCAAACCATTTAATGGCAATTTGTTGAAGTTGATTTGGCATAAAGTTTAAGATTAAAACGCAAAGAGCGCTAAGTTTTTCGCAAAGTTCGCAAAGATTACTAAATAAAAAAGGCACAAAGAATAAAATCCTATGTGCCTATGTGTTTTATAAAATGGTATTAAGCATTTTTAAGGTTGATGATTTCTTGTTCGGTTAAGAATCTCCAATCACCTCTTGGTAAATTTTTCTTTGTTAAACCTGCAAAAGTTACACGGTCTACTTTTAAAACATCGTATTTTAAGTGTTCGAAAATTTTACGAACCACTTTTACGTTAGACGTTTTCATTTTGATACCAATTTCACTTTTCGGTTGATCTTCGATATATGTGATTTCTTCCACGTATACTTTGTGATCGTCAATCATTAATCCTTTTTGAATTTTCTCTAAATCTTCGTATTTTAAGTTTTTATCTAAAGTTACTTGATATACTTTAGACGAACGTTGATTTGGAACCGTGAATTTTTGAACTATTTCAGTATCATTAGTAAACAACAACAAACCTGTAGTTGTTTTATCCATTCTTCCAACTGGCATTAAATTCGCTTTTGTAGCACCACGAACTAAGTCTAGCACATTTGCCGAACCCGGAGAATCGTCTCCTGCTGTTGAGAAGTTTTTCGGTTTATTTAATAAGATATATTCTTTCTTTTCAGGTGTAATGTTTACCCCGTCAAACTGTACTGAATCGGTTAATTTAACCTTATAACCCATTTCGGTAATTACTTCCCCGTTTACTTTTACATTTCCACTTTGAATGTAAATATCTGCATCTCTACGGCTACACATTCCCGAATTAGAAATATAACGATTTAAACGGATTTCATCTGGATTAGATGGTTTTTTTGGAGATTTTGGCCCTTTTGCCGCTGCTGGTTTAGCTGCGTCTGGTTTAGCCGCAAATTTAGATGGCGCCTTACGAATAGGTGCATTCCCTCTTGAATTACTATCTTTCTTGTAACCTCCTTGTCTTCCTGAACCTGGACGACTTTTATCATTATCTTGATGACGTGACATATTATAAACAATTTTTGCAAAGATATAACTAATATGTGGAAATCAATTTTTTTCCGTGTATCAAAACTGAAGGTTCAATTAAAACGATACAAAAGACACCCGAAACTATGATGAATTTCAACAGAAAATGAAGTTTTAAATATTCAGCTTTAGTAGTTGCTTTCCACAACAACATTACAAAAAACATCAATGCGGCTAGACTTAGATAAAAATAAATATCCATATAACCTACATCGTAAATTTCAATTAAGAAATAAACCGGAATCAAGGTTGCAATAGTTAAAATAGATATGATAGTTTTCGCCATTTGCTCACCGAAAACAACTGGAATTGTCTTATAATCGGCTATTAAATCGCCTTCAATATTTTCTAAATCTTTAATTAATTCTCGAATTAAAATCAGCAACAATAAGAAAGTCGCATGAGCAAAAATGACATGATAAAAATTCTTGTAATACATCAAAATCCCGAAGAAAGGCAATACCGCTAAAACAGCAGCCGTGATATTTCCTACCAAGAACATCTTTTTCAATTTGTGCGAATAAAACCAAATTAGAAAAATGTAAGTAGAAAAGAACAAAACCGCTCGCCATGAAATAAAAAACATCAACAAAGCGACGATGAAATTAATTCCAAAATAGACTTTCAACTTCGTTTCCTGACTCACCAAACGGTCAATCATGGCTTTTTTTGGACGATTGATTAAATCCTTTTTCGCATCGTAAAAATTATTGATAATGTAACCCGAAGCAATAGTTAAAGTAGAAGCAACAACAATTAAAAACAACCGCCAATCGAGAATAATATCCAAAGCTCTTTTCTCAGTAGCCAGAATGAATATAGCAGAAAGATATTGCGCCAATGCAACCACCCAAATATTGTATCCTCTAATAACAGAGAAGAAACCGAATATTTTAGTAAGAACTAATTTGGATTTACGAGTAAGCATTTCTTTTAGGTTAAAGGTAATGGGTGAAGGATTAAGGGTAGTAATGCTGAATTTTATATTCAAACCTAATCCCTTTTGCCTAATCTCTTTTGCCTATTTTAAAAGTTATAAACTACTTCTAATTTATAGTCTTTTAGCGACTCTTTTGCTTTATCTAAATCTTGGGTAAATCCTAAAATATAACCGCCACCGCCAGAACCACATAATTTTAAGTAGTAATCGTTGGTATCAATTCCTTTTTGCCACACTTGGTGAAATTGCTCTGGAATCATAGGTTTGAAATTATTCAAAACTACTTTTGATAATTGTTTGGTATTTTCTAATAACGATTTCACATCGCCATGTAAGAAGTTTTCCACACAAGCATCGGTATATTTTATGAATTGTGATTTTAACATCGTACGGAAACCGTTATCTTTTAAGTTTTCCATGAAAATAGAAACCATTGGAGCAGTTTCGCCCACTATTCCTGAATCAATTAAGAAAACCGCACCTTTTCCTTGTGTGCTTTGTGTTGGAATTCCAGTTGCTTCAATATTATCTTTCGAATTGATTAAAATTGGAATACTTAAATAACTATTCAAAGGATCTAAACCTGAACTTTTTCCGTGGAAAAACGATTCCATTTGAGAGAAAATCGTTTTTAGTTGTAATAATTTTTCACGCGTTAAATTTTCTAACACTGTGATTTTATCATTTGCATATTTATCGTAAATAGCAGCAACCAAAGCGCCGCTACTTCCTACTCCATATCCTTGAGGAATACTTGAATCAAAATACATTCCGCTGTTTACATCTTGCTTTAAAACTTCTAAATTAAAAGTTACTAATTCAGGTTGTTCTGTTTGCAATTGCTCTAAATAAACAACAAATCTTTTTAAACTTTCGTTTGATTTAATTGCACTTTCTGAAGGATTTTCATCTTTCTTTAGAGCACCATTATAGAAATTATAAGGAATTGAAAGTCCTTTCGAATCTTGGATAATTCCATATTCTCCGAAAAGTAATATTTTTGAGTAAAAAAGTGGTCCTTTCATAAATTTCAGTTTTCTTTTTCAGTAAACAATGAGTAAATGTACAAAATTAATTTGATTTAGCGCCATTCCCAATTTGATCGCAAATATACTGACCATTCTGACAATAGCCAACTAATTCATCTTGAATAAATTGCAATACTTTTCCCTTTACGTTTTCAGGATACAAAACGTGCACATTTGCACCTGCATCTAACGTAAAACAAACTGGTATTTGCGTTTCATTTCTGAACTTCCAAATCTTATTAATAATTTCTAATGTATTAGGTTTCATCAAAATAAAATACGGCATTGAAGTCATCATCATAGCATGTAAAGTCAAGGCTTCACTTTCTACAATATTGATGAATTCAGCTACATTTCCTGATGATAAAATCGCTTTTATTTGGGATAAATTTTCATGAGCTTGCGCAAAACGTCTTACCGCATAAGGATGATTGTGCATTAAATCGTGCCCAACCGTACTCGAAACTTGTTTTTCGCCTTTATCGACTAACAAAATTGTGTCTTGATAGTTTTTAAAGTTAGAATGAATTTCTGAAAATTCTACTCCAAACAAATCCGAACTTCCGTTAATCTCTGCATGATTTCCCCAAACCACAACTTCACCTTTGATACTTCTGCACGCACTTCCACTTCCTAATCTTGCCAAAAATGAAGCTTTTGAATAGAAATATTCATCAGAAATTGTTGGATTAATTGCTTTTTCCAAACTCATAATGTTCATTGCTAAAGCTGCCATTCCGGATGCTGAAGAAGCAATTCCTGAGCTATGTGGAAAGGTGTTTTGGGTATCAATTTTAAAATGATATTCTTTCAAAAACGGACAATATTGCTCTATTCTTTCGAAGAATTTTTGGATTTTTGGCTTAAAATCTTCTTTTGGTTTCCCTTCAAAAAGCAAATCGAATGAAAAACTATTGTTATCCGATTTTTTAACTACTTCTAACTTCGTAATCGTTTTACAATTGTTTAACGTAAAACTTATCGAAGGATTCGCTGGAATTTGGTTTTCTTTCTTGCCCCAATATTTTACCAATGCTATATTACTAGGCGCACTCCATTCGAAACTTGCAGAATCAATAGAATTATATGAGGTTGCGATAAAATCTTTTTCGGTAAGCATAGCTTAAAATTTTGACAAAAATACCGATTTTGATTGATTTGTTCCCTTGATATTTCGTTAATTTGCCTATAAAATTGAAAACATGAACAAATATCTTAAAATTATATACTGCGTTACCATCTGTTTAGCTGTTGGTTACTTGTCGAGCAACGTTACGCAATCAAGCATCACTACTTGGTATCCAGAAATCAAAAAGCCTAGTTTTAATCCGCCAAATTGGGTTTTTGCACCGGTTTGGACCATGCTTTTCATTATGATGGGAATTGCTGCAGGAATGGTTTGGAATAAATTAGAATCGAACAAAGAATTGGTAAAAAAAGGATTATTGTTTTTTACTGTTCAGCTACTTTTGAACGCTTTGTGGTCATATTTATTCTTTGGTTTGAACAATATTTTATTGGCTTTAATAGAAATTATATTGCTTTGGTTAATCATTTATGAAACCTATCTTATTTTCAAACAAATAGACAAAAGAGCTTCTTATTTATTGATTCCGTATTTAGCTTGGGTTGGTTTTGCAACAATTTTAACAGGTAGCATTTTTTGGCTGAATCGATAAGGTTTGTAGCACAATGTAACACAAAGTGAAGCACAAAGTTTCACAAAGTAATTTATATTTATTTCACAACATTCTCAGCCACAATAAATCCACCTGTCCAAGCATTTTGGAAGTTGAATCCACCTGTAATAGCATCGATATTTAAAATTTCGCCTGCAAAATAAACGTTTGGTAAAATTTTGCTTTCCATGGTTTTAAAATTGACTTCTTTTAAGTCGATTCCGCCAGCAGTAACAAATTCTTCTTTGAAAGTACTTTTCCCATTGACTTGGAATTCGGCATTTGTTAATTGTTCGACCAAAGTATTTAATTGCTTCTTGTTGATATCCGCCCATTTGGCTTCTTCTGAAATTCCAGCTGCTTTTACGAGGTTTTCCCAAAGGCGTTTTGGCAATTCGAAATGTGCGTATTTTGAAACTAATTTTTTAGCGTTTTCTTCTTTGATGTCTTTTAACAAATCAAGCGCTTCGTCAGAAGTAGTTTCGTTTAACCAATTGACTTGAATAGCAAATTGATACTTTTTTTCAGCTAATTCTATTGCTCCCCAAGCCGAAAGTCTCAAAATTCCTGGACCGCTCATTCCCCAATGCGTAATTAACAAAGGTCCAGAAGCTTGTAGTTTAGATTTTTTAACCTTTACAGATGCAATTGTAGAAAGTCCCATCAAGTCTTTAATTCGAACATCTTTGATATTGAAAGTAAATAAAGACGGAACGGGTTCGATTATCGAGTGACCCAGATTTTGTAATAATTCCCACATTTTTGGATTACTTCCGGAAGCCATTACAATTTTATCACAAGTAAAAACTTCTTGAGTAGTGGTTACTTTCCAATGCGTTTCCGTTTTGTACAATTCCTGAACACTGTGATTGGTTAGCACATCAATTTTCAGCTTCTTAACCGCTTCTATAAAGCAATCAATTATGGTTTGTGAGGAGTTGGAAACTGGAAACATTCTTCCATCATCTTCAATTTTAAGTTCTACTCCATGTTTTTCAAACCATTCAATCGTATCACCTGAACAAAATTGATGAAATGGACCTTTTAATTCGCGTTCACCGCGAGGATAAAACTTCACTAAATCATTTGGCACAAAACACGCATGTGTAACATTACATCTTCCACCACCCGAAATACGTACTTTTTCTAAAACGCTTTTTCCTCTTTCAAGAATAGCCACTTTTAAGTTTGGGTTTTTCTCTACAATGTTGATTGCAGTGAAAAATCCGGCAGCGCCTCCGCCGATTATGATGATGTCGTAATTTGAGTTCAAATGATTTGTTTTTGCAAATATCGGTAATTTCAAAACAAAAAATCCTACTGAATCATCAATAGGACTTTAAATAAAGTTAAGTTGATTTTAATTATTAGTCAATATAAAATATTGAAAAGGTAAAATGGTATAAACTTGTTTCTCATTTAATCCCATTATTTTACCCGTCATATAATTAGTAAATTCACCTGTAATACCTATTTTTGTATTGATTGGATTGTTAGAAAAATTAGCCATATAAACCACTTTCTTTCCGTCTTTTTCTCGAACAAAAGCTAAAATATTGGCATCATCATCTGTTTTGATTCGGGTATATTTAGCTTTGTTTTTCCCTCCGTTTAGAGCAGGATTTTCAGCTTTTAACTTTCCTAATTTTGCTCTTAATCCCCAATCTTTCCCTTTTGTTTTTGGAATCGAATCTTTTTCGAAAAATTTTAAACTGTGGTTCAAACCATACTCATTTCCACTATAAATTAAAGGCATTCCAGGCATAACATAAGAAAGTGCTGTCATTGCCTCTTCTCCTTTACCTAATCTTCCTTTAATAGTTCCGTTCCAAGAATTTTCATCGTGGTTATCAACAAAATTCATTAGAATATCGTTGGCTTCATATTTTTTAGCATCTTCCGCCATGAATTTATCCCAATCTTTCACTGTATTTTTCCCTTGAGCAATTCTATTCATGGTATGATGTGCTTCCCAACCATAGGCCATATCAAACAAACCTTCTTTTAATAATTCAGGTTCCCAAGCTTCTGCCAACATAAAAATATTCTTTTGTTTACGCAATTGAGGAATAGCTTGTTGCCAGAAGTCTAAAGGCACATTACTTGCTACATCGCAACGGAATCCATCAATGTTTTCGTTTTTAATCCAATGCAACATATCTGCAGTCATTGCCGAACGCAATCCTTGATTGTCATAGTTTAAATCCGCAACATCTGACCAACCCCATGATTTTCCAGTTTCTGGGTTGACAGGGTCGATGATTTCACCTTTAGTATTTTTTGAATAATATTCTGGATGTTCTTTAATCCAAACGTGATCCCAACCCGTGTGATTTGGAACCCAATCTAAGATTACATAAATACCATTTTCATGAGCAGTTTTAACTAAATTTCTAAAATCTTCAATCGTTCCAAACTCTGGATTTACTTTTTTGAAATCAGAAACTGCATAATAACTGCCTAAATATTTGTGTTGTTCTTCTTTTGGCATTTCTGAAGCAAACTTACTATCATCTCCACCAGTCGCTTTTCTTTTCGTTTGAGAAATTGGAAAAATAGGCATTACCCAAATAATTTTTACGCCCAATTCTTTTAATTGCGGGATGTCTTTGGTAAATGCTTTAAACGTTCCTTCTGGCGAATATTGGCGAATATTAACTTCATAAATTACCGAACTTTCTTCTACATCTGAAGAAAATTTAGCGATTTCAGTTTTTGAATTTTCTGCTGTTTTTTCTGTTTCATTTTTACAACTAAATAATGTTAAAACAGCTAAAGCAGTAATGAGTGATTTTTTCATTTTTTTATAATTTTATTTTCCAAACATAAATTCTAACGGAATGTGGATTCTCTTTTGCCAAGATGCTTCGGAATGATTTTCACCTTCGAACTCAAAATTTCGTGAATCTACATTCGTATATCCTTTTGCTTTTAAAATTTCATCAACGCGATATTCGTATTTTAAGTAGAAGGCATCTAAAGTTTCCGTTCCGTAATCAAAATATATCTTGTGATTCTTAGCTTCAGGTAATTTCTTTTCCATGTAAGCGAAAAAAGATTCCGGAATGGGATTGTTATCAAATTCTCTAAAACCAATCCAGTGCGTTGACAAACAAGCCGCTTTTCCGAATATATTAGGGTATTCACACAAGGCATACATCGATATTAATCCGCCCATACTTGACCCCATAATAGCTGTGTGATTCGCCGTTGTAAAAACGGAATACTTTTTATCAATGTAAGGTTTCAATTCTTCCACAATGAACTTCAAATATTTATCGGAATTAATTTTACTTTCATCAAATGGAAATTGCGATTTTTTAGCTTCGATTTGAATTTTCTCTTTTAACTCATTCGAAAGTGATTCATAAGGCTTTTTTGGATACAAATCCATGTGACGCAAATTTGGGATATTCCAAATAGCCACTACGATAAAATCTTTTACCTTATCTTCTTGCATTAATTGCGATGCTACTTCATCAACTCTCCATTCTTGTTTATTCCATGTAGTTGTAGCATCAAATAACATTTGGCCATCGTGCATGTACAAAACATTGTATTTTTTTGTATTAGAATAGTTTTTTGGCAACCAAACATCAACTGTTCTTGGTACAATATATTTCGAAGGAAAACTGTCTATTCTTTCAATATTACCATCAAATTTTCCTGAATTTTCAAGAACATAGGAAGTTATCTTACTTTGGGAAAAAGCAAAACAAGAGCATAACAAAAAGAATAGTAACTGTTTCATTTATTTCAATTCTAAAACCATAGACGTTTTACCTTCAATCGATAATTCGTTTTTCAAATCGATTGTTTTTCCTGAAAGAATATCACTTCCAGAAATAAATGATTTTATGTTCTCTTGAAAACGAGTAAGATTTAACTTTTGAGTATCAGGAGCATTATTGATGATTACCATAACCGTTTCTTTGTCATTGTGACGGAAATATACATATACATTATTTTCAGGAATGTAATGCGTTAATTTTCCTGTGTGAATCACTTCTTTATTTTTTCTCCAATTCAATACTTTCTTAGAAAAATCGAAATATTTTGCTTGCTCTGCTGTTCTTCCACTAGCAGAAAATGCATTGTTTGTATCGCCTTTCCAACCACCAGGGAAATCTTGACGAATATCGGCATCGCCTTTTCCTTTATCACCTGCCATTCCAATTTCAGATCCATAATACAATTGTGGAATCCCTCTCATGGTTGCCATAATGGTCATTCCTAATTGGTATTTTTTGAAATCGTTTTGATAAATTTGATTGAAACGACCAGTATCGTGATTCTCAAGGAAAATCAATAGATTATTTGGGTCGGCATATAAGAAATCGTTAACGAAATTCTCGTAAAATTTAATCATTCCGTTACTCCAATCGGCTCTGTCTTCATAAAAAACATTACCAAAAACATCGTGCAACGTAAAATCCATTACACAGGGCAAATAAGAATTATAACTTTGAATTTTAGCAATCGGACTGTCTTTTTGCCAGTATGAAATTTGGGCTTGATCGTGCATCCAAACTTCTCCTACAATATTGAAATACGGATATTCATCGGTTATGGCTTTGGTCCATTTTGCAATTCCTTCTTTGTCGTTGTAGGAATACGTATCTACTCTAAATCCATCTAAATCAGCATATTCTATCCACCAAATCGCATTTTGAATTAAGTAATTCAAAACTAAAGGATTTGATTGATTCAAATCGGGCATACTTGGTACAAACCAACCGTCCATACATAATTTAGCATCTATTTTTGATCCATTCGTATCGTATTGCGTAGTCATGCGATAGTTACTTTGTTTGTAACCTGGAAATTGATGAAACCAATCGTAGGTTGGCATATCTTTGAACATCCAATGTTCGGCACCCCAATGATTCGTAACGTAATCTTTGATTAATTTCATGTCACGCTTATGCATTTCATCGGCAAGCTTTTTATATTCTTCATTGGTTCCATAACGCGGATCAATTCTGTAAACATCTGATTGTCCGTAAGTATGATACGAATAGCCTTTGTCGTTATCTTCACACATTGGTGTGCTCCAAATTGCTGTTGCTCCTAATTCTTTGATGTAATCCAAATTATTAATGATGCCTTGAATGTCTCCACCATGTCTTCCGCCTGGCAAACTCCTGTTCGCTTTTTCTTGTAGTTCTGGTGACGAATCATTATTTGGATTTCCATTTGCAAATCTATCTGGCATCAATAAATACATCACATCAGAAGCATCAAAACTTTTACGAAGCGCTGAATTTGGTTTTCTTTTTTTGATTTCGAAATTTCTTTTGAATGATTTTTTACCATTGGTAAACGTAAATTGCAATTCTTGCGCTTTTACATTTTTGGTATCAATTGTAACGAAAAGATAATTCGGATTTTCGGTTTTAGTTACATTCGTAATTACTACATTATTGGAAACTTGTACCGAATTTTGAGCGATATTCTTTCCGTAAAATAATACTTGAACTTCGCTTTTATTCATTCCTTCGTACCAAAACGGTGGTTCCATTCGGTCAATTTGAGCGACAACACTTGTTGAAAATGTTATTAAAAATAATAGAAATATTTTTTTCATTTTTTTTATTTTAATTAACCCTGTCAGAGTTTTGAACTCTGAAAGGGTTATAGACAGAATTATATTATTTAACCTCAACAATACTAATGGCGTAGCCACCGCCTGCTGCCGTTCTCAATTGCAATTTAGTCTTATTGGTTACTTTTTGTTTTGAAATTTTGTATGCTTGTGGATTCGTTTTATAATCCGCATCGGCAGCATCGGCGTAAATAGTTGCTTCGTATTTTTTTCCTTTTTCTAAGAAATCTAATGTAATCGTTGATGTTCTAGCATTGTATCCATTTGAATTTCCAACGTACCAATTGTTAGAATTTTTATCTTTTCGAGCAATTGTGATATAATAACCTGGCTCGGCTTCTAAATATTTTGAAGTTGACCATTCTACCGGAACATCCTTGATAAATTGGAACGCGTCTAAGAATCGATTATAGTTTTCTGGTAAATCAGCAGCCATTTGAAGTGGCGAATACATGACCACATACAATCCTAATTGATTCGCCAATGTTGTATTCACATGTGAATTGTTGTTTGGATTTAATTTTGCGATATCCATTTCGAAAATACCAGGAGTGTAATCCATTGGGCCACCTAATAAACGAGTAAAAGGCAACAAAGTGGTATGATTTGCTTTAGAACCACCAAAGGCTTGAAACTCTGTTCCACGAGCTGATTCGTTACCAATCATGTTGGGATACGTTCTGCAAATTCCTGTTGGGCGCACCGCTTCATGCGCATTAATCATAATTTTATAATCCACTGCTTTTTCAATCACATATTGATAATGATTTAAAATCGATTGGCTGTAATGATGTTCTCCTAAAGGTAAAATATTGCCCACATAACCCGTTTTAGCAGCGTCATAACCATTGTCATTCATAAATTGAAATGCCTTATCTAAATGGCGCTCATAATTCCTAGTTGAACCAGAAGTTTCGTGATGCATAATCATTTTTACACCTTTTGATTTTGCGTATTCATGAATTCCTTTTACATCAAAATCAGGATATGGTGTTAAGAAATCGAATACATAATCTTTTTCTTTTCCGAACCAGTCTTCCCAACCTTCATTCCAACCTTCTACTAAGACCGCATCGAAACCATGTTTAGCAGCAAAATCGATATATTCTTTTACGTGTTTGGTATTCGCTGCGTGTTTACCGTTTGGTTTGGCTTTGGTGAAATCAGTTACTCCTAATTGTACGGATGGAATTTCATCTGTGTACGCCCAAGAGCTTTTTCCGGTAATCATTTCCCACCAAACACCGATATATTTTACAGGTTTTATCCAAGAAGTATCTTCTATTTTACAAGGCTCATTTAAGTTCAATGTCATTCTGGAAGCTAAAATATCACGTGCATCAGCACTAGCAATTATCGTTCTCCATGGCGAAACACATGGTGCTTGTAAATGTCCTTTATTTCCTTTAGCGTCTGGAGTTAAATGCGATTGAAAAACTAAGTTTTTATCGTCAAGATTCAAATGCATACAAGAATAATTAATCAAAGCTGCTTCGTGAATGTTGATGTAAATTCCGTCCGCAGTTTTTAACATTAAGGACGTTTGAACTCCCGTATCTGAAAATTGTTTTTGTGATGCATTTTCAGAAACAGCACCTCGGAATAACTTTCTAATCTCAGTCAACTTACTTTCTGTAAAATCGTATTCTTGTGTATCATAATCGCCTGGAATCCAAAATGCGGTGTGATCGCCGGTCATAGCGAACTCGGTACGTTCTTCTTTTAGTACAAAATATGTTAGGTTTTTTTGTTCTGGAAATTCGTAACGAAAACCCAAACCATCGTTGAATAATCGAAAACGGATGATTACTTGTCTTTCGGTTTCATTTTGTTTCAGTGTAAGCGCTAATTCGTTGTAATGATTGCGAATTTGGGTTTCTTCACCCCAAACGGTTTTCCAAGTTTCATCGAAAGTGTTACGAACTTCGTTTACCAATTTAAAATCATTTAATAACGACTTTTTATCTTTTTGAAGTTCAAAACCCAACTTACTTTTTTTGATGATTTCTTTGTTTTTCATGAAAAGTTGGTACGTTGGTGTACCATCATTTTCTATGGCGAAAACCATTTTGAAATTCCCATTGGGTGATTTTAATTCTTGAGCATTCATCCCAAAAATTGAAAAAACCATCACAAATACTGAAACAAAATATTTATTCATGTCTTACTATTTAATTAATTGCGATTCTCCGTTTACAAAAACATCCACATCCGAATTTCCTTCAATAGAAACGTTTGTTCCTTCTTGTTTTACTTCTACTTTAATAATGGCGTTTCTGAAATTCACTTTAAAGGAATAGCCTTTCCATTGTGCTGGGATTTTTGGTTCAAAATGCAATTGGTTATTTCTAACGCGCATTCCACCAAAACCTTCAACGATACTCATCCAAGTTCCCGCCATTGAAGTAATGTGTAAACCTTCTTCGACTTCCTTGTTATAATCGTCTAAGTCCAAACGCGAAGTTCTTAAATAAAATGTATACGCTTGTTCCATTCTTCCCAAAACAGCCGCTTGAATCGAATGCACACAAGGTGAAAGTGAACTTTCGTGAACCGTAAATGGTTCGTAAAAATCGAAATGTTTCTCTAATTGTTCTTTGGTAAAATGATCTTCGAAGAAATAGAATCCTTGTAACGTATCTGCTTGTTTGATGTAAGGCGAACGTAAAATTCGATCCCAAGACCATTTTTGATTTATTGGTCGTTGCGATTTATCTAAATCAGCTACTGTGATTAATTCTTTATCTAGAAAACCATCTTGTTGTAAATATACGCCGTGTTCTTCAGAATAAGGGAAATACATATTATCCGCTACTTTTTTCATTTCTGAAATTTCGACTTGTGATAATTTCACTTTATTCATGATTCGGGTATAATCCGATGGATATTCGTTTTCAATTTTATTGATTTGCTCAACAGTGTAATCAATACACCATTTTGCTATGTAATTCGTATACCAATTGTTATTTACGTTGTTTTCGTATTCATTTGGACCTGTTACTCCTAAAATCACATACTGATTTCTATATGTTGAAAAAGTAGATCTTTGATGCCAAAAACGCGCAATTCCAATTAAAACTTCTAAGCCTTTTTCTGGAATATAAGAATAATCGCCTGTAAATCGGTAATAGTTATAAATAGCGAAAGCGATGGCCCCATTTCTGTGAATTTCCTCGAAAGTAATTTCCCACTCGTTGTGACATTCTTCTCCATTCATGGTTACCATTGGATAAAGAGCAGCTCCATTTTTGAAACCTAATTTTTCAGCATTTTCGATGGCTTTATCCAATTGGTTGTATCGATACGCTAATAAGTTTCGAGCAACTTGTTGGTCTTTGGTAGCCATATAAAAAGGAATACAATACGCTTCAGTATCCCAATAAGTAGAACCACCGTATTTTTCACCTGTAAATCCTTTTGGACCAATATTTAATCTCGAATCTTTTCCTAAATAGGTTTGATTCAATTGGAAAATATTGAAACGAATTCCTTGTTGTGCTTTTACATCGCCATCAATGGTAATATCGCTCATTTCCCAAATTTTTGCCCAAGCTTCTTTTTGGTTTTTAGTTAATTGCTTTACACCTATTTCCAAGGCAGTTGCAATACTATTTTTTGCACCTATAATAGTGTTCTCATGATTCATAGAAATGGTATAACCACCTATTTTTTGAATCGTAGTCGTTTGTCCCTTCGTTACCGCAACTTGGTAGCAAAACTGAATCTTTTCTTTCGTTTCTTCAACACTTACGGGCGCTACACTCAAATTTGAACCTTCTAACAAAATACTATTTTGCATGAAAGTAGTTGCCGTGAAATGCGTTTTGAAAGTTCTAGCCGTTACGAAAGCTTCATTTCCAGAATGTTTAACGCTGATTGGTTCCCAAAATTTTTCTTCCCAATTGGCATCTTCGTTATGAACTCCAGCGTCAACATATGGTTTGAAAACAATTTTTGCATCTGAATTTAAAGTTGTGATTTCGTAATTGATAACCCCTACTTCATCCAAATCTAAAGACAAGAAACGTTGAACTTTAACGGCGATTTCGGTTCCGTTTGCCAAAGTAGCGTTGAAAGAACGATAATAAATACCTTCTTTCATGTTCAATTCACGACGGAAATTAGAAACCGATTGACATTTTGCTAAATCTAAATTTTCGCCATTGATTTCAATGTCAATTCCAATCCAGTTGGGAGCATTTAGTACTTTTGCGAAATATTCGGGATAGCCATTTTTCCACCAACCTACTTTTGTTTTATCGGGATAATAAATTCCGGCAATGTAACTTCCTTGAAACGTTTTGCCCGAATAGTGCTCTTCAAAATTAGCGCGTTGCCCCATAGCACCGTTTCCGATACTAAATAAACTCTCAGAAGATTTAACTCGCTCTGCATCAAATCCTTCTTCAATAATCGACCAATTGTCGGGTTGTATATAATCTTGATTCATTTTTGTAATATGTCAATTTTGTTAATGTGTCAATCAGTCAATTTCTTAACCAATTAATTGCGATAAAAAGGCTTCATCCATAAAGGTGAAATCTTTAAAATTGTACTTTGCTTCGTGTAAGACGGTGGCATCGCCAATTCCTACACTTATCATGTTGGCAATATTAGCCGCTTGAATTCCCGCTACCGAATCTTCAAAAACGATGGCATTTTCATTGGAAACTCCTACCAATTGTGCTGCTCTTAAAAATACTTCCGGATCTGGTTTTGCGTTGGAAACGTCATTTCCGTCAACAATAGCATCAAAAAAGTGCATGATATTGGTTTTTTCTAAAATAGGTCGCGCGTTTTTACTTGCCGAACCCAAAGCAATGAATTGGTTTTTACTTTTCAGATATTCCAATACTTTTAGTACACCTGGAAGAATTTCAGTCTCGTCCATGTCTACTAAATAGGAAAGATATTCTTCATTTTTTTGAACCAACCATTGGTTTTTATTTTCTTGAGAAGCTTGGATGTTTCCCAATTCTAAAATAATGTCTAAAGAACGAACTCTACTCACGCCTTTTAAGCCTTCGTTGTGTTCGTGTGTAAATTCGATTCCTAATTGATTGGCCAACTTTTGCCAAGCTAAAAAATGATATTTAGCGGTGTCAACGATTACGCCATCAAGGTCGAATATGAATGCTTTTTTTGTCATAACACTTAAATTATCCAGAAATTGCGTTTTTATCGGTTATTAAAAAATTGCAAAGTCCTGCAATTATTAATGAAATTCCGGCTAATATCATTGCATTTATAGTTGCTTCTCCCATTAACTTATAGAGTATATTGATACCTCCAATTGCAGCAACTATTTGCGGAATTACTATAAACATATTGAAAAGCCCCATCATCATACCCATTTTTTTTGGATTTACAGCGCTAGAAAGCATTGCATAAGGCATTGATAGAATACTACCCCAAGACAACCCAATTAAGACAAACGAAATGAAAAGTGTTGATGGAGTTGCATAAAACATATAAATAAATCCGATTCCTCCTAAAATTAAAGATCCAAAATGGATTAATCTTCTGTCGATGCTGTATTTTGCTGTGTAAAATGTAAGTAAAAGTGCAAATGCCATAGAAGATAATCCATAAACACCCATTGCAGAGCCTACAAGGTTTGAAGCATCTTGATATTTTAAATTGGCTGCAGCATATTCGCTTTTTTGAACGGCGTCTTCCATGTTATAATTTTTTTCGATAGGCGAAGGAGCAATGTAAACATGTTCAGTTAACGCAGGTGTGGCCATGCTCCACATAGTAAAAAAGGCAAACCAACTAAAAAATTGAATTATTCCTAATTTTAGCATAGTGGCAGGCATTTCTTTTAGACTTAAAAACAAATCTTTGAAAAAGGCTGCTTCTTTTTTTTCTTTTTTAAAGGCTTCTAAATTTTCTGGCGGATATTCTTTAGTGGTAAAAATAGTAAACAATATACTTGTAAGAAAAACAAAAGCACCAATGGCAAAAGCAACTTTTACAGACATGGGAACTTCACCTGCAAGCGCTTCATTACTTACACCTAATTTATTTACTAACCAAGGTAAATTACTTGCTATCCAAGTACCAATACCAATAATAAGAGTTTGAATTACAAATCCATTTGATCTTTGTGATTCTGGAAGTTTATCGGCAACTAATGCTCTAAAAGGCTCCATGCTTATATTTATGGAAGCATCTAAAATCCAAAGAAATCCAACAGCAATCCATAAAATTGGAGAATGTGGTACAAAAAACAGTGCAATTGAACTTAAAATAGCTCCAATTAAAAAATAGGGTTTTCTTCTTCCTAAAGTAGGATGCCAAGTATTATCAGACAAATATCCAATAATAGGTTGCACAATAAGACCTGTTAAAGGCGCTGCAATCCATAATAAGGGGATGGCATCTTTTTCAGCTCCTAAAGTTTGAAAAATTCTGGACATAAACCCTCCTTGAAGGGCAAAACCGAACTGGATTCCCAAAAAACCGAAACTCATGTTCCAAATTTCCCAGAAACCTAATTTACGCTTTTCCATTATCGTAATTTATTGATTAATAAATCGATAAGCGTTATATGTGCTTATCAAAACTTATGTTTTTAGAAGTGAAGTTACAAGTTTTGATAACACAAATATAAAAGGTTATTTTAATAAATAATCTTATTTGTGCAAATATTTTTAGTTATAATTTTAAAAATTAAAAATATAAAATATTGATTTTTAAATAGTTAAATCAAACTATCACGATTTCGTAGATTCTCGAATTATTAAATTCGTTTCAATAATTTCGGTTCTGTAATGCTCATCATCTTCATCTTCTAATTCCAATCTATTTATAAGCATTTCAGCTGCCTTTCTTCCCATTTTAATACCATTTTGACTAATAGTGGTAATAGTTGGGGTAGAATATTTAGAAATAATTCCATCTGTAAAAGCTACAACTGATAAATCTTCAGGGATTTTAATACCTTTTGACATGGCTAATTTTATTGCAGTTACAGCAAATAGTTCATTAACAGCCAAAATAGCATCAATTGTTTTATTTTCTAATAATTCATTGATTTTCTCATCGCAATGCTCTGTATCCTCGATACGAATTATAAGGCTTTCATCTACTTCAATTCCATGATCGAGTAGGACGTTTAAATAGCCATCAGTTCTAAGCTTTCCAACACTTACATAATCAACTGTCGTAAGTAAGGCAATCTTTTTTAGTCCTTTTGAAATTAAAAAATTTGTAGCTTCATAAGCGGCTAATTGGTCGTCAATTATTACTTTATCACACATGATATCATTAGAAATTCTATCAAAAAGGACCACTGGCATTCCTTGATTAATTACTTCTTGAAGATGGTGAAAGTCTTTCTTTTGCTGGGTTTCTTTTGACAATGACATGATAAAACCATCTGTACTCCCATTTGCCAACATTTCCATATTGATAACTTCTTTATCGAAAGATTCGTCTGATAAGCACACAATAACATTATAACCAGATTCGTTTGCCACTTGTTCAATACCACTAATTACGGTAGCAAAAAAATGATGGACTATCTCGGGAATAATAATACCAATCGTCTTAGTTTTCTTGTTTTTTAAACTTAATGCAATATTATTTGGCTTGTAATTATATAACTTGGCAAAAGCTTGCACTTTTAAACGCGTATCTTCACTGATTTCAGGGCTATCACGAAGCGATTTTGACACTGTTGAAATTGACACATCTAATTCTTTTGCAATTTGCTTTAAAGTAACTTTTCTTCTCATGACAATTTAGGCGATTATAATTTTTAAATAAATGTAACTTATTTTTTTGGGTATTGCAATATTATGCTAAAAATTAGTGAATATTGATAAAGTTTTCAACACGAAAACGTTTTCGAAAGGTTTTTCGTAAATCTAGGTTTTTTTATCCGTAATTTTTACATAAATTTAACATTAGAAGTGAATTTACAAGCGATTAAAAAACAATTTAACCTAAACAATTTGTATGAAAACACTGCAAAAAAAGTTATTGCTTTTGCTACTGATGTTACCTTTTGGCTTATTGGCTCAAAACACTCTTAAAGGAGTTGTTTTAGATGGTTCTTCGAAACAACCCTTGCCAGGAGTAAATGTACTAGTAGCAGGCACAACAAATGGAACAACTACCGACTTTGATGGAAATTTCACTTTAGCAAACATCAAAAAAGGAGATCAAATTGTATTCTCATATATAGGATTCAAAGATGAAACCCTAGTATATGAAAATCAAAATACAATAACGATTACTTTACAAGAAGATCAAAAAGAATTAAAAGACGTTGTTGTAATTGGATACGGAACAACAACTAAAAAAGATGCTACGGGATCAGTAAACACAATAACTGCAAAAGATTTTGTTAAAGGACCTGTAGTCTCTGCTGATCAAATGATTCAAGGTAAAGTAGCAGGGGTTCAAATAACGAACGGTGGTGGGTCACCAGGGGAAGGTTCTACAATTAGAATTAGACAAGGATCTTCATTAAACGCTAACAACGACCCTTTATTTGTTATAGATGGAGTACCTGTTGCACAAGACAACACAGGTGGTCGAAATCCATTAGCTACAATAAATCAAAATGATATTGAGTCAGTTACCGTTTTGAAAGACGCATCAGCAACGGCAATCTACGGATCACGTGCATCGAATGGTGTAGTTATTATTACTACTAAAAAAGGAAAATCAGGCGAATTAAAAGTTAACTATAATGGAAACGTTTCATTAAGTGAAATCTCTAAAAAAGTTGATGTTTTAAGCGCAAATCAATTAAGAAATTATGTTAATACTTTTGGAAATGCGAATCAACAAGCTTTATTAGGAAGTGCAAATACAGATTGGCAAAATGAAATTTATACTAAAGGTATAGGAACTGACCATAATGTATCGTTATCTGCAGGTAATAAACTTATTACTTACAGAGCTTCAGTTGGATTAACAGATATGAATGGTATATTAAAAAGAGACAACATGAACAGAGCGACAACCGGAGTTGCTTTAGTTGGAAACTTTTTTGATAATCATTTAAGAGTTGAATTAAATAATAAAACATCTGTAATGAGAAACAATTACAGTAATAGAGGAGCGATAGGTTCAGCTGTTTCATTTGATCCAACGCAAAGTGTTAGAAATGGTAGTGGTTCTTATTTTGAATGGAACCAACAACTAGCAGGAAGAAACCCTGTAGCTTTAATTGAACAATTTAACAACTTTGGTAATAATTTTAGAAGTTTAGGTAATATTCAAACCGAATACAAACTTCATTTTTTACCTGAATTAAAATTAGTAGCTAATTTGGGTTATGATTATACGTCTGGTAGAACATTTGGAAACTCAAATCCTACTTACGCATACGACGTTACCGATTCTTATGAAAGTCAAAACTATAGTAAGAATCGTCTAATGGATTTATATTTCAACTACAAAAGAGATATTAAAACCATTGAAGGTAACTTCGAATTAACGGCGGGTTACAATTATCAAAACTTACAATATTATGGAAGTGGTTTCTCCGTAAACAATTTAATTACTTCACAAAACAATCCGTATTTTAACGAATTAAATTTGCAATCATTCTTTGGAAGAGCTACAGTTAATTTATTTGACAAATATATTTTGACAGCTACTTATAGAAGAGATGGTTCTTCAAGATTTACAGAAGAGTTTAGATGGGGGGATTTCCCTTCAGCTGCGTTTGCTTGGAAATTAAATCAAGAAGAATTCCTTAAAAATATTTCTGCAATATCAAATCTTAAATTAAGATTAGGTTGGGGTATTACTGGACAACAAGATATTGGAAGTTTTTATCCTTCTCAACCAACATATTTAGCTTCTGATGCTCAAGCTCAATATCAATTTGGAAATCAATATTACAACACTGTTCGTCCTGAGCGTTATAATCCTAACTTAAAATGGGAAGAAACAGAAACAAGAAACATTGGTTTAGATTTTGGATTCTTAAATAATAGAATTTCTGGATCAGTTGATGTTTATGAAAAAAGAACCGAAGATTTATTAGCATTTATACCAAATCCACCATTTTTTGGTTTTTCTAACTATGACAACTATAACATTGGAAAAACAAAAAACCAAGGTTTAGAAATTGCTGCAGAAGTTATTCCTATTAAAAATGATAATTTAACTTTGTCAATTGGTGGTAATATAACTTTCCAAAATTCTGAACTTACAGATTTAGTTGAGGGAGCACCAAACTTCGGAATTGAAACTGGTGGAATCGCTGGTGGAATAGGAAACAACATACAGGTTCAAACTATTGGTTATGCGCCAAATTCATTCTTTGTATATGAACAAGCCTATGATAATTTAGGAAATCCTATAGACGGAGTATTTATTGACAGAAATGGAGACGGCTCTATCACAACTGCTGACCGTTACGTTTACAAAAAACCAAGTGCTGATATTTTTTATGGTTTTTATACAAATTTAACATACAAAAATTGGGACATGGCAATGTCTTGGAGAGGAAGTTGGGGTAATTATGTGTACAACAATGTAGATTCTAATTTAGGATGGAGCAATCAAGTTTTAATTAGAGAAACTGACTTAGGAAATGCTGTTACTGAGATTCTAAATACTAATTTTAACTCCACTTCTGCTGAAAGATATCAATCAGATTATTATATTCAAGATGCTAGTTTTATTCGCTTAGACAATATTACTATTGGATATAATTTCAAAAAATTTATGTCAGAAAAAGTTAGTGCAAAACTTTCTTTAGGAGGCCAAAATTTATTATTAATAACAGATTATAAAGGAATTGATCCTGAAGTAAATGGAGGTATTGATAATAATATTTATCCTAGACCTAGAATTTATACATTAGGATTAAATGTAAACTTTTAATAAAGAACTATGAAAAATTTAAAATTAAAACTTTTTAGCTTAGCTTCAGTTTTTGTTTTAACTCTAATTACTACCTCATGTGTAGATGAACTGAGTACAGAACCTGAAGGATCGCAACAAACAGCAGAAGAATTGTTCAGAGATCCAGCATCTTATAAACAATTTTTAGCAAAACTATATGCTGGCTTGGCTACCACTGGACAACAAGGTCCAGCTGGAAATGGAGATGTTGCTGGAATTGACGAAGGATTTAGTCAATATGTGAGAAACTATTGGAATTTCCAAGAACTAACTACTGATGAAGCTATTATCGCATGGAATGATGCAACAATTAAAGATTTTCATTGGCATACTTGGACTCCTTCAGATGGGTTTATTAAAGCAACTTTCTATAGATTAGCCTATCAAGTTACAAATTGTAATGAGTATTTAAGACAAACTACAGATGCAAAACTAGATTCTAGAGGTATTACTGGAAGCGTAAGAAATGACATAAAAATTTATCGTGCTGAAGCTAGATTTTTGAGAGCATTGAGCTACTGGCATATTATTGATTTATTCGGGGGAGCTTCACTTGAAACAGAAGACTCTACAACAGAATATCACTTGCCAGATTACGCAACAAGAGCTGAGTTATTTGCATTTGTTGAGTCTGAATTAAGTGATTTAGAAGCTGATTTAATGGCTCCAAACTCAAATGAACAATTTAGAGTTGACAAAGCCGCAGCATGGATGTTAAAAGCAAAACTTTTAATGAATGCTGAAGTATATGTGGGAGTAAATAGATATACTGACGCAATGACTTACATTAACAAAGTTATTTCTGAAACATCATATACATTAAATCCAAACTATAGACATTTATTTTTAGCAGATAATGATACTAATGGTGCCCAAAATGAATTTATTTTTGCCATAGCATTTGACGGATTAAACACAAAAACTTATGGTGGAACAACTTATTTAACTCATGCTCCAGTTGGAGGTAGTATGACAGCATCTGAATTTGGAATAAATGGAGGATGGGCTGGTTTAAGAACTACTTCAGCTTTTGTAAATAAGTTTAATGGCATGAATTCTGATTCAAGAAAACAATTTTATACATCTGGACAAGCACTTGAGATTGCAAATGTTGGAACATTTACAGATGGATATGCTATTTCAAAATGGAGAAATGTAGATATTAATGGGAATCAAGGGTCAGATGCTGCTGGTGATTTTGTTGATACAGATTTTCCTGTTTTCCGTTTAGCTGATGCCTACTTAATGTATGCTGAATGTTTTGTAAGAGGTGGAGGTGGCTCTAGTTCAAATGCAGTTGGATATATTAACGCATTAAGAGAAAGAGCATATGGCAATACTACAGGTAACATCTCTAGTGGTGATTTAACACTAGATTTTATATTAGACGAGAGAGCAAGAGAACTTCATTGGGAAGGACATAGAAGAACAGATTTAATTCGTTTTGGTAAATTCACAGGAAGTTCATATATCTGGCCATGGAAAGGCAATGTACCAACAGGAGCACCTACACCAACTTACAGAAATATTTTCCCTATACCGCAAGATGCGATTAATGTTAATCCAAAATTAATTCAAAACCCAGGTTATTAATAATTAAAAAAAAGCAATATGAAAAATATATTAAAATCAGTATTTATATTATTTGCTGCTCTTGTAGCATCATGTAGTGTTGACGATGTTCAAGATAGACCAGTAATTGAAGGTGTTGATTCACCTATTTTATCTGCTCCAGAATCAGGAAGCACATATACTTTATCTCCTGCAAATATGACACAACAGGCAGAACGATTTGTTTGGTCAAAAGCAAATTATAATGGAGATGTTGCGATTAGTTACACATTAGAAATCGATGTTGAAGGTGGTGATTTCTCAGCACCACAAAACTTAGGAGGTACTACTGGAGCATTACAACTTTCAGTATCACAAGAAACTTTAAACGGCGCATGCTTGGCATTGGGAGCAAATCCATATTCTGCAACTAACTTTGATGTTAGAGTTGTTTCGAGTGCTTCAGGTTTTGATTTAATGGGATCAAATAAAGTAACTATAACAGTAATTCCTTTTACAACAGACTTACCACAACTTGCGGTACCAGGAAATCACCAAGGATGGAGCCCGGGAACAGCACCAAGAATTGCTGCTTCAGGATTTGGGCAAACTGATTATGAAGGCTATGTTTGGCTTGATGGTGAATTCAAATTTGTAGGACCTAATGGATCAGGAGTTTACGATTGGGGTAATACTGACTGGGGAGATAATGGTGATTTTTCAGGAATTTTAGCAGAAACAGGAGAATCTAACTGTTCAGCAGTAACTGGATATTACAGAGTAAGAGCCAATACTGGAACATTAACTTATACAACAACTGCAGTTAGTTGGGGAATCATTGGCGCAGCGACTCCTACAGGATGGGATTCTGACACAGATTTAACTTACAATTCAACAACTAAAAAATTAGAAATTGCTAGCATTGCTTTAGTCCCTGGAGCATTTAAATTTAGAGGTAACAATGCATGGAGCAATGGTTTTGATTTAGGTACAGTAAATGCTGATGGGTTCTTAGTTGACGGTGGAGACTTGACATTCTCAGGTCCTGCAGGAAATTACAAAGTTATTTTAGATTTATCTAATCCTAGAAAATACACTTACGAGTTAATTGCTCTTTAATTTAAATTATAAAGGGCTGCTTAAAGGCAGCCCTTTTTTCCATTTACAGCTATGAAGAAAATATTATTTATATTAATACTGTCGTTAAGCAATCTATACTTTGCTAACGCACAAGTAACTATTACCCCTAGCAGTTTTAATGTTACGGATCAGATAACCATTACAGTTTCAACAGCAGCACAAGCTTGTAATCTTATGGGTACAACCCCAACTAAAGTATACATGCACGCAGGAATTGGTGACGACAGTAATGCTTTTGGTTTTTCAGTAGTAGGAAACTGGGGTCAAGATGATAGTGTTGGATTAATGACTAATAACGGAAATGGAACATGGAGTATAACTTTAACTCCTAGTACATATTTTGGTTTAAATGGTACACAACAAGCTAATGCTACAAAATTAGGAATGGTTTTTAGGAATGCTAATGGAAGCCAAACTTTAAAACTACCTCCATCATGTGGTGATTTTATCTTCAATGTAGGTACTTTTCAAGTTAACTTAACAGCTCCAACTAATAATAGTGCAACCATTATTAATTCTGGAGGTAATTTAAACATTGCTGCAACTAATACCGGTGGAAATGCTTTTTACAATTTAAAGGCAAATGGAACAAGTATAAACACTAACACAACCTCAAATTACTCTTTTAACCACACCAACATTACAACTAACACAAGTTATGAATTAGAAGTAACATTAGGTGTCTCAACAATTACAAGAAGATTTTCTGTAATCGTAAATCCAGGTAGTACTTCACAAGCTATACCTGTAGGGTTAGTTAACGGAATCAATTATAATACTACCGATAACACTAGGGCTACCTTAGTATTAGAAGCACCGGGTAAAGATTTTGTATATGTTGCTGGTAGTTTTAATAACTATAATCCGAATTCTAGTTATGCGATGAAAAAAGATCCCACAACTGGAAAATTTTGGTTAGAACTTACGGGATTAACTCCAGGCGCTAATAATACGTATCAATATTGGGTTGTAGATCAAACACCTGTTGCAAATTCACCATCTTTAGTAAAAGCAGCTGATCCATGTTCAACCATGGTATTATCACCTTATGATGATCCTTGGATCTCAAACACTACTTTTCCAAATTTACCTGCATATCCATCAGGACAAGAAAGAGAGGTAACTTGGTTTAAAACTGGAACAACTCCTTATAACTGGCAAGTAACTAACTTTACAAAACCTAACAAAGATAAATTAGTCGTTTACGAACTATTAATTCGTGATTTTGATGCAGATAGAAACTTTCAAGATTTAATTGATAGAATTCAATATTTCAAAAACTTAGGTATAAACGCTATTGAATTAATGCCTATAATGGAATTTGAAGGAAATGAAAGTTGGGGTTATAATACTGCTTTTCATATGGCTTTGGATAAATTCTACGGAACTCCAGAAAAGTTCAAAGAATTAGTAGACATCTGTCATCAAAATGGAATCGCTGTGATATTAGATATTGCATTTAATCATGCTTTTGGAAGAAATCCTATGGTAAGAATGTGGATGAACGATCCTGATGGAGACGGTTGGGGCGGACCAGCTAGTGATAATCCTTATTTCAACACCACAGCAAGACACAGTTATAGCGTAGGAGAAGATTTTAATCATTCTTCAACACTAACTAGAAACTATGTAAAACAAACAATCAAACATTGGATAACAGAATACAAAATTGATGGTTTCCGTTGGGATTTAACAAAAGGATTTACACAAAACTGTACAGGTGGAGATGATGCTTGTACAAATGCATATCAACAAGACAGAGTGGATGTGTTAAAAGAATACGCAGATTATTCTTGGAGTTTAGATAATGACCATTATGTGATTTTTGAGCATTTAGGAACAGACAATGAAGAGCAACAATGGGCAAATTATAGATTAGGTGAAGGAAAAGGAATTATGATGTGGGGTGAAATGTATTCACAATACAAAGAACTTGCTATGGGATTTTCTACACAAAATATTTCGAGAATGGGCCATACAAGTCGCGGATTTACCGGAAAGAGATTGATAGGCTATCCAGAAAGTCATGATAAAGATAGAATGATGTATGAAGCCGTAACTTATGGAAATGGTGGTGGAACAGCTCCTGTAAACGGGAATCTAACAAATGCATTAGCTAGAATGGGCGCCATAGGAGCTATGAGTATTCTTGTTCCCGGTCCAAAAATGATTTGGCATTTTGCTGAATTAGGAAACAATCAATCAATTTACACCTGTGCAAATGGAACCGTTAATGATGAAGGTACTTTTTTTCCTGGTGATTGTAAATTAGATACGAAAGAGCAAGTACAATGGACTCAAAACTGGTTGTCAGATACCAGAAGAACAGCTATTTTAAGCGATTGGTCAAAATTAATTAGTCTAAAAACTTCTGAACCTGTATTTAGTTCTGATTTTGCAATTAGCCCTGATGGAAGTAACATTCGTCAAAGATTATACGTGTACAACAATACTTTCCCAACAACCCAATTGCGTAACGTAGTAGTTATTGCTAACTTTTCAGTAGGAAATCAAAGTATAAATCCAAGTTTCCCTACAGATGTATACTCCTACCCTATGACTTGGTATAATTTAATGGATAATACTCCTGTAACAATAACAAGTCCAACAGCAACTATTACTTTAGCACCAGGTCAATTTAGAGTTTATGGAAATAGACCTTCAACCTTATCCTCAAATGATTTAGAAATTATAAAAAACGAGGTCTTGATTTTTCCTAACCCTACAAGAAACAGTTTTGCACTTTCAGCAGATGTGAATCAAGTAGAAGTTTATACAATAACAGGTCAATTGATTAAATCATTCGCTAATGTACTATCCAATCAGCAATTAGATATTACAAATCTTGAAACTGGAATGTATTTAATAAAAATAACAGATGTTAACGGTACAAGCCAATCAAAGAAATTAATAAAAGAATAAATTTATTGTTAGTTAATAAAAAGCCGCTTGAATTATCAAGCGGCTTTTTTAATGGTTATAATATCCAAAATAAAAAAGCCCTAACCTTAGTTAGAGCTTTCAGTGCGGGTAAAAGGACTCTAATCTATGTGTTTTATGCTTTTCTGTGCAGAGATAGAAATTATATTTCTCTTTAATATCAATACTTTACGCAATTTTTAAAAAGTTTACTTGCACAGAGTAGCACACAAATACAAACTTTTTGGGGGAAATACGGGGGAAATTTTTTATCTTTGATTTATGGCAACAGTTTCATTTAAAATAAATTTAAAAGCAAAAAATGACCCAACTAAAATATATGTTAGGTTCAGAGGAACCGATTTTGATTGTGAAACACCAACGCAATTTTTGATCCCAAAAAAGGATTGGAGCAATCCTAAACAAAAAGTAAAAGCTACTTTTGATTCTGGAGATTATCGAAACAAAATTAATCCTCAATTATCGGAACTTAAAGAAGAAATCATAAATCGTTATAATGAGGACAACCACAAAGGGATAAAAATACAAATAAATTGGTTAAAAAACCTCATCTTAAACTTTCATAACAAGCCGAGCCATAACGAAAATGACATAAAAGTTTTTCTTACATCATTTTCAGACAAATTCTCTAAAGAAGCCGTATTTAAAATCAATTCTAAAACAGGTGAAAAATTAAATCTGAGAACTGTACAGGATTACCAAAATTCATCCAACAAGTTAAAAGCATTTGAAACCTACATTGGAAAAAAAATAAACCTTACTGAAATTGATTTTAATTTTCATTCTGAGTTTATAAAATATTTAAGATCCGAAGAATTTTTGGGAGAAAACACCATCAAAGGAATTATTACAAATCTGAAAGCATTTTTAAGAGAAGCCGATAGATTAGGCTATAAAGTGAATCCTTCTTTTAAAGATAAAAAGTTTAGCTCACCTTCATTTAAACCAAAAGACATATACTTTAATGAAGAAGAAATTGAAAAGATACGAAATCATACATTTGATGTAGATTATTTAGACAATGCTAGAGATTGGCTAATTATTGGAGTATGGACTGGTCTTAGAGTTTCAGACTTGCTTCAATTAACTAAAAAAGACATAAAAGAAGGCTTCATAGACAACACCAATTTTAAAACCAACATTCCCGTAACAATTCCAATTCATCCACACGTTAAAGAAATACTTGACAAAAGAAATGGTGAATTCCCGAGAAAAATTAGCGACCAAAACTTTAATGATTACATTAAGAAAGTCGCTGAAAAAGTTGGATTTAACGAGTTAGTTGATGGCTCAAAAAATCAAGTCTTGAAGAACGAAAAGGGAGAAATTATTCTTGATGGAGAAGGAAAAAAAATACATCGCAAAAAACAGGGCAAATACCCTAAATGGGAATTAGTAACAAGTCATATTTGTAGAAGATCATTTGCATCTAATCTTTATGGTAAAATTGACACTTTGACAATTATGAAAATTACGGGGCACACAACAGAAAAACAATTTTTAGATTATATAAAAATCACACCTAAACATCATGCAGAAAAATTGAGCCAACTTTGGGCTAAATTATACAGCTAATCTTGCAAACTGCTGTTAGTGGTGGTTTTTTATATCAATATTTCATCTAATATTTCTTTGAGTCCTGGAATTCGATGAGATAAAACCTCTATTAGATTGATGATTTCTATTGCATTTACCGTTCGCTGAATACTTGCTTCAGTTTTATCATAAGTTTCTCCAGCGTGAGAATAAATTTCATTTAATTTATCCGAAGGACAATCGAATGTTTCAACATTAACCGTATCAATATCAATACCTGTTGATTGTAATATGAACTGCTTAGTTAATTTCGGAGAAATTTTTTGGAAATGAGCTTCCTCTGCAATAAACCATGCTTCTGTCTCCATTATGCACAATAAAAAGCTTGTAGGTATGGGTTTTTGAGGAACTCTGTAAGGAAGTTGTTTTCTTAATAGTGGTATAGTAGCTTTATCTTCAGGATGTACATCTCGAATTCCAATTATTTTGTTAAATTGATTTTTGTGTAATGAGTTTCTCTGATGATTAATCATTGAACGGATAGTTGATAGACCACCACAATCGTATATGTGAAAAGTATGGGTTGGGGTTCCACTTGTAGCTTCATGTTGTTCACGTAATGTAACTCTTACGGGAATTTTATTTCCACCTCTTAACTTATATAAGTAAAAAGAAACATTTGCAGCTCCATAATTATAAAGAACAATATTTTTTACGAGTAGCATTTCCGTAAATCCCTCAACAAATAAAGCTATTTTCATAAATTTAGTCTATTCTTCTGAAAACCCGTTTTTGAAAAAACCTGAAGCAAAAAAATCAAAATGATTTAGCCCCGTAAGACTATAATTACCAAATGTATCGGGAGAATTTTTGTGATTATAATATTTAACTTGATTACCTTCTCGATCAATTATTTGCCAGTATTTCAAATCCACACTATTCATTACAAAACTATCATTAGTAGACATTATGAGTTGCATATTAGGGTTTTTCTCTGCTTTAGAAATAAGTAGATCGATTAAATTTGTAGATCTTTCAAAATCTAAACCCTCACCGACATCATCAATTAAAATTAATCCAGGAATTTTTTCTAATTCATAATAATTAAAGTGAATGATAATTGAAAGGGCTCTAAACATACCATTAGACATTCCTAATTGATCTGTCCAACAAGGAAGATCTTTTTCTTTAACCCTTACACCTGTTATTATAGCATTTGGATTTTCCGCAATAGAAATCGTAAAACCGCTCAATGGTCCCAAATCAATATCTGTAATTGGAAATCCGATAGAAGTAAAATCAGTAATTATTTTATCTAAAAACTCTTTCCCGTAAGTTTTTAATCCCTTATTAAAAGTTGGAATGGTTCCTCTGGTATCCTTTATATTAAATTCAGATTCTTTTAAATTTGGATCTTTTAAACCTAAAACTGTCTTTGTCGAAGAATCACTAAATTGAAAAATTCTCGTATGTATTGCCCAAAAATTTATATCTTCCAAATATGGATAATTAATTTTATCTCTCCTGTTAATTTTTAATTCATTTGTTGGAATCTCAAATTCATGATAATCTCCTTTATAAGACAAAATTTTCCCTTTCCCATTTTGATCTCTTTCTATTAATGTTTTTGAACCTGATTTAAGTATTTCACTAGTTATGTTACCTTCATGAACTGTTAATAAAAATTGATATGTAATATCATCTTTTTGGAACGTAAAGTCAAAATCTCCTTCTGTAAAATTAAGTGGTTTATTTTCAGCTAAATTATTCGCTAAGCCATTAATTAAACTCAAAGTTTTTGATTTACCGCTTGCATTTTTACCTACTAATAGATTTATTCCTTCAAAACTAATTGGATTTAAATTCCAAAAATTTTCGGTGTGTTTGAATTGAGAATAAGTAACGCCAATAATTTGCATAACATAAATTTTACGCGAAATTAATTAACTTTTTTGATATGTTATCGTTTAATGCTTAAATTCTCAAAATTTTCAGAAAAATTACTACTATTACTACTAACTTAAAGATTTAATATAATTTAATACATCAGAATTTCTAAACCTTACTGATTTTCCTATTAGGCATGACTTTAGCTTTCCTTTATTCTTAAGATTGTCAACTTGTCTGATACTTATGTTTAACTTTTTTGCCACTTCGTGTTTGGTTAGTAAGCTATCATCTAAGTAATAGTTTGCCGAAAGGTCTTTTTGAAGTTCAGAAACAAAATCACTAAGAACCGAATCCACTCGGCTCTTAATGATACTGTTTAAAAAATCTTCATTTAATAATTTACCTTCCATTTAAACATAAGTTTTAGTTATAAAAACCGTAATAATTACTTTTTACGGTTTTTAAATTTTAATTTTAGCACATTAACAAAACTCACTAAAATCTACCATTGCAATAAATTCATCTTCGTCTACACTTAAAACTTCAAGATAAAAATGTCTTAAATCATATATGTATTCGAACTGTATAAAAACATAACTTGGAGAAAACCCCTTATCAATATCGACAACGAAACTCAAACCCATTTTATCCAATAAAAAGAATACAGGTGATAAACCGAATAAATTTCCTTCAACATCTTCAGGCTTTGAAAACACATTTGAATGCAAAAAATCACTTTTAATTTCTGCTTCAGAACAAAACTCCACATTAAAAGCCCCTAATCATTTAGCTGTTTTTAATACATTTAACAGCGCAACTGCGTCAATTCTTAATGACGCTTCATTAATTTTTTTCATAATTTAAAAATTTTTATAAATAAATAATTATGATAATCGATTATCAATTTTTACTCGCTCAAGCCTTACAAAGTTGGCGCAATAAATCGACTTTTTTTGCTTCAGATTAGTTAGTTTAAAATTTTGATTTAAATAAGTTTATTTAAACTTATTTTATTGATTTTCAATTTATTAAGAGAAATAGAAAGTTATATTTATAACAAAAAACACAATGTTTCATTATAATTTAACTAATTTTTTTTATTTCAGCCTATTTTTATCGAACTTTACTGCTATAAAAAACAAGAATATTCTTACTTTAAAAATTCTGAAAAAGCGAGTTTTAGTTTCATAACGCTTTTATACTATATTTTTTTGTCTTAATTTGGCACAAATTCTATCAAAAAATGACACTCTCTCAATACATCGACAAAATAAACACGCTTTACAAAACAGGAAACGCTCGAGAACATTCCTATCGTGGTGACCTTCAAAACCTCATCATGGCAATTTTACCTGATGTATTAGTAACAAACGAACCCGCTCGAGTTGATTGTGGCGCACCTGATTATGTATTGACCCGTAAAGACGTTCCTGTAGGATATATTGAAGCGAAAGATATTGGAGTAGACTTAGGAAGCAAGACACTTAAGGAACAGTTTGATAGATATAAATCGGGATTATCAAATTTGATTTTTACTGATTACATGGATTTCCATTTTTATAAAGATGGAGAACTAACCACCAAAATTGCTATTGCTAAAATTGAAAATGGTTCCATCGTTCCGATTACGGAAAACTTTGACCAATTCAATAAACTTATAAAAAACTTTGCCGAAACCATTTCCCAAACCATTAAGTCACCAACTAAATTGGCTCAAATGATGGCGGGTAAGGCTCGCTTAATGGCGGATATAATTGAAAAATCGTTAAGCCATGACGACCAAGAAGGCAAACGTTCGCAACTAAAATCACAAATGTTATCGTTTCAACAAATGTTGATTCACGACATCGATAATAAAGCGTTTTCTGATATTTATGCTCAAACAATTGCTTACGGTATGTTTGCAGCTCGCTACCACGATCCTACTTTACCAACATTTTCAAGAATGGAAGCTGGAGAACTAATTCCAAAATCAAATCCATTTCTTAGAAAATTATTTCAAGACATTGCGGGTTTTGATTTAGATACCCGATTGGTTTGGATTGTGGATGAATTAGTTAATATTTTCTTGGCTTCTGATGTGGCTCAGATTATGCGTAATTTTGGTAAAAGCACTAAACAGGAAGACCCTGTGGTTCACTTTTACGAAACGTTTTTAGGTGAATACAATCCCGCTTTAAGAAAAGCTCGAGGCGTTTGGTACACTCCGCAACCTGTAGTTAATTTTATAGTTCGTGCCGTTGATGATATTTTAAAAACTGAGTTTAATTTACCACAAGGTTTAGCGGACACAAGTAAAACTAAAATAAAACAAAAAGCCGTTACGCAAACAGGCAAAGGAGCCAACTCCAAAATAAAAGAGGTTGAAACTGAAACAGAAGTTCACAAAGTACAAATCTTAGACCCAGCAACAGGAACAGGAACTTTTCTTGCTGAGGTAGTGAAGCACATACACAAGAAATTTGAAGGACAACAAGGGATTTGGAGCAAGTATGTAACCAATGACTTAATACCTCGTTTAAACGGCTTTGAGTTACTAATGGCGAGTTATGCTATGGCGCATTTGAAAATGGATATGTTGCTCACTGAAACAGGTTACAAACCCACAGACGACCAACGTTTTAAAATATTTTTGACCAACTCATTAGAAGAAGCGCACCCCGATACCCAAACCCTATTTAGTAGTTGGTTAAGTGACGAAGCCGACCAAGCTAATGCAATTAAACGAGATGCACCCGTAATGGTGGTTATTGGAAATCCGCCTTATGCCGTTAGTAGTACTAATAAAAACGAATGGATTCAAAATCTAATTGCAGATTACAAAAAAGATTTGAACGAAAGAAAAATCAACCTTGATGATGATTATATAAAATTCACTCGTTTCGGGCAACATTTTATTGATAAAAATGGTGAAGGTATTTTAGCTTATATTTCTAATAATAGCTTTATCGATGGAATCACTCACCGTCAAATGCGAAAACATTTACTAGAAAGTTTTGATAAAATCTATATTTTAGATTTACACGGTAACTCGAAGAAAAAAGAAGTTTCACCTGATGGCTCTCCAGACCAAAACGTTTTTGATATCATGCAAGGTGTATCTATCAACTTATTCATAAAAACAGGAAAGAAAAAGAAAGATGAATTAGGTGAAGTTTTTAATTATGATTTATACGGAAAAAGGGAATTTAAATATGATTTTTTGAATCAAAATTTAAAAGACTTAAAATGGACTAAAATAAATTATGAAAAGCCTTATTATTTTTTCATTCAAAAAAATTATAATATTTTAAAAAAATATGAAACGGGTTTTTCAATTGATTCTTTATTTAGTTCATATAATTCAGGAATTCAAACAAAAAACGATTCGTTAACAATTAAATTTACTGATAATGAAATCAAAAATACAATTGATATATTTAAAGAATTTGATGAAAATGAAATAACTTCTAAATTAAACATAAAAGATAGTGCAGGTTGGAAAGTAAATAGTGCAATAACTGACATCAAAAACAATAAAGGAGTTTTTACTAATATTAATTATAGGCTTTTTGATTTTAGAAAAACTTATTTTACTGGAAAATCTTCTGGATTTATAGGAAGAACTAGAGGGCAAGTTATGAGCTCAATGCTTAAAGATAATTATTCTCTAATCTTTAAAAGAACTGGAAAAGTATATGGAAATAGTTATGATTTTATTTTTGTTTCTAAGTTCATAGTTTCAGAAGGATTTTATGTTATTGACCCTTTAGGAAGAGAATATTTAGCTCCACTTTATCTTTATCCTGAAATTACTGACCAAGCAACTTTATTAGATGAAGAAGTTCGCACCCCCAATCTCAACATGGAAATTGTGAATGAGATAGCAAAAGGGTTGGGGTTAGCATTTACACCAGAGAAAGAAGACGGCAATGTTTGTTTGGCAAATGATAAAGACGTTCGTTCTGAGTATAGAACCACGTTTGCTCCAATTGATTTGTTGGATTATATCTATGCGGTGCTTCACTCACCAACCTACAGAGAAACGTATAAAGAATTTTTAAAAATAGATTTTCCTAGAGTGCCTTATCCAAAGGATTCCAACATCTTTTGGCAATTGGTTCAACTAGGTGGAGAACTAAGACAAATACATTTGTTAGAAAGTCCTATTGTAGAAAAATACATCACTCAATATCCTGAAGACGGTGACAATATTGTAAAGAAACCTGTTTACAAAAATGGAAACGTATATATTAACGAAACGCAATATTTCGCCAACGTTCCTGAAGTAGCTTGGAACTTTTACATTGGTGGCTACCAACCCGCTCAAAAATGGCTTAAAGACCGCAAAGACCGTGAACTAGGTTTTGAAGATATTTTGCATTATCAAAAGATAATTGTGGCGTTAAGTGAGACGGATAGGATAATGAAGGAAATTGATAAAATAGAGATTTAATGAATAAAGAGGATCTAGCTAGAATAATAAATTCTATTAGGAGTAATTCTATAGAACAATTAGAAAGTGCAAATAGTAACTGTTTTGTTTTTCATGAAAAAGAAACAAATTCTATTATTTCCATGCCAGATAGGATATATGAAAATATTATGAGAAAAGAGTACAGATTTTTAACTCAAGGATACGTTTTAATTCAAGAGCCATATTTAATAAATGACTTGAAATTTTACTCTATTGATGATCCTTTACCATTCTAGTCAAATGGTTCAAATATGTAATAACTAAGCTATTTTTTACCTTCTAAAATTTTCAATCCTTTTTCAATTAATTCTTTCGCTTCATCTACTTGACTTTGCACAACTAAGCTTCCTTTAGTTGGCACAAACATTTCTCTAATATCTACATCCAAAGCTTCAGCTATTTGCAGAAGTAAATCTATAGTAGGTAAATTAGTTTCTGTGCTAATATTACTAATTGTGGTCATAGAAACTCCAACCTTATTAGCTAATTCTTCCCTACTAATTCCTTTTAGAGTCATTATTTCTTTTACTCTTAGTTTTAGAATTTTATCCATTTTTAATTTTTTTACAAATATAGACAAAATCAAGTAATACTTTATTTTAAATAAAATAAATTAAGTATTATTTGTTTTTTAGTAAAATATTACTTTACTTTGTAGTGTAATAATCAAGTAACACTTTACTTATGACTGCAACAGAATTTAAAAACGGAATTAAAGAAATCAAAGAAAATTTGAGAGGTTTAACTCTTCAGTTAGTTCATGCACATGGTTACAGACCTTACTTTAATTTGAGAGAGTTTGGTTCCGCAATTCTTAATGAAGAAGCTAGAGGGAATGATTTCAGGGTGAACCAAGTTTGGACATCAGAAGGGATTTTGGGAGTTAAATCATTAAAACATTTAGCTGAATTAATCAAAACAGGAAAAGTTACTGCTATTCAATTTGAAAGTTACTACGAGCACAAAACGAAAGAAGAATTTATCAGAAGTTTTGGTTCACTAGACTAATCATTTAAGAAAAATAAAATGGAAACAACATCAAGAACAATGGAAATCGCTCAAACTATACTAGATCAAATTAGATATGCTGACCGCATGGCACTAATGGCGTGGGGAGCAAAAAATTTTTCTGCGATTAGCGAATCAAAAGAATTTCAAGGTGGTTTAGCATTTCAGGTGAATGGACTTACTCACCAAGGTTGGGTAAAAGTTTGCTTACGCTGGGTGGATGATTACACAATAGTTTTCATAAATAAGAACCGTGAAGTGGTTAAAACTTTTGAAGGAGCTTATTGTGATATGTTGGTTCCTGTTATCGATTGGATTGAGGGGAAATAACCCTCAATTTGATCAAAAATAGACTATACTTTAAACGTGAGCACCAACACTAAAGCTAAAACCAACAAAATCATTTAAAAAAATTGTGCAAAATACACCATCCTAATTTTGAACAAAAAAAATAGAAAAACCATGAAAAAGGCAAGGTACATAAGACAAAGTTCACAAACACAGAAAAATTATCGTCAGTTAGCAATTGCACACCCTGATGAAAAATTATTTATCGATGTCATTAGTGGCTCCATTCCATTTGCGGAAAGACCTGAAGGCAAAAAATTGATTGAAGCCGTTGAGTCAGGCGTGTATGACTTTATCACCTTTCATGACCTTTCGAGAGCTGGTCGCTCAACTATAGACGTTTTGACCACTTTATCATTTTTTCAAAGCAAAGGAGTTATTGTTAAAATTGATAATCTTGGACTTGAATCCATAGTAAATGGCAAAATAAATCCTATTTTTAATCTAATCACAACTGTACTTAGTGAGATAAATGCTTTAGAGCGCACCACCCTCTTAGAAAGACAAGCCGAAGGAATTTTACAAGCTCGTTTACGTGGGTCTTATGTCGGGCGAACAAAGGGAACAACTGATTCAACTGAAGTTACCCTATCGAAACATAAAAAAGTAGTTAAAGAACTAAAAACAAACCCACACTTGTCTTTGAGAAAAATCGGAACACTTACGGGAGTTTCGGCAAATACAGTTAAAAAAATTGCGGGTATTCTACAAAGTCAGAGTTAAAAATGTTGATTTAAAGATCATTACTTAATAATTATAAGCTTGAATTAACATCAATAAACTTTAAATAAATAATTTGTTTTGATTGTCAGAAAAGATTATTTTTAAAAAATCAAAAACCAATAGATTTATATGAGAAAAGCAATATTACTATTTGGATTATCCATCTTACTTATTTTTTGTACCTCAAAAAATAGTTCCTCTGAAAAAATCGTCAAAATTGATATAAATGATACTGAAGGCATAAAAAAATATATCCAAGGAGAATGGGAGTATAATCTGATAAATGTTGATCATATTGTTAAATACAGATTCTATTTTCATGATAATAAAGTAAAAGTTTGGTCTAGTTTTTTAAAAAGATCTGAGCAACCTTTTGTAATGGAAAAACCTATTGGCGATTATGATTATGAAATAAGTGGTATTACAGAGGATGAAAATGGATATAAAATAAGAGAAATTGGGTTTTCAATTTTCAGCAATCAAGAAGTAAAAATGGACGTTAGAGCTTTATTTCCCGTAAAAATAACTTTAGATAGCACATATCTTAGTCGAACTGGAAATAACCCATATTTAATAGGAAGAGAAACTTATCACTTTAGCCGAGGGTGGAGAAACCCAGATATGAAGTACAATAAAGAAATTGACAATAAAGTTATAGACAACCCTTCAACTTCAGCTCAAAATAAATCGTCAAATAGAATTGATGAAAATTTTGAAGAAGAAATAAATGAAACTAAATATGAAGAGTTGCCTCTTAGTCAAAGAAACGAAATTGCTTTGAATGAACATATTAAAGATATGTATGAAGATATAATGAATAATAAATTTGATGCAACAAAATATTATTCCGACAATGTAGATTTATTCATTACAAGAAAAAATATTAAATCTTCTGAAATAACTAAATTATATAGAAACGAAAAAGAATATGTAAATCAAAAATTTACAATTAAAGATAATATATATCGTTTTCAAGTAAACGATAATATTACATATTATAGATATACAGTTGATTACAGTTGTTTTAGAGTTTCAAAAAACAAAAATCAAAGTTGTAAAGTGTATATTGAAATAGGTATTGGGGAAGATGGAATAAAAAGTTACAAAGAACTTAAAGTTGAAAACATTAAGTTCTACTAAAATTGTAGTCAAATAAAATACAAACATATATAAATAAGAATTACGATTCTAATTATCATATTCAATGTTTCCCATAACACAAAATTTGATTATCTTAGAGATTAATTCATTTTCAGGGCATAACCTTGAAAATACTATAAAATTTTACAAATAAATAATAAAACTAGATTAATATGGTAATTAGAAAAATTAGTTTCAGTAATGGTTATATAAATATAACTGAAGATAAAATTTCATATTATAATGGGAATCAACATCAAACTATTGAGAGAAAATGCATAGGCACTATCAAAACAATTGAAAAAACATTTTTACAAAAAGACTCATTTACATATTCTTTACGTTTAATTTTTTTTAGTCTAGTAGTATTTGCACTTGCTTTAATAACAAGTATTGGTTTTCTAACATACTTGGGTTTATTCATCTGTGCTTATGGTTTTATAGCTTTGTTTGTGAATGTTTTTTTTGGGTTGATAGGATATCGTGATGCTTCAAACTTTTTAATTAGAGTTATTTTTGGAATTAGAGGATATGAAGTAACTATTCATAATAATTGTGGTGCTAAAAATATTATTTTCAACATAGATAAGTCAGACAAAAACAAAATTAATTCTATAGATCAATATAGAATTTCTGCTAATGAAAAACCCGTAATTGAAACAGCTTTAAATCTTAACGAGCTAGAAAAACTAGCTGAACTATTAAAAAAAGGAATTATTACAGAAGAAGAATTTAATATAAAAAAGAAACAAATATTAGGGTTGTAAAACTTAACAAAACCAAATTTAAGTGAATTTTATTTAACCTGTTGAGCCGTAATAACACGACTGTTTGGATACATTTTTTTTGCTATGTTCATGGCACCAACACCATTTATTGCTTTTATGTTTACTTCTGTTCTGCGCCCGCTAATCCATATTTTTACACGAAAATCTTTCATTAATCATTGTCCTTCAAATTTTGGGTTATTTTGGTTTGCTTAAGTAATTGCTTACGCAAGTTTAATTTTAATAACTCAGCCTGAAGAACTTTCTTTTTCTCAGGATCGTTATTAGCTACACTAATTTCTTTTTGCTTGACTGCAATTTTGCCATCGAGAGTATTTTCATCCATAGTTTATATTAAATTTTAAACGCCAAGCAGCTTTTCTATATTTTTTAAACCTATTTACAGGACTTGACAACATTATTTTAATCTCTGAGCGTGCTATACAGTACTCATATACAACACATTAATAACATAAAATAGACTGAAAAGTGTTATTATCTTATAAAATTCCCAAAAATTTTTTATGGAATTTTTCTGGAGGAACCAGCTTGTAAATTTTATACCATTAATTTTAATCTTATTAATAATAGGATACCTAGACATACTTTTGAAGAGATTTTATTGTTAGATATTCACAAAGGAATAAATCATTCAAACAATTGCTCTCATTTAAGTAATTATATTCCGCTATTAAACTCTCATCGTCTAATACAGCATTTTCTTCATATGTCATTAGACAATATTGAGTCAATAATCTCCTTAACTCAGGGTTGAACCTAAAATCTTTTATTTCTATATTTTCCATTTTAAATAAATTTAATTTCACCTTGCTTTTTCATGTATGCGATATAGCAATACTTATTTTGAATTTCATTAACTTTAATTCTTTTTTCTTTATTATCTAAAAATTGACATAATATCTTTTTAACTGAACTCAAAACTTTATTTGTTGAAGCGTCTGAAATTCCATGCACATGATAATAACCCCTTTCATCTTTTTCAATGCAAAAGCCAATTTTATATTTACCTAAATCAGACTTAATTAATTCTACTAATTTATTATGATATTTATAATCGTAACTTTTTTTTAGGTTCCAGCTAAAATGTGTTGCCCATTTTTCAGCATATATACTTTCTCGCTTTCCTTTGTATTTTGGTAAAAATTCATGAATCAAAGTGAAATGAATATTCCAATCTCTACCTTTTTTAAATAAAAGGTGTTCAGAATCTTTATACTTTATTTTTACCCTAGCCATATCATATTTCAACGCTCTAGCTTTTTTGGTAGTAATCCTTTCAAGGCTTTTTAAGTTATAAAATATTTTAGCTTTCTTTTCTTGTAATTTTTTAATAATTTCACATAAACTGTTATTTATAGTTTTTTTATTCATATTCTTTTTTATTAAACAACTTTATATAAAATGGACAAGGCTTGTCCAAACAAACAACCCCTCTTTTATATAAATATAGACAAGTGCATTAAAAGTCAAAAAAACTTGTCCCTATACACACTATATAATGAAAAAAAAATAAAAAACCAACTTTTTTTGGCACCAACACGTAAAAAAGTTGCTATTGAAATTGCACCTATTAATTTTAAATTGAGTTCAAAATGGTTTTGGGGGAAATACGGGGGTTCTAAGAAATAAAAAACCCTTAACTACTTAGTAATTAAGGGCTTTTAGCATTTATGAGTGCGGGTAAAAGGACTCGAACCTTCACACCTTGCGGCACCAGATCCTAAGTCTGGCGTGTCTACCAATTTCACCATACCCGCGTATGCTTAATTGTGGGTGCAAATATAAGTAATTGCATTAAATATGCAAACACAAACCACATTTATTTTAATAAAAAAACCTCTCCAATGGAGAGGTTTTTAGTATGTTGCTAAATAGGATTATTAAGCTTCAAACGGAACTACAGATACATATGATTTGTTTTCCGCTTTTTTCTGGAATTTTACAACTCCATCAACTTTAGCATGTAAAGTATGATCTTTTCCCATGTAAACATTTTCACCTGGGTTGTGCTTAGAACCTCTTTGTCTAACAATGATGTTTCCAGCAATAGCAGCTTGACCACCATAAATCTTAACGCCTAAACGTTTCGATTCTGATTCTCTACCATTCTTCGAACTACCGACACCTTTCTTGTGAGCCATGACGTAATATTTTTAAATGTTATTCTTCAGTTTTTGGTTTTTTTGTTGCTTTTGCTTTTGGCTTAACTTCTTCAGTAGCTTCAGTTACTTCAACTTCTACTTCTTTTTTAGCAGCTTTTTTCTTAGCTCCAGCAGCAACAATTCCTTCAATTAAAATTTGAGTGAATGATTGTCTGTGACCGTTTTTCTTTTTGTAACCTTTTCTTCTTTTCTTTTTGAAAACGATTACTTTATCACCTTTTAAGTGTTGTAACACTTTGGCTTCTACTGAAGCACCTTCTACAGCTGGGGCGCCTAAAGTTACTGTTCCGTTTTCATCTAATAAAAGAACTTTATCAAAAGAAACTTTAGTTCCTTCTTCTGAAGCTAAACGGTGAACATAAACCTTTTGGTCTTTGCTTACTTTGAATTGTTGCCCTGCTATCTCTACGATTGCGTACATAACAATGATTTTAGTTAAAAATTTTAAGGTTGCAAATATACAATAATTTCTAAACCAAACAACTATCTACCCAATAAAAATATTCTAAATTGTAATTTCAATAAAATTTCCAACTAAAAATGCAATTTTATTGTAACATTATCTCGAAATTGCGTCTTATTACAATTATATCAAACAAATTAATAACGTATGAAAAAATCTTTAATGGCTTTGGGTACTGCACTAATGCTTGGCGGAACTGCTTCTGCTCAAAAAGTAACATTCGAGGAATTTGATTTAGACAACGGATTACATGTTGTATTACATCAAGACAATTCAGCACCTGTGGTAATTACATCTGTAATGTATCACGTAGGAGCAAAAGACGAACAACCTAACCGTACAGGTTTTGCTCACTTTTTTGAACACCTTCTATTTGAAGGAACAAAAAACATAGGCAAAGGAGACTGGTTCAAATTAGTTACAGCAAACGGAGGAAACAACAATGCTAATACTACGGATGACAGAACATATTACTATGAGGTTTTCCCTTCAAACAACCTAGAATTAGCTATTTGGATGGAATCTGAAAGATTAATGCATCCTGTTATTGACCAAAAAGGTGTTGATACACAAAACGAAGTTGTTAAAGAAGAAAAAAGATTACGTGTTGATAATCAACCTTATGGTAATTTAATTAAGGCTGTTAAAGAAAACATGTTTAAAGTACACCCATACAAATGGACAACCATTGGTGAAATGGAGCATTTAGATGCAGCTACTTTAGAAGAATTCTTAGCTTTCAATAAAAAATTCTATGTACCAAACAATGCGGTTTTAGTAATTGCAGGTCAGTTTGACAAAGCGCAAGCTAAAGAATGGGTGAAAAAATATTTTAGCCCAATACCAAAAGGAGCTCCTGTAACTCGTCAAAAAGTTGAAGAAGCGCCAATTACTCAAGAATTTAAAGCAACTTGGCAAGATCCAAACATTCAAATTCCAATGTTAGTGGCTTCATACAGAACACCTTCAATGAAAACGCGCGATGCTAGAGTTTTAGATATGATTTCAGCTTACCTTTCTGATGGAAAAAGCTCTAAATTATACAAAAAGATTGTAGACGATAAAAAAATGGCATTACAAATTGGTGCTTTCAACTACAGTCAAGAAGATTATGGAATGTATTTAATCTATGGTTTACCAATGGGAGAAAACACAACAGAATCTATCTTAAAAGAGATTGATGAAGAAATTGCAAAAATGCAAAACGAATTAATTTCTGAAAAAGACTTCCAAAAACTTCAAAATAAATTTGAAAGCAACTACGTAAGTAACAATGCTTCTGTTGAAGGAATTGCTGATAATTTAGCAACTTATTATATGTTATATGGCGATATTAACTTAATCAATACAGAAATTGATATTTATCGTTCTATCACAAGAGAAGAAATTAGAGATATTGCAAAAAAATATCTAAACTCAAACCAAAGAATGATTTTAGATTATGTACCTGCTAAAGACAAAGCTCAAAACTAAGATTTGAAGAATATGAAAAAATTTATATACATAGCAGCCAGTTTATTTTTAACAATAACTATGCAAGCACAAGATAGACCGCAACCAAAAGCAGGACCAGCTCCTACTATCAACATCAACAAACCACAAAGCTTTATACTAAAAAATGGTTTGAAAGTTTTAGTAGTTGAGAATCATAAATTACCTCGTGTTTCTTTCAATCTTACTTTAGATAATCCACCTTATGCTGAAGGAAATAAAAAAGGAGTTTCTGATATTTTAAGCGGAATGTTAGGTAACGGAACTGAAACCATTAACAAAGATGCTTTTAACGAAGAAATTGACTTCTTAGGAGCAGACATCAATTTTTATGCCTCTGGAGCTTCCGGAAACGGGCTTTCAAGATATTCAAAAAGAATTTTAGAATTGATGGCAGATGGTGCATTAAACCCACTATTTGACCAAAAAGAATTCGAAAAAGAGAAAGAAAAAATCATCGAAGGATTAAAAGCAGATGAAAAAAGCGTTACAGCTATTGCTCGTAGAGCTGAAAATGTTTTAGTTTTCGGAAAAGAACATTATAAAGGGGAATTTACTAGCGAAGAAACTTTAAAGAACGTTACTTTAGATGATGTTGTAATGAACTACAACACTTATTTCGTTCCAGCAAATGCCTATTTAGTAATTGTAGGAGATGTTAACTTTAAAGAGGTTAAAAAAGAAGTGGAAAGACTTTTCGGTACTTGGAAAAAAGCTACAGCTCCACAACTATCATACACTTCTCCAAAAGACGTTCAATACAGTCAAATCAATTTTATTGATACACCAAACGCAGTACAATCGGAAATTTCTCTTGTTAACTTGTCTAACTTAAAAATGACAGACAAAGAATATTTTTCAGTTTTGTTAGCTAACCAAATTTTAGGTGGTGGCGGTGAAGGAAGACTATTTTTAAACTTACGTGAAAAACACGGTTGGACATACGGCGCATACTCTTCTATTGGAGCTGGAAAATATATCAACAAATTCCGTTCAAGTGCTTCTGTTAGAAATACAGTAACTGATAGTGCTGTTGTAGAATTTTTCAATGAGTTAAAAAGAATCAAAACAGAATTAGTTTCTGAAGAAGATTTAAGAAATGCTAAAGCAAAATATGTAGGTAACTTCGTAATGCAAATTGAAAAACCTTCAACTATTGCAGGATATGCTTTAAACAAAGAAACTCAAGGTTTACCTGAAGATTTCTACGAAAACTATATCAAAAACATCAATGCAGTTACTGCTGAAGATATCAAAAATGCAGCTAATAAATACTTCTTGTCTGATAAAACAAGAGTTGTAATCGTAGGAAAAGCAGGTGATGTTTTACCAGGCTTGGAAGCTATGAGTAAAAGAGAAAAATTACCAATTTTCTACTTTGACAAATATGGTAACCCAACAGAAAAACCAGAAGTTAAAAAACCTATTCCTGCAGGAGTTACAGCTCAAACAGTATTAAACAGTTACATCAATGCAATTGGTGGTGAGAAGGCGGTTAAAAACGTAAAAACGTTAGCCGTAATGTCAGCTGGAACTGTTCAAGGAACACCATTAGAATTAGTAGTAAAAACAGCTCCTAAAAAATTAGGCGTTGAAATGAAGGCTATGGGAATGGTAATGATGAAACAAGTAGTTAACGAAAAAGAAGCTTACATGGTACAACAAGGTCAAAGAAAAGATTTCAAAGACCAAGATTTGAAAGACATGCAAGACATGGCAGGTAACTTTAAAGAATTGTCATTGTTAACTGATAAAGACGTTACTTTAACAGGAATTGAAAACATTAATGGTACTGATGCTTATGCAATCAAAAACGGAAAATCTACCTATTACTATGATGTAAAAACTGGATTTAAAGTAGCTGAAGCTAAAGACGTTGAGCAAGGTGGTCAAAAAATGACACAAACCACTTACTTTCAAGATTACAAAGATGTAAAAGGATTAAAATTCCCATACAAAACCATCATGAATGTTGGTATCGAAATCGAGTTAATCACTACCGAAGTTAAAATTAACGAAGGTGTAACTGATGCTGATTTCAAGTAATAAACAAAACATGAAATTCAGAAAGCGCTCAAGAAATTGGGCGCTTTTTTTTATTTCTTACTGGAAAAATAAACTCCGACTAAAACTATCAAAGCGCCTAATAATTGAATAACCGAAAGCGTTTCATTCATAAATAAATAACCTAGAATAAAAGCAACCACAGGAATAATATAAGTAACCGAAGAAGCAAAAACAGGCGATGAAAGCTGAATCAATTTAAAAAATAAAATATTCGAAAATCCGGTTCCAACGATACCTAAAATAGCAATAAAGCCTAATGAAGTTTGTACTTTAGTTTCGTGAACAATATCAAAAAATCCCGTAAAGTATAAAACGATTAAAGCTGGAAAAAACATAATTAAGAAGTTTCCTGTGCTAATCGTTAAAGGTTTTAAATCGGATAAGTATTTTTTAATTAAGTTAACATTGATACCATAAAAAACGGAAGCAATCACAACTAAAATTGCATAGTAATAATTTTCAGTTGTATTTTCTCCATCACCAAATAACACTAACAAAGCGCAACCAATAAATCCAATAATCACACCAAAAACTTGACTTCTTTGCACGCTCATTCCAAAAAAGAGCAATCCAGCTAATAATGTATTTAACGGAGTTAATGAATTTAGAATTGAACTAATAGAACCATCTATTTTGGAAAGTGCAAAAGCAAACAAAAACGCTGGAATAAATGTTCCACACAAAGCTGTTAACGCAATGTATTTCCATTTGTGTAACGGAATTTGAGGAATTTGTTTAAACCCAACAAGAATTAAAAACAAAGCCGCAAAAAGAATTCGCAAACTCCCTAATTGAACCGAATTTACACCTTTCAAACCCAATTGCATTAAGATGAATGAACTTCCCCAAACACAGCCTAAAAAGCCTAATAAATACCATTTTGTTGAATTGTTTTCCATTGCACTATTTTGTTCGTCAAAATTCAGGCTTTATTTTTAAAATAGCACTATGAATTTTTGTAATTTTGCATAGTCTTTATTTAAAGACTTTTAATTTAACATTTGTAGGTATGAAAAATTTAAAAAATATTGGTTTAGCGCTTGTAATCGCTCTTTCTTTTGCAAGTTGTAAACAAGAAAGCAAGGAAGTTGCTGTTGAAGAAACAAAAAAAGAAGCGGTTTCTGAAGCAGATTTAGCTAAAATGCAAACTGCAAGTTTTACTATCGACGGAATGACTTGCGCTATGGGTTGCGCTAAATCAATCGAAAACAAATTAGCTGATCAAGAAGGTGTTGGACAAGCAGTAGTAGATTTCGAAACTAAAATTGCAACCGTAAAATTCGATTCTGAAAAACAATCTTTAGAATCGTTAACCAAAACCATTGAAGGTGTAGCTGGTGGTGATTCTTACAAAGTAAAAGAGTCGAAAAAAATGTAATAAAAAAAGCCCTGAGATTATCAGGGCTTTTTTTATTTCCAACATCTAATTATCATACATTTTAATTCATCGTTTGGATAAATTAAAGTGTAAATTGAATTACTTCCATCATAACAATCATTAGTATTATTCTCCTTTTGAATCTGATTAATTTTTTTACCTTTTTTTAAATTTTCAAAAATTATTTTCAAATCAGAATGTAAATATTCCGTTTCTATACCAGGAACTTTTGATTTATATTCTTTAAGGGCAGATTCAAATTTATCTTCATATTTACTTTCATTAATATTTTCACTCATATTAAGCCTAAATTCAATATATTTTTCTTTAGAAAATATTTGAACAAAACTTGCGGGACAACCATCGCAAGCAAAATCATGTTTTTCAATAATTAGAATTGTATCATTTTTGTTTTGCTGATGTAGTTCAATTATATCGTTAATATATTGCTTTCTAAAATCAAACTGCGACTCTATTTCATTTGAAAATTTAGCAATATTAGACTTATGACATTTATAAATCTTGTCATTAAGTGAATCATTATTGATTAATAATAACACAATTGAAATGATAAATGATATTAGTTTGACTTTGACCATTTTTGTAAATTAGAAATTAATACAAATTTATTTCCATTCCAAAGTCTCCAAAATTCTTCGCATATCTTCTTTTAGATAATTTGCTGCTGGTAAAATAGAATCAAAATTTGGTTTTGCGTAAAAATAAACGCTTCCTACTATAAAGTTTTTTGTGCTATCGGTAACGTAAAATTGAGCGTTTGTAGCCGCGTTTCCACCTACTTCATAGAACATTCCGTATACCTTTTTTTTGTCATTAATAAAAGGTTGTTCTAGAATATCATCTGCTTTCACTACGTGGTCGTAAGTTAGTTTTTGAGCATCACGTAATAATTTATCAATGTCGTTATTAACTGATTTGTGAGTAAGGTAAATCGTAGCTTTCATCTTCGGATAATTAATTTCGAAAGCACATGATTTATCTTTTATATTAGCCAAATCATTTTTTTCAAAAGTAAAAGTACAATCCGAATTTAATTTAGAATATTTGGCTTTTGGATATTCCAAACTCAAATGTCCTTTTGGTTTTGGTAATGTTTCGTCTCCACAAGAAACCAATCCAAAAAACAATCCCAAACAACTTAATTTCAATATATTTTGTATCATGATTCTTATAACGTAACTTTTATTTGTTTTATTCTTCTCTTATCTACATTTTCGATGGTAAAAATAAGATTATGGAACGTTATTTTCTGTCTTTTCTTTGGGAAATTTCCAGAAATCTCGAGTAAGAAACCAGCTAAAGTTTCAGCTTCACCTTTTTTACTTTCAAATTCATTTTCATCCACATCAATTATTCGATAAAAATCTTTCAAGCTAATTTTACCTTCAAATAGGAAATTTTTATCATCAATTTGAGAATAAATCAAATCTTCATCATCAAATTCATCACTAATATCGCCCACAATTTCTTCCAAAACATCTTCTAACGAAATGATTCCAGAAGTTCCTCCATATTCATCCACCACAACAGCTAAGTGGCTTTTCATTCCCTGAAAATCTTTCAATAAATCGTCTAATTTTTTATTTTCTGGAACAAAGAAAGGTTGACGAAGTAATGTTACCCAATCAAATGTTTCACTATCAATGTGTGGAATCAAATCTTTGATAAATAAAATTCCTTCAATTTGGTCGATATTTTCTTTGTAGACTGGGATTCTAGAATAACCTTTTTCGACAATTTTCGGCATTATTTCTTCGAAAGTTTCTTCAATATTTAAAGCAAAAACATCTATTCTCGGACTCATCACTTGACGGACTTCGGTGTTTCCGAAAGTTACAATACCCTCCAAAATCTTCTGTTCACCGTCCGTTGTATCCGATTGTGAAGTCAATTCTAACGCTTGTGAAAGTTGATTTACCGAAAAATTTCCTTTTTGTACATTCAGTTTCTTTTCAATAAAAAGAATTCCATTTCGCATAGGAACACTAATAGGAGATAATACATTATTTAAAATCGAAATAGGAATTACCACTTTTTGGGAAAAATCCATGTTGTTTCGATTGGCATAAATTTTAGGTAAAACTTCTCCGAAAAGTAAAATGAAGAACGTAACTACTACAACTTCTAAAACAAATCGTAAAACAGAAGATTCAATTCCGTTAAATAATCGTCCACTAAAAGAAGAGAAAATGATTACAATAGCAATATTCACAAAATTATTGGCAACTAAAATAGTAGCTAATAATTTCTTAGGTTTTTCTAATAATCTGGAAATAAGAGTTCCTTTGTTGAAATCTTTATTTAGAATTTCATCTACATCTTTTTGAGATAAAGAAAAAAGAGCTACTTCAGAACCCGAAATAAAGGCAGAACAAGCGAGCAATATAACAATTGCTACTATTCCGAAAAGGAATTCAAAATCTATCGTGTGAAGTAAACTGGCAGGATCAGGATCCAAATTAAATTAATTTAGTTAAACATTAAAATCATCTGGTGCGCTACCTGTTGGTAAAGAAGATTTACTTAAATCAGTATCTTTTTTGGTAGTTAAGAAAGTAAATTCGGTCACTTGAATTTCAGTAGTGTATTTTGTAGCACCATCTTCAGCTTGCCATTGACGCGACTTTATACGTCCTTCGATGTAAATTTTATCTCCTTTAGAAAGATATTTTTCACAGATTTCGGCTGCCTTATTACGAACGACAATGTTGTGCCATTCTGTAGAGGTGATTTTTTCTCCAGTAGTTTTATTGATATATACTTCGTTTGTCGCTAAAGGAAAACGTCCGATGCAATTGCCTCCTTCGAAGTAATGCATTTTTACTTCATCACCTAAGTGACCTATCAATATTACCTTGTTTAAAGTTCCGTTCATGGCTTGTAAATGTATTAGGGTTAATCAAAAATAGTAATTTAATGCGAATTAAAATAATTTGAAACCATAAAATTATGAATTACAATTGGAAAAGGTAATTTTTCTATTGCTGTAAAAGGTTTTGAATCAGGTAATTTCGAAGCAAAACGAAGTTCGAAAAAACGAATATGCAAATGCTGATGCGATAATTTATGAAGCGTGATTTCGTTTTGTAAAATCAAAATTTCCGAAGGTTTTTGATTGTAGAATTGCATTTTTGAAATCTGATCAATCGCATCTTTTTCAGACAATAAAAAGTCGGTTTCTAAAAGAGGAAACTCATATAAATTTTCCCAAATTCCTTTTCCTTCGCGTTTTTGCACAATATAATTGGAATCCGAATCTTTCAAAATTAAATAATTCAAATAGCGATTCGTCACTTTTGTTTTCTTAGACTTTACGGGTAATTCTGAAACTTTTTTATGTTGAAGAGCAGCACAACTCGAATTTAAAACACAAGAATTACAATCCGGATTTTTTGGAACACATTGTAGCGCACCAAATTCCATAATCGCTTGATTAAATACTGCAGCATTCTTCTTGTCTAAAACTTCTTGCGCTAATTGTTGGAATTCTATTTTAGTTTTTGGCAAAGAAATATCGCTATCTACATTAAAATAACGACTCAAAACTCTGAAAACATTACCATCTAAAACAGCTACAGGTTCGTTATATGAAAAAGAAGCAATAGCAGCAGCGGTATATTCACCAACTCCTTTTAGCTTCAATAATTCTTTATATGTAGGTGGGAATTCTCCGTTTAATTCAAAAGCAATGTGTTTTGCAGTAGCATGTAAGTTTCTGGCTCTGGAATAATAACCTAGGCCTTGCCATAATTTTAAAACTTGTTCTTCATCGGCATTTGCTAGGTCGAAAATTGTTGGAAAAGCATCAGTAAAAGACAAAAAATAAGGCAAACCTTGTGCCACACGCGTCTGTTGAAGCATAATTTCTGAGAGCCAAATCGGGTATGGATTTGTCGTGTTTCGCCATGGTAAATCGCGCTTGTTCTGTAAATACCAATGAATTAAAGAGTTAGAAAATTCCATGATTTTTTATAAGGCAACAAAAATAAATCTTTAGTAATTAAAATTTAATCAATTAACGTTGAATTATTGTTTTTTTAATTCTTATATTTGCAAACTCAAAAAAATACACAAAATATAAATACGAAAGAAAATGACGAAAGCAGATATCGTAGCGAAAATTTCAGAGAAATTAGGACTTGAAAAAGGAGATGTTCAAGCAACAGTTGAGACTTTTATGGAAGAAGTGAAAAACTCGTTAGAAACTGGTGACAATGTTTATTTAAGAGGTTTTGGAAGTTTTATCATCAAAACTAGAGCTGAAAAAACAGGAAGAAACATTTCTAAAAACACTACAATTAAAATCCCTGCACACAACATTCCAGCATTTAAACCAGCTAAAGTGTTTGTAGAAAGCGTTAAAGAAAAAACAGAAGTTACAGTATAAAAACTATTTATTAATCTAAACACCAACATGTTATGCCAAGTGGTAAAAAAAGAAAAAGACATAAGGTAGCAACTCACAAACGTAAGAAAAGAGCGAGAGCAAACCGTCATAAAAAGAAAAAGTAGTTTAAAACTACTTTTTCTTTTTTAGAAAAAAAAGTTCATTGAAAACAATCAATTTAACATTGATTATCGGGAAAAATCCTGTAAAATTATTATTTAATCCATCCTTACAATTAGCCATAAGCCTTAAGCTTTAAGCTGTATGCGTTTTACGCCTATTGCTTATAACTTATTGCCTATTGCCGAAAAGTTCGGATAAAAATGTACTGCATGAACAAAGAGTTAATTATTCGATCAGGTTCAGACGCTGTAGATTTTGCCTTATTAAAAGATGGAAAACTAATTGAATTACACAAAGAAGAAGAAAAACAAAGCAATTTTGCGGTTGGTGATATTTTTATTGCCAAAATCCGTAAACCCGTTGCTGGCTTAAATGCCGCATTTGTGAATTTAGGTCATGAGAAAGATGCTTTTTTGCATTATCACGACTTAGGTCCAAATCTTCCTTCTTTAATGAAATTCATTAAACTTGTAAGCGCAGGTAAAATAAAAGATTATTCACTCAAAAATTTTCCTTTTGAAGCTGAAATTGACAAAGATGGCTCTATAACCGACATTCTAAGTGCCAATCAATCAGTTTTAGTTCAAGTAGTAAAAGAGCCTATCTCTACCAAAGGTCCCAGAATTAGTTCTGAGATTTCTTTAGCTGGAAGATATGTGGTTTTAGTTCCTTTTTCAGACCGAGTTTCTGTTTCTCAAAAAATAGAATCAAGAGAAGAAAAAGACCGATTAAAACGACTGGTTCAATCTATTAAACCAAAAGGATTCGGGGTTATTGTGAGAACAGTAGCCGAAGGCAAAAAAGTAGCCGAACTTGATAAAGACCTGCAAACACTGCTTGACCGTTGGTCAGCAATGAGCAGAAGGTTACAAACTGCTCATCATCCATCAAAAGTATTAGGAGAACTTAACAAAGCTTCTTCTATCTTAAGAGATGTATTTAATGATACCTTCACTGGAATTCATGTTGATGATGAAGATTTGTATCTTGAAACGAAGGAGTATTTGCAAGAAATAGCTCCCGATAAAGTGTCTATCGTAAAACACTATCAGTCTAAGGAACTGCCTCTTTTTGAGAAATACAATATTGAACGACAAATAAAAACGTCTTTTGGAAAAACAGTTTCCATGAGCAAAGGTGCTTATTTAATTATTGAACATACCGAAGCTTTACACGTTATCGACGTGAACAGCGGAAATCGTTCAAGCAAAGCAACTAGCCAAGAAGATACTGCTCTAGAAGTTAATATGATTGCTGCAGCTGAAATTGCACGTCAGTTACGACTTAGAGACATGGGCGGAATTATTGTGGTGGATTTCATTGATATGCAAAATCCAGAAAACCGCAAAGTATTGTACGACTTCTTAAGAGAAGAAATGAGTGACGATAAGGCCAAGCATAAAATCTTGCCTCCTAGCAAATTTGGATTAATTCAAATAACTAGACAAAGAGTTAGACCAGAAGTTAATATTAAAACAAGAGAAGAAGACCCTAACAATGAAAACGGGGAAATTGAAGCTCCAATTTTAATCATCGACAAAATAGCATCTGACCTTGAACGCATTATAAAAGACCATAAAAAAGTTGTACTTAATGTACACCCTTTTGTGGCAGCATACCTTACAAAAGGTTTTCCATCATTACGTTCGAAATGGTTTTTCGAATATAAGAAATGGGTGAAAATTATACCTCGTGACGCTTACACGTATCTAGAATATCACTTCCTTGATAAAGAAGGAAATGAAATTATAGTAAAATAATATGGGATGTATCCTGTAAAAATAAAAAACCGCCTTTCGAAAGATTGGCGGTTTTTTTGTTTTTATTCACTCTCAAATTGTACTTTTCTTCTGATTTCGTTACCAAATTCATCTACTACGGTAATGATATGAAATCCTGTTGTAGCAAAAATAGGTTTCTCGTGAAAGGTTTTTGTGGTTCCTACATATTTATCGTCTAAATACCAGAATAACTCCGCGTTTGAATTAGAATGCGCTACTTTGATGATGGCGGGCTGCACTTTACTTTCAAAATCTTTAGTTAATATAATTTTAGTGTTAGCTTTTGGATAGATAAAATCCATACGTTTGTCTTGTAAAGCGTCTACGCAATCACTTCTGAATGGTGGTAAATTTTGATAATTTACATTTTTACTTTTATAATACCATTCCATAACCGGTGGTAGAACAAACCAAGATTTGGTTATCATTTCATCAACACTTTCACAATTACTATTGACTCTAAATTGCTGATTTTTATCTAAATGAATAATTTTATGATACGGACAATTGTCTGTTTTTTTAGCTGTTTTTGGAATCCATTGTTTTATTTTCGGACAATGTTCTTGCGCTAAATAACCCGAAAGCTCACAAACCTCGACAGGATCTAAGTCGTTATAAGGTATTTCAAACCATTTCGATTTTGGTAATAATCTGAAAACGTCAAATAAAATCGGAGCTGCACTATCAACTCCAGTTAATAATGGTCTTCCTTCGCCTGTGGCATTTCCTACCCAAATTCCCACTACATAATCTTTGGTAACCCCAATTGCCCAAGCATCTCTACTACCAAAACTAGTTCCTGTTTTCCATGCGATTTCTAATGAAGAATCGTAGAATTTCCAAGCTTCATCACCTTCTGGTCGGTTAACTTCTTTCATCGCATTAAAGGTTTGCCAAATAGCGCCAGCACCAAAAATGTTTTTCTGACGTGAACTACTTCCAAAATCGGGTTGAAAATCAGCATCGTAATTCAAATTTAGCATTTCATTCTTACGATATTTGGAATCGTTTTGATTGAAATACGTCAGCGTGGAAGACATATAAGCATACGCTTTACACAAATCCCACAAATTCGATTCAGCTCCACCTAAAATCAACGATAAACCATAAATAGAAGGTTGTCGATTTACATTTCGCAACTTTAATTGTTGTAATTTTTCATAAAACTGATTCACAGAATAATCTTGTAACATCAAAACAGACGGAATATTCAAAGAACGCGCCAAAGCTCTACTCGCAGGAACCGCTCCATCATAAGTTAAATTGAAATTCTGAGGCGAATATCCTGAAATTTGGGTAGGAACATCAGGAACCAAAGTTTGCGGTAAGATGTAACCATCATTCAGCATGGCAGCATACAAATAGGGTTTCAAAATACTTCCTGTACTTCGTGGCGCTTCAATAATATCTACGTCTTTTTGATGCTCTTTATCCGTTGGACTGTTTCCAACATATGTAATTACGTTACGCGTTTTTACATCAACCACCAAAACAGAAATATTATAGACTTGATTTTGTTTGTAATAGTTATAATATTGTTTTACGATTTCGTTGGTACGCTCTTGTAAATCCAATTGAATGGTGGTTTTTATTTTTTCTGTAGGATGTTCTTTTGCTACTTTTTGAACCAAATGAGACGCAATTTGTGGTACATCAAACGGTTTTTGAGGTAAACTTTCTTGTAATGATAATTCGTAAGTTGCTTTGTCTATGACGTTATCGTTGTACAATTTCTTTAGTAATCGATTGCGTTTCGCTAATAATCGTTCTTGATTTTTACCTGGATAAATTAAACTTGGCGCATTGGGTAAAACCGCTAAAGTAGCGGCTTCCGCCCACGATAATTGATGGGGTTGCAATCCGAAATATTTCCAAGACGCCATTTCTAAACCTACTACATTACTTCCAAAAGGCGCATGCGCACAATACAATTCTAAAATTTTATCTTTCGAATGACGAAATTCTAAACGCGTTGCGAGAATCATTTCGATTCCTTTTTCAAAATAGGAGCGCGACTTTCCGTTTCGATGCAAACGAATTACTTGTTGGGTTAGCGTACTTCCACCTCGAACTACACGATTTGCTTTTCGATTTTGTTTAAAAGCGTGATACATAGAAATTGGGTTAAACCCAAAATGTTTATAAAAATGTTGGTCTTCAAAAGCAACAATACATTTCTGAAATTTATGAGGCACACTATCACTTTCTGGAAAACGCCATTGCCCATCGGAAGCGATTTTAGCTCCTAAAAGCTGCCCGTCTTGACTTTCAATTACGGTAGAATAGTTGTTTTCAAAAAGTTTTCTTGGGAGTGAGAAATAGTAAACTACCACAAGCAATAAGCTTATGGCAGTTTTAATTTTATTATTTCTAATTTTAGTTTTTAATCGAGTAAACCAACTTACTCTTTCACTATTTGCACCCATTGTCCTTTGGTTCTTGCCAAATAATTATTGTCGTACATCGCTTCACATTGCACTCCTGGGAAATAATATTTTCCTAAATAAGTGGCATTTAACAACATGGTAAACGTTTTGGTTTCACCCGATCTGATTCCGAAATAGAATTGTGTTCTGTCATCGCGAATATCAATGTAATCGGCTTTGTTTTCGGCATAACTTCCAAAATCGGTATAACGTGAATTCATAATTTCAAATCCAGAAGGAACAATTTGCGAAAGTGCTACATTTTCTAATGTTTCATCCGACTGATTTCTAATAGTTACTTGCGCGACGATTTCTGTTCCTTGTTTTACAGAACTTAAATTCAAAACAGTTCCTTTTCTATCTTTATAAACTACCGAGGTTGAGAAGTTTTCCTGAATTTCTTTTTCTTGTCCAACAGGTAAAATTCCGCTATTTAATACACGAACATAAAGTGTTCCGCTGTTTTTATTTTGAATCGTTACCGAATTTGAACCTTGTTTTGCTACTAAATTTCTATCCACAAATGATTTTTTAGAACTAACTGTTTCTGATTTTCCAGCTATAGAATACGTTATATTCACACCTTTTCCACCATTTTTAAGCGCGAATTTTGACATAGCATACAATCCAAAAGCAGTGGTTTGTGTACTCATATAACGATTAGAAGATAAATCCTTGGCTAATTTGTTTGCCATTTCATACGCTTTCGTTTTGTTATCTACCAAAATGTAGGTTTCTAAAACCATAGCTCTATTTCTTTCTTCCGAACCGTAGTAATAATCTGCATATCGTTTGTCTTCTTGAGCAGTTGTTGTTCCTATCAAAGATAACGCGGCTTTCTTTTGACCGGCTAAAGCATAAGCGGCTGCTAATCTCAATTTTGATTCGTTTGAGATTCCGGTAGTTTCTCTTAATCTGTTCATTGAACCCATATCAGCTGAACCTGCTAATGCTAAAGTGTATAAACGATACGCTTGAGCAAAGTCATTGCGATATTGCGCGTTGAATCGCCATTTTTTAGCTTCGGATTGTTGGAACGAAATCCACTTGTTTTTAAATCCGATAGGTAAAACGTATCCTTTTTTCTCTGCTTCAATTAAGAAATGTCCAGCATAAGAAGTGGCCCAATCATCTACATAATTATTTCCTTGCCAATAACTTAATCCACCATTTGATAATTGGAAATTCCCTAATTTTTGAATTCCAGCATTGATATTTCGTTGAATTTCTGCTTTTTTGTTCGCATCAACATCCATAATATCCGCCAAATACAATTGTGGAAATACAGCCGAAGTCGTTTGCTCCACACAACCATGTGGATATTGAATCAAATAACTCAATCGACCATTAAAATTGATGGTTGGAAAAGACGAAACTTCTAATCTTGCTTTGTTACTTCCTGCCACTCCAAATGTTTTCCAATTGATTGTTTTGGAGCCGTTTGCCGGAATTACCATATCTACGTAATCATTCGTAACTGGATTCGGATTCGTAACATCAACTTCCACTGCATAGGTTGATTTTTCTTTTCCTGATGTGGCAATAACTTCAATTTTTCCAATTCCTGTTGCACTTCCAACTTCTAAATTAAAGTAGACTACTTTTTCATCTGGCGAACTGAAGCTTACATTTTGAGTTGTATTCCCAATGATTCGTACTCCATTATTTGTTTTTAATTGTACATTAACATTTTTCACTTGGCTTTCCATTGCGAAAACGGTTACTGGCAACATAATTCTTTCGTTTGGAGAAATTTTTCTTGGTACCGAAGCCAATACCATAACAGGTTTTCTCACAAAAGAAGTTTTTTCTACACTTCCGTAAGCACTAGTTTTGGCATCACCAGCAACAACCATTGTTCGTACCGAACCAACATAATTTGGTAAGGTAATCGTATGTGATTTGGTTTGTCCTTTTTCTAATTTAAATGGTCCTAAATAAATGACAACTGGTTTAAATCGATTCGCTTTTTTGGCATTTCCTCCTGCTAAATCTTGGTCACCACCAATACTAAAAATCTGGTTTATTTTTCCACCATAAGCACCAATTACATCATCATAAACATCCCAAGTTTTTACGCCAAGCGCTTGTCTTGAATAGAATTTATCCCAAGCATTTGGAGTTTTAAATCGGGTTAAATCTAACAAGCCATCATCTACAATTGCAATGGTATAGGTCATTTCTTTACCTGATTTTTCACTTACTTTTACGATAGTTTTTTGTTCCGGTTTTAACACCGCAGGAATTGATACTTCAGGCTCTAAAACGGTATTTTTATTGATAACTTCTACTGGCAAAATTCCGTACATTCTAATTGGCGTGTCATTTATTGTAGACGCGTGTGGTTTTAACAACGAAATATGGAAATATACATTTGGCGCCATATCACCCGTGATAGGAACTTCCACTTGTGTTTCTCCTTTTTTAGTGGTTGCCCAAAGTGTTTTAATAACTTTCGAACCGTTTTCAATCGAAATTAAAGCTCTTCCGCCTTCACTTGACGGGAAAGAAACGATAGCATTTTCTCCAACATTGTATTTTTCTTTGTTGGTTGTAAATACTAGCATATTTGCTGTTTCGCTACTTCCTTGACGCGATTTTCCTGACCAATATGGCCAATCGATATATGAGGTTAAACTTGTAGCATGACCATCATAAGTATCTTCTACTCGAATTAAATATCTTCCCCAATCAGCTTCTGGAATTTTAAATTGAACACTTGCTTTTCCTGTGGCATCAGTTGAAACCACATAATTTCTGTAAGCCGTTGTTACTTCTGAAGAGTTATATTGTGATAAATCATCTCCGTCAGAATTCCACCACCAACGCCATTCTACTTTATATACACGAACTGTTAAATTTCTAACTGATTTTGGTTTACCCAATTCATCTAAAGTCACGATATCATAGCGATTTACTTTATCGGTTTCTAATAAGCCGTATTTGTTTGGTTCTGGAGCTTTTATTCCAACGTAAGTTTTATACGGAGAATACGTTGCTGTAGCTACATCAGTACTAAAATCACCACCATTTTCGAAGGCTTTTGTTTGGAAAACCATTTTCAATTTTCCTGGTGCTTGACTTGTTATTTTAGGTTGAATCGCAACTTTAGCTTTTCCTAAATCATTAACTTTTCCTGAAAAAACGTTTACTTCTTCGGTATAAAATTTACGCACTTCATCATCAAAATCATATTTCTCATACTTTTTGAAAACAGTTTGTTGTTCCAAGAATTTAGCTTGCATTTCTACTTTCAGATTTTTTGCAACCGCTCCATGCAACCAAGCTACTTCAACTTCGCCACCGTTTAATCTATTACCCGAAAGTTGTTTATCAGCAAAACTATTTTTAATTTTTAAACGATTTGGTTTGATGGTTTCAATCTTGATGCTTTTGTAAAAATGTACCCCACCGACAGAAATTTTTACTTCCCAATTTCCTGTTGGGTCGTTATCTTTTGTGGCTAATTTGAATTTATAATGGTTTAAACTGTTATATTTTTGGACCATTTGGTAACGCATTTTTCCTTGCGGATCGCTTAACTTAAACGTAATTGGGTGTGATTTTTCTAATTTGCTTTCCACATCATTCAACATGAAAGCCAAATGCAAAGTATCGCCTGGACGCCAAACACCTCTTTCTCCATAGATAAATCCTTTTAAGCCTTTTTGTAATTCTTCACCACCGACATCAAAATTACTAACAGACAATGATTGTCCTTCATCTAATTTCACGTAAGTTGTGTTTTTGTCTTTGGTAACAATCGCAAAAAAGGCATATTTTTTCAACTCGGTTTTTGCTATTCCTTCACTATCGGTTGTGATAGTTCCTAAAAGTTGTTGTTGAAAATTATACAATTCAATTTTAGCTGATGCAACTGGCTGTGTTGAAACAATGTTATTCACGGCAAAAACATACGAACCGTTTCCGCCACGTTTTGCTATAACTCCTAAATCGGAAGCAATAACATTCGTAAAAATAGTGTTGTTGTAATAGTACGAATCGGTACACGGATCTTCTCTTTCGTACCAATCATAACCTTCGTAATAATAATCGTCGTAATAATCTTGACTACTTCTTACTTCATCATCTTGTTCTTCCTCTTCTTCATTTCCTTCATCAACGTAAGCCGAAGTACATTTGTAAAGCGAATATTTACGTTTATACGATATTTCAACGCGATAAATGGCACCAGGATTTGGTGTGATTATTTTAGATAAATCAATCGCATACGCATTCCATTTGCTGGAATTTTGCAATTTATTTTTATTTAACGCAATGGTTTTCTTAACTATAGGTTGAGCTACTTTTCTTAGATTTTGACTTCCATTTAATTCGTTATCTTGAAGAAACTGTAGAATATTGTTTTTATAAATTTGATACACCTTTACATCAACTGCGCTCAAATTAACCGATTCAAAATTGATTTTTAAGTTATTTGAACTTGGTAAAATCGTTCCGCTTTTTATGAAACGAACTCCAGGTTTTACTTGTTCGAACGTAACTTTTTCGGAAAAATTTTGTTTCATTTTGAAGCCGTCTTCGCTTTCAATTCCTTGAAAAACTTCTACTAAAAGTTCGCCTTTTAAAGGTTCTTTGAAAAATACCTTTAGTAAATTTCCTGCGGTTGCAAAACGTAAATTAAGAGCTGATTCTACTTGTACTAAACCAGAAAAATCTTGATCTCTGTTTAATGGGTCAGAAAAGTTTAATAATAAGACTTGATTGTTGTCTTTCTCAACTTCAGCCGAAACTATTTTAAAATTACTTTTTCCAGGAATATCGTAGAGCATTTCGCCTTTTTGGTCGATATCAAAAGGAGTTCCATCCCATGAAATTTTAATTTTAGTGTCTTCGACTTCTCTTTTAATGCTATCGATTACAAATTTGTATTCCTTTTTATTGCTTAACTCTTTGACAAACTTAATTTTTACCGCTTTATCTTCTTGATTAACAGAAATAAGTTTTTTTGCAGTTTCAAAATCCAAATCATCACTTGACGTGATTACTCCGTTTAAATATTGGTAATCTTTACTGTACGATTGCAAATCATTTGTCGTTACCATAAAATCTTGCTTTATGGTTTTAATTGTGAAGTTAAAATCTTTTAATTTGCTAGGAACATTCGTCAGTTCCGACAAATGAAGCGTAACTTGATATTCTTTATTTTGGTCTAATTTTTTTTCTGGAATAAATGCGATGGTATTATTAGAAAGCGCTACCACTTTACCATCAACACTTGGGCTAATGGTAAACAAATTTTCATCTAACTCTTCGTTGGCTGTCCATTCTTTTTTATCGAAAGCTAAAACTACTCTAATGTCGCTGTTTGCCGAGACCAATCCCGAACTAAAGTTGAGAATATACGCTTTGAACTGAGAGAAATCAGAGTTGAAATCTTTAGCGCTTTTAGAGCACGACAAAGCTACAATCAATACAAATATTAATTGTAAAAAACGAGTTGTTTTCATTTGGAAGGAGATTAGAGAGTTAGTTTGTTTTTGTTCTCAAATTAGCAACAACAAAAACCGTGCAAATTCTTACGTAAATATAAAAATATTTTTGAATAAAATCCTTACAAAAATTTATCGCTTATTTTTAAAAAATGCTTTCATCAAATCGGCACATTCTTTTTCTAAAACACCTGAAATTACTTGGGTTTTCGGGTGTAATTGCGTTCCCATTTTTTGGAATCCTCGATTTTCATCTGAAGCACCAAAAACAATTTTAGAAATTTGGGACCAATACAAAGCACCTGCACACATTTGGCAAGGTTCTAAAGTCACGTATAAAGTACAATCTTTTAAATATTTTCCACCTATGAAGTTTGCAGCACTAGTTATCGCTTGCATTTCGGCATGAGCGGTAACATCGTGAAGTAATTCTGTTAAATTGTGTGTTCTTGCAATGACGCGATTGTCAATCACAATAACAGCTCCCACTGGAATTTCACCTTTTTCAAAAGCAATTTCGGCTTCTTGTAAGGCTTTCTTCATAAAAAAGTCGTCGGTAAAAATATTCTCCATAAGTACAAAAATACAACAACCAATTCTTACTTTTGTGCTGTGATGGAAAATTTGCTTTCAAAAATTAACAATCCTACCGATTTAAGGAAACTTCCTGAAAATCAACTTCCTCAATTAGCCAAAGAATTGAGAGACTTTATCATTGATATTGTTTCGAAAAAAGAAGGGCATTTGGGTGCGAGTTTAGGCGTTGTCGAATTAACGATTGCGCTTCATTACGTTTTCAATACTCCTGAAGACTTATTAGTTTGGGATGTGGGTCATCAAGCTTACGGACATAAAATCTTAACCGAAAGACGCGACATTTTCCACACGAATAGAGAATTAAACGGAATTTCGGGTTTTCCTAAACGAAGTGAAAGTGTTTATGATACGTTTGGTGTGGGACATTCCTCGACTTCGATTTCGGCAGCTTTAGGAATGGCTTTGGCATCGCAATTAAAAGGTGAACTTGAAAAACAACATATTGCAGTAATTGGTGATGCCTCCATTGCAAGCGGAATGGCTTTTGAAGGTTTAAATCATGCAGGGGTTACCGATGCTAATTTATTGGTGATTTTAAATGATAATGCGATTGGAATTGATCCGAGTATTGGTGCTTTGAAGGATTATTTGACAGCCGTTAAAGAAGGTAAAAATCCAAAGCAAAATAACATCATCAAATCCTTGAATTTTGATTATTCGGGACCTATAGATGGTCACGATTTACCAAAATTGATTTTAGAATTAGAAAGATTAAAATCAGTAAAAGGTCCGAAATTCTTGCATGTTATAACTACCAAAGGCAAAGGTTTACAATTAGCAGAAGAAGACCAAGTAAAATATCACGCTCCAGGAAAATTTGATGCCGAAACAGGCAAAATCCATCCAAAAGACGAATCGCATTTACCACCCAAATTTCAAGATGTTTTTGGACACACATTAGTGGAATTAGCTAATCAAAACGAAAAAATCATTGGAATAACGCCAGCAATGCCTACAGGAAGTTCAATGACTTACATGATGGAAGCTTTTCCAAAACGCGCTATTGATGTTGGAATTGCAGAACAACACGCGGTTACCTTAGCTGCTGGAATGGCAACACAAGGAATGGTTGTTTTTTGTAATATTTATTCTACTTTTTTACAACGTGCTTATGATCAAGTAATTCATGATGTCGCTTTACAAAATTTACCTGTTATTTTTTGTTTGGACAGAGCAGGATTGGTTGGCGAAGATGGTGCAACACATCACGGAGTTTTTGATATTGCCTATTTGAATTGCATTCCGAATATGATTATTGCGGCTCCAAAAGACGAAATGGAGCTACGAAACATTATGTTTACTGCTTCTGAAGGATTAAATCATCCGATTGCAATTCGTTATCCGAGAGGAAGAGGTGAAAATCTGAATTGGGAACAACCTTTTGAGAAAATAGAAATAGGAAAGATAATAGAACTTCAAAGAGGAACAAAGGTTGCTGTTTTATCCACTGGAACTATTGGAATTAACGTAACGAAAGCTTTAAACGATATTGATAATCCAAGTTCATTTTCGCATTATCATTTTCCTATTATAAAACCATTAGATATAGATGCTGTAAAATCTATTGTTAATTCTCACGAACATATTATTACTATTGAAGACGGAGTAATTACTGGTGGTTTTGGAGAACAAATCTGTGCAATCATTGCGACAAATAATTTAAATAAATCAATTATAAATCTCGGAATTCCTGATTCATTCATAGAACATGGAACAGTTTTTGAGTTACAACAACTTTGCAAAATCGACGTTAATCATTTAAAACAATTATTTAATACTTATTAAGATGTTTAAAAAAGCTTACCTATTTGGGTTATTAGTTATTTGCTTACAATCTTCAGCGCAAATTATTAGAACTAAATTACCTGATTCTACTTCAAACTGGACAAAAGAAAATAAAGTGGGTTTAGATATTTCACAGATAACTTTTGTAAACTGGAATGCAGGAGGAAATAATTCTGTTTCAGGACTTTTGAAAGGTCAATTTATTCGTACTTACAATAGAGAAAATATACATTGGAAAAACGAATTAATTGCCCGCTACGGAATTAATAAGCAAGAGAAACAAGATGCTAGAAAAACAGATGACCAATTTCAAATAAACTCAACTTTTGGATATAGAACAGATACAATATCTAATTGGTATTATGCGGGAAAATTTAATTTTAATACTCAATTTGCAAATGGTTATGCTTATCCAAATACAGATTTAGCAATTTCTAAACCTTTTGCCCCAGCCTATACTTTTTTAGGAATTGGTGCTGAATATTCGAGAAAAGATTTGAATTTTAATCTATATCTTTCTCCATTAACACAGAAAACAACCATGGTATTTGATCAAAGGTTAGCTAATCAAGGTGCTTTTGGGGTTGAAAAAGCAATTTATGATGAATTTGGAAATCTTGTTAAGGAAGGTAAAAATATTAGAAACGAAACTGGAATCTTAGTTACAAATCAATGGAAAACAGAAGTTTATAAAAACATTGTGCTTGAGCACCGAATTGCATTATATACTGACTATATTAATAATTTTGGAAATATTGATGTAGACTGGCAGCTTCAATTAGACATGACCGTAAATCAGTATGTAAAAGCTAATATTGGAACACATATTGTTTATGACGACGATATAAAATCAAAAGAAGAAGTCAATGGAATGCAAGTTATTAAAGGTCCAAAAATTCAGTTAAAACAATTACTAGGTGTAGGTCTAACTTACTCATTCTAATAAAAAAAAATGCTCCGAAAAACGGAGCATTTTTTTTTATTCTTTAATTCAAAATAATTTTTCTTGTGTGAGAAATTCCATCCCAATCTAATTTCAAGATATACATTCCTGTTTCTAAACCTTGAAGATTAATTGATTGTTGTGCAATATAATTAGAAAATGATTGTTTATAAACCTGTCTTCCATTTAAATCGTAGACAATTACGTTTAATTCTCCTGCATATCCATTAATATCAATATTTAAAAGACCTCTTGTAGGATTAGGATATACTTTGATTAAATCAGCATTTAAGAAATAATCAGCACTTAGTGTACAGTTAGGTCCTGGTGATGGTGTTGTAAAGTCCTCAACTTGATCTGTCGCACTTGATGCTGAACCAGAAGAAGCATTAACCCCTAATCCTCTTCTTGCAAAAACTTCCCAAATCATACAAAAATCTTGACCTCCTGTTGTAGCTTGATCAGCAGCAATTAAAGCATCCCTACCTGAAACAAATGTAGGAGAACATGGCTGTAATTTTAAAGCATCTAAAACCAATCGCATCACCTTGTTATTACCACCTGTTCCTGTAAATTTATTTGAATCAAATCCATATTTATCCACATAAGCCCAAGCCAAATCCCATAAAATGGTAGCCCAAACAGAACCAACGCCATGAGGAACAACTTGAGTATTGGTTCTTCCAAAAGTAAAAGGATTAATAGACATGTCAACTGAATAAGGGTATGTTCTAATACCAGTCCCATCTGTTGGCTCACCAAACACAAATGTTCCAATACCTCTTTTATCACTAGGATTATCGCCTGCTTTCATTTGCATCATCAAACCAAAGAAATCAGACCAACCTTCACCCATTTGTTCAGCATTACCTAAACAGCTTGAATTACTTCTACCTCCAGCTAATCTAGTAGAAATTCCATGACCATATTCATGCGCTATAACTCCATTATCAAAATCACCATCTGAATTTACAAAAGTAACAGGTTCGCTTTTTAAAGTTATATTAACAGTTCCTGTTCCTAATTGAGCTATTAAAGCTTCTCCTACACTATAAGAAACAAAAATTGCAGGAATTGTTACCGCTGCATTTGCACCAGACATATTAACAAGAGTATCTGGATTAGCCGCATCATTATTTACTATTATAACCGCAATAGCTCCCGCAGCTTGCGCATTAATTACTTTATCCACAAAAGGACAAGTACCTCTTCTTATAATTACTATTTTACCATTTAATAATGCCCCATTAGTTGGAGCCTCACAAGCATCACTATTATCTGGTGTGGCGTCATTATACAAAACCAAATCAGATGTAAGACCTGGAGCAAGAGGAACAGGTACGTGGCCTGGATCAAAAGCATTCTCAGCAGCATCGTATTGACCTGCTATAGTTGATGGCGAATTAACTGTTAGCAATTTTTGTCTTGGTCCTACATCCCAAAGATACATTTGCATTCTTGGAATAGATCCATCCACAGGTGTAGAAAAATTAGCATTATTGGTTCCTCCTCCATCTTGAGAATCTGCAAGAACATAATCACCTGCTCCTAAAGGTGCAGTAGCTGGACCTCGACCGTAATTATTGGATTGAAAATTTCCATTTAATTCATTGAAACCATAATGATACCATACATCGTGCATCATATTATTCATATAGAATAAATTAGTGGTTGCTGCATCTGTATAAGTGGTTGCTGCAACTGCAGTTCCTCCATAAGGGAAATCAAATAATAATGATGCTCCCCCATCTGGTCTTAGTCCGTTTCCATTATTTCCATTTGCATCTTCTTGTGCAAATACGTTATTACCTCTTGTGTATGTAAATTCAGCTCCAGACGCAGCATTAGTATCATGCCAACCAAATGGAGACGCTACAACATTATGTGGCGTTGATAATAACTCACGATTTCCATGATTTGGGCTTTCTGTTTCAAATGGAAATACACGATAAGAACCAGATTGAATTTCAAATATATTAGCTTGCGCTTCTTTGAAACCTATTTTATTGAAGAAAAAGTTGTGTTTATGATTTTTATGATCTTTACTACCAAAGTTACAACTGATAACCCAATCTTGTTTATCTAGCAACTTTGAATCAACTGCATCAACTCTTACACTCCAAAGATGTTTATAATCTTGAGTATAAAAATTTAAGTCCCAAGCTAATCTTAAACTACCATTATCTAAAACATGATAAACTAGTTCTGCATTTACATCTTCTTCCACAACTCCATTTGACAACTTAAACTCTTTATCTGATACATGAAGAATTATTTCAGAATTAATTGGCGTATCATTTAAGATATTTCTTGCATACGATAAAGCATCAATAACTGATATTGTAGGTGAAACAGTGTTGATTTTTTGGTTTATATTAGAAATAAATCCATTATGCATTTCAATTACAGCACCATTCTTGTACCAAACATTAGAAAGTGAAGAAAATATCTCAACACCTTGATAACGCTGCTTAATGTAATAATTTTCAATATTAGTTGATGTGGAATTTGCCGTACTTTCAATTATCCAATCGGATATATCTAGAGTAGTTAAATTAAACTTTTGTTTGTTCTCATCTAAATAATTTTGAATTTTCTCATTTGGCGATTGCGAAAAAGCAAAAAAAACAGATAAAACATTTAATAATAGTAATGTTTTTTTCATAATAGTTGTGGGTTAGTTAAATGTAATTATTTCAAATATAAGGTTTTATTTTATTATTAGAAAAAACAAATCATTTTTAATACTTGTTTAATCTTCTAATCAAAAACAAAAAAGGCTCCGTTTTACGGAGCCTTTTTTTTAAATATTCAATATATCTTAGTTTAAAACCACTTTTTCAGAGTACGATAAATTTTCCCCTTCAAGTTTAACAATATAAACTCCAGATTGTAATCCTGTCAAATTAATTGCTTTTTCAGATGAGAAGTCTCCAGAACTTGAAAGAACTTTTCTACCATTTAAATCAAACACATTAATATCTAAATTACCTGAATAATTTGGAACTGAAATAGTAACAACTCCATTAGAAGGATTTGGATATAATTTAATTCCTTTTACTAATGCATTATCTTCTGCAGACAAGGTTGTAGCTGTGAAAGCTCCAGAGAAAATTCCTCTACCATAAGTTGCAGCAAATACTGTATTATCATTTCTTAAATCTAAATCCATAACTTTTACGTTACTCATACCATTGTATGATTGATTCCAAGTTGGAGTTGCAGAATCAAAATTGCTTGAATACCAAACACCTAATTCTGTTCCAATAATAACTTCTGTAGCAAATCCACTTCCGTCAACTTTTAAAGGATTTCTCATAATCGCTTTTACAGGAATATCAGGGAAATTACCTTCTTTATTAGTCCAAGTAACACCAGCATCTTTAGTATACCAAACACTCACAACATTATAGTTGTGCATTGTAACAAAGATTTCATTATTAGAAGAACCAAACTCAATATCAGAAATACTTCCTACAAAACTAGGACCTGTAATATCAACCCAAGTACCAGTTGTAGTAGCTGTTCCAGTATAAGTATTTGCAGTAGGAATTCTGTATAATTTACCTAATCTCGTACCCACTAAAAGCACAGTAGCAGTAGTTGTGTGTGGAGAAACTGCAAAAGCAGTTGGCGATGATGTTAATAAAGCATTCGAGAATGTAGTTCTTGAAGCTGGACCACCACCTTTTAAATTTCCATATCTTCTAATTTGATAAACACCTGCCGAAGTTGTGTAATCAGAATATAAAAAGTCTAAATTAGAATCTAATATCATAGGTGCGATAAAAGCTCCATTATTACTATTATTATCCGCATCAATTGTTTTAGCTGCAACTGTTGAACCAGGTAATGGTCTTAAATTGATATTCTCATTATAAACATAATTCGAAATATAATATTTATCTGCACCTTGATCAAACATTGTATATGCTCCATCACCTCCTTGCGATTCTACTGATGCATTTACACCAGCTGAAGCATTAGCAAAATATTGCGTTCCGTTATCTTGCGCACCTGCAGCAAAATACTCTCCTGCTAAACCACTAACTGCATTTGTTGGAGCAACACCTACACTATAAAATTGTGTGATATTTAAACCTGTATTTCTTGCAGTTGGAGCCGTACCAGTTGTAGATAAACTACCTGAGTAATAAACACCACCATCATTACCAAAAACAGCAATATTTGGAGCCCCTGGTTTAAATGTCATAGCGTGCTGATCAGAGTGAACGTTTACTGTCCAGTTAGATATTGCTACCCAACCAGCAGTTGTTGCACCTCCATTAGCAGAACGATATAAATCTATACCTCCTACATAAATAATTTGATCATTTGTAGGATCTGATTCAATCATCAAGTCATAGAATGCTTGCGCACCAGTAAATCCATATGTTGTTTCTCTTGTTTCATTACCTACTGGCAATGCTAAAACTGTAGGAGTAGTTGTAAACCCATCGGTTGTAACTTCTAATTTCACCTCAATTGTAGGATTTGCAGAATCCGCTTGACTTAATTCAGATAAAACATAAATCTTGTTAGGATTAGTGTTTGAAATTTCAATTTCTACACGAGCACCTCCACCGTTTCCAGTTACTGTATGTTTAGGTGTGAAAGTAGTCCCGCCATCAGCAGAACCAAATACTCTTCCTCCACCATCTCCAAAAGTCCAACTATCTGTTGTTGATACCCAAATTCTTCCATCAGAACCAATTTCGATATCATTTGGACAGTGTCTATTACCATTAGCAGTAGTAGGCATTGTTAACAACGTCCAACTAGTACCTCCGTTTGTAGATTTATAAATTCCATATTCAAAAGCTCCTTGATAAGTAACAGAATTACCTGAAGAATAATATCCATCCCCAGCAGCAACAAAAATTTCAGAAACACCTCCATTATTTTTTACCACAACATCATTAATATTTTGAACACCTGGAACGATGCTACCAGTAGGCACTCCAACTAAACTTGGATTTAAAGTTCCATTAACAGTAGCCGACCCTAAAGCAGCTTCTAAAATATCTCCATCTGCTTTTGAAACCATTACAGAAGGAATTAAAACAGATGCTCCACTTCCATCATCCCCCATTGGAACAGGAGTACCATCAACGTTATTCATAACGATTACCCCAACTGCTCCAGCTGCTTGAGCAGCTAATATTTTAGTAACGAAAGAACAAGTTCCTCTTCTGATTAAAGCGATTTTACCATTCAATGCAGCAGCATTTGTTACAGTTTCACAACCATTAGAAGTAGGTGCTGTATTATCAACAATTAATACAATGTTTTGTGTAATTGCTGTAGTAATTGGTGGACCAAAAGCCGTTGTAGGATAACAAGCATATGATCCAGCTATTCCTGCAGGGCTATTAATTGTAACTGATGATGCGGCAGAAAAATAAGTAGCTCCAGAAATACCTCCTAAAACTTTAGACCATGTTAATCCTGCATTACTTGTTTTCCAAACACCATCTCCATTAACATCTCCAAAAACACAAGACTCTCCTGTTCCAGCATACCATACACTTGTATTATTTGGATCAAAAGTTATACTTGTAACATTTAAGTTTTCTGGAATATTTATTCTTGTCCAAGATGAACCTGCACTTGAAATATTAGTGTTTTTCCATAATCCTCCACTTACTCCTCCAGCAATTACCGTATTGTAAGTTAAATCAGTAGGGTCAAACATAATAGCTCTTGTTCTACCTCCAACATTATTTGGACCTCTTTCAGCCCAGTTATTGTCGGCAGCATCCCCTGGAGTTCTTCCATTAGCAAGAGCTTCAGCTCTTTCTCTAATTAATCTTTCTCTAAGAATGTTAAGTTTTTCAACTGTTGGTCTTCCTAGTTCTGGATCCATAGTTAACTCCCATTCCATCTCATAATATTTATTAGGTGGAAGTCCGTTAGCTTTTCTTTCATCCTTAGACATCAACATAGTCTCTTTAAAAGGAGAATTCGCTAAATTTTTAGCATGCTTCTTTCTAATTGCTTTAGCTTGCTTTTTTGTTAAAGTACCATTAGTAGCTACAACATTTTTTGTTGATTTGTCATTTTTGTCTTTACTTTTCTCGGCAGTATTTTGACCGAAACTTAAAGAAAAAATAAACAATGCACTAAGTAAAAATAGTAATTGTTTTTTCATGGTTAAAATGAGGTTAATATTATTATAATTTAAACAAAATTAGCAATTTAGCTGTAATTTCAAATTTTTTTACGAATTATTTTTTCATATTCATTTATTTGCCTGAATAGTTTTGTATAATTCTAAAGCTTTACCATCTGTTAATAACGAAACGAAGTGGCAAATATGCAAGAGTCTGTCGTAAAGATTTTCTTTTTGAAACTGAAAACGCTCAGGTAGTAATTTTAGCAATAATTCATCATAATTAGATGCCGTTCCATTTTCTTTTTTATTATAAGCAGTACAAAAACTATCCAACAAATTATTGATAATTTTATAACCCATTACTTCTTTCTGAATTACTTCCTTACTTTGATATACGTTTTTAATACTGATTTGGATGATATCGTTCATTTGGGCTTTGTACTGACTTTTATCCATCAAGGCAAATGGGAATTCTCCTGCCAAAATTGCTTTTTCGTTATCCATAAAAACAGCTACCGCATCGTTGATTAAACTTCCAATGGCTAATGCGCGCAAATAACTGATTCTATCTTCTTTGGTAAGTAATTCGTTGTATTTTTTGGTATCGATTCCGTTTTTGACTAGTTTGATTAGATATTCTAATGCGTATTCTTCGGATATCCAACCTAAGTTAATTCCGTCTTCAAAATCGATAATGGTGTAACAAATATCATCAGCTGCTTCTACTAAATACGCTAACGGATGACGTTCAAAACCAATATCATTTCCTGATTTATTTGAAATCAAACCTAAATCGTTTGCCACCTCAGCAAAGAATTCTTTATCTTGCTGAAAGAAGCCATATTTTTTATCACAGATTTTTTGTGTTGGTTTTTTTGGCAAACTTTCTTTTGGATATTTCATAAAAGCTCCCAAAGTGGCATAAGAAATACGTAAACCGCCTTCAATTCCTTCACGAGATGCAGCTAAAACTGAAAATCCATTGGCATTTCCTTCAAAATCAATTAAATCTTGCCATTGTTTTTCGGTTAATTGGTCTTTGTATTGCAATCCGTTTCCAGTTTTGAAATATTCGCCAATTGCTTTTTCTCCCGAATGCCCGAAAGGTGGATTTCCAATATCATGTGATAATGCTGCAGCAGCCACAATCGCGCCAAAATCATTCGCTTGATATCCGTGAACTTCTTGTAAATGTGGATATTTAGCAATAATTTGCTTTCCAACTAAACGTCCAAGAGAACGACCAACAACAGAAACTTCCAAACTATGCGTTAATCGATTATGAACGAAATCGGTTTTTGAAAGAGGAATGACTTGGGTTTTGTCTTGCAAACTTCTGAAAGCGGCAGAAAAAATAATTCGGTCATAATCAACTTCAAAGCCTAAACGGGTGTCGTCTTGCTCTTTTCGTAAACGTTTACTGGTATCGCCTTGTCTTTTTAAGGACAATAATTGTTCCCATTGCATCATAAAATTAACTATTTTGACTGATTAATAAATTTTAATCGAGTCGTAAAAATATACCCTAATTTTCTATCTCTTATTCTTGAATTTTACCAATTTCATCTAATTCATAAAATTGATTTTTCCTCTCATCCAACAAATCTTTCTTAACTACATATGTATCAGATAGAGAATCATGCCATCCTCTTGTATTTCCTCCCAAGAAAGAAAAATGATTAAATGGAATTAATCGACTAAAGGTGCGTTTGAGAATTTTTACTCCGTCTGGCTTTTCCCCATTTATATCAACGACAACAGTTTTTGTAATTAACTTACCTATTGTTCTTGAAAAAAGTGTTTCTGCTATTAAATAATAGATCACAGTAATAATTATTCCTATTAAATACTCACCAAGACCTCCAATGTTTTGTGCCCAATCTAGAAATGAATCAATACCAAAAAGTCCAGCTAAAACACCTAATACCAGTGATAACACAAAGATTAAAATGTATTGAAAAATTAAGTCAATGAAATAATTTCCAAGTCTTTGCCCTTGAGAGGCAAACATATTACTAGTTACAATAAATTCTTGTTTTTGATTTTGCTCCATAAATTTTACTCTTTTTCGTTAGCTAAAAAGAAATTTCTCGATTTTTTTGGGTACTGATTATAACTCTTATCACTCGGATTTACGATAACCGATTTGATGTTGATTTCATCTCCTACTTTGAAGTTTTTTTCTGTGTATTGGTAATCCAATAAATATTCGCCGCAGAAATAGTTTCCGTCTGCGTCTTTTTCTATAATTCCTGTGTGAACCCCTTTTTTATCTTTTGACATAATCTGTTTATTTTTTTCAAATGTACGAATTGGATTGTAATTATTTAAAAGAAAAACAGCCATCAAATGATAGCTGTTTTCTATATTATATTCTCTGTATTCTATTCTCTAATTAAGAACCACACATTTCACAATCTTCTGGACCGGCATTTTTTGCCATTTCAATCATTGCTCTGTATTCTTCAGCTGTCATTTCTACTGGTTCACTTACAACAGCAATGCTTTCTACTTTTTGAGTTGGTTCTTGTATCTCAATTGGTGCCGCTACTTTATCGTTATTTAAAGTAAACTTAATCGCATCTACTGCCGCTTTAGTTCTTAAATAGTACATTCCAGTTTTTAAACCTGATTTCCAAGCGTAAAAATGCATCGAAGTTAATTTCGCATAATTCGCATCTTGCATAAACAAGTTCAACGATTGCGATTGGTCAATAAAATAACCTCTTTGACGACTCATATCGATAATATCTTTCATCGACATTTCCCAAACCGTTTTGTATAATTCTTTTAAGTCAGCAGGAATTTGTGGAATGTTTTGCACAGAACCATTATGACGCATGATTTCTTGTTTCAATGTTTCATTCCACAAACCTCTTTCTACTAAATCATGTAATAAATGTTTGTTTACTACAATGAATTCTCCAGAAAGTACTCTTCTTGTATAAATATTAGAAGTATATGGTTCGAAAGCTTCGTTATTTCCTAAAATTTGAGAAGTTGAAGCGGTTGGCATTGGCGCTACTAATAGTGAGTTTCTTACTCCGTTTGCCAATACTTCTTTTCTTAAACTTGCCCAATCCCAACGGCCAGAAAGTTCTTCATCTTTTAATCCCCAAAGGTTGTGTTGGAATTCTCCTTTAGAAATTGGCGAACCTTCGTAAGTTGAATATGGTCCTTCTTCTTTTGCCATTTCCATAGAAGCGGTTACGGCTGCAAAGTATAAAGTCTCGAAAATTTCTTGATTTAATTTTTTCGCTTCATCACTTGTAAAAGGCATTCTCAACATGATAAAAGCATCCGCTAAACCTTGTACTCCCAATCCAACTGGACGGTGTCGCATGTTTGAGTTTTCTGCTTCTACAACTGGATAGTAATTTCTATCAATTACTTTATTTAAGTTTCTAGTAACACGTTTTGTTACGTTATATAACAATTCGTGATTGAATGCTCCATTTTCAACAAACATTGGTAACGAAATAGACGCCAAGTTACACACTGCAATTTCATCTGCAGAAGTGTATTCCATGATTTCTGTACATAAATTAGACGAACGAATGGTTCCCAAATTCTTTTGGTTTGATTTTCTGTTCGCTGCATCTTTGTACAACATATATGGTGTTCCTGTTTCGATTTGAGATTCAAGAATTTTTTCCCAAAGTTCACGTGCTTTGATGGTTTTTCTACCTTTTCCTTGTGCTTCGTAAGAAGTATATAAAGCTTCAAACTCTTCTCCATAAACGTTATCTAATCCTGGACATTCGTTTGGACACATTAAAGTCCAAGTTGTATCTTCCTCAACACGTTTCATGAATAAATCGGAAGTCCACATCGCGAAGAACAAGTCTCTTGCACGCATTTCTTCTTTACCCGTATTCTTTTTCAAATCTAAAAATTCGAAAATATCAGCATGCCAAGTTTCTAAATAGATAGCGAAACTTCCTTTACGCTTTCCTCCACCTTGATCTACGTAACGAGCGGTATCATTGAAAACACGTAACATTGGAACAATTCCGTTTGAAGTTCCGTTTGTTCCACGAATGTATGAACCTGTTGCTCTTACATTGTGAATAGCTAAACCGATTCCTCCTGCTGATTGCGAGATTTTAGCCGTTTGTTTTAAAGTATCGTAAATTCCGTCAATACTATCATCTTTCATTGTTAATAAGAAACAAGATGACATTTGAGGTTTTGGAGTTCCTGCATTGAATAATGTTGGTGTAGCGTGTGTAAAGAACTTTTTCGACATCAATTCGTAAGTTTCAATTACTGCTTCTAAATCATTCAAGTGGATTCCAACCGAAACACGCATTAACATGTGTTGCGGACGTTCTACAATTTTTCCGTTGATTCTTAATAAATACGAACGCTCTAAGGTTTTAAAACCAAAGTAATCGTAATTAAAATCGCGAGTATATATAATATGAGAATCTAAAAATTCTGCATTTGCTTGAATTACTTCGTGCACCTCATCTGAAAGCAAAGGCGCTTCTTGATTGGTTCTTGGGTTAACATAATGATACATTTCACTCATCGTTTCCGAGAATGACTTGTTGGTGTTTTTATGTAAGTTTGAAATAGCAATTCTTGCCGCTAATTGCGCATAATCTGGGTGAGCAATTGTCATAGAAGCTGCTGTTTCAGCTGCTAAATTATCTAATTCTGATGTAGTTACTCCGTCATACAATCCTTCAATAACACGCATGGCTACTTTAACAGCGTCAACTCTGTCATTTAAACCATAACATAGTTTTTTAATTCTATCTGTGATTTTGTCGAACATTACTGGCTCCTTATGGCCATCTCTTTTAACTACATACATACTTTTTTAGTGTTTTGAAATCAGGCAATCCCTTCCCTGCTTTCTGGTTATTTGTAATCTTTTTTTTTTGAATTGAGTTTTACTTCCTAATTCTAACGGAAATATATTTGCTTTTAGTACACCGATTAAAAATCAGCGTCAAAACTAATTTTACTTGATTCAGAATCGGAGTTCATTACTCCTGCTTTTTGATATTCAGCTACACGTTTTTCAAAGAAGTTGGTTTTTCCTTGTAACGAAATCATGTCCATAAAATCAAATGGATTCGAAGAATTATAAACTCTATCACATCCTAACTCTACTAATAATCTATCCGTTACGAATTCTAAATATTGAGTCATTAAAGTAGCATTCATACCAATTAAACTTACTGGAAGCGACTCGGTAATGAATTTTCTTTCAATACGTAAAGCGTCTACGATAATTTCTGTAATTCTTGCTTTTGGCACTTTGTTTACGATGTGATTCGTATGTAAATGAACCGCAAAATCACAATGCATTCCTTCGTCACGAGAAATTAATTCGTTTGAGAAAGTTAATCCTGGCATTAATCCGCGTTTTTTCAACCAATAGATAGAACAGAAAGAACCTGAGAAGAAAATTCCTTCTACTGCTGCGAAAGCAATTAATCTTTCTGCGAATGAATCCGATTCAATCCATTTTAAAGCCCACTCCGCTTTTTCTTTAATTGCTGGAAACACTTCAATGGCATGAAACAATTGATTTTTTTCTACCTCATCTTTTACATAAGTATCAATCAATAACGAATAAGTTTCGCTATGAATGTTTTCCATCATAATTTGGAAACCGTAGAAGAATTTTGCTTCTGGATATTGCACTTCGTTAACAAAGTTTTCCGCTAAATTCTCGTTTACAATTCCGTCAGACGCAGCAAAAAATGCTAAGATATGTTTGATGAAATATTTTTCATCATCGTTTAATTTATTGTTCCAATCATTTAAATCGGTATGTAAATCTATTTCTTCTGCTGTCCAAATACAGGCTTCTTGTTTTTTGTACCATTCCCATATATCTTGGTGTTTGATAGGAAAGATTACAAATCGATCTTTATTTTCTTGCAAAATAGGTTCCACTATAGACATAGCTATTTGATTTTAAAAATGTTAATGATTGGTTAAATTGACTTATTTGGGGATTACAAAGTTTGTCATTTGAAACGAGAAATGAAAGTCAAACTTATTCACAATTGGAGCAAGTTTTTAACAAAGTTGAAAATTGTCAGTAAATTAATATAGGTTTTTAAAATATTGACAATCAATAAGTTAAAAACAAATAAAACAACTGTTAAAACCTTGTAAGCGATTGATAAATCAACCTCTCACAACGATTTTTGAACCATAAAAATTAGATTATTTTTTCAACTCTTTTGCTACTTTGTCTAATTCGTCAAACCATTGTTGTCCGAATTTTCTAACTAGTGCTTCTTTGACAAATTGATACACTGGAACTCCTAATTCTTGTCCTAACGAACACGCATCATCGCAAATATGCCATTTGTGGTAATTTACCGCTGCAAAATCGGAATATTCTTTAATTCGAATAGGATACAAATGACAAGAAACTGGTTTTTTCCAATCTACAATCCCTTGATTGTAGGCTTGTTCGATTCCACAAAGTGCCGTTTTTCCGTCAAAAATTACGTAAGCGCAGTCTTTTCCGTCGATAAGCGGTGTTTCTAATTCACCAAAATCTGAAACCACGTGCGTTCCTTGTTCTTCAATGGCTTTAATTCCTTCAGGACGAAGAAAGGGTTTTACTTTTGGAAAAATTTCAGCTAAAATTTTGGTTTCTTCCTCATCTAAAGGAGCACCTGCATCGCCATCCACACAACAAGCACCTTGACAAGCTGACAAATTGCAAACGAATTCTTTTTCTAAGATTTCTTCGGAAACGATGGTTTTATTTAACTGAAACATATGGTAATTTATTTAAAGTGCAAAGATACAATTTTGAATTCAGAATTTAGAAATAAGAAGTTAGAAGTTGGTTTTGGAATTTATACTATTATAATGTATCGTTAAATTAAAAACGTTCTTTGATCAATATCCTTATATTTGCACAAATATTCAGTGTTTTATGGATTTAGGAATTAATTGGAAAGACATTTTTACCATCAGCATGATTTTATTTGCTGTGATTGATATTGTGGGAAGTATTCCTATTATTGTGGATTTACGCAGCAAAATGGGTCACATACAATCGGAGAAAGCTTCAATAGTTGCGGCGGTGATTATGATTGCTTTTTTATTTGTGGGTGAAGAAATTCTGAAATTAATTGGTATTGATGCGAATTCATTTGCTGTTGCCGGTTCGTTTGTCTTGTTTTTCCTTGCTTTAGAAATGATTTTAGGCATTCGATTATACAAAGAAGACAATCCAAGTACGGCTTCTATTGTTCCCATTGCGTTTCCATTAATTGCTGGAGCTGGAACGATGACAACTATTTTGTCGCTTCGTGCTGCTTATGACAAAATAAATATTATTATTGCAATTGTTATCAACGTAGTTGTAGTCTATGGCGTGTTGAAATCATCAGGAAAAATTGAACGTTTATTAGGCGTTAACGGATTAGGCGTTATTCGTAAAATATTTGGTGTTATTTTATTAGCAATTGCTGTAAAATTATTCGCCGCAAATGTTAAAGGATTGTTTATTTAGAAATTTATTGAAATGAAAATATTTACTTATGTGGCGGTTGCCATTGCTTTAGCTTTAATTGTTTTTAATCTTTTTCAAATTGATTATAGTAATCCGTTTGAAGGAAACAGTACTATTGCTATCATCGGTGTTGTAGCTGGAATTTGCGCCATCTTATTATTGGTATTATTGCGCTTTTCAAAAATGATTGAAGAGAAAACGAGACAATAATGATCGACGTTTTAATTATTGGCGCTGGAGTTTCAGGCGTTTCGTGTGCTTTGATTTTGGGTTCAGCTCAAAACAAACCTTTTGCAATGGATAAAAAAATCGCAATTGTTGCCCACCAAAAAGCGTCTTCGTTACAAAATGCCATTTTTAATAATGCTTACGGAATTCCTGCAGGAAAATTAGGAAGTGAATTGTTGGATGAAAGTTTGGAACATTTGACCAACTCTTATCCACATGTTCAACAAATTCATGGTGAAAAAGTAGTTTCAATTTCTGGTGAAGCTGGAAATTTTACAATTACCACCAACAAATCTTCGCTTCAAGCTAAAATTGTAGTGATTGCCATTGGTTCTGGAAATCCTTTTACAATTGAAGGTTTGGAATCGTTTATAGTACCACATCATAAAGCCGCTCCCGAGAAAAACAGAATCCAATTAAAAAACAACGATCATTTGGTTACCGAAGGTGTTTACGCAGCAGGTGTTTTAGCTGGACACAGAAGTCAATTAAGCATTGCCGCTGGAAGTGGTGCTTCAGTAGCAACCGATATTTTAACGTTGTGGAACAATGGAAATCCGGTGCAAGTACATGATGCTTTGACGAAGTAATTAATCTATTCTAGTGAAAAAATCATTTTTCACATGTCTTGTCTTTTTGATTAAATCGGTATAAATTTTATCTCCTTTCAAAATCATTACTTCATTTTCAAAATATTGATAATGTGTTTCTTTTTGAATCATCATTAAAGTTACATTTCCTTTTAAATCTTCTTTTTTTATTTCAAACTCATGAAATCCTAAAAATATAAATCTCAATTTTTGAAAATCTTCAGCTTTTGAAAGTTGTAATTCTCCATCAAAATTAGCATCTACACTTTTAATTTTATCAGATTCATTTAATAACAAACAAATAACTTTAGGAAGAATGTCTTTATTTTCATCTAAAAACTTAAAGTTATAAAAATCAGAATTATTATCAGAATTATCCAAAATTTTAAATTTAATAACATCCGATTTCTTTCGTTCACTATTTAGAATAATCTTTTTACCCGAAATAGACCAAGTTCCTTCGGTTGTTCCATTTATTAAACCTGTTACCCAAGTATAAGTAAACGTTTTATCTTTCTTAAATTCAACAGTTGAACCTATTCCATAGCCTGCCGCTTTATAAGAATATTTTCCAACTACAGCAGAATCATTAAGCTGCTCAGAAGAAGAGCAACCAAAAATTAGAAATAAAAAGAAAAGGAAATAAACTTTCATATTTTACTTACTCAACACCTTATTCACCATATCGTCTTTTTTCAAAATCAATTGGTAATACCCTTTTTCATTAAAAAGTTGACGCACAAACTCGGCGTGAAGATAAAATAGCACTTTCTCTTTTTGATTGTCTAAGTTAAAAAGCAATCCACCTTTTGCCATGTAAGTTTTAAAGTTATTGAAGTAATTTCCAGATTTGATTTCTTTATCCAAACCTTCAGTGGTGATTTTTTCAAACTTCTTTCTGTTTTGATCTAATTGTTCAAACACAAAATAATTCACTAATCCCGATTGCATTAACATCGTTAAACCTTCAGCTCCGTGCGAATCTTCTAACGGAACAAAAATATCTGGCATAATTCCGCCCCCACCATAAACTAAGCGACCTTTTTTGGTTTTAAATTTTAAACTATCGGCAATTTTTGTTTTGTCTTTTTCATATAATTCGCCACTTTCGAAGCGTTTTTCAAATTCGTTAAAATAGTTTTCGCCTTTATCTTCATACGGTTTTTGAATAGAACGACCCGATGGTGTGTAATATCTTGCCACAGTTAATCGCACAGCCGAACCATCGCCTAATGGCATTTCGCGTTGTACTAATCCTTTTCCGAAAGAACGTCTTCCAAAAACCAATCCTCTATCGTTATCTTGAATAGCTCCTGCTAAAATTTCACTGGCTGAAGCGCTGTTTTCATTGATTAAAACACTGACTTTCCCCGTTTCGAAAATCCCTTTTTCAGTCGCTAAAGTACTTTCAATTTTATCTTTTTTGTTTTTTGTCTTAACGATAAGTTCTTTGTTCTTTAAGAATTCATCCGCAATTTTTACTGCCGAATCCAAATAACCACCACCATTATCTCTTAAATCGATAATAATATGATTAGCACCTTCTTTTTTCAATTGGGTTAAACCCGATAAAAATTCGTCATAGGTTTTTTCTGCAAAGCGGTTTATTTTGATATAACCGGTTGTTTTATCTACCATTTGCGATACATCAACACTTTTAATTGGAATAATGTCACGAGTAACGTTTACGGCAAATTTTCTCTTCTCGGATTTTCGATAAACCGTCAATTTCACATTAGAACCTTGTTCTCCTTTTAAGATGGAAAATAACGTATCAGTTTCTAATTTTTTGTTGTATAACTGCAATTTATTCGCGAAGAGAATTCTATCACCTGCTTTTAACCCTGCTTTTTCAGAAGGACCATTTGGAATAGGTTTTATGATGGCTACCGAATCATTATACATGTAGAAATTTACACCAATTCCAACGAAATCTCCTCGCATGCTTTGCTCCACTGCAGCTAATTCACTTTTTGGAATGTAAACTGAATGCGGATCGAGTTTCTCAAGAATTCCGTTAACGGTTAAATCTACGATAGAATCAGTATTTAAACTGTCAACATATTCTTTCTCGATGAAATCGATGAGTTTATTGAGTTTGTTTTTGTTAGCATTCTTACTTAAGAAAGCATTTTCGGTAGAAGGATTGAGTTTACTTCCCAATAACAAACCCGCCGCAACAGCTACTGCGATTACTATTGGAAAATATACTTTATTCATTTTCATTTTAGTCCAAATCTTCAATTAATTCAACCTCAACACCTGCTTTTCTTAAGAAATCAACTCCGGAAGTATCTTTATATTCTTGATGATACACCACTCTTTTAATGCCCGATTGGTGAATTAATTTACTACAATCTTTGCAAGGTGAAAGTGTAATATATAACGTAGCATCTTCGCATGATTGCGTTGAACGAGCTACTTTTAAAATCGCATTTGCTTCTGCATGAAGTACATACCATTTGGTTAAATTGTCTTCGTCTTCACAACAATTTTCAAATCCCGATGGTGTTCCATTGTAACCATCTGAAATAATCATTTTATTTTTAACGATAATAGCACCCACTTTTTTTCGTTGGCAATAAGACAAATTACCCCATTCTTTGGCAATTCGTAAATAAGCTTTATCGTATTTTTCCTTTTTTTCTTTCTTCATTATCGGTTCCAAATTTCGCTTTCAATAATCATTGGCAAAACTACGCCAATTATAAATGCTGACATAACTAAAGCCCAATCTCTTTTTGAAAAACGGAAAAAAGTTTGCACCACATACGAAATGATTAAAACTATCAGTACTACAATTATCTGTGCGGCTTCAATTCCTAATGCGAATTCTAACAAGGGCAGCAATTTATCAGAAGCATTTCCTGGTAAAATTGTTTTAAAGTAATTAGAAAACCCAAGTCCGTGAATGATTCCGAAGAATAAAGTTACGATTGCAACGAAGGTGATACTTTCATTTTTAGACGATTTTCCAGCAGTAAAAAGATGAAAAATAGCCGTTATTAAAATGGTAATTGGAATTAAAAACTCAACCAAACTGGCTTGAATTTGAACGACTCCATAAACTGATAAAAGCAAAGCTAAAGTGTGTCCTAAAGTAAAAAGTGAGACTAAAACAAAAACATTTTTCCAATCTTTAAAAGCATACGGAACCATTAATGCAATTAAAAACAAAACGTGGTCATATGCATTAATATCTAACACATGTTTTAGACCAATATTAAAATACATCCAAAATTCTGACATAATGATAATTATTTGGGGAATTTCAAACTTACGATTTATTTTTTTAAGTTGGTAATTTCTATATCACAAAAGCTTGTGAAATTGTTTCAAAAAAATAGATTTTTTATGTAATTTTGCAATAATTAAAAATAAACAACATGTCAATTTCAGATTTATTCGATAGCGGTTTTAGAAACAGAAACAAAGGTCATTTTTCAGCAATTGTAAGAGTAGCTTTGTCTGATGGTATTATTGGTCCAGAAGAAAAACAATTCTTAGACAAATTAGCTATCAAATTAGAAATTTCTCAAGCAGAATATGAGGAAATTTTAGAAAACCCTTTAAAATATCCTGTAAATCCACCATTATTACATACACATCGTTTAGAACGTTTATATGATTTATCAAGAATGGTATACGCAGACGAACACGTTTTAGGTAAAAAAGAACACGAATTACTTAAAAAATTCGCTTTAGCTTTAGGTTTTACAGCTGGAAACGTAGGTTATATCGTAGACAAAGCATTAAAATTAGTAGATATGAATGTGGATTTAGACACCTTCACTTACGAAATGCAACACATGAACAGATAATCAAAACTGTTTTAAAATACAAAAGCACAAATTCTAATGAGTTTGTGCTTTTTTTGTTTTTATTATTTGAAGAATTTACTTCGCTTTCGTCATAAACTCTTCTGCTTTTTCTACCATGTTTTTACTTCCGCAAAAGAACGGAACGCGTTGGTGTAACTCGGTTGGTTGAATTTCCATGATTCTTTTGAAACCGTCTGAAGCTTTTCCGCCTGCTTGTTCTGCTATGAATGCCATTGGATTACATTCGTATAACAATCGTAATTTCCCATTTGGTGCTTTTGAACTGGTTGGATATAAGTAAATTCCACCCTTAATCATATTTCTATGGAAATCAGAAACTAAACTTCCGATGTATCTTGACGTATAAGGTCTATCACCTTCTTCTAACTGACAATATTTGATGTAATCTTTTACACCTTGTGGGAAATGAACGTAATTTCCTTCGTTAATCGAGTAAATTTTCCCGTCTTCTGAATATTTCATATTTGGATGCGACAAATAGAAGGTTCCAATAGCTGGATTTAAAGTAAATCCGTTAACTCCGTGTCCTGTTGTATAAACCAACATAGTTGAAGTTCCATAAATCACATAACCTGCCGCTACTTGATTTACTCCTGGTTGCAGGAAATCCTCAATAGTTACTGGAGTTCCAACTGGTGTAATTCTTCTGAAAACTGAAAAAATAGTTCCTACTGAAACATTTACATCAATATTCGAAGACCCATCTAAAGGATCCATCAAAACTACATATTTGTTATTGTGAGAATTATCCGAACCTGCAACGGTAATGAAATCATCATTTTCTTCCGAACCAATTCCGCATACAATTTCACGATTAATTAGAGTTTGAATAAAAACCTCATTCGCGTAAACGTCTAATTTTTGTTGGTCTTCTCCTTGAATGTTTTGTTCTCCAGCAGCGCCAACAATATCCACTAATCCGGCTTTGTTTACCTTATAGTTTACTACTTTGGCTGCCAAACGAATGGAGTTAATAATACGAGATAATTCTCCTGTTGAGTACTGAAACGAATTTTGATGTTCAATAATGAATTCGCCTAACGTTCTATTTCTTTCTTCCATTTCGAAAACGATGTAGTTGTGTTTAAGGCACAAATATCGTGTTTTTTGTGAAATCATATAAATTATTTGAAAAGATGTTTAACTTAATTTTACTTTTGTAAAAAATTACGAAAAATGATTATCCGAAAAGCCACCAAAAACGACATGCCATCTGTTTTAGAATTGATTCAGGAATTAGCTACTTTTGAAAAAGAACCTGATGCTGTTGTTGTAACTGTTGATGATTTAGTTCGTGATGGTTTTTCAGAAAATCCACTTTTTCAATGTTTTGTTGCTGAAGTTGATGGCGAAATTATCGGAATGGCTTTGTACTATTATCGTTATTCAACTTGGAAAGGAAAAACCATTCATTTAGAAGATTTAATTGTAAAAGAAAGTAAACGTGGAACAGGTGCTGGATTTGCGCTTTACAAAGAAATCATCAAACAAGGAAAAGCCGAAAATGTTCGCAGAATCGAATGGAACGTTTTAGACTGGAACACACCAGCTATTGATTTCTATGAAAAATCGGGTGCGAAAGTCTTAGGCGATTGGCGTGTGGTACATATGGACGACAAAGGAATTGAACAATTTTTAAACACAACTATATAATTCTTCAAAATGAAAATTTTTAAATTTGGAGGTGCATCAGTTAAAGATGCCGAAGGCGTAAAAAACGTATTACATGTTTTAAACACTGTAGGACACGAGGATGTTTTATTGGTAATTTCTGCAATGGGAAAAACCACGAATGCATTAGAAGTGGTAATCAAAAATTACTTTGATAAATCTAAGGAATTACATGCATCACTTCAAGAAGTTCGAAAATACCACAACCAAATTTTATTAGACTTATTTGAAGACGAAGATCACGATGTGTTTTTTGATGTAAACGCACATTTTGACGATTTAGAATATTTTATTCGCAGTAACAAATCGCCAAATTATAGTTTTGTTTACGACCAAGTGGTGAGCATTGGAGAATTAGTTTCTACTACGATTGTAAGTCATTATTTCAATTATAGCGGATTAAAAAACAATTGGATTGATGTTCGTCCATTAATTAAAACCGATAATAATTACCGTGATGCGCAAGTAGATTGGGAAACTACTCAAAAATTAATTTCAAAAGGTGTTAAAAAGAAAACTCTAAACATCACACAAGGATTTTTAGGTTCAGATGAAAATAATTTTACGACTACTTTAGGTCGCGAAGGTTCTGATTATACGGCTGCGATTTTTGCATATTGTTTAGGAGCGGAAAGCGTTACCATTTGGAAAGACGTTCCTGGAGTTTTAAATGCCGATCCTAGATATTTTGAAAATGCGGTTTTGTTGAACCAAATTTCATACAGAGAAGCAATTGAATTAGCGTTTTACGGAGCTTCGGTAATTCATCCAAAAACGTTACAACCTTTACAGAAAAAGGAAATTCCATTGTTTGTAAAATCGTTTATCAATCCAACATTACCAGGAACAAGCGTTTCAAAAGGAGCTGATTTAGAACCACACACACCTTGTTTTATTGTAAAGAAAAACCAATTGTTATTATCGTTATCGTCTATTGATTTCGATTTCATCATGGAGAATCATATCAGTGAAATCTTTGCTTTGTTTGCGAAATTCAAAGTAAAAGTGAATTTAATTCAAAACACTGCGATTAGTTTTTCAGTTTGTATTGAAGACAAATACAACAACTTTGAAGAGTTACGAAAAGTGTTGGCAAAAAAATTCAAAGTTTCGTATAACGAAAATGTATCGCTTTACACCATCAGACATTTTGATGAAAATGCAGCAAAAGTGGTAGAAACGAATAAAACAATTTTGTTACGCCAGATTTCGAGAGAGACAATGCAGGTGATAACGAAGGAGTAAAATGAGTTTAGAAAAATTAATAAATATTCCGAAAGAATTAAATTCAAACCCAAATTTATCTGTTTATAATTTGGTTAAAGAATATTATTTTGATGCTTTTTCTGAATTACTTGTATATGATTACTTGATTAAAAATCATTCTATACATAATAATTGGTTGTTGTTTTGCGAAGATAAAAGAGTAGACGAAGGTTGGACAATTGAAAAGAATTTCTTTTTTTACAATGTTTATTATTTGAATAATCGAAATAACAAATTGTATTTCAAACGTTTTACTAACAAAGACAAAGCATTTAGTTATTATATTTATAATGAGATAGTTTCTGTCTACGAAAACAAATAATTAAAAATAAATCACCACAGATTCGCAGATTAGTATTAAAAAAATCTGCGAATCCGCGGTTCAAACAAAATCATTCCTTTTTTCCAACAATAAATACTACTTTTGAAGATTCGGAGTTATAGTATTTATGCAAAAAATTGTTTTTTTAGCGGGATTTTTGTTGTGTTTTCTGGGTGGTTTTGCTCAAGAGACATTACAATCGTATCCAACTAAAAAAATTGCTTTTTCAAAAGACACGATTTCGATAGAAAAATTCAGCTTAAACAATTCCTTTTTCGAAATTAAAGACAAAAATGGAACCGTCATCGATACGAGCTTTTACCAAGTAAATTTCCAAAAAGGAACGTTGGTTTTTACTAAAGAAATCAACACTTCTGATTCGTTAGTGGTTAGATATGCAAAATTTCCGGATTTTTTAACCAAAACGTATTCCATTTATGATGACGATAAAGTGGTTTCTAACGAAGCTGGTAAATTAATCGTTTTCAAAAAAGACAAAAACACCAAATTCAAACCTTTTGACGGATTAAATACTTCGGGAAGTATTACGCGTGGCGTTACGGTTGGAAACAATCAAAACACGGTAGTGAATTCGAATTTAGATTTACAAATCACAGGAAAAATTTCGGATAAAGTGAGTTTGCGTGCTTCCATTCAAGACAGTAATATTCCGTTGCAAGAAGGCGGTTACTCTCAAAAATTAGATGAATTTGACCAAATTTTCATCGAATTATTTTCGGATAAATGGAACATTCGAGCTGGAGATTTATTTTTGGAAAATAGAAAAACGTCTTTCCTAAATTTCAACAAAAAAGTACAAGGTTTAGCTACGCGATTTACCTTTGGAACGCCTGATAAAAAAACCGAAGTCATTGCTTCTGGGGCTTTGGTCCGTGGACAATATGCACGAAGTTCATTCGTTGGTCAAGAAGGCAATCAAGGTCCTTATAAATTGCGTGGTAATAATAACGAATTATACGTTTTAGTGATTTCAGGTTCGGAGCGCGTTTATGTCAACGGAATTTTGAAAACTCGTGGCGAAAACAACGACTACATTATCGATTACAATGCTGGAGAAATCATTTTTACTTCCTTATTTCCGATTACTTCCGAAATGCGAATCAATGTTGAATACCAATATACGGATAGAAATTATACGCGATTTATTACCTATGGCGGTATTTCGCACGAGCGAGAAAATTGGCAAATTGGTGGTTATGCCTATTCAGAAAGTGATGTGAAAAATCAGCCGTTGCAACAAAATTTATCTTCGGAACAAATTGATGTTTTACAAGCGGCTGGTGACGAAACTTCAGCTATGATTAGCGAATCGGCTTATTTGGACAGTTATTCTGAAAATAAAATTTTATATAAAAAAGTGTTTGTTGGCCCAGTAGAAGTGTTTGAATATTCGAACAACCCAACCGATATTTTATACAATGTTACATTTTCATTGGTAGGAAATAATCTTGGAAATTATATTTTATCGAACAATCAAGCAATTGGAAAAATTTACGAATATATAGCCCCAATTGCAGGTGTACCTCAAGGAAATTACGAACCCATTATTCGATTGATTGCACCAACAAAAATTCAAATGGCAACAGTTTTTGGAACATACAATCCAAGTGAAAAAACAAATTTGGATTTCGAAATGGCTTTAAGTAATAGCGACCAAAATTTATATTCTGCTATCGATGACAACAACAATAAAGGTTTTGCTGGAAAATTTAATGGAAAGCAACGTCTTATTGATAAATCCATAAAAATGGATGCTTTTGCGAATTTTCAATTTGTGCAGGAAAATTTCAAAACAATCGAGCGTTTATATAATATTGAATTTAATAGAGATTGGAACATTACGACAACGCCATTAGGTAATCAAAGTATCTTGACTTCGGGATTGGATCTTAATTTCAACAACAAAGGAAAAGCCATTTATCAGTTTGAAAATTTAACTTTCGGTGATAGTTTTTCTGGAAATAAACACACTTTATCGGGAAGATATGCCGCAAAAAACTGGATGATTTGGAATAATTCGAGCGCTATGAAAAGTGATGCAACAACTTCGGAATCGAAATTCATCCGAAGCCAAAATCGCACTTCTTACAAAGTGAATAAAAACTGGATTGGTGCTACTTTAAACTTAGAAGACAATTCGGAAAAAATAAAAGCTACGAATGCTTTTTCTGGTTTGAGTCAAAGATTTACAGAATATGGTGCTTTTATAGGACGAGGAGATTCGACTAAAGTTTTTGTGGAATTGGGATATTTGCAGCGAAAAAACGACAGTTTACAAAACAATTCGATAGAACGAGTAAACACTTCTAATTCTTATTATTTAAAATCGCAATTACTGAAAACTGAAAAAAGCAATTTAGCTATTTTTGTCAATTACCGAAGATTGCAATATGAAGACTCCAACAAGAATAACGAACCTTCATTGAATTCAAGAGTTCTTTACAACGATCGCTTCTTTGGACAAAAACTGCAATTAACTACTGTTTATGAAACCTTATCGGGAACTATCGCCCAACAAGAATTCACCTATTTAGAAGTAGACCCAACACAAGGAACATATATGTGGAACGACTATAATGGTAATGGAATACAGGAATTACAAGAGTTTGAAATTGCTCCATTTCCAGATTTAGCGAAGTATGTTAGAGTTTACTTACCGAATCAGATTTTTATTAGAACACATCAAAATAAATTTTCACAAACTGTAAATCTGAACTTTTCAGAATGGCAGAAGGAAACTGGAATTAAAAAATTGTTTTCTCATTTTCACAACCAAACATCCTATTTAATTGATAGAAAAAATTTAAGAAATGGCGATAATTTCAATTTAAATCCGTTTGAAAACAAAGATGCAGATTTGGTAGGAATGAATTTAAATTTCAGAAATAGTTTGTTTTTTAATCGTGGAAAACAATATCATTCTACAACTTATTCTTATTTATCAAACGAATCGAGAAGTTTACTTTCTGTAGGAAGTATAGCAGCTTATAATCAATCACACCAATTTCAATACCAACACTTGATTAGTAAAAGTTGGTTAGTTAATCTATCAGGAAATACAACGAAAACAAACTCGACATCTGAAAATTATTCAAGTCGCAACTATGAAATTAAAAGTTATCAAATAGTGCCAAAAATTGGCTACATATTTTCTAAAAATGCGAGTTGGGATGTGTTTTATGAATTTCAAAACAAAGAAAATCAGATAGGTGCATTAGAGACTTTGGTTCAAAACCGATTTGGAACGTCTTTTACATTAAACAGTACAAAAGGATTTAGTATGAATGGTGAATTTTCTTACTACAAAAATACATTTACAGGCAATAATTTATCGCCTGTTGCGTTTCAGATGCTTGAAGGGTTACAACCTGGTAAAAATCAAACCTGGCGATTGCTTTTACAGAAAAATCTTACCCAATACTTAGACATCAACATCAATTATCAGGGAAGAGATAGTGAAACTAGTAAAACTATTCATACAGGAAATATTCAATTACGTGCGTTTTTTTAGTTAATATTTAGATTAGTTCTAAATTTCTGTTTAATTTTACAAGCTTATTCTTTAGATTAATAATTCATCATGTTTAAAAAAATATTCATATCTGCATTTTTGTTGTTAAGTTCAATAGGCTTTTCTCAATTGAGTAACAAACATTGGCTACCACCATTACATGCAAGAGATGGAGGTGTTGTAGGTGAACATTACGTTTATCTATCAACACCCGAACCAACACCTTTTCAAGTTACAGTAACTAATGGAGAAGGGAATCCAATTATCGGTTCTCCTTTTACTATTTCACAGGGAAATCCTGTTAGAATTACAATAGGTAATAGTCAAGGTACAAATATGTTTTCTATTTTAGGTGATGTTAACGTAGTAAGAAGTAGAAAAGGATTAATATTAGAAGGTGCATATGATTTTTATGTAAGTTTTAGGGTGCGATCTCAAAATCATGCTGAAACGCTTGTTTCAAAAGGAAGAGCTGGAATTGGAACAAGTTTTAGAACTGGAAGTTTACCTCAAGATTATAATGGTGGTACAAGAAATTTTGTAACAAGTTTTATGGCTACAGAAGACAACACAACCGTAAACGTTTCTGATTACGATAATGATGTTGAATTTGTTTCAGGAAATGGAAATGTTTTGTTAGACAATTTAACTTATACACTAAATGCTGGTGAATCTGTTGTTTTATCTGGGTATACCGACATACCGGCTAATCTAACAGGATTTGTTGGAGCATTAATTACTTCGGACAAACCAATTGCAGTAAATACTGGTAATGCACTTGCTGGAATGGGTGATGAATTTCAAGGTCAAGATTTTAATTTTGATCAAATTGTACCCATTGAACAAGTTGGAGTAGAATATATTGTTGTAAAAGGAAATGGAAGTGACCTAACAGAAAGACCATTAGTAATTGCAACTGAAAACAATACTGCTGTTTATGTAAATGGTAGTCCAACACCAATTGCAACCTTAAATGCTGGAGATTATCATTTAATTCCAACCTCAAATTATCAGGGAACTAATAATCAAAACATGTACATAACAAGTAGCAAACCCGTTTACTTGTATCAAATATTAGCAGGTGACATTAGTGATGCAACTTCAGGATTGAACTTTATTCCGCCATTAAGTTGTTTCTTTCAAAGAACGGTTGACTTAATTCCAGATATTAATTTAATTGGGACTTTTCAATATACAGGAGAAATTATTGCTGTAACTTATGCCTCTGCAACCATAACTGTAAACGGAAACCCAACAACAGAATTTGCAGAACCTGTTATTGGAAATCCACAATGGGTTACGTATACTATTTCTGGTATAACTGGCAATGCACTAATTGAATCAACCGGACCATTAGCAGTAGGAGTTTTTGGATTTAATGGGAATGCAGGTTATGGCGGCTATTATTCTGGCTTTGGGAGTGAACCTCGAGACACAGAAGCAGTAGTTTGCTCTAGTGGACCAGTTAACCTATTAGATTTAATAGATGGTAATCCTGATACAGGAGGAACATGGAATCCACCATTAGCAGGTGGTACTGATATTTTTGACCCAAATATTGATACTGCAGGGATTTACAATTACACTTACAATGGAGACTGTGCAATAATTGATGTAGAAATTGATGTAACTATTCAGCAAGCAAATAATGCAGGAACAAATGCTGCAATAACAGTTTGTTCTGATGCCGCAACTTTTGATTTATTCCCTCTTTTAGGAACTGGAGTTACACCAAATGGTATTTGGTCTCCAGCTTTAGCTTCAGGAACAAGTGTTTTCAATCCTGCTGTTGATAATGGAGGAACTTACACTTATACAATTCCTGCGCAAGATGCATGTGCAGCAATATCTGCAAATGTAGTAGTAACAAATAATCTAATCCCAACTCTAATTTCGATTACGGATTATCCATTATGCGATAATAATGCAGATGGAAGTGACACTAATGGAATTGTAACTTTTAATCTTACAACCAAAACAAATGAAATTCTAAATAATCAAACAGGCGTTGTAGTTACTTACCACAACTTGGAAAGTGAGGCTATTGCCGGCACAAATGCTATTACTTCTATTTATTCAGGAAGCAGAATAATTTATGTAAGACTTACCAATACGACAACTAATTGTTATAATGTAACTTCTTTTAGTATTGTTGTAAATCCATTACCAATAATCAATTCATTAGTAACTTTAAAACAATGTGACGTCGACATTGATGCTATTACAAACTTTAATCTAACAGAAGCAAATACAATTATTTCCAATCAGTCTAACCTAGTATTTACATATCATAATAGTCTTGCAAATGCTATCGGAGGAACTTCTCCTATTACTAATCCTACTCAATATGTTTCTGCAAATAATGGTAGAGTTTGGGCAAGAATTGAAAATGAAAATGGCTGTTTTAGAACCAGTGAAGTTAATTTAATTGTTTCTACAACCGTAATTAATCTAACCAATCCTTACACCCTTTTTGAGTGTGATGATTATATAGATGCAGCTGACCCTAATGGTGATGGCTTTGATTATTTTAATTTGAGTACAATAGATAATATTATCACTCAACCATTTCCTGTAGGACAATCCTATACAGTAACTTATTACGAATATCAAAGTGACGCTTTACAAGAGATTAATGCTATTACAAATGTGACAAATTACAGAAACATTACAGCAAACAGTCAAACTATTTGGGTGAGAATTGACAGTAATTTGAATAACGATTGTGTTGGTCTAGGTCCATACTTAGAATTGATAGTTAATCCGTTACCTGTAATAGATTTAGGCATTGATTTCACTTTGTGTTTGGACCCAACAACTGGTGTTGGTTCACAAATTGTTGATGCAACACCTTCTATACCTGGAAATTATTCTTACGTTTGGACACCCGCTAATCCAAATGGAAATTCTCCATTATATGATATTACAGCTGCTGGGACTTATTCTGTTGTTGTAACCAATACCGATACTAATTGTACTGATGGTGATAGTATAACTGCTACTTTTTCTTCGGAACCTGAATCTGTATATGCTACTTTGATTACACCAGCATTCTCTATAGGATTATCTACTATTGAAGTAACAGCTGTGGGAGGATTTGGTGTTTATGAATATAGCTTAAATGCTATTGACTGGCAATCAAGTCCAATATTTACTGACTTACCAAACGGAAGTTATTCAATCTTTGTAAGAGACATTCAAGGATGTGGTTTATTGCAAACTCAAATGATTCAAACTATTACCTATAATAATTATTTTACACCAAATCAGGATGGCTATAATGACACTTGGAATATTTATTTACCAGAATCTTATGAGGGTGTAATTTACATCTACGATAGATACGGTAAGTTATTAAGACAAATTAGTCCGTATAGCGAAGGATGGGACGGAACATATAATGGTAATTTATTACCTTCTACTGATTATTGGTTTAAAGTAGAATATTTAGAAAACAATCAAAAGAAAGAATTTAAGTCGCATTTCAGTTTAAAAAGATAGCAATGGAATTAGGTTCAATTAGAACAGAAATAGCAAACAATATTGCAAATGTAACTTTTTCGCACCCAGCGAGTAATTCATTTCCAAGTTCGTTACTACAAGAATTAACAGATGAGTTACAATCGTTAAATAAAAATGAAAACGTAACAATTATAGTGCTTCAAAGTGAAGGAATTGGCGCATTTTGCGCGGGTGCTTCTTTTGATGAATTAGTAGCGATTTCTAATTATGAAGACGGAAGTAAATTCTTTTCAGGATTTGCCAATGTGATTAATGCCATGCGAAAATGTTCTAAATTAATCGTTGGAAGAATTCATGGCAAAGCCGTTGGTGGAGGTGTTGGATTGGCTGCTGCTTGCGATTATACTTTTGCAACACAAAAAAGTGATATCAAATTATCTGAAATTGCCATTGGAATTGGCCCATTTGTTATTGAACCTGCCGTAAGTAGAAAAATTGGAAAAACCGCTTTAGCAGAAATGACCTTGACTCCTACACTTTGGAAATCAGCAAATTGGGCAAAAGAAAAAGGATTGTTTACAGAAGTTTTTGACACTATTGAAGAATTAGATAATCGTTTAAAAAATTACACAACCGAACTAGCCCAATACAACAAAGAAGCTTTAGGCGACATGAAAGAAGTATTGTGGGAAGGCACCGATAATTGGGATAGCTTATTGTATGAAAGAGCTGCTATTTCAGGACGACTGGTTTTGTCTGATTTTACAAAAAAAGCATTAGAAAAATTTAAAAAATGAGAAGTATAATCATTTTTCTACAACAAGTAAACGTAGAACAAAAATTAAAAGAAGCTCCTGATAGTCAATATCAAATTGGTGTATTAATTGGCTCATTTGTTCCTTTTATCGTATTAGTTGGAATAGCTTATGCGCTATACTATCGAGCTAAAAAGAAAGAACAAAATTTAAAATAAGAACCATGTCAAACATAAGAATTACCAAACAATTTAACTTTGAAACTGGTCATGCTTTGTACGGGTATGATGGAAAATGTAAAAATGTTCACGGACATAGCTATAAATTATCAGTTACTGTAATTGGTAAACCCATAAAAGATAATTCCAATGTAAAATTTGGAATGGTGATTGATTTTGGTGATTTGAAAAAGATTGTAAAAGAACAAATTGTTGACGTTTTTGATCATGCTACAGTTTTTAACAAAAACACACCCCACATTGAGCTAGCTCATGAATTAAAATCAAGAGGGCATGATGTTATATTGGTAGATTATCAACCTACTAGCGAAAATATGGTAATTGATTTTTCAAATAAAATAAAAAATCTTTTACCAGAAAACATAAAATTACATTCCCTTCGTTTACAAGAAACTGAGACTTCTTTTGCAGAATGGTTTGCTAGCGATAACGAATAACCACATCTATTCTATAAACAACTTCCTATAATGGAGACTTTGCTATTTTAGGATTTTTAATAATGGTTTTAACTTTATTATCATTATAAAATTGCATTATTACAAAAGCACCAATTAAGCAAGAAGCTACACCTTCAAAAAACAAAACACCACAATATTGTATCATACTTACTTTTCCGCCAAAAAAGAAAGTATCCGATAATGTTGTCAGGTAGCTTTCTCCACCTTTTATATAGATGAAAGCAATCAACCCAATTATTCCTAAAAAGACTCCTAATACTCCTGTTACAAAACCAGAAAATAGATTTTCAAAATAGTCCATTTTTCCTTTATCGTAATTATATTTAATGGTTTTATGAATTCCATATAATACGATAAAAGCATTTAACGAACGTAAATAATTTTTACTTGCCAATCCTAAAAAATCCATTAATAGGAAAAACAACCCGATTCCTAAAAAGATTAGAAATGCATTTTGTAATACTGTTTTATTTTTCATGACTTTCAAAGTTTAGATTAATAAAATTACGAATTTTAATCTAAACTATTGAAAATCAATACATAAAACTAAGTTAAATTAAAAACGATTATCACCATCCAACATTCTTCCTAAGCCTCCAAGTAGGCTTCCTTCTTCTCTTCCACTTCCTCCTGCCTTTGGTGCCGATGCAATAATTCTATCAGCTAAACGAGTAAATGGTAACGATTGTATATAAACAATTCCAGGTCCGCGAAGTGTTGCAAAGAAAATTCCTTCTCCACCAAAAATGGTGTTTTTAATTCCTCCAACAAACTCAATATCATAATCTACATCTTTGGTAAACCCAACTAAACAGCCTGTGTCTACACGAAGTAATTCTCCTGATTGCAATTCTTTTCTAGCTAAAGTTCCTCCAGAATGTACAAAAGCCATCCCGTCACCTTCAATCTTTTGCATAATGAAACCTTCCCCTCCAAACAAACCTGTTCCTAATTTTTTAGAAAATTCAATTCCTACCGAAACTCCTTTTGCAGCGCATAAAAACGAATCTTTTTGACAAATAAACTTTCCTCCAAATTGCTGCAAATCTATTGGAACAATTTTTCCAGGATATGGAGAAGCAAAAGACACTTTACGTTTTCCCATATCTAAATTTTGATAAGCTGTCATAAATAAACTTTCACCTGTTAGAACACGCTTTCCAGCTGAAAGTAATTTACCGAAAATTCCGGCTTGTTGTTCTTGACTTCCATCGCCAAAAATAGTTTCCATTTTGATGCCGTTTTCCATCATCATGAAACTTCCTGCTTCGGCAATTACGACTTCTTGCGGATCTAATTCGATTTCCACATATTGCATTTCTTCACCATAAATATGGTAATCTATCTCGTGTGCTTGCATAATTTTTAATTTTCTTAATTAGTCGAACAGAGAAATAAAATGTTACTGTAAAAACAAAAAACCGAAAACAATAGTGCTTTCGGTTTTAATTTATAATTAGAAATATCTTATTTCATCAATTCGGATAATTTTAAGGTTTTTCCGCACATATCGGCTGTAATTTTAAAGATTACATCTCCTTTTTTACCTTCATTTGCCCAACGCACTTCTTTTCCAACATTACATCCAATACTCGTTTTAGAACCTTTATTCAAAGACACGAAACCTGTTCCAGTGTGAATGGAAATTTTATCTTTAGAATCATTAATAAGAGAAAAACTTTCTCCAAAAAACACTTCTGTATTTGACGTTTTGTCTAAAATTACTTTTTCTAATGTTCCAAAAGAAGTCAACATTAAAAAGCTTACAGCTAAAATGGCTAATTTCATAGTATTACGTTTAAAATTATAAATTACTCTTTGATTTAAAAATTAAAAATGTCCTAAAACCGATTTTCGAATTAACGAATTAAATACTTTATATCCTAATAAACGTCTTATAAAGCTCATAAAATTAGCATCAAATCCAATAGTGTATCGCTTAAAATTTTTATTTGGATTTTCTGCGATATTAAATAAGGTTTTCGTAATAATAGGAGTAAGATTTGTATTTTTCTTTGTTTTTTTATGCAAAATGGCGGTCACTTTATCCATTAACCTATTGTAAGAATCAATTTTAGTTGCTTTGCATTTGGTAACATTGGCCTGAAATGAAGTAGGTGCATTTCCAAATTGAACAGTACTTACGCTAATATTAAAATCTAATAATTCATACGACATACATTCAGAAAAACTTTCTACCGCTTGTTTTGTGGAATGGTAAAAACTACCTAATGGCAAATTGACTAAACCTGCAATCGAAGAAATAGTGATAAATTGACCAAAATTTTGTTCTCTAAATACAGGAATAAAAGCTCTACAAACTTTAACAACTCCTAACCAATTAACATTAACAATGTTATCAATTTTATTATCTTCAGACAACTCTACAAAACTTCTGTACCCAAGTCCCGCATTGTTTAAAACAACATTGATTATTTTGTGCTCGTTTAGAATTTTATCTTTTGCGCTTTCAATACTTTCGGTTGAAGTAACATCAAGTTCATAGCAACAAACATTAGGAATCGTTAGTAAATCATCCGCTAAATCAATTGAAATCATAGTAGCAATAACCGTCCAATTATTTTTTGCAAAAAACAAAGTCGTTTCTTTACCTATTCCGCTGGAAGCTCCAGTAATCAATATAGTTTTTTTCAAGATTTTCTTTTTAGTAATCTAATTTCACATAACCGATTTCTCGACTAATTCTTGCTTTTCTACGATTAATGTATGATGATGAATTAGATGCTTTATATTTTCTTGGATTAGGAAGAATCGCAGCAATTCCTGCAGCTTCATAACGAGTTAAACTAGAAGCGTCTTTTCTATACCAATGTTTTGCAGCTGCTTCTGCTCCATAAACACCATCGCCCATTTCTATGCTATTCAAGTAAACTTCCATGATGCGTTTTTTACCCCAAATTAGTTCAATTAAAACGGTGTAATACGCTTCTAAACCTTTTCGAACATAACTTCTGCCTTGCCAAAGAAAAACATTTTTTGCCGTTTGCTGCGAAATCGTACTTCCACCTTTTAAACGTTTACCTTTTTGATTATTCTTAAAGGCTTTTTGCATGGCCTCAAAATCGAAACCTGAATGTTCTAAAAAACGTCCGTCTTCACTGGCAATTACAGCTTTTTGAAGATTTAAGGAAATTTCATCTATTGGTACCCATTCGTGACTACAAACCATATCTTTTCCTTCTTCATTATGTTCTAACGCTCTCATTCCCATTAACGGTGTAAACGGAACAGGAACAAATTTAAAAAGTAAAACAATGAAAAAACTGATGATGTTAAACCATAGAAAAAGCAACCAAAAGAAACGTAATATCTTTTGACCTGTGGTTCTTTTTTTTGCAGGTGATTTTGGTGATTTACTTTTTGAAGTAGTTCTTTTTGCCATATTATATTAAATCTGCTAATTCTTGTCCGACTAAACTACCTATGGCAACGCCCATTCCGCCCATACGCACACCGCAATAGACATTATTTGAAAGTTGTTCCACTATTGGTTTTTTGTGTGTTCCCACACCCATAGTTCCACTCCATCGGTGTTCGATTTCAAACTCTTGATGTGGTAAAATTACTGTTTTTAACAACTCTTGCAAACGATTTTGAATCAATTCTGTGGTATCGTGTGAAGTGGTTGTTTCACCTTTAAAATCTAAATTTCTTCCGCCACCAAAAAGAATTCTATCATTGATATTTCTAAAATAAAAATACCCTTTGTCTAAATGAAAAGTACCTCTAATGTCTAAATTAGGAATTGGTTTAGTAATTAAAACTTGGGCTCTCGCTGGTTGCACTTGATTGTTAGTCAATTGGGATGCAAAACCATTTGTAGTGAATAATAATTTATTGGTTTTGAATGCAATTCCGTTAGTTTCAACCTCAACACCATCATTCAATTCTTTAAAACTTGTTACAGTTTGGCTATTTAAAATCAGAATATCATTTTGATGTGCTTTTTTTAGCAACGCTTGCATCATATTACCTGTATCTATTTGCGCTTCAAACGGATTGAAAATCAGATTTTCGAATATTCCACCAAAATTAAAACGATCTACTTCTTTTGAAAATACATCTGTTTTGAAAAGCGGTTTAATGATATCGTTGATGAACGAAATTTTCTGAATACACTCGTTATAAAACGATTCATCTTCTTTTAAGAATAATTCGTAACCTCCATAAGGTTTCAAATCAATTACGGAATCACCGAGATTTTTTCGAAGCAATTGCAAACCTGCATATCGTTTTTGAATGAGTTGAATAACTTCTTCTTCGGTATGGGTTTTTAAATCGTCTATGATTTCGGAAATACTACCAAAACATGCAAAACCAGCATTTTTGGTACTGGCACCTTGAGGCAAAACGCCTTTTTCGAGAATTAAAATTTTAGCAGCAGGAAATCGGTCGCGCAACGCTAATGCGGTATGCAAACCTACAATTCCACTACCTACGATAGTGAAATCAACGTTTGAAAACCAATTTTTTAATTCCCAATAACTGAGTTGCATAATTAATACCTGTTAATTGTGAAACAAATAAAATTAATTGTCTTCTTCAGAAGTATTCGTAGTCATTCTTCTCGCTTTAATTGCTTTCATTATCAAAGGAAATGAAGTTACGGCGATTAAAATCAGGATAATTGTTTCAATATGCTTTTTTAAATCGATGCCAAATTCATCATTAAAGAATCCATATAAATAATGTCCTGCAAAAACCAAAAGAAATGACCATAATAGCGAACTCAACACATTATAAAACATGAATTTGCTTTTTTCCATACGCACAATTCCTGCTATAATGGGTACGAATGTTCTAACAATAGGTAAGAAACGGGCAAAAATGATAGCTTTTCCACCGTGTTTTTCGAAAAAAGCTTGAGATTCATATAAATATTTTTTCTTAAAAAAGAAACTATCTTGTTTATTGTATAAAAACTGTCCGCTTGTAGCTCCAAACCAATAACCGAAAACATTTCCTAAAGTTGCAGCTGTAGCTATTAATAAAGCCAATATGGTAACATTAGACAAATCGCTTGGAATCATGAAAAATGTTTCAACTAATTCACGACTATAAATTCCCGAAAGAAACAACAAACTATCACCTGGAAGAAAGAATCCAGCGAATAAACCTGTTTCTGCAAAAACGATAAACAATACCATGTAAATTCCGATAGGAATTCCTCCAACCTCCATTGTAATATAGAATTCGGGATTAAAAAGCTTGGTCCAGTGAAAATCGTTCATAGCTATGCCAATTTATTTACAGATTTTGCTACAATCATGGAAACCGCTGCGTCACCTGTAACATTTACTGTAGTTCTACACATATCTAAAGGTCGGTCGATAGCGAAAATTAGGGCTAGACCCGCTTCAGGAATTCCAGCTTGCGCTAATACAATAACCAACATTACCATTCCAGCACCAGGAACAGCAGCACTTCCAATAGAAGCTAAAGTTGCTGTAACAATAATTCCTAATTGAGTAGCTAAAGATAAATCCATACCAAAAGATTGCGCAATAAAAACAGCTGCAACAGCTTGATACAAACTGGTTCCATCCATATTAATGGTAGCACCAATTGGTAAGACAAAACTTGCAACTTCATCATCAACACCTAAATTATCAACCGTTCTTTCCATTGTAACTGGCAAAGTCGCCGCACTTGAACTAGTAGAAAAAGCTAATAATTGTGCTGGCGAAATTCCGTTGATAAAGAATCTTGGACTTTTTTTAGCAAACACTTTTACTAGAACTAAGTAAATACACATTACTAAAATTAGACCTATAATAACTGTTAAACCATACATTCCAAGTGCTTTGAACAAATCCAAACTCGGTGATTCGGCAACAATGGCTGCTAATAAAGCGAAAACTCCAAACGGAGAAAACAACATGATTAAATCAATCATTTTTAAGATAATTTCATTAAAACTATCAAAAAAGTCCTTAACGGGTTTTGATTTATCTTCAGGAAGTAAAATCATTGCAATTCCAAAAATAACAGCAAAGAAAATCACTTGCAACATATTTCCATTATCCGCAGAAGCTTTAATAATATTATCAGGAACAATGTCAATTAATGATTGCAATGGTCCAACTTCACTTTGTTTGTTTGCTGCTTCAATTTTTGAATTGGCATCAGCTGTATAACTTGCAACTAATTCTGTTCGTGTTTGTTCCGAAATATAACTTCCCGGCTTGATGATGTTTACGATTACCAAACCAATTGAAACTGCTAAAACCGTTGTTAAAATATATAAACCAATGGTTCTTCCGCCCATTTTAGATAATTTCGAAATATCTTTTAAGTCGGAAATTCCTTTAATTAATGAAGCTAAAATCAAGGGAACAGCAATCAATTTTAATAAATTAATAAAAATGGTTCCGAATGGTTTTACCCAATCAACAATAACTTCTTTTCCCCAAGTAAATTGAATCAATATAAAAGCGAATAAAACTCCGAAAACCATTCCAAGTAATATTTGCCAGTGTAGTGCTAATTTTTTCATTATCAATTTTGCTTTTAAGATTGTGAAAATAGGGATATTTTTTTTAATCATAAAATGATAGTAGAAATATTCTCATTATAATCATCAAACAGCAAATTGATTGTATATTAATTTATTGGTTTTTTTAAACGATAATTTAACATATGTTCAACTATTTACTCATTAATTTAATAATACTACATTTTTTATTGTAATTTTTTTAATATTTAATATTGCAATAATGAAAAACTTAAATATATTTGCTTCAACTAAAAACCCCCAACTAAAAATTATGAAACAAAAATTTCTCTTTATTGCTTTATTAGCAACTTCGAGTTTCCTTCAAGCTCAAGACAAAGGAACGTTTTGGAAAACAGCTCAAAGCAAAAGTAAAGTCGCTTTGGAAAGTAAATTAGAACTTCCAGAAAAACAACTTTTAGATTTAGATGTTTCAGCAGCAACTAATTTTTTAAGAAACGCTCCTGAACGTTTTTCAAAACAAAATTCAAACGTAATCCTTGCATTACCTAATCCGGACGGAACAATGGAAAATTTCAAAATTTATGAAAATTCCAATATGGATCCTGAATTAGCAGCAAGATATCCAGAAATTAAATCATATATTGGAATTGGGATAGACAATCCAACGGCAAGCGCTTATATTAGCACTTCTCCTCTAGGATTTAAATCTATGGTTTTAAACCCAGGAAAACCTGCTGTATTTGTAGAACCATATTCTCAAGATTTGCAAACATATACAGTTTACACTAAAGCAGACAAAAGAACCGCTTTCACCAAATTCGAATGTTCGGTTTTAGACAGAATAACACCAACAGATGGTAGTAATTTAAGACCAAATGCAGATGACGGAAGTTTAAGAACTTTCCGTTTAGCAATGTCGGTTACCGGCGAATACACTGCTTATTTTGGAGGCACAAAAGCGCAAGCATTAGCAGCTATCAACAATACAATGACGCGTGTTAATGGTGTTTTTGAGAAAGACTTCAATGTAAGAATGGTATTGATTTCTAATACTGATTTAGTTATTTACACAAGTGCTTCTACTGATCCTTATTCTGCCTCAAGTTCAATGTCGAACTGGAACCAACAATTACAAACTACTTTAACTAATACTATTGGAAATGCAAACTACGACGTTGGACACTTATTTGGTGCTTCAGGTGGTGGTGGAAATGCAGGTTGTATTGGATGTGTTTGTGTGAATCCAACTTCAACAGTTCCATTAGGAAAAGGAAGTGGTTATACTTCTCCAGCAAATGGCGTTCCTTCAGGAGATGCATTTGATATTGATTATGTAGCACACGAATTAGGACACCAATTTGGAGCTAACCACACTTTCTCAATGAACAATGAAGGTACTGGTGCTAACATGGAGCCAGGTTCTGGTTCAACTATTATGGGATATGCTGGAATTACTAGTCAAGACGTTCAATTGAATTCTGATCCTTATTTTCATGCTATCAGTATCCAACAAGTTACAAATAACATTAAAGCTAAAACTTGTCCAACCATTACAGCAACAGGAAATTCAGTTCCTACAGCAAATGCTGGATTAGATTTTACTATTCCAAAAAGCACTCCATTCATGCTAACAGGTTCTGGAACTGATGCTAATGGAGATGCATTAACTTACATTTGGGAACAATTCGACAATGCTTCTTCTACGCAAACAGGAGCAAGTTCTGCTGCAAGTGCAACTAAAACATCTGGACCAACTTTCAGATCGTATAGCCCTTCAACTTCAACTTCAAGATATTTCCCAAGAATGCAATCGGTTTTAACAGGTGCTACTACTACATCTGGTTCAGAAATTGTAGTAGAAGCTTTACCATCTGTAGCAAGAACTTTGAATTTCAGATTTACAGTTAGAGACAACAGAGCTGGCGGATCTGCAAACAATAGTGACGACATGAAAATCACTGTTAATGCAACTGCAGGACCTTTTGTAGTTACAGCTCCAAACACTGCTGTTTCTTATGCAGGTGGTTCATCTCAAACTATTACATGGAACGTTGCAGGAACAACTGCAAACGGAGTTAACTGTGCTAACGTGGATATTTTAATTTCTACTAATGGTGGATCAACTTGGTCAACTTTATTAGCTGCAACTCCAAATGACGGAACTCAAGCAGTAACAATTCCAAATACACCAGGAACTCAAAACAGAATCATGATTAAAGGAACTAATCATATTTTCTTTGATGTTTCTAATACGAATTTTACAATTACAGCTGGAACTACTACTGACACAACTGTTCCATCAACTCCAACATTATCTGCTTCTGGAACTACTCAAACAAGCACAAACTTATCTTGGACTGCTTCAACTGACAACGTAGGTGTAACAGGCTACAATGTTTACAGAGGAACAACTTTACTTACAACAGTCACTGGAACAACTTACACTGCAACTGGATTAACTGCCTCAACTGCTTATTCATTTACAGTAAGAGCAAGAGATGCTGCTGGAAATTTATCAGTTACAAGTAACACAGTTAATGTAACAACTTTAGCTGCAACAACTACAGATACAACTGTACCATCAACTCCAACATTATCTGCTTCTGGAACTACTCAAACAAGTACCAACTTGTCTTGGACAGCTTCAACTGACAACGTAGGTGTAACAGGATACAATGTTTACAGAGGAACAACTTTAGTTACAACTGTAACTGGAACAACATACACTGCAACTGGATTAACAGCTTCAACAGCTTATTCATTCACAGTTAGAGCAAGAGATGCAGCTGGAAATTTATCGGCAGTAAGTAATACAGTTAACGTAACAACTTTAGCAGCTACTACTGTTACTTATTGTGCTTCACAAGGAAATAGTACGGCTGACGAAAGAATCGGAAGAGTTCAATTTGGAACAATTAACAATGCTTCAACTGGAAATGCTGGTTACGAAAACTTTACATCTATTTCAACAAATATTGTAAGAGGTACAACTAACACTATTACTATTACTCCATCTTGGACTAGCACTGTGTATAGCGAAGGTTATGCTGTATTTATCGACTATAACAACGATGGTGATTTTATTGATGCTGGTGAAACTGTATTCACTAGAACTGCAACAACAGTAACTCCAGTTAGCGGAAGTTTCACAATTCCCGCAACTACAACCGTAGGAGCTAAAAGAATGAGAGTTTCTATGAAATACAATGGTGTACCAACATCTTGTGAAGCTTTCTCTTACGGACAAGTAGAGGATTATACAATTAATGTAACTTCAACTGCTAGAGAAGTTGAAACTACTCCTCTAACTTTCAGTTTATATCCAAATCCTGTTAAAGGAGATGTATTAAACATTTCTGACTTTGACGGTGAAGCTTCTTACAGAATTTTCAGCGCTGTGGGTCAAGATTTAGGTAATGGAAAAGTTGAAAATAACACGATTAGTGTTGGCCACTTAGCAACAGGAACTTACATCATTGAAGTTACTACTGCAAACGGAACTAACATGAAACGTTTTATCAAACAATAATTTCAATAAAAGGAAAACTAAAAACCGCTCAATTACTGAGCGGTTTTTTTATGGCTATATTTTTGTATTTTTATGCCATTAATATTTACAACCATGAAAAAATTAGCTTTACTAATTACTTGTATTATGAGTATAACTGCTGCAACCGCACAAAACGTAATGACGCCCGAAACCTTATGGCAATTAGGTAGAGTTACTCCTTTAGGAATTTCAAAAGATGGAAAACTATTGGTTTTCAAAGTGGGAACGCCTTCTGTGGAAGAAAATAAAATCAATTCAAAATATTATACTATCCCTGTTCAAGGTGGAACTGCTACTTTGGTGGAAGATTATAAATCATTATTAGCTGATAAAAACGTTTCTCCTGATGGAAAAAACCTTTTATTTTCGAAAGAAGTAAAAGTAGAGAAGTTATTAGGAAAAGACCTTTATCCAGAATTATCAAAAACCACAGCTCAAGTGTATACGGGATTAGATTACCGTCATTGGGACACTTGGAATGATGGAACGCACAACCACGTTTTCTATTCGGAAAATAAAAAAGATGCCGTTGGAATTGATATTATGCCAAACGAACCATTTGATGCGCCCCAAAAACCATTTGGCGGTGATGAAGACTACATTTGGTCACCTGATGGAACAAAAATCATTTACGTATGCAAAAAGAAAGCCGGAACTGCTTATGCAACCAGCACCAACACCGATTTATACGAATACGATTTAGCAACCAAAACCACAAAAAACCTTACTGAAAGTAATTTAGGTTACGATACTCATCCAATTTTTTCACCAAAAGGAGATTTGTCTTGGTTACAAATGAAACGCGATGGTTTTGAAGCGGATAAAAACGATATTATCGTGCGTCATAAAGGTTTAGATATTAATTTGACAGCAGGTTGGGACGGAACCGTAGATAGTTTCACTTGGAGTAAAGATGGAAAAAAAGTATATTTCATTGCACCAATCAAAGGAACGAAACAACTTTTTGAAGTCAATTTTCCTGGTTTAACAAAAATTGCGGTTCGAGTAACTCAATTAACCGATGGTGATTTTGATGTGAATGCGATTGTTGGTTTTTCAGGAACTTCGGTTTTAGTAACTCGAAATGATATGAACCATGCTCCTGAAGTATATTCGTATGATTTAGCTAAGAAAACTTGGAAACAAATTACTAAAGTTAATGATGAAGCTTATGCTAAAATCACTGCTTGTAAAACAGAAAAACGTTGGGTTACGACTACTGATGGTAAAAAAATGTTGGTTTGGGTAATTTTACCTCCAAATTTCGATAAAACTAAAAAATATCCAGCGCTTTTATACTGCCAAGGTGGACCACAAAGTGCATTGACACAATCGTATTCTTTCCGTTGGAATTTTCAATTAATGGCTTCTCAAGGCTATGTAATTGTTGCGCCAAATCGTAGAGGAATGCCAGGACACGGAACCGCTTGGAACGAACAAATTTCAGGAGATTGGGGCGGACAAGTTATGGATGATTATTTAGCAGCTATTGACGATGTAGCAAAAGAATCGTACGTAGATAAAACGCGTTTAGGTGCTGTTGGTGCGAGTTACGGAGGTTATTCCGTATTTCAATTAGCTGGAATTCACAAAAATCGTTTCAAAACATTCATTTCGCACTGTGGTATTTTCAACACAGAAAGTATGTACGGAACTACAGAAGAAGTTTTCTTTACGAATTGGGATTCTGGTGGCGCTTATTGGGAAAAAGACAATGCAAAAGCGCAAAAAACGTATAACGAATTCAATCCAATTAAGTTAATCAACAACTGGAATACTCCGATTTTAATTATTCAAGGCGGAAAAGATTACCGTGTGCCAATTGGACAAGGACAAGAAGCCTTTCAAGCGGCACAATTAAAAGGAATTAAAAGTAAATTCTTGTTGTTTCCAGATGAAAACCATTGGGTGTTAAAACCACAAAATGCATTGGTTTGGCAAAAAGAATTTTTTGGTTGGTTGAAAGAAACACTTTAATAGTTCAAGAGCAAGAGCAAGTTCAATTTTCAAATTGTTCTTGTTCTTGAATTTGATTTTTGACCTTGAAAATGATATCCTTTGAAAACATAGAACTCACCATCAAAACCTTTCATAAGCATGGCTTAACGAAAGAGGCAGCGCTATGGCTTTTAAAAGTATATGAATTAGAACATCCCAATTTTACAGGTTTTGAATTTAGAGAAGCCGCAAAACCCGATTTTATTTTAATGACTGCCGAAGGTGAAATTGGAGGCAAACAAATCATACGTATTCCTGAAAATACATTTGAATTTCCGTTGGTTTTGATGTTGAATTTATTGGCTCATGAAATGATGCACGTAAAACAAAAAGCACCAGGAGTTGCCATGCAAGACAAAAACGAACGCGAATGGCAAGCGTATTACGAAATGTTGTTTCACAAAGAGTTTCCTTTGATTCCGAAGGCTTCAGTGCATCATCAGAAATTTTTTGCAGAAAAAGCTATGATTTATTACAATCGTTCGGAAAAAGAAGCCAATCCGTTGCGAGTGAAATATGAAAATCAGAAATTAGAAATTGAAGAATTAATTAAAAGTTTAGGATAAAAAAAAGCGATTTCAAATTGAAATCGCTTTTTTAGTTATTATTCTTGAGGGTCTTTCATTACAAAAGATTCCATGAATTTTGTAGTGTAATTTCCAGCCACATAATCTGGTTCGTCCATTAATTGTCTGTGGAATGGAATAGTGGTTTTGATTCCTTCGATTACGAACTCATCTAAAGCACGCTTCATTTTATTGATAGCCTCTTCTCTTGATTGAGCAGTTGTAATCAACTTAGCAATCATAGAGTCATAATTTGGTGGAATTGTATATCCAGCATAAACGTGCGTATCTAAACGTACTCCGTGTCCTCCTGGCGCGTGTAAAACTGTAATTTTACCTGGAGAAGGGCGGAAGTCGTTATAAGGATCTTCAGCGTTAATACGACATTCAATAGAGTGTAATTGTGGATAGTAGTTTTTTCCTGAAATTGGAATTCCAGCTGCTACCATAATTTGCTCACGAATTAAATCGTAATCAATTACTTGTTCAGTAATAGGGTGTTCTACTTGGATACGCGTATTCATTTCCATGAAGTAGAAATTTCTGTGTTTGTCAACCAAGAATTCAACCGTTCCTGCTCCTTCGTACTTAATGAATTCGGCTGCTTTAACCGCTGCATTACCCATTGCTTCACGTAATTCGTCAGTCATAAAAGGTGACGGAGTTTCCTCAGTCAATTTTTGGTGACGACGTTGTACAGAACAATCTCTTTCTGATAAGTGACAAGCTTTTCCGTAAGAATCACCTACAACTTGAATTTCGATATGGCGAGGTTCCTCGATTAATTTTTCTAAGTACATGCCATCATTACCAAAAGCAGCAGCCGACTCTTGACGAGCACCTTCCCACGCTTTTAATAAATCTTCTTTTTTCCAAACGGCACGCATTCCTTTTCCACCACCACCAGCAGTTGCTTTAAGCATTACCGGGTAGCCAAATTCATCCGCTAATTTTTCAGCTTCTTCATATGAATCTAAAATTCCAACTGAACCTGGCACACATGGCACACCCGCTTCAATCATAGTTGATTTTGCTGATGCTTTGTCTCCCATACGGTCAATCATTTCTGGAGAAGCTCCAATAAACTTGATGCCGTGCTCTTGACAAATTTTAGAAAATTTAGAATTTTCAGATAAGAATCCGTATCCTGGGTGAATAGCGTCTGCGTTTGTAATTTCGGCTGCTGCTATAATGTTTGACATTTTTAAGTAAGAATCTTTACTTGGTGCAGGTCCTATACAAACCGCTTCATCAGCAAACTTTACGTGTAAACTTTCAGCATCAACAGTTGAATATACAGCAACCGTTTTGATGCCCATTTCTCTACAAGTTCTAATTACACGTAGTGCAATTTCACCTCTATTGGCAATTAATATTTTTTTAAACATGTTTTTTTAATTAGATAATTAGACAATGTGTCAATTAGACAATTATGAAGAAAGAAAACTTCTAACTTCCAACTTCTAACTTCTAACTTTATTAAGATGGATCAACTAAGAATAAAGGTTGATCAAATTCAACTGGAGAAGAATCATCTACTAAAATTTTCACGATTTTTCCTGAAACTTCTGATTCGATTTCGTTGAATAATTTCATTGCTTCAATCACACAAAGAACATCTCCTTTTCCGATAGTTGAACCTACTTCAACAAACATTGGTTTGTCTGGTGCAGGTTTTCTATAGAAAGTACCAATGATTGGTGATTTTACAGTAATATATTTTGCGCTATCATCAGCTGCTGGAGCTGCTGGAGCATCAGTAACAACAGGAGCTGCTACTACTTGAGGAGCTGCCATTTGAGGCGCTGCTTGCATTGGCATTTGTTGCACGTAAGTTGTAGTGCTTTCTGTTCCTTCAGTAGTTGTTTTTATGGTGATTTTAAAATCGTCCATTTCTAATTTAACTTCTGTAGCGCCCGATTTGGCTACAAATTTGATTAGGTTTTGAATCTCTCTAATATCCATAATATTTGATTTAGTTTAGTTTGTTTTTATTTAGTGTAAGCCCATTTTAAATAGATAGCACCCCATGTGAATCCGCCACCAAAAGCTGCAAAGATAATGTTATCTCCTTTTTTCAATTGGTTTTCGAAATCTGATAATAATAAAGGTAGGGTTGCCGAAGTGGTATTTCCGTATTTTTGAATGTTGATTAGAACTTTAGATTCGTCTAACTCCATACGATTTGCAGTAGCATCGATAATTCTTCTGTTTGCCTGATGCGCTACTAACCAATTGATATCGTCGTGAGATAAATTGTTGCGCTCCATGATTTTCTCACTTACATCAGCCATTCCAGAAACAGCATATTTGAAAACCGTTTTTCCGTCTTGGAAAACAAAATGTTGTTTGTTTTTAACGGTTTCTTCTGAAGGAGGTAAAATAGAACCACCCGCTTCAATTTTTAAGAATTCTCTTCCGATTCCATCACTTTTTAGAATTTCATCTTGAAGACCTAATCCTTCTGTATTTGGTTCAAACAATACGGCTCCTGCTCCATCACCAAAGATGATACAAGTAGCTCTGTCTGTATAATCAATAATTGATGACATTTTATCGGCACCAATTAATAAAACTTTTTTGTATTTTCCAGATGCAATATAAGCTGATGCTGCAGACATTCCGTAAAGGAAACTCGAACAAGCGGCTTGTAAATCAAATGCAAAGGCATTTGTTGCGCCAATTTGTGTAGCTACATAAACTCCAGTTGAAGCTACTGGCATATCTGGTGTTGCCGTTGCCATAATCACTAAATCGATATCTTTAGGATCTAAATTGGCTTTCTCTAATAAGTTTTGAGCGGCTTTAATTGCCATGAAAGAAGTACCTTGGCCTTCTTCTTTTAACAATCTTCTTTCTTTAATTCCGGTACGAGTGGTAATCCATTCGTCATTAGTATCTACTAATGTTTCCAATACTTGATTCGACAGAACAAAGTCGGGAACATAAGAACCTACTGCCGTAATTGCTGCTGTTATTTTATTCATCTTCGATTAATTTTTCCTTCTGAATTTTTAAGATTCAAAAAGTGGTGGAAATTACAAAAAAAATTTCAAACGAATCCTATTCGTTTTTGTTAATTATAAACGAAATAGGTACTTAACAAAAAAACTCTCACAATGTGAGAGTTTTCTCTATTTTTTCTCTGATGCAATTAAGCTACTGCTTCATTTTTATCAATTACAACTTGACCTCTGTAGTACATTTTACCTTCATGCCAGTAAGCTCTGTGGTATAAGTGTGCTTCACCAGTTATTGGACATGTTGCGATTTGAGCAACTGTCGCTTTGTAATGTGTTCTTCTTTTATCTCTTCTTGTAGACGACTGTCTTCTCTTAGGATGTGCCATTGTTCTATTTTATTTATCCGTTAATAGTTTTTTTAAATTCTCCCATCTAGGGTCAATATCATTATTTTGTTGTTCTTCTTTTTTGTTTTCTTTTGGAGAAAGCGATTCCAGTTTTTCAATTACATCTGTTAAAGAACCATCTTTAACACCTGGATGTACTCTTCGTAAAGGAACTGACAATATAATAGACTCATATATATATTGCGCCACATTTACTTGAAATTCACCATGAGGCAAAATGAGCAACTCCTCATTCTCATCATTAAAGGCATCTCCAAACTTAACTAAAAGTTTTAATTTTCCTTTAATTGGCAAATCAAACTCTTCTCCAGACACATCGCAAGGTACATTTACTGTTCCTTTGTGCTTAAAATCGAGTTCAAGCATAGTGCTTTTCTTCTCTAAAACAATATCAACTTTGACTGAAACGGCATTGTATTCGTCGTAATCAAAGTTTTTAAAGAACGTATTATCTATTTGATAATCAAACTGATGCTTCCCTATTTTTAATCCCACGAATGGTATTAAATATTCTTTTAAATCATTCATAACAACAGTTTTACCTTTTTAAAAGGTGTGCAAAGATATAAAATATTTATAAATTCAAACCAGTTGTGAACATTTTTTTGTTTATAACTGTTTTTCTTTTGTTTTTAAAGGGTTTTTAATCAGCTCTTGATAGTCATTTCTTTTGTTATAAATATCAATTGCTAAATAAACTGCCTCTTTAAATGACTCGTGATTAGCCACTCCTTTACCTGCAATTTCATACGCAGTTCCGTGATCGGGAGAAGTTCTAATTTTATTTAACCCTGCTGTGTAATTTACTCCGTTACCAAACGACAATGTTTTGAAAGGAATCAATCCTTGATCATGATAAGTTGCAATTACCGCATCGTATTTTTCATATTGTGCCGAACCAAAAAATCCGTCCGCTGGAAAAGGTCCGAAAACCATGTTTCCTGCTTCAAATAATTTCTTTAATGCTGGTTTTATAATTCTTTCTTCTTCTTGACCAATCACACCATTATCTCCTGAATGTGGATTCAATCCTAAAACAGCTACTTTTGGTTTTTCAATTTCAAAATCTTGCTTCAACGTTTGAATGATGGTTTTAATTTTACTCGAAATTAATTTTTCATTCAAATGTTTCGCTACTTCATTCACTGGAACATGATCAGTAAGTAATCCAACACGTAAATCATCGTGCACCATTAACATTAACGCATCGCCTTCTAACTCTTTATCTAAATAATCAGTGTGACCTGGGAATTTGAATTCTTCTGATTGAATATTATACTTATTAATAGGCGCTGTTACCAAAACATCAACCAATCCTTCTTTTAGCGCTTTAGTAGCTGCAACAAAAGATTTTATAGCATAACTTCCTACAACATCATCATTTTTCCCGAATTCTAAATTTACACCTTCACGCCAAACATTCAATACATTGATTTTTCCAACAACTAATTGTTCTAATTTGTCAATTCCATGAATAGCAACATCTAACTTTAGCTCTTTCTTTAAAAAAGAAACGATTTTTACATTCGCAAAAATTACAGGCGTACACAATTCTAACATTCGAGTATCTTCAAATGTTTTTAAAATAACCTCGCTTCCAATACCATTTAAATCTCCAATCGAAATTCCAACAATTATATTTTCTGCTTTTTTAACCATGACAAATGTGATTTATTGCTTACTTTTGATGTGCAAATTTAGTAAAATTAAATCAGTTATGTTTACCGGAATTATAGAAACCCTCGGAATTATAAAAGAAATCGAAAAAGATCAGGAAAACCTGCACTTAACGGTAGAATCTGAAATTACACATGAATTAAAAATAGACCAAAGCGTAGCCCATAATGGCATTTGCTTGACCGTTGTAAAAATTGAAAACAAAAACTACACGGTAACTGCGATTAAAGAAACTATCGATAAGACTTCTATTGGAACTTGGAGTGTAGGTGATGTTGTAAATTTAGAACGCGCTATGAAACTTGGCGATAGACTTGACGGACACATTGTTCAAGGACATGTTGACCAAACTGGAACATGTATCAATATTAAGGAAGCGAATGGAAGTTGGGTTTTCACGTTTGAATATGACGCCTCTTTAAACAACATTACAATTGAAAAAGGTTCGATTACGATAAACGGAACAAGTTTGACTGTAGTGAATTCAGGGTTAAACACTTTTCGTGTTGCCATTATTCCTTACACTTTTGATCATACTAATTTTAATACTTTTAAAATTGGCACAACCGTAAATTTAGAATTCGATGTAATTGGAAAATATGTAAGTCGATTGAATGAATTAAGAAAATAAAAAAAGGCTCTTACAAAGAGCCTTTTTTTATAGATATATATTTCTTAGATAAATAATAACCAGAAACTAATGCCAAAACAAATAGTACAACTATACCTCCATCAATAGGTAAACCTGGTGGCGGTGGTGGAGTTGGTGGTGGCGGATTTTGATCTGCAGCTAAAACACCTTGAATACTAAATAGTACTACTAAAATTGTTATAATTTTATTCATAATTGTTCTCATTGGGCGCAAAAGTATAATTTATATCATTCTTCTACTAATAAAAGAAATTATTTAATAATAAGTTTATATTCTACAACACGAACTCATTAGAAAACACGAAAATATAAATATTTTTATACTTTACAAGTTATTTTTAGAAAAAAACTTAAAAAAAACTTAATTTTTGTAATTTATAAGTATTTTCTTATTTATTAATACAATAAAAGTGGTCCCACCTGGGCTCGAACCAGGGACCACCTGATTATGAGTCAGGTGCTCTAACCAACTGAGCTATAGGACCAGTATTGAAGTTGCAATATTAAGACTAATTTTTATGGCAACCAAATCTTTTTTTAAACTTTATTTGATTTCTTGACAAAGCTCTATTAGTACACCATTCGTGCCTTTTGGATGCAAAAACACAACCAATTTATTATCAGCACCTTTCTTAGGAACTTCATTTAAAATCACAAAACCTTCGTTTTTTAACCGAACAACTTCTTCATTAATGTCATTTACGTCAAAAGCGATGTGATGGATTCCTTCTCCTTTTTTTTCTAAAAATTTAGCGATTGGACTTTCTGGATTTGTTGCTTCAAGTAATTCTATCTTATTAGGCCCATTCATAAAAAAAGAAGTTTTCACACCCTCACTTACCACTTCTTCTTCCTTATATGGTGGTTGTCCAAATAATTTTTCAAATAAAAGATTAGAAGCTTCCAAACTTTTTACAGCAATTCCTATATGTTCAATTTTTCTCATTTTTAATAATTTAAATCGACTTCAAAGTTAACAAAAAAGCGGCAAGGATTAAGCATAGACATTTATATATAGTTACAAAAGGATACGGCTTGATGAATTTTTATGTATTTTTGCATCATGGAAACAAATAGACAAAAAAAAATAGGAGCACTTTTACAAAACGACTTAGTTTCGATTTTGCAAGGTGAAATCCGTAAAAATAACATCAACAACCTAGTGATTTCGGTTTCAAAAGTAAATGTAACTTCAGATTTATCCATTGCAAAAGTTCATTTAAGTGTATTCCCTACAGATAAAGCACCCGAAATTTTAGCAGCAGTTAAAAGTAATGCTCCACTTATTAAGCACGACTTAGCACAACGCGTAAAAAACCAATTACGTAAGGTTCCAAATTTAATTTTCTACATCGATGACAGTTTAGACTACATCGAAAAAATCGACAAAGCGCTAACTGGAGAAGAAAACCCTATTGAGAATCCTGATTTATTAGAAAAAAGAAAGAAATCGTAATTTGAACCTTTCCTTTTACATAGCCAAACGATATGCTGTAAGTTTTAGTAAAAACAAAGCAATTAACATCATTACGGGAATTGCTTCTGTTGGAATTATAGCGAGCACTATGGCGCTATTTGTTTTTTTGTCAGTTTTTAGCGGATTGAAAGAATTTAGCTTAAATTTTGCTAATGCCTCCGACCCTGATTTACGAATCGAAACTACTACAGGTAAAACATTTGTGGTTACCCCAAAACAGGAAGAATTACTTAAAAAGAGTAACAATATTGTTTCCTACAGTAAAATTATTGAAGAGCGCGTTTATTTCATGTATGATAACAAAGAATTAGTTGCTCATATAAAAGGAGTAGACAATCAATTCATACAGGTAACAGATTTCAACAATCATTTATATGCTGGAGAATGGTTTGAAACCAATTCAGAGCACGTAGTTGTGGGAGCAGATATTAGCAGAAAACTTGGCTTAGGATTATTTGATTACAACAATGGCTTGGAAGCTTATGCTCCAAAACCAGGAAAAGGCAACATTGAAAATCCGAATGAAGCTTTTAATAAAGTTTTATTATTCCCATCTGGAATTTATTCAATTAATGAAGAATTAGATGGTAAATATGTTTTTTGTTCCATTGATTTGGCTCATGCCTTTTTAGACATAAAAAACAATGAGATTACTAATCTTGAAATAAAACTTAAGCCAAACGTAAATGAAAATCAAGTTAGAGAAGAGCTCACTTCTATTTTAGGCAACTCAATCAAAATAAAAAACCGAGCACAACTTAACGATTCGCTTTATAAAATGCTACAATCAGAAAACCTATTCATTTATTTGTTTAGTACATTAGTTGTGATTCTTACCTTATTTTGCCTTGCGGGAGCCATTGTAATGATTATTATTGATAAAAGAGACAACCTTAAGACTTTATACAATATTGGCGTTACACAAACGTCTATCCGCACCATATTTTTTACTCAAGGAATAATCATTACCTTATTTGGATTAGTTATTGGATTAGGATTAGCAATTGTGATTATTTTACTTCAACAGTATTTTTCTTTTATCATGATTACACCTACAATGCCTTATCCTGTTCTTTTTGAATGGCAAAACATGGTTATTGTGATTATGACAATAGTAATTCTTGGTTTAGTTTCTTCTTGGATAGCATCAGGGACTGTCAATAAAAAATTATTTAGTTAAACAAAAAAGCAACTCTACGAGTTGCTTTTTTGTTCTAATTTCTAAAAAGAATTATTTCTTCACAATTAAGAATTCACTTCTTCTGTTTTGTGCGTG
>NZ_JAPCIO010000036.1 GCF_025909975.1 Flavobacterium lacisediminis | reverse complement strand
GCGAAGATGTTAATTATAATATGGAATCTATTTTGGGGGAATTTCAGTTTACAAAAGAATCAAAATTACTATATGAGTTGATGGTAAAAAATTTGTTGAATAATAAAACAGGTGAAGATGAATTATCACTTGATAAATTAACAACACAATTGAACGAACAAAATATGCGAATCCAAAAACTTCAAGATTTATATGTAGATGGTAATATTGATAATGAAAATTATATGTTGACATTACAACGTTATGAAGGAATAAGAAGAGATTTAAAAGATAAAATTGAAGCATTAAATGTTACTGATCTTACATATGGTAAATGGTTAAAGTCAGGTATTTCAGTT
>NZ_JAPCIO010000035.1 GCF_025909975.1 Flavobacterium lacisediminis | reverse complement strand
AATGTATTTACGAATGTAAGTTCTGGACCTCATACGATAACAGTAATTGATACACAAGGATGTACTTATTTAGTTCAAACGGTATTTGTGATTAACTATCCACAATATTTCACTCCAAATGGAGATGGTATTAACGATGGTTGGTTCATCGCAGGCTTACAAGATACAGATTACATCTACATCTTTGATAGATATGGTAAACTAATCAAACAGTTACGAGGTGAAGAGTTTTGGGATGGTACTTACAACCTAGAAAACCTTCCTTCAACTGATTACTGGTTCACCGTTGATTATTTAGAGAATGGAGTTAAAAAACAATTTAAAGCACACTTCTCATTAATA
>NZ_JAPCIO010000034.1 GCF_025909975.1 Flavobacterium lacisediminis | reverse complement strand
TGTTTGACTTGTTGTAGGAACCGCTGAAGTTAAAGTTATTACAGGTAAAGAAGTTATCGTAATATTAAAAGTACTACTACCTGCTGCACCACATGCTGTTGCACCATACAAATATGTAACTGTATATGTTCCAGCTGTACTTAAACCAAGATTAATTTCACCTGTAGTACCATTAATAGATAAACCTGGAGATGAACTATAAATACCTCCTGTTGTGAATCCAACTACTGTTGTTGGAATTGGGTTGGTTCCATTAATACATACTGGTGTAGAATAACTAAATCCTGTTACTGGAATAGCTGTTGGATTAACTGTTATAGTACCTGTAGCTGTTGCTGGTGGACATCCGCCTGTTGTG
>NZ_JAPCIO010000033.1 GCF_025909975.1 Flavobacterium lacisediminis | reverse complement strand
AACCTAAACACCAAATGGCACGATGGACCTGTAAGTATTACCAGCGATGGAAATACCATGTACTACGGTAGTGAAAGTTTCAATGAAAAGGAATTTACAAAAGACAAGGCCAAGAATGCGAAGTTTGGAAAAATCTACCTTTATAAAGCAACCAAAGAAGGGGATAAGTGGGTAAACAGCAAACCACTTCCTTTTAACAATAAAGGATACGATGTAAGAAATCCAAGCATTAGCAAAGATGGAAAAACATTGTACTTCTCGTCAAACATGCCAGGCGGTTTTGGAGGAGAAGACATTTGGAAAGTAGCAGTAAACGGCGACGAATATGGTACACCAGAGAACTTAGGAGCTAAAGTAAACAC
>NZ_JAPCIO010000032.1 GCF_025909975.1 Flavobacterium lacisediminis | reverse complement strand
AGAATGGCTCCTTTAGGATACAAGAATTCTAGAGATGAGAATAACAAACCAATTGTTCTTGTGGGTCATAATGCCAATTTAATCCAAAATGCTTTTAAAGAATTTAGCGAAGGTAAACCACAGAGTGACATTATAAGAGATTTAAGAAAAAAAGGAATTAAAGTAAGTAGAAGCAATATGTCTAAATTACTAAGAAACCCATTTTATATGGGTAAAATAATTATTCCAAAACTAGGAGAAGAACCTACTCAAATTATTAACGGTATTCATGAAGCAATTGTATCTGATAATTTGTTCTTTAAAGTACAAGATGTATTAAATGGCGTTAAATCAAATAAGAAAGAAGGATATTCCTTTCAAAGAGAAGAATTTCCTTTAAGAGGTATTCTTTTTTGCTCTTC
>NZ_JAPCIO010000031.1 GCF_025909975.1 Flavobacterium lacisediminis | reverse complement strand
GAACCAGTAAATACATCAAAAGACGATTTTGCATTCACTTACAACGCTACTAAGAAAGTTGGCTTCTTCTCAAGTAACAGAGATGGAGTAGACAATATCTACAAAGCAGATCCGATTTGTAATTTTAATTCATATATTAAAGTAATAGATGAGAAGACTGGAAAAATAATTGAAGGAGCTACTGTTGAAATACTGGACAATGATATGAAAGGTATTACTTCAAATCTTACAAATGATAAGGGTGAGGCTGTTTTTAATTTAAAGTGCATGCCGGCTTATATAAGTTTTGCGTCAAAATCTGGATATGAAACGAGTACTCATTATAAAGTTGAAATTCCTGAAAATGAATTTGGTCAAGATGTGTATTTTCATATTACACTAAACCCAATCATGCCAATCATCACAGAGAAAGAAGTTATTTTACAACCAAT
>NZ_JAPCIO010000030.1 GCF_025909975.1 Flavobacterium lacisediminis | reverse complement strand
CACAACAGGCGGATGTCCACCAGCAACAGCTACAGGTACTATAACTGTTAATATTCCAAATACGGCAACAATTAGTTACCCACAACCGCAATATTGTGTTAACTCTTCTAATGTGTCTGCTACATTATCAGGTACAGGAAGTTATTTAGGTAGTATTTATAGTGCTACACCTGCAGGATTATCTATAAATAGTTCTACAGGGGAAATTAATCCATCAGCAAGTACTCCAGGAACTTATACTGTAAGTTATTTGGTTCCAGCATCTGGACCATGTGCTTCCTATCTTGTTTCAACTACAATTACTATAACACCTTTACCATCAGTTATAGCAACGAATTTAAACCCAACATTCTGTTCAGGCGGAGGTACAAATATTCAATTAACAAGTAATGTACCAGGAGCAATTTTCTCATGGACAGTAACAGGAGGAAACGTTGTTGGAGCAT
>NZ_JAPCIO010000003.1 GCF_025909975.1 Flavobacterium lacisediminis | reverse complement strand
TGTACCAATAGTGATGGAGCAGTTGTAACCGTAAATGCTCTTCCAATTGTAGATTGTCCTGATGATTCAATGGATAACTTAGTGCAATGTGGTGTGTCTGCGACTTCAGCTCAAGCTTTAACAAATTCTAGTTTCAATACATGGTTCGGTTCTTTTGCTACATTAAATTCAAGTCTTGAAGTAATTAATATTACTTATGATTATGAACCAAATAGTGCACAACCACCTGCTGGTAATGCTCCTTTGAATCCAACTTTAGGTGTTCCAGGTGTTGTAGAAACATCAGTACTTGTTACATGGTTTGTTAAAGATGAAAACGGATGTGAATCTTCCTGTTCTGCAACATTTGCCTTGTCTTATAACTGTACTATTGGTTGTGAAAATACTATGACTCCAGTACTTTGTTATGGAGCAAATACGGGTAGTATTACAGTCGTAGCACAAGGTGGTACACCTCCATATACCGTTAATTTATTTAGAGCTCCAGATGTAGCTCCATACCGAACAGAGGGGCCATTAAATACAGGAGCTATTAGTGTAGTTTTCGATAATTTACCTGCTGGAACTTATAGTTATTCAGTTACTGATGCTTCAAATGGTGATTCATGTAATAATAATGAGCCTATTGTAATTACTCAGCCTCTAGCCGCCTTATCTAGTATAATAAGCGATGTTGATGTATTGTGTTATGGTGAGGGAACAGGTTCGATTGATTTAACTCCTTCTGGAGGAACTCCTCCTTATACTTATGCATGGACAGCTACAAATGGTGGACAGGTGCCAATAGGTCAAGAAGGTAATCAGGATTTGACTGATTTAATAGCTGGGACTTATAGTGTAATAATTACTGATGCCAACGGAACTACAGGGGGTTGTAGAGCAGAGAATAGCGCTGTAATTAGTCAACCTGATAAGTTAAGTTGTTCAATTGATGTAAATAGTGATGAACAGTGTGCTGGCGGTTTAAATGGTTCTGCAACTGTTAATGTTATAGGTGGAATAGGTGAATATAGTTATTTGTGGGATAACAATGAAACAACTGCGACTGCCTCAGGATTAAGTGGAGGACTACATTCTGTAACTGTTACAGATTCTAACGGTTGTTCTACAACTTGTGAAATTACAATTCAGACAATTCCTTGTGAGGATGGGCATTGTACCTATACTCAGGGTTTTTATGGTAATTATAATGGTTTAGGTTGTACTCCAGATTATGGAATTGTCAATTCACATACTATGATGGTTAATGCACTTAATCAGGTAGGAGGATTATATAATTTTGGAAGTACAAATACAGGGAATTATTTTCAACTAAAATTATCTGATGTTACAGGTGTAGTTAGACCGAAGGATAATAAAATTTATAAAATGCTACCTGGTGGTGGAACTCCAAGAAAATTATCTGGATTTGCAACATACGATGTTTTTTCAACTTGGTCAGATAACGATCCATTAACTGCTACGGGTTCTAAAAAAGGAGCTATCAATAATAATTTATTAAGTCAAACGATGACTCTATTCTTTAACATTCAAATGGATTCATCATTAGCTTTTTTCGAACTTGAATCAAGTTTTGCTACTGCTGCTTCAGTAGAGTGTGGTTCAAATATTCCTAATATGGAAACCATTCAAGTTTTCAATATTCCGCAAGGTATAATTGATTATCTAAGTTTAAATGGCGGTGCTACTGTTGGAAATTTATTTGCCTTAGCTAATAAAGCACTTGGAGGAGAAAATATCGGAGGAATTTCACATTCAAATGTTAATGCTGCCCTTGATGCAATTAATAGAGGATTTGACAAATGTAGAATAAGAGTTGCTATACCAGAATATATTGAAGTTGAAGCTCCTGTTGCTGAAAGTTTAAATATTATAGTTTCTCCAAATCCTTTTAAAGATTATATTAATTTAAATTATTTATTTGAGTATTACTCAAGTGTTGAAATTCAAATTTTTAATTCAAAAGGGGTTTTACTTTATGAATTTAAAGATAATGACGCTTACTATGGTAAAGAAATGCGAATTGATGTAAACTTTAACTATGGAAAAGGGGAGTTGTTTATCATAAAATTGGTTACAAATAAAGAATCAATTATTTTAAAACTAATTTCATCAAATTATTAAGCTAAAACTTATAAAAAAAGAGCTGTCAATCTAGTGCAGCTCTTTTTGTTTTTTAGATAATAGTTAAAATTCGTTCTAATGCCATTCCTCTGGATCCTTTAATAAGAAGTAAACTATTACTTGGTTGGTTCAACTTTAAAAAATCTGAAAATGTCTCAAAATCTTCAAAGAAGTTCATGTGTGAATTATTAATGCGATTACTATAAAAATCTTTTCCAATAAAATAAGTATTAATATTAGTTTCATTAAATAAAATTTCAATGATTTTTTTATGTTCAATCAGGCTTTCCTTACCTAGTTCAAACATGTCTCCTAGTATCGCAATTTTGTTTTTCTTTTCTAATTGTATGAAATTTGCTATGGCGGCCGACATACTGCTTGGATTTGCATTGTAAGCATCTAAAATAATTTCATTCCCATCTTTCTCAATTAATTGTGAACGATTGTTTTCTGGAATGTAATTTTCAATTGCTTCTTTGATTAAATCTTCTGAAACTTTAAAATAGTTTCCGATTGTTATCGCAGCATTGATATTGTTAGCGTTGTAAATTCCGATAAGATGTGATTTAATGATTTGATTATTGAAAAAAATAGTCACCATTGGATTGGCTTCAATTTTTGAGATTTTTAAATCTGAATTTTCATCATTTGTTGAAAATGTATATCTCTCTATTTTTTCAGTTTTTTCTTTTTGAATCGTGTCGTCTAGATTTACAAATGTAATTTTGTTGTTGCTTTTTAGGAAATCATACATTTCGCTTTTGCCTTTGATTACTCCTTCAACACCACCAAACCCTTCTAAATGAGCTTTGCCAAAATTAGTGATATAGCCGTAATCAGGTTTTGCAATTTGGCATAAGAATTCGATTTCTTTTTGATGATTGGCACCCATTTCAACAATACCAATTTCGGTTTCTTTTGTGAATCTTAATAATGTAAGCGGAACTCCAATATGGTTGTTTAAGTTGCCAATAGTTGCTAATGTATTGTATTTTTTTGAAAGCACTGCATGGATTAATTCTTTAGTAGTTGTTTTTCCATTACTTCCCGTTAAGGCTATAATTGGTAAACCAAGATAGCTTCTGTGGAATTTTGCTAATTCTTGTAATGATGTAAGGGAATCTTCAACTAATAAAGTACGCTCGTCTATTTGATACTTTGGGTTGTCAATTATCACATATTTTGCCCCTTTTTCTAAGGCTTCTTTTGCAAAAGTATTAGCGTCAAAGTTTTCTCCTTTAAGTGCAATAAATAGTGAGTCTTTTTCTATTTTACGAGTGTCTATTGAAACACTAGAGCAATTTAAAAACAAAGTATGTAAAGAGGCGATTGTGATCATGTGTGTTTTTTTAAATCGAAACGAAGATAAAAAAAAGCCCTTTCAAACGAAAGGGCTTTTTTAAGTATTTTGTATGAAAATTATTTTTTAGGATTTCCTCTAGGAGTCTTTTTGTTTGACTTAGGACCTACTTTAGACATTGCACATCTAAATCCGATATAGTCTGTAGCCATATCTTGAGGGAAGAATCTTCTAGAAGCAGGGTCTAACCAGTAAGCTCTATCTCTCCATGAACCTCCTTTGTAAACTCTAACATTGTCATCTACTAATGTAGTTCTTTTGCTAGATTTATCAAATTTCTTATTCATTTTACCTAAGCTATCTGCTGAAATAGAGTGCTTAGGAGCTTCGTACATTCTGAATTTTTCTTCACTTCCTCCTTCACTTCCTTCTTCTGAATCGTTAAATTTATAGTAGCGAGTAGATTGTCTATCACCATCTCTATAATTTCTGTTATCAGAAGTTGAGAATTGAGTTCTTAAATAAGTTTCGTTTTCATCAACTGGTACTTGAGCAATTTGACCAGGGAAATTTCTAGCCATAATTCTACCATTACTTAAAGTATCGTAAGTAATGTTGTCAGAAGTTACTAATTCAACAACTCCATCTTCACCAATTTTATTTTTAGTATAAACGTTACCTCTAAAGTAGTTGAAGTCATTTGCTTCATCATCAACCATAGGTCTATAAACGTCTTGTACCCACTCAGCTACGTTACCAGCCATGTCGTATAATCCGAAATCATTTGGTGCATAACTTTTTACTTTATTAGTAATGTCAGCTCCGTCATCAGACCAACCTGCAATTCCTCCGTAATCCCCTTTACCTTGTTTAAAGTTGGCTAATTGGTCACCTCTGTATTGTCTTTTAGACGAACGAGTATATTGACCACTCCATGGGTATTTCTTTTGTCCTTTGTAAATGTTGTATTCTCTGTTTCCAACTAAAGCTACAGCAGCATATTCCCACTCAGCTTCTGTTGGTAATCTGTATTCTGGTAAAATTAAACCAGAACTTCTTTGAGCATATACGTTTTTAGCAGTATCTGCAGCTGGTCTTCTACCTCCACCCATTTCTTTTTTCAATACAACTTCTTCATTACCTCCAAATGATTTAGATGGAGTATTGATATAAGTTTCAGTACTGAAAGAGTTTTCAGCAGTTACATCAGAACCTAATTTGATTTTGTTATCTTTTTTAAGGTAACCTTCACGCTCTAAAATATTCTCATTTACACGGTCAGTTCTCCATTTACTAAATTCAACAGCTTGAATCCAGTTAACTCCAACTACAGGGTAGTCAGCGTAAGCTGGGTGTCTTAAGTAGTTGTTAGTCATCGTTTCGTTATAACCTAAACGATTTCTCCATACTAGAGTATCTGGAATTGCTCCGTTGTAGATATGTTTGTAATTTTCTTCTGTTGGAGGAAATACAGTTTTTACCCAAAATAAGTATTCAGAATACATTTTGTTTGTAACTTCTGTTTCATCCATGAAGAAAGATTGTACGTGTTGTTGATTTGGAGAGTTATTCCAATCATGCATAACATCGTCTTGTACTTTACCCATTGTAAAAGTACCACCTTCTACTGAGATCATCCCTGGAGGGGTTTCTTGTTGCTTAAACTTGTCGTTAAACTGAAATCCACCTTTTTTGTCATTGATTTTCCATCCCGTAGCAGTAGAACCACCTTTTGTGCTTCCTTTTTTGCTACAACCAGTAAAACCTAATGCCAGTGCTAATACTACTAACACTTTTAAAGCCATAATTTTCTTAATTTTCATACTTTAGTAGGTAATAAATTTAGTGTCGCAAGATAATAATTATGAATTAAAATGCAACATGTTTTTAAAATTTTGTAAAAAAAAATTAATGTTATGTTAAAATCCTTTCTCTTACAACGTTTTAAGCTAAGTTTTATTGTAAAAAATTAGAATAAACTAAATATTTTTTTTCTCTTTGTAATATATAGGTGTTAATCACGTTTTATAGCTAATGAAAAAGACTACTTTATTTTTGTTTTTATTTTATTTTACGTTTGCTAAAGCTCAGCAATCGGAGAAAGTTTCGATTAATTGGAATTCGAGCGTGGATTATAATATTGGGGAAGCCACAATAAAAGTACCGCAATTTGATTTAGAGTTTTATGATATTGATATTCCTTTGAAGAAAATTCAGTATAGAAAAATTGTTTCTGTCTCTGCTCTTACTAATTCTTCAAGTCTTGTTATTTCAAATGTGATTTATCAAACCATGACTGAATCTGAACTTTTCGATTTAAATAAATCGCTTATTCCAAATAAAATTCAGGCGTCTTTAGAAGTTGTTCGTGCTCGTGATGATTATAAAGGGTTGCTTATTGTTAGTCCAATCATTAAAGAAGCTAATATTTATAAAAGAGTTATTTCATTTTCTTACTCTTTTCAAAATACTCAATCCAACAGAAATCAAAATCCAAATGTAGTTCAATCTATTTCTAATTCCGTTTTGGCAACTGGAAGTTGGTATCGCTTTTATGTTGAGAAATCGGGTATTTATAAAATTTCTAAATCATTTCTGCAAAGCCTAGGTTTCAATGTAAATGTTGATCCTAGAAATATTAAAATTTATGGAAATGGAGGTAGGATGTTGCCTTTGAATAATTCCTTGCCTTATTCTGATGATTTAGTTGAAAATGCTATTCAGTTTTCGGGTGAAGATGATGGTGTTTTTGATAACAATGACTATATTTTATTTTATGCCGAGGGAGTCGATACTTGGAATACGGAAAGTTTAACTAGTGTGAATTTATTTGCCGACAAGTCATATTATTATGTAACGTCTTCTGGTGGAGCAGGAAAAAGAATTCAATTAGCGACAGAACCATCAGGAACACCAACTCTTAATTTTTCTAAGTTTGATGATGTTTTATATTATGAAAAAGATTTAGTCAACGTTGGTAAAGTAGGTAGAAGATGGTTTGGGGAGCAATTTAATATTACAAATGAACAAACTTTTGATTTTACTATTCCAAATTTAGATAATGTAACACCGATTTCTATTTATGTAAATACAGCTTCTAAGTCTTTTGGGAATTCATCATTTGCTTTTAAAGTGAATAATCAGGATATTGGATCTATAAATTTTCCAGCTTTAGTTGCTTTTAGTGGTGTTGAAGGTTATGAGTCTGCAATTAATAATTCTATTTCTGTTACTTCAAACACAATTAGTGTAAAATTGACTTACAATAATGGAGGTGTTCCTAGTTCAAATGGGTATTTAGATTTTATTAAAATTTCTTCTAAACGTAACCTTGTTGGTTTTGGTAAACAATTTTCGTTTTTTAATAATGACGAACAAAATAATGTTGGAATAGGGCAATATACCATTACAACGGCTGCTAATATTCCTCAGGTTTGGGATGTAACAGATTTATCAAATGTTGCTAAGTATGAGAATACTGCGGGTGCTACTTTTTCTTTCAAAGTAAATTTAGGTAATCAGAGAAAATATGTTGCACTAGATTTGTCAGATACTTATGTCCCTTTGAAGGAAGCTAATAGTGTAGTTCAAAACCAAAACATAAAAGGGACAATTTTTAATAATAATCAAGGTAATTTTCAAGATATTGATTATTTAATTATAACTCCTCAATTCTTAATTACTCAAGCTGAACGTTTGGCAGATTTTCATAGAAATAATTCGGGATTAAGTGTACGAGTTATTACGTTGGAAAAAATTTACCAAGAATTTTCCTCTGGTAAGCAAGATATTGCGGCTATTCGTAATTTGATTAAATATGTATATTGGAATGCCTCAGTACCAGACAAGAGAGTTAAATATGTAAATCTATTTGGGGATGCTTCGTACGATTATAAAAGCAGACTTTTTAGTAATACTAATATAGTTCCTGTTTTTCATGGTTTCAATCCTTTTTCTTCTGATATCAATAATATTTCTAATATGTCATTGTATTCGTCATTTATGTCGGATGATTTTTATGGATTAATGGATGGTGGTGAAGGACAAATGAATGGTGGTTTTGACGGGATTGATATTGCTGTTGGGCGAATGTTGGTTTCTAATATTGGTCAAGCTAAGGAAATGGTGGATAAAGTAGTGGAGTATCATGATGAGCAATCCTATGGTAGATGGCGAAATAATTATGTAATCTATTCAGATGATGCTGATAATACAACCGATGCCACGCTTCAGTTTGGATTGGATAATTTGGCTAATACATTAACAACACAAAAACCTTTTGTAAATGTCAAAAAAATACATGCCGATGCTTATATCCAACAAGTGGCAGCTGGTGGTGAACGTTATCCTGAAGCGAAAAATGATTTTTTAGATGCTTTGGAGCAAGGTGCGTTAGTGTTTAATTATTTTGGTCATGGAAATGAGGAAGCATTAGCTAGGGAACGTTTATTTGAAAAAATTGACGCTCAAAATTTGACCAATCGTTACAGATATCCACTTTTTATTACAATAACTTGCGAATTCACACGTTTTGATGATCCAAACCGTTTTACCGGAGGTGAATATATGTATTGGAATAAAAGCGGTGGAGCAATTGCTTTAGCAGCTACAACCCGGCAAATTGGTGTAACAACTGGTTTTGTGATGAATAATTATTTGAGCGAATATTTGTATGCATTTGGTTCTACAAATTATCCAACAATTTCAGAAGCGCTTCGATTAACAAAATTAGCAACAACTTCTGATAATAGAAGAGTAGTTTCTTTTATTGGTGATCCTGCAGTTAAGCTTGCGATTCCTAGACCTAAAGTTGTATTAACAAAAGTAAATGATGTTCCTGTAAATCAGCCATTGCCAGTATTGCAAGCCTTGAGTTTAGTTAAAATTACAGGTGAGGTTTGGGATGAAAATGATGCAGTAATTTCAAATTATAATGGTGATTTAGCTGTGCAAATTTTTGACAAAGATATTAACAGAAGTACGTTGGGGAATAATGGTGTTACTAATGGAAGCGGACTTATAATAATGAATTTTGTAACTTTAGGAGAAACTGTTTTTAGAGGAAATGCTTCGGTGGTTAATGGTCAGTTTGAGTTTAGTTTTGTGGTGCCTCAAGATATTAGAGTGCCAGTAGGAAATGGAAAGATTAGTTTTTATGCTAAACGCGATGCGCCTAATTTAGATAATCAAACAGGTTTTGATAAAACAATCCAAATTGGAGGTGTTAACGTAAATGCTCCTACAGATTCTAATCCGCCTACAGTGCAATTGTATATGAATGACGAAAGTTTTGCTTCTGGCGGAATTACAAATTGTTCGCCTTATTTGATTGCTATTTTGAAAGATGAAAATGGGATCAATACGGCTAGTGGAATTGGTCACGATATAGTGGCTATTTTAGATGGTGACGAATCTAATCCGTATGTGTTGAATGAGTATTATGAAACAGAAAATGATGATTATACAACTGGAAAAGTAAGATTTCCATTCCGAGATTTAACGCCAGGAATGCATACAATTTTATTTAAAGCCTGGGATGTATACAACAATCTAGTAACTGCAGAAATTCAGTTTAATGCGGTTTGTTCAGATGAGGGTTTACGTATTGAAAAAGTATTGAATTATCCTAATCCGTTTGTGAGTTATACCGAATTTTGGTTTAGCCATAATATGCCATTTGAGCCCTTAGATGTTCAGGTTCAAATTTTAACTATTTCTGGGAAATTAGTAAAAACAATAAACCAGCAAGTTATAACTGATGGTTTTTTATGTAGAGAAATTACTTGGGATGGGAAAGATGATTTTGGTGATAAGATAGGAAAAGGCGTTTATGTATACAAACTAACAGTTCGGTCAACAACAACAGGTAAATCGGTAGAAAAATTCGAGAAACTTGTAATCCTATAATAAAATACTATATTTGTCAAATTAATATTAATGAAAAAAATGAGAAAAATTGCTTTATTATTAGCCGTTTTAGCGGTTAGTCAATATGCAAAAGCACAAGAAGATAATCGTGTTATTACTACAGGAGTTCCATTCTTACTTATAGCTGCTGATGCGCGTTCTGCGGGTATGGCTGATATGGGGGTAGCAACATCTACTGATGCTTTTTCACAACAATATAATCCAGCAAAGTATGCTTTTTCTTTAGATAAGCAAGGTTTTTCTGTGAGTTATACGCCTTATCTTACCAGTATTGCAAACGATATTTCACTTGGTCAATTAACTTATTATAATAAAATTAATGAAAGAAGTGCTTTTGCTGGTTCTTTCCGTTTTTTTGGATTAGGAGACATTGAATTAAGAGAAACAGGTGATCCTAATGAAATTCCAAGAACTGTAAATCCAAATGAATTAGCATTAGATGGTTCTTATTCGCTAAAACTAAGCGAAAGATTTTCTATGGCAGTTGGAGGTCGATATATTCGTTCAAATTTAAAAATTGCTGACGCAAGTACAGATGCATCTTCAGCTTCAACTTTTGCAGTTGATATTGCAGGTTATTATCAATCTGAAGAAGTTGCGTATGATGATTTTAATGGAAGATGGAGAGCTGGTTTCAATTTTCAAAATATGGGACCAAAAATAAGTTATGATAATGATGATTTAAATGATAATTTCTTACCTGCAAATATGCGTCTTGGTGGAGGTTTTGATTTTATTTTTGATGAATATAATAAGGTTAGTGTTAGTGCTGAAGTTACTAAGTTATTAGTGCCAACACCTCAAGAAGTTAAAGATTTTGATGATGATGGAGATATTGATAGTTCTGATTATGCAGAAGCAAATAGTAGATATAGAAAAACAAGTTGGGTAAGTGGTATTTTTAAATCATTTAACGATGCTCCTGATGGTTTTTCTGAAGAGTTAAAAGAGTTTACTTGGGCTTTAGGTGCAGAATATTGGTATCAAGACTCATTTGCATTGCGAATGGGGTATTTTAATGAAAATGAATTAAAAGGAGCAAGAAAGTATTTTACTTTAGGAGCAGGTTTCAAATATAATATTGTCAAAATTGATGTGTCGTATTTGTTTTCTACTTCAACAGTGAAAAATCCATTAGAAAATACGTTGCGTTTCTCACTTACCTTTAATTTTGGTGATAAATACGATGAACTTTAAACAAAAAATAAATTAATAAACAATCCAAATTCTTATTTTAGAATTTGGATTTTTTTTCCTTACATATGAAGCAAATTTCAATAAACACGACCATTTCGGTACTTTTAAAAGAAGAATTATCTCAAGAGGAGGCAACATTAATGATGCAAGCGGTAGAAGCTAGAAGTAAAGCTTACGCACCTTATTCAAAGTTTACTGTGGGTGCAGCTATTCTTTTGGATAACGGAATTGTAGTTCAAGGTTCAAATCAAGAAAATGCAGCTTACCCTTCAGGCTTGTGTGCTGAGCGTGTAGCAATTTTTTATGCAGGGGCAACCTATCCAGATGCAAAAATTGTAAAAATGTTTATTACGGCATCTCCGCAAGATAGAGATTTAGAAGAGCCAATTCCACCTTGCGGAAGCTGTAGGCAAGCAATCGCAGAATACGAATTCAAACAAGATATTCCAATTGCTATTTTCTTTATGGGAGCAAAAGGCGATATTTATAAGTCAGATTCATTAAAAAATCTACTGCCTTTGGTTTTCGATAAAAATCATCTATAACGATTTCGTAACTTTTTTTATCGATTTTGTTATAAAAAATACAAAAATCGTAGAATTTAATTTTTTCAATCAGGTTCTATGTAGTATTTTTGCTGTTCGTAAAATTGTGATTGATAAATAATGCCTTTCACAATTCAATTGTATTAAAAAAACAAACTAAAATGAAACCAATTACAAGAGAAGTTTACCTAAAGTGGTATGAAGACATGCTATTTTGGAGAAAGTTTGAAGATAAACTTGCAGCTGTTTATATCCAACAAAAAGTTAGAGGATTTTTGCACCTATACAATGGTCAAGAAGCAGTTTTAGCTGGGGCTTTGCACGCAATGGACTTGTCTAAAGATAAAATGATTACCGCTTACCGTAACCACGTTCAGCCAATTGGAATGGGTGTAGACCCAAGAAAAGTTATGGCAGAATTATACGGAAAAGCTACAGGTACTTCAAAAGGTATGGGTGGATCTATGCATATTTTCTCTAAAGAACATGGTTTTTATGGAGGTCACGGAATTGTAGGAGCACAAATTCCAGTAGGGGCAGGTATTGCTTTTGCTGATAAATATTTCAATACTGGCGGAGTTACCTTAACTTATTTTGGAGATGGTGCTGCGCGTCAAGGTTCATTACATGAGGCTTTCAATATGGCAATGTTATGGAAATTACCAGTAGTATTCATCGTTGAAAATAACGGTTATGCTATGGGAACTTCTGTAGAAAGAACTGCTAACCATACTGATATTTGGAAACTAGGTTTAGGATACGAAATGCCTTGCGGACCAGTTGATGGAATGAATCCAGTGAAAGTAGCAGAAGCTATGCATGAAGCTATGGAAAGAGCACGTCGTGGAGACGGACCAACTTTCTTAGAAATGAAAACTTACCGTTACAGAGGACACTCAATGTCTGATGCACAATTATACAGAACAAAAGAGGAAGTGGAAGAATACAAAAAAATCGACCCAATTACTCAAGTTCTTGATATTATCAAAGAAAATAACTACGCTACAGAAGCTGAAATCGAAACAATCGATCAAAGAGTAGCTGATTTAGTAGCTGAATGTGAAAAATTCGCAGAGGATTCTCCGTTCCCAGAAGTAAATCAGTTATATGATGTAGTGTACGAACAAGAAAATTATCCTTTCATCCCACATAAATTATAAGAACTATGGCACAAATTATAACAATGCCCCGTTTGAGTGATACGATGACAGAAGGAGTTGTAGCAACTTGGCTAAAAAAAGTGGGTGATACAATCAAAACTGGCGATATTTTAGCCGAAATTGAAACGGATAAAGCTACAATGGAGTTTGAATCATTTCATGATGGTGTTTTATTACACATTGGAATTCAAGAAGGACAATCAGCTCCAGTGGATTCTTTATTAGCTATTATTGGAAAAGAAGGCGAAGATATTTCGGCTTTATTAAGTGGAGGTAATGCTACTGAAACTAAAGAAGAAAAAGTAGTTGAAGAAGCAAAACCAACTTCTGCTGCAGTTGAAATTCCAGCTGGTGTAAAAGTAGTAACAATGCCTCGTTTGTCTGATACCATGACAACAGGTACAGTTGCAACTTGGTTAAAGAAGGTAGGAGATACTGTAAAAGAAGGTGATATTTTAGCTGAAATCGAAACGGATAAAGCTACTATGGAATTCGAATCTTTTAATGCAGGAACTTTATTATATATCGGAGTACAAGAAGGTGATTCTGCTCCAGTAGATACCATCTTAGCAATTTTAGGACCAGCAGGAACTGACGTTTCAGGAATTGCGGCTAATTATAAAGTTGGTGCTGTTGTTGAAGCTCCAAAAGCAGAAGAAGTAAAAGAAGTTGCTCAAGCAGTTGTAGTAACAGAACAAGCTACTTCAGGTAGAGTTTTTGCTTCTCCATTAGCTAAAAAAATTGCGCAAGATAAAGGAATCAACTTGTCTCAAGTAAAAGGTTCAGGTGAAAATGGAAGAATTGTAAAATCGGATGTAGAGAATTTCTCTCCATCTGCCGTTGCAACTCCAACTCAAGCCGTTGCAGAAGCTACAAGTGCAGTTGCAGCTGTGAAACCATTTGTTCCAGCAGGAGAAGTTTTCCAAGAAGAAATCAAAAATTCGCAAATGCGTAAAACCATTGCGAGAAGATTATCAGAATCTAAATTTACAGCACCGCATTATTATTTAACTATCGAGTTAGATATGGACAATGCTATTGCTTCAAGAAATATGATTAACGGATTGCCAGAAACGAAAGTTTCCTTCAATGATATGGTAATCAAAGCAAGTGCGATGGCATTGAAAAAACATCCACAAGTAAATTCACAATGGAGAGAAGATGCAATGGTAATCAATCACCACGTGAATATTGGTGTTGCAGTAGCAGTTGAAGACGGATTAATGGTTCCAGTATTGAAATTTACAGACCAAATGAGTTTAACTCAAATTGGTGCTAACGTCAAAGATTTAGCTGGAAAAGCAAAATCTAAGAAAATTCAACCAGCTGAAATGGAAGGAAGTACGTTTACAATTTCTAACTTAGGAATGTTCGGAATTCAATCGTTTACTTCTATTATCAACCAACCAAATTCTGCTATTTTATCTGTTGGTGCTATTATTGAAAAACCAGTAGTTAAAAACGGACAAATCGTAGTTGGAAACACAATGACAGTTACTTTAGCTTGCGACCACAGAACAGTGGACGGAGCAACAGGAGCTCAATTCTTACAAACGTTCAAAGCGTTTATGGAAAATCCAGTAACGATGTTAGCATAATAAGTGTTAAATTTATCATACAAAATCCCGATTTATTCGGGATTTTTTTATTTTTACTTAAAACTACATGCTATGAAAAAATTCTTGTTACTAATTTCTTTTGTTGGATTGTCATTGAATGCACAAACCAATGTTACTTCGAAAAATATTTCAAAGGTAAACTATCAAGTTGCTGAAGAAAATGTAATTAAAACCTTGTCTTATTTAACTTCGGATGAATTAGAAGGAAGAGATTCTGGTAGCGAAGGAATTGAGAAAGCTGCGGTTTATTTAGAAAATCTATTAAAAGAAAATGGAGTAAAGCCTTATTTTAAAACGTATCGCGATACCTTATCGAATTTTGACAAACCGGCTTTTAATATTGTAGGTTATATAGAAGGAACCGATAAAAAATTGAAAAATGAGTTTGTGGTAATCGGAGCGCATTATGATCATATCGGAATGTTGCAAAATGGTGTTAATGGCGATGTAATTGTAAATGGCGCAAACGACAACGCAACTGGAACAACTGCCGTGACTGAAGTAGCTAAATATTTTGCCAAGTTTAAAAACAACAAACGAAGTATTCTTTTTGTGTTCTTTTCTGCAGAGGAAAAAGGCCTTTTAGGTTCGAAACATTTGGCAGCCAAATTGAAAGAACAAAAAATGGATTTGTATTTCATGTTCAATTTTGAAATGATTGGTGTGCCAATGAAAGACAAAGGAATGGATTTCTATCTAACAGGTTTTGGAAAATCGAATATGGCAACCAAAATGAACGAATATGCTGGAGAAAAATTGGTCGGATATTTACCAATTGAAACAAAATATATGCTATTCAGAGCTTCAGATAATTATCCATTTTTCACCGAGTTTAATGTGCCGGCGCAAACCGTTTCTACATTTGATTTTGAAAATTTTGAATTCTATCACCAACCTGATGATGAGTTTGAATTGATGGATACGAAACACATGACCAATGTAATTTCAAAAACAATTCCGGTTTTAGAACAAATGATTAATGCGTCTAAAAAAGAAATTAAATTGAATTAAATTCCGTTCATTCGATTCAAAATTTCTAATAAACTCGCTTTCTTTCTTTTGGAAACGGGTAACGAACTTTTGTCGCTCATTACCACATAGCCTCCATCTTTAAAAATAAAACTGGTAAGATGGTTGAGGTTGATTATATGTGAATGATGTATGCGCTCAAAACCATTATTACAAAGTAAATCTTCAAATTCTTTCAACGGCTTTGAAATGAGTAGTTTCTTTCCATCGATGAAGTGAATGTGTGTGTAATTTCCTTCTGAAGTACATTTTAAGATGGATTTTATTTCATGAATAAAAATACCTTGAGAAGTTTGTAATGCTATGCGCTTATTTTGATTTTGAAGCGATTGATTTTTAATAAAATTCTCAATTTGAACCTGAACTTCGGAGGAGTTTATGGTTTTTGCTTTGGCTACAGCTGCTTTTAATTCATCGCCATTTATAGGTTTTAATAGATAATCTAAAGCACTAAATTTAATTGCATTAATCGCATATTGACTATAAGCTGTAGTGAAAATTACATGAAATTCACCTTTTTGAAACGCTTCTAAAATTTCAAAACCAAGTCCGTCTGTTAATTGAATGTCTAAGAAAACCAATTCAGGTTTGTTCTCTTTTATTAACTGAATGGCTTCATCAACACTTCCAGAAGTTCCAATGACTTTTAATTCTGGACAGTAGCGATTTATATCGGCCATTAAGGCTGAAATTGCTTGTATTTCGTCTTCAATTATAATTGTTTTCATTACCAAATGGTTTTATATGGAATTTGTATAATTACCTTCGTTCCAGATGAATTTCCTAAACTATCTGTTATTTCATTTATTTCAAAAATCACTTCAGTCGCTTCTTCATTTTCTATTAAGGCTAGTCTTTCTTTTGTTATTGAAATTGCTTTTGATTCGTGTTGGCGTTGCCTTTGTTTTTCTAATGATGCTTTAATTCCAATTCCGTTATCAATAACTTGACATAAAAGCGATTTTTCATTTTTGGTAAACGAAATGGTAAGTTGACCATGTTCTTTTTTTGGAGCTAAGCCATGAATAATCGCGTTTTCAACAATAGGTTGTAATAGTAAGGTTGGAATTGCAGTGTCTTCTAAATTGATTTTCGGGTCAATTGAAATGTCATAATCAAAAACATTTTTATAGCGAATTTGAGTCAATTCAATATACAATTTTAGCATTTTCACTTCGGTTCCTAATGGAATTGTTTGTTCGGTGTTTTCTAATAACATACGAAGCAACATCGAAAATTTCGAAATATAATCTCCCGCTTTTTCATCATTTCCTTCCGAATAATAGCCTTTAATCGTATTCAAAGCATTAAAAATAAAATGCGGATTCATTTGCATTCGTAACGCTTTTTGTTCCAATTCAATCATTTGTTTTTCTAGATTGGCTTTGTCGCGTTCCATTTCAATTTGATGGCGCTCTGTTTCAAATTTTTGATTTAAACTATGAATCCTTTTTTTCCAAATAATAAAAAATGCCAATCCAAAAACACCAAATAGAACTGCTAAAAACCAATAGGTTTTCCAAAAAGGCTTTCGGATAGTGAAAGCTATTTTTTCAATTTTACTTTTTACTCCAGAAGCATTGGTAGCATAAATTTGAAATTCGTAATCACCGGGTTCTAATCCTTGATAATTAATTTGACGTGTTTTTGTGGTACTCCATTTTTCGTTTTGTTTGCCTAATTTAAAAAAGTAGGTGATGTTCTTTTGTGAGTTAAATGAAAGTCCAGTGTAGTTTATGCTAATATCGTTTTCAGAATATCGAAACGATAATTCGGGTTTCATAGCTGTGTTTTTGCCATTTACTAAGAATTCTTCGATTTTTAGATTTGGAATTATTGTACTCGATTGTAAGGAATTAATATCGAGATATAGCAAACCATCATCTGAAGCCAAGAATAAATTGGATTCAATAATTTCGGTATCGTTAACTTTTAGATTTTCTATACCAATGAATTTGTTTAAGTTTTCAAAAGTGAATTTTCCATTAGTAAAAGTAATTTGATTCACGCCTAAATTAGTGCTAATAAGTAATGAATTTGGGCGAAATCCTATTTTAATTGAATATAAAATATTGCTATTTAATCCATCTTTTTTGGTAAAATGTTGGATGAGTTTGTCGTTCTGAAAAACAAATAATCCATTAGAATTAGTAGCAACAAAAAGTAAATTCGTTGCTTTGTCAAAATATAATTTTGAAATTATGGTTTGGGTTTTCGGATAGTTTTCAGATAAATAAATTGGTTTGTTGTTTACAATCTTATAAATGCCATTGTTTGTTCCTGCCCAAATGGTTTTATCATTTCTAATTAATGAATTAGTTCGTTCCTTTAAAACAACTCTTTTGTCAAACGAATAAAGATCATAATTAGAAAGTTTGTCAATTTCTTTTTTTGGAATTTTTAATAGATAATTGGCACCAATCCATAAATCACCAAATTCATCTTCAACTATCGATTTTGCGCCAATAAATGGGATGTTTTTATTCTTTTCACCTTGAATTAAAATTGCGTGCTTTCCAATGATGTATTGATTTTTATTTGAAAAATAAATCTGAAAAATATAGTTTTTAGATTGGATGCTTGATTTAGCATCAAAACTTTTAAGATCTTTTGACTTATCAACTTTATAGAACAAGTCATTAGCCGTTCCACACCATAAGTTTCCAAATTCATCTTTAGTTAAGCAAGTTGAAATTAACGATTCATTAGTGTTGGATTTTAATATTTTAGCTGTTGTATTTGGAATATAGTAAAGTCCATTATCAAGAGTTGTAATCCAAATTCTGTTTTCAAAATCTCGTTGAACACTTGAAATAGCGTTTTCTTTAAAGAAAATTTCAAAATTTGGTTTTAGGTTGTTTAAATCATTCACATAAACACCGTTTCGTGTGCCAACCCAAATTTTGTTATCCTTATCTATAGACAAACTAATTATGCCAGTTTCAGGAACAGGAACGTCAAATAATTTGGTGCAAACATTATTCTTGATAGTATAAATCGCATTTAGGTGTGAAAAATAGAGCGTATTGTCCTTAAGAATAGAGCGTACGATTACAAATCCGTTTAATTTTTTTTGAGGTAATTTTTTAATTAATTTAAACTTGTTGTTGTGAATTCCGGTAGGATTAATGAAGTAGTCTATATTGTTTTGGATGTAATGTAATATGATTTGTTTTCCATTAATAAAGGTATTTGTGTTTTTTTTGAAGTTCAAAATTCTAACATTACCATTAGAATAAATTACAATGATTTCCCCTTTTGTGTTTTCAGAAATACGCGAAATGTAGCCGTTTTTTTGATTGGTTTTTAAGAGAGCAAAATTAGATTCGTTAAAGATTTTGTTGTCTAATAAAAATGAAATTTTACCATTATATGCGAGAAACCAAATACGCCCTTTTGAATCCTGAAAGCAGCTAAAATTTTCATTATCAGCTAATCCATCTTCAGTACTTAATAAGGAAAACGAATAACCATCATATTTTAAAATTCCTAAATCACTTGCAAACCATTGGTAACCATTTTTGTCTTGTAGTGAATGGTAAATATTTAATGAAGGCAATCCATCTTTTCTTCCAAAAGAAACGTGATAAGGTTCTTGAGAAAGAGCAATTTGCGTGAATAATAATAAGAAAATATAAAGTTGTTTAAAATGCATTTTTGTTGCTTATGATAACAAATGTAAAATATTTAATTTACTTGAAATTGAAATCCAGTTACAATTACAACTTCTTGTCGACCACTTTTCCTCTTTTACAATTCATTTAATAAGTAATACCAACCACTTTTCATTTATAAAATTCCCACTTTAATATAATTTGTTGTTTTGTTTTATAATAATTCAAAATCAAATAATTATGAAAAGATTTTTACTTTATTCAATTTGTTTTTTATTGGCACAAAATTTTAGTGCACAAACTCAATTAGGTACGACAATGAATGGTGCTGTAACGGGAGATTTATTCGGAGCATTTGTTTCTATATCGTCAAATGGAAATAGATATGTTGTTGGAAGTTCTGATAATACCATTTCTTCTGCTTTTGGAGGATATGCTAGGGTTTATGATTATAATGGTTCAGCTTGGAATGTTTTAGGTGCCGATATTGCAGAAGAAGTGAATGGTGATAATGCGGGAGCTGTTGCTATTTCAGGAGATGGAACTCGAATTATTATTGGTGGTTATTTGAATGATGGTAACGGAACAGATTCTGGTCATGTAAGAGTCTATCAATGGAATGGTTCTGCTTGGACACAAGTGGGAGCAGATATAAATGGGGAAGCAGCCGGAGATAATTCGGGTGTATCTGTTTCTATTTCTTCAAATGGAAGTGTAATTGCTGTTGGGGCTCATAATAACGATGGTAACGGTGCAAATTCTGGACATGTTAGAGTGTACGCTTGGAATGGTTCAGCATGGGTACAAAGAGGAGTTGATTTAAATGGTGAAGCAGCATCTGATAATTTTGGTGTAGCCCTTTCTATGTCGCAAGATGGAACAAAATTAGCAGTTGGTGCAAGATATAATGATGCTGGAGGTTCAAATGCAGGACACGTGAGAGTGTTTAATTGGAATGGTTCATCTTGGGTACAAATGGGCGCAGATATTGATGGGTTTCAAGTAGATATGGCCTTTGGAAGTGCAGTAAGTATTTCAAATACAGGAACAAGAGTAGCAATTGGAACACCATTGTATAATGGAACAATAGGAGATCAAGGAATAGCAAGAGTTTACAATTATAATGGGTCCTCTTGGTCTCAAATAGGGCAAGATATTATTGGATGGAGCGGTACTTCTGGAACAAATTTAGGGAAGTCAATTTCGATTTCAGGTGATGGTAATGCAATTGTTGTGGGATCAAGTGGCTATTCTGGAGGAGGAAGTACATTTAGGGGGTTAGCCGAGTATTATAAATTAGTATCAAATGTTTGGACGCAACAAGGTGCTGATGTTTTAGGAAATACTAACGGGGATCGATTTGGATTTGGGGTTTCATTGTCTAATGATGGAAACAAAATTGCAGTAGGAGCACCTTATAATGCTTCAAGAGGATATGCAGAAGTTTTTGATTACACAGCCTTATTATTTTCAAACGATTTTCAATTAAATAATAAATTCTCAGTATATCCTAATCCAATAAATACTCAATTTCAATTGAATACCGATATTTCAATCGATAAGGTAGAAGTATTAAATCTTCAAGGACAAGTTATCAAAACATTTGAAAGTCAAGAATCTTATAATATTAATGAGCTATCTGCTGGAATTTATTTAGTAATGATTCATTCTGAAGAAGGAAATGGAATTAAAAAAATAATCAAAAATTAGTAGTATGAAAAAGTTTTTAAAATCGATTGTATTGGTTGCAGTAACGTTATCTCTTGGCTCTTGTAGTGATAATGATGACAATCAAACAAATGACAACATGAGTTTTACTCAAGTTTCAACCTCTGGTTCATTGCCATTAGGTTTGAGAGGACATCAAATGATTCAATTTAATAATAAATTATGGATAATTGGCGGAACTAATGATTCCAATACTATTACTAACACAGTTTTAAATAGTGTTGATGGAATTGTTTGGAATTCGGTAACTACAACTGGAGATGCAATTCCAGCAAGATCTTATCATAAATGTATTGTCTTTAATAGTAAATTATGGATAATCGGTGGATATGATGGTAATGGGCGAAGTGATGTTTTTTCATCTACCGATGGTGTAAACTGGGTTGAAGAAACTACAAACGTTGCTTTTGGAAATCGTTATGCGTTTGATGTTGTGGTTTATAATAGTAAATTATGGTTAATTGGAGGTGTAAGCGGAAATAACACGAATGTTCACAACGATGTTTGGTCGAGTTCAGATGGTGTTACTTGGACAGAAGAGGAAGATTTAACTTCATTTGAAAAACGCGGTCATCATAAAGCATTTGTTTACGATAATAAAATGTGGATTTGCGGTGGTAATGGTGACGGAAATACCTATGGAGACATTCAATCTTCTTCAGATGGAATCAATTGGACACAAGAAGTAATATCAGGATTTGAACCTATTTACGGACATCAATTAGTAGTAAAAAATGATGAATTCTATATTTTAGGAGGTCGCGATTCGAATTCTTATTACAATACTATCCTAAAATCTACAGATGGTAAAAATTGGTCAGAAGTTGAGGTTTCAAATCCTTTTCCGGCAAGTTGTTATCATCAAGCAACTCTATTTAATGGCGAAATTTTTGTACACGGAGGTTCAGATGGAAGTTCTTTAAATGTTTCTAGTATGTGGAAATCCAACTAAAATGATTTGTCATGAAACAACTTTTTTCATCCATAGATAAATACAAATTAGAGTTATTGCTTTTGTTGTTATATATTCTAATAGGTTTGGTTATTGTTGCTATTGTATAATTTAGTTTGTTAATCTAAATCCCGAAATTTCTTCGGGATTTTTTTTATTCCTATTTTTACAAAATAATCACTTTGAAATCGAAGATTAACGTACACAAAAAAAATAAAATTGTGAGTAAAAATATCATCATCACTGGAACTTCTCGCGGAATTGGTTACGAATTAGCTTTGCAATTTGCAAACGCCGGACATCAAGTATTGGCGATTTCCAGAAAAACACCAAAAGAGTTAATTGAAAATCCAAATATTACGTGTTTGTCAATTGATATTTCAAATCCAGAAGAATTGCTTCAAGTGGAAAATTTTATCAATAGAACTTGGAAAAAAGTAGATGTTTTAATTCACAACGCAGGAAGTTTGTTGCATAAACAATTTACACAAATTACTTCAGAGGAATTTCAAAACATTTACAAAGTCAATGTTTTTGCTGTTGCCGAATTAACAAAAATCTGTATTCCATTCATGGAAAAAGGAAGTCATGTAGTAACAATTAGTTCTATGGGCGGCATACAAGGAAGTATGAAATTCGCTGGATTAGCTGCATATTCTTCAAGTAAAGGAGCTGTAATTACCTTGTCAGAATTATTAGCAGAAGAATACAAAGAACAAGGAATTTCATTTAATGTTTTAGCACTTGGAGCTGTAAATACCGAAATGCTACAAGAAGCGTTTCCGGGTTACGAAGCACCACTTTCAGCGAAAGAAATGGCAGATTACATCTTTAATTTCGCCTTAACCGGAAACAAATATTACAACGGAAAAGTATTGCAAGTTTCATCTTCAACTCCTTAAATATGAAAAGCATTATTTCATTTTTATTTTTCATTTTTTGGATAAATTTTTCATTTTCTCAATTGAAAGACACTCTTTATGGAAACGTGAAATCGGTTAGGGAAGAATTAACTTTCTTAGACAAAGACAGGCAAAATTATAGGCTCTTTAGTGTTGATGGAGATTATGGTCATAGTGGTTTTATGAGTAATATTTATACTAAAAGTAGATTTTATAGTAATTGGTATCATTCTTCTTTTGTGCATTATTTGAATTATTATAAAGAATTTGATGAAAAAGGAAAAGCAACTTTTGAATATTGGTTTTATAAAAATGGTGATACAGTAAGATCATATAATTACAAATACAACGAAAACGATAAACTAGTTCAAGTTAAAGAATTTTATGATTTGGATGATTTTAAAGTTACAAATTATAGTTATAATAGATATGATGGTAATTTAATTTCTGAACTGGTATATTATTCAGACACTCCGGAGGTGTATAGATATGATTACTATGTTTATGACAAAAAGAGTAAAAATTTAATTGAAGCGAATAATTTTAATTATGAAGGGCATCTTGGAGGCTTAAAATTTGTCTATGATGAATTTGGAAGGAAAAAGAAGAAAATTAGCCAAGATTACTGGGTTTATGAATATCATAATGATGGGTCTAGTTCGGTTTATTTAGGAAATGTAAAAAGAGATAAAATAAAAGAAGAATATTTTTATGATGAAAAAGGTAATCTTCAAGAAACATGGCTTTATGAAAATAAACCTAAAGACGAAAATCAAGTTGAATTAGGTAGTAAAACAAAATATTACTATTCAAATAAAGGATTGCTTGAATGTTCAATTGTAACCACTGCACACGATACTCTGACTAGTTTAATTGAATATAAATATGATAATAGAGGTAGAAAAACAGAAGAGATTTATATAAATAGAAAATTTATAACGGATAAATCTGATATTTTATTTGATAAGAAAGACATAAAAATAAATAGTATAAAATTCCCCAAAAATGATCTCATTATTCAGAGAAAATTGAGTTATAAATATGATAAAAATAATCTTATCGAGTTAAAAGAAACAGATACTTTTGGAGATATTGTTACAACAACTTGTAAATTCGAATATGTTTTTGATAAAAATTATAATTGGATTGAACAAGTAAAATATATTAATGGTGAAAAGTTATATGTTTGGAAGAGACAAATTACGTATTGGTAAATTATAATGAGCGAAGTTTTACAAAAATACCTTCCTGAACATGCAGTTCATCATTGTTTTGAGTTAATCAAAGCAAATCATGTGCATCTTAAAATTGTCAACGAACGTCAAACGCGTCATGGTGATTATCGAAAAGATGCGCAAGGTTATCATTTGATTACAGTGAATGCAAGTTTGAATAAATACCGATTCTTAATCACATTAATTCACGAAATAGCCCATTTGGTAGCATTTGAAAAATATGGTCGAAACATAAAACCGCATGGCGACGAATGGAAACTCACTTTTCAACGCATGATGGTGCCGTTTATTCGTCCGGAAATATTTCCAAATCAATTATTGCCCTTACTTGCGAAACATTTTAGAAATCCGAAAGCAAGTAGTGATACTGATGCAAAATTAGCTATCGCATTAAAGCAATTTGACCAAAAAGAAACCGATAAAAATTATATCTTTGAAATTCCGATGGGAAGTCATTTTAGAATTCACAATGGGAAAATTTTTAAGAAAATAGCATTACGTGTTAAGCGATATGAATGTTTAGAAATAAGTTCTGGACGATTGTATTTGTTTCAACCCAATGCTGAAGTAGAATTGTTGCCGAATTAGAAAAGCAATAAAAAAATCTTTCAAAAAATGAACAAAAATTATTACGCAATATTAATGGCTGGTGGAGTTGGTTCTCGTTTTTGGCCTGTGAGTACAACTGAATTTCCTAAGCAATTTCACGATATGTTAGGAACTGGAGAAACGTTGATTCAAAAAACCTTTACTCGTTTGTCTCAAATTATTCCAAAAGAAAATATTTTAATTCTTACGAATGAAGATTATAATAACATTGTTTTAGAACAATTGCCAATGGTAAAACAAGAGCAGATTATTTTAGAACCTGTAATGCGAAACACTGCGCCTTGTATTTTGTATGCTTCGTTGAAAATAAAAAAACAAAATCCAGATGCAGTTATGGTAGTAGCGCCATCAGATCATTGGATTGAAGATGAAGTACAGTTTTGTTCTAATTTGCAACACGCTTTCGATTTTTGTGAGCGCGATGAAAACTTAATGACTTTGGGAATTTTACCAACATTTGCCAACACTGGTTACGGTTATATCGAATTTGATAAATTAGACTCACGACCAATTAAAAAAGTAAAACAATTTCGCGAAAAACCAGATTATGCTACAGCAAGAAAATTCATTCAAAGCCGAAATTTCCTTTGGAATGCAGGGATTTTTGTTTGGAGTGCCAAAACTGTTTTAAAAGCCTATGAAGAGTTTCAGCCTGTTATGTTTGCGCATTTCATGAATGGTTATGAAGCTTTAAATACACCAAAAGAAGCGGCTTTTATTAAAGATAATTATCCTTTAGCTCAAAATATTTCGGTCGATTATGCAATCTTGGAAAAAGCGCAGAATGTTTACGTTTTACCTGCTACTTTCGATTGGAACGATTTAGGAACTTGGGGTTCATTATATGATAAATTACCAAAAGACGAACAAGAAAATGCAGTTGTAAATGCAACCGTTTACTTAGAAAATGCAACTAATAATATCATCAGAACTGAAGGGAAAAAGTTAGTAGTGATTGATGGTTTAACTGATTACATTATAGTTGACAAAGACGATGTATTGTTGATTTATCCAAAAAATAAAGAGCAAGATATTAAGCAAATAGTTTCTAAATTAAAATAGTACTATTTCACATCATCTTCCAAGTACATTTTTCTTACACGCTTGAATAACTCAGAAGAATAAACAAAATCGGTAACGGCTTCGTTATCGGTTTTGAAAATTTCTTTATTGCTTCCTTCCCATTCCAATAATCCGTTTTTTAAGAAAACGATTTTCTGACCAATTTCCATTACAGAGTTCATGTCGTGAGTGTTAATTACAGTAGTAATGTTGTATTCTTCAGTAATTTCCTGAATCAAATTGTCAATTACAATAGCAGTTTTTGGATCTAAGCCTGAGTTAGGTTCATCGCAAAATAAATATTTCGGATTATTTACAATAGCTCTAGCAATTGCTACACGTTTTTGCATTCCACCAGAAATTTCAGACGGACGTTTGTGGTGTGCGTTTACCAAATGAACTCTATCTATAACAAAATCAACACGCTCTTTAATTTCTTTTGGCGTTTTATTTGAGAACATTTTTAAAGGAAATCCAATATTTTCTTCCACAGTCATTCCGTCAAATAAAGCACTTCCTTGGAATACCATTCCTATTTCGGTTCTTAAAGTTCTTTTTTCGTCGTTTGAAAGTTCTGAATAAATTCTGCCATCAAATGAAATTGTTCCGCTATCAGGAGTGTGTAAACCTAATAACGATTTTAAGAAAACAGTTTTTCCCGAACCACTTTGTCCAATAATAAGATTGGTCATTCCAGCTTCAAAACGAGTAGAAACGCCTTTTAAAACGGTTTGTTCGCCAAACTTTTTTACGATGTTTTTTACTTCAATCATTAGCTCAATAGGAGTTGGGTTAATATAAAGTTCATTAAAATAATTACTACCGATGTCCAAACGAAGGAAACAGTACTTGCTTTACCAACTTCTAAAGCGCCACCTTTCATGTAATAACCGTGAAAGGAAGGAATAGTCGCAAGCAATAAAGCAAAAACAATAGTTTTTATAAAGGCATACGCAATATGAAACGGAATAAATTCGGTTTGAAGTCCGGTAGTGAATTCAAAACTAGTGGTAAAACCGCCATAAACGGCAGCCATCCAACCTCCAAAAACACCCAAAAACATACTCAATCCAATTACGAACGGATATAAAAGTAAGGCGATAATTTTTGGAAAAATCAAATAGTTCAATGAGTTAACTCCCATAACTTCTAGTGCGTCAATTTGCTCCGTAACGCGCATGGTTCCAATACTTGATGTAATAAATGAACCCATTTTACCTGCCATAATAATGGAAATAAATGTTGGAGCAAACTCTAAAACCACCGATTGACGTGTTGCAAAACCTATCAAATATTTAGGAATTAAAGGATTGGTCAAATTTAACGCTGTTTGAATTGCCACAACTCCTCCAACAAAAAAGGAAATAAAAGAAACTATCCCTAGCGAACCAATGATTAAATCATCAACTTCTTTTAAGATTAATTGTTTCATTACCGACCATTTAGTAGGTTTGTTGAAGATTTCTTTCAACATGATAAAGTATTTTCCTATTTGCGATAAGTAGCGAACTAGCATCATATTATTTAGTGTTCAGTGATCAGTTTCTAGTATTCAGTAAAAATACTATATTTTTTTGGAATAGGTTAAAACAACTTTTCTTTCATTTTTTTCCAGCGGTAGTTTCTGAAAAATTTGGCTTGCTCAGGAGTTACAAATAAAGGTTTTCCAGATGATTTTGCTTTCCAAAACCCCATTAAATAGTCTATAAATAAAAGAGGTTTACCTTTTCGCATTGCCAATTTCAATGAGGAAATGGCAGTGATGATAAATCCATAGCCTAAACTGTAAAAAGCTTCTCCTTGTTTATAACGCGCTGCTTTGTTGTAGCTTGCACCAGTTGGTTTTAAGTGTTTTACGTGTAAACTTTCGTCGGTTACTACTTTCCAATTGTAGAATTTACAAAGCAATTCGTCAACCGTGTCCCAACCCATTGCAGGTTTTAATCCGCCAATTTGTTTGTATGTTGCTTTTCGATAGGCTTTTAAGGCTCCACGTATGTGATCTTTATCGGTTAGATTTTCTAAAACCCAATCCCCATTTTTTTCTACATAACAAAACCCACCAGCCATTCCAATTTTCTCATCTGATTGGAAGTACTTTATAATCGTTTCGAAATAGCTGTTTGGAAAAATCAAATCTGCATCTACTTTTACAATGATGTCATAATTGTCATCAATGTGTTTTTCTCCTTCATGGAATGCCTGAATTACTTTACTTCCTGGAAGATGAATCGCGTCAGATTTTTTATTAACTAAAGTGATAAAAGGATGTTTTGATGCAAATTCAGAAACAATTTCTGGAGTTTTATCAGTAGAATTATCATTGACCACTACCACTTTTGCTGGCAAAATCGTTTGTTCTACTAACGATTGAAGTGTTAATGAAATGAATTTTTCCTCGTTGTATGTTGGTATGATTATGTAGTATCGCATAGACTAATTACTATTCACTAATTACTAATCACTTTCTTTCTGCGTAAACCAAATAATATCTCGGTGTAAACCATCTTAATAATGGTCTAAAACCAAGTTTCTTAACAGGATGTGTGAATTTTACTCGGTCAACAATTTTATATCCTGCTTTTTCCAAAAGCCAATCCAATTGCCAATCTTCAAATTCGTGATAATGTCTGTCCCACATATCCGTTTTGCTTCTATAAGCTGAAGAAAACCACAAACGTAATGGAATCGAAATTAAAATTTTATCTGCTTTTACGTTTTGTAAAACCGTGTAAGGATTTAGTAAATGTTCGAAAATTTCAAAACCTGTAAACACATCGTAATTCTCAGTTTGAAGAGCCGATTGATCATTGTCAATGTCTTCGCCTTTTGTGTTGATAACAGAATAGCCATTATCTACCATGATTTTTGAAAAAGGATTTGGAACGCCTAAATCAAAAATGGTTTCAGAAGTTTTGATATGTTTTTTTAGAAAATCTAAAGTGATATTGAATCGTTTACTCGGATATGTTTTCTCGTACATTGAAATAAAATTGGAGTACAAATTTACTTTTTTCTTTGAACATCCAACTTCGAACATCCAACTTTTTTACATCTTGTACACAATTGCGTTAATATTCATTCCCGCACCAACAGAAGCAAAAATAATAACATCGCCTTTGTTTAAATTTTGTCCTTCTAATTCTCCGTTTACAATTAAATCGTATAAGGTTGGAACCGTTGCAACACTTGAATTTCCTAATTTATGAATACTCATAGGCATAATTCCAGCTGGTGTTTCCATCTTGAATAATTTGTAAAAGCGATTAATGATGGCTTCGTCCATTTTTTCATTTGCCTGATGAATTAAAATTTTCTTTACATCGGTAATAGCGATTCCGCTTTTCTCTAAGCAAGAAGCCATTGCTTTTGGAACATTAGAAAGTGCAAATTCGTAAATTTTTCTGCCATACATTTTGATGTAGCGAATATTTGGGTCTTCATTTTTATTAAACGAATTTCCAAAATATAAAAACTTAGCTTCATCAAAAGAAAAAGTAGCTGATTCATGAGCTAAAATTCCGCCTTCATCATCAGTGGCTTCAATAATTGTTGCTCCAGCGCCATCAGAGTAAATCATGCTGTCGCGGTCGTGTTTGTCTACAACTCTTGATAAAGTTTCAGAACCAATAACCAAACATTTTTTAGCCATTCCGGCTTTAATATAGGCTTGTGCTTGAATAACAGCTTCTATCCAACCTGGACAACCAAAAAGAATGTCATAAGCGACACATTTAGGATTTTTAATTTGTAATCCATATTTAACACGAGTGGCTAAACTTGGAACAGTATCTGATTGAATTGTATTTGTTTGAATGTCACCGTAGTTGTGAGCTAATATAATATAGTCTAAAGTCTCAGGATCAATACCTGATTTTTCAATTGCTTTTTTTGCAGCAATTATTGCCATGTCAGAATTAACCATGTCGTCAGCGGCATAGCGTCGTTCTATAATTCCGGTAATTTCAACAAATTTCTCTGCAATAATATCATTTGTCATATTAAAAGCAGTGCCGTCTTCATTTAAAAAATCATGTTGAGCAAAATCAGAATTAGTTACCTTTTTTGTTGGAATATAACTTCCTGAACCCGTTATTTTAATATTCATAATAGTTATTGTTTGTCTAACGAAATTATTAATTATTTCTTAACATAATGTAAAAACGTCTATTTTTTTGTAGTAATTATTGAATCTTTAATTTAAGCTCAAAATAATACGAAATTGACTTTTTTTAAGGGGTTTTTACGAAAATTTTATCTGCATAATAGTCGCCATACTCAACCCTTGTGTTTTCATTTGCTCGGCATATTTACCTTCAAAATATTCATCAATCGTTGAATTAAAATGATGCAACCAAGTTTCAAAATGGTCTTTTGTAAAAGCATGCTTGTTATGAACCTCTTTATGAATCGAAAACATATTGTTATAGTAGCCACCTTTTAAAAATAAGGATTGCTCCCAAAACGTAGCCAAAATCTCAAAATGTTCTTCCAAATGTTGGTCAACCGATGTAACTTTGGTAAAGAAAAAATTGATTGATTCATCAGCTAAAAGCTTTTCATAGAACTTACGCATGATGAGTAGGATGTCTTCTCTATTTTCAATGTCTTTCATTTCCAGATTTTATAATCGTACAAATTTACAACAATACTTCTTGAAGCAAGTGACTTTTGTCATGTTTAAAAAAAATCCCAAAAACCTGAATTGGAATTTGGGATTTTAAATATTGGAAATTTATTTTTTACATGTACGCTTCAATTGGAGCACAAGAACAAACTAAATTTCTATCTCCATACGCTTCATCAACACGACGAACCGTTGGCCAGAATTTATTTTCAGCAATATAATCTAAAGCAAATGCCGCTTGTTCTCTTGTGTAAGGGAAAACCCACTCGTTAGCTGTAACCATAGCTAAAGTATGAGGCGCATTTCTTAAAATGTTATTGGCATCCTCTTTTGTTGAAGCTTCAATTTCTTTACGAATTGAAATCATCGCATCACAAAAACGATCTAATTCCGCTAAATCTTCTGATTCAGTTGGTTCAATCATTAATGTTCCAGCAACTGGGAAAGAAACCGTTGGTGCGTGGAAACCATAATCCATTAAACGTTTTGCAATATCGGTTACTTTGATTCCTTTTTCTTCGAAAGCTCTACAATCTAAAATCATTTCGTGAGCCGCTCTTCCCATTTCTCCAGAATATAAAACTGGATAATGTTCATCTAAACGTGCTTTCATGTAATTTGCATTTAGGATAGCATATTTAGTAGCGTTTGTTAATCCTTCAGCGCCTAACATAGTTATGTAACCGTAAGAAATCAAACAAACTAAAGCAGAACCATAAGGTGCAGAAGAAATTGCGGTAATTGCTTGGCTTCCTCCTGTTGGAATAACTGGATTAGTTGGCAAGAATGGAACTAATTTTTCATTCACACAAATTGGTCCAACACCCGGTCCACCACCACCGTGAGGAATAGCGAACGTTTTGTGTAAGTTTAAGTGACAAACATCAGCACCAATAGTTGCAGGATTTGTTAATCCTACTTGCGCATTCATATTCGCACCGTCCATATACACTAAACCACCATTATCGTGAATGATTTTGGTGATTTCAATAATAGCACTTTCAAAAACTCCGTGAGTTGAAGGATAAGTAACCATCAAAGCAGATAAGTTATCTTTGTGTAAGATTGCTTTTGCTCTCAAATCTTCAACATCGATATTTCCATTATCCATGGTTTTTGTTACGATGATTTCCATTCCTGCCATAGCAGCAGAAGCTGGATTAGTTCCGTGAGCAGAAGCTGGAATTAAACACACATTTCTATGGTTATCGCCTCTTGATAAATGGTAAGCACGAATAGCCATCAAACCTGCATATTCACCTTGAGCACCTGAATTTGGTTGTAACGTTGTTCCTTGGAAACCTGTTACGACATTCAATTGCTGCTCTAATTTTTTCAACATGATTTGGTAACCTTCTGCTTGTTCAACTGGAGCAAAAGGGTGAATGCTGTTCCAGTTTGCCATAGATAACGGCAACATTTCAGCAGCAGCATTTAATTTCATAGTACAAGAACCTAATGAAATCATTGAGTGATTCAATGATAAATCTTTACGTTCTAATTTTTTGATATAACGCATCAATTGCGACTCTGAATGATGGTTGTTGAAAACCTCATGTTGTAAGAAAGTTGATTTTCTTACTAAGCTTTCAGGAACCATAACTTCATTAGCTAATTGACTAACTGTAATTTTATCTTTTCCAGTAGCTTCAGCAAAAATAGCGATGATTTGGTTGATGTCATTTAAAGAAGTCGTTTCGTTAAATGAGATCGAAACCGTTTCTGCATCTGGATAGAAGAAGTTTACTTCGTTTTTCTCAGCAATTGCTTTTACTTTTTGAGCATCTGCTTTTACTAAGATTGTATCGAAGAAAGCAGTATTCGTTTGGTAAACACCTAATTTATTTAAAGCATCGGCAGTTGTAACCGCAGAAGCATGTACTTTATTAGCAATATATTGTAAACCTTTTGGTCCGTGAAAAACAGCATACATTCCAGCCATAACTGCTAATAAAACTTGTGCAGTACAAATGTTTGAAGTTGCTTTTTCACGTTTGATATGTTGTTCACGAGTTCCTAAAGCCATACGTAATGCGCGGTTTCCGTTTACATCGATAGAAACACCAATGATTCTTCCTGGCATTGAACGTTTGTATTCTTCTTTAGTCGCAAAATAAGCAGCGTGTGGTCCACCATAACCCATTGGAATTCCAAAACGTTGTGTAGTACCAACTACAACAGCAGCTCCCATTTCACCTGGCGAAGTTAATTTAGCTAATGATAAAATATCAGCAGCAACCGCTACTTTAATTTCGTTTTCTGCTGCTTTTGCGATGAATCCTGCATAGTCATAAACTTGACCATATTTTCCTGGATATTGTAAAATCGCACCAAAGAATTCTGTTGAAAAATCGAAAGTTTCGTGATTTCCAACTACTAATTCAATATTTAATGGAGTAGAACGTGTTTGTAAAACCGATAAAGTTTGTGGTAAAATTTCTTCCGAAACGAAGAATTTCGTCACATTATTTTTCTTTTGATCGCGAGTTCTTACATCAAAAAGCAACGCCATTGCTTCTGCAGCAGCTGTTCCTTCATCTAATAAAGACGCATTTGCGATTTCCATTCCTGTTAATTCGATAACCGTTGTTTGGAAATTTAAAATTGCTTCTAAACGACCTTGAGCAATTTCTGCTTGATAAGGAGTGTAAGCTGTGTACCATCCTGGGTTTTCAAAAATATTTCTTTGAATAACCGCCGGAACGATCGCTGGGTGATATCCTAAACCAATGTATGATTTGAATACCTTATTTTTCTTTCCTAATTCTTGAATGTGAGTTAAATACTCATACTCAGTCAAAGGAGCATCTAAATTTAAGTCGTTTTTTAAACGAATATCATCTGGAATGGTTTCGAAAATTAATTGGTCTAAAGATTCTACACCAACCGTTTTAAACATGTGATTTAAGTCACTTTCACGTGGCCCTAAATGTCTCAAAGCGAATGCATCTGTTCTCATTTATTAAAAATGTGTATGTATGTTATTATGTGTTGTTTTGGTCAACAAAAGTAATTATTAATCTTGTAATAATTTGTTTTTAAAATGTGAAATTTTGTGATTTTATCAACTAAAATAGAGTCTTATTAACAGATTGATTATTTTTGTTGAATGGTGATTTTAAAGAAAATTCTCGATTTTTACATCAATAGTAGTTTGCATGTCGCATTATCAGCTTTTGCTTTAGTGTCGATGACGCAATATTTCTTTGGTGTTGAAGGCGATTTTTCGGTAGCTTTCTTCGCTTTTTTTGGGACAGTAGTAGGTTATAATTTTGTGAAGTATGACGCCATCGCAAGGTTAAACAAAACCGAAATCAAAAAAGAGCTTAAAGCCATAGTTTTTTTGAGTTTTATTTCGTTGTTGGCTTGTTTTTATTTTTTCTTTCAATTGAGTTGGGAATCAAAGTTAAGTGCTTTTACTTTTTTTGGTCTTACTCTTTTATACACTTTACCTTTTTTTCCAAACAAACAAAATGCACGAAATTGGAAAGGTGTCAAAATTTACATCGTTGGAATTACTTGGGTTGGAGTAACCGTGATTTTACCTTTGGTAGAGGCTGAAATTTCGTATTCAATGGATATGCTTTTGATGGCTTTTCAGCGATTTTTATTAGTATTTTCGATTGTTTTGGTGTTTGATATTGTAGATGTAAAACACGATGACATTCATTTACAAACCGTTCCACAAAAAATAGGAGTGAAGTTGACGAAAAAACTAGGTTATCTCTTGTTGTTTTTACTCTTGATTTTGGAGTTTTTCTATACCAATAATCACCATTTTTTACCGTTCTTTTTCAAACTTTTGGTTTGCGGAACGATTGCTGTTTTTCTCTTTTTTGCCAATGAAAATCGTTCACGATATTACGCTTCATTTTGGTTAGAAAGTGTTCCGATTTTGTGGTGGTTGGTGTTGGTGGTTTTCTGATTGTTCAGATAGGTTTTATCATCAGCAACAATAATTTCATTTATTTTTATTTTTGTCATTGTTTTCGATTTTATAAATCATACCAAAAAATATGGCTGTTAGTGAATAGGCTAAAACTGTATTTTCTTCTCTATTATTGAAAATGAGATAAAAGGAAATAATAATTCCAATTGTACAAAAACTTAGAATTATAGGTTTTATGTAAAGAGGTTTTATACCTTTTTTATCCAATATGTAATATGTTATTCCAAGTATGATATAAGTTGGTAGTGAAAAAAATAATCCAAATATTACGGTAATTGGATATACAGAAGTTAGATTGAATAATGTTTCTATGTCAGTATAATAGTAAGTTAATATATCAGAAAGTATTGGTGCAATTAGTAAAGTTGAAAACCAATGTTTGATAAGATATGACCAATTCATGTTGTTTGTTTTTTATCCTGACAGGTTTCCAAAACCTGTCAGGATTGTGAACTTACCCATTAATCACAATTCGTTGTTCTACTTGTGCTTGACTTGCTTTTCGTTTTCCTCTAAAGAAATAATATAAGTTTAAGAATAGCATTATTCCCAAATAAATTGAAAATCCGCCAATTTTGTAACTCAGTTTTTCGATTAAAACTTGGTAAGTATCATCATACATATTCATTTCTAATATCATAAGCGCAAAACCTAAATTCAGTAAATAAAATCCGGTTTCGAATAGTTTGTTGGTGGCGTTGGCGATTTCTTCTCGGCCTTTAAAAATATCCAACATATAAATTTTACTGTTTTTAAAAAGTGTTTTTGAAACATAGTAGGTTAAAAATAAAGCAATTGGAAGATAAATTGCATAACCGATTAAAATTTTTGTAGTTTCCATAATACGAGTGTTTAAATTAATTTTTTGATGTAATTCGTTAATAATATAATGTTGATGTAATGCATCACGGCAATCGCAATAATAATGAAAGCCGATTTTGAGGTAATCACTTCAATGAGTTGTGTGATACTTTCAATTTGTTCCCAAGAAATTATCGTCATCGCACAATAACCAATATTTAACAGATAGTAGCCCACCAAAAGCAATTGATTTATTTTATGACACAAGTCTTCATGATTGGGAATCAATTGCGAAACGAAAATGTTTCCGTTGTTGTAGCAAATTCTTCCAACCTTCACAATGATAATACCTGTGATGCTGAAATAAATTAGGTAGGCGATGATGTTGAGGTTCATGGTTTTTCTTTTTGAGAGTAAATTATTACTGAAATATAGATGCAAAGTGCTAAAGGTGTAAAAAGCAATATCCAAGTCAGCTCATCGATATAGTTTACATTCACGTTGTAATACCATAAACTGAAAAAAGTCAATACTAATAGGAAATATATTTTTATGTAAATATTTTCTTTATGTTTAGTCCAGAAAATGATTCCAACAATGATTTGTAGTAAACCTGTTAGCATTGTTGAATATGCTGAAAAATATAAACTGATTGGTTCTACAATTCCCAAAATTCCAAGGAATAATGGAATTATGATTGCAATTGAATTAGTTAATTTTAAATTTTCCATATTATCTATTATTTTAAACTTTCAGAAATAATTGAAAGTTTTGGTTAAATTTTTTTATTTCATGATTTTAACAACCAATTTTGCCAACCAATTGTCTTTATATTCTGTGATTTTATCCAAAACGTTATCTGCTTTTAATACGAAGTCGTACAATTTGGTGGTTTGATCTACGAAATGTTTTTCGGCTTCTGTGTTGTCTGATTGAATAGAAGAAACTTCTTTTAAAACTTTCAAGGCTGGTTTTATTTCACGTTTGCTTCTTTCTCTCGAAATTTTTACGGCTAATTCATCTAAATCTTTTTCCGCTGTGAAAAATTCACGTCTTTCGCCTGCTTTGTATTCTTTGTAAACGATGCCCCAGTCCATTAAAGCTCTTAAATTCATCGAAGCATTACCGCGTGAAATTTGTAATTCTTCCATAATGTCTTCCATTGAAACAGGTTCGTGCGAAACCATCAACAACGCATGAATCTGTGCCATGGTTTTGTTAATGCCCCATTGAGAGCCTAAAGCTCCCCAGGTTTGTACGAATTTATTTTTTGCTTCTTTGAATTCCATTTTGATGGTTATTTCATTTTGATAGGACAAAGATATATAAAAGTTTTTAAACTTTCAAAAAAAAATGAAAGTTTGTTTAAAAAAGAAACCGAAGTGTTTAATTTCGGTTTCTAAATATATAAAATTCTGATAATTTAAATCAACCCTGCTCTCTTTAACAAAGCCTCTACTTTCGGCTCCTGACCTCTGAATTTTTTATATAATTCCATTGGTAATTCGGTGCCGCCTTTTGAAAGAACGTTGTCTTTGAATTTCGTTGCTACTTCTGTATTGAAAATGCCTTTTTCTTGGAAATATGCAAACGCATCAGCATCTAAAACTTCCGCCCATTTGTAGCTGTAATATCCCGAAGAATAACCGCCTTGAAAAATATGAGAAAACGAAGTACTCATACAATTTTCTGCAACATCTGGATATAAACTTGTGCCTTCCATTGCTTGTTTTTCAAATGCTTTTACATCGTCAATAGTTTGCGATTTTCCATGATACGTCATGTCTAAAATCCCGAAACTTAATTGGCGTAATGTTGCCATTCCTTCTAGGAAACTCGCACTTTCTTTGATTTTTTCTACATAGTCTTGCGGAATAATTTCACCCGTTTCGTAATGTTTCGCAAATAAAGCTAATGCTTCAGGTTCGTAACACCAGTTTTCCATTACTTGACTTGGTAATTCCACAAAATCCCAATAAACCGAAGTTCCAGATAAACTTGGATAAGTTGTATTGGCTAACATACCGTGTAACGCGTGCCCAAATTCGTGAAACAATGTCGTTACTTCGTTAAAAGTTAATAATGATGGTTTTGTTTCCGTCGGCGGTGTGAAATTACATACGATAGAAACATGTGGTCGTTCGTTAATTCCGTCCTTTATATATTGAGGTTTGTAGGATGTCATCCAAGCGCCATTTCGTTTTCCTTTTCTTGGGAAGAAATCCGAATAAAAAACAGCCACTAATTGTCCTTCGAAATCTAAAACTTCAAAAGTTTGAACGTCTTCGTGGTATTTATCAATATCAAAAATTTCTTTGAATGTGATTCCGAATAACTTTTCAGCGATAGTGAAAGCTCCGTTCAATACATTTTCCAATTGGAAATAGGGTTTCAACAACTCATCATCCAAACTGAATAATTTTTGTTTCAATTTTTCCGAATAATAAGCACCATCCCATTTTTCTAATTGGTCAATTCCGTCTAATTCTTTTGCGAAAGCTGTTAATTCAGCAAATTCTTTTTGAGCAGCGGGTTTTGCTTTTTCCAACAAATCATTCAAAAACGATTGAACTTTTTCTGGGTTTTGCGCCATTCGTTCTTCCAAAACAAAATGCGAATGTGATTGATAACCCAATAAATTAGCTCGCTTGTGACGTAATTCCACAATGCGTTTTACATTTTCTTTATTATCGAATTCATTATCTTGAAACGATTTTTTTCCAGCGGCAATAGCAATTTCTTTTCGCAATTCACGATTTTCAACGTAGGTTACGAAAGGTAAATAACTTGGGAAATCTAAAGTGAAAACCCAACCTTCCAAATTTTTAGATTTTGCCAAACTTGCCGCCATTTCTTTAGCGCCATCAGGTAAACCTTTTAAATAGGCTTCATTGATAATATGTAATTGATAATTATTGGTTTCCGCCAAAACGTTTTCACCGAAAGTTAGTTTGATTTTGGCTAATTCGGTATCAATTTCGCGTAGTTTTAATTTGTCTTCTTCATTCAATAAAGCTCCATTTCGAGAAAAACCTTTGAATTTTTTGTCTAATAAAGTCGCTTGTTCGGTAGTTAATATCAAAGCATCTTTTTGATCATAAACTGCTTTTACTCGTTTGAATAAGTCTTCGTTCAAAGCAATATCGTTACTAAATGCAGTAATTAATGGAGAAACTTCTTGTGCGATTTTTTGCATTTCATCACAAGTTTCAGCCGAATTCAAATTGAAGAAAATATTGGACAATCTATCCAATTGTTCGCCAGAATAATCCAAAGCTTCAATTGTATTAGAAAAATTAGGTATTTCTGTGTTATTTACTATGCTATCGATTTCAGTACGAGCGAGTTCGATAGTTTTTTCGAAAGCTTCTTTATAATCTGAAAGATTAATCTTACTAAATGGTGCTGTATTGTGTTTTGTTGTGAATTTTTTAAAAAAAAGTTCCATAAAAATTTGTTTTTATCGATAAAGTGTATAATTTTGTCGACGAAATGATGTACGAACATCCTTTTTGCCCCAAACAGAGAGAGAGTAGAATTTTTTTATAGTTGTCACTTAATTGTGAGTAGAAATCCCGAGTTAGCAATAACTCGGGATTTTCTATTTTTATTTCAATCCTTCCGAAGCTTTTAAAACTGCTTGTTTTAATCCTTCTTTGTAAGCGATAATTTTATCTAAAACACATTTATCAGAACTTCCGATAATTTGTGCAGCTAAGATTCCAGCATTTTTTGCTCCGTTTAACGCAACAGTTGCTACAGGAACTCCACCTGGCATTTGTAAAATAGATAAAACTGAATCCCATCCATCAATAGAATTGCTCGATTTTACAGGAACTCCAATTACAGGAAGTGGCGACATAGAAGCAACCATTCCAGGTAAATGAGCCGCACCACCAGCACCAGCAATAATTACAGAAATGCCTCTTTCGTGTGCGTTTTTACTGAAGTCAAATAATTTTTCAGGTGTTCTGTGTGCCGAAACAATATCTACCTCGGTTTCGATATCAAATCCTTTTAATATGTCGATGGCTTCTTGCATTACCGGCATGTCCGAAATGCTTCCCATTATGATTGCTACTTTACTCATGTTTGTTGTTTATTATTTTTGGTTTGCTGTTTATAGTTCAGTGAAACTATTACAATTAAACAAATTATATAATTGTATGCTATATTGATAAAATGTGTTCCATGCAATAAAGTTCGTTCGTTACATTTGCCTCTAACTTCAAATTGATAATACATTTCAAATGGAAAACCAATCATTAAATTTGGGGATATATTATTGAATCTACTGTAAAGCATTGAAAATGATAATGATAAAAATGAAATTACACAAAATAAAATTGTGGTATAAAAACTAACTTTTATTATTTTATTTATCATTTTCAAATTGACACATTGTCTTATTGGCAAATCACTCTAATTGAATTCTTGACTTCCTCTGCAATTTTTCTTGCTTCCGTCATGTTTTCATTTACAATCGTAACGTGTCCCATTTTTCGGAAAGGTCTTGTTTCTCTTTTTCCGTAAATGTGTGGTGTTACGCCATCAATTGCCATGATTTTCTCTATGTTTTCGTAAACTACTTGTCCGGAAAAACCTTCTTCACCAACCAAATTTACCATAATTCCGGCAACTTTGCTATCGGTGTTTCCTAAAGGTAAGTTTAAAATCGCACGTAAATGGTTTTCGAATTGCGAAGTATAACTCGCTTCAATCGAATAATGTCCCGAATTATGTGGGCGAGGAGCAACTTCGTTTACCAAAATTTCATCGTCTTCGGTTTGAAACATTTCCACTGCTAATAGTCCAACATGATTGAAAGCTTCTGAAACTTTCAACGCAACTTCAGTAGCTTTTTGTGCTACTTTTTCATCGATACGAGCAGGGCAAATAACATATTCCACTTGATTCGCTTCTGGATGAAATTCCATTTCTACTACAGGATAGGTTTTCACTTCTCCAGAAACAGAACGTGCTACAATTACCGCTAATTCATTTTTGAACGGAACCATTTCTTCTGCAATACATTCTACATCAGGTAATTTTACCAAGTCTAATGCTGAGCGACAAATTTTAACGCCATTTCCGTCGTAACCAAATTGCGCACATTTCCAAACGAATGGAAATTCTAATTCGTCTTTCGCTAAAGCGTTTCTTAAATCGTTCAAATCAACAAAGCGTTGGTGTGGCGAAGTGGGAATATCGTTTGAAACGTAATAATCTTTTTGTTTTCCTTTGTTTTGAATCAAACGTAAGGTTTTTGGCGAAGGGTAAATCGGTAATCCTTCTGCTTCCAATTGATCTAAAGCCTCTAGATTTACATTCTCAATTTCGATAGTTAACAAATCGACCATTTTACCAAATTGATAAACAGTGTCAAAATCCATTAAACTGCCTTTGTAAAATCCGTTGCAACTGTATCGTGCTGGAGCTTCTTCGCTTGGTTCTAAAACTAAAGTTTGAATATCAAATTTTCGAGTTTCGGTCAAAAGCATTTTTCCTAATTGACCTCCTCCTAAAATTCCTAATTTAAAATCAGAAGAAAAATAATTCATTTTGTTGTTGTGTTGTTTGTGTCGCAAAGATACTCAGACAATTGATAATTAACAATTGATAATTAACAATTTGTTACTTGTTGAGTTTTTTCAAAAGATTTCGAGTTGCCGCTTGGTAAGCCGCGGTATGATTCGAATAATCTTGAGAAATAATCGTTTTTAATTCTTCGTGAACCCAATCGTATTTCTTTCCCAAGACAAAAAGGGCTTTCATAGCATACACTTTTGCTGCTACTTTTTCGTCTTGAATCAATCGGTCAATTAAGGCTTCGATTAAATTGTGTTCTTGTTGTTGTGTGAGAGAAATTCCGTTTTTTCTGTGATTACTTTTGGATAGAAAAAAGGCAATTTTAGTCGCTGGTCGTAATGCAGAATCATCTTTTATTTTTGGAAGAACGCTACAAAAATCTTCAATATAAGGAACAAATTGTTTCAGTTTCTTTTCGCAAACCAAATCCAAACTCCAAAAGGCTTTTACATGTAATTCATCTTTTGTGTCAAAAGCAAGTTGTATCATTTCTTTAAGGTGATTTTCATCTTTCATAGCAAAATTACTAACCATTTTCCGGCTGGCAACATGGCAAGTGCTTTCTTCGATTTTCTGATACATTTGACTTTTCATTCGGTAAATATATCAAATTTGCAAAAAAGTTGAAATACTTTGTAGCTATTCATTTGACTTTCTTAAATTTGTTGTTTATTTCTAAATCTAACCAAAGTGATACAACTACACGATAAGAAATTTGAAGTTTTTATTTCGGGAGAGGAAATTAACTTCGCCATTGAAAACATGGCAAAACAAATTGAAGACGATTTTTGCGATGACGTCCCTGTTTTTATTGGAGTTTTGAATGGCGCTTTCATGGTTGTGGCTGACTTATTGAAAAAATACAGTCACAATTGCGAAGTTTCATTTGTAAAAATGGCATCTTATGAAGGAACACAAACCACAAACGAAGTAAAAGAACTGATTGGTTTAAACCAAAGTTTAGAAGGTCGTTCTGTAATTATTGTCGAAGATATTGTAGATACTGGAAATACGATTGAGGAATTAAAAGCTATTATGAAGCAACACAATGTGAAACATTTCAAAATCGCTACTTTATTCTTAAAACCAGAAGCCTATACAAAAGACATTAAACTAGATTATGTAGGAATTCGAATTCCAAATAAATTTATAGTAGGATATGGTTTAGACTACGATGGTTTAGGAAGAAATTTAAAAGACATTTATCAATTATCAGAATAACTAACTATTACAACTTAACATAACAAAACAATGATCAATATCGTATTATTTGGTAAACCAGGAGCAGGAAAAGGAACACAAGCCGATTTTTTAAAGCACAAATACAATTTAGTACATTTATCTACAGGGGATATTTTTAGATTTAACATTAAAAATGATACTGAATTAGGAAGATTAGCTAAAACTTTTATGGATAAAGGTAATTTGGTTCCAGATGAAGTAACTATTAAAATGTTGCAAAGCGAAGTAGACAAAAATCCACAAGCAGCAGGTTTTTTATTTGATGGTTTTCCAAGAACAATTGCTCAAGCTGAAGCTTTAGATAAGTTTTTAGAAGGTAAAAATCAAGAAATTACAGCTACAGTAGCTTTGGAAGCTAATGATGAAATCTTAGTGCAACGTTTGTTAGAAAGAGGAAAAACTTCAGGAAGACCAGACGATCAAGACGAAGAAAAAATCAGAAATCGTTACCAAGAATACAACGAAAAAACCGCGCCACTAATGGATTATTACAAAGCGCAACACAAATTTTACGCAGTTGATGGTATTGGATCTATTGAAGAAGTTACCGAAAGATTAAGTTTGGTTTTAGACACATTTTAATTGAAAAATAAGGCTTTGAGATAAATTTCGGGCTTTCGATTTTTTTTTCGATATTTGCACACAGAAAAGGAGCTATTTCCGTAATTTGGGATTTTAGCTCTTTTTTTATAATTTTAACTATGGAAATTTTAATCATTCTCTTTCTGATTCTTTTAAACGGTGTTTTTTCAATGTCGGAAATCGCATTGATTTCAGCACGTAAAAACCGTTTAGAAACAGCAGCAAAAAAAGGGAACAAAAATGCTAAAGCAGCCTTAGATTTAGCTAATTCACCAAATGAATTCTTATCAACAGTTCAAATCGGAATTACCTTAATCGGAATTTTAACGGGTATTTATTCGGGGGATAAAATCACTACTGATGTTCAAAATTTTGTAGCCACTTTTGAAGCACTAAAACCTTATGCAAATTCTGTTGCAGTTGGAATTGTGGTTGTGGTATTAACCTTTTTCTCTTTGGTTTTAGGAGAATTATTGCCAAAAAGAATTGGCTTGAATTATCCTGAAGGAATTGCTAAAGCAGTTGCCGTTCCAATGAAATTGGTTTCAACGATAACAATGCCTTTTATATGGTTGTTGACTACGTCGACTGAGTTTTTATTGAAAATGCTTCAAATAAAACCAACGGCTGATGGAAAAGTTACCGAAGAAGAAATCAAAGCTATTATTAAGGAAGGAACAGAAGTAGGAGAAGTTCAAGAAATTGAACAAGATATTGTGGAACGTGTTTTTCATATTGGAGATAGAAAAGTAAATTCGTTAATGACACACCGAAATTCAATTGTGTATTTGTCTTATGAAGACACAATTGAAGAAATTAAAGCGAAAGTTTTAGATGAATTGCATTCGGTTTATCCAGTATGTGCGGATAATTTAGATGATGTGGAAGGAATCGTTTTATTAAAAGATTTGTTTTCTAATTTCGAGAAAGGAAATTTCGATTTAAAAGCGATTACCAGAGAACCGGTTTATTTTATTGAACATACCTCGGCATACAAAGCATTGGAAAATTTTAAACTTTCAAAAGTACATTATGCTTTGGTTACCGATGAGCATGGTGTTTTCCAGGGAATTATTACATTAAACGATATTTTAGAAGCGTTAGTAGGAGATGCGGCTGATTTCTATGAAGACGAATTTAAAATTGTGGCAAGAGAAGATGGTTCGTGGTTAGTTGACGGACATTATTCGTTACACGATTTCTTAACTTATTTCGATATGGATGAGTTAACAGGTGATTACGAAGTAACAACAGTTAGTGGATTAATCATAACAGAATTAGGGATAATCCCAAAACAAGGACAAAAGTTAATTTGGAACAAATTAGAGTTCGAAGTTATCGATATGGACGGTGTTAAAATTGATAAAGTTTTAATTACCAATTTAAAAGAATAAAAGAAAAGATGACAGAAGATTTGATATTAAGAGGAGAATGTCCAGTGGACATTCGGTTTAATAGTAGTCTTTGTCAAAAATAATTTAAAGAAAAGAAAGAATGACTGAAGGTAACTTTGTAGACTACGTAAAAATATATGTTTCTTCCGGAAAGGGAGGAAAAGGGTCGTCGCATTTACACAGAGAAAAATTTATTGAAAAAGGTGGACCTGATGGTGGTGATGGTGGTCGCGGTGGACACGTATATATAAAAGGAAATAAAAATCTTTGGACTTTATTTCATTTGAAATTTCTGAAACACATGCGTGCTGGTCACGGAGGTGATGGAGGAAGTTCAAGAAGTACAGGACATGACGGAGAAGACAAATACATTGAAGTTCCATTAGGAACGGTTGTAAAAGACCAAGAAACAGGAGATGTTTTGTTTGAAATTACAGAACATGATGAGGTTCGAATTTTAGCAGAAGGAGGAAAAGGTGGTTTAGGAAACTGGCATTTTAGAAGTTCAACCAATCAAACACCTCGTTACGCGCAGCCTGGAATGCCTGTAAAAGAAGTTGATGTAACTTTAGAATTAAAAGTATTAGCAGATGTTGGTTTAGTAGGTTTTCCAAACGCAGGAAAATCAACTTTACTTTCTGTTTTAACTTCGGCTAAGCCAAAAATTGCTGATTATCCGTTTACGACTTTAAAACCTAATTTAGGAATTGTAGCTTACAGAGATTTTCAATCGTTTGTAATGGCTGATATTCCGGGAATTATTGAAGGTGCGGCGGAAGGAAAAGGATTAGGTCATTATTTCTTGCGTCATATTGAGCGTAATTCAACTTTGTTATTTTTAGTTCCTGCAGATGCAGATGATATTAAGAAAGAATACGAAATTCTGTTAGATGAGTTACGTCGTTACAATCCAGAAATGTTGGATAAAGATCGTTTGATTGTGATTTCAAAATGCGATATGTTAGACGATGAATTAAAAGCAGAATTGAAAAAACAATTGGACAAAGAATTTAAAGGAACACCTTATATGTTTATTTCTTCTGTTGCGCAACAAGGTTTACAAGAGTTGAAAGACAAATTGTGGCAAATGTTGAATGTAGAAGAAAAATAAAAGTAATAAAAAAGTAAGAAAAAGCATCTTCAATTTGGAGATGCTTTTTTGTTTTTAATGCAGGTATTATAATAAAAAGTTAAAATTGCTTCAATCTAATCTGATTTTTAGGGTATAATTTTATCGAAATCGTATTTTTAATTATATTCGCCTCACAAATCAAAAGAACACATATTTATTATGAAAAAATTATTATTATTTGTCGTTTCTGCAATTATGCTTGTACCAGCTTCGGTAAAAGCAGATGAAGGAATGTGGTTTTTAATGTTCATTGAGCGTTTAAATCACCGCGACATGCAAAAAATGGGCTTGCAATTAACAGCCGAAGAAATTTACAGTATCAACAACCACAGTTTAAAAGATGCTATTGTGCAATTTAACGGTGGATGTACAGCTGAAATGATTTCAAAAGACGGATTAGTATTAACTAATCACCACTGTGGATATGATGCAATTGCAGAATTATCATCAGCTGATAAAAATTATTTAAAAGATGGTTATTGGGCTAAAAACAGATCAGAAGAGTTAAAACCTTCAAGCTTATATGTACGTTTCTTTGTTCGTATGGACGATTGTACAAAAAGAATCTTGTCTGTAGTTAATCCAAGCATGAGCGAAGCTGATAGAGAAAAAGCTATCAATGCTGAAATCGCTAAAATTGAAAAAGAAAACAACGAAGGTGGAAAATATACTGTTTCTGTTCGTCCGTTTTTCCAAGGAAACGAATATTACTATTTCGTTTACCAAGACTATAAAGATGTTCGTTTAGTAGGAACTCCACCTGAAAGTTTAGGAAAATTTGGTGGTGATACTGATAACTGGGAATGGCCACGTCACACAGCAGATTTCTCTATGTTTAGAGTGTATGCTGATGCTAATGGAAATCCAGCTGAATATTCTACAAGCAATGTTCCATTAAAACCAAAACACCATTTGCCAGTTAATTTAGGCGGTGTTAAAGAAAATGACTTCGCAATGATTTTAGGTTATCCAGGTAGAACTAACCGTTGGATGCCAGCAGGTGGAATTGAGCAAAATGTAAAATTTGCATATCCAGCATGGGTTGAAGGATCTAAAACAGGAATGGACAACATGAAAAAATACATGGTTCAAAGTGATGCTTTAAACCTGGTATATGCTTCTAAATTTGCAGGAGTAGCTAACTACTGGAAAAATCGTCAAGGAATGATTGATGCATTATCAAAATTTGGTACAGCTAAAACAAAAGCAGCTCAAGAAGCTAAATTCCACAAATGGGCTAACCAACCAGCTAATAAGGCTAAATATGGTAATGTAGTTCCTACAATCAATAAATATTATGCAATGACGAATGAAAAATCTCGTCATGATAATTATTTACAACAATTATTCAGAACTTCTGCTTTTGGAACTATTGGAAGAACTTTAGGTAGACAACTAGATGCTTATGTAAAAGCGGATGCTGCTAAACGTGCTGAAATGGCTCCTGCTATTTTAGAAATGGTTGACGAAATGTATAAAGAATTACATATTCCAGCAGAGAAAGACATTTTAGCTGCGCAATTAAGTTTGTATAGCAAAAAAGCAGGTTACACTTTAGCTCCAATGGTTGAAAAATTAGCTAAAGAAAATAATGGAGATTTTACAAAATATGTAAATGCAGCTTTCGATTTAAGTATTTTTACTTCTAAAGAAAAAGTAAAAGCATTTTTAGATTTACCAACAGAAGCTTTATTAGTAAACGATCCATTATATGTTTTATCAAATGATTTAACAACACATTTCGGAAAAAGAAGTGAAGAGTTAATGAAAGCGCAAAACGATTTTGGTGCATCTTTCCGTTTATTAGTGGAAGGTTTAAGAGAATCTAAAATTGGAGAAATCAAATATCCAGATGCCAACTCAACTTTACGTTTAACTTATGGAAAAGTTCGTTCTTTGCCAGCTGACAAACGTAATGATGCTTCAATCAACAACTACACTACATTAGCAGGTCAAGTTAAAAAATACAAAAAAGGGGATTTAGAATTTGATTTACCTACAAGAGTATTAGAAATGAATGCTAAAAAAGAATTTGGTCGTTATGCAGATAAAGACGGTTCTTTACACGTTTGTTTCTTAACTGACAATGATATTACAGGTGGAAATTCAGGTTCTCCAGTATTAAACGGTAAAGGAGAGTTAATCGGTTTAGCATTCGACGGAAATATCGAAGCTATGGCAGGTGACGTTATCTTTGACAAAAAATTACAAAGAACTATCAATGTTGATATTCGTTACGTGTTATGGGTAATTGAGAATTTCTCAGGAGCTAAACACATTGTAGACGAAATGACAATTGTGAAGTAATTCCAAATACAATATAATGAAAAACGACTTGAGAAATCAAGTCGTTTTTTTTTATGGATTATAATCAAATGGTAACATATCTCCAACTTTTTTCCAACCCATATAGCCATAAAAGAATAAATTGGCTGGGTTGTAATAATTTCCATCAGCGAAATACTCAACAGCATCATCTTCATTTTTTAATTGCGAAACTTGAAAATTTGCATTTTCTTTTGTGCTAAAAATTAAAAACTTTTCATCAGGAGCTGCCTTAGTATAAGTTACATTAAGATAATTGTCAAATTTCATGAACTTCTTTTCGTTATCTTGAATTGTAAATTTTGTAATCGGCAAAAGAGTAGTTCCTAATTTATTGATTTCTTTTTCAGGTAATTTTCGAATTAATGAATAATCGTTTGTCAGTTTTACTTCCGCCAATATTTTTTCTAATTCTATTTCATTAGGATAATCTGGATTTGGTACTTTTATTAACTCTCTCACATTAAAACCTTCTTCTTGTAGCTTTTCATTATATAACGCTCTTATAAAATGCATTGATGAACCTAAATAAGCCTCCAATCTTTTTTTTTCAATTCTTTTTTGATTTAGTTTTTCCTCATTACTAATATCTTTAAAAAAAGGGTAACCCAAATAAAAAGTATAAATTTGATTATGTCCAATTACAATATGATTGAATTGAATTAACTCATAACTAATTATGTACCCCGTGATTTTGTTTTTAATTTGTAATGGCCTGTTGGCATTAGCCATTAGTTTATATTTTCCGGGTGTTTTTTCTTCGTTAAGAATTACATCTTCTGGATTTAAAATTTCCGCTTCTCTTGCTATCTCGCTATTTCCTATAAAATGCGTTTTGAAAACTTGAAACATTCTTTCCCAATTCTTATCCTGTTTTTGTTTGATGAAAACTACTTCATTTAACTCGTTTTTAATTTCTCTTAAATAAATGGTTTTGTTTACATTTTTCCCATCCGAAAGATCAATGTTGGTTTTAATAGTAGTATAACCCACAAAACTAATTACGATTTCTTTAGTAGTAATAGGAAGCTCTAAACTAAATTTTCCTTCAAAATCGCTATAACTTCCCCGAGTGGAATTTGGTACATAGATGGAAGCTCCTTGCAAAACTTCTTTTGTGGCAGCATCTTTTATGACGCCTTCAAATAGTACTTGCGAGAAGCTACTTAAAGAAAAAAAAATAAAAATAATATACTTCATAAACTAGTTAATTTTAATCTTGTCAGATTTAGAATGACTGGAAAATTCTGGAGCATACATACTTTGTAACGTTGCAATTCCATTATTAAAGCTCCCTGAATTCGTAACTCTTACTTCATAATCAATCACATAAGTTCCTCTTTTTATCGAATCGAAAAAGAAATGAGTTGCCACATCTTTCGTACTCATATAATAACTCACGCCCTCCCATTTGTATTCCGAAATAACATTTACAGGTTCAAAACACGAAGCTCTTAAATCTTTTAAATGCACATATTCTAAATCCACTTCTGTTTTAATGGTTAAGCGAATGGTTATCAAATCACCAACTTTTAAAGATTCTTTTTCAATTGGAGCTAATTCTGTACCATTTTTTGCCGTTACATTTTTAAATATCTCTTTTTGAATTTGAGTTTCTCCTTTAGTATCGCTTTTTATTTTCTCTAAATTTTCAAAATATTGCCAATACACACCACCATAACCCGGAACTTCCGATTTATTGTCAACAGAAATAGTAGCCATTTCTTTTGTTATTTCTGATGCGCTCCAGTTCATTTTTATATAACCTGTTTCAGCTTCTTTGTCTTTGTTGGAAAGTTTTTGACTTAAGATTTTTTCGTTTCCAATTTTAAACTTCGTATTATCTTTTACAGTAGTCCAATCAGTTCCTTGTAATAGTAACGCATAAACAGCTTCGGAAGTTGATTTGGTCGTACTCCAATTTTTACTTTGCTTGTTTCTAATCAACCACACTTTCATAGCGTCAATTGATTTGGTATCGTTTTCAATTTCAGCAAAAGCTTCAATGATTAAAGCTTGCGTTTCAATTTTAGATTCATACCAATAATAACCACTACGATTATCAATCCAATACATGCCATCATTTTCATTAGAAGCCGATGTTTCTTTTAAATGGTTAATGATTTTTTTAGCAAATTCTTTTTCGTTAAATCGATGCATTACTAAAGCCATCATTCCTTTTTCATATAACGAATAATCTAACCACTTTTTCTTCAAATTGGCTAAATCCAATTTTATGATGGAATCCACTTGTTTAGAAATTGGATTTTGTTTCAAATAAAAACTTCTAGTGTACAAATAATGCAAGTCAGTATTATTGTAAGTTATAGAATTCAATTTGTTAAACTTTGAGTTCTCAATAAATTTAGCATCAATATACGGAATTGCTTTTTTTATAATCCTACTAAAATCAGTGTCAGATTTTGGGAAAAGCTTATCTAAATGACCTAATCCTGCTAAAATGTGTTGGGTAATATAACGACTTTCATGTCCGCCACTAAACCATGGAAAACCGCCAGAAGGCATCATTTTATCTTCTAGTTTTTTCAATGTAGCTTCCGATGATTCTTTCAAAGTGTTCAAGTCGAAAAGCAAAGCTAAACGTTTGTTTTTAGCATCTTCATCTGCATCAAAAAACCAAGGTGTTTCTGCTAATAATATCGATTTGAGTTCTTCATTAATTTCTATTTTAGACTTGGTTTTTCCTTCTTTTTTCCAAGATTCAAATACGCTTTCTACTTTTGGATTGCTACTAATAATTTCTTTTGCAATAAAATTGGCATAATAACGTGAAAACGTTTGTTCTGCACATTCGTGTTCGTATTCCATCAAATAAGGAAGCGATTGAATGGCCATCCAAACTGGATTTGAAGTATATTCCAAAGTAAACAAATGGTTTCGCAACGTTTTGGAATCATTGTTTTTTAAATTTTCGAAAACTACTTCTTTCTTATTTTTCTCACGAACCCATAACGGAATGTTTTCGGTAACTAAAATGGAATTGCTCAAAACAGGTAAAATATTTTCTTCCCCATCAGAGAAATTACCTGATTTAGCGATGATTTTGTATTGCAATCCTTGAAGTCCTTCAGGAATACTTATGGTCCAACTCACTGCAACATTTTCTTTTGCTTTGCAATTAAAGTTTTTAGTGTTCTTACTGTTTAAAGTTTCAACATCGATAGATTTCCCTGTGGTAGCATCAAACAATTGAAGCAAAGCAATCCCCGATTTGGCTTCGTTGGTTAGGTTGGCTACTTTTGCAGTTACTGTTATGCTATCATTTTCTCTTACAAATCGAGGCATGTTTGGCATAATCATTAAATCTTTTTGCGAAATAATATCAGCTTCTAAATAACCTGTTTCTGCTTTTTTATTGTGCGCATACATGCGAAGTTTCCATTTGGTAAGCGATTCAGGCGTTGTAAATTTAAAATTGACTTTTCCTTCAGAATCTGTTGTTAGATGAGGATAAAAGAAAGCGGTTTCATTAAAATTAGTTCTCGTTTTTACTTGCGCCACTTGTTGTAAACCTTGTTTAGTAGTAACTATTATAACGCCATTTACTCCTTGTTCGCCATACAAAGCAGCGCCTTGTGCTCCTTTTAAAACAGATGTTTCGTGAATGTCTTCTGGTTTTAAATTTTGTAAAGTGTTTGCATCCGAAATTACACCATCAATAACTACTAAAGCTGCATTATTGCCTGAAATAGATCTATTGCCTCTTAAAACAATTCTTGTAGATGAATTAACACCATTGTTAGTAGTTTCAATAGTTAAACCTGAAACTTTTCCTGCTAAAGATTGAATTACATTTTGATCACTATCTTGGAAAAGTTCTTCTCCACTAATTATTTGATTTGATGAAGTTACAGCATCTTGTTTTCTTTTAATTCCTATGGCTCCTATAACTTCAATGTTTCTACCAGATACGACATCGTCTGTAAGAGCCGCATTAACAACATGAGCATTAATGACTTGTGTTAGGGTTTTTTTGCCAGTATAAGTAAAAACAAGCACTTCACCTTTTAAGGCAAATATTTCAAAATTACCATCAAAGTCGGTAGTTGTTCCTCTAGTCGTGCCTTGTACAACAACATTGACTCCTGCAATTGGTCCTAATTCATCTGATATGACACCTGTTATTAAATTTGCATTTTCTGGAATTTCTCCAACTGCTTCCAGAACTTTTTGATATTTTCTTTGTTCCCAATCATTGCTGATATATAAATATTCAAAGCCATACCAATTAATTTGAGGATTATCTATTCTTTGTATGGTGTAATTAGAGAAAACAGACGTAAATTTAAATTCGCAAACGATTTGATTTTCGAAAGAATTTAATTCATAAAGATTTGGAAAGTTAGGATATTGTGTTTGATTTCGGAAAAATGTATTTTCCCAATTCTTTTTTGCAAATAAATCTAAAGAAGAATCATACATACTAGCTAAAACTTCCGACTCTAACTTTTGATTTTTAATTTTAAAAGACCAATTTTCAATGCTACCTGGTTCAACTTTATTGCGAATGTTTACTATTTCTAGCTCAAGATTATTATCAACAATAAGATTATCTATTCTTTGCTGATCGTGATGCAAATAGTTTTCATAGAAAGTAACAAAATGATAGTAATATTCTTTCTCATGATTTCTAGTTTTATTTACTTTTAAAATTGCTTTCCCATTAATTAACTGAATGGTTTCAAAATAATATTTTTTATCATTTTCATAAGCTCTAGTGGTTATGTATAAATTTGGAATTTCAGATTGAAATTCAATGGTTACAAAATCTTTACTTTTAGAATCGATTTTATAAGTGAATAACTTTTCTTTAGATTTGATTTCAACTTTAGAATTAAGTTTAAATTCACTTTCATAGGCAACAGTGTCTTTTTTGATATCTAATGCACTTATTGTAAAGGTATAACTACCATTTTTCAAATCTTTTAAAAAGTTCAAATCAATTGAATTTCCATCTTTAGTATCAAATGAAATGGTTTTAACCAACTTTTTCTCTTTTGCAATGTCTCTTTCGTTATAAGGTTCATTAGGGAAGAGTGTTTCAAATTCTGTACGCGACATTGTTTGAGTTTCGGGAAATTGAAATTGTCTTTTAAATAAATACTCTTTATTTTTTATTTCGTAAAACGTTATTTCTCCTTTTGTAGGCACTTGATAACCATTTAAATTTTCAGCTTTTATGACCAAGCTGTTTTTTTCTTCCTTATATAAATAGTGTTTTATCGACGCAGATATCTCTAGCGTTTCTTGTCCAACTCGAACATATTTTTCAGCTTCTTTGGTTTCTCCATTTAAATCAGTAATAGCTACTTCAATTTCATAATTAATATTTCTGATTTCATCGTTTTTTAAAATACTATCGGTTGCAATTAAAGAAATAGAGAAATTGCCATTTTCATCTGTAATGTTTTCTATTGTTATAATTTCACTTTCTTGATTTGAATAATATTCCGTCATATAAACGTCTTTGTTAATATTCCAAACAACTTTTGCACCAGAAACATTACTTCCTGCTAAAGTTTTAACATTGCCCGAAATTTTTAAAGTATCACCAATAGTATAACATTCTTTAACTTCATCAAATTTGATTTCGAAAGTAGGTCGTTTATATTCTTCCACTCTAAATGGAAAACCCTCCCATTTTTCTTCAAAATCCACATTATCCCAAAAACGGTGTTCATCTTCTTTCTCATCATAATATTTCTTATCATTTTCAAAATTATCGGGCTCTTCAATATGTAAAGAAAATTCACCATTTAAGATGTTTTTTGGAATTTCAAATTCTCCAGAGAAAGAGCCAAATCCGTTAGTTTGCACTTCGTATTCATTAAGTGTATTGTTATTACTATCTTCAATTGTAACTTTTACAGTAACAAATGGGACTACACTTTTTTTACGATCTTTTTTTTGCAACATTACTCCTTTATAATGCACTTTTTGACCAGGACGATAAATTGCCCTATCAAAAAACACATTGGCTTTTGCATCAAAATATTCGTAATCATCTGAGTAATCATTGTCATCGAGTTCACTTTTAGTATAAAAACTACTAATTGTGTCCGTATCTTTTATGAAAAATAATTTAGATTCTTTGCTTTCATTTTTGTTATAGTTTCTTTTAGCAAAACTTGCTTTACCGTCTTTGTTGGATAGAATTGTCTGTTCATTATTTCGGACTATTATATTTTCATAGGGCTTACCTGTTTTTCTGTCATAAATAAAAAAGTCATCTGTTTTATCGCTATATTCTTTGTGAAAAATTATGTTTGTAACGAAAATATTTTCATAAGATAGTATTGGAGCTTCATCTTCGTTCATTTTTTCAGGAGTAAGAACAACTAAGTAATTTCCAGAATCTATTTTTTCTAATAAAATTTCAGTAGAATTTGCATAATAGTCTCCTTTATTAGGTAAAACTTTGAAATAGCTCTTAGTTGGTTTGTTTTTGGAAATAAAATTATTAATTAAACTATCTTTTACTTTCTTTGGTTTTCCTAACCAAAAATCATATTCCACTGGAAAACGATAATAACTAATTTTTATACTATCTATATTTTTAAAATATACTAATGCTCTTGCGTTTTGGTTTGGATACAAAACTTTATTCAAAGTAATACTTAACGATTTTCCTAGAATAGTGTTTTTTATACTAGTAGCATTAGACAAAGCATTGTTATTGTTATTATTACTAAGAACTTCTTCTGTTAATTCTAAAGCTTTAATAAAGTAGTCTTTATTAACTGTTTTATTCGCATTTATGTAATAAAAATAAGCTAATTTAACTCTAATATCTTGCTTTAAGTCTTCATTTGCATTTGACTTCAATAAAAAAGTTAAGCTATTAATATATGGTTTGTGGGAATTAAAATTATTATGAAAAAACTGAATTCGATTAAAAACATATATATCTGACAAATCTTTTTTCTGACTTAAAGCATAAAACTCTTTTTCTTGAAAAATTGTTACTAATTTCTCAAGACTTTTTTGATTAAATTCATTGCCTTTTAATTTTATAAAATCAGAAGTTGTTCCATAAAAAAGAGAAACTAATTCTTCATATTTTGCATTGCTTTTAATTTCCCAAAAATTAGTTTTTGAGCCAAAGTAACTTACATACTTGTCACTCAAAAAATCATATAATGAATAATTCGCTCCATCCAAATAAGGCGAAATCTCAAAAATTTCTTTATAATCTTTAACAGAAGTTTGACGTAATTCTGCTTTGTATTTTATAGATTCGTCATACGCTTTTTCAATTTCAGCATGAAATTCTGATAGCGACCAAGTTAAAAAATCTTGTGAGGTATTATCTTGAATAGGAGTTCGCTTGTAGATATTTGTAGCATTTTTGTTCAAATACTTGGTAAGTAATTGTGCATATATATAATTTAAAATCCCTTTACTAGGTTTTGAAGCCTTCTTGATTTCTTTTCTGATGTCCAACACTATTTTCTCACTAGCGTTTTCATCTAAGACTTGAAGAAATTTCGATTTGTAGAAAAAACATTTAATAATCTCGGGTTCGATGTTTTTTCGATTTGCTTTTTTGTAAATTTTAGTAACGATTTCGTCTGCTGATTTGGTTTTTCCATCCAATTCAAGCTGCATGACTTCTTTCCATTGTTCTTCAAAATTTTGCGAGAAAGAGAAAGTGCTAATAAGTAAACTAAAAAGGAGAATTTTGAACTTCATAAAGTGTATTTTCTATTTATAGAGTGTAATTTATTTGAAAAGGTTGGGACGATTTTTAAAAAATCTAATATAAATCATTTTGTAAGTAAAATTAACTAAAATCATTTCACTATTTTTGAAAAATGAAAATTATCCAATTGTTTTTTCTAATGCTTTCGTTTTCAGTCTTTTCACAATCAACGTTTGAAAAGGCCGAGAAATTGTATGCCCAAAAAAAATATAACGAAGCTGAAAAACTATTTTCAGAACATTTAAAATCGCAACCTAATCACGCCAAAACCATTGAATATCTTGGTGACATTGCTGGACATCAAAAAGATTGGGATGTAGCGATTACTAACTATAAAAAACTAAAAGTTAGTTATCCCAAAAACGCTAATTATTGGTACAAATATGGTGGCGCATTGGGAATGAAAGCTAAAGAATCTAATAAATTCAAAGCTTTAGGAATGATTGACGAAGTAGAAGAATCGTTTTTAACTGCAGCTAAATTAGATAGTAAACATATCGAAACACGTTGGGCATTAGTAATGTTGTATATCGAACTGCCAGGAATCATTGGCGGAAGTGAGAAAAAAGCACAAAAGTATGCCGATGAATTAATGATGCTTTCAAAAGTGGATGGCTATTTGGCAAAAGGATATATTGATGTTTATTTTAGTCGCTATTCTAAAGCTGAAAGTCATTATAAAAAAGCGCACGAAATTGGTAATTCAAAAACTACCTTCGAAAAATTATATGACTTATATTTGAACAAGTTGAAAGACAAAACAAAAGCAAATAAGTTAAAAAGAGAATTTGAAAACAAATAGTGTAATTGTTGAAATGAAGAATCGTTTAATCGATTTAACAAATTAACAGTTTAACAATTCAACATAAATAATGAGAACACATTTCATAGCAATCGGCGGAGCAGCCATGCACAATTTAGCATTAGCATTACACAACAAAGGATATCATGTAACTGGTAGCGATGACGCAATTTTTGAACCTTCAAAATCACGTTTAGAGAAAAAGGGATTGTTGCCAGCCGAGGAAGGTTGGTTTCCTGAAAAAATCACAACGGATATCGAAGCGATAATTTTAGGAATGCACGCTAAAGCGGATAATCCAGAATTGTTAAAAGCACAAGAATTAGGTTTGAAGATTTATTCGTATCCTGAATTTTTATACGAGCAATCGAAAAATAAAACCCGAGTGGTGATTGGTGGTTCACACGGAAAAACCACAATTACTTCGATGATTTTACACGTAATGCATTATCACAATATCGAAGTGGATTATATGGTGGGAGCACAACTAGAAGGTTTTGATACGATGGTGCATTTAACTGAAGATAATGATTTTATTGTGCTAGAAGGTGATGAATATTTGACTTCTCCAATCGATTTGCGACCAAAATTTCATTTGTACCAACCCAATATCGCCTTATTATCAGGAATTGCTTGGGATCATATCAATGTATTTCCAACATTTGATAATTATGTAGAACAATTTAGAATTTTCGCTAACCAAATCACGCGTGGCGGAATTTTAGTCTATAATGAAGAAGACGAAGCCGTAAAAGCAGTAGCCGAAGGAACCGAAAATCCAATCCGAAAAATTCCTTACCAAACACCAAGTTACACAGTAGAAAACGGAACCACGTTGTTAGATACTCCAGAAGGCCCAATGCCAATTGAAGTTTTCGGCGCACACAATTTAAGCAATTTAGCCGGCGCCAAATGGATTTGCCAATGCATGGGCGTTGACGAATCCGAATTTTACGAAGCCATCGCCAGTTTCAAAGGTGCTTCAAAACGTTTAGAAAAAATTGCAGAAAGTGTCAATAAAGTCGCTTACAAAGATTTTGCACATTCGCCAAGTAAAGTTTCAGCTACTACAAAAGCGGTAAAAGCTCAATATCCAGATAGAAAATTAGTTGCTTGTTTAGAATTGCACACCTACAGCAGTTTAAATGCTGAGTTCTTAAAAGAATACCAAGGCGCTTTAGATGCAGCCGATGTAGCTGTTGTTTTCTATTCGCCCGATGCAGTAAAAATCAAGCGTTTGGAAGAAGTAACCTACGACCAAATTGCACAATCGTTCCAAAGAGAAGATTTAATCATTTACACCAATCCAGCCGAATTCAAAGACTTTTTATTCAGCCAAAATTTAGAAAACTCCGCTTTACTATTAATGAGTTCAGGAAATTACGGCGGATTGAATTTTGATGAGGTGAAAGGGTTGATAAAGTAAAATCTCGTTGATTTATGATTTATAAAATTGAAATTGGATTTTTTGATTATTTAAGAACTTTATTTTTTTCTTTATCCTCTTGGATACCTTGGTTTTTTATCCCCGACTTAAAAGGGAAAATTATTCTGGTTTGTTTACCAATCATAATTACTCTTTACTTTGTTTTAAAATTAGAATCAATAGAGTTTTATGAAAAATCAATTATAATAAGAAAAAGTTTTTTAATGTTCAATTCTACTTTAGCAAAATTTGATATTGATGAATTAAAAAAAGTAAAAATTTATTATTCTAAATCACTGGCCGATTATGGATATATTATTAGTTTTAATTTTTGGAAGTTAAAAAAAGAAGATATTACTGTGAGATTATATTCGAGAGAAATAGATTTAGACTTTTTAGATAAATTTTTCAGTGGCGGTAGAAAAGATTTCGAAAAAGAATAAATTAGAATCATTTCCCATATCTAAAATGCCCAACAATTTTCCAACTGAACAGACAATCTTCCAAAACTTGTCCGCTTCCAACGTTGTGCACAATCATTGGGTTGCCATTGCTTGATTTAATGTGCGTTACAATACCAATATGCGGTAATTTGTCACCAATCATCCAAGTAACTAAATCACCCGTTTTATAATCTTTTGGATTTTGCGTAATAGGTAAAGTTTTTCCTTTTCGAGCAAAGAAAATTTCTAAATTAGGAACTCTTCTATGGTCGATGTTTTTATCAGTAGTTTTTAAACCCCATTTTTTTAAATTAGGATACAAAGTAAAGTTAGCTTTCATATCTTCATGCACTTCTTTTTGCAAATCAATTCCTAGTTTTCGATAGGCACGAATCACAACATCCGAACAAACACCAGTTTTCGCAGGAACATCACCATTTGGATATTTTATCCCAACATAATCCGGAGTATAAACCACTTCAGGATCAATTATCGAAATCGCTGCATTAGATAGTTTTTCATAGAAATCAGTTGGGTTTTCTATGAGTTGAGTTGCTGGTTTTGATTCAGATATGTTTTTAGTACTAGTTTCGGGTTTTTTACATCCAAAAGAAAAACATATTAAAAGAAGAGGAAGAATTAGCTTCATGTTTTATTAATTGTTGTTGATTTAAACGCAATTTTTAAGCCATTTATTTTGAGGTGTTTAAAAAATTAATTTACTTTGTTTTTATAAACGCCAAAATAAATTTTTATGTACACGCCAATCAATCAATGGGCTGAAGACGATCGCCCACGTGAAAAGTTTCTTCTTAAAGGTAAATCTACCTTATCTGATTCCGAATTACTTGCTATTTTAATTGGTTCCGGTTCTCGTAATGAGAGCGCCGTGCAATTGTGTCAACGCATTTTAGCTTCCTCCGAAAACAATCTGAATACTTTAGGAAAAATGTCGGTTTCCCAACTTATGCAATTCAAAGGAATTGGTGAAGCTAAAGCTATTTCTATTGCTGCAGCATTAGAATTAGGAAGAAGACGCAGGGCCGAAGACGTTATTGAACTCAAAAAAATCACTTCCAGTAAAGCAGTTTTCGATATCATGCAACCAATTATTGGCGAATTGCCTCACGAAGAATTTTGGGTATTGTATCTCAATAATTCCAATAAAGTCATCTACAAAGCCCAACTCTCAAAAGGCGGAATCACAGGTACAGTCGTGGATATTCGCATAATTTTCAAAATAGCTTTCGAGCAAAATGCAACGGGTTTAATTCTTTCTCATAATCATCCATCAGGAAAATTAATGGCAAGCGAAGCTGATTTAAAGATTACCAAAAGAATAAAAGAAGCAGGCCAAACTTTAGAAATCCAGGTTTTAGATCATCTTATTATTACTGAAAATGGTTATTTGAGTTTTCAGGATGAAGGGATTTTCTAAAATTTAAATTTCAGAATTATGGAAATTTTAAGATTTGGTAGTTTTTTATCTAACTGATAAGCTGTATTTTTATCAAAAATTAATACAACATGAAAAATATAAAACTTTTAGTTGCCACACTTTTAGTAACATTAACAGCATCGGCTCAATTTACACAAAAAGCTTTGCCTTATGCGTATAATGCTTTGGAGCCATTTGTAGATGCGCAAACTATGGAAATTCATTACAGTAAGCACCATGCGGCTTATGTTAAAAATCTAAATACGGCTTTAGCAGGAACAGCTGATGAAAAATTAAGTTTAAACGAAATTTTTGCAAAAGTTTCTACTATGCCAGCAGTTGTTCGTAACAATGCAGGTGGACATTACAATCATGAATTGTTTTGGTCGGTATTAACACCTGAGAAAAACACTAAGATGTCTGCCGAATTAGAAAAAGCAGTAATTGAAACTTTTGGAAGTTTTGATGTGTTGAAAGAAAAATTAAATGCTGCTGGAGCAAGTCGTTTTGGTTCAGGTTGGGCTTGGTTGGTTGTAACTAAAGAAGGGAAATTAGTAGTGAGTTCAACTCCAAATCAAGACAATCCATTAATGGATATTGCGGAAGTAAAAGGAACGCCAATCTTCGGAATTGATGTTTGGGAACATGCGTATTACTTAAAATACCAAAACAAAAGAGGCGATTATTTATCTGCTTTATGGAATGTAGTAAACTGGACAGAAGTAAGCAAAAGATACAAGGCAGCAATGCCAAAACCTGACACTTTTGCTTCTTGGCCAGAAATCAAAACGTTTCACAAAGTGATGTCGCAAACTTTCCATCCAAGTGAAGAAGGGAATTTGCAACCTATCAAAGAAAGAAGCGCTGAAATGGCTGAAAAAGCAAATGCTTTAAAAATGGCTAAAATTCCAGCAGAATTCAATAAAAAAGAAATTGTGGCTGCGGTAAATAAATTAGCTAAAGACAGTAAAGCGTTGGATAAATTAGTAAAATCGAAAGCAGCTGATGCAAAAATCACTAAAGCTTTAAATGGTTTACACGACACTTTTCATACTATTGTTGGATTGTGTACTCATGATGAAGAATAGTATTTAAAATTAAAATATAAATGCCTTGTGATGAAAGTAAATCACAAGGTTTTTTATTAGAAATTATTTAAGAAATTTTTCTAACCAATTTCTTATCTTGCAACACTAAAATTAATGTTCGTTGAACTATGATTAGCACCAAAAACATCACTTTTTCCTACTCAAAAGACCAAGTCTTTCACATGCCCGATTTGTATTGTGAAGCAGGAAGCACTTTGTTGATTACAGGTGATTCTGGGAAAGGAAAAACCACCTATTTACATATTTTAGCAGGCTTGTTAAAACCCAAAACAGGCGCAATTGAAATCGATAAAACCGATATTGTAACACTTTCTGAAAAAGCAACCGATAAATTTCGTGGAAAGCATATTGGAGTGGTTTTTCAAAAATCACATTTCATTGGCGCTTTATCGGTTTTGGAAAATTTAGAAATGGCTAGTTGGTTGGCAACGGGTAAAAAACATACTAAAAGAGCTAAGAAATTATTAGAACAATTGGGAATCGAAAACCAAGCGTCTAAATTACCATCGCAGCTAAGTATTGGACAACAACAACGTGTTTCAATTGCACGAGCGTTAATGAACGAACCAAAAGTGTTGTTAGCTGACGAACCCACATCAAGTTTAGATGATAAAAATGCAGAAAAAGTAATCGAATTGCTAACTTCTTTATCAAAAGAACACAAAGCAGCTTTGCTAATCGTTACGCATGATAACCGAATTAAAGAAAGATTTATCAATAAAATTACCTTGATATGATAGCAAAATTAGCATGGAAAAATATATGGTTTAAACCATTAAATACCATCTTGAGTGTTATTTTGCTAACCTCAAGTGTTGCGATTATTACGACTTTAGTTTTAGTCGAAAAACAATTTGAAGAAAAATTTTCAAGCAATATTGACGGAGTTGATTTGGTAATGGGCGCGCAAGGAAGTCCGTTGCAATTGATATTGTCTTCGGTGTATCAAGTAGATTCTCCTACAGGAAATATTAGTTACGATTCTGCAAAAGTTTGGATGCAACATCCGTTTGTTCAAAAAGCGATTCCGTTAGCATTTGGAGATAATTATCGCGGTTATAAAATCTTAGGAACAACGCCTGATTATTTAGAAAAATATGGAGCAAAAATTTCCGAAGGAAAACTTTTCGAAAAGAATTTCGAAGTCGTAATCGGAAGTGATATTGCTAAAAAATTAAGCTTAAAAATTGGAGATGAGTTCTTCGGTTCTCATGGTGATGCTGCTGAAGGAGAAGTTCATGACCATTATGCCTACAAAGTTGTCGGAATTGCAAAACCAACAGGGAAAGTAGTAGATAATTTGATTTTATGTACGATTCCAAGTGTTTGGCAAATGCACGGCGGACACGAAGAAGCAGAAAATCCAGCACATGGAGAAGAAGGTCACGTTCATGTAGAAGGAGAAGAACATCATGAAGAAGTCGACATGACTTTAGATGAACCTGGTATGGAAATCACAGCTGTTTTACTAAAATTCCGCAATAAAATGGGAATTGTAACTTGGCCAAGAATCATCGCACAAAATACTAAAATGCAAGTCGCTTCACCAGCAATTGAAGTCAATCGTTTGTTTTCTTTATTCGGAATTGGAATTTCAGCTTTACAATATTTAGCATACGGAATCATGTTGATTTCAGGAATTTCGATTTTCATCGCACTTTACAACACATTAAAAGAACGCGAGAATGAATTTGCCTTAATGCGTGTCAACGGAGCCAAAAGACTACAACTTTTAAAAGTGGTAATGATTGAAAGTTTGCTTTTATGTGTAGTTGGATTTATTTTTGGTACGATTTTGGGAAGAGTAGGATTAAGTATGTTATCCAACTCAGCTGAAGAAGATTTCAAAATGAGTTTCAATCCATACGAATTTATTTGGGAGAAAGAGGGAACTCTATTTTTACTAACTATATTTGTGGGCTTTATTGCTGCGTTAATTCCAGCCGTAAAAGCATACAATTTAAATATTTCAAAAACATTAGCCAATGCGTAATTATATTAAATTAAGTTTAGCTTTAGTCGTTTTTATTTCGATGATGAGCTTTTCAGATAGCACAACTTCAACTGTAAAAGCTACTACTAAAACATCAGTAGCAGCAGATACACTAACATGGAAAATGTTGGGCGATATCAAATACGTTCGCAAGAAACATGCAACTTATGGCGAAGTGGAATTTCCACAAGTGAACATGAAATTGAAAATGATGCAAAAGAAAACCGTTTTCATGAGCGGATTCATTGTGCCAATCGATAACAAAAATTATGCATTGAGTAAAAACGTTTTCGCCGCTTGTTTCTTCTGCGGAAAATCAGGACCAGAAACTATTGCGGGTATCAAATTTAAAGGTGGTGCTTTTCCAAAGTTAAAAACAGATACGTATGTAACTTTAAAAGGGACTTTTAGATACAACGAAACCGATGTGGAAGATTGGATTTACCATATCGAAGATGCTGTAATTATCTCTCAAAGTAAATAATTTAGAAGCCCATTCGTTTGGGCTTTTTTTAATCACTCAAACATATAGCATTGCAATCATTCCAACATAAAAAACATCTCTTTTTCGATTTAGATCACACGCTTTGGGATTTTGATAAAAATTCAGGATTTGCGTTTGACACGATTTTCAAACAACAAGGATTTGATATTGAATTATCGGATTTTTTGAATATTTACATTCCGAGAAACCAACATTATTGGAAATTGTACCAAGTGAATCAAATCTCGCATGATGATTTACGTTATTATCGTTTGAAAGACGTTTTTGATGCGTTACATTTTGAAGTTTCCGACGAAATGATTCATCATTTGTCCGAAGAATATATCAAATATTTACCCGAATACAATCATCTTTTTGATGGCGCTATTGAATTATTGGATTATCTAAAACCAAAATATCAATTGCATATTATTACCAACGGTTTTGCATCGGTTCAAACCAAAAAAATGAAAAATTCCAATATTGATCATTATTTTGAAACGATAACCAATTCAGAAATGGCTGGAGTTAAAAAACCACATAAAAACATATTCGATTTTGCCTTATCTTTGGCGAAAGCTTCAAAAGAGGAAAGTCTAATGATAGGTGATAGTTACGAAGCTGATATCGTTGGAGCACAAGAAGCCGGAATAGAAGCGGTGTTTTTCAATGAACAAAATATTGAAGTAGAAAATCCTGTATTTCAGGTTAAACATTTATTAGAATTAAAAAATATTTTATAGTTATGAAGAAGTTCGTTTTGTTATTTGTTTTGTTTGTTTACTCATTTTCTTTTTCTCAAGAAAATTATAAATATGTTATTGTACCTAAAAAGTTCAGTTTCTTTAAGGAGGAAAATAAATATAATTTGAATGCTATGACAAAATCTTTTTTTGAAAAAGAAGGGTTTGAAGTGTATTTTGATACAGATGAATTTCCTAAAGAATTGGCAGAAAATCGTTGTTTAGCTTTGCTTGTTAATGCTGGAGAAGATAGCAATATGTTTTCTACCAAAGTTTCAGTAGAGTTAAAAGACTGTTATAATAAAGTTTTATATACTAGTGATTTAGGTGTAAGTAAGGAAAAAGAATTTAAAAAAGCTTATACAGAAGCATTTAGGGAATCGTTAAGTTCAATGAAAGGGCAATTAAAAATAAAAGTTACCTCTGATAAATTAGCGGAAAAAACAAATGAAGTGGTTGAAACAGTGCCATCAAAAAAATCTAATACTATAATTAATACAAGTGAACTTCGTGCAGTTGCTACAGATGCAGGTTATAATTTAGTAAATTATTCAGATAATGTAGTTATGGTGCTTTATAGTACATCATTAGATACTGTTTTTCTTGCAGGTAAAGAAAGTTTTAAAGGAGTTCTTTTGAAGAAAAATAGCGGTTGGTTTTTCGAATATGATTTTGACGGAAAAGTGTATTCTGAAAAAATTGAGGTTAAGTTTTAAGACTTAATACCCATATTTATCCTTCCATCTGTTCTTCAAAAACTGACGTAATTCTTTTTCACGTGCATTTTCGCCGGGTTCAAAGAATTTAGTTTCTGAAATTTCGGTAGGTAAAAACTCTTGCTCGGCAAAGTTGTTAGGGAAATCGTGCGAGTATTTATATTCTTCTCCGTAACCTAACTCTTTCATTAATTTAGTTGGCGCATTTCTTAAATGAATTGGTACGGGTAAGTCGCCAGTTTGTTTTACCATTTGTTGTGCTTTTCCAATCGCCATATAACTTGCGTTACTTTTTGCTGAAGTCGCCAAGTAAATCGCACACTGGCTCAAAATAATGCGACTTTCAGGATAACCAATAGTTGCCACAGCTTGAAAAGCATTATTTGCCATGATAAAAGCTGTTGGATTGGCATTTCCGATATCTTCACTGGCTAAGATTAGCATTCTTCGAGCGATGAATTTAACATCTTCGCCACCTTCAATCATTCGAGCTAACCAATAAACAGCACCATTTGGGTCACTTCCTCGAATGGATTTGATAAAAGCCGAAACAATATCATAATGTTGTTCGCCTGTTTTGTCATACAACACTGTATTTTTTTGAACCAATTGCATGACTTTTTCATTCGTAATTTCAATGGTATCGCTTTCGGTTGCATTAATTACTAATTCGAAAATATTTAATAATTTTCTACCATCACCACCTGAAAGCCTTAATAATGCCTCGGTTTCTTTTAATTGGATATTTTTATTTTGTAGCTGAACATCAGTTTTCATAGCACGATGTAATAACGCTTCTAAATCGACTTTGGTAAATGCATTCAACACATATACCTGACATCTTGACAATAAAGCGGGAATGACCTCAAAACTCGGATTTTCAGTCGTTGCACCAATCAATGTTATCCAACCTTTTTCCACTGCTGCCAATAAAGAATCTTGTTGCGATTTGCTAAAGCGATGAATCTCATCGATAAATAAAATCGGATTTTTAGCTGTGAATAAACCACTGCTTTGTTTCGCTTTTTCAATTACCTCACGTATGTCTTTTACACCCGAATGTATGGCGCTCAGTTGGTAAAACGGACGTTTACTTTCTTGTGCCATAATTTGTGCCAATGTAGTTTTTCCAGTTCCAGGTGGTCCCCATAAAATCAAACTTGGAATTAATCCTTTGGCAATTTGTTGCGTTAACGAACCTTCAGGTCCAACTAAATGCAATTGGCTGATGTAATCCGATAATTGTTGTGGGCGTATGCGTTCGGCTAATGGTTGATTCATGACGTAAAATTACAATTTTATGACAAATGTGCATAGAAATATTTTTGGCTTTATCTTTGAGTTCGATTCAGTATGGAAAAACATCACGATAATCCTTTTCAGTTTACAAAAGCGGTCATTTTATTACCGCTATTTTTTGTATTGACTTTATGGTCGGTTTTTTGGTATGAATTGCAATTTCAAGATAATTTGTCGCATTTTGGAGTTTATCCAAGAGAAGTTTATGGATTAAAAGGAATTTTATTTAGTCCGTTTTTGCATGGCGATGTTGAACATTTGGCAAACAATTCTGTTGCTTTGTTAGTGTTGTTGCCAATATTGAGGTATTTCTACAAAGAGCAATCGTTTGTGGTGTTGTTTTTAGGAATTATATTCTCAGGATTAGGAACTTGGTTGTTGGGAAGACCAAGTTACCACATTGGTGCGAGCGGATTAATCTATGCTTTAGTGAGTTTTATTTTCTTCAAAGGTATTTTTACCAAATATTACCGATTGGTAGCTTTATCATTCACCATCGTAATTTTATATGGTGGAAGCGTTTGGTATATGTTTCCAAATGTAAAAGAAGGTATTTCTTGGGAAGGACATTTAGCAGGATTTCTTGTAGGATTAGCCTTAGCTTTAGTTCTAAAAACACCGCAATTTTCAAAACCGATTTTTTACGAATGGGAAAAACCCGATTTCAATTCAGAACTCGATCCATTTATGAAAAATTTCGACGAAAAAGGAAATTTCAATCCACCACCAAAACCAGAAGAAGTAATTCGAGAATACTTCAATTCTTCTATGAAAGTGGTGTATGAGTTTTTAGGAGGGAAGAAGTAAAAAAAGCCACCATTATTTGGAGGCTTTTATAAAAGTATATCAAGTATAATTATTACATTCTCTGTCTCAAAGCCTCATACAAAAATGCACCACAAGCCACTGAAACATTCAATGATTCGATTGTTCCAAACATAGGTAATTTTGCTTTTTCATCTACAATTTTTAATACTGAAGGGTTTACACCTCTGTCTTCGCTACCCATAATAATAGCAACGCCTTCGTTGAAGTTGATGTCGTAAATGTGTTGTTCTGTTTTTTCAGTTGCTGCAACGGTTTTAATTCCAGAACCTTGCAAATAGAAAATAGCATCTTTAATGTGATCTACTTTGCAAATCGGCACATTAAAAACCGCACCAGCCGAAGTTTTAACGGTATCACCATTCACAGGAGCCGAACCTTGTTTTTGAATTATGATTCCGTCAACACCAGTACATTCTGCTGTTCTGATGATAGCGCCAAAGTTACGCGCATCTGACAATTGATCTAAAATTAGGAATAAAGGTTTTTTACCACTTTCGATAACACCTTCTACTAAAGTTTCTAATGAAACAAAAGAAATTGGAGCAATGGTTGCCACCGCACCTTGGTGATTATTTGGAGTTAATCGGTTTAGTTTTTCAACAGGAACGTATGAAAAGTTGATGTTATTTCTTTTCATTGTTTTCATCAAATCTTGCATCAAGTCGCCTTGTGCATCTTTTTGAACGAATACTTTATCAATTTCCTTTTTAGCGTTAATTGCTTCAATTATTGCTCTAATCCCGAATATTTGGTTGTCTTTTTCCATGGCGCAAAGATAGGATTTTAGTTTGATTTTTTGATGGTTTCAAAATGTCCGAATTAAAAATTCGTTTTAAAACTAATATGCACAATTGAATTCGAAAGTTTTATCGCTTGTTCGCTAGTGCTTCCGTTAGCGTAAACCAAATTAAAAAGACCATTTTTGGTAAATAATCCAAATCCGAATCCCAAACCTAATAATCGGTCTTCTGTATTAGAAGTTTTGTCTTGAAAATAGCCAAAATCGGTTATGGAATGTAAGTATAAATTAGAAGCGACTAAATAACGATATTCCGCAATGATTCCGGTATAAGCATTAGCTTGTAAGTTATTTTCATTAAAACCTCGTATCGAATTGATGCCTCCAAATCGGAACAGCTCGTTAATTACATAATCGTCACTTTGTAAATAAAAAGTTTGATTTCTTAGATGAATACTATTTTTGGGATTCAAATTCACATTGTAACTCAAATCCAATTGAGTAAAAAACTGACTTGTTTTTTGAGATTCAATCGTTCTATTTCCTGTTCCAAATTTTACAAAAACTTTTGCTTTTTCAGGAAAAATAAAACTATCAGGATTTAATTCAAGATGTTCAAAACTCGAGGTTAAAAAGGTATTCGTAAAATCATTCAAACTAAATGAATTCGTATTTTGAATATCAACAGAAGTGGTTTTTTGGTAACCAATAAAAGCTTTAGTGTTGTAAGCAAAATAGTAACCCAAATTCAAATCGGTAACTGTATTCTGAAAAGTGGAATCTTGTTTAAAAATCCTCAAATTTGCTTTAATTCCAATTGGACTTTTAAAAATATACGGTAATTCGGTTCCGATGTTAAATGATGTTTGTCTGTTTCCGTCGTTTTTCCAATACAAATTAAATTTTTCACCCGAATTCAAAATGTTTTGTAATTGCAAGTCTAAATAACCATTAAAAGTTAATTTGCTTTGGTCGTCATTTGAAAATCCGATAAAACCATCAAATTTATTGGGTTTCGATTTTTCAACGTAAACAAAAATCTTGGTTGAATCTTGTGTGAATAAGATTTCAGGGTATTTTAGTTGGTTAACAAATTGTAATTTTTCAAAAGCATCATTAATCTGTTTTAAATTATCCTGATTAAAAGTTGCTTTTTTTGCTTTTTTCGTAATTGCTTTTTTTATTCCTGCAGGGAATTTATCGTAACCCACAATAACAATATCAGTAATATTTCTTTTTGAGTTTAATTTCAGTTGTAAATCGGATATCAAACTGTTTTCTATTTTTCGTTGATTCACTAATTGTAAATTCGCTAAAGAATAGCCTTTCTTTTCTAGTAATGCTATTTTGTTCTTCATGAAATTTTCAACTTCATTCGTGGCAATAGTAATAGTGTCTTTCTCTAATTGTAATAGCGATTTTTCTTCAGCGGAAAGTTTACCTATATATATGCTATTATTTTTTATCGAATTTCCTAAACTATATTTAAAGACAAAACTACTATCATTCATTTTTTTCTGTTCCAACAACAACCAATCAAAAAAACCTTGATTTGTTAATTTGCTTTCAAATCGTTTTTGCTCTTCCAAAATTAACGCCACTGAAGTGTGTTTAGATTCGTATTGCAAGCTGTCAATGGTGTTGTTTTCTTTTTCAGATGTTCCTGCTATTTTTAAATAGAAGTTTTGTCCCAATGAAAATTGGAAGCATAAACAAACGATAAAAAGAAAAATAGATTTCATAGCTGTAAAGAAACGAAAAAAAGCAAAATAAATTTTATTTGTAGTAGAGTGTTGTTGGTCTATTTTTGTAACTCAATACAAATCAAATTACTACTAAAATGTAATTGTATTGAAAATTAATAAATTATGATTTGGAAAGTAAAAAATAATTCCTACATTTGCAACCCCGTAAAAAGCGGGAATTTTAAACAGTAAAAATTTTTAGTATTTAATTATGCCAACAATTCAACAATTAGTAAGAACAGGGAGAACCCAAATAACTAAGAAGAGTAAATCGGCTGCTTTAGATTCTTGTCCTCAAAGAAGAGGTGTGTGTACTCGTGTTTACACAACAACTCCTAAAAAACCAAACTCAGCAATGAGAAAGGTAGCTAGGGTTCGTTTAACAAACGGTAACGAGGTGAATGCATACATTCCTGGAGAAGGTCACAATCTACAAGAGCACTCGATAGTATTAGTTAGAGGTGGAAGAGTAAAAGATTTACCAGGTGTACGTTACCACATCGTACGTGGAGCATTAGACACTGCGGGTGTTGCAGGAAGAACACAACGTAGATCTAAGTATGGAGCAAAACGTCCAAAACCAGGACAAGCACCTGCACCAACTGGAAAGAAAAAGTAATTTAAAATCTTTTAAAGAAAAGACATGAGAAAAAGAGCGGCCAAAAAAAGACCACTTTTACCAGATCCAAAATTTAACGATCAGTTAGTAACACGTTTTGTAAACAACTTAATGTGGGATGGTAAAAAATCAACAGCTTTTAAAGTTTTCTATGATGCATTAGATATCGTTGAAGCTAAAAAGCAAGATGCAGAAAAAACTGCTTTAGAAGTATGGAAAGATGCATTAACAAATGTTATGCCTCACGTAGAAGTTCGTTCACGAAGAGTGGGTGGAGCTACATTCCAAATTCCAATGCAAATTCGTCCAGATAGAAAAATTTCTTATTCTATGAAATGGATGATTCTTTATGCAAGAAGAAGAAATGAAAAATCAATGGCAGGTAAGTTAGCTTCTGAAATTTTAGCTGCGGCTAAAGAAGAAGGTGCTGCTGTTAAGAAAAGAATGGATACTCACAAAATGGCAGATGCTAATAAAGCATTCTCTCACTTTAGATTTTAATTCATACAGAAATGGCTAGAGATTTAAAATATACAAGAAATATTGGAATTGCTGCTCACATTGATGCTGGTAAAACAACAACAACTGAGCGTATCTTATTCTATACAGGAAAATCACACAAAATTGGTGAAGTACACGATGGTGCTGCAACAATGGACTGGATGGCACAAGAGCAAGAAAGAGGTATTACAATTACTTCAGCTGCTACAACTTGTGAATGGAATTTCCCAACAGAGCAAGGAAAAGTATTGCCAGAGTCAAAATCATACCACTTTAATATTATCGATACACCGGGACACGTTGACTTTACAGTTGAGGTAAACCGTTCGTTACGTGTATTAGATGGTTTAGTGTTTTTATTTAGTGCAGTTGATGGTGTTGAGCCTCAATCTGAAACTAACTGGAGATTAGCTGACCAATATAGAGTTCCGCGTATGGGATTCGTAAACAAAATGGACCGTCAAGGTTCTAACTTCTTAGCGGTTTGTCAACAAGTTAGAGAGATGTTAAAATCTAACGCTGTTGCAATTACTTTACCAATTGGTGAAGAAAATGACTTTAAAGGAGTTGTTGACTTAGTAAAAAACCAAGCTATTATTTGGCATGACGAAACTCAAGGGGCAACTTTTGATATCGTGCCTATTCCGGCTGATATGGTTGACGAAGTAAAAGAATATCGTTCAATTTTAATTGAAGAGATTGCTACTTACGACGAAAACTTGTTGGAAAAATACATGGAAGATGAAAACTCTATTACTGAGGATGAAATCAATTCAGCTTTAAGAGCTGCTACAATTGACATGGCTATCATTCCTATGATTGCTGGTTCTTCTTTCAAAAATAAAGGTGTTCAGTTCATGTTAGATGCGGTATGTAAGTACTTACCATCGCCAATGGATAAAGAAGGTATTGAAGGTATTCACCCTGATGATGCTGATTTATTAGAAGAAGATCAAAAGAAAATTTTACGTCGTCCTGATCCAAAAGAGCCGTTTGCAGCTTTAGCATTTAAAATTGCTACTGACCCTTATGTTGGTCGTTTAGCTTTCTTCCGTGCTTATTCAGGTCGTTTAGATGCGGGTTCTTATATCTTGAACACTCGTTCTGGAAACAAAGAGCGTATATCTCGTATTTACCAAATGCATGCTAACAAACAAAATCCAATCGAATATATTGAGGCTGGAGATATTGGAGCTGCTGTAGGATTTAAAGATATCAAGACTGGAGATACAATGTGTGATGAAAAACACCCAATTATTCTTGAGTCAATGAAATTCCCTGATCCTGTAATTGGTATCGCAATTGAGCCAAAAACAAAGGCTGACGTGGATAAAATGGGTATGGCTTTGGCTAAATTAGCTGAAGAAGATCCAACATTTACAGTTAGAACTGATGAGGCTTCAGGTCAAACGATTATTTCAGGTATGGGTGAGTTACACTTAGACATTCTTGTAGATCGTATGAAACGTGAGTTTAAAGTTGAGGTAAACCAAGGTGAGCCACAAGTAGAATATAAAGAAGCGTTCACTAAGGCAGCACAACACAGAGAGACTTATAAAAAGCAATCTGGAGGTCGTGGTAAATTTGGTGATATCGTATTCCGTTTAGAACCTGCTGATTTAGTAGACGGTAAAGCTCCTATGGGATTACAGTTTGTTAATGAAGTTAAAGGTGGTAACGTACCAAAAGAATATATTCCAGCTGTTGAAAAAGGTTTCAGAGAAGCTATGAAAGCAGGTCCTTTAGCGGGATATGCAGTAGATAGTTTAAAAGTAACTTTATTAGACGGATCTTTCCACCCTGTGGATTCTGATGCTCTTTCTTTCGAATTAGCTGCGAAAATGGGATATAAAGAAGTTGGTCGTGCTGCTGGTGCAGTTATTCTTGAGCCAATCATGAAAATCGAAGTTATTACTCCAGAAGAAAACATGGGTGATATCGTAGGTGACTTGAACCGTCGTAGAGGTCAAGTAAATGATATGGGTGATAGAAATGGTGCTAAAACTATCAAAGCTGATGTGCCTTTATCTGAAATGTTTGGTTATGTAACAACATTAAGAACATTATCATCTGGTAGAGCTACTTCAACAATGGAGTTTTCACATTATGCAGAAACACCTTCTAATATTTCAGAAGCTGTAATCAAAAAAGCAAAAGGTAACGCTTAATTTTTAAGAAAATGAGTCAAAAAATCAGAATAAAATTAAAATCTTACGATCACAATTTAGTAGACAAGTCTGCTGAGAAGATTGTAAAAACTGTAAAAAGTACAGGTGCAGTAGTAACGGGTCCAATTCCATTACCAACTCACAAAAAGATTTTTACTGTATTACGTTCTCCACACGTTAACAAAAAATCAAGAGAGCAGTTCGAATTAAGTTCATATAAGAGATTGTTAGATATCTACAGTTCTTCTTCAAAAACTATCGATGCTTTAATGAAATTAGAGTTACCAAGTGGTGTTGAAGTAGAAATCAAAGTATAATTGATTTAGATTGCAAATCGCAATAACCATAAAAAAACCGTCAATGTGAACAGCATTACGGTTTTTTTCTTATCATTTTTAGTGGGTGAAATTGCCTTTTTTGAAGGAAATTTCACTTAACTATTTATTTTTGCGATAATTAAAAAATAATTTATATATTTGCACCCTCAAAATGAGTAGTGTGCGAATACTATTTGTATTATAAATAAGAGTTTAATTAATAATTAGTTTAATATGTCTGGGTTAATCGGAAGAAAAATTGGCATGACTAGCATCTTTGATGAGAACGGGAAAAATATTCCTTGTACTGTAATCGAGTGTGGTCCATGCGTTGTTACCCAAGTCAGAACCAATGAAGTAGACGGATATTCTGCTATTCAGTTAGGTTTCGATGACAAAGCTGAAAAACGTTCTATTAAAGCTGAGTTAGGTCACTTTAAGAAAGCGGGAACAGCTGCAAAGAAAAAAGTCGTTGAATTCAAAGGTTTTGATCAGGAGTACAAATTAGGCGATGTAATCGCTGTTGACTTATTCGCTGAAGGTGAATTTGTTGATGTTGTAGGAGTTTCTAAAGGAAAAGGATTCCAAGGGGTTGTAAAACGTCATGGTTTTGGCGGTGTTGGACAAGCGACACACGGTCAACACAACCGTTTAAGAGCGCCTGGTTCTGTAGGAGCTTCATCTTATCCATCTAGAGTATTCAAAGGAATGCGTATGGCTGGAAGAATGGGAGGAGATAATGTAACAGTACAAAACCTTAGAGTTTTAAAAGTGGTAGGTGAGAAAAATCTTTTAGTTATAAAAGGTTGTGTTCCAGGTCACAAAAACTCTTATGTAATCATTCAGAAGTAATGGAAGTAAAAGTTTTAGATATCAACGGAAAAGAAACTGGAAGAAAAGTTCAACTTTCTGATTCAGTTTTCGCAATTGAGCCTAATAAACATGCTGTATATTTAGATGTAAAGCAATATTTGGCTAATCAAAGACAAGGTACTCACAAAGCTAAAGAAAGAGCTGAGGTTGCAGGAAGTACTCGTAAAATTAAAAAACAAAAAGGAACTGGTACTGCTCGTGCAGGATCTGCTAAAAATCCATTGTTTAAAGGAGGAGGTACAGTTTTTGGACCAAGACCAAGAAGCTATTCATTTAAATTGAACAAAAACTTAAAAAGATTAGCTCGTAAATCAGCTTTATCTTTAAAAGTAAATGAGTCAAATTTAGTGGTAGTTGAAGATTTTACATTTGACACACCAAACACTAAAAATTTCATTAACGTATTGAAGTCTTTAGGGTTAGAGAATAAAAAATCTTTGTTTGTGTTGGGCGATACAAATAAAAATGTATATTTGTCGTCACGCAATTTAAAAGCGTCTAGCGTTGTAACTACTTCGGAATTAAGCACTTATGCGATTTTAAACGCAAAAAGTTTAGTTCTTTTAGAAGGTGCTGTAGACGGAATTGAAGCTAATTTAAGTAAATAATAAGATTATGAGTATCATAATTAAGCCTATTATAACTGAGAAAATAACTAAAGATGGTGAAGTTTTTAACCGTTTTGGTTTTGTAGTTGCAAAAACTGCTAACAAAATTCAAATCAAAAATGCTGTTGAAGCAGCTTTTGGAGTGAATGTAGTAGCTGTTAATACATTAAACTACAGAGCTGATAGAAGTGTTAAATATACCAAAAGTGGTTTAATCAGTGGGAAAACAAATGCTTACAAAAAAGCAATTGTTCAAGTTCAAGAGGGAGAAACAATAGATTTTTATACTAATATCTAATAGAAAATGTCAGTTAGAAAATTAAAACCTATTACCCCAGGTCAGCGATTTAGAGTTGTTAATAGCTTTGACACTATTACAACTGATAAGCCGGAGCGTTCATTGATCGCACCGAAAAAAAACTCTGGAGGTAGAAATAGTCAAGGAAAAATGACCATGCGTTACACAGGCGGTGGTCACAAACAAAAGTATCGTATCATTGATTTCAAAAGAGCTAAAGTTGGAATTCCAGCAACAGTTAAAACAATCGAGTACGATCCAAATCGTTCAGCATTTATTTCATTATTGTATTATGCAGATGGAGCTAAAACTTACATCATTGCGCAAAATGGATTACAAGTTGGACAAACTGTAGTTTCTGGTGCAGAAGCGTCTCCAGAAATTGGAAATGCAATGCCTTTAAGTAAAATTCCTCTAGGAACTGTTATTTCGTGTATCGAATTAAGACCAGGTCAAGGAGCTGTAATCGCTCGTTCAGCAGGAACTTTCGCTCAGTTAATGGCAAGAGATGGAAAATATGCTACAATTAAAATGCCTTCTGGAGAAACAAGATTAATCTTGTTAACTTGTATGGCTACAATCGGAGCAGTTTCTAACTCAGACCACCAATTAATCGTATCAGGTAAAGCTGGTAGATCAAGATGGTTAGGTAGAAGACCAAGAACAAGACCAGTAGCAATGAACCCAGTTGATCACCCAATGGGAGGTGGTGAAGGACGTTCATCTGGAGGTCATCCACGTTCAAGAAAAGGTTTACCTGCTAAAGGTTATAGAACTCGTTCTAAAGTTAACCCGAGTAATAAGTATATTGTAGAACGTAGAAAGAAATAATTAGATAGACATGGCACGTTCATTAAAAAAAGGACCATTCGTTCACTTTAAATTAGAGAAGAAAGTTCAAGAAAATATTGCAGGTGGTAATAAAGGTGTTGTTAAGACTTGGTCTAGAGCATCAATGATTACTCCGGATTTCGTTGGGCAGACTATCGCAGTTCACAATGGTCGTCAATTTGTTCCAGTTTATGTAACTGAGAACATGGTAGGACACAAATTAGGAGAGTTTTCACCAACAAGATCTTTTAGAGGTCATGCTGGGGCTAAAAATAAAGGTAAAAAATAATAGGAAGCTATGGGAGTTCGTAAAAGAGAAAGAGCAGAGCAGACTAAAGAGGCAAAAACACAAGTTGCTTTTGCTAAATTAAATAACTGCCCTACTTCACCAAGAAAAATGCGCTTAGTTGCGGATTTAGTTAGAGGTCAGAAAGTAGAATTAGCTCTTAATATATTAAGATTTAGTCAAAAAGAAGCTTCAAGAAAATTAGAGAAATTGTTGTTATCAGCAATTAATAACTATCAGCAAAAAAATGCTGATGCTAATTTAGAAGAAGCTGGCTTATTTGTAAAAACGATTACTGTAGATGGTGGTATGATGTTGAAAAGACTTCGTCCAGCTCCACAAGGTCGTGCACACAGAATTAGAAAGCGTTCTAACCACGTAACAATCGTGTTAGGATCAAATAATAACACACAAAGCAATTAATAAACAGTATGGGACAAAAGACAAATCCAATAGGAAATAGACTTGGTATCATCAGAGGATGGGACTCAAACTGGTATGGAGGTAATGACTACGGTGATAAAATCGCTGAAGATTACAAAATCAGAAAGTATATCCATGCACGTTTATCTAAAGCTAGTGTATCAAAAATAATTATCGAAAGAACTTTAAAACTTGTAACCGTTACTATCACTACTGCTAGACCTGGTATCATTATCGGAAAAGGTGGTCAAGAGGTAGACAAGTTAAAAGAAGAACTTAAGAAAATTACTGACAAAGAGGTTCAAATCAACATCTTTGAAATTAAAAGACCTGAACTTGATGCTTACTTAGTAGGTACAAGTATCGCTCGTCAAATTGAAAGTAGAATTTCTTACAGACGTGCAATTAAAATGGCTATTGCTGCTGCAATGCGTATGAACGCAGAAGGTATCAAAGTTCAAATTTCTGGTCGTTTGAATGGTGCTGAAATGGCACGTTCAGAAAACTTCAAAGAAGGTAGAATTCCTTTGTCAACTTTCAGAGCTGATATTGATTATTCATTAGCTGAAGCACATACTACTTATGGTAGAATGGGTATCAAAGTATGGATAATGAAAGGTGAGGTTTATGGAAAAAGAGATCTTTCTCCGTTAGTAGGAATGGACAAACAAAAGTCTAAACCTTCAGGATCTTCTGCTCCAAAAAGAGATGGAAATAAGCCAAACGCACGCAAAAGAAAGTAATTATTTAAACTAAAGAAAAATGTTACAGCCTAAAAGAACAAAATACCGTAAGGTACAGAAAGGTAGAATGAAAGGCGTTTCTCAAAGAGGACACGAGCTTTCAAATGGAATGTTTGGTATCAAATCTTTAGATTCTTCATTTATTACTTCTCGTCAAATTGAAGCAGCTCGTATCGCAGCTACACGTTTCATGAAAAGAGAAGGTCAATTATGGATCAAAATATTTCCAGATAAACCTATTACAAAGAAACCATTAGAAGTACGTATGGGTAAAGGTAAAGGTGCAGTTGAGTATTGGGCTGCAGTTGTTAAACCTGGTAAAATTATGTTTGAAGTTGGAGGAGTTCCTCTATCAGTTGCAAAAGAAGCTTTACGCTTAGCAGCTCAAAAACTTCCTGTTAAAACTAAGTTTATCGTTGCTAGAGATTTCGAAGCATAATCAAAATTTATTATGAAACAATCAGAAATTAAAAATCTATCTGCAGCTGAGTTACAAGAACAACTTAGTCAGTTAAAGAAAACGTATACCGACCTAAAAAATGCTCATGCAATTTCGCCAATCCAAAATCCTCTTCAATTAAGAGGTTTAAGAAGATCAGTTGCGAGATTACATACAGAGTTAACTAAAAGAGAGTTACAATAATTGTAGACTAGCTGAAAGATGGAAAAAAGAAATTTAAGAAAAGAGAGAATAGGTGTGGTGACTTCAAACAAAATGGAGAAATCTATTGTTGTGTCACAAACTACAAAAGTGAAACACCCATTATACGGTAAGTTCGTGTTAAAAACTAAAAAATACGTTGCACACGACGAAACAAACGATTGTAACATTGGAGATACAGTAAAGATCATGGAAACAAGACCTTTATCTAAATCAAAATGTTGGAGATTAGTTGAAATCATTGAAAGAGCTAAGTAATTATGGTACAACAAGAGTCAAGATTAAAAGTAGCAGATAATACGGGAGCTAAAGAAGTTTTAACTATCCGTGTTTTAGGAGGAACGAAACGTCGTTATGCCTCTGTTGGTGACAAAATTGTAGTTTCAATTAAAGATGCAACTCCAAACGGAAACGTTAAAAAAGGAGCGGTATCAACTGCAGTGGTTGTACGTACCAAAAAAGAAGTGAGAAGAGCTGATGGATCTTACATCCGTTTTGACGATAACGCATGTGTATTGTTAAACGCTGCAGGAGAAATGAGAGGAACTCGTGTTTTTGGTCCAGTTGCCAGAGAACTTCGTGAAAAACAATTCATGAAAATTGTATCATTAGCACCAGAAGTGCTTTAATTCTTATACAAATGATAAAGCTAAAAATAAAATCAGGAGATATCGTAAGAGTTATTGCTGGAGACCACAAAGGTTCTGAAGGTAAAATTGTACGTGTTCTTCGTGAGAAAAACAAAGCGATTGTTGAAGGAGTTAACATGGTTTCGAAACATACAAAACCAAGTGCAAAAAACCCTCAAGGAGGAATCGTTAAGAAAGAAGCTCCTATCCATGTGTCTAACTTGTCTTTAATTGACCCAAAGTCAAAAGAAGCAACTAAAGTTGGTTTCAAACAAGAAGGAGACAAGAAAGTGAGATTTTCAAAAAAATCTAATCAAGTACTATAGTTATGGCATATATTCCTAGACTAAAAGAAGAATATAAGAGCAGAGTAATTGCTGCTCTTACAGAAGAATTCGGTTACAAAAACGTAATGCAAGTTCCTAAACTTGAAAAAATCGTTGTAAGCCGTGGAGTTGGTGCAGCAGTATCTGACAAAAAGTTAGTAGACTACGCTGTTGAAGAAATGACAAAAATTACTGGGCAAAAAGCAGTTGCTACTATCTCTAAAAAAGACGTTGCGTCTTTCAAATTGAGAAAAGGTATGCCAATTGGTGCTAAAGTAACTTTACGTGGAGAAAGAATGTATGAATTCTTAGATAGATTGATTACTTCATCTTTACCACGTGTTAGAGATTTCAGCGGAATTAAATCTACTGGATTTGACGGAAGAGGAAACTATAACTTAGGTGTACTTGAACAAATCATTTTCCCAGAAATTGATATTGATAAAGTAAATAAAATCTCAGGATTTGATATTACCTTCGTAACTTCTGCAGAAACAGATAAAGAAGCAAAAGCATTATTAGCGGAATTAGGATTACCTTTTAAAAAGAATTAAGACATGGCTAAAGAATCAATGAAAGCCCGTGAGGTGAAAAGAATTGCATTAGTAGAAAAGTATGCTGAGAAAAGAAAAGCTTTGAAAGAAGCTGGAGATTTCGAAGGATTACAAAAATTACCAAAAAATTCTTGTCCAGTTAGAGTACACAATCGTTGTAAATTAACAGGTAGACCAAGAGGGTATATGCGTCAGTTTGGTCTTTCACGTGTAACATTCCGTGAAATGGCTAATCAAGGATTAATTCCAGGTGTTAAAAAAGCATCTTGGTAATCTCGAAAAAAGTTATTACTTTTGCAATCCAATAAAAAAGTTTAATTGGTTAAAGGTTCAATCCGCTGAGGGCGGATTGAAAACCATAGCCGCAATTCTATACATATGTATACAGATCCAATTGCCGATTATCTTACGAGAGTTAGAAATGCAGTGAGAGCTAACCACAAAGTGGTTGAAATTCCAGCATCTAACATGAAAAAAGAAATCACAAAGATTTTATTCGATCAAGGATATATCTTAAGTTACAAATTCGAAGACAACTCTGTACAGGGTTCAATCAAAATTGCACTTAAATATGATAAAGACACGAAAGAGTCAGTTATCAAAGATATCCAAAGAATTAGTAAACCAGGTTTACGTAAATATGCAGGTTCATCTGACTTACCTAGAATCTTAAATGGTTTAGGTATTGCTATTGTTTCTACATCAAAAGGTTTGATGACAGGAAAACAAGCTAAGCAATTAAATGTTGGTGGCGAAGTTATTTGTTACGTATATTAATAAAAAGACGAGACAATGTCAAGAATAGGTAAAAATCCAATTGCAATTCCAGCAGGAGTAACTGTAGAAGTTAAAGAAGCTGTAGTTACAGTAAAAGGAAAATTAGGCGAGCTTACTCAAGAATTTTCTGATGTAACCGTTAAAATCGAAGATAACCAAGTTATCGTTGAGCGTTCATCAGATCATAAAGATGAGAGAGCGAAACACGGACTTTATCGTTCATTAATCAACAACATGATTGTTGGTGTTTCTGAAGGTTTTACAAAAGAATTAGAATTAGTTGGAGTTGGTTATAGAGCTTCTAATCAAGGTCAAAAACTTGATTTAGCTTTAGGATTCTCTCACAACATCGTTCTAGAAGTTGTAAAAGAAGTTACTGTTGAAACAGTATCAGAAAAAGGTAAAAATCCGATAGTGAAATTATCATCATTCGACAAACAATTATTAGGTCAAGTAGCTGCGAAGATCAGAGGTTTCCGCAAACCTGAGCCATATAAAGGAAAAGGAGTTAAGTTTGTAGGAGAAGAACTAAGAAGAAAAGCAGGTAAATCAGCTTAAAAATTAAGACTATGTCATTAACGAAATCTGAAAGAAGACAAAGAATTAAGTTCAGAATCAGAAAGATTGTAAGCGGAACTGCTGCTCAACCAAGACTTTCTGTATTCAGAAGTAATAAAGAAATCTATGCGCAAATCATAGATGACGTAAACGGTACAACTTTAGTTGCTGCTTCATCGAGAGATAAAGAAGTTGCTCAAGGAACTGCTGTTGAAACTGCAAAAGCAGTTGGTAAATTAGTTGCTGAAAAAGCACTTAAAGCAGGTATTTCAACAATCTCTTTTGATAGAGGTGGGTATTTATACCATGGACGTGTGAAATCATTAGCTGAAGGAGCTAGAGAAGCTGGACTTAAATTCTAAGAAATTATGTATCATAATTATAAAAACGTAGAGATTGTAAAACCAGGAGGTCTTGAATTAAAAGACCGTTTGGTGAGTGTAAATCGTGTTACTAAAGTTACTAAAGGAGGTAGAGCATTTGGTTTCTCTGCTATCGTAGTAGTAGGTGATGAAAACGGTGTAGTTGGTCATGGATTAGGAAAATCTAAAGATGTTTCTGAGGCAATCGCTAAAGCGGTGGAAGATGCTAAGAAAAACTTAGTTAGAATTCCTTTACAGGGACAATCTGTTCCTCATGAGCAAAAAGGTAAATTTGGTGGTGCTAGAGTATTTTTAATGCCTGCTTCACACGGTACTGGAGTTATTGCTGGTGGTGCTGTTCGTGCGGTATTAGAATCTGTAGGTGTTCACGATGTATTATCTAAATCACAAGGTTCTTCAAACCCTCATAACGTAGTTAAAGCAACTTTTGATGCTTTATTACAAATGAGAAGCGCTTTAACGGTAGCTAAACAAAGAGGAGTATCTTTAGAAAAAGTATTCAAAGGTTAATCAACAGGAAATCATGGCAAAATTAAAAGTAAAACAAGTAAGAAGTAAAATCAATTGTCCTCTTGATCAAAAGAGAACTTTGGAAGCTTTAGGTCTTCGTAAAATGGGACAGGTTGTTGAGCATGATGCAAATCCTGCTATCCTTGGAATGGTAAATAAAGTTAAACACTTAGTTTCTGTAGAAGAAACTAAATAACACTATACAGTTATGAATTTAAGTAACTTACAACCAGCTGAAGGTTCTACGCACAATCAAAATAAAAGAGTAGGTAGAGGAGAAGGTTCTGGAAAAGGTGGTACCGCTGCACGTGGACATAAAGGAGCAAAATCTCGTTCTGGTTATTCTAAGAAAATTGGTTTTGAAGGTGGTCAAATGCCACTTCAAAGACGTGTGCCTAAGTTTGGTTTCAAGAACATTAATAGAGTAGAATATCAAGGTATCAATCTTGATTCGTTACAATTATTAGTAGATAACGGTGTAGTTACCGATACAGTAGATTTTACTGTGTTTGTAGATACTCGTTTAGCTACAAAAAATAGCTTAGTAAAGATTTTAGGAAGAGGTGAGCTAAAAACAAAACTTAAAGTAAGTGCTCACAAATTTACTGCATCTGCAAAAGCGGCTATCGAGGCTGCTGGTGGAGAAGCTGTAACTTTATAATCCTTTAGTAAAATGAAGAAATTTATAGATTCATTCATCAACGTTTGGAAAATCGAAGAGTTAAAAAATCGTATTTTATTAACTCTTGGATTATTATTAGTGTACCGTTTCGGTGCTCAAGTAACCCTTCCGGGGATTGATGCTACTAAATTGACAAATCTTACAAACCAAACTGATGAAGGTATTGGATGGTTAATTAATGTATTTACAGGAGGTGCGTTTTCGCAAGCTTCTGTATTTGCATTGGGTATCATGCCATACATATCAGCTTCTATCGTAGTTCAATTAATGGGAATTGCGGTGCCATATTTACAAAAATTACAAAAAGACGGTGAAAGTGGTAGAAAGAAAATTAACCAAATTACAAGATGGTTAACAATCTTAATTACTTTAGTTCAAGGTCCTGGTTATATCTATAACTTGTACAGAACTTTACCAGGTGAAGCATTTATGTTAACTGGACCAACATTCATTTTCTCTTCAGTACTAATCTTAGTTACTGGGACTATTTTTGCAATGTGGTTAGGAGAAAAAATTACTGATAAAGGTATTGGTAATGGTATTTCTTTATTGATAATGGTAGGTATTATTGCAAGAATGCCACAAGCATTTATTCAAGAGTTTTCATCTAGAACTTCTCAAGCAAACGGAGGTGTTATGATGATTGTAATCGAATTAATACTTTGGTTCTTAGTAATAATTGCATGTATTTTATTAGTAATGGCTGTAAGAAAAATTCCAGTACAGTATGCAAGACGTACAGTTTCTGGGGATTTTGAAGAAGACATGATGGGTGGTAACAGACAGTTTATCCCATTAAAGTTAAATGCATCAGGTGTTATGCCGATCATTTTTGCGCAAGCTATTATGTTTATTCCTGCTGCTGTTTCTGGTTTGGCTAAAGAATCAGATACTGCACTTTCTATTGCAGGAATGTTCAACGATCCATTCGGTTTAGTATATAATATAGTTTTTGCTTTGTTAATCGTAATTTTTACGTACTTTTACACCGCAATTACTGTACCAACTAACAAGATGGCAGATGATTTAAAAAGAAGCGGAGGTTTTATACCAGGTGTTAAGCCAGGTGTTGAAACCGGAGATTACCTAGATAAAATTATGTCATTAATCACTTTTCCAGGATCATTATTTCTTGCTTTAGTGGCTGTGTTCCCAGCTGTTGCAGTAAGTTTACTTGGAGTACAAGGTGCTTGGGGTTATTTTTATGGTGGTACTTCTTTGCTAATCATGGTTGGAGTTGCAATAGACACTATTCAGCAAATAAATTCTTATTTATTGAATAAACACTATGATGGTTTGATGAAAAGTGGTAAAAATAGAAAAGCAGTAGCTTAATTTTTATGGCAAAACAATCAGCAATAGAACAAGACGGAACAATTATTGAAGCATTATCAAATGCGATGTTTCGTGTAGAGTTAGAAAACGGACATGTTGTAATTGCTCATATCTCTGGAAAAATGCGTATGCATTACATTAAATTGTTACCAGGTGACAAGGTAAAACTTGAAATGAGCCCTTATGATTTGTCTAAAGCAAGAATTACTTATAGATACTAAAGCTATTAAAATGAAAGTAAGAGCATCAGTTAAAAAGAGAAGTGCCGAGTGCATTATTGTACGTAGAAAAGGAAGATTATACGTTATTAACAAAAAGAATCCTAGATTTAAACAAAGACAAGGATAATTATGGCAAGAATTGCAGGGGTAGATATACCTAAACAAAAAAGAGGAATCATTGCTTTAACATACATATTTGGTATTGGTAGAAGCAGAGCTAAAGATATATTAGCTAAAGCTCAAGTGAGCGAAGACAAGAAAGTTCAAGATTGGAATGACGACGAGATCGGAGCAATCCGTGATGCTGTTTCTTATTTCAAAATTGAAGGTGAATTGCGTTCAGAAGTTCAATTAAACATCAAACGTTTAATGGATATCGGATGTCAAAGAGGAATTCGTCACAGAGCTGGACTTCCATTAAGAGGTCAAAGAACTAAAAACAACTCTAGAACTAGAAAAGGTAAGAGAAAAACTGTTGCTAACAAGAAAAAAGCAACTAAATAATAAGTAATAATATGGCTAAAGTAACAGCAAAAAAACGTAAAGTTATCGTTGAATCTTCAGGAGAAGCACATATTAATGCTACTTTTAACAACATCATTATTTCTTTGACTAATAAGAAAGGTGAAGTTATTTCTTGGTCTTCAGCTGGTAAAATGGGCTTTAGAGGTTCTAAAAAGAATACTCCTTATGCAGCTCAAATGGCAGCAGAAGATTGTAGTAAAGTAGCTCTTGAAGCTGGACTTAAAAAAGTGAAAGTTTATGTGAAAGGTCCAGGAAATGGTAGAGAATCTGCTATTAGATCTATTCATAATTCAGGAGTTGAAGTTACTGAAATCATTGATGTAACTCCAATGCCTCACAACGGATGTCGTCCTCCGAAAAGAAGAAGAGTATAATTTAAGTATAACACGGGTAGGTTTAAAATTATCGAAGGATATAAGACCTGAATTCATAATTCCTACCTTTTTTAATTTTTTAAAATGGCAAGATATACTGGTCCAAAAACTAAGATTGCTCGTAAATTTGGCGAAGCAATATTCGGAGAAGACAAAGCCTTCGAAAAAAGAAATTACCCTCCAGGGCAACATGGTTTAGCTAAAAAGAGAGGTAAAAAATCTGAATATGCTGTTCAGTTAATGGAAAAGCAAAAAGCTAAATATACTTACGGTATTTTAGAAAAACAATTCAGAAATTTATTCAAAAAAGCATCTGCTGCTTCTGGAGTAACAGGTGAAATCTTATTACAATTATGTGAAGCTCGTTTAGATAACGTAGTTTACAGAATGGGTGTTGCTCCTTCTCGTAGAGCAGCTCGTCAAATTGTATCTCACAGACATATCACTGTTAACGGTGAACTTGTTAATGTACCTTCTTACCACTTAAAAGCTGGTGACAAAGTTGCTGTACGTGAAAAATCAAAATCTCTTGAAGCTATCGAGCGTTCTTTAGCAAGTTCTTCTCAAGTTTATGAGTGGATTACATGGAATAATGATACTAAAGAAGGTACTTTTGTTTCTGTACCTCAAAGACTTCAGATTCCAGAAAATATTAAAGAACAACTAATCGTTGAGTTGTATAACAAATAATAATTGACTTTAGTCGAAAGTATGGCAATATTTAATTTTCAAAAGCCCGATAAAGTTATCATGATCGATTCTACGGATTTCGAAGGTAAATTTGAATTTAGACCTTTGGAACCTGGTTATGGATTGACTGTTGGTAATGCACTTAGAAGAGTTTTGCTTTCTTCTCTAGAAGGATATGCAATTACATCAGTAAGAATAGAAGGTGTAGAACATGAGTTCTCTACTATTTCTGGTGTAGTTGAAGATGTTACAGAAATTATCTTAAATCTTAAACAAGTACGTTTCAAACGTCAAATTGAAGATATCGATAACGAATCTGTTTCTATCGCTCTTTCCGGAAAAGATAAAATTACTGCAGGTGATTTTCAAAAATTCATCTCTGGTTTTCAAGTTTTAAATCCAGATTTAGTTATCTGTAATTTAGACAGCAAAACATCTATCAACATGGAACTTTCTATCGAAAAAGGTAGAGGATATGTTCCAGCTGAAGAGAACAAAAAATCAAATGCTCCAATAGGAACTATTTTTACAGATTCAATTTACACTCCAGTAAAGAATGTAAAATATGCTATTGAGAATTTCCGTGTGGAACAAAAAACAGATTATGAAAAATTAGTTTTTGAAATCATTACAGATGGTTCTATCCATCCTAAAGATGCATTAACTGAGGCAGCTAAGACGTTAATCCACCACTTTATGTTGTTCTCTGATGAAAGAATTACTCTTGAGGCAGATGAAATTGCTCAAACTGAGTCTTATGACGAAGAATCTCTTCACATGAGACAGTTATTGAAAACTAAATTAGTTGATATGGACTTATCTGTTAGAGCATTAAATTGTTTAAAAGCGGCTGAAGTTGATACATTAGGTGATTTAGTTTCTTTCAACAAGAACGACTTAATGAAGTTCCGTAATTTTGGTAAAAAATCATTAACTGAATTAGATGAGTTAGTGGCGAATAAAAACCTTACTTTCGGTATGGACTTAACTAAATACAAGTTAGATAAAGAATAATTGCTTCATATTTTGCGCTCCTATAAGGGATTGATGCAAGATGAAGATAAATAAAACACGTCATGAGACACGGAAAAAAATTCAATCATTTAAGTAGACAAAAAGGACATAGAAGAGCTATGTTAGCTAATATGGCTTGTTCTTTAATCGAACATAAGCGTATCAACACAACTGTTGCTAAAGCAAAAGCTTTAAAACAATTCGTTGAGCCGTTAGTAACAAAATCAAAAGAAGATACTACTCACAATCGTCGTACAGTTTTCGCTTATTTAAGAGATAAATATGCTGTTACTGAATTGTTCAGAGAAGTTGCTGCTAAAGTTGGTGACCGTCCAGGAGGATACACTCGTATCATCAAGTTAGGTAACCGTTTAGGAGATAACGCTGACATGGCAATGATCGAATTAGTAGATTTCAACACCTTGTATAACGGTGGTAAAAAAGAAGTTAAGAAAACGACTCGTCGTGGAAAAGCTAAAAAAGCAGAAGGTACTCCTGAAGCTCCAGCAGCTGAAACTTCTGAAAATACTGAAGCTACAGAATAATCATGAAACCATTCATGTAAAAATAATAAGGATAGACTTTTTTAAGTTTATCCTTTTTTTTTGGTTTTACGAATCAAACATTTTCTAAAAACAACTTTTATAACTAAATTTGCACCCACAACAACACAACACAATGAAATACAACAATCGTTCTAAAGCCGTTTTACTTCTTAAAGACGGTACTATTTTTCACGGAAAATCAATCGGAATTGAAGGTGTTACTTTTGGTGAAGTCGCTTTTAATACTGGAACTACAGGTTATCAAGAGATTTTCACAGATCCTTCTTACTTTGGACAAATCATGGTTACTACCAATGCACATATTGGTAATTATGGTGTAAATGACAAAGAAGTTGAATCTGATTCAGTTAAAATTTCTGGGTTAGTTTGTAAAAATTTCAGTTTTAATTATTCACGTGTAGATGCTTCAGAAAGTCTTTTCGATTATTTAAGTAAACAAAATCTTATCGTAATTTCGGATGTAGATACAAGAGCATTGGTAAGTTATATAAGAGATAACGGTGCTATGAATGCTGTTATTTGTACTGATGGAACTCCAATCGAAGAATTAAAAGAAAGATTAGCACAGGTTCCAGATATGAATGGTTTGGAATTGGCTTCAAAAGTTTCAACAACTGAACCTTATTTCTTTGGAGATGAATCAGCTAAATATAAAATTTCTGCTTTAGATTTAGGAATCAAAACCAATATTTTAAGAAACTTAGCGAAGAGAGATTGCTACATCAAAGTTTTCCCATACAACGCTTCTTATGAAGATTTAAAATCATTTAGTCCTGATGGATATTTCTTGTCAAACGGACCTGGTGATCCAGAACCTTTAGAATGTGCACAAGAAGTAGCAAAACAAATTTTAATCGAAAATAAACCGTTATTTGGAATCTGTTTAGGGCACCAAATCATTGGTTTAGCTAACGGAATTTCAACTTATAAAATGTTTAACGGTCACCGCGGAATTAATCACCCGGTAAAAAATATGATTACAGGAAAAGGTGAAATTACCTCCCAAAATCATGGTTTCGCTATTGTAAGAGAAGAACTTGATAAGCATCCAGATTTCGAATTAACACACGAACACTTAAATGATGGAACGGTTGCGGGAATGAGAATGAAATCTAAAAATTGTTTCTCAGTACAATATCACCCTGAGGCAAGTCCTGGACCACACGATTCAAGTTATTTATTTGATCAATTTATCGAAAACATAAAAACTTCAATCAACTAAAACGTTATCGTTTATAAGTTTTTTGAGTTTTTCAATATCATTATAGTTTAAATTATAAATTTGTTATTATTCATAAGGTAATAACTAAAAAAATATAAAATGAGTATAATTATCAAAGTTCACGCAAGACAAATTTTAGATTCGCGTGGAAATCCAACAATCGAAGTAGATGTAGTTACAGATAACGGAATTTTAGGAAGAGCAGCTGTGCCAAGTGGTGCTTCAACTGGCGAACATGAAGCTGTAGAGCTTCGTGATGGCGGAAAGGCTTTCATGGGAAAAGGTGTTTTAAAAGCTGCTGAAAATGTAAATACAAAAATTGCTGAAGCGATTGTAGGAATGTCGGTTTTTGAACAAAATTTAATCGACAAGATGATGATTGAATTAGACGGAACAGCAAATAAATCTAATTTAGGTGCTAATGCAATTTTAGGTGTTTCTTTAGCGGTTGCAAAAGCAGCAGCTAACGAATTAGGAATGCCTTTATATCGTTATGTTGGTGGCGTTTCTGCGAATACATTGCCAGTTCCAATGATGAACATCATCAATGGTGGTTCGCATTCTGATGCTCCAATTGCGTTTCAAGAATTCATGATTATGCCAGTTAAGGCAAAAGATTTCACGCACGCTATGCAAATGGGAACTGAAATTTTCCATAATCTTAAAAAAGTATTACACGATAGACATTTATCTACTGCAGTAGGTGATGAAGGTGGATTTGCTCCAAATTTAGCCGGCGGAACAGAAGATGCTTTAGATTCTATCAAATTAGCAGTTACAAATGCTGGTTACACTTTTGGTGATGATGTAATGATTGCTTTAGATTGTGCAGCTTCAGAATTTTATGTAAACGGAAAATACGATTACACTAAATTTGAAGGTGAAACAGGAAAAATCAGAACTTCTGAAGAACAAGCTTCTTATTTGGCAGAATTAACTGAAAAATATCCAATTATTTCTATAGAAGACGGAATGTACGAAGACGATTGGGAAGGTTGGAAATTGTTAACAGAGAAAATCGGAGATAAAGTACAATTAGTAGGTGACGATTTATTCGTAACGAATGTTGAAAGATTATCTCGTGGAATTAGTCAATCTATCGCGAATTCAATTTTGATTAAAGTAAACCAAATTGGTACTTTAACAGAAACGATTGCAGCTGTAAACATGGCACATAATGCAGGATATACTTCTGTAATGTCGCACCGTTCTGGAGAAACAGAAGATAATACAATTGCTGATTTAGCAGTTGCTTTAAATTGCGGACAAATCAAAACAGGTTCGGCTTCTCGTTCAGATCGTATGGCTAAATACAATCAATTATTAAGAATTGAAGAAGAATTAGCGGATGTAGCTTATTTTCCTGGAGTAAATGCTTTTAAAGTAAAAAAATAATTTCTTTGAAATACAAACTTTAAATCCTGTTGCAATCAATTTGTAACAGGATTTTTTCATGTATATTATTTAACCATAAATTATAGATAATTTCTTTATTGTTTGATTATTATTTGTTAAATTCGCAATTCACATTAATTTTATCATAAAATATCATATAAATAATATGTCAAAAACTGCAATATTAGAGCTTGATGGCAAAAAGTATGAGTTTCCAGTAATTGTGGGAACTGAGAATGAGGTTGCTATCGATATAGACAAGTTGCGTAGTGCATCTGGTGCTATTACAATTGATCCTGGTTATAAAAACTCAGGTTCATGTACAAGTGAAATTACTTTCTTAGATGGTGAAGAAGGGATTTTACGTTACAGAGGATATTCAATCGAAGATTTAGCTGATAAAGCTGATTTCTTAGAAGTTTCTTATTTGTTGATTTTTGGAGAACTTCCAACAGCAGCACAATTAGAAAAATTCGAAAACGATATTCGCAAATATACATTGGTTAATGAAGAAATGAAAAACATCATTGATGGCTTTCCAAAAACGGCTCATCCAATGGGTGTTTTAGCTTCATTAACAAGTGCTTTAACTGCCTTCAATCCTAAAGCTGTGAATCCTCACAACGAAAAAGAAATGTATGAAGCAGTTTGTAAAACTATGGGTAAATTCTTAGTAATTGCTACATGGACTTATAGAAAATCAATGGGATATCCATTAAATTATTACGATAATACAAAAGGATATGTTGATAATTTCATGCGTTTAATGTTTGAATTACCAACAGGACCTTACAAAGCAGATCCAAAAGTAGTAGCTGCTTTAGATAAATTATTCATCTTACATGCAGATCACGAACAAAACTGTTCTACTTCTACAGTAAGAATTGTGGGTTCTTCTCATGCTGGTTTATTTGCTTCAATTTCGGCTGGAGTTTCTGCACTTTGGGGACCACTTCACGGAGGGGCTAATCAAGCAGTATTAGAAATGTTACAAGAAATCCATGATAATGGTGGTGATGTAGCTAAATTCGTTTTAAAAGCAAAAGACAAAGACGATCCATTCCGTTTAATGGGATTCGGACATAGAGTTTATAAAAACTTTGATCCAAGAGCAACTATCATTAAAAAAGCAGCTGATGATGTATTAAATTCATTAGGAGTTGATGATCCATTATTAGATATTGCAAAACAATTAGAAAAAGTAGCTTTAGAAGACGAATATTTCAAATCAAGAAACTTATATCCAAACGTAGATTTCTATTCAGGAATTATCTACAGAGCTATGGGAATCCCAGTTGAAATGTTTACAGTTTTATTTGCTATTGGTCGTTTACCAGGTTGGATTGCTCAATGGAAAGAAATGAGAATTAACAAAGAACCAATTGGTCGTCCAAGACAAGTTTATACAGGTTATACATTACGTCCTTTTAAAGAAGTAAAAGACAGATAATCATAAAAAAATCCCACTGTAAGGTGGGATTTTTGCTTTTATTAGTTTAGTATTTATTCAGCAGGTTTTTGTTCTTTCTCTTCTGTACTTCCTGTTAAATCTTCTACTTTGTCTTCTACAGTTTCAGCTGCATTTTGTAATGATTCTTTTAAGTTGTGCGCTTTTTCTTCAACCCAACCCGCAGCCTCAGCGGTTTTTTCTTTTGCAGTCTCTATTACATCAGCTACTTTTTCATTCACTTTTAATTCTTCCAGTTTTTGAGCTGCTTTTTCGGCTACGTTTTCAACTGTTTCTTTTACGTCTTCAGCTACATCTGCAGCTTTTTCAGCAACATTTTCTGCTACTTCGCTTAAGTTTTCTTTCGCTATTTCCGCTTTCTCTTTTGCTTTTCCAAAAAGAGAACTAAAAAAATTCGATAATCCCATGATAAATTGTTTTTTATAGTTTTCTCAAATTTAATCATTTATACGCAAATACAATCAATTTGATATAAATTTATAACGATTGACTAATTAATAATCTCGTTTCCTTTTTCTATATTTGCCAAAAGCCATATGCTATGTTACAATTAAATGTAAAAAACGAAACTTCTCGATTAAGGGCAGTGGTGTTAGGAACTGCTGTTAGTAATGGTCCAACACCTACAATCGAAGAAGCTTATGATCCAAAATCATTAGAGCACATTAAAGCCGGTACCTATCCTGTTGAAGCCGATATGGTAAACGAAATGGAAGCTTTTAATAAAGTGTTCCAGAAATATGATGTAAAAGTCTTCAGACCTCAAATTATTGAAAATTACAACCAAATTTTCGCCAGAGATATCGGATTTGTAATCGATGATATCTTTATTAAAGCCAATATTTTACCAGACAGAGAGCGTGAATTAGACGCTATTCAATACGTAATCGATCAAATTGATCCTAAAAAAGTAGTACGTCCGCCAGATGAAGTGCATATTGAAGGTGGTGATGTAATGCCTTGGAACGAGTATATTTTTATCGGAACTTACAAAGGTTCGGATTATAAAGATTATATTACCGCAAGAACTAATACTCAAGGTGTAGATTATATTAAAGCATTGTTTCCAAATAAAATTGTGAAAGCATTTGACTTAGTAAAGTCGAAAATTGAACCTCGCGATAATGCTTTGCATTTGGATTGTTGTTTTCAACCTGTTGGAACAAACAAAGGAATCATCTATAAAAGTGGTTTTCGTGAAGAAGCTGATTATATGTTTTTGGTGAATTTATTCGGAAAAGAGAATTTATTCCATATCGAAAGAGAAGAAATGTATCACATGAATTCAAATGTGTTTTCCATTGCTCCCGATGTTGTAGTTTCTGAAAAGAATTTCACCAGATTAAACAACTGGTTACGTGAAAACGGATTTACAGTAGAAGAAATTCCGTATGCCGAAATTGCTAAACAAGAAGGTTTGTTACGATGTTCAACATTGCCTTTGATTCGAGATTAAGAATAAATAATGTACAGACATTGCATAGAATGTCTAAAAACAAAAATAAACATGAACCAAACAACTAATTCCATATTGATGATTCGTCCGGTAGCATTCCGAATGAATGAACAAACGGCTGTAAATAATTATTACCAAAAAGTATTAGATAATTTAACACCATCTTCTGTTAATGCAAAAGCACAAGAAGAATTTGATACTTTCGTTCAAAAATTAAGAATGATAGGATTAAATGTTGTAGTGGTGGAAGATACCTTAAGTCCTGATACACCTGACAGTATTTTTCCAAACAATTGGATTTCATTTCATGAAAATGGAGATGTAGTTTTATATCCTATGTTTGCCGAAAATCGCCGATTAGAAAGAAGAGAAGATGTTTTAGATCATTTGGAAGAAGAAGGTTTTGTAATCAATGAGATTATGGATTATACTTCAGCTGAAGATGATAATATTTTCTTAGAAGGAACAGGAAGTATTGTTTTGGATAGAGCTAATGGGAAAGCGTATTGTGCTTTATCACCAAGAGCTGACGAAGAATTATTTATTGAATTTTGTGAAGATTTCGAATTTACTCCTGTAATATTTGAAGCGTTTCAAACCGTAAACGGAGAAAGAAAACATATTTATCATACAAACGTAATTATGTGTGTTGGCGAAACTTTTGCAGTTATTTGTGCGGATTGTATTGACGATAAGAAAGAACGTAAAATGGTCTTAGATAGTTTAAAAGGCGACGAAAAAGAAGTAATCTTGATAACTGAAGATCAAGTGAATAATTTCGCTGGAAATATGTTAGAAGTAAAAGGAACCGATGATAGAAGGTATTTAATCATGAGTGCATCGGCACATCAAAGTTTAACTAAAAAGCAAATTGCACAATTAGAAGAACATGTAACAATAGTAAGTTCAAGTTTAGATACTATTGAAGCTTGTGGTGGTGGAAGTGCTCGTTGTATGATGGCAGAAATTTTCTTGCCAAGAGAATAACTTTAACGTCATTTCTAGTGTTTTTTAATAAAACAAAAATCCCAAATTCTAACTTTAATCAGAATTTGGGATTTTTTTATTTGGTAATATTTTTAATCATGCCTCCAAAAATAAAAAAATGAAAAGGAACTAAACTGTACCAATATAGTCGCCCTAATAATCCTTTAGGTCTAAAAGTTGCAATTTGATGGAGTTTGTTTTCGTTGTCTATTCTAAATTCTAGCCAAGCCTCTCCAGGTAATCGCATTTCGGCATAAAGAAGTAATCTTTTTTCTTCTTTGTTGGCTACTAAAACACGCCAAAAGTCAAGTGCGTCTCCATTGTCTAAATGAGTTGGATGTGTTCGGCCTCTTCTCAAACCTACACCGCCAAAAAGTTTATCTAAAATACCACGGATTTTCCACATCCAATTTCCGTAATACCAACCTTTATCACCACCTATAGACCAAATATTATCAAGCGTTTTTTCAACATTGGTTACCGATTTTATTTTATGATCTTTCAAACATCCATAAGTAGGAATTTGAATAAATTCAGAAAAATTTTCATTAAATCGGCTACTTACTAAACTATCTTTCCAGCTAGAAATAACGAGATTTTGTTCCATTTTTAAAAATGCCAATTTTATAGCTTCAACATAAGTAATGGGTTTTATTTCTAATGCTTTTTGAAGATTATTATTTTGGCAAACGACTTCCATTTTCATACTATCAACTAGGTTTACAGCTAATTTATAAGATGTTGAAGTTACAAAATACAACCAATAAGAAGAAAGCTTTGGCGACATTACAGGAAGTGTAAAAATCCAAAGTTTGATGCCTCTTGTTTTGGAATACAAAAGCATCATTTCTTTGTACGTAATCACATTAGGCCCGCCAATATCGTAGGATTTATTATAATGTTCTTCCTTAAGTAAAACTCCAGTTAAATAATGAATAACATCGCGAATTGCAATAGGTTGACATTTTGTTAAAACCCATTTTGGAGTAATCATTATAGGCAATTTTTCACACAAATCTCGAATAATTTCAAATGATGAACTTCCAGAACCTACAATAATTCCCGCACGAAGGACAGTGGTATTGAAATTACCTTCAAATAATATATCCTCAACGTTTTTTCTTGATTGTAAGTGTTTGGAAAGTTCGGAGTTGTTGACTATTCCACTCAAATAAATAACTTGCTTAACGCCAATTTCGTTCATGTACAAATTGAAATTGTGAGCTGATTTTCCTTCCATAACATCAAAATCGGAAGTAGAAGATGTCATGGAGTGGATTAAATAATAAGCTACATCAATCTTTTTAGGAAGATTGTTTAGGTTTATTGGGTGTAAGAAATCAACTTCCCAAATGGTAATTCTTTCTTGAGTGGTTTTGTCTAATCCAAGTCGGTTTTTATCACGAACACAACAAATTACCTCATGACCTTGAGATAGAAGTTCTGGGAGTAATCTTCGTCCCACATAACCGTTAGAACCTGTTAATAAAATTCGCATTTTTTATTAAAGGTACAAAAGGAAACTTTTAAATACCTCTAACAATAGTTAAAATAGCACTTATAATGTATTGAATACCAATTGCAATTGTTAAGAAACCAATGATTCTAGATATTGCTACGATTCCAGACGAACCTAACATTTTAGCTAAAAAATGTGCACTGCGGAGTACTAAATAAATTGTAGCAGCAACAACAGTAATTGAAATCGTTGAAATTATAATTTCAGATGTAGTATTGTGTTCTTGATAATAGGCAATAAGTAATGAAATTGAACCTGGTCCCGCTAACATAGGCATAGCTAGAGGTGTTAAGGCAATATGTGTTCTGTTTTGTACTTCTTTTTGCACTTTTTTGTTGATTCCTTTGTTTTTACTGAAGTTTCCATTTAATAATCCAAATCCAGAACTAGTAATAATGATTCCTCCTGCAATTCGTAAAGCTGTAATCGTGATCCCAAAAAAGCTTAATACGTATTGTCCTATAAAAAATGAAATCAGCAAGATGATTAGAACGTTAAGACTTGTAATTAATGAAACTTTAGCTCTTTCAGCACTCGTGTAGCCTTCGGTTAAAGCAACAAAAATAGGAACTGTTCCAATAGGATTTAATACTGAGAATAAAGCGGCGAATAAATAAATGAATAATTCCATCGTAAAATTTTTACAAATATAGTACAAGGTAATTATTTTATTTTTGATTCAAAAAAAAATCTAGATTACTTTTAAGTTTAGAAAACGTAAGCTAAAACAATTAGTAAACATCTAGAGGAGAATAGTAGGTGTTTTTCTCTTTTTCCAATTCAAGCTTATTTATGAATTTTTGAACTCCTTTGCTGTTTTTTGAACAATCAACACTAATATAATGTTGGTCTATATGAAAAGTAATCGAGTTTCCAGGTTTAAATAGTACTAACTTGTAATAAGGAATAACTAATGAATATACATCTAATCTTGATTGAAAACCAATTATAATTCCTTTTGGGCGCAATTCAATATTACAGAATTTTACAGTGTTATTTACATGTAATAAATCATAAATAGCAGCACTGCATCGAGTGATGAATAATTTTGGAGAGCCTATTCCGCCTTTTTTAAGGTTTTCAATTAAAGAATAAGATTTGCCTACTAATTCATTGATTTCTCTTTCAATTTTTGGGTCTTTGTATGAAATATTGTAAAGCATTTTTGTTTAAAATTACTTCAAATTTCTTTTCCAATTCAGACTTTAGCAAATTTTTATTATTTGTTTATTTATTCGTAACTTTAGCTTGTAAAATATATAATCATGAAAACATTAGTAATAGGAGCTTCCACAAATAAAGAACGTTATTCTTATAAAGCCATTCATAATTTAGTAGATAAAAGTCATCAAGTGGTGGCAATTGGAGCCAAAAAAGGAATGGCGTTTGATATTCCAATTGAAACAGAGAAACTAGATTTTCATGCGGTTGATACTGTGACTTTATATCTCAATCCAAAAGCACAACAAGACTATTACGACTATATTTTATCGTTAAAACCAAGACGCGTTATTTTTAATCCAGGAACTGAAAACCCTGAATTTTATAAAATATTGGAAACAAATAATATTCAGTATGAAGTAGCTTGTACTTTGGTATTATTGGCAACCAATCAATATTAAAATTTAGTTTGACTTGTAGCAGGTTTACTGATTAACAACAATCCAATAAACGTTATGATTCCGTTTACAATGATTAGTTCATTGTCAATTACGTAATCTCCAAAAAGAGCCGCTGAATTTTTTGCTAATAAAAAGCAAACTAATGGAGAAATTATACAGATAATTGGAACTAATTTATCGTGAACGGTTTTTGATTTCATAAACAATCCAAAAGCATATAATCCTAAAAGTGGACCATACGTGTAACTAGCAACTTTGAAAATCATGGTTACTACCGATTTGTCATTCAATGAATTAAAAATGATAATCACTAAAAACATCAATAATGAAAAGGCAACATGTACCAAGTGACGTGTTCTAACTACATTAGGCTTGTTTTGATTTTCTGCTTTATCCATTCCTAAGAAATCAACACAAAAAGAAGTAGTTAAAGCAGTTAAAGCCGAATCAGTTGTGGCAAAAGTGGCGGCGGTCAATCCTAATAAGAAAACAACTGCTGGAATAATATTCAAATGATTGAAAGCAATTTCAGGAAATAACAAATCCGTACGTTTTACACCATCTACCATAGGAACCGAAATGCCGTTTTTCTCGGCATATAAATAAAGTAAAGCACCAACACTTAAAAAGAAAATGTTGATAATTACAAAGATTCCGGTAAACGTAAACATGTTTTTTTGCGCTTCGCCAATGTTTTTGCAACTTAGATTCTTTTGCATTAAATCTTGGTCTAATCCTACCATGGCAATGGTTACAAAGATTCCGCCTAAAATTTGTTTCACAACATAGTTTCCTTTCAAATAATCCTCATAAAAGAAAACTTTAGAATAATTGCTGTTTTTTACGGCTTCAAAAGCTTCGGTAAAACTATAATCCAAGCTGTTACAAATAAAAATAATCGTCAAAAATACCGATGATACTAAGAAAAAGGTTTGTAAAGTATCGGTAATAATAATCGTTTTTAATCCGCCACGATAGGTGTAAGCAAATATTAAGGCTAATGAGATTAAAACCGTCACTGCAAACGGAATGTTGTATTCGTCAAAAACAAAACGTTGCAACACAATTACCACTAAATACAAGCGAAAAGCCGAACCAATAGTTCTACTAATCAAGAAAATAGTGGCTGCTGTTTTGTAACTTACAACACCTAATCGTTGCTCAATATAACTATAAATCGAAGTCAAATTCATTCGATAATAAAGTGGAAGTAAGACAGTTGCGATAATGATAAAACCTATCGCATTTCCTAATACAAATTGGAAATATTTAAACTGCAAATCAGGATTTCCGACTTCACCCGGAACAGATATAAAGGTAACACCAGAAAGTGCAGTTCCAATCATACCAAAAGCAACTAAATACCATTTTGCGTTTTTATTCGCCTTAAAAAAAGCATCGTTACTGCTGTCTTTTTTACTTACAAAATTGGATATAAGAATAAGAATTCCGAAATAAATAATAATGATAGCTAAAATAGTTCCTGAAGACATAGATTGGTTTTTATTTGCGCTAAAATAGGAAAAAGATAGAAGTTTGAAGCGAGAAGTCAAAAGAAAATTCTTTTGTAATTATTTTTGGGAAACTCCTAACTCCCAACTTCTATCTCCTAACTTTTTTTTACTTTTGTTAAATGGAATTGCCTTCAAAATTATTAGAAAATGCGGTTAACGAAATGTCTCAATTACCAGGAATTGGTAAAAGAACGGCATTACGATTGGTTTTGCATTTATTAAAACAACCTGCAGAACAGACAGAAATATTGTCTTCAGCTTTAACAGCCATGCGTAATGATATTCAATATTGTAAAGAATGCAACACCATTTCAGATGCAGATGTTTGCGGAATTTGTTCCAATTCTTCCCGTGATAAGACGATTATTTGTGTAGTGGAAGATGTTCGTGATGTTATGGCGTTAGAAAATACAGGAATGTTTAAAGGGGTTTATCATGTACTTGGTGGAAAAATTTCGCCTATTGAAGGTGTCGGTCCAAGTCAATTAAAAATTACGGCATTAGTTGACAAAGTAAAAGAAGGTAATGTTTCTGAAATTATTTTTGCATTAAGTTCCACTATGGAAGGAGATACTACTAATTTTTATATTTACAGACAGATTAAAGAATATCAAGTTAAAACATCAACTATTGCAAGAGGAATTGCTGTTGGTGATGAATTGGAGTATGCAGACGAGGTAACTTTAGGTAGAAGTTTGTTAAATAGAATTCCATTTGAAACTTCAATTAAGCCATATTGACAAAATTTTAATCAAAAATCAGGAATAACTTCTTTATTTTAATTGTAAAAACTATATTTGTTACCTAATTTAGTGTGGTTTGCTTTTTAAATACTTTTATTTATAAATTGCAAACAGTATCAGTATAGTTTACTCATGAAAAAAATAGTTTTTTTGGCCTTATTTACGGTTTTACTAACTTCTTGTATTTCTACTAAGGATTTAACGTATTTACAGCCTAATGCCACAACAAAATCGGATTCCATTAAAGTTTCTCAAGAGGTTTCAAAGCCTTACAGGATTCAAACAAATGATGTAATAAGTATTTCTATTAAAGCATTGGATCAAAAGTTGGTGGATATGTTTTCTACATCTTCTGGTGGCTCTGGTCAAACTCAAAAATCACCGCAAAGTTTATATTTCGATGGATATACTGTTGATGATCATGGAAACATTAGAGTGCCTATTTTAGGGGAATTAAATGTATTAGGTTATACAACAGATGAAGTAAGGCAAAAAGTTGAAAAACAATTGTTAGAAGATTACTTTAAAAAAGAAGCTAATATTTTTGTTACGGTTAAACTAGCAGGATTACGATATACTATCAATGGAGAAATTAATAGCCCAGGAATGGGAGTGTTGTATCAAGATCGTGCAACAATAATGGAAGCTATTGCTAATTCAGGTGATATTAATATCACTGGTAATCGTAAAGATGTGCAGATTATCAGAAAGTTTGCACACGGTTTTGAAACATATAGTATTGATTTAACGGATGCTAATGCGGTAAATTCACCATATTTTTATATTCAACCTAATGATTATATCATTATAAAACCTTTGAAGCAAAAATCTTGGGGAACTGGAGTTACCGGAATGCAATCAGTTGCAACAATAATGACAGCTATTTCTTTAATTACAACATTATTAGTGTTGTCTAAAACATTGTAATTGATATGCTAGATACTAAAGATTTTAATTTTTTCGAATCACAAAATTCGTTTGATTTCAAAGGATTTCTATTGAAAATTGTGGGATATTGGAAATGGTTTGTGTTGTCATTAATAATTTCTTTTACAATTGCTTATAATGTTAATATAAGAAAAGAAAGTGTTTATGGAATGGAGTCTTTAATTGTTGTAGAAGATGAAAATAATCCTTTCTTTACTTCTAATACTAGTTTGGTTTTTAATTGGGGAGGTACATCTGATAAAGTTCAAACTATTATTACAACTTTAAAGTCTAGATCACATAATGAAATAGTAGTAGATAAATTACAATATTATATTCAGTATTTGAAGCAAGGAGAGTATTATTTTCAAGATGCCTACGGAGAAGTTCCATTTTATGTAGATATTGATAAATCAAGAGGTCAATTATTTGGACAACTTATAAAAATTAAATTTCTTTCTCCTTCCCTTTATGAATTAAGTGTAGATTTTGGTCAAGCTACATCAGCTTCTTTGATTCAATATTCTGATTTAACAGTTAAGCCTGTAAATGTTTCTGGAGGGGAATATAAAAAGACATTTAAAATAAACGAATTAGTTGATTTGCCATTTTTATATTTTAAATTAAATATAAAACCGGAAGCATTTGATTATATTAATCAAGAATATTATTTGCGTTTTGACGACTTTAATGGTACAGTTGCTTCTTATAGAGGAATAGATGTAAGTGCAGACGCAAAAGCTTTATCTGTTGTGCGTTTGCAATTAGATGGAAATAATAAATATAGGTTAGTAGAGTATTTAAATACTACTGTTGATGTTTTGAGAAAAGTTCAGTTGGATAGTAAAAATCAGTTCGCTAATAATACAATAGTTTTTATTGATAGTACCTTGAAAGAAATGGAGGGTCAAATCAAAGAAGCAGAGAATGAATTGAAGGAATTTAGAAAAGGTAAAAACTTTTTTGAATTGGATGTGGAGAGCGGAGGAAGTATTTTAAGTACAAAATTATCTGAATTTGATATTCAAAAAGATGGAGTTAATAGAAAAATAGCATACTATAATCTTTTGAAAAACTATTTAGATAAAACTACTGATTATGCTAAATTACCTGCACCAGCAGTTGCTGGTATTGATGATCCAAATATTATTGGAAATGTATCAAAATTAATTCAACTTTCTACTGAACGTGCTAATATGTCATATTCAGTTAAAAATAAAAAATTATTTTCTGACTTTGATGTTGAGATGGAATCTATTAAAAAAGTATTGCTTGAAAATATTTCAAGTGCTAAAAGTGCTCTTTCTTTAGATTTATCAATGTTAAACAAAAATATTGCTAAAGCAGAAGGAGAAGCGAGTTTATTGCCAGAAAATAAGCAAGAACATATTAAAATTACCAGAAAGTACAATTTAAAGGATAAGATATACGGCACTTTTTTAGAAAAAAGAAGTGAAGCAGAAATCGTAAAAGCCGCAAATATTTCTGATATTAAATTTTTGGATCCTGCAAAAGATGTTGGTGGAGGATTAAGAGGTCCTAAAACAAGTATCAATTATATTTTAGCAGCAATGTTAGGTTTTTTATTACCTCTATTGGTAATATTTGTTATGGTATTGCTTGATAATAGTATAAATACAACCGAAGATATTAGAAAACTAACTGCGATACCAGTAATTGGAGTTATTGGTAAGAAAAACACTGAAAACAATCTATCTGTTTTTGAAAAGCCTAAATCTCCATTAGCCGAGTCATTTAGAGCTATACGTTCTTCGTTGCAGTTTATGTACAAAAAACAACAAAAAGAAGGGGCGAAAATTTTAATGTTAACATCTTCAGTAAGTGGTGAAGGAAAAACATTTTGTTCTATCAATTTAGCAACTGTTTTTGCGCTGAGCGATAAAAAAACCGTAATTGTAGGTTTGGATTTAAGAAAACCAAGAATTTTCGGAGATTTTAATATTGATAATATTACTGGAGTAGTAAATTACTTAATTGGGCAAAAAACAATTGATGAAGTAATTCAAAAAACACATATTCCTAATTTAGATGTTATTCCGTCAGGACCAATACCACCAAATCCTTCAGAATTATTGATGAGTGAAGCAATGGGTGAAATGATTCAAGACTTAAAAACAAAATACGATTATATTGTATTGGATACACCTCCAGTTGGATTAGTTTCTGATGCTCTAGAGTTGGCCCATTTTTGCGATGCTACATTGTATGTTACTAGACAAGGTTTTACTAAGAAAGGTATGTTAAATGTTGTTAATGATAAACACAAAAGAGGTGAATTAAATAACATTAGTATAGTGTTTAATGGTTTTGAAAACAAAGCTAAATACGGTTATGGATATGGTTATGGCTATGGTTATGGTTACGGATATGGAGCTTATGGAGAAGCTTATCATGATGAAGTAAAACCTAAATCGGGATGGAGAAAAGTTTTAGATAAGTTTCAGAAAAATAGTTAACAACTATTCTTAAGCGTTATAAATGACAAAAATTGTAAACAAAAAAATACTTATTACAGGTGGTGCAGGATTTATCGGTTCCAATCTTTGTTCGTATTTTTTAGAAAATAATGAGGTAGTTTGTTTGGATAATTTTTCCACAGGATATCGTCACAACATTGTGTCATTTTTATCAAATCCAAATTTTACTTTAATAGAGGGCGATATTAGAAATATTGAAACTTGTAAACAAGCGGTTTTTGGAGTAGATTATGTGTTACATCAAGCAGCTTTAGGAAGTGTTCCTCGTTCAATCAATGATCCTATTACTTCGAATGATGTTAATGTTTCGGGGTTTTTAAATATGTTAGTAGCTGCTCGAGAAGCTAATGTAAAAAGGTTTATTTATGCAGCTAGTTCTTCTACTTATGGAGATTCAGAATCATTGCCTAAAATGGAAGATATTATAGGAAAACCTCTTTCTCCTTATGCAGTAACTAAGTATGTCAATGAATTATATGCCGATGTATTTAGTAAAACCTACGGGATTGAAACTATCGGATTAAGATATTTTAATGTTTTTGGAAGAAATCAAGATCCAAATGGTGCTTATGCAGCAGTAATACCTAAATTTGTAGCCCAATTTCTGAATTATGAAAGTCCTATAATTAATGGTGACGGTAATTATTCTCGCGATTTTACTTATATTGATAATGTAATTCAAATGAATGAATTGGCAATGTTGACTGAAAATTCAAATGCTATTAATACAGTTTATAATACCGCTTTTGGAGAAAGAACAACTTTAAATGAATTAGTAAATTCGTTAAAAGAGTTTTTGTCAGCATATGATAAAGAAATAGCTAATGTTCCAATTATTTATGGACAAAATAGAATAGGTGATATACCTCATTCATTGGCAAGTATAGACAAAGCAAAAGAATTACTAAATTATAGTCCTAAATTTTCAATGAAAGAAGGCTTGAAAGAGGCGGTAAATTGGTATTGGAATAATTTAAAAAAATAAAAGATAATATAATGATTAAAAATATCTGTTGTATCGGTGCAGGATATGTTGGCGGACCAACGATGGCAGTTATTGCTCAAAAATGTCCTCATATAAAAGTCACTGTTGTTGATTTAAATGAAAAAAGAATTTCAGCGTGGAATGATAAAGATGTTAATAATATTCCTATATATGAGCCAGGATTAAGTAATGTAGTGGCTGAGGCTAGAGGAAGAAATTTATTCTTTTCAACTGAAGTTGATAAAGCAATTGATGAAGCAGATATGATTTTTATTTCGGTGAATACGCCAACTAAAACTTATGGTGTAGGAAAAGGAATGGCAGCCGATTTAAAATACATTGAGTTGTGTGCGCGACAAATAGCACGTGTTTCAAAAACAGATAAAATTGTAGTTGAAAAATCGACTTTGCCTGTGCGTACTGCGCAAGCTATTAAAGATATTTTAGAGCATACGGGTAATGGCGTAAATTTCCAAATTTTATCTAATCCTGAATTCTTAGCAGAAGGAACTGCTATTGAAGATTTGTTTGCTCCAGACCGAGTTTTAATTGGAGGAGATGTTACATTGGAAGGTCAAAAAGCAATTCAAGCTTTGGTTGATATTTATGCTAATTGGGTTCCAAAGGATAGAATTTTAACTACTAATGTTTGGTCATCGGAATTGTCTAAATTAACGGCAAATGCTTTCTTAGCGCAACGTGTTTCTTCTATTAATGCATTGAGTGAGTTGTGTGAAAAAACAGGTGCTGACGTTAACGAAGTAGCAAGAGCTATTGGTATGGATAGTCGTATTGGTTCAAAATTCTTGAAATCTTCTGTTGGTTTTGGTGGTTCTTGTTTTCAAAAAGATATTTTGAATTTAGTTTATATTGCCAAATCCTATGGATTAAATGAAGTGGCAGATTATTGGGAGCAAGTGATTATCATGAATGACCACCAAAAAAGACGTTTCGCAAAAAATATTATCAAAACGTTATACAATACGGTTTCGGGTAAAAAAATTGCTTTCTTAGGATGGGCATTCAAAAAAGATACTAACGACACAAGAGAATCTGCAGCTATTTATGTAGCAGATGATTTGTTAAGTGAGCAAGCTACAATAGCTGTTTTTGATCCAAAAGTAGAGGAAGATCAAATTCAATTCGATTTGAATTATTTAGAAACGCGTTCAGAAGAAGCTAATAATAAAGGAGTTCAAGTAGCTTCTAGTGCTTATGACGCTTGTAAAAATGCACATGCAATTGCAGTATTGACAGAATGGGACGAATTTAAAACTTACGATTGGCAAAAAATATATGATAATATGTTGAAGCCTGCCTTCGTTTTTGATGGAAGAAATATATTAGACAAACAAGCTTTAGAAAAAATTGGTTTTGTATACCAAGGAATAGGGTCGAGATAATGAGTGTAAAAATTGCAATAATAGGTTTAGGATATGTTGGTTTGCCATTGGCAAGGCTTTTTGCTACAAAATATGCTGTAGTTGGTTTCGATATCAATCAACAACGTATTTCTGAATTGAATCAGGGAATTGATTTAACATTGGAAGTAGAAGAAGCGTTGTTAAAATCGGTTTTGGTTGCTCAATCTTCTAGTGAAAATGGATTGTATTGTTCTAATCAATTAACGGATATTGCAGATTGCAATTATTATATTGTAACAGTTCCAACACCTGTTGACAAACACAATAAACCCGATTTAACGCCACTTTATAAGGCTAGTGAAACGGTTGCAAAAGTCTTGAAAAAGGGAGATATAGTAATTTATGAATCGACGGTCTATCCTGGTGTAACTGAAGATGAATGTGTGCCAGTTTTAGAAAAATTATCGGGATTAAAATTCAATGAAGATTTTTTTGCAGGTTATTCACCAGAGCGAATAAATCCAGGAGACAAGGAACATACTGTTGAAAAAATATTAAAAGTAACCGCAGGTTCTACTCCAGAGATTGGGAAAAAAGTTGATGCTTTATATAATAGTGTGGTAACTGCTGGAACACATTTAGCACCAACTATTAAAGTAGCGGAAGCAGCAAAAGTAATTGAAAATTCACAACGAGATATTAATATTGCTTTTGTTAACGAATTGGCTAAGATTTTCAATATTTTAGAAATTGACACACAAGCAGTTTTAGAGGCTGCTGGGACCAAATGGAATTTTCTTCCATTTAAACCAGGTTTGGTAGGTGGACATTGTATCGGAGTAGATCCTTATTACTTAGCACAAAAAGCTTTAGAAGCAGGCTATCATCCTGAAATTATTTTAGCGGGTCGTCGTATGAATGATAGTATGGGAGAATATGTAGCTTCGCAAGTGGTGAAGTTGATGATTAAAAAAGAAATCGTACTTCATGAAGCACAACTATTACTTTTAGGAGTGACTTTCAAGGAAAATTGCCCTGACGTTCGAAACACGAAAATAGTTGATATTGTTCACGCTTTAAAAGAATACGGAATCCATATCACTATTTATGACCCATGGGCAAAACCAGAAGAAGTAAAACATGAATATGGTATTGAAACAACTCAGAAATTACCTGATTCTAAATTTGATGCGGTTGTTTTAGGCGTTTCTCATAAAGAATTTGCAACAATAGATATTGCTTCATTAACTAAAACTGCTAATGTAGTATATGATGTTAAAGGATTTTTGAAGGGAAAAGTGGATGGGCGATTATAACTAATTTATGTATCAAAATGGAATAAAAATAGTGCTAGATAAAATAGTCGCATTGATGGCTTTTTTGTTTGTAAGTCCTATTTTTATTATAGTTGTTTCGATACTTTTTTTCTACCAAAAGAAAGTTTTCTTTATTCAAACTCGAGTAGGTAAAGATCAAAAACGATTTTTTATTTATAAATTCCAAACTATGTCTGATGAACGTGATTCTAATGGGAAATTATTGCCAGATGATGATCGTATTTCATCCTTTGGAAAATTTCTTAGAGCTACATCCTTAGATGAATTGCCACAACTTATCAATGTATTGAAAGGGAATATGAGTCTAGTTGGTCCAAGACCTTTGTTGACGGATTATGCCCATTTATATTCCGATTACCAAAATAAAAGACATCAAGTGTTACCTGGAATCACGGGTTATGTTCAAGTAAAAGGGCGAAATGCTTTAACTTGGGAAGAACGTTTTGACTTAGATGTATATTATGTGCAACATATTTCTTTTCTTTTTGACTGTAAAATACTATTTTTAACTTTTATTACCCTTTTTGATTTCAAAAAAAGCCGTCCACAAAACGGAATTTCAATCGAACCTTTTGAAGGGCAATGGTAATTAGTAGAAAGCAGTTATGAATCTAAAAAAAATCCTTTTATCGCCGCCTCATATGGGAGGAAATGAGCAAACTTATATTGCTAAGGCTTTTCAAGATAATTGGATTGTACCGGCAGGTCCTCATATTGATTTATTCGAAAGGGGTTTAGAAAATTTCTTTAAAGAGAACATTCAGGTTACCGCTTTACAATCGGGAACGGCTGCTATTCATTTAGGATTACAATTACTCGGAGTACAAAAAGATGATGAGGTTTTGTGTCAAAGCTTAACATTTGTTGCATCAGTAAATCCTGTTCTTTATCTAGGTGCTACACCAGTTTTTGTTGGGAGTGAAAAAGAGACTTGGAACATGTGTCCCATTGCATTAGAAGAAGCTATTCTAAATCGATTGAAAAATGGAATTCGACCTAAAGCTATTGCAGTTGTACATTTATACGGCATGCCTGCTAAAATGGATGAAATTATTGCGCTTTCAAAGAAATATAATATACCAATTCTAGAAGACGCAGCGGAAGCATTAGGGAGTTTTTATAACAATAAACCATGTGGAACTCTTGGCGATTTTGGAGTTTTATCTTTCAATGGAAATAAAATAATTACAACTTCAGGAGGCGGCGCTTTGATTAGTCATTCTGATGTAGATAAGAAGAAAGCAATATTTTTAGCGACACAAGCTAAAGAAGACGCCGTTCATTATGAGCATAAACAAATGGGGTATAATTACCGAATGAGTAATATCTCAGCAAGTATTGGTTTGGGACAATTGGAAGTGCTTCAAAATCACTTACAATTAAGACGCCAAAATAATACGTTCTATCAACAGCTTTTTGATACTATTTCAGAAGCTACTTTGCATCAGGAACCAAATGAAAATTTTATTTCGAATCATTGGTTAAATGTAATTCAATTAGCATCATATAGTCAAAGAGAAGCATTACGCTTACATTTAGAAAAAAATAATATCGAATCGCGACCAGTTTGGAAACCAATGCATTTACAACCTTTGTTTCAAGATAATTTGTATTTTGGAAATGATTTAACTGATAAATTATTCGATAACGGTTTGTGCTTGCCTTCGGGTTCTAATTTGTCTGAGGAAGATTTCAACCGTATTAAAGAAGCAATACGTTCGTTTTTTATATGATAAAAACTACTTGAAAAAACTATTTTTCTTCATTATTTCTGTAATTCTTTCTCCATTGTTTCCTACAATCTTACTTTGAAATGCTTTGATGTGATTTTTGTGGTGAATATCAGAACCTGTAAAATCGTACATCTCTTTTTTTAATAGATAATTTGCTATATCGGCAGCATCTTTTCCATAATATCCAACAGTTGACAAAAGGTTCAATTGAAACAAACAACCTGCCTTTTTCAATTTTTGATATTCTTTTTTATTGGAATGAAAATAAGAATAACGTTCTGGATGTGCTAAAACGACGTGATATCCAGAAAGTTGTAATTGGTAAAGAAAATCGTAAAGTTGGAAAGGAGCATTCAAATAGGATAATTCCACGAGCACAAAATTTCCTTTTAAAGTTAAAAGTTCTTTATTTTTTGCTTTAGTTATTACAGATTCGTCTAATAAATATTCAGAAGCTGCTTGAATCTCAAAAGGCAAAGCTAAGTTCGATTTTACTTTTGTAAGAGCATTCTCAATGGTTTTGGGTGTATTGTCCCACACATTATTCATGGTGTGAGGTGTTGTTGTTACTTTAGTAAATCCCAATTGTTTCATTTCTTCTAAAAGAAATTGAGTGTCATTTAAAGTTGAAGCGCCATCATCTATTCCTGGTAAAATATGAGAATGAATATCCACATATCCTGAAGGAATTAATTCAGCAAGTTTAGGTCTGCTTTTGAAAAAAGACAACATGATTAGCAATTTTGCGCAAAATTACGAATTATTTTATTGTTTGTTTTATGTTTTAAGCTGATTTTGATTTTTCAATTTGAGCTTGAATTTGATATTTAAAAAAGAGTTTATTTAATAAAGTTTGTGCTTCCACTAAAAAAGTTTAAATTTGAGCACTAGGTTTTACTTGTTAAGACTTCCCAATTAATTTGAGTTAATGAGTCAAAAAAATACTACAGCTGAACAATGGGATTCCGTAATTGAATCAAGACATTCTCTTTTTGATATTAATCTGAAAGAAATTTGGCATTACCGTGATTTGTTGGTATTGTTTGTACGTAGAGATTTTGTTACGGTTTACAAACAGACAATTTTAGGACCTTTATGGTTTTTTATTCAGCCTTTACTAACGACGATAACTTTCACCATTATCTTCGGAAATGTGGCGCAATTATCAACAGATGGAGCACCAAAAATTATTTTTTACATGGCTGGAATCACACTGTGGAACTACTTTTCTACTTGTTTAACTACTGTTTCTGGTGTTTTTAATGCCAATGCGAGCATTTTTGGTAAGGTGTATTTCCCTAGATTAATTATGCCACTAACGATAGTGATTTCCAATTTGATGAAATTTGCAGTACAGTTTTTATTGTTTGTTAGTTTTGTTGGATATTTTACTTTTCAGAATGAAATACAACCTAATAGTTGGATATTGTTAACTCCTTTCATCATTATACTAATGGCATTGATTTCCATGGGGATTGGCTTGATATTGTCTTCTATGACCACAAAATATAAAGATTTGAATCAGTTAATTGGTTTTGGAGTGCAGTTGTTTATGTATGCAACACCGGTAATTTATCCAAGTTCATCGGTTCCACAAAATTACCAATGGGTAGTAGAACTTAATCCATTGGTAGGCTTGTTTGATTATATGCGTTATGCCTATTTAGGTGTAGGAGAGTTTACAATTTCAGATTTAGTTTATCCTTCAATATTTTCAATTGTTATTTTAGCTGTTGGGGTTTTGGTGTTTAACAAGACACAGAAGACTTTTATGGATACAGTATAGGTGGTTTGAGGGTTTAAAGTTGCGGGTTTTGAATGTTGAATTTTGATTAACGGATGTTGAATTTTGATTAACGGATGTTGAATTTTGAATAAATAATGAGTAAAGTAGTAATAAAAGCAGAACATATTTCCAAGCAATATCGTCTCGGACTCGTTGGCACGGGAACCGTTAAAGACGATATGAAACGTTGGTGGTACAATTTGCGTGGTAAAGAAGACCCTTTTTTGAAAATTGGAGAAGCCAATGATAGAAGTAGCAAAGGCGAAAGCGATTATGTTTGGAGTTTGCGCGATATCAATTTTGAAATCAACCAAGGCGATTCAGTGGGGATTATTGGTCGTAATGGGGCTGGAAAATCTACTTTATTAAAAATATTAAGTCAGGTAACCCAACCTACAACGGGTAAAATTTACACCAAAGGAAGAATTGCTTCTTTGTTAGAAGTAGGAACGGGTTTTCATCCTGAGATGACTGGAAGAGAAAATATCTATTTAAACGGTGCAATCTTAGGAATGCGTAAGCACGAAATCACCCGAAAGTTGGATGAAATTATTGCTTTTTCGGGGGTAGAGCGGTATATTGATACACCTGTAAAGCGCTATTCTTCTGGTATGTACGTGCGTTTGGCTTTTGCGGTAGCAGCTCATTTAGAATCCGAGATTTTAATTGTAGATGAGGTGTTGGCAGTAGGAGATGCTGAGTTTCAAAAGAAGTGTTTGGGCAAAATGAACGCCGTAAGTAAAGGGGAAGGAAGAACGGTATTGTTTGTGAGTCATAATATGGCGGCGGTGAAGAGTTTATGTAATTCGGGCATTGTTTTAAAAAATGGAGGTATTTTATATCAAGGGTCGGCCGATATTGCAGTAGCTAATTATTTAGCAGGTGAATCTGATAGTTTGAACCATAAGAAATTTGGGAATGATTTCGATTTTGAAACACTTAAAATAAATGAAATAAGTATTAATCCTAAAGGTTTAACTTCCGATGAAATTCTTGACGAATACCATGAGTTAGAATTCCAAACGGATATTAATATTAAAACACAGCCTGAGCGATTGCATTTGACTTATGTGTTAAAAGATAGTAATGGAGAAGCGTTGTTTACATTTTCAACTTCTGGAGTTACACCACTCAGAAAAGGAAATAATCATTTGGTTTGCTCTTTTCCAAAAGGGTTTTTAAATATTGGAAATTATTACTTAGATTTATATATTATTGAAGATGCTAAAAGAGCTGTTTTTCACGAACCAGATATTATGGCTTTTACAATACAAGAAGGACCTAGGCCACTTGGTGGGTGGATGGGAAAAGAACCAGGATTTATCAAGCCTGTTTTTGAATGGGTTAATTTATAAAGAAAATTACGTTGAAAAAGATTATTAAAAAAATAGCAATTAAATTTTTTAATCCAATAGCCAAAAGGTTGGGTTATGTAAGAGGGCAGCAAATAGTTTATGCAAAAGAGGCTTTTGAAAAGAATTCACTTTTAGAAATCTTTTTTGACAATATTAAACAGATGGGATTTACTCCAAAACACATTATTGATGTAGGAGCTAATCATGGGACTTGGACTCGTGAAACATTAAAGTATTTTCCAGAGGCATATTATACATTAATAGAGCCACAAGAATGGTTAAAACCGTCTTTACAAGATATTTTAGACTCCAATTCAAAAGTTACATTTAATGCAGTTGGCGCAGGAGACAAATCAGGATCATTTATGTTTACCATAGTTAATCGAGATGATAGTTGTTCTTTTAGATATACAGAAGAAGAAGCAAAAGCTGGAGGGTTCAAACAAGTGGAAATTCCTATCGTTACATTAAACGAAATAGTGGCTAAAAATGCAACTTTACCTTTTCCTGATTTAGTTAAGATCGATGCAGAAGGTCTAGATATTAACGTATTAGAGGGCGCTTCTGATTTGATGGGAAAAACTGAGGTTTTTTTAGTTGAAGCCGCTATGTTTTGCAAAGAATTTGATAATACTTTGTTAAAAATGGTAGATTACATGGACAAAAAGGGGTATTCTTTATTTGAAATTACCGATTTAAACCGTCCGTTCCAGCCACAAGTTTTATGGTTAGTAGAATTAGCGTTCATAAAAAAAGGAGGAATTATTGACAGTTACAAAATAGATTTTGCTATATGATCAACGTAACCAAAACTTTTTTTCCTCCTATAGAAGAATACCAAGAACAATTGCAACGCATCTGGAAAAACCAATGGTTAACCAATCGCGGAGAATTGGTATTAGAATTAGAGGAAAAACTAAAAAACTACTTATCAGTTGATCATATATTAGTTACCAATAACGGTACTATTCCCATTCAAATTGCTTTAAAGTTACTTGGCAATGGAGGTGAAATTATAACCACACCTTTTAGTTATGTAGCTACTTCAGCAGCTATCGTGTGGGAAAATTGCACGCCTGTTTTTGTAGATATTCATCCAGAATACTTAACTATAGATGAAACTAAAATTGAAGCCGCTATAACTGATAAAACGACTTGTATTTTAGCTACACATGTTTTTGGTAATCCATGCCATGTGGAAGCTATAGAAGCAATTGCTCAAAAGCACTATTTAAAAGTAATCTACGATGCAGCCCATGCCTTTGGTGTAACCTGTAATGGAAAATCTATTTTTGAATATGGCGATGTAAGTACGTGTAGTTTTCACGCAACCAAATTGTTCCATACCGGTGAAGGTGGCGCTTTGTTTGCAAAAGATAAAGCTTTGCAACACCAATTGTTTTACAGCCATAATTTTGGACATGACGGACCCTTAGCGTTTCATGGTTTAGGAATTAATGGTAAAATTTCAGAGCTCCAAGCGGCAATGGGATTAGCTGTTTTCTCTCACATGGAAACTATACTATCAGAGCGTAAAAGAGTTGTAGATTTCTATAATGAAAATTTAGATTTGTCCCAAATTCAAACCTTGAAAATGAGAGCGAATACGCAATGGAACTACAGTTATTACCCTGTTGTTTTTAAAGATGAAGCTAGCTTATTGCAAGTGCAAAAGGCTTTGAATGCGGAACAGATTTTTCCAAGACGTTATTTTTATCCTTCTTTGAATACCATTAATTACATTGAAAATACAAGTATGCCTGTTTCAGAAAGTATTGCAGCAAGAACACTTTGTTTGCCTTTGTATGTTGGATTAGATGAAAATGATTTAAAACGAATTGTTTCAACTATTAATAGTGGTTTGTAATGAAAGTTTCCATAATGCAGCCTTACTTTTTTCCATACATTGGGTATTTTCAATTAATTGCGAATTCTGATGTATTCGTAATTTACGATGATGTAAATTTTATAAAAAAAGGTTGGATTAATAGAAATACTATTTTAGTGAATAATACACCCTATTTGTTTAGTATACCGCTTCAAAATGTGAGTCAGAATAAACTAATCAATGAAATATTTATCTCTGATTTAGATAAATGGAAGACAGATCTTTTAAAAACCATTAGTTTGTCCTATAAAAAAGCACCTTTTTATCAAGATGTATATCCTCTTATAGAGAAAATAATTAGCTTTGATGAATTAAATTTAGCTCTGTATATTCAGAATTCTTTACAAAACTTGTGTGAGTATTTAAACCTAAACACGAAGTTAGTAATGTCATCTGAAATTGTTAAGAATAATGACTTAAGAGGTGAGAATAAAATTATTGATATTTGCATTCAATTAGGAGCAAATCAATATATTAATGCTATTGGTGGGATTGAATTATATATACAAGATAATTTTCAAGTAAAGAATATAGATTTAAAATTTATTAAATCTGAGAATATAATATATAAGCAATTTAAAAATGAGTTTAAACCATGGTTATCAATTATTGATGTAATTATGTTTAATTCACTGGAAGATACAAGAATGTTATTGAATAAATTTGAATTAATTTAGTTATGAAAAAACCTTATAACGACATAATTTCTCACTACGAAGAATGTTTAGCGAAACATGGAGATACACATTTAGGTGTGGATTGGCCTAAGATAGAAGATGTTGACACAAGATACAAGGTCATGTTAGATATAATTAAGTTTGATGAACTAAATTTAACCTCCTCTAAATTATTGGATTTTGGATGTGGAACAGCTCATTTATTAGAGTATATAAATAAGAATCAGTATTCAGATATTAAATATTCAGGATTAGATATTTCTCAAAAATTTGTTGATGTAGCTCAAAATAAATTTCCTGATATCGATTTTTATTGTAGCGATATTCTTGAAAATGAATCTAGCATACCAACTTTCGACTACATTGTTATGAACGGCGTTTTTACAGAAAAACGAGAATTAACTTTTGATCAAATGTGGGAGTATTTCACAAAATTGTTAACATTAGTTTACGAAAAATCTTCAAAAGGTATTGCATTTAATGTGATGTCAAAAAATGTGGATTGGGAAAGAGAAGATTTGTTTCATGTATCTCATGACTTGCTAAGTGATTTTTTATGTAAAAATTTATCACGAAATTATATCATAAGAAATGATTACGGCTTGTATGAATATACAGTTTATGTTTTAAAAAAATAATCAAGATGGCAAAAGTTATTATTTTCGGAATTCAGGATTTTGCAGAATTAGCACATTATTATTTGGAAAATGATTCTGATCATGAAGTAGTAGCATTTTGTGTAAATGAAAAATATATCCCAGAAGCTAAGAATTTTAAAAATTTACCAATAGTATCTTTTGAAACTGTTGAAAAGATATATCCTCCATCAGAATATGATTTTTTTGCACCAATGTCTCCTCAGCAAATGAATAGATTGCGTGAAAAAGTATATAATGATATCAAACAAAAAGGATATAAACTCATAAGTTATATAAGTAGTAAAGCGACTACCTTTGATAATGCTATTGGTGATAATTGTTTTATTTTAGAAAATAACACGATTCAACCTTTTACATCAATAGGTAATAATGTTATTTTGTGGAGTGGAAATCATATTGGACATCATTCTGTTATAAAAAACCATGTAATGTTTACTTCACATGTTGTTTTATCTGGACATTGCGTTGTTGAAAATTATTGCACTTTAGGCGTTAATGCCACTATTAGGGATGGAATTACTCTAGCTGAAGGTACATTTGTAGCAATGGCTGCAAGTATTATTAAAAATACTGAGCCTTGGGGATTGTATAAAGGAAATCCTGCAATTAAGTCTGAAAAATCAACAAAAGAGTTATAAAATGTGGATTAAGAAAGGCAATATATATAATGTTAATGGACAATTTGATTGGAATAAAAGCCATGCACAAGTGCCTGTAGTTGATTTGTTGGAAGACAGAATTAGAGTGTATTATTCTACAAGAGATGTATCAGGTAGAAGTAATGTTTCTTACATAGAAGTTGAAAAAAATAATCCTAAAAAAATTATTTATGAACATACCGCACCATTATTTGAATTAGGTAATTTAGGATCATTTGATGACTCTGGAATAATGCCATCATCAATTATAACTGTTGGAAATAAGAAATACCTTTATTATATTGGTTGGACTACAAGAGGAACTGTTCCTTTTCAAAATGCAGTTGGATTAGCCATTAGTGATGATGGTGGTAAAGTGTTTAAAAAGCTTTCTGAAGGACCAATAATTTCAGTAAATTTTATTGAACCTTATTTCTCTGGGACTTCTTTTGTTACTTTGGAGGATGATACTTTCAAAATGTGGTATTTGTCCTGTATTAAGTGGGAGAGATTTGATGGTAAACCAGAACCAGTCTATAACATAAAATATGCAGAATCATTAGACGGTATTACTTGGAATCAAACAGGAAAAGTTGCAATTGAATTAAATGATGATGAAGGCGGATTAGTAAGCGCAGCAGTAATTAAGGAAGATGGTAAATACAAAATGTGGTTTGGAAAAAGAAAAAAATCGGATTATAGAAATAACATCACGAACAGTTATAAAATTGGTTATGCTGAATCATTAAATGGAAAGGATTGGGTTAGAAAGGACGATAAGGCCGGTATTGATATATCAAGTGAAGGTTGGGATTCTGAAATGATATCTTATCCGTATGTTTTTAAAAATGACAATAATTTAATAATGTTGTACAATGGTAATGGATTTGGAAAAACTGGATTTGGATATGCAGTCTGGGAATAAAGCGCCTCTTTTATCAATTTGGATGGTTACTTATAATCAAGAACTATACATTGAAGAGGCAATAGAATCTGTTATGATGCAAAAAACCAACTTTAATTATAAATTATACATTGGAGAGGATTTATCAAATGACAAAACTCGTGAAATTTGTATTAAACTTAAAGAAAAGTACTCAAGTAGAATTGAACTTTTTTTGAATGAAATAAATGTTGGAGGAACTCAAAATGCATTGCGGATATACAAACATTGTTTTAATAGCGGAACCAAATACGTTGCATTATTAGAAGGCGACGACTACTGGACAGATCCTTACAAACTCCAAAAACAAGTTGATTTTTTAGAAGCTAATCCAGATTATGTTTTAAGTTTTCATAAAATTAAAATTTTGAAACCCAATGGCGAGTTTGTTGAAGATTTTATAACTAAAGTTCCTGAAAACTATGAATCACAAGAAACGTTAGCGCGTTTAGGAAACTATATTCACACGCCTTCTGTGGTTTTTAGAAACATAATTAAAGAGTTTCCGCCTGAGTTTTCTTTAACTCCAATAGGCGATTATTTTATGTACATGCTATTGTCAGAACATGGTAAACTAAAGTATTTAGAGGAAGAAATGGCGGTCTACAGAGAAGGAGTTGGAATATGGAGCGCTAAAACAGAGTATTTCAGAAATTTGAAAACAGCTCAAACACATGCTTTAATTGTGAGTGCTATGTCAAAATTTCCTTTAACGACAAAAATATTAAACACAAGAATATCTAATTTTATAAAAAGGTTTAAAAATGAAATATCTCCTTCAGATTTATCACTTTTAAATACCTGTAAAGCCGTTGAAGAAGAAATTCTTTTTACTTTATTGAGAGACAAAGCTACAATAATAAATAATTCAACTATAGATGCATATACATCTAAACAACTCATAGCAATTGTTTTTAAAAGAATTAAGAAAAGGTTATGGAATTAAAAAATCCTTTAGTTACTGTAATTGTTCCAAATTACAATCATGAAAAATACCTAGAACAACGCTTAGAAAGTATTTTTAATCAAACATATTCTAATTTCGAAGTTATTTTAATGGACGATTGTAGTACTGATAATAGCTTATTAGTGCTAAACAAGTATAAAGAGCATATTAAAGTTACTTCATGTGTTTTTAATAAAGTTAATACAGGGAATACTTTTGAGCAATGGGTAAAGGGAATTAAAATAGCTAAAGGAGAGTTAATTTGGATTGCAGAAACAGACGATTATTGCGATATTTATTTCTTAGAAAAATTAGTAAAACCTTTTCAAAAGGATTCGCAAGTAGTTTTGGCTTATTGCCAATCAAATAGAGTAAATGAAAAAGGTGTAGTTACAGGAAGTTGGATTACACAAACTGATGATTTAGATAAATCGTTATTTCTTAATGATTTTATTATAGATAGTAATGAATTTATTGAAAAATACTTAATTTATAGAAATGTAATTCCTAATGCAAGTGCTGTAGTTTTTAGAAGAGAGGATGTAGACATAAATAAACATTTTGATATAGGTAGAGAATTTAGATATTGTGGTGATTGGATGTTTTATTTTAAATTGATAGTGAACAAAAAAGTTGCATTTATAAGTGATTCTTTAAATAATTTTAGATATCATCAAACTAGTGTAATTGCTAAAGCTATACAAGCAGAAAATAGAATAACTTTTATGAATATAGAATATAAATTACGTTTTGTTTTGATGCATTATTTGGAGAAAATAAAAATTTCAAATTATGATAAAATTAAAGAAAGAAATAATTTTATTAAACGTAATTTTATTATCTATGAAAAAGCGTTGTTGCTTATTCAGTCTGGGAAAAAGTTAAAAGGATATTTAATGATGTTAACAGTTTATGATGTTTATTTAAACCGTCATAATGTAAAAAAAAGAATACTTAAGAAAATAAAAAAAGTATTTACTTAACGATTAAAAAAAGATTTTATAATAATTTGTTTTACTTCTTTTTTATATGAAGTCAGTGAGTTTAATTAATTTTTATAAAATATTTAAACTAGTTTTGATAAATAAGTTTTTTAAAAAACTATAGGAGAAAAAAATATTGATTTTATCAAATTTTAATTAAAAATAAAATCAATTTAAGTGTGTTAAATCAAGATGAACAAAAAAGAAATTTGTGTTGTTATTCCAATTTATAAAGAAGCATTAAATGTTTTTGAAGTTCAATCTGTTGAACAATGTGTTAAGTTGCTTTCTGATTATTCAATACATTTCATTTGTTCTAAAAAAATAAATCTTGATTATTATAAAAATAAATTTCCAAGTATAACAAATTTTGTTTTTTTTGATGATTTTTATTTTGAAAGTTTAAATGGTTATAATAGACTGTTGTTAAGTCATCATTTTTACAAGACTTTTGAAAAATTTAAATATATGCTCATTTATCAAACAGATTGCTATGTTTTTAGAGATGAATTGTTAGATTGGGCAAAAAAAGGGTTTGATTATATAGGTGGAATATGGTTTGAAGATTATCATGGCGATCCCAATTTAGGAGCTAAATTTTGGTTTCCTGGAAATGGAGGGTTTTCATTGCGTAAAATTGATTCAATAATTAAAGTTTTTTCAACCCAAAAGTATCCTTTAAAGTCTGTGAAACAGCTAATAATAGAGAATCAAGCAAATCTAAAGTTAGGGAATAAAGCATTTTTAATAGGAATGTTTAAAATACCATTTAAGTTTTTTAGTCTAAAGAATAGTTTGAAATATTTTATAGCTAATTTTAATGCGAATGAGGATGTTTTATTCATGGAGTTGAATTTAAAATATAAAATATTGACTGCTCCAACTGTTGAATCAGTTTTAGGTTTTTGTTGGGACAGAGAGCCTTGTTTCTTATATAGTAAATTAAATGGACTTCCTTTTGGTTGCCATGCTTGGTATCGTGAAGATCATTGTTATGGCGGTAATAAAGAATTCTGGTTAAAACATATTGAAAATAATAACAATAATAATTCTTAAAGATATTAGTGATTTTGATGAAGAACTTTCCCAAAATATCAATAGTAACACCAAATTATAATGGAGGTGAATTTCTTGAAGAAACGATTCTATCCGTTTTGTCTCAAAATTATCCCAATTTAGAGTATATCATTATTGATGGAGGAAGTTCAGATAATTCAGTTGCGATTATAAAAAAATATGAAAGTCAGTTAGCTTATTGGATAAGTGAACCTGATAAAGGCCTGTATGATGCTATTCAAAAAGGATTTGATAAATCAACAGGTGAAATTATGGCGTGGTTAAATTCTGATGATTTATACCATCCAAAAGCTTTATTTATCGTGGCTGAACTTTTTAATTTTAAAGATGTTAATTGGATTCAAGGTATTCCATCAACTTTTGATGAAATGGGAAGAACAGTAGCGGTAAGCGATTTTAAAAGATGGTCTAAATTAGATTATTATTTAGGTAATTTTGAATGGATTCAGCAAGAATCCACTTTTTGGAGACGTTCTTTGTGGGAGACTTCGGGTAGTAAATTAGCAACTGATTTAAAATATGCTGGTGATTTAGAATTATGGCTTCGTTTTTTTAGATATGAGAAATTATTTGTTACTCAAGCGCTTTTAGGAGGCTTTAGACAACGATCTAAAAATCAGTTATCGTTAGATTTTTTAGATTTATATATAAAAGAAGCACAAGCAAAAATTCAGGAAGAAGTTGAAAATAATATTCCAATTGAAGAAAAGAAACTAATACAAGAGATAAAAAAATATAATACTTTAGTTAAGGAAGTGAAATTTGTTTTTGTAAAGAAAATTATAAATAATTTTTTCTATTCAAAAATGATTCAAAAGAAGAAAAGGTATTTTAATTATCCGCCTATGATATTTTTTGATAGGGTAAAACAAGAATTTTTTATAAAAGGTTTATAATGTTTTTCTTTTTTGATTGTATCAATATTCTAAATAAATAGAGTGCAATTAAAGTAATAATATAAAAAGCCTAGATAGTAAAAAAATAACCACTAATTTCGTATATTTTTACGATGTAATAATGAACAATGGAAATTAATTCGAAGATTTATATAGCAGGTCATAATGGGATGGTAGGAAGTGCTATTCACAGAAATCTGTTAAGCAAAGGTTTTTGTAATATAGTAACACGTTCTTCAGCTGAACTTGATTTGCGAAACACTACCGATGTCGCTACTTTTTTTGCACAAGAACAGCCAGAATATGTGTTTCTAGCTGCTGCAAAAGTGGGCGGTATTCACGCGAATAATATTTATAGAGCAGAATTTTTATATGACAATTTGATGATTCAAAATAATATTATTCATCAAAGTTACTTACATAATGTAAAAAAGCTATTGTTTTTAGGTTCAAGTTGTATTTATCCAAAGTTGGCCCCTCAACCTTTGAAAGAGGAATATTTGTTAACAGGAGAATTAGAGCCAACTAATGAGCCTTATGCTATTGCTAAAATAGCAGGAATAAAAATGTGTGATGCATACAGAAGTCAATACAATTGTAATTTTATATCTGCTATGCCAACTAATTTATATGGACCTAACGATAATTATGATTTACAAAATTCACATGTCTTACCAGCGATGTTGAGAAAATTCCACGAAGCCAAAGTTAATGGTGAATCGAAAGTGGTTTTGTGGGGAGATGGCTCTCCAAAAAGGGAGTTTTTACATGTAGATGATTTAGCAGAAGCTTGTTTTTTTCTTATCAGCAAGTATGAAGAATCAGGCCATATTAATGTAGGTACAGGTGTTGATTTACCAATAAAAGATTTGTCTTTATTAGTCAAAAAATGTGTTGGCTATGAAGGTGAAGTAGTATGGGACTCTGAAAAGCCAAATGGTACTCCAAGAAAGTTAATGGATGTTTCTAAAATAAATAAAATGGGTTGGAATGCATCAATATCATTAGAAGAAGGGGTTTTAAAAGTATATAAAGAAAAATTTTTATCTTAAATTACAAATTATAAGTATGTTTACAACTTGTTAGTAAGAGATAAATATTAGAAGATAAATTAAAGATAACTAATGAAGAAAAGAGCTTTAGTAACGGGAATTACAGGTCAAGACGGATCGTATTTGGCTGAGTTATTATTAGAAAAAGGATATGAGGTTCATGGTGTTAAAAGAAGAGCGTCATCTTTTAACACGCAACGAATTGACCATTTATATATGGACTTACACGAAAAAAATGTCAATTTTAAATTGCATTATGGTGATTTAACAGATTCTACTAATATAATTAGAATAATTCAGGAAGTTCAACCTGACGAGATTTACAATTTGGGTGCAATGTCTCATGTAAAAGTTAGTTTTGATTCTCCAGAATACGTGGCAAATGTTGACGGTATCGGAACGCTAAGAATTTTAGAAGCGATTAGAATTTTAGGGTTAACCCACAAGACTAGAATTTATCAAGCTTCTACTTCAGAACTTTACGGATTAGTGCAAGAAGTACCTCAGTCGGAAACCACACCTTTTTATCCTCGTTCTCCTTATGGAGTAGCAAAAATTTATGGTTTTTGGATTACTAAAAATTATAGGGAAGCGTACAATATGTTTGCATGCAATGGAATTTTATTCAATCATGAATCTCCTAGAAGAGGTGAAACATTTGTTACCAGAAAAATTACTATGGCTGTAGCCCGAATTGCTTTAAAAAAACAAGATTGTTTATATTTAGGTAATCTGAATGCACAACGCGATTGGGGACATGCAAAAGATTATGTAGAAGCAATGTGGTTAATGTTACAACAAGATAAACCCGAAGATTTTGTAATTGCAACCGGTAAAACAACTTATGTCCGAGATTTTGTTTCTATGGCATTTGCTGAATGTGGAATTGAATTAAATTTTTCAGGTGAAAATGAAAATGAAGTAGGAACTGTAGTTGCTTGTAATAATCCTCAATATCAATTGCCAATTGGTAAAGTAGTGGTAAAAGTGGATCCTAAATATTATAGACCTACTGAGGTAGATTTGTTAATTGGAAATCCAACTAAAGCCAATACTGTATTAAATTGGAAACCTAAATATGATTTAGCTGGCTTAGTTAAAGAAATGATAGTGTCAGATTTAGAAATTGAAAAAAAATCAAACAATGCCCATTTTATCGATAATAACTATTAATTACAATAACCTTGATGGACTAAAGAAAACTTTAGAAAGTGTTATAAATCAAACTTGGAAAGAGTTTGAGTACATAGTTATTGATGGTGGCTCGATTGATGGTAGCGCTGATTATATAGAAAGTCAAAGTAAATACATAGATTACTGGGTTAGTGAACCAGATAAAGGTATTTATAATGCAATGAATAAAGGTATCAATGCAGCAAATGGAGAATATTTGCTTTTTTTGAATAGTGGTGATCATTTTTATAATAGTCAAGTTTTGGAACAATATCATTCTTTTGCAAATGAGTATGATATGGTTTTTTTTGACGAATATAGAGTGGGAGATAATATTTCAGGAGTAGTTAAATTTCCTGCTGAAATAGATTTTTCACATATGTATACAAGCTCATTATCTCATTCCAATACCTACATTAAAAAAAGTGTTTTTGATGTTGTTGGACTTTATGATGAAAGCTTGAAAATAGTATCTGATTGGAAATTTTGCATTTTAGCATTATTTAAATATAATTGTAGTTATTTAAAAGTAGATGGTTTTCTATCCGTTTTTTATTTAGATGGAATTAGTTTTTTACAAGATAATTCAAAGGAAAGGAATCAAGTGTTGAATGAATACTTTAAACCTTTTTTGAATGATTATAAAGAATTGGTTTCAAATAGACTCGAACTGAATAAAAATAGAAGCTTATTGAATTCCAACAGGTTTAAAATGCTTAAAGAAATAGAAGAAACCAGATTAGGAAAAAAATGGGTTTCACTTTTCTTTAGAGTTTATATCGTATTGTTTTCTAAGAAAAAACTCAAAGAAGTATTAAAGTAAGAATGATTTTTGAGTAATTATATAATTTTAATTTATCAATGTAATTTCTATCAAGAAGTATTAGTTGAATTGTATGAAAGTATTTATACCACATAAAAAAGATAGGAATGTTTATTTTGATGAGATAATTAATTTTTCAAAAAACGAATTTGTTTTTGGGCAATATAATGAGTTTGATACAAGTTGTGATATTGTAAATATTCAATTCCCCGAGGCAATTTTTGATTTTAAAATGCCAACTCAAAATCAATTAACTGAACTTGAGTTTGAAATTAAAAAGTGGAAAGAAAATGCTAAGATTATTTTAATATTAAATGATGATAAATCGCATTATGATGAAGATAATAAATTTGGATATTTATTTGAATTAATATACAAATATGTTGATGGTGTAATTCATTTAGGTCAATTTTCATTAGAAAACAATAAAAAGTTTTTTTCTAAAAATAGCCAGCATACTGTTATTTATCATCCACTATATGAGAGTTTACGTAACAATTTTATTACTAAAAATATAGAAGAAAAAATTGCTTTAAATTTTGATGGAAAATTTATAGTAGTAGTAATTGGAGCAATTAGGTCAAAAGAAGAAGTTAAGCTAATTCTTGAAGTTTTTAAAAAAATTCCAAATAAAAACAAATTGTTAGTTGTACCTAACATGTTTCCATTTTGGCAATTGCCATCTTTTTTGCCATACAGAACAAGAAAAATATATAAGTGGCTAATGATGTTCTTATATTGTTTTCCAATTAAGAAAGAACAGTATTTTTTTGGATATAATTTTATCGAATATCCTTACATGATCGATTTAGTTAAAAAGTCTTCCTTAATTGTTATTCCAAGATTAAGAAATTTAAATTCAGGAAATTTGTTTTTAGGACTTACATTTGATAAGCCCATGGTAATCCCTAAAATAGGTAATTTGACAGAAGTTGCTAATAGTTTTAGTTTTCCCGTCTTAGATTTAAAAACTAGAAACTATAAAGATGTAATTAAAGAAATAACCAGTGATAAAATAACTAGTTATTTTAATTCAAGTGAATATTTAGAAATCAAAAACAGATTTCATCCTGAAAGGATTGCAAGTGAATATGATTTGTTTTTTAATAAAATAATGAAAGAGTAATGAGTGTATTAGTTTCTATTATAATTCCTTGTTATAACCAGGCCAAGTACTTAAATGAAACACTTGAGTCAGTTTGTAAACAGACCCATACAAATTGGGAATGTATAATAGTTGATGATGGTAGTAGCGATGATTCGGCAACAATAATATCAGGTTTCACAAAAAAAGATCCGAGATTTATTTATATTTATAAAGATAATGGTGGGGTAAGTAGTGCAAGAAATTTAGGAATTGAAAAGGCTAAAGGCAAATATTTGCAATTTTTAGATGCCGATGATCTTTTAAATGATTTTAAAATTGAAGCATCATTAAATGAACTTTTGACTTCGGAAAATAAAGGTTTAGAGATAGTTATCTCAAATTTTGAAATGATTTCAAATGATTCAAAGAAAATTTTCCCTCCTTTTTGCGAATTAGATAAGCGTTTTTTTTCAGTTCAAGGATTTTTGACAGAATGGAATGTTTCTTTTTCTATTCAAATGCAATGTGGTTTTTTTGAAGCATCATTATTTGAAGCAATTCGATTCCCTGAAAATCTATCAGCTCAAGAGGATTGGGTGGTATGGGTTCAATTATTTAAGAAACAAGATAAATTTATTTTTATTAACAAACCATTGGCTTATTACAGAATGAATCCAGAAGGCAGAATGATGACTATTGGTATTGATGATAACCAATTAAAAGTTGTTGATTGTTTCAAGAGTATATTAACGCATGAGGAATTCTATATTTTCAGTTCAAATTTAATATCTAGGTATTACACATCAGATATTAAATATAGAAATCGTTTAAATGAAATTAAGAAATCTAATAGTTATTTAACTGGACTTATCGTGAAAAAGTTTTTTAAAACTATTGGAATTTTAAAATTTTCTAAATTTATTTTTGAAAAAGCTATTCGTCGTTTGCTTTCTAGATGAAATAAAATTTAATAAATATAATATTCTTCAATGACACAAGTCTCAATAATAGTTCCAAGTTATAATCACGGTCAATTTTTGATGGATCGTTTAACAACCATTGCCAATCAGACTTATAAAGATTGGGAAGCAATTATTATTGATGATAAATCAACTGATAATAGTGTAGAAATTATTACAAAATTTATTGAAGATAATCCAAGTTTTAAAGTCAAATATTTTATTGTAAATGAAATCAATTCTGGGAGTGGTTATAATTCATGGAGAAAAGGATTAGAGCTTGTTGAAACCGAATATGTATGGATAGCTGAAACAGATGATTATTCAGATCCATCCTTTTTAGAGGAATCCGTTAGTATGTTGGATAAAAACAGTTCATTGCCTTTAGTTTTTTGTACTAGTAATTATGTTGATCAAGAATGTAATTATTTGTACGATAGTAGGAAAAGAACATCACTATTAAATATTCCAAATGACTCATTCGGCATAGTGTCAAATGACATTGTAATTAACAGTTTTCCTTTCAATCCTTTAATAACTAATGGTAGTAGTGTTGTGTTTCGTAGACCCAAAATTGCTATTCCAGACGAGACATTTAATTACAGACAAATGTCAGATTTGTTTTTTTGGACATGGCTTATTCAAAAAAAGGATATTATTTTTTTAAATAAAAAGTTAAATAATTTCAGACGCCATCCAGAATCAACCACAACTAAAATTAGTTTTTCAAAAAGAGAATTATTGTTTGAAGAGTATCTGGGTTATCTAAACATGTATCCAGATGAATCTAAGATTAATGTTTTTATTGAAAAGTATATAAATGAAGTTTGGTGGCTTAAATTTAAAAAAGGGAAGATTTCATTGACACAAATTATAAATCTTAAAGGGTTTGGTTTTTTAAGAATACGTTTAAAATTCATAAAATATTTGTTTAGATTTATTTTTTCTAAATTTAATTTATAAAAAAAAATGCAAAATCTTTTGGTAAGCATAATTATTCCTACATACAATAGGACTCAATATTTAAAGTTAACTTTAGATAGTATAAAAAATCAAAATTTTAAAGATTACGAGGTTATTGTTATAGATGATGGAACCCCTGGAGATGATAATTTATTGCTATGTGAAAAATACGAAAAGGTAGCATATGTTAAAATTCCAAATAGTGGAGGACCCTCAAAGCCTAGAAATATTGGAATTAGTAAAGCTGTAGGGAAATACATAGCATTTGTTGATGATGATGATATTTGGTTGCCTAATAAATTAGAGAAACAAGTCCAAATATTAGAACAAAACCCAGAATTTGGTTTGGTTCATGGTTGTTGTGAAGTAATTAATAATGAAGGAATTTTACAAGGTAAAATAGTTGGCCGTCCCGGAAAACCAGAAGTTAAGCATGGTGATGTTAAAATGAGAATGATAGGTAATTGGACTGTAATGATGCCTACATCTTTTGTGAGAAAAGAAGTAGTAGATAAAGTAGGGTATTTTAATGAAGAAATGCCTGCAGCTGGAGAAGATGTAGAATTTTGGACTCGTTGTTCTTTTGAAACTAAATTTTATTATTTAGACAACCCAATGGTTTATTATAGAATTCATAATGAAAATATATCTTCGCAAACAAAAGAGTACATAAATTTACCATTATATTTGAAAAATGTTATAGATTTTTATCATAAAACAAATAGATTAAGTAGTGATGATTATAGTCTGTTAAAAAACAAACTTTGTTTTATGCAATTGAAAGAATTAAATAAAACTACTTTTATTCTGGTTATTTTAAATGTTTTTAAAATTTCTAATATCTGGTTTTTAAATAAGAACAATGTGAAAATTTTTTTAAAAAGACTTTTAAAACATTAATTATAAGATAATAGTGCACTTTCATATTATAGAAGTTACATTATTTATTAGATTTGTATAAGAACTATATTTTAATTTTTAATTACACCTTGTTTGTGTGATTTTTTATAGTTCAAATGGTTTTAATTTATAAAATGGTGACGAAAAAAATATACAACATTAATTCTATTTTAAAATATAGTATCTATTGCCTATTGTAATGTTTAATTAAAATAGACTTTTAATTTCTAATAAGAGCTTTAAATGACTAAAATAAAAAAAAATCTTCAATTTGTAATATGAAAATAGCTATTACAGGAGAAAAAGGATTCGTTGGGATTCATTTAATGAATTATTTTAGACATATTCTAAAATATGAAGTAATTGAACTTGGTCGAGATTATTTGTCTAAGCTTTCTGATTTAAAAGAATTGGATTGGTTAATTCATGGTGCCTTTTTGCATAGAAGTTCTGATCCAAATGAAATTTTAGAAGAAAATCGTAAGTTAGCAATAGCTACTATAGATGGTTTGAAAAATATTGAAAATAAGGTCAATGTAGTCTTTTTATCTTCTATACAAGAAGATTTAGAAACACCATATGGTATTGCTAAACGAGAATCTAAAGAATTGTTTAAAAGATATTGTTTAGAAGTGGATAGTAATTTTGTTAGCTATAAGTTGCCTAATATATTCGGAAGATATGCTAAACCTTATAAAACATCATTTGTTGCTACTTTTTGCTATAATATACATAATGATCTAGAAATACAGCATAATAAGAATTTAGTAAAATTGAATTATATTGACAATGTTGTGGCTATAATAGGTACATTAGAACAAAATGAGATTACATATACAGAAATTTCAGTTGAAGAAGTGTATTTGAAATTAGTTGAATTTAGAAATGCAGTTAATTTAAATAAGTTTCCTGTGATAAATAACGAATTAGAATTACATTTGTTTCAAACATATTTAGATTATACAAATTATAAAATTTAAGAAGTGAGATTATTTATAACAGGAGGTGCAGGCTACTTAGGAAGAGAAATTGTTAAACGTTTTTATGATGAAGCTGAAATTACTATTTACAGCAGAGATGAGGCGAAACATTATTATTTAAAAAAACAGTTTCCTAAAATTAGGTGTGTAATTGGAGATGTTGCCGATTTCAAATTAATGAATAAAGCAGCTAAAGGGCATGATTATGGGATTTTTGCCGCTTCCTTAAAACAAATAGAAGCAGTAGATCAAAATGTCGATGTAGCAATAAGAACTATCATAAACGGAGCAATTAATTCAAGAAATGTAGCAGAAGAAAATAATTTCAAAGCGGCATGTTTTATTTCTTCAGATAAAAGTAGAGCTGCTACAACCTTATATGGTTCAATGAAGTTCATTGGAGGGGAAGCTTTTATTGTAAATGCAGAAAACTCGAATGTAAAATTAACTACTGCAATTTATGGAAATGTTTTAAATTCAACCGGAAGTATTATTCCGTTAATTTTAGACTCAATACAAAATAAGTATGAGTTAAAATTATATTCAAAAGAAATGACTCGTTTCATGATTGATGTGGAAGAAGCAGTAACCTTAATTAAAAATTCTTTTGAGTTTACAGGATTTAATATCATTCCGAATATTCCAAGTTTTAAGGTGAAAGATTTGTTTGAAATATACCAGGAAGAGTTTGGATTGAAATATACAGAAGGAGTACCTAGAATTTCTGAAAAAATCCATGAAATTATGATTTCTAGAGAAGAAGTTCCTAGAACCTATCTAGATAAAAAAACAAATTTATATATGATGCATTATCATAATATTTATGATAATTCAAGTGTAGAATTTAATGAATTCTCAAGTGAGAATGTTGTTGTTTCTAAAGAGAATCTTTATAAAAAATTAAAAGAGAATAATTTTTATATAAAATAAAATGCGAATAGGTTTTAATCCAAATTCAAATAAGATTATAAATATAAATGAAGCTTCACATAGGGTTATAATTCCTATATATATACCTAATAATGAAGGTTATTTTAAAGATTCTTTTAATGTTTTAAAAGTTTGTATTGAATCTCTATTGTCGACAATAAATAAAGATACAGTAATTTCATTAATTTCAAATGGATGTTCGGAGGAAGTAAATAATTATTTGAATGACTTATATTTTAAAGGTAAAATCGATAGGGTAATTTTTAACAAAGATAATGTTGGGAAAATGAATGCTATCATAACTGAAACAAGAGCAAGTTTTGAAGAATTTATTACATATTCTGATGCGGATGTTTTTTTTGATAAAGGATGGCTTTTTCAAACCTTTCAAATGTTTAAAAATATACCCCAGGCAGGTTTTGTCTCTATGAATCCAACGCCAAATAATTATTCTCATGCCGACGCTACTATTGTTTCTAATTTTTGGCAAGTTATTTTTAATAAAAAACAAGTAAATGAAGTATGTTCATTCGAAGATTTGGAGCATTTTCATAGAAGTATAGGGAGGGATTTAGTATTTACAAATAAAATGTTTGAAGATAAAATCTTATGCGTTAAAAGTGATGAAAATTATATTATTGGAGCAGGTCATTTTTGTTGTACAATTCGAAAATCACCAACATTAAAGTATGTGCCAAAAGAAAAAACATATATAGGTGCTTCAGGAGGTACAGAAGCAATTTATTTAGATATTCCTTTTGACAAATCAGGCTTATGGAGATTATCTTCTCCTAAAGCATATGTTTGGCATATGGGCAATATTTTAGAGAAGGAATGGGCTGAGACAAAATTAAAAACAATTTTAAATTTTAAAGAGTCTGAATTTTCATTTCACGACATAAATATTAAGAATAAAAAGAAATTAGTTGATTTTATACCATATTTTTTTAAATCTAAAGTTGCCTCATTGCTAAAAAAGTTTTTTGTTAAATAATGAAACTATGCGTTTATTTGTTAAAAAAATTCTTTATTTTTTTTTAAATTCAATTAAAAAAACTGATAAAGTTATTCTTTCAGGTTTTTCAAAAGGAATTCAAAATGTAACTTTTGAAGGAAAAAATGCTGTGCCTGATGGTTGTAATTTTTCGGGTAATATCAAAATAGGTTATGCAACCACTTTAGGTTATAGAAATCTTTTAGGAGGCACTATTTCTATAGGAAAATATTGTCAGTTAGGTGTTGATGTAGCATTGCATGCAACAAATCATCCTATATCATATATGACTACTTACATCAATCAAAATTTATTTAAAGGTGAATTAAAGCAGTTAAAAGAAGAAAATAATATTATGATAGGACATGATGTTTGGATAGGGCATGGTGTTATTGTTGTTGGGAATGTAACTATTGGGAATGGAGCAATTTTAGCAGCAGGAAGTGTAATTACAAAAGATGTTGCGCCTTATAGTATTGTTGCAGGAGTTCCAGCTAAAGAAATTCGTAAACGTTTTTCTGATACCATTATTCAAGAGATAGAAACATTACAATGGTGGAATAAATCAGAATTGGAAATAGAAAAAATAAAACCTTTATTTTTTAAAGATTTTTCAAACAGACATAGTATTTATGAGTAAATCCATAGCCATCATCCCAGCACGAGGAGGTTCTAAACGTTTACCTGGAAAAAACATAAAACTATTGGGAGAAATTCCTTTGTTGGCACACAGTATTTTATATGCTAAACAGTATGATTTTATCGATGTGATTTATGTTTCTACCGATGACGTGGCTATAAAAGAAATAGCTTTGCAATATGGTGCTGTAGTAATTGATAGACCTCAAGAAATTTCAGGAGATTTGGAACCCACTGTTTCAGCTTTAAAGCATGTTTTAGAATCAATTCATGGAGCAGTTGAAAATGTAATACTGTTGCAAGCTACCAATCCACTGAGACCAAAAAATCTATTACAAGAAGCTTTTACGATTTTTCAAGAAAAACAAGTAGATAGTTTGTTTACCGTTTCACGAAGTCATCATAAATTAGGAAAAATTACAAACCATAAATTCATTCCTTACAATTATGAAGTAGGGCAACGCAGTCAAGATTTAGAACCTTTGTATTATGAAAATGGGTTGCTTTACATTACAAAAGCATCTGTAATATTAAATAATGAAATCATTACAAAAGATGCTTTTCCATTAGAAGTGAATCATCCTTTTGCTAATGTAGATATCGATACACAAGAAGATTTTGGTTACGCAGAATTTCTTTTAAATAAAACTATACACTAATTACTATTCACTAATCACTAAATATATGAATCCCTACATAGAAATAGCAGGAAGAAAAATAGGACCCGATTTTCCACCATTAGTTATTGCCGAAATCGGTATTAATCATGAAGGTTCACTTCAAGTAGCCAAAGAAATGGTAGATGCAGCTCATAGAGCAGGTGTTGAGGTAGTGAAACACCAAACCCATATCGTAGCTGACGAAATGAGTGGCGCTGCTAAAAAAGTCATTCCAGGAAATGCCGACGTGTCTATTTATGAAATTATGGAACGTTGTGCTTTAAACGAAGAAGAGGAACTAGAATTGAAAAATTATGTCGAAAGCAAAGGCATGATTTTTATCTCAACTCCTTTTTCCCGTGCTGCTGCTGAACGTTTGAAAAAATTTGATATTCCGGCCTATAAAATTGGTTCGGGTGAATGTAATAATTATCCGTTATTAGAGCATATTGCTTCTTTTGGGAAACCTGTTATTTTGAGTACCGGAATGAATACTATAGATAGTATTCAAAAAGCAGTAGCTATTTTTGATAAACACAATATTCCAGTTGCCTTATTACATACTACCAATTTATACCCAACCCCAATTCATTTAGTACGATTTGGTGCCATGATGGAAATGCATCAAGCGTTCCCTGATAAAGTTTTTGGATTATCTGATCACACCCTAAATAATAACGCATGTTTAGGAGCAGTAGCTTTAGGAGCAGCCATTTTAGAACGCCATTTTACTGATCACATGAACCGAACAGGTCCAGACATTGTATGTAGTATGGATGAACAAGCGTGTAAAGAATTAATCATCAATAGTGCCGAAATGGCGCAAATGCGTGGCGGAACAAAAAAACCAGCAGACGAAGAACAAGTTACAATTGATTTCGCTTTTGCAACGGTTTGTTCCATTGCCTCTATCCAAAAAGGAGAAATGTTAACAAAAGAAAACATTTGGGTAAAGCGACCAGGTACTGGTAAAATCTTAGCAGAACATTTTGATTCGTTATTAGGTAAAAAAGCAACAAGAGATATTGCTAATGATGAGCAATTGGATTTTGGTGATTTTGAGTAATTACATATAATTACAAGACCTGACAGGTTTTTAAAACGTATCAGGTCTTGTAAAAATAACTATATTTGCAACGCAATAGCCATTTACAAAATGTCCAAAAAAATCCTATTTCTTACCGGTACGCGTGCCGATTTTGGTAAAATAAAATCCTTGATTCAAATTTTGGAAGTACATCCCGAATTTGAACCTTTTATTTTTGTTACGGGTATGCACTTGCAAAAGGAATATGGTTATACCTTGTTAGAAGTGGAGAGATGTGGCTTTTCTAATATTCACACGTTTGAAAATCACACCCACGAAACCACAATGGATTTGACTTTAGCTAAGACCATCGAAGGACTTTCTACTTATGTAAAATCGTGTGACCCTGATATGATTGTCATTCATGGCGATAGGGTAGAAGCGTTAGCAGGAGCTATTGTTGGAAGTTTGAATAATATTTTAGTAGCCCATATTGAAGGTGGAGAAGTCTCTGGAACCATTGATGAGTTGATTCGTCATTCTACCAGTAAAATGAGTCACGTGCACTTTGTTTCTAACAAACAAGCCAAAAAACGTTTGATTCAAATGGGAGAATTAGAAAATGCCATTTTTACAATCGGTTCTCCTGATGTAGATATCATGTTTTCTGATACACTGCCCAATTTAGAAACAGCAAAACAGTATTATGAAATTGCATTTGATACTTATGCGGTTGCGATGTTCCATCCAGTAACTACAGAAGCAAAATTTATGCAGGAATATGCGGATAATTTTGTAGATGCTTTATTAGCAGATTATCATAATTATGTGGTAGTGTATCCCAATAACGATTTAGGAAGTCAAACCATATTAAAAGCGTATCAGAAATTAAAAGACAATCCTCGATTCCGTATTTTTCCTTCTTTGCGATTTGAATATTTTTTAACCTTATTAAAAAAATCACAATTCATTATTGGTAATAGTAGTGCAGGTATTAGAGAAGCTCCTTATTATGGGTTACCGATTATCAATATTGGAACACGTCAACAAAATAGGGCACTTCACGCCGACATAATCAATGTAGATTATACATCGGTAAGTATTTCTAATGCTCTGAATGTTATAGATACTCATAAAATACAACCAACAGAAAGCGATTTCGGAAAAGGAAATAGCGCCGAATTATTTTTGAAATCCCTATTAAATGAGGATATTTGGCAATTAAATCATCAAAAACAATTTAGAGATAGTTAAATGTTTTTCAACTCTTTATCCTTTGCCCTTTTTTTGCCTATTGTATTTTTACTGTATTGGGTAGTATTTAATAAAAATAAAACTACTCAAAATGCGGTATTGATTGTAGCGAGTTATTATTTTTACTCGTGTTGGGATTGGCGTTTTTTGTTTTTATTGGTGTTTTCTACTTTGCTTGATTACTTCAGTGCTATTATGATGGAAAACAGCATGACCGATAAAAAACGAAAGTTTTGGTTGTGGTTAACTATTGGGATTAACTTAGGGTTTTTAGGTGTATTTAAATACTACGATTTTTTTGCGCAATCTTTTGCCGATTTGTTGCATGGTTTTGGATTTCAAACAAATCCTGTTCTATTAAAATTAATACTTCCTGTTGGAATATCCTTTTATACGTTTCATGGCTTGTCATATGTAATTGATATTTATTACAAACGCATCACCGCCGAACGCAATTTTATCGATTATTCGTTATTTGTAAGTTACTTTCCACTTTTGGTTGCTGGACCTATTGAAAGAGCTACCCATTTATTACCACAAGTAAAAATCAAACGCCATTTTAATTTTGAAAAAGCCAAAGAAGGTGTTTATCAAATTATTTGGGGATTGGTCAAAAAAGTGGTTATTGCGGATAGTTGTGCCACTTATGCCAATGCTGTTTTTGATAATTACGAATCCATGAATTCTTTATCATTAATTTTAGGAGCTGTTTATTTTGCCTTCCAAATTTATGGTGATTTTTCAGGGTATTCTGATATTGCATTGGGAACATCTAAATTATTTGGAATCGATTTATTAAAGAATTTCAACTATCCTTATTTTTCTAGAGATATTGCTGAATTTTGGCGTCGTTGGCATATCTCATTATCATCATGGTTTCGCGATTATTTGTACATTCCGTTAGGCGGAAGTCAAGGTGGCATGTGGATGAAAGTGAGAAATACTTTTATCATTTTCCTAGTGAGCGGATTCTGGCATGGAGCCAATTGGACGTTTATTATTTGGGGCTTATTGAATGCAATTTATTTCTTGCCTTTGTTATTGCAAAATAAGAATCGTTCCAATATGGGCGAAATTGAAATGGGTTGGAATATAAGCAGTGTAAAAACCATTTTGAATATTTTAGGTACTTTTGCTTTAACTACAATTGCGTGGATTTTCTTTAGAGCAAAATCAATGACTGAAGCTGTCGGATATATCCAAAAAATGGTGACCGATTTCCATTTTGATTCGCAATATTTGAGTAACGAACGTTATAATTTTGAATTACTATTTTTGGTAATGATTTTTGTATTTGTTGAATGGTTAAATCGTACTAAAGTAGAGCCTTTATCAGGAAAAGCAAGTTGGATAAAAGTAACCTTAGCGATTATGGCTTTATTAGCTTTAGGCGTGTATTCCGATTATAAAGAATTTATTTATTTCCAATTCTAATGAAACAGTTTTTAGTTTTTATCGGAAAAATAATAGTTGTGCTTTTGCTCTCCGCTTTTGCATTAGATTTCATTTATACCACTGTTTTTGCCCAATCGGAAACTCGAAATAAAGTAGAAAATGTTGTCAATTCGAAACCTCAAAACTATGATGTTATTATTTTAGGAACTTCAAGAGCGAATAACCATTTTGTTTCGGAATTGTTTGAAAAAGAAGGGTTGAAAACCTTTAATTTCGGAATGAGTGGTGCCCATTTGTTTGAAACTTCTTTGATACTAAAATTGATGATAGAGCGCGGTTGGGAAATAAAAAACGTCATAGTAGAAACGGATTTAAATCTGTCCAACGAAAAACGCGATGATGGTACTTTTGGACGTTTCATGCCGTTTATGCATCAATCGAATACTATTGCAGAACATTTTAAAAACGAACCCGATTTTACCGAATTGTATTATGTGCCGTTTTATCGTTACATACAATTTGATGCTAAAGTAGGTTTTAGAGCTTGGTGTAAAACCTTGGTAAACGAACCGACCAATACCTTGGCAAATAATGGGTATTATCCGCTTGGATATAATCCTAAAGCCAACATGAATAACAATATTGAAAGTTTAGTGCCTTTACGTAACCGTTATTTCGAAGAAATTAAGCAAATTTGTAATGCTAATAATATCAATTTGATAGCAGTAACGACTCCTATGTGTTCGAATGTAAAAGGAATGGAATATTTTAAAAAAGTGAAAGCGTTGTATCCTGAAATCAAAGAGTACGAACATGTAGTAGAGGGAGATGAATACTTTTCCTCTTGCGGGCATTTAAATGATAAAGGAGCAAGGTTGTACACCACTAAAATTATTGAAGATTTATTTAAAAAATAGTACATGCTTTTTAACTCGATAGAATTTTTACTTTTTCTGCCTACTGTTTTTTTCTTGTATTGGTTTGTATTTAAAAACCAATTACGAGCACAAAATGTATTGTTATTGGTAGCTAGTTATATTTTCTATGGTTGGTGGGATTGGCGTTTTTTATCCTTAATTATCGCTAGTACTTTTTTAGATTATTTTATTGCTATACAATTAGGAAAAACATCCATTTCCAAAAAACGAAAATTACTTTTAGGAATTAGTTTAGTGGGGAATCTGGGGATGTTAGGTTTCTTTAAATATTACAATTTTTTCGTGGCAAGTTGGATAGAAGCTTGGTCAAGTGTTGGAATTACAATGGAAGCCAGTACATTAAATGTTATACTTCCAGTAGGAATTTCGTTTTATACGTTCCAAACCTTAAGTTACACCATTGATGTATACCGAAAGGAAATGAAACCTACAAAAAGTTTTATCGATTTTGCCGCTTTCGTAACTTTTTTTCCACAATTAGTAGCGGGTCCAATTGAAAGAGCTTCTCATTTATTACCTCAGTTTTATAAAAACCGAACATTTGAGTATCAAAATGCGGTGGATGGTGTCAAATTGATTATTTGGGGGATGTTCAAAAAAGTAGTAGTTGCGGATAACTGTGCTTTTTTTGTAAACAAGATTTTTGAAAATCCAGAAGTTTATTCTAGTGGCGAATTGTTTTTTGGAATGGTGTTCTTCGCCTTCCAAATTTATGGTGATTTTTCAGGATATTCAGACATTGCTATAGGATTATCTAAACTTTTTGGATTTGATTTAATGGTGAATTTTAAGTTCCCTTACTTTTCGCGTGATATTGCCGAATTTTGGCGTCGTTGGCACATTTCTTTATCTACATGGTTTCGCGATTATATTTATATTCCGCTTGGCGGTTCAAAAGGTTCACAAGGGTTTCAAATTCGAAACGTTATGATTATCTTTTTGGTAAGTGGTTTTTGGCATGGCGCCAATTGGACTTATGTGGTTTGGGGTTTATTTCACGCCTTAATGTTTTTGCCGTTATTACTATTTAATGTAAACAGAAGCCATTTGATTACCAAATCCTATGGTTGGCTCGATTTTGCTAAAATTGGAGTTACTTTCTTAGTCGTGTGTATTGGTTGGGTATTTTTTAGAGCGGATTCTATTGCTGATGCTTTTCAATATTTAGCTCATATGTTGGAATTGAATAGTTTAGGATTATCTTTATTCTATAAAACTAATGCGAATTTGATGATTTTTGGTTTAAGTGTTTTGGCTATCGGAATTTTATCTATGCAAGAATTAGTTTGGGTTATCAAAAAAAGAGAATTACCTAAAATCTCTGCTTTTGGTGCTTTGCTTTTAGTGTTGTTAATTTTCTTTATGGGAAGTTTTAAAAATCAAATGGACTTTATTTATTTTCAATTCTAATGAAAAAGTTTTTAACTAAAATAGTGCTTTATACTTTTTTCATTCTCTTAATTGGAAATGGAATCGCTTGGCTGTCTTTATATTTTATTGGGAAATCGAATTTATATAAACCTCAATTTGTTAAAAATGGGGTAAAAGAAAAACATTTTGATTATGTGGTGTTAGGTTCTAGCACCGGGTTAACTACGTTAGATACGAAATTAATCGACGAAAAATTAAAAACAAAGGGTTTGAATATTAGCATGGATGATTCCGCTTTGAGTTCCCATTATTTGATGTTGCAATTTTTCTACCAACAACAAAAAACAACGGATTATCTGGTTTTAGCAGTAACGCCTTGGGATTTAGCAAATGAAAATCCAGTTTTGAATAATAACGATTATCGTTTCTTGTCGGAACGTAACACAACCGCAGTTCGTGAATATTATCAAACTATTCCATATGAGGGTTTTCCGGTTTTAAAATATGCGACTTATTTTCCTTTGGTGGGTGTTAGTTATTACAATACGGAACTTTTTTATCCTTCTCTATTCACCATTTTGAAACCAGAAAAACGCAATCGTTTTGATGAAAAAGGAAATTACAGCTATCCTAATTTAGGAGCTCCAATACAAGCAGAAGCAACGACCACAGCAATGCAATTTAATAATCCTTATTTCAAAAAAATAAAAGATTTTTGTCAGAAACAGGGAATAACATTGGTTTTGTACCAATCACCACTTTATAAAAATTCGGTAAAATCGAATGCGAAGGATTACTTTGTAAATCATTCCGATTTTATTTCGGTAGATAGTCTTTTTTATGATAATTTACATGTGAACAGTTTGGGTAGAACCCAATGTTCCGAAGATTTTGCTGTCCAATTTAATACGATTCGAAATGCTAACCGTAAGTAATTTATTTTTGTTAAAAAAACTTCTAGTATTATCTGTATTTTTGTTTGAATAAATTAATATCGAATGTCAAAATCTTTTAATAAAAAAATAATGTTACTTTTCCCGGATGGAGTAGGGATTCGAAATTATTTATATTCTAATGTTTTTAAGGGTGCCGAAGATGAATTGGTTTTGTTTCATGCGTTTGATGATAAAACAGAACAAGGAGTAAAAGAAATCACAAACATTCAAAATTCTTTAACAATTCCTAAATATTCAGAATCTTTAAAAGAAAAGTTTCTTAGAGAATTAATTTGCTTGTCACGTTTGAAATATAATGCTAAATTAGTAAATAATCCATCTATTTTAACCAATTGGAAAACCAATCATAAAGGTTTTTTTAAATCATTATTTTATAAGTGTATTGAGATGGTCTCGATGGGTTTTACTAATTACAAGAGTATTTTAAAGCTTGAAAAGAGGTATCAAAAAGCTATAAGAAATACATTTTTTTATTCCGATATAAGAAAAATTCTTATAGAGGTAGCTCCTGAAAAAATATTTTGTTCGCATCAAAGAGGTGTGCAATGTGCTACTGTTTTCGCTGCCGCAAAAGATTTAGGGATTGAAACTATCACTGTGATTTATTCTTGGGATAATTTACCAAAAGCAAGAATGGCATTGCAAGCTGATAAATATTTGGTTTGGTCCGATTATATGAAGGAAGAATTGAAATTATATTATCCAGAAATTGTTTCAGACCAAATTTTTGTTACAGGGACTCCTCAGTTTGAATGTTACCAAAACCCCGAAAATATTATCCCTAAAGATGATTTTTATAAAAGATATAGTTTGGATACAAATAAAAAAATTATTTGTTATTCAGGAGATGATGTGTTAACTTGTCCAGATGATCCACAATACTTGGATGATTTAGCAGATGAGTTAATTAAAAATAATTTAGATAATAAATATCAAATTTTATTGAGAAGATGTCCTGTAGATATTTCAGGTAGATTTGATAAAATAATTTCAAAATATCCTAATTTAATAAAGCAAGCGCCACCTTTGTGGAATTTTGAGCCAAATAGTAGTTGGACAACTATTTATCCATTACCTGAGGATGTTAAGTTATTAGTTTCAACAGTGTATTACAGTGATTTGGTAATAAATTTAGGTTCTACTATGGCTTTTGATTTTGGGATGTTTGATAAACCATGTATATATATAGATTATGATCAGAATACAAAGGTAAATCCAGATTGGTCTGTAAAAATAATTTATAAATTTCAGCATTTTAAAAGTATGCCCAATAAAAATGTTGTTATTTGGTGGCAGCAAAAAGAAGAAATAAATCAATTGCTTACAGATTTGAAATGGAATCAATCAACAAATATTTGGATAGAGAAAGTATTAGGAGATTATGATACTTCATCCAATGCAGTAACAAATTCAATAATTAACTAAATGCACATCTGTTTCTTAACCAACGAATATCCAAAAGCAGGCTTTCCACATGGAGGTTTGGGTAGTTTTGTAAAAACTATGGCGGAAGCCTTAGTGGGTAAAGGAATTCGAGTTACCGTTGTGGGTTTAAATTATGTGCTTTCAGATGAAACCGAAAATGTTAATGGTGTTAACGTAATTCGAATTCAAAAAAGTAAAGTAAAAGGATTGGCTTGGTATTTCAATTCAAAAAATATTTCCAAAACTATTGCTGCAATTCATAAGAAAAATCCGATTGATATAGTAGAAGGAGCCGAATTATCTTTTGCATTTTTACCAAAAATAAAAGATATAAAATACATCATTCGCTTACATGGCGGCCATCATTTTTTTGCTGAAGGAGAAAATAGAGGGATTAATTGGTGGAAAGGATTTCAAGAAAAACGCTCTTTTAAAAAGGCAGATGCTTTTATCGCGGTTTCCAATTATGTTAAAAGCCATACTTCTAAGTATTTAAGTTATCATAACAAGCCAATAGAAGTTATTTTTAACCCAATTAATAGCCAATTGTTTCAGCCTAAAGATGTAGCAATTGAAGTGAATAATATCACTTTTGCTGGGACTATTTGTGAGAAGAAAGGGGTACGTCAATTGATTCAATCTTTTCCAGAAGTGAAAGAAAAATTTCCGAATGCTATTTTGAATTTATATGGAAGAGATTGGTTGTTTCCAGATGGAAGTTCTTATGTCAAAATGCTACAAGAAATAGAATTACCAAAATTGGGTGAATATGCTAAGGATGTTATTTTTCATGGTGCTGTATCTTTCGCAGAAATTCCAAATATCTATGTAAAAGCTGCCGTTTGTGTATTTCCTTCCCATATGGAAACCTTAGGATTAGTAGCTCCAGAAGCCATGGCAATGGAGAAACCCGTAATCTTTACAAAATTAGGACCAGGTCCCGAAGTGATTGCTAATGGTGAAACAGGTTGGTTATGCAATCCCCACGAACCAAGAGAAATCGCTAATACTATTATTCAAGTTTTAAGTAACCCCCAAAAAGCACAAGAAATAGCAAAAAAAGGAAGGCAATCAGTTTTACAACAATTTGAAATTAAAACTATTGTTTTAAAAGATATTATATTTTATAAAAGTATTCATTAATGAGAATTTGTATAATAACTCATGTTCAGCATATAAAAAGTGATAATCAATATTTTGGTTATGCTCCCTATATCCGTGAAATGAATATTTGGTTCAAATATGTTGATGAGGTTCAAGTGGTAGCTCCTCTCGTTGAAGGACCTATAAATCCAATTCATGAAAAATATATTCATTCCAAACTTCAATTTATTGATGTTCTTGAGTTTGAAATTACTTCATTACAAAATATAATAAAAACGATATTTAAGCTCCCTATATTATTTAAAGTAGTTTACATAGCAATGGCTCAAGCCGACCATATTCACTTACGTTGTCCCGGTAACATGGGATTAATAGGAGCTCTAGTTCAAATATTATTTCCTAATAAACAAAAAACTGCAAAATATGCAGGAAATTGGGATCCAAAAAGTAAACAACCTTGGAGTTATCGTCTTCAAAAATGGATTTTATCCAATACTTTTTTAACTCGAAATATGCAGGTTTTAGTTTATGGCAAATGGGAAGGAAGCACAAAGAATATTAAATCATTTTTTACTGCTACTTATAGTGAGAATGAAGTAAGAAATTCAAGTTGTGAAATAAGAAGTGTCAATAATGAAGTAATTAAGTTTTTATTTGTTGGAACGCTATCTAAAGGGAAACAGCCTTTGTATGTTATTCAACTTGTTGAAGAGTTGAATAAAAGAGGGGAAAAAGTAATACTTGAACTTTATGGAGAAGGTGTTTTACGAAAAGAATTAGAACTTTATATAGCCCAAAATAATTTAGAAAGTATTGTAACTTTAAAAGGAAATCAAACTAAAGAAACGGTTTTAAAAGGGTATCAAAATAGTCATTTTTTAATTTTGCCTTCAAAAAGTGAAGGTTGGCCAAAAGTAGTAGCGGAAGCTATGTTTTGGGGTTGTGTGCCAATAGCATCCCCTGTTTCTTGTGTTCCCTATATGATGGGAAATGGAAATAGAGGTGTGATTTTAAAAGAAGAATTAAATCAAGATATTAGTAAAATAACAACTATTATAAACAACCAAGAATTATATCAAAAAATGGCAACTGATGGACAAGTTTGGTCTAGACAATTTACCACAGATAAGTTTGAAACGGAAATCAGCAAATTGCTCAAAGAATAGTTAAATTTATACTTATTTTTAATAGAAATCTTTAATTGAAAGTATTATTGATTTTGTCTTTGAACTTGTCCTTCTTCTTTCTATTTTTTTCTATTTTTACATCCTCAACTAAATAAGTAATTATCATTGGCTTTTTCCAAAGAAATACGTGTTATTCAATTAATTGATAGTCTAGAACCTGGCGGAGCTGAGCGTATGGCAGTAACTATTGCGAATAGGCTTGCAGAGGAAGTAGCTTTTTCAGGATTGGTTGTTACCCGATTGGAAGGTGGTTTGAAAAATACAATCAATAAAAAAGTAGGATATGCTTTTGTAAATAAAATGAAGGCTATTGACTTTAGCGCGTTATTTCGTTTAAGAACTTTTATAAAAACAAATAAAGTAAATACAGTTCACGCTCATGGAAGCTCTTATTTTTTCGCTGTTTTACTAAAGTTAACGATGCCGTCTGTTCAAATTTTTTGGCACGATCATTTTGGAAATCGCGTTAAATCTCAAGAAGGTTATTTTTTGCTTCGTTTTTTTTCTGTTTTTTTTAGTTGTGTTTTTACAGTGAATGAAGCACTAAAAGATTGGGCACAAAAAAAATTATGGGTTAAAAATGTGGAGTTTCTTTCCAATTTTACTTCGGATTCAGAAGTCGAAATTCCCGTTACCATTTTAAATGGAACTCCAAATAAAAGAATCGTATTTTTAGCTAATCTTCATCATCCTAAAAATCATATTTTAGCATTAAAATCATTTTTAGCTAGTAAAATAGCTAATGAAGGTTGGACGTTGCATTTAATAGGAAAAGATAAGTTAGACGATTATTCAGAGGATTTGAAAGATTTTATCAAACAAAATAATTTAAAAGAGGCTGTTTTTATTTATGGTTCTTGCAATGATGTAAAATCAATTTTGAATCAAGCAAAAGTGGGGATTTTAGTCTCAAGTTATGAAGGGTTTCCTGTAACTTTATTGGAATATGGAATGGCTGGATTAACTGTTATTAGTTCAAATGTAGGCTATTGCAGTACAATTATTCAGAATGAAGTAACAGGTTATTTAATAGCGTCAGATAATGAAGCGCAACTTCAAAGCGCTCTTATTAAAATAGCAAATGAATCTCATAAAAATGATGGTCTAGCTAAAAATTTGAATACTTTTGTAAAAGCAAATTACGCACCTGAAAAAGTGATTCAAAAAATTATTGATGCCTATCAAAAAAACTTATGAATAGCGAAACCCTACAGTATTTAAAGTTTGTAATTATACACGTTCTAATTGGATTGGCAATTTTTTTTGTTCCACCAATTTCAAAAGTGTATGCGGTTACTATTATTTTGGTTGGTTTTCGCTATGTGATTTTAAGGAAAAATTCCAATAATGAAGCTTTATATGTAGCAGCTTACATAGTGGGGGCAGAGGTTTTTTTGCGCATGACTCAAGGTATCATTTTTGAACAGTATGCTAAATATGGCGTAATGGGAATCTTGATTATAGGAATGCTTTTTAGAGGATTTTCCAAAAACGCTATCTTATATTGGATTTTTGGTTTGTTATTACTCCCAAGTGTCATTCTTTCATTTTTTACATTAGATTATGAGACAGATATTAGAAAAGCCATTACTTTCAATATTGTAGGACCAGTTTGTTTGACTGTTTGTGCGATTTATTGTTATCAAAGAAAAGTAACGCTTAAACAAGTATTGACCATCATAGACATGCTGGCCTTTCCTTTAATAGCTACATTAGTATTTATGTATTTGTACACGCCAAGTGTAAAAGAAGTGGTGTTTAATACGCAGTCTAATTTTAAAACTTCTGGAGGATTTGGACCTAATCAGGTTTCTACGATTTTAGGTTTAGGTATTTTTCTTTTCTTCACAAAGATTGTTCTAAGTTCAAAAACAAAAGGAATTTTATTAATCAATTTGATTTTGTTTCTATTCATAAGTTTTAGAGGAATTGTTACTTTTTCAAGAGGAGGAATAATTACTGGGGTTTTAATGATTATTCTTTTGATGATTTACTTGTTTTTTAACACCAACTCAAAAGCAAAAAACAAAATTGTCATATTTGTTGTGCTTGGTTTTGTTGCTTTTTTGGGAGTTTGGACTTATAGCTCACTTCAAACAAGTGGTTTAATTGATAAGCGTTATGCAAATCAAGATGCAAAAGGAAGAGTAAAAGAAAGTAAGCTAACAGGTAGAGAAAAATTAATAGAGTCAGAATTTAATATGTTCTTAGATAATCCTATTTTTGGTGTAGGAGTAGGTAAAAATAAAGAATATAGAGAAGAAACAACTGGAATTGAAGCCGCCTCTCATAATGAAATTACGAGAATGTTAGCCGAACACGGATCATTAGGTCTATTAGGATTAATAATTTTACTTACTACTCCATTAGCTTTATATTTTAATAACAAGCAGAATATTTTTCTTTTTTCTTTCGTTGTTTTTTGGATACTCACCATAAATCATGCGGCCATGCGTTTGGCAGCACCTGCTTTTGTGTATGCCTTATCATTATTAAAAGTTCAATTTGTAGATGAAAATTCTGTACCTAGGGAATCGGTTAAGTAAGCATGGCTATAATAAAACCACTATTGAAACTTTAGGACTTCAACTAGAGCAGGAGGGAATTTATGTGTTTTACGCTTCTGAAAAAAAGTCTTTCCCATTACGTATGTTGGATATGATGTGGTCTGTTATTTTGTATCACAAACAAGTATCTTATATTTTGATTGATACCTATAGCACAAAAGCTTTTTGGTATGCCTTTTTATGTAGTCAGTTGGCAAGTTTTTTTAATGTTAAGTATATTCCTATTTTACATGGTGGCGATTTACCGAATCGCTTGAAAAAGAATCCTACATTATCTAAAAAGGTGTTTGCAAATGCATATAAAAATGTAGCGCCATCAGAGTATTTGAAGCAGGCTTTTGAAAAAGAAGGTTTTGATAATGTAATCCATATTCCAAACGCTATTGAAATTGAAAAGTACGAATTTAAAGTGCGAACTGAATTAGCTCCAAAATTACTATGGGTTCGTGCTTTTTCTTCCATTTATAATCCAAAAATGGCAGTAAAAGTTTTGAAACAATTACAGGAAAAATACCCTTCCGCTACTTTAACTATGGTAGGACCCGATAAAGATGGAAGTTTACAAACCACTAAAGATTTTGCTGAGTCCATGGGCGTTTCTGTCGATTTTACAGGTCAATTAACAAAAGAAGAGTGGTGGAAATTAGCTTCTAAACATGATATTTTTATCAATACAACACATTTTGATAATACTCCTGTTAGTGTTATGGAGGCAATGGCATTAGGTTTGCCAGTAATAAGCACTAAAGTTGGTGGGATTCCGTTTTTATTGACAGATGAAGTAAATGCCTTATTGATTCCTGATAATGACACTACGGCCATGACAAAGGCAGTGTTGGATTTATTAGAAAACAAATCAAAATCTAATTTATTAATTACTAATGCCAGAACTTTTATAGAGCAAATGAATTGGGAATTAGTAAAGCAAAGCTGGGTTTCCTTATTGAAATAATTTTACTTTAATATTAAATTTTTTTAAAGTTTCTTTAATAAACTAGTAAAAATACTACATTTAGTCAAATTTACGAATGATAATGCTTTGCACTATTATTATATTGATAAAAAAGTAATAGGTGTTTCCTTATTTCTTTTAAATTCGTTACTTTGCGTTAGAATAATAATAAAATGAGTGCATCCCAAAAAATACATTTTGAAATTTCAGAGCGCAAAATATTATTGCGTGCAATGGATGTGTTTTTTACATTGCTAACTTTAGCATTAATTGGACATTATGCTCAATTTGATTATTTTAAAATTTCGCAAACTAATTTTTATTGGACAATTGTATTTGCACTTTACTTAGTTTTCTTTGGAACTATCTTTGAAATGTACAATTTGCAAATTGCTAGTAACCGTTTTCAAATTTCAAAAAGTATTATTTTAACTACTTCTGTAACGGTATTGTTTTATTTGTTAACCCCTTTTTATACACCTGTATTACCCTCTAATCGTTTGCAAATTATATTGTTTTTCTTTTCCATTTTAATCTCATTATCGGTTTGGCGATATGCTTATATTATTTTTTTAGCTTCTAACCGATTTATGAAAAAGGTACTTTTTGTTGGAAGTAGTAAAGAAGTAGATGTATTAGTAGCTGAATTAGCAAAATTTAACCCTCATTATAAGGTGGTAGGATACATCGCTGTAGATGAAGAACCAAATAAAACAAATGTTGAACGCGTTTTAGCGGAAAATTTAAACGAGTTTGTTCATCTGAATTACATTTCTGAAATTGTAGTTGCTAATGCTAAAAATAAGTTGACCTCGGTTGATTTATATAACAAGTTGCTTAGATTACTTGAAAAAGGTATTGTAATAAGAAAATACAATCAAGTTTATGAACACAGTACCTACAGATTGCCTATTCATTTTGAAGATCGTGAGTTGTATAAATTTTTTCCTTTCAGCAGAAGCAATCAAAATAAATTGTATATGTATTATACTCGTTTTTTTGATCTCGTTTTTGCGGTTGTTGGGTTGTTAGGATTCTTTTTGATTGCGCCTCTTTTATGGATTATTAATCTTTTTGTAAATAAAGGAAGTTTTTTCTACACACAAGAAAGAGTTGGGAAAAATGGTCTTCCTTTTACTATTTATAAAATGAGAACGATGGTGCAAAACGCAGAACAAAACGGTGCTGTATTTGCTACAACAAACGATAGTCGAATTACTCCTTTTGGGAAATTTCTAAGAAAAACAAGATTAGACGAATTACCACAATTTATAAATGTATTGAAAGGCGACATGGCTATTATTGGTCCTCGACCTGAAAGACCTGTTTTTGTAGAGCAAATTGCTAATGCTATCCCTTTGTATCAAACAAGACATGTTATTAAGCCTGGACTTACTGGTTGGGCTCAAGTTAATTATCCTTATGGTTCTAACTTAGAAGACAGTTTGATGAAACTTCGATACGATTTGTATTATATTAAACACCGAAGCTTGTTTTTAGATATCAATATCGTAGTGAAAACAATGAGTACGGTATTGTTTTTTAGAGGACAGTAATTAGCGTTCAGTTATCAGTGTTCAGTAGTCAGTTTTATCAGCGTACTAAATTTGATTTCTTAATCTGTAAAACAATTTTCCCAATCCAATAAAAATGTATGACAATAAATGGCCAAACAATTCCTAAGTGAATTTTTGTAGTCATGTAAGCTAAATAGACTAGTAACATTGCCAAAATTATTTTTCCTAAAAGCAGTATTTTATCTTTAATTCCTTTTTTAATGTACCAAGCAAATACCAATAAAAGAGGATTGAATAATAAAATGTTATAATTCCATAATATCTCTTCATGCAACGAATACAATCCCACCAAAGAGAAGAAAAGACCTAATAATCCAGCAAAGATAAAATAGCTAATTTTTATCCATTTTTTGTTTAAAAGTGCTAAAATTAAAAGAGCTGTAAGTAAAGAATAAATCGAGTTTAACCAATTAAAAGGAATTTCAGATTTGGTAACTTGAAGAATTTTTGAATCACTCTTTTCAATTTTATTTTCATTTATTTTGGTAGCTGAAATGGCATCTTTGAATTCATAAGGTAAAAATAGGCGAGTGGCTGGTTCATCTACTTTTGCTCCAAAAATCAATTGAATTCCCAATTTCATATAAAAGTCGCTCATGTATGGATACAGGATTTCTCTATACGATTGACTAGAAGTGTCCGATTTTATGTATTCCTTTCCTAAAATTCCATTAATTTTATCCACCACCATCGTTGTACAATTTCTATCAATGAATTTATAGGTGTAATAACGTTCATCACTATAAACTGAATGATTTAATTGTTGGAACAGCGTATTAATTTGTGCTGGAGTTAGTGCTAATTCCTGTTCAATTATTTCGCGATTTTCCGCTTGATAATTGTAATAGAAATCGATAAAACTACCATTGGTAACAAAATATTGTAAATCGCCTTTTATAAATCTGCCAATGAAATTAGGTGTACTAAAGTCAAAAGCGCCATAATTGTAAACTACATCAATAACATGAATACTATCTTGAATACGAATACCAGTATGACCATACATAGCATATGATTCTGGTCCTAAACCACAAGTTAAAATACTAACTTTTGCTTTTTCAGAAAGAGTGATATTTTGGGCTAACCCATTAAAAGAAATTAAAATAAGTAAAGCGAAAAGTAGTTTTTTTGTCATTTTATATAAAGTCTTTCTTCTTGTTTCTTTTCTCTTGTTTCTGAAATTATCTAAACAATTCCCAGTCTACTTTTATGGAAAAAATGTTGGAATATAAAGCAGCACTTTGATCACCTAAATCAGTTAATGCATAGTCAACTTGAATGCCTTTGTATTTAAATCCTAATCCAATATTCGGTTGAAAACTTAATTTGCTTGAATTGTCTATTTGCGTAATTTGCTGAAAATTTCCAACACCAGCTCTCAAATAAACCAAATCGATATAACCAAATTCCAAACCAAGTGCAGGATCAATACTTACAGTGTTGGTTGAAACAATATCATTAGTTCGAGTAAATTGCATGTTTAAATTGGTTGCAGCTAAAAGGCTATAATCATAACGAATAATCCATTTTTTTGACATTCCTAATTGTGCTTTTGGTAGCGTAATCTCACTAGTTTCTGGTAATTCTTGATTTTCACCTGGAATGGCATCTGCAATTTCTTGAAACTTCTCTTCGTCTATGGTCCAAGTATTATAAGTAGTAGTAATGTCACGAATCATCAAACCAAATTTCCAATCTTCGTCATCACTGATGTACTGAATTCCTAAATCCAATCCAAATCCCCAAGAATTAGCAAAATCACCAATAACTCTTCGGATTACTTTCGCGTTTACTCCGTAATTTAATCCTTCAATTGGTAAACTTCTGGCATAAGAAACGGTCAAGCCATAATCGGCAGTAGAAAAAAGCGAAATTCTGTTGTAGTCGATGTTTCCTTCGCTATCAATTAATTGTGTAGTATTTAATATATCATCAACTCCAAAACGAATTAAGGAAATTCCAACCGCACTTCGGTCGTCAATTGGCATGGCAAAACCAGCATAATCATATTGCGCAATATTGGCAAAGTAATTAGCATGCATCAAAGCAAACTGTTTGTCTTCTAGTTTTAACAATCCAGCAGGATTCCAATAGCCAGAATTCACATCGCCAGTATGAGCCACAACAGCATTAGACATCCCTAGTGCAGCAGCGTCAACTCCAATACTCATGAATTCATTTGAATATTTTCTAACGGTTTGCCCATAGGTTGCCCCACAAAAACAAATTAAAAGTAGTAAAATGGTCTTTTTCAATGCCAATTTTTTTACAAAGATGAAATAAATTTCTCAAATAGTAAACTCTAAAAGTATTAACTTATTGTATTACATTTGCTGTAAATTAGGGAAGGCTTGTTTTTAGGTCTTTTTTAGTTGTAATTTTGCAATTCGTTTTAGTTGCAATAACAGCATTAAATTAAGTAAAGAGTTTATAAAGTCACGTTATATGAATATCAAAAAGCACATTCCCAATCTAATCACTTTGCTAAATTTAGCATCTGGATTGTTAGCCATCATCGCTATTTTTAAAGGCTATTATGATGAAGCTTTTATTTTTGTTTGTTTGGGTATTTTCTTTGATTTTTGGGACGGATTTTTAGCTAGAAAATTCAATGTTGCCGGACCTTTAGGTGTGCAATTAGATTCTTTAGCAGATATGGTGACTTGTGGCGTAGTGCCAGGATTAATGATGTTTGTATTGTTTCAAAATATTCAAGAAGATTCTACTTCGGTTTATTATTTAACGGAAGAGTATTTTTATATGGGATTTGTACCTTATTTAGGCTTCTTAATTACGTTAGCTTCTTGTTATCGTTTGGCAAATTTTAATATCGATACACGCCAAACGGATTCTTTTATTGGATTGCCAACACCTGCAAACGCTTTGGTAATTATGAGTATTCCGATGATTCAATATGCTAATGATTTTGAAGGATTGACTACTGTTTTATATAATCCTTATGTGTTGTTATTCATCACGATTTTGAGTTCGTATATCTTAAACGCTGAAATTCCTTTGTTTTCATTGAAAATTAAAGAATTTACTTGGGCGAAATATAAAATGCAAATCTTGTTTTTAATTGGGTCATTATTATCCTTTTTTATTTTAGGATTCGTGGCTATTCCGTTGATTATCATTAGTTATGTGCTGGTTTCTGTAATCAGTAATAAAATGATAGCGAAGGCGTAATGGCGTCCAAAAGTTACAGACGAAAACCTATTGCAAAACGAAAATCCAATTCGAAAAGTAAATGGATTTTCTATCTGATTTCTTTTGTTTTATTGCTATTTCTTGCGATTGGAATTTATAAATTCCGAGATGGTTTCTTGTATTATTTAGGTTTTAAAACCGATAAAAATGTTGAAACTTTATCCAAAGAAGAGCGAAAATTAGCCGATATCCGAATTTACGAAGTATTACACAAACACGATGACAAAGCCATAGGTTTTGATGTGTCGGAATACCAAAGTGAAATCGATTGGGAACAAACCTATCATATTGATGAATCATTTGAATTGTCTTTTGTTTTTATCAGAGCTACAGCTGGAAAAAATAAAACAGACAAAAGATTCAAAGAGAATTGGAAAGCTTCAAAAGATCGAGAACTTATTAGAGGCGCTTACCATTATTATCGTCCTAATGAAAATTCGATTGCTCAAGCTGAAAATTTCATCAAAAATGTAAAACTAGAAAAAGGCGATTTGCCACCTGTTTTGGATATCGAAAAATTACCAAAATCCCAATCAATAGATAGTTTAAAAGTAGGATTACGTCGTTGGTTGAAAAAGGTAGAAAAGCATTATAAAGTTAAGCCAATTATTTATTCGGGTGAAAGTTATTATACCGATTTCTTAAAAGAAGAATTTTCAGATTATCCTCTTTGGATAGCCAATTATAATTTTTGGCGTAATCATTTAGAAGACGATTGGCTATTTTGGCAATTCACTGAAAAAGCTCAAATTCAAGGTATAGAAGGAATGGTGGATGTGAATGTTTTTAATGGTAATAAAAATAAGCTGTTGTTAAAGTGTATTCGTTAACGGAAATGGAATAAAAAAAATCCCTCAAATTGTTGAGGGATTTTTTTATTCTTCTTTATTTAAATTCAATTCTCCTTTGCCATGAATGATGGTGGTTTTTGGAGCTTCAAAATCAATTTTAGTTCTTCTTAATTCGAAATTTTGTCCTAAATAAACTCGTCTAACCACTTCATCTGAAGCTAATTCTTCTGGTTTTCCAGCTTTTAGAATTCCTCCTTCAAACATTAAGTAGGTTTTATCGGTAATAGCCAAAGTTTCTTGTACGTTGTGGTCAGTAATTAGAATTCCGATGTTTTTATTTTTTAATTGGGCAACAATTCGCTGAATATCTTCTACTGCAACAGGGTCAACTCCCGCAAACGGTTCGTCTAAAAGAATAAATTTTGGATCAGTTGCTAAAGCGCGCGCAATTTCTGTACGACGACGTTCACCTCCTGAAAGTAAATCACCTCTATTGGTTCTAATATGTTCCAATGCAAATTCGGCAATTAATTCTTCCATTTTAGCTTCTTGTTCCGCTTTTGAAAGAGTGGTTAACTGTAATACACTCAAAATGTTATCTTCGATACTTAATTTTCTAAAAACAGAAGCTTCTTGTGCCAAATAACCAATGCCGTGTTGAGCACGTTTGTACATCGGGAAGTTGGTAATATCCATATCGTCAAGATAGATATTCCCGCTATTTGGTTTTACTAAACCTACAATCATGTAGAACGAAGTGGTTTTTCCGGCACCATTTGGACCTAATAAACCTACGATTTCCCCTTGATTTACTTCAACGGAAATTCCTTTTACAACACTTCTTTTTTTATAGGTTTTAACTAAATTTTCTGCTCTTAATTTCATTCTAAGGTTTAAATGTTTAGAAGTTTGATTGTTTAATCGATTTACAAATAAACGAATAAACAATTTAACAATTTATCTTTTAACAATTATTTAGTTTGCTCCTCTAAAGCTTCCCAAAATTCGTAAGCTCTTCTTAAGTGAGGAATTACAATGGTTCCACCTACTAAAGTGGCAATCCCCATGCTTTCCATCATTTCTTCTTTAGTCACGCCATTTTTATAAGCAGTTTCTAAATGGTATTTGATGCAATCATCGCAACGTAAAACTGCTGACGCTACTAAGCCTAAAAGTTCTTTAGTTTTTACGTCTAAAGCGCCTTCCATGTATGCATTCGTGTCTACATTGAAAATTCTTTTGATGACTTTGTTGTTATCCGCTAATAATTTTTCGTTCATTTTCGAACGATAATCGTTAAATTCTTTTACTAAATCTGCCATTTTTTTATGCTTTTAATTTTTCTCTTTCTTGACTTTTTACAACTAAAACACTAATCAAAATACTTGCTTCGTATAAAATCATAATTGGGATTGTAACGATAATTTGGCTCAAAACATCTGGTGGTGTAATGACTGCTGCTACAATTAACACGATGACTAAAGTGTATTTTCGGTATTTTCTTAAAAATTCTGGTGTTACCAATCCAATCTTTGTTAAGAAGAAAATGATAATTGGTAATTCAAATAACAATCCACTTGCAATAGCGGATGTTTTCATCAAACTCATGTAGGAGTCAATATCAATCGAATTGCTAATTTCTGGACTCACAATATAACTCGCAAAGAATTGTACTGATAACGGCGCAATTAAATAGTAGCCAAACAATACACCAATAAAAAATAGAATTGAAGAAACAATGATGAACGAAGCGGCATATTTCTTCTCTTTTTCATATAAAGCCGGGCTAATAAATTTCCAAATTTCCCATAAAATAAAAGGGAAAGCGAAAATAAATCCTACCGTAATTGAAGTCCACATGTGCATCGAAAATTGCCCGCCCATTTCCCTGTTCTGAATAGGGAGATTGATTTCGTTGATACACATTGTGTCTGCCATGTCAAATTGTTTTCCTAAATCGCAAAAGAATTGATAGGTGACAAAGTCGGGACTTTTTGGTCCAAAAATAATTTCATTGAAAATAAAATCGCTAAAAAAGAAAGCTACCACACCGCAAATTAAAATTGCTGCTGAACTTCTTACTAATAACCAACGTAATTCTTCAAGATGGTCTAAAAACGACATCTCTTTTATGTTTTTTTCTGCCATTATACGATTCCTTCTTTTAAAATATCGTGTAGGTGAAGTATTCCTTTGTATTCGTTGTTGTCAACCACTACTAATTGTGTGATTGAATTGTTTTCCAAAATATCCAACGCTTCTGAAACTAAAATACCAGAATTAATATTTTTTGGATTTTTAGTCATAATATCTTGCGCTGTTAAATCGGTAAAAGTATCACGGTTGTTCAACATTCTACGAATATCGCCATCAGTTACAATTCCTACTACTTGATTGTTTTCAATAACTGCTGTTACACCCAAACGTTTTTCTGAAATTTCCATGATTACTTTTTTGATAGAAGCATCCGGAGTAACCATTGGTTTGTGAGTAGTATCTAACATATCTTTTACACGAAGTAATAATTTTTTTCCTAAAGCACCACCTGGATGATATACGGCAAAATCTTCACTTTTAAAGTTGCGCATTTCCATTAAGCATACAGCTAAAGCATCTCCTAATACTAATTGAGCCGTAGTACTATTTGTTGGTGCTAAGTTGTTTGGACAAGCTTCACTTTCAACATAAGCATGTAAAATATAGTGTGATTCTTTTCCTAAGTACGAATTTTTATCTGCTGTCATTCCAATTAAGGTATTGCCAAAACGTTTTAATAACGGAGCCAATACTTTAATTTCTGGACTATTGCCGCTTTTTGAAATACAAATGATGATATCTTCTGGTTGTACCATTCCTAAATCACCATGAACAGCTTCTGCTGCATGTAAAAACATAGAAGGTGTTCCCGTCGAATTTAAAGTGGCTACAATCTTTTGAGCGATTAAAGCGCTTTTGCCAATTCCAGTTACTACCAATCTTCCTTTGGTGTTATAGATTTCGGTAACACTTTTGGCAAAGTCTTCATCTAAGTAATTTACAAGATCTGCGATGCTTTTACTTTCGGAAAGTAAAGTTCGTTTTGCGGTAGCTAAAATCGTTTCAGTTGTGCTCAAAATAGAAAAATTAAAAAATTTGTATGTGTAAAAGAAAGTCGTATCTTTATGTTTGCAAATTTAGGTAAAATCATATTAATAGAGAATGAATCCACACGAAATTGATTTACATAAAGAATTAAAGAAATATTTTGGTTTTAACCAATTCAAAGGACTTCAAGAACAAGTAGTTAAAAGTATCATTACAGGGAATAATACCTTTGTGATTATGCCTACTGGTGGAGGAAAGTCACTTTGTTATCAGTTGCCAGCATTGGTATTAGATGGAACCGCGATTGTGGTTTCTCCGCTGATTGCCTTAATGAAAAACCAAGTTGATGCCATTCGAAGCTTAAGTTCTGAGCCAGGTATCGCACATGTATTAAACTCATCACTAAATAAAACTGAGATTGCCAAAGTAAAAAAAGACATTACTTCAGGCATCACTAAACTATTATATGTAGCACCGGAATCCTTAACTAAGGAAGAATATATTGAATTTTTAAATAGTGTTCCAATTTCTTTCGTAGCGATTGATGAGGCACATTGTATTTCAGAATGGGGACATGATTTCCGTCCTGAATATCGTAATTTGAGAAATATTGTTCGTCTTTTAGGCGATGTTCCGATGATTGGTTTAACCGCAACGGCAACTCCAAAAGTACAAGAAGATATATTGAAAAACTTGGATATGCCTGATGCCAATACCTTTAAAGCATCGTTCAACCGACCTAATTTATATTACGAAGTACGTACCAAAACTAAAAATATCGAATCGGATATCATTCGATTCATCAAACAACATAAAGGAAAATCAGGTGTTATTTACTGTTTGAGTCGTAAAAAAGTGGAAGAAATTGCACAAGTTTTACAAGTCAATGGTGTAAGCGCTGTTCCTTATCATGCGGGTTTAGATGCTAAAACACGTGCTAAACATCAAGATATGTTCTTAATGGAAGATGTGGAAGTTGTAGTAGCAACCATCGCTTTTGGTATGGGAATCGACAAACCAGACGTTCGTTTTGTAATTCACCACGATATTCCAAAATCATTAGAAAGTTACTACCAAGAAACAGGTCGTGCTGGTCGTGATGGTGGCGAAGGACATTGTTTGGCGTATTATTCTTATAAAGACATTGAGAAATTAGAAAAATTCCTTTCTGGAAAACCAGTTGCCGAACAAGAAATTGGTTTTGCGTTGTTGCAAGAAGTGGTAGCGTATGCCGAAACTTCGATGTCACGTCGTAAATTCTTATTGCATTATTTCGGTGAAGAATTTGATGATGTTAATGGAGATGGCGCTGATATGGATGACAATGTTCGTAATCCGAAAAAGAAAGTCGAAGCACAAGATCAAGTGGTTACTTTGTTAAAAGTAGTTCGCGATACCAAACAATTGTTCAAATCAAAAGAAGTAGTTTTAGCACTTGTAGGTAAAGTCAATGCGATTATTAAAGCACAAAAAATTGATACGCAACCTTATTTTGGAAGTGGTGCTGATTTTGATGAGAAATATTGGATGGCGTTAATTCGTCAGGTTTTAGTGGATGGATTGTTGACAAAAGATATTGAGACCTATGGTGTGTTGAAAATGTCAGAAAAAGGAGAAGCGTTTATCAAAAAACCAGTTTCTTTTATGATGTCGGAAGACCATGAATATAATGAAGAAGAAGATGAAGCAATTGTTACGGCAGCAAAATCTACAGGAACAGCTGATGAAGCGTTAATGAGTATGTTGCGCGATTTACGCAAGAAAGAAGCTAAAAAGTTAGGCGTTCCACCGTTTGTTATTTTCCAAGATCCTTCTTTGGAAGATATGGCATTAAAATATCCTATTTCAATTGATGAACTAAGTAATGTTCATGGAGTAGGAGAAGGAAAAGCTAAAAAATATGGAAAACCATTCGTTGATTTAATCAATAGATATGTAGAAGATAACGACATTATTCGTCCTGATGATTTGGTGGTAAAATCTACTGGTGCCAATTCAGGTTTGAAGTTGTATATCATTCAAAACGTAGACAGAAAGCTAGCTTTAGACGATATTGCCAAGGCAAAAGGTTTGGATATGGATGGTTTGCTGAAAGAAATGGAGCAAATTGTTTATTCGGGAACCAAATTAAATATCCGCTATTGGATTGACGAAATCTTAGATGAAGACCAACAAGAAGAGATTCATGATTATTTCATGGATTCCGAATCCGATAATATTAAAGACGCTTTAAAAGAATTTGATGGCGATTACGATATCGAAGAACTTCGTTTAATGCGTATTAAGTTTATTAGTGAAGTAGCGAATTAAAAAATATTATTATTATAGTCTAGAGATCCTCAATGAAAGTTGAGGATTTTAATTTTTGAAGTTATGAAACAATTATATTTCTTTTTCTTTCTTATTTTGGTTGGTTGTAAGCCAACACAGGAAGTAGTGTCAGTTGATAATGCATTCCTCGTTGCAGAAAGGATTGAGATTTGGTCTTATCCTAACAGAGAAATTTGGCATAGAGAGGGAGAAGATAATATGGGTGTTTTGAAAGAGTTGAAAATTGAAAATGGAAAAGTAAATATTGAAAAGAATAATATTAAAGAAAAAATTATTTTATCAAAAGAACAGATAGAGAAAACATATCAAACCCTATATGATAATAAAATTTGTGATTATGAGTCGGTTGCTGCTTGCTATCAGCCTAGACATTTAATTGTCTTTTTTAATTCTGAAGACAAAGTATTTAATGCTTTAGAAATTTGTCTTAGTTGTACTCAAATACAGTCTATAAATGAATTTAATTATCCAAATTTATGTGATACAAAAATGGATAAATTAGAAGAAGTGTTTAAGTCTTTCGGAATAAAGTATTTTGATGAAAAGTAATAATGTTTCTAAACCGAATAATCCTTAAACATATAAATCCAAATAATTCGTGATAGTTTGATGTTGACTAAGGTTAAACTTAAAATCACAACTCCAATTATTGGAATGATTCGTAAATCGAAAGTTTCTTCAAAAAACGGCATGCAGATAAAGTAAGTTATTAAGGCTTCTGCCACTCCAAGTCCGTAACTAACAAACATAGCGCCAAAAAAGAATCCAGGTTCTTTTTCAAATTTCGTACCGCAATTAGAGCAATTTTCATGCATTTTTGGGAAACTAAAACTAAAATGCAACAATCCTTTTTCAAAAATCTTTCCTTTGTTGCAATTGGGACATTTGTTTCCAAACATGTTTATAAGGGTAGTAATCATAATTTAATTTGCTGTGTAGACTTCGCCTCTGTGGGGTTTTAAAACATCTCTAAACGTAATCATGTCTTTTTCTTCCACCACAATAAAAGCAATAGCGTGCATTTCGTTGATGATTTCAAATCCCGTTTTTTCTAATGTTATTTTTTCTTTTTCTAAGTATTCTTTAAGATGAATATCATGATGCTCTGCTGTTTTAGCTGCTGCTTCACCTCTAAAATCCCAAATCAGTTTTATTTTTCGCATTTTATAAGTTTCAAAGAAGCAAAGTTACAAAGTCAGCTATCAAATTACTATTTTTGCATCATAATTAACAATTACAATACTATGCCACGCGAATTTCAATTTCAAGTTTCACCCGAAGTAGCCGCAAACGAAAGTTTGTTAGCCCAACATGTTGCTAAGTTATTTCAAGTTTCTCCGAAGGAAATTCAAAAAGTGGATGTTTTAAAGCGTTCTATTGATGCGCGTCAGAAAGCCATTAAAATGAACATTAAGGCGAATGTTTTTTTGGTTGGTGAAGAATATAAAGCGCAAAAAATAGAATTACCTGATTACCCAAATGTTGCCAACAAACAAGAAGTAATTGTAGTAGGAGCAGGTCCAGCCGGATTATTTGCTGCTTTACAATTAATCGAATTAGGTTTAAAACCTATCGTTTTAGAACGTGGAAAAGATGTTCGTGGTCGTCGTCGCGATTTAAAAGCGATTAATGTAGATCATATCGTAAACGAAGATTCCAATTATTGTTTTGGCGAAGGTGGAGCAGGAACATATTCGGATGGAAAATTATATACACGTTCTAAAAAACGTGGCGATATCGATAGAATTTTAGCACTTTTAGTAGGTTTTGGAGCTACGCCAGATATTATGGTAGAAGCACATCCGCATATTGGAACCAATAAATTGCCTCAAATTATTCAAGATATTCGAGAGAAAATCATCGAATGTGGCGGACAAGTGTTGTTTGAAACTCGTGTGACTGATTTTGTAATCAAAAACAACGAAATGCAAGGCGTTGTGGTTCAAAATGGCGATGTGATTTCGGCTAACAAAGTTATTTTGGCTACAGGACATTCCGCTCGCGATATTTTCGAATTGTTACATAAAAAAGGTGTTCATATTGAAGCGAAACCTTTTGCATTAGGTGTTCGCGCAGAACATCCACAGGAATTGATTGACCAAATTCAATATTCGTGTGATTTTAGAGGCGATTATTTACCGCCAGCTCCGTATTCGATTGTAAAGCAGGTGAATGGTCGTGGGATGTATTCGTTTTGTATGTGTCCCGGAGGTGTAATTGCACCTTGTGCTACGGCTCCAGGCGAAGTTGTAACTAATGGATGGTCGCCTTCAAAACGCGATCAAGCTACAGCGAATTCTGGAATTGTAGTTGAATTAAAATTAGAAGATTTTAAGCCGTTTGAAAAATTCGGACCTTTAGCAGGAATGGAATTTCAGAAAGCTATTGAACAAAAAGCTTGGCATTTGGCAGGAGAGACTCAAAAAGTTCCAGCACAACGAATGGTTGATTTTACTCAAAATAAAGTTTCGGCAGCCATTCCAAAAACATCCTATGTTCCCGGTACGACTTCGGTTGAATTAGGACAAGTTTTTCCTGGATTTTTAACTCAAATCATGAGAGAAGGTTTTGTGCAATTCGGAAAATCGATGCGAGGTTACATGACCAATGAAGCAATTTTACATGCGCCAGAAAGTAGAACGTCTTCACCCGTTCGTATTCCAAGAGATAATTTTTCATTGGAACATGTTCAAATTAAAGGGTTATATCCTTGTGGGGAAGGGGCAGGTTATGCAGGTGGAATCATTTCTGCAGCGATTGACGGTGAAAAATGTGCGTTGAAAATTGCGGAGAGTTTAGAAGAATAAAAACACGAATTTTCACTAATTGTCTTCTTTTTATAAACAAAAAAAATCACAGCTTTTACTGTGATTTTGTTTTTTGGATAAAAAGGGGAATTATATTTTTTTAACGTTTACAGCATTCATGCCTTTAGCGCCTTTTTCTAAATCGTACGTTACTAAGTTGCCTTCTTTAACATCGTCGATTAAACCACTGATGTGTACAAAGTATTTTTCTCCTGTTTCAACAGCTTTAATGAAACCAAAACCTTTAGAATCATTGAAAAAATCGATTGTTCCTCTGCGTTCCGTTGATGCTTCATCTTCCTCAGTTCTTCTTGAAGTACCAATTTCGATGCTTTCTACATCAACAATAATTTTTTTAGATGGATCTGGAGGTGTGCTGGTTAAGTGACCATTCTCGTCTACATACACATATAAATCTTCTCCCGATAATTTAGGGTTTGATTTACGTGCTTCTTTTTTCTCTTGTTTCTCTTTTCGTTTTTTAGCACGAAGTTTTTCTTGTTCTTTTTTGTTAAAGGTTTCCTGCGGTCTAGCCATTAAATTTTAAATAATTTAAATTAATATTTGTTTTAAAGTAAAAGGATAAAAACACACAAGCGAAATAAACAAGAAATTTATAAAGTACTTTTATTCAAAGTATTGCGAGAAGAAATTATTATCATTACCAATGTGACAAAGGTAGTGAAAAAAACGTTCACTTCTGTAAATCCCGCCAATTTTAAGTTTCGATTGCTCTTTTTACATTGGAATTCAACACAAGTTAAACTTATCACAAACTCAAAAACTAGTTTCCAATCCTTTCTTTTTTTGTATTTTTGACAAGCATTACAAAACTTATGATAGAAGAACAAGTAATATTAGTCAACGAACAAGACGAGCCTATTGGGCTGATGAATAAAATGGAAGCACATGAGAAAGCGGTTTTACACAGAGCTTTTTCGGTGTTTATTTTGAATGATAAAAATGAAGTGATGTTGCAACAACGCGCGCATCACAAATACCATTCACCACTTTTGTGGACTAATACTTGTTGCAGTCATCAACGCGCTGGCGAAACCAATATTGAAGCTGGAAAACGCCGTTTGTTTGAAGAAATGGGTTTTAAAGTGGAGTTGAAAGAACTATTTCATTTTATCTACAAAGCGCCTTTTGATAACGGTTTAACCGAACACGAATTGGATCATGTGATGATTGGCTATTATAACGGAGAACCTGTTATTAATGATGACGAAGTGGAAAGCTGGAAATGGATGACTATTGAAGCCATAAAAGAAGATATGATGGTAAATCCAGATACTTATACCGTTTGGTTTAAGATTATTTTTGATGAGTTTTATCACTATCTAGAAGATCATAAATTATAAATTTCCAAACCAATAATACTGAATTCAAATTTCTAAATTCTAAATTGACATGAGAGTAACTGTTTCAAGAAAAGCCCATTTTAATGCTGCGCATCGTTTGTATCGCAAGGATTGGACTATGGAAAAAAATCAGGAAGTGTTTGGAAAATGTAACAATCCGAACTTTCATGGGCACAATTACGAATTGATTGTTTCGGTAACAGGTGAAGTGGATAAGGAAACGGGTTATGTGATTGATACTAAAGTCTTATCCGATTTAATCAAAGAACATATCGAAGAAGCTTTTGATCATAAAAATTTAAACAAAGATGTTCCAGAGTTCAAAGATTTGAATCCAACTGCGGAACATATTGCTTACATTATTTGGCATAAACTTCGTGTTTTGATTGATGCTAATAAAGAGTTGGAAATTACATTATACGAAACTCCGAGAAACTTTGTAACTTATAAAGGTTTGTAATATGGCAATTCAAATTGGAGATAAATTACCAAGTTTTAAAGCAACTAAGCAGGATGGAACTGCTTTTGATAGTCAGGAAGTGAATCAGAAACCCGTTGTAATTTACTTCTATCCAAAAGATTTTACACCAGGTTGTACTACGCAAGCTTGCAGTTTTAGAGATGCCTATCAAGATTTTCAAGATTTAGGTGCTGAAGTGATTGGTATTAGTGGAGATTCAGCTAGTTCGCATCAGAATTTCCAACAGAAATATAAATTGCCTTTTATTTTACTTTCGGATGCTGATAGAAAATTACGTCGTTTGTTTGGCGTTCCAACCGCTCTTTTCGGATTGTTGCCTGGACGTGTAACTTATGTTTTTGACGCTAAAGGGTTTTGTATTTATATTTTTGATAGTATGAGTGCTAAAAACCACATTGAAAGAGCATTGAAAGCGATTCAAAAGGCGAAATAGTTATTTCAAAAAATCTAATTTTAGGATTTTAATAGTTTTTTCGCATCTTTGTACTTCACTATTTGACTATGAAGTTTTATCCTTTAACGTTTACACCGATACTTAAAGACCGCATTTGGGGCGGGACCAAGTTGAAAACTTATCTCAACAAACCCATAGTTTCTGAAACTACGGGCGAGAGTTGGGAAATTTCAACTGTTCCTGGTGATATTAGTGTGGTTGCTACTGGTGTTTTAAAAGGGAAGAACATTAATGAAATTATCGATTTATATCCCGAAGAAATTTTAGGAAAATCGGTCATTAGTCGTTTTGGAAAACAATTTCCTTTACTTTTTAAATTCATTGATGCCAAAGAAGATTTGTCTATTCAATTGCATCCGAATGATGCATTGGCTAAAGAACGTCACAATTCCTTTGGGAAAACCGAAATGTGGTATGTAATGCAAGCAGATGAATCGGCACGTTTGGTGGTTGGATTTAAAAAAGATTCCAATCAACAAGAATATTTAGCGCATTTAGAAAATAAAAATTTGATTGATTTGTTGAACGAATATCCCGTTTCCAAAGGTGATGTGTTCTTTTTAGAAACCGGAACCATTCATGCCATTGGAGCAGGAGTAGTGGTAGCGGAAATTCAACAAACGAGTGATGTTACGTATCGTATTTACGATTGGGATCGAGTGGATGCTAATGGAAACGGAAGAGAATTACATACGGAATTAGCTTTAGATGCCATTAATTATCGCACAACACCTTCTAAAATTGACTACAAAGAAGAGGCAAATAAAAGTACTACCATAGTAGATTGTCCATACTTTGTTACGAATATTGTTGCTTTGCAAGAGACTTTTATTTGGAAACGCACCAAACAAGCTTTTACCGTTTTCATGTGTACCAATGGTCAATTTGAAATGATTGTAAATGGTGAAATCTTACGATACCGAATGGGTGATACCATTTTGATTCCGGCTTGTATGGAAAATCTAACTTTGAGAGGAAAGGCTACTTTGTTAGAAATTTCGATATAATGTATTGAGAACAAAATATATTATGTAATTTTGCTTCAAATTTTAAATTTATACAAAATGGCAAGCGTTAAAAACTTGAAAAAAGAAATCAACTACGTTTTAGGGGATATTGTAAACATCGTTTACATTTGGGAAATGTCTACAGCTGGAAAACCAACTGAAGCATCTGATAAATTAGTTGATGAAATCTACGAAACTTTTGATACTTTAATGACTAGAGCGAATCAAAAAGACGTTGAGAACAAAAAAGCGCATTTTAAACAAATCCGTAAAGATTACGAAGCGGCTGCAAATCAATTTGTTGCGAAAATAAACGAATTAAACTAAAAAATTGCGATAAAAAAGTGCAGATTTTTTTTGGAAATTTAAATTTCAGAACTATATTTGCACCGCAATAGAGTTGCCGGTGTAGCTCAGCTGGCTAGAGCAGCTGATTTGTAATCAGCAGGTCGTGGGTTCGAGTCCCTCCATCGGCTCTAAAGTAGAAACCATCACAGTTATGTGATGGTTTTTTTGTTTTATACCATTTTGAGTTTATTTCTGAATTTTTAAATGCTAGCGCAAGCGTCACGCTTGTGCACAAAAAGTGTGAAAAAGGTTTTAAATGTTTGAAATATGTAGTCACGAGCAAGATGCTCGCGCTAGGATTGTTTAATACATTACAATCTAATTATCTCCTACTAATGTAAAATTGCTAAGAAAATAGACTTTTTTTTCATTTGAATCAAATATATAATAACTTGCTCCAATTTCAGAAGAGACAAATCGTGGTTTTAAGATTAAAAGCGAATCTATAATTCCATTATTATAACACTTTAGTATTAATTTTTCCTCTTTAAAATTTTTCACATTCTTTGAGAATAAAATAGTTTTACTATCTTCAAAAGTATTATTTACATAAAAAACTTCCTTACTATTTTTATCATAAATGAGAGCTTTAAAGTGTTTCGTTCCAGCTATCGGCAAGTGATTAACCCAAGAAAAAATATAGACAAAATCATTTGTTATTTTACCGTTTATTTTTTTAAAAATCTTTTTTGAAGGATTAAAATTCTTTTTATTTAAAAAAATTAATTTATCTGGATTTTGATGATTATGTAGCTCTTTTAAATTTTCAATTGAATTATAGTTCTTGATACTACAACTACTCAATAAAAATATAAAAACTATTCCTAAGTTGAATTTCATATTTTTTATTATTTAAGTTGTTAGCCCTTCCCGATTTAATGATTTCGTATGAATTAAATAGTGGAGCTATATTTTATAAAGATAAAAAATCAATTTTGAAAATAGCATAAAAAAATGCGGCCATATACTGACCGCTTTTTTTATTTCTGTACTTCTAAAGCTTTTCGTTCCTTAACATACTTATTCAGCATTTTTCCATATTTCGATTTAGCAACTTCTGGTGTCATGCTTTTTTGAATGGTGTCTAAATAAGGCGTGTTAATATCGGCAATTTCTGAAAGAGCTAAATAAGGTGCAATTTCTTTATTAGCATTTGTTACAGCAAAATGTGCGGTGTAACGGTATTTTCTTTTTAAAAGTTTTTGATACGCTTGTTCAATGCTATCTGTGGTAACCGGATTCGGCTTCATTTCGTTTTTTAAACGCTTTTCTATTAAGACTAAATTCTCTTCGTTAAAATGCTTGTTAATGCTGTCAAATTTCATCCATAAATCATGGTTTTTTGATCCTGTAATTTTTGCGGCAGCAAAAAATGATTTTAAAGTAGTTTCAATTTTAATGTTTCCAGGTTCTGCAAAGAATAATAAACTATTGTCAATTGAATTGGTTTGTCCTCTATCTAAAGATAAATATAGCATTTCGGGACTTTCTAATTTAATGTGACTTTCAAACTTAGAATCGCCATTGATAACAATACTATCTAAAATTACTAAAGTAGAATCTTGTATTCTTTGTAAATACAATTTTCCTTGACTTAGTCCTTTTACGTCTCCAGTGATGTGAACATTAGCATCGGAAGCTCCTTCTTTGTTACAAGCTACTAATGTGATAACGGCAATTACGGCTAAAAATATCTTCTTCATTCTATGTTTTGTTTTGAGTTCGCAAAGTAAATAAAAAAATCCTCAAAATACTAAGTACTTTGAGGATTCTGAATCTATTTTGTTAGGATTAACCTCTTAACCAAGCTTCTCTAACTCCTTTTTTAGTATCATCTGTTGATTGATACCCTTCTTGTTTTTCTTTTGGCATTACCACTTTTCCTTTTACAGTTTGCTCTTTACCGTCTCTTTTGATTTTAACAGTAATTGCATCTCCATCTTTCCAGTTCATGCTTGCCATGATTAAATCGTAGATGTTGTCTAAGTTGTAATTTTTATCATTAAAAGCTAAAAGTGTATCATTATTTTTTAAACCTAAAGTTGTCATGAAAACGTTTAATTCGATTTCAGGTAAAATCATGATTTCTTTTGTGCTAGGGTTTACCGTAATATAAGGTTCTCTTTGTCCTTTTAAGAATGGATTTCCAGCTACTTCAATAGATGCTTCTGTAACTCCCATTTTAGCAAAATATTGCTCGTAAGGAATTGGAGTTTCTCCCGCAACGTGGTTTTTTAAGAATTCACCAACAGCAGGATAAGTTAATGCTGTGATTTTAGCAAATAACTCCTCGTCTTTAAATGCTTTTGTTGTTCCGTATTCTTTAGATAATTCTTGCATTAGGTTTAAAATTCCTTTTTGGCCGTTGCTGTTTTCTCTAATCAAAATATCCATACACATTGCAATCAAAGCCCCTTTTTGGTACACGTTTAAGTATTGGTCTTTGTATGGTGCATTCAATACGTTTTTACTCATTTTAGTAAAACTCATATTGTCATTCATTTGACGCGATTGTGCAATTTTACCTGCCATTCTTTCAAAAAATTCTTTTTCGTCAATTAATCCTTGATTTACTTGGAATAAGTTAGCAAAGTATTCTGTTACTCCTTCATACATCCATAAATGTTCTGACATTTGAGGATTGTTGAAGTCGAAATATTGAATTTCATTTGAATGAATAGTTAATGGTGTTACAATATGGAAGAATTCGTGTGAAACTACATCTTTTAATTGCTCTTGTAACATTTCTAATCCCATCATCTCAGGCATAACAACTGTAGTTGATGTTGGGTGTTCTAAAGCTCCAAACCCTTTTGCGTCTTTAGCTTTCATATCAGACAAATACAATAAAATAGCGTATTTTTTTGTAGAGTTGATAGGACCTAAGAAACGTTTTTGCGCTTTCATCATGTTTTCCATGTTTGGCGTAATTTGTTTCGCTGTATATTTTCCTGTTGGAGAATACACGCTGATGATAATTTCCATATCATCTACCATAAATGAAGTGTAATCTGGTTTAGAATACATGATTGGCATTTCAACCAAAGTAGCGTATTTAGACATTAAAAACACATCAGAAGTTGCGCTTGCATCAGCATCTGTCATAGCAGAAATTCCCATTAAACTTTCTGGGTGAGTAACTGTTAATTTGTATGGTGTTTCTTCTTTTCCTTTGAAATACCCAATGAAACCATGTGTGTTAAGCATGAAGTTAGTTCCTGCATTAATATTGGTTCCCGCAGGAGAAAATACGTCTTCGCTTTCTCCAAAACCAGCACCGCCTTCTGTGTCAAAAGTGTCATTAACTAAATAGGTGATTTTAGAAAGTTTTTTAGCTTCTGAAATCGTGTATGAGTTTTCATCAATTTTTGCCACTTTTAGTGCGTTACCTTTTGCATCAAAAGCTTTTACGTTTTCGATGAAACGGCCGTAATCATCCTCAGAATAGGTTCCTGGAACGGTTTTAGGGAAATGGAAATTTACGGTTTCGCTAGTAAAAGTTGGAGGCGTAACGGTAACCATTACTTTGTCATCTTTTACATTAATTAAATCGATAGTAACCGCTATGTCGTTTTGTTTAGTAGTCGTTTGAGTTGGGCTACAACTCCATAAAAATCCCACAAAAGCAAGGGAAAGAATTATTTTTTTCATTTTATCTTGATTGAATTAGATATAAGTAGAGAAAAAGAGATGTTTGTTACAAATTCTGTTTGGAAATTTTATTTATCAAATTAATGCCAATAAAAAAGCTCTTATTTTATTTAAGAGCTTTAGTTTTTAGTCGAATTTATTTTTGAAGTAATATTTGCTATCTAAATCTTCATCTTCTAATTCGTTGTACTTTATTGGTTTCGGTTTAGGCTTACTTGCCGTTACTTTCTTTTTCCAAAGTTCAAAATTGTCTTTGGATAATCTTTTGCGCATTAATTCGGTGACTTCGTTTTCAGTCACTCCAAACTCCTCTTTTAAAACTTCAAAAGGTTTTTTTTCCTCTTGAGCCATAGCAACAACTCTATCTAGTGTTTCGTTGTCGAATTCTGAAATTTTCTTCTTTCTCATCAGATGAATACTAATTCTAACTTTTTTATTGGTTTATAATTCAATATTAGTAAAAAAATAAATTCAAAAAATATGCCAATTACTTTTTTTGAAATTTTTAAAATTTCTCAAAACTTGATATTATTTTTTAAATAATAATTATAAAATTGTTCGAAACGTTAAATTTATTCTTGATTTTTTGGATTGTGTTGCTTTTGGGATTTGATGTTTATAATGAATTTGGCTACCTTCTTTCATCAATAATAAACTTCCATGATTTAAATTCAAGTTCATTTTAGCTCCCGAAATTGTATTATGTTTAAGTTGAAATTTTCGTTCTTCTCCAAAACTAACGGAAGCAATTATGGGGTTTCTGCCCAATTCTTTTTCATTATCGGCATGCCAACCGTTGCTGTCTTTTTCGTTTCGGTATAAATTGGCTAAAACGGTGGTGAAATTTTGTTCGGAAATTTTGTCTACCTTCTCTTTTATAAACATCATAGTAGGATTCCAAGCATGAGGTTGCATAGTTAAACCCGAATAGGAATAAGGTTTACCTTCGTTTCCAAAAAGACAAGTTAGTCTAGGTTGAGCGACTTTCTTTCCAAAAATAGTGATATCGTCTTGTTGCCAAGGGGTTTCATCCATGAGTTTCTCAAATAACATATCCGCTTCTTCTTGGTTGAAGAAGTTTGGATAAAATTCAAAAACCGCATCTGGTAGTGGTATAATTATTTTCTCTTTTGGGAATAAATCGAGCATAAAAAAAGCGATGATTAACATCGCTAATTTACTATTTTTATGGGGAATATTATTTGTTGTCTTGTAATAAATTCTTGTAAATAAAACCTGCTACAATGGCTCCAGCAATTGGTGCAACCCAAAATAGCCATAATTGACTCAAGGCTTCACCTTGTACAAAAAGAGCTTGAGAAGTAGAACGAGCAGGATTTACAGAAGTATTGGTTATTGGAATACTAATTAAGTGGATTAAGGTTAAAGCCAAACCAATTGCAATTCCAGCAAATCTTCCGTTGGCTAATTTATCTGTTGCTCCTAAAATGATAATTAAGAAAAACATCGTCAGAATAAATTCGGTTAAGAAGGCAGCCATCATACTAAAACCTTTCCCGTTGTAGACTTCTGATTCGTAGAAATTGGTAGCAAAAGCTCCTGCTCCTTCTGAAGAAAATGCATCACCACCATTTAAGATTAGATATAAAGCACCTGCAGCAGCTGTAGCTCCTAAAACCTGTGATATAATATATGGAAAAATTTCTTTATCAGAAAATCGACCTCCAGCCCATAATCCTAGAGTAACGGCTGGGTTAAAATGACCGCCAGAAATATGTCCAACAGCGTAAGCCATAGTTAAAACGGTTAATCCAAATGCTAGTGAAACACCAACTAATCCAATTCCAATATCTGGAACTCCGGCTGCAAAAACTGCTGCGCCACAGCCACCAAATACTAACCAAAAGGTTCCGAAAAATTCTGCAAATAATTTTCTCATAGTTAAATAGTTTTAATTACAATTTCTTGTAATGGTTATTTAACTAAAATTACTAAAAAAAGAAAGCTTTTTAAATCACTGAAAATAAAGTTATTAACAGTATAATTCTTGCTATTTGTTTTTCTTAAACTGAATGTTCATGATAACAATGGCAGTAATTATCAACACAATTCCAATCCATTGAATTAATAAAACTTGTTCGTTCAATAAGAAATAAGCCATCATAACCGAAACCGGTAATTCTAAAGAAGAAACAATACTTCCCAATCCAATTCCAGTATGAGGAAATCCTGCGTTTAATAACATAGGAGGAATGATGGTTCCAAATAAAGACAAAACAATTCCCCATTTGGTGAAAATTTCAAAGTTAAAAGGTGTTACTTGCGTGTATAAGCTGAAACCAAATACGATAACTGCTCCACCTAACAACATATACAAACTTCTTTGAGCAGACGAAATTCCTAATGCTACTTTGTTTGCTGTAAACATAGTAGTTGTAAACGAAGCAGCGGCTAATAATCCCCAGAATAATCCGTTTGACCAATCAATTGTTGGGTCGTTGAAATCTATTTTAAAGATGTTAATAGCTAAAGCTGTTCCAATTAAAACAATGATTACAGAAATTATTTTTTGAGCAGATGGTGCTTTTTTATCTAAAAACCATTCTAATAAAACGCCCATCCAAACGGTTTGCATTAATAATACAATTCCAATAGAAACCGGAATGTATTTTACCGCTAAATAATAGAAAACACTTGTCATTCCTAAAGAAGTTCCTGCTAACATTAAATGCATGATGTTTTTTGGAGAAGCTTTTACGGCAGTGTTTTTGTTTTTGGTGCGTTGGAACAAATTAATGATTAAAATTCCAATGATTCCATAGATGAATTGAGATGAAGTTACTTCAGCTGTTGTGAAATCTTCTTTGTAAGCTAACTTAACGAAAGTAGCTAACATTCCGTAACTCGTAGCACCTAAAGCAACTAAAAAAACTCCTTTTATTATATTGTTGTTTGACATATCCTAAATTTTTAAGGGGCGCAAAGATAGGGTAAAAAGAAAAAAGAGAACAGATAAAAGAAAAAAGATTTTTGATGGTTTAATTTTAGTAAGAATTTAACAACATACCTTTAAATAAAAATCAAAAAGTAGAGTTATATCATTTTAATCCCATTTCTATGAAGCACTTTTTACTATTGATTACGGTTTGTTTTTTATGTTGTAATAATTCTGAAGTTGAAACTTTAGCGGTAAAAGATTACGGTTCCTTTCATAAAGAGGCAGAGACTTTTTGCAAAGAGAATGATTATAATGAATCGTATTATTTTTTAGTTGATTTGAGTGTGCATTCTGGAAAGAATCGTTTTTTCATTTATGATTTTGCTTCAAAGAAAGTATTAGATAAAAACTTGGTTACACACGGAAGTTGCGACCAATTTGAAGAAAATCCAGACAAATGGAAAAAAGTAAAATTTGATAATCGAGTAGATAGTCATTGTTCCATGAAAGGTAAATACAAAATTGGAAATCGCGATTATAGTTCGTGGGGAATCAACGTGAAATATTGGTTACACGGATTAGAAGCAACTAATAAAAATGCAGTAAAAAGGGTAGTGGTTTTACATTCTTGGAGTGCTGTTAAAAATAAAGAAGTTTATCCAAGACATAGTCCACTAAGTTGGGGATGTCCGGCGGTTTCTGATGCATTTATGGAAAAATTAGATGAACGCTTGCAACAATCGGAAAAGCCAGTTTTGTTGTGGATTATTGAATAATAAAAATCTCGTTTAATTTACTTTAAACGAGATTTTTATTTCAACTTTATATTAATTATAGTTATCTTCTACCACCACGACGTTTTGTTTTTACTACCGTAGTTTTTCCTCTTTTGTTTTTGTGTATAACTGTTGTTCCTCTTCTGTTGTGAACTACAATTGTAGATTTACTTCTTCTAGGTGTATATACTTTTCGAGCAACAACAACCCTATGTGTTGTAGTTTTGCGATATAACACGCGATGATGCGCACATTTTCCGTAAAAAATAGAATATCTGTATGGTTTCCAAGGTTTCCACCATCTTGGATAAAATCCCCAACGATGAGGTGAAACCCAAACTACATAACCCGGAGCATATAAAAAGCGAACACTTGGCCAAAACCAAACATTTACTACTACTCCTGTTGATGTAATTACAGGAACATTTGGACCACCTTTTGTTTTCTCGATTTTTTCTTCCACTTCAAAAGGTTCAACAATTGTGTTTTCTGCATATAATTCTGAATCGCCTTCAATTTGCAGAATTGCAGATTCATTTCCAGTTTTTTCTATACCAATTGTTGCAATGTCTTGTTTCTCTTTTTCGTTTAAATAAGTACTTAGAACAATGACATGAGTATCTTTTTCTTGAATGTCTTGTACCACAATGTAATCTGTTTCTCCATCATTGTTTAAATCAAGATTATTAACATTGTTCTTTTCGTCATTAATTAATTTTTCAAATTCTTCTAATGAGTTTGCTTGCTTAAATAAAGCCAAAGCACCTTCTAAACTAAAATTCTCACCAGTAAATTCAGGAAAATCATTTTTATCACCTTCTTGACCAAAGCTTGTTGTAATTCCAAGAATTAGCAACAAAAAAACAGATAATTTTTTCATAATTAAAATATTTTTTATTGGAATTTGACATCATAAAATTAAAAAGGTTTAATGAAAAGTTAAAAATTATTCAATGTCTTCCGATAAATCTTTCAAATGAACTCTCAACGCATTAACGGAAATACTAATTTCCCAAAATGAGATTCCTAGAGAAATCAATAAGCAAAGTAAACTAGCTCCAAAAAAGTAAATACCAAGATTTTCTTGACTTACATAAAGTAATAACATAGCAAAAACCGATAAAAACAAACACATTACGCCAAACAATTGCATGTAACGAATTAATGTTAATCTTAAATTCAGATTTTTGATTTCTAGAAGAATATTCTTGTTATGATTGTCGTCGTAGTTTTTCTTTAAATTTCGAATGATTTGAGCGATTGTTAAAAATCGATTTGTGTAAGCTAAAAGAATCAACGAAGTCGCTGAGAATAATAAAGCCGGAGTTTCAATGGATAGTGTCATGATTATAACTTTATTTGATATTTGTAAATTCTGCTAAATCCGTTTTCATAACTAGAAATTTCGGTTTCAAATTCTTTTAAATTGGTAAATGTTTTATCAATTGCAATCATTCTTTTACTCGTGAAATACAGTGTTTGTGTAGTGGTATCGTAAAACGGACAATAATCCATTTGCTTGGAATTGATTGTTTCTCCTAAGTTTTTCGCGGTGTCCCAATTTCCTTTGTTGTTCTTGTAACTGATATATAAATCACCACTTCCTAAACCATCAGGTCTTCCATAACACGTGTAAATTATAAAATCTTCACTCGGACTCACAAAGGCATTAAATTCGTATCCTGTTGAATTGATGTTCATGCCTAAATTTTCGGGTTCAGTATATTGTTTTCCGTCCCATTTGCATACCAAAATATCATCTTTTCCAAGTGTTTTTATCACATCTGAAGTAAAATATAAATTTCCATTCAGCGTTACACAAGGATAAAATTCATTGTTAGATGAATTTACTGGAGCTCCAACATTTATTGGTTTCGACCATTTGCTTTTAAGATCTTTTCGTTCTACATACCAAATGTCGTAATCTTTAGCTTTTGTTGTCGTATCGTCAATAGGTCGGTTCGATGCAAAATACAAACGCAAACCATCTTGCGTTAAAAAGGGTTCAATGTTTCTAAAGTTTCCAGAAAAAGATGTCATTTCGGGTTCAGACCATCTTTTTTTCTTTTTCTTAATTACGGCAATTACAGCTCGTTCTTCGGAAGGATTTTGAATGGTGAAGTAAATTTCATCATGAGTTGTAGAAATCGTAAAATCACGAACGTTTTGATATTTCTTTAAAATGTCAAAAGCCGGTATTGGTTTTTCTTGCTCTTGAGAAAAAGTAAATCCACTAATTAGTGTAATAACTATTATCTTGAAAAAATCACGCATTATTTTCCGCTATTTCTTTGATGGTGTTTAATCCTTTAGGGAATGATTCCAAAAAGAAGTTGGCATATTCATCAACAATATCAAGAGTTACTAAAACTTTTGAAAGACTTCCAACTTTAATTATTTCGTAATTTTCCTGAGCGCCCGACCAAGCTTTTGTAGCTTCGTCTAAAGGTTGTTCTTCAAATTCTTTGATGTTACCAAGATGAGTAAAATACATTTTTTCATTCGGAACTAAAGTTGAAATTTCACTATACATACCGTTTCCGTTTGGATCTAAAAAATGAATCCTTTCGCCTTGTTTCCAAGAAGATTTTGCATATGAACCTTCGCAAAAAGAGGATGTCCATTTTTTGTAGTTTTCTTCATTCCACATGGCGTTCCAAACTATATCAGCAGGAGCGTTTATTTCGATTTCGAATGTTAGATTTTTCATAGAAAAAGGTTTAAATATCAAAGTTACGAATACTTTTCGAAGCTAAAGCAATAACATGCCCGTCAAAATCGGCAATATAACCTACGTAATCGCCCCAATCTCTTAATGCAATTGGACTGATTTCTATTGCCCCAGCTTTTTTTGTTTCCTCAAAAACAGTTTCAATATTTTCAACTTGAAGATACAATTCACATCTTGGAATTCCGTTTCCTGAAGTTGGGTGAGGTAATTTTAGTGTAATAATTTTTGAAATCCCATCATTAGGCATTAAACCTATTTTTACGAATTCATTAATAGTGAATTCCGTTATACCAAGAACATCCAAACTAGGCTTTTGCTGTAACAAGATTTGATAAAATTCGCGACTTTTTTCTTGATTGGAAACGTATAGGATGAATTCGAGTTGTGTTATCATTTTAATTAGACTTCTTTATTTCATGATGTAAGTTTTATCAAATATAAAAAAATCCTGACAAGTTTCAAAACCTGTCAGGATTAAAAATAGAGTTCAAATTATTATTTTAAAGTCTCAAAACTTCTCTTAACAAAAGCAGTCAACTCTTCTCCTTTTAACAATCCTTGAGAAAGTTTAGCTAAATCTAAAGCTTGTTTAACCAAGTCTTTTTGAGCGTCTTCTGGACTGTTTAAAATAGTGGTGGCTAGTTCTGAATTCGTGTTTACCACTAAATTATACATATCTGGGAAGTTGCCCATACCAAACATGCCACCACCGCCAGACGCACTCATTTCTTTCATTCTACGCATGAATTCAGGTTGGGTAATGATGAATGGTGAAGCATTACTATCTAAATTCTCTAATTGAACGGTATAGTTTTCTTTTGGGACAACCGTTTCAATAGAAGCTTTTAATTTCTCTTTTTCGTCATCCGATAATTTAGAAATCGTTTCTTCTTCTTTCTGAATTAATTTATCAATATGATCTGCATCCACACGAGTAAAAGTCAAATTATCATTATCTGCTTCTAATTTTTGGATTAAATGCGATACAATTGGCGAATCTAATAATAACACTTGATAGCCTTTTTCTTTTGCGATATCAATGTAACTGTGTTGTGCATCTTTGTTTGAAGCATATAAAACAACTAACTTTCCGTTTTTGTCGGTTTGATTGTCTTTTAAGTTTTCTTTTAATTCTGCTAACGTGTAATATTTGTCTTCAGTTGTTGGATATAATACGAAATCGCCTGCTTTTTCATAAAATTTTGGTTCCGAAAGCATTCCGTATTCCAATACAATTTTAATATCGTTCCATTTTTGCTCGAAATCTTTACGGTTTTCGTTGAATAATGATTTTAATTTGTCCGCAACTTTACGAGTGATGTAGTTCGAAATTTTCTTTACATTGCCATCCGCTTGTAAATACGAACGCGAAACGTTTAAAGGAATATCTGGTGAATCAATCACACCTTTTAACATACCTAAAAACTCAGGTACAATTCCTTCTACGTTATCGGTTACATACACCTGATTTTGGTACAATTGAATTTTATCTTTTTGCAATTGTAAATCAGCACCCATTTTAGGAAAATATAAAATTCCTGTCAAATTAAACGGATAATCTACATTTAAGTGAATGTTAAACAATGGTTCTTCAAACTGCATTGGATACAATTCGTGATAGAATTTTTTATAATCTTCATCCGATAAATCAACCGGTTGTTTTGTCCAAGCTGGATTTGGGTTGTTAATGATGTTGTCAACTTCAATTTCTTCTGGTTTTACATCTTCTGCTGCGCCTTCAGGTACTGGAATAGTTTCTTTACGAGTTCCAAATTTAATTGGTACTGGCATGAATTTGTTATACTTGGTTAACAATTCACGGATTTTGTATTCTTCTAAAAATTCTAATGAATCTTCTGCAATGTGTAAGATGATTTCAGAACCTCTTTCGGTTTTGTCATGAGGTACTAAAGTAAATTCCGGACTTCCATCGCATGTCCAATGTGCTGCTGGTTCGTCTTTGTATGATTTAGTGATGATTTCTACTTTCTCAGCCACCATAAAAGCCGAGTAAAATCCCAATCCAAAATGTCCAATAATTCCTGAATCTTTAGCTGAATCTTTATATTTTTCTAAGAATTCTTCTGCGCCAGAAAAAGCTACTTGATTGATGTATTTTTCTACTTCATCGGATGTCATTCCTAAACCTTGGTCGATGATGTGTAGTTTTTTACCTTCTTTGTCAATTTTAACCTCGATTATTGGATTGCCATATTCTACTTTAGCTTCGCCAATACTAGTTAAATGTTTTAATTTTAAAGTAGCGTCTGTCGCATTCGATACTAATTCACGAAGAAAAATTTCGTGGTCGCTGTACAAAAACTTTTTAATTAAGGGAAAGATGTTTTCTACTGAAACATTAATTTTTCCTGATGCCATATTTTAAAATTTTTAGTTAAACAATTGAATGGTTTTTATCATTCAAAATAAGTACCATTTTTGAATTTATGACAAATTGTCGGATATGAGAATTGGGTTTTAATTAACAGTTGACGGTATTATAAGGGTTATCTTTGTAAGTATAATCCATTGTAAAACAGTTTATTATGAAAAATATTATTATTTTCGGTTTGTTTTTTTTAATGGTCTCTTGTAAATCCAATCCAGTTACTAAATTAGACAATAAGACAGAGGTGGGCTTAAAAGGAAATTGGGAATTGACTTCAGTTTCTTATCCAAACTCGTCTTATATTAAAATTATTTCCTTTGGTATAGCGGATTCACAATGTTTTGAAACCAGTTCTTGGCGCTTCATTTCAAACAACAATCAAGGAGAAATGGCTTTGCGTAAAGCAGGTTGTCCGACGTTTTCAAGTGATATTACTTGGTATGTTAATCAGGAAGGAAATCTTGTTTTGAAATTTGTAGGTGCTGATGTGAAAGCTAAAACAGTAAAAGAAGGTTATGTATTAAAAGTAGCTAATTTGACAGAAAATGCTTTTCAGCTATTCGATACAGTTGATGTTGCAGGAAAAACCATCACTTTGGTTTATCAATTTAACAGAATAAAATAAAAAATTAAGAGTATGAAAAATCAGTATATCGTTTTCAGTTTAGCTATTGTTGTTTTTGGGTCTTCAATGTTCATAAGTTGTGAAGCCACTAGAAATGCCAATAATACTCAAAAAGGAGTTGTCATTGGAACTACTTCAGGAGCTGTAATTGGAGGGATTCTAGGAAATAATTTAGGCAAAGGAGGTAATACAGCTTTAGGAGCTGTAATTGGTGGCGTAGTTGGTGGTACCGTTGGAGGTTTAATAGGAAATAAAATGGATAAACAAGCTCGTGAAATTGAAACGGCTTTACCCGGAACTCAAGTGCAAAGAGTAGGAGAAGGAATTCATTTGGTTTTAGGAGAAAATTCTGTAAATTTTGAATTTAATAAAGCTACTTTAACCATTACAGCAAAACAAAATCTAGATAAATTAGTTCCAGTTTTTAAAGAGTATGCGGATACAGATATTAAAATTTATGGGTATACCGATAGTAAAGGTTCTGAAAGTTATAATTTAGATTTGTCTACTCAGCGAGCTGCAGCCGTAAAATCTTATCTTTCAGGAAGAGGATTGAGTTCAGGTCGATTTGAAGTAATTGGAATGGGAGAAGCAGAACCAATTGAAACAAATGATACCGATACGGGCAGAAGTTTAAACCGAAGAGTTGAGTTTGCTATTGTAGCCAATCAAAAAATGATTGACGATGCCAAAAAAGAAACTGGAAATTAATAAAAAAGAATAATTTAAAATAGAACAAAGCTGCTCTTTTGAGTAGCTTTTTTATTTGTAATTTTGAAAAAAAAATAGTTATGCTATCTGTACAAGATATTTCCTTTTCGTATCTAGATTCACTTAATGTAAAATCAGTTTCTTTAAGTTTATCTAAAGGGAAAAATTTGGCATTAATTGGAGAAAGTGGTTGTGGAAAAAGTACTTTATTAAAACTGATTTACGGGTTACATGACTTAGATGAAGGTCAGATATTTTGGAATGATATTGAAGTTTTAGGTCCAAAATTCCATTTGATTCCCGGCATGTCATTTATGAAATATTTGGCTCAAGATTTTGATTTAATGCCATTCATTACGGTTGCTGAAAACGTAGGAAAATATCTTTCTAATTTTTTTCCAGAAGACAAACAAGCTCGTATTTCGGAATTATTAGAAATTGTAGAAATGACAGAATATGCCAATGTAAAAGCTAAGTTTTTAAGTGGCGGTCAAATGCAACGAGTTGCTATTGCTAGAGTTTTAGCATTAGAACCTGAAGTTTTGTTGTTAGACGAACCTTTTAGTCATATCGATAATTTCAGAAAGAATAGCTTAAGGAGAAAACTTTTTGGCTATTTAAAAGAACAACAAATTACTTGTATTGTTGCCACTCACGATAGCACTGATGTTTTGGCTTTTGCCGATGAGGTTGCGATTATTAAAGATGGAGAAATCATAGAAAGTGGAATTCCAAAATTCATTTATGATAACCCAAAAAAGCGATATGTAGCTTCTTTATTTGGAGATGTGAACGAAATTAAAATTGATGGAGGATTAAAATTTGTTTATCCACATCAATTGAAAGTTTCCATAAATTCTGATTTTAAAGTGGAAATTGTAAATTCTTATTTTAGAGGAAGTCATTATTTAATTGAAGCGAAATTCGAAAATCAAACGGTTTTTTTTGAAAATGATGATTTGATTGAAAATGGAGAAGTTGTTTGTTTGAAAATAAAATAGCCCTTCAAATCTTTCAAATTCAAAGGGCTAAATTCTTTATGCTATGTTTTTTTCTAATTCTTTAAATATTTTTCTAAGAATTGGTCTTGTTCCCATAACAAATGTAAAATATTTTCTTTGGCAACATAACCGTGACTTTCTTTTGGTAAAATTACCAATCTTGCAGGACCACCTAAACCTTTCAACGCTTGGAAATAACGCTCCGATTGTAGTGTGAAAGTTCCAGGATTGTTATCAGCTTCACCATGAACTAATAATAATGGTGTTTTCATTTTTTCTGCATTCATAAATGGCGACATTCCGTTGTAAACTCCAGGAACATCCCAGTAATTACGTTGTTCGCTTTGAAATCCGAAAGGAGTTAATGTTCTGTTGTAAGCACCACTTCTTGCAATTCCACAAGCAAATAAATTCGAATGTGTTAATAAATTAGCAGTCATAAAAGCACCATATGAGTGACCTCCAATAGCTACTTTTTTACGATTGATATAGCCTAATTTGTCCACAGCATCAATCGCAGCTTCAGCATTAGCAACTAATTGTGGAATAAATGTATCGTTAGGTTCTGTTGTTCCTTCTCCAATGATTGGGAAAGCGGCATCGTCTAAAACGGCATAACCTTTGGTTACCCAATATACAAACGAACCATAGTTAGGGAACGTGAATTCATTAGGGTTTTTATCGTTTTGTCCTGCCGAATTTTTGTCTTTGTATTCTGCTGGATACGCCCAAATTAACAAAGGCAATTTCTCTTTTTTCGTTTTGTCATAACCTGCTGGTAAATACAAAGTTCCTGAAAGTTCAACACCATCTTTTCTCTTGTATTTGATAACTTCTTTATGAACGTTTTTAATACTTTCGAATGGGTTTTTGAAAGCGGTAATTGGTGTTAATTTGTTTTTCGATTTGATGTTTCTGAAATAGTAATTTGGATATTCATTTTTAGATTGAATCATTACCAACACTTCTCCTTTCTTGAAATCTTCTATTGACATCAAGTCTTCTTTTTTGTCTTTCATGTTAGAAGTATACAATCTCGTTTTTTTCAAAGTAGAGAAATCGTATTCATCAATAAAAGGAAACTGTCCGTCTTTAGTATTTCCAGCACCAATTAAATAACCTTTGTTGTTTTCAATTGCAATTACATATCTTCCAAATTCGTTCTTTTTCATCTCGAAATTTCCAGGATCCGAGTAAATATCTTGCGAATTTCTATCTTCAATAATTTTTGGAGCAATGGCTAAATTTGAAGGGTTGAATAAATATGCTTTTGTATTTCTTGTATCGTACCATGAATCCGCTACAATTGCAATATTGTCATTCGCCCACATGATACCACCATATCGTTGTTGTGTTTTGATTAGACTTGTTGGATTTGATGTAAAAGGCGCTTCCCATAAGAACACTTCGTCTCTGAAATCCACTTTTACAGCTTGGTCTCCACCATCTAAAGCTTCTACAAAATATAAAGTTGCTGCTTTGTCAGATCTCCATCCCATGCTTCTTTTTCCTTTTCTTACTGAAGAAAATCCTTTAGGCATGATTTCGGTTAACGGTACTTCATTTACCACTTTTACTTCTTTTCCGTTGGTATCATAAACCGTAGTTTTTTGGGGAAAACGGCTCATTGGAACAATGTAAGAATAAGGTTTTTGAATCGTAGTCAACATTAAATAATTACCATCTGGAGAAAAACTCTCGCCAGCGTAAATGTCAGCTGTTTTAAATAAAGTAGTATTTCCAGAAATAGAAACTTTATATAATTCAGATGTCACTAAAACATCAAAATTAGCTTCGTCTGTTTTATTTTTTAATAAATCTTGATACGTTCTGTTTTGCGATTTAGATCCATCGCTTAAAGAAACCGTTGGCCCTTTTGGTAAATCTTTACCGCTATTAATTAATGCTGGACGTTCTTTTGGAAGAACTTTTACCAATAACGTTTCGTTATCTTTCATCCAGTTGAATGGGCTTCCTAAATTGGCATTCAAATTATCAGCAGTTAATTTTTTGGCTGTTGCTGTTGCTACATCAATTACCCAAAGTTCAACTCCTTTATTAGTAGTATTTGTAAAAGCAATTTTCTTTTCGTTTGGCGACCAAGAAACATTGGTAATTCGAGCGTTTTCTGGTAAGCCTTTTACTTGAATTTCCGCTTTGTCTTTTATTTTTCTAACTTTCAGATTGTTAATGTAAGTTACCGTACTTGAAATATTGGTTACTGGATTAATTCTCAAGCCGCCTAATTTCATTTCTTCTTGATTTAAATCATCAAGTGTTTTGTATGTGTTTCGGTAACTTAAAAGCATGTATTCTTTCTTAGTATCCATGCTTACTGATGGCGCTCTTTCGTAATCAGCTAAGGCTAAAATCTCAGGTGAGGGTTTTTGATAGGTTACATTTTCTTGTGCCGATGTACTTAGAAAAGTACCCAAAAACGCCACAAATGTTAATAATCTTAATTTCATGTTTGTTGGTTTGAATATTAAGCTCTAAAATTAATTTTTTAGAATTTAGAAATTTTAAATTATATGTTAATTTTTTTTGTAACTTTATAATTCGTTTGTAAATAAAATAGTTCAAAATAAAATTTTAAAACATGGGAAAATTTGTAATTTCTACAAGAAAAAACGGTGAATTTCAATTTAGCTTAAAAGCTGGCAATGGTCAAGAAATTCTAGGTAGTGAAGGTTACACTACAAAAGCAGCTTGTTTAAATGGTGTAGAATCTGTGAAAAAAAATTCGCAAGATGATGCTCGTTTTGATCGTTTGGAATCTAAAAATGGAAAGTATTATTTCAATTTAAAAGCGACTAATGGTCAAATTATTGGTACAAGTGAAATGTATGAAAGTACCGCTTCTAGAGACAACGGAATTGCTTCTGTAGCAAAAAATGCTCCTGACGCAGAAACGGATGATCAAACAGCATAAAGTATAAAAAAATTAAAAGTCCAACTTATTTTTAAGTTGGACTTTTTTTATATACTCAATAAATACGCTTAAAGTTTGTATTTTTGCAGGCTAAGTTTAATTAAAGAAATAAATTATGTTTCATTCTAAAATATCAGGAATAGGCTATTACGTGCCAGATAATATTGTTACCAATGATGATTTGGCCAAAAAAATGGAAACCAATGATGAGTGGATTCAGGAAAGAACCGGAATTCAAGAACGACGCCATATCATAAGAGGTGAAGACACAACAACATCAATGGGTGTAAAAGCTGCTAAGATTGCCATTGAGCGTGCAGGGATAGCTAAAGAAGATATTGATTTTGTCATATTTGCAACCTTAAGTCCTGATTATTATTTCCCAGGTCCAGGTGTTTTAGTGCAACGCGATTTAGGTCTAAAAACCGTTGGTGCTTTAGATGTTCGTAATCAATGTTCTGGGTTTGTGTATGCAATTTCAATTGCGGATCAATACATCAAAACCGGAATGTATAAAAATGTTTTAGTAATTGGGTCTGAACTACATTCAACTGGTTTAGATATGACAACTAGAGGAAGAGGTGTTTCTGTAATTTTTGGAGATGGAGCAGGAGCAGCAGTACTTTCTAGAGAAGAAGATTTATCTAAAGGAATTTTGTCTACGCATTTACATTCAGAAGGGCAACATGCCGAAGAATTATCATTAATTGCGCCAGGAATGGGAAAACGTTGGGTAACTGATATCATTGCTGATAACGATCCAAATGATGAAAGTTATTATCCTTACATGAACGGACAATTCGTATTTAAAAATGCAGTAGTTCGTTTTAGCGAAGTCATTAATGAAGGATTACAAGCGAATAATTTACAAGTTTCTGACATTAATATGTTGGTGCCACATCAAGCGAATTTGAGAATTTCGCAATTCATTCAACAGAAATTCCGTTTAACAGATGACCAAGTATTCAACAATATTCAAAAATATGGTAACACCACTGCAGCTTCCATTCCAATTGCTTTAACCGAAGCTTGGGAACAAGGTAAAATTAAATCGGGCGATTTAGTGGTTTTAGCTGCTTTTGGTTCTGGATTTACTTGGGGAAGTGTGATTATTAGATGGTAATTAGAAGTTAGAGAAAAGAAGCAAGAAGCAAGAGAAAAGGTTATTATAAAAAAAGCGTTCTGAAATTTTCAGAACGCTTTTTTGCTTTTGCCTAATGCCTAATAGCTATATTAAAACATTCCGCCACCACCACTAGTTTCATTGGCATCTCTTTGTTTTCTGGTTAAAGCACGGTTTTTTCCACCTCCAAAAATGTAGTTGAATCCAACATAAAACGTTTGACTTTCCCAATAAAATGCTCCTTGTTGTCTGAATGGAATATTACCATCAAAAGCAAAGTTCATATTTTCAAAAACGTCGTTGTAACGAGCTGTGATGGTTCCTTTTCCTTTTAAAATATTATACGTTGCTCCAATATCCATTTTATACATTGGTTCTCTGTCATATTGTAATCCTCTATCTTTTCCTCTGTACATACCAAATAATTGGAAACGTAGATCTTTAGTTGCTGTAAAAGTATTGTTGATTCTTGCATTAAAAGTTACCACATCAACTTCTGCATTTTCTAATGCATTAGTATTTGCGTTTTGTACGGTTCCTTTTGCAGTTTTAAAATAAATATCTGAACTAGCATTTACTGCCCACCATTTTGTGAATTTTAAATTTCCAGAAGTTTCAATTCCAAAGGCATCATTATTATCAAAGTTGTCATACGATAAAATGTTACGATTTGGATTGTTTGGATCGTTGTAAACAGTTCTTGATATTTCATCTGAAATACTTCTGTAAAATACACCACTTGTTATCGAGCCAATTTTTGTATTTCTCGTATAATTTACTTCAAATGAATTAGTAAACTGCGGAACTAATCCAGGATTTCCTCTCGACTCCATTAAAGGTGTTGTCCATTCTCTAATAGGGCTAATTTGTCCAATACTTGGTCGGTCAACTCGTCTTGAGTAATTAAAATTGAATGAGTTTTTGTCGTTTGCTGTATACGTTAAAAATGCCGACGGATAAGCTGTAAACAAGTCGTCAGAAATATTTTGAGCATCATTAAAACTAGGATTAGTCTCGTTGATGGCAAAATTGGCATCCAAGTCAAAATATTCTAAACGAACACCAAGTTGACCGCTCCATTTTCCAATTTGCTTGCCAACATTAGCATAAGCCGAATAGATATTTCTTCCAAATTCAAACGAATTATTAGCGCTTGTAAAACTCGGATTAATATCGTTAAAGCGGTTACCCGAATTTTGAATTCTCGTTTCAACTCCTAATTCTAATTTAGTAGTTTCAGTAATTGGATTTACATAATCAGCATTAAACTGAAAATAATCAGTAGTTCCTTTAACTAAATTGGTTCTTTCATATGTTTCCGTTGGATTTAAAATCGTTTCATCATACACAGTGTTTTCGTCGTTAACCGTATGTGAATAGTTGAATTGAAGTTCTAAATTTTCATCTTTCTTTTCAAAATCATGTTTAAAAACCATATCGTACGTTTGGTTTTTATTATTACTTCTACTATTAAAAAGTTGGTTGGTATTTCTGTTTGAAATAGGGTCGTCATAAGCAACAATTGTTGCTCCGTCACCACTTCCATATGTAAAACTTTGATTAGTATAAGCAGATAATGTGTTTTTATCGTTGATGTAATAATCCATTCCAAATTTCAACAAGTGCGAATTGTTTTTGTTGTTAAAATTAAAATCTTGTCTATTTTCCTGATTGGTTCTTTCACTATCAACAAATCCGTGATTGGCATTTTTACCATGATTGAATCCGTAATTAGTGTAAAAATTCACTTTTCCTACACGGTAATTCATATTCAGAGCCGAGTTTGTTTTTGGAGTAATTCCAAAAGTAACTCCTGTATTTATAGAACCATTAAAACCATCTTGAGAATTTTTATGCAAAATAATATTAATAATTCCACTCATTCCTTCAGGATTGTATTTTGCCGAAGGATTCGTAATCAACTCAATTTGTTTAATTGATGCAGAAGGAATTTGTTGTAACAATTGCTCCACCGAAACATTCGAAGGTTTTCCATCGATAAGTACACGTACATTACTGTTTCCTCTCATGCTGATTTCTTTCGTTTGAGGGTCGATACTAACTGTTGGGATGTTATTCATAATTTCAGAAGCAGTAGTTCCTGAAGCAATTAAATCTTTCCCAACATTAATTACTTTTCTATCAATTTTCTGCACCATGTTAGAACGTTCAGCCACAACTTCTACGTCTTTTAATTCTGATACATCTTCTAAAATAGCGATTGTTCCTAAGTTTTGATTTGCATCTGCTGTTAAATCAATGTTTTTAACAACTGTTGTATAGCCAATGAATTGAATTTCAATAGTATATTTTTGTAATGCTAATTTATTGATGGCGAAATTTCCATCTTCTGTGGTTACACCTCCTGTAACAATCTTGTCATTATCTTTAAGAATAATGTTTACGTAAGGTAAAGGCTCATTTGTTTTTTTGTCAACTACTTTACCTTTAATGCTTCCCGAGTTTTGTGCAAATCCAAAGGCAATTGAGCATAAAAAACAGGTGATAATTAATTTAAGTTTCATTTGTTTGTTTTTGATTAAATGATTGATGATTGTGGTTAATAGACTTCAACAATTGTTAATTGTTACAGTATTTTTAAAATATTTTTTTAATCGAAAAAAAACTAATCACTATTTACTAATCACTAACTACTATTTATTACCTTTGCACGTTCAAAAAAATAAGGTAAAATGACATTACATCACACATTAACAACACACATCCAAAAAGCGGTTCTTGAATTGTTCAATATTTCTATAGAAAAAGTTGAATTTCAGGCTACTAGGAAAGAGTTTGAAGGTGATATTACTATGGTAGTTTTTCCTTTGGTAAAAGCATTAAAAGGTAACCCAGTTGAAATCGGAAATCAGATTGGAAATTACTTAGTAGCGAACGTAAATGAAGTGGCTAAGTTCAATGTCGTAGGAGGATTTTTAAACATTGTGATTTCGGATGCTTTTTATGTAGAATTTTTCAATTCGATTAAAAACAACGAGACGTTTGGTTTTGTAACTCCAAAAGAAGGCGAGAAGGCTGTAATGGTGGAATATTCTTCACCAAATACTAACAAACCCTTGCATTTAGGACACATCAGAAACAATTTATTGGGTTATTCCGTTGCAGAAATCATTAAAGCTTCTGGAAAAAAAGTATATAAAACACAAATCATCAACGATAGAGGAATTCATATCTGTAAATCGATGTTGGCTTGGCAGAAATTTGGAAACGGACAAACGCCAGAATCAACAGGATTGAAAGGAGATAAATTGGTTGGAAATTTCTACGTTGAATTCGACAAACAATACAAAAAAGAAATTTCAGAATTAATCGCTCAAGGTAAAACCGAAGACGAAGCAAAAAAACTAGCACCATCTATTTTGGAAGCACAACAAATGCTTTTAGATTGGGAAAATGGAAAGCCAGAAGTTATCGAACTTTGGAAAACCATGAACCAATGGGTGTATGATGGTTTTGAGCAAACTTATAAAAATTTAGGTGTTAATTTCAATATTCCTAATTATTACGAATCAAACACGTATTTACTTGGAAAAGAAGTAGTACAATTTGGTTTAGAAAAAGGCATTTTCGAGAAAGATCCAGATGGTTCCGTTTGGATTGATTTAACTGCGGATGGTTTAGATAGAAAAATCGTGCTTCGTTCTGATGGAACAGCGGTTTACATGACACAAGATATTGGAACAGCTATTCAACGTGTGAAAGATTTTCCAGATGTTGGAGGAATGGTTTACACCGTTGGAAACGAGCAAGATTATCACTTCAAAGTGTTGTTCTTAATCTTGAAAAAATTAGGATTTGATTGGGCTGATAGCTTATATCACTTATCATACGGAATGGTGGAATTGCCTTCTGGAAAAATGAAATCACGTGAAGGAACAGTTGTAGATGCTGATGATTTAATGGCAGAAATGACTACGACAGCGCAAACTATTTCGGAAGAATTAGGAAAATTAGATGGTTATTCTGAAGATGAAAAAGCGGTATTGTTCAAAACAATCGGTTTAGGCGCTTTGAAATATTATATGCTAAAGGTTGATCCTAAAAAACAAATGATGTTCAACCCAGAAGAATCAGTTGATTTCGCAGGAAATACAGGGCCATTTATTCAATATACTTACGCTCGTATTCAGTCAATTTTAAGAAAAGCAGATTTTGATACTTCAATTTTGATTTCGGGATTAGAATTACACGAAAAGGAGAAAGAATTAATCAAGCAAGTACAATTATTTCCTGAAGTAATTCAAAATGCGGCAGAGAATCATAGTCCGGCGTTGATTGCAAATTATACGTATGAATTGGTAAAAGAATTCAATTCGTTTTATCAACAGGTTTCAATTTTAGGAGAAGAAAATCACGATAAAAAAGTGTTTAGAGTACAATTGTCAAAATCAGTTGGGAACACTATAAAAAATGCATTTCATTTATTAGGAATTGAAGTTCCAGAAAGAATGTAGTTAAAAGAGCGAACTTGAAAATACGAATTAGGAGTTTTAAATACAGCAAGGAAAATTAAGTGAATACATCAAAATATTTTTTTCAAACTTTAATTGTGGTAATCGTTTCTGGATTGTCTTTTTTGGCATTCAAAACGTTTTTACCTAAAAAGTTATTTACGGAAAGTACTTTTAGTTCTAAAAATGTAGTTGTTGATAGTTTGCTTTTGGAAGCTATTGCTGAAGACGAAGGCGAAGTTGTAGAAGATTCTATGGCTAAAACCATTATCGATTACAAAGTGGTAAACGGAATTCAATTTCCGCCAGAAACATTCGAAGAATATACCGGAAATCAGTATTTAGCAACATTTTTCGAAAAATTATTTCAATTAGAAACTAAAAAAGAAGGAAACGTTCGTATAGCTTATTTTGGGGATTCAATGACAGATGGCGATTTAATTGTAAAAGATTTTAGAACTTATTTACAAGAAAAATTTGGTGGTCAAGGTGTTGGATTTGTGAATATTACTTCTGAATCGGCGAGTTCTCGTAGTTCAATTACCCATGAATTTTCAGGAAATTGGAAAACACAATCGTATTTAAAAGTAAAGCGCCCATCTAATCCATTTGGTGTAAACGGTCATGTGTTTTATGCGAATGATACGGCAAATGTAGCTTGGGTAAAATACAAAGCCAATAAAACAAGATTTGCTTCAGAATTACCTCGTCCAACCTTATTCTACGGAAGTTCTTCGAATAAAGAAGGAAAAGTATTTTATATGTCGGGTGCTGATACTATTGTAAAGAAATTGACACCTAATAAAGCGGTTAACACATTAGCTTTATCGGAAGGGAATTTAAAAAGTATCAAAGTGAATTTCAAAAAAGCCGATTCTATTCCAATTTACGGATTCAATTTCGATGATGGCAAAGGTGTTCACGTCGATAATTTCTCGAATAGAGGAAATTCTGGTTTGCCAATTGGAAGTTTTGATGTGGCAACCATGCGTGCATTTCATTCGAAATTAGATTACGATTTAATCGTGTTGCAATATGGTGCTAATGTATTGAACTATGGTTCGTTAAACTACGGATGGTACGAAAAACGAATGACAAAAGTAGTAGCGCATTTGAAAGAATGTTTTCCAGGAGTGTCTATTTTGATTGTTTCAACTGCTGATAAATCTACCAAATATGATTTAGAAATGAAAACCGATTCTGCTGTTGTTCCCTTGAATACGGCACAAAAGCGATATGCAATTAAATCAGAATCGAGTTTTGTCAATATGTACACTTTAATGGGTGGCGATGGTTCTATGATTCAATGGGTAGAACAAGAGCCAGCCAGAGCTAATAAAGATTACACACACTTTAATCACAGAGGAGCTAAAGCAGCTGCAAATTTGATTTTTACGCAATTAAATCAAGGCTATGAAATGTATAAAGATTTGAGAAAGAAGCGTAAAAAACCAGCTGCTCCAGTGAAAAAAGATAGTGTCATCATTAATAAAGATTCCGTTTATGAAGAATAAATTTTTGATGCTTTTGTTGGGATTTTCTTTTTTTGGATTTTCTCAAGACACTTTATTAGTGCCAATGGACTCGGTTTATGTAGATATTCCCGTTGTTGATTCTATTGAAGTTACTTTTACAGGAAACGACATTCACAATCCGAATGCACTTTTGGCGTTTTATGAAAAAATGTACCAATTAGAGCAAAGCAAATCGGGTAAAATTAATATTGTTCATATTGGCGATTCACATATTCAAGCGGATTTATTTACGGCTAAAATTCGTACCCAATTTCAAAAAGTATATGGGAATGGCGGTTTTGGATTTACGTTTCCATATAGCGTAGCTAAGACAAATAACAGTGCTCCAATTCGTTATTCTGCTTCAGGAAATTTTCAAAGTTTTCGAAATTTATATGCCGATGCTAATCGTCCGGTTGGCTTGAGTGGTTTTTCTATGGAAACGACTTCAAAAGATTTTGCGATTCAATTGAATGTAAAAGATGCGCAATATAATTTCACAAAATTGAAAGTGATTACACCTCAAAACGTAAATTTATTTGATGTTTCGGTATCTAATAAAAGTATTGTAATTGAAAGAAAAGTTCCGAAAAAAATCACCCATAAAGTAAAACCAGGTGAAGTTTTAGGAGGAATTGCCGATAAATACAATGTTTCTTTAAAAGCCTTGAAAAAAGCAAACGGTTTAAAAAGTGATATGATTCGCGATGGAAAAGTTTTGACGATTCCAACTAAAGGAACACAATCGAAAAGCACCACAAAAACAGAATATATTCCAATTGAATTACAACCTTCACTATTTTCAAATGATTATATTTCGGAAACGCCTTTAGATAAAATTGCGATTGTTCCGAATCAAGAAATCGATGATTTTGCTTTGAACGGATTGGTTTTGGAAAATGATAATTCGGGTGTCATCTATCACAGTATTGGAGTGAATGGTGCGAAAGCTTCAGATTACAATAAATTCAGATTGTTCAATGAGCAATTGCCAGTATTGAATCCAGATTTAGTGATTATTTCGCTGGGAACAAATGAGAGTTTTGATAAGCAATCAGGCGACCAATATTTTGCACATTTGGACCAAATGATTCAAGGAATTAAAGAGAAAAACCCACAAGTTTGTATTTTGGTAATGACATCGCCGCCTTCGGTTTTACATCGAAAATATAAAAATACATTCATTGAAAAATACGCAGAAATCATCGAAGATAATGCGCATGTTAAAAATTATGCAGTTTGGAATCTTTTGGATGTTTTTGGTGGAAATAAATCCATAAAGCGCAATGCAGCAAAAGGTTATATGGCAAGAGACAAAGTTCATTATTCAAAAGCAGGATATGAAAAACAAGGCGATTTGTTTTTTGAAGCCTTTTTACAATCATACGAATTATTTAAATCGACAAAGCAGTAGTGAAAGCACTTTTTAGCATACAAAATTGGTTTCTTGAAAATGTAGGGAATATCGATTTAGAGACCATTAAAAACTGGTTTTTATTTAATCCAAAACAACCACTTTTATTTAATAGTGCAGTTTTTTTAGGATTTTTTTTAGTCTTTTATATTATTTATATTTTATCAAGAAAAACACATACTTTCCGCATTACTTATGTGGTTTTGTTTTCTTTGTTTTTCTATTATAAATCAAGTGGAATCTATTTTGGATTGTTGATTTTTTCATCGGTTGTTGATTATGTTTTATCGCGATTAATCTATGAAGAAGCCAAACAAGGTTATCGTAAATTTTATATGATATTGAGTTTATTGATTAACCTAGGGATGTTGGCTTATTTTAAATACACCAATTTCTTCATCGATAATTACAATTCACTTTTCGATGGCACTATGAAGTTTGAGGATATTATTCTACCAGTCGGAATTTCATTCTATACGTTTCAAACATTAAGTTATACGATTGATGTTTACCGAAGAGAATTAGAACCTACGAAAAGCTTCATGGATTTCTTGTTCTTCGTTTCGTTTTTCCCGCAATTAGTAGCTGGGCCAATTGTAAGAGCAAGTGATTTCATTCCGCAAATTTATGAGAAATTAAAGTTAACGAAAGAAGATTTCAATCGTGCTTTATTCTTGATTATTGGTGGATTAATCAAAAAAGCAGTTATTTCAGATTACATTTCAAGCAACTTCGTTGATCGCGTTTTTGATGCACCGAATAGTTACACTGCATTCGAAAATTTAATGGCTTCTTATGGTTATGCTATTCAAATTTATTGTGACTTTTCTGGATATTCTGATATTGCAATTGGATTAGCTTTATTAATGGGATTCTGGTTGCCTGATAACTTTAGAACGCCATATCAATCCGGTTCTATCACTGAATTTTGGAGAAGATGGCATATTTCACTTTCGAGTTGGTTAAGAGATTATTTGTACATTACTTTAGGTGGAAACAGAAAAGGAAAAATCAGAACCTATTTCAACTTATTCATGACGATGCTATTAGGTGGATTATGGCACGGCGCATCATGGAAATTTGTAGTTTGGGGCGTTTTACACGGATTAGCTTTAGTAGTAGAGAAATTCTTTGGTCAGTTTATTAAGTTGCCAAAAAATATATTCGTTAGAACTATCCAAGTTATTTTAACGTTCCACTTTGTTGTGTTTTGTTGGTTGTTTTTTAGAGCGAAAGACTTTGCAACGGCATTTCAAATTGCAGATAATATTGCCAAATTAACTTTCGATTTAAATCAATGGCAAACCATTATTTTAGGTTATAAAAATGTCTTTTTACTAATTGCTATTGGCGTGGTTTGGCATTTTATTCCTGTAAAAACTTTAGCGGGTATGCAAAAAACATTTTCAACTCTACCTTTAGTGGCAAAAGCTGTTTTATTAGGATTGATTTATTGGGTGGTTTATGCAACGGCTTCTGCTGGTGCGCAACCTTTTATTTATTTTCAGTTTTAAGTAACTTTTGTTACCAATTTGCTTTCGTACGAATTGTAACTTTGTTTTTTTAAAACGAGATGAATAAAAGAGAAATTATAATTACGTTTATTGGAGTTGTAATAGGATTAATTTCAGGTTATGCTTATTACCATTATGTTGGATGTGTTTCAGGAACGTGTTCTATCACTTCAAAACCATTAAATAGTACTTTGTATGGAGGCGTATTAGGAGGATTACTATTTAACATGATTAGTGATTTCTTCAAAAAGAAACAATCCTAATTTCTTGTGTAACAAATGTTACCGTAGGTTTTTAAAGTTTGTATATATTTGTTGAATGAAATTTTTAGTTCACATACTTTGTTTTTACTTATTGCTTCTGGTGACGTTGCCATCAGTTAGAGCAATGAAGATGCTTGTGAATGAAAATTGTGAACAAACTTGTAATAAATCAGGCTCAGAATCTTCGGGTTGTGAGAAAGGAAAAATCATCATGAGTTTGAATTTTAGTCCGGTTCAATTTGTAGCCGAATTAGACTTTAAACCCGAAATAACTTTTCCAGAATTCAAAATAGAAAAAGAACAATCGAACTACGAGAAGATCTTTATTTCTAAATACCAACATTCCATTTGGCATCCGCCGAAGTTTTCCATTTCTTAACTTAAAAAAGTTGATTTTTATGTTTGTGTTTTTACACAAGCTAAACTTATAATGGAATAAAATGAAAAATATATTAATCGTGTTTTTGTTGGCTTTTTTTCAGTCAACAATAGCACAAAGCACCTTCGAATATGATGTGGTGTTAACTCCGGTTTCCGTTTCAGGTTTGCCCGGATTGCATTCTTATGCTTTTGCGCAACATAATGGAAAATGGTTAATCATTGGCGGAAGAAAAGACGGTTTACACGCACGTCAGCCTTTTAATGCTTTTCCAGGAGCTCAAAATAATACGGATATGTATGTGGTTGATATTGCAACGCAGCAATCTTGGTCGGCTTCCGTGAATTCGCTTCCAACAGGAATTAAAGAACAATTGCAATCGACCAATATGAATTTTTATCAAGATGGTGATGCTTTGTTTATTATTGGAGGATATGCTTATTCAACAACAACTGCTGATCATAAAACGTTCAATAATTTGACTTCAGTTGACGTGCCTAATTTGATAAATGCTATCATTGCTGGAACTCCAATAACATCCTATTTCGAACAAATATCAAATGATGTTTTTGCGATTACGGGCGGACAATTGGCAAAAATTGGTACTACGTTTTATTTGGTAGGCGGACATCGTTTTGACGGAAGATACAATCCGATGAACAATCCAACGTTTACCCAAACGTATTCGAATGCTATCCGAAAATTTACAATTGATAATTCGGGTGCGAGTTTGAATTATGCCAATTATGAAGAAGTCGTAGATGCCGTTCATTTACACCGTCGCGATTATAATTTATTGCCTCAGATTTTTCCTAATGGAGAATTAGGATACACGATTTCTTCAGGCGTATTTCAAATTGCAGTGGATTTGCCTTTTTTATATCCAGTTGATATAAAAGCAGGAGGCTATTTTCCTCAAACGCAATTCAATCAATATTTAAGCAATTATCATAGTGGAAAGGCTTGTTTGTACGACGCTACCAATAACAGAATGCACAATTTGTTTTTTGGAGGTATGAGCCAGTATTTTTATCAAGCTGGAAATCTAATTCAAGATAATACGGTTCCTTTTGTGAAAACGATTAGTAGAACAACTCGTTTCGCAGATGGAAGTTTACTTGAATATCAATTACCTATTGAAATGCCTAATTTGAAAGGAGCTGGAGCTGAATTCATTCCGAATGAGAATTTACCACATTATTCAAATGAAGTAATTCAATTATCGAATATTACTGCGGATGAATTCGTAATCGGACATTTATTTGGAGGAATTCAAAGTTCATCTCCTTCAGCTTTTACTGATAATCAAACCAATTTAACGAGTGCTGACCCAACGGTTTATGAAGTTAAATTAGTTAAAAATACGTTACTAAGCACGCCTCAAATTGATGGTAAAAATCCTTTTTCATTTACGGTTTCACCTAATCCTACATCAAATGATACGGTTAGAATTCAATTTGATATGGCCTATTCTGCTAAAGTCAATTATATAATATCGACATTAGATGGTAAAATAGCAGAAGAAGGAGAAATCGAAGATGTAAGTGCAGGAATAAATAGTATGAATTTTAGTTTAGCATCAGCCAAATCAGAATTTGTGATTATAACTTTTATTTTTGATGACAAATTTTATGTGTCTCAAAAAGTAATAAAAAAGTAATAACTGTTAAATTAATAAAAAATTAAGAGTACTATTTCTAAAATTATATATATTTGTCATAGTACAATACAAACAAAAAAAATAAATAACAATTTAAAAATACAAAAAATGAAAAAATTAGTTTCAATTATGGCAGTAGCTGCTTTTATGTTTTCAATGAATGTTAATGCTCAAGAGCCAAAACAAAAAGCAAAAAAAGAAACAGCTAAAACTGAAAAATCTTGTTCAACTGCTGACAAAAAATCTTGTGGTTCAGAAGCTAAATCAGGTGGATGTTGTTCATCTAAAAAAGCTGCTGAGAAAAAAGCTGAATAGTTTTACACTCATATTTATAAAGACGCCTCGATTTTATCGGGGCGTTTTTTTATGTAACAAATGTTGCTGACTAGGTTTTTTAAAAGACATAATTTTGAGAAACAATTCATTGAGAAATTGATGATTGTTTTAGTTTTATTGGTTAGTAAAAGAGCATCTGTAAAGGTGCTCTTTTCATTTGTAACAATTGTCACAGGGTTATGTAACTCTTGTTACCGACTACCTTTTTTTACGAATGTACATTTGTAACATAAAATAAGAATAAACTATACTATGAAAAAAGTCAATTTATTAATCGTATTAGGAATGGTAACTGGTGCTGCTTTTGCACAAGATACTTTGACGATTTCAAAAAATGATTTGTTACAAAAAGTCACTGAAAATAACCTACAAATCAAAGTGGCTGAAAAATCATTTCAATCGGCTAAAGCTGATTATCGTCAATCGAATGCACTCTTTTTGCCCAACATTAATGTGTCGCACACAGGAATTTCTACAACTAATCCTTTAATGGCTTTTGGTTCGAAATTAAATCAGGAGATTTTAACCGCTTCCGATTTTAATCCAGCGTTGTTGAATGACCCTGAAAAAACGCAAAACTTCGCAACTAAAATCGAAGTGCAACAACCTCTTTTTAATTTAGATGGTTTATATGGAAGACAAGCGGCTAAAGCAAAAATGGATGCTTTTCAATTACAAACGGAACGAACTAAGGAATATTTAGAATTAGAAGTTTCAAAAGCCTACATGCAATTGCAATTGGCTTATAGAGCAGTCAAAGTTTTGGAAAAAGCGAATACAACCGCGCAAGGCAACTTAAAATTAGTTGAAAATTATTTCAAAAACGGAATGTTGCAAAAAACCGATTTGTTAAACGTGCAAGTTCGTGTGAATGAAATTACGAATCAATTACAATATGCCAAATCAAATGTGCAAAACACATCCGATTATTTAGCATTTTTATTGAACGAAGATATGGCTGGAAAAACCTACAAGCCAGCAGAAGCTTTAGACAATTCAATTGCAATCGAAAGTATGAATACCACAATTTCTGATTCCAGAAAAGATATTCAAGCGATGCAAAAATCATCGGAAGCGTACAAAAAAATGTTTCAATCTTCAAAATTCGGATTCTTACCAAGATTAAATGCTTTTGGAAGTTATGAATTATACGATCAAAATATTTTCGGAACTTCAGCTAAAGGTTATTTAGTGGGTGCCCAATTATCGTGGAATATTTTTGATGGATTTAAAACCATTGGAAAAACTCAAAAAGCAAAAGCTGATTTTGAAAAAGCCGAAATTGAAACCGAACAATACAAAAAGCAAAGCCAGTTAGAATTGAGCAAAACTAATCGTCAATTGCTAGATGCAGAAAACAAAGTGAATTTATCCAAATTAGCTTTTGAACAATCGCAAGAAGCTTTTAGAATTCGCCAAAATAGATTTACACAAGGATTAGAAAAAACAACCGATTTATTAATGGCTGAAACGCAAATGGCACAAAAAGAATTAGAGCATTTGCAAGCCGTTTTCGAATATAACTTTACCAAACAATACTTACAATTTTTAACGAAATAAATCTCAAGAACAAGTACAATTACAAGTTCAAACTCAAAACTAAATAATATGAAAAAGATAATAACTATAATCACTTTGTCTTCACTAATCTTAACTTCTTGTGGGAGTGATAAAAAAGAAAATGTAGCTGATTTACCTGCAGTTCCAGTAAAAGTGGCTGGAAATTCAGGAAATTCTAATAGTCCATACGTAACGGCAAGTGGAAAAATCGAATCGGAAAACAGTGCGAATCTAAGTACCAGAATGATGGGTTATATAACCAAAGTAAATGTAAAAGTGGGACAAAATGTTTCGGCTGGACAACTTTTGGTAAGCATCAATAACACCGATTTACAAGCGAAAAAAGCACAAGTTGACGCTTCTATAACACAAGCGACAGCAGCTTACAACAATGCCAAAAAAGATTATGATCGTTTTGTGAACTTGTTTGCACAACAATCAGCTTCGCAAAAAGAATTGGACGATATGACAGCACGATACGAAATGGCAAAAGCAGGTTTAGAAGCCGCTAAACAAATGCGAAACGAAGTGATGGCTCAGTTCTCTTATTCCAATATTACCGCTCCATTTAGTGGAACCGTAACCAATACATTCGTAAAAGAAGGTGATATGGCGAATCCAGGAATGCCTTTAGTAAGTATAGAAGGCGCTTCAAGATTACAAGTAACGGCTATGGTTTCAGAAAGCGATATTTCCAATGTAAAAAACGGAATGCCAGTAAAAATCAATGTGAAATCATTAAATAAAGAAGTTGCTGGAAAAGTATCCGAAGTGAGTTTATCCGCAAAAAATACGGGTGGACAATATTTAGTGAAAGTAACTTTGGACAAAATGGATAAAGAAATTTTATCAGGAATGTTTGTAAATGTACAATTCCCAACGGCTAAAAAAGAAGCAACTGTTGTGAAATCGGATGTAGTTATGGTTCCTGAAAGTGCTTTGGTGAAACAAGGTCAGTTAACCGGAATTTACACGGTAGGAAGCGGTAATGTAGCTATTTTAAGATGGTTGCGAATTGGGAAAACATTCGGAAATCAAGTAGAAGTATTATCTGGATTATCAGGAGACGAGCAATACATCGTTTCAGCAGAAGGGAAATTATTCAACGGAGCTAAAGTTCAATTAGACAATTAATCAATTAGACAATATGTCAATTAATTGTCACATCGACACATTGTCTCATTAACAAATTAGAATCATGCAAGAAGGTATATCAGGTAAAATAGCCAATTTTTTCATCAACTCAAAACTAACCATTTTATTGATGGTAGCGTTGATGATTATTGGTACATACAGTTCGTTCTTAATTCCAAGAGAAGAAGAACCACAAATTAATGTTCCTATGGCCGACGTAATGGTGGGTTATCCAGGAGCAAGTCCAAGCGAAGTTGAAAGCAGAGTAATCAAACCACTTGAAAAAGTAATTTCAAACATCAAAGGAGTTGAGCACATTCACAGTATGGCAATGAACGGTCAGGCAATGATGGTTGTGCAATTTTATGTGGGTGAAAACAGCGAAGATTCGTATGTGAAATTATACGATGAATTGATGAAACACCAAAATATGTTTCCACAAGGTGTTTATCAACCAATGGTAAAAACGCGTTCTATTGACGATGTTCCGATGTTAGGATTAACACTTTGGAGCGAAAAATACGATGATTTTCAACTGCGTCAAATAGCAGAAGAAGTTACTTCGGAAGTTGAAAAAGTAAAAGACGTTGCCGTTACGAAAGAAATTGGTGGTAGAACACGAGAGCTAAAAGTAGTTTTGGATAAAGACAAAATGGGCGAAAATGGTGTAGATGCGTTGAGCATTATGCAAATGATTCAAGCCAATAACGGAAGTTCGCAATCAGGAAGTTTTGTTCAAAATGATACAGAATATTTAGTTACAACCGGTAAGTTTTTATCCACTTCTGAAGATGTAGAAAACTTGGTGGTTGGCGTAAATAATAATATGCCCGTTTATCTAAAACAAGTAGCATCTATTCAAGATGGACCACAAACACCAAAGAATTATGTTTCTTTTGGGTACGGAAAAGCGAATGAAAATTTCGCAAAACACAATTCGGAATATCCAGCTGTAACCATTTCGATTGCAAAAGTTAAAGGTGCTGATGCAATGAAAATTTCAGAGAAAATTCTGGAACGAGTAGAAGCCTTAAAGAAAAATGTAATTCCAACTGATGTACACGTTGAAGTTTCTAGAAACTATGGAGAAACAGCATCGCACAAAGTAGGAGAGTTGTTATTACATTTAGGTGTTGCCATTATTGCAGTAACTGTTTTAGTAATGTTAGCTATGGGCTGGAGAGGCGGATTAGTCGTGTTTTTCTCCGTTCCATTAACGTTTGCTTTGACATTATTTAGTTACTATTTATTGGGCTATACTTTAAATCGAATCACGCTTTTTGCCTTAGTTTTTGTGGTAGGAATTGTTGTGGACGATAGTATTATTATTGCCGAGAACATGCACCGCCATTTCAAAATGAAGCGACTGCCGTTCAAACAAGCGGCTATTTATGCGATTAACGAAGTAGGAAACCCAACCATTTTAGCAACCTTCACTGTAATTGCAGCTATCTTGCCAATGGCTTTCGTGTCAGGAATGATGGGGCCTTACATGAGTCCGATGCCAATTGGTGCTTCGATTGCGATGATATTATCGTTGTTTGTAGCTTTGACCGTTACACCTTATTTGGGATACCATTTATTACATGAAAAAGATGAGCAAGAACATAAAGAGGAACAAGGTTTAGAAACCTCTTGGATATATCGAATTTATAAAAAAGTAGAAGAGCCACTTTTAGACAATTCTAAAAAACGTAATCTAATGTTTTTGGTAACAGGCGTTTTGTTAATCGGATCTGTATTGATGTTTTTTACGAAATCAGTTGCGGTTAAGATGTTGCCTTTTGACAATAAAAACGAATTCCAAGTCGTAATCGATATGCCAGAAGGAACAACGTTAGAACGAACAGCAGCGGTTACTAAAGAAATTGCGCAATATCTTTCAACTGTTCCTGAAGTGGTGGATTATCAGAATTATGTGGGTGCATCGGCTCCAATAACTTTTAACGGTTTGGTGCGTCATTATGATATGCGTGGTGGAAGCAATATGGCGGACATTCAAGTGAATTTACTACACAAAGAAGATAGAGATTTACAAAGTCATGATATCGCAAAAGTTGTACGTCCACAAGTCCAAAAAATTGCAAAAAAATATGGTGCGAATGTGAAAATTGTAGAAGTTCCACCTGGACCACCAGTTTTATCAACTTTAGTAGCTGAGGTTTACGGACCAAATTATGAAGATCAAATCAAGGTTGCGAATCAAGTTAAAACTATTTTGGAAACTACTTCAGATGTAGTAGATACTGATTGGATGGTAGAAGCACCTCAAGTAGAATACAAATTAGAAGTTGACAGAGAAAAAGCCATGTTAAATGGAATTGCTCCACAGCAAGTAGTTGGTAACTTAACGTATTTGTTGAGAGAAATGCCAGTTTCTAACTTGTACGATGAGCGTTCGAATAATCCTGTTGGCATTACACTTTCATTAGAAGACAAAGACAAAACTTCGATGCAAGATATTCAAAACTTGAAAATAAAAGGCAATCGTGGCAATGTGGTTCCTGTTAGTGATTTGGTAAAAGTTACAACAGATACCTTACAAAATACGATTTACAGAAAAGACCAAAAACGCGTGGTATATGTTTTAGCTGATATGGCGGGAGCATTAGAAAGTCCGGTGTATGCGATTTTGGGAATGAATGAGAAGTTAGAAAAAATGCAATTGCCAAAAGGCTATAAAGTAAACGAATTGTACATGGATACTCCATCAGATGAAAGTGATTTCACTGTAAAATGGGATGGAGAATGGCAAATAACCTTAGAAGTGTTCCGTGATTTAGGAGCTGCTTTTTTGGTCGTAATTATTGTGATTTACATGTTGATTGTAGGTTGGTTCCAAAACTTCAAAACACCTTTAGTAATGATGGTTGCCATTCCACTTTCGTTAGTTGGAATTGTATTAGGTCACTGGGTTTTAGGAGCTTTCTTTACAGCCACTTCGTTCATTGGAATGATTGCTTTAGCAGGAGTTATGGTTCGGAATTCGGTCTTACTAATTGACTTTATCGAAATTCGTTTAAACGATGGTATTCCAATGAAACAGGCTATTATTGAAGCTGGAGCCGTTAGAACAACACCAATTTTGTTAACTACCGGAGCAGTAGTAATCGGAGCATCCATAATCTTGTTCGATCCAATTTTCCAAGGATTAGCGATTTCGTTAGTGGCGGGTGCAATTGTTTCAACATTACTAACATTGATTGTAGTTCCATTAATCTACTACATCACGGAACGTAAAAAATGGGAGAAAAATAATTAAATTAATGTCATTCTGAACTTGTATCAGAATCTAAAAAATATAAACATGAAATTAGTGTTAATTACCGCCATAGCAGAATTTGAAAAAGACGTCAAAAAGATGCTAAAAGAAGCTAAAGTAAAATCGTATTCGTACAGAGATGTAAAAGGTTTTAGAGACGCTTCGGAAGAAGGAGTAGAATCCAATTGGTTTGGTTCAGAAATGAATGAAACAGATTCAGTAGTTTTTTACGCATTCATTTTACAACAAAATTTAGATACTTTGTTTGAAGAAGTTAATAAATTCAACAAAGAGCAAAAAACAATATCAAAAGTTCATTTAGCAGTATTTTCAGTAGAACAGTATAATTAAAAATTAAAGATTATGATAAACAGATTAATAAGAGCAATAGCAGGAACCTTCATCATTTTAAGTGTGTTGTTAGGGATGTATGTGAATGAAAATTGGTATTGGTTTACAATTTTTGTTGGTGCCAATTTGTTACAATCCTCTATTACCAAATGGTGTTTAATGGAAGATATTTTAAGAAAAGTATTTAAGATTCAAGATTAAACAATACTATTTTTCATAATTTAGCGTTATTAAACAAAATGAAAATTATGAAAAAACTAAAATTAATTTCAATTTTATCCTTGCTTTTATTTGTTGGGATAAGTTGTAGTGATGAAGATGATACTTCAAATCAAGTTTCGTCTCCTTCTCAAATGACTACTACTGTTACTGATGGTACATGGATTGTAACATTGTATAAAGAGGATGCGGTAATTAAAACCGATAATTATTCAGGCTATAGTTTTACCTTTGGTACGGATGGTTCTTTAACGGCAACTAATGGTGCTACAACTCAATCAGGTGATTGGAGTACTTATACAGATAGCGGTTATACCAAATTAGATATAATATTTGAGGCTCTTGACGGACCATTTGAAGAAATTAGCGAAGATTGGAATGTGATTTCAAGAACTGATACTAAAATCGAATTAAAACACGTGAGTGGTGGCGATGGAAGTATTGATTATTTAACTTTTGAGAAAGACTAACAAAATTCAAATAAAATTAAAACCAGCTTTTACAGCTGGTTTTTTTATTTAGAACAAACCCCTTTTCTCACTTTGCAACTTTGTAACTTTATCTTATCTTTGCACCTCATTAAACAAAGACAAAATTATGTTTGATAATTTAAGTGATAAGTTAGATAAAGCGTTTCATATATTAAAAGGACATGGTAAAATTACCGATGTTAACGTTGCTGATACTCTTAAGGAAGTTCGTAGAGCCTTATTGGATGCCGACGTAAATTTTAAAATTGCTAAAGATTTTACCACTAGAGTAAAAGAAAAAGCAATTGGTGAAAACGTATTAACTACGTTACAACCTGGTCAATTAATGATTAAAATCGTTAAAGACGAGTTGACCGAATTAATGGGTGGTGATGCTGCTGGAATAAATCTTTCAGGAAATCCTTCTGTGATTTTAATGTCGGGTTTGCAAGGTTCTGGTAAAACTACTTTTTCTGGAAAATTAGCCAACTTTTTAAAAACTAAAAAGAACAAGAAACCTTTATTGGTAGCTTGTGATATCTATCGTCCTGCGGCAATTAATCAGTTGCACGTTGTGGGTGGACAAATTGGGGTTGAAGTTTATTCAGAACCAGAGAATAAAAATCCTGTTGAAATTGCTCAAAACGCTATCAAGCATGCAAAAGCAAATGGTTTCAACGTAGTTATCATCGATACCGCTGGTCGTTTGGCTGTGGATGAAGAAATGATGAATGAAATTGCTAATGTTCATAAAGCGATTCAACCACAAGAAACGTTATTTGTGGTGGATGCCATGACAGGTCAAGATGCGGTAAATACTGCAAAAGCTTTCAACGATAGATTGAATTTTGACGGAGTTATCTTAACGAAGTTAGATGGTGATACACGCGGTGGAGCTGCTATTTCTATTAAATCGGTAGTAAATAAACCAATTAAATTCATCGGTACAGGTGAAAAAATGGAAGCTATTGATGTGTTTTATCCAAATCGTATGGCGGATAGAATCTTGGGAATGGGAGACGTTGTTTCCTTAGTAGAAAGAGCACAAGAGCAATACGACGAAGAAGAAGCAAGAAAATTACAAAAGAAAATCGCTAAAAACGAATTTGGTTTTGATGATTTCTTAGCGCAAATTCAGCAAATCAAGAAAATGGGGAATATGAAAGACCTTGTTGGAATGATTCCTGGTGCTGGAAAAGCATTAAAAGATGTTGAAATTGAAGACGATGCTTTCAAGCATATTGAAGCTATTATTCAATCTATGACGCCGGATGAAAGAAGTAAGCCATCTTTAATAGACGTAAAACGTAAAACTAGAATTGCCAAAGGTTCGGGGACAAAAATTGAACAAGTCAACCAATTGATGAAGCAATTCGACCAAATGAGCAAAATGATGAAAATGATGCAAGGTGGCGCAGGTAAAAACCTGATGAAAGCCATGGGCGGAATGAAAGGCATGAGATAATAGGTATAGACGCGATTTATCGCGTCTTTTTTATAGAATAAACACAACAAACAACACAACAAAATGCAATTATTAGACGGAAAAAAAGTATCGGAAGATATTAAAAATGAAATCGCCGCTGAGGTTGCTCAAATGAAAGCTAATGGTGAAAAAGTACCTCATTTAGCAGCAATCATTGTGGGTAATGACGGAGCGAGTTTAACGTATGTAGGAAGCAAAGTAAAATCGTGCGAGCGCGTAGGATTTGAATCGACTTTGATTAAAATGCCAAGCACGACTTCTGAAACGGAACTTTTGAAAAAAATCAAAGAATTGAATGAGAATGACGATATTGATGGATTCATTGTTCAGTTGCCTTTGCCAAAACAAATCGACACTCAGAAAATCATTGAAGCGATTGATCCAAGTAAAGATGTAGATGGTTTCCATCCAGAAAACTTTGGAAAAATGGCTTTAGATATGTCTACTTTTATTCCAGCAACACCTTTTGGAATTTTAGAATTATTAGAAAGATATAATGTGCCAACAGATGGTAAACACACTGTAGTTATCGGTAGAAGTCATATCGTAGGTCGTCCTATGGGAATTTTAATGGGAAGAAAAGGATTTCCAGGAAATTCAACCGTAACGGTTACACATAGTCATTCAAAAAACATTAACCAAATTACATCTCAAGCCGATATTATTATCTCAGCATTAGGAGTTCCAAACTTCCTTAAAGCAGAAATGGTAAAAGACGATGTAGTTGTTATTGACGTAGGAATTACAAGAGTAGAAGACGAAACCACTGAAAAAGGATACAGAATTGTAGGTGACGTAGATTTTGAAAATGTATCTAAAAAAGCCTCATACATTACGCCAGTTCCAGGTGGCGTAGGACCTATGACAATTGCAATGTTGTTGAAAAATACGTTGTTAGCAAGAGAGCAGAAGAGAAATAGATAATTACAAGAATAAATAATTAGAGACCTGAAATTTTTCAGGTCTTTTTTTGTTAGATTTGTTTTAAAGTAAAATGATAAATATGAAATTTGATTTAAAAGTTCGTAGTATTCTAAATATTCTATTTTTTTTGATTGCTTTGACAATTTATCTTTTGCCTAATTTTATAGATAGAGATATTCACAGGATATTACTAAGTAAATTGAATGTTTATGCGTTTTATCCGTGCTTGTTGATTTGTTTATTGATTTCTTTTTTAAATATTTATGTAAATAGAAATAGCAAGGTTTATTTGTACTTAAATAGTATTGTTTTGTTAGCCTTAATTATATTTTTCTTTAAAATAATATATGTTGTCTTTTTTAGAAGTATATAAGAATTTATAATTCAAACAAACAAAAAAGCCATTTCGATTGAAATGGCTTTTCTTTTATCTCTTCTGATAATCCGATGTAAAAAATAATTCTACTGTTGGATATTTCTGTTGTGTCATTTGGATTGAGAAATCGCTATCTGCTAAGAAAACCAATTGTCCGTATTTGTCATGACCTAAAAATTTTTGTTTTACACGTTTAAATTCGGCAAACTCGGTATTTTTAGGATCTTGTGGTTTTACCCAACACGCTTTAAACGCTGGGAAGTTTTCATACGTACATTTTGCGCCATATTCATGCTCTAAACGGTATTGAATAACTTCATATTGAAGCGCTCCAACAGTTCCAATAACTTTTCTGCCGTTCATTTCTAAAGTAAACAACTGAGCCACACCTTCGTCCATTAACTGGTCAACTCCTTTTTCTAATTGTTTCGATTTTAATGGGTCAGCGTTGTTGATGTATCTAAAATGCTCTGGAGAGAAACTTGGAATTCCTTTGAAATTCATGATTTCACCTTCGGTTAACGTATCTCCAATTTTAAAATTTCCGGTATCATGTAAACCTACGATGTCACCAGGATACGAAATATCAACAATCTCTTTTTTCTCAGCAAAAAACGCATTCGGACTCGAGAATTTTAAATTTTTTCCTAAACGAACGTGTAAATACGGTTTGTTTTTTTCAAATGTTCCCGACACAATTTTGATAAACGCCAAACGGTCTCTGTGTTTTGGATCCATGTTGGCATGAATTTTAAATACAAATCCGCTTAATTTTTCTTCTTCAGGATTTACTAAACGTGTATCTGATTCTTTTGCTCTTGGTGTTGGTGCAATTTCAACAAAACAGTCTAATAATTCACGAACTCCAAAATTATTCAAAGCCGAACCAAAGAAAACCGGTTGTAAATCACCTTCCAAATATTCTTCTCTACTAAATGGAGGATATACTTCTTCGATTAATTCTAATTCTTCTCTTAAACGATTCGCAGGTTTTTCACCAATAATTTTTTCTAATTCTGGACTGTTGATGTCGTTAAAAGCAATCGTTTCTTCAATGTTTTTACGGCTATCACCTTCAAAAAGGTTGATGTTCTTTTCCCAAATGTTGTAAATTCCTTGAAAGTCGTATCCCATTCCAATAGGAAAACTCAATGGCGTAACGCGAAGTTTTAATTTTTTCTCCACTTCGTCCATCAAATCAAAGGCATCTTTACCTTCACGGTCTAATTTGTTAATGAAAACAATCATCGGAATGTTTCGCATTCGACAAACTTCTACTAATTTTTCAGTTTGTTCCTCAACCCCTTTTGCTACGTCGATTACTACGATAACACTATCAACTGCAGTTAAAGTTCTAAAAGTATCTTCAGCAAAGTCTTTGTGACCCGGCGTATCTAAGATGTTGATTTTTTTATTTTGATAGTTAAAAGCCAAAACAGAAGTCGCCACCGAAATCCCTCTTTGTCTTTCAATTTCCATGAAATCGGAAGTAGCTCCTTTTTTAATTTTATTACTTTTTACAGCTCCAGCTTCCTGAATAGCGCCTCCAAACAACAATAATTTCTCGGTTAAAGTCGTTTTACCAGCATCAGGATGCGAGATAATTCCAAAAGTTCGTCTTCTTGCTATTTCTTCTATAAAACTCATTATTCAAAATTTTGTGCAAAAGTAACTTTTTTTTGCAGAATTTTCTGTTAATAGTAGCTTATAAATGTTGTGGAATAGTCTCGAATTGTTATTTTTGTCGATTACAACTTAAAATGTATAAATTAATATGAAAATTAATCGCCTACTTATTTTTGGTTTTTTACTGGTTCAATCGTTTTTGTTTGCTCAAACGAAAGAAGTTTTGTTTACGATAGACAATCATCCATACTATACAGATGAATTTGTAAGAGTATACAATAAAAATTTAGATTTAGTTAAAGATGATTCTCAGAAAGATTTAGACAAGTATTTAGACTTGTTTTTGGGGTATAAATTAAAAGTTGAAAAAGCAAATAAACTAGGTTTGCAAAATGGTACTTCTTATCAAAACGAATTGAAATCGTATAGAAATCAGTTGTCTAAGAACTATGTGAATGATTCAAAAGTAACTAACGAATTAGTTCGTGAAGCTTATGAAAGAATGCAACAAGAAGTTAGAGCTTCACATATTTTGGTTTTAGTTGACGAAGGTGCTTCACCACAAGATACTTTAAAAGCATATAATAAAGTAATCGATATAAAAAGAAGATTAGATGCAGGTGAAGATTTTATTAAAGTAGCACAACAATTTTCTGAAGATCCTTCAGTAAAAGAAAATAATGGTGATTTAGGATATTTTTCAGCTTTTAGAATGGTATATCCATTTGAAAACGCAGCTTATAAAACTAAAGTAGGTCAAGTTTCTAAGCCATTTCGTACTCGTTTTGGATATCATATTGTTAAAGTGGTAGATAAAAGAGTGAATAGAGGAGAAGTTACGGTAGCTCACATTATGATTTTAAAACCAAATGTTCCAGATGCAGCTCAACATGAAAAGGCTAAGGCTACGATAGAAGATATTTATAAAAAAATTCAACAAGGAGAAAATTTCGAAAGCCTAGCACAACAATTTTCAGAAGACAAGTCGTCTGCTCCAAAAGGTGGAGTTTTACAGCGTTTTGGTTCAGGGCAGTTGAGTTCAGAAGAGTTTGAGAATGTGGCTTTTGGTATGGTTAAGAAAGATGATATTTCGGCGCCTTTTCAATCGCAATTTGGATGGCATATTGTTAAGTTAATTGATAAACATCCTGTTCGTTCGTTTGAAGATATGAAACTTGAATTAGAAGAAAAAATTAGAAAAGATGAGCGTTCTTTGCTAATTACAAATTCATTAGCTAAAAAATTAAGAACAAAATATTCTACTGTTAAAGATGTTAAAGCATTTACTCAAGTTAAGAAATTAATAACAGATGCATTTTATTCTCAAACTTGGGAAGTTCCTGCAAATACAAAAGAAGGAAATGTAACGGTTTTAACAATTGATAAAACAAAAAAAATTACTTCACCAGCATTCCTTAATTTTGTTTATTCTCAACAGAAAGCAAATATTAAAACCAAACCGGTTGCTAAATTAGCGGATGAATTGTTTGAGAAGTTTACTGACGAACAATTGATTGTTTATTACAATGAAAATTTAGAAAATGAATTTCCTGAGTTTAAATATGTAATGGATGAATATCGTGATGGTTTATTGTTGTTTGATTTGATGGAAAAAGAAATTTGGAATAGAGCTAAATCTGACACAACTGGTTTAATGAATTTTCATAAAGCAAATATTCAAAACTATCAGTGGAAAAAAAGACACAATGTAGATATTTTGTCATCAACAGATAAAGTTACTATTGAAAAAGCTCAAAAATTCCTTAAAAAAGGAAAATCAATTGATTATATTAAAGAAAAATTAAATCAAGATGGTAAGGTAAATATTATGGTAAAATCTGGTCTTTACGAAGAAGATTATGATGTTTTATCACAATATCCAAATGTTGCAACTGGTGTAACTTCGGTAGTTTTAAAAGATAAATACTACTTTGTGGTTAATGTCAAGAATACAAAAGAAGCAGGTCCTAAAGATTTTGTTGATTGTAAAGGAAAAGTAATTAGTGATTACCAGCAGTATTTGGAAAACAATTGGGTTGATGAATTAAAAAGGGAATTCCAAATTAAAGTAAATGCAGATGTATTTACAAAAGTAAAACAGCAATTATCAAAATAGCGATATGAGATTTTGGATAACAATATTTTTACTTAGCGCTATGGTTGTTTCGTGCGATTATTTTAGAGCACCAAAGAAACCAAAAGCCATTGCGCGTGTAGGTGAAAGTTATTTATTCCAAGATGATATTGTAGATTTAGTTCCAAAAGGAACTTCAAAAAAAGATAGTATTGCGATTGTAAAATCATTTATTGATAGATGGGCTACTCAGAAATTATTATTTGAAGCCGCAGAACGTAATATTGGAAAAGATAAAGTATCTGAATTTAGTGCATTAATAGATCAATATAAAGTTGATTTATATACAAAAGATTATATTGAAAGTTTGGTTATCAGACAAATAGATACGGTGGTTACTGAAACTCAAATTGAAGAATATTATACAAAAAACAAACAGTATTTTAAAAATTCTTCAGAGTTAGTAAAGCTTCGTTATATTAATTTAGTTAAAGAAAATCCAAAATTCGCAAAAATTAAATCAAAGTTTAGTTCCTTTACCAAAAAAGATAGAAAAGAGTTAGAACAGCTAGCAGTTCAATTCAAAAGTTATGCTTTTAATGATTCTATTTGGGTAGATATTAATCAGGTTTATGAAAAAATTCCGTTTATTAATTTAGAAAATAAACAAAAGTATATTTCAAGCGGAATGAATTTTCAATATCCAGATTCTACAACTGTTTGGTTAGTAAAGGTGAATAAAGTTTTGCCAAAAGATAGCCCAACACCTCTAGAGTTTTTAAAGCCTACAATAAAACAGATTATCATAAATAATAGAAAATTAGAATTAATAAATACAATAGAAAAAGAGATTACGAATGACGCCATCAAAGACAACAAATATGAGATTTATAAATAAAAAATTCCTTTTTTCACTTTTCATTTTAGTAACCACTACCGTTTTTGCTCAGACAAAAAGAGAAAAAGTGGACGGAGTAATTGGAGTTGTAGGAGATTATGTAGTATTAGATTCAGATATTGATTTAGAATTAATTCAATTAAGAGTACAAGGTATTGATACTAAAAATATTACACGTTGCGAATTATTTGGTAAACAATTAGAAGATAAACTGTATGCACATCACGCTATTCAAGATAGTATCGTAGTTACTGATGCTGAAGTAAACAGCTATATGAATGAACAGTTAGATGCTATGGTAGAGCAAGTGGGTTCATTAGATAAAGTAGTGAAATTCTACAAAAAGAAAAATTTAGATGAGTTTAAAGCTTATTTCTTTGAAATTATCAAAATGAATAAACTAACATCTCAGATGCAAAAGAAAATTGTAGATGATGTTACGATTACTCCTGAAGAAGTTAGAAATTTCTTTAAGGGAATCCCGACTGATGAAATCCCAACATTTGGAGCAGAAATGGAAGTAGCTCAAATCATTGTGAAGCCAGTTATTACAGAAGAAGAAAAGAAAAGAGTTATTGATAAACTGAATGAAATTCGTCAGGATGTATTAAATGGCTCTAGTTTTTATAGTAAAGCAGTTTTGTTTACAGAAGATGAAGCATCTGTTGGTTCTGGAGGATTTTACAAAATTAATCGTAAGACTGGTTTTGTTAAGGAATTTAAAGATGTGGCATTTAGTTTAGCAGAAGGAGAAATTTCTGAGCCATTTGAAACCGAATTTGGATATCATATTATTATGGTAGAAAAAATTAAAGGTCAAGAAGTAGAGTTACGACACATTTTAATGTCTCCTAAAGTTTCAACTCAAGCAATGAAGGATGCTAAAGCCAAAATTGAAGCTATACGAACAAAAGTATTAAACAAAGAAATTACTTTTGCTGATGCTGCTAAATCATCATCAGATGAAAAAGAAACAAAAAATAATGGTGGTGTATTATTAAATCCAAGAACAATGGAGCCACGTTTTGAATTGACTAAAATGGACCCGGCGTTATATGCGCAAGTATCTTCATTAAAAGATGGCGAAATATCACTTCCAATATTAGATGAAGCTAGAGGTGTTGGGAAGTTTTATAAAATCGTTACTGTAAATAATAGAACAGAAGAGCATACCGCTGATTTTGCAAAAGATTATTTGAAAATTAAAGAATTAGCACTTAGAGATAAGCAAATTAAAGAAATTGCTAAATGGAGCGAAGAAAAAATCAAAGAAACTTATATAAAGATTTCTGAAGATTATAAAGATTGCCAATTCACTAACAACTGGTTCAAAAAATAAATTAACTAACCCTTTGAATTTTCAGAGGGTTTTTTATTATTTTAGAGGTTTAATAATTAAGTTCAATTTTCCGAATTCTAAATTCTAAATTCAATATGTCAGACGTAGCAGCCATTCAGGAATTAGTTCAAAGACAAAAAGCATTAAAACAAGAAATTGCCAAAGTAATTGTAGGTCAGGATGAAGTAGTGCATCAAATTGTGATGAGTATTTTTTCTGGAGGTCACGCTTTACTTATTGGCGTACCTGGATTAGCTAAAACTTTAATGGTAAATACCATTTCGCAAGCTTTAGGGTTGAATTTTAAAAGAATTCAGTTCACACCCGATTTAATGCCTTCTGATATTTTAGGAAGTGAAATTTTAGATGAAAATCGTCATTTTAAGTTTATTAAAGGTCCGATTTTCTCTAATATTATCTTGGCTGACGAAATCAATAGAACGCCTCCTAAAACGCAAGCAGCATTGTTAGAAGCTATGCAAGAGCGTGCAGTAACCGTTTCTGGACATCATTATAAATTAGATTTACCATATTTCGTATTGGCGACTCAAAATCCAATTGAGCAAGAAGGAACGTATCCGTTACCAGAAGCACAATTAGACCGTTTTATGTTTGCTGTGAAATTAGATTATCCAAGTTTTCAAGAAGAAGTTGATGTGGTGAAAGCAACAACTTCCGATTTTAAACCTGTCGTAAATCCTTTATTTACGGCTCAGGAAATTATCGATTTCCAAAATGTAATTCGTAAAATTCCTGTGGCCGATAATGTAATTGAGTATGCAGTTTCGTTAGTAAGTAAAACGCGTCCAGATAATCCGTTATCAAATGAATTTGTAAAAACTTATATCGATTGGGGTGCAGGACCAAGAGCTTCACAAAACTTAATTTTAGCAGCAAAAACCAATGCCGCTTTTAATGGAAAGTTTTCTCCAGATATCGAAGATGTTCAAGCGGTTGCAACTGGAATTCTTCGTCACAGAATTGTAAAGAACTATAAAGCCGATGCCGAAGGAATTTCTGAGGATGATATCATTAAAAAGCTGTTTTAAACAGCTTTTTTTATTACTTTTATAAATCAATAAAGGAATTTGGGAGCTAATATAAAAGAAAGAATCTTCGGTTTAGACGCGCTAAGAGCTACTGCTATTTTAATGGTAGTGAGTTCACATGTTTTATGGATTTATCCCAAAAGCAACACCTTTATTCCAACATTATTCGAACTTTTTGGTTTTTGGGGCGTAGAACTTTTCTTTGTTTTAAGTGGTTTTTTGATTGGTTCAATTCTGTATAAAACATTTATCAAAGAAAATTTTACTTTAAAATCAGTTTTTCATTTCTTAAAAAGGCGCTGGTTTCGAACATTACCTAACTATTATTTGGTGTTGATTTTAAACATTTTGATTGCTTTTTTTCTTGGATTCTCGATTGAAAATATAGGAAGTTATTTTCTCTTTTTGCAAAATTTCGCATCAAAATCACCTGCTTTTTTTCCGGAATCTTGGAGTTTATCAATAGAAGAATATACATATTTGCTTTTGCCATTTTCATTGTTTTTTTTGGGATTGACAAAGGTGAAAAACAAGGCAAAATTATTTTTGTTGGTAATTGTAGCTTTGATTCTGGTTTTCTGGATGAATAAATTTTATTATCATTCCCAAAATAAAATTTCGAATTTGTCAGAATGGAATTTAAATTTAAAATCGGTTTTGATTTATAGAATTGATGCAATTTTAATTGGAGTTTTAGCCGCGTGGTTTTCTTTTAATTATACTAGTATTTGGAAACAATTTAAAGGTGTGTTTGCTTTGATAGGCTTTGGGATTTTGTTTTTTTTAATGTTTGGAATTATTCCATTGAATTTAACAATCGAACAAAATCCGTTTTTTTGGAATGTTTTGTATTTGCCAATTACTTCAATTGCTTTTGCATTTTTGTTGCCTTTCTTCTCTGAATGGAAAACATACGCAAATCCAGTTTTATATCCCGTTGAATTGATAAGTAAAATTTCATATTCTATTTATTTACTTCATTACAGTATTATACTGCAATTGTTAAAGGTTTTTATGGATACTACTCAAATGTCTATAACAGAACGTCACTTTTTTACTTTTATTTATCTAACCATAACTTTTTTATTGTCCTACATTTTGTACAGATTTTACGAAAAACCAATTATGAATTGGAGAGATAAGCAATAATTTAGCTCACCTATTTTGAGACTCTCATAAAATTGAATATTGTTTTTTGATAATTTAATAAAACTTTGATTTTAAATTACGAATTATTCAATATATTTTGATTTTAATCAGTTTTATTGAAAAATAAGCATTAAAATAGAATCTTTATAAATAATAATTCTTCTATTTAGGCTTTTTATTAAAAATTTTTAAATCTGATTAAGATTTATTAAATTTGTGCCACAAAAGAAAAATACAACAACCAATAATTAACCTATTTACAATATGGCATTAGCTACTGAGACGAATCTTTATAACGAATACATTAAAGAAATCGAAGAAAGAAAAGGTCAAGGATTACACCCAAAACCAATTGATAGAGCTGATTTGTTAAACGAAATCATTGCTCAAATTAAAGATACAAACAATGCAAACAGAGAAGATTGTTTGAAGTTTTTTATCTATAATACTTTACCAGGAACAACTCCTGCAGCTGGAGCTAAAGCAAAATTCTTAAAAGAAATTATTCTTGGTCAAGAAACTGTTGCTGAAATTACTCCTGCTTTTGCTTTCGAATTATTATCGCACATGAAAGGTGGACCTTCAATTGAGGTGCTATTGGATTTAGCTTTAGGAAATGATTCAAATATTGCAAAGCAAGCAGCGGATGTTTTAAAAACTCAAGTTTATCTTTACGATGCTGATATGGCTCGTATTAAAGAGGCTTTTGAAAAAGGAAATGCTGTTGCAAAAGAAATTTTAGAAAGCTATGCTAAAGCAGAATTCTTTACTAAACTTCCTGAAATAGCAGAAGAAATTAAAGTTGTAACATTCATTGCTGGTGAAGGTGATATTTCTACCGATTTATTATCTCCAGGAAATCAAGCGCACTCGCGTTCTGACCGTGAATTACACGGAAAATGTATGATTACGCCTCAAGCACAAGAAGAAATTAAAGCGTTGCAAGCGCAACATCCAGATAAATCGGTAATGTTAATTGCTGAAAAAGGAACAATGGGTGTAGGTTCTTCTCGTATGTCGGGTGTAAATAACGTTGCACTTTGGACAGGAAAACAAGCGAGTCCTTACGTACCATTTGTAAATTTTGCTCCAATCGTAGGTGGAACTAACGGAATTTCTCCAATTTTCTTAACTACTGTTGACGTAACTGGAGGTATTGGTTTAGACCTTAAAAACTGGGTAAAAAAGACAGACGCTAATGGAGAAGTAGTTCGTAATGAAAGTGGTGATCCAGTTTTAGAAGAAGTATATTCTGTAGCAACAGGAACAGTTCTTACCATCAATACAAAAACAAAAAAATTATACAACGGAGACAAAGAATTAATCGACATTTCTAAAGCATTCACGCCTCAGAAAATGGAATTCATCAAAGCAGGTGGATCTTATGCGATTGTTTTCGGTAAAAAAATTCAAACTTTCGCTGCTAAAACTCTTGGAATTGAAGCGCCACTAGTTTATGCACCTTCAAAAGAAGTTTCAGTTGAAGGACAAGGTTTAACAGCTGTTGAGAAAATCTTCAATAGAAATGCGGTAGGAACTATTTCTAAAAAAGCATTACACGCTGGTTCTGATGTTCGTGTAACAGTAAACATTGTAGGTTCTCAAGATACTACTGGTTTAATGACAGCTCAAGAATTAGAGTCTATGGCAGCTACTGTGATTTCTCCAATTGTTGACGGAGCTTATCAATCAGGTTGTCATACAGCTTCTGTTTGGGATAAAAAAGCGCAAGCTAATATTCCTAAATTAATGCAATTTATGAACGACTTCGGTTTAATCACAGCTCGTGATCCAAAAGGTGTTTATCATGCCATGACCGACGTAATTCACAAAGTATTAAATGATATTACGGTTGATGAATGGGCTATCATTATTGGTGGAGATTCTCATACAAGAATGTCTAAAGGAGTTGCTTTCGGTGCAGATTCAGGAACGGTTGCTCTTGCTTTAGCTACGGGTGAAGCTTCAATGCCAATTCCAGAATCAGTAAAAGTGACTTTCAAAGGGAATATGGCAAGTTATATGGATTTCCGTGATGTGGTTCATGCTACTCAAGCGCAAATGTTACATAAATTTGGTGGTGAAAACGTTTTCCAAGGAAGAATTATCGAGGTACATTTAGGAACATTAACAGCTGACCAAGCGTTTACCTTTACAGATTGGACTGCTGAAATGAAAGCAAAAGCTTCAATTTGTATTTCTGAAGATGAAACGTTAATCGAATCATTAGAAATTGCAAAAGGAAGAATCAAAATCATGATTGATAAAGGCATGGATAATAAAAACCGTGTACTTCAAGGATTAATTGACAAAGCAAACAAACGTATTGCTGAAATCAGATCAGGTGAAAAACCAGCTTTACGTCCAGATGCTAATGCAAAATACTACGCAGAAGTAGAAGTAGATTTGGATGTGATTAACGAACCAATGATTGCTGACCCAGATGTAAACAATAAAGACGTTTCTAAACGTTATACTCACGATACAATTCGTCCACTTTCTTTCTACGGAGGTGATAAAAAAGTAGATTTAGGATTCATCGGTTCTTGTATGGTGCACAAAGGCGATATGAAAATATTAGCTCAAATGCTTAAAAATATCGAGAGACAACAAGGTAAAGTGGAATTCAAAGCGCCTTTAGTAGTTGCTCCACCAACATACAACATTGTTGACGAATTAAAAGCAGAAGGTGATTGGGAAGTATTACAAAAATATTCAGGATTCGAATTTGATGATAATGCACCAAAAGGGGCTGCTCGTACAGAATATGAAAACATGTTGTACTTAGAGCGTCCAGGTTGTAATCTTTGTATGGGTAACCAAGAAAAAGCGTCTAAAGGAGATACAGTTATGGCAACATCAACTCGTTTGTTCCAAGGACGTGTTGTTGAAGATACAGAAACTAAAAAAGGAGAATCTTTATTATCATCAACTCCAGTTGTAGTTTTATCTACAATTTTAGGTAGAACACCTTCAATTGAAGAATACAAACTAGCGGTAGAAGGAATTAACTTAACTAAGTTTGCTCCATCTCACAAATTGTTGGTAGGATAATATAATCAATTATAATAATCAATTAAAAGTCTAAGTTCTGCTTAGGCTTTTTTTTGTTTTTTATCTGTCCATTTTTTCGTAAATTAGGAGGTTTAAAATAACATAACTAAATAAAATAATTATTATGGCATTCGATATTGAAATGATTGAAAAAATGTACGCCAACATGGCGGCTAGAGTGGATAAAGCTCGTGACATAGTTGGACGTCCATTAACGTTGTCTGAGAAAATTTTGTATTCGCATTTATGGGAAGGAATGCCAACTCAGACATTTACAAGAGGTAAAGATTATGTTGACTTCGCTCCAGATCGAGTAGCATGTCAAGATGCAACCGCTCAAATGGCTTTATTACAATTCATGCATGCCGGAAAAAAGACAGTTGCGGTTCCAACAACAGTTCACTGCGACCATTTAATTTTAGCAAAAAATGGTGCTAAAGAAGATTTAGCATTAGCAAATAAGCAATCCAAAGAAGTTTTTGATTTCCTTTCGTCAGTTTCAAACAAATACGGAATCGGATTTTGGAAACCAGGTTCTGGAATTATTCACCAAATCGTTTTAGAAAACTACGCTTTTCCTGGAGGTTTGATGATTGGAACCGATTCTCATACCGTAAATGCTGGTGGTTTAGGAATGTTAGCCATCGGTGTTGGTGGTGCTGATGCGGTAGACGTAATGTCGGGCATGTCTTGGGAATTAAAATTTCCAAAATTAATTGGAGTTAAATTAACGGGTAAATTATCTGGATGGACTGCTCCAAAAGACGTCATTTTAAAAGTAGCCGATATCTTAACCGTAAAAGGAGGAACGGGAGCTATTGTAGAATATTTTGGTGAAGGTGCAGAAGCTATGTCTTGTACTGGTAAAGGAACTATTTGTAACATGGGTGCCGAAATTGGAGCAACAACTTCAACTTTTGGTTACGATGATTCCATGCGAAGATATTTAGCTGCAACAGGTCGTCAAGATGTGGTAAATGCTGCCGATAAAGTAGCTTCTTACTTAACAGCTGATGCCGAAGTTTATGCCAATCCAGAAAACTATTTCGATCAATTAATTGAAATTAACTTATCAGAATTAGAGCCACACATTAACGGACCATTTACACCAGATAGAGGAACGCCAGTTTCTAAAATGAAAGAAGAAGCTACAGCAAACGGATGGCCATTAAAAGTAGAATGGGGATTAATCGGTTCTTGTACCAACTCTTCTTACGAAGATATGGCGCGTGCTGCCTCTATTGTTAGACAAGCGGTAGAACACGGAATCACTCCAAAAGCTGAATTTGGAATCAATCCAGGTTCAGAGCAAATTCGTTATACGATTGAAAGAGATGGAATTATTGCTGATTTCGAAAAAATGGGAACTAAAGTATTTACCAATGCTTGCGGACCATGTATTGGACAATGGGATAGAGAAGGAGCAGATAAACAAGAAAAAAATACCATCGTTCACTCGTTTAACAGAAACTTCTCAAAACGTGCTGATGGAAATCCAAATACACACGCTTTCGTAACATCGCCAGAAATGGTAGCTGCTTTAGCAATTTCAGGACGATTAGATTTTAATCCGTTAACAGATACTTTATTGAATGATAAAGGGGAAGCAGTTAAATTGACTGCTCCATTTGGTGATGAATTGCCAAAAAGAGGTTTTGATGTGGAAGATGCAGGTTTTCAAGCACCAGCTGAAGACGGTTCGTCTGTTCAAGTTGCCGTTTCTCCAACTTCAGACCGATTACAGTTATTAGCGCCATTTGAGGCTTGGGATGGTAAAAATTATTCAGGAGCTAAATTGCTAATCAAAGCTTTTGGAAAATGTACTACCGACCATATTTCGATGGCTGGACCTTGGTTGCGTTTCCGTGGACATTTAGATAATATTTCAAATAATATGTTAATTGGAGCCGAAAATGCATTCAATGGTAAAGCAAATTCCGTTAAAAATCAATTGACAGGGGCTTATGATGCAGTTCCGGCTGTTCAAAGAGCTTATAAAGCAGCGGGAGTTCCTTCCATTGTTGTTGGCGACCATAATTATGGAGAAGGTTCTTCTCGTGAGCATGCCGCTATGGAGCCTCGTTTCTTGGGAGTAAAAGCGGTTTTAGTAAAATCGTTCGCTCGTATCCACGAAACAAATTTGAAAAAACAAGGAATGTTAGCTTTAACCTTTGCTAACGAATCTGATTATGATAAAATTCTAGAAGATGATACCATCAACTTCTTGGACTTAATTGAATTTGCGCCAGGAAAACCATTAACATTAGAATTTGTTCACGCTGATGGAACAAAAGATATAATTTCAGCAAATCATACCTACAACGATAGTCAAATTGGATGGTTTGTGGCTGGTTCTGCTTTAAACTTGATTGCAGCTGGTAAAGCGTAATTTAAAGTATATAAAGACAAAAAGGGATAGAATTAATTCTATCCCTTTTTTATGTATTAAAAACTAATGTTTATTTTTCCTTTTTGTACAAAGTAGCGTTATTAATAAATTTATTAATTTGAATTTTTGACTCTCCTAATAATTCAATTTCGGTTTTCCCTGAAGCTGCTAATGTAAGCGTGTTGGTTATGTTTATAAAACACTTTGCATAACTTTCTGAGGTTAAGTCTAATGTTGCAATAACTAATTTTTTTGCAGTTAAATTAGCGTAATTATCTAATCTCATTTTAGCATTGTTTACATTTCCTTCAATTTCTGCTTGACTTTTTTGGTACATGTCTAATTTTAGTTCAGGAGAAGTTATTAGTGCTTTTAATTCTGCATTTTTACTTAATTCTAATGATGTGTTTTCGGCTTTAATATTAATTTCAGCTTCCGCTTTATCATTTAATACCAAAGCAAAATAACTAGCTTTTACATTTAAGAATGCTCTTGAATTATCGTAGTTTTTTATGGTAATATTTTCTAATTCTAAATCAGCTAATGCATGAATTGAACTTTCGTTTTTTGCAGTGATTAATTTCAAATCGTCAGTATAGTTAATTCGTAAAGCGAATTTTTTTGCTCCAATTGCTTCTCTTAAAGAAGAAACTCTTAAAGTACCACCTGCTACTTCATAGTTAATGATTTCATGAAGATTATCATCGGCTTCAATTTCTAATGAAGCTTTTTCTCCTTTTACAAGAAAAACTTCGAAATTATCGTTAATCTCAATGTTTTCAAAAGTTGGGATTTCTTTAACCGAAACGGTTACGATTTTAGAACCTTTAATTTTCTCTTTTTTTTGAGCTACAACAAATGTAGTAAGAAATAAAAGTGTAAATAGAAACGATATTTTTTTTGTCATTTTTTATGATAATTTGATATCACAAACATACACAAAATTTATTCCAATTTTATTGTTTTAGGTTCTTGGTATTAAAATTTAATTCCGATTGAAAGTTTTAAAACAATAAAAAAAGCATCAGTTAAACACCGATGCTTTTATAACTTATATAATGGAATCTATTAAATTTACTATGAAAGTAAAAATAAATTCTACGACTTGAATTATCAACTTAATCATGAGAGTGAAATTTATGGTTGAAATTATTGATGTAAAATTATAAAATGCTTAAAATAAAGCTGTTAATTATATACTAATTATTTGTTAAATCAATTAGTTTTTTGATACGCTTCCACCAGAAGACTCTTCTTTAACTACCTTTTTAGGGTCTTTTACATATTCGATTGAACTTCCACTAGATGCTTTTGCATTTAACAATACAATTGGATTTACAGTAGTATTGCTTCCGCTTGTAGATTGTGCTGTAATTTCATTAGCTGCTAAGTCTTGAGCGTCAATTTCACTTCCACTAGACGAACTTGTTTCTAATACTAAAGCTTTACCATTTACTTTTATTTCGCTACCACTTGAAGATTCACAACTTACTTTTTCGTATTCTAAATCGGTATTAATTGTGCTTCCGCTACTTGATTTTACTGTTAAATCAGTTCCTCTTAAAGTGCTTTTTGAACGAATAGTTGCACCACTAGAAGATTCTAACCCTTCGATAGTTTTTGTTCTTACACGAACAATTGCACTTTCCATTGTATTAATATTTCCTTCAATTTTTACAATTAAAGTTCCATTTTCAACTCTTGTTACAATATGTTCCATCAAGTTGTCATCAACTTCCACTTCTACTTCTGTAGCTGCGCCTTGTTCTACAATTACTTCAACACCTGTACTGGCATCAATTTTAGTAAAAGGAGCGTCGATAGTCCTTTTTTCGGTTAATACGTTTCCGCTTCCATCAATACCATCTCCTAAATTTAAATTAGCATTGCACGATGCAAGACTAAGTGTTAGTAAAAGAGCAACTAATTTTAAAGTCGTTTTCATATTATTTGATTTTAATTAAATCTATTTCTTTTGTTCTTTGACTTCCTTGTAAATCTTTTTTTCTACTTCGTCAGCTTCAATAATATATTCTTCTTTTTTTGTAACTAATCCATCTTCTTCAGTATTTACAACTTTTTTTACCAGAACACCATTTTCATCATAATAGATTGAAGCAGAATTGTCACCAATTCCAACATTTATACTTAAGCTATCGTCAATTTCTTCCGCTAAACAATTTAAGCATCTTACTTTATCGGCATCCACTCTATAAACTGGATTTTTTGTATCATATTCGTTTTCATCGAAAAATCCGTAATCACTTCTGTCAAAGTTGCTAAAACTTTCATCAGTTTGGAAGATAGTTCCTTTTGGTAAATAAAGATAAATTTCTACTTCCTGACCTCTGAATTTATTTTCAACAGCTGTCAATAAATAATTGTCTAAAATGATGGTGTTGCCTTCAATTTTATATTCATATTTAATTTTTTCAGCTCTCTTTTTTGCTTGAGAAGTTGATTTTCCATTAGCTAATTTCTCAATTAACATATAAGGAGCTGCTGCATCTGTTTCTTTGATTTCAATGCTCACATTGTTAGAATAAATGATTTCGTTATCACCTTCATCTTGTGTTATTTTAAAATCATGATTTCTGTAAATGCTTTTCGAATAAAAATCATTGTTTTTGAATTTGATTTTTAACGTATCTGATGGTGCAATCGCAATCACTTCTTTTTGAACTGATTTTCCTTCAAACGCTAATTGAGACGCTTCGTTGATTCCTAATGTTATTAAGATTCCTACTGCAATAATCCAAACCGCTAACAAACTATATTTCACATAATTCCCTATTGATCTTAAGTTGTTGACCATTAATTTTAATCCTAAAATGAATAAGAAAAACAACGGAATTCCAACACTTAGTAATAATAGTATTCCTTGTACCCACAATGGTGTTTCTAAGCCTATTGGAGTATTAATGTTGTTTAAAATATAATTCTCAGGCATAGTAGATGAAAATATCAAAATAATACTAGTTACTATGATGGCTAGTAAAGCAATTGCAGAGAAAAATAAGATAAATGAACCTATTATTTTTGCAAAAACTTTGAATATCGTGGTAATAACTTCTTCTATTGAAGAACCAATTCTAGAAGCTCCAGATTTGGCAGTATTGGTGATTTTTTCATGGTCGATACTACTTATTTTCGTAGTAATATCATCAAAACCTTCCTTTACTTTTTTTTCAATATTAGAAATAGTTATGGGTTGACCTTTCATTTCTAATTTCTGTGTTGTGGTAATCGCTTCAGGAACTAAAATCCATAATACGATATACACAAATAAACCAGTTCCAAATCCAAAGAATAATATCACCATTATGATTCTTAACCATAACGAATCAATTCCTAAATAATGACCTAATCCTGCCATTACTCCACCAATCATTCCATTTTCTTTGTCTCTATACAATCTTTTTGACGGATAATAGAAATTAGTTGTAGAACCGCTAGATTGGTATGATGCTTTTTCATCATCAATTTTATAATCTTCTGGTTGCCCCATGATTGAAATCACTTCTTCGATTTCGCTCATGCCTACAACTTGTTTGTCGTTTTTTATGCGCTCTTGAAAAAGTTCGGCAATGCGACTTTCTATATCTTTCATGATTTCGTCTCTTCCATCAGGCGAAAGTGAACGCTTCACCGCATCAAAATAACGCGATAATTTTTGATAGGCATCTTCGTCAATGTGAAAGAAAAAACCTCCTAAATTTATACTTATTGTTTTGTTCATGACCTTTAGTTTTGACTTGTTATTATGTTTACTGCATCTGATAATTCTTTCCAGGTGCCATTTAATTCTTGTAAAAATTCTTTCCCTTCATCGGTTAAACCGTAGTATTTTCTTGGCGGTCCCGAAGTGGATTCTTCCCAACGATAATTTAATAATCCATCGTTTTTTAGCCTTGTTAGTAGTGGGTAAACGGTGCCTTCCACAACTAGTAATTTAGCATTTTTTAGCGTGTCTAGTATTTCGGAAGTGTATGCATCTTTCTCTTTTAAGACCGATAAGATACAGAATTCCAAAACGCCTTTTCGCATTTGCGCTTTAGTGTTTTCAATGTTCATAATTCCTTTTGTTTTTTTTCAATCTGAATTTAATATCAGATGTAATTAGACTGTTCATTTTTTGATTTTTTTTGCTTTCGCAATGATTGATTTGATGATTGAAATAGATTACCTATTATTTTCTTATACAAAGATAAGTCTAAAAGAAGGTATTATGTTACGCATAGTACTAATATTTAACAAAAAATTAACAAATAAAAAAATAGTAGGAATGCATAGTATTTTTTGTATTTTTACAAAATAAATCAATGAATTATGGAGTTTACACCTGCAAAACTAAATCTATTTACCTTTTTTAAACTGCCTTCCGCTTTTTGGAGTGGGGTAAGAGTAAAATCAATTTCACCAGAAGTTTGTGAGGTTACAGTAAAACATCGTTGGTTCAACCAGAATCCGTTTAATTCCATGTATTTTGCTGTGCAAGCTATGGCAGCCGAGTTTACAACGGGAGCTTTGGTAATGTATCAGATAAAAGAAAGCAAGAAAAACATCTCAATGTTAGTAGCTCAAAATAAAAGTGTATTCACAAAAAAAGCTACAGGAAGAATTACATTTACTTGTGAACAAGGAAATGCTATTAAAGAAACCATTCAAAAAGCAGTGGATACTAATGAAGGACAAACTATTTGGTTAACTTCAATTGGAAAAAACGAAAAAGGAGAACAAGTTTCTGAAATGCAATTTGAATGGACAATTAAAGTTAGATAAGTTTAAAGTTTCAAATCCAACTTGTAACTCATAACTTCAAACTAATCCTAAACATAAGTTAATTTACTTTCATTCTTTATTTATTGATAGTAAATTTGAGAAAAAGGAAAAAGAAAATGACAGTTTTAATTACAGGAGCTACAGGGTTGGTTGGGCAAGAATTGGTGAATTTGATGCTGCAAAACGGTCACAATGTTCATTATTTGTCAACATCAAAAAGTAAATTAGTTACCAATACTAATTACAAAGGTTTTTATTGGAATCCTAAAAACGCTGAAATTGATACAAATGCCTTAACAGACGTTGAAGTTATCATTCATTTAGCTGGAGCTAATGTGGCAAAAAAATGGACCACAGCTTATAAGGAAGAAATTATTGAAAGCCGTGTACTTTCAACTCAATTGTTATTTAAAACACTTCAAAAGAATTCCCATCAAGTAAAACAAATCATTTCGGCTTCAGCTGTTGGAATTTATCCAGATAGTTTAACCGATATATACCATGAAACCGATTTAGATATTGATGTTTCCTTCCTTGGTAATGTTGTAAAACAATGGGAAAACGAAGTCAGTCAGTTTGAAAAATTAGAAATAATCGTTTCTAAAATTAGAATCGGTATTGTACTTGCTAAAAACGGTGGTGCTTTGCAAGAAATGGCAAAACCGATTAAATATGGTGTAGGAGCAGCGTTTGGTTCAGGAGAACAATACCAATCTTGGATTCATGTTCAAGATTTAGTAGCCATTTTCCAATTTGTTATGGAAAATAGATTACCTGGTATTTATAATGGAGTAGCTCCTTATCCGGTTACCAATTCTGAATTAACAAAAGCTATTGCAAAAACACTTGGGAAACCTTTGTTTTTACCTAATATTCCAAAATTTGTAATGAAACTTATTCTTGGCGAAATGCATCAAATCTTATTTTCGAGTCAACATGTAAGTTGTCGTAAGCTTTTAGATGAAAATTTCCAATTCAAGTTTGCCTCTTTAGATAAAGCTTTGAATGATTTATTGAAATAAAAAAACCGCCAATTGGCGGTTTTCGTTTTTATTGTTTTGTTGCTTTTAATTTTACAACCAATTCAATTTCATCGTTTACAAACTTATCTTTTAAATCATCAAAGATTGATTTTGAAGCGTAGTTAACATTCCATTGAGTTCTGTTAATTTGGAAAGAATCAGAAGTTAAAGTCATATTGTTTCCTTCATACGCAACAGTTGCAGGAAATGTTACAGGTTTTGTAACTCCTTTTAAAGTTAAATTTCCGTTTACAGTAGCTTTTCCATTTTCAGAAGTGATAGAAGTAATTTCAAACATTCCTTCTGGAAATTTACCTACGTTAAAGAAATGATCTTCTCCTTCTTTATCGCCGGTTCCTTTTAAGTGTGCTTCTAAATCTTCTTTTCCGTCACCTGCTTTCAAATCGGTAACTACAATTGAATTCATATCGATTACAAATTTCCCACTTTGAATACTATCATTCTTAACGGCAACTTCACCTGATTTTAAATTAATAGTTCCGTTGTGTTTTCCAGCTGGTTTAGAACCAATCCATTCAATTGCTGATGCTTTTGTATCAACCACATAAGTTGTACTTTCGGCAGTTGCAGTTGCTACTTCGCCAGCTTCACCATTTTCTTTTTCTCCTTTACAAGCTACATTCATAGAAATGGTAGCCAAAACAAATAAACTTAAGATGATTTTTTTCATGTTTTAATTTTTTTTTAGTTCTCACAAACTTAATAAATCGAATTTTTAAATTGTCTTAAAAGCTTGCTAAAATTTTAATTCAAATAAATTTGGCTGACAATTTGACATTTTTAAACATTTGGCAATACATTTGCAATCCCATTTACTAAAGTAAAAATGTTTAAAAAAATATTCAAAAATATGAATCAAGAAAGTACTGAAAACATCGAAAAGGAGAACATTAATGAAGAAAATGTTTCAGAAAATCAAGGAATTCCAACACCAGATTTGTCGGTAGAAGAACAATTGCAAGAAGAATTAAGTAACGAAAAAGATAAATTTCTACGTCTTTTTGCTGAATTTGAAAATTATAAAAGAAGAACTGCCAAAGAACGCATCGATTTGTTTAAAACAGCAAATCAAGAAGTTTTACAAGCTATGTTGCCGGTTTTAGACGATTTTGACAGAGCTTGGGCTCAAGTTTCTAAGTCTGATGATGAAGCATTAGTTACAGGTGTGCAATTGATTCATGATAAATTGAGAAGTACTTTAGTTTCTAAAGGTTTGGAAGAAGTAGAAGTTAGAGCAGGAGACGCTTTTAATGCCGATTTTGCTGAAGCTATTACTCAAATTCCAGCACCAAATGACAAATTAAAAGGTAAAATTGTTGACGTAATTGAAAAAGGTTACAAATTAGGAGACAAAATTATTCGTTTCCCAAAGGTTGTAATCGGACAATAATTTTTACCGTAGAGACAAGTCATAACTTGTCTTTTTCTACATATTATAATACAAGATGTAATGAAAAAAGATTTTTACGAAATATTAGGCATTTCAAAAAATGCTACACCAGAAGAAATTAAGAAAGCGTATCGTAAGAAAGCAATCGAGTTTCACCCTGACAAAAATCCAGGCAATAAAGAAGCGGAAGAAAAATTCAAAGAAGCTGCTGAAGCTTATGAAGTTTTAAGCGATGCCAACAAAAAAGCTAAATACGATCAATATGGTCACCAAGCTTTTGATGGTGGTGGATTTGGCGGTGGTCAACACATGAACATGGATGATATTTTCAGTCAATTTGGAGATATTTTTGGTGGCGCTTTTGGCGGTGGCGGATTTTCAGGATTTGGCGGTGGCGGAGGCCAACGTAGAGTAAAAGGAAGCAATCTTCGCATCAAAGTGAAATTAACTTTGGAAGAAATTGCTAATGGAGTTGAAAAGAAAGTCAAAGTAAAACGTAAAGTTCAGGCTAAAGGAGTAACTTATAGAACTTGTCCTACTTGTAATGGTTCTGGACAAATAATGAAAATTGCTAACACTATTTTAGGTAGAATGCAAACTGCAACTACTTGTCATATTTGTAGTGGTTCGGGTCAAATTTTAGACCAAAAACCAGCTGGTGCAGATGCGCAAGGAATGTTGTTAGAAGAAGATACCGTTTCAATCAAAATTCCGGCAGGAGTAGTTGATGGAATGCAATTAAAAGTTGCCGGAAAAGGTAACGAAGCGCCAGGAACGAATAGTATTCCAGGTGATTTAATTGTTGCCATTGAAGAAGTGGAACACGAATTCTTAAAACGCGAAGGCGAAAACTTACATTACGATTTGTACATTAGTTTTGCTGAAGCTGCTTTAGGAGTTTCTAAAGAAATTGATACCGTTTCTGGAAAAGTTCGTATCAAGTTGGAAGAAGGAATTCAATCGGGTAAAATATTGAGATTAAAAGGTAAAGGTGTTCCAAGTATAAATGCTTATGGGAACGGTGACTTGCTAGTTCATGTAAACGTTTGGACACCAAAAACATTAAACAAAGAACAAAAGCAATTTTTTGAGAAAATGCTTACAGATGAAAACTTTATTCCGAAACCAGAGAAATCAGATAAATCTTTTTTCGAAAAAGTTAAAGATATGTTTTCATAATTAAATATTATTTAATACATTTGAAACTCACTTTCTTAGGAGAGTGAGTTTTTCTTTTTCATAGCAATTTTTCCCATCCTTTAGCAATAAAGGGTGGGTTTTTTTTGTAACAATTTCCTCTTTTTGCTACTAATAAATAAACAAAATCAACTCAATTTATGAGCAATATTCTCGAAGTACAAAACGTAGTAAAACAATATGGCGATTATACCGCTCTAAACAATGTTTCGCTACAAGTTCCTAAAGGAAGTATCTACGGACTTTTAGGTCCAAATGGTGCCGGAAAAACATCGCTTATTCGTATCATTAATCAAATTACCATGCCAGATAGCGGTGTGGTGCTTTTAGATGGCGAAAAGTTAAAGCCAGAACATGTACAATATATTGGTTATATGCCCGAAGAACGCGGTTTGTACAAAACCATGAAAGTAGGCGAGCAGTGTTTGTATTTGGCTCAACTAAAAGGAATGCCAGAAGCTGAGGCTAAAAAACAATTGAAGTACTGGTTTGAAAAATTAGAAATTCAAGGTTGGTGGGACAAGAAAATTCAGGAACTTTCGAAAGGAATGGCGCAAAAGATTCAGTTTGTGGTTACTGTATTGCATAATCCGAAATTGTTGATTTTAGACGAACCATTTTCTGGTTTCGACCCAGTTAATGCGAATTTGATCAAAGATGAAATCATCGAATTAAATAAAAAAGGAACTTCAGTAATTTTTTCTACACACCGAATGGAATCTGTAGAAGAGATGTGCGATTACATTGCGTTGATTCACAAATCGAATAAATTAATCGAAGGGAAGTTGGAAGATGTAAAACGCCAACATCGTACGAATACGTTCCAAGTGGGAATCGTTACTAATAATATTGAAGGGTTAATGTTGCAACTAACACATAAATTCACTTTAAATCAAACCAATTTCAAATCGCTAAACGATGATTTAAAATTAGAAGTGCATTTAGGTCAGTACAATTCAAACGAATTACTTTCAATCCTAACGCAATTTGGTCAAGTGACACATTTTGTTGAGAAAATTCCAAGTGTAAACGATATATTCATTCAAACCGTTAGTCAATAATTATGAGCGTATTATCTTTAATTATCAAAAGAGAATTTATTGCAAAAGTGCGCAATAAATCATTTATCGTAATGACTTTTTTAGGTCCGTTATTGATTGTGGGAATGACCTTTTTTATTGCTTATTTATCAAGTGTAAACAAAGGCGAAGTAAAAACAATTGGAGTTCATGATAGAGCTAGTGTGTTTGTAAACGATTTTAAAGATTCAGAAGATATTAAATATGTGAATCTTTCGAGTTTGTCTTACGACAAGGCAAAAGATTCTTCAAGCAATGCATTTGAAGGATTAATTTATGTTCCAGAAGTGAAAAATATTGAAGAATTAGCCACTAAAACCACTTATATTTCGGATGATAGTCCAAAAATGGATTTCTTAATGGCTTTGCAAAGAACTATTGATGCCAAGTTAAATAAAGAAAATTTAGAAAAATTGGGATTCAATTCTGATACAATTGAAAAAGCTAAAATCAAATCAGAAGTTCAATTTGCAAAATTTTCAGGTGAAGATGGATTAAAATTCTTAAACGAAATTAAAATTGCAATTGGTTTCGCTTTCGGATATTTAATCATGATGTTCATCATTATCTACGGAAATATGGTAATGCGAAGTGTAATTGAAGAAAAAACGAATCGTATTATCGAAATTATCATTTCTTCGGTAAAACCCTTCAAATTAATGATGGGTAAAATCATTGGAACATCATTAGCAGGAATTTTGCAATTTTTAATTTGGATTGTACTTGGAGGTGCTATCATGATTGGAGCTTCTTTCTTTATGGGAGGCAATCAAGAAGCCATAGCAACATCTCAAATTACGGCCGAACAAGCAGAAGTAGCAACGAATTTCATGGATCAAATTCATTTGTATATGAATGAAATCCCAGTGGCTTCAATTTTAATTTCATTTGTAGTTTTCTTCATTGGAGGTTACTTTTTATATAGTTCATTTTATGCCGCTATTGGTGCTGCAGTAGATTCTGAAACCGATTCGCAGCAGTTTTTAATGCCTATCATTATGCCTTTAATGTTAGCGGTGTATGTTGGGTTTTTAACAGTTATGAATGATCCTCACGGAACAGTTGCAGTTGTCTTCTCTTTAATTCCATTAACCTCGCCAATTGTGATGCTAATGCGTATTCCTTTTGGAGTGCCATTATGGCAATTAGCACTTTCTGTAGTTTTATTGTACGGAACGTTTATCTTTGTAGTCTGGTTTGCGGCAAAAATCTACCGAGTAGGTATTTTAATGTACGGAAAAAAACCAACTTGGAAAGAATTATATAAATGGTTGAAATATTAAAGCCAACACATAATAATGAGTAAAATCCTTATCATAGAAGACGAAGCAGCAATTCGAAGAGTATTGACTAAAATACTTTCCGAAGAAAATGATTCGTACAAAGTTGAAGAAGCAGAAGATGGTTTACAAGGAGTTGAAAAAGTCAAAAATGAAGATTATGACTTAATTCTTTGCGATATCAAAATGCCAAAAATGGACGGTGTTGAGGTGTTAGAAGCCGTAAAAAAAATAAAACCTGAAATTCCAATGGTCATGATTTCTGGTCATGGCGATTTGGAAACAGCAATAAATACCATGCGTTTAGGAGCTTTTGATTACATTTCAAAACCGCCCGATTTGAATCGTTTATTGAATACGGTTCGAAATGCATTAGATAAAAAACAATTAGTAGTAGAGAACAAAATCTTGAAAAAGAAAGTCTCTAAAAACTACGAAATGATTGGAAATAGTGAAGCCATTAATCATATCAAAACTATGATTGATAAAGTAGCTCCAACGGATGCCCGAGTTTTAATCACCGGTCCAAACGGAACTGGAAAAGAGTTAGTAGCGCATCAATTACATGAAAGAAGCGAGCGTTCATCTGCTCCTATAATCGAAGTAAACTGTGCTGCTATTCCGTCTGAATTGATTGAAAGTGAATTATTTGGTCACGTAAAAGGTGCTTTTACTTCAGCTGTAAAAGACAGAGCTGGAAAATTCGAAGCGGCTGATGGCGGAACCATTTTCTTAGATGAGATTGGCGATATGAGTTTATCAGCTCAGGCTAAAGTTTTACGTGCGTTACAAGAAAATTTAATTCAAAGAGTAGGAGCAGACAAAGACATTAAAGTAAATGTTCGTGTGGTTGCAGCTACCAATAAAGATTTAAAAAAGGAAATCGAAGAAGGAAGATTCAGAGAAGATTTATATCATCGTTTAGCAGTAATTTTAATCAAAGTTCCGGCTTTAAATGATAGAAGAGATGATATTCCAGAGTTAATAGAGCATTTTGCTGCTAAAATCGCTTCAGAACAAGGAAATGCTGTGAAAAGTTTTTCCAAATCAGCCATAAAACTATTACAAGAATACGATTGGACCGGAAATATCCGTGAGTTACGAAATGTAGTAGAACGTTTAATTATTTTAGGTGGAGCCGAAATATCAGAACAAGACGTGCAACTATTTGCGAGTAAATAATACCAAGTGAAAAGTGATTAGTAATTAGTGAATAGTTTGCTAATTATTATTCACTCTTCACTAATTACTAAATAAAAATGCAATTAAAAAAAATAAACACCAACCTTCAGAAAGCGTTAATTGAAAACGACTTTATTGAAGCGAATGAGTTACAACAAGAAACATTTTCAACCATTAAAAGTGGTGTTGATGCGGTTATTCAATCGCCAAACGGTTCTGGAAAAACCACTACTATTTTATTGAATGTAATTCAAAGAATGGAAAAACCAGTGGGTGAAAGTACACGTGCTCTGGTTTTGGTTCAGGACAAAGAAAAAGTTTTGGAAGCAGTTGAGCAATTCAAAAAACTAAACCATTACACAAATTTACGTGTTTTTGGAGTACATGAAAAAGGCGATATGGACTACGATAAAAATCAAATTTCTTTAGGAATGGATGTTTTGATTGGAACGCCTATTCGTATCAACGAAATGTTTTCTTCGGCAGGATTTAACATGAACACCATTAAAATGTTTGTGGTTGATGATGTAGAAGAAATGTTGCGTAAACGCGAAGATTCAATCATTCAAAGACTTTCTATGAGTGCTGAAAAAACACAACGTTTATTTTTCTGTTCTCAAATTACCGAAAGAGTAGAAGTTTTAGCCGATAGAATAATGATTGAACCACTTTTCTTCGAATCAGAAGATTAGGTAAAGTAAAAGATATGGGAATAATGAAAGTATTTTCGGGAAGTGAAATTCTTGCTGAAGCATTGAAACAAAAAATAGAAGCTGTTGGAGTTGAAGTAGTAAAAAAGGATAACTTACAATCGGCTCGTATGGCTGGATTTGGTTCTTCTGATTTAGCTGTAGAATTATTTGTAGATGAACGTTATTACGGAAAGATCAGTCCAGTTTTAGAAGAATTTAGGATGAGTTTGTAAACTTCTTCAATATATTTAAAAAACAAAGCTCCTGAATTTTCAGGAGCTTTTTGGTTTTATTTTACTTGGTCTAAACCTCTTTTTCTTAACAGTGGTTCCACACTTGGTTCGGCACCTCTGAAGCTTTTGTATAATTCCATTGGATCTTCTGTTCCTCCTTTTTCTAAAACGTTTTTTCTAAACGATTTTGCATAATCTGAATTGAATAATCCATTAATTTTAAATACTTCAAAAGCATCGGTATCTAATACGCCTGACCAAATATAACTATAATATCCAGCCGAATAACCTCCAGCAAAAATGTGGTTGAAATATGTACTTCTGTATCTAGGAATAATTGTGCTTGGTAAATTAATTTTGTTCATTGCTTCTATCTCAAACGTTTCAGCATCTGTAGTAATTGCTGTTTTTTGAGTATGATAAGCCATATCTAAAATAGAAGCCGCTAAATATTCGGTAGTTACAAATCCTTGGTCAAAAGTTCCTGCTTTTTGCATTTTTTCAATTAACGCATCTGGAATTATTTCACCTGTTTTATAATGTTTGGCATACATTTTCATTACTTCTGGTTCGGCAGCCCAGTTTTCCATAATTTGCGATGGTAATTCAACGAAATCTCTTGGAACACTTGTTCCTGCTAAACTTTCATAGGTTACGTTTGATAGTAATCCGTGTAAAGCGTGTCCAAACTCGTGAAAGAATGTACTCACTTCATCGAAAGTTAATAAAGCTGGAGCATTTTCTGTTGGTTTTGTGAAATTACATACAATAGAAACTACAGGAGCTACACGTTTTCCGTTTTCCATTTTTTGAGTTCGGTATGAAGTCATCCAAGCGCCACCTCTTTTTGAAGTTCTTGGGTGAAAATCCATGTATAAAATTCCAACGTGACTTCCGTTAGCTTCTGTTACTTCCCAAACGGTAACGTCTTCGTGGTATTTTGGAACATTGTTTAACTGTTTGAATTGTAATCCATATAAATTTTTACAAACGGTAAAAACACCTTCTCTTGTTTTTTCCAAACTGAAATAAGGTTTCATTTCTTGTTCGTCTAAATCAAAACGTTCTTTTCTGATTTTTTCGGTATAATATCTCCAATCATAAGGTTGAACAGGTTCATTAATACCTTCTTTTTGGATCATTTTTTGAATATCAGCAGCTTCTTTATTTGCCATATTTAAAGCTGGAATCCATAAATCATTCAATAATTTGTTAGCTGTTTCTGGATTTTTAGCCATCGATTTTTCTAAAACATAATCAGCATGAGTAGCATATCCTAAAAGACGTGCTTTTTCGCCTCTTAAATTTGCAATTTTGATTGCTAATGATTTGTTGTCTTTGTCGTTTCCATTGTTAGATCTCATTTGGTAAGCATTCCAAATTTCCTGGCGTAATTTTCTATTTGAACTATATTGTAAAAATGGCATCACACTTGAGTTTGATAATGTAAATACCCATTTTCCAGCTTTACCTTTCGCTTTTGCATCAGCAGCTGCGGTTTCAATAAGTTCGTTTGGTAATCCCGATAAATCGTTTTTATCAGAAATTACTAATTCGTACGAATTCGTTTCAGCTAGTATATTTTGTCCGTATTTTAAAGTAGCAACAGCCATTTCAGAGTTGATTTCTCTCAATCGTTTTTTGTTTTCTTCTGAAAGGTTGGCACCGCTTCGTACGAAGTTTTTATACAAATTTTCTAAGATTTTAGCTTGTTCTTTGTTCAATTTGAAATTCTTTTGGTTGTCCCAAACGACTTTTACTCTTTTAAATAAAGCATCATTCAAATATATATTATCATTGTGTGCTGATAATTTTGGAGCCAATTCTTTCGCAATCGCTTGAATTTCTTCATTGGTATTTGCACTATTTAAATTATAGAAAACGGTACTTACTTTAGCTAATAATTTTCCCGAGTTTTCCATAGCCAAAACAGTGTTGTCAAACGTTGGTTTTTCTTTGTTCGAAACAATCGAATTGATTTCAGCTTCTTGTTTTTTGATTCCCTCTAGAATGGCAGGTTTAAAATGTTCATTTTTAATTAAATCAAATGGAGGAACTTGATAAGGCGTTGTATATGTTTCAAAAAACGGATTCATAGTGATTTTATTTTTTTCTTGTGAATGTATGGAAACAGCACCTGTTAATGCTGAAAATAAAAGTAATGTTTTGATTTTCATTTTAGCGAATTTTAAAACGTAAAAATAGTAGATTTCTATTGGTATGACTAAAACTTAACTATATTTTATGAAATGTGTTTACAGCATTCCAAAATCTGAATTTTAAAGTTATCTTTGCACCTTCAAAAATTTCAGTAAAATGCCTTTTAGCTTTTTACTTATAACTTTTTACTTTAAAAAATGATTACAGTAAACGACATCGCCGTAGAATTTGGCGGAACCACTCTTTTTAGCGAAGTAACTTTTGCCATCAATGAAAATGATAAAATTGCCTTAATGGGTAAAAATGGAGCAGGAAAATCTACGCTTTTAAAAATTGTAGCTGGAGAAAACAAACCTACACGTGGTGTAATTTCGGCGCCAAGTGATGCTGTAATTGCATATTTACCACAGCATTTATTGACTTCTGATGATTGTACCGTAATGGAAGAAACATCTAAAGCGTTTGCTGATGTGTTAAATATGAAGAAAGAAATCGACGAAATCAATGAGCAATTAACGATTCGTACCGATTATGAAAGTGATGACTACATGAAATTGATTGAACGTGTTTCTGAACTATCTGAAAAATTCTATTCGATTGAAGAAGTAAATTATGAAGCGGAAGTTGAAAAAGTATTAAAAGGGTTAGGTTTTGAGCGTGAAGATTTTACGAGACAAACTTCCGAATTTTCTGGAGGTTGGAGAATGCGAATTGAATTAGCTAAAATCCTTTTGAAAAAACCCGATTTAATTTTATTAGATGAGCCTACGAATCACATGGATATCGAAAGTATTCAGTGGTTAGAGGATTTCTTGATTAATCAGGCAAAAGCGGTTATGGTAATTTCCCACGATAAAACTTTTGTTGATAATATTACCAATCGTACTATTGAAGTTACAATGGGACGAATTTATGATTACAAAGCTGTATATTCTGAATATTTAGAATTGCGAAAAGATAGAAGAATTCACCAACAAAAAGCTTACGACGAGCAACAAAAATTCATCGCAGAGAACCAAGCGTTTATTGATCGTTTTAGAGGAACTTTCTCAAAAACAGAATCAGTACAATCGCGTGTAAAAATGTTGGAAAAAATTGTTCCAATTGAAGTAGATGAAATTGACACTTCTGCATTAAAATTAAAATTTCCACCTTCGCCACGTTCTGGGCAATATCCAGTTGTTGTAGAAGGTTTATCAAAAACGTATGGTGATCATGTGGTGTTCAAAGATGCAAATATGGTTATCGAGCGTGGTCAAAAAGTAGCTTTGGTTGGGAAAAATGGAGAAGGAAAATCAACCATGATTAAAGCGATTATGGGAGAAATTGATTTTGAAGGTAAGTTAGAAGTAGGGCACAATGCTCAAATTGGGTATTTTGCACAAAATCAAGCATCGTTATTAGATGGAGAAATGACCATTTTTGAAACGATTGACCAAATTGCTGTTGGTGATGTACGTACAAAAATAAAAGATTTATTAGGCGCTTTCATGTTCAAAGGCGACGATATTCAAAAGAAAGTAAAAGTACTTTCTGGAGGTGAAAAAACGCGTTTGGCTATGATTAAATTATTATTAGAACCAGTGAATGTTTTGATTCTGGATGAGCCAACGAATCACTTAGATATGAAAACAAAAGACATCATCAAAGATGCTTTACGTGATTTTGATGGAACCTTAATCTTGGTTTCTCACGATCGTGATTTCTTAGACGGTTTAGCTGAAAAAGTATTCGAATTTGGACACAAACGAGTAAAAGAACATTTTGAAGATATTAAAGGATTCTTAGCTCATAAGAAAATGGATTCTTTGAAAGAAATTGAGAAATAAGATTTTTAAAACAAAAAAAGCTCCTTAAATGGAGCTTTTTTTGTTTTAAAATGAATTTGCTTTAGTTTATCTTTTTATTAATATTCTTAACAATGACTTGGTCAATTCAATAAAAATTTTAAATTTGTATGCTTACCCAAATATTTATTTCATTTTTAGCCTAAAATTTAACAAATCTCTCTTGATTAAAAATGTTTAAAAAAGCTATTGTATTTTTTTGTTTGCTATTCTTCTTCCAACTGTCCTTTGGACAAGGAATTGGTTATAAAGATAAGTATGCAAGAGGTTTATATGATAAAGCTTTAAAAGGACTAAACGATTTGAAATGCAGCGAATCTTTATTGTATTCTCAACAACTTCTAGAATATGCTTTAAAGAGAAATAAGTACGACATGGCTGCGGCTTCTTATAATATTATTGGGTTAAATTTTGAAGAATTTGGTGATCTAAAAAAATCCATTCAATATTATAATTCTGGAGTTTCTTATGCTCAATTAGCCAAAAATGATACTATAGAAAATTACTTGTATAATAACATCGGTAATTTGTATTATTTCAGACTGAAAGATTCTAAAAAAGGACTTTATTACTACCAAAAATCATATGAATTATCAAAGAGGTTAGATGCGCCAAGAGATATAGCTTTTGCAGAAATTAATTTGGCAGATGTATATTTAGAAATAAATGAATTTGATAAAGGGAAATATTATTTGCAGTTAGTAGAAAAAAAAATGACCACTGATGATTACGAATTAGGAATGTCGTATTATTCGTTAATGGGCTATTATTTTGAAATGAAAAATGATTTTCCAAATGCAGAAAAAAATTATTTAAAATGCGTTTCTGATTTTAAATATCAGGATATAGAATATCATAAATCGCATCAAATGGATATTTATGCCATGGTTTATCAATTTTATAAAAAGTACAAGAAAACAGAACAAGCGCTTTATTATTTAGAAAAGCACGATCAATTACAAGACGAACTTTTCAGTAAAGAAAGAAATATTGAAATAAAAATGGCCGGTGGAGATATTGAAGCACTCGAATACAAATATAAGGTGCAACAAATTGAAACGGAGAAGAAGATTCAACAGCAAAAAATGAATGCTGCAAATCGTTTTAACAAAGTAGTATTGTGGTTTCTTGGATTTGTAATCGTGTTTTTGATTTTTATTTTCAAAGGATTTATAAATTACAGAAGCCTTAGTAAAAAATTATCGGATTACAACTATCAATTACAAGTAGCTCGTGAAAAGTCAGAAGAGGCAACCCGATTGAAAACACAGTTTTTATCTAATGTAAGTCACGAGTTACGAACTCCTTTGTATGGTGTAATTGGAATGGCTGAAATTTTGGAAAGTGAACACAAGGAAATTAAGAACAGTCCTTATTTTAATGCTTTAAAATTTTCATCTCACTATCTATTAACTCTAATTAATGACGTTTTAAATGTTTACAAAATTGAAGATAATGATATTGAATTCAATTATGAGAACATCAACGTTAGAGAAGAAATTGGTCATATTAAAGAATCAATGAATGTGATTGCAAAGTCAAACAAGAATGAAATAATTGTTTCGATTTCAGACGAAGTTCCTCAATTTATTAAAACGGATTTAACTAGATTTTCTCAAATTTTAATCAATTTAGTTAGTAATTCATTAAAGTTTACTAAAAAAGGAAAAGTTACACTTAGCTTGTCTTTAGAAAAGGTGAACAATAATTCGTTTTTAAAATTAGAAGTTTTAGATACTGGTATTGGAATTCCAGAAGAATATATTGATAAAATTTTTGAAAAATTTGTTCAGGTTGATGTGAATTTACAAGAGCAATATAAAGGAACTGGACTTGGATTATCCATTGTGAAACGATTGGTAGAATTGTTCAAAGGTAGTATTTCAGTTGAAAGTAAAATCAGAGAAGGAAGTAAGTTTACTGTTTTATTTCCTCATATTCCAGCTGATGAAATTGTGGCTTCTGACCAACTAAAATCACATTCTCATACAAAATTAAAGAACTTGAACATTTTGGTTGTGGAAGACAATAAAATCAACCAAATGGTGACTAAAAAACTTTTAGAGAAAAACGGCCACACCTTTCAAATGGCTGAAAACGGATTGGAAGCACTTTTGTTAGTAGAAGAGAATAATTTTGATGTCATTTTGATGGATATTAATATGCCAGTTATGAACGGAATTGAAGCTTCTATTAAAATCAGAAACCTTGGAATCAAAACGCCTATCATTGCATTAACCGCTTCTGACAAAGAAAATATTCTAAAAGAAATTTTAGAAAAGAAAAATGGTCTTACCGATGTTTTGGTAAAACCATTTGAGTATTCCGATTTAGAAAATGTAATTTCGAGGTATATTTGAGTTATTTTTTTCTCCACTTCTCAAAACCCATAACACTTTGCTTAATTTCTTTTTGCCATTGTTTTCCAAATGTTTTGTTTAAAAATTCAAAAACTAATTCATTTTTCGTTTCATATTCCTTAAAATTAGTAGGAGCAATGCAACCAAAATCATGAAACTGAATATTGTATTTTTTAGCAAAAGCCAAATCTTCTTTGGTGATTACAGCTGCAATTCCGCCTAAAACATAAATCGTTTTAGTGTTTGAATTAATTTCGATTTTAATGGTGTCGTTTTGTCTTTTCTCTTGTGCTTGTAGAGTCAAACACAAGAGAAAAGATAAAGTTATAAATAAATTTTTCATTTTAAATTTTAATTAACCGCTTCCACCAATCGAATAAACTCCGCACGATATCCTTCTGCATCATTAGATTTTCCTTGTAAAGCTAATGCTTTTATAGCAACTGATGATTTGTTGTCTACTAGTTTTGAATCTCTTAATTTCAATCCAAACCAAGCAACAGCCGAACTAAATTTAAAATCTTCGCTGGTGTTTTGTAATGCAATCGGTTTGTTTTCAATTATCTGAACCATTTCGATACTTTTTTCTCCATCTGGTTTTTTATAACGGAATTTTATTGTAGCCAATTCATTCGAATAGTCTTTAGTAGATTTTACAGTTTCTGTATATTTTAAATCCGGTATTTCATTGGTAAATTTACTTTCAACTCCAACAGGAATTATTTCATACAAAGCTGTAACGGTGTGACCACTTCCTAATTCCCCAGCATCAATCGCATCATTTCTAAAATCTTCTGGACGTAATTTGCGGTTTTCATAGCCAATCAATCGGTAGCTTTGAACGTGTTTTGGATTGAATTCAATTTGAATTTTCACATCTTTTGCAATCGCAAACATACTTCCTTTAAACTCTTTTCCTAAAAAACGATTCGCTTCCTGAATGTTGTCGATGTATGCATAGTTTCCATTTCCTTTATCCGCTAAAATTTCCATTTTGCTGTCTTTGTAATTTCCCATTCCGTAACCTAAACAAGTTAAAAATACACCTGATTTACGTTTTTCTTCAATTAAAGTTTCCATGTCTTTGTTTGATGAAGTTCCCACATTAAAATCACCATCCGTAGCTAAAATAACGCGGTTGTTTCCTCCTTTGATGAAATTTTCTGTAGCGATTTTGTAGGCCAATTCAATTCCTGCTCCACCAGCTGTACTTCCGCCAGCATTCAAATTGTCTAATGATTTTATAATGGTTTCTTTATTGTTTCCAGAAGTAGGCGGTAAGACCAATCCCGCAGCTCCTGCATATACCACGATAGCTACTTTGTCATTTTCTCTCAATTGACTTACCAATACTTTCATTGATTCTTTTAATAAAGGTAATTTGTTTTGAGCACTCATCGAACCTGAAACATCAATAAGAAAAACGAAATTTGAGTTCGGTAAATTATCGCTATCAATATGTTTTCCTTGCAACCCGATTTTTACTAATTTGTGTTTTTCGTTCCAAGGGCTATCACTATATTCAGTATGAATCGAAAATGGATGATTCGACTTTGGTTGTTCATAATTGTATTTGAAAAAGTTAACCATTTCTTCTACACGAACAGCGTTTTTCGGTACTGCTTGTCCGTTATTGATAAAACGTCTCACATTAGTATAAGAAGCATTATCTACATCAATTGAAAATGTTGAAAGTGGTTCGTTTTTAGGATTTGTAAACGAGTTTTCAATAAAAGAATCATAATCTTCTTGTGATGTGGTTTCATTTGGAACAACGATTGGCTGCTGACATTTTGCAATAGTATCTTGTACTTTCTTTTTTTCTTCTGTGCTTAGCCCCTTTTTTGTTAATACAATGATAGCGCCATTTACACCTTGTTCGCCATATAATGCAGCTCCTTGAGCGCCTTTTAGAACATTTGTATATTCAATTACTTCTGGAGGTAATGCTTGTAGGGTTCTTGCATCTGAAATAACATTGTCGATTACCACTAAGGCTTCATTATTGTTTGAAACCGAACGATTTCCTCTTAACACAATTCGAGTCGTTGGATTTACACCATTGTTTGTAGTATTTACAGTTAATCCTGAAACTTTTCCAGATAAAGATTGTACTACATTAGGATTTGCAGCTTTTGTAATTTCTTCAGAATTAACTACTTGAATTGAAGAGGTGTATACTTCTTGTTTCTTTTTAATACCAACAGCTCCTACAACTTCTACATCTCTACCTGTTAGAACTTCATCTTCCATGAAAACATTCACAATCAATTTTTTCTTGATGGTGATTTTTTGTGTTTTTTTACCAGTATATGTGAATACTAAGATGTCATTTTCATTGGCTTCAATTTTGTATTTTCCATCAAAATCGGTACTTGTCTTGGATTTACTACCTTGAATTTGAATGTTTACTCCTGCTATCGGACCTAGTTCGTCTGAAACTACTCCAGTAATCGTAACTTTTGTGTTTGTGACTGAATTAAAGCTACTTAGCGTGATGAAGTTAAGGAAAGTTAATAGCATAGCTATCCCTAACGAAAAGTTTTTTACGTTTTTCATGATATTGAATTTAAGTTAATAGAAAGATTCTTTTTTTAAGGACGGTTTTTAGGTTTTCCGCCAATGGTGGTTATAATCACCACTCCTTTTTTGCCTTTTTCACCATAAATTGGAATGGCTTTTTCAGGTTGTAAAATAACGATGGTGTCAATTTTTTGTTTACTCAATGGTGCATAAGGACTCGTAGGATTTTCTCCAAATAATGATTCTTCCGAATATTCTATACCGTTGATAAAATAAACAGGTTCTTTTAATACCGTAATTGATTCAATTTCCTCTGGATTGATATTCGTCAACGATTTTTTACTTGCTTTTCCATCAATCACAACTAAATCATCATTAGCTACTTTTTTATCTTTTTCTTGAGTTGTCTCGGCTGTGCTTACATTCACATCATAACGTTTTCCTTTTGCCAAATAGCCTGAATTATTTATGGATGCTGAATTAGACATACTGTTATTGTAACTCGGAGCCAAACTCGTTTTAGCTACTTCTTGAACTTCTTCCATGGCAATAGTAGGTAGTGCAACTTCTTTTTTTGATTTGTAATTGATGGTATCGTTTATTACAATGTTATTTTGAATTACAATTTGTTGTTGCAAAATTTGTTCGGCTTCTTTTTTAATTTCAGGAGTTGTATTTACTAATCCATTCGCCGATTCAGGTGTTGGAATGTTGTTTTTTGACGAATCAATAGTAGTAACAGTATTTTCTGGAACAATTACAGTTTCTTTTTCTTGCATTAAGAAAAAGGCTAATGTGCCTACTAAAACTATCGATGCTGCTACTGCTAATTTTTTCCACAAATGTTTCTCTTTTTGAAGCGTTTGTGTTTCCATTTTGTCTTCCACGCGTGCCCAAATCTTCTCCATTCCTGGAAAGTCTTTTTGCTCTGCGTTTTCGGCAGCTTGTTGTATTTTTTTATATAATTTTTCTTCTGTTCCCATGACTATTTTGCTTTTTGATAATAAAAAGTTCTTACCAATTCTTTTAATTTACTTTTCGCTGCATTCAACTGCGATTTCGATGTTCCTTCACTAATGCCTAGTTGTTCTGCAATTTCTTTGTGCGAATAGCCTTCAATCACAAACAAATTAAAAATAGTTTGGCATCCATCTGGAATGTATTGGAGTAAATTGAGCAAATCTTCTTCTTCTAAATCGGTAACTTCATCGGCTAAAGGTTGCGAATTGTAACTCACATCTTCCAAATACAAATTAAAGTTGATGTTCTTTTTAATTTGTAAAAGGCAATTGTTTACCGTTATTTTTCGAGCCCAAGCTTCAAAAGCCAAGTCTTCTTTTAGTTGTTCTATTTTTGTGAATATTGTAAAAAAAGCATCGGCCAATACTTCTTCAATTTCCTCTTCCTTTTTTAAATACCGTTTACATAAACGATAAAGCTTAGGAGCCATAATTTCATACACCATGCGTTGTGCTTCGCGATGGTTTTTTCGGCAGCCTTGTATGTGTTTTACATCCATTGGTAAACTTGCTTTTTTATATAGAGCAGAAAAGTTGGTAAAAGGTTGGGAAGGAAGTAAAAAAAGTTTTCATTTTTTTAATTATTTATTTTTCGGAAGCGTCAATTTATAAATCGTAGCTTCTAAAACTTCGGTATCATTGTCTTCACAAAGTAAGAATTCTAATTCGATTTCTGATTCCTTGTAAAGCGTAATGCCTTCAAATTTCTGATGTTCCGATAATAATTGAACGTCAATAATTTCAAATGTTGGTGCATGCATGATGCCTAAAATGGTTCCTAAAACTTCGCCATCTTCATAGGTAGATGTTGTATTTTCGGCGCAAGCCAAGAAATAAATTTTATCGTTAACTAAAATCGCATCAGTAAAAGTTGTTTCAATATCATCTAAAGTTGGAAGTGAAATCGGCACAAATCGAATGCCATCTTCTTGATGATTTGGGATAATAAAAATGCCATTTTGACTTTTCTTTGAATTTCCTCTTTGAAAAAGTAACATGGTTTGATGCGCATAAATGGCACCTTCAATATTCAATTGGTCATCTGAAAATGAACCAACATCTTTTAATTTTTTATATAGAGTTGATAAATCTTGTGATTGCAAAGAATCTGAACCCAAATCTAAACTAAACATTGTATTACGTTTAGCAGTTGAACCAGAACCCAACATAATTAGTTGATTACCATATTGTGTGATGCTTTCTAAATCAGGTTTTTCTGCTTTTTCAATGTTTTCCTTGGCATCTTTTACTAATGGGAATTTTAGTAAAAGTTTTTTTGCAATATCATATTGATATAAAAAATTGCTAGAATCTGAAATAACAAATAATACATTTTGCGAGTACAATAGACCAGATGGCGCTGCAATACCTTTTATAGTGAAGAGATTAGTAAGTTTGAAATTTTCCATATTTTTACCGATAACTTTATGAAACTTTTTAGCGAGAAATAGCTCATAAAAGTACTATTTTTACATTTATTAAAAAGTGATTGAAAATGGAAAATATAAATATTGAAGATTTTAAAGTGAAATCAGCGATTAAATTATCGGATTTTGCTACAAAATTAGACATCGATACCAATAAAGACCAAGAAGAATTAGCGTTAGATAAAATCCAGCAAAAGTTGAGTAAAAAGCAAGATGCCATGTATGCGCACAATCGTCATGCATTTTTAATTTGCTTACAAGGTATGGATACCAGTGGAAAAGACAGTCTAATCCGTGAGGTTTTTAAAGAATTTAATCCGCGTGGAGTTGTGGTCCATAGTTTTAAAACACCAAACTCAACAGAATTAGAACACGATTATTTATGGCGTCATTATTTGGCTTTGCCCGAAAAGGGAAAATTTGCTGTTTTCAATCGTACGCATTATGAAAATGTGTTGGTAACGCGAGTGCATCCCGAATATATTTTGTTTGAAAATTTACCAGGAATTGAAAAAGTAGAAGATATTACACCTCAATTTTGGGAAAATCGAATGGAACAAATGGTGAATTTTGAAAAGCACATTTCGCAAAACGGTACTAAAATATTGAAGTTTTATTTTCACATGAGTAAAGAAGAACAAAGAGAACGTTTATTAAAACGATTAGAAAATCCTGAAGATAATTGGAAATTCAGTTCGGGCGATTTGAAGGAACGTGAGCGTTGGGACGATTATATGAAATATTACGAAGAAGCTATCAATAAAACATCCACCGATTTTGCGCCTTGGTACATTATTCCAGCTGATGATAAAGGTGTGGCGAGATATATTGTTGCCAAAATCATTTGGGAAGAGATGGAAAAACTAACCGATATAACCGAACCCGAATTAGATCCAAAAGTAAAAGCGAATATTGAAATGTATCGCGAACAATTAAAAAAACAATAAATAGTAAATATGAAAGTATATACCAAAACTGGTGATACCGGAACCACAGCATTATTTGGTGGAACACGTGTGCCAAAACATCATATAAGAATCGAGAGTTATGGAACGGTTGACGAATTAAATTCACATATTGGATTAATTCGCGACCAAGACATGAGTGATTTATATAAAAAAGTATTAATTGAAGTGCAAGATAGATTATTTACTGTCGGAGCTATTTTAGCCACGCCACCCGAAAAAGAAACCTTGAAAAACGGTCAGCCACGCTTGCAAAACCTAGGAATTGTGGAATCAGATATCGAATTTTTGGAAAATGAAATTGACACGATGGAAGAAGCTTTGCCGCCCATGACACATTTTGTTTTACCAGGGGGGCATACAACGGTGTCATATTGTCATATAGCACGCTGCGTATGTCGTAGAGCAGAGCGTTTAGCAGTACATTTGAATGACATAGAACCGACAGATGAACGTGTAATTAAGTACCTAAACCGACTTTCTGACTACCTTTTTGTGTTGGCACGAAAGTTGTCTCATGATTTGAACGCTGATGAAGTACAATGGATTCCTAGAAAATAGTGTTCAGTAATCAGTTTTAAGTGTTTAATATACTTGAAAACAGGGATGTAAAGTCATGTTTTGAGCACTAAAAAAGAAACGTTCTTAAATTTTAATAAAAAAAGTAAAAAAAAACTTGCCTTATTGGGTAATAAATTTATTTTTGCATAAACTTAAATCGATAAAAAGATGTATTGGACATTAGAATTAGCGTCATACTTAAGTGATGCGCCTTGGCCAGCAACCAAAGATGAACTTATCGACTATGCTATCAGAACTGGAGCTCCATTAGAAGTAGTGGAAAATTTACAGTCTATAGAAGACGAAGGAGAAATCTATGAATCAATGGAAGAGATTTGGCCTGATTATCCTACTGACGAAGATTATCTTTGGAATGAGGATGAATATTAAAAATAAATAAACACAACAGAAACAAGTCTCTTTACTGAGGCTTTTTTTTTGGTTATATTTGCAAACCTATTTAGAAAATAAAAAATTATGAGTATCATAAATTCAATATTGAAGGCTTTTGTGGGAGACAAATCGGAGAAAGATGTAAAAGCGATTCAACCACTTATTAATAAAGTAAAATCTTTTGAGAGTGCTTTACAAGCATTGTCTCATGATGAATTGCGTGCTAAAACTGCCGAATTCAAAGCTAAAATTAAAAATGCTCGAGCTGAAAAAGATGCAAAAATCGCTTCTTTAAAACAAGACGCAGAGCAAACTCAAGACATTGATGCTCGTGAAGATATTTATGCTGAAATCGATAAGATTGAAAAAGAAGCTTATGAAATTTCTGAAAAAGTTTTAAACGAAATTCTTCCTGAAGCTTTTGCAGTAGTAAAAGAAACCGCACGTCGTTTTAAAGAAAATACGTCAATTACGGTTACTGCTACTCCAAAAGACAGAGAGTTATCAGCAACTAAATCGTATATAGCAATTGAAGGTGATAACGCTACTTGGGCCAATTCATGGAATGCAGCTGGTAAAGCTATCACTTGGGATATGATTCACTACGACGTTCAGTTAATTGGTGGAGTTGTGTTGCATCAAGGTAAAATTGCCGAAATGCAAACAGGGGAAGGAAAAACATTAGTAGCAACATTACCATTATACTTGAATGCCTTAACAGGAAACGGAGTGCATTTAGTTACAGTAAATGACTACTTGGCAAAACGTGATAGTACTTGGAAAGCACCTTTATTCGAGTTTCATGGTTTAACAGTTGATTGTATCGACAATCACCAACCAAACTCTCCAGAAAGAAGAAAAGCATACGAAGCAGATATTACTTATGGAACAAATAACGAATTTGGTTTCGATTATTTGAGAGATAATATGGCGCATGCTCCAGAAGATTTAGTACAACGTAAACATAATTACGCAATTGTCGATGAGGTTGACTCGGTTTTAATTGATGATGCTAGAACGCCATTGATTATTTCTGGACCTGTTCCTCAGGGAGATCGTCATGAATTTAATGAGTTAAAACCAAAAGTTGAAAACTTAGTAAACTTACAACGTAAATTGGCTACGGATTGTTTAACCGAAGCAAAACGTTTATTCAAAGAAGGTAACAATAAAGACGCTGGATTTAATTTATTACGTTCTTACAGAGCATTACCAAAAAGTAAAGCTTTAATCAAGTTCTTGTCGGAAGAAGGAGTTAAACAATTGCTTCAAAAAACCGAAAACCAATACATGCAAGATAACAACAGAGAAATGCCAAAAATTGATGAGGCACTTTATTTTGTTATCGAAGAAAAAAACAATCAAGTTGAGTTAACCGATAATGGAATTCAATTCTTATCACAAGATACAGATGCTCAATTCTTTATTTTACCAGATATTGGAACAGGAATTGCTCAAATTGAAAAAGAAAATTTAGAGCCAGAATTAGCAGCAGAACGTAAAGAAGAATTATTCCGTGATTTCTCGGTAAAATCGGAACGTATTCATACATTAACTCAGTTATTAAAAGCCTATACTTTATTCGAAAAAGATACCGAATACGTTATCATGGACAATAAAGTAATGATTGTAGATGAGCAAACTGGACGTATCATGGATGGTCGTCGTTACTCAGATGGTTTACACCAAGCAATCGAAGCAAAAGAGAATGTAAAAATTGAAGCTGCTACTCAAACATTTGCAACAGTTACATTACAGAATTATTTCCGTATGTACAGCAAATTAGGAGGAATGACAGGAACTGCTTCAACTGAAGCAGGTGAGTTCTGGGAAATCTACAAATTAGACGTTGTAGAAATTCCTACCAACCGTCCAATGGCGCGTAAAGATAAAGACGATTTAATTTACAGAACCGTTCGTGAAAAATTCAACGCGGTTATCGAAGACGTAGTGCAATTGTCAAATGCAGGAAGACCTGTGTTAATTGGAACAACATCGGTAGAGATTTCGGAATTATTAAGCCGAATGTTAAAAATTAGAGGTATTCAACACAATGTATTGAATGCTAAAATGCACAAAAGTGAAGCAGAAATTGTAGCTGAAGCAGGAAAACCTGGAGTTGTTACAATTGCAACTAATATGGCTGGTCGTGGTACCGATATTAAATTATCTGACGAAGTGAAAAAAGCAGGTGGTTTAGCAATTATCGGAACAGAACGTCACGATTCGCGTCGTGTTGACCGTCAGTTAAGAGGTCGTGCTGGTCGTCAAGGAGATGTAGGTAGTTCTCAATTCTACGTGTCTTTGGAAGATAACTTAATGCGTTTATTTGGTTCTGAAAGAGTAGCGAAAGTTATGGATAGAATTGGTTTGAAAGAAGGTGAAGTAATTCAACATTCTATGATGACAAAATCTATTGAAAGAGCTCAGAAAAAAGTAGAAGAAAACAACTTTGGAGTTCGTAAACGTTTGTTAGAATATGACGACGTAATGAATGCACAAAGAGAAGTAGTATACAAAAGAAGACGTCACGCTTTACACGGAGAGCGTTTGAAAGTGGATATTGCAAACATGATGTACGATACTTGCGAATTAGTAGTGGAACAAAATAAATTAGCAGAAGATTTCAAGAATTTCGAGTTTGAATTGATTCGTTATTTTTCAATTAGTGCACCAGTTTCACAATCAGAATTTGCAAAATTATCAGTTAGAGAAATCACTGGTAAAGTGTATAAAGCGGTTTTAGCACATTATGAAGAAAAAATCGCAAGAGATGCACGCGAAGCGTATCCAATTATCAAAAATGTATACGAAAATAATAATGGTCAGTACCAAAGAATTATTGTGCCTTTCTCTGACGGAATCAAATCATTAAATGTGGTTACAGATTTAGAAAAAGCATATACTTCAGAAGGACGTTCGTTAGTGGCTGATTTCGAGAAAAACATCACGTTAGCTATTGTGGATGAAGCTTGGAAAAAACACTTACGTAAAATGGACGAATTGAAACAATCTGTTCAGTTAGCGGTTCACGAACAAAAAGATCCATTGTTGATTTACAAATTCGAAGCGTTCAACTTGTTTAAGAAAATGATCGATGATGTAAACAAAGAAGTAATTTCATTCTTATTCAAAGGTGATTTACCTTCTCACAATACATCGGAAATTCAAGAAGCTAAGCAAGTGCAACAAAAAGAAAACTATACTGAATCTAAAGAAGATTTAGATAGCGAAGATACAGCGGCTCAAGCAAGAAGAGCAGGAGAAATGGCAAGTCAAAGACCTCAAGTAACGGAAACGATTACAAGAGAAATGCCAAAAATCAATCGTAATGACACCGTTACTATTAAACACGTAATGAGTGGAAAAAGCGAAACTATGAAATACAAAAAGGCAGAAAGTATGTTGGCTTCTGGCGAATGGGTTTTGGTTAACGAATAATTAAAACACATAAATAAATTAATCCTCAATTACTGAAAAGTAGTTGGGGATTTTTTTTTGAAATATAGATTGAAAAAATCTAAACATTTTTCAAATTTGAGTTCCAATTATTTGTCACGAAAAATGTCATTCATAGTTGGAGGCATTATTAATTACCTATATTTACTAAAACTAATCATAGAAATTATGGCAAAAAGTCAGGATGCTAAGAAAACAGCAAAGAAAGAACCGTTGAAAACGGCAAAAGAAAAGAAGGAAGATAAACGAAACAAAAAGAATTCTCCAAAAAGAGATTAATATAAATCCTCAATTGCTAAAAGTAGTTGGGGATTTTTTATCTTTGATGAAATTATAAATTATTCAAATGAAATCTAAAATTCTATTCTTCGTATTCTTTCTTTTTCAAACTACTGCTGTTTTATCACAAGACATGGCTTCATTAAAGACAGAAGCATTAAAATCATATAAGGCTAGCGTAAACATGAATTTTGATGCTATTTTCGAAACCACTTATCCAAAAGTATTTGACATTATTCCGCAAGACCAAATGAAAAAGATGTTTGGTCAAATGATGGAAAACGAGCAATTTTCAATAAAGTTAGTGGAAGTAGAGCCTAATTTTTCGTTTGGTGAAATCAAGAAAATAGAAGGGAAATCGTTTTGTATGGTGAATTACAATAACGTAATGACGATGAAATTCAAAGAGCCGATGGATGATGCTGAATCGATGACGGATATATTCAAATCTTCTATGGAAGCAGATAAAGTAACGTATGATAAACTTACTAACACATTCCGAATCGAAATGCGTTCTACTCTTATTGCAGTTGCGGATGATTTGACAAAAAACCAATGGAAATTTTTAAATAAAGACAAAGAGAATAAAATGTTTTCCATGTTGTTTGATGCAAAAATTTTAAAAGCTTTAGGATTATAATATGAACGAAAATAATATCACCTATATCGAATTTTTCAACCAAGTTAGAGCTAGTATTGCTGATGGAACTTTTGCTAAATTAACGCTTGCTAAAACCGTTGGAAAACCTGAATTACAGAACATTTACGTGAAAACCATCGTAGAAGACAATATTTTAAAATTGTCGATGACCTATAAAATTTACACAACTGAAAAGCAAGAATTAGTAAAAATCTGCAAATTAGACGATTTAGAAGCTGAGTTAATTCCTCACATTAACAACCCGTTTTTATCCGCTTTGTTATTTACAACCGAAGCCGATATTACCATGAAATTAAATAAAAAACGCGTAGCCAGTATTATCGAACAACCAGCAACGTTTAAAAATGCAGATGTCAATTTGTTGGATTTTTTGAAAAAGTAATTGAATTAATCATTCCCCATCAGGAAAAATCTTCCCAGGATTCAACACATTATTGGGGTCAAAAATAGCTTTGATTCGTTCCATTAATTCTAAATGCACTTTTGAAAACGCAATATCCATGTAGTTTTTTTGCACCAAACCAATACCGTGTTCGCCAGATAATGTTCCTTTTAAACCAACCGTCAATTCAAAAATTTCACGAATTCCTTTTGGAACTTCTGTTTTCCAATTGTCATCGGTCATGTTGCCTTTGATGATGTTTACGTGCAAATTGCCATCGCCGGCATGTCCATAACAAACAGATTGGAAACCATATTTAGTACCAATTTCTTTGATACCTTTTAATAATTTAGGCAATTCATATCTTGGAACAACTGTGTCTTCTTCTTTGTAAATTGAATTCGCTTTTACTGCTTCTGCTACAGAGCGACGCATTTTCCATAGCGCATTTTTTTGTTCTTCGGTATCGGCAAACAACACTTCGTCGATTTCAAATTGTTCTACAACTGCCAAAATTTGTTCGGCTTCTTGCATTAAAATTTCAGGATAATTGCCATCTACTTCAATCAACAAATGCGCCTGAACGTTATCTTTGACTTCCACATTCAAACCATCTACAAATTTCAGAGTCCAATCAATAGCATCACGTTCCATAAACTCTAAAGCACTTGGCACAATTCCGGCTCTAAAAATAGCTGAAACCGCTTCACACGCTTGCTCCGCTTTATAAAAGGGAACTAAAAGCAATACGTTGTGTTTATTTTGAGGTAATAATTTCAATACAATTTTAGTCACAATGCCCAAAGTCCCTTCACTACCAACCATTAATTGCGTTAGGTTGTAACCTGTCGAATTTTTCAAAGTATTGGCTCCAGTCCAAATCACATCACCAGTGGGTAAAACTACTTCTAAATTTAGTACATAATCTTTCGTAACACCATATTTCAAAGCTCTTGCTCCACCTGAATTTTCCGCAATATTTCCACCAATGAAACAGCTTCCCATACTACTTGGATCTACGGGATAAAACAAGCCTTTTTCGGCAACAGCTTCACGTAAAACTTGAGTAATTACACCAGGCTGAGTTGTAACTTGTAAATTTTGTTCATCAATTTCAATAATCTGATTGAATCGCTCCATTGAAATACCAATTCCACCATAAATAGATAAAGCGCCACCACTCAAACCGGTACGAGCACCAATCGGTGTTGTCGGAATTTTATAGGTATTCGAAACTCTTAAAATTTGCGCAACTTCTTCCGTATTGGCAGGTTTTACCACTACATGAGGAGGAAAAATCAAATCTTCCGTTTCATCGTGACCATAGGTTTTACGAGTAGCTTCATCAGTAAAAATATAAGCCGAACCTACAATGTTTTCAAGCGCAAGTAATATTTCAGGATTCATAGTGTACAATTGAAGTGTAAAGATATTAAAAACTACTTAAAACCCAATACCAAAAGGCTACAGTAACTAAAGACAGCGGAATTCCAATTCCAATCATCATGCTACTTAATTTCGGTTTTAATCCATAATTAGAAGCTAAAATTGCACCTGTTATCATTGGTGCCATGGCAGATTCCATTATAGATACATCTATTTCTAATCCTTTTCCGCCTAATATGATTTTGTAAAGCAAAAAGAAAAAAGCAGGCATTAGAATTAATTTGAAAAATAATCCTAACGTTAAAAATGACCAATGTTTACTTCGAGTATCAATTTTTAATTGTAATCCAACGGCTATTAAAGCGACAGGAGTTACCGTATTTCCAATTCTTAAGAATGAATTTTGTAATGCTTCAGGAAATTCAAAGGAGAAAATTGTACAGAAAAGCGCAATCGTAAAAGCGATAAATGGTGGAGATTTTACAATCTTCAATACGATTTCTGAAGTACTTAAATTTCCTCTTGAAAAACTAGCTGCGACTAAAATACCTAATGTAGTTACGACTACGAATGAACCAGGTTGGTCAACTATGATGGCGGTTTTCAATCCATCTGCACCATACAAAGCTTCGATAATTGGAAATCCTACGAAAGAAGTATTACTCAATCCACCGGTCAAAATTAACATCCAATTAGCTTTTTCGACCATTTAAAATACGTTCCCAATGTATAGAAAAACACAAATGACAATCCAAAACCTAACCACGCAATTCCTAACGGATAAAGTAAAGCGAGTGAAATTGTGATTTTCGGAATATAATATAAAGCCAAAGCCGGAAGCGAAACGTAAATCACGTATTGATTCAAACTCTGATAGGCGTTTTTAGGAAATTGCGGCACTTTTTGAAGCGCAACGCCCAAAATCAAGCATAAAAATAATAGAATGATATTTTCCATTTCCTAAAATCAAGAATACAAAGGTAATTAAACCCTAAGATTTCGATGTTTTATATTCCTACATTTTTTGTATTTTTACACAAAGCAAAATTCCTTTTGAAAACACCAAATAAAAAATCGGCACTTTCAGAAATTCACGGCGTGGAACAACCTGAAACGCTGAGTTCAGTTGTGGCAAGTCAAATTCAACAATTCCGAAGAAAGCAACCTTCGGCAGAAGAATTAATTGCTGGAATTTTAAAAGGTGACAAAACGGCTTTGAGTCGCGCCATAACTTTAGTTGAAAGTACAAATCCTGAACATTTAGCGAAAGCGAACGAAGTCATAAAAGGGTGTTTGCCACATGCGAATAACTCCGTTCGTATTGGAATTACCGGTGTTCCAGGTGTTGGAAAAAGTACTTTTATTGAAGCTTTTGGAAAATATTTGACTTCCATCGGAAAGAAAGTGGCTGTATTAGCGGTTGACCCAAGTTCGTCCATTAGTCATGGAAGTATTTTGGGCGATAAAACTCGTATGGAAGAATTGGTAAAAGACGAGAATGCCTATATTCGACCAAGTGCTTCAGGCGATACATTAGGAGGTGTTGCTAGAAAAACGCGTGAAACTATTATTTTGTGTGAAGCTTGTGGATTTGATACGATTATTATTGAAACGGTTGGAGTAGGGCAAAGCGAAACTGCCGTTCACAGTATGGTCGATTTCTTTTTGTTGTTGAAAATTTCAGGTGCTGGCGATGAATTACAAGGCATCAAACGTGGTATCATGGAAATGGCAGACACTATCGTAATCAATAAAGCCGATGGTGATAATATTGCGAAAGCCAAATTAGCCAAAACCGAATTCAATAGAGCGTTACATTTATTTCCAGCAAAATCTTCAGGTTGGATTCCAAAAGTTACGACTTGTAGTGCTTATGAACAAACAGGAATTGATGCGATTTGGGACATTATTTCCGAGTATTTTGAATTGGTAAAATCCAATCATTATTTCGAAGAAAAACGTCAAAATCAAAACCAATTTTGGATGATGGAAACGATAAACGAACAATTGAAATCACATTTTTATAATCATCCAAATATCATGCAACTATTGGAAGAAAACAAAAAAGCCGTGCAAAACAATGAAATTTCACCTTTTGCAGCGGCTATGAGTTTGTTGGAACAATATTTTAATAAGGAGTGATTAGTAATTAGCTTTTATTCTAAATCTGAACACTTTTTACTGAACACTATTCCTGCTCGTAACGTTCAATTTCTCTATCGTAGAATTCTCCAGCAATGGTAATTAAATGTTCCATTTCCGATTCTAATTCTTTTTCATCTTCTTCTTCGATGTCTTCTAAAAATTCTACTTCGTCGTCTTTTAAATTGATTACGAATCTTGGATATTCTAAATGGATTACGAAAATATCTTCTGGAAAATCGGTATTATCTCCGATAACAAATTTTGGTAAGTTCATGTTTTTATGATTTTAATTTCTTCTTGTTATTGTAATTGAACTTGTTCTTGCGATTGCACTTGAACCAGTTTTTTTGTCAAATAATTAAAGCGAATATACAAAAATATCGCTGCAGCTGTTAATCCAGCTAAAAGTCCAATCCAAACGCCAACGGCTTTTAATTCGGTTTCTAATCCTAAATAAATGGATATTGGAAATCCAATTACCCAATACGCTACAAAAGTAATATACATCGGAATTTTAGCATCTTGCAATCCTCGAAGCGCTCCTAAAACTACAACTTGCAAACCATCGGAAATTTGAAAAACAGCGGCTACTAAAAGTAAGTTAGCCGAAATCGCAATTACTTCTAAGTTTTCGGTTAGGTTTTTTACATCGTTGATATCTACAAAAATATAAGGTAAACTTGTGTGTAAAACCACAAATAATAAAGCAAAAACCACTTCGATTAGTATTGTTAATAAGAAAATGGAAATCGCTACCTTTCTTAAGGTTACATAATCATTTAATCCTTTTTGGTTTCCAATACGAATCATCGCTGTAACACTCAATCCCATGGCGAACATAAAGGTTAACGAAGCTAAACTTAATGCAATTTGATTCGCCGCCTGACTTGTTGTTCCAATCATTCCACACAACCAAATGGCTCCAGTAAACAAAGCGACTTCAAAGAACATTTGCATGGCAGAAGGCATTCCAATTTTAATGATTTTTTGGTTGACTTCTTTCTTAATTTCTTTTAGGCTAAATCCTTTAAAATATGGATGGAATTTTGGTTTTAAATTCATCATGTAATGCATAAAACCTAGCATCACAAAACGAGAAGCAATAGTTCCTACGGCAGCTCCAACGATGCCCCATTTTGGGAAAATCCAAATTCCGTAAATTAAAAAATAGTTGATAACTACATTGGTAATGTTTCCAATAATAGTTGCCCACATCGAATATTTCGTTTCGCTCAAACCATCTGCAAATTGTTTGTACGCTTGGTACATAATTAACGGAATCAACGAAAAACCGACGATATCTAAATATGGTTTTGCCATTTCCACTACTGCTTCGGGTTGTCTCATGTAAGCAATTAATGGTTTCGAAAAGAAAATTAAGGTAAACAAAGCCACACCTAAAATTGTACACAAATACAATCCGTGATGAAAAGCAGAACGACCACCAGCCACATCATTTTTTCCATCTGATTCTGCAACTAAAGGTGTAATGGCTGTTGAAAATCCAATTCCTAATGACATCGCAATGAATACAAAACTGTTTCCTAATGAAACCGCCGCTAATTCGGTTGGACCTAATTTTCCGACCATTATATTATCTACAATTCCCACAACGGTATGACCTAACATTCCTAAAATAATAGGATAGGCTAATTTTAAGTTATATGAAAATTCTTTAGAGTAGTCGGAAAATGTCATTTTGGCAATTTTGAGCAAAGGTAATAATTTGAAAAGGATTTCAAGAAAAAACCTGTCAGGATTCAAAATCGAGACAGGTTTAAATATTGTGAATTGAAATTACTTTTTAATATTTTGATTTATCGTATCACTTTCAATAAGTCCGTCTCGTAAACGAATGATTCTGTGTGCGTAAGCCGCAATATCTTCTTCGTGTGTTACTAGAATTACAGTGTTTCCGTTGGCGTGAATTTCGTTGAATAAATTCATGATTTCCACCGAAGTTTTACTATCTAAGTTTCCAGTTGGCTCATCGGCTAAAATGATAGAAGGCTTGTTAACCAAAGCTCTCGCAACCGCAACACGCTGACGTTGACCACCCGATAACTGATTCGGTTTGTGATCCATACGGTCTTGAAGTCCCACTTGTGTCAATACTTCAGTAGCTCTTTCAACTCGTTCCGATTTAGAATGACCTGCATAAACCATTGGTAAAGCTACATTATCCAAAGCCGTTGTTCTTGGCATTAAGTTGAATGTTTGGAAGACAAATCCAATTTCTTTATTACGAATTTCTGCTAATTCATCGTCTTGCATTTCACTTACATGTTTTCCGTTCAAAACGTAAGTTCCCGAAGTTGGTGTGTCTAAACAACCTAAAATATTCATCAAAGTTGACTTTCCAGAACCCGAAGGTCCCATCAATGCTACATATTCTCCTTTATTGATTTCTAAATCGATGCCTTTTAACACATACACGATTTCGTTTCCTAAAGGGAAATCTCTTTTGATATTGGTTATTTTGATTAACGGATTTGCCATTTTCAATGTCGAATGTTGATTAACGAATAATGATTTCAGAAGTTTTAAGTTCCGATTCTATTATAAGTAGAAAAATAAACGATTTTGTTACAACTAAAAGCGAATTCTTTCAAACAGATGTGAACTAATCGTTTTATTCGGATTGATGATGAAATGTTCTTTTTCTTGCTCGGCTCTAAAAAATACGATTCCCCATTGAAAAGTATCAATCGTCACCGAAACTTTAGGATGCTTTTTTATAATTTCCCAAGCTTCTTCCATGTCAGCTGACCAATGAATATCATCAAAAATCCAAATGGAATCATTAGAAATCGTTGGAAGTAAGGCTTCAAAATACTCTAAAGTGGCTTTTTTGGAATGATTGCCATCGAAATAGATTAGGTGATGGGTGATAGGTGAAAGGTGAAGGTTTTTAAAATAGCTTGAAAATTCTGTATTAATGAATTCTATATTTTGAAAATTTGAATTTTGTCCTTGCAATTGAACTTGCGCTTGCTTTTGTGTATTTGCGCAACCTTCTAAAGTGATAATTTTTGCATTTGAATTTCCTGACGAAAGAGCCGAAGTAGCTAATCCTAATGAAGTACCAATTTCTAAAATGCTTTTTGGTTGAAAATAACGAACAATTCTAAAAAGTAATTCGGCATTTTTTGGAGTAATTCCAGCGGTTTGTGCAATTTTTGAAATTTCTCTAACATTCGATTTAAAAACTCGCGAACCTGCACCAAAATCGGTTACATCAATCGTGTTTTTATTTTCTAAAAGCGATTTTCGATAGGATTCTAATACTTGGTATTCTGGATATTTAGTTGCATCATAAAAACATTTCGTAACCAAATCAAATACAAATGGCGAGTGCACTCCATGTTCATTTTTGGAGTGGAAAAGGAATTTTATGTAGGATTTAATTACAGTCACAGTTTTCAGTCACAGTTTTCAGTCACAGTTTTCAGTCACAGTTTTTCCTGTATACTGAGACTGAGACTGCAAACTAGTTTTTATTCCATTTTAGAACTCAATTCAAACCAACGTTCTTCCTTTTCTTCTAAAGACTGAATGATTTTTTGCAATTCGTTGGCTTTTGCTTCAATCTTATCATCCGAAACTTTTCCGTCGGCGAATTCTTGTTCGATTTGTTTTTTATTGTATTCTAAATCTTTGATTTCTTTTTCAATTTTATTGAATTCCTTCTGTTCATTAAAGCTCAATCCGGTTGAAGCCGTTTGTTTTTCTTTCCAATTTGTTTTTTCAGTGCTTACCGAATTCAAAACTTTTGGTTCAGCCGAATCTTCATAAGCTCTGAAATCTGAATAGTTTCCTGGGAAATCTTCAATCTCGCCTTCGCCTCTAAAAACAAATAAGTGATCGACAATTTTATCCATAAAGTATCTATCGTGACTCACCACTAACAAACAACCAGGATAATCTAAAAGGAAACTTTCTAAAACGTTCAGCGTTACAATATCTAAATCATTCGTTGGCTCATCCAAAATTAAGAAATTCGGATTTTGTATTAAAACCGTACATAAATACAAACGTTTTAATTCGCCACCACTTAATTTTTCTACGAAATCATATTGTTTTTTGGCATCAAATAAGAAGCGTTCCAATAATTGCGAAGCTGAAATAATTTTTCCTTTCGTCAACGGAATATATTCGCCATATTCTTTAATGATATCAATTACTTTTTGTCCCGGTTTCGGATTGATTCCGCTTTGCGTGTAATAGCCAATTTTAATCGTATCACCAATAATTACTTTACCTGAATCAGGTTGAATAGTTTGCGTTAAAATATTTAAAAAAGTCGATTTTCCTGTTCCATTTTTGCCAATAATTCCAATACGTTCGCCACGTTGAAATGAATAGCTGAAATCTTTTAAAATGGTTCTGTCAGGAAAGTCTTTGTTCAATTTTACCATTTCAATAATCTTGCTTCCCATACGCTCCATGTTGATTTCGAGCTCTACTACATTTTCTTTTCTACGACTTTCCGCTTTCTCTTTAATCACGTAAAAATCATCTTGACGAGATTTCGATTTGGTAGTTCTAGCTTTTGGTTGACGGCGCATCCAAGCTAATTCTTTTACGAATAAGTTTTGTGCTTTATCGATACTCGCATTTTCAGAAGCCAAACGTTCTTCTTTTTTCTCTAAATAGTACGAATAATTGCCCTTGTATTGGTATATTTTTCCGTTGTCTAATTCGATAATTTCGTTACAAACACGTTCCAAAAAGAAACGGTCGTGCGTTACCATAAACAATGTGATATTTTCTTTAGCAAAATAGTCTTCTAACCATTCAATCATCTCTAAATCCAAGTGATTCGTTGGCTCGTCTAAAATCAATAAATCAGGTTTGCTAATCAAAATAATCGCTAACGAAAGTCTCTTTTTTTGTCCACCCGACATGTTTTTGACTTTCATTTTCAAGTCTTCCAACTTTAGCTTGTATAGAATTTGCTTGAATTGCGTTTCAAAATCCCAAGCATTGTGGCGGTCCATATCGTCAAAAGCTCTTTGATACGCTTCTTCGTCATTCGGATTTTCTAAAGCTTTTTCGTAACGTTCAATTACTTTCAGAATTTCATTATCCGAAGCAAAAATATTTTCTTCAATGGTTAATTCGTCTTGCAAATTATTGTTTTGCGACAAAAACGCCATGTTGATTTCTTTTCGAATCACTACTTGACCTGTATCAGGTTCATCTAAACCATTAATCATGTTCATAATGGTGGTTTTTCCCGAACCGTTTTTAGCAATAAAAGCTATTTTTTGATCTTTATTAATTCCAAACGAAACGTTGTCAAATAACACACGTTCGCCATAAGATTTGGAGATATTTTCGACTGATAGGTAATTCATAATATAATTTAGAAGTGCAAAAATAAGGTTTTGTTTGTTGGAATTTGGAATTTCTTTATTGATATTTGAATTTTCAAAACTATATGCAACTATCCGTAATCATTCTCAACTATAATGTGCGCTATTTTTTAGAGCAGTGTGTTCTTAGTGTTCAAAAAGCGTTGGATGGAATTGATGGCGAAATCATTGTCATTGATAACGCTTCGTCTGATGATAGTTGTGAGATGATGAAAACTAAATTCCCACACATTAAACTCATTGAAAATAAAGACAACTTAGGTTTTCCAAAAGGAAATAACATCGGAGTTGCTCAAGCCAAAGGGGAATATATTTGTATTTTGAATCCTGATACGGTTGTTGCAGAAGATACTTTTTCTAAAATACTGAACACTAAAAACTGGCAACTGAACACTGGAATTATCGGTTGTATATTAATTGACGGTGCTGGAAATTTTCTACCCGAAAGTAAACGAGGAGTTCCGACACCTTGGGTAGCTTTTACCAAGATTTTTGGATTATATAAAATTTCGAATTATTTCGGAAAATATTATGCGCAACATTTATCTGAAAACGAATCAGGGAAAGTCGATATTTTAGTTGGTGCTTTTATGGTAATGAAACGTGAATTATATCTAAAAGTTGGCGGATTTGATGAAAATTGTTTTATGTATTCGGATGATATCGATTTGAGTTATTTGGTGTTGAAAACAGGTAAATCGAATTATTACTTTTATGAAACTTCGGTGATTCATTACAAAGGTGAAAGTACAGTACGAGATGGAACCTATATGAAGCGTTTCCGTGAAGCGATGCAATTTTTCTATAAAAAGCACTTTAAGAAATCATGGTTTTTTGATGTGATGATGCAAGTAGGAAGTTTTGTTTTTAGTCTTTTGAAGAAGAATCAACAAAAGAATGAACATCGGATTATTGATGAATATGTCGTTTTTTCAAGAGAGAATTTAGAGTTGAACCTATCAAAAAAAGCAACTTATTTGTCTGATTTTAATCAATTTGAGAACAAATCGCATAAAAACATTGAAATAATATTTGATACGACTACTTTTAGTTTTGCTGAAATTATTACTTTTATGCAGTTAAATAAGGGTAAAAACCTGAGTTTTAAGAATTATATTTCTGGTTCTAATTATCTAATAGGAAGCAATAATTCGAACGATAGAGGGCAAATAATTTTGTTGTAAAAAATTATTGAATTGTTTAAAAAACGAATGAAAAATTAGTATTTTTGCAAACCAAATACAAAAACACAACTTTAGTTTAAAGATATGGCAAAGTTTGAATTGAAATTACCTAAAATGGGTGAAAGTGTTGCAGAGGCAACAGTTACTAACTGGTTAAAAAAAGTTGGTGATAAAATTGAAATGGACGAAGCAGTACTTGAAATTGCTACTGATAAAGTAGACAGTGAGGTGCCTTCAGAAGTTGCAGGAACACTTGTTGAAATTTTATTTAATACCGATGATGTAGTTCAAGTGGGACAAACAATCGCTATTATCGAAACGGAAGGTGGTGCCGTTGCAGCAACTCCAGAAGTTAAAGCAGACGCTCCAGTTGCAGTTGCAGAAGTAGCAAAAGCAGTAGAAGTAGCAAAAGAAACTGTTGCTCCAGCTGATTTTTCAGCATCTGATAAGTTCTTTTCGCCTTTAGTTAAAAACATTGCTAAAGAAGAAGGAATTTCATTAGCTGAATTAGAAGCAATTGCTGGTTCTGGTAAAGATGGCCGTGTAAACAAAGAAGATTTATTAAATTATATCAAAAATAGAGGAAGTCAGCCTGCAGTTGTTGCAACTCCAGCGGTGGCTCCAAAAGCAACTCCAGCTCCAGTAGCACAAGCCGTTCCGGTTTCTGTAAATGGTGGTGACGAGATTGTAGAGATGGACAGAATGCGTAAGTTGATTTCGGGTTACATGGTAGCTTCGGTACAAACTTCGGCTCACGTTCAATCATTCATTGAAGTAGATGTTACCAACATCGTAAAATGGAGAGATAAAGTTAAAAATGCTTTCGAAAAGAGAGAAGGTGAGAAGTTAACTTTCACGCCAATTTTCATGGAAGCAGTTGCAAAAGCATTGAAAGATTTTCCAGGAATGAACATTTCAGTTGATGGTGATTTTATCATCAAACGTAAAAATATCAACTTAGGAATGGCAGCAGCTTTACCAAACGGAAACTTAATTGTTCCTGTGATTAAGAATGCTGACCAATTGAACTTAGTTGGAATGGCGAAAGCGGTTAACGATTTAGGAAACCGTGCAAAAGCTGGAAAATTAAAACCAGACGATACACAAGGTGGAACTTACACGGTTACGAATGTAGGAACTTTTGGTTCTGTTTTCGGAACGCCAATTATCAACCAACCACAAGTAGGTATTTTAGCTTTAGGTGCTATTAGAAAAGTACCAGCAGTTATTGAAACTCCAGAAGGTGATTTCATTGGAATCCGCCAAAAAATGTTCTTATCACACTCTTATGATCACAGAGTAGTTGATGGAGCGTTAGGAGGAAGTTTCGTGAAACGCGTTGCGGATTACTTAGAAGCTTTTGATGTAAACAGAGATTTCTAAACTGAAAATAAATTTATAAGTAAACCCGATAGTTTTTAAAAGCTGTCGGGTTTTTCTATCTTTGTCTTATATAAAATCGCTATGGAATTAAAATTAACACGCCCAATCTGCTTTTTTGACCTTGAAACTACAGGAATTGATGTAGCAAGAGACCGAATTGTAGAAATCTCAATATTTAAAGTATATCCCAACGGAAATAAAGAAAGTAAAACTTGGTTGGTAAATCCTACGATTCCAATTCCGCCACAAACTACTGCTGTGCACGGAATTACCGATGAAAAAGTAGCTAATGAACCCACATTTAAAGAGTTAGCAACGCAAGTTCATAACATGATTAAAGATTCTGATTTGGCTGGATTTAATTCCGATAGATTTGATATTCCGCTTTTGGCAGAAGAATTATTGCGTGCTGAAGTTGATTTTGATATGAAAAACCGAGTTTCTGTTGATGTGCAAACGATTTTCCATAAAATGGAAGAACGTACTTTGAGTGCAGCATACAAATTCTATTGCGGACAAACTTTAGAAAACGCGCACAGTGCTGAATCAGATACGATGGCAACGTACGAAATCTTAAAATCGCAATTGGATCGCTATGACAATTTAGAAAATGATATGAAGTCGTTGTCTGAATTTACAACACGTAAAAAATCAGTTGACTTTGCTGGATTCATTGCTTTGAATAATGAAGGGAAAGAAATCTTTACTTTCGGAAAACACAAAGGTGCTTTGGTAGATGATGTTTTTGATAAAGAACCAGGTTATTTCGGGTGGATTCAAAACGCTGATTTTCCGTTATATACTAAAAAAGTGCTAACAGGAATTAAATTAAGAAAGTTAAATACTAAATAGGGTGATAAGTAAAAAGTAATTAGTGAATAGTTGCTAATTACTTTTTACTATTTACTAATCATTAGAATTATGAAAATAATCTGCATAGGTCGTAATTACGCTGACCATATTTCGGAGTTGAATAATGAAAGACCAACAGAACCTGTTATCTTTATGAAACCAGATTCTGCTATTTTGCCAAATAAGAATCCATTTGTGATTCCAGCTTTTAGTAATGATATTCATCATGAAGTTGAAATTTTGGTTAAGATTTGTAAAGTTGGGAAACATATCGACGCTAAATTTGCTAATAAATATTACGAAGAAATTGGTTTAGGAATTGATTTTACCGCTCGAGATGTGCAAAGTAAGCTGAAAGAGAAAGGGTTACCTTGGGAAAAAGCAAAGGCATTTGACCATTCAGCGGTGATTGGGAACTTTATATCGAAAAAAAATTATACTTCGATAGAAAATATTAACTTTGAGTTAAAATCAAATGGAACCACCGTTCAGGAAGGTAATACAAGTTTGATGTTGTGGAAAATAGATGAGTTAATTGCTTATGTTTCACAGTATTTTACGTTGAAAATTGGAGATATCATTTTTACAGGTACTCCAAAAGGTGTTGCAAAAGTTACAGAAGGTGATGTTTTGGAAGGTTTTATTGAAGAAAAATCGATGTTTAAAATTCAAATCAGATAGTTATGGCATTACAGTATAATTTAGCGAAGGTTTATGAAATTTCTGAAAATGATATTGAATTTGCATTGCAAATCGTAACCTTATTTCTAGAAGAGGTTCCGGCTGAAATAAAATCCATCAAAGTAGCAATTGAAGAAAAAGACTATACCAGAACCTATGCTTCTTGTCATAAAATTAAGCCAACTTTAGATTTATTAGGAATGGACTTGGCTTATGAAGAAAATATTCAAATCATGACTTGGGCCAAAGCTGAAGGGAAAAGAAAAGAAATTAAAGAAGTGTTCAAGTCTTTAAAAGGTAGAATAGATTTAGCAGTAAAAGAAATCAAAAAAGATTTCAAATTGTAACATTCTGTTTTTAAAATCCCCCCAATCTATTAAATATTCAAAATGAAAGCTGCTATAGTAACCATTGGCGATGAAATTCTTATTGGCCAAATTGTTGATACGAATTCGTCTTATATTGCCAAAGCTCTTGATAAAATTGGAATTGCAACTCATGAAATGTTGTCGATTTCAGATGATAAACAACATATTTTAGATACTTTTCATTCGCTTCAAAATAAAGTAGAAGTCGTTATTGTAACTGGTGGATTAGGGCCAACAAAAGACGATATTACAAAGAAAACTTTTTGTGATTATTTTGAAGATACTTTAGTTGAAAACGAAGAAGTTTTATTACATGTGAAATCTATAATTGAAGGTTTCTATAAGCGTCCAATTACACAAATTAATAGAGAACAAGCATTAGTGCCAACGAAAGCAAAAGTACTTTTCAATCAGGCAGGAACTGCTCCAGGAATGTGGATGGAAAAAGAAAATACTGTTTTTATTTCGTTGCCAGGTGTTCCATATGAAATGAAGTATCTGGTTGATAACGAGGTGATTCCAAATTTAGTTCAAAAATTTAAGCGGCCTTACATTGTTCATCAAACCATTATGACATATGGCCGTGGTGAAAGTATGATAGCCGAACAAATTGAAGAATGGGAAGATAGTTTACCCGATTTCATCAAATTAGCGTATTTACCAAGTCCTGGAAAAGTTCGATTGAGATTAACAGCTAGAGGGACGAATGAAGAATTGTTGAAGAATGAAATACAGCATCAAGTGGAAAAACTCGATTTGTTAATTCATGATATAATTGTAGGGTATAACGAAGACGAACCTATCGAAGTGGTTTTAGGAAGGCTGTTGACAGAAAAAAAGTTAACAATTTCAACGGCAGAAAGTTGTACGGGTGGAAAAATAGCCTCAACTTTGTCGGCTGTTTCAGGAGCTTCTAACTATTTTAAAGGAAGTGTTGTGAGTTATGCTACACAAACAAAAGTTGATGTTTTAAAGATTAGTCCATTGCTAATTGAGGAACATTCGGTTGTTAGTGCAGAAGTAGCTCAAGATATGGCTTTAGGAATTCAAAAATTAATGCAAACGGATTTCGCTATAGCAACGACTGGAAATGCAGGTCCTACTAAAGGGAATTCGGATGCTGAATTAGGAACGGTTTTTATCGGTATAGCCACGCCAAATGGGGTTTTTGTAGAAGAATTTAATTTTGGTCAACCTCGTGAAAAGGTTATTGATAGAGCGGTTAGTAAAGCATTGGAACTCATTTATAAAGAAATTTTAAAAAAATAGTAAAAGATAGTTGTGTATATGAAATCGATTTTGTTTCTTTGCACCCTGATTTTAGATAACGAAATAAAGATTAGAAATAATGTCAAGAGTTTGTGAACTTACAGGTAAAAGAGCGATGGTAGGAAACAATGTTTCTCACGCTATGAATAAAACAAAGAGAAAATTCTCTGTTAACTTAGTTAAAAAACGTTTTTATATTCCTGAAGAAGATAGATGGGTAACGTTGAAAATTTCAACCGCTGCTTTAAAAACGATTAATAAAAATGGAATTGCTGCTGTATTGAAAAATGCAAAAGCAAACGGATTTGTAAAATCTGTTTAATCCTTAATAAAATAGATCAAAATGGCAAAGAAAGGTAATAGAATCCAAGTTATTTTAGAATGTACAGAGCACAAAACTTCAGGAGTTCCTGGAACATCTCGTTACATTACTACAAAAAATAAAAAAAACACTCCAGATAGATTAGAGATTAAAAAATTTAATCCAATCTTAAAAAGAGTAACTGTTCATAAAGAAATTAAATAAGATAAGTCATGGCAAAGAAAACCGTAGCAACTTTACAAACAGCTTCTAAAAGATTAACTAAAGCTATCAAAATGGTTAAGTCTCCAAAAACTGGTGCTTATACTTTCGTTGAGTCAGTTATGAGTCCAGAAGAAGTTGATGAATTCTTGAAAAAGAAATAATTCATTTTACACTATATAGATAAGCTACTTTCGTTTGAAAGTAGCTTTTTTATTTTTACATTTGTCTTATAAATGGATTTGAAGCCAAATAGGTTATCAGTAAAAACTTAAATCCTGATTTTAGTATGAGTTTTTTTAAAAAAATATTCTCTTCCGATAAGAAAGAACAAGCTATCAGCGAAGAGGCAAAACAAACTTTAGATAAAGGTTTAGAAAAATCTAAAACATCGTTTTTTTCTAAGCTTACTAAAGCTGTGGCTGGAAAATCGAAAGTAGATGCAGAAGTTTTAGATAATTTAGAAGAAATTTTAGTTTCTTCTGATGTAGGAGTAAATACTACATTGAAAATTATTGAACGAATTGAAGAACGTGTTTCAAGAGATAAATATTTAGGAACAGATGAATTAAATGGAATTCTAAGAGAAGAAATTGCAGGTTTATTATCGGAAACTAATTCAGGTGAAGCGACTCAGTTTGAAATACCAGCTAATACAAAACCCTATGTAATTATGGTGGTTGGTGTTAATGGTGTGGGAAAAACTACTACTATAGGTAAATTAGCGTATCAGTTTAAAAAAGCGGGTTATAATGTTGTTCTTGGTGCGGCGGATACCTTTAGGGCAGCTGCAATAGATCAATTGCAAATTTGGGCAGATAGAGTAGGTGTACCAATCGTTAAGCAACAAATGGGAAGTGATCCTGCATCTGTAGCTTTTGATACATTACAGAGTGCAGTAGCTCAAAATGCTGATGTTGTAATTATCGATACTGCAGGTCGTTTACATAATAAAGTTGGTTTAATGAATGAACTTTCTAAAGTGAAAAAAGTAATGCAAAAAGTGGTGGAGAATACACCAAATGATGTACTTTTGGTCTTAGATGGTTCTACTGGTCAAAATGCTTTTGAACAAGCAAAGCAATTTACTGCAGCTACAGAAGTTTCTTGTTTAGCGGTTACAAAATTAGACGGAACTGCTAAGGGTGGAGTAGTAATTGGAATTTCTGATCAATTTCAAATACCAGTAAAATACATCGGAGTAGGAGAAGGAATCGAAGATTTACAAGTGTTTAATAAATATGAATTTGTGGATTCGTTTTTTAAATAAGATTTAGACTGTGAAAGAACTTTTAAAATATAGAACAGTTCAGTTGTTTTTAGCAGCTGTTATAATGGCTTTAGTTGCCATTCCATTTAGTGATTATGATTTTATATTTCTAACATTAAGATTGGCTTCTTTTGCCATATTTATGTACTTGCTGATTAAGTTTACAAGCGGTAAGAAGAAAGCAAAAAAATAAAAAATAAGTGCTGTTAGTTGATAACAGCACTTATTTTTTCCCAAAGTACTTCGTCAAAATCTGAAAGGGCAAAATTACTACCATCTGCTGCGTCTCCCATTCTTATAATGACTAGTTTTTTACTTGGCACAACGTATATTTTTTGATCATCTTTACCTAGAGCACAATACATGTCATTCGGAGCGCTAGGTATTAAAGTTCCATTAAATTGAAATTGAGTTTGGGGTAATCGATAACTGCTTTTCCCATTTAACCACCACATATATCCATAAGCCAAATTTAAATTTTGAGATGTCGATGTTGAATTTCTGAAGTAAGAATTATTAATAATTTGATTGCCATTCCAATTTCCTAAATTCAAAGCTAATAACCCAAATCTTGCCATACTTCTTGTGTTGCTTCTGTAAACTCTATTTTCACCGCTTTGAAACCAAAACCCCGTCATTCCTATTTTGTCTCTCAATTTAGTATTGAAATAGTTTGACCACGTTTGACCAGTTGCTTCTGCAACTACATCTTGTAGTTTTACATATACATTATGATATGCCCATCTAGTTCCTGCATCAGCTACATATTGTAAATTGGATGGCGAAACATTATCACCTAAAGCATCATTTAAACCAGATGTCATGGTTAAAAGATGTTTGTTAGTAATTAGATTTTCTTTAGCTAGTGGAGCACTTGTCCAACCAATTCCAAGATAATCTGAAACTTTATTGTTAATGTTTAAAAAGCCCTCTTGTTCGGCAATTCCAGTAACGGCTGTAGTTAATGTTTTTCCTGCACTTGCCCAATACCATGTTTCAGTTGCGGTGTGTCCATTAAAATAGTTTTCCATTACAATTTTTCCATTATGAAGAATAATGAAGCTTTTTGTGTGCTTTAATTCTAAATAATCTAATAATGGTTGTACTTGAGTTTCATTCCATCCAAGTGATGCTATTGTTTTGGTTTCCCATTCAGAAGAACCAATGGGAGGAAAATACATAGCTTCTTCGTTTGATGAATTTCCATCATCTGAATTACAACTCCATAATGAAGTAATCAGGATAAAAAGTAATGACAATTTTTTCATAGCTATATTATTTTTAGAACTTATTCAAGTTAGACAATAAAAATACAGAATAGTTTAATTCAAATGATTTTTAATTGTAATTTTATAGTCTAATTTGGTAAATATAGTATGAAGAAAATTCTTTTTTTAATTGTTTTAGGCTCAGTTCTTTCGTGTAAACAGAAGATTACGGATGCTGATATTTCGAATTTAAATGGCTATTGGGAAATTGAAAAAGTGGAACTTCCAGATGGTGATAAGAAAGAATATAAAGTAAATGAAACTATCGATTTTTTTAAAATAGATGGCAATAAAGGTTTTAGAAAAAAAGTTATGCCTCAATTAGACGGCACTTATTTAACTAATGATATTCAGGAAGATATTGTTATTGCTGTTAAAGATGGTGATGCTACAATTCAGTATAAAACTACTTATGCTAGTTGGAAAGAAGATGTTATCCAGTTGACAAAAGATAAATTAGTTGTTAAAAACGAACAAGATTTAGAATATCATTATAAAAGACCGGTTAAATTTTCTGTAAAGTAAGTTATGGCAAAACGATTCAATGAAGAAAGTCCGATAGGAGATGTGTTGAAACAATTTATTTCTCAAAATAAGTTGGAAGCTGGTATGGATGTGGTTAATGTTCGGGATGCTTGGAAAAATTTAATGGGAAATGGTGTGAATAATTATACAACGGAAATTCAATTAAAAGGTTCTACTCTTTATGTAGCTTTGTCTTCTGCTGTTTTGCGAGAGGAATTAAGTTATGGAAAAGACAAAATCATAAAAATGATAAATGAAGAATTAAGGAAAGATTTGGTAACAAATTTGGTTCTTAGATAAAAAAAATCCCGATTCATTGAATCGGGATTTTTTTATATGATAATTCTAAAAATTAGAATTGCTCTCTTCCTGAAAAATGGAAAGCACCTTCAATAGCTGCATTTTCATCAGAATCAGATCCGTGAACTGCATTTTCACCAATAGAAGTAGCATATTTTTTACGGATAGTTCCTTCAGCTGCATCAGCAGGATTTGTAGCTCCAATTAAAGTTCTGAAATCCTCAACTGCGTTATCTTTTTCTAAGATAGCAGCTACAATTGGACCTCTTGTCATAAATTCAACTAATTCGCCAAAAAATGGTCTCGCAGCGTGAACAGCATAAAAAGCTTGTGCATCAGCTATAGTTAATTGAGTTAATTTCAAAGAAACAATTTTGAAACCACCTTCTGTAATCATGTTTAAGATACCACCAATATGTCCGTTTTCTACAGCATCTGGTTTAATCATTGTAAAAGTTCTGTTTGTTGCCATTTTTTTAAATTTTTTGCAAAGGTACTATTATTAATAGGTTTTGCAAGGTTGTTTTAAAATTATTTCACAATAGTTCTAGCAACTCTAAAACCATAGAACTCATGAGTTTTATTAGGTTCAGTAGAAATTCTATTTGCAGGTCTAACGTAATTTTGTTGACTATCCCATGAACCTCCTCTTACACTTCTTCTTTCTCCCATTTCAGGTCCTTTTGGGTTGTCACCTTTTTCTAGTTTATAGAAATCTTTATTGTACCAATCCCAACACCATTCCCAAACGTTTCCACTCATGTCATAAATTCCTAATTCGTTTGGTAATTTAGTTCCTACTGTATGTGGAGTTCCTTTGCTGTTACCTTTATGCCAAGCAACATCATCTAAATTGTTACTTCCACTGTATTTGAATGATTTTGAAGCTGTTCCGCCTTTAGCCGCAAATTCCCATTCAGCTTCGGTTGGTAATCTATATCCGTTAGCTTTGAAGTTACAAACAAAATTTGGTCCTTTTTTAGTATAAGCAGGTTGTAATTTTTCTTTTTTACTTAACCAGTTACAGTAAGCAATTGCTTCGTTCCAAGTTATACCATTTACAGGGTAATTATCTTGCCATCCCCAAGTTGGTTTTTCTGGCATTTTCATTTTATTAGCTTTAATGAATTGTTTCCATTCCCAAACCGTTACTTCAAATTTACTAATTTCAAATGTGTTTAAATTTACAGTGTGTTCTTTTTGCTCATCTACATCAGCTAAACCATCAGAATCTTTTGAACCCATTTTAAAAGTTCCTCCCTGAATTTTGATTAAGTCAATGTCAACAAGACTATTTTTGAATGCAAATAATGATAAAAGGGTAATTAATAATGTAGAATAAAACGTAATTTTTTTCATGAGTTTTGTTATTAATTTAGGTGTGCAAATATAATAATAATATAACATTGCAAGGCAAAAATGTTATATTATTGAATTTTTTCCTTGATTTATTGTTAAAAAAATAAATATATTGTTTTTTATCGAATAAAAAAGTATTTCATCGATATTTTTAAATAATAACAATAGAGAAATTTTGTTGTAAAGGGTGTAATTGGTTTTTTAAACGTAAGAAAAAAGCTTCTAAATTAACTATTTCATTATAAAAATCCGCGAAATTTGATTTTCTTTCTTGTAATGTTTGATTAGGAAATAGTTCGTTTTGAATTTTAATAATTCGATGTAGTTTTTCGCTATGAATTCTTTTTTCTGCTTTCAGAAGTTTTTTTTCTAGATTGTCAAGGCCTTTTAATTGTTTAATTTCTTGAGCTTTTACAGCACCTAAAAACGACTTATCTGTTTTAGCAGCTATTTCATATAATTCTTTAAATTGATTTTTTAGAAATTCTTTTTGTTTACTAAAATCAATAGTAAAATCAGAAATTGCTTTTGTTTTTTCATTTACTAATATTTGTTGGCTTTGAAAGATATCTGCCCAATTAAGGTCTAATTTTTCTAATTTTTCAACTTGCTTTTCAGTTACAATTAAAACAGAATTTCTTAATAATAAAATAGGAAATGTAATTTGATTAGCATCAAAGTTAGATTTTAATTCTAGCCAATAAGCTAATTCACCTCCGCCACCGATATAACAAAGATTAGGTAAAATCACTTCTTGATATAAAGGACGTAAAATTACATTTGGACTAAAATTTTCTGGATTTTTATCGAGTTCAGTTAGTATTTCACTTTCGGAAAAAGATAAAAGAGTATTGTTGATTTTGTAATTTCCGTTTTCAAAAACAATGCGTTCTCTTAAGTTATCTTGTATGTAAAATAAATTTATCTCTCTCGGATTTACTTGAACACTATATTCTTTTAAAAGTGGAAGCGATTCATTAACTTTTTTAAATGAAGTTTGATGTGTTAATTCGTTTTTAGCAAAAGGTATAAATAGCTTCTTAAGTTCAGAGTCATCTCCATCAATAATAACCAAACCATCTTTTTTGAATAATTCATTAGCTAAATAACGAGTAGCATCGGCCAGATTTTTATGTTCTAAGTATGATTTTCTAAATAATTCTTTAAGATAATTCGCGTTATCACCTAAACCTAATTCGTTTGAAAAAGTTTCAAATATTTCATCCAATCCAGATGTATTCAATCTTCCAACAGGTCCATTACTTTCTTTTTTCCATTGGATTTTTTTGTTTTTAAAATTAAAGTAATTGATTTCATCAAAATCGTGATCTTCTGTTGCCATCCAATAAATAGGAACAAAATTGTTTTCTGGGTAAGTATTCTTTAATTCTTTAGTTAAATTAATAACCGAAATAATTTTATACAAAAAATACAATGGCCCAGTAAATAAATTTAATTGGTGACCAGTTGTAATAGTGAAAGTATCTGAACTTTTTAAAAGTTCAATGTTATTAGAAGTAGTATCAGAAACCTCAAAATTTTGATATTGGTTTACTAATGCTTTTGCTAAGATTTCACGGTTTTCAATCGGGAAGTTTTTACTTTTTTCTTCTATTTGAAGTTGAAAGTTTTCTAAAGTTGGAAATCTATGGTATAACGGTTTTAATTCAGCCTTTTGGTCTAAATAATCTATGATTAATTTTGAAAAATATCCTGAATTTTGATAGGTTATACAGTCGTTTGGCATTTTGGCAATTATTTTTTTGCTAAAATACTAAATTACATTATTTATTGTATGGTTTTAACAGTAGTTTATTACTAGTTAATAACCGCTTATCATGATTCGGTTGTATATTTTAATAGGTGATTTCTTTTTTTGATTGTCTTGAATTACTTCCATCATACCTTTCATTTCTTGAGTAATAAGCGCTTCTTTGATCCAGCCATTGAAAGGATTTAGTTTGTATTTTGAAGTCATTTTACCATTTAAATCAGCCTTACTTTCGTTTTTGTTTATTTTGGCAGTAATGAAAGATTTTCCACTAATAATAGCGTATTTGTTGGGTTTGTATTTTGTTAAAGTAAAAGTGTTTTTCAAGTTCATTTTGGTGCCATCTAATTCTGTGGTAAAGATGTTTTTCCAAGATTCTTGTAAGGCTATTTCTTCAGATGGGATCATATAAAAACCATTTTCAAAATTATTTTTAAATGTTTTGTCATTAAAACTTTCTTTAAACGTTTTAGCAATTTCTTTTTTTTGCTCTTCCGTTATTTGAGGAATGCCATCGAATAAGTTTTTATATAAATTCTCTGTGTTTTTTATTTCTTTTATTTTTCCTCTTTCGTTCACAATAATGATAAACTCTTTATTTACCATATTAGAAATAATTTTATTTAATGGATTTCCGTTATCTTTTTCTTTAGAATCGATAGTCTGTGTATTAAAATCAGATTCGAAACCAATTTTCATTTCTTTTAACTTACAACTTATTGTAAAAATGGAATCTTTTCTATCAGTTACTTTATAATCAATTTTGTAAAAAGTTGAAACTCTAATATCGGGCCATGAATCAATATCATCTTGGTATATAGAACTTTCGGTTAATACCGTTTGTTTGTATATTTTACCTTGTGTTAAATTGAGTTTTAAATCATATTTTTCTTCACAAGAAATGAATAAAATACTAAATAGAATGATTAAAAATTTTGTACGCATATCTTAAATTATTATCGTTTTAGAGTAAAATGACCTCTATATTCTTTTCCGTTTTCTCTTTTTACAACAAACCAATAGTCAGTTGAAGGCATTTGGTTACCTAGATAAGTTCCATTCCAACCAATAGAGCTAGAATCAAATTGAGTCATTAGTTTTCCGTAACGGTCAAAAATAGTTACTGTTAAATTTGGTTCATTTTCGGAAAACTTAATTCTCCAAAAGTCGTTATACCCATCTCCATTTGGAGTAAAATATTTAGGGTACATTAATAAGTAAACTTCTTCCGAACTTACTCCACAGCCGTTTTTGTCTCGAACATAAACGGTGTATTCTCCATTTTCTAATCCATAAAAGGTGTTGTTATCTTGGAAATCGATTCCATTTAATGAATATTCGTAGCTTCCAACACTATTCGAAGATAGTAAAACCGAAATGGTGTTTTCATTTTGTGTCCAATCAGAGGTAATTATCTCAGAAATAGTTCCAATATTTGAATTAACAACTATAAAATTTTTAGTAGTAGAACAAACTAAAGTGCCATGATTTTCTGAAACCGTAACAGAATAATTTCCAGGTTGAGAAATAATGATGGCAGAACTGGTTTCATTTGTAGACCAATTGTAGTTATCATATCCAAATCCGGCATCTACTGTAATTGAACTTCCTTCGCAAATTGGCATAACATTATTAATGTTGACAAATGGTTTACTGACTAAAATTAAATTAAGTGTTACAATTTGGAAACAAGTATTTGGTGACTCAATCCTAACATAGAAAAGGTTATTTCCCAATGATAAATTGTAATTTGAACTATTTTGTACTTCATCTGAAGTTACTTGGTTTTGAGCTCCGTTTAAAGAATTGTAATATTTAAAAATATTTCCAGTCGAAGATATTAGTAACGAATTGTAATTGGAAAGGTTTATCATTTCGATTCCATTATTCAAATCATCACAAAGGGTTTCAGAATAATTATTAGCATTTAATGTATTGATAAGTTGAATTGAAATAGCAAGCCTAGTAGGACTTTCACAACTATTGATTGTTTGAGAAGCGTAATAAGTAACTCCATTTTGTAATAGAGTAGAAGTTGGTAAAACGGTATTTCCAGATAAGCTATCATACCAAATAATGTTAGTTCCAGTTATAGCAATATTGTTCAAAGTAGCATTTTCAGTACTACAAAAACTTTGATTTGAATTTCCTGTCGGAGCAGGTGTGTTTTGAATAGTTACTAAAACAGGAACCCTTGTGCTTTCACATCCATTTATAGTTTGCGAAGCATAATAAGTTATTCCATTCTGTAGTAGAGTAGTATTAGGTAATATATTTCCATTTGTTGCAGCATCATACCATTGTATATTTTGACCAGTAATAAGAATGTTATTTAATGTTGCGTTTTGTTGAATGCAGAATTGTTGAGGGGATGTTAGTGTTGGTAAAACAACTGATGAAATCGTAACATTCTGTGTTTGAGAACTTGAATTTCCGTTTCCGTCATTATAATTCCAAGTAATGGTGTAATTTCCAGGGATTGAATAAATTAATGGATTTGTTGTAGTCGCAATTATTGTTCCAGCACAATTGTCCAAACCTGTTGGAATAGTTGAAATAACAGTGTTGCAATCCCCAGTAATGATTGGTAAATTTGTAATTGTAGGTATTGGCGCAACAGAATCACCAACCACAACATTTAAAGTAACAGTGTTATCACAACCTCCAGTTCCCGTTATAGCACAAGTGTATTGACCACTGTGAGATGAATTTGCGTTTGGAATTAAAGGGTTTTGATCTGATGAAGTAAACCCATTTGGACCTGTCCAAGAATAATTGTTCCCTCCAGAGGCAGTAAGTTCTAAGTTGTTACCGGGACATACTGGCGAATTTGATGCTATTAATGCTGATGATTGGCAGTCAAGAAATTTTGCTATGAATGTATCTTGGTGACTTCCTGCTATTTCTTGATGACTATTTGGAGTTCCTAAACTTGGTTGAATACCCAAAGATCTACCATAGCTATAAATATTATTATTTGTGTCTAATGTGATCTTTGTGTCATAAATATGATGAGGAACGTTTCCAGAATAATAAGTCCCCCAAATATATTGACTTAAATTATTTAGTTTAATAATAAAAGCGTTTGTAAATCCAAGTAAGTTGGTTTGATAAGCATTGATTGAAGCTATTCCAGTTGTTAAAGTTGTATTTCCGCAAACATAAATTTCATCTAATGAATTAACTTTAAGATTCAATGGTTCACTTAAAAAGTATGTTCCCCAAATTTTTGTTTGATTTAATAAGTCAAATTTTATTATTGCATTTGAATATTGATAACTTGCAGATGCATTTGTTGAGAGTTGAAAATTTTCAAATAATGCTCCAGTTGTAGCAATGTTAGTTTGGCTTGAAGTCCTGCCAATTAAATAAATGAAGTCATTTTTTAAATCAGCTCTATAATCAAAAGATTCTAGCCCAATTCCACCAACATAAGTACCCCATACTCTGTTACCATTTAAATCTATCTTAACAATCATTGCGTCAATACTTCCTGCATTATTCTCTTGATAGCTTCCTGGAGTAGCAATATTAAATGTGCTACCACTATTTCCAGTTAAATAAATGAAATTGTTTGAATAATAACAATTGAAAAATGTTTCAGTGCCTTCGCCTCCATAATAAGTAGACCATTGTCTAATACCATTTTCACTAAATTTCACTATAAATGCATCTAATGCTCCATTACTTTGAGTAGGTTCTTTATTTGGTTGGTGAGAATTTGGAGTTGATATATTTGTGAAACTGGTTGTATACCCACATAAATAAGCATTGTTGTTTGAATCAAAAGTTACATCAAAGCTATTTTCATTTCCTTCGCCACCAAAAAAAGTAGCCCATTCTCTTATACCATTTTCGTTTAATTTTATTAGAAAAGCATCAGCATAACCATTGTTGTTTTCTTGAAAAGCGCCAATTGATGCAACATTTGGTGAAGCAACAGAACTCCCAGCACAATAAACATTAAAATTGGAATCTATTTTTAATCGTCTTGTATTAGCTAAATAATAAGTTCCCCAAATTCTATTTCCGTATGTATTAAACTTTGCAATAAACCCTGCTTGATTTGATATATTTGATAAGTGTGTGCCAATAGTAGCTATATTGTTTAAACTATATGTTGTGCCTGATATGTATATATTGTTGTTTGAATCTGATGTTATATCGTTTGGATATTCGTCTCCACTTCCACCATAATAAGTTCCCCACAACCTAACAGGAGTAGGATCAATTACAATAGTTTTCTCAGAAGAATTCAAATCACCTTCAAAACCATAAACATTCTTTTTTATCTTTTTATAGTTGATTTTAATTTCATTTTTTCTATTTCCTTGTTCAATCCAACTCATCGGAATGGTTTCATCCATTTCTCCAAAACGAAGTTGCATTTGTATCTTGTTTTCAACTAGTTCTGTTTTTCCACCTTCAATTTTTAGTTGAATGTCTGAAATTTTTCCGCCTGGTTTTACAATGAAATTATACTCAACTGCTTTTGTTGAATCGTTTGGAATAAAAAAGACAACATCAATTTGATTGTAAATGTTTTGATAAGTAACTTTTTTGTATTTATGAACATTTGTTATGCCATTTCTTGCATGAGCAACATTGTAGTAATTGTCATAGTCTTTTGATTTTTCTTCAGCAATTAATTTTACATTTTGGTTTGCATTTAAAAAGTCAATATCAATTCTATGAAAATTATATTTTAAAGAATAATCGGGTGTTTTAATTCCATTATCAAAATTTGGATTGGAAGAATTAAAGGCTTTGTCTTTTTTGGATAACGGATTTTTTTCAGTTTCGTAAACGTCATAAGAAAAGCCTTTTTCTTGCAATTGAACATTTAAACCATTAGTGTTTAAAAGATATTTTACACTTGGATTAGGTTTGTTTTTTTGATCAACAATTTGCCCTTTGTTTTCAATAAAACCAATGGAGTTGTTTTTAACCTGACTATATGTCAAACTGAAGAATAAAGAAAAAAAGAGTAACGCTAATGCTCTCATGCAGTAAAATATTTCCACAAAAATAACAATTTAAAAAGACATTGTACCCAAATTATTACAAATTAGCTCGAAACGATTTTTAATTTTACCTTTGCAAAAATCTCACGACTTGAAAGATATCCTCTTAATCACACCGCCTTTTACCCAACTGAATACACCGTATCCAGCAACGGCTTATATCAAAGGTTTTCTAAACACAAAAGATATTTCGGCTTACCAAATGGATTTAGGTATCGAGGTGATTTTAGAACTGTTTTCCAAAAAAGGTTTAGAAAGTTTGTTTCAGATTTCAGGTTTCAAGTTTGAAGAATTTGAGCCGAATTCACAACGAATTTATTTCCTAAAAGATGATTATATCAAAACTACAGATGCTGTAATCGCTTTTCTTCAAGGTAAAAATCCATCTTTAGCACGTCAAATTTGTTCAGGGAATTTTTTACCAGAAGCCTCTCGTTTTGATCAATTAGACGATATGGAATTTGCATTTGGTTCCATGGGAATGCAAGATAAAGCAAAGCATTTAGCTACCTTATATTTAGAAGATTTATCCGATTTCATTGTAGAATGTATTGATGAAAATTTCGGTTTCAGTCGCTATGCAGAACGTTTAGGAAGAAGCGCGAATTCTTTTGATGAGTTATACAATCACTTACAAAACGAGTTAACTTTCATAGACGAAATTACAATCAAAATTCTCAAAGAAAGAATTGAAGAAGTACAACCAAAGCTAGTTTTAATTTCAGTTCCATTTCCTGGTAATTTATACAGTGCTTTTCGTTGTGCTCAGTTTATAAAAGCCAATTATCCCAATATGAAATTGTCGATGGGAGGTGGTTTTCCAAATACGGAACTTCGCGAATTAAAAGATAATCGAGTTTTTGAATTCTTCGATTTTATCACGTTAGATGATGGTGAACTTCCAGTTGAATTACTATATGATTTTGTCACATCGACTCAAGTCGAGAAGCCTTTAAAAAGAACTTTCCTATTAGAAAATAATCAAGTCGTTTATAAAAACAACACGACACGTCACGATTACAAACAAGCAGAAGTGGGAACACCCGATTATTCTGATTTGTTGTTAGATAAATACATTTCAGTCATAGAAATTGCAAATCCAATGCACAGTTTATGGAGCGACGGTCGTTGGAATAAACTCACCATGGCACACGGTTGTTATTGGGGAAAATGTACTTTTTGCGATATTTCGTTAGATTACATTAAGCTTTACGAGCCAATTGCTGCAAAAATTTTGGTCGATCGAATGGAAGAGTTAATCGCCCAAACGGGCGAAAACGGATTCCATTTTGTAGATGAAGCAGCGCCGCCAGCTTTAATGCGAGAAGTAGCATTGGAAATCATTAAGCGAAAATTAGTTGTTACTTGGTGGACCAACATTCGTTTTGAAAAAAGTTTTACAGCTGATTTATGTTTGTTGTTGAAAGAATCAGGTTGTATTGCGGTTTCTGGTGGATTAGAAGTAGCTTCAGACCGACTTTTAGAATTAATCAAAAAAGGAGTAACAGTTGAACAAGTAGCTCAAGTTACCCGAAATTTCACAGAATCAGGAATTATGGTTCACGCTTATTTGATGTACGGTTACCCAACACAAACGATTCAAGAAACAGTTGATAGTTTGGAAATGGTACGTCAGTTATTTGAACTTGGTGTTTTACAAAGCGGTTTTTGGCATCAATTTGCCATGACAGCGCATTCTCCAGTGGGAATGTTTCCCGAAGAATTCGGAGTAATTCCAGAGCAGAATGAAATTACTTTTGCTAATAACGACATCAATTTTAAAGACAAAACCGGAATCAATCATGATAAGTTTAGTTTCGGATTAAAGAAGTCGTTGTTCAATTATATGCATGGAATCTGTTTCGATTACGATTTGCAAGATTGGTTCGATTTCAAAATTCCAAAAACAAAAATTCCTTCCGATTTTATTTATAATTGTCTTGAAAAAGAACAAAATTTCAACACGAAACCCAATGCGAAAATCGTTTGGATAGGAGGAAAGCCTCAAACCGAAATCTTCACCAAATCGAAAAAAGGAACTTCATGGGAAATAATGAAATTAACGTTTCACAATAAAACTCAAAACTATGATATTTCTGTAAATGCAGAAGAAGGAAAGTGGTTGGTTAATACCTTAGAGAAAATTTCGGTTTACTCAGATAACAAAATGACTTTTTCACAGCTAAAATCTGATTTTGAACAACAATTTGACGATTTTGAATTATTTTGGTATTCAAAACCAATTATGACTATGCGACAATTTGGATTGTTAACTTTGTAAATTAGCTATAGTATTTTTACAAATTTTATGAGAATTATCAGTTTAGAAAACGTTTTCTTTTTGTAAGTTTACGTCGACTAAAAATAATCTCATATGAGCACAAATTATAAACTTTTAGTAAACAATTCTGCTTCGTTTGAAGTTACTGAAAACGATCTTCAAAAATTAGATGCCGTAAAGGTAGATGAAGCAAAGTTTCATGTGCTAAAAGACAACAAACCCTACAAGGCTGAAATTGTTTCAGCTGATTTTCTTTCTAAAAAATATACCGTAAAAGTTAACAACAACACTTATGATGTTGCTATTTCTGATGCTTTAGATGAATTAATCAAAAGCATGGGAATTGAACGTGGTAGAACAAAAGTGGTGAACGCTATTAAAGCTCCAATGCCAGGTTTGATTTTAGAAATCAACGTTTCTGTTGGACAAGAAGTAAAAGAAAATGATCCTTTATTGATTTTAGAAGCAATGAAAATGGAAAACTGTTTCCTTTCACCAAGAGATGGAGTTATCAAATCGATTGCCGTTGAAAAAGGAAACGCTGTAGATAAAGGACAATTGTTAATTGAATTCGAATAACATGAAAGAAATTAAAAAAATATTAGTTGCCAATCGTGGTGAAATTGCTATTAGAGTAATGAAAACCGCGAAAAAAATGGGAATCAAAACAGTAGCCGTTTACTCGTCAGCCGATAGAAATGCTTTGCATGTAAAATATGCTGATGAAGCAGTTTTAATTGGTGAGGCTGCATCAAGTCAATCGTATTTACGTGGTGATAAAATCATCGAAGTTTGTAAAGAATTGGGTGTTGATGCTGTTCATCCAGGTTATGGCTTCTTGAGTGAAAATTCACATTTTGCAGAAGAATGTGAAAAGAACAACATCATTTTCATCGGACCAAAATCGAAAGCCATCGAAATGATGGGGAATAAATTAGCGGCTAAAGATGCTGTAAAAGACTACAACATCCCAATGGTTCCAGGAACAGAAGATGCTATTACAGATATCGAAGCAGCAAAGAAAATTGCTACAGAAATTGGTTTTCCTATTCTAATCAAAGCCTCAGCAGGTGGTGGTGGAAAAGGAATGCGTATAGTAGAAAAAGCAGAAGATTTCGTTTCTCAAATGGATAGAGCGATTTCAGAAGCAACAAATGCTTTTGGAGATGGTTCGGTTTTCATTGAAAAATATGTTACCAAACCACGTCACATTGAAATTCAAGTAATGGCGGATAGTCATGGAAATATTGTCTATGTTTTCGAAAGAGAATGTAGTATCCAACGTCGTCACCAAAAAGTAGTAGAAGAAGCGCCATCAGCAATTTTGACTCCAGAAAAACGTAAAGAAATGGGCGAAGCGGCTGTAAAAGTGGCTAAAGCTTGCGATTATTTAGGAGCTGGAACAGTTGAGTTTTTAATGGATGCGGACCATAATTTCTATTTCTTAGAAATGAATACTCGTTTGCAAGTAGAACACCCAGTTTCAGAATTAATTTCAGGATTGGATTTAGTGGAATTGCAAATTCGTGTTGCACGTGGCGAAGCGTTACCAATGAAACAAGAAGATTTGCAAATCAAAGGTCACGCAATGGAACTTCGTGTATATGCAGAAGATCCAATGAATGATTTCTTGCCAAATGTTGGTTTCTTAAGTACTTACAAATTACCAGAAGGAGAAGGAATTCGTGTTGATAACGGAATCGAAGAAGGAATGGATGTGCCAATTTATTACGATCCAATGCTTTCAAAATTGATTACGTACGGAAACACACGTGAAGAATCAATCGAATTAATGATTAAAGCAATTGATAATTATTTGGTTGAAGGAGTTCACACTACGTTACCATTCGGAAAATTTGTAATGGAACATGAAGCATTCCGTTCAGGTGATTTCGATACAGGTTTTGTGAAAGCGTATTATGATGCTGAAAAACTAAAATCAAAATTAGATATTGAAGCTGAAATTGCAGCTATGATTGCATTTCAACAATACGTTGAAGATCAAAAAGTGTTAAGATTGCCTAACTAATTGGCAAATTGTCTAATTGACTCATTACAAAAAATGGAAGATAAAATTAAAGTATTAAACGATAAAATAGCTTTAGCCAAATTAGGTGGAGGCGAAAAAAGAATTGCGTCGCATCATGCTAAAAAGAAATTAACGGCAAGAGAACGTGTAGAATACCTTTTAGATGAAGGTTCTTTTGAAGAAATTGGTATGTTAGTTACACACCGTACAACCGATTTCGGAATGGAAAAAGAAGTCTATTACGGAGACGGAGTTGTTACTGGTTACGGAACTATCGATGGAAGATTAGTCTATGTTTTTGCACAAGATTTTACGGTTTTTGGAGGTTCGTTATCAGAAACACATGCAGAAAAAATCTGTAAAGTAATGGATATGGCACTTCGCAGTGGTGCTCCAATGATTGGACTAAACGATTCAGGTGGTGCTCGTATTCAAGAAGGAGTTCGTTCTTTAGGTGGATATGCAGATATTTTCTACAGAAACGTTCAGGCGTCTGGAGTTATTCCTCAAATTTCAGCTATTATGGGACCATGTGCTGGTGGAGCCGTTTATTCTCCAGCTATGACCGATTTTACTATGATGGTTGAAGGCAATAGTTATATGTTCGTAACAGGACCTAACGTTGTAAAAACGGTTACTAATGAAGAAGTAACTTCTGAAGAATTAGGTGGAGCAGCAACACATGCATCAAAATCTGGAGTTTGTCATATTACTTCACCAAACGGAATTGAATGTTTGGAAGATATTAAAAGATTGTTGAGCTATGTGCCTCAAAATAATAGAGAAACAACTCCTAAATTACCTTATGTAGTAGGTGATGAGGTTCGTGAAAAATTAGATACGCTTGTGCCTGATAGTGCTAACAAACCTTATGATATGCACGAGGTAATTGGTGGTATTATCGATGAAGATTCGTTCTTTGAAATTCATAAAGATTTCGCTGAAAATATTATTGTTGGTTTTGCTCGTTTAGGAGGAAGAAGTATCGGAATTGTAGCCAACCAACCAATGGTTTTAGCAGGTTGTTTGGATGTAAACAGTTCTATTAAAGCAGCTAGATTTGTACGTTTTTGTGATTGTTTCAATATTCCTTTATTAGTGTTAGAAGATGTACCAGGTTTCTTGCCAGGAACCGACCAAGAATGGAACGGAATCATCACACATGGAGCAAAATTATTATACGCATTTAGTGAAGCTACAGTACCAAGAGTTACAGTAATTACTCGTAAAGCGTATGGTGGTGCTTATGACGTTATGAATTCAAAACACATTGGTGCTGATATGAATTTTGCTTGGCCAAGTGCAGAAATTGCGGTAATGGGAGCAAAAGGAGCTTCAGAAATTATCTTCAAAAAAGAAATTAGTGAAGCAGCTGATCCGGTAGCTAAATTAGCAGAAAAAGAAGCAGAATATGCTGAGTTATTTGCTAATCCTTACACAGCAGCGCAACGTGGATTTATCGATGAGGTAATTTTACCAAGAGATACTCGTAGAAAATTAATGAAAGCATTTAGTATGCTGGAAAATAAAACAGTTGACACTCCAAAACGTAAACACGGAAATATTCCTTTGTAGTTTAAAATAATGTTAAAACTCCCTTTTTAAAGGGAGTTTTTTTTATCTTGCGACCATCAAATTAGCTATAATCCATCTAAATTAATTCTAAATGAAATTATTCCAAATATTAACTTTTTTTCTTTTTTTCTGCAGTAGTGTTGTTTTTTCTCAAAAGACAATTAAACATACAGTGGTTTCAGGTGAATCCATTTATTCCATTGCTAAAAAGTATGATGTTAGTGAATCCGACATTTATGAATTAAATCCAAAATCGAAAGGCGCCTTATTGCAGTTAAAAACTGTTTTGTTAATTCCCAACAAAAAATCAAAATCAAAAAATAATAAAGAAGTATCTTCATCTAAGAATTCTACCGAAACTCATGTAGTTGAATCAGGTGAATCACTTTATAAGATTGCTAAAAAATATGATATCAGTCTGGAAAAATTGAAAGAATTAAATCCAGATATCAATCCAGAAGCCATTCAAATTGGTGATAAAATAGTTGTTTCTGCTAAAAAGGAATCTCCAAAAGAAATAAAAACTAAAGAGAAAGAGACAAAAACTAAAGTTACAAAAGCAGTAGTTGCAGAAGTATCGAATCCAACAAACATGGATGCCAATTTATGTACGGATGAACTAGGAAATAAAGTCCATACCGTTACCAAAGGAGAAACTTTATACAAACTTTCTAAAAAGTACAAAGTAAGTGTTAAGGATTTGGAAGAAATGAATCCTGAAATTATTGCTAATTTACCTATTGGATATGAAGTAGTGGTAAAAAAAGGGGATGTAGAATTGGCTAAACATCAAAATGAAATTGTAAATAGTTCAAAAGAAATTGAAGAGCTTTCTCCAGAAAATATGTCTAAAGCGGAATTTTTAATAGCAAAAGCCTCGCAACATATTGGAACACGTTACAGAGGTGGAGGTACTACAAGTGCTGGTTTTGATTGCTCAGGATTAATGTTTTCAACTTTTAAACATATCGACATGACTTTGCCTCGTTCATCAAGTTCAATGGCGGCTGGAGCAGGTTATAGAATAGATAGAAGTCAAGCTCAAAAAGGAGATTTAATTTTCTTTACAACAAACGGTAGAGGTAGTATTAATCACGTGGGAATGATTACTGAAATAAACGGGGATGAAATAAAGTTTATCCATTCTTCGGTACAAGCTGGAGTTATTATTTCTTCAACGGAAGAACCTTACTACAAAAAACGTTTTATTCAAATTAACAGAGTACTTCAAGATTAATTCTATGCGTTCATGATATTTATCATTTTACAACTAATGTGTAGAATGTAAATTCGTAACTTCTAAAAGTTATGTCATGAAAGTAGAACAGATTTACACGGGTTGCATTGCTCATGCAGCTTATTATGTTGAGAATAATGGTGAAGCAGCTATTTTTGATCCACTTAGAGAAGTACAACCTTATATCGATCGTGCCAAAAAAGATAATGCCAAAATCAAATATGTTTTTGAAACGCATTTTCATGCCGATTTTGTTAGTGGTCATTTGGATTTAAAATCGAAAACGGGAGCTCAAATAGTTTTTGGGCCAACAGCAAAACCTAATTACGAAGCTTTAATTGCCACCGATGGTCAGATTTTTACTATTGGAAATTATAAAATAAAAGTCATTCATACACCTGGTCATACCATGGAAAGTACAACGTATTTGTTGATTGATGAAAATGATAAGGAACATGGAATTATATCAGGCGATACTTTGTTTATTGGAGATGTTGGGCGTCCTGATTTAGCCCAACACGTTATTGCCGATTTGACACAAGATAAATTAGCACGTCATTTGTATCATTCACTTCGAGAGAAAATCATGCCACTTTCAGATGATTTAATTGTGTATCCAAATCATGGTGCAGGAAGTGCATGTGGTAAAAACATGAGTAAAGAAACAACAGATACTTTGGGAAATCAGAAGCGTACTAACTATGCGTTACGACCAGATATGACTGAAGATGAATTTGTAGACGAATTATTAACAGGATTGACAACTCCACCAAGCTATTTTCCTAAAAATGTATTGCTTAATTTAAAAGGATATGAATCGTTAGATAAGGTAATCGAAAAAGCAAGGCGACCACTTAACCCAACTGATTTTGAAACATTAGCCAATGTATCTGGTGCTTTAATTTTAGATACAAGAAACGCAAATGATTTTGCTAAAGCATTTATTCCAAACAGTATTAATATTGGTATTGATGGTAGTTTTGCTATGTGGGTAGGAGAGATGATAACTGATATCAATCAAGCTATTCTATTGGTAACTGAACCTGGAAGAGAAGAAGAATGCATGATTCGCCTTTCTAGAGTTGGGTATGATAATACGATTGGATATTTGGAAGGTGGTTTTGAATCATGGAAACAAAAAGGAAAAGAAACAGATTCTTTAAAAAGAATTACTGGCGAACAACTAGAAGCAATGCATCAAACAGAAGATTTACCATTATTTGATGTTCGTAAAAAGAGTGAATTTGATTCGGAGCATTTATTAGATTCTGTCAATATTCCTTTAAATCAGTTAAATGAAAAAATATCCAGTTTCCCAAAAGAGAAGCCTTTTGTAATCTATTGTGCTGGTGGTTACAGAAGTATGATTGCAGCTTCAATATTAAAACAACGAGGCTTTGATAGTTTTGTAGATGTTTCAGGAGGTTTTAATGAGATAGTAAAAACAACTCAACTCCCTAAAACAACTTATGTATGCCCGTCAACATTATTGTAAAACAAAAAATCCGCTTTAAAGCGGATTTTTTTGTATAAATAGGATTCTAGCTATCTTTTAAAAAATTATAAATCTCATCTTTTAAAAACACACGATCTTTTCTTAGATGTGATAATTCATCATCCATTGCAAGTTCTTCATCGGTTTCTATTTTGTAAATTTTGTCATCTAACTCTGAGTAAGAGTGCAATAAAACCTGAAATTCATCATTATTATGAAACAGGTCTTTAATCTTGTCTGCGTATTCAGGGAAATCTTGGTAAATAGGATGTTTAGTTATCATAATGCTGGTTTTTAAATTTCTATACTCAAAATTAGTAATAAAAAAAAGTCGCAGATATGATATTTGTCATTTCAAATAAAAAATCCTTGGATAAAGTAAAACCGTTAATTACCTTTCAAACGGTTAAATATTCTTTTAAATATTTTTTTAAAATCTTTAGGCCTTTTCTGTTCTAAAATATAGGTGCCATCTTCATTGAATGTAAGAGGAAAAATAAAATGAGTTTTGCCATTTTGCATGTTAAGTGGTCCAAATTTAGTGCCGTAAATAACCATTTTATTATTTTCTTTTTTTGCTAATTCGTAGCCTTCTGTAAAATTGAAAAATGGTTCTAATTCTTTTATTTTCTTTTTTTCTGCTATAAATTGGGCGTCGTTTTTTTCAAAAATAAAATCTGTTGTTTTTTTTGAATCAAATAAACTGTAATCAGAAAAATATAAACCATCATTAGTTTTTACAATTACTTGCCACAGAATTGTATTGAAAGGAGTAGGGACAACTTTAATTTTTTCATAGGAAATATGTTGTCTTAATAATTCATTCCTAAAGTGATTAGTTACAAAGATATTAATACATAATCCTACTAGTAAATAAAATGTAGATATAGCTAATGACCATTTAATGATAAGTTGTCTTTTTGGATTATTTCTTTTTAATAAGAGTAAAGTTATACAGCCTATTAATAACCAAATCGTATATAAGGGATCAATTACAAAAACATTGTCTAAACTATAGAAAGATTTGCTTAAAGGATATAATATTCGAGTGCCATAAGTTGTGCAAATGTCTAATAATGGATGAGTAAATAAAGCTAAAAAACTTGCTAAGAACCACGTTTTATAAGACGTTTTGTATTTTATAGAAAACCATTTTGCAAATAGTAGACTTAATAATATTAAAAAAAATATAGAATGCGAAAATGATCGATGAATCGATAATTCTTCAATAGTATTAAAAAAAGGATTTATTAAAACATCTAAATCAGGAATTGTTCCAAGTATAGCACCATACAACAAAGATTTTTTTCCAATTTCTTTGTCTTTTATTAAAGCAAAAGTTGCTGCACCTAGAACAATTTGTGATAATGAATCCATTTGATTTAATTTATAGGCTCAGCATATAAATCAAATTCCGTGGCATCTGTTACTTTTAAATTCACAAAATCACCGGTTTTTAAATAGTATTTTGAAGCATCTACAAGTACTTCATTATCTACATCCGGACTATCAAATTCGGTTCTTCCGATGAAATATTGTCCTTCTTTTCTGTCGATAACACATTTGAATGTTTGTCCAATTTTCTCCTGATTCAAATCCCAAGAAATTTGCGACTGTAAATCCATAATTTCAGCAGCACGTGCTTGTTTTACTTCTTGAGGTACATCATCTTCTAATGCAAAAGCACCTGTGTTTTCTTCATGTGAATAGGTAAAGCAACCTAAACGTTCGAATTTCATTTCTTGAACCCAATCACGTAGGATTTCAAAATCTTTTTGAGTCTCTCCCGGATAACCCACAATTAAAGTCGTTCTAATTGTCATTCCTGGGACGCGTTCTCTAAATTCTTGTAATAATTTTGTTGTTTTTTCTTTTGTCGTTCCACGTTTCATAGATTTTAAAATGTCATCTGAAATGTGTTGCAAAGGAATATCAATATAATTACAAATTTTTGGTTCGCGCTTCATCAAATCTAAAACATCCATTGGGAAGCCACTAGGAAAAGCATAATGCAAACGAATCCATTCGATACCTTCCACTTTTGCTAGGTTTTCTAATAGTTCGGCAAGATTACGCTTTTTGTACAAATCCAAACCATAATACGTTAAATCTTGAGCGATTAAGATTAGTTCTTTTACGCCTTTTTTAGCTAAACCTTCTGCTTCTCTAACCAGTTTTTCAATAGGTTGCGAAACGTGCATACCACGCATTAAAGGAATAGCGCAAAAACTACAAGGTCTATCGCAACCTTCAGCAATTTTTAAATACGCATAGTTTTTTGGAGTTGTAGTTAAACGTTCTCCTAATAATTCATGTTTGTAATCTGCTCCTAAAGCTTTCAATAAAAGAGGTAATTCAGTTGTGCCAAAATATTGGTCTACATCTGGAATTTCTTTCTCTAAATCAGGGCGGTATCTTTCTGATAAACATCCAGTAACAAAAACTTTATCAACTAATCCTTGATCTTTTTTGTCCACGTATTCCAAAATCGTATTTACCGATTCTTCCTTTGCATTGTCAATAAAACCGCAAGTGTTAATTACTACGATATTGCCTTCTTCTTCGTGTGCTACATCTTTTCCATTGGCTTTTAGTTGTCCCATCAAAACCTCACTATCGTAAGTGTTTTTAGAACATCCAAGTGTAATTACATTGATTTTATTTTTCTTTAACGATTTGGTTCTCATGCTTTTAAATTTGAGGTGCAAAATTACATAAAATAATTAGTAGAAGCACCAGCGTTTGGGAATTTTTTAATGTTTTGGTCCCGCTGTCCGCTATATCCACCAAGGCGGGATGTCGCTTCCATAGGGTCTAGTTGTTATGGTTTAGTCATAAAAAAAAACCACTTCGGTTGAAGAAGTGGTTTTGTGTAGTTTTGTTTATTACTTAGAAATTTACAGAATAAGTAATAGTTATATTGTTATTAGTGGTTCTAATTCTTGCGGCATCATTCATTCCAGAAGATACTAGGGCAACATTGTAGTTTCTATGGTCGTTTGCGTAGGCTAAATCTAACCTGCTTTCTCCAAAATTATAACCCAATCCGGCTGAATATCCAATTAAATCACTCATTGCGAAATTAACTTTGTATGGACTTTCTTCAAAACGATAACCTCCACGAAGGCTCCATTGTTTTATTTTGTACTCTCCACCAATTCTTAATTCATATGAGTTTTTAAATTGATTGCTCATTTGATTATTTAAATCGCTAAAGAAGCTGTCGTTTGTAGGTTTGAATTTAATATTACTGTAATCTTTTGTTGCGTAATCAATACTTATTAAGCCTTTTTTTCCAAAGATATATGCACCGCTAAAAGTCCATTTACTTGGTGTTTGAATTTTGTAGCTTTCATAAATATTGATAACATTAGGATCTACAACGTCTTGATAATTATTTGTTCCATCTGTAGTTCTTACAATTAAACGTTGAGATAATTCGTCATTTAAATTATACCATGTTGGTGATTCATAAGCAATACCAGCTCTAAAGTTATCTGTGAATTTGTAAATTGCACCTACATTCATAGAGAATCCTGTTCCATAAGTATATAATTCATTATCAAATTGGATATCGGTAACTGTCAATCCAGAAGAGTATAAAGGGTTGTTGTTTCCTTCATATACTGAAGTTGATTTTAAATAATCAGTAAAATGAGCATTTAAATTCAATCCTAAAAATAATTTGTTTTTATATGCAGTTGCGACATTGGCAGTCAGTTTTCCAGTAAAACCAGATGTTTGCACATAGTTTTCGTGATAGTAATTTCCTCCGGTTGGAACATTAGTGTAATAATCAACATTGTTTGGGTCGGAGTCATCAAAAGCTTCAAATAAATAGGCTTGGTATCCTAGCATTGCTTGTTGTGCAGGAAAACCTAATCCACCTGTTTCTCCTAAATAAGAATATAATTGCGATACAGTTTCTCCAGGTTGTAATTGCATGAATTCTAATGGTAACCCTTGTGCTTTATCTATAAAATAACTTCCAATAGAATTGTTAGGATTAACCCCTGCTGAAAAGATGCTATTGTCAAAATTATTTGTGCTATCATAGTTTAATCCAACAGCAATTTTTGACCAATCAGATTTTCCAGAACCGTCATTAAAAATTAAAACAGCACCCAATTGATTTAAATCTAATGTGCTATTATTTTCTTTAGTTCTAGTTCCAAAATAATCAGAGCGATTGTGAGCATTTAAATTACTTGCAGTAATACTTGCAAAGTTATTGTTAAAAAATAATGAACCTGCTGGATTTACATTTATAGATGATAAGTCTCCGCCAACTGCACCAAAAGCACCACTCATAGCTCTGAATCGAGCAGTTCCAGTTAAATTATTTACGGCATATCGTAAAGCATCATTAGTAGTAGTTTCTTGTGCAGTAGCCAATAAAGAACTACCAAAAATTATGGATAAGAATAATTTTTTCATTTCAATTTTTTTAATCTTTAGTGTTTTAATTAACCTCTGCCGCCTCTACCGCCTCCGCCGCCAGAGCGACCTCCGCCACCGAAGCTACCACCCCCAAAACTTCCTCCTGAAGAGCTTCTTGGTGAAGAATAGTTATTGCTTCTTGGAGAAGAACTGTTGTCTCTAGGAGTTGATGTTCTTGGTGATTGTGTATTTGTTCTTGGTGTGTATGTACCTTCTCTAGGTGTTGTATTTTGAGATCTTGGTGTAGTTGTATTAGATCTTGGTGTTGCATTGTGTGATCTAGGATTATTATTTCTATTATCAAAGCTAGGGCGTGGCGTGTTTGAACGGTTTGAAGTTCTACCTCCTCCATTATTGTAGTATCCATTTCCGCCTCTACGACCATGGTTGTATGAAACATTATTTCCATAGTAGCCATTGTATCCCCAGCCTGCTCCATAGTATCCTCCCCATCCTGGGCCATAATAACCATTCCATCCCCATCCAGGACCGTACCAAGAATTCCATCCCCAGCCTGCGCCATACCAAGAATTCCATCCCCATCCCCAATTTGGGCCATACCAAGAATTCCATCCCCAGTTCCAACCTAATCCCCAATATGGAGAATACCAGTTGTTCCAGCCGTAATCGTTATTGTAGTAATTGATGGTTACTTCGGTTGCATTATTTCCCCAGTCGGCATTGTTGTTGTTGCTATATTGGTTGTCGTAGACAGTTACAACGCTGTCTTTTTGCTCAGTACCATCTTCAGAATAGTAGACGTAGTCATTCTGCATTTCTTTAAATTTTTGAGAATATGCATTGTTGTTTTGTGAATTATCTTCAACAACTACTATTTTTTGTTTTTCAGAAGTGGTGTAAACACCATCGTCATAATAGGATGCATTTTGATAGGAACCACATGATGTTGTGATTATTGCCAATAATCCAAACAAAGAAAACATGGCATTTTTTTGGGTAATCAAGTAATAAGTTTTCATAACTCTTATTTTTTTATTGTTGGACACTTCAAATTTAACTATTTTTGCCAAACAAATTAGTTAAAATTTATACAAACAATTTTTGTGCCAAAATATTCATAATGAGCAAGAACTTAACTACAAGAGCGGAAGATTATTCCAAATGGTATAACGAACTAGTCGTAAAGGCTGATTTAGCAGAGAATTCAGGTGTTAGAGGGTGTATGGTGATTAAGCCATATGGCTATGCAATTTGGGAAAAAATGCAAGCTGAATTAGATAGAATGTTTAAAGAAACTGGACATAGTAATGCTTATTTCCCCTTGTTTGTTCCAAAAAGCATGTTTGAAGCAGAAGAAAAAAATGCAGAAGGATTTGCTAAAGAGTGTGCCATTGTGACGCATTATCGTTTGAAAAACGACGAGGAAAGACCAGGTAAATTAATGGTAGACCCGAATGCGAAATTAGAAGAAGAATTAATAGTTCGTCCTACAAGTGAAGCTATTATTTGGTCGACCTATAAAGGATGGGTGCAATCGTATAGAGACTTACCTTTATTAATTAATCAATGGGCAAATGTGGTTCGTTGGGAAATGAGAACGCGTTTGTTTTTAAGAACTGCTGAGTTTTTATGGCAAGAAGGGCATACGGCTCACGCTACTCGTCAAGAAGCGATTGAAGAGTCTGAAAAAATGATGAATGTGTACGCTGATTTTGTTCAAAATTTCATGGCAATTCCGGTAATTAAAGGATTAAAAACAGAAACGGAGCGTTTTGCTGGTGCAGATGAAACGTATTGTATTGAAGCGTTAATGCAAGATGGAAAAGCTTTGCAAGCGGGAACTTCTCACTTTTTAGGTCAAAATTTTGCCAAAGCTTTTGATGTAAAATTTGCTAATAAAGAAGGAAAACAAGAACACGTTTGGGGAACTTCTTGGGGAGTTTCAACACGTTTAATGGGTGCTTTAGTAATGACGCATTCTGATGATAAAGGATTGGTTTTGCCTCCAAATTTAGCTCCTATTCAAGTGGTTATTGTTCCTATATATAAGACAGATGAGCAGTTTGATGCAATTTCAGAGCAAGTAAATATTTTAACTGCTGAACTTCGAAAATTAGGTATTTCAGTTAAATATGATAATAGAGATACTCAAAAACCAGGATTCAAATTTGCAGAATGGGAATTAAAAGGGGTTCCGGTAAGAATTGCTCTTGGACCAAACGATTTAGAAAACGGAACTTATGAAATCGCTCGTAGAGATAATTTATCAAAAGAAGTAGTTTCTAAACAGGGAGTAGCATCGTATATTCAAAATTTATTAGAAACTATTCAAAATGATATGTTTGCTAAAGCATTGGAATACAGAGATACCCACATAACTGAAGTGAATTCTTTCGATGAATTTAAAGAGTTGTTAGAAACCAAAGGAGGCTTCTTAGCTGCACATTGGGATGGTACTGCAGAAACAGAAGAAAAGATAAAAGAGCTAACAAAAGCAACCATTAGATGTATTGCTTTAGATAGAGTAGAAGAGGCTGGAAGCTGTATGTTTACTGGCGCTCCGTCTAAAGGAAGGGTTCTTTTTGCTAAGGCATACTAAAAAAAAATAAAAATTTTTATACAAGGTCTTGCAGAAATCAAAATTAGTTGTATTTTTGCACTCGCATTACAAAATTAATGTAATGGCCCGTTCGTCTATCGGTTAGGACGCCAGGTTTTCATCCTGGTAAGAGGGGTTCGATTCCCCTACGGGCTACAAGTATTGAGATTAAAAAGAATTGGTTAATGGCCCGTTCGTCTATCGGTTAGGACGCCAGGTTTTCATCCTGGTAAGAGGGGTTCGATTCCCCTACGGGCTACAAGTATTGAGATTAAAAAGAATTGGTTAATGGCCCGTTCGTCTATCGGTTAGGACGCCAGGTTTTCATCCTGGTAAGAGGGGTTCGATTCCCCTACGGGCTACAAGTATTGAGATTAAAAAGAATTGGTTAATGGCCCGTTCGTCTATCGGTTAGGACGCCAGGTTTTCATCCTGGTAAGAGGGGTTCGATTCCCCTACGGGCTACAGAATTAGTTGTAAATAAGTTTTATAAAATAATAATTGGTGTCTCGGTTATTATTTTATTAGTTAAAACCAAAGTGATTGCGAATGTAATTGTGGGAGGTTTTTCTTTTTTAACTAGTAGTTTATAACAATTATTACAATTAAAAAAAGAACAAAATGGCAAATCATAAATCTGCTTTAAAAAGAATTAGAAGTAACGAGAAAAGAAGAGTGTTAAACAGATACCAACACAAAACTACTCGTAACGCAATTAAAGCTATTCGTTTAGCTACTGACAAAGCTGAGGCTTCTGCAAAATTATCATCAGTTATTTCTATGATTGATAAATTAGCTAAGAAAAATATCATTCATGATAATAAAGCTTCTAACTTAAAATCAAAATTAACTAGACACGTAGCTTCTTTATAGTCTACTGTTTCGTAAAATATACTAAAGCTCTCATCTTGAGGGCTTTTTTTATAGGTTATCATTTTGTTATTTCTACTAAAGTATTGATTACTATAGTGTTTTTATCAAAATAAACATTACCTTTGCACCTTCAAAAAATTAATAAATGACTTCTATTAGAAACATCGCAATTATTGCACACGTTGACCACGGTAAAACTACTTTGGTTGATAAAATTATGTACCACTGTCAGTTGTTTCGTGAAAACGAAAACACTGGAGATTTGATCTTAGATAATAATGACTTAGAGCGTGAAAGAGGAATTACTATTACTTCTAAAAACGTTTCTGTAACTTACAAAGGAACAAAAATCAACATTATCGATACTCCGGGTCACGCCGATTTTGGAGGAGAAGTAGAGCGTGTACTTAATATGGCTGATGGTGTTTGTCTTTTAGTTGATGCATTTGAAGGTCCAATGCCTCAAACGCGTTTCGTATTACAAAAAGCAATTGACTTAGGTTTAAAACCATGTGTGGTTATTAATAAAGTTGATAAAGAAAACTGTACTCCAGAAGAAGTTCATGAAAAAGTTTTCGACTTAATGTTTGAATTAGGTGCTACGGAAGCTCAATTAGATTTCCCAACTGTTTATGGTTCGGCTAAAAATAACTGGATGTCTGATGATTTTAGAAATCAAACGGAAAACATCGAACCTTTATTAGATATGGTTTTGGAACACGTTCCAGCTCCTAAAGTATCTGAAGGAACTCCTCAAATGTTAATTACTTCTTTAGATTTCTCTTCATTCACTGGTCGTATTGCGATTGGTCGTTTAGAAAGAGGTGTTTTAAAAGAAGGAATGCCAATATCTTTAGTAAAAAGAGATGGTACAGTAATCAAATCTAGAATTAAAGAATTACATACTTTTGAAGGTTTAGGTCGTAAAAAAGTAGATCAAGTAATTGCCGGTGATATTTGTGCGATTATTGGTATTGAAGGATTTGAAATTGGTGATACTATCGCTGATTTTGAAAATCCAGAAGCTTTACAAACTATCGCTATTGATGAGCCAACAATGAGTATGTTGTTCACAATTAATGATTCTCCTTTCTTTGGTAAAGAAGGTAAATTTGTAACATCTCGTCATATTAGAGATCGTCTAACTAAAGAATTAGAGAAAAACTTAGCAATGAAGTTAGGTGAAACTGATTCTGCCGATAAATTCATGGTTTTTGGTCGTGGAGTTCTTCACTTATCAGTTCTTATTGAAACAATGAGAAGAGAAGGTTATGAATTACAAATTGGTCAACCACAAGTTATCATCAAAGAAATTGATGGTCAAAAATGTGAACCAATTGAAGAATTAACAATTGACTTACCAGAAAATCTTTCAGGTAGAGCTGTAGAATTCGTAACAATCCGTAAAGGAGAAATGTTATCGATGGAAGCTAAAGGAGAACGTATGATTATTAAATTCAACATTCCATCTCGTGGAATTATAGGATTAAGAAATCAATTGTTAACTGCTACTGCTGGTGAAGCTATTATGTCTCACCGTTACATTGGATACGAACCTTTCAAAGGAACTATTCCAGGACGTAACAATGGTTCGTTAATTTCTATGGAAAACGGAAAAGCAATTCCTTATTCTATCGATAAATTACAAGATCGTGGTAAATTCTTCGTGGAGCCAAATGCTGAGATTTATGAAGGTCAAGTAATTGGTGAAAACTCTCGTGGTGATGATATGTGTATCAACGTAACTAAAGCTAAAAAACAGTCAAACGTACGTTCATCTGGAAATGATGAAAAAGCAAGAATTATTCCACCAATTATTTTTTCATTAGAAGAAGCGTTAGAATACATTCAAAAAGATGAATATGTTGAGGTTACTCCAAAATCTATTCGTTTAAGAAAAATTTATTTGACAGAAAACGACAGAAAACGTTTTAAAATATAATTAATATGAATCCCGATGAAAGTCGGGATTTTTTAGCATATACAAGCATGGAAATTAAATTAAAATACGGAATTGACAATTTGCTTTTCGGGATGAAAGAGCAAGATGTTACTAAGATTTTGGGTAAACCCGATACGCAATATAAAGATGAAGAAGAAAACGTTGTTTTTATGTATAACGCTAGAAAACTTCGTTTGATTTTTTACAAAGAAGAAGCTTTTAGATTAGGGTATATGACGACAACTAATCCAATAGTAAAGTTGTTTAACACAACTATAATTGGAAAGAATTGGAGCGATATATTTCCTGTTTTAGAAAAGAATAAAGTAAAATCTTTTGAAACGGATACAGTAGAAGGAATGATGAGTTATTTTAACGAAGAAAACTGGTTGTTTGTTCACGTAGATTATAATGAAGTTGTTAAGATCGAAGTAGGTGCCGTTTTTAGTGATAAAGACGAATTTGACTGGAGATTTTAATTCTATCAAATAAAAAAAGCCGCTAATTTTAATTAGCGGCTTTTTTGTTATTGATTTATCTTGATTAATTCTACTTCGAAAATTAAATCGGCATTTGGAGGAATAACACCTCCAGCACCTCTTTCACCATACGCCAAATTAGATGGAATGTAAAATTTATATTTTGCACCTTCTTTCATTAATTGAACTCCTTCTGTCCATCCTTTGATAACTTGGTTTAATCCAAAATCAATAGATTCTCCTCGTTGTACACTGCTATCAAAAACTTTACCGTCTAAAAACATTCCAGTGTAATGTACCTTAACATTACTAGTTGCAACAGGTTTGTTGCCAGTTCCTTCTTGTAATACAATATATTTTAATCCGCTAGGAGTCGTTGTAGCATTGGCAAATTCAAGCATTGCTTTTTCTTTAGCTTCTTTCTCTTTAGCTTCTTTTTGCTTTTCAGCTATTTCCTTTTTTGCAAAATAATCAGAAAATGTTTTTTCTGCATTGAATTTTTTTGCTTCTTTTCCTACTCGGATAATTTTAACCGAAGTTATTACATCATTTTGAGCAATTTTATCTACTATTTCTTGTCCACTAATAACATGACCAAAAACAGTATGTTTTCCATCTAACCATGGAGTAGCTTTGTGAGTAATAAAAAATTGACTTCCATTAGTAGCAGGTCCTGCATTTGCCATTGATAAAATTCCTTTTCCTGAGTGTTTTAAATCGGCAACAATTTCATCATCAAATTTATAACCTGGTCCACTAGCTCCAGTTCCATCTGGGCAACCACCTTGAATCATGAAATCAGCAATTACTCTGTGAAATTTTAATCCGTTATAGTATGGTTTTCCTTTAAATTTTGCGTCAACTTTAGTGTTTTTTCCTTCTGCTAAGGAAATGAAATTTGCAACAGTTACTGGTGTTTTCTTGAATTCCAATTCAACTACAATTTTTCCTTTTGTGGTATTGAATTCAGCAAAAATTCCGTCTTGTTTTTTGTTTTGCGCAACTCCGAAAGTTATACAGCTTAAGGCAATCACTACTATTTTAAATATGTTTTTCATTTTATATTTATTAGTTAGTTGGTTTAAATTCTAAAAGTTCTACTTCAAATATAATATTAGCATTTGGTGGAATAGCATCTCCTGCTCCTTGTTGCCCATATCCTAATTCAGATGGAATATATAACATCATTTTATCTCCATAATTCATCATTTCAACACCTTCATTAAATCCTGGAATAAAAGGTAAGCTTCCCATTGTGACTGGATATCCAGCATATCCGTTTTGGTCCGCTCTGTTTTGATCAAATTTTCCGTATTGCTTAGCTACTTCTTCATAACTCGTATCAAAAAGTTGACCATTTTCTAAATAACCAGCATAATGAATAATAACTTGTGTACCGTTTGTTGGTTTTTTACCTGTTCCTTTTTTAATCACTTGGTAAATTAATCCTGATTTAGTTTTGGTTCCTGTAGCTTTTAAACTAGTAATTTCTTTTACTTTGTTTTCGATAATTTTTTGTGCTTTTTCTTCCGCTTCTTTAATTTCTTTGGCAACTGAAGAATAATAGTTTTTGAAAATTTTTACAGCGTCAAATTTCTTCGCTGCATTTCCAATTCTGATGATTGTTATTTTTTCAATAACATCATCTGTTTCAATAATATTAATAACTTCTAATCCTTCTACTACTTCTCCAAAAACAGTATGCATATTGTCTAACCAAGGTGTTTCTTTATGAGTGATAAAGAATTGGCTTCCATTTGTACTTGGACCACCATTTGCCATAGATAAAATCCCTGCTTTTGAGTGTTTTAAATCAGGATGAAACTCATCTTTAAATTTGTATCCTGGTCCTCCAGAACCATCTCCCATTGGATCTCCACCTTGAATCATGAAATCAGCAATTACACGGTGAAATTTTAATCCATCATAAAATGGTTTCCCTTTGAATTCTTCGCTAACAAAAGGGTTTTTTCCTTCTGCTAAAGTTACAAAGTTAGCTACTGTATTGGGTGCTTTTTCAAATTCTAGCTTTACTATCATGTTTCCTTTTGCAGTTTCAATATCAGCATACAAACCTTCTTTAAGGTTGTCATATGATTTTGAACAAGAAGCAAAAAATGTAGCAATGCTTAAAAGTAAAATCGAGGTAATCTTCATTTTTATTTAGTTTTTAGCTTGAGTATCTACTTTAATATCGTTTAAACTTACGGTGCAAATTAGGGGTTCGTTTGTACCAATTTTTTTATCATCCCCATGATAGCCATACGCCATGTGAGATGGAAATAAGAAAGTAACGGTTTCACCTTTTTTCATTAATTTAATTCCGTCACGCAATCCCATCATGATATTTTCTTTATCCACATAATAGACTTGAGGCTTTGTTTCAGTCATTGTGTAAATAATTCTATTTTTTAAATCTTTAATTTCGTAATCAAAAAAAGCGATATCTCCTCTTTTTGGCGATGGAGTTACTTCTTCCACTTTAGTTTCATATTTGTACCAATAGCCTTTATTTGAAGCTATGTACGATTTAAGAGAATCGTTTTTAATGATAGCTGCAATTAAATCTTCTTCATCCGCAATTAAAACTTTATTACGTTCTATAGATTCTTTTATGAAAGTTCCTGAAGTATGTGTTATTGGTTCTCTGGCCTGTTGATGTTGCGAACAACTTGCAAAAAACAGTACAACTCCAAAAAGGAATAAGTTTTGAATTTTCATGGTTATTTTTTTTCTGTTGCTAAAATAGCAATAAATTGTTGTATCGTTTCTTCTAAGTTTAAAAAAGATTTCCCACCAGCAGCATTGATATGTCCGCCACCATTGAAATGATTTCTTGCAAATTGATTTACATCAAAATCGCCTTGTGAACGAAAAGAAATTTTGATAATGCCTTCTTCTTTATTTTCGATGAAAATAGCTGTAAAATCAATTCCTTTGATGCTTAGGCCGTAATTTACTATACCTTCGGTATCTCCTTTTTGATGCCCGAATTCGTTTAATTCATCTTGAGTTAAGGTAATGTAAGTCGTTTTGTATTCAGGAAGCATTTTCAAGTTTTGAAGTGCTTTTCCTAACAACAACAAACGGTTGTATGAAGAATTGTCAAAAAGTAAATTATGAATTTCGCTATTGTTGATGCCAGTGTCAATTAAATCAGCAACACATTTATGAGTTTTACTAGTTGTTTTTGGGAAACGAAAACTTCCCGAATCAGTAACAATTCCAGTATATAAACAAGTAGCAACTTTTTTATTGATTAGATTTTTGTAACCTAATTGATAGATTAAATCATATACCATTTCGCAAGTAGATCCATAAGCGGTATCAGAAAAAGTATAAGTAGCATAACCGTCTGGTGCTTGGTGATGGTCTATCATTACACTTGGAGCTGTTAGCGTTTTTAATACATTTTCCATTTGGTCGCCCGTTCTGTGAAGCGCATTAAAATCCAAAGTAAAAATCAATTCTGATTTTTCTAAAATAGCTTTACAAGTATCAAAACTTCTTTCAAAAATTAAAACTTTTTCACTTTCAGGTAACCAAGCTAAAAAATCAGGGAACTCGTTTGGTGCAATAACTACAACATCATGTTGTAGTTGTTTTAGAGTATGATATAAACCTAAAGTAGAACCCATAGCGTCTCCATCTGGATTTCTATGTGGAATAATAGTAATTTTTTTTGGTGTAGCTAAAAGCAATTTTATAGCTTCAATTTCGTGTATTTGCATCATACTGCGAATATATTATTTTGTAAGCTATTCTGCAATTATTATGCCTAACGTTTTAACGCAAAATGGCCTTTGATGTTTTTTCCGTTAGTTAATTCAATTGTAAACCAATAATCGGTGCTTGGTAAAATGTTTTGATTAAAGGTTCCGTCCCAGCTATTATTATCTGCTGAATATTGTTTTAATAATTTTCCGTAACGGTCAAATATAGAAATAGTACTGTTTTCAAGATTTCGTTTATCAAGGTTTTTAATATACCAAGTGTCATTATATCCATCACCGTTTGGAGTAAAGTATTTTGGATAATCTAAGATGTAAAAGGTTTCGAATACAATGCCACACCCTTTTTTATCTTGTACATAAACAGTGTATTCTCCTGGTGATAAATTGGTGAAAATGTTAGAATCTTGGTAATTAGTTCCGTCTAATGAAAATTCATAATCGCCTAAACTCGAACTTGAAATTTCAATTGTAGCTGAATTATTTTCTCTAAAATCATTAATGATAATATCTTCAATAGTTGCAATTCCAGAAGCTGTAATGTTAAACGTTTTTGTTTTAGAGCAATTTGTAGCATTGGTAACTGTAACTATGTAGGTTCCTCCAGAAGAAACTGTTATTTGTTGTGAAGTTTGAATTGGATTCGTGTTCCAACTGTAGCTTGAAAATCCGTCACCAGCATCTAGAATTAGGAAATTATCTTCGCACAAACCTAAATTTTCATCTGTTAAAATTGCCGAAAAAGTATTAATTCTTAAATCAACTGGATAGTCAGTATAACATCCTTGAACATTCATTACTCTTGCATATATTGTTTGACTGAAAGCAGTTGTATTGGTGTAATTTGAAGGTAAAGCAGTCGTGCTTGTAGGAATCTCAAAAAATGAAACTACATAATTTGTTGGTAAGTTTGTGAAAAGGTTATTTTTAATTGAGTCTAAATTGAAGACCGTTTTTCCATCTTGGTTATCATCAGCATCACAAGTTGTAAAACTATCTTCATCAATAGTTAGTACAGCGGCATATTCAATCTTAATACTTCCTGTAGTTTGACAAGTTGCACCATAATTAATTTCAACTAAATAATCTCCTGCCGAAGTAATATTATAGGTTGCATTCGTAGCTCCAGGAATCGCAATATTATTCTGAAACCATTGATAACCTGTTGCTCCAGTTTGCGTAGCATCAACTACTAAATTTTCGCCTTGACATAAAGGATTGCCTGTTGCAATTAATCGGTCATCTCCAATATCGATTGTAAAATTAAAACTACCGCCACCTAAAAAGATTGCCGAATCATAACGGTAATTTCCTTCATCTGCAATTACTAATTTTATGTGATATGTTTCACCTGGAATAACATCAGATTGTGCTGTTAAAACTTTGGTTTGGCCATTAAAATTTGTAGGATGATTCACATCATTAAATGCATCAAAATAGGCAGCATTTGCAACTGGGCAAATAGTTCCCGGGCCACGAACGGTATTCACTTTTACAGGAGTTGTTGTTCCCGGAATAACTGCTAAATTTTCGTATCTAGTATCTCCATTTTTTTTCAATAAAAAAGCAAAACCATCAGTAAAATTACATTGATTTGAAGAAGGATTTGTTAAATATTGCTCCGATGAAAAAATATAATCAAAACTGATTTTGTTTCCTAACGGAATAAAATCAAATTCTAAAATTGTGGCATTGTAGGTATTACTCAAACCTAACGCATCGTTTAAATCTGGATCGCCATCCCAACCCATATTCCCACCATCATCGGATAGATAGGAATTTGGACCTGGAGCATTATTGATTTTTCCTGTTGAAAGAATAATTCCGTTTTGAAATGGGAAGGTAGTTCCAGTTCCGTCAAAGTAGCCAAAGCTTTTTTCTCCAGTAGCAAAATTTCCTCCTGAAACACTTACGTTAAATACATTAGCACAAGTGCTATTTATTAAGACATCTTCAACTAAATCTTGAGGTGTATATCCTTCGTCAACTGAAATATTTTGCGAATTCACGAATTGGATCCCCAATGCGAAAAGTAAGACAGAAATGGTATATTTAAAAGTATTCATAGCATCGGCAAAGATACTATAAATCACGCTTTTTTAAGATATAATAAGATGTTAAAATAAATATAAAAGTCCAGACTAAAACAATGCTAACTTCGGAAAAATGAACACTGTAATCTTTTGCTGCTTTTGCTCCGCCAATAGTGGTTTCAATCGTTTTAATGGCGCTCAATCGGGTAAATGGTTCTTTAATTAGATTGCTCATTGCTTCCATAGGGAAAAATTGAATAATAGTATCTCCAAAATTCTTTGTTTTGTCATTTCCACCTAAGATGACAAATTTCACTAACCAATAGAAAATATTCTCTCCAATGAACCAAATGAATAAAAAGCCTAATGCAAATGCACTTCTTTTTACTAATATTCCTAAGAATAAACAGAAAGAGAAAAATGCTGTAAGCTTAACAAAAAATGCCAATAAATATTCTAAATCAGAAAATACAATTCCCATTTCATTATAAGAAGAGAATGAATATCCTAATATTAACGACATCACAAAAACAAATAGAGTAGAAGCAACAGCAAAAGTTCCCACCACTAAAAATTTGGAAAGAATGAATTCTTTTTTGCTTAATCCGTCAATTAAATTTTGCTTTAAAGTGCCATAAGTATATTCGTTTGCCATCATGGAAACAATTACAATAGCTAAGAAAATTTTGAATAAAGAGGCTATGTATGAGTTAAAATGCCAGATATATGGGAAATTAAAAATTCCTTGATCGGCAATTCTAATTTCGAAGGTTCCAATACTAAATTTTATGGATGCGATTAATGCGATGAAACTTAATAAAACAAAATAAGCAAGTAGTAATACACGGCTGGCTTTGTTTTTCCAAATTTTTTGAAACTCTATAGATAGTAATCTTTTCATGATTGTGTTAGTTTTTGGTTAATTCTAAAAATTGTTCTTCTAAACTGTTTTTTCTTTTTACAAGATGTTCTAAAACAATTTTTTGTTCAAACAGATACGAGTTTAAATCTTTGGCAGCAATATCTTGATTTAAATAAACCAATATTTTTCCTTCTTCTTCCTCTATTTTTTCAACGGAAGGGTGATTTTGAAGTGCCAATTTAAGTTGCTCTTTATCGTCTGATTTTAACTCGAAAAAGCTATTGTTTTCAATCATATCATGAACCGAACCTTGATATAACATTTCGCCTTTACGCAAAACAACCACATGACTACACACTTTTTCTACTTCGTCTAATAAATGCGAAGCCAATAAAATGGTCGTGCCTTGCGAAGCGATAATTCGGATAATATCTCTAATTTGACGAATTCCTTGCGGATCTAAACCGTTTGTTGGTTCATCTAAAATTAAAATTTCTGGATCATTTAGTAGGGCAGAAGCAATCGCTAAACGTTGTTTCATACCAAGTGAATACGTTCTGAATTTATCGTTTTTACGTTCTAAAAGCCCAACCAATTCTAATTTCTCATCTACTTTTGAAAGCGAAGTGCCTTTAATTTTACATACTAATTCCAAATTTTCTTTGGCGGTCATGTACGGATAAAAATTTGGTCGTTCAATAATAGCACCTACTTTTTTTAGTGCGTCGTGCGTATTAGATTTTCCTCCAAACCATTCAAAATCGCCTGAAGTTTTATTAACTACGTTTAATACTATTCCTAAAGTGGTTGATTTTCCAGAGCCGTTTGGTCCGAGAATTCCGTAAACATTTCCTTTCTTGATTTCAAAAGACACGTTTTTAACAGCGTGTAATTTTCTATTGAAAATCTTATTAAGATTGGTGATTTTTAAAATGGTTTCCAAGTTGATTCGTTTTTTGATTTACAAATAAGACGAACAGTTGGGTTATTTGTTACTAATAAAAAATAAGGAAATAAAAAAATCCCTAACGATATGGCTTGGTTAGGGATTTTTAGTAAACTTGGGGCAATTATTAATATTTTATAAAGTTGTTGATTTTTACATTTTTAGCTTTTAAATCGTGCATTAAATTGTATAAACCAAAGAACGTTCTGTTGATGTAAATGAAATGTTTTGAACCTCGATTTCCATTCATATTTCTTAATTCGGTGCTTTTTGAATAGCGTTCGCCCAAATCGGCAATTTGTCCAAAAAATTCATCGTCTGAAAAATCAAATTCTTCCACATGAAATGGTCTTGCGAATAAGCTTAATAATTCATGAAACATCGCAGTAAAAAACTCAGTTTCTTCTTTAGAATCGTCGGTTCTTAATATTTCTAATTCGTATAATTTTGATTTAAAAAATTCTGGATTTGCTAAATTTTCTTTCTTCGCCAATTCAAAATAAGGTACATAAAAATCATTCGGGACTTCTTTGATACAACCAAAATCTAATGCAATAAGTTTTGTGTCTTTCGTAATCAAGAAGTTTCCTGGATGCGGATCTGCGTGGACTTTTCGTAAATTGTGCATTTGAAACATATAAAAATCCCAAAGCGTTTGTCCTAAAATATTCGACTTCTCAATATCAGTATTATAAGCGGTGAATTCTGACAAATGTTCGCCTGTCATCCAATCCATGGTAATAATTTTTTCAGAAGACCATTCAGGATAATACTTTGGAAAAATCAAATTAGGAATAGTGGCACAAGCTTCAGCCATTTCAATACTTTGCTTAACTTCATTGATGTAATTGGTTTCTTCAATCAATTTGTCTTCAACTTCTTTGAAATATTTATCCGAATCTTTTCCTTTAATATTGAACATTTTAATCGCAATTGGCTTTACCATCGCCAAATCGGAACTGATACTTTCTGCCACTCCAGGATATTGAATTTTCACAGCAAGATTTTTCCCATCCTTGCTCGCTTGGTGTACTTGACCAATGCTCGCAGCGTTTATTGAAGTGGCATTAAAAGTGTCAAATATTTCGTTTGGCTGTTTGCCAAAATAGTTTTTAAAGGTTTTGTTTACCAATGGTGGCGATAACGGTGGAACCGAAAATTGAGCTAATGAAAATTTCTCTACATAAGCACGAGGTAAAATACTTTTATCCATGCTTAGCATTTGCGCTACTTTCAAAGCGCTTCCTTTCATTTGTTTTAAACCGTCGTAAATGTCAGAAGCATTGTTAATGTTTAGATTTTCTTTGGCTTCGGCTTCAGTTTTGGTGATTTTGTCACCATAATATTTTATGTAATTTACACCAACTTTTGCTCCAGTTTGAATCAGTTTGGATGCTCTCTGAATTTTTGATGTAGGAATACTATCTATAGTTTTCATCTGTGTTTACATTTTAAATGAGGCTTTTTCTTGCCACATGAATTTTCCGAAGTCAATTAAACTTTTCAAAGGAGCAATATCCATTAAATCAAAACTGGTATTGACTGATTTTTCAATGAAAATATCGGTTTTTTCAAAAGATAGCGAAGTGTCTTCTATCCAAAATTTTAAAGTGAATAAGAATTGTAACCAAGCCATTTCACTCATGGTTTTTTCTTGAAATTCGATTAACTTTTCTTGTTTTAAATCGATTTTTTCAATTTCTAAAGTATCAAAGAATTGCTTGAAGTGTTTTCTTAAATCTGTCAATTTAGAAAGACTTTTCAATTTGTTTTTATCTTCTTTTAAAAGTGCAACTGTGAAACTTCTGTTTGCGGTTAACATTTCAAAATAGGTGAAGTAAAAACTTAATAATTTGGTTCGTGCATCATACGATTCAAAATCTTCGCTTTTTTCTAACAAACCCATTGTTTGCTGAAATAAGGAAGTAAAAAAGGTTTTTTCAATTTGTTCAAATGATGAAAAATTCGCATAAAAAACGGCTTCTTCAAAGTTGTATTGCTTCGCAAATTTATATACCGAATGTGGCGCTTTGTTATTTTCTAAAAAATAATCAATGTAGAAACCTAAAATATCTTGATTAGTAAACTCTTTCTTCTTTGCCATGACTTTTAAAATTTCATCAAAGGTAAAGAATGTTTAATTTATAATCAAAAAAGTTAAACAAATATTTTGTTAAAGTTCTTTCAAAAAAAACCTCAAGTACAAGGTTGTAATTGAGGTTTAATTTTTTGTATGTAAATGTCTTATGATTTTTGTTCTTTATTAAAGTAAACCAAGTAATAATACATTTGTTTTTCTTCGTCCCAACCTTTTTCAACAAATTTCTCCGCACTTTCTGGGTTGATGAAATCCAATTTGATTTGGATATTCGTATCCAATTGAATCGTGTTTTTTAAGGTACGACGCACATCAGTAACGGCAGCATTTGCAATTGGAAAACTGGATACGTCCTCGATGCTGTATTTGGCACCTTTATCTACTTTATAATTTTTGAATTCTGGAATGAATTCTGGATTTTGCATTACTTCGTTCAAGAAAGCCGTTTCTTCAAATTCATCATTTTTAGCAAAGTGATTGATTGCACGGTTCATGAACAATACTTCTTGTTGTTTGTCTTCGGCAGGTAAAACTACTTCTTTAGCAAACTCTTGACAGAATTTCAAGTATTTTTTGGTCATGAAGTTTTCATCTTGAAACGCATCAACTGATAAGAAATGCTCTAACCAATAACGCGCATCGTAACGGTTGCTATCTACAGTTAAAATTTTATAGCCTTCTTCTTTTTTGTAGTTGAAAATAATACAACCTTTGTCTAACTTATTCAAGTTAATTCCTTGTTGTAAAATCATTTCTAAGTTGCTTTCTTTTTCTTCAAATTGCAAGAAATCGGTTTGCACTTCACTTTTGAAAACTCCAATAGCATCAACTACATTATTATCAATAGAAACGTGTGTAAAATAAGCTACATAAACTTCTCCGTTTTTAATGTGCGGATGATTTGATTGCTCGAAAAGGTGTTTCGTGATTTTTTTTGAAACGTTGTGAATTTCGCTTGGGTTATTAAAAACTTCGGAAGCAAAATTGTACATTTCGTTGTATTCTAAATCTACTTCATGAGCAAACTGAAAGTAGTTTTCTTCTTTTTCTCTAAAAGGTTTAAAGAAAAATTCCTTCAACAAAGGCATGATTTCATCATTCAATCCGTATGGATTTTCAGATAAGAAGATAGCTTCGTTTCTGCTTTTATTTCCTACGCGGTGAATAGATAAATTCTCAATATGAGCATTAAATAGATTGATCATTTTTTATAGTTTAGATAAAAGAGCCAAGATAGAACAAGTTTGTTTTTTCTTGGCTTTTAAAGATTGTATTTTGGTTTATTCTTTTTAATTCTTTGGCTTTTAGTTCCAATTTTCTTCAAATCCCATGTCTTCAAAACTATCGTCTCCATCAAACATGTCGAAGTCATCATCATCTAAATCATCTTCAAATTCGCCAAACATGTCTTCGTCAGATAAATCTCCTCGCATACCACTTTGTAAAGCCTCTGCTGGAAGTTCGCCGTGTGAAAATAATAAAGCAGGATATGTTTCTCCAAGAGCTTTCTCTTCAATAGCGGCTAATTCTAAGAAAAATGTCCACATAGAAAATAAATCGTACACATATACTAACTTAGTGTTTTGTTCGTGAACCAATTCGTCTAACGTATATTCAGCCATTGTTTTTATTTCGCCAGGAATATCACCTGTATCAAACAACGGAATTCCATCTTCTTCATGCCAAGACCAATCGTTTGCACATGTATAAAAAGCGCCTACTTCGGTACCGTCAAAACCAAATGCATTGATTAACGCATTGTGTAAATCTTCTAATGAGTTGTCGCTTTCGATGGCAATATCTCTAAAAATATCTTCTTCAGCATCGAGAATAGCTCTGAATTTATAAATCATAATCGTTGAAATTTTAAGAACTGCAAAAGTAATTATTATTTACGAGAAACTTTTTTGCTTTTGCGAATTGTTGATAAGATTTTAAAATATGGATAATGAAGTTTCAGTCGTTAATCGTTCTAAGGTTTCTAAACCATAAAATGAATTCCCTTTTTTGTTTAATTTCGGGCTCCAAACCGCTACCGTGTAATGATTTGGGAAAACAGCTACTACGCCACCACCAACACCACTTTTTCCTGGAAGCCCAACTTTAAAAGTAAATTCACCCGCTTGATCATAAAAACCACACATTTGCATTAAGGCGTTCATGCGTTTACATTTACTTGTAGAAAGGAATTTTTTATCGCTTTTAGGAATTACGCCATTATTAGCGAAAACTTGAAAACATTTCGCCAAATCCACACAACTCATTTCAATAGAGCATTGATGATAATAGAAGTCTAAAACGGCCACTGGTTCATTTTTGATGTTACCAAAGGATTTTATAAAATTCACTAAAGCCGCATTTCGGTAACCAAAAGCTTTTTCAGATTGCGCTACATTTTCGTTGTAATTGATGTTTGGATTTTCAGTCAGTTCTCTTACGAAATCAAGAAGAAAAGCTTTTGGATTTTCAAAATGTTCTAACATTAAATCGGCAACAACCAAAGCTCCAGCATTGATAAACGGATTTCTTGGAATACCATTTTCGTTTTCCAATTGCACTAACGAATTAAACGAATTTCCAGAAGGTTCATAACCCACGCGTTCCCATAAATCGTTTCCAATTTTAGAGAATATTAGCGAAGTCGTAATGACTTTTGAAATACTTTGAATAGAAAATTTCTCCAGAGCATCGCCCTTTGTAAACACGTTTTGATGTTTATCAACCAATGCAATTCCGTACTTATTCGCATCAATTTTTGCTAATTCTGGAATGTAATCGGCTACTTTTCCGGTGTTTTCAATTTGTATGACTTCGTTGTAAATTCCGTCTAATATATATTGATATGCCATGAATCTAATTTTGGTAAAAGTAATTAAAATCGGGAAAGTTACAATTCATCCTCAAAAAATGACAGTTCGGTTACTTTCAATTTTATAGGTGCGATTTCTGTTGCAACTTTGCTTCATCAAAATAAAACGAACAGTTTAACCATTAAACAAAATTAATCATGACAAAAATTATCACTATCATCGCAATGTTTGTCGCTTCGATTATGTCAGCGCAAACTCAGTTTGACCAAGGAATGAAAAAAGCCTTACAAACTTGGAAAGACGGAAATTCAAAAGAAGCATTAGTTCAGCTAGAGCAAATTGCTTCAGTTGAAAAATCAAATTGGTTACCAAATTACTACATCGCTTTCATTAATACTACGCAAGCTTTTGCTGAGAAAGACAAATCAAAAATGGAATCTTTACTGAATGCTGCTCAAAAAGCACAAGATGTTTGTAACGAGTTAGCACAAAACAATCCAGAAGTTTTAGTAATGCAAGCTATGATTCACACCGCTTGGATTGTTTATGACCCAATGACAAACGGGCAAAGATTATCAGGTGATGTATTATATATTTTGAATAAAGCGTATAAGATTGCTCCTGAAAATCCGAGAGTTGTGTTTCAAAAAGCTTCTTTTGAAAAAGGAATGGCAGAATATTTTGGACAAGATAGGAAACCAATGTGTGCCCAAATTGAAAAAGCAATCGAACTTTTTGCTACTTTTAAACCTGAATCGGCTTTTCATCCGAGTTGGGGATTAGATAAAGCGCAAGAAGCTGTAAAAGCTTGTAAATAAAATTTTTAAAATGAAATATTCAAGAGAAATAGTTAAAGCAATAGTGATTGGAATCGTAATTTTTGCGATACTTCAAGGTGTGAATTTATTAATCAGTAGAAGTTTGCCAAGTCTTACAACATTAAAGTGGAATTTTATTTTTACGATGTTGTACAGTGTGGTACTTTACATTGCCAATGCATTAATTTTTATCCAATTAGATAAATATTTTGAAAAGAATAGATTTCATTTAAAACGATTAGTAATCGGATTTTTAGCCTCATTTTTTGTCTCTGGATTCGCTATTTTTCTTTTGAGAATGTTGGAAGACGTTGGGTTTGAAGACAAAACGATTCAAGAATTTATCCAAAATGAAATGCCTGCTAATTATGTTGTAGCAATGGTGATTACGATTATTGTTTCATTAGTTGTGCACTTGGTTTATTTCTATAAAGCCTATCAAGAAAACAAGTTAAAAGAACAGAAAATTATTGCTGGAACGGCTTCGGCACAGTTTGAAAGTTTAAAAAATCAAATCGATCCACATTTTCTTTTTAATAGTTTGAATGTATTGAGTTCGTTAATCGAAGAAAATCCAGAAAATGCTCAAAAATTCACGACATCGCTTTCAAAGATTTATCGTTATGTTTTGGAGCAAAAAGATAAGGAATTGGTTTCGGTTGCAGAAGAATTACAATTTGCCAAAACGTACATGAATTTGCTAAAAATGCGATTTGAAAACAGCATCACTTTTGAAATTCCTGAAAGTTTTGAGAATGATGAAGCCAAAGTAGTTCCGTTATCGTTGCAATTATTGTTAGAAAATTGCATTAAGCACAATGTAGTAAGTGAAGCAAAACCGCTACATATCAAAATTAGTATTGAAAATGGTCAGTTAGTTGTGTCTAACAATCTTCAAAAGAAAGAAATATTATCTGACCGAAAAGGCGTAGGATTACAAAATATTGTTAATCGCTACGGAATTTTAACCAAAAGAAAAGTATTGGTAGAAGAAAACGAAAAAGAGTTCAAAGTATTTCTACCGATTTTAACCAAACAAATAAGTATTATGGAAACAACATATAATTATAATGAACAAACGGCTTATGACAGAGCGTCAAGAAGAGTCAAAGAAATAAAAGAGTTTTACGGAAGTTTAATTTCCTATTGCATCGTAATTCCAGTTTTAGTGTTTATCAATTTTAGAACCTTTTCCGGATTTCAGTGGTTTTGGTTTCCAATGTTAGGTTGGGGATTAGGATTGGTTTTTCATGCCTTCAGAGTTTTCGGTTACGGAAGTTCTTGGGAAGAACGAAAAATTCAAGAGATTTTGAAAAAAGATCAAGACAAAAACAATAAATGGGAATAATTAAATTTAAAAAAATAAGAAATCATGAGTTTACAAGATAGAATCAATAGTAGAATGGATAAAGAAGCGTTTAAAAACTTTATCCCATCAAATGCAGAAGAAGCAAGATATTATCAAGCGGTTAAAAGAGTAAAGAAAATCAAAGGATTTTACACACACGCTGTTGTTTATTTAGTCATCAATATTATGATTGTGATTATCAATATTCAAAATTTAAAAGATGGCGAAAGTTATTTTCAAGCACATAATTTCTTCACCGCTTTCTTTTGGGGATTAGGATTGTTTGCACACGGATTATCGGTATTTTTGCCTGATTTTATCATGGGACAAAATTGGGAAGAGCGTAAGATTAAAGAATTTATGGAGAAAGAAAAATCCAACCAAAATCAGTGGAGCTAATATGAATATATTAATTATCGAAGACGAGAAACCAGCAGCACGATTGTTGCAACGTAAAGTTGAAAAATTAGGTTTGCAAGTAAATACCATGTTACATTCTGTTGAGGAATCCATTGTTTGGTTCCAAAACAATCCGCATCCTGATTTGATTTTTTTAGACATTCAATTGTCTGATGGTTTGTCGTTTGAGATATTTGAGCAAATCGATATTAAAAGTGCTGTAATTTTTACAACTGCTTATGATGAATATGCGTTACGAGCTTTCAAATTAAATAGTATTGATTATTTATTGAAACCAATAGATGAAGAAGATTTGGAAGTAGCTGTGAATAAATTCAGAGCGAGAAACCAAACGCAAAATATTTCATTAGATTTTGAAGCGATTAAGCGCATGTTAGTCAATCCAGTGGAAAAAGAATATAAAAAGCGATTTTCAGTAAAAATTGGACAACAATTAAAAGTGATTTCAATTGATGAAATAGAATGTTTTTACAGCGAAAACAAAGGAACTTATATTCACACTTTAGACAATCGTGATTATTTAATTGATTCGACTTTAGAAGTTGTAGAAGCAGAAATCAATCCAAAAGACTTTTATCGTGTAAGCCGAAAATTCATTGTCCCATTGAAGGCAGTTAAAGAAATTCAAGTGTATTCCAATTCAAGATTGAAAATCATTTTACCAACTTACAAAGACGATGAAGTAATTGTAGCTAGAGAACGTGTAAGTGATTTTAAAGAGTGGATAGGGTAATTAAAAATTAAAATAAAAACGCCAATACACAAAAAATCCAATTAAAATTAGATATAACAAACTGTTTAAACTTAAGATAATCAAAGCAAAAGTATTCCAGATTTTTTCTTGTATCAGTTTTAAATTGAATCGTATCATCGGAATAATTATTACTAAAAGTACATAAGGTAAATAAGAAGTCAAGCTTACAAGAGTATTAAATGAACTTTTATATGGTGAGGCAAAATAGAAAATATTCATATTTGTACTTAAAACATACATGTAGTAAAATAAAATGAGACCAAACGGTATTAAAAGTAATTTGATACTTTTGAACTTATCGGTTCTTCTGTTTTTTATATAATTCACAAAAAAGTAAAAAGAACTCATTACAAAGAATAATCCACAAAACACCAGAAAAAGGCGTAAAATATCATTGTTGTGAGGTATTTGATACGAAGCTAGTTTTTCAAATTCAGTATTTTTTGGAAATAAAGAATCTATTTTTAGGATGTGATTTCCTTTAGCAAGTTCTTCTTTAATATTGAATTGAATGGTTTTATCATATTTATGATAGAAGTATAAATTCACAGTTCCGTTTGTGTTGTCCCAAATTGATGTCAATAACGTTCCATCACCAATTTTGTCTCTGCAAACATGCATGGTGTCGGATAATTTTCGGCAAAATTCTAAATCGGTTTCTAATTTATTATTCAAAAATAAAACACCATTTTGATAACGTTCTAGTTTAGAAGCATCTTCCTTTGATGTTATCGATGGACAAAAATTAGATAAAACATAACTTGCTTCATTGCCCGAAATAATTCTATATGGTTCCACCACGATATATTTTCCGGATTTATCAACGTAAATGAAAACGTCTTCTATAAAATAACTGTAATCGTATTTTTCAATAAAGTTTTTTACATCTTCAACTGTTTTGCAAGTGTGAAGAATGTCTTTTAAATATTGGGTTGGATTGTTTATTTTTAGGCGGTTTTTAAAATTGGAATCATTATTTTCTGGATGATAGGATGCTAATCTTGAAAAAACCAATCCATGTTCATTCATTCCTGATTGTGGTGCATAACCATTTTTTCCATCAAATCGAGAACCAGTAAACGCAGCACCAAAAGGAGTTTTTTTGTTCCCAATTTCAAACCAAATATGTGGTGTTGTTCTCCAAGCATCCTCATTACAACCCACCATGGTTTTGCCATTTTTGGTCACTTTGTACATACTACATGGATTTGCAATATTTATCGATAAAAGAAATAAAAGGGCGAAAATGATTTTGATACTTTTCATGCAATTCCATTTGGTTCAATAATATAACGATTGAATTGCTAAAATGTTACAACATGTTTTTTGTTCGAATTATAATTTTAATGAATAAAACATTTTCGAATTGCTATTATTACAAAAATCAACAGAGAATAAATAATAAAAAATGGAGCGATGAATTCAATCCATCCTAAAGGTAACATGAACGCAATTATTAATAATTGAAAACCCAATCCGTAAAGCGAAAGAGAAGTCATAAACCAATTAGGAAATGTTTTTACTTTATAAGCATCAGCATCTAAGAAGTGAATTATTTTATCGAATATGCTATATACTAAAGTGTAGATTCCAAATAAAATATTAACTGCTTGTTGTGTTTCACCAGGTAAAGCTTTTGGTGTTTTGTATTCGAAAATTTTACTCGTTGCATCTCCTCCAATAGACTTATTTCTTAAAATTACATAGTAATAATTGTAAAGTGTTCCTTGTAATTGAATGCCAATAAAAGCCAATAATGCGACCCAAATTGAAGTTTTTGATACATAACAAATAGACATTAAAAAAAGAAAGTTCAATATAATATCAAACACGCTATCTAAATACCTTCCTACATAAGAAGGTGTGTTTTTTAATCGTGCTAATTCACCATCTGCGGCATCAATACCTGATTTTAAAATGATGAAAAAAGCGGCTGCTAAATAGAATTGGGACAAAATGCAATAAATTGCAAGTAAGCCAGAAATTCCAAATAAAAGTGTTACATGAATAGGTGTAAATCGTGTTTCTTTTAATTGAAGAGCGAAAAACCTTCCGAAAGATCTTCCGTAGTCAGATAAATCTAAAAATTTATCTGAAGCATTTAATTTTGACATTTAAAGTTAATAACAAAGAACTGTGACAATATAGTCGGTAACATTATTTTGTGAATCTATGCAACGTAAACGTCATGGCAGTTAATAAAAAGAACGCCATAATTTGATGAGCTAATCCTAACCAAAGTGGTACATGGAATAACAATGTAAAAATCCCTAACAAGAATTGTATGAAAACAAAAACCAACAACGTTTTAACTCCGTTATCTTGGGTTTTATCTAATACAAATTTTCTGCTTTTAATGAATAAGAAAATAATCATTCCAACAACTAAATAAGCAAATGTTCGGTGAATGAATTGCACGCCACTTTTTCCTTCAGTAAATGCTAGTAGTAAATTCGATTGTTCTAATTGAATACTTTCATGGAAAAATTGTCCATCACTCATTAAAGGCCAATGATTGTGAATTAATCCTGCATTTAATCCTGCAACAAAACCTCCGTAAATAATTTGAATGATTAGAATTACCAAAGCAATACGAGCAATTTTTCGTAATTCTAAAACTGGTAATTTTCTCTCTGGATAAATTAAATCTAAAGCCACCCAAAGCGTGTAAGCAAACGTAATAAAAGCAAATGTTAAGTGAATCGCTAATCTGAAATGACTCACATCGGGCATGTCTTTTAAACCGCTAGCTACCATGAACCAACCCAAGAATCCTTGAAATGCACCCATTCCCAAAAGAATGAAACATTTTTTGATGGTTTCCTTATCTAATTGTTTTTTGATTAGGAAATAAACGAACGGAATAATGAAAACCACTCCAATAATACGACCAATAAAACGGTGAAACCATTCCCAAAAGAAAATGAATTTGTAATCGTCTAATTTAAAATCTTTGTATTGATTTACTTTTTGATATTCAGGAAATTTCTTGTATTCTTCAAAGGCTTCCACCCATTTTTCTTCCGACATAGGAGGGAAGGTGTCGTTGATTAAATGCCAATCGGTCATGGATAAACCTGAGTTGGTTAGACGCGTAATTCCACCAACAGTAACCATAATAAATAACAAAACACATCCCGAAAGTAGCCAGTAAATAACCGATTTATTTGTTTTCATTTTTTTGATATTCAAAAAGCACTTCAAATTTACTCAATGATCATCTGAAAAGAGCTTTAACAAATTATAAATTTTATACTTTTTTTAATCCCAATTTTGAAGCTTTGTTTAAAACAAATTCCTTTGCAGGTTCATATTCATTTGGGATTTCGCCTTCTAAAATAGCTTCTTTAACCGCTTCTTTTAGAATTCCAATTTCTCTACAAGGTTTTAAACCAAATAGTTCCATGATTTCTTCGCCCGAAATAGGTGGTTGAAACACACGAACTCGGTCTTTTTCCTCTACTTCTACAATTTTTTCTTTAACAATGTCGAAGTTCTTATGGTATTTCTGAAATTTCTTTGGATTTTTTGTGGTGATATCCGCCTTACATAAAGTCATTAAACTATCAATATCTTCACCTGCATCAAAAACCAAACGTCGAACAGCACTATCAGTAACAATATCTTCCGCAATTACGATTGGGCGCGAACTCATCATCACCATTTTTTGCACGAATTTCATCTTGTGATTCAAAGGCATGTGCAAACGTTCAAATATTTTTTTGACCATTTTTCCGCCTAAAAATTCATGTCCGTGAAACGTCCAACCTTGTTTTTTGTTGAATCTTTTGGTTGGAGCTTTTCCAATATCGTGTAATAATGCTGACCAGCGTAACCAAACGTCATCGGTATTTGGGCAAATATTATCTACTACTTCTAACGTGTGGTAAAAATTGTTTTTGTGTGTATGACCTTCCACTTCTTCTACATTATTCAAAGCCGTTAGTTCAGGTAAAAAAATATCTAACAAACCGGTTTGATACAAGTGTAAAAATCCAATCGAAGGTTTTTCAGAAGCTAAAATTTTATGCAATTCATCAACAATTCGTTCGCCTGAAATAATATTGATTCTATCTTTGTTTTTAGAAATTGCTTCCAAAGATTCAGATTCAATTTCAAAATTCAATTGTGTTGCAAAACGAATCGCACGCATCATTCGCAACGGATCGTCGGAATAGGTAATATCTGGATTTAAAGGCGTTTTGATGATTTTGTTTTTCAAATCTTCTACACCATTAAACGGATCAACTAAATCGCCAAAGTTTTCAGAATTCAATGAAAAAGCTAATGCATTTATCGTAAAATCTCTTCGTTCTTGGTCGTCTTTTAAAGTTCCATTTTCCACTAAAGGATTTCGGCTGTCATGAGTATATGATTCTTTTCTAGCACCCACAAATTCCACGTCAATATCATCATAACGTAACATAGCTGTTCCGTAGTTTTTAAAAACTTGCACTTTTGGATGAAATGAAATTAGCTGAGAAACCTTTAATGCTAATTCAATTCCGCTACCAACGGCAACGATATCGATGTCTTTTTTATGGTCTCTGTTGAGTAATATATCACGAACAAAACCACCAATCACATAGCATTCCAAGTTAAGTTCTTGAGCTGCTTGCGAAATGATTTTGAAAATATTATGTTCTAAATGTTGTTTGTAATTCATGCTTTAATTTGAAAATTTGAAAATTAGTTAATTTGAAAATTGGGATATTTTTCAAATCTTCAAATCTTCAAATCATTATTTTCTAATCACTTTTACCTGACTATCTAAACCTAATTTAATAATCGTAGAAGGATTTTTGCAAACTTTATCGTGGTGCAAATTTACTACATAGTCCACACCTTTTATAATTTCGGGACTAATTTCTTTGAAAGTTTTTGGTGTAAACATTCCCGATATATTTGCTGAGGTGGATACCAATGGTTTTTTCATGCGTTCCATTAGTTTAAAGCAAAATGGTTCGGTTACCATTCGAACACCTAATGTATTGTCTTCAGCTATAATGTTTTTAGCAACATTTCTAGGATTGTCTAAAATTAAAGTCGTTGGTTTTTCGGATAAATCTAAAATTTGCCAAGCTACTTCTGGAATTTCTTTGAAAACGTTGTACATCATGCGTTCTCCATTTAGTAGAACAATCATGCTTTTAGTTTCTTCGCGTTGTTTTAAAGCATAGATTTTTTTTACGGCGTCTTCATTTGTAGCATCGCATCCAATTCCCCAAACAGTATCTGTTGGGTACAAGATGATGCCTCCGTTTTTAATGACTTCGTATGCGTTGTGTACTTCAGTATTGATGTCCATATGATTAGTTTGGAAGTTTAAAATAATTACCAATAGTTATATTCATATTCTTTGGTTCAAATTCAACTGTTCCATTACCTGGATAAAAGGTCATTTCACCAAAAACGAGATTATTTTCTATAGAATACAAATCAACTCTAACAAAAGGAAAATTCTTTGCTAATTTTTGCACAATAGAATTCATTTCTTCTAGATTTTTTGGTCTTTCAAGTTCTTCTTCAAAAAAATTGTTCTTTTTGGTAGAAAAAGAAAGTTTTTTCCAATTAGAATCATAATAGCATCTATAATCTTTTACACTTCTTTCAATATCGATTTGAATAAATTTTATTTCTCCATCAAAGCAAAAAAACTTATAGTCATTGATAACTTCTTTGTCAAATTCTTCAAGATATTTTTCCGCAATAATCAGCGGCTTAATTCCTTTGTAAGCCCATTCTTTTCCTTTGTTATAGAAGTTTTTTCTTTGCCATTTGTCTAATTTTTCTTTTGTCTTAGCAATGTTTAAAGATGACTTGTCTTTAACACAAATATTGAATCCACTTCCATGAACGCATTTTAATACGAATTTATTCGGTAGTTTATTAAAATCAATTTCATTTGAATTTTCGTAAACGCCATATAGTTCGTTTAAATATTTTGTTCCAATTGTTTTTTCAACAAATTCTCTTACGTGATATTTATCTACTAACTTTTTTAAAATTGGATTTTTATAGAATAATTTATACCATTGAATTTTTTCGTTAAACGTAATTGGTTTTTTTAAATTAAGTTTTTTACCAGTAACGTGTTCATATTGAATAGGAATATATATTTGAGGGGGTAAAAATTTAAAGTTTTTTAAAACCCTTAAAATAATTGATTTAAAAGTTTTGTTTTTTGTATTTTCCATGCTTTAAAAATGTATGTAAATATATGTTTTTTTAATAAAAATCGTGAAAAAATAAATAAGAAACTATATTTGTGTAAATTATATAAAAGATGCGATTAATTCAATTTACTGCCTCAAAGGGTTGGAGAGGGCATGAGCAAAAAATAATATATTTATATGAAGCATTCAAAGAATATGGTTATGTAGAAGATCAATGGATTGTTTGTCCTGAGAATTCAGAGGTGTTTAAAATTGCAACTGAAAAAGGAATGAATGTAATTTCATTTCCTTATAAATCAGAATACGATTTTAAGTTTGCAAAGCAATTGAGTTTGATCTCAAAAGAGAAAAATGCAGATGTGATTTTTATTCACAGTAGTCAGTCTCATACTATGGCAGTTTTGTCAGCTATGTTTTATGGTTTAAAAGTTCCTTTAGTTTTATGCAGAACGTTGATAAGACGAGTTGATACTAACTTTTTAAGAAAATGGAAATATAATTACAAAGGAATTAAGAAAATAATTTGTGTCTCAGAACCTGTAGTTAATGTTTTAAAATTTGCAGTTAAAGATCACTCTAAGCTTTGTGTTGTTGGAAGTGTTACGGATATTAATAAATTTGAAAAACAATCTAAATTAGGAATATTACATCAAGAGTTTAATATACCCAACGATTATAAAATAATAGGTAATATTGCTGAGTTTACGGGTTTTAAAGATCATAAAACCTGGGTCAATACTGTGGCAGAATTGGTTAAGCGTGGTGTAAAGGCTAAATATATATTAGTTGGTAAAGGATCTTTAGAAACGGAAGTTAGAGAACAAGTAGCTTCTTTAGGATTGCAAAATGATATTATATTCGCCGGTTTTAGAAAAGATATTCCACAAATTCTCCCGGAATTTGACTTATTTCTATTTACTTCTAATAATGAGCCAACGGGTGGCGTACTTTTAGAGTCGTATGCATGTAGAGTTCCGATAGTTGCCGCAAATGCAGGTGGAATTCCTGAGATTGTAATGGATAATGAAACAGGATTGTTGGCAGAAGTGGGTAACCCAATTTCATTTGCTGATAAAGTAGAACAAATGTTGAATAATAAATTACTTCAAGAGAAATGTACCGTAAATGGGCGTCAATTCTTAATTGATAATTTTACTAAAGAAGTTATTGCAAAAAAGATGTTCGATGAATTGAATGAGGTTTTATTAAAAAAATAAAATTTAACATGAATTTTTTTAAAAGAAAATATTATCAAGTTTATATTGGGTTACTTAAATTAGTTGGTGCAAGTGATGTTAAAATCTCTAAGGCTAAGTATTTGTATAAAAATGGTAAAGAGTTAAATTTAGACCAACCCATTGAATTTATGGAAAAAATTCAATGGTTAAAATTTAATTATTACAATGAGCATTATGGTTATTTGGTAGATAAATATGCTGTTAGAAAGTTTGTAGATGAAACAATTGGGAGCCAATATCTTAATGGTTTTATTGCAATATATGATTCAGTTGACGAAATTAATTTAGATACTTTGCCTAATCAGTTTGCTTTAAAAGGAACACATGGTTCAGGATATAATATTATAGTTCCTGATAAATCAAAATTGAATTGGAACAAGGCAAAAAAACAACTCCAAAAATTCTTAGAAGAGGATTATAGTAAAACAAATGGTGAAGCAATTTATAGTGCAATTCAACCTAGAATCTTAGCTGAAGAATATTTGTCACAATCTGCAGATAATTATATTGTTGATTATAAGTTTTTCTGCTTTCATGGAATGGCTAAGTATGTTTGGGTAAAAACATTTCACGATGGAAAATATAGAAATTGTTATTATGATTTGAATTGGAAAAAAATTGAAGATGATTCAAATACTATGAATTACTTAAATTTGGACATGAAAAGACCCGAAAATTTTGACGAAATGATAACAATAGCTAATAAATTAGCCCATGACTTTATTTTTGTGAGAGTTGATTTATATTCAATTAAAGATAAAGTTTTTTTCGGTGAATTAACATTTTTTCCATGGGGTGGCAAGCAACGTTTAACCGTGGAACGATTTAATAAGGAATTTGGAGAATTGATAAGTTTGCCAAGTTAATTTTTATATTTTTAGTTAAAAACAACATTGATAATTTGATGTGTAAATGATTTTTTTAAAACGAAAATGTTATAAATTATATATAAGTTTACTTAAACTTGTTGGAGCAAATGATGAATTAATTTCGATATATCAGTACTTTTTGAAAAATGGTGTAAAACCTAATTTAGTTAATCCAAAAGAGTTTATGGAAAAAACACTTTGGCTCAAACTTAATTACTACACCGAAAGTTATGGTAGTTATGCTGATAAATATGAGGTAAGGAGTTATGTAAAAAATAAAGTAGGTGAAAAATATTTAAATAGTATTTTCGGGGTTTATGATTCTGTATCTGCTATTAATTTTGAGGCTTTACCTAGTCAGTTTGTTTTAAAAGGTACTCATGGTTCGGGTTATAATATTATCGTTAAAGATAAGAATGAACTTAATCTTGAAGTAATCAAAAACAAATTAAATCACTTTCTGTCTGAAAATTATTATCATAAATTTCGTGAAAAAATATATAAAGATTTAAAACCTAGAATTTTAATTGAAAAGTATATTTCAGAAATAGACAGTAATGCTCTTATTGATTACAAATTTCATTGTTTTCATGGCAAACCAAAATATGTCTTTGTTCAGAAAAATAAATCAAAGGATTTGAGAAAAAGCTTTTATGATTTGAATTGGAATCAAGTTTTACCTGAGAAATATATTTCTGCTTTTCATGAAGCTGATTTTAAAAAGCCTGAAAATTTTGAAGAAATGATTCAGATTGCCGAAAAATTATCTCAAGATTTTATTTTTTTGCGAGTAGATATGTATTCTATTGGAAATAAAATTATTTTCGGTGAGCTTACTTTCTTTTCAAATGCTGGACTTATCAGAAGTTCGATTGAAAGATTTAATAAAGAATTTGGAGATTTAATTCAATTGCCAAATAATTGAATTTATGAAAACTAAGATATGAATTTTTTTAAAAGAAAATATTATAAATTAACCATTAAGTTATTAAAACTTACAAAGGGTAATGATGAGAAAATTACAATTTTGCAATATCTCATAAAAAATAATCATAGGCCCGATTTGAAAAATCCAAAAGAACTTACGGAAAAATTGCTATGGCTTAAACTTAATTATTATAAAGAAAATTATGGTAATTATGTGGATAAATATGAAGTTAGGAGTTATGTAGAAAAAAAGGTTGGTAAAAAATATCTAAACGAACTTTTTGGTATTTATGATTCTGTATCTCAAATAAATTTTGATACGTTGCCCAATCAATTTGTTTTGAAAGGAACACATGGTTCTGGATATAATATTATTGTAGAAGATAAAAGTATATTAAATATCAAGCAAACAAAGAAAAAATTAAATCGTTTTTTATCTCAAAATTATTACAATAAGTTTCAAGAAGCTATTTATAAAAATGTAAAGCCACGCATTATCGCCGAAAAATATATTTCTAAAATCGATGATAACTCTATGATAGAGTACAAATTTTTTTGTTATAATGGCGCTCCAAAATACATATATGCCGAAAAAAAAGAATTAGAAAATGTTCAAAAATGTTTTTATGATTTGGAGTGGAATAAAATTTTACCAAAAAAACACAATCCTATTTTTATTAAATCTGACTTCTTAAAGCCAAGTAATCTAGATGAGATGCTAGAAGTGGCAACAAAATTATCAGATGGATTTATTTTTATGCGTGTAGATTTATATTCAGTAGGCAATAAAATTACGTTTGGAGAGCTTACTTTTTTTACAAGCGCAGGATTAATAAAAAGCTCAATAGAGAGATTTAATACAGAATATGCTAAACTAATACAATTACCAAATGTATAATTCAAGCACTATTTAATAAATATATATCTTAAAAGCCCCCAATTTACTTCAATTCCTGTTTTAGTATATTGTAATCCTAAAATATCATGAATGCCTTCAAAAATTGCAATGTCATTTGCTTTATCTAACCCAAAAAAGAGTTTAAAAAACAAAATCATTTCTTCTTTGCTATTAAAAACAAATGGATATTCATTGTATTTACATTCAACTATTTTGTTTTGAATGTTAGGATATTTTTCAAAATAATCTTCATGAAAGAAATCACCTTTATGACCTAAAGAATTATATTCATTAACAAATTGATTTAAAAATACATCGATTGATGTTCCTTTTTTTACATCTGCAAAAATAAAATTCCCTTCATTTTTAATTATTCTCAAACATTCTTCAATAAAAAGAGGAACATTTTTTAAATGATGCATGCCACTAAGTGAAAAAACGACATCAAAAGTGTTCGATTCAAAAGGTAATTTTTCAGGAGAAACAAGTTTTATGTCATTACTTGTAAATCCCTCAGAAAAATCCGTTGATGTTACATTTACATGATGTGGTAGAAAATGCTTTAAGTAGCCACCACCAGAAGGAATGTCTAAAACTTTATTTATGACTGAAAAATCTGCAGATGAAATTAAGTTATTGAATTCATGTAATCTTGCATTTGGAAACTGTTGCATCGCTAAATGATAGTCGGTTGCTCTTTTTTCAAAAATTGTACTATAATCATTCATCTTATGTATGCTAAACTTAAAAATTTACTTGACTTTATAAATTCCCAGCCCTTTTTTTATTTGTTTGCTTAATAGTACCATTTTTACATAAAGATAATTTTTAAGACTTAAAAACCACCAATTTGAAAACGGAAGTTGCGTAGTAATGATTTCTTTGTTTTTACTCTCTGAAATAATAAAATCTGAATTAATATCACTCCATTTAATATTTCCGTAACCATCAAATTCATTGACTTTGTTTTTTCCATGAATTACAGAAAGCCATAATCTTTTTTCAGATAAATGAATAATTCGTGGTTCTTTTTTCCACATGTTATGCACATAATGCCATACGGTTTTAGGATTGTCGTTTCTTTCGATTAAACTGATAAAAGGATTAAAAATATGTTCTTTTTTTCCTAAAATAAAGTTAGGTTCTACCTGTAAAGTGTAACCGTTAATATTATCAATGGCTAAAAATTCTTGCTTGTTGAATTGTTTCTGGATTTCGTTTATGAAATCTTTATGGATACAATCGTCATTGTCAATGCGCGACGTAATTAAGTAGTCTTTGTCAGCAGCATTTTCTTTTAAATAATTTAAAATTGCCTCATTAAATTTAGGCATACCGTCAATATAAAAAGGAACTATTAAATCGTTTTTTTGAAGTATGCTTTCAATTATTGTTCGATATTTATCACTTGTACTACTATCAAAAAACAATAGCCATTTAAAGTTTTTATTAGATTGATTTATGACGGATGGTAAGCAGTAATTAGAAAATAATTCCAAGCGCTCATCCATCCATTTTTCATCTAAAAGAGCTTCATTGTTTTTGGTAACATCCCATTCTGGATTTTTTAAATTAAAACGTGTGATTAGAAAGTGATAAAACATGGCTTTTTTTTGGTAAAAATAAACTAAATTAATAAAAAAACTTACTTTTGTGGTTACAAATGAATTTGGACTAAATGAAAAAAATATTTCACCCTGATTATGAATATCTTCAACCTCAATTTGATTCTCTTTTAGAGAATTTTAAAACTTCAGGTGAATTAATTGGTTCTGAAAAACGAAATGTTATCAAAGTTTTTAATGTTGGAGATTTTTCAGTCAATATAAAATCATTTAAAAGGCCAAATTTACTAAATGCTTTTATTTATGGTTATATACGTAAATCAAAAGCGCAACGTTCCTTTGAATATGCCCAAATTTTATTAAGTAAAGGAATCGGGACACCGCAACCTTTTGCTTATTATGAAAATAAAACCGTTAAAGGTTTAGAAGAAAGCTATTATTTTAGCCTACATCAAGACGTCGATTTGATGTTTCGAAATTTGATTTTTGAACCAAATTATCCTAATCGAGAGGAAATTATTAAACAATCGGCAAGTTTCTTTTTTAAAATTCACAATCTAGGAATTGAATTCATAGATAACACTGCTGGAAATACTTTAATTAAAAAAGTTGGTGATAATGAATATAACTTTTATCTGGTCGATTTAAATCGAATGAGTTTTCATGATGAATTATCATTAAATCAACGTGTTAAGAATATTGCAAAGCTAACGAATGATAGTTACATCAACAAAGTATTTAGTGAAGCTTATGCACCATTATATGGAGTTCAATCGGATGTTTTCTACGCTCTTTTAATGAAAGAATCGAATAATTTTTTGGATAATTTTAATAGAAGAAAGAAAATTAAAAAACGATTAAAATTTTGGAAAAAGTAGTATCTTTCGTTTTTTATCATCGTTAATGAAATTATCTGTAATAATTACAACATACAATTCGGAAGATTGGTTACGTAAAGTGCTAATTGGTTACAGTGTTCAAACTGAAACAGATTTTGAATTGGTAATTGCAGATGACGGTTCTACAATAAAAACCAAACAAGTTATTGAAAGTTTTTCTTCTAAATTTAAATATCCAATTCTTCATGTTTGGCAAGAGGATAATGGTTTTCGTAAATCAGAAATTTTAAACAAGGCTATTTTAAAAGCTAATGCAGAATATCTTCTTTTTACCGATGGCGATTGTATTCCAAGAAATGATTTTGTTACTACACATTTGAAACAGCAACAAAAAGGATATTTTTTATCAGGTGGATATTTTAAATTACCTTTGTCATTATCAAATTTAATTTCGGAAGAAGATATTATTAATCAAAATTGTTTTTCAATTAAATGGCTGATTAATAACGGTTTGAAAGCTAATTTTAAAGTAACAAAACTAACAAAAAATACATATTTTGCCAGTTTCATGAACTGGATAACAACAACGAAGAAAACGTTCAACGGTCATAATTCATCAGTTTTTAAAGAGGATTTATTGGCTATCAACGGTTTTAATCAAAACATGCATTACGGAGGATTAGATAGGGAAGTGGGCGAACGCTTGTTTAATTTAGGAATCTTAGCGAAACAAATAAGATACGAGGCAATTTGCTTACATTTGCATCATGAAAGAGGATATGCAGATGCTCAAAAAATAGAAGCTAATTTAGATATTAGACGTTACAATAGTAAACATAATATTATTAGAATTAAAAACGGAATTGTTTCAGAATAAAACCGTTTCTAAATACATAAAGAATGAAAATATCAGTAGTAGTAAGTACTTATAATGCGGAAGAATGGCTAGAAAAAGTCTTAATTGGTTATAGTGTACAAACTTATAAAGATTTCGAATTAATAATTGCCGACGATGGTTCAAGACCTTCAACAAAAGAATTGATTGATTCTTATGCGAAAAATTATCCTGTTCCAGTACGCCATTTGTGGCATGAAGATTTAGGATATAGAAGACAAGAAATTTTAAATGTAGCTATTGTAGAAGCAGCTTATGAATTTATTATCATGACCGATGGTGATTGTATTCCAAGAGCTGATTTCGTAGAAGTTCATGCCCAACAAGCAGAAAAAGGAAAGTTTTTATCTGGAGGATATTGTAAACTTCCAATGAAAACTAGCAAAGCTATTTCTATAGATGACATTATTTCTCAAAGATGTTTTGATGTAAAATGGTTGAACAAAATTGAGAAATTAGACTTTTCAAATACATTAAAATTAGGTTCAGACGGAATTATCGCTAAAATTTTAGATATCATTTCGCCTACAACACCTTCTTTTAACAATTGTAATTCTTCTGGATTTAAAGATGATATGATTGCTATCAATGGTTATGATGAAAGAATGAAATATGGTGGACCGGATAGAGAATTTGGAGAACGTTTAGAGAATTATGGAGTTAAAGGAAAACAAATACGTCACAAAGCGATTGTTTTACATTTAGATCATGCACGTGGCTATAAAACACCAGAATCGTTAGCGGCTAACTTAGCCATCAGAAAAGAAGTGCGCGATAAAAAAATTAAATGGACACCTTTCGGAATTAAGAAAGAAGAAAAATAAAAGGTATGCGAATATTAGTAACAGGAGCAGCAGGGTTTATAGCGTCTCACTTGTGTGAAAAATTAGTAACATTAGGTCACGAAGTGGTAGGATTAGATAATTTTAACGATTATTACAGTCCTGCTTTAAAGGAAATGAATGCTAAAGATTTAGAAGCTAAAGGTGTCTCTATTTTTAGAGTAGATTTGAACGAAGACTTATCAAAAGTTTTTGAAAAACCATATGATTATATCTATCATTTGGCTGCCCAACCTGGAATTTCATCCGATACTACTCTAGAAGAGTATGTTAGAAATAACATCTATGCAACACAAAATTTGTTGGATGCTGTGTCGGCTTATAATCCAAATCTAAAATCGTTTATAAATATTGCTACTTCTTCTGTTTATGGAATTGAAGCTACGGTAGATGAAACCATTCCAGCGCAACCTGTTTCTTTTTATGGTTCTACTAAATTAGCAGCCGAACAATTAGTGTTAGGATTACAGCGTCTTGGAAAAATAAAAGCTTGTTCTATTCGTTTGTATTCTGTTTTTGGACCAAGAGAAAGACCAGAAAAATTATACACGAAATTAATTGATAATCTTTATAATGATAAGCCGTTTCCATTATTTGAGGGCAGTGTTAAACATGAAAGAAGTTTTACTTATGTTGGCGATATCGTTGATGGATTAGCTGCAATTATTGGAAAAGAAGATGTGGTTGATGGTGAAATTATCAATTTAGGTACGGATGAAGTGAACACTACGCAAGACGGAATTACTGCAGTAGAGCAAATCATGAACAAAACCTTAATTATTGATAATATGCCTCCAAGAAAAGGAGATCAGCAACGTACCGCCGCAGTAATTGAAAAAGCAAAAAAACTATTGAATTATACGCCTAAAGTAACCTTAAAGCAAGGGCTTGAAGAACAAGTAAAATGGTATAAAGAGAAGTTTATTGACTAATCTTTTTTACAAATTGCTGTAGTTTATCAGAAAACAGTTCAGGATTCAATTTATCATACCACTCCAAAGCTTTTTCTTTAAAGTTTTTGGGGTGTTTGTTTTTATACAACTCTGGGAAATAGTCTGATAGGTGTACAATTTCATGTAAACCTGTTTCTTCAAAAATATTCCATGAGGTTCTGTTTATCCAAGGGGCATAAATTGTAAAAGTTGGTATATTTAAGGCTTTTGACATATTTGTGGCACCACCTTCATTACCTACTAATGCATCACCTTGCGATAATACGGCTAAGAATCCGCGTAATCCTTTTACATAAAAATCGAATACAATTTTAGATTGCGCATTAGCATCACACAAATCAAAAATTGCTTTAGCTTCTTCTTGTTGGTTTGGCATATAATTGAAAACCAATTGCACATCAGCAGTTGCGGCTATGGTATTTAAAACATTTGCCATAGAAGCATCAGGTAAACTTTTGTTTTTTCCACTTCCTAAAACACTTATCATTACAATTTTTTTTGTAACGTCTAATTGGCTTGCAATTTGGTTTTTGGCGTTTTCAATTTCCAATTGTGTTAAATGAATTTTTGGAAAAATTTGTGGAACTTCCTTTTTTATAGCTGTTTTTGCTAATAAAATTCGGAAAGCATTAGCAGTTCCATTACATTCCGTATCTGGAATAACAGTTTCTGTTAAGAAAAGTTTCGAATACCATTTATAAGTTCCAATTCGTTTTTTTGCACCGCTTAAATAGGTTGGGATTAAACTTTGAAACTTTCCGTAAACATCAATTACGGTGTCATATTTTTCTAGTTTTAATTCCGTTCCTAAACGAAATAATCCTCCTAATCCTTTGTGTTTACTTTCTTCAAAAAACAAGACTTTGTCAATAAATGGATTGTTTTCCACCACAGGGAAAGTGTTTTTTTGAATCAAATAATGCATTTCGCATTTTGGATATGCTTTTTTAATAGCTTCGCAAATGACAGTACTTGCCAGTACGTCACCAATCATCTTAATTTGTATGACAAGTACTTTCATTTATCTAAACGGCTACGTTATATTCCCTTAAGGCATCATTTAAAGAAGTCTTCAAATCGGTTGAAGGTTTTCTTTGTCCGATGATAATTGCACAAGGCACTTGATAATCTCCCGCTGGGAACTTCTTAGTATAACTTCCTGGAATTACTACCGAACGAGCCGGAACAACTCCTTTGTATTCTATCGGCTCATCGCCTGTAACATCAATAATTTTGGTAGAACCTGTCAAACATACGTTCGCACCTAAAACTGCTTCTTTTCCAACATGAACACCTTCTACAACAATACATCTTGAACCGATGAAAGCACCATCTTCAATAATTACTGGAGCGGCTTGTAATGGTTCTAAAACGCCACCAATTCCAACACCACCAGAAAGGTGAACATGTTTTCCAATTTGCGCACAACTTCCTACGGTTGCCCAAGTATCTACCATTGTACCTTCATCTACATATGCACCAATGTTTACATAACTTGGCATTAAAATTACACCACTTGAAATATAAGCGCCATATCTTGCTACAGCATTTGGAACCACACGAATACCTTTTTCTGCATAATTGCGTTTCAACAACATTTTATCATGATATTCAAAAATACCCGATTCCCAAGTTTCCATTTTTTGAATAGGGAAGTACATCACTACTGCTTTTTTAACCCATTCGTTTACTTGCCAGCCATTTTCAACTGGTTCAGCAACACGAAGTTTTCCGCTATCTAATAATTCGATAACTTCTCTGATAGCTTTTTGCGTAGTTTCTTCTTGTAATAAAGCACGATTTTCCCATGCTTGTTCTATTGTAGCTTGTAAATTGGTCATGATTGTTAAAATTTGTGATGCAAAGATAAATCATTTGTTTGAAAGCAAAAATCAATAGTTTAAAGTTTGGTGCCTATTTTGTTAAACAAATGCGTTATTTTTGTAAAAAAATAAAATGTCAAGAATATTAGCCATAGATTACGGAATCAAAAGAACAGGAATTGCCGTTACCGATGAAATGCAGATGATAGCTTTTGGGTTAACCACTATTCCATCCGAAACGGCAATTGCTTTTTTAAAAGACTATTTTTCTAAAGAGAAAGTAGCCTGCGTAATCGTAGGCGAACCCAAACAAATGGATGGAACACCTTCGCAAAGTGCCGAAATCATCAATGCTTTTGTGGCTAAATTTCAAGTAGCTTTTCCAGAAATGCCAGTGGATAGAGTAGACGAACGTTTTACTTCCAAAATGGCATTCCAAACCATGATTGATAGCGGTTTAAAAAAGAAACATCGACAAAATAAAGCTTTGGTAGACGAAATTGCCGCAACAATTATGCTTCAAGATTATTTACATTATAAAAAATAGTACTTTTGCACGGAATTTGATGTAACAATTCCGATTTTAAGTTTACCAATAATAAAATTTACAAGATGATTTTACCAATATACGGATACGGAGAACCAGTTTTACGTAAAGTAGGAGAGGACATTACTCCTGAATATCCGAATCTCAAAGAAACGATTGCTAATATGTATGACACTATGTATCATGCGCATGGCGTTGGTTTGGCGGCTCCACAAGTTGGGTTACCTATTCGTTTGTTCATTGTAGATACCGAACCTTTTAGCGATAGTGATGACGTTTCTAAAGAAGAAGCGGCTTTAATGAAAGATTTTAAAAAGACATTCATCAATGCAAAAATCATCAAAGAAGAAGGTGATATTTGGGGATTCAACGAAGGTTGTTTGAGTATTCCAGATGTGCGTGAAGATGTTTTTCGTCATGATACGATTACGATTGAATATTTTGACGAAGATTTCAATAAGAAAACAGAAGTGTACGACGGTTTAATCGCGCGTGTTATCCAACATGAGTACGATCACATCGAAGGAATTTTATTTACCGATCACTTATCGATGCTGAAAAAGAAGTTAATTGGGAAGAAATTGCAAAACATTATGGATGGTAAAGCAAGACCCGATTATAAAATGAAGTACGTAAACAAAAAAGGACGTTAATTTGCAGTATTCAGTGTTCAGTTTTTAGTATTCAGTTAAACTTGTTTAGTTTCTTTAAACTTTTTACTTTTTACTTTTCACTTTTTACTTTAAAATAATATATTTGCCAACCTTAATAAGTAAGAAACATGAGCATTCAAAAAATATTAGCTATTTCTGGGAAACCAGGTTTATATGAATTAAAAATTCAAACACGTACAGGATTTGTTGCCGAATCTTTATTAGACGGAAAAAAGATAACTGTAGGAATGAGAGCTAACGTAAGTTTGTTATCAGAAATTGCGGTTTATACGTATTCAGAAGAAGTGCGTTTAGCAGAAGTTTTCAAAGCAATTGCTACGAAAGAAAACGACGGTTTAGCAATGTCTCACAAAGAAGATGATGCGAAATTAAAAGCCTACTTCAGAGAAATTTTACCAGAATTTGACGAAGACAGAGTATATACATCTGACATCAAAAAAATCTTAAATTGGTACAATTTGTTACAGCCTAAAGGTTTCGTTTCATTAGAAGCGTTATCTAAAGAAATCAAACAAGAAGAAGAAACACCAGCTGCTGAATAAGCATTGGAAAAATTATACTTTAAAATCCTGCGTTTTCCACGTGGGATTTTTTATTTTTACATCTACTTTGTCATGCTGAACTCGTTTTCAGCATCTCTAAACCGATAACAAACAACAGACAACCGACTATGAACACACGCCAACAACAACTACAAGCTTTCAACCGCCTTTTAGATATTATGGACGATTTGCGCGAAAAATGTCCGTGGGATAAAAAGCAAACGCTAGAAAGTCTACGTCATTTAACGATTGAAGAAACCTATGAATTAGGCGATGCCATTTTAGATAATGATTTGGAAGAAATTAAGAAAGAGTTGGGCGACGTTTTGTTACACATTGTGTTTTATGCTAAAATTGGTAGCGAAACCAATGCTTTTGATATTGGCGATGTAGCGAATTCCATTTGTGATAAATTAATCGATCGTCATCCACATATTTATGGCGATGTGGTAGTGGCTGATGAAGAAGAAGTAAAGCAAAATTGGGAAAAACTAAAATTGAAAGAAGGTAAGAAATCAGTTTTAGAAGGCGTGCCTAAAAGTTTACCGGCGTTAGTAAAAGCAAGTCGCATTCAAGATAAGGTAAAAGGCGTTGGATTTGATTGGGAAGAACCGCACCAAGTTTGGGATAAAGTGCAAGAAGAACTAAACGAACTCCAAGTTGAGGTAAAAGCCGGCAATCAAGACAAAATAGAAGCCGAATTTGGCGATGTTTTGTTCTCCATGATAAATTACGCCAGATTCTTAAAAGTAAACCCAGAAGACGCCTTAGAACGCACGAATAAAAAATTCATCAAACGTTTCCAATATTTAGAAAGCAAAGCCACCGAATTAGGCAAACCTTTAATGGACATGACATTAGCAGAAATGGATGTTTTTTGGGAAGAAGCGAAGAAGTTGTAGTGTTCAGTCTCAGTGTTCAGTCGCAGTGTTCAGTTTTAACGTTTAGTTTGTCATGCTGAAAGCATCTCTTGTTTAAACACATAGTCACAATAGAAATACTTTGTCTATAATTTTAGGCGTTGCACTTAACATAGTAAACATTAGCGATTCGATAATTTAAAAATTTAATCATGTATTACGCAGTAATTTTTACCTCTACCAGAACCGAAGTAGAAGCCGGTTATGCCGAAATGGCAATTAAAATGGTGGAATTAGCCAAAGCCCAACCTGGATTTATAGGCATGGAAAGCGCTCGAAGCGAAATTGGAATTACCGTTTCGTATTGGGAAAGTTTAGAAGCCATAAAAAACTGGAAAGCCAATATGGAACATTTAGAAGCACAAGAAAAAGGTAAAACCACTTGGTACAAAAATTACAAAGTTAGAATTGCTAAAGTGGAAAGAGAATACGAGTTTTAGTTAATAATTATAAATGTATTCTTCTTTTAGAAAATCGTTTTGTTTTTGTTTTCGATATAAATCAAATGTGTTTTTTAGGAATGAAATCAATATTGGATGACTTTTTTCAGTTGGTGATGGTATTGCAATAATTTGAATTTGATCTTTAGTTTTTAAAGTAAAGCTCATATTTCTATTACTATCTAACACGATGTGAGGTTTTCTTTTATTAATTAAAACATCTTTATGAGTGTTAAATAAATTATTAAAATCATTATAATAGATTCCATTTTCAGAAAAAGGAATCAAAAGAGAATCTGTTTTGTAATATGAGTATTTTTCTTTTATTAAATTTAGTTCATAAATATATTTTTCTAATGTTTTTGTTTCCTCAGGGTTTGAAGCAATGTTATTAATCTTTCGTAATATTCTATTATACTTTTTATCTTGATAAAGTTTATTTGAAACACTATCTAACAATTTATATTCAATAAAAAGTTTTTCTTTTTGTTCTGTTATTTTAATTAAAAAGCCTTTTTGATTATTTGACAAATACAAATCAATACTAATTTGTCGACTTTGAGCACAAATTGAATAGGTGAAAAAAAAGGTTGCGATTAAAAGAAATTTCATTTTCATTTTTTTAAGTTAATCTAGCACGGAAACCACCAATGCATAAAGTAAAGTTTGCCATTTTTGAAGAAAATATTGATATGACCATCCGAAATATTTTCAGCATCTTCTCTCAAATTAATATAATCTAATTCTCCTTCATTGTACACATCAATTTTATTCATGTTTTGAATAGCATATGGAAAAAGTTTTTTCAAATCTTCAATTGTTGTATCAGCTGACAATTTTGTTCCTTTGTACATGATAAAATTACCATCAGTAAATCTAAATTCATCAACGGCTACTTGATTCTTTGAGTTTTCAAATCTTGAGCCTTTTTTGTAAATGTATTTGTCATTTTCATCTTTGCTTCCATCACTATTTTCAAAAATATAGGAACACGGTTCTTCTTTAGACATTAAAACCAAGCTATCCGCTTTTCCAAATATTTTTTCAAATTCTTTAATATCAAAAAAACGCGTTAGTTTTCCATTAAATAAAATGTCTTTTTCAAGCATTACTTCTGCTTTTTGGAAATCATATTCAACGCTATCTTTTGTTTCTTTTTTTAAATCAGAAGTTTCCTTTTGTGAATGATTGTCGTTTGAAGTTTGGTTTTTACAAGCAACAAAAATTAAAAATAGAAATACTAGTTTTCTCATGGTTTGTTTTTTTACAAAATTATTGGGCTTACTCAAGTGTATAATAGGTCTTAATTTCTCCTTCATAAGCTTTTTTTCTTGCTTTAGGATCTTTTATGATTCCTCTATCGTCTACTAAATTGTAGCTCACACCATTTTCATCTCTTGCCAAATAAGTCAATAAGCGAGTTTCTTTTTTGACTTTTCGAATATTAAATTCCCAAATTTCATTGTTTTTAAAGATTAATTGCAAAAAAGGAAGTATTAACTCAGTGTCATCATAAGGTGCAAACTCTATTTTTTCAATTCTAATTGGAGTGTTTGAGTTTTTATCAAAAAACAAAATTTCAGTATCTGTTATTTCGATGAATTCATAATTGTGTTTTTCGGTGGTAAGTTGCTTTAATTTCCATTTTCCTTTTAATTTTTTTATTTCCAATTTTTGAAAAATAGGAAGTAACGAATCAACCTTTTTTCTTGCTTGAATTTCGTACATATTTGTTGGTACTGAATCGATATCTTTTAAATAAGAAACAGTATGAAAAGCATTTAACGCTTTCAGACTTTTCCTTTTTTTTAAAGCTTTTTCTCCAATTTCAAAATACTTTTTTTGCTCACTAAGAATAATAGAATCCATCTTTTCTTGTGCAGAAATTTGGAAAGAAAATATAATGATTAGGAGGAGTAATATTTTTTTTATCATCATTTGCTTTTTTAGTTTAAAGATAAAGTTTTTCCACTTAGTTTGTCATGCTGAGGTAACGAAGCATCACATAACGCATATCACGCCCAGTTTGTCATGCTGTTAAGCATCATTTTTAACCACAAGGAGCACAAAGAAGGCACTAAGCACACAAAGTTTATCCTCAATCTTGTCATGCTGAAAGCATCTCTTTTATGCCATCCCAACGGGATTTTTACCAGCTATATTACTTTAAGTTACCCATATTTCATGCCTAACGGCATTTCAAACGGTTGTAATTACTTTTTTAGTTCCGTAGGAACGAGATATAGGTAGCTCCGTAGGAACGCAATATGGGTAAAAAATAAACACAACGATTAGTAAGTCCTGTAGGGATGATATTTTTTTATGCTTTTTTGTGTTCATAAGCGTGACGTTTGTTTTAGCTGTTGTTATTCGAACGTCGCGTTTATCAATTTTTCTTTTTCAATACCAGTATTTTCAACAAACCAATCTGTTATTACTTTTTTTAATTCAGACTTATTTACAGAATTTTTTTGTGTTCTGACTGCAAGGTAATTTTCGATAGTTATTTTTTCTACTAACTCCTTTAAAGTTCCAATTTCTAATTCTTTTCCAAAACGAAAAGATAGATAAAAACCTAAAATTGAAATTACTATTCCTAAAATTCCAAATTTATAATTTATAAAAATAAAAATTATAGATGTGAATAATAGTATAACCAAGGAATAAAAAACAAATTTTGGAGGTCCTAGTATGTTTAAGTTAAATCCAATGTTATTTTCGACTCTTTTTACAAGTTTAATTCTGTTTTTCCTTGGAAATAGATCTTTGAGTTTAGTTTCTAATTTTACGTTCTCTTTCTCAGATATTTTTTCTTCAATTAATGAATTTCGTAATTTATAAAATGCTTGTTGAGTAGTACAGGTTTCAACATTCTCATAGTCAATTTTAGTTATTATCAAATCGCAAAATTCATCGAAATTTTTAACCATTTGAGTTTCCCCTTCTTCAAATTTGAACTTATACATTTTCTCTAATGAAGGAATACAATCTTCAATATTTTCTATTTCGTATATATCAAATTTGTTGTTTTTCATTTGTTCGTAATTTTTGAAACATATAAGCTAACTAATATCATAATGCATAACATTAAGTTCTTTCACAAAAATAATCAAACTCCTACAACCCTTACTGTAGTTTTTCTGCACATTTTGTTAAAGTTTTAAACAAACAAAAAAAATCCCGAGCCTTAACTCGGGATTCTATCTTACATATTTTTAATTTGCTGTAGTTTTTCTTTCCACAATTTCAAGTCGTCTTTGTGGCGTTCAATGCTTTTTTGAACTTCTTTAATAAAAGGATTTTCACCTTTAGAACTACTGCTAATAAACTGAATGTTGTTCTCTAATTGGAAAATTTCGCTTTGTACTTCGTCGATTTTCTTTCTAATAAAGAATTGCTCTTGTTCTAAAGCACGTTTGTCGTCGTTGTCGCTCATTTGCTCTAAACGGTTGCTAAAACGCATCATTTCGGTGTCTTTTTTAGACATACTTAGTTTTTCAAATAAGGCATCTAAAATCTTATTGAATTTTCCTTCAATGTGTCTTCTGTTAAAAGGCACTTTTCCAAAAGTTTTCCAAGTAGCAATGTGTTCTTTTATCGCATCTAAATCCGCTTTGTGTTCGCCAGTTAATGTAAACGATTTCAACTCTTCTAAAAATGCTTTTTTCTTTTCAAATGCTTCTACTTCTTCACCTGTTTCGGCATTTTTAGCTTCGTGCATTCTGTCAAAATACGCATTACACGCATCTTTAAAGTCTTTCCAAATGCTATCCGAATATTTACGAGGCACATGTCCAATTTTCTTCCAATCGTCCTGAATTTTCTTCATAACTGGAGTAGTCGCAGCGAAATCGGTACTTTCTTTTAACGATTTTGCTTTTTCTACTAATTCCAATTTCTTAGTTAAATTCTCGTGTTGCTCGTGTTTGATGTCTTTATAGAAAACGTTTTTGTGTGCATTAAAAGCTCGAACCGCATTTTTAAATTTAGCCCAAGTTTCCTCAGTCACTTCCGCTGGAACTTTGCCTGCTTTAAAGAACGCTTCGCGCAACGCTTCCATTTTCTTAATTTGCGCTTGCCATCCGCTGTGCGAATCGATTTTCTCGGTTCCCAAAGTTTCAATTAGCACTATAATTTCGTTTTTAACCGCTAAATTATCTGTTTCTTTTCCTCTTGCTACTGCGTATAAAGCTTCACGCTTGTCGTGCATTTGTTTGGTAATTTCGCTGAATTCGTCCCAAATCGCTTCTCTGTGTTCACGATCAACTGGACCAATTTCTTCTTTCCAAACGCGGTGTAACAATTGCAATTCACGGAAGGCTTTCATTACATCTTCTTCGTTTAGCAATTCTTTCGCTTTAGCAATAATATGTTGCTTTTGCTCTAAATTGTTTTTCAAATCTAAGTCACGCGCTTCTTTGTCTAAGTGCATGATGTCGTAAAAACGCTCAATATGAAAATGGTAATTGTTCCACAAGATGTTGTATTTGTCTCTTGGAATCGCACCTGCATTTTTCCAACGCTCACGAATGTCGTTTACTTTTTTGAACATATCGCCAATATTCGAATCACCAGAATCGATTAAGTTTTTCAACTCTTCGATTAAGCCTTCACGAACGGCAAAATTTTGCTCTAAATTGTTTTGTAATTGTTTGAAATGTTTGGCTTTGCTTGCTTTGTACGCGTTGTAAATGCCATCAAACTTATTTTTTAAAGGAAAGTGATACTCAAAATCTAAACCTTCTTCGTTGTTTTGAGCTAAGAATTCCTCTTTTTTCTCGTCTATAAAATGGTGGTATTTGTCCGAAAAAGCTTTTCTAATGCCTTCTACATGGTCTTTAATCGCCATTACTTTTTCGTTGTTGACTAATTTTTCTAGCTCATCGGTTAAGGCTTCCATCGACATCGCATCATAATCCAATACCGGAATTTCGTGCTTTTCTTTTATCGAATCATCTTCGCTTTCTTCCGCATTAGAATTGTCTATTTCCTCTAATACCGATTGACTAATAATGGTAACGCCATCTAATTGTTCCATTTGGTCTTGTCCATCTGCGTTGTGCAGGTTATCATGTGTTGCTTCTGACATTGTGTAAATGCTTAAGGTTACTAATATTGTGTGAAGATACTAAAGCACTCCGAAAATTCAAAAAAAATCGTCCAATTATCGCTTATTTTCTTTGAAACGAGTGTTTTGGGCATTCTTGCCATCCATTTTCCCGCTATCCGCTTTACAAGGTGTCGCTTCTATCGGGGTTAGATAGCTAACAAAAGGCTTTCTTGGGATTGGTTTTTTGAAGAGTTTTTGATTTTGTGTGTTTCAGAGTAAACGCACAATTAAATGTTTTCTATGCAAAGTGCAATGCCTAAAATCAACGCATAGTTTTTCTAATGTATCTATGTGTTTAAAAGAAAAATCAGTTATAACCCGTGCTAGAAAACCCGTGTCATCCGAGTGCTTATTTACTCATTCCAAATTTTCCAAGCCTTTTCCGCCTGTAAAACCAGCATTTCATAACCGTTTTTAGTCACGGCGCCTTGTGCTTTGGCTTTTCTTAAAAATGCGGTTTCTTCTGGATTGTAAATTAAGTCGTAGGCTATGTGTTTTTTGGTAAACAAACTGTAATCTAAATTCGGACAATCGTCCACATTAGGATGCGTTCCTACTGGAGTGGTATTGATGATAATAGTGTAATCTTCGAAAATAGCAGCGTCTAATTCTTCGTATTTGTATTGAAATTCATCTGCTGTTCTGGAAACAAAATCGTATTCGATTTTTAAGCTTCGTAAGGCGTATGCGATTGCTTTACTTGCGCCACCAGTTCCTAAAATCAACGCTTTTTTATGATGGTCTTTCAATAAAGGTTTTATCGATTTTTTGAATCCGTGGTAATCGGTGTTGTAACCTTTTAGTTTTTTCTTTTTGGAAATCGTAACGCAATTTACCGCACCAATTTTCTTAGCTGTTTTCGATAATTTATCCAAATACGGAATAATCTCTTCTTTGTACGGAATCGTCACGTTTAAACCACGTAACCCTTTAATTTCGGTAATTACTTTTGGAAACTCTTTGATGCTTTCAATGTCGTAATTCTTGTATTCGCAATTGTCAAAATGACCAATTTCAAACTTCTCATTGAAATACTTTTTTGAAAAAGAATAGCTTATATTTCGGCCAATTAAGCCAAATTTCAACTGTTTTTTTGTTTTCTTTTTCATTGGTAAAAGATTTTCAGAGTTTATAAAGAATCAAATTTAAATAGTATTTTATTATAAATTGTTAAGACAATGTTTATTTTTTAAATTAAGTGAAATAAAATTATTCTTTTGCTAGTTTCTTTTTAATTACTTTAATGATAACAGGAGAAACTGAAAGTAGTGTTATTAATAAAATAACCATATCAAAATTTTCTTTCACCCAAACGACTTGACCTAAGAAATACCCTAAAAAGGTTAAGCTAGTTACCCAAATAAACGCTCCTAAGACACAAAAAACAATATATTTAATGTACGGCATGCTTCCTGCTCCAGCCACAAAAGGTGCAATGGTTCTTAATACGGGAACAAAACGAGCCATGATGATTGCTTTTCCTCCGTTTTTTTCGAAGAAAGTTTCGGTATGAGTGATGTATTCTTTTTTAAGAAAAAGGATTTTCTTTTTTTGCTTTATGAGATTGCCAAATTTATTTCCTACAAAGTAGTTTAAGTTATCACCAAGTAAAGCAGCAATAATTAATAAAGGAATGATAATTGACATACTTAATTGTCCTGTAGAAGCAGCAATTACGCCAATAGCAAAAAGCAAAGAATCTCCTGGTAAAAGTGGCATAAAAACGAAGCCAGTTTCTGCAAAAATAACTAAGAATAAGATTAAGTAAATTAGGTAATCGTATTGAATAATTAAATCTTGTATTACGGTTAAAGGATCATTCAGAAAGGCAGATAAAAAATCGATAATTTCCATTATAATGGTTGGTGTATTTTAAATTTTTAGGTTTGGGTTTGTTTGGGGCGATAGTTTTATTCAAAAGCTTGTTTTAAACTAAGATTGGATTTCGGTACCTTTTTTCTTTTTAAATAGTTTAATAATAATTGGTAAAACAGAAAGGATGATGATGGATAAAACTACTTTTTCGAAGTTGGCTTTTACCCAAGGCACTTGTCCTAAGAAGTAACCTAAGAATGTAATACTGGTTACCCAAATAATAGCACCTGTGATGCAATAGAAAATGTATCTGTAATATTGCATACTTCCAGCTCCAGCCACAAAAGGAGCAATGGTACGAACGATAGGAACAAAACGAGCCATAATAACCGCTTTTCCTCCGTTTTTTTCAAAGAAAGTTTCAGTTTGTGTGATATATTCTTTTTTTAGGAATAGAATTTTCTTTTTTTCTTTAATCAATTCGCCAAATTTATGTCCAACGAAATAATTAAGATTATCTCCTAATAACGCGGCTACAATTAACAACGGAATAATAATAGCCATGCTTAATTGTCCAGTTGTCGCAGCGATTACTCCAATAGCAAAAAGCATCGAATCACCAGGTAATAAAGGCATGATTACAAATCCGGTTTCTACGAAAACAACCATGAATAAAATGAAATAAATCAGGTTGTCATATTGTTGAATTAATTCTTGAATTACAGTTAAAGGGTCTTTTAAAAATTCTAATAAAAAGTGTACTATTTCCATTAATTTGGGGACTATTTTTTAAATTTTGCAATTGTATTCTGAACTTCCGTTCTTTCCCAAACTACTGGGAATAACTCTTGAAACAAAGATAGATGTTTTGGTTCTAATTTCATTCCATTTATTAAGTGAAGATTTCCTTTAGTAACATCGTCTGTTAAGAAATATAATCCTGCTAAACGATACTCCATTTCATATTCATCAGGTAATACATTGCATGCTTCTAAAAGAATTTCAATAGCAGTATCAAACTCTCCTAAATATTGTAAAACGTCTGTCCAAAGTGTGAATGTATCTAAATTAATATCGCCACTTTCAAATGCTTTTCGGTAACCATATTCTGCTTCTTCAAAGAAATGAAGTGCTGTATTTACAGCTGCAAAACGTTTCCAGTATAACGAATTATCGCCATCAATTCCGATAGCTTTGTTTACGTAATATAACGCTTTTTGATAGTTTTTTTGACGAATGTAAAAATCGGTAATAGCAATCCAACCTTTGTCTAACAATGGGTCTTCGTGAACCGTTTTTAGGTAGTAGTTTAGTGCGAATTCAGTATTTCCTAAACGCTCGTAACATTTCGCCACACGAAGCAAAACAAAAGAAGAAGGATCATCTAATTCTAATGTAATGTTGTAGCAATCAATTGCTTCTTGATATTTTTTTAGTTTTTCATATGATTTAGCTTTTTCCATGTACGCACCTAAGAAGGTTTCGTCAATTAAAGTAGCGTAATCAAAAGCCCAAACTGCTTTTTCGTAGTTTTTTAACGCATAATATTGTCTGCCTAACTGATGCCAAGCAACTTCACTATACGGATTTTTATCAATGAATTTGTTTAGATAAACGATTGCTTCTTCGTTTTGATCTAAGAAATCAAAACAATACACAACGTTATATAGTGCCGAATAATCTTCGGTATCTTCGTCTAAACATTTGATGAAATTTTCTTTAGCCAGTTCTAAATTGTCCATGAAAAGATATTCCATTCCAATCATCGAATATACATCAGCATAATCATCAGTATATTTCAAAGCGATTTTTAGAAAAGAAATAGCCTTTTCGTGTTCGTCTCGTTTAGAATGTATGTTGGCTTTTTGGATATAAATTTCTTCGTTAGTTGGTTCAATAGCATATAACTCGTTTAATAACTTTTCAGCAATATCGAGTTTGTCTTCATAAACCAACATTTCTACCTGAACTAATTTTAATCCGGTAGATTTTGGATGTTGTTCTAAACCTAATTTTAGCGCTTTTTTGGCCAAGTTCAATCGGCCGGTATCCATATAATGAAGAATAATATCTTCAAACTCCTCAGAATCAAAGAAAAAAACTTTGTTAGTTTTTAACATTGATTCAAATTTAGATAAGGACAAGCTGTTTTCTTCTTCTTCGTGACTCAAATTCATAGCGCTTCGTTTTATGATTTTATCCTTATTAAAATTAAGGAATAATATTGGGGTAGTGGTTTGGGGTTTGAATTGTTGTAAACAATTTAATTAACAATTTTCAATGGAAATTGTAATGTCAAGTTACAATTCAAAATAGATTTTAGACTAATAAAACTTAAACTCCCATCTTCCAACTTCCTACTTCATTTCTCTTTCTATCTCATTTAATACCTCAATAATAATGCCACATCCTTTTGTAATTTCTTCATTACTAATGGTTAATGGCGGTGTAATTCGAACAGCGCAACCTTCGAAAAGGAGCCAAAATAAGATGACACCTCTTTTGTGACAACGTAAAATTACTTCATTTGTAATCTCTGGAGAATCGGTCATCGCAGCAATCATAAGACCTCGACCGCGAATTTCTTTGATTAATGGATGGACTAAAAGGCTTCGGAATAATTGCTCTTTTTCTAAAGTTTCAGCCATTAAATTGGTTTCAGTAACTTCTTGCAAGGTAGCTAAACTAGCTGCCGCAATGACAGGATGTCCGCCAAAAGTGGTAATATGACCTAGTTTAGGATCGTGACTTAGTAAATCCATCATTTCTGCTGATGCTGTGAAAGCACCAACAGGCATTCCGCCACCCATTCCTTTCCCCATAACTACCACATCAGGAACAACATCGTAATTTTGGAATCCGAAAAGTTTTCCGGTGCGACCAAATCCGGGTTGAATTTCGTCTAATATCATGATAGCACCAACTTCATCACAACGTTGGCGTACTTTTTTAAGAAAATCATTTTGAGGTTCAATAAATCCGGCGCCACCTTGAATGGTTTCTAATAAAACTCCAGCTGTTCTAGTGGTAATTTTTTCTAAATCTGCTTCGTTATTGAATGTAATAAAATCAACATCAGGAATTAAAGGACGAAATATATGTTTGCGTTCTTCAAATCCCATCACACTCATACTTCCCATAGTATTTCCATGATAAGCATTATGACATGAGATTAATTGACTTCTTCCAGTTACACGACGAGCTAATTTTAAAGCACCTTCAATAGCTTCCGTTCCTGAATTCACTAAATACGTTTTCGTTAGTGGATAGGGAAGATGTTGTGCTAATAATTTACATAATTCCGTTGCAGGATGTTGGGCGTATTCGCCATACACCATTACATGAGAGTAGGTGTCTAATTGTTTTTTGATAGCATCATTCACTCTTTGTGGTTGATGACCTAATGTGTTTGCCGAAACTCCAGCAACCATATCCAAATAGGCATTGCCAGCTGTATCGTAAATATAAGAACCTTTAGCATGAGAAATTTCCATGGCTAATGGGTGAGGTGAAGTTTGGGCTTGGTATTTAAAAAAATCTTCAATCATTTTTTGTAGAATCGTTACTATGTTAAATTGTTTAACTGAAAATAAGCTAAACTTTTTAACTAATTAATTGATTATTTTTTTGGAGCTGTTTTCTTTTTTGAATCCGTTTTTTTCTCAGTTTTCTTTTCTTCAACTTTTTTATTGTCGTCGAATTCTAGAGTTTCTGGAAGAATCTCCATTGGTTTTTCGGCAGCTACAGCTTTCTTTTTGGCTTCGATTTGAATTTTATCGTCTAATGCAATTTCATCCGCAGGGAAAATATCATCTTTTGATAAGACGCGTTCATCACCACGCCATAGGAAACCTCTTAGTTTTCGAGCGTTTTCTGGAAAATCTTTCTCGGGATAAATGTGACTATCCGTTTTGGTGAAGAAAGTAATCGAATTGATTTTATTTTCTTCTAGTTCCAAATTGATTTTACTACAAACTGTTTTGTTGATTCCAATAAACTCATTGGCATCGTTGTACATGTAATAAATGACTTCGGCGTTTTTAACTACATCAACTTCTTTTAGTTTACTATCCACAAATTTTCCATACAAATTTTGTCCTTTTATCTGGTTGTATCCATTTTTACTGAGACTTTCTTTTTGAATGATAAATGCGTTATTGAGTACTTTTAGCGAATCTAATTTTTGTGTTTTGTTGTTTCCAATTAAATGCATGATGTCACCTGTCATTTGGTTTTCGTTGTTCCAAAGAATAGGTTTTCCAATCATTTTCGTCAACTGAGTTTTATTGTTGGAATGAAGCGAATCACATTTCCCACTCATATCACTTTTGTAAAAACGTACATTGTTAAAAGCACGAATTACACGATCTTCTTGAGGCCCCGAAACAATGATTTTTTTACCATGCATATACAAAGTATCTTTTTCTACCAATGTTTTTACTAAAGCTCTTTTGGTTAAAATCATCGAGTCTTTTTTGGTAGCCGCATTTCGGTATAATTCCGCGTAATGACCTGTAGCAATAACCTTATTGATGGTGTCGGTAATTTTTACATTGTTGATACCTCTTGAATAGTTTTTCTTTCGGTCATAATACAAATCATCGCCTTCAATTATTTTGTTATCTAGCGTGATTTTAGAATTTTTTGATAGTTTTCCAACATCATTCGTAGTGTCGTAAAATCCGTTTTCGGTATAAATTACGTTTTCTTTACTAGTAATGGTAGAAGGTCCAAAAACATATGCATGACCTGAATTTTCGTAATAATCTAAATTATTAGTTTTGATGGTGCTTTCCGGATTCGTAACGGTCACTGCAGTTGTAAATTTGTATTTCTTTTGGTCTACATAATAGCGTCCCGATTTACTTCTTAACGTATTTTCTTTGTTACGAATGGTACCGTAGGTGTTGTAAAACGCTTCTTGATTTTTCTTATCAAAATAAACAGTGTCGGTAGTCAATGTAGATTCTGGAGAACGTAAAACTACATCTCCTGTAGCAAAAGCAAACTCTTTGTCACCATTATATTCCGCATAACGGCTGTTCATTGTGATGGTATCGCCTTGATTCATTTGAACATTTCCAAATGCTTTTACGTAATTTTCATCTTTAAAATGATACGCTTTATTGCAAAACATTTTTACTCCATTGTGTATGATGCGAACATTTCCAGTAAACACAATAGCGCCTGGAATTTCGGTTTGATTCATATCTACGAAATCGGAGTTTTCAATGATAATTTTTTTCTTTTCCTGCGCCACCGAAAAGGTTACTGACAGCAATAAGAAGGCGATATAAAAAAATGTGTTTTTCAAGTCGAATTTATTTTGAGCCAAATTTAAGTAAAAACTCGAAAAGCCATTGATAATTAAGAATATTTTATCATTTAAGAGTATAAAAAAACGCTTTCAATTGAAAGCGTTTTTAGTGATTATTTCATTATCGTTTGTTTTCTGTCTGGTCCAACTGAAATTACTTTGATTGGCACTTCCACTTCTTTTTCAATGAATTCGATATATGTTTTTAATTCTTGAGGTAATTCATCATACGTTGTCATTCCTGTTAAATCAGCTTTCCAACCTTTCATTTCTGTAAAAATTGGCGTTACATTTTCTGGTTCAATGTTATATGGTAAGTGTTGAATTGCTTGTCCTTTGTAGTTATATCCTGTACAAACTTGTAACGTATCAAATCCAGAAAGAACGTCGCCTTTCATCATGTATAATTGTGTTACACCATTTACTTGAACCGCATATTTTAAAGCAACTAAATCTAACCAACCACAACGACGCGCACGTCCTGTAACTGATCCAAATTCGTTTCCTACTTTAGCCATTGTTTGTCCAGCCTCGTCAAAATCTTCTGTTGGGAAAGGTCCGCTACCTACACGAGTAGTGTACGCTTTGAAAATTCCGAATACGTCTTTTACTTTGTTAGGAGCAATTCCTAAACCTGTACAAGCACCGGCTGCAGTTGTATTTGAAGAAGTAACAAATGGATATGTTCCAAAATCAACATCTAGTAAAGAGCCTTGTGCTCCTTCTGCTAAGATTGATTTTCCTTCTTTTAAGGCTTTGTTTAAGTATTCTTCGCTATCAATGAAAGTTAGTTTTTTCAGCTCTTTTACAGCTAAGAAAAATTCTTCTTCCATTTCTTTTAAATCGTATTGTAAATCAACATCGTAGAATGCAATCATAGCTTCATGTTTGTCTGCTAAAACTCTATAACGTTGTTTGAAGTCTTCAAGTTCTAAATCACCTACACGAAGTCCGTTTCTACCCGTTTTGTCCATGTAAGTTGGTCCAATTCCTTTTAAAGTAGAACCAATTTTCGCTTTTCCTTTTGATGCTTCAGAAGCGGCATCTAATAAACGGTGTGTAGGTAAAATTAAGTGTGCTTTTCTAGAAATAAATAATTTAGCCGTTACATCCATATCGAATTTTGCTAAACCTTCAATTTCTTTTTGAAAAACTACTGGGTCGATTACAACACCATTTCCAATGATATTAATAGCGTTTTTGTGGAAAATTCCAGAAGGAATAGTTCTTAAAACGTGTTTGATTCCGTCGAATTCTAAAGTATGCCCAGCGTTTGGTCCACCTTGAAAACGAGCAATAATATCATATTTTGAAGTAAGAACGTCAACGATTTTTCCTTTTCCTTCATCTCCCCATTGTAATCCAAGTAGTAAATCTACAGTCATTTTAGTAGTTAGTTTTAAAAATTAATGTTTAGTTGTGTGTTTTATTGTTTTTTTGTTCCGTAGAAGTAAAGGGAATGGTTTGTAATATTAATTCCAAACATTTCTTCCATGGTTTGTTTAATTTGTTGAATTCTTGGGTCACAAAATTCAATAACTTCACCAGAATCAGTTAAAATAATGTGGTCGTGTTGTTTATCGAAATACGATTTTTCGTAATGTGCCTGATTTTGTCCAAATTGATGACGACGCACCAAACCGCATTCTAATAAAAGTTCGATTGTATTGTAAAGCGTGGCTCTACTCACACGATAGTTTTTATTTTTCATTTTGATGTACAAAGATTCGATATCAAAATGCTCGGTAGCATTGTAAATTTCCTGAAGAATTGCGTAACGTTCCGGTGTTTTTCGGTGTGCTTTTTCTTCTAAAAATTTAGTAAAAACATTCTTTACAATTTCTTGATTGTTGTTTTCCATCGTTTTGGTAACTGAAATATGGGCAAAGATAGTGTTATTTTTTGATATGACTAAACCGTAAAATCTAAATGAAAACTTTAGTTATTAACTTTTGTTAATTATTATAAACACGTGTCACTTTGTCAATTCCATCAACCTTTTTGATGTTTTCAATCAATTTTTTTAGAATGGTATTGTTTTGAACTACTACTGCCACTTGTCCGTAGAATATACCAGCGTCTGTATTTAACGAGATGCTTTGTATGTTTACGTGCATTTGGTTTGAAATTACTTTTGTTAGGTCATTTGTTAATCCTAAAATATCCATTCCTGTGATTTTCAAAATGGCTTTAAATTCTTCTTGTGAAGAATCAATCCATTTAGCAGGGATAATTCGGTAAGCGTAATTAGATTGCATGCTAATGGCATTCGGACAATCTTTTCTGTGCACTTTTATTCCTTCGTTAATTGTTACAAATCCAAATACTTCATCACCAGGAATCGGATGGCAACAGGTGGAAAGCTTATAATCTAATTTATCTTGCTCTGAACCAAATACCAATAAATCATATTTTTTACTGATTTCATTTTTATTGATTTGTTCCGGTTGGCTAGAAGGCGAACGCTTGATTGTTTTCTTAAAGAAATTAACCAATGTGTTACTTTTTTGAGCTGCGTATTCCTTTAATTGTTGGTTTTCTATAGCGCCAATTCCAGCACGATAGTATAAATCTAAACTAGTTTGTAATTTGAAGAAATTTACTAATTCGTTTGTGGTATTTTCGTTTAAGGTAATTTTTAAGTGGCGTAATTTACGAGTAAGAATTTCTTTTCCGTCTTCTGCAATCTTCTTAGTATTCTCGTTTAAAACGTTTTTAATTTTGTTTTTCGCTCTCGAAGTGGTTACATAATCCAACCATTGAGAAGTTGGTTTTTGATTAGCCGATGTAATAATTTCAACTTGATCACCACTATTTAAAACATGATTTAGCGGAACTAATTTTCCGTTTACTCTAGTTCCTCTAGTTTTTACACCAATTTCTGAGTGGATACTAAAAGCAAAATCTAAAGATGTTGCTCCTTTTGGTAACGATTTAATTTCACCTTTTGGAGTGAACACATAGATTTCTTTGGCATACAAATTCAGTTTAAAATCTTCTACAAAGTCAACCGCATTAGTGGAAGAATTTTCTAATGCTTCCTTTAATTGGTTTAGCCAAATTTCCAAACCGTGTTCTTCAGTAGCACCATTTTTATATTTGTAATGTGCAGCGTAGCCTTTTTCGGCAATTTCATCCATGCGTTCGCTTCGCACTTGAATTTCTACCCAACGGCCTTTTGGTCCCATTACGGTAATATGAAGTGCTTCATAACCAGACGATTTTGGGGAAGAAATCCAATCACGTAAACGACTTGGCGAAGGACGATAATGATCAGTAACTACAGAATATATTTTCCAAGCAATGAATTTTTCGTCATGTTGGTTGGCTTTGTAAATAATTCGAAGCGCAAATTTGTCGTAAACTTCATCAAAAGTAACGCCTTGAACTTTCATCTTTCTACGGATCGAATAAATCGATTTTGGGCGGCCTTTGATTGTGAATTCTATTCCTTCCTCAACCATTGATTTGCTCAATACATCCGAAATAGTTTTGATGTATTCATCTTGCTCTTCTTTGGTTTCTTTAATTTTACTTACAATATCGTTGTAAACTTCGGGTTCGGTATATTTTAAACCTAAATCTTCTAATTTGGTTTTGATGTTATATAATCCTAAACGATGGGCTAGTGGTGCATAAATATAAAGTGTTTCGGAAGCAATTTTGGCTTGCTTGTAATCCACCATACTTCCCATAGTTTGCATGTTATGCAATCGGTCAGCGATTTTAATTAAAATTACCCGAACGTCATCATTTAACGTTAATAGCATTTTACGGAAATTTTCTGCTTGAATAGAAATTTCCTGATCGGTTTTAACTTTGGCAATTTTGGTTAGACCTTCAACCAATTGAGCGATTTTAGGGTTGAACATTTTTTCAATGTCCTCAACTGTAATATCAGTATCTTCCACCACATCGTGCATTAAAGCTGCGGCAATAGAAGTGGCTCCCAAACCAATATCGCGCGCTACAATTTTAGCTACGGCAATTGGGTGAAAAATATAGGCTTCACCTGATTTTCTTCGTTGGTCTTTATGGGCATCAACAGCTACATCAAATGCTTTACGGATGATTTTTTTGTCTTCATCAGTAAGAGTTTGATAACTGATGCGAAGTAATTCTTTATATTCTTGCGCAATGGCTTTGTTTTCGGCTTCTAATTCTAACTCTGTCATACATTTTCTTTAACCAACTAAAAGTAAAGTATTTTTTCTAATTGTACAAGAGAGAAAATAGAGAAAAGAATAAAGAACAAAAATTTGAAGTTGAATTTTGAAATTGCTATTGAAATTGTCTTTGTCTTTTGGCTTCGAATAGCAAAATAGCGGCTGCCACCGAAACATTCATAGAATCTATTTCGCCTTGCATTGGAATGATAATGTTTTTAGTGCTTTCGGTTCTCCACTTTTCTGACAAACCTGTGGCTTCTGTTCCTACTACTAAAGCGGTAGGAGTGGTGTAGTTTTGTGTATGATATTCTGTTGAATCTTGTAAAGTTGCCGAATAAATATTAATGTTATTCGCTTTCAAATAAGCAATAACTTCTTCTGTAGTTCCAATAGCAATTTGTCGGGTAAACAAGCAACCTACGCTTGAGCGAACAATATTTGGATTATATAAATCGCTTTTTGGATTGGCAATAATAACTGCATCAATATTTGCGGCATCTGCTGTTCTTAGAATTGCACCGACATTTCCTGGTTTTTCTAAAGATTCCCCAACTAAAATTAATGGATTTTTAGAAAGTTTTAAATCAGATAACGCTAATGATTTTGTTTTGGCAATAGCTAAAATTCCTTCGGTAGTATCGCGATAAGCTAATTTTTGATAGACTTCTTTTGAGATTTCTATTACGTTTAACGGTTTAGTTGTTAAATCGTCTAGTTGTTTTTCCGAAATAATTTCGGGTAAAAATAGAATGGTTTCTAATTCATAACCGCCTTTTAGTGCCAATTCAATTTCGCGTTTTCCTTCAATTAAAAAAGTGCCCGTTTGTTTGCGAACTTTTGCCTTTTCTTGTAATTGAACTAACGATTTAATAAACGGATTTTGAACCGAGGTGATTTGTTTCATGAATAAAAATTATAGTGCAAAAGTACAAAAAAAGCCTCTCATTTACTGAAAGGCTTTTGGTCTTATTTTTTTTGTTGTTCAAATTTTCCTTTATAACGTTCGTATAATTCCGTGTGGTGACTTTCCAAACTGATTTGTCTTCCATCAATAAAAGCGAACGAGATAATATTAGTTTTCATATCTAAAGCATCACCTTCTGATATAAATAATGTAGCACTCTTACCAGTTTCTAAAGTTCCGTAAAGGTTATCTATACCGAGAATTTTAGCTGAATTTCCTGTGATTAATTGCAACGCTTGTTCTTTTGAAAGTCCCCAAGCTGCACAAGTTCCAGCGTAAAACGGAAGATTTCTGGTTTGCATACGTTCCATATCGCCTGCATTTTGTAAGCCAACTAAAACGCCTGCATCTACTAATAATTTAGCATTTTTATATGGTAAATTAACATCTTCATCTTCTAAAAGTGGCAAACTGTGAACGCGATTTAATAAAACAGAAACATTATTTTCTTTTAATAATGCACCTACTTTAAAAGCATAATAACCACCAACAATTGTCATGTTTTTGATGTTGTTTTTCTTTTTGAATAAAACGGCATCAATAATTTCTTTTTCACCATTTGCGTTTACAAACAAGGTTTTTTCACCCGATTGTAAACCTTTCATAGCTTCATATGGAATATCTTTTTTAGCATTTTTACTTCCTAAATAAGCAAAAGCATTGTCAAAATACTCTTGAATAGCTTTTACTTGTGGATCGTAGTTTTTGTTCATTTCGATTCCACCTGGTTCTGCCCACCAACCCGCTCTTGAATAGCTTCTTGGCCAGTTTAAGTGAATTCCGTCATCAGTTTTGATGGAAGCGTCTTCCCAGTTCCAAGCGTCTAATTGAACGATTGAAGATGTTCCAGGAATTCTTCCACCTCTTGGTGTAATTTGAGCTAATAAAACACCATTTGGGCGTGTAGTTTCCACTAATCTTGATTCTGCATTGTAGGCAATAACACTTCTCACATGAGGATTAAAATCACCTATTTCACTTTCGTCATCTGAAGCTCTCACGGCATCAATTTCTACTAAACCTAATGTTGAGTTTGGTGCAATGAATCCAGGATAAACGTGTTTTCCTGAAGCTTCAATCACGATATCGTGTTTAGCGGGTTTCATTACAGTGGCATCACCAATTGCAGCAATTTTTCCATCGATAATTGAAATTAAACTGTTTTCAATGACTTGTCCGTTTCCTAAATGCGCTTTGGCGCCTAAGATTAAAATCGATTTACTTTGTTTTGAAGCTGGCGTTTGTTGGGCAAACCCAAACAAAGAAATAAATAAAAGAACTATATATTTTTTCATGATTAGTTGTATTTGTAGTGAGACTCTTTGCAATATTCTCCTAAAGTATCACAGTGGTAATGACCGTTTTCTTTTTTCTTAGGCAATTGCGTTTTCATTCCTTTGTTTTTTGCGTCTAACATGAAGTTGATTAATTCAGCTCTTTCTTTTTGAATTTCACTCATCACTTCTTTCTCTTTTTCTAAATCATAGAAAATGATTCCATCTACTAATGTTTTTTCTGCTCTTGTGTAAATTGATAAAGGGCTATCAGACCAAAGTACTACATCGGCATCTTTACCCACTTTAATACTTCCTACTTTGTTATCTACTTGAAGAATTTTAGCTGGATTTAAGGTTACGAAATTCCAAGCTTCTTCTTCTGTTACGTTTCCGTATTTAACTGTTTTAGCTGCTTCTTGATTCAAACGTCTTGACATTTCAGCATCATCTGAATTAATAGAAACTTTTACACCTTCATTTTGCATAATAGCTGCATTGTATGGAATGGCATCATTTACTTCATATTTGTAAGCCCACCAATCTGCAAATGTAGATCCAGCAACACCATGAGCCGACATTTTATCTGCTAATTTATAACCTTCTAAAATGTGAGTGAATGTTTGAATTTTGAATCCATAACGTTCGGCTAATTTTATTAACATATTGATTTCCGATTGCACGTATGAGTGACAAGTGATGAAACGTTTCTTAGCTAAAATTTCGCCTAAAACTTCCATTTCTACATCAAATCTTGGCATTTTTTTATTCTTTCCAGATTTGTAGGCATCCCACTCATTTTTGTATTCGATAGCTCTTGTGAAATAATCTTCATAGACTTGTTCCACACCCATACGCGATTGAGGGAAACGGTTACGAGCAAAATCACCCCAATTCGATTGTTTTACGTTTTCTCCCAAAGCAAATTTGATGTATTTTGGAGCATCTTTTACTAACATTTCATCTGGAGAATAACCCCATTTTAATTTGATGAAAGCTGCACGACCACCAATAGGATTTGCCGAACCATGTAATAAGTTAGCCGAAGTAACTCCACCAGCTAAATTTCTGTAAATATTGATGTCTTCTGAATTTACAACATCTTCAATCGTAACTTCTGCTGATGAATTTTGACCACCTTCGTTAACTCCATTTGAAATAGCAATGTGCGAATGTTCGTCGATGATTCCAGCTGTTAAGTGTTTGCCTGTTCCGTCAACTACTTTTGCACCAGTTGAAGGTAAGTTTTTGCCAATTTTCGCAATTTTTCCGTTTTGGATTAAAACATCGGTTTCTTTAAGATTTCCTTCTTTTTCACCTGTCCAAACGGTTACATTTTTGAATAGAATCGTTTCTTGTTTTGGTTTTTCGTCGTTTCCAAAAGAAATATTTGGATACGTTACAGCATACATAGACGGTACTTTTGGTTCGTCTTTTTTATCGTCTTTCTTTTTATCTTCTTTAACTTCAGTTGCTCTTTTAGTTGCCGTCCAAGAAGTTTCGTTTCCATTTTCTAAAACGGCTTTTCCTTGCATCATGTCTTTTACGAAAGTTCCTGAAAGTCTAACGAAATTCGCTTTTGTAGTATCTTGATTTTTGATAACCAAATTCACCCACGGATCATTGAACTGAATTTTTGTTCCAAAGTTGATACTATCTTTAACTGCTTTTGCTTCGAATTTTGAAGTTTCACCTTCGATTTTTAATTCGAATTTATGGTTGTCAAAAACTAAATCGTAAGTACCTCTGATATCAGTTGGATTGATTTTATCGATGATGTTTCGATTTCCTTGTACCCAGTTTTCTAAGATATTGCTTTTGTCTTCAAAGATATCTCCAGAAACGATAATAAAGTTCGCTAATTTTCCTTTAGAAATAGAACCTACTTTGTCAAATTGATTTACCAATTTTGCAGGAGTTTCTGTTAAAGCTAATAATGCTTTGTCTTTTGGTAAACCATATAAAACGGCCTTCCTTAAATTTGATAAGAACGATTTTGTTTCTTTTAAATCAGATGTAGTAAGTACAAATGAAATATTGTTCTCAGCTAAAATTTTCAAGTTGAAAGGTGCTTGATTCCAAAATTTCATATCGCTCAAACTTACCTGTTGTGCTAAATACGGGTCAGAAACATCGTAAGCATCTGGGAAATTTAAAGGAATGATAAAAGTAGCTCCTGATTTTTTGATTTCGTCAATGCGCTCAAATTCGTTTCCACCACCTTTGATTAGGTATTTTACTCCGAATTCATCTCCTAATTTATCAGCTCTTAAATCATTTAATTTATCTCCTGCGTTAAAAATTTGAAGTAATGACTTATTTGCATTGAAGGCTTCTAAAGATAAATCTTTGTTAGTTGCATTTCCTTGAGTATACCATTTAGCATCATGAAAAACCTGACGAATTAAAGCCATACTTCCCATCATAGAAGAAGGGTAACTTTGCTTGGTAAATTTACTTCTGTTGAAAGTGAAATGTTGGGATACTTTATCTTTTAACATTCTATCAGCGTTTGTGCCGAAATCGTTTAATGTCCAAAGCAAACCTGTTCCTGCAATTACACCATCGTTGTGGTGACTTAAGACTGTTCCAAAACCAGCTTCTCTTAAACCTCCAGCTGCTTTTTGATCGTAGCTTAGGTTTTCATACGCATTGTATTCTGGTTTGATGTGGTCATTCCAATAATAACCTTCACGGTTGCTTTCGTATTGAGGTGTGAAATTCCCATTCGGTCTTGGAGTTGGTTTGCTAATTCCAAATTCACTGTATAATTCTATGAAAGAAGGATAAATAGTTTTTCCAGTAGCATCAACAATGGTAGCGCCTTTTGGAATGGTAACATTGGCTCCAACTTCAATAATTTTGTTTTCTTTGATTAACAGCGTGGCTTTTTCAATTTTTTGCGTTGCTGATACATAAATAGTGGCGTTTGTAATAGCAACATAGTTTTTGAAGCTTTGTTTTACGCCATCATTTTTTGGAAAATATTCTTGTGCTTGACTAGTTAAAGCCATAAAGAATACTAACAATAACGATAAGTATCTCATGTTTTTTTTGGTTTAGTAAAGGCTAAAGATAAAAATTATCTTTGTTATTTAAACTTAGAAAAATTATTTTGACATTTTTTAACGTTTGTTCTTGTTAATTACGAAATAGGTGATTGTTGTAAAACTCATAAAAATTGATGTTTTTATTAACCAATCTGCTATTAACCAACCATAAGATTGATGATACATTGTCCATGAACTTGGCAAGTAATCACGATGAAATGAACTTGTGATAATTACAAATTTTTCGAAGTTAAAAAGAAATATGAAACCAATAATAAACCTTAAAAAGGAGTTTTTTTTAATAAAATTTAAGAAGAACAGCAAACAAGAAGTTATATAGGATAATTGTTGTGCATATACAGAGAATCCATAAGGACCATTCAATCTATTAATTATATATTTACTGTTTTCAGAATCATGGTTTATAAAAATATATAACCAATCAAAAGACCAGTTGACTAAATAAATGAGTCCACAAAAAAATATTGTTAGTGTTGCAGCTTGATCAATTTCTTTAAATTTAACTTTATCCTGTAAAGCTTTAATTTTTCTCAAGACAAGAAAGAATAAATTATAAATTCCGAATCCAAAAAAGCAATATTGCATTAATACGTAAAGATTCATTTTTATATTTTAAAGAATTCCTCGGGCTTTAATTTCTAGATATTTATTAATGGTATCTAAAGTTAAGTTTTCTGGTTGGGTTAAAACAGAGTAGATTCCATATTTTCTTAATTCATTTACAATTAATCTTTTCTCGAATGCGAATTTTTCAGCAATAACTTTGTCATAAATTTCTTGAACGTTATCAGCTTTTTTATGTATTAGTTCATTTAACTCTGTGTTGTTAAAAAAAACGACAACCAATAAATGATTTTTTGCAATACCTTTAAGATAAGGTAGTTGTCGGTGCAATCCGTCGAGTGTTTCGAAATTAGTATATAAAATTATTAAACTTCTTTGATTGATATGCTTTTTTACGTCAACATATAAACGACTAAAATCGCTTTCAAAAAAATCGGTTTTTATGTTATATAAATTTTCCATGATTTGTTGCATTTGACTTTGTCTTTTTTCTGCAACGACACGATTTTCAACTTTTTTGGAGAAAGCAAACATTCCTGCTTTATCTTGTTTTTTTATAATTACATTTGATAAAACTAATGTTGCATTGATGGCATAATCTAAAAGACTCAAATCATTGAAAGGCATTTTCATAACTCTTCCTTTATCAATTACCATATACACATTTTGTGATTTTTCATCTTGGTATTGATTTACCATTAATTGATTTTTTTTCGCTGTTGCTTTCCAATTAATGGTTCTTAAATCATCTCCTTGAACATATTCTTTAATTTGTTCAAATTCCATAGTATGTCCAATTCTTCTAATTTTCTTTAATCCATATTGGAATAAATTATTAGAGAATGCCATTAAATCGTATTTTCTTAATTGCATATACGATGGATAAGTAGGAACCATTTGATTGTTGTCGTAAGTAAATCTTCTACTTACTAATCGAAGGGGAGATGTAACGTAGATATTAAGATTTCCAAAAAAATATTCACCGCGTTCCGTTGGTCTTAAAATGTAGCGATAATCATCTTTTGTTTGAGCTTTTATTTTTCTTATGACTTCAAAATTTCGTTGCTGAAATTGAAACGGAATTTCATCTATTATTTTTAAACGAACAGGGAAAGTAAACTGATTGTTTAATGCAATATAAATTTCATTTTCATCACCATTAGACAGTTTTTCAGACATGTTTCGGATACCTATTACCTTTTTTTTAGTACCAAAAAGTAATAAGATATCAATTAATACGAATACTATTAAAACATATAAAACATACCAAACAGCATGATATAATGAGGGAAAAAAATATGCTATTGTGAATAGCAAAATGATTCCCATCAGGCAATAAAAAAGAAAATTATTAAGATAAAGCTGTTTGAAAATTCTGCGCATTGTTTAAAAATGGATCTAAATTAATTATCTTGGAATTTCTACTGAATCAACAATTTGTTTTATGATTTCGTTACTTGTAATCCCTTCCATTTCGCGTTCTGGAGTTACTACAACTCTGTGTTGTAAAACAGGAATTGCTGCATCTTTAATATCATCTGGGGTAACAAAATCTCTTCCACGTAAAGCTGCAAAACCTTTAGCAGCATTTAAAATGGCTATAGATGCTCTAGGTGAAGCACCTAAATACAAAAATGCATTTTCACGTGTGTTTAAAACTATTTTCGCAATATATTCGATTAAGTTTTGTTCGATTAGTATTTGTTTTACCAGTTCTTGAAATTCGATAATATGACTTTGTGAAATAATGGTTGCAATCGCACTCATTTTATCACGACTTTGTAACTCATTTTCTTTTTGAATGATATGAATTTCCTCTGCCAAATTTGGATAATCGATATTGATTTTAAACAAGAAACGGTCTAATTGAGCTTCAGGTAATCGATATGTTCCTTCTTGTTCAATTGGATTTTGTGTAGCAATTACTAAAAAAGGTCGCTCTAAAATATAAGTTGTACCATCGGCAGTAATTTGGCGTTCTTCCATAACTTCAAAAAGCGCTGCTTGAGTTTTAGCAGGAGCACGATTGATTTCGTCAATAAGCACAAAATTTGAGAAAATTGGTCCTTTTTTAAATTCAAAAGTAGACTTTGATAAATCAAATACAGAAGTTCCAATAATATCGGAAGGCATTAAATCTGGAGTAAACTGAATTCGGCTAAAATCTAATGATAATGTTTTTGCTAAAAGTTTGGCACTAATAGTTTTTGCTACTCCAGGAACTCCTTCAAGTAGAACATGTCCATTAGATAAAACAGCTACCAATAGTTGATCAATCATTTTGTTTTGCCCCACAATTACTTTAGCAATTTCGGCTTTTACTTTTTGGACATTGTCTTGAAGCGGTTGTAAGTTTAAACGAGACTCAAAGTTTAAATTTTCGTTTTCTTGGTTATTGATTTCAAAATTATTTTCCATTATAAATTCAGTTTTTCTAAAAGTTCGTTAAACGTTATTAATTCTTTTTCTGTTGTATTGGATTGATTTCTGAGTTTTTTTATGAAGAGTACAACATCTTCAATGTTTTTTTTGCTCTTTCCTGTTTTTTGATTCAGTCTGTTTATAAATGTATCATCCAAATTATAGGTGTCTATGTAATATTCATTTCTAATTTTTTCTAGGAAGAATATAATCTTTTTCTCTACAATATTTTGATGATTTCTTTCTTGGTAATATAAATTTCCAATAGTTTTTGTAAAATCTACGGTGGTATTTTTTAATTTTTCTTTGATAGGTATAATCCGTTGTCTTCTTTTTGCATTAAAAACTATAAAAATCATAAAAGTAATCCAAGCTAAAAACCAAGCCCATTTTAATGCAGGTTGGCTTAATAAATAACGCATAGGTGAATTTGATAATTCTTCATTATCATATTGTTTTACTTTCCAATAAATTGGATGCTGTGATGGAATATAACCTAAAATATCTTCAGTGTATTTGATGTTTTTGTTTAAAATGTAATAATTTGTAAAGGCAACAGGTTGCAAGTGCAGGTAAAAATTTCCGTTTTTGTATGGAACTCTAATAAAATTTGCAAATTTTTCACCTTTAGAATTAATTTGAGTACCTAAAACTTCTGTTTTACTGCTATCAATTTTAGAGAAATAGGTGTTGTTGATTCCTTTGTTAAAATGGAAGTTATCAAGTTTAGCATTTCTTTCTAACTTGAACTTTAGCGAATCGGAGAAGTCGTTATTGTATGCTATTTCAAAACCAAGAGAATCTGCAAATTTCTCAGAAAAATTAGTGTTACTAAAAAAAACGGTATTACCATGACTAGCGAAATAAAAAAGCTCATTTTCAGAATAATCATCTATACTAGTTTCGTGTTCTATTAATAAAATGGTTCCTCTTATGTTGTATGTTGATTTTTCAATATTGTAATTTTTATCAAAATACTCATAAGGAGACTCGTTGAATTTCTTTACTTTTTGAGGACTGAATAAAGTTTTATGTTCTTGATTGAAAACATAAAGACCAAAAGGTTTTTTCTCGTTTAGAGAATAACTTTCACTCCAATCAATTGGTTTTTCTTTTGTTGCATCAGCCCAAATAATGCCAATTAAAATCAGCACTAAAAGAAATATGTATATTTTTAGACTCTTTGGCATATTATTTTTTAGTGATTAATTTTAAAAATGCTATTTCTGTTTTTTCAAAGTCAGTTTCTGTTAAATCAAATTCACCATACCAACTATATTCGTAAACGTATGATAAAAATTGAAACTCATTTTTTAATTCAATAGTTTTGATTTCATTTAAGTAATCTCCATTGGTTTTTTCAATATCCCATTCTATAATGCTTTTGTCAGAAAACGTTTTTAGCAACCATAAATAATAATATCGTGTTGCTAATCGATAATTTTTTTCGTTTTTAACTTTTGTTATTAAGGTATTAAAATCAAGTGCATGAATATTTTCTTCTGATGTTTCTGAAACTGTAATTTTATTTGAAGACTTGCTAAATATCCAGCCTCCTTCTTTGTTAATAATGGTTTTAACAATTAGATAAACAACGAATAGGATAATTAAAATAGCAATAACCTTCATAGTAATTTCTAAGCCACTTAAACTATTTGGACCATTGCCAAAATCGAATAAGTTACTTAAAAAACGACCTACTTCATTCCAAAATCTATCCCATGCATTTGTGTCAACTTTTACGGGTTTTTCAATATAGTTAAAGTCAGAATCGGAATATTTTTCTTTTAAATTATCAAATTTTCTAGATTGATAAGCAACAGAATCAATTTGGATTTGTGAAATAGTCACATCCAATCCAAGGAAAAATATAAAGTAAAAAAATACGAATTTAAGCTTCATCTGTTCCTATTAAATCGATGTTGTTTTTGATGCTAACGTTTTCTGTTTCTTCTTTACAACTGTAAAAAATGACGCCTTGGTTAATTAAAACGATATTTTGTAGTGTATAATTAAATATGATTGAAATTATAACAATAACAAGAAGTAAAATCATAACAAAAGAAATAGCATTGTCAGGATTTTGTTGCAATGATTCTGGATTTGAAAAAATAGTTATGAGTCCTATAAAGTAAGGAATTAATGTAAAAATTCCAAGTGTTATTTGAACAATCATTTGTATAATAAATGTAGAACCAATGATAGGCCAATATTTACTTTTTAGCATTTGAACTGCTTTTTTTATTGCTTCAAAATAACCTATTTCTTCTGTTATATAGTGAAAATAAGTTAAGGCAATAAAACTTGTTAATGTTGGTAGCAATAAAAAAATCAGTGGAATTCCTATCAAAATAAAAATTGATAAAAAGGTTAGAGCTACAACTATTGCCAACAAAGGCAATAATATGATTAATGATAAAAAATAAAACGCTATGATTCTGCCTAATTTACTTTTAAAGTATTTAAATAAATTTTCGAAGTTTCTTTCCTTTTTTTCTTCAATTAGTTTTAAATAACCAACAGGAAATGAATAGTTGATAATTGATATTAGCATTATTAGAAAAATCATGGCAATTCCAAAACCAATGAATAGTCCAATATTACCATATATTTCATTAGCCAAACTGTTTTGATTTCCATTTCGAAGTCCTTCAAAAGTACCTTTGATGAATATGTTTGAGAATAAATAAATCACAACAACCAGAAGCAATAGTAACCCTCCGTTAATAATGAAGTAGTTTTTAAAATAATTTTTTCCTTCCAACTTAAAAAAGTTAAAAGTATCACCTATAAGAGCACTAAACTCTCTTTTTTTATAAAGTTGAAACATATTTTTTTGCTTTTTTATGAACTATGAAAGGATAAATTAAATAATAAAAACTGATGAATGATAACGTTACTAATATAATTCCAACACTAAGGTATGTTGGCATTTCCATAGAATATCTTGTTACATATCCTTCTAAAAAACCAGCAGCAAATGTAAAAGGCATTGTACTTAAAAATATTTTGAAACTATTTTGAAAACCAATTTTAAAAGAATTTAATCGTGAAAAGGTTTTTGGAAATAAAATACTTGCACCTAAAATAAAACCTGCTCCAGCTTCAATTACCATAGCGAAAATCTCCATTGAACCATGAATCCAAATTCCTCTAACACTTTCCCAAAAAACGCCCCTGTGGTAAAAAAAATACTGAAACGAACCTAGCATTATGCAGTTATTAAGTAAAACATAGAAAGTCCCAATACCAATGAAAATTCCAAAAAAATAGGAGAGAGCTCCTACTTTTAAATTATTTAAAGTAATTGCTATGAAACCACCCCAGTTGCTGCCTGTTTTATATACGGCAACTGGATTTCCATCTTCAATATTTTCTAAAGTCATATTTACATATTGATCTCCTAAAATTAATCTAACGAATGAATCGTCGTTTTTAGCAGAAATTACTCCAATTGCTGTTAAAGTAAAAAAAATCAAAAATGCATAAAGGACATATCTTCTATATTCATAAACCAAAAGAGGAACTTCTGTTAAAAAGAAATGTTTGATTCTATTAGTTTCGGTTCTCTTGGTCTTATAAATTTTTTGATACGTTTGTGCCGCTAAATGATTCAGATATACAACTGTTTTACTTTTAGGGTAATACGTTTGTGCATATGATAAATCATTTACTAAATGTATGTACAGATTTGCTAAATCATCTGGATTTTTTTTAGCTTTACCAAAAATTGCTTGCTCAAATTCAAGCCATTTTTCTTTATTTTGCTTTATGAATGCTATTTCTCTCATGAAATGCTAAATTATAAAATATGACACAATTATCAATAAATACTACACAAAATGTAAATATAAATTTTACAGCAGCTTCTGTAGGCGACCGAATTTTCGCACAACTGCTTGATTTTCTTGTCATGATAGCGTATGCAATAGTTGTAGGTTTTATTTTAGATTTATCTGGTTTGTCAGCTGCAATAGAAGGCTTAGATAATTGGTCTGTAATGGCTATTTACTTGTTAATCTATTCACCAATAATGTTTTATACTATCGTACAAGAAAGTTTATGGGAAGGACAAACAATTGGAAAAAGAATAATGAAGACGAAAGTAATTAAGTTAGATGGTTACCAGGCTAGCTTTGGAGATTATTTAGTGCGATGGTTATTTAGATTAGTAGAAATATTTATAGGTAATGGTGTCATAGCCTTAATAGCTGTTATTGCTAGCAAAAAAAATCAACGTTTAGGCGATATGGCTGCTGGTACAGCAGTTATTACTTTGAAAAATAAAATTAACATAAATCATACTATTATTCAAGATGTTCATGCCGATTATGTTCCAACATATCCATTAGTCATTAAACTTTCTGATAATGATGTCAGAATTATTAAAGAAACATTTGAAATAGCTATTGTGTCAAGAGATTTTCAGACTATTGTAAAATTGAGAGAAAAAGTAATCGCAGTGACTGGTATAAAAAATCAATCAGGTAATGATCAAGATTTTATTAGAACTTTATTGAAAGATTATAATTATTACACACAAAATATGTAAATGAACTATCTATTTATATATAAATAACCTGTTAAAGGTTCTTTATAATTAGGATCATTTAAATAAAGGATATAATAATAAGTTCCAGCAGGCGCTAAAGTACTTCCAACACCTTCTTCCACGTAGCCATCCCAATCCGCTTTGTTGTTGTTTCCTGTCCATAAATGTTTGCCCCAACGATTGTAAATTAGTAATTCAAAATTTACAAAAATATCACGAAGACCATCTATGAAAAAAGAGTCGTTTGAACCATCTCCATTGGGAGAAACGGCATTATAAACGATAGGTGGACAGTTTTCTGTTAATAATAAAAAAGAAGTAATTGAAAAACACCCATTATCAATTCTAACAAAAATTTCTTTTGGAGTTGTAATAGCTTCGTAATTTGAAATAGCAGTAATTGGATTTAAGTTTTGAAATGCATCATTGTAGGTTTCGTGAAAACTAACAATATGTAATGGATTTGTTTTAACTAATAATGCATATTCTGAAAAATCAAAAATACCTCTTGTTAATCCTAAATTACAAGTTATTAATGGTGATAAAGTATTGAAAGTTGGAGAAACCGTTAGTTCAATATCAATTTCAAAAGTATTATTGTTTTCAACTAATTCTGTTACGATTCCACTTCCATTTCCAGAATCATCTACAACTGCTAAAAGAGTGAAATTAGCAGGTATCGTATTTGGAATTGTTAACGTTATATTTCCGTTTTCACTTCCTCCAATAGGAATTATATTTTGAGTATAAGTTGTTCCAATGGCTTCGGTTCCAACATAAAATGTTATAGGTGTATTCGTTTGTAAAATTTCAGTACTGTTAACATTCGATACTGTAAAATCAAGATTTACTTCCCTAGAATCACATGCTGTAGTGGGATTATTAAGAACTATTGTTGCATCGGGTAATTGACTATTTAATTTGGTAATAACCGTATTTATCATGATAAAATCCTGAAAAGAGGTAAGAGTAATTGAAGCATCTGTATCTCCAATAGAAATATAACTATCAATATCATAAATATCCAAATCCATGTTATACAATTGGTTGGAACCTGTAACAGAATTGGTACTATTAAATACATTATTTACCGGATTAAATGGATTACTAATAACAGTTCCATTAACGGTAAAAGTTTCAGTTGGTAACTGCGAATCGCCTTCCCAAGCTATAAAACCTGCTTTCGCATTAGCATTGTTTAGTACATATAAATTAGTTAAATCTATTTGTAACGCATCTGGAACTCCCTGCAAGCCGTCGTAAATATTTAGTTGATTAAGAGGTAAACTTGGGTTTTCATAAACGATTAAAATTGCCCATCCTGCGAAATTAGTTTTTCTAGAAAAATGCAAAGCTTCAAAAGCTGAAATATCTAAGTTAGATAGTGTGTAAGTGCCATTTCCAGTGGTTTGTACCAATGTTGTAATATCTTTAAAAGCACTAAAATAAGTAAATGTGTTAGGGTCAAAAAAGCGAGAATGCGAAAATGTTCTGTCTGGAGTAATTATTGTTCCATTTAAATCGACTTCAAAATCACCATCTCCACTTCCGGCCCAATACAGATAAGCTCTTACAACTGTATCACTAGGACCTAAGTTAAGGGTTGCAGAAGATGAAGTATTGGTAACATAGAAAGGTGTAGGATTATTTTCAGCAGTATTCATAGTATTTCCCACAAAAGTAAAATCATAACGACCATTGACTTGGGTGTATAATGAAATGTCTTGCCCAAAAGCAGAAAAGTTAGTCAGTAGGAATATAAAAACAAATAGAGAAAATATTTTTTTAATCATTTGAGAGCCATTAATTTGGTTCCAATTTACTATATTTTTTTTAAAAATCAGCATATTGAATTCAGATGACGTAAAAAATTAGTAATTTTCCGAATTATTTTAAGGTATTTATGGAATATAAGATTCAAAAATATTCAAGTGAACATTATGAGTTGTGGAACAAATTTGTAGCCCAAGCAAAAAATGCTACTTTTTTGTTTCATCGTGATTTTATGGAATATCATCAAGATAGATTTCAAGATTTTTCACTTCTTATTTTCGATGAAAAGAATATTCTTAAAGCCATTTTACCAGCAAATAGAGTAGGAGATGTTTTGCATTCACATCAAGGATTGACTTATGGTGGTTTGGTTTTGAATCAAAAATCAAAATTGCAAGATGTAATTGAAATGCTGTATTTTTTGTTGAAGTATTTGAATGAAAATTCAATTACGTCACTTTATTTAAAACAATTGCCAGCTATTTATCACGAATCGCCTTCAGACGAAATGGAATATTTGAGTTTTATTTTAAATGCCAAATTAATTAGAAGAGATAGCTTGTCTGTGATTAATTTAGAAACCGATTTCGAATTTAGCAGTAGTAGGGCAGAAGGAATAAAAAGAGGTGCTGATTTTGGTTTAGAATTCAAAGAAGAACACGATTTTACTACTTTTTGGAATGAAATATTACTTCCTAATTTAGAACAAAAATACAATACAAAACCAGTTCATTCACTTGAAGAAATGACGTATTTGAAATCGAAATTTCCAAATAATATTAGACAGTTCAACGTTTATAAAGAAGGAAAAATCATTGCAGGGACAACAGTTTTTGAAAGTGATTTTGTGTCACATTCACAGTATATTTCGGCAGATGAATCAAAAAACACAACTGGAAGTTTAGACTTTTTACACAACAGATTAATAACTTATACGTTTCGTAATAAAAAATATTTTGATTTCGGAATTTCCAATGAAAATCAAGGACAAAATATTAATCAAGGATTATTGTTTTGGAAAGAAGGTTTTGGAGCAAGAACAATCGTTCAAAATTTTTATGAAATTGAAACCAAAAATTACAGACTTTTAGAAAACGTTTTGATATGATACATTTCCTAAATTTAAAAAAACTAAATCAACCTTTTGAAACTGCTTTTGAGAAAAAAATGAAGCAATTTCTAGAAGGTGGTTGGTATATTTTAGGTAATGAGGTAAAACAATTTGAAACCGATTTTGCTACTTATTGCAGAACAAAACATTGCACAGGAGTTGGTAACGGATTAGATGCTTTAGTACTAATTTTTAAAGCCTATGTCCATTTAGGAAAATTAAATAAAGGAGATGAAGTTATAGTTCCAGCTAATACTTATATTGCAAGTATTCTAGCCGTTTTACAAGCTGATTTAGTTCCTGTTTTAGTCGAACCTCGTTTGGAAACTTTCAATATCAATCCTGAAGAAATTGAAGCTAAAATTACTTCAAAAACCAAAGCCATTTTACCCGTTCATTTGTATGGTCAATTAGCTGAAATGAAAGCTATTAATGAAATCGCACAAAAACATAATCTCTTAGTAATAGAAGATGCAGCTCAAGCACATGGAAGTCAGTTTTCAGAAAATGAAAAAGCTGGTAATTTAAGTCATGCTGCTGGTTTTAGTTTTTATCCAGGTAAAAATTTAGGTGCTTTAGGTGATGCCGGAGCGATTACAACTAATGATGACGCATTAGCAGAAGTTTTGTTTTCGATGCGAAATTACGGTTCGAAAGTAAAATATGAAAACGAAATTATTGGCGTTAATTCAAGATTAGACGAATTACAAGCTGCTTTTTTAAATATTAAATTGAAGCAGTTAGATTCTGAAAACGAATTTAGAAGAAGTATGGCAAAACGCTATCTTTCGGAAATTAAAAACGATAAAATTATAATGCCAAGTTGGGATTTATCTCAAAATCACGTGTTTCATTTATTTGTCATCCGAACTTCAAATCGAACGGATTTGCAAAATTATTTGAATGAAAACGGAATTGAAACCATGATTCATTATCCAATTCCACCTCACAAACAAAAAGCTATGGAGTGCTGGAATCTTTTAGAATTTCCAATCACTGAAAAAATTCACAACGAAGTGTTGAGTATTCCATTAAATTCAGGTTTAAAGGCATCCGAAATTCAGCACATTATCACAACTTTAAACAACTATTAAATGGGGATTTTACATCAATTGAAACAGTTTGCTTTTGTAAAGCTTCGCATTTTAAAATATAAAAGCTTGTCTTCGTGTAAGCAAGTTTCGGGTCAGCCCAAATTATATCATCCTTTGATTTTAAATGGAAAAGGGAAAATTTCTTTTGGTGAAAATGTCCAAATAGGTGTAATAAATTCACCTAATTATTATTCGCATTACTCTTATTTTGAAGCAAGAAACTCGGAAAGTGAAATTAGAATTGGAAATAATGTTGCTATAAATAATCATTGTACAATTGAAGCATTATATGAAATTACAATTCAGGATAATGTTTTGATAGGAGTTAATTGTTCCATTTTGGATAATGACGGACATTCTTTAGAAATTGATAATCGAATTTCTGGAACACCAAAATCAGCTGAAATTGTAATTGAAAAAAATGTGTTTATAGGCGATAACGTTACCATTTTAAAAGGAGTTACTATTGGAGAAAATTCAGTTATCGGAAATGGCTCTGTTGTAACTAAAAGTGTACCATCAAATTTTATAGCGGCTGGAAATCCTGTCCAAATCATAAAAGAAATTAAATAAGTGTCATTTTTTAACCGACATATTTTATTAAAAGTATTGTCGCTTAATGCGATTGCTGTTTTTGTACAATTTGTTTTGGGTTTAATTTCAGTTAACATTGTATCGGTTTATTTAGGTCCAAACGGAATGGCTTTGATGGGGAATTTGAGAAACTTTACTAGTATTTTTAAATCCATTAGTATTGTTGGTCTAAAAGAAGGTTTTATCAAAATATTTATTGAAAACAAGGAGACAGAGCAGCGAAAAAAAATATTTTCCACGTTTCTTGCTTTTTTTGGAATTGTAACGATTGTTAGTTCTTTGGTAATCATAATTTTTGCTTCCAATTGGAGCGAGTTGTTATTTCAGACTGATGTTTATACTGACTATTTGATTTTATTTGGATTACTATTACCTTTTTTTACTTTACAATCGTTCTTGGCCGCTTTATTAAATGCCCAACAATTTTTCAAGAAATTAATTGGTTTACAATTGGTGAGTTCGATAGTGATTTTTGCTTTAACAACTTATTTAACCATAAGAAATCAATTAGATGGAGCTGTTTTAACTTTAGTCATTTCGGATGTTGTATTGCTAATTTGTACGTTGTTCTTTTTACATAAAAACGAAGCTTTTCAATATTTTAATACTTTAAAAAATATCGATTTTACGTACTTAAAAAGCATTCAGAAATTTTTATTAATGGCTTTGGTAAGCGCAATTGTTATTCCATTAACTTCCTTGTTAATTCGAAATTTAATCATTTCAGATATTTCATTAGATGCAGCTGGAAATTGGGAAGCCGTAAACCGAATTTCAGGATTTTACATGATGTTTTTCAGTGCCGGATTGTCTATGTATTATCTTCCAAAACTTTCCGAATTAAAAACAGATATAGAATTTAAAAAGGAATTACTTTATTATTTTAAAACGTTAGTTCCGTTATTTGTTATTGTTTTATTTGTGGTTTTTGTAGCTAAAAATTGGATATTGGATATTGTATTGGCTTCCAAATTTCAAATGGTAAAATCGTTATTGATTTGGCAATTATTAGGAGATTTATTTAAGATTATGACTTTAGCTTTTGGTTATCAAATTTTGGTAAAAGCTATGGTTAATAAATACTTAATTGTCGAAATTGTATTTAATGTTTTGTTTTACATGGGAGTTTTGTTTTTATTGAAGTACTTCTCGGTGGAAGGTGCGGTTATGGCTTATTTTTATGCCAATGTGATTACTTTTCTAGTGGTTTTATATTTTTTTAGAAAATTAATTTATGTCAAAAAATCTTAAACTATTGATCGCAATTGAAGTTTTATTTCGATTGATTTTATTCTTTGTATTTTATTCAACAGTAACTATTTATCCTGATTCTGAAGGGTATCTCAATTTAGCTAAAAGACTTTCAAATTTCGACTTAACTGATTATGACGGATTACGTTCTCCAGGTTATCCAATGTTGATTTCGTTTGTGAATTCAAATTTATATGCCGTCATTTTTATCCAATTTGGATTAGGTATTGTTACTTCAATTTTTCAATACAAAACGTTTATTCATTTGAATTTTTCGAAACGAAATGGTTTAATTATTACCCTTTTTATTAGTAGTTTTTTAAATGTTTTCTTTTTTGAAACCTGTGTTTTAGTTGAAACTTTCGTGCTTTTTTTAATGAGTGCCTTTGTTTATCTACTTTCCAAAACACCTTTTCAATATCAAAAATTAAAACTAGATTTTCTGATGAGTTTTATATTAGGATATTTAGTCTTAATCAAATCGTTTTACATTTTTATTCCTTTTTTATTGCTTGTTTGGTTGGTGTTCAATCAACTAAATTTGAAATGTCTAATTCGCAAAGGATTTGTGATTTTAATTTTTCCAACGATTGCCTTTTTGAGTTGGTCGTATGTAAATAAAATCAATATTGGACAATTCTCATCTTCCGGAATTTCAGGATTATATTTAGCTCAAAATTGTGTTTACTTTGCCGAAGATGCTCCAAAAGAGTTCGATTGGATTTCAAAACCTTATGTAGCTTACCGTGAAAAATCTATTCAAGAAAATAGAGATGTAGCAATGACCATTTGGTACGCATATGAAGATGGTGCTTATGATAAGTACAATTTAAGTTTGCCTGAATTTTCGGCTGAATTAGGAAAATTTGCAAAAGCCACCATTAAAGAAAATCCAATTGCGTATTTAAAACAAGTCATAACTAAATCTTGGTTTGATTTTTGGAAACCTACTATCAATTGGAATTACGAAGGATTCAATTTTAAATACGCTAGTAAGTTGTTGTTTGGTGTTTGGTATTTACAATCGATCCTCATCGTATTAATTAAAGTTGGATTTATATTTGTTTTCGGATTTCAATTAATACAATTCCTAAAAAACAGAAAGTTAGTTTTCGAGTTTTTATTGTCTTCAATTGTATTTTCGGCCTCTGTTTTACAAGCTTTGGCAACTTATGGAACTAATAATCGTTTTAGTTTTCCTTTCGAATTTATAATGATTATTACAGTTCTTATTTTTTTAAAAGCTAATGTTAAGCTTCCCAACAAACTAAATACTTGGCTGCAATAATCTTGTAATCATGCTCTTTTTCAATGAAGTTGCGTGCGTTTTTTGAGATTTCTTTGATTTTCTCTGGATGCTCAATTAAAAAAGAAAGTTTAGCTGTAATTTCATTTTCATTTGGTAATGAATTAATACAAACTTCATCTTCTTGCAATTTATACTGATTTAAAAATTCGATTTCGGCACCAGTAAAAACCACTTTTCCTTTTGCCATTGCTTCTAAAGCATTATAACCTTGGTCGTATGCAAATACTTGGTCTAAAATAATATGCGCTTTATTGTAAGCCACTATATACTCATTGTATGGCATATTTTCAGTTCTGATAATTTCAATTTTATCAGCATATTGTTCTCGAATAATTTCTAATGCTTTTTCAAAATAACTTATCCCTTTTTTAATTGAACTTAATCGGTTAATGCCAAGAAAAATTACAATCTTATCTGCATTTTCTATAGGTTGAAAAGCAATTGTATCTACATTTATTGGATTAGGAATAAAAGTAGTTGGTAACCCCATTTTTTGCATCGGAATTTCGTAATCTAAATCCGATGTAATTAACTTTTGGCAGTTGTCTTTCAGCCATTCAAACGTTTTTCTATAATTTTCTATTCTATATTTTAAAGGAAACTTAAATTGTTTTTTCAATGAATTGTCTTCAAAATAGGGAGTTAAAACAGAATATTTTAATTCTTTTTTAAACCAATAATCAACAATTGGTGTTTCATCACCACAAATTAACAAACTTCTATTCTTAATTTTTTTGAATAACTTTTTATACAAAAAACGAGATAAAACAGGATACGTTTCTAAAGCATCTGAATTAATCAATTGTACATGATGATATCCGTTTAACTTTGGTAATAATAAATAAAAACGAATCGCTTTTTCAATTTTTTCAAAATCTAAGCCAATAACTTTTCGAATGCTTTTAAATAGAAAATTTGCAATTTTATTATCGTTGCAAATTTTGGCATATATCGAATAATCAACAGGGAATTGCTTAAATTTATCACCACACCCTATAATTGTTACTTTATGACCAAGCAATACTAATCCTTCTTTCAAAGAATTATGTAGTCTGCTGTATTCACCAACTAAGAGTATTTTCATGTAACGATTGTAAATTCTAATTCCTTATATTTGTGTAAATATACTACAATTGCTAAATATGTTTCAAAAATCAGATATTCAAATATTAATTGCTACAATGAATCGAACCAATTTCGATTTTTTGAACGCCATGTTTGTATTTTCTGATTTTTCTGATTTTAATCTTTTAATTATTAATCAAACTTCTGAAGATAAACAGCTGTTTTCTAGTGTTGATAATATAAAAGTTGTTAATTCTTTTAAGAAAGGACTTTCAAAAAGTAGGAATTTAGCAATTCAAAATGCAACTCAATCACTTTTACTATTAACGGATGATGATGTGATTTTTCAACCTGGTTTTGAATCTCATATTTTAAGAGCTTTCAATACAGACAATAATCACGATGGTTTTCGTTTTGAGTTTTTAAATGGTAAAGGTAATTTTGCAAAAAAATATCCTAAGCATTTTGAAGAAAAACTATCACAATTAGAAATTTTAAATACATCTTCAGTAGAATTAGTTTTTAAACTACATAGTATTCAGCGAGTAAATTTAAAATTTGATGAAAATTTTGGTTTAGGAGCTGAATTTGCAATGGGAGAAGAAGCTATTTTTGTTGCAGATGCAATAAAAAAAGGATTGAAAATAGGTTTTGTTCCTGAAGTTTTAGTGGCGCATTCTCATCTATCAACAGGTCAAAGAACAGCTGTTTCAATGCAATATTTTATTCATAGCGCAGTTTTTTACAGAATTTATGGTAAAATGTATTTATTTTGGATAGCTTTGAAATTATTTTTCGATTTGAAACACAGAAAAGTAAGATTTAGAGAAATCTTCAAAATGTTAAAAAAAGCTCTAAAAGGAAAACAAACGTATGTCAACCATTCAAGATTGTAATTTACTTAATATACCAAAAATCGAAGATCCTAGAGGCAACCTTTCGGTGATTGAAAATAATGTAATTCCGTTTGAAATCAAGCGTGTTTATTATTTATATGATGTTCCAAGTGGAGCTGAACGTGGAGGACATTCGCATAGAGAACAACAAGAGTTTTTAGTAGCTCTTTCAGGAAGTTTTGATGTGGTTTTAAACGACAGTAAGCAAGAAAAAACAGTTACTTTGAACAAGCCATTTGAAGGGCTATTAATTACAAATAAAATTTGGCGCGAATTGAAAAACTTTTCATCAGGTGCGGTTTGTTTGGTAGTTGCTTCCGATGTGTTTTTGGAAGAAGATTACATCAGAGAGTTTCAGGATTTTTTAACTACTAAATCTTAATTTTTTTCCATTGATAACTTTAGGAGATTTTATCGATTTTTATTTAAAATTTAAGCAGAAAGGATTTATATTTTTGATGCGAAAGTTGTTCAAATTTTCGAATCAAAATAGAGTGGCATCTAAATGGGATAATTTTCAAACAGAATCTGATTTTTGGGTAATTCCAGAAGTAAAAGCCGATTGGAATGTTAAAATTTCTGGAGATTCAAATGTTACCTATGAGGAATACGTTGCTAAAAAGTATTTAAATTCAAGTTCTAAACTTACTTTACTTTCCATCGGATGTGGCGAAGGATTACATGAGAGAAACTTTGCTAAACAATTTCCGTTTTCTAAAATTGTTGGAATTGACATTTCTACAGAAAGCATTGAAATGGCTAAAGATTATGCTAAATCGGAAGAATTAAATATCGATTATCAAGCTGGAGATTTTACTAAAATTAATTTTGAAAATCAGAAGTTTGATGTCATTTTATTTGATTCTAGTTTGCATCATTTTAGTGCTATTGCTTCTTTTTTAAAAACAACTATTCAGCCGTTATTAAAAGATGGTGGAATTGTAGTTGTGTTTGAGTTTTGTGGCCCAAATAGATTGCAATGGAGAACTTCTCAATTAAGAAAAGTAAATCAAATTTTAGCTAATTTGCCAGAGAATTATAGAAAATTACCGAATACAAATTGGATAAAAAGTAAAGCATTTCGCCCTGGAATTTTAAGAATGTTTTTAGTGGATCCTTCGGAAGCACCTGATTCTGAAAATTTACAAAAATCATTGCATGAGAATTTCGAAGTAGTGGAAGAGATAAAATTAGGTTGGACAATCATTCAACCTTTGTTCAAAAATATTGCACATCATTTTGTAAATGACAAACCTGAAACTAAAAAATGGATTCGTTTTATTTTAGACCAAGAAGCATCTTATGTTCTTGAAACCAATGAAAATGATGCCATTTTCGGAATTTACAAAAAACGCAATCAATTGTAAGTCGAAAATTCTATTCCAATCTTTTTTAAAAGACGTTTGATTTTATAAAGTAGTTGCAAAACAAAACTTGGTAAACTAAATAGTATTTTATTAGTTAAGGTTAAGTTTTTAGGAGCTATTTGAGTATAGTATAACAAAGCATTTTCTTTATCACCAATTGATTTATATTGAATAGCATAAAAAAAGCGATGTAAGTCTAAAAATTCTTTCAAGTAAATATCCTTTTGCTCTGCCTTTTCAAATTGTGAAAAGTCCATTAATTGCATGGATTTGATTTTGTTTTTTGAAAGACTATTGGGTAAATAATAATTATAAATAGAAGTGTATTTATTATTTAATGCCACTTCATATTTAATGCCTATTTTTGTCCAAAGTTCTAAATCTTGACCGTTGGTAATGGTTGTAGTAAAACAGTTCATCTCTAAAATGATTCTTCTTGGAATCATTTGATTCAAAGTGATATTTATTCTAAATGGTCGATTGGAAAAAAAGTAATCTTTAACAATTCCTCTGAAATCATTATCAATTCCATTAAATATTGGCTTTTGAAAATGTTTTGAAGTTGTTTTTACTTGATAACGATTACAATACACACCACTATTAGGAAAATCAATATAAAGTTGATACAATTCGTCTAAATGATTTTGATTCCAATAATCATCTGCATCTAAAAATGCGATTAATTCTCCTGTAGCTTTTTCAATTCCTAAATTTCTTGCTGCCGCAGCACCTTTGTTTTGTTGTTGAAATAATTTGATTCGTTCATCTGAAAATTGAGAAACAATTTCAAAACTATTATCTGTAGAACCATCGTTTACAATTACTACTTCAAAATCGGTAAAGGTTTGAGCCAATACAGATTTTAAGGTTTCTGAAATGATGAAACCTTTGTTATAAAGCGGTATGATAACAGATATTTTTGGCATGTTTATTTGGTTGCAAAAAGAATAATTTCCTTATCAGAAAAACCTAAATAAGCGTCTTTTTCAAATTGTTTTGCAGAAACAGTGAATCCTACATTTTCTAATCGTTTTTTTAAACCATCTACAGAATAAATTCTCACGTGATCTTCCTGCCCAAAATGCAATAATCGTTCAGCTTCTGAGGTAATTGCGTAGTCTTCGTATATCTCTCCTTCTTTGAAAGGTGTTTGAATAACTACAGTTCCAGTTAGTTTCAAAACACGATGTAATTCACTAATCGCTTTTACATCTTCAATAACGTGTTCTAAAATATGATAGCAAACAATCAAATCAAATGAATTTTCTTTTTCCGGAATTTGAGTGATATCGTAAGTAACATCAGCAATAAAATCACCTGATAAATCGGAAGCAATATGGTTTACATTCTTTTCTTTTTTCCATTTACGAAATAAAGTTCGAGAAGGTGAAAAGTCTAAAACGTGAATATTAGTTTTAATGTATTGCTCTTTTAAAATTTGCCATAAACGTCTATCTCTGGCAAGACTTCCACAATTTGGACAAAGTAAGTCGCGATTTGGCAAATGTACCCAATCTGAAGCTTTGAAATCGCAAATTATACATTCGTGATGATTTCCTTTTTTAAAAATCGCATAACATTTTCGTAAAATAGGTTCTATTCTAAAAAGCAATTTTTTAGGAATAAATCGAGTTAGACTATTTTTTAACGAATTATACATGCTTTTCTTGATTAAGTAAACAAAAGTAACCTAATTTGTATAAATCTAATATAAGTAAACTTGGATTAGAAGATGTTAGGTTACTAATCATTTTTTTAGAAAGTTTTTTAAACAAGAAACGTATTAAAATATCTAGTTGCCAAAATTGAATGATGTTGTAAGCTTTCCCGATTTTTGTGTCTTTCAAATCTAATTTTTTGTTTCCAATCAATTGATTTAAAGTAGTTACTGCTTTTTCAGTCTTTTCTATAAATGTTGAACTCGATTCTATATTAAAATGAACTAATCTGTTTTCAATATGTTGAATGGGAATGTTGTTTTCTTTTAATTGTTTGATAAAAACCACATCCTCATATCCATAATCTTTTACATTATATGGGAAATGATAGTTGGAAAGTATCTCCTTTTTGAGTAATAAATTCCAAGTGAAAACAAAATGATAAGGGTTTTTCAATCGTTCTGATAATGGAATACTTTCACGCTCATTACCATATTTCCAACGAAGTAATTTATCTTTTTCAGGTTTTTCGTTCGGATAGTTTACACCACCAAATAATACCTGTGTTTCTGGATTAATCGAAGCAATTACATCTTGTAAATAGGTTTTCTTTTCAGGGAAAGCATCAGCTTCCATAATAAGAACATATTGAAATTGCGCTCGATTATTTAGTAAATTGATGTTGTTTCCACGGCCTAAATTTTCATGATTTAAAGTGTACGAGCAATGTTGTAAAAGATTAATTTCAGTATTTTCTTCAAGAAAATATTTACTTGCATCGTCTTGTACTAAAATTTCATATGCAATACCTATAGCATCTGCCTGATTTTTTAATTCCGTAACTAATGGATAAACATTGTAATTATATGTGGGAATTAAAATCGATAGCATTTACACCGATCTTTGAACTACTTCGAACATTTTTCCACCTTCAAATTTTAAAGTTTTTGAAGGGTATTTTAAAACTAAAGCATAGTCGTGAGTGGCCATTAAAATAGTTTTTCCATTCGCATTAATCTTACGGAGTACTTCCATAATTTCTACACTGGTTTGCGGGTCTAGGTTTCCTGTAGGTTCGTCAGCTAAAATTAATTCAGGGTCATTTAATAAAGCTCTTGCAATCCCAACACGTTGTTGCTCTCCACCAGAAAGTTGGTGAGGCATTTTGTTAGCAAAACCTTTCATTCCAACTTTGTCTAAAACTTCCTCGATTTTAACTTCCATTTCTTCTTTTTCTGTCCAGCCAGTTGCTTTAAGAACGAATAATAGATTTTCTTTTACACTTCGGTCAGAAAGTAATTTAAAGTCTTGAAAAACTACGCCTAGTTTTCTTCTTAAATAAGGAATATCATCTTCTTTTAAAGTTGTTAAATCATAATCTACTACGCTTCCTTGCCCTTCAGTTAAGGCTAAATCAGCGTATAGTGTTTTCAAAAAACTACTTTTTCCAGAACCTGTTCTACCAATCAAATAAAGAAATTCACCATGTTTTATCTCAATGTTTACATCAGTTAAAACTGGGTTTTTATCTTGATAAATCGTTACGTTTTTTAAGGATAGAACTGTTTGTGACATACTTAATAATGGATTTTAAAATGTAAAAGTAATAACTTATGCTTCTGTTTCAAAATTTTAAGTCGATTTCAATTAAAAATAGTGAGTTTGGTTAAAAACTATGTTCAAAAATTGTACAATAATATGTTAAGAACCTTCGTTAATACTTTCAATAAGCCTTATATTTGGAACTTATAAATAACGAATCAAATGATAAAGTATTTAAAACTTTCTTTTTTAGTGTTGTTCTTCTCGGGAACACTTTTTGCCCAACAATCTTCTGTCTATACACACGAGTTAACTGAGTTCAACAGAGCTGTCGAGTTGTATAAAGATAAACAATATCAAGCAGCTCAAATTCTGTTTGACAATGTAAAATCCAAAACCGATAATATGGAAGTAGAATCGGATTGTGCTTACTATATTGCTAATTGTGCGATTCGTTTGGACCAAATGGGAGCTGATGTTTTAGTAGAAAGTTTTGTGGAAGATTATCCAACGAGTACGAAAACGAATCAAGCGTATATTGAAGTAGCGCATTATTATTTTGATCAAGGGAATTATCCAAAATCATTAGAATGGTTCGATAAAGCGGATTCGAATAGCATGTCGCAAGCCGATAGAGAAAAATATAATTTCCAAAAAGGATATGCTTATTTCACAGCTAAAAACACGAAAGAAGCTACAAAATACTTCAACCAGGTAGTGAATTCGAAGACTTTTGGAAGTCAAGCGAAATATTATTTAGGTTATATGTCTTACGAAACGGATGATTATAAAAGCGCTAATCAATATTTCGAGCAAGTTTCTGACCAAGATAAGTACAAAGAGAAAATGGGATATTTTCAAGCCGACATGAATTTCAAGCTTGGGAATTTCCAAAAGGCCATTGATTTAGGTGTAGAACAACTGCCAAAATCTAAAGGGGAAGAAAAAAGCGAATTGTCTAAAATCATTGGTGAAAGTTATTTCAACTTGAAACAATACGATAAAGCACTTCCTTATTTATTAGCTTATAACGGTAAAAAAGGAAAATGGACAAATACCGATTTTTACCAATTAGGTTACACCTATTACCAACAAAAAGATTACGAAAACGCGATTTCGCAATTCAATAAAATCATTGACGGAAATGACGGTGTGGCTCAAAATGCTTACTATCATTTAGCAGAAAGTTATTTGAAAACCGATAAAAAACAACAAGCGTTAAATGCTTTCAAAACTGCTTCTGAAATGGAATTTGATTTAAAAATTCAAGAAGATGCGTATTTGAATTATGCGAAATTGAGTTACGAAATCGGAAATCCTTATCAATCGGTTCCTGAAGTGTTAAATGCTTACGTGGCTAAATATCCAAATACGCCATATAAATCAGAGATTAACACATTGTTGATTAGTTCGTATATCACTTCAAAAAATTATAAAGAAGCGTTAGTTTTATTAGAAAAAAATAAATCTCCAGAAAATAAATTAGCGTATCAAAAAGTAACGTTTTACAGAGGTTTAGAATTGTATACCGATGGCGATTACAAAGGTGCTTATACGTTATTTAAAAAATCGTTAGCCGAAAATAAAGATGCAAAATTCACCGCAAGAGCCACTTTTTGGAAAGCGGAAACTGAGTATAATTTAGACCAATTTGAAGAAGCAAAATTGAGTTTTAAACAGTTTTTAAATTCGACTGAAGCTTCAAATACACCTGAATACGCAAATGCAAATTACAACTTAGCGTATTCGTATTTCAAATTGAAAGAATATGAAAATGCGATTCAATATTTCGACGCTTTTACCAAATCTTCTAAAGATGATAAAATTCGTTTAACCGATGCGTATTTGAGATTAGGTGATTGTAATTTCATGGCGGCAAAATATTGGCCAGCAATGGATGCTTACAATAAAGCTATCGACATGAAAAGTGTTGACGCTGATTACGCAGCATTTCAAAAAGGAATTAGCTACGGATTTGTAAGTAAACCCGATCGTAAAATTGAAGATTTAGAGAAATTTGTAAAAACCTATCCTACCTCTCAATATGCAGATGATGCATTGTATGAATTAGGAAATACTTACGTAAATCAAAATCAGAACGACAAAGGAATTGCAACTTATGATAAATTAATCAGCGGATACAAATCAAGTTCGTATGTGGCAAAAGCGATTTTAAAACAAGGTTTGATCTACTATAACTCAAGCAAAGAAGATTTAGCTCTAGGGAAATTTAAAAAAGTGGTTGCAGAATATCCAAATTCACCAGAATCTATTGAAGCCGTTTCAACAGCTCGTTTGATTTATGTAGATAAAGGTCAAGTGGATGAATATGCGGCTTGGGTTAAAACCTTATCATTTGTAGAAGTTTCTGATGCGGATTTAGATAACGATACCTACGAATCGGCTGAAAAACAATATTTACAAAACAACAGCAAACAAGCTATTTCAGGATTCTCAAGTTATGTGAGTAAATTTCCAAACGGATTACATGCTTTGAAAGCGAATTTCTACTTAGCACAATTGTATTTTGCAGATAACTTAGAATCAAATTCTGTGAAACATTACGAATTTGTAGTTTCAAAACCTAGAAACGAATTTACAGAACAAGCTTTAGCGCGTTTGTGTCAAGTTCATTTGAAAGCTAAAAATTACGACAGCGCGATTCCAGTTTTAAAACGTTTGGAAACCGAAGCAGATTTCCCGCAAAATACTACGTATGCACAATCTAATTTAATGAAATCATATTACGAAAAACAAGATTTCACTAATGCCGTTGTATATGCTGATAAAGTATTGAAAAACGACAAAATCGATGACAGAATTAAAAGTGATGCTCAAATTATCGTAGCGCGTTCTGCTATTAAAACAAATGATGAAGCTAAAGCGAAAGAAGCGTATGCTAAATTGCAAAAAATTGCAAAAGGGGAATTAGCTGCCGAAGCTTTGTATTACGATGCTTACTTTAAAAACAAAGAAGGCAAGTTTGAACCTTCAAATGTTGTAGTGCAAAAAATTGCTCAAGATTATTCAGGATACAAATATTACGGAGCGAAGAGTTTAGTAATTATGGCGAAAAACTTCTACGGATTAAAAGATAGTTTCCAAGCAACTTACATTTTAGAAAGTGTTATTGAAAACTTCAAAGAATATACAGATGTAATCGATGAAGCTCAAAAAGAATTAGATTTCATCAAAGGAGAAGAAGCTAAACGTAATTCATCAATCACAAATTAATAAAAATCAGATAATTGTCATACTGTACTTGTTTCAGTATCTAGTATCTCATTTAAAAATATAGAAAATGAAGAAATTAAATATAATCGCCTTAGTTTTAGTCGTATTCGGAATCCAATTTTCTTTTGCCCAAGTAAAAGATGAAAACATTGGTTCGGAAGTGGTAAACATTGTGAAACCATACACACCAACTATTTCAGATGCCTTTAAGGTTAAAGAAACGCCATTGTTAGATGACGAAGACAATCAGCAAAAAGAAGTAATTCAGTACAATATTTTCTCGTTTCCGGTGGCTTCAACGTTTACACCTGCAAAAGGAAAAGCAGCTGGTGTAGATAAAATCGAAAAAGAAAAATTATACAACAATTACGCTACGTTAGGTTTCGGAAATTACCCAACTATCAACGCCGAATTGTTCATTACACAAAATTTAAGTAGAAGCAATTATGTAGGCGGAATGTTACGTCATTTATCGTCTCAAGGCGGAATTAAAGACTTGGTTTTAGATGATAAATTCTATAACACCAGTTTAGATGTAACTTACGGAGTTCGTGAACGCGATATCAGTTGGAATGTAGATTTAGGCGTGAAAAATCAAATTTACAATTGGTACGGTTTGCCAACAGAAACTATTTTCTTTGATGATCCAACAATTGCAGGAATCGATTCAAAACAAACGTACAATACGATTGCACTTGGTGGAAAAATGAGTTTCAAAGATGGGTTATTCAAAGATGCTAGCATGCAATTCAAACGTTTTTCTGATGGATTGGATTCGGGAGAAAATCGATTTTTTATCAAGCCAAATTTTGATTTCGATGTAATGAATCAAAAAATAAAAGCAGATTTCGTAGTGGATTATGTGGGAGGAAGTTTTGAAAGAATGTACGATGTAGATTCAGAATTAAAATACAGCACTATTATTGCAGGAACAAAACCAAGTATTTTGTATCAACAAGATGATTTATCGGTTCAAATTGGAGCTGGAGTATATTATGCAACTGCAAAAATCAACGGAGAAAGCGATGGCAAGATTTTTATTTATCCAAACATCAAAGCATCTTATAAATTGGTAGGTGATATTTTAGTGGCTTACGCTGGAGCAGAAGGTGATTTAGAGCAAAATTCGTATGCTGATTTCGTAGATCAAAACCCGTTTGTGTCGCCAACAATGTTTATAGCGCCAACTGATAATAAATATGATTTATATATTGGGATGAAAGGTAAATTAGCCAATTCAGTAGCGTTTAATGTTAGAGCTTCGAATAAAAATCAAGCAGATAGAGCGTTATTTGTAAGTAATGGTTTCGATGGAACAGGAACAAATACAAATGGTTATGCTTATGGAAATTCATTCGGAGTTGTGTATGACGATTTAAATACGCTAAGTATTTTCGGAGAATTGAAAGCCGATTTTTCTAAAAACGTAACTTTCGGAATCAACGGAACCTATAATAATTACTCAACCGATTCTCAAGCTGAAGCATGGAATTTACCACAATTAAAAATTGGTTCAACAGTAGATTTTGATATCAACGAAAAATGGTACGCAGGAGCGAATGTGTTTTTTGTAGGCGAAAGAAAAGATTTAATTTCAATTCAAGACGATTTAACGATTAATCCAGGAACTTTCACTACAACAGCAATAACTTTAGATAGCTATTTCGATTTGAATGCTCACGTAGGCTACAAATACAACGCAAGATTAACCGCTTTCTTAAAAGGAAACAACTTAGCCAATCAACAATACAACCGTTGGGCAAATTTCCCAGTACAAGGAATTCAGGTGTTGTTAGGTGCTAATTACAAATTCGATTTCTAAAATTTAAACGCAAAGACACAAAGTTTTTCGCAAAGTTCGCAAAGTTTTTCCACAACGTTTGTCATGCTGAAAGCATCTCTGAAATAATACAATTATGAAAAAGTTTATTTACATATCATTTCTTTTAATATTTGGTGAGGCATTTTCTCAAAATGAAAATTCTAACAAAAGTGATTCTATAGTTTGGAGAAAAGTTACTTGTGAAGGTGGAACCGAACAAGCAAAAATCGATTTTAAAAATGGGATTTTTAATTGTTTTTCATATGGTTTAATTTTTGAAAAAAATCCTGAATTAAGGGCCTATATTCGAAACTACACAAAAAACAAATACGGGATTGATACAAAAAATGCAGGTTGTGTAATTACTGAATATTCCCAATGTTATTCTAAGACTATGAATGATTTAGTTTTAGATAAGTTTGGGAAAGATATTTTTGAAAAATCAAGCAAAGAAGCCGAAGAGTTATTTAAAAATGAAAAACAATAATCTTTGCGTTCTTAGCGCCTTCTTAGCGAACTTTGCGGTTAAACCATGACATTCAAACAAAAAATAAAATCCCATTATCAAAACCTATTATCTGAAAAAATAAGCGAACTGCGTTTTATGATTTCCGATTTGGCTCAAGATGCTCAAAACGATGCGAAAGGTTCGGCTGGTGATAAGCACGAAACCGCTTTGTCAATGATGCATTTGGAGCAAGAAAAACTCAATCAAAAATTAGCAGAAATCATCGGTCAAAAAAATAGCGTTGATAAAATTGATGCGGAGGCAATTCATGCCAAAGTTGCTCTGGGAAGTTTAGTTCAAACCAATGAAATGTTGTTTTATATCAGCGCCGCTTTACCAAAAATCCAACTAGAAAATAAAACGATTATTGCCGTTTCACCAAAATCACCATTAGGAAGTCAATTAATGGGGAAAAGTCTCGGAGATGAGGTTGTAATCAATAACAATCGATTTCAAATTAAATCCATCGAATAAAAACAAACACCACTCACTCGAGTGGTTTTTTTATGATTTGTAACCAAAACAAACTCAAAACCACTTTTAAAGTTTTTAATTTAATTAAAAAATCGTTTTTTAATTATTTATTGTAACTAAAATTAATTTTAAGGTTTATTATTTAAACTTATATATTCAATTTTGCTTCATCAAATTAAGTGAATGTGTAATATCACTTAAACAATTAAACATTTCAACGATTAAACTTAAAGATTATGTGCGGAATATTAGCCATTATAGGAAAAGGAAAAGAAGCAACATTAGTGCAGCAATTGTCAAAAAGGATGAGCCATCGTGGTCCAGATGAAAGTGATATTCATGTAACTGAGAAAGGTCACATTTTGGCGCATGAGCGTTTATCAATTGTCGATTTGCACACAGGAAAACAACCCATTCAAGGAACTGATTCGGCTTGGATGGTACATAATGGCGAAATATACAATCACAAAAAGTTAAGAGAAACGACTTTAAAACATCACACGTTCAGAACCACATCCGATTCAGAAGTTATTGTGCATTTGTATGAAGAATTTGGATATGATTTCTGCGACATGTTAGACGGGATTTTCGCATTAGTAGTTATCGATGGGGATGATTACATTGTGGCTCGCGACCCACTGGGAGTAAAACCTTTATATTACGGAATGGATGAAAGAGGTCGCTTATATTTTGCTTCAGAAATGAAAGCTATTACCGACCAATGTAAATCATTTTCAACATTTCCTCCAGGACATTATTACACCGAAAAAACAGGTTTTGTAAAGTATTATAAACCAGAATGGGAAGCACATGAAATCGCAGTTGAGAAATTAGATTTACAAGCTTTACAATCGAGTTTAACCCAGGCGGTAGAAAAACGACTAATGTGTGATGTACCATTTGGAGTATTGCTTTCTGGCGGATTAGATTCTTCTTTAATTGCTTCAATCACTTCAAGATTGTTAGAAGGTAGCGGGCAAGAATTGCATTCTTTCTCAATTGGATTAGATGCTTCAGCTCCAGATTTAGTTGCAGCAAAAAAAGTAGCAGATTTCATTGGAACTACTCATCACGAAATTCATTTCACAGTGGAGCAAGGAATCGAAATTTTAGATAAGTTGATTTGGCATTTGGAAACGTATGATGTAACGTCAATTCGTGCGAGTACTCCAATGTATTTCTTGTCGAAAGCAATAACAGAGAAAGGAATCAAAATGGTGTTATCAGGAGAAGGAGCAGACGAAATTTTCGGTGGTTATTTGTATTTCCGAAATGCGCCATCGGTATTAGATTTCCAAAAAGAAACCATTGAGCGTGTTCAAAAGTTATTTACAGCCGATTTACTTCGTGCCGATAAATCAACGATGGCGCATGGATTAGAAGCACGAGTTCCGTTTTTAGATAAAGCATTTTTGAATTTGGCAATCAAAATTCAACCAGAAGAAAAAATGCCAAAAACTTATGACGGAATAGAAAAATATATTTTACGAAAAGCATTCGATACACCCGAAAAACCCTTTTTACCCGAAGAGATTTTGTGGAGACAGAAAGAACAGTTTTCTGATGGAGTAGGTTACAACTGGATTGATACTTTAATTGAGTATTGTTCAAGTCAAGTAACGGATGAAGAATTTGAAAAAGCAAAACTGTTATTTCCTTATAACACGCCAGTTACAAAAGAGGCGTTTTATTACAGAAGGATATTTCACAAGCATTTTCCACAAGAGAGTGCAGCACAAACCGTTCGCAAATGGATTCCAAAATGGCAAGAAAACCAAGATCCAAGTGGTAGAGCAAATGCAGCTCACGTGAAAGCGGATGTGTCTATTGCAGTAGAAAAAGAAGTGGTTTAGTATTTTTTATTAGGTTTGTTGTTTTGAAAGGCCTCTTTAATTTCGTTTTAAAGAGGTTTTTTTTATTTCTTCTGTTTTGAGGAAATTAAAAAATCATCTAAAATTTAAAATAAGGCTATTTTTATTCGATTTAAGGCACTTTTGTTAAAAATTAACAATTGTTGATAACTTAGTGTTGAGTTGCTATGGTTTTTATTTCTTCTTTTTGTCTATTTGCTTATATTTGTTGATATAAAAATACTTTATTTAGCACAAATATTATGAGTGAAGAAAATAAAAAAGGTAGTTATTCGGCTGACAGTATTCAGGCATTAGAAGGAATGGAGCACGTAAGAATGCGTCCTTCCATGTATATTGGAGATACTGGAGTTCGTGGATTACACCATTTAGTTTATGAAGTTGTAGATAACTCAATTGATGAGGCATTAGCAGGACATTGTGATACTATTTATGTTGCAATTAATGAAGATAATTCGATTACAGTTGAAGATAACGGTCGTGGTATTCCAGTTGATTTACATAAAAAAGAAGGCGTTTCTGCACTTGAGGTTGTAATGACTAAAATTGGTGCTGGAGGTAAATTCGATAAAGATTCATATAAAGTTTCTGGAGGTTTGCATGGTGTTGGGGTTTCGTGTGTGAACGCACTTTCTGACCATTTACGTGCAACAGTTTACCGTGAAGGTAAAATCTATGAGCAAGAATACGAAAGAGGTAAAGCAATGTATCCAGTTAAACAAATTGGAACTACTGAAAAAAGAGGTACTATGGTTACTTTTAAACCAGATGCTACCATTTTTACACAAACATTAGAATATTCTTACGATACATTAGCTTCTCGTTTACGCGAGCTTTCTTTCTTAAATAAAGGAATTACTATTACTTTAACAGATAAAAGAAATTTAGCCGAAGATGGAAGTCAACCAGTTGAAACATTCCATTCAAAAGAAGGTTTAAAAGAATTTGTTAAGTTTTTAGATGGAAATCGTGTGCCAATTATTGGTCATGTAATTTCAATGGAAAACGAAAAAGGAGAAATTCCAGTTGAGGTTGCTTTAATTTACAATGAAAGTTATTCAGAAAATATTTTTTCTTATGTAAATAACATTAACACTCACGAAGGAGGAACACATTTGCAAGGTTTCCGTATGGGATTAACTCGTACATTAAAAAAATATGCAGATGCTTCTGGATTATTAGATAAATTAAAATTTGAAATTTCTGGAGATGATTTTCGTGAAGGTTTAACAGCTATTATTTCGGTAAAAGTTGCAGAGCCACAATTTGAAGGTCAAACAAAGACTAAATTAGGAAATAGAGAAGTAGTTTCTCCGGTTTCTCAAGCGGTTTCAGAAATGTTAGAAAATTATTTGGAAGAAAATCCAAATGATGCCAAAATCATTGTTCAAAAAGTTATTTTAGCTGCTCAAGCCCGTCACGCTGCAAAAAAAGCCCGTGAAATGGTGCAACGTAAAACCGTAATGGGTGGCGGTGGATTACCTGGAAAATTATCAGATTGTTCAGAACAAGATCCAGCAAAATGTGAAATTTTCCTTGTAGAGGGAGATTCGGCTGGTGGAACAGCAAAACAAGGAAGAGATAGAGCTTTTCAAGCTATTTTACCATTACGTGGTAAGATTTTGAATGTTGAAAAAGCAATGCAACATAAAGTATTTGAAAACGAAGAGATTCGTAATATTTTTACTGCTTTAGGGGTAACAATTGGTACTGAAGAAGATAGTAAAGCTTTAAATCTTTCTAAATTACGTTACCATAAAGTTGTAATTATGTGTGATGCCGATGTTGATGGTTCTCACATTTCAACATTGATTCTAACATTCTTCTTTAGATTTATGAAAGAGTTAATTGAAGGTGGTCACGTATATATTGCAACTCCACCATTATATTTGGTTAAAAAAGGTAATAAAAAAGAATATGCTTGGAATGATGATCAACGTGATTTAGCTAACGAAAGAATGGGAGGAAGTGCTGCTATTCAACGTTATAAAGGTCTTGGAGAGATGAATGCAGAGCAGTTATGGGAAACAACATTAAATCCAAATTATAGAACTTTACGCCAAGTTACAATTGATAGTTTGGCTGAAGCTGATAGAGTTTTCTCTATGTTAATGGGAGATGAAGTACCACCTCGTAGAGAGTTTATTGAGAAAAATGCCGCTTACGCAAAAATTGATGCGTAAATCGGTAGCTATAATAGGATTGTTTTTAGCTTTCTTTTTTACTCAAAAAAGTAAGGCTCAAACTCCTGAAGAGATTGAACAAATAGGGTATCTGCTTTCAGATGCCCTTTTGTATTCCCAGCAATATATAGTTCCGGCAACAGATGCGGCTGTTTATCAGGCATCTTCAGCTTGGATATTATCCCCAAAAAAGCGTAAAAAGTGGGATGTAAATTTAGGTTTGTTTACCAATGTTTTTTTTGTTCCAAAATCAGATAGAACATTTCAAATTGAAAATTCTGATTTTCAGTTTTTTGAAATAGAAGGCGCTACATCAGCGACTGTTCCAACAGCTATTGGAAATGATAATCAAGTATATTTGGTAGGGGAATTAGGAGGCGAACAAATACGTTTAAAAACTCCTGAAGGGATCAATCAAGAAACAGTAATTTATCCTTATTTGCAAGGAGGAATTGAATTACCTTACGGATTTGAATTTGTCGCTCGATATTCAACAAAAACCAAGTTGAAAAGAGGAGATTATCAAGTGTATGGTTTCGGAATTAAACATAATTTTAGTCAGTATTTTTCAAAATTGGAAGCTAAAAACATTCACTTTTCTGTTGCTAGTATTTATTCTAAAGAAGATATTAGTTTTGATTTTCTGGATATTAATACTGCTTATGGTAATCTTGGGATAAATAATTTGAATGGATTGGTAGATACTTTTCATTTTCAATTGAGTGCTTCTAAAGAGTTCAAACGATTTGAATTGATTACTAATTTTATTGTAAATCATAGTTCGTTTGAATATGTAGTAAGTGGAAAAAAAGGTTCAATTGAAGAGGTAATCCCAATTCAAGATGTTATTAATGGCCTTTTAAAGCGAATAGCTAAAGACAAAACGAATGTTTTAGGTGAAATTTCGGGTAGATATCAAATAAGCAAAATTTATCTGCAAAGTTCAATTGCTTTTGGTAAATTTGTCAACGGAAATATTGGAGTTCAATATCAATTTTAATTTAACAATTTTTAATATACACAACAAAATGAAAGTAACAATAGTAGGTGCGGGTAACGTAGGTGCAACATGTGCAGATGTTATTTCGTACAGAGGAATCGCAAGCGAAGTAGTATTAGTAGACATTAAAGAAGGTTTTGCTGAAGGTAAAGCTATGGATATTATGCAGTGTGCTACAACAACAGTTTTTAACACGCAATTAAGTGGAACAACTGGCGATTATTCAAAAACAGCAGGAAGTGATGTAGTAGTTATTACATCAGGTATTCCTAGAAAACCAGGAATGACTCGTGAAGAATTAATCGGAATCAACGCTGGAATCGTTAAATCGGTTGCTGATAACGTATTAACTCATTCGCCAAACGCAATTATTGTAGTAGTGTCAAATCCAATGGATACCATGACGTATTTAACGTTAAAAGCAACAGGATTACCTAAACACAGAGTAATTGGAATGGGTGGTGCTTTAGATAGCTCACGATTCAAATATTTCTTATCAAAAGCATTAGATAAACCAGCTAATGATGTTCAAGGTATGGTTATTGGAGGTCATGGTGATACAACTATGATTCCATTAACACGTTTAGCATCTTACAATGGTGTTCCAGTTTCTAATTTCTTATCTCAAGCTGAGTTAGATAAAGTAGCTGCTGATACTATGGTGGGTGGTGCTACTTTAACAGGTTTATTAGGAACTTCAGCATGGTATGCGCCAGGAGCTTCTGTTGCATATTTAGTAGATAGTATCTTAAACGATCAAAAACGTATGATTCCATGTTCAGTATTCTTAGAAGGTGAGTACGGACAAGAAGATATTTGTATGGGAGTTCCATGTATTATTGGTAAAAATGGTATCGAGAAAATCGTTGACGTACAGTTAAATGATGCTGAAAAAGCATTGTTTGCTAAAAGTGCAGATGCAGTTCGTAATATGAATGCAGATTTAAAATCAGTATTGTAATTTTACATCAAAATAGAATTGAAAAACTGTCAAGAAATTGGCAGTTTTTTTTTGTTATTGCTATTTTAAAAAAAGTTTTAAAAAAGTATTTTTTACGGTAAATTAATAAGTTTTCAACAATAAATAAAGGAATGTGGAATACTTTTTTAAGTTGCAAGTCTTTCATTATTAGGTTATAATAGCTTTTTATGATTAAACTTGTATAAAAAGGGTATTTTAATCCAAAATAAAATTGCTTAATCCTATTGTAAATTATATATTTGTCCGTTTTTATAAAATAGAATAAATAAAATTTAGAATAATGCAGAATAGAGGACTTATTAAATTTTTCGCAATTATCTTTGCTTTGGTATGTTTATACCAGCTTTCTTTTACTTTCGTAGCGAGTAGTGTAGTTTCTGATGCAAAAGCTTTTGCAAAGGGTGATACAACTAAAGAACTTCGTTATTTAGATTCTATCGGGAAGGAAGAAGTTTATCCAGTTTTTGGATTTACTTATAACAAAGTTAGAGAACAACAAATCAACAAAGGTCTTGACTTAGAAGGAGGATTAAACGTAATTCTTCAGATTTCGGTTAAAGATGTTTTAAAAGGATTGGCTAATAACTCTAAAAATCCAGCTTTCAATAAAGCACTTGCTGATGCAAAAGCTAACCAACAAGGAAATCAAGATTATATTGATGCATTCTTTGAAGCTGCAAATGCGGGTAAAGTAAAGTTAGCTGCTGCTGATGTTTTTGGAAACAGAAACTTAGATGAAATTATTAAATTTGATATGACCAACAAACAAGTTGAGCCAATTATCAAACAAAAAGTTCAAGAATCAGTAGAGAGTGCTTTCAAAGTATTAAGAGAGCGTATCGATAAATTTGGTGTAACTCAACCTAACATTCAGTTATTAGGGAATTCTGGAAGAATCTTGGTAGAATTACCAGGAGCTAAAGATGTTGATCGTATCAAAAAATTATTACAAAGTACAGCTCAATTAGAGTTTTGGGAAACGTATAAAATTGAAGAAGTTGGACAGTATTTGATGTCTGTTGAAGATGCATTAAAGAAAACTGAAGTAGCTGTTAAAGAAGCTCCTGTTAAAACTTCTGGTATCGATTCTTTATTAACTGATAAAGCAGATACAACTGCTGCATCTAAGAATAGTCCTTTCTTAGGTAAAATGTTAGCTCCAGGTCAGCAAGGTGCTCCACATATTGGAACATTTGCAACTAAAGATACTGCAGCAATTAATGGGTATTTAAAAAGAGCAGATATTAAAGCTTTATTACCATCTAATTTAGCTAACATTAGATTTGCTTGGGGTAAAACAAATGCTAAAACTCCAGATGTAACTGATTTATATGCATTAAAAGGTACAAGAGATAATGTTGCTCCTTTAAGTGGTGGTGTAATTGTTGATGCAAGAGATACTTTTGATCAATTAGGAAAGCCAGCTGTTTCTATGCAAATGAACGGGAATGGATCAAAAAAATGGGAACAAATTACAGGAGCAGTTTCGCAACAAGGAAATGCAATTGCTATTGTATTAGATAATATCGTTTACTCTGCTCCTGGTGTAAGTAAAGGAGCAATTACAGGAGGTCAATCAGAGATTTCTGGTAATTTTACAATCGAAGAAACAAAAGACTTAGCTAACATCTTAAGAGCAGGTAAATTACCAGCTGCTGCAGAAATTGTTCAGTCTGAAGTTGTAGGTCCATCATTAGGACAAGAAGCTATTGATAATGGTATGTTATCATTCGTTATTGGTTTTGCTTTAGTATTATTATGGATGGTAGTTTACTATGGTAAAACTGGATTCTATGCTAACTTAGCTTTATTAGTAAACATTTTATTCATTTTTGGAACATTAGCAAGTTTTGGTGCTGTATTAACATTGCCAGGTATTGCAGGTATCGTATTAACAATCGGTATGGCGGTAGATGCTAACGTAATTATCTTTGAAAGAGCAAAAGAAGAATTAGATAATGGTAAATCAGTACAAGAAGCTACAGATTATGCATTCACATGGAAAGGTGCAATGTCATCTATTATTGATGCTAACGTTACTACAGCGATTACAGCTATTATCTTATTAGTGTTTGGTACAGGTCCTATTCAAGGTTTTGCTACTACTTTATTAATTGGTATTTTTACTTCTGTTATTACTGCAGTTTTTGTAACAAGAATGTTCTTAGATTGGAGTTTAAGCAGAAATGAAAAATTAGCTTACTCAACATCATTAACTAAAACTTGGTTTAAAAACATAAATATTGATTTCTTAGGTAAAAAGAAAATTGCTTATGCAGTTTCAGGTATTCTAATTGCATTGAGTATTTTCTCTTTAGCTACTAAAGGATTAAATCAAGGTGTTGACTTCGTTGGAGGTAGAACATATCAAGTACGTTTTGATAAGGCAGTTTCTGCTCCAGAAGTTGCAGCTGATTTAGTTGCTGTTTTTGGAAGTGCTGAAGCAAAAATTTATGGAGATAATAATCAGTTAAAAATTACTACTAAGTATAAAATTGATCAAGAAGGTGAAGGAGTTGATAAAGAGGTAAACCAAAAGTTATATGAAGGTTTAAAGAAATATTTACCTGCCGATTTAACTTATGATAAGTTTGCTAATTTATATGAAGGAAAACAAATCGGAATTTTATCTTCTGCTAAAGTAACTGGAACAATTTCTAAAGACATTAAAACAAACTCTTTATGGGCAGTTTTAGGTTCATTATTTGTTGTATTCGTTTACTTAATGATTAGCTTCCGTAAATGGCAATTTGGTTTGGCTGCGGTTGTAGCAGTTGCGCATGACGTAATCATTGTATTAGGTATTTTCTCATTCTTCTATACTATTTTACCATTTAACATGGAGATTGACCAAGCATTTATAGCGGCAATCTTAACGGTAATTGGTTACTCGTTGAATGATACCGTAATTGTATTTGATAGAGTACGTGAATATTTAGATTACAATTCGTCACCAGATTTCAAAGGATTAGTAAATAAAGCGTTAAATACTACATTAAGTAGAACTATCAATACTTCTGCTACAACTTTAGTAGTATTAGTGGCTATCTTCATCTTTGGAGGTGAAACGATTAGAGGTTTCGTATTTGCTATCTTAGTAGGTATCTTGGTAGGAACTTATTCATCGTTATTTATTGCAACACCAATAATGCAAGATACAATTGGTGATAAAGAAGGTCGTAAAATGGCTGAATTCAAAAAAGAAGACTAAATAATTAGTTTACATTATAGTAAAAAGTCCTGATTTATATCAGGACTTTTTTTATATTTATAATTCTAAAATAATATATTATGAAAGCTAAACTTATTTTATTTGCTCTTGTGTTCGTATTAACGTCTTGCAATAAGAATGAAGTGTATGACGAATTTAATCGTGATTTTACAGATAATCGTTGGGAAAGTAAAGATGTGAAGTCATTTGAGTTTGAAAATATGCAATCTGAGGGAGTTTGTGAGTTGAAGTTACACTTTGGTCACATAAGCGGGTTTCAGTTTAAAGAAGTGCCTTTAGAAGTTGAAATTACAACTCCTGATGGAAAAACGGAAACACTTCCAGTTGCTATGAAACTAATTGATGATTCTGGAAAGGATTTAGGCGATTGTTCTGGTGATGTTTGCGATGTGTTTCAAACTATAAAAACATTTGAAAAACTTGAAAAAGGAAAATATAAAGTTGCCGTTAAAAGCAAATTCACAGGACCTTATTTGCCAAATGTTCTTGGAGTTGGAATACTTATTGAAAGAAAAAAATAAAAAAAAAGCGGTTAGAATTTCTAACCGCCTTTTTTATATATGTTATTGATTAAGCTTCTTTAACCACTTTCGCTTTCCATACAAAGTAAAACCCGATAAAAATAAAAGGAATACTCAACCATTGACCAGTTGATAGTGCATTGAAAATTGGATATTGCTCAAAACCACCTTGACTTTCTTTTACAAATTCTACTACAAAACGAATCGACCATAGCAAGATTAAAAACAATCCAAATAAGTAACCAGCTTTGTTTCTAGCTTCTGTTTTCCAATATAAAAACATCAAAATAGCAAACACAAAAACATAACAAATAGCTTCGTATAATTGTGCTGGATGTTTTGGTGTTACAGCAGCTAATAATTCCGCAAATTGTGGATTAGTTTCAATTGCTTTGTAAGCTTCGTTAACATCTCCAATTTGGGTTTGTTCCATTGCTTCTCTACCATTATATTTATCTCTTAAGAATTTAATTCCAAATGAAGAAGTGGTTTCAGTTCCAACGATTTCAGAGTTAAAGAAATTCCCTAAACGAATAAAAATCGCCCCTAAAGAAACAGGTATTACAATTCGGTCTAAAATCCATAGAAAGGAACGTTTGATAACTCTTCTTTGGATGTAAAACATGGTAATAATGATTCCTATTGCCGCACCATGACTAGCTAAACCAGCAAAACCTGTAAAATGTAAAGTTGGTTTTGTGCTAATTGGTAATAAAATACTCAATGGATCTTCGTGAAACAATTCAGATTGATAAAACAAAACGTGACCCAATCTTGCACCAAGCATTGTTGCGACTAAAGTGTAAACAAATAATTTATCTAATGATTCCACCGTTTCGTTTTCTCTCATGAAAATAGGTTTCATAACGTACCAACCTAATCCAAAGGCTAATACCCAAGAAAGACTATAAAAACGTAACATGAAAAATCCTAAATCAATCCCTTCCGAAGGATTCCAAACCATATTGAGTGCGTGAATCATAATTTTTGTATCTGATTAAAGCGTAAAAATAAATATTATTATTGGGAAACTTGTTAAAATTCCGATAAGAAATTTTTTCAAGAGCAATGACAATTTCAAAAATCAACTTCAAACTTGAAACTTGAAACTAACAGTAACAAAGATTGAAGAAATCAAGGAACCGGATCATAACCACTTCTTCCCCAAGGATGACAACTAAAAATGCGTTTCAAAGCTAACCAACCTCCTTTAAAAACTCCGTGTTTTTGCAATGCTTGAATCGTATAAGTGGAACAAGTAGGTTCAAATCGGCAAGTTGCGGGTGTAAATGGAGAAATCCCAACCTGATAAAATCGTACCAATAAAACAAAAGGATAAATCACCCATTGTTTTAATGTTTTTGGATATTTCGATTGGTGTTGGCTACACATGATTATTGATTAAAAAAAAGAACCTCAATTGAGATTCTTTATATTATTAAAAGGTAAAACTAGTTCCTTCTTTTCCGTCTTTTAATTGAATGCCTAATGCTAATAACTGGTCGCGAATTTGGTCCGATAAAGCAAAGTTTTTATTTGCTCTAGCTTCGTTTCGCATTCCAATTAACATTTCAACTACACCGCTTAATTTTTCGGTAGTATTTGAATTTCCTGAAGCTTCATTACTAATTCCTAAAACATCAAACAAGAAACTAGAAATGGTAGTTTCTAAAAGTTGAATATCTTCAGCTGTTAAAGATTCTTTTCCGTCGTTTACCAAATTGATATAACGCGCTCCTTCAAATAATTGTGCGATTAAAATTGGTGTGTTGAAATCGTCGTTCATTGCATCATAACAACTTTGTTTCCAAGCCGTAATATCTAATGTAGAAGTAGAACTTGCTTTCAACATCGGAATTAATTTGTACGATTCCATCAAACGAGAATATCCTTTTTCGCTAGCTAACATCGCATCGTTTGAAATATCTAAAACACTTCTGTAATGTGCTTGTAAGAAACAAAAACGTACAATATTAGGTTGGAATGGTTTTTCAAAAAACGTGTTTTCACCTGTAACCAATTCCATTGGAAGAATATAATTTCCAGTTGATTTACTCATTCGTAAACCGTTCATGGTTAACATATTGGTATGCATCCAAAAATTCACTGGCGAATGTCCGTTACAAGCTTTTCCTTGCGCTACTTCACACTCATGATGCGGGAATTTCAAATCCATTCCACCGCCATGAATATCAAATGTTTCGCCCAAGTATTTTGTGCTCATTGCTGTACACTCTAAATGCCAACCCGGAAAACCTTCACCCCAAGGCGAGTTCCAACGCATAATGTGTGCTGGAGAAGCGTTTTTCCAAAGCGCAAAATCTTGTGGATTTTTCTTTTCGCTTTGTCCGTCTAAATCACGGGTGTTAGCAAAAAGTTCTTCAATGTTACGGTTACTTAATTCCCCGTAATTCATTCCTTTTTGGTTGTAAGCAAACACATCAAAATAAACCGAACCATTGCTTTCGTAGGCAAATCCAGTATCAACCAATTTTTGAGTCAACTCAATTTGCTCTAAAATATGTCCCGTTGCTGTTGGTTCAATCGTTGGTGGAAGAAAATTAAATGCATCCAAAACCTTGTGAAAATCCACCGTATATTTCTGTACGATTTCCATAGGTTCTAATTTCTCCAAACGCGATTGTTTCACAAAACGGTCGTTATCCACATCGCCATCATCGGTTAAATGTCCTGCATCGGTAATATTTCTAACGTATCTAACTTTATAACCTAAATGTAATAAGTATCTGAAGATCACATCAAAACTCATAAACGTACGAACGTTTCCTAAGTGCACATTGCTGTAAACTGTAGGACCGCAAACATACATTCCAATATTTCCTTCATGAATAGGAGTAAAGGTGTCTTTTTCGCCTGAAAGCGTGTTGTATATTTGCAACGTTTGATTTTTATGTAATTCCATTTTTATGATTGCTCAATATTTGTGATAGTATATCTTAAAATTCTAATTTCAGAATTCTAAATTAAAACTGTGTGTCTAATTTGATGTAGTCTAAAAATTCTCTACGAACTTTATCTTCTTTGAATTTTCCGCCAAATTCAGCCGTAACGGTACTGCTTTCAATATCGCGAATTCCTCTTGAATTTACGCACAAATGTTTAGCATCAATTACACAAGCAACATCATCTGTTCCTAGAACTTTTTGTAATTCTTGAACCACTTGTATAGTTAAACGTTCTTGAACTTGAGGTCGTTTCGCATAATAATCTACTATTCGATTCATTTTTGATAAACCTACAACTGTTCCATTAGAGATGTAAGCCACATGAGCGCGACCAACAATAGGTAGTAAGTGATGTTCACAAGTTGAATAAACTACAATGTTTTTTTCAACTAACATTTCACCATATTTATATTTATTGTCAAAGGTAGAAGAACCCGGTTTTTTATTAGGATTTAATCCACCGAAGATTTCTTTTACAAACATTTTTGCAACACGATTTGGTGTTCCTTTTAAACTGTCGTCAGTTAAATCTAAACCTAATGTGTTTAAAATATGTTCAACATCTTTTTTGATTAATTCAATTTTTTCTTCGTCAGTAATATCAAAAGCATCATCACGCATAGGAGTTTGAGCACTCGTTGCAATATGGTCGTTTCCTATTTCGTCCTGAAAATCCTCGTTTTGTGTCATTTTACTAATTTATTTTAATAGCAATTTTAAAAGTGTTGCAAAGATAAATAATAAACTTTAAAAAATATTTGTAAATGTTAATTATTGAAAAAAAAGTAACCGAGTTTAAATTTTTGTTAAATTTGTGATTCTATAAACTATATTATCAAACTATAAAATGAAAAAAATTTTACTATTTATTACTTTTATTCTATATGGAATTACAAATGCACAGAATTTAAATAAAGGTTGTGAGTTTAATTATCAAGCTTATTCAAAGAAGATTTTTGAGGATCAGGCTAAAGGGATATTTAAGAGTGTATTATCATGGGATTTTTCAAAATTAGAAAATGATGTAGAATATTCAATTGAGATTGTTCCTGTTAGAGATTGTATTAATAAAGAAAGCGCAATAAAATTCAGAGAAACAGTAATTTTGTCAAGTAAAGATGAGAATTTAAAAAAGAAAGACTCAAAAGAAATTAGTCATTCTGATTACATGACAAAATGTTTTAAATGGCGTATTATTTTGGTAGATGTTAAAACATCTTGTAGGAAAGTAACAGATTGGGAATTTATCTCTTTCATAAACAATTAGTAACAAGATGAAAAAAAATATTTTATTTCTACTTTTAATATTTTCAGTAGGTGTGTATTCACAGTCTCCTACATGCGCTGGTGCTGAGCCAATTTGTTCTGGGAACGTAGCGCCTTTCCCTAATACTGTTAATCAGCCGTCAATTGGAGGTCCAGGTTGTTTAGGTTCTTCGCCTAATCCGGCTTGGTTTTATTTTCAAGTTGGTCAATCTGGAAACTTAGAATTTACAATTAATCAAGGAAACAATGTTCCTAATTATGATAATCAAGATGTAGATTTTATTCTTTGGGGTCCTTTTGGGGCTCCTAATTGTAATAATCTATTTGATTTTAGCCCAGGAGCTACTGTTAATAATATTGTAGATTGTAGTTTTTTACCTGATAATGTTGAATTTGTGTCTGTTCCAAATGCAATTTCTGGTCAATATTACATGTTATTAATAACAAATTATGATAATGATCCAGGTTTTATAGAATTAAATCAAACAAATCTTGGGCAAGGAGGAGCTGGTTCAACTAATTGTAATATTGTATGTGGTGTTAATTTAGGTCCAGATCAATTGTTCTGTAATTCTACTATTAATAATTATACTTTAACTGCGACATTTAATCAGTTGCCTACAACGCCGGGTTCTCCTATTTATTCATGGTATTTGGGTGGGGTTTTACAAACTACCACTACTACAAATACACTAAATGTTACTCAAGAGGGAATTTGGTCGGTTAGTGTAGTAAGACCAGGATGTTCTGATGTAGCAACAGATACGATAGAAATAAGGTTTGATTCGCCTCCAAATTTAAATACTCCCAATGATATTTTAGCACCCAATGGTGCTTGTAGTCATGTTTTTAATTTAACTTCTGTTGAATCTGCTATGTTGTCACCAGCATTGCCTTCTAATTATGTAATAAGATATTATTTAGACGAAGGAGATTGTTTTGCGGGTAATGGTAATTATATTACAAATCCTTCTGCATTTTCAGCATCAGCAACAACTACTATTTATGTTAGAGTTGAAAATTTAGGAAATCCAGCTTGTTCAGATTCTAATCAATATTTTAATGTTGTTATTAATTGTATTCCTTCTGCTTGTTCGTTAACACTTACATCTCCAGGAACAACAAATAATCAGATAATTTGTCAGAATAGTCCAATTGCAAATATTCAATATACTGCTGGTGGAGATGCAACAAACGTAACGGTTACAGGTTTGCCAACAGGCTTAACAACAAGTTATGCAAGTGGAGTGTTTACAATAAGTGGTACGCCAACACAGTCAGGAACTTTTACTTATACAGTAAGTACTGTTGGTTGTACACCAAACTTAACAGCTCAAGGAACTATAGTTGTCAACCCAACAGTAGTCCCTGTAACAGGATTTACATATCCAACACCAGTTTGTAGCAATGGATCAAACATTACTCCAACACCTGTTGTAGGATTTACCACAGGCGGAACATATAGTTCAACGCCAGGTTTATCTATCAACGGATCAACAGGAGAAATTAACGTTGCAGGCAGTACACCAGGAAATTATACTATTACCTATTTATATCCAGCCACTACTTGTGGTCCAGTAGGAAGTAGTACATTTAATATTACAATTACGGCTTTACCAGTAGCAACAATTTCATATGCGGGTTCACCATATTGTGCAACAGGTTTAGCAACGGTAACCCAAACAGGAAATACAGGAGGCGTTTATTCTTCAACAC
>NZ_JAPCIO010000029.1 GCF_025909975.1 Flavobacterium lacisediminis | reverse complement strand
GAATTACAGTGGGGCGTTGACTTATACTTTCACACCAGTTGGTCCAACAGCAGGTGCAGGCGGATTAATAAGTGGAATGGTAGTTGGAACGAGTTATACGGTAACATCATCAAACGGAAGTTGTTCATCGGTAGCATCGGCATCGTTTAGTAATTTAGCTATGCTAGTTACCCCAGCGATTCCAACGATTACTACTACAGCCCCTACGTGTGTTGCAGCGGGAACATCAACAATTACGAATTACAACGCAGCCAACACTTATGTTTTCACGCCAGCAGGTCCTACAGCAGGAGCAGGTGGAGTGATTTCAGGAATGGTAGTTGGTACAAGTTATACGGTAACATCAGGCAATGGAAGTTGTACTTCAGTAGCTTCTGCATCGTTTACGAACTTAGCAGTTTTACCAGTTCCATCACAACCAACAATTTCAACTACAGCACCAACGTGTTCATCTGATGGAATATCTACC
>NZ_JAPCIO010000028.1 GCF_025909975.1 Flavobacterium lacisediminis | reverse complement strand
GCTAATTGTAGCAGTTCCACTTGTAGAACAAGTAGCAGTTGTTGTAGTTATTGTAGGTACGGATGGTGTTACTAATTGCGCTGCTGTGCTAAAAGCTAATGATGACGCAGAAGTACAACTTCCGTTTGATGCGGTTACTGTATAACTTGTACCATTAGTCATGCCTGAGATAGCTCCTGTGCCACTTACTGTTGGTCCTGTTGGATTGAAAACATAAGTGATTCCAGAAGTGTAATTGCTAATTGTAGCAGTTCCACTTGTAGAACAAGTAGCAGATGTTGAAGTTATTGTAGGTACTGATGGTGTTACTAATTGAGCTGCAGTACTAAAAGCTAATGATGAAGCAGAAGTACAACTTCCGTTTGATGCGGTTACTGTATAACTTGTACCATTAGTCATTCCTGAAATAGCTCCGGTGCCACTTACTGTTGGTCCTGTTGGATTAAAAACATATGTGATTCCAGCTGCGTAATTGCTAATAGTAGCTGTT
>NZ_JAPCIO010000027.1 GCF_025909975.1 Flavobacterium lacisediminis | reverse complement strand
ATGCTCCAACAACGTTTCCTCCTGTTACTGTCCATGAGAAAATTGATCCTGGTACATTACTTGTTAATTGAATATTTGTCCCTCCGCCTGAACAGAATGTTGGGTTTAAATTCGTTACTATAACTGATGGAATTACAAAACTAGTATTACTAAATGTTACTGATGATGATGAAATACAGGTTCCATTTGATGCGGATACAGAGTAATTAGTATTTAATACCATTCCTGAGATAGCTCCTGTGCCACTTACTGTTGGTCCTGTTGGATTGAAAACATAAGTGATTCCAGAAGTGTAATTGCTAATTGTAGCGGTTCCACTTGTAGAACAAGTAGCAGNGTGCCACTTACTGTTGGTCCTGTTGGATTGAAAACATAAGTGATTCCAGAAGTGTAATTGCTAATTGTAGCGGTTCCACTTGTAGAACAAGTAGCAGTTGTTGTGTTTATTGTAGGTACTGATGGTGTTACTAATTGCGCTGCTGTGCTAAAAGCTACAGATGGCGCAGAAGTACAACTTCCGTTTGATGCGGTTACTGTATAACTTGT
>NZ_JAPCIO010000026.1 GCF_025909975.1 Flavobacterium lacisediminis | reverse complement strand
ACTCATGTTATACATGTATTGGGTGTAGTGTGGGTCTTGCTGGGCAAAAGCAAATACACCTATAAATAAAATAACAACTTGAATAATTCTATTTTTCATCTTACTTGCTTTTAATTTTCTCTGTTTATATATACCCAACCTGTTTTAACTACTCCTGCTGGTAAAGAAACCACATAATAATAGGTTGCTGATGGTAATTCATCTCCTGAATTTGTTTTTCCTTCCCATTCATTAGTGTAGTCCGATTTGCTATAAACCTCTACTCCGTAACGATTAAATATTTGAACTTTCTTAGCATTTAATCCTGATAAATTCCAAGTATCATTCAAGCCATCATTGTTTGGTGAAACTCCTTTTGGTATAACACATGGCGATTTATCTACCGTTACAAACTCAATAGTTGTACACGAATTAACAGTAGCTCTTACTTCATAAGTTCCAGATTCTGTAATTACAATCGTTGCCGTTGTTCCTATTAAATTCGATGAACTATCATACCACTCATATGTAGCCGTACCAAAATCAACCGATGCCGTGATTTCAAAAACAGCTCCGTTACATCCAGAAACCGTTGATACAATCGGAGATGGTGGAACAGAATCAACAACCAATGGCGATGATGCTG
>NZ_JAPCIO010000025.1 GCF_025909975.1 Flavobacterium lacisediminis | reverse complement strand
CCAGTAACAGGATTTACATATCCAACACCAGTTTGTAGCAATGGAGCAAATATTACTCCAACAACAGTTGTAGGGTTTACCACAGGCGGAACGTATAGTTCAACACCAGGTTTATCTATTAACGGATCAACAGGAGAAATTAACGTTGCAGGAAGTACACCAGGAAATTATACTATTACTTATTTATATCCAGCCACTACTTGTGGTCCAGTAGGAAGTAGTACATTTAATATTACAATTACGGCTTTACCAGTAGCAACAATTTCTTATGCTGGTTCGCCATATTGTGCAACAGGCTTAGCAACGGTAACCCAAACAGGAAATACAGGAGGTGTTTATTCTTCAACACCAGGTTTGGTTATTAATGCAGGAACAGGAGAAGTTGATTTAGCAGCAAGTACATCAGGAACATATACAGTTTCGTATACTATTGCAGCAGCAGCTGGATGTCCGGCAGTAGTTGCAACAGCATCTATTACTATTAATCCAATTGTTACTCCAGTAACAGGATTTAGTTATTCAACTCCAGTGTGTAGTAATGGATCAAACATTACTCCAACAACAGTTGTAGGATTTACCACAGGTGGAACGTATAGTTCAACGCCAGGTTTGTCAATCAACGGATCAACAGGAGAAATTAACGTTGCAGGCAGTACACCA
>NZ_JAPCIO010000024.1 GCF_025909975.1 Flavobacterium lacisediminis | reverse complement strand
TGTTGTGACGGTGTCTTTGCCTGCAACTCACTTAAATTTTGATGGAACAAATGATTTTGTAAACTTAGGAACGCCTATTTCAACGGCTTTAAATGGAGCTACGGCTTTAACTCTTGAAGCGTGGATTAATCCATCTGTTTTGAATGGATGGAATAATATTATTACCGATTATGATGGTACAAATCGTAAATTCTTGTTACGTGTAAGAAATAGCAATAACATTCAATTTTGGTTGAATGGAACGGCGTTGAATTCTACATTTACTGTTCCACTAAATACTTGGACACATGTAGCTGCTGTGTACGATGGTACTAATATGTATGTATACGCAAATGGAAATTTGATTGCTTCTCAAGCAGCTTCGGTAACTTTACCAGCAACTTCAAATCAAGTGAATATTGGATCGAGAATTGGTTCTAATACGGAGAATTTTACTGGAAACATTGATGATATTCGAGTGTGGAATGTTGTAAGAACAGCAGAGCAAATTAATGGTTCTAAAAATTGTGAATTACAAGGAACAGAGTCTGGTTTATTAGCTTATTATAAATTCAATCAAGCAGTTGATCAAGCTAATAATTCAGCAGTTACTACATTAACTGCAACAACGGGTTCAAATGGAACTTTAACAAATTTTGCTTTAAACGGTACTGTTTCTAACTGGTTGGCAGGTTCTCCTGTAACAACAGGTTCGATAATTCCATCAGTTGCAACAGTGACTACTCCAGTTTTTTATGCTCAAGGAGCAACAGCAT
>NZ_JAPCIO010000023.1 GCF_025909975.1 Flavobacterium lacisediminis | reverse complement strand
AAGATAGGCCCAGTTGAGGAGAATAATATTTATGCTGATTTCTCATACACATTAAATTTAGGAGGCGAACACAAATTAGCATTTGGAATAAAAACGGGTCTTACTTTGCATAATGTAGGTTTGTTTGACGATGTTTATCCAACGTTACCCGATGCGAATGACCCTGCTTTTTCAGAAAACACGAGTAATTCGTATTTTAATATTGGATCAGGACTTTTCTATTATACGAATAAGTATTATTTAGGATTTTCGGTTCCTAATTTAATGAAGTCGAAACATTTAGATTTTAATGGAAGAGAATTTGGATCAGAAGTATCACATTACTTTTTAACAGGAGGATATGTGTTTGATATCAATGAGAATGTAAAATTCAAACCGTTTTTCATGATGAAATCGGCTTTTGAAGCTCCAACATCATTGGATTTATCAACGAATTTCTTGTTCAATCAGAAATTTGAGATAGGCGCTACCTACCGATTAGAAGACAGTTTTGGTGCGATGGTAAATTATGCGATTACCCCTAATTTGAAACTAGGCTACGCTTACGATCATATNGATAGGCGCTACCTACCGATTAGAAGACAGTTTTGGTGCGATGGTAAATTATGCGATTACTCCTAATTTGAAACTAGGCTACGCTTACGATCATATCGTATCAGATTTGAATGTAACAACACCATCATCACACGAGATTATATTGTTGTTTGATTTGAACTTCCCGAAAAAAGTATCAAGTTCACCAAGATTCTTCTAACCTAAACCGACT
>NZ_JAPCIO010000022.1 GCF_025909975.1 Flavobacterium lacisediminis | reverse complement strand
AAGATAGGCCCAGTTGAGGAGAATAATATTTATGCTGATTTCTCATACACATTAAATTTAGGAGGCGAACACAAATTAGCATTTGGAATAAAAACGGGTCTTACTTTGCATAATGTAGGTTTGTTTGACGATGTTTATCCAACGTTACCCGATGCGAATGACCCTGCTTTTTCAGAAAACACGAGTAATTCGTATTTTAATATTGGATCAGGACTTTTCTATTATACGAATAAGTATTATTTAGGATTTTCGGTTCCTAATTTAATGAAGTCGAAACATTTAGATTTTAATGGAAGAGAATTTGGATCAGAAGTATCACATTACTTTTTAACAGGAGGATATGTGTTTGATATCAATGAGAATGTAAAATTCAAACCGTTTTTCATGATGAAATCGGCTTTTGAAGCTCCAACATCATTGGATTTATCAACGAATTTCTTGTTCAATCAGAAATTTGAGATAGGCGCTACCTACCGATTAGAAGACAGTTTTGGTGCGATGGTAAATTATGCGATTACCCCTAATTTGAAACTAGGCTACGCTTACGATCATATNTCAGAAATTTGAGATAGGCGCTACCTACCGATTAGAAGACAGTTTTGGTGCGATGGTAAATTATGCGATTACCCCTAATTTGAAACTAGGCTACGCTTACGATCATATCGTATCAGATTTGAATGTAACAACACCATCATCACACGAGATTATCTTATTATTTGATTTGAACTTCCCTAAAAAAGTATCAAGTTCACCAAGATTCTTCTAACCTAAACCGACTAAAGTACAATGAGAAATTTATATGTAACATTAAGTTTTGTGATGGTAAGTGGAATACTTAGTGCACAAAATCAATACACTAAAACCGCAGATAAGCTATTCGATAGATACGAATATGTTGATGCTGCCAAAGAATATTTAAAACTAGCCGAAGGCAGTAAAGCCGATAACTACGTTTACAAACAATTAGCAGAGAGCTACTACAATGTATTCAACACAAAAGAAGCAGTAAAATGGTATGCTAAAGTAGTGGAACAAAAGCAAGATGCAGAAACGTATTACAAATACGCTCAAATGCTAAAAGCAGAAGGCAATTTCAAAGAAGCCGACAAACAAATGCAACAATTTGCGCAATTGGCACCAAACGATCAAAGAGCTAAGGCATTTGTGAGCAAACCGAATTACCTTCCAGAATTGCAAGGACAGTCTAAATTGTACGAGATTTCAAAATCAGACGTAAGTAGTGATAAAACTGACTTTGGAGCGGTACTTACTAAT
>NZ_JAPCIO010000021.1 GCF_025909975.1 Flavobacterium lacisediminis | reverse complement strand
CTAATTTTTATTGATCTTCTTTCATTGTCGATTTCTGGAATAGCTAAAAACATTGCCAACATAGCTTTGTTTTCGGGAATTCTCATATCTATTGGTTGTTCTATAGCTTGTACCTCTACTCCATATTTTTCAAGGGTTCTTATCATTATTAGTGAATCTGTTAGATTTCTTGAAAATCTGTCCCAGGAAGTAACTAGCAATAGATCTAAAGCTCCTTTGTTTTTCTTTAAAAAAGCAAGAAACTTTTGATATTCTGGTCTGTTGAAATTTTTAGCAGAATGGTCTTCACGAAAATCTTTTACAATTTCAATATTGTTTCTTCTACAATAGGTAACTAATTGTTCATGTTGAATATCTAAACTATATCCTTTAGCTTGTTCATCACTACTTACACGACACATTATGACTGCTCTTTTCATAATCATTTTTTTTATAAAATTCTTCAACAGTTAATTTTGCATAAAACTCTAATAACTCTTTAATTTCTCTAATATTCTCATCTGAATATTTAACTCCTTTTTTGTTTAATATTTTTTTACATTCTTTAAATGAAACCATGTTAATTACACATGTGCATCACTTTCGCTTTCTACGATAAGCTTACTATTTATTTATAGATCTGAGTTATTCAGTATCATAATTTTATTTTTTCGGTATCTTCAAAGTTTACTATATTTCCGTTAGCAATATCTATAGTTATCTTTTTATAATCCGACTTTTTAATGAGATTGATTATTTTGCTTTCTAAAGCTACTTTCTTTATTGTAGTAACTTCAATTAATTCAATATTACCTGTCTTGTATTTTACCTTTAATTGTTTAATTTTTTCGAAATTCTTTCTTATAATTTTTAACAACTTACTTTCTTGTTCCGTAAGTATCATTGTAAATAAATTATTTTTTATATCTTTTCTATTACTTAAAAATTTAGAAACATAATTACTTATTGGAATATTATAGAATGGAAAATTCAGAAAATCATCAACTAAACTTCTAACATTAGAGTTACTATATTCATTTAACATTGTATCAGAAAAAGGAAGAAAATATTGCGATTCATCTTTTCTTATAAATAAAGAAAGTTGCTCACCTGTATAGATTATATTTACAATAAAAATATCTAAAAGATTAAAATTAAACTCTTTATGAGGATCTAATTCATTTAATTCTTTATATAATTGAGAATATATTTGAAACTCTTTATTTCCAATAATTTTCTTTATTTCATCAAATAGTGTGATGTAATCATTTACTTTGAATTTATTTACAAGGACTTTTTTTAAGACAATTATATCTTCGTTGCTACAACCAAAATCTTTTAACTGTTCTACAATTTTTATCCAAACATATTCAGAATAACTAATTTTATTCCAGTTTCCTTTTTCTGCTTCATTGTATTCCGATAACAGATTAGATCTTTCCCAATTTTTAATATCTGAATAAACTATGTCGATCTCTGTCTTTAAAAATACTTTTTCCTGAACTTTATCAAATAAATCAGGAGCTTTTTCTAAAACGGAAAAGTAATCTGCAACGTTAATCATAGTAATATTTTTTAAGACAATACGAATTTATATAAAAGTTTGTAATAAAACAAACTTTTA
>NZ_JAPCIO010000020.1:1914-5229 GCF_025909975.1 Flavobacterium lacisediminis | reverse complement strand
TTTTCAAAAGAAAGGCGGCGACATACTCTCCCACATAACTGCAGTACCATCTGCGCAATCGGGCTTAACTTCTCTGTTCGGAATGGGAAGAGGTGAGCCCCGACGCAATAACCACCTTAAGAGGTTATAATTGCTTTGGGCAATTTTTTCCAACGTTAATTACCTTACGATAATTATCAATTGGACAATATCTTAACATACTGAGATAAATAAATTAAAAAGCTGCCTGAGGTTACTCGAAGGCAAGAAAGTTTCTCTGCGCCCGAAGGCGCAGATTTATACATAAGCTAACGGGTTATTAGTACTACTCGACTATGACATTACTGCCTTTACATCTATAGCCTATCAACGTGGTCATCTTCCACGACCCTTAAAAGAAATCTCATCTTGTGGTGGGTTTCGCGCTTATATGCTTTCAGCGCTTATCCCTTCCCAACGTAGCTACTCTGCAGTGCTCCTGGCGGAACAACAGATACACCAGCGGTTAGTCCAATTCGGTCCTCTCGTACTAGAATCAGATCCACTCAAATTTCTAACGCCCACAGTAGATAGAGACCGAACTGTCTCACGACGTTCTGAACCCAGCTCGCGTGCCACTTTAATGGGCGAACAGCCCAACCCTTGGGACCTTCTCCAGCCCCAGGATGTGACGAGCCGACATCGAGGTGCCAAACCCCCCCGTCGATATGAGCTCTTGGGGGAGATCAGCCTGTTATCCCCGGCGTACCTTTTATCCTTTGAGCGATGGCCCTTCCATGCGGAACCACCGGATCACTATGCTCTACTTTCGTACCTGATCGACCTGTATGTCTCTCAGTCAAGCTCCCTTATGCCATTGCACTCTACGCACGGTTACCAAGCGTGCTGAGGGAACCTTTAGAAGCCTCCGTTACTCTTTTGGAGGCGACCACCCCAGTCAAACTACCCACCAAACAATGTCCCCCGCAGCGCGGGGTTAGGCCTCAGACAAGCAAAGGGTGGTATTTCAACAATGACTCCACAACGCCTAGCGACGCCACTTCACAGTCTCCCACCTATCCTACACATCACGTGTCCAAGGTCAATATTAAGCTATAGTAAAGGTGCACAGGGTCTTTTCGTCCCACTGCGGGTAAGCGGCATCTTCACCGCTACTACAATTTCACCGAGCTCATGGCTGAGACAGTATCCAGATCGTTACACCATTCGTGCAGGTCGGAACTTACCCGACAAGGAATTTCGCTACCTTAGGACCGTTATAGTTACGGCCGCCGTTTACTTGGGCTTCATTTCAATGCTTCTCCGAAGATAACATCTCCACTTAACCTTCAAGCACCGGGCAGGTGTCAGGCCCTATACTTCATCTTACGATTTTGCAGAGCCCTGTGTTTTTGATAAACAGTCGCCTGGATCTTTTCACTGCGGCCAGCATTGCTGCTGGCGACCTTTCTCCCGAAGTTACAGGTCTATTTTGCCTAATTCCTTAGCCATGAATCTCTCGAGCACCTTAGGATTCTCTCCTCAACTACCTGTGTCGGTTTACGGTACGGGTACTTATAATCTAAGTTTAGAAGATTTTCTTGGCAGCCTTTAGGTACACTATCACTTTGTCCGAAGACTCCGTGTACTATCGCATTTCACCAGTCCCAGCGGATTTGCCTACCGGGCCTATAGCTAAGTGCTTTAACGAACTATTCCGTCAGTTCGCGGTACTTTCACCACTGCGTCTCTCCATCACAATTATAAGTAGTACGGGAATATTAACCCGTTGGCCATCGACTGTCCCTTTCGGGTTCGCCTTAGGACCCGACTAACCCGCAGCTGATTAGCATAGCTGCGGAAACCTTAGTTTTTCGGTGTGCGGGTTTCTCGCCCGCATTATCGTTACTTATGCCTACATTTTCTTTTCTAAACAGTCCAGCATGACTCACATCACACCTTCGACCCAGTTTAGAATGCTCCCCTACCACTTTACTTACGTAAAATCCATAGCTTCGGTAATATGCTTATGCCCGATTATTATCCATGCTCGTCCGCTCGACTAGTGAGCTGTTACGCACTCTTTAAATGAATGGCTGCTTCCAAGCCAACATCCTAGCTGTCTGGGCAGACAAACCTCGTTATTTCAACTTAGCATATATTTGGGGACCTTAGCTGATGGTCTGGGTTCTTTCCCTCTCGGACATGGACCTTAGCACCCATGCCCTCACTGCTGGTAAACATTATATAGCATTCGGAGTTTGTCAGGAATTGGTAGGCGGTGAAGCCCCCGCATCCAATCAGTAGCTCTACCTCTATATAACTTATACCCAGCGCTGCACCTAAATGCATTTCGGGGAGTACGAGCTATTTCCGAGTTTGATTGGCCTTTCACCCCTACCCACAGGTCATCCGAAGACTTTTCAACGTCAACCGGTTCGGACCTCCACTATGTGTTACCACAGCTTCATCCTGCCCATGGGTAGATCACACGGTTTCGCGTCTACCATTACTGACTAAAGCGCCCTATTCAGACTCGCTTTCGCTACGGATCCATACCTGAAGTACTTATCCTTGCCAGCAACGGTAACTCGTAGGCTCATTATGCAAAAGGCACGCCGTCACCCCACGAAAGGGCTCCGACCGCTTGTAAGCGTATGGTTTCAGGATCTATTTCACTCCGTTATTCACGGTTCTTTTCACCTTTCCCTCACGGTACTGGTTCACTATCGGTCTCTCAGGAGTATTTAGCCTTAGCGGATGGTCCCGCCAAATTCACACAGGGTTTCACGTGCCCCGCGCTACTCAGGATACCACTATCTATATCTTCTCTTACCCATACAGGACTATCACCCTCTCTGGTTTACCTTTCCAGGTAATTCCGGTTCAATCCGCATAGAATGTCGTGGTCCTACAACCCCAACATTGCCGTAACAACATTGGTTTGGGCTAATCCGCGTTCGCTCGCCACTACTTACGGAATCACTTTTGTTTTCTTCTCCTCCGCCTACTTAGATGTTTCAGTTCAGCGGGTTTGCCCCCTATCGGGTAATGCATCTTCAATGCATTGGGTTGCCCCATTCGGATATCTACGGATCAATTCGTGTGTGCCAATCCCCGTAGCTTTTCGCAGCTTATCACGTCCTTCATCGCCTCTGAGAGCCAAGGCATCCCCCATACGCCCTTATTTTGCTTATGTGCCGCCTATTTTTATAAATAAAAATAGGACTTTCTTTATAAATGTGTATAAATACACACCTATTGTACTTTCTACTTTTTAAATATTTTTATCTCAATATGTCAATGAACTTTTTTCCTCTCGGAACTGTGGAGAATATCGGAGTCGAACCGATGACC
>NZ_JAPCIO010000002.1 GCF_025909975.1 Flavobacterium lacisediminis | reverse complement strand
TTCTTAACTCTCTGATAACAAGGATTTAATATAGAAAAGTTTTTTTAGGGGTTTGCCGCAAGGAACACGAAGGTGGCGTAATGGTCGCGAAGGGGATTGTTTTAATGTTTTGTTTTATACTATATATATGTATAGTTTCAGGTTGTGGGCTTAACTGCGTTAAGCGGTAGCCTGCTGCGCAGGAGATTTAGCTTCGCTGAACTGACGTTTCTATTCGGCGGAATGACAAAAGCAAGTTCAAGAACAAAGGCAAGAACAAGTGCAAAGTGTTGCTCGCGTTGTGAGCCAGTGGAATAGTTATCTGAAATAGGAGACGTCTTGTCTAGCCCCGATGGGAGTGGAAACCCTTTTTCTTTTTTGTTGCCTTCGAGAACCTCAGGCTACAAAAAAGAAAACCTCAGGAAACAAAAAAGAAAAAGATTGTAGCGGACAGCGGGACAAATAGTCTTTATGGAATGTAAAACGTGTGCTTCAAATCTTTTTTAACATTATACCTTATATATATTGTATGGATTTTATTAATGGTTTATATTTGCACCTTATAAATTTTAAAAAATGATAAAAGTTAATTTACCCGACGGGTCGGTTAAGGAGATGGCTCAAGGAGTTACTCCAATGGATGTTGCGAAAAGCATTAGTGAAGGTTTGGCTAGAAATGTAATTTCAGCTTCCTATAATGGTACCACTATTGAAACGACGACGACCTTAACGACGGACGGTACACTTATATTATATACTTGGAATGACAAAGAAGGTAAGAAAGCTTTTTGGCATTCGACTTCGCACGTGATGGCGCAAGCTTTGGAAGAATTATTTCCAGGCATCAAATTAACACTTGGACCTGCAATTGATAATGGTTTTTATTACGATGTGGATTTTGGTGATAAAAAAATTACAGATGCCGATTTCAAAAAGATTGAAGACCGTGTGTTAGAAATTTCGAGAGAGAAACATGAGTTTAAAATGCGTCCGGTTTCAAAAGCGGAAGCATTGGAGGTTTATAAAAATAACGAGTACAAAACAGAATTAATTTCAAACTTAGAAGACGGAACCATTACGTTCTGTGATCATTCGAACTTCTTTGATTTGTGTCGTGGTGGTCATATTCCGAATACGGGTATTATCAAAGCGATGAAAATTTTATCGGTTGCTGGTGCTTACTGGAGAGGCGATGAGAAAAACAAACAGTTAACTCGTGTTTACGGTATTTCGTTCCCGAAACAAAAAGACTTAACGGATTACCTTGAATTATTAGAAGAAGCAAAGCGTCGCGATCATAGAAAATTAGGAAAAGAATTGGATTTATTCCATTTCTCAGCAAAAGTAGGTCAAGGTTTACCATTATGGTTACCAAAAGGAGCTGCTTTGCGCGATAGATTAGAGCAATTCTTGAAAAAAGCACAGAAAAAAGCTGGTTACGAGCAAGTAGTTACGCCTCATATTGGGATGAAAGACTTGTATGTGACTTCTGGACACTATGCTAAATACGGTGCGGATAGTTTCCAACCGATTCATACGCCGGCGGAAGGTGAAGAGTTTTTATTAAAACCAATGAACTGCCCACATCACTGTGAGATTTATAATGCAAGACCTTGGTCGTACAAAGATTTACCAAAGCGTTATGCTGAATTTGGAACAGTTTATCGTTACGAGCAATCGGGTGAATTACATGGATTGACTCGTGTTAGAGGATTTACTCAGGATGATGCGCATATTTTCTGTACGCCTGATCAATTGGATGCGGAGTTCAAAAATGTTATCGACTTAGTATTGTATGTTTTTGGTTCGTTAGGATTTGAAAACTTTACGGCTCAGGTTTCGGTTCGTGATTTAGATAATCCAGATAAATATATAGGTAGCGTTGAAAACTGGGAAAAAGCAGAAAATGCAATTATCAGTGCAGCGAAAGACAAAGGATTAAATTATGTGATTGAATCTGGTGAAGCGGCTTTCTATGGTCCGAAATTGGATTTCATGGTAAAAGATGCTTTAGGCAGAAGTTGGCAATTAGGAACTATTCAGGTAGATTACAACTTACCAGAACGTTTTGAATTGTCTTATAAAGGTGCAGATGACAAGTTACATCGCCCTGTTATGATTCACCGAGCGCCATTTGGTTCGATGGAACGTTTTATCGCAATTTTATTGGAACACACGGCAGGAAATTTCCCAATTTGGTTGATGCCAGAGCAAGCTATAATCTTGTCTTTGAGTGAGAAATATGAAAATTATGCGAAAAAAGTTTTAGATTTGCTAGAAAATCACGAAATTCGCGCCCTAATTGACAACCGAAATGAAACAATCGGGAAGAAAATTAGAGAAGCGGAGATGAACAAATATCCGTTTATGCTGATTGTTGGCGAGGAAGAAGAGAAAAACGGAACGATTTCTGTGAGACAACGCGGACAAGAAGGAAAAGGAAATATATCGGTTACTATTGAGCAATTTGCTGCAATGATAAACGAAGAAATCAATAAAACATTAAAACAATTTTAAGTTTAACTAAAATTTTACAGCCATAGCAATTAGAAACAACAGAGGTTTTCAACCTCGCGAAGAGAAAAAAGCAGCACACCGCATCAACAATTTGATTCGTGTTCCTGAAGTACGTTTAGTAGGCGAAAATATTGAGCCTGGAGTTTACAAAATAGCGGAAGCCCTTCGCTTAGCTGAAGAGCAGGAAGTTGATTTGGTAGAAATCTCTCCAAATGCTGAACCACCGGTTTGTAAGTTGATGGATTATGGTAAATTTTTGTACCAACAAAAGAAGAGAGATAAAGAACTTAAAGCTAAGTCAACTCAAATCGTTGTAAAGGAGATTCGTTTTGGACCTCAAACTGATGAGCATGATTATGAATTTAAGAAAAAGAATGCCCTTAAATTTTTACAAGATGGTGCTAAATTAAAAGCATTTGTATTCTTTAAAGGACGTTCGATTATCTACAAAGAGCAAGGACAAATTTTGTTATTACGTTTGGCTCAAGAATTGGAAGAGTTTGGAAAAGTAGAAGCGATGCCAGTTTTAGAAGGAAAACGTATGATTATGTACATTGCTCCGAAGAAAAAAGGAAAATAAGAGATTGCCCAGCAAACTCTTTTGAAAAATAATAAGTAAGATAGATTATAAATACAGGAAGAAAATGCCTAAAATGAAAACGAAATCTAGTGCTAAGAAACGATTCAAAGTTACTGGTTCTGGAAAGATCAAAAGAAAACACGCTTTTAAAAGTCACATTTTGACTAAAAAATCTAAAAAGCGTAAATTAGCTTTAACTCACTCTACATTGGTTCACCCAACAGATGAGAGAAGCATTAAACAACAATTAAATTTAATTTAATCGTTGTTGGTTAAAACAATTTAGTAACCCTGGAGTGGGCTGTTTTGAATTCAGAATTTTGAGTTTAGAATTTAGAAGAATCGAAAGATCGCCTTACTGCAAAAAACATTTAAAATTATGCCAAGAGCAACAAATTCAGTAGCTACAAAAGCTAGAAAAAAAAGAGTATTAAAACAAGCCAAAGGTTTCTTTGGAAGACGTAAAAACGTTTGGACTGTAGCTAAAAACGCGGTAGAAAAAGCAATGTGCTATGCTTACCGTGATAGAAAACAAAACAAAAGAAATTTCCGTGCTTTATGGATTACGCGTATCAATGCTGGTGCACGTTTACATGGTATGAGTTATTCTCAATTTATGGGGAAAGCAAAAGCTAACAATATCGAATTGAACCGTAAAGTTCTTGCTGATTTAGCTATGAATCACCCAGCTGCTTTCACAGCTATCGTTAACAAAATTAAATAATTACGTCTAACTCAGTTTATCTTACTTATATATTAAACCCCGATTTTTATCGGGGTTTTTTATTTTTAAAAATACGTCAGATGCCTTATTCTTAAACACAAATAGATAAATTAATTTTGATAAACTAACTTTTACAATTATGAAAACATTTATCAAAATTCTATTTGTTCTAATCTTGGCAAATACACAACATTCATTTTCACAATCATTTCCTATTAATATTGCAGACAATGTTGAAGAATGGGGCTCTCCAATAAATTGCGAGTTCAATGGCTACAAAATGACAGTTAGAGTGAAATTAAACAAACACATGGGAACTACTTGTTTCTATGATGTAGAATTCACTAACAATTCAACCAAGAATTTTAATGGCTTCGCTGGGATTAACCGACCAGATGACAATACCGTTTACAGACACAATGCGGTACAATTAAAATTAAAACCAGGAGAATCGGTAACCTATTTGAATGTAGAAAAAAGAGAATGCAAATTAAGCCTTTCTAAAAAAAGAGATCAAGTAAAAATTTGTAGGGATTGTAATCCGTATATAGCATTTATTCTTGATTAATAAATAAGAAACCCCAATTTTTATCGGGGTTTTATTATTGGTTTTATTTGATTGTGGGCACGGAATGCAATTCCGAGCAATCAGGTTGCTAATTAATGCTCCCATTTATCTAATTTAATATTTTTTACAAGCGAATCATTTGTCATTTCTATTAAAAGTGTCTTTCCAGCAACTGGGTCAATGTTCCATCCATAATCAACCATAATCTCATACGCAACAGTATTTTGTTTTATATCTGAATAGTTTTCAGGCTTCCCTAGAAGATCAATCAGTTCTTTATAAGTCATTCCTTCTTGCAAATGATTCTCTATTAAGTCCGCAACCATACTTTCTCTGTTTGAATACGTAATATCGTCTCTTAAATTCCAAGTAGACTTATCAAACTGTTTTTCTTTTTTTCCGCAAGATGCAAGAAATAACAAAATAGGAAGTATTATAAAATTCAATCTAATATTCTTCATTTATTATCATAATAATTGTTCTAGTCTTCCTGTTAGCTAGTTTTCTCATAGCTTACACATAACTTTATTTGTAAAATCAAATATAAACAACTTTTATTATTAATTATAATTATTAGATAATAGCCTTACTAAAGAATTCAATACCTTTACACTTTAAAAATAATACTTTGAATACGACCAAAACCATCACAGGCTTTCATCCGAAAAACAAACATCACGGCAATTACGATTTTAAAACTTTAATCCAATCCAATCCTGATTTAACTCCATTTGTTAGCATAAATCAATATGGAACCGAAACGATTGATTTTGCAAATCCTGATGCGGTAAAAATGTTGAACAAAGCGTTGTTATTGCATTATTATGGTTTGAAAAATTGGGATATCCCAAAAGGTTTTCTTTGTCCGCCTATTCCTGGACGAGCAGAGTATATTCACCAAGTTGCCGATATTTTAGAAGACACGTACGGAACGATTCAAACGAAGCATAAAATTCGCATTTTAGATGTCGGAATTGGTGCGAATTGCATTTATCCAATAATTGGAGTGTCGGAATACGATTGGCGCTTTGTGGGTAGCGAAATTGACAAACAAGCTTTTGAAGCGGCTCAAGAAAACATCAATTCAAATCAGAAATTAAAAGAAAACGTTACGTTGCGATTACAAACATCCAAACGAAATATCTTTAAAAATATCATTCTTCCAGAAGACAAATTTGATATGACAATTTGCAATCCGCCATTCCATAGTTCAAAAGAAGAAGCAAATAAAGGCACGATTCGTAAAAATAAAAACTTAGGCATTGAAGATTCTAAAAAACCAACCTTAAACTTTGGTGGCGTAAATAACGAATTGTGGTGCGAAGGTGGCGAATTGACGTTCATCAGCAATATGATTTATGAAAGCGTGCATTTTAAATCGCAATGCAAATGGTTTTCTTCTTTAGTTTCAAAAAAGGATAATTTAAAACCGTTGCTTTCGCATCTTAGAAAAGTAAAAGCAACCTACCAAATTACAGAAATGAAACACGGAAACAAAGTGAGTCGAATTTTGTTTTGGACGTTTAAGGAGGAGAAGAAAGAGTAAAGAAATAGAAAACCCGAAAGTGCTGCTTTCGGGTTTTGTTTTTATGTACTGTAAAGAATGTTACTATTCAAAAACCTCTTCGTTTTCCCCATCAAAACTAGCAAAAACCATACTTGGATGCGAATCTTGATGAAAGATATTTCCTTGTTTGTCAATTCCGATGGCTCCTGCGAAACCATCATAAGGTTTTAATTCGGCAAAGGTTTTTTCGAATGCTTTTTCTATTGAAAATCCGTCGGTAACACGTGTTACAATTTTTGCTGCTGTGGCGTTACTTACGATGTCCTCACCTACTCCTGTTAAGCTTACTCCACAAAATTCATTGGCATAATTTCCTGCTACGGTTGCCGAATCTGAGATTCTTCCCGGAATTTCAAATCCTTTTCCACCGGTTGAAGTCGCTACTGCAATTTTTCCGTTATTGTCTAAAGCTACACAACCTACGGTTCCTGTTCCTAATGAAGCTAATTTGGCTTCATATTCGGCTCTTCTTTGTGGAATTTCAGTTGAAAATGGTTCGAATCCGTGTTTTCTGGCAAAATTAGTAGCTCCGCTTCCGCCTAAAATTCGGTCATCGACTTGCATTAAAACTTGTGCGACTTGAATTGGGTTTTTTACTTCTTCAATATTGATAACACCGCTCATTTTTTGCGATTCGCCATCCATTAAAGAAGCACTCATTCTGATTTTTCCATCAGATTGAATTTGGGAACCAATTCCAGCATTGAATAATTCATCGTCTTCCAACTGAGAAACCGCATACACCACCGTTTCTAAAGCCGAATGATTTTGCAAATATGCGTACGAATCTTTCACAATACGTAAAAGCGCTTGTTGTTTGGCAATTTTTGTTTCTATATTGGTTGATGATTCTGAGAAAAATCCGCCGTGAATTATAATTTTTGACATAATAGTAAATTAAAAAAGAACACAGATTAAAGAAATTTTAAATTAATATCATTTCCATAATCTGTGTTCCAAAAATATTTTAAAATTTAAACATATTGCGAAGAATGAATACTCATTTTGTGAGTATTCAAATCGAACTTATCGTATTGACTCATTACGTGTGTCACCAAGTGATTGATTGATATTGGCTGACCTAATTCCACCTGAGTTAAATTGGTGTCTTTTACTTCTCTTCCATCCACTAAAATTACTAATCCAGAACCGATGGCTTCCATTTGGCGACCATTAGTGATTAATAATCCAGTATCTTCTCCAAGACCAATTCCTAATACTTTTGGATTTCCTACCACCGCTTGAAACAAACGACCGATTCTTCCTCTTTGTACAAAATGTGTATCGATAACTACATCGTCAATCAATCCTAAACCAGAAGTAATTTTTACTTCACCTTTCAGCAAAGCTTCCGAACTACTTCCTTGGTAAATCATATTATTCGAAGCAGCAGCAGCACCTGCAGAAGTTCCAGCGTAAATAAACTCTTCGTTTCTATATTTCGAAATTAGCAAATCATCAAAAGGCGTTCCTCCTAAAATAGAAGTTAAACGCAATTGATCTCCACCTGTAAACATTACCACATCAGCTGCTTTTAATCTTTCTAGGATTTCAGGGTCGTTAGCTTGTTCTCTTTTCTCAATATATAAAACATCTACATTGTGAGCGCCTAAATAACTGAAGGCTTTTACGTATTCTGGGCCAATTTCTCTCGGGATTTTTGAAGCTGTTGTAATAACTTCAATTCGAGATTCCTCTTTATTTTTTGATTCTTTAATGATTCGTTTTAAGATTCCTGTTTCGAAAAAATTCAAATTCTTTGAAGCATCTTTATCCAAATTGGTTTCTGTAAAACTTCCTTTATCTACAGCACCACCAATGATTATTAATTTTCCTTGTATTTCCATGCCGTAAAAATAACTATTTCTTAATACTACACAAATCAAATTGAGATAAAGAAATGAAACTTTTTACTGATTTTTCAAGAAAACTAAAAGATTACCCGTAAATTCTTACCAAATCAAAAACGAAGTACAACAAAAGCTAAAATTTGATAATTTTATTCAAAAAGTATCGCACTATAATATTATTTTTCTATTTTTAACAAAATCATTATCCATTTAAAATACAACTTTCAATTTTTATGAAAATATTAAAAATACAAGCCCTTAGAGGTCCGAACATTTGGAGCGTTCAACGAAAAAAATTAATTCAAATGCGATTAGATTTGGAAGAAATGGAACAATTTCCTACCAATAAAATCGAAGGATTTAGAGAGCGAATCGAAGCTATGTTCCCAACTATGATTGAACATCGCTGTTCAGAAGGTTGTAGAGGTGGTTTCTTTTCACGTGTTGAAAGAGGCACTTGGATGGGACATGTTATTGAACATATTGCCCTTGAAATCCAAACCTTAGCCGGAATGGAAACAGGTTTTGGAAGAACCAGAGAAACTAAAACACCAGGTGTTTACAATGTGGTTTTTAGTTATACGGAAGAAAACGTAGGTTTATTTGCAGCTGAAAGTGCAGTTGCTATTGCTGAATCATTAATTGCAGGAACTGAATATGATGTGGAAGCGGATATTCAAAAAATGCGTGAAATTCGTGAACGTGTTCGCCTTGGTCCTTCAACTGGAAGTATTGTAGAAGAAGCCGTTGCAAGAGATATTCCTTGGATTCGTTTAGGAACTAATTCACTCGTACAATTAGGTTACGGTGTAAATCAAATGCGTTTTCAGGCGACAATTACTTGTAAGACGAGTAACATTGCTGTAGATATTGCTTGTAATAAGGAAGAAACTAAGCGAATGTTAGAGTTGGCTTCGATTCCTGTGGCAAGTGGTGGTATTTGTGTTGATGAAGAAGATTTAGAAAATGTAATCAAGAAAATTGGTTACCCAATTGTAATCAAACCTTTAGATGGAAATCATGGAAAAGGAGCTTCTATCAATGTAAAAAAATGGGAAGATGCTGTTGCTGGATTAGCTTACGCAAAAAATTATAGCCGAAGAGTTATCGTAGAAAAATTCATTACCGGTTTTGATTTCCGTGTGTTGATTATTGATAATAAATTAGTAGCTGCTGCTAAAAGAGAACCAGCTCACGTTAAAGGAGATGGAACACATACGATTCAACAATTAATTGAAGAAACCAATAAAGATCCAAGACGTGGTTACGGACATGAAAATGTACTTACCCAAATTGACGTTGACCGAGATACAACCGATTTATTAGAAAAATTAGGCTATACATTAGAAACCGTTCCAAGAAAAGACGAAGTGGTTTATTTAAAATCAACTGCTAATTTAAGTACTGGTGGAACTTCGGTTGATGTAACGGATATGATGCACCCAGAAAATATTTTCCTTTGCGAACGAATTTCTCGCGTGATTGGATTGGATATTTGTGGCGTGGATATTATGGCAGAAAACTTAACACAACCGCTAAAAGAAAATGGTGGTTGTATTTTAGAGGTGAATGCAGCACCAGGTTTTAGAATGCACTTAGCTCCTTCGGAAGGTTTACCAAGAAACGTAGCTGCTCCAGTAATAGATATGTTATATCCGCCAGGAAAACCAAGTCGTATTCCAATTATTGCCGTGACTGGAACCAATGGAAAAACAACTACTACCCGATTAATTGCTCATATTGTAAAAAATAACGGATTCAAAGTTGGTTTTACTACTTCTGACGGAATTTATGTGCAAAATCACATGATGGAAAAAGGAGATACCACTGGACCTATTTCGGCAGAATATATTTTGAAAGACCCAACAGTGGAATTTGCTGTTTTAGAAACAGCTCGCGGTGGAATTTTAAGAGCAGGTTTAGGTTTTAGTCGTTGTGATATTGGTATAATCACTAACATTCAAGAAGATCATCTAGGATTGAATGATATTGATACCTTAGACGATTTGGCAAGAGTAAAAGCTACTGTAGTTAAAAGTATCAAGAAAGATGGCTGGGCTATTTTAAATGCCGAAGACGAATATTGCATGAAAATTGCAAAAGATTTAAGTTGCAATATTGCTTATTTTAGTATGGATGAAAATTCAGCTGTTGCTAAACAATTAGCTAAAGAAGGCAAAATTGTTGCGGTTTATGAAAACGGTTTCATCACAATCAAAAAAGGCGAATGGAAAATTAGAGTAGAAAGAGCTACTCACGTTCCGTTGACGTTAGGTGGAAAAGCAAAATTCATGATTGCGAATGTTTTAGCAGCCACTTTAGCAGCGTATTTACAAGGATTCAAAACCGAAGACATTAGCTTATCATTACAAACATTTATTCCAAGTGCAGCTCAAACGCCAGGAAGAATGAATATTTTCGAGTTCAAGAAATTCAAAGTATTGATTGATTTTGCTCACAATCCTGCTGGTTATCGCGGTGTGGAAGAATATTTATCTTCTGTAGAAGCTACTAAAAAAATCGGAATTATCGCTGGTGTTGGCGACCGAAGAGACGAAGATATTAAAGAATGTGCTACTATTGCCGCTCGAATGTTTGATCATATTATCATTCGTCAAGAAAAACACTTGAGAGGAAGAACAGAAGAAGAAATAAATAATCTTATTATGGAAGGAATTGCTGCAAGTGGCAAAACCGTTACACATGAAATCATTACAAAAGAAGTTGAAGCTTTAAAACACGCTATTAGTAGTGCTGAAGACGGAAGTTTTATAACCGCTTTAAGTGATGTTATTACAAATGCTATTGAAGTTGTTCAAGACTATTTAGACAAAGAAAACGAAGAAGCTTAGTAAAAGTTAATTCTTAAATATAAATCCCAAATTCCGCAAAGGTCTTTGGGATTTTTTATACTTTTATGTCAATAAAAACTACAACATGCAAAACTTACAAAACTTAATTAGCCAGTTAGAATCTAAAATCTCACAATTTGAAACTACAAATCTTACGGTTTCTGGCGGAAGTGTAGGTTGGCATATAGAACATAGTTTGAAAACGATTGACCAAATTGTTACAGCTTGTAAAAATTCGAATCCTTCAGATTATCAATGGCATTTCAATTTTAAACGCTTTTTAATTTTAACAGTTGCTAAAAAAATCCCTAGAGGAAAAGCAAAAGCGCCAAAAATTGTACGACCTGAAGGCGAAATTAATAGAGATACTCTAGCTGCAAGTGTGTCAAAAGTGAAAGAGAATTTGATTGGATGGAAAGATTTGAATAAGAATGCGAATTTCCCACATCCTTTTTTTGGGATTTTAAACAAGAAAGAAACAGAAAACTTTTTAGTGCTTCACACGAAACATCATTTGCTAATTATTAAGGACATTTTGAAATAATCAATTTAAAACATAAATGATGTTTAGTATTAGAACAATTAATACTAACAAAGTTATAATCTTGTAATTATATGTTTTAAAATAACTCAAAATATTGACTATTAATACTTTAAATTTAGCATTAATTTGAATTCAAATTTTAAAAATGTTACGAAATGCAATATTTTGTATACGAATTAAAAAAAGCCAGCAAATTGCTGGCTTTTTTTAATGTAAATAAATGAATATTCCTACTGATAATAAAAGTACATAAATAATGAAAAGCAAAATTTCTAATCTTTTATCTTCAAAAAATTTCATCATTTTTTTATTAATTTGTAAGTACTTTTATTTCCATTTAGATTCGTAACCATTAACAAATAAATTCCATTTGAATGATTGGATAAATCAAAATTTGACGAACCTAAAGCTACTTTAGAATTAAATACCTTTTTACCAATCATATCATATACTTCGACTGTGACTGCTTCTTTTGCATCTATTGTAAAAATACCATTTGAAGGATTTGGATAAATGGTTACATTATTTTCTGCAATAAAATCATCTGAACTTAAAACATACAGGCATTCTATTGCCGTCGGCACAATTTTATCTACAGTTGTTCCATCACCTAATTGTCCTACCTGATTTAATCCCCAAACCCAAAAAGAACTGTTGGATTGTAAAGCTACAGAATGATTATCCGCTGCAGCTATAGAAGACCAAGTTGTACCAGTCCCTATTTGTATTGGAATGTTTTTATTTGTGTTTGTTCCATCTCCTAATTGACCATTATTATTAAAACCCCAAGTCCATAAAGTACCATTGGTTTTTCGTGCTATTGTATGATTACCTCCAGCAGAAATTGAAGCCCAATCAGTATCCGTTCCAATTCGAATAGGAGTTAGTTTATCTGTAGTAGTGCCATCTCCTAATTGCCCATGAATATTGGCTCCAAAAGACCATAAAGAACCATCCGAAAGAATAACTAATGAATGAGCCCCTCCAAGCGATATTGCAACAACACCTAAATTGAATCTAATAACACTTCTAAAACTAGAATCAGCGACATTATTAGTATTTCCAAGTCCTAATTGTCCGTTAGCATTTAATCCAGTAACAAATGCATCAGTTCTACCATTAGTTCCCATTATAGAATGATTTTTACCTGCAGCAATTATATCTATATAAGACCTATAACCAAGCTGAAAAGGGGTAAGTTGAACTGAAGTAGTAAGCCATAATTGACCAAACGCATTATTACCCCATACATTCACTTTATTATTATGCATTCCAAGCGAATGATTTCCACCTGCAGCAATCTTAGTCCATGAAATAGATGTACCTATTTGTGTAGGTATATTTTTATCAACTGTGGTTCCATCTCCTAATTGACCATATGCATTATAACCCCATGCCCATAATGTACCATCAGATTTTAATGCAAGAGAATGGTTTTCACCGGCAGAAACCACAGACCAGTTGGTATCAGTTCCTATTTGTACCGGAATATTTTTATCGGTATTTGTACCATCTCCTAACTGACCATTGGTATTAGCTCCCCATGCCCATAAAGTCCCATCTAATTTGATTGCTAAAGTGTGATTACCATGTCCGGACGAAATTTTCGACCAACAACCATTATCAACATAAACAATTACAACTATTTCGGCTCTTGCACTTTCGCAACCATTTGCATTAGTACTTGATACCCAATAAGAAGTAGTCCCTGGATTTGTTGTACTTGGTGTTGGTGCTATTGTTGAACCCGTTCCTCCAGTTGCAGAAGTGTACCATAATAAACCTGTACCATTTGCACCCACAGTTGCTGTTAAAGCACTAGCTGTAGTTCCTTGATTATATATTACTGTTGGAGTAACTGTTGGTGGAATGGTTGCGAGAGAACCCGCTAACCAGTTAGAAGTAATTCCTGTTAATGAAAAATTGATTAATGAACCATTAAATCCATTTGAAGTTGCGTCTGTTAGTGTTGTAACTCCTACATTATTTGCAGCACCTGTTCCTTGATTAAATTTGTAATACGCTAATAAACCAGTTTCATTACCTTGTAGCTCACAATTTTTTGAAGCATTAATTTGTGTAGAAGATTTGGCAACATTCCAAATACGAACATCGTCAATATTGCCTCTTATAAATTCGCTTGCACCATTAAAAGAGCCAATTCTTACTAAATCTCCAGAAAAAATAGGTAAATTTACGTTTGCAGCTGTGCGGCTATCTTGCAGTATGCCGTCTAAATAAGTAGCGAAAATGTCATTCTTTTTCCACACAAAAGCAAGGTGGTGCCATGTATTATCCACTACACTTGGACCACAAGAAACCCCTGAAGTACCTCCATCTGTAGAAACAATAAATTGAGGATTATTGGAAGCTCCCCAACCAGCAACAATATAACCAGCCCCATTTTGAATACGAACCGCACTTTGTACATTAGTACCTTTAAACCAATACTCAATTGTTAATTCAGTACCGTTACTTAATGTGTTACCAATATTTGCTGGTAAAACAATATCATCATTAAAACCATCAAAATTTAAGTGTGTGCCTTGTTGTGAAAAAAGGGCAGCTTGTATAAAAACAAAAATAATTAATAAGTAATTTTTTACTCTCATGATTTAAAATTTACAATTATGAAACTAAAATACTTGTTTAATATATGTTTTTTTTTTTTTTGTTGTCAACTACTTAATTTTGTAGGTGAACGGTAATTACAACTCTAAATTAGTATTTCTAGAAATAGGTATTTCATACTTTTCTATAAAAACAGAAGTTGTTTTCTTTGAAGTTATTTTAATTGTATTTATAACATATGATCGATGAACTTTAATAAAGTTTGAATTGTTCAATTCTTTTAAAAAAGTATCCAACGATTTTCTAATTGTATATTTTTTTGTTGTAGTTTGTATATCAACATAAATGTTTTCACTCTTAGCAAAAAGAATTTCATTTAAATCAATTTTTATCGTTTTTGTACCATCTTTTATAACTACATAAGATGGTTTATTTTTTAGAATAGATAATTGTATGGCTGCAATTAAATCATTCTTTTTTAAGGGTTTTGTTAGATATGATTCAGGGCTAGTAGTCAATGCTTTACTCATTAATCCATGATCATTTTGACCTGTTAAAAAAATTACTTTAGCATTTTCATTTTTTTTCTCAGCAAGTTCAATACCCGAATTCAATCCGTTTAAATTAATATCCATTAATATTAAATCTGGAACAAAATTTTGCATTTCAGAAACTGCAGTTTCATAATCGTTCGCAATCGTTACAGAATTATAGTTATTTTCCTCTAAAATATCTTTTATAAATTCTGCAATAATTACATCATCTTCTACAATTAAAATCTTTGGGGCCATAAGTATTTAATTATTTTTAGTGAAAGTAAATAAAAATCCGTTTTCAGTGTCAATTTTGTAATTAATATTTAAATTTCTACAAATTTTATCAACTAATTTTGGTTTGATTATTTGATTTTTAGAGTTACTCCCATTATCAAAATATTTAAAATGAATACTATTTTCTTCATTACTAAAACATTCAAATTCTATTCTTTTAACTTTTGTGTCTTCGGTAAAAGCATGTTTGACAGAATTTATACAAAGTTCTGTAAGTAATAAACCATAATACATTGCATTATCAGGTGTAGTTGACACTTTATTAATTAAAAAATTAGTTTCAATATTATTGTTTTCAAAGACCTCGTGCAAGTTTATCACAATTTCATTAAAATATTTTTCTAAATCAATTTTTGAAACATCATTACTTTTATACAAATGTTTATGTAAAGTTGCAATAGACTCAATTTTTGCTAAAATATTATTAATTATAACTTGTTCATTTAATGGCATTTTTTTCAATTGCTCTGAAATTAAAATAATAATTAACTGAAGGTTATTGTTAATTCTGTGATTAGCCTCGCTTAATAAAAATTCATTTTCATTTGATAAGTTTTCTAATTGCTTATTATATTTGTTTATTTTCCTGTAGTAATAAACTAGTGTAAAAACAGCTAAAAGTGTAATTAAGAAAGTAATACTTAATAAAAGAGTTGTTTTTTTATTATTTTCTAATTCATTATTTTTTAAAATAATTTCATTTTCTTTCTTTTTTAATTCATTCTCTTTTATTGAAAGATTGTATTTTTTCTCTATTTCAAGCGTTTTTGCTAATAGATTTTCGTGGATTAGTTTTCTTTCAAAAATCATTGCTTTATCATAACTATCAAAAGCTTTTTTGAATTGTTTTTTTTGATAATAAAAACCTTTTAATAATTGATTATAAATATAAATATGATATTCACTCCCTACTTTGTTAGCAATTTCTTCACCTTTTAATAGATAATCAATTGCTGTATCCAATTGATTTAATTGAGAAGAAACCCTGCTGATGTTGACTATTATATCTAATTGAGGGTCTATTACATCATATTTAAGTGCTAATTTAAAGGCTTGTTTATACTCTTCTAAACAAGATTTTAAATCATGCTTTTTAAATACAAACTCATTTAAAGCTGCAATCTCATTGTAACTATAAACTACTATTTCTTTGTTTTTAATTTTATATTCTAAATCAAGTACTTTTTTTGAATATTTTAGAGCATTATTTTTATCAAAATACATTGATTCTATTGCAGCTCTACGGTTATAATAATAGGCTAAAATATCTATTGAAATATTATTTATGTCAATATTTTTTTTAGCTTCATCAATAAATTTTTTAGATTGTTTGGGCAAATCATTAAATCGAAAAACTTCAGCCATCGAAGAATAAATGTATACTAAACTATCACGTTTTTTATTTTTTTTGAAATATTTTTCTGCTTTAATGTAATAATATATAGCACTATCAGATTCGTTTCTTTTTTTTAAAACCTTAGCATATTCTAAGTATAGACTAATTCTTCTTTCCTCTGTCGTTTCTATCTCTTTTTTAATTTGAAAATTTAATTTTTTATAAATCGAATCTGTTTTGTTTTTATAATAAGATTCATATGAAACCTTACTTTGCGATTGAGAAAACACAAAATTTGAAAAAAAAACAAGCAAAATAATATATCTCATAATTATAGCAAACCTTTTTAAGAGGTGAAAAAAATTAAAATTCTACCCTAAATTCATATTCTTGAATTGTTTTTTGTTTCTGACTCAAAAAATAATCTAAGAATATAAAAAAAGTAATAAGAAAAAACTTTATGTTTTAAGCTTTTTCTTTCTTGCTGCCGGAAACAACACATTATTCAAAATCAAACGATAACCTGGCGAATTGGGATGTAAATCTAAAACGGTTGGAGCATCTCCTACTCTATGTTGATAATCTTCTGGGTCGTGGCCTCCGTAAAAAGTAAACATTCCTTTTCCTTTGGTTCCATGAATGTAACGTGCTTCACCGTTGATTTTACATTCACCCATTACCAAAACATTAGATTTGATTTTTTCGGCATCAAAAGCAGTAGTTTGCCCCATAAAACCTTTTACTAGTTGCGTATGATTTTGGCACAACATTGTAGGAATAGGATCCCATTTTGCGGAATATTCCATTAAAGTAAAATAATCTTTATCCATTGAAAACGAACCTTTTCCATGATCTTCTGTTGTATCAATATCTGAAAATTCATATACCATTGGATTACGTTCTAACTTATAATCTTTAAAAGCAAAAGTACTAGTGTAATCAATTCGAGTTTGATAATTAGCTTCCGAATCATCTCCATCAAACATAGGTTCGCAAATATCAACACCTTCTGCAGAAAGTGCAATATCAAAACTATCAGTAGCCGAACACATAGCAAACATGAATCCACCACCTATAACAAAATCTCTGATTTTTTTAGCAACTGCCAATTTCTCTTCTGAAACTTTATTATATCCTAACTTCTTTGCTAAAGCCTCTGCATCTGCTTTTTGTTGAATGTACCAAGGAGTGCTTCTATAATTTCCAAAAAACTTACCGTATTGTCCTGTAAAATCCTCGTGATGTAAGTGCAGCCAATCATAAAGCAATAATTGGTCAGACAACACTTCTTCATCATAAATTTCGGTATATGGAATTTCGGCATACGTTAAGACCATTGTCACCGCATCGTCCCAAGGTTGCTTACCTTTTGGAGTATAAACCGCAATTTTAGGCGCTTTTTCTAACACAACCGTTTCCATATTTTGTGATGGCGAACTGATATCTTCCAAAATTGAATTTGTAGTGGCATCTGACAACACTTCAAAAGTCACTCCACGAATTTGACATTCTTTTCTAATTTCGGGAGCATCAGGCAATAAAAAGGAACCGCCTCTGTAATTTAACAACCAACTTACTTTGTAATTTTTATCTAAAGCCCAATAGGTAATTCCGTATGCCTTTAAGTGATTTTGTTGTCCTTCTGCTTCCATTGGCAACAATAAAAAAGCCGCTCTGCTTGAAAAAGAGCAAAGAAAAAAGAAAACAATATATAAGCTGATCGCTTTAGACTTCATGATTAATTAATATAATTGGACTAATTTATAACATTTCCTGTAAATAACATTTATTGAAATGTTAAAGTCGTACCCCCGTAAAAATACCTGGTTACCCCCGTAAAAATACCTGGTTTGAAAATCAGGTATTTTTACTCTTACACAGCAATATTTTTTAGTCTAGTTTTGACATGTATCAAAATAATAGAAAAGATGAACACGAACAGTAGTAATTTATCGTTAATAAACTCGAAAGAAATGAAATTGTTAAAAAAAATTGGATATATAGTATTAGCAATAACTATCCTTGTGTATTTTGTTTTAGTTTTTCAATTCTGCAGAAACTACTAATTTCTTTCGAATAATTAATTATTAAGACTCAATATCATTATTAGAGTCTTCTAAGTTTATAATTTTATTTTGTATGGCAAATATTACTAATCCTGCCATATTTTTAGAATTGGTCTTTAATAAGAGGTTGTTTCTATGACCATCAACAGTTCGCGCACTCAAGCTAAGCATTTCTCCAATTTCGGCCGAACTGTATTGTTTGCAGATTAATTCTAATACTTCTTTTTCTCTTTCGGTTAAAAAATCTTCATCTAAAACAGTTCTTGAAGTTACATTTGAAATCATGTTTTGATGAATTACTTCCATAACGATTTCATTATAATAAAATCCTTTTTGAGCCACTTCATTAACAGTTTTAATCATATCAACTGGAGACGCATTTTTTACTAAATAAGATGCCGCTCCTACATTAATCATATTAGCAATAAACGATTTTGTATTGTAACTCGTTAAGGCAATGATTCGAATTGCTGGAAAATCTTTGTGAATAAGTTTGGTAGCTTCTACTCCGTTTAATAATGGCATTTTTAAATCCATCATAATGATATCGGGAAGTTCAGTTGCGGATTTTAAGTGTTCTACTAACTCACTACCGTTTGAAGCTTCGAAAATAATTTCAATATTAGGTTCGCGTTGTAGTAAGAAATAGATTCCTTTTCGGAATAATTCTTCATCATCAGCTAACATTATTTTAATCTTTTGTTCCATTACTTGAAATTAAATATCATTTTTACTCCTTTATTTGGTTTTGAAGTAAAACTAAAATCACCTCCTAAAAAGTTGATTCTACTTTCTATATTCTTCATTCCCAAACCTTTTTGATTTTCTTCACTCGAACTATCAAAACCTAGCCCATTATCAATATATGTACAGGTTTTTCGGTCTTCGAAAGTAGTAAATTGAATTGAAATTTCAGTTGCTTTTCCGTGTCTAAGGGAATTATTTAACAATTCTTGAAGGATGCGAAATATATGTAAATGTTTTTCAATAGGATAGCTTTCAAAATCAATACTATTCTCATACGAAACTTTAACAGTTTTAGTACTATTGAACTCTTCCACAAGTTCTTCAATTCCGGCATGAAGTCCAAATTTCTCTAAAACTGGTGGTAATAAATCGTGAGCAATGCGTCGGGAATTTTCTAATGCTTTTTGAGTTAACTCAATAATATTATTGGTGATTTCTAGTTGCTCGGTTTCGTTTAAATTTGGAGTTTTTAATAAATGACTATTTAGTGAAACTACATTCAATTTCGAACTAATATCATCATGTAAATCTTGAGCAATACGTTTGCGCTCTTCTTCTTGAGTAATTAAAACGGAACTCAACAACTCTTTTTGATGTTCAATCTCTAAGTTTTTTTTATCTACTTCGATTTGGATGATTTTCTTTCTTGAAAAATAGAAAAACAAAACCAGCACCAAGAACATGGATAAAAAAGCTAACAAAATAAAAAAAACAGCATTTGCTAACTCTGCATTTTCAATATTAATTGTATCTGCCATCTTTATTAAAATAAATTAGTTTCCATTGGTAAAAGAAAAATCCGAATTTTACATATTGCAAAGTAATATTAATCATAGACAGATTCTTATTAAATGGATTATCAACCTCTAACATGGAGTAGAGTTCGTAAAATAAAAAAATAAAAGTACTCCCAAATAAATATAACAAAATCCCAAGGTTGGCATAATAAAATTCTGTTCTTTGTCCCAAATTATTATACAAATGCATAGTTGAATATATAATTATTGGTATAGTTGCTAAATATATTTCCAATAAACTAAGTTCAAAGAACAGCTGAGGATTTATAACATATCTTGACAATAGAAAAATTGGCAGTAAGATTAATAAGATATAAACAGTAAACAACTGTTTTTTAGTCTGTAAAAGTGTGGCGTAAAAATAACTTAACATTACAAACTGAAACAAATCATAAAAATGATGTGTAAAAATATTATAAATTCTAAACCACTGCCAAAGATGAGAGGCTATAAAATCAATTAATAAAACACCTATAATATAAATCGTAAAAATTTTATAGGTTTTTCCAAACTTGAAAAAACCTATAATATAAAGTATGCATAAAATTGCAGAAGTAATAAATAAATAATCTGTAGAATCCAATTATTTTAAATTAAGTAATTGACTTTCAACTCCACAATTTGGTGGACAGGGTTTAGAATGATCTACCAAAATATGACTATCATCAATTAAATCTTGGTCATTTGCATCTACCCCAACTAAAACTACTTTTTGAACGCCGTCGTCATCAACTGCCATATAAGCTCTAACCGCCACAACATCGCTTGGCTCCATAACGTCTAATAGTGCTTGTTTTTGAATTAGATGTGCTTTTGCTGGTTCTTTTGGTGTTTCATTTCTCCAATTGGTAATCCATTTAATAGCATCTTCGAGAGTAATTTTAAAATCTGACATATTTAGAGTTTTTTTATAATTGAAATATAAATGTAGTAAAAAAATTAATAAAAAAAAACAGGCAATTTACCTGTTTTTAACTTTATTATTAATTATTTAAAACGGAACATCGGAATCGTCATCAAATGAATTCATTGTACTTCCAAAAGCTTCGTTAGGTGTTGGTAAGTTTGGCGTAATGAATGGATTGCTATCATCTAAATTCATTTTAGAAGGTAACGAATCGAAAGGTGAACTGAAATCATCCAAGTTTTCAAATTTACCTAAGTTTCCTACGAATTTTAAACGAATATTGTCTAAACCTCCATTACGGTGTTTTGCTACTATAAATTCGGCTTGACCTTGAGTTGGCGAACGTTCTTCATCGTCCCATTCGTCAATTTTATAATATTCTGGTCGGTAAATAAACGATACAATATCGGCATCTTGCTCAATTGCTCCTGATTCCCTTAAGTCGGAAAGTAAAGGTCGTTTACTTGAACCACGAGTTTCTACCGCACGCGATAACTGCGAAAGTGCAATAACTGGCACATTTAACTCTTTTGCTAATGCTTTTAAATTTCGAGAAATAGTCGAAATTTCTTGCTCACGATTTCCGCCACCTTTTCCATTTCCACCAGCTGTCATCAACTGAAGGTAATCAATCACAATCATTTTAATTCCGTATTGAGATGAAAGTCTTCTTGCTTTTGCACGTAAATCAAAAATAGATAATGATGGTGTGTCGTCTATATATAATGGTGCTTTCTCTAAGTTTTTAACTTTAATAGATAATTGCTCCCACTCGTGTTTTTCTAATTTTCCGGTTCTTAATTTTTCAGATGACAATCCAGTTTCAGATGAAATCAAACGCGTGATTAACTGTACGGATGACATCTCTAAAGAGAATAAAGCTACAGGCGCACCAAAATCAATTGCCATATTACGAGCCATCGACAATACAAAAGCTGTTTTACCCATACCTGGACGAGCCGCAATAATAATTAAATCAGATGGTTGCCAACCCGAAGTTAATTTATCTAAATTATGGAATCCTGTTGCAATTCCACTCAATCCTTCTTTACCTGCAATTTCTTCAATACGCTTTTTTGCTTGAATAACTAAACTTTGAGCTGTTTCAGAACTACGTTTGATGTTTCCTTGCGTTACTTCGTATAATTTAGATTCTGCTTTATCTAATAAATCAAAAACATCGGTAGCATCATCATAAGATTCTTCAATAATTTCACTTGAAATTTTTATCAAACTTCTTTGAATGAATTTTTGAAGAATAATACGTGAGTGAAACTCAATATGAGCCGATGAAGATATTTTTTGAGTAAGCTGAATTAAGTAAAAATCACCACCCGATAATTCTAATTTCCCGTTTTTCTTTAATTGAGCCGAAACGGTTAATAAGTCAACCGGCTGGGTTTCATTGAACAATTGTACAATAGCCTCAAAAATGTGCTTATGAGCTTCTTTATAAAAGGCATCAGGTTGTAAAATATCAATAACTTCATCTACCCCTTTTTTATCAATCATCATGGCACCAAGTACCGCTTCTTCAAGGTCTAACGCTTGAGGAGGTAGTTTTCCTTTTTCCAAATTGATAATCGTAGTTTTATCTACTTTTATCGGGTTCATATTTCTGACATTTTCCATAATGCGAAGTTAACCAAAATTTATAAAAAAACGTTTTGAGTTCTTAATACACAACTGTTAATAACTCCAATTTATTGTTGATAAGCCAAAAAAATCCGAAACTTGAGGCTCCGGATTTTAATTTATAATTGAAAATAAGTGGTTATTCTTTGAATTCACCCATTTTGCTGTATTTATCCATTCGTTGCGCCACCAAATCTTTTGTTGATAAATCTTTTAACTCATTAAAAGCTTTAGTTACATACTCAGCCACCGATTTAAATGTAGTTTCTTTATCATAGTGAGCGCCACCAAGAGGTTCTGGAATAATATCATCAATTAACTTTTGTTTTTTCATATCAAACGACGTTAATTTTAATGCTTCCGCAGCTTGCTCTTTATATTCCCAACTTCTCCATAAGATAGAAGAACAAGATTCTGGTGAAATTACAGAATACCAAGTGTTTTCCAACATGTATACTCTATCTCCTACTCCAATTCCTAATGCTCCTCCTGAAGCTCCTTCTCCAATAATGATAGAAATAATAGGCGTTTTTAAACGAGCCATTTCGAAAATATTTCTTGCAATAGCTTCTCCTTGACCTCTTTCTTCAGCTTCTAGTCCTGGATAAGCTCCCGGAGTGTCGATTAATGTTAAAACAGGAAGATTGAATTTCTCAGCCATTTTCATTAAACGTAAAGCTTTACGATATCCTTCTGGATTTGCCATCCCGAAGTTTCTGTATTGGCGCATTTTAGTATTAATACCTTTTTGCTGTCCAATAATCATATACGATTGTCCGTTGATTTGACCTAATCCACCTATCATCGCTTTATCATCTTTAAAACTTCTGTCTCCAAAAAGTTCTAAAAAAGTTCCATTAGTAATATTCGTAATATGCTCTAATGTGTATGGACGATTAGGATGACGTGATAATTGTACACGTTGCCAAGCCGTAAGATTTTTGTATATTTTTTTCTTAGTTTCTTCTAATTTCTTCTCGATTTGCTTGCAAGTATTAGATACATCAACATCTGATTCCTGACCAATGATTTCACATTTATCTAACTGGTCTTCAAGCTCTTTAATTGGTAATTCAAAATCTAAATATTCCATAATCGGTTTATTTGGGTTTGTGTTTGTTGTGACAAAGATAAAATTTTCAATTAACTTTGGTAAACTTATCGTTAATTAGTTGTAACTTTTTTATAACTTTTTACAATTCCGTTAGCAATAACAGTGGCTAAAATTATCAAAGCGCCTACATAAAACAAAGGTGACATTTCTTCTCCATCTTTGAAAATCAGTAAGGCTAAAATGATTCCGTAAATTGGCTCTAAGTTAATGGTTAACATAACGGTAAACGGACTTAAAAATTTCATCACTTTTACCGAAGCTGAGAACGCATAGGCTGTACAAATAGAAGACAACAAGAATAACCAAATCAAGTCGTTTACAGAAAGTGAAAAGAAAGCAGGTGTAAAACTTCCAGCAAAAAACAAATAGATACTTAAAAAGAAAACACCACTTGATAATTCGTAAAGAGAAATAACATTTGGGTCATATTCTTTAGCATATTTTCCATTTATAACCGAAAAAAGCGCTGATAAAAATGCCGATGTTACAGCAAGATAAATTCCAGTCTTATATTTAGTCTCTACATTGAAAATAATTCCTAAACCTACAACTACAATAATTCCAAAAAGTAATTCGTACCAAATGACTCTTCGCTTATAAAAAATAGGCTCTAATATCGAAGCAAAAAAAGCACCAGTTGACAAACAAGCTAATGTTATAGAAACATTAGAAACTTTAATAGCTTGATAAAACGTGAGCCAATGTGCAGCAATAATAATTCCGGAAACAATAAATCCAATCAAAACATTGAATGGCACTTTAATTTTTTCTTTATTAAAAAGTACTACAAAAGTCATAATCACCGAAGCAAAAAGCATGCGATACCAAACCAAATCTAAAGCTTCTAATGAAATTAGTTTCCCTAGAATGGCTGTAAATCCCCAAATAAATACAATTACATGAAGATGTAAATAACTTTTTAGATTATCGTTTTGCATTGCGTAATAAATAAGCAGCTAAAATTCCGAAAACAATATTTGGAAACCATACGGCTAAAAACGGAGGAATACTCGATTTCTCTGCTAAGGTTCCGAAAACTTTATCAAAAAAGATAAAGGTAAAAGCAATAACAATTCCGATGGCAAGATTAATTCCCATTCCACCTCTACGCTTCATAGAAGAAACCGCAACGGCAATAATGGTTAAAATGAAAGCCGAAATTGGCAAACTAAATTTCTTATAAAAAACAACTAAATACGTATTGATATTGGCGTTTCCTCTTTCTCTTTCTTTATTGATAAAAGCATTTAATTGCCCTATTGTCATAGTTTCGGCAACATAAACAACCGGAGTTAAATCATCAGGTTCAAAATTATATTCTTTTGTTATTTTTTCACTTGATGTTATCTGATCGTTAGTTTCTCCTACAATTCTTTGACTGTAATTATATAACATATAACGCTTTGTAACATCATTGTAACGAATTCTATTAGCAGTTACTTTTTCAACCAATACATTGTCTTGAAATTTTTCAAAAGTAAAATTAAAACCTGTTTGTGATAAGTAATTATAATTACTTACATAAATATTCTCTTCAATTTTGCCTTCTTTCTTAATTTGCCTGAAAACATCAGTTGTTTCTCTGGTTTTAGAGTTATTTTTTAGATTTTCATATCTAAAATCATTAAATCCTTTACTGGCTTTTGGAACCAAAAAGAATCCCATTAATAAAGCAAATATGGAAACTATAACTGCTCCAAACATAAAAGGCCGTAAGAATCGACCAAAGGAAATTCCAGAACTTAAAATGGCAATAATTTCGGTGTTATTAGCCAATTTAGATGTAAACCAAATGATAGATAAAAACAAAAAAATCGGAAATAATAGGTTTGCAAAATAAATTGTAAAGTCACCATAATAAACCAAAATATCAGTTAATGGAATTTTCTTTTCAATCATTTTGTTTACTTTTTCCGAAACGTCAATTGTAATTCCAATCGGAATAAACATAATCAACATCACCGAAAAAGTGACCAAATAGCGTTTTAAAATGTATTTATCTATTATTTTCATTTTACAATTTAGAATTTAGAATTTAGAATTCAGAAAGAATTGATTGTAAATCCATTTTCTAAATTCTAACTTCTGATTTCTGACTTTATAATCGTTGACTCATTTGAATCACCATTTTATCTTTCCATTCTCTAAATGTTCCGGCAATAATTTGTCTTCTTGCTTCGCGCACTAACCACATATAAAAACCTAAATTATGAATGGTAGCAATTTGTTTTCCTAAGAATTCATCTGCAGCAAATAAGTGTCTAAGATATGCTTTTGAATATTCAGTATCAACCCAAGTGTGTCCCATTTCGTCAATTGGCGAAAAATCGGCTTCCCACTTTTTGTTTTTCATATTGATTGTTCCGTGAGCTGTGAATAACATTCCGTTTCTAGCGTTACGTGTTGGCATAACACAATCAAACATATCAATTCCTAACGCAATATTCTCTAAAATATTGATTGGCGTTCCTACACCCATTAAATATCTTGGTTTGTCTTCTGGAAGAATTGCTGTAACAATTTCGGTCATTGCGTACATTTCTTCAGCAGGTTCTCCTACAGAAAGCCCACCAATGGCGTTTCCTTGTGCTCCTGCATTTGCAATATATTCTGCCGATTGTTCTCTTAAATCTTTATAAGTACTTCCTTGAACAATAGGGAAAAACGTTTGTTCGTAACCGTATTTAAATGGTAATTTTTCTAAATGATTGATACATCTGTCTAACCAACGATGTGTCATGTGCATCGAACGTTTTGCATAACGATAATCACAAGGATAAGGCGTACATTCGTCGAAAGCCATGATGATGTCAGCACCAATAGTACGTTGAATTTCCATCACATTTTCTGGCGAAAAGAAATGATATGAACCATCAATATGCGATTTGAATTTTACACCTTCTTCTTTAATTTTTCTATTCGAAGAAAGCGAATATACTTGATAGCCTCCAGAATCGGTTAAGATATTTCTATCCCAATTCATAAATTTATGCAAACCTCCAGCGGCTTCTAAAATTTTGGTTTGAGGTCTTAAATATAAATGATAGGTATTTCCTAAAATAATATCTGGATTAATATCGTCTCTTAGCTCACGTTGGTGCACTCCTTTTACAGAAGCCACGGTTCCTACGGGCATAAAAATTGGGGTTTCAATAACACCGTGATCAGTAGTTATTTTTCCAGCTCTGGCTTTACTTTTTGGGTCTTTGGTAATTAAATCAAACTTCATATTGTGCTTTTACGAACCGCAAAGATAATTTATTTTAGAATTTAGAAATTGGAATTTAGAATTATTTATGATTAACACTGATTATTAATAACTTCTAACAAAATGATTTGTACCACCAAAAAAATAAAATTACTTTTGCATCCAATTAACACATATATATCTTTTATAATGTCTAACACGCAACAACTACAAGATTTTACAACACAAGTTCGAAGAGATATTCTTCGTATGGTTCATGCCGTAAATTCAGGTCACCCAGGAGGTTCTTTGGGATGTGCTGAGTTTTTGGTTACCCTTTACCAAGACGTTATGAAACGTAACGAAGTTTTTGATATGAACGGAATTGGTGAGGATTTATTCTTCTTATCAAACGGACATATTTCTCCAGTTTTTTATAGTGTTTTAGCTAGAAGCGGATACTTTCCAGTAGCAGAATTAGCAACATTCAGAAAATTAAATTCAAGATTACAAGGACACCCAACAACTCATGAAGGTTTACCTGGAATTAGAATGGCTTCGGGTTCGTTAGGACAAGGAATGTCGGTTGCAATTGGAGCTGCTCAAGCTAAAAAATTGAACAACGATAACCATTTAGTTTTTGCTCTTTTAGGTGATGGTGAATTACAAGAAGGACAAAACTGGGAAGCAATTATGTATGCTTCAGCAAAAAAAGTAGACAACTTAATTGCAACTATCGATTTAAACGGAAAACAAATTGACGGAACTACAGACGAAGTTTTAGCGATGGGAAGCGTAAAAGCGAAGTTTGAAGCATTTGATTGGATTGTATTAGAAATCAAAGAAGGAAACAACATTGACGCTATCAAAGCTGGTTTAGCTGATGCAAAATCAAAATCAGGTAACGGAAAACCGGTTTGTATTTTATTGCATACCGAAATGGGTAACGGTGTTGATTTTATGATGCACACACACGCTTGGCACGGAAAAGCGCCAAATGATGAGCAATTAGCAAAAGCGTTAGAACAAAATGTTGAAACTTTAGGAGACTACTAGAATTATGAAAAAATATACCAACACAGGCAGTAAAGATACCCGTTCAGGTTTTGGAGCTGGAATGACTGAATTAGGTCAAAAAAACGAAAACGTAGTAGCACTTTGTGCGGATTTAATTGGATCATTAAAATTTGATGATTTCAAGAAAAATCACCCAGAGCGTTTTTTCCAAATTGGAATTGCAGAAGCCAACATGATTGGAATTGCAGCTGGATTAACAATTGGTGGAAAAATTCCATTTACAGGAACTTTCGCTAACTTTTCTACAGGAAGAGTGTACGACCAAATTCGTCAATCGGTAGCGTATTCAGATAAGAATGTGAAGATTTGTGCTTCTCACGCAGGATTAACTCTTGGAGAAGACGGTGCAACACACCAAATCTTAGAAGACATCGGTTTGATGAAAATGTTACCTGGAATGACAGTTATCAACACTTGCGATTACAACCAAACCAAAGCAGCAACTTTAGCTTTAGCTGATCATCATGGTCCTGCTTATTTACGTTTTGGTCGTCCTGTTGTGCCTAACTTTATGCCAGCTGACGAACCTTTCGTAATTGGAAAAGCTATCATGTTAAACGAAGGAACTGATGTTACGATTATTGCAACTGGACATTTAGTTTGGGAAGCATTAATTGCAGCAGAAGCTTTAGAAGCAAAAGGAATTTCTGCAGAAGTAATTAACATTCACACGATTAAACCATTAGATGAAGAAGCGATTTTAAAATCAGTGAAGAAAACAGGTTGTGTGGTTACAGCGGAAGAGCATAATATCATTGGTGGTTTAGGAGAAAGCGTTTCTAGAACGTTAGTACAAAACCATTTAGTGCCTCAAGAATTTGTAGCAGTAAACGACAGCTTTGGAGAAAGTGGAACACCAGACCAATTAATGGAAAAATACAAATTAAACAATCAAGCGATTGTTGAAGCTGTAGAAAAAGTTATCAAAAGAAAGTAATGTTCTTTTAAATTTATATAGAAATCCCCAAGCAATTGGGGATTTTTTTTGTTAGAGGAATTTGTAAATAATTTTTTATATTTGAAAGACACAACTCAGTAGCGTATATACACCCAAAATTGGGTAGATTGGTGCTACTTTGTAGCGCATATATACAAGTTACCTGCTATATTAAGACGACAACGAAAATGATTGAGACTTATCCAAATCCGTGGGACTTTCACAATACTGACAAGAAACTTGTTTCGGTAGACAATCATCACAAAGTTGTGTATTACGACCTACACGAAATTGCAATGGGTGCTCCCATCGGTGGACAATGTTTCTTAGAAACTGCTGACAATAAGAAATTGAAAATACACGATTGGTGTGGTGGACCACCAGCTTGGGAAACAGACGGACAATTGGTAGCAATTCCTATTTGGACACGAAAATTTTTAAAAGGAACGGTTCAACAAATCGCTGTTTTAGATACTGCAAAAATGGAACTTAAAATATTCAGAAAAACATTTGACGTTCTTGACATTCGTTCCTTTGACAAAACGACAATTTATGGATATGATAGTCCAATTCATAAGACCAAAACTGTAACTTTTGACATTGAAAAAGAACGTGTAGAGACATTAATTAAACTGACAGAATGAAAAATACAGCAGGTAACAGGCGTTTGGCAAAAAAGCGGGTTCAGTGCTTTAATGAAGTTTTGTGCTTCGTATCAAGTTCTGTGCTGGCAGACAGTTTAGTACTTCGAAATCCGCTTCTTCGCCAAGCGCCAAAACGTTAGCAGTAATACACCAAAATTGCGAACAAAAAACAAAAAATAAAATGAAAAAAATATCTTATATCTTTTTACTGTGTTCTTCCTTCTTTTTAAATAGTTCATTTTCTCAAAATAATCAAAATGCACAAGATATATTTAAAGAAAATCTAGCCGTTTTTGAAAAGCTAGCAAATGGCGAAGATGCAAACCTAAATTCAATTTATGAAGCGAGAGGATTTTTAATTAGAATTACAGGTATTAGTTATGAAATGGAAAAATCTTTTGATATGCCAATTCTCCCTCCTCAACAAACGTTAAACGAATGGAAAACCTGGTTCGAAAAAAATAAAGAACGCTTATACTGGCATAAAAGAAAAAAAGAAGTAAGAGTCAAAAATAAATAATTGAATCAAATAAGCACTTCCGCTAACAGCAGTTTGTGATACATTACTAAACAATATCCAACAAAAATAATGAGACCATTTTACTTCACCACATTACTAACTTTATTAAGTTCTTTTTCATTTGCACAATCTTTAGATTGTAAAAAAATGCAGGTTGGGAAATTTGAATTGGTTTCCAAAACATCGGGTACAACTATTATAGAAAGAACCAAAAACACACAAACAGAAACTAATGAAACCATGCAAATTAAAACCAGCTATGATTTGGTTTGGACTAGTGAATGTTCCTACGAATTAAGAAACAGAAAAGTCATTGAAGGTTCTTCTAAGTTTGTCATGAAACCAACTGATGTAATTCGTGTTGAAATAATTAAAATAGAAGACGCTAAATTAACCGTAAAAATAACATCCAATTTTAGTGATAAAGTAGCAGAAGCTGAAATTAATAAAATATAAAAAAAAAGGCATAAAAAAAAAGTCCCAATTTCAATGAAACTGGGACTTTTTTTTTAATTTAGTTTTATTCGCAAGTTTTATCTAAATGTTTTCTTAATCGAGTTGTGGTAGTAAAGTCACCTGAGCAACTAGGAATTCCTTTTGTATCATCATAAGGAGTTAATGGATCATCTACTAAAGCTCCATTAAAAGGATAATAATAGTAAGTATCAGGATCTGCTACCAAAGTATAACGAATTTCAAACTTTGTTAATCTACCGTCTCCATCATCATCCACATCTATATAATCTGGAATATCATCTTCATCTGTATCTAATGCTTCTGCATTAAAATCAGAGCCATATTCATATTTAGATAAAATCCTGTCTCTATCATGATCTCTAAAATCTAAATTATGTAATTTAAAATTAAAAATTAAAGGAGAGTATGAAGGAATATTACCAGTAGCTGTATTAAAATATCCTAAACCAGATGGCAAAAACATAACGCCAGCACCGTAGTTATCAAAAGAAATAGTTCCGTCTGGATTCGCCGTATGTGTTCCCGTTTTAAATTGTGGGATAATTTCTCCCCAACCTCTAACAACATCTTCTAATGGAAACCATACTGGATTAACAGATTGATCAAAAGTAACCGAAACATCAGATAATAAATTTCCTTTGTATGATACAAAAGAAGAGTCAATACGTGTTGGGCTTTCCCCTGTACCTTCTCTAAGTTTTAAAAAGTAAATTTTGTAAGTAATATCATGAATATTTCTATCAATAGATTGTAATTCAGGCATTTCAGAAATAGGTGTTTGAGTTCCTCCAACTGGAATTTCAAAAAACTCTGTGTTATAATCTGCATCAACTACTACATAATGAGTATCTAAAAATTCTTCTATTTCCGCTATATCCTCTATGAATACTTCATTATAAGGCCTTGCGGGTGGCACCGTAGCTTCATCTGTTTTTTGACAAGAAAAAACACTACTGATTAATAGGAATAAAAAAACTATTTTTAAAAGACTTCTCATTATTGTAAAATTTATAGGGCGCAAGATACAATTTTCATTTATTTTTGTAGAAATATTAACATGGTTTTTTGATTTATATTATGCGTATAGATAAACTTTTATGGTGTTTACGTTATTACAAGACCCGAAGTATAGCTACAGAAGCTGTAAAAAAAGGACATATAACAATTAATGGTCAGGTTGCAAAGGCTTCAAGAGATGTTTTTCCAACTGACAAAATTACACTGCGCAAGGATCAAATCAACTACAAATTAACTATTTTAGACATACCTCAAAATCGTTTAGGAGCCAAATTAGTCGATATGTATCGAAAAGATGAAACACCAAAAGAAGCTTTTGAACATTTAGAATTACTAAAATTATCCAAAGAGCATTATAGAGCGAATGGAACTGGACGCCCTACTAAAAAAGACCGAAGAGAAATTGACGATTATTTATGGGAAAGCGACGAAAATGAAGATACCGATAAAACAGAATAAATGAATTACTGGGAAGAACGTTATCAAAAAGGAGAAACGGGTTGGGATGCTGGCAAAATAACCACTCCATTAAAAGATTACATTGATCAATTAACAGATAAAAATCTAAAAATATTAATTCCTGGCGCCGGGAATGGTTATGAATTTGATTATCTAATTGAAAACGGATTTCAAAATGTTTATGTAATTGATATTGCAGAAACTCCATTACAAAATATCAAACAGCGAAAACCAGAATTTGCTTCTCACCTATTACATGCTGATTTTTTTACACTCGAAGCTACTTTCGATTTAATTATAGAACAAACATTTTTCTGTGCTTTACCTCCGGAATTAAGACCTCAATACGTAAAGAAAATGGCTTCACTTTTAAACCCGAAAGGAAAATTAGCAGGATTACTTTTCGACTTTCCGTTAACAGCTGAAGGTCCGCCATTTGGAGGTTCAAAAACCGAATATATAAATCTGTTCTCAGAAAAATTCAATATAAAAAAACTAGATAAAGCATATAATTCTATAAAGCCTCGAGAAAATAAAGAACTCTTTTTTATCTTTGAAGTCAAATAACAACACACATGGAAAATATTATTTTAACAAACAAAGAAATTGCGCATAAAACCAAGCGAATTGCTTACCAAATTTTTGAAACGTTTGTAAATGACGAAGAAGTAATTTTAGCCGGAATTGCTAATAATGGGTATATTTTTGCTCAAAAAATAGCAGCTGAATTAGCTTTAATTTCTGATTTAAAAGTAAAGCTTTGTGAAGTTAAAATCAACAAACAAAATCCTCAGGATGTTATTACCACTTCAATTACTAAGGAAGATTACGAAAATAAAGCCTTAGTATTAATTGATGATGTTTTAAGCACTGGAACTACTTTAATTTACGGCGTAAAACACTTTTTAGAAGTGCCGTTAAGTAAATTTAAAACAGCAGTTTTAGTGGATAGAAATCACAAAAAATATCCAGTAAAAGCAGATTTTAAAGGAATATCACTTTCAACTTCATTACAAGAGCATATTCAAGTTGTTTTTGAAGACAACAACTCATATGCATATTTAATTTAACAAGCTCTCTATTTCACTTACAAGTTGCTCTACCGACTTGTTATCTACAACTACTACTTTTGTAGCTTGATGATAATAAAAGTTTCGGTCGAATAAATGTTTGTTTATAAAATCTTTCAAAGAAACCTCATCTTGATTGTGCAATAATGGTCGTTGGTCTTTTTCATTAATTAATCGACTTACCAAAGTATCAACAGACGCTTTTAAATAAATTGAAAAAACACCTTCATGTTGCAATAATTCGTGATTATTATAATAGCATGGTGTTCCACCTCCTAAACTCAAAACAAAGTCTTCCTGTTTTTCTACAAAAACTTTTAATATTTCGTTTTCTTTTTTTCTAAAATATAATTCTCCTTTACTTTGAAACAATTCGGTGATGGAGATTTGAGTTGATTTTTCAATTTCATGATCCAAATCATAGAATGGAACTTGCAACTTTTTTGCCAAAAATGCACCTATTACCGACTTACCACATCCCATGTAACCTAACAACACTATTTTCATATGTAAATAATCCCCTATAAATTAAAGGGTTAAGAAATTAATTATAAAAAAAGACAAATTTATAATAAATTCCCATTGGAAAATAAATAAATGTTTATATATTTGCACCCGCATTCAAGGAAATAATGACTTGGTAGCTCAGCTGGTAGAGCACATCACTTTTAATGATGGGGTCCTGGGTTCGAATCCCAGCCAGGTCACTACAAATAACATATTCTTGAATGCACCGACTTGGTAGCTCAGCTGGTAGAGCACATCACTTTTAATGATGGGGTCCTGGGTTCGAATCCCAGCCAGGTCACTACAAATAACATATTCTTGAATGCACCGACTTGGTAGCTCAGCTGGTAGAGCACATCACTTTTAATGATGGGGTCCTGGGTTCGAATCCCAGCCAGGTCACTACAAATAACATATTCTTGAATGCACCGACTTGGTAGCTCAGCTGGTAGAGCACATCACTTTTAATGATGGGGTCCTGGGTTCGAATCCCAGCCAGGTCACAGAAAAAAGTTATTCGCAATTGTGAGTAACTTTTTTTATTTTAGGCCAAGTGGAGAAACGGTAGACTCGCCATCTTGAGGGGGTGGTGCTCGTAAGGGCGTGAGGGTTCAAATCCCTCCTTGGTCACTATAATACTTTATAAAGCATTATTTTTATTGATATTTTTATTTTTAGGGGAGTAAAAAGGGGACTATTTTTTTTACTTAGTCCTATTAGTTTTTCTGAAGATTTTTTTGAATCATAACATAATCTTAAAAAGGAATATAAATAACTTCTATTGCTTAGAAAATTCTTAAACTACCAAAATATCAATTTGTATTTAAAAAAACCTTAAAACGATTTTAAATCACTTTAAATCTAATTTCAGCATTTCATTTTGATAAAGTAAATTTTTATTTATAAATACCAAAAATTCTAATGCACTCTCTAGATGTATTTGCTTAACAAGAACATCAATTGATTCCGAATTTTTATAAAATTCTTTATAGCCTAATCTGGAAATTAGTTTTGTTTTCATTTGAGTAAATTGTAAAAAAACACAAATTAAGCATCTAGTTATTATTTAAATAAAAATATAAATGAAACCTAGTATTTTCTATACATAGTCTAATTTTTCCAATATTGGTAATCCAAGTTCTTCCTTCCCAAAAATCTAAGGATTGTATTTCATTACCTTCTAAAATTGATTTTCCATCACAATCCATCCCTAATTTTTCGATAAATAATTGTAAAAGTTGATTAATTTCATGTTGGGTGCAAATGAAATAATTAGAAGGTGTTTCTTTACTTAACAAAAAATAAAAATCTTCGTTATTAGTTTTTGGAATTATTATTTTATTGAAAAAATTAAAATGGAAATAATCGCAGAACTTTTCCACACCAAAAAAATCTCCATTATCCAAATACAATGGTTGTCTATTTTCTATATTATTTAAGTCATTAATAACCGCTGCATATGAATCGTCAAATGTTTTTTGATTCAAATATTTGTGATAATAACTAATAAATTCTTGTGGTTTAAAAACTTTAGTTCTTACACCAAATTTATCATACACTTTTTGTGTTTTAAAAAAGTTTTTATTGTCGTTAGTGATAAAAATATCGCATAGTGATGCAAATGCAGTATGAGAGGCATCCTCAGTGGTGTTTTTAAAGGTATTGCTTTCTTTTTCGTTTACTCTAACCTTATCTGCTTTGTAACCATGCATATCTAGAGTGATATAACTATTTGTTAAATCATTAAACCATGCAGGAGCATTTTTATTTTTATCGAAATATTGATCTGGATTAAATGGTTCTATACCTAACTTTTTATAAGCATTTTGAATTACTTCATAGGGATCTTTATCATCATTGAAGTGTCCACTGTTAACACCGATTTTTTGAACTGAATCTCTTAAAAATTTATAATCTTCCTTTTCATTTAAATTTTGATACATATTCCCTAAACTTTTAAAAAAGCCATTCATATTAGGTTCTTCTTTTAAGCCCGGAAACATTTTATTCATCATATCTGCACTTTCGGGATTATCGAAAGCTGCTTTAAAAGCACTATCCAATGGCATTGCTGCCAGCATATTTTTCATTGAATTAATGAAAGGGTCGTTATCAATTGAACTAAACAAACTATCCAAACTAAAATCGGTAAAAAGAGGTGCTTCTCTTATTCTATCATCTAATAATTCTCCTGGATCTATTGTATTAATTAAAACTTGCTCCCCAGTATTGAATAGACATTGATTCTTGGAAATTTTCCTAATAAAATCTAAATCTTGATTAATCATTCTTTGTTCTTCTTCAGAATGATTTTTGATACTTGCAAAAATATCTCCGATGTGCGATGTGGAATAGGGTAAAAAGAATTTCTGTTCGTTTAAAACTATAGTTGACAACTCTGGAAAATGACCGTTTTTCATTCCTGACATTATGTTCCAATCTAGGTATAGTTTTATCATGATTAATTTCTATTTACCCTAAAATAAAGCTTTTAATTATTTGATATTTAAATTACAAATGCAAAAGGATTGGATTCACTGAATTTCCTTAAATACATTAGCGATTGAATTTTTATATTTACAAGAGTAAGCAATTACTTATAAAATCTTTTGAAGGTGAAATATTAATAAACAGTCCAGTACCAATTAGTTTTATAAAAAGTTTCATAGTTACCATTGTATAAAACTCGATATGCTGTCCACATATCCACTTTTTCATCTTGACCCCAATAGTTTTTTCTAGTTCCATATTTAACATTATCATTTAAATTACTGTATACGTAACTTGAAATTCCTATATATTCAGGGGACTTACATTCGTCACTAATTACAACTGATTTATTTACTGGGTTGCCAATCCAAATCAAATCTTTTGTGTTTGTATCACCACCAACCCCAACTTTTACACATAAAATCTTGCCATCATCTAGTCCAATCCCAAAATCTACTGCAGAATATTTTGAAAGTAATGTATTGATTCCAGATTCAGAGTTAGCTATCATATATCGAATTTGCATAGCAGCTTTTACTGCATTACTTAAAGTATCTTTAGTTGTTCCTTGAAAAAATGCAAGAACACTATCACCATTAAAACTTCTTACTTCACCTCCTAATGAAGTAGCAATTTTTACAGTAGTAAATAAATAAGCTTTATGTATTTTTGCTATGGTTGCCTTATTATGTTTATTTAAAATCTTAGTAGATTCCCTTAAATCTATATATAAAACAGTTGCTTCAAATTGTAAACCTTTATTACCAAATGTTAGTTTAGTATCACTAATTTCTGGAACATAATTAACTTCTTCAGTAATAAAATTATTATCTAAAATTTCTTTTACTTTTTGTGTGATATCATTTTTTAGTCCCATTATCTATCTTGATCTAAAAAGAGTTTGTAAATTATGTAGCTAAGAGGAGTTAATAAACCCATAAACATTATTGTTATTGCAATATTAAATAGCTTAAATTTTCGTGCTGCAATCTGACTAGTTATTATAACTTGATTGGCTAAATCTTTCTCATGATTTTCATTAGAGCGTTCACATGCATAACTTTCAATAATTTTTTTTATTAACTCTTCATCAGTCATATGTGCAAGTGTAGCATAGAAAAGCAAATTATTACTTCGATGAAGAGATAAATTATTTGGTGAATGTTTGATTTTTGCAACTAAAGCTGAAAAACTAACAAAAATCGCAATGGAAGACATTAAAATAATGTATATTAAATAATAATTTAAGTAAAGGTTATTTGTATCTGTTATTAACTTGGAAATACCAACTATAATTGCTCCATTAAAGGCAATTAATGCAATATTTTTTGCTTCACCGAATTTAAGCATTTCAAATGCATGACCATATTGTTTTTCTAGATAATCAATTGTTTTCATATAATTTGTATTTGTATGGATTTTAAATAGAAAATTTAATCATTTTTATTATTTACTACCACTAAATTTCTCAATTATACTTGTCGGCATTGTTGGCGAAGAATCTTCTTTTAATAATCCTGTATCTGCTCTACTAAACAAGGACTGTAAAATTAATTGGCGCTCTTCAGGTTCTATTGTTGTATCTTTTTTTAACGCTAAATAAAAATGAGTTAATTGTTCACGCTCTTCAGCATCTCTAGACAAGTGAAGTGAACTAAAAGTCATTTTTGCTAATATTTTTATTGCAAAAGCAAGGAATGAAACTAAAGTAATTAAAATTAATGACCATTTTATTCCTTTTACGGTGTCGCTAAATGCGGTTTCAAAAAATCCTGTTCCAAGGCTCATTAATAAAATGAAAAGAAATAATGCTGAAGTTGTTGAAACTCCAACTAACCAATTCATATAACTTTTACTTTCTTGTTTTAATAGAGTTGCTCTCTTTTTCCAATAATCAGCAGGCGCTTCTAATCTTAATTTTTCTCTATACAAGTCTTCATTTGACTTTATATTATCATTTGCATTTGAAAAAAATCTATCAAATCCAGTTTGAATTCCTTTAAACCAATCTTCAAAATTTTTATCTTTTTCCTCTTTTAATTTATCAATTGTTTCAAAATGATTTGTTAAATTTTCTTTAGAATCAGATAAATAACCATTTAATTGTTGTTCAGCTTCAACTATATATTCATTATACCTATCTCTAATTTTAGCTAAACTAATTTTTTCATTATTTCTTCTGTGGTGTAATTCACTATCTGTTTGATTTTTAAATTCATAACCGAGTAAGATTCCAGTAAAATATTCTCTATTGTTATTTACATTAATACTACCGTTGGTAAAATAATCAATTGCACCTTGAGTGAAATTTTGATTTTTGTTATTTATCTTCAGTAAAAAATCAGTTTCAGCAGAATCATATAAAAAAATATAATATCTATTTCCTGACTTTTCACTAGTGAAATGAGACACTACACTACTCCATTGAATATCAAATTGCTGGTGTGTATTTTCATTTATAAAATCAGTTAATCTAATAATGCTAGACTTAAAGGATTCGAAGAAAGTCTTAGAATGTTTTAAATAATCTGGTATGTTTTCAAGATGGTTCCAACCTTTTACCTGAGAAAGAGTAAATTTATAAATTGATTCTATACCCTCTAATTCAATTTTTGAATTTAAATGAGGGTAATTTAAAGTAATTTTTAAACTTCTAAGTTTATCCTTAATTGGACTATCTAAAATAAACTTTCTAAAATCTTTGAGTTCCATAATGTCTATTTTTTACTTTTCATCTCCTTCACAAACAATCCAGCAGTATATTTCTCATACAACTCAAATAAAAACTCCATGCGTTTAGCTTCACTTGTGAAAGCTTGTTTGCTGTATGCTGCATCAACGGCTTTGTCTAATTCACTGTGGGCTTTTACTAAAGCTGGTGGCATGGTTAATGGATTGTATAAATCTGCTAATGAACTATTAGGAAAAGAAGCTCTTACATCTAATACATTTTGTGCTTTTTCCTCAATAGTTTTTATTTGTTTATCCGAAGGATTTTCTGGCCATGGATAGTTGTTGTAAACAATATCTTTTGAATATCTAAAGTCACTTTTTAATCTACCACAAGTAGTCTTTACCCATGCCATGTGCATAGTTGACATTAATACTCCAAAATGAAATAATGATCCGTTTGGAACTGTATGACAACTATTATTAGCTATGTTATCCTTTAGAAAAAATCCCATTGGAATAAATTTTCGATTTTCTGATGTTGTACTAGGAATTAAAATGTAGGATTCTGGTTGATTTCTATCTCTAAATAAAGTTGGTGTTAATGCAAATTTTTGAGTTGATGGAGCAACACTATTCAATCTGAATTTTTTAACTAGTTCAACACGTTTCAAAACTTCAGGCATTTGTTTTAACTCACTAGGCTGAGCATTTACAAGCCATAAACACCATCGTTTATATCCATTTAAAAATTCAAATGCAGAGATTAAAGGCAAAATGAATCTCTCTGAATCTGGTTCAATAGAAATAAATTTTATTTTTTCTTCATCAGTAAAAAGCAAATTTCCACCATCTAAAGGCATATTGCCAAAACTCATTTTAGGAACATTACAAATTGGATTTGTGTTTTTATCAATTAATATATTTTTAGCATCCACTAAGTATGGATTTATATTTTTTGCTTTTATTTCGTGTGCTTCGCCTTTGATATCTTCATATTCAAAAATTCGCTTATTATTTGTATCAAAATTCGCAAAACCAACTATAACACAATACACCGCTGCGTTTCCTTTTGCTTCGTTACTCCATTTAAAAGTACGATGTGCAAAATGAATTGTAATGCCATATTTGTTTAACATTTGTCCCCAAAGTAAGCTGGTTTGTTCTCCTTGAACTATTGAGTTAGTAGATACAAAAGCTACTTTTATCTTGGTGTTCTGAATATACTTTGCGGCTTTAATATACCAACCACTTACATAATCTAAAACACCCGAGCCTTGACTATTTTCAAACTCTTTAACAATTGCATCTCTTTGTAATTGGCTCATAATCTTCGCACCTATAAAAGGCGGATTTCCAATAATATATGAAAGTTCTTTTTTAGCAACCACTTCTTCCCAATTTACCTCTAAAGCATCACCATGCACAATTTTAGCTGATTTTTTTAATGGCAAACGTGCAAAGTATTGTCCAAATTCATTACTAATTTGCATGTTCATTTGGTGGTCAATTAACCACATAGCTACTTCGGCAATACGTGCTGGAAATTCTTCGTATTCAATACCGCACATCATGTCGACGTCAAGCCAAATGATATCGCTTACATCTAAAACCCCTTGACCTGATTTATAAGTTGCTCTTAAAATCTCTAATTCCAACAAACGTAATTCACGATAGGTAATTACTAAGAAGTTACCGCAACCACAAGCGGGGTCTAAGAATTTGAGTTGGCTAATTTTTTTATGGAACTCGGGTAATTTGTTTTTGTTTCCTTTGATGCTTTCAAACTCCGTCCAAAGTTCATCTAAAAATAATGGCTTTATTAATTTTAAGATATTGCTTTCACTGGTGTAATGCGCTCCTAAATTTCTACGCTCTTTTGGATTCATTACACTTTGAAACATGGAACCAAAAATAGCTGGTGAAATTTTACTCCAATCGATGTAACAACAATCTAATAATGCTTGGCGCATTTTACTATCAAAACTTGCCATTGGCAAAATTTCCTCAAACAATTTTCCATTCACATACGGAAAGTCGTTTAATTGTTCGTCCAAGTTTTTGAATCGTTTATCTTTTGCCGTATTTAAAACCTGGAACAATTCTTGAATTTTTGAAGCTAAATCACTTCCATCTTCAGCGGTTCTATGTTCTATGTAATCTTGAAATTGTTGCTTATCAAAAATAGTAGTGTCTTCAGCAAACAAACAGAATAAAATTCTAACCAAATATACTTCTAACGGATGTCCTTCGTACCCAATTTCTTCTAATCGGTCGTGCAATTTCCCCATTAATTCTGCTGCTTTGATGTTGGCAGGGTCTTGTTCCTTATATGTTTTCTTTTGATACCCTAAAAGATAACCAAAGCTTTGCACATTTAGTACTAATTCGTCTAAAGTAAAGGATAAAGTCGTTTGTTCTTCGGTATCGTATAATCTAAAAATGTGGAAATCACAAACCAAAACGTATTTTGGTAGTTCGTTTTGTTTTAAACCGTGTGTATAATCAATTGCTTGTTGAAAAGCTCTGTCTAGGTTTTTACCACGACTTTTCATTTCGACTAGAATAGTTCCTTTCCATAGTAAGTCGATATATCCATCGGCATCCGATAGTTTTTTTACTCGGTGTTCAAACGTTCCAATCTTCTTACGAGTGATTCCAAAGACATCAAAAAAAGCGTCTAAAAATGGTTTAGCATCCGCTTCTTCATTAGTGGTATCTTTCCATTCTTTTGAAAACTTAACTGCTCTATCTTTTATCTCATTCCAGCTTAACGCCATTTGTGTTTTGTTTTAATTGTAGTATAATTCCCAAATATATCGAATAAAAAGTATCTGTACAACCCGTAAAAATACCTGATTTTCAAACCAAGTAAAAATACGTAGGAAATTACAACAGCTAAGGTAAATAAAGGGATTTATAAAACTTTACGGTTTTCCGTAAATGGAATTTTAAATTTTACTTCCGCAGATTTTATTAAATTTTGTTATATTGAAAATTAAACTTAAAGGAATAAAAAAATCACTTGATTTTATTTAATTGGATTAATCTTCTAATATGCTTAAATGTTATAAATGGTAAAGCAAAAAAACCAATAAATATAGCAGTAAATAACTTAATCAATAAATATCCAAAATAAAAAATAGATAAATTAAAATACATCTTTGGAAAACCTTTATCTAATATTTTCCAACCTGGCACAATACCTGAATATCCATAAAACATGGCTAAATAAAATGAGAATCCAACATTTTGTGGTTGTTTATGTATTGAAAATTTACTAATCATAAACATAACTAGTAAACCAAAACCATAAGCAAAGATCAAATCTTTAACAATTTGACTTTTCTCATTTTGGATTCTAATACTATTGCAAACAATACATATAGGAAAAGAAAACTTTTTTGAGCAATTTCTACAAAGTCCTTTTTTACAATCTTGACATTGTGCTACTGAAACTTCTTCATTGTGGTTGTAACAATTCATATCTCTGCGGTATTAAATAGGTTAAAAAAGCACGTGGGCTAATTCCCCAAGCTAGTCACAGAGGTCCGACCAAGAACCCACACTACATAGCAAAAAGGAACGCCCACGCTTACCGCAGACGTTTCCACTCTTACTTCCTGTAGTGTTAAAAAATTTGGTCGATTTCTGTAACAGGAAATTTTAAGCGAAACGCAATATTTTAATTATATATATCTTATACTTTACTTAACAAAACTAATTTATTTTTGAATACTTAACAACTCTTTTTGAGTTAAACTTAATCTTAAAAACTACCTCTTCAAACTAAAATGCCCTTTTACAACTCGTCCATCTTCTAACTGAACAGAATACCAATAATCTGATGAAGGCATTTGATTTCCATTAAAGGTTCCATCCCACCCTTGACTTAATGGATTAATCTGGTTTATTAGTTTACCATAACGATCAAAAATATAAATGATGGTTTCGGCATTTAAACGGTTGTTTATTCCTTTTATATTCCAATAATCATTATATCCATCTCCGTTTGGCGTGAAATAATTTGGAATTCCTAATACACTAATCTCTTCTGTTGCAACACCACAACCATTTAAATCTTTCACATAAACGGTGTAAATACCTGCTTCAATATTGGTAAATACATTGGATGTTTGCCAATTTTCATTATCCAGACTATATTCATAATCCCCTAATCCTGTTACTAAAACTGTAACGGAATTTTCATCTGACAAATCAACCACTTGAACATTGTCTATTGTAGCAATATTTGATGCTGTAACGGTAAGTGTTCTGGTTCTTACACAACCATTTGAATTCGTTACTTCAACTGTATAAATTCCTTCAGTATTTACAGTTAATATATAATTTGTTTCTCCTATAATTTGATTATTATTCAAAAACCATTGATAGGTATAATTTGAAACAGTAGTTTCATCTAATAATCCTGCGCTGATTTCTTTTGTAAATAATGGATTGTTGCTACAAATTAGCTCATCACCATACAATTCAATTTCAGGAACTGGGTAAACCACTAAAGGAATTGTCAAATACGCTTTACAAGTTGTATTTAATGGATTTATAACTTCAACACGAATATTTTGTGTCGTAGTTAAAAACGGATTTGGTAATGGACTCGAAAGCGAATTACCATTTCCGTCGAAATAATTCACAATCATTCCCGTTTGTGTTCCTATAATCGTATTTTGAAAACTGCTCGTATCAAAAGGATAAATACCATCTTGATTTATTGGATTGGCCTCATCATCACAAACCGTTGTTAAATTGGTTGGAATTGCAAAAGCTTCGGGTAAATCATCCACTTTGAAAGTAATGGTTGATTCATAGTAACAAGCTGATGTGGTATTATTGGTGGCTCTAACTCTTATGATTTGTGAAGTAGTATTGAAAGGATTTGGCAACGGACTTGGTAATGGATTGTTATTTGCATCCCAATAACTCAAGGTAACATTAGTTAATCCGTTTAAAATATCGGATTGTAAATTAGTGATATTAAATGCAAAAAATCCATCGTGATTATCATCACACTGAGAATAAGTTCGAGGTTGAATGATTGGAATTCTTTCTACATGTAATGTTATGTGATGTCCTAAACCAATACACTCGTTATTGAGTTGGCTATCCACACGGACGTAAATATTTTGAGTATTTGGATAACCAATATTCGTATAATGTGAAATGTCTATTATGGCATTTTGTTCTGCTAATGCGTCTGCAATATTTCTGTAATAAGTTATATCTAACAATTGTCCGCTAGGATATTGTGAAGCTATTTGTGCATTGGCACTACTGAAATCAAAAGTAGCAATTCCATCAGTAATGGAACCGGAAGCTACATCATCGCAAACATAAAAATGTTCTTGAATTAAATTCGATATTTGAGTGGTTGAAACGACTAAATTTAAAGTTGCAACTCTAAAACAACCATTACTATTTTGAACTCTTACAAATACTTGATCTGTACTTACGGTTTGATTGGTGTAAGCTGTAAAATTTGGTATCGAGTTTGTATTGCTTTGTGCCTCAGTAGATGTTTCAAAATAGGAAAAAGTTAAACCTGAAGTTGCTCCAACTAACAAAGCATTTGCTTGAGTTAAATTAAAAGCGCTATAACCATCATTATTATCATCACATTGTTTTAAACTAGCAACGGTAATAATGACAGGCAAACTAAATACTTCTATTTGAAACGAAGTAGTAGCAAAACAAGTTGTATTTTGGTTATTCGCTACTTTCACATAAATAGTTTCTTGTAGATTTGAATTTACATAGGTTGTTGGGTTACTAATTAAATCGGTTAAAGCTGCATCTTTATAATATGAAACTGTAAAATTAGTTGATGACTGACCATTCAAAATAGCGCCTTGTCTACTAGTCAAATTAAAAACTACTCTGCCATCTGTATCGGTGCCAAAAGAAGTATTGTCACAAATTTGAATTGGCGAAACTGATAAACTTGGTCTTGGACTTTCAAAAACTTGAATATCAAATGTTGTTGTTGTTTTACAATTTGGATTAGCAATATTATAAACTTCTGCAATAATCGTTTGACTTTGATAAGCTGTTGTATTAGGAAAACTTGTAGGATTAGCAATTACAACATTGTTCGAATAATTTGTAGCATTAGCAAAATAACGCACATTAAATTGCGATTCTGATTGACCGTTTAAAATAGCTGATTTTCGTGACGTTAAATCAAAATTATAGAAACCATCATTGTTGTCATCACAAATCGAAATATTGTTAGGTTGTGTTGCTGTGGGAACTGCAGAAATTATAATATCTCTAGTAGTAACTCCAGTTCCACTACTACTTGTTGCTGTAACCGAAACTGTATAAGTTCCTGGCGCTGTATAAGTATGAATTGGTGATAAACTATTTGAGGTATTTCCATCGCCAAAATTCCATATAGCACTTGTTGCTGTTGCATTTCCTAATTGGAATTGTGTTACCTCTCCTACACATGAGTTTTGAAACCTTATACTTGGAGCAAAAAATGATTGATTAAAAGATGGTAGACCTAATTTGCTCAATCTTCCTGACAAATCAATTCCATCTAAAACAAAATTACATCCTAAACCTAGAATATTTGGGTTATTTATTACTCCTAATTTTGTTCTGTTGTTAACAGCTACATATATCTTATTATCTGGACCGACTTGCATTTGACCTATTGGAGGAATCCAACCACCATTGTATATCGTAATAATAGAGTTTGGTATATCAGCAGCATTTAAGTTAAATTGATGAATTTTACCAAAACTATTGGAAATATACAATAAAGATTCGTCAGGAGAAAAAGCAATTCCTGATAATTCACCAGCTTCAGTGGTTAAAGTTATAACATTTGAAAGCACACCTGTGTTTGCATCAAAATCATATAACTGTGCAAAATCGGAAACACTTGTTATAGCTAATTTTGAACCCGAAGGAGATAATTTTAATGATCCAGCAGCTTCAAATCCACTGCCACCAGATATTGGCAAACCTATTGATGTAGTAACAGGAACACTGCTTAAGCCTGATGCAGTTAATAAATGAGCATTAAAATTATTATTATTCCACTCATGAGTAACAACCCAAAAATCAATCCCATTAGCATGTTTGGTAATTCCTAAACTTTCAGTGGTTGGAGTATATACTAATATATTTTTTGCAGATGTTACAGCTCCGTTTCCTCCATCCAAATTCATATCCACTACAGAATATCTAAAACCATTTGGAAGTGTTTCAGCATCAGTCGTAAAAATATAAAACAAATTACTTGAGCCTGGCTTAGGAACTATTGTAGCTGATTGCATACTTGAAGAATGCCCTAATAAACCCGTGCCATTCACCATTATAGTATGATTCTTGTTGTAAACGGTAACACCATCTGTATAAAACAACAATTGACCACTTGAATTTGAAATGGTTGCACAACCTTCATCAGTAACTAACTGCCCATTAGTTAAAGTTATAGGAACACCACTATTAAAATCTAAACCTGCATTTTGACCAAAATACCAAATGTTGGCTTCACCTTGAGCATGTGAAACCAACATTGACATTAAGAATAATATACTAAAATATATTTTCACAAAAAATTAATTAACCCATTCAACAAACAACTTAAATTCTAAATTTATTTCAGGAAAAGTATAAGTAATTGTTGTTGGTTTTGTAACTATGTAATTATTAAAACTAATTTCTCGATAGTCTGGTGGTCCATTTAATAAATCGGCACCAGCTATGCCATTATCAATATCTACTAATCCAAATTTTAATGAAGCATTTGGATTTAGATATAAACTTGCATTGCTGCAATCCCATGTCATGTTGCCTTGATTTTCTATTACACTAGATAAATACCAATAAGCCGGACTATAAATATTGTCTAATGGATTGCCTAATTTGTTTTTTGAAAACCCAAAACGCAAATCGGCCAAATGGTTTGGATTTGTTGCTGGGAATTCAGGGTCATACGTGGTGTTTATACCATAAAAAGAAATAACTTGCACTCCATTTATTTTGAGTGCGTTTCCCCTTGATACTGTAACAATCACTTGCTTTTCTGAAACCACGTTATCTTGATTTTTGGCTCTAACCGAAATCGTCTTTTGACCTAGTGTATCAAAATTAAAGTTCAGTGTATAAATTGTCCCAAATTGTCTTTGAGCATAGCCCCCTGTAGCAAAATTATCTGTGGAAACCCACAGTTCTTTGATTTCCTCATTAGCACCAACATTTATAGTAAACGATTGATCGATAACTACACTAGATGCTGATGGTGTAAGATTGATTGAAAATATACTATTTGATGATTTATTATCATCTGATGAACATCCAATAAATAATTGAATAACTAAAAATACGAATATTTTATTTTTCATAATTTAATTCGATTTTTTTAAAAATTTTTCAAATCTGAATTCATTACATTCTATAATATCACTTTTCACTAAATCTTCAAAATCTTTATCAATCATTTTATAGATTTTTCCTTTATTTTCATCGCTAAGTGAATGTTCTTTTATCTTCAAAAAAGCATAGGTTGTAAAAATTTTTTTTCTTTTACCAGTGAATGAAGATTTATATCCTATTTTTTTAAGTTTAAATTCCTTATCTAATTTATAATTAAAATAAAACAAATCTTCATTTTTGTAAAACAAAACACCTTCTTTACTTTTTGAGATTGTATCCTTATCATTAATTTTTATTAATTTATCTATAAATCCATATTTTATGCCACCTATCTCAACAATATCACAATTAATATTATTTTTAGGATTATAAAAAACATACCAAGGAAAGTCATTTGAATAATATAATGATTTTTTTTCTTTAATTAGAAAAGAATCATTCTTTAAAAAACTAAAAATAAAAACAACCAAAACAATTAATTTCATTTTAAAATAATTTATATTGATTTAATATAAAAGCAGGTCTAAAACCTAGGCTTCTCAAATAAACTTGAGCATGTAAAATAAATGGGTGAATACCAAATGTAGGAACCCCTGAAAGTGTTAAAGCTCGTGCAGTATGATTAACACAGCTTGAAAAATATAAATTATATTTTGCTCCGTTAGCCAAATCGTTACTATAATTTGAAATAGATTTTAAATTTACTCCTTTAACTATTGTTTTCCAAGTACCATCATGGCTAACATAATTATGCCATTTAGTATCTGCCTTGTTAGTCAAATCAAACGGATTAAATATTCTTTTTCCAGTAACATCTGGTCCTACTGAAACTAAAGAATTTAATTCATCTGTTTCTCCTACCTCTGTAATTGCACTATGTCCAATTGCATCTGAGGTATCAGTATTAAGCTGAACCTCACCAGGATTCATACCTGCTAAAACATCAGAGATATTAGCTATTGTTCCAAAACTATATCCTAAATTAACCATAAATGAATTACCTTTCTTAAATAGATAACCAAACTCTCCAGTTGTAAAATCTAATGAAGCAAATCCAAAACTCAATACAATATTTGTTTTGCCTCCAGTATACATATGTGTACCCATTCCATTTATTAGAGAGCCCACAAATATTGCTTTAGTATTAGCAAAAGCAACTCCTGAAGTGGCTATACCATTTGATACCCCACCAGTAACTCCACCCACTATAGCTCCACCAATCATATATCCCATGGTCTTTATATTCCATTCCCATTTTGTTGGATTTAATTGACCACCATTTGCAATAACCCCACCACTATAGGCACCAATAACTGCACCAATTATTATAGGAATCCATGCAAACTCTCCACTTGCATCAGTAAACTTTAATGGATTATTAAGAACATAAGAGTATCTATTGAAATTCTGTGAATTATACGGATCCTGAATAAAATTATCAGGTTGTAAAAATCGATGCACTACAGGGTCATATAATCGACCATTCATGTGGATAAGATTTACACCTTGTAAATGTTCATGCCCAGTATATCCTCTGTCAATTACACTTAATTTGGTTAAGGTATTTCCTACTCCGTCTTGTACTTTTGCTATATTACCCCAAGCATCAAAATGTCTTTTTTCTTCTACTACACCTGCTTGGTTGGTTATGGCTACTATACTGCCTAAATAATCCCTGTGCAAATATAAATAATTTTGTGTAGTACCATCGCTTTTGAGAATTATTGGAGCTGAATAAGCATCACCACCTATGTAGGTAATAAATTCAACAGTTCCGTTAACCATATCTTGTTTAATCTCCATGCTTCCATCAGCTGCATAATGTTTTCTATATCTTCTAGATAACTTATCAGCTTCTAAACTACCATAATACATGGTAGAACGGCTATTATTCATGTTGTAGATAAAACTTAACTTATCTTTTCCTTCTTCTATAATATCTATTGGGCTTTTAAAAGCATTGTATGTAATATCTAAATTTGCTCTACTCAAATAATAATCAGAATATTCAAAATTTGTTTCAATAGAGCTATTTTGAAAATGTTTTGGAATAGAATTAGATGGGTTTATGTTTGTATAGTTATATGTTCCAACATTATTTTCATCAATTCTTCCTAATGCATCATACGTTTGAGTAGAAGTTTTTACTTCACTAACTTTTATATTGTCTAAATGAAAAACAACAGGTGCTTGAAAGTTAAAATCATTTCCAGCCACTACCTTTAAATATATTTCAGAAAATTGAGAAACTGTATGTTGAAATGAAAACGTATTTGATTGCAAATCTGAACCTAGTTGAAATTCATTTGTTTGACCAGTAGTTGGATTTCTTTCTATAACAGAATATTTCACATAATTACTTTCTAATAGAAATCCATTTGGATCTTGTGTTAAATTTCTAAAAAATAAATCTCCCGAAAATTGAATTACTTCACCTACAGTTGCATTATTCTTAACAATTCTTTTTGTTCCTTCAAAATTTGAATTTGTAGTAACTGTTAGTCTTGAAAAGAATGTTGAAGTCGTATTTGTCAACACTACACTACTTGTTGTTGGTTCAAAACTTTCAGTATTTCCTGTAAAAGTGAAATTTTGAATAAAATTATTATTACTCCAAGTAGATAATCGATCTAAATTATCATAAGTAAAGTTCTCTTGATAATCAAACATACTGTTATTTCTGCTTGTTAAATTACCTCTTTGGGGCTCGAAAACAGTATTTAAAGTCATTACATTTACTGTAGGTGTACCCGTCTTATCATGCTTTAATTGTGTTGGAAAACCATATTGATCATAAGTATTAATTACATTTATTCCATTACCATAGTTTCCATTAGTCAATTGCCCACGAGCATTAACTTTTGTCGTTTGCCATAAAACTTGATTTGTTGCATCATCTAAAATTTGCCAATGATGTCCATTTTTATAAGTGTTTTTTACCCACTTAGAAGATTGTTTACTATCAGAGGTATTTATAGCAGTATATAGTTCTTTTTCAGGTCTTCCAAAGGCATCAAATTGTGTTGCTTTTTGGTAATAAGTATTAAAGCCGCTTTCATCACTAAAGTTTATTCTTTTATAATTATCATAACCATAAGAGTAAAGCGTATAAAATCCTCCAGTAAAATCATCATACCTTGTGTTGGTTAATAATTTTGTTGTTGGGTTATAAGTATAAGTAGTTTTTGTGTTTGTTGGATCTCCACCTGTACCTGTAGTTGTTTTTTGGGTAACTTTTCCAAAATTATCTATAGTGTAATTTGTTACTCCTTTAGGAGTAATCTCCTTTGTCATTTCTCCAAACTCATTGTACTGATATTCATAAGTACCTGCACTAGGATCAATTAATTTTGTTTTTCTACCCCAACCATCTTTTTCAACAGCTACAATTACACCATTAAAATTCGATTCCTTTAAATTTCCATTAGCATAATATTGATAATTTATTGTACCTCCGTTATCTGTCATTGAAACAACGTTTCCAAATGAATTTTTAACTACTGTAGTATTGCTTACTCCATCGCTGGCTGTAGTTATTAAACCACTGTAATTAATGTTTGAAGTTTTACCTGTATGTTCAACTACTTGAGTAGTTCTACCATAAGCATCAAATGAAGTTATACTAAATAAACCATCCCAAGTTGGTAAAAGTGTAAGTTTGGGTTCGTAAGTTTTTATAGATCTATCATAGATATCATACTCAAAAGTTTTCCATGTATTATTTGATTCGGAACTACTTGCATCATTAATTGTTCTAAAACCATCTGCTATTTTTCTACCTAAATCATCATACCATGCAAACGACGCAGAATTATCATCTCCAACTGAAGTCGTCCCAAAAAATCCATTAGTGCCAGCACTCAACCAAGAATATGAATAATTTAAACTTTTACCTAAATAATCTGTTTCTTTTGTTTTTTTACCCCAAACATCATATTGGTATGTTGTAGTTAATGGGTAACCTGCATTTGATGGTAAAGTTTGGGACAATAATAATCCATTACTTGCATTATATGTGTAAGTAGTAACTAATCCTTCAATATCAGTACTAGTTAGTAAAAATCTTCCTGTAGCATCATAAGTAAAGTTAGTAGTTCTAGGAGTTAATCCTACAGCAGTAATTTTCTTTTGCGTTATATTTCCAAAGATATCATAGATATTATCCTCTGTTAAATAATTTGTCAAATGTCCTTTCTTTTGAATTTTAGAAACCAAATGAGCAGTATTATAAGTGTAAATTTCTTCTCCTGTCATCGTGTCTCCGTTATGAGTAACAGAAGAGTTTTTCTTTTTTAATCTACCTACAATATAAGTTGGACTTAAAGTATTAGGAAAATATTCAACGTTGACTACTTCCGTTCTTTCAACAGTTGTCCCATTTTTTGATACAGATGTAGTGATTAGTGGATTATTATTAGCATCGTAAGAAGTTGTTACTTCTTTAGATGTGCTTTCCAAACCATTTACTGAATTAGTAAACGTATTATTAATTTTATAAACCTTATTTGGAAGTAATTGAACCACATAGGTCATGTTCGTTTTATTAATGAAGCTAGAAGGGGTATAGCTAGTAAAATTTCCATAGGCTTCTCCTAATGAAGAATAAGTTTCCGTAATCGCACCTCTTTTGCTTATATCGTGTTTTGAAACTGATGTAATAATTGGGTAATCTTCATTATGCCAATTACTTCTTGCTAAACCTCTAAAACCTAAAAACCCTAATCCATCTACATTGGATACTGCACCGTAATATTTGAATTTTTGTTGTTTGTTTTGCGTTGCGGAGATCTGTTCTAATTTTGATACAACTTGAAAACCATTTGCCTGCTTTATATCAAAATTAGGATAATTTTCTGTATATGTTGAGGGTTGAAATACCACATCACAATTGTATGGTAAATCACAATACGAATTTAGAGGGGAATAAGTAATAACTTCTTTTAAACCATTACCTAGTACAATCTCATTTAATCTTGTGTCTATTCTATTGTCTTTTGTTGACTTAAAAGTTCTAATGTTATTTCCTGAAATAAGAGCATATTCTAAATTTTGGTTAACATTATTATGGTCTAAGAAAACAGGCAATGGATTTCTTCTTATACCTCCAAATTGAGCATTTGTATTAACTAAATTAAATCCTATTCCAATGCCGTTTGTAAATTTATTTTCTAATAGAACTAATTTTGTTACCTGTGGATCACCGTAGTTTGTATAATCTGCTCCGTCTCTAGTCATAACGTATTCTACAGTTAGATTCTGTTGAAAAAGAATATCCGTTTTCCCATCACCATTAAAGTCATTCATTAGATAACTTTTCTCATTCAAACTATATGTTCTACTACTAAAACCAACTACGCCAAAATAACCACCATTTGCTATGTAATATGGTAAACCTATCGAAGTTGTTATTTTTTGAAAGCCATTACCTTTAGAAAAAAAGAAACTCCAGCTATCGGTATTATCCGCTTGAGGTATTACGAAATCAGTTTTTCCATCTCCATTAAAATCACCCATATATCTTGGCTTATCCGACAAAATATTAGTATCAGGATAATTGATATGTTGTACCAATTGATTATTCTCATTTAAATAATATGTTTTTACATTACCCGAATCAAAAACCATTAAATCTGACTTTCCATCTCCATTAACATCTGCAACAGTAAATTTTGAATTAGCAGTTACTTGAAGATATCCAGCTATATTAATATAATCAGTTGTAATTCTCCTGTCTAGATTTAAAAAATACGATTTTCCACCCGGATTAGTGTGTGTAGTGTTATATCCACTACATCCACCAGTGTAATAACTTATACTAACAGGTTTTTCAACAATTATTACATCTGTTAATCCATCACCATTATAATCTCCACTTAAATATTCTTTAGGAATATCTCTAATAATTTCATGATATACAGGATCATTAGTATCATCTGGTGGCAATAACGTATTAAAATTATTATCTAAATAAAGATCAGTTGATATTCCACCATTATTACATGGATCTGTCCAATAACCGAAAGTAAATTTTGGAAATTGATAAGTTCTTGCATATTGAAAATAGATAGGACTTGCTATTCCAGTTGAATAAGTATTAAAAGTTGTGGTATTTGTTATTGAATTTGTTTGAACTGCACACCATCCCTGTGAAGGCATTAATATATTATTCCAACTCAACCAAGACATAGGGAAGATATCAGTAAATGAACCTAAATTATGCTCACTTCCTATATTAATCCCAGAACCTTGAATGTTATTAAACAACCAATATTTCTTTTTGGCATTAGTTCCTGTTGTAGGATATAATATAAAATCCATTTTTCCATCTCCATCGAAATCACCAGTAATATTATTTGAATTAGTAAAATTTATATTGCCTACATTTAGTGGAATATCATTTGAAATTTGAAACAAATCGCCATTGGTTGTAGTTTCATAATTAAAAACTGTAGGATTAAAGCTCTTAGAATTGTCTCCACTCTTTTCAGTTATACTTTTTAATCTTTCGTAGCCAAGGGAAGTTGCTTCATGAGTAAGAAGATAATTTCTAAAACCAATATTATTCCCATTAACCCTGATTTCACTTAAAATAGTACTTCTTACAAAAGATTGCCCACCAATATATGCTTGTTCTGATCTTGTTCTATTTTTATAAATAAATAATATCTCATTAATAGGAGTGTCAGCTCCTCTCGTTCCATATTTAATAGTACTAATTGATAAATTATTATTTGAAAGAACATAATTATAAGAAATCCTAACACCTTGAGGGTTTTGCCAGAATGTTATCGCCCAATCAGTCAAAGACCTTGATGCTGTAGAGTTACCATAATGAGCAATTGAACCATCTGGATATTGGACTATAAAATAAGCTGGCCCATAATTAGCTCCGCTAGGATGAACCCCATATGAAGTTATTTGCACGTTTGAAAAACTTTCAGTTTCGTAAATTGTTCCATTAGCTCCATAAACACCAGATGTACCATTTTTTACTATTAATCTTTGTCCATCAAATGCAAATCTATCTAAAGTATTAAAATCAACTGCATCTATTGTGTTATCATGAAATTTTGTAGTTGGAATTCTTGTAATAACAGAAACTCCAGATACATTCCATCCGTAACCAGCTAATCCATTTCCTCCTTGACTATTGTAGCTCAATGATACTTGAGGTGCTATGCCATTTATTCCTGGAGGTACTGTTATAGGTATATTGTAAGTTGCTCCACCTGTTAAAGATACCGAAAGTTGCCCCTCTGTAACACCAACTTCAGTTGAATTACCTGTTGGTGCACTAGGAGAAGTACTATTAGTTGTTTCTGTTGCAACCCTATTTGTAATAACATTATTTTCTTGTATATCTCCTCTTTTGATGGGTATAATTCCTTGAACGGGTGAATTTCCAAAAACATTTTCTTGAGAAAATGATGAAAATGAAATAAATAAAATTGAAAGGATAAAAAACTTTTTCATAAATTATTTTTTTACAATTTTTATTGACTTTTGCTCACCATTAATGTAATTCAATGTTAAAAAATAAACACCTACTGGATATTCCTGAAATGAAATAACTAATGAATTTTCAGACAAGTTTTCCTTTATACTTCTTAATACCTGACCATTTAAAGTGAATACATCTATACTTAAAACTTTATTATTTTCAACTAACTTCCATTTTAGAAAAAGTTCTTCTTTAACAGGATTGGGATAGTATGAAATAACATCCTCAGGAAAGAATTTTTGCATATCAGTTTCTTCTAAATTAGAAACCTCTTTGTATGTCTCTTGAGCATTTCTAGATAAACAGCTAGGACACCATTTCCTTTGAATTTGATTACCTGCTGCATCGTATTCAAAACGAATTTTTTGAGCTTGTGTAAATAAAGAGACAAGCATAAATAGAGATAATAGTTTCAATTTCATATTATATAATCTTTTGAATTTCGTGTAAAATTCAAATAATTGAAACTAAGAGCAAAGAAAATTTTAACATTTAACCAAATATATACCTGAGGTATAATTATTGTTAAAATTTAAATATAACCACGAGATTTGGCTTCTTTTACAATGTTTTCATCCTCATTAAGATTAAAGGATTGTCTTATTTTTGAAATTCTTTTCTTGATTGTAATTTCAGAAACTGACAATTCACTTGCAATTTCATTAATCTTAAAACCAAGTGATAAATATTGAAGTATTAATCTATTTTTCTCATTAATGAAAACTTCATTTTCCCAGATCTCTTCTAACTGTTCAACAACATAACTACTTCTGAATTTCTTTCCTGATAAAACAGTTTCAATAATTTCTAAAAAAACAACTCCACTCACATCCATTTTGGTAGCAATTCCATCAGGAGATACATTTTGAACAATATCAAACAATGTAATATTATCAATACTAGCCGTTAATATTATTATCTTACAATTTGGAAAAATCTTCTTTAAATATTTACATACATCTGCACCATTGAAAATATTTTCCTGACGATAAATAGGCATTGAGTAATCAATAATAGCTAAATCAATTTTCGTATTTAATTTTAGAGCATTATTAATTTTTAAATAGGCTTCCTCACATGAATTTGCTTCAATGTAATTAATGTTGTCCCCCAATATACTTGAAAATGAAAGTATCATCTTATAACCTTCAATTGTCATTTGATGATCTTCTGCAATAAAAATATTCAAAATTTAAAAAATTTCTAAGTTAATATTATTGTATCATTAGGGGATAACACAATAATAATAATTTTATTTGATTCACAATAAAATTTAATCAATTTTAATTTAAAAACTTATAAAATAATATAATTTGAACTTCGTAAAATAATCTAAAACCCTTTTTGCGACCTTCGGGAGCAAAAACGAGATTGCCTTTGTGTTCGCAAATTCGGAGAAATTTGTGGACACAAAGGCACATCTCGATAAGTTTGACCGCTAAAGGATTTTAAGGTTTTTTAATTCTAATCAAATACAATATCACTTTTGAAGTCGTAGACAATCTTTTCTTTTAATTTAATTTTAAATTCATCATACATTTTATCATAGGCTTCTTGAGATAAATCTTCAAGCTCTGCTATTTTCTTTTCATCAACTTCATTTTCAATTAAACTCTCCAAATAAGCTTCAAATTCATGAATTGAATACATATTAAATCTATGTCCAAAGTTTTCTAATGTTGTTGTATAATAGGAAGAAATAGTTTGATGTAAGAATTCTAATTCCTTTTGTGTAAGCTCTTCTTCATTTGCTTCACAATCTTCATTTTCCTCTTCCTCAGAATCATCATAATTCACATAAGACTCAAATTCATCTATAATATCAGAAACAAATTCAGCAGCATAAAATCCGATTCCTGAATTTGTATTCCAATTGGGGAATTTCTCATTCATGTAGCGTATTATTTCATTTAAAATTGGAGTATCAGAGTAATTCTCCATAACGTTGTAATAATCTTCATGCTTTTCTCTATTGGCCACATACTCATCCCAATAAAATCTAAAATTTTCCATAATAATACATTTAAAATACAACACTAAATTTAACAAATAATTTCATACTAAATATGAAATTATTCTAAATTATTTACCCAAATTTCTAAATCATGCATAGCCGCTGGATTATCAAGAAAAAATTGTTTGTATTTATTAGTACAATCCATATAACCTTTATCATAACTGATTTTTTGAAACTTCACAGATGTTGCATTTAATTGATTTACTTGGCTATGGTGCCAACTCATCAAAATATAAAGAATGGCTAATAATAGAGTTGTGTAAAGTATAGATAATAGGTATACAAATTGAACTTTGACATATTTTGAATAAAAACGCAATTCAGTATGACTATTTTCAATTTCAAAATTGATGTTATCTAGACTTTGACTTAGTATCTTACTAATCGCCTCTAGTTCCCTTTTCAACTTTAATAAATCAGTCATATTTATTTACTATTTAATGTTGTTCTCAGTTCAATTAACGTTGATAAATTTGAGTTTGACTGATATAATAGATAACTTATGTAAATTGAATAAAAGCTTAAAAATATTATCAACCATACTTTTATGTCAAGGTACCAACTTAATTCATCTGGGGGTTTAATTTGTGACATTTCTAATTGGTGCCTTTTTAGCGATTCAATATGATTGTAAACTAATTTAATCATTTCGTTTTTGTTCAGATTAGATTGATTTTGAAATTTATCTAATTCAACTTTTAGAGAATCAATATTCAATTTAGGATTGTGATTTTTCAAACTATCCATTTTTGAATTTAATGTATCTGCAACAGCAAATAAATCTTTAGTTGATTTTCTATTTTTCTCCATTTCTTCTAGTAAGATTGAGACCATATCAATCAAACCAGGTTGTTTTTTAACTGCCATGTCTAAACTTTATTTTTGGCTTTTGATTAGTTTCTATTATAGGTTTTCCAACTATATCTTTTAAGTTAATTTTTCTATTAACTTCAGAGGCTTTGAAGCTTTCTTTTGTGGCCACATTTACAAATCTGTAACCTTGAATTAATCCTTGCTTATTTACTGAAGGTTGCACTTCAACACCCATTGTTTTCATCACTAGAAAATATTCTTCCAAAGAATTATATTGTCTTTCAATAGCTTTTAAATGCTTATTGTAAATTTCATCTTTTGTAGATTTTGGAATTGTAAAACCTTCATTTTGATTAGCTTTAATTTTACAAAACATAATTTGTTTCGCCGAAAGTAGATTTAGACGCGAAGCAATACGATGAGCTGCCCATTGTGCCTTCTTACCAATAAAGTGATCATTAACCATTTTTCCAGTTTCCATATTCAAACGCCCGCAATAGATGTGTATATGCTTGTGACGTTTTTCTGTGTGAACAAATGCCAGTATCTGGTGGTTATCAGCATTAATACCAAGCTCTTCCATAAATTCGACTGTCATCTTCTTAAGTTCAGAATTAGATAACTTATGACCATCATCAATTGAAGGAGATAGAACCAAACTTAACGTTTTATTCTTTGCTCTGTGGTTTAAATCCTGAATCATATTCATTTCTTCAATTATTTCTTTTGGATTTAATCCACAGAGATTGTTTCTGAACAACTCGTAACCTTTCCTATCATTCATAATGTAATTCAATAAAGAACCACCACCAGAACATGCTTTAGCCATACCAATCATATATCTATTTTAGTTTCATTAAGTGTTCTCTAATTATTCTTGAGGTTTCTAATGTTTCTTTTTTTAATCCTTCTACATCTCCCAGCTTAAATAGATTACTAATTCTTGTAAAATTTGTAGAAAAGTTGGCCAGTGTTTTGTATACTTCAATTTCTTCAGGACTCAATTTTGATGTCAATTTATAGCCTAAGACAAGTCTTCGCAATAATTCTGAAACAGCCATTCCGGAATCTTTTGCTTTCTTTTTAATTATGGCTTGCTCTAATTTTGATACACGAAATTTTATTATATGTTGTTTCATAAATATTCTCTTTATTCCCTTAAGTTAAAATTGGAATTGAAAAAGTTATTAAAATCTTCTACTAGTACCATTAAGCTCTATAAGATTAAACATAGAAACAAATCTATCTCTAACTCTCGATCCATATCGTTTCTCGATTTGTATTAATGATAAATTTGTAGTAATAAAGGTTTTTGTGTTTTTTGCAATAAACTCATCATAACGGTTCTCAAGAATTCTAATAAAAATATCCTCTTTAGAACCCCAGACATGGATATTATTTGCTTCGTTTTCACTTCCTAAATCATCAAAACAAAAAGTACCAATTGAGTAATTTTCAATTATTGAATCCTTATTTTTCTCAACATTAAATTTTTCAACCACTTTTTTTGTTTCTACAATAGGGAACCAAAGGCTTTTTAATCCATAAATTTTTGATATCATTTGAATGATTTTAAAACTGGATGATTTTCCTGTACCAGGATTACCAATTACTAACAATCCTTTTCTCAGTTCACCACGATGTATAGTCTCAAATTCAATATCTCTAGAAAAATATTTACATAACAAATTCAGATAATTTTGATTGTTTTCATCAATTGTAAAATCACGATTTTCTCTGCTATAATATTCACTAGCTACTTTAATGTAAATTCTTTTCATTTCGAAGGTCCCCATAATTATTTCTTTTTTTTCTACAACTTTTTTTCTTTCTTTTATACTCATCAGAAAATGATTGAGTACTATCTCGATAGGTGTAAGTTTTGTCCTCATTCTAAAAATTTTTCACGTGAATTATTACTATTTTCTTTAAAAAAAATATTAGATTTATTATTAATAATTTTCTTATTATCTTTTAGATAAATGTCTATAGGTATATTTATATTTTTAACAATACCGCTACCTTTAATCTCTAAATACCTATTTAGAATTTGTTTAGTACCTTCTTTATAGATAATTTTTGATTCAATGTATCCATGTTTTACCAATGAATTAATCCATAAACTGACTGTTTCAGTTCTTACTTCAAATAAATCTGCAAAATATCTATTTGTGGCCCAGCAAAATCCGTATTGAGAGGACAATGCTGTAATTTCACTATAAAGCAGCTTTGCGCTAGGTTTTAATCTTTTATCATATCTAACGGCTGATGTCAAATAAGAATAATATGAAGGTTTTACGCTCATAATTTGAATTGTTTTTAATTAATTTCACTACATTTACATTTTATTGGATTGATGCAACAAAAAAAGACCTAAGTAGAACAATAGTTCTAATTAGATCTTTAGTCATTGATCAAATGGGGGTTTTTTAAAGCTAGGTTTGTCAACTGAGATTTACTAAATATTGGAAATCTCCCTAGTTGAAAATATGGAATTTTACCTTGCTTTTTCCAAGCAATTATTGTTTGTTCAGTTCTACCAAAAAGTTCTGCAACTTGTCTTTGATTTAATCTGTCATCTGATTCTGGAATAATAATTTTAGAATCATTTTCGGTGTGTTTTTTCTGTAATGCCATTTTAACTTATTTTATTTGGTTAACATTGGCAAAACTAGATTTAAGTTGGAAAATAAACTTTACACCGCATTACTCTACTTTTAAAAAAAATTATATTTCTGGGATTTTTATTGATTTCATTTTTAATATGTTATTAATTATCTTAGGAATCTAATCTTTTTTTACCTGTCATCAAAAGTTTTATATTATCATATCCCATACCTTTAACTTCATTAAAATACATTGAAAGCAATTTTATAAGTTTAGCCCTAGAAATATCTAGTACTCCTGTATCAAGTAGATCATTGTTTAAACTTAAAAATTCATGTACACTATTTTTTTTACTTAATGCTTTTTTTAAGGTTTCTCTAGAATCAAAAATTTCAAATTCATCGTATTTTGGATTTGATTGTGTAAAACAAGAAAATAAAACGTCAATGTGCTTTTCGGTAACTTTTTTTGAAATATTTTGAAAAAATATAAGATAAATTCTTGTAAACTTTTCTTTATTAACAATTTTATCTTTTCTAATTAAATCTTTGATATCAACTATAAAACCTCTCTGATTAAAATAATCTCCATCATCAATAATTGACTGAATCTTATCTCTTGTCACATATTTTCCATCTTCATTAGACAAACAAACAGGGGCATCATAATTATTAATATCTATCAAAGGAATAAAATCTAAATTTAACTTTTCAAAAAATATTCTAGTCATTTCAAAATATTCAGCTTGAAAAGATGAATCAAGCCTTGATTCTCTATCAATATTTAGTAACCTTTTAAATTGTATAATTGCCACATTCTTTTCATTTCTAAAGAATAAAGACAAAGCTTGACGAACTGGAACATTAGATTTTTGTTCCACTTCAAAATAATTTAATGTAAATGGAGCTATAAGCTCCTTATTTAAAATATGATCTAATTTTGAATATATATCATTAAAAAATATAGAATCATTAAATTTTTTAAGCTCCACTTTTTTTCCAATTATAAATGCTATATATTCAGAAGTATTTAGAGATAATCTGGCATTTTTGATATTTAATTTAATCTCATATTCTATTTGGTTATACCATCTATAATTTTCTTGAAGTATTATTTTTTTAATAATTTCTTTCTTATCATCATCATCTATACTTTCAATTAAATCATCTAATTGACTATATTTTAAATAATTAATTATATCATATTTAATATCATTAAGTATTGAATTTGTCAATTCTAATTTATTGATATTAGATGAAATAGCAGAAAAATAAGGAATTATTTTTTTGTATTTAACTTCTTCAACTTTTTTGTCTTTTAAAAAATCTTTAAAGCTTTGTCTAATGAAAATTAGTGCATTCATATTTAAAATATTTAAAAGTTTTCATCCCAAGTTCTCTTCATTTCCTGCTGCTTTAAAGCATTTGTTAATTTTACATACTTCTTAAACGATCTTTCGGAAGAATGATTAGTAAAATCTCTTAAAACCCTTTCATTCATTCCCATTAATAATGAATTTGTAACAAAAGTCTTTCTCGATACATGACAAGTTATAAGTTCATATTTTTTATATGTTTCTTCTATTCGTTTTGAACCTATATATCTTGTTATTGTTGTATTTTTATCAATCCCAACAATCCTACAACATTCCTTTATATAATCATTTAATTTCTGTGATGAAAACTTTGGAACTGGTTGATGTATTGTACCTCTATACTTATCTAATATAGCTTTTGAATATTTATTCAATTCAACTCTATGACTAATGGTCTTAGTTTTTATTATGTTTAATTCAATAAAACTCTCGCTAATATTAGCATTATGAAGGTTATAAATATCGGAGTATCTTAATCCTGTAAAACATCCAAAACAGAAAAAATCTCTAGCCCTAGAGAGCTTGTTATTCTCAAAAGGGTATTCAAACAAACTTATCAACTCATCCTTTTCAAGATATATAACCTCAATCTCATTTTCTACATGCTTAATTTTTTTAAACTCCAGATTATTATGTAAACCTCGATTGAATGCCCAGTTCATGAAAGTCTTTATAATGCTTATTAATTTTCCATAATAATTATTCAGTGTCTTTCTTTCTTCAAAGGCATAATCCATGAACTCTTCCTCAAAATTTAAATTGATGGTATCAAGACGGATAGGATATTTAGTTGCCTGAGTAAAATGAATTAAAAAATTTCTCAAAGTAATATATCGCTTAATAGTTCCCTCAGTTTTGGTATGCTTGGAGGCTTTTACAAAGTCATCAAATGCTTCAAAAAAATCAATTCCAACAGACACTTCATCTCTACCAAATTTCTCTAGGAAAATTTTTTCAGAAAACTCTATATCATTGAATTTAAAAAAGTTAAAAATCTTCTCTACCTTATCCTTAGTATTTTGAATCTCCTTGTTTGAATCTAGATACTCTTCATAAAATTGGTGTTTCTTATGGTTTTTAATATATCCGTTTTTTGAGTCCCAATCCTCCAATAAAGTTTTCACATTAGGTAGATTTTTCCGAATTTTAATTTTATTAGAAGTTATGACTATTCTGACTGGAATGAGTCCGTTCTTATTTACCTTATCCTTTCTAAGTTCAAACAAATAGTTCATATTAAAATTCATTATAATCAATTACACTAGGGGAGCAAAAGGGGGATTATTTTAATATTAAAATCAGTTAAAACTAATTAAAATTTAATCTTATAACCCTTTATTTTTCAAATATAATGAATTATTATGAATTAAAAACAGTTTAAAAAAATAGGAACTCCCTCCTTGGTCACAAATATTACACTACACAACTACACAGAAATTTCCATTAAAACATTCTTTGTTTAACTTATTTTGGAATTAAATAAACATTTTTTAATCAAAAACTTATTTTGTTTACTTTTTTTATTACTTTTGTTTAACAAAATAAAGTAAAAGATGAACAATGTTAAAAATGTTTTCAGTATCAAAGATTTAGAAAATCTTTCTGGCATAAAAGCACACACGATTCGCATTTGGGAAAAAAGATACAATGTGTTAGAACCAATGCGATCGGATACCAACATTCGTTCTTATGATATTAAAAATCTTCAAAAATTATTAAATATCGTATTACTACATAACTATGGTTATAAAATTTCAAAAATAGGCACACTTAATCAAGAACAGATTAATAAGTTAGCCAACGATATTATTTCAGAAAAAAGCGCAAAAAATCATGCTATCAGCACCTTTAAAATGGCAATGATGAATTTTGATCAATCGCTATTCTTTAACACCTATAACCAATTACTAAACGAAAAATCATTTAGAGAAGTTTTTTATACTGTTTTTGTTCCACTAATGCAAGAATTGGGGTTTTTGTGGCAAACCGAAACTATTTCTCCAGCTCACGAACACTTTATTACCTACCTTATAAAGCAAAAACTATTAATTAATACTGAAAAAGTTCAAATATTAGAACCAACTAAAACAGATAAAGTTTATGTTTTATTTCTTCCTTTAAACGAAATTCATGAATTAGGATTAATGTATTTGAATTATGAAATTTTGCTTCAAGGATATCAAACCATATATTTAGGCGAAAGTATTCCCACAGAAAGTTTATTAGATCTTAAAAAATCATTCGAAAAAATAACTTTTGTGAGTTACTTAACCGTAGAACCAAACCAAGAAGAAGTCGATGCATACCTTATTGACTTACATTCTAAATTGTTAGAAAACACAAACAATGAACTACTTTTACTAGGTAGAATGACACAATTTATAACATCCAAAACAATACCAAATAACGTACATATTTTTAGTAGCATAGAAGAGCTTTCAAATACTTTGTAAAAAGATTTGTTTTGTTTAACTTTTTTACTATTTTTGTTAAACAAAATTAGAGTCAAGTGAGTAAAAAAATTGCCATAATCGGTTCAGGATTTTCATCATTATCTGCAGCTTGCTATTTAGCAAAACAAGGAAATGATGTAACAATCTATGAAAAAAATAGCACAATTGGAGGAAGAGCACGTCAACTTAAAAAGGAAGGCTTTACTTTCGATATTGGCCCAACTTGGTATTGGATGCCTGATGTTTTTGAACGTTTTTTTGCTGACTTCAATAAAAAGCCTTCCGATTATTATGAATTAATCAAGCTATCTCCTGCTTATCAGGTATACTTTGGGCATTTAGATTTTGTAACTATTGCTGATAATTTACCAGAAATTGTAACCACTTTTGAATCTATTGAAAAAGGAAGTGGTAAGCAATTAGAGCAATTCATGGCAGAAGCTAAAAGTAATTATGATATTGCCATCAAAGATTTAGTTTATCGTCCAGGTGAATCACCTTTAGAATTAATTACGCTTGAGACTGCTAAAAAAGTGAATCAATTTTTCAGTAACATTAAAAAAGATGTTCGAAAAAGATTCAAAAACATGAAATTGGTTCAAATATTAGAATTTCCAGTTTTGTTTTTAGGCGCCAAACCTAGCGACACGCCATCCTTTTACAATTTCATGAATTTTGCTGATTTTGGTTTAGGAACCTGGCATCCAAAAAACGGAATGTATTCAGTAATCTTAGCTATGGAAACATTAGCAAGAGAATTGGGAGTTAAAATCGAAACCAATGCCAACGTAGAAAAGATTGATGTAACCAACGGAAATGCTACAGGTTTAATTGTAAATAATAAAATTGTGTCTTCGGATGTAGTTCTTAGTGGTGCCGATTATCATCATTCTGAAACTTTATTAGATAAAAATTACCGCCAATATTCTGAAAATTATTGGGAAACCAAAACATTTGCACCATCGTCTCTCCTATTTTATGTTGGATTTGACAAAAAAATAGAAAATGTAGAACATCACTCTTTATTTTTTGATGTAGATTTTGATATTCATGCCGAAGCTATTTATGACAATCCGAAATGGCCAGAAGAACCTTTGTTTTACGCTAGTTTTCCATCTAAAACAGATGAAAATTGCGCTCCAGAAGGAAAAGAAGCTGGAATCTTTTTAATTCCACTAGCACCAGGATTAGAAGACACAAAAGAGTTAAGAGAACTGTATTTTGAAAAAATAATTACACGTCTTGAGCGTCTAACTGACCAAAAAGTAAAAAATAATATTATCTTTAAGGAATCGTTTTGTGTAAATGATTTCATAAAAGACTATAACTCGTACAAAGGGAATGCGTATGGTATGGCAAATACTTTACTGCAAACTGCTTTTTTAAGACCTAAATTGAAAAGTAAAAAAGTGAAAAACTTGTATTTTACTGGACAATTAACTGTGCCGGGGCCAGGTGTGCCTCCATCCTTAATTTCAGGAAAATTAGTTGCTGATTTAATAAAAAAGTATCAATAGTATGAAGTCCATTTTTGATAACGTTTCATTTGATTGTAGCGTAAAAGTTACTAAAGCGTACAGCACTTCGTTTTCGTCTGCTGTAAAAATGTTGGCTCCCAGCATTCGACAAGATATTTATAATATTTATGGATTTGTTCGCTTTGCCGATGAAATTGTAGACACATTTCATGATTATGATAAAGACGCTCTTTTTTCACAATTCGAAAACGATTTACAGCTAGCTCTAACCCAAAAAATAAGTTTAAATCCAATTTTAAATTCATTTCAACATACTGTGAATAATTATAATATTCCACAGGAAATGATTGATGCTTTTATGAAAAGCATGAAATTAGATTTAAGTAAAAGTGAATACAAAACAACTGAAGAATATCAAGAATACATTTATGGTTCGGCTGATGTTGTGGGTTTAATGTGCTTAAAAGTTTTCGTTAACGGAAATGATGAAAAATACAATGAATTAAAAGATTCGGCTATGCGATTAGGTTCAGCTTTTCAAAAAGTGAATTTCTTACGCGATTTAAAAGCAGATTTTGAAGATTTAAGTAGAACTTATTTTCCTAATACCGATTTGAATCAATTAGACGAAAAATCGAAACAAGAAATTATTGCGGATATTGAAAGTGATTTTGAAGCTGCATTTGAAGGTATTAAAAACTTACCATTAGAAGCTAAATTTGGAGTTTACACAGCTTATAGATATTATAAGAAGTTATTGAAAAAGCTTCAAAAAACGCCTTCTTTAGAAATCAAGAATACGCGAATACGAGTTTCTGATTATCAAAAAGTAGAATTATTAGCAAGATGCTATGTTAAATACAGATTAAATATAATTTAATACTATTGTTATTATGTGGTTACACGTTTTAGTTTTTTTTACAACCTTTTTCTTTATGGAATTTATGGCTTGGTTTAGTCACAAATACATTATGCACGGCTTTTTATGGAGTTTACACGCAGACCATCACAAGAAAGACCACGATTCATGGTTTGAGCGTAATGATGCATTCTTCATTTTTTATGCGATAGTTAGTATTGGTTGTTTTTTACTATGGCAGAACAATATCTTAGAAATAGGATTAGCTATTGGACTAGGTATTTTTGCTTACGGATTAGCTTATTTTCTAGTTCATGACATCTTTATTCACCAACGATTTAAGTTGTTTAGAAACGCTAATAATCGTTATGCAAGAGCTGTTAGAAGAGCTCACAAAATGCATCACAAACACATAGGAAAAGAACACGGAGAATGCTTTGGAATGTTAATTGTTCCTTTTAAATATTATAAAAACTAAAAAATCCCGCAGATGCGGGATTTTTTTATTTCATAAGTTGTTGTAAGGGTTTCAGTTGGTCCATATCTACTTGTGATTTTTGGAGTAAACTCAACATATTCATAATATGAGTTGGATTCATATCGTTTCCTAAAACGCGAACTACTGCAAAACCATTTTCTTTCTTTCCAGCTAAAACAACAAACTCCTCAATATGTTCGTCATCATTTCCAACGAAATAAATAGCGGCACCATCATTTCCAGAACCTGCTTTCATTAATTGCTGATAGCTTTCGTCTTTCAAAATAGCTTTTACTTCTCTGATTTCTTTATCATATCCACTTATATCTGTAGAATCAGTTCTAAAAGCTAAAATATTCATTTTTTCGAACGATTCTAAAGCTGCTTTTTCTGTTTCAGATAAAGCAACTTTATCGGTTTTAATGATATTAGAAGCTAAATCTAATGCAATAAACTTAGATGATTCTGTATTTTTTACAAAATACTTTTGAAGTGTGGGTTTGTCCTCACAACTCCAAAGTAAAATCACACAAGAAACAAGAGCTATTAACTTTTTCATAGTTTATTTTTTTGAAGCTTTTTTCAAATCATCGCCGCCTGGTAAGCTCATTTTTTCGGTTAAAACAGAAATTTCATCCAAACTAAAGTTTCCTGTTAATGATAAAACAACCGTGTCCGCATCTTTTACATTAGAACCTTCAATAAACATTAAAAGTTCTCTAACAATATTTTCATTAGCTCCTGATTTTACATAAATCCTTACATTTTTACCATCGCTATTAACTCTCATTAATTCCTCTAATGGATTCGATTTTAAGTAACTATTTACAGTTGCTTTCATATCGGCACTAATTTTTGCGCTACTTGTGGTGAATACTTTCAAATTGTCTAACTTTCTAAGCAAATTCATGTATTGTTGCATTTCTTTATCTTTTGCATCAACTTTTACTTTGCTCATCATTTCAAACATTTTCTTATTTACAACCACTGTTGCAACACCTTCTTTATCTTCAAATTTATCAAATGCTCCTTGTGCAAAAGATACTGTTGAAGCCATTAAAAACGCTATAACTACTACTAAATTTTTCATTTTTCTATTATTTAAAAATTGTTTTTTTTGTTTTTTCGTATTCTTCTAAATATACTACACTTTCCATGCCAACATTTACTTGTTCAGAAACCATTAACAAAGCTTTATGTGTAGCGGCAAAAGCTTCTTCTGGATTATCAAACGTTCCTAAATCTTCATGTTTAGGTTCTGATGGATAAAAATAGAAGGTTGCCAATCCAAAAAGCACTACAAAACTTGCTGCAATACCTATCCATTTTACAGTACTTTGTTTTCTAGGTTGTAATGGAAGTTTTTGCTCGAATTGCGTTTCTTTTTGTGTTTCAAAGTAACCAAACAGCGCTTGATATTTTACCAAATGTGGCGCCACATCGCTTGAAGAAAAATAGGCCTTTAATTGTTTTTCTTCTGCTATTGTAGTTTCTCCTTGAAAGTATTTTTCCAATAATTGTTCAACTAACTTGAGTTCCATAATTATGTGTTTTTTCTATTTGTTCTCTTAAGGTTTTTCGTGCTCTTGATAAAGCTACTCGAACCGCTGTTTCATTCATTTCTAATACTTGAGCTATTTCCGAAAATTCGTATTCTTCAATCTCTCTTAATTGTAATATCAATCGTTGTTGTTCTGGCAAATCATTGATTAACTTTTCTGCCCATTGCAACGTGTTTTGATGTTCTATTTGTGTTTCTACACTAGCTTGCTTATCTTGATAATTGTTATGTACAATTTGCAAATTCGTAGCTCTCTTGCTTTTGAGTTGATCCAAACAATAATTTTTGGTCATCGTCATCGCTAGAGCTTCTACACTATTATATTGCTCTAAAGCACTATTTTTATTCCATAACCTTACCAACACTTCCTGAGTAGCATCTTCTGCTTCTTCGGTACTTACGAGCATTCGTTTCGCTAAACGAAATAACTTATCCTTAAAAGGAGTGATTATTTGTACAAACTCGTTTTGGTTCATTTTAATTAGTTGGTTTATAATGAAGACGAATGTAATTTAATTTTGTTACAAAATGAAAAAAGGTTTTGATAAATAAATATCAAAACCTTTTAAAATCAAATAATTAAATTTTATCTAAAACAGAAAATTCAAACCTAATTTAAAGTTTCTTCCTCTTGTATTGTATCCAATTAATTCTTGGAAATCATCGTTTAAAATATTCGTTACAGTTCCAAAAACATGCAAACGATTTGGCAATAATTCATACGAAATATTCGAATTAACCAACTGATAAGCAGCTAAATTAACAGCTTGTGTTGCCCAAATATTCGAATCGTAATACGCATCACTTCTATGATCTACATATTGATAATTAATTCCGAATGTTCCTCTTTTAAATTTGTAATTCAAATCTACATTTCCTTTATGCTTTGGAATCAAACGGTTTAATTGCTCTTCCACTTGAGTAAATGTATAATTTCCACCAATATTGAATCTTTCAGATAATGTGTAACGAACGCTTGCTTCAACTCCTTTTGCGTTGTAAGTTCCGTCAACATTAATATAATACGATTCAAATGTTGCTGAATTGTAATAGAATCCAAAAGTGTTTTCTTCTTCTCTATAAAAACCAACCGCATTAATAGTCAACTTCTTATCCAATAATTGCGATTCAAAACCAAATTCTGCCGTAGCATTTTCTTCTGGAGTTAAGTCTAAGTTTCCATAAGGTCCGTATAATTGATATAAACTTGGCGTAATATATCCACCACTAATAGAGCCTAAAATCTTTAATGGTAAATTTTTAAAAGTATAGCTTGGATTAATATTTAACACATAATATGTATCATATTCACTGTGAAAATTTAACCTAAGACCAGCATTCAAATTAAAACCGAAATTAGAATTATAAACAAAATTTGCATACGGGTCTAACAAATTGAACTTCGCTCCTTCTCTTGTAACATCGGTGTAAGCATCTTTTTGCGTCATATCGAAATATTGATATTGCGCACCTAAAACTAAATATACTTGCTTGCTGAAATTGTATTTATTGAAAGCATCAATCGAAGCACTTCTTCCTGAATAATTATAATTATCAATCGTTCCCGACCACGAATTTGAAATATTTAAAACTCTATCAATAGTTGAAGCTCCAGCATTAATTGCAAATTCGCCTTTATTATATTTGTATTTTGGCAAGAATCCTATTCTGAATTGTTCCGAAAAACTATTGTTGTTCAAATCATCAGCATTAGCTATAATTCCGTCAAAAGAATTGTCAAATGTATTTTTAATTCGGTCGTAATTTCCAAAAAACTCAAAACTTAATTTATCGTTCGCTTTAAAACCAATTTTTTGCAACACATTCACTCTCGAAAACGTATCTTCTTCAAAATCTTCTCCAGCAGCTTCCGACATTCCTTTGGTTTCCGTGCTGTTTAAAGTGGTCATGTAGGAAACTTTATTAATCGTTCCGTTTACCGATAATCCTTGATTGAAATCTTGCGCACTCGTTTTTGAAGTATTCGAAGTATTTTGCGTTCCCATATTGATGTACGCATTACCTGAAATTTCCTTTTTAGCTGATTTTTTCAACGTAATATTGATAACTCCAGTTGCAGCTCCTGTTCCGTATAACGTACTTGAAGCGCCTTTCATTACTTCAATTTTCTCAATTTGTTCTACTGGAATCAAACGCAAATCGTATTCGATATTAATTCCTGAAGCATCAGAAACCGGAACACCATCAATATAAATGGCTACTTGACGATTACGACCACCACGAATGTAATAGCCTAAGTTTTTTCCGTTGAAAGATTGATTTCCATTGATTTCAACTCCAGCAACTTGACTCAACACATTAGCCAAATTTTGACCTTTTTTAGCTTCTAAGTCTTGAGCGGTAATCACTTCAATAATTTTACCTGATTTTTCTTTGCTTTGTGCAAATTTAGTGTCGGAAACGACCACTTCTTTTAAATTAGTAACTTTTAGCGTATCTGATTCTTGAGCATACGCAAAAGCAGTAGCTAGTGTAAATACACTTAAGCCAATAAACTTTTTGTTCATTTTAAGGTTAATAAAAATTTTAATAAATTGGGGAGAAAAGCACAGAATTTACCCATACTCAAACTTTTTTTCCCGAAAGTTTGTTACTCAATGAATGTGGCAGGTCTCCTGGCTTGCGTCTTGTTATCAACCTTCCCATCGAAAGTTAGAAATTAGAAGTTAGAAGTTAGAAAATTTCTAAATTCAGAATTCTTAATTCTAAATTAACAACAGTGGTAATGTAGATAATAACAAGCTTTATAGCTTACAGTTGCGGGTACAGCTTAGGTCTTACACCTAATTCCCTTTTAATGTTGTTTTGAAAAATTCAGAAACAACAACCAAAATTCGAGGGCAAAGGTATTATATTTTTATAAAAATGCAATATTTACTAAACATCTTTCAAAAAACTACTTCTTCTTATTCATCTTACGCCACAACCAAATAAAGCCAATAACAAAATGTGCTAAAATAATAGTTGCTACTGCATAAAGGAAAGCGTTTGAATCTGTTCTCATGTTTTTTTATGACAAATTTAGTGGTTTTTGATAAATCGTTTGGCATCATTTGTTACATATAATCTGTTTTTGAATGTAAAGTACTACTTTTGCAAAAAACATTTTCATGCGCCATTATTTCTTGTTAGTCGTTTTATTTTTGGGATTTATCCAATGTAAAGAATCGGAAAGTACTGCAAATCTGAATACTTCTGCACAAAATAGCATTCAACATGCGGAAGGATTTTCTATTGAAAAATATGATGGTTTTTCGGTTGTAAAAGTTTCGAATGCGTATCCTGAAGCTAAAAATGATTACACTTACATACTTCATAAAAAAGGCGTTCAAATTCCAGATAGTTTACAACAATTTACTTCGATTGAAGTTCCAATTAAAAAAGTAATTGTAACCTCAACCACGCATATTCCTGCATTAGAATCATTAGGCGTAGAAAATACTTTAATTGGTTTTCCAACCACACAATATATTTCTTCTGAAAAAACAAGAGCGTTAATTGATGCTGGAAAAGTGAGAGATTTAGGTTCCAATCAAGGATTAAATACCGAAGTTATTTTGGACATTCAACCTGATGTAATCGTAGGATTTAGTGTGGATGGCGATTTGAAAACCTATAAAAGCTTAGAAAAAAACGGTCAGAAAATCATCTTTAACGGAGATTGGACAGAAAAAACACCTTTAGGAAAAGCGGAATGGATTAAGTTCTTTGGCGCTTTGTACGATTTAGACGAAAAAGCAACCGAGATTTTCAATTCGATAGAGAAAGAATACAATTCGGTGCTAACTTTGGCTAAAAACGCAAAAAAACAACCGACTATTTTTGCAGGTGCCATCTACGAAGATCAATGGTTTTTACCCCAAGGCGATAGTTGGGCTGCCTATTTCTTAAAAGAAGCCAACGGAAATTATCTATGGAAAGATTCCAAAGGAACGGGAAGTTTAGCTTTATCGTTCGAAAGTGTTTTAGACAAAGCCAAAGATGCTGATTTTTGGATTGGTCCAGGGCAATTTGGTTCAATTCAACAAATTTTAGATAATAATCCAAATTACATTCACTTCAAAGCGGTTGCAAACAAAAACGTTTACTCATTTAGCACCAAAAAAGGCAAAACAGGTGGCGTAATTTATTACGAATTAGCGCAAAATCGACCAGATTTGGTTTTGAAAGATATTGTAAAGATTTTACATCCTGAAGTGTTGCCTGATTATGAGTTGTTCTTTTTTGAGAAATTAAAATAACGTAATTTAGCCAAAAATTCAACGCATGCCATTAACCAAAAAACAAAACTTTCTTTTTATCATCTTACTTTTAGTAATGGTGTTTTTGTTTTTGGTAAATATTAGCTTAGGTTCCGTTTCTATTCCTTTAAAAGAAGTGGTTAACGGACTTTTATCGCAAAAAATGAGTAAGGAAAGTTGGGAAATAATTCTGTGGAATTTCCGCTTTCCAAAAGCTATTACCGCAATTTTAGTAGGAATCGGACTTTCGATGAGCGGATTGTTAATGCAAACTTTGTTCAGAAATCCATTGGCTGGACCTTATGTTTTAGGATTGAGTTCAGGCGCAAGTCTGGGAGTTGCTTTCATTATTTTAGGAACTGGATTTTTACCAACATTCATTTCATCTTTCTTCTTATCGAATTATGGATTGGTTTTAGCTTCAAGTTTAGGTAGTTTTTTAGTTTTGATGGCGGTTTTATTGGTTTCCCAAAAGTTAAAAGACACAATGGCAATCTTGATTGTAGGATTGATGTTTGGAAGTTTCACTAGTGCCATAGTTTCGGTTTTATCTTATTTTACTTCTGCTGAAAAACTGCAGAAATTTACTTTTTGGTCGATGGGACGTATTTCGAATTTATCTTGGAATGAAATTTCGCTTTTATCGCTTTTTGTACTCATTGGAATAGGAATTAGTTTTATGGTAATCAAACCTTTAAACGCATTACTTTTAGGAGAAAAATACGCTCAAAGTATCGGAATCAACTATAAGAAAACGCGTTTTTTAATTATTATGGCAACGAGTATTTTAGCTGGAAGCATCACCGCTTTTGCTGGTCCGATTGCTTTTATCGGTTTGGCAGTTCCTCACATGGCAAAATTGTTGTTTCAAACCAGTAATCATTTTGTGTTGTTTTGGAGTACGCTTTTACTTGGCGCGATTGTCATGCTTTGTTGTGATACTATTGCTCAAGTTCCAGGAAATGATATTACATTACCAATAAATGCGATAACCTCAGTAATTGGAGCGCCAGTGGTAATTTGGTTGTTAGTTAGAAAGAGACGATTTTAATTATGAGCGAACAAAATTTCACTATACAAACCTCAAACCTTTCGATTGGCTACAAATCCAAATCGGAAACGATTACTATTGCTCAAAATATCAATCTTGATTTAGAAAAAGGCAAATTAATCGCTTTAATTGGTGAAAACGGAATTGGAAAATCAACATTACTAAAAACATTAACAGGAATCATTCCACCTCTAAAAGGCGAAGTCACATTACTCCACAAACCACTTCAAAGTTATAAACCACTTGATTTAGCGCAAGAATTAAGCATCGTGTTAACTGAAAAATTACCTCCAAGTAATTTAACCGTTTACGAAATCATCTCTTTAGGAAGACAGCCATATACTAATTGGTTAGGTACTTTATCCGAAGAAGATACAATCAAAATTGAAGAAGCTATTTCGTTAACCGAAATCCAACATTTAGTTCATAAAAAACACGATGAAATTAGCGATGGTCAGTTGCAAATTGCTCTAATTGCACGTGCTTTGGCGCAAGATACTTCGATTATTATTTTAGACGAACCTACAACGCATTTAGATTTGGTTCACAAAGCTACTTTGTTGAAATTATTGCAAAAATTAACACACGAAACAGGCAAAACCATTCTCTACTCTACGCATGATATCGATTTAGCGATTCAAATGACAGACGAAATGATTGTGTTTACGCCAACTCAAATTGTACAAGACCAACCTTGTAATTTAATTCAAACTGGGATTTTTAATACCTTATTTGATACGGAACATTTGACTTTTGATGCTACTATTGGTAAGTTCAAAATTAAATAATTTATACATCAAAACCACTGACTTCCAAAACTTCACCTGCTTTTAAGTCATTCAAATGAATGTTTCCTACACGCACGCGAACCAATCGTAATGTAGGAAAACCAACAGCCGATGTCATTTTTCGTACTTGACGAAATTTTCCTTCGGTCAAAGTTATCGAAACCCAAGAGGTTGGTCCGTGACGTTCATCTCGAATCTTTTTACCACGCTCTCCTAAATTGGGAATAGATTCTAATTTGAAAGCTTTGCACTTTTTGGTTTTGTATTTTTTACCGTGTAAACCAATTTCAACTCCGTTTCTTAATTGTTCAACGGCTTCTTCGGTAATGATTCCATCGACTTGAGCGTAATATTCTTTTTCTACTTTTTTGCTTCGCACAATCTCACTCATCATGCCGTCTGTAGTTAGCAAAAGTAAGCCTTCAGAATCTTCGTCTAAACGACCAATTGCCATCGTATTTTCGGGAAAATCATATAATTCTCCTAACAACTTTTTCTTGCGTTTTAATTGGTAAATAAACTGCGATAAATAACCGTAAGGCTTGTGAATAAGAAAATGATGATGCATTTAGAAAATTACGTTTAAGAGGCAACGAAGATAGTAAAAACTCTTGGAGTGATACAAAAAATAAGGAGGCCTTGTTTAAGACCTCCCTGTGTCGATTTTGATTTATTACGTTTTTCTGATCTGCTATAACTTGAGAGGAATAAACGACTGAATCTCTTTTTAGATATGTAACTAACGATATATTCAATAACTAATCAAAATCACATAGTAAAAGTACAAAACATTTCAACACAAATAAATGATTTTTAAATGTTTAACATATAATTATCATTAGCATTCGACGAACGAATCATTACATCGACGAACTTATTTTCAATAAAATTTCGAAGAGTTTTAAGTACTAATATAGCTTCAAATTTTATTTTTTGTTACATTTACATTGTTAAATAAAATCAACAACCATGTCACAAACACTTTTAGTACTTGCCGCATTTATTATTGCTTTAGGAATTGGAATTTTCATTGGAAAAATAGTATTTTCTGCCAAATCACAATCTGAAAAATCAGGTTTAGAAGAACGAATTAACGGACTTTTAGGTCAAATTGAACAATTGAAAATTCAATTTCAAACGGAAAGAAATCAATTAGAAAAATCGTTTGCCCAACTTTCATCCGAAAAAGAAAACGTTCAAAAAGAAAAAGAATCGTTAGCCATTCATTTGGCAAAAAAAGAAAATGATTTCGATAATTTATTAGAACGAAACAAAGAACAAAAGCAAGAAGTAGAACAACTTCAGGAGAAATTCACAAAAGAATTTGAAAACTTAGCTAATAAAATTCTGGAAGAAAAAACCGTAAAATTCACCGAGCAAAATAAGGAGAATTTGAAAAATATTTTGTCGCCACTACAAGACAAAATCCAACTATTTGAAAAGAAAGTAGAAGACACCCATAAAGAAAGTATTGATTATCATGCAGCTTTGCGCCAACAAATTTTGGGACTTCGCGAAATGAACGAACAAATGAGCAAGGAAACCATCAATTTAACCAAAGCGTTAAAAGGTGATAGTAAAATGCAAGGAAATTGGGGCGAATTGGTGTTAGAACGCGTATTAGAAAAATCAGGATTAGAGAAAGATAGAGAATATTTTGTGCAACAAAGTCACGTTACTGAAGAAGGCAATCGTGTTTTTCCTGATGTTATCATCAATCTTCCTGATGGCAAAAAAATGATTATCGATTCAAAAGTAACGCTAACCGCTTACGAGCGTTACATAAATGAAGAAGATTCGGATGTGAAAAATCAGTATTTGAAAGAACATATTGTTTCGATAAATCGTCATGTAGAGCAATTGGGTAGCAAAAATTATCATGATTTGTACCACATGGAAAGTCCTGATTTTGTGTTGTTGTTCATTCCTATTGAGTCTGCATTTGCAGTAGCTTTGAATGAAGATACAAGCTTGTACAACAAAGCTTTCGAGAAGAATATTGTGATTGTAACTCCTTCTACCCTTTTGGCAACATTACGCACGATTGATAGCATGTGGACGAACCAAAAGCAACAAGAAAATGCAATTGAAATTGCGCGTCAAGCAGGCGCATTATATGATAAATTTGAAGGTTTTGTTGGCGATTTGATTAAAATTGGAAAAAAAATGGATGAGGCCAAAATCGAATACGGCAATGCCATGAATAAATTAGTTGACGGAAAAGGAAATTTGGTTAACAGTGTTGAAAAACTGAAGAAAATGGGCGCCAAGGCAAAAAAATCGCTTCCAGAAGCTGTTTTAAAAAGAGCAGGTGAAGAAGATGCTACCGTTTTAACAGAAAGTACTAACGAATAAAAACAAATATTATGTTACGAAAAATCATTCTTTATATTGTATTGTCCTTAAGTTTAATTACGGCTGGATACTTTTCATTTATCTACTATGTTCCGTATAGCGAAGGAGTTCGGTCTGGCGAATTAATTAAAATTAGTCATAAAGGATTTTTAGTAAAAACCTGGGAAGGAGAACTTAGTCAAGGTATTTCTGGAGCACAAATTTTTGCATTTTCTATAATGGATAATGAAACTACTGTCATTGAAGAACTGAAACAAAATCAAGGTAAAAAAGTAACTTTAGAATATGAAGAACGCTACAAAACATTCTTTTGGTGGGGTGACACACGCTATTTTATTACCAAGGTTACTATAGAAAAATAATCCCCTATATGGAAACAGCCAACACCGTTGAAGCTTCAAAAATTACACTATCTGAGCTAATGCTCCCATCCCACTCTAATTTTAGTGGAAAAATTCATGGTGGTTATTTATTAAAATTAATGGACCAAATTGCTTTTGCATGTGCTTCCAAATACTCAGGTTGTTATTGTGTTACGGCTTCTGTTGATACCGTTGATTTTTTGAATCCTGTTGATGTGGGCGAATTAGTTACTTTGAAAGCTTCTGTTAACTATGTTGGAAAAACGTCTATGATTGTTGGAATTCGCGTTACTTCTGAAGACATTCGAACAGGAATAATCAAACATTGTAATTCGAGCTATTTTACCATGGTCGCAAAAGACGAACAAGGAAATAATGCAAATGTCCCGCGTTTGATTTTATCAAACATGAACGAAGTCAGACGATTTTACGATGGCGTAAATAGAATTAATAATAAAAAAAGACACAAAGAATTAGAAAACAATTTTGATTATAAATCAGAAGAAGCATTAAAAAATTTAGAAAATTTTAATGTAGTGCTTTCTGAAAAAATACAATAAATAAAGTCGAGCAATGCTCGACTTTATTTTATTTAAAATACTCTTACCAAATTAAACCCAAAACCAAACTCACCCTTACCCCAATCTCCAATTGTTTGACCTAAATATCCTGTTTCGTGCATAGCGGTTGCGTTTGTGAAATGCATTTGAAAAACATGACCTCCTGTTTCCAAATCAAAACCAATTGATAAAGGATTTTTATACATCGATTCATTTGCTCTGTTTAGATGAGCCGCATAATCAACATTAATCGACCATCGTTTGGTTAATTTATAACGTCCTCCAATTCCTATTGCATATTGCGTGTTATCTTGAGGATTTGGAGAAATCACCATATTGTTTTCATCTAAAATATCACGTAACGTATTTTCATGAAAAACAGTAGGTGCCAATTCTAACGATAACTTATCTGAAAATTTACGAGAAATTAAAAGCTGAGTTACATAACTCAATCGATTTTTAAACTTTAGTTTAGGATAGTCTTCATCCTTTAATTCTGTATTAACTGCAATGCTGTTAAATCCAACAATAGTTACTGGAAAATTATTTTCCTCTTGAGAAAACAAACGGTACTTTGCCGCAGCATCATAGGTTTCCTGAAAACCACTTCTCGAAACATGAACAGTTAACCAATCATTTACTCCGTATAAAAACTTTAATTGTGTATTGGCATTATCCAAACCAAAAAAATCATCAAAACCATTATTTACAAATCCAAAACGATGCGCTACTACAAAATAGAAATCGCCTTTAGCGGCCAATTTTGTAGATTCTAAATTCACAATTTTTAACGATTTAAATGCTGATTCTACTTTTTGATTTTGGGGAATTGAATCAATTTCATTAAGTAAATCATCTTGAGCAAGTCCAAAAAAAGGAAACAACAAGGATAAGAAAATTAGTTTTTTCATATAATTAGTTTTAATCAACGATTAATATTTTTGTTGCGAATCCATTTTCAGAAGCAACTTTTACTATATACGTTCCTTTTTGTAAATTGGATGTTACTATTTTCAAACTACTTTCATCAAAGCTCTCTTTAATTACAATTCTTCCTAAATAATCATAAATAGAAACTACTGCTGATGAAATGCCATCAGGTAATTCAACTGTAATTAATTCACTTGATGGATTAGGATACATCTTAAATTGAGCTAATAAAAAATCGTCTGAACCCAATGTAAAATTAGCAGATGTAACTCCTCTACCTCCGTGATAAGTCAAAGAATAATTATTAGCCGTACTTCCGTATGCCCAAATTAAATTAATAGCATTTGGTGTAGATGAAAATGTATAATCATTTGTATCACTAGTATTCAAAGCTCTAGTTGCAATAATAGTTCTAACCGTTCCACTCACAGTATTAGAAGTAATTGTCCAATGTTGAGAACCATCAGAAACTGGAGCTGAAAAACCTGTTAAATAACGATCAAATGACGGCAACGTTGCTGTATTAGCATGACAAACTACTACATCGGTTCCAGCTGTCATAGAAGTTGCTCCAAAACCTAATGCAAACCAACGATCCGAAGGTCCAGTTAAACGCAATGTAACATTAGTTGACACATCAATTTTAGCGGTCATTGCTACACCAGTAGTTGTATTTAAAGTAATTGTACCGGTTGTATATCCTTGAGCTGCAATGTAAAAATTGGCTAAAAAATAAAATAAAAAAGTAATTTTTTTCATAATTTATAGTTTTAATAAGTGTTGAATTTGTTCGTCTTTTAGTTTTATCGCATAATCTGCTACAGACATTTCCATATTATCTTTGATATGTATGTTTACTTGAAATTGCATTAGAAGAGTTATCATTTCATAATTTCTGAATTGAATAGCATAATGCAATGCGGTATAACCATTTCCATCTTGCAAATTGGCATTAGCTTTAGCTTCTAATAATAATGAAGCTATTTTTTTGTTATTTTTAACAACAGCTGCCATAAGTGCGGTCCCATTTGAGCTGTTAAAATTTAAATTTGCTTTGTTCTCTACTAAATAAATAGCTACCAATTCATTTCCGTTGTAACAAGCTAAAATCAAAGGAGTAAATCCTTGAGGCGAAACAGCATCTATTAATTCTGGATTATTAGATAATATCATTTTCATTTCTGCTACTGTACCTCTTCTAGCAACATCAAATACATTTACTTGCGAAAAAACCGAGACAGAAACAAAAAATATCAGGATAGGAAAAAAGATTCTCATGATGTTATATATTAATCTTCCACAATGCATTGATCCATTCTTAATTCTTCGAAAAGCTCATCATACCCAATGAATCGGCCTTTTAGTTTTACCAAATCGCCTTTATTCACTTTATCAATTTCATCATTTGATGTTAAAGCTATAAGCTTGTCGTCAAGAGTTATGATATTCTGATTTAAATCCAAAGCTGTTACTTTTCCGTATATCGTAATAGTTTGGTCAGCATAAGTAGCGCTAGAAGAAACAGCATCTGTAGCAAAGTTTTTTCCTAATTCACTTACACTAATTTCAAATGCAGCTGCTTCAGATTGAATGTCTCTGTGCGATTGATATAAATAAAAATACAATGCAGAAATGGTAACAATCATAACCGAAGAAATGCCCAATAATAACTTAAACTTTAATTTTTTATTCATAACTAATATTTTTTAAAATGAAAAAAACAATAACCAAAATCACACTTTTTACACTTGTCTTAATCGTATTTAATAGCTGTACTGAAGACAGTGTTTCTGATTTAACCGAAACTGAAATCCCAACTACAGTTAGCTATCAAAATGATATCAGACCTATTATTCAAAACAATTGTTTGAATTGTCATGGAAATCCAACCAACTTTGGAGCACCAAATTCTCTTATTACTTACGAAAATGTTAAAGCTTCGGTTTTAAATAATTTAATTAATCGAATTTCGAGAGCAGAAGGCACATCAGGAGCAATGCCGTTAGGTGGACCAAGATTATCACAGAATGATATTGATCTTATAATAGAATGGCAGAATGCCAATTTTCCGCAATAACTAAATCTTTATATTTATGAAAACTAAAATAATTGCCCTTTTGCTATTAATTAGCTGTTCTTCTATAGCACAAGACAAAATGATTACCAAAACCGGTAGTATTTCTTTTGAAGCCTCAGTGCCATCATTTGAAGAAGTTAAAGCAAAAAATTCAGGCGTTTCTTGTGTGTTAAATACTCAAACTGGCGAAATAGCTTCATTAGCCTTAATGAAAGGATTTAGATTTAAAGTAGCTTTAATGGAAGAGCATTTTAACGAAAATTATGTAGAAAGCGACAAATTTCCAAAGGCAACTTTTAAAGGAAAAATTGAAAATTTCGATATTTCTAAGATTACCACAACTGCAACTAATTACACCATCAAAGGGAAATTAGAACTTCATGGAAAAGTAAAAGACATAACAATATCAGCAAAAATTAAGAAAGGAAAAGATGGCATGGAAATTGTTTCTGACTTTACTGTTAATACAGATGACTTTGACATTGAAATCCCAAGTGTAGTAAGTAAAAAAGTTACCAAGAAAGTAAATGTTCGATTTGAATTTGTATTAAAATAGTATTTTATTATATTTACAACTATTATACAAACAAGAAACTCACATGAAAAAAATCACACAAATTGCATTAACTGCCCTGTTATTTGTAGGAATTACAGCCAATGCACAAACACAATTAAAAAAAGGTTCTGTAACTTACAACATGACAATGCCTGGTGCAAGTGAAGAAATGGCCGCTATGGGCGAAAGCACTATAACTGTTCATTTTAATGAATCAATGCAAGCTACCGACATGAGTATGATGGGTGGCATGATGTTAATGAAAACTATTGTTCCTACTGAGAATAAAAAAGATTCTAAAATGACAATGGAAGTAATGGGTATGAAATATGAAATTACTGACGTTGGTGAAGAAGCTTCTAAAACTTCTAAAGGTCTTAGCAACTTAGATGATGCTAAAGAAATTGTTTACGACAAAAAAGATACAAAAGAAATCGTAGGATTTAAATGCTACAAAGCTACTGTAACAATGAATGATGATACAAAAAGTACATTCTATGTTACTGAAGCAATTGCACCACAAGCACCAACATCCGCAGATGCTAAAGTTAAATTAACTGGTTATCCTTTAGAAATAAAGGTTCAAACTGCACAAGGTGAAATGATTATGACTGCTACCAAATTTTCTAAAGAAATTCCAGCAGATGCATTTAAAGTTGGCGAAGGCTTTACAAAAGTAACTATGGAAGAATTCCAAAAACAAATGGGTGGTATGTAATACCAACTATTTTTTGATATAAAAAGCACTGAGAAATCGGTGCTTTTTTTGTTTGTTACAATATGATGATGTAGAAAATCATTTGATGATTTGTAAGGTTTTTTCATTATTTTTGAAAGAAAATATAACTGATACTTATCAGACATATAAACAAGTTATACAACATTTATCAAAAAACCGAAAAAAATGAATATAATAAAAAAATCTTTAATTTTTTCAACAATTCTAATTTTGTTTAGTTGTGGAACTTCACACAATTATACTATGAATAACTTGAATCAAAATTTTTATCAAAATAAAACCATTTACTTTATTTTAGATACGAATAGCATAAAAGAAGTTAAAATGAGTGGATTATACACAACAACAATTTTCGATGATAATTATCCACCAATCGTTGAGGATGTATTTAAGGAATCAATCGAGGAACTTGCAAAAGAAACAAAGTTTGACTTAAAATTTATAAAAGATAGGAATAATATCTCAAGTAATGAAATTGTTGTCGAAGCAAAAATATCTGAAATTTCTTGGCATTTTGGATTTTCTAGAGCTACATTTAGGACTAAATTAGAGTATAATATACTAAATTCGAATGATATTTATGAAACAGATGGAATTAGAAAAAGTGGTGGCGGTTCAAAAACAAACAACTTGCGTAAATCCCTTAAAGATGCAAATTACAAGTTTCTTAAAAAATTTGAAAAATAAACATTAATAAATTAACCATAATTTAAAGTGATATTAAAACATTTAAGTTTCAGCATTTCAATTGTATTCATTTCTTTTATTGTTGGAATGATTTTGACAGTATTAATAAGAAAAACAAATTTTTACAATTCAATTTTATCAAATCTTAATTTTGTAAAAAGCGATAAGACAAATAAAATTATAGGAGTTGGAATAGTTAAATGGATTGTGAAAAACACATTTTTTAAATTCTTAAACCAAAAACTAAAATTTGAAAGAAAAATTAACATTTCAGAAGTGAAAAATATTCGAAATGAAATGACTAAAGCTGAAATAGATCATTTATTTGCATTCATTTTTGTTTTAATTATAGTTATTTATGAGTTGTTTTATCAAAAATATCTTTTGGCATTTATTATGTTAATTGTAAATATAGTAATGAATTTATTTCCTTCATTATTACAACAACAAAACAAAAGGAGAATCGACAAATTAATTTTTAAGTTTGAAAATAAAGATAAAAAAATTAAACATTGATAAAAAAAACTGCTGGTAATACACGTTTGCGTTCCGAAAGAAATTTTATCTTAGCAAAAAAACTCAGCACCAAATTTCGCAACTGAAACCAAGCGTAGGAACGTTGATAGCAATTTAAACCTAAATTATGAATAAAACATACTTTATAATTCTCCTTACTATCCTATTTACCAACACTTTTTTTGCTCAAGTAAATCCACAATTAGAAAACAAAAAAGGAAATTTACCAGAAATTTTATATTTCGTTAATGATTTTGAAGGTATACTTTCATGGGAAGAAGTGCCAATCATAGATGAAAAACTAGAAGCGTATTTCAAACAATCTGAACACAAAATTATTTTGGTAACAACTCCTTCAATCGATCCTTATGAAGACATTTTCAATTACTCATTAGATTTGGCTATAAACATAAATACAAAACAAAAGAAAAATGCTGAAATTGTAATTGTTATTAGTAAAAATCTTAGAGAAATTCAAATTCAAAACGTAGACCAAATTAGAGAGAAACTTACTGATGAAGAAACTAAAAACATTATAGAGAATTTTATAATTCCGGAATTTAAAAATGATAAATATTTTACTGGAATTATTAATGGTATTGAGCAAATTAAAAAAGAACTTCAATAAACCTTTTTAAAACCAATGCTATTTTTAACCGTTAAATGAAATTCTTTGGATATTCGAGCGCCATATTTCATAACAAATAATTCGTAAATTTCCTCATCAGTCTTAAGCAGTTTAACGTTACTATCAAAGCTAAAAGCTATTAGACAACTCGCCATTTTTAAAGTATAAAAAAATCCCAATCTTACGATTGGGATTTTCTGTATTACTTTGTTAAGTACATTTTTCTTCTGGCATACAAATCGTAGAATTGATCGTCTTTTAAATCATCTATGAATAAGATGCTTTCTCCAGTTGATTTCATTTCTGGTCCTAATGCTTTGTTTACATTTGGAAACTTACTGAAAGAGAAAACTGGTTGCTTAATCGCATATCCTTTCAATTGCGGATTGAAAGTAAAATCGGTTACTTTATTGTGACCTAACATTACTTTTGTTGCATAATTTACATACGGTTCGCCATACGCTTTTGCAATAAACGGAACTGTACGAGAAGCTCTTGGATTCGCTTCAATAATATAAACCGTATCGTCTTTTATCGCAAACTGAATATTGATTAAACCAACAGTTTGTAAAGCTCTCGCGATTTTTTCCGTGTGGTCTTTGATTTGTTGCATTACAAATTCGCCCAAGTTAAAAGGAGGCAAAGTTGCGTTACTATCACCTGAGTGAACTCCACATGGCTCAATGTGCTCCATAATTCCTATGATGTACACATTTCCATCCGCATCGCAAATAGCATCTGCTTCAGCTTCGATTGCGCCATCTAAATAATGGTCTAACAATAATTTATTTCCAGGAATCGATTTTAATAAATCAATTACGTGTTCTTCTAATTCTTGTTTGTTAATCACAATTTTCATTCCTTGTCCGCCCAATACATACGAAGGACGAACTAATAATGGGAAGTCTAACGTATCTGCTAATACCGAAGCTTCTTCCGCACTTTCTGCAATTCCAAACTTAGGAAAAGGAATATTTAATTTAGTTAACAATTCTGAAAAACGACCTCTATCTTCCGCTAAATCCAAAGCATCGAATGAAGTTCCTAAGATTTTAATACCGTACTTGGCTAATTTTTCAGCTAATTTTAAAGCCGTTTGTCCACCTAATTGAACGATTACACCTTCTGGTTTTTCGTGTTGGATGATATCGTAAATATGTTCCCAAAAAACAGGCTCGAAATACAATTTATCTGCCGTATCAAAATCAGTAGAAACCGTTTCTGGATTACAGTTAATCATGATGGTTTCGTAACCACACTCTTTAGCCGCTAAAACACCGTGAACACAAGAATAATCGAACTCAATTCCTTGGCCAATTCGGTTTGGTCCAGAACCTAAAACGACAACTTTTTTCTTATCGGTAACAATACTTTCATTGTGAACGTATTTGGTTCCGTCTGCTTTTTCAATTTCAGCTTCAAAAGTCGAGTAGAAATAAGGCGTTACTGCTTTAAATTCTGCCGCACACGTATCTACTAATTTGTAAACACGTCTGATATTTTGTTCGTCACGCAATTTGTGTACTTGACTTTCCAAACATCCCATCATGTGCGCAATTTGGCGATCTCCGTAGCCTTTTTGTTTTGCTTCTAACAGCAATTCTCTTGGTAACGTATCTACTTTATAATTCGAAATTTCTCTTTCTAAATGGAATAATTCTTCATATTGTTTCAAGAACCACATGTCGATTTTAGTAATCTCGTGAATTCTACTTAATGGAATTCCCATTGCGATGGCGTCATAGATTACGAAAACTCTGTCCCAACTCGCGAAAGTTAATTTTTCGATGATTTGTTCGTAGTTTTTATAACCTTTTCCGTCTGCTCCTAACCCATTACGTTTGATTTCTAACGACTGAGTAGCCTTGTGAAGCGCTTCTTGGAACGAACGTCCAATTCCCATCACTTCACCTACCGATTTCATTTGAAGTCCTAACGTACGGTCTGAACCTTCAAATTTATCGAAGTTCCATCTTGGTATTTTAACGATTACATAATCTAACGTTGGTTCAAATAAAGCCGAAGTTGATTTTGTAATTTGATTTTGTAATTCATCTAAGTTATATCCTAAAGCTAATTTCGATGCGATTTTTGCAATTGGATAACCCGTAGCTTTTGAAGCTAATGCAGAAGAACGAGATACACGAGGATTGATTTCAATTGCTACGATATCTTCTTTATCATCTGGTGAAACTGCGAATTGTACGTTACAACCTCCAGCAAAATTTCCGATAGAGCGCATCATTAAAATCGCCATATCACGCATTTTTTGGAATGTTGTGTCCGATAAAGTCATCGCTGGCGCCACTGTAATCGAATCTCCAGTATGAATTCCCATTGGGTCCATATTTTCAATCGTACAGATGATTACTACGTTGTCGTTACTATCGCGTAATAATTCTAATTCGTATTCTTTCCACCCCATTAAAGCCTTGTCAATCAACACTTCGTGAATTGGTGATGCTTCTAAACCGTAAGTTAATGCACCATCAAAATCTTCTTTTTTGTAAACAATTGCTGCTCCAGTTCCTCCTAAAGTAAACGAAGGACGGATTACTAATGGAAAACCAAACTCCTGAGCAATTTCTTTTCCTTGTAAGAAAGAGTTAGCCGTTTTAGCTGGTGCTTGCGGAATTCCGATTTTATTTAATAAGTTTTTGAATTGCTCTCTATCTTCAGTAATGTTGATGGCATTGATATCTACACCAATTAATCTTACGTTGAAATCTTTCCAAATTCCTTTTTCATCGGCTTCAATACAAAGATTTAAAGCAGTTTGCCCTCCCATGGTTGGTAAAACAGCATCAATTTGAGGATGCGCTTTAAGGATTTCAATAATAGATTTTGTGGTAAGCGGTTTTAAGTAAACATGATCGGCCATGGATGGGTCGGTCATAATCGTTGCAGGGTTTGAGTTAATTAAGATAACTTCAATTCCTTCTTCACGAAGTGAGCGAGCCGATTGAGAACCTGCGTAGTCAAATTCGCAAGCTTGACCAATTACGATAGGTCCTGATCCAATAATTAATACCGATTTGATTGTGGTGTCTTTAGGCATTGTGTTGTTGTTTTGTTGTTGTGGGTTGTAGTTATATTGTGATTATAAAATTACTAATTTTCAAAGAGTTGCATCAAAATGAACTTCAAAACTTATTCAAATTTTATAAACAGTTTAAAAAAAAGCCGCTACTAATAAAAGTAACGGCTGATATATTGTTTTAAGCTAAAACATTATTTTTTGTGTCTTGGTTCGCAAGAAACAGTTAACTTATGTCTTCCTTTAGCTCTTCTACGAGCAAGCACTTTTCTTCCATTAGCAGAAGCCATTCTATCCATGAAACCGTGCTTATTTCTTCTTTTTCTTTTTGATGGTTGAAACGTTCTCTTACTCATTGTAGTATCTTTTAAAATCTATAAATAAAAATCTTTTTTAAAACTCATAGGTTTCCTATCCTGAAAACCGAGTGCAAATATACAAAGACTTTTTTCATTCGCAAGTACTTTTTTAAAAATATTTTTAATTGATTTTATTACCTTTGCATCAAACAAAAAATAACAATATGTTTCACAAAAATATCAAATTAGTTTTAGCAGCCTTAGTTATAGCATTCGGAATTTATCAATTCACAGAAAATAATATAGGTAATGGTATCTTTTTACTATTATTTTCTACCATTTTTATTTTCTTATATTTTAAAAACGAATTCATTTTATTAGCTTTTTTAAAATTAAGAAAACAAGATTTTCCTGGCGCACAAAAATGGTTGGCACACATTAAAAACCCAGAAGCAGCTTTAGTAAAAAAACAACAAGGTTATTTTAATTACTTACATGGCTTAATGGTTTCGCAAACAAACCTTAATGAAGCTGAGCGTTATTTCAAAAAAGCAATTGCTTTAGGATTGTCTATGGACCAAGATTTAGCTTTAGCTAAATTACAATTAGCAGGAATTGCTATGACAAGAAGAAGAAAAATGGAAGCAACTTCTTTATTGAATGAAGCTAAGAAATTAGACAAACAAAATATGTTGAAAGATCAAATTAAAATGATGAAAGACCAAATGAAAAAAATGTAATTCACTCATTTTCAACACACAAAAGCACCTTTAGAGGTGCTTTTTTTGTTTGTTTATCGAGTAATTTTTTAGTTTGACGAGTTTTTTAGCTTTAAGTATTTCATTTTCATAGCTTTAACCTAATTAAATGTAAGACTATGAAAAAGTTATACTTTACATTATTTTTGGTTTTAAACACTGCAACAACTTTTGCAACCAAAGATAGTCTTGCCCTATTTTCAACTGCTGTACAAAAGAATATTAAAACCTATATTCGTCATAGCAACAAAGCCTACACTAATAAAGAGTATCAAAAAGCAACCTTTTTGTTTGATTCGCTTGTGAACGAAACATTAATTGGAACTCGCTTTGATGATTTTTCTTTTAAACGAATTGGTAAAAAAAGATTACAATTGAGTACTATACAACTACCCACTATAATTTTTACCTATGCTTCTTGGTGTGTGATGGAAAAAGGGGAAATTCCAGCTTTAAATAAATTAGCACAAGAATACAAGGGAAGAATAAAAATTATAGTGGTTTTTTGGGATAAAAAACAAAATATGAAGAAAATTGCTCGCAAATTCAATTCAAACATTGAAGTTTGTTATGCACATCAAGATTATAGCAAAGACACAAAAGCCATACAATTACTCAAAAATGCTTTAGGATTTCCAACAACTTATTACTTAGATGAAAACAGAAAACTTGTTAGTCTTAAAAAAAGAAGCTTAAAACCTGTTTATAAAATCGATTTAAAGACTTCTACACAAAATTGTATCGCTTTTTTTGATGAAGAAATTAAAAATCTATTAATAACAAATAGCTTCAATAAAAGTATATTAGCAGAACATTAAATTCACCATACAGAAAAACACCCTTTTTGAGTCACTTAAATTCTACTCTACAATCTCAAAAACCTATTGATTTTCTGTATGGTTTTTATTTTCCAAGTAACATCTTTCCTGCAATAAGCAAAAGAATAAAACCAAATACTTTTTTGAGCATCTTTTGATCTAAACTAACAGCCATTTTACTTCCAAAATACCCTCCAACTACAAAGAAAACAGCAATTATTCCCACATAGCGCCAATCGATATAACCTTCTTTGTGATAGGTATACACCGCAATTGCAGTTACTGGAACCACTAAAACTGCTAAACTAGTTCCTTGCGCCTGATGTTGGTTAAAACCTAAAAACAACACTAACAAAGGCACCATAACAACACCTCCACCTACTCCAACTAATCCACTTAGAATTCCAGCTAAAACACCAATTAAGACTAAAGACAGAACTACTTGAATATCCATAGGACGTTTATTGTTTGTTATATCCTGAAGTTGGAATTTCGATTTCATATTTTTTACCTGTTGTAATCGTTAATTTTTTATCTCGCAACCAAGGATTGTGGATTTTTAAAATCTTATAATTTACACCTTGTGTTTTAGCAAATTTTGCTAAATCAGTAATGGAAGAGTCAATCACAATCTTTTTTGTTGGAATATTGTAATAAAGCGCTTCGTTTGGAATATTAAATCCATACTTTTCTGATTTTGACATAATTTCTTTCAAAGCTAAAATTCGGAAAACATAACGTGAAGTTTCTTCAGTAAGTAATAAATCGTAATAATCCGCTACTTGCTGTTCTTCCATTTTTTTACTGATTCCGTTCATTCCACCATTATACGAAGCCGCTGCTAACGTCCAAGAACCGAATTTCTCCTTTGCTACCAATAAATACTTACAAGCCGCTTCAGTTGATTTTTCTAAATGATAACGTTCATCTACCTCATCACTTACTTCCATTCCTTTTTCTTTAGCTGTTGCAGGCATAAATTGCCAAACACCTCTTGCTCCTGCAGGCGAAACTGCATTTACTAAACTACTTTCTATTACGGCTAAATATTTAAAATCATCTGGAACTCCATATTTTTTTAAGATAGGTTCTATGATAGGAAAAACTTTATTCGCACGTTTAATTACCAAAGTCGTATTGGTATGATAATTCATATTGGTAATCATTTCTTTGTCCAAACGTTCTTGAACATCAGCCATAAAAGTAGGCACTTCTTCTCCTGCAAAATCCATTTTTAGATTATAACCTACTGGCGCATATTTTGTTCCATCAGAAACTACTCCATAAATAAAAAAACTTCCTAAAGCGGCTATTAATGCTACAATCGCTACTTTCTTTGTCAATACCTTTTTCATTATTCTTTTATTTTAATATTAATTTAGGTAGATTTTCATTCAACCACTTGAATTTATTTACAATCATAATATGTGTTCCGCCTTTTAAAACAATGCAATTTTGAATGTTTTTAATTGGAAAAACCTCATCAGCATCGCCATGAATATGAATTACTGATTCGTTTATTTCTTTTTGTTTCCAACACAAAATGGTTTCAATTGCCCAATCCAAATAGTTTTTATCTCGTACCGATAAATATCGTTCGTACAACTTCAATCGTTTCGCCACAATATTATCACCAAATGCATATTTAACCAATTTTTCAATATCTGCCAAAAGTTGGGTCGGAATTAACTTATAAGCTTTAGTCGCTTTCGCAACTTTAAAACGCGATGGAAATTCGGTATTGGATTTTACACTCGAAATGATAATTACTTTACGCACTTTCATATGCTTAGCCATTTCCTGAACCAAAACTCCTCCAAAAGAAACTCCAACTAAAACTGGATTTTCATCTTGAATTTTCTCAGTCATTCTAAGCGCGTAACTTTCAATACTTTCTTTATCATCGGGCAAAAACCATTCCAAAAAATGCATTTCAAATTGGTCTTCTGGTAATTTTATGTTTTCGAAAATTGTAGGACTTGCTGCCAAACCTGGCATGAAATAAACTGGAATCTTACTCATTACCATTATATTAAAAAAGTTTCGTAAATTTGCACTCTAATTGAAGTTATCATGGAAATCAAAGATAATGAACTTTTAAGACAATTTGAAATTATTACGGAAACTGGTTTGGTTGCAATTGAGTACTCTGTACAAGAACGCAAGCTGTTTTTAACCAAATTTTGTAATAACAATAATGAAGATGAAGAGTTGCATCATGAATTTATTAAAACCGTACTAGAACTAGCTGAAGAACGAAAACTAAAAGTGGTGCCAACGCACGCAAAGTTCATAAGTTTCTTTAGAAAAAACAGAAAATATCGAGAGCTTTTGCCTCCAGGGTTAATGATTTAATCCTAAAAAAATCCCAAGCCTATTAAACTTGGGATTTTTTTTATGCTTCAACGTTTATGAATTCCATTCTTACACTTCCGTCTTCGTCTATTTTGGTTAGATTAATTTCGTGTAATGTATTAACTAATTCTGGATTCCAAGGTGTTTTTACTTTTACGTAATTCTCTGTAAATCCGTGGATATAACCTTCTTTATTTTCGCTTTCGAATAAAACGGTTCTATTGGTTCCAATTTGACTTTCATAAAACGCTCTTCTTTTCTTAACTGAAAGTCCGCGTAGCATTTTACTTCTTTTCGAACGCACATTAGCTGGCACTACTCCATCCATATCAACCGCTTCTGTATTATCTCTTTCCGAATAGGTAAAAACGTGTAAATACGAAATATCTAAATCATTCAAAAAATGATACGTTTCTAAGAAATGTTCATCAGTTTCACCTGGAAATCCAACAATCACATCTACTCCAATACAAGCATGAGGCATTACTTCGCGAATTTTTGCAACACGTTCAGTATACAATTCACGCATGTAACGACGTTTCATTTTCTTCAAAATATCGTTAGAACCTGATTGTAAAGGAATATGAAAATGAGGAACGAATGTTCGACTTTGTGACACAAATTCGATAGTTTCATTTTTCAACAAATTAGGTTCGATAGAAGAAATTCGCAAACGCTCGATTCCTTCTACTTCATCTAAAGCTTTTACTAAATCTAAGAAAGTGTGTTCGTGTTTTTTATTTCCGAATTCCCCTTTTCCGTAATCACCAATATTTACTCCTGTTAATACAATTTCTTTGATGCCTTGTTGTGAAATTTCAGATGCATTTTTCAATACATTTTCTAATGCATCACTTCGAGAAATTCCTCTTGCTAATGGAATCGTACAATAAGTACATTTATAATCGCAACCATCTTGTACTTTTAAGAAAGCACGAGTTCTGTCGCCAATTGAATAACTTCCAACGTAAAAATCGGCTTCTTCGATTTCGCATGAGTGAACTTCACCCATGTCGTTTTTCGACAAGTCATTAATATAATCGGTGATTTTGAATTTTTCTGTTGCTCCTAAAACCAAATCTACGCCATCAACTGCGGCTAATTCTTCTGGTTTTAATTGGGCATAACAACCAACTGCTGCAACAAATGCTTTATCATTCAGCTTCATTGCTTTTTTAACAATCTGCTTGAATTGTTTGTCGGCATTATCGGTAACCGAACACGTATTAATTACATAAATATCTGCAATTTCCTCGAAATCAACACGTTCAAAACCTTCATTTTGAAAATCACGTGCAATTGTAGACGTTTCTGAGAAGTTCAATTTGCATCCTAAAGTGTAGAATGCGACTTTTTTCTTGTTTTCCATAAGTAAAACTCAATTAATGAAATCGTTGTCAAAAAATTGAGAGTGCAAAGATAGTTAAATTTGAAAATTATTTCATTTGAAAATTTGAAAATGTAATTAGAGTCAAAGTAATATTCAAATACATACATCTTCAAATTTTCAAATTAGATTACTCTTTTCTATACTTCTTCGTTTCTTCAAAAACGTGTTCTAAAATTTTAGCATCTTCTTCTGTGAATTCTACATGACGGCGACTCATTACAATTTTAGCGGTTTCGAAAGCTTTTTTAGTGATGTAAGTGGTGAATCCAGAAGCACCTCCCCATGAGAAACTTGGCACAAAATTTCTTGGAAATCCAGATCCAAAAATATTCGTTGAAACTCCAACCACAGTTCCTGTATTAAACATCGTATTGATACCACATTTACTGTGATCGCCCATCATTAATCCACAAAATTGTAAGCCTGTGCGTGCAAAACCTTCCGTTTCATAACTCCACAAACGCACTTCTTCATAGTTGTTTTTTAAGTTGGAATTATTTGAATCAGCGCCAATGTTACACCATTCTCCTAAAACGGAATTTCCTAAAAATCCATCATGTCCTTTATTAGAATAACCAAATAAAACCGAGTTATTTACTTCTCCACCAATGCGACAATGTGGACCAACAGTTGTTGCTCCGTAAACTTTAGTAGCTAATTTCACTTGTGCTTCTTCGCACAAAGCAAATGGTCCACGAATAACCGAACCTTCCATGATTTCCGCATTTTTTCCGATGTAAATTGGACCTGTTGAAGCGTTTAACGTTACAAATTCCAACTTCGCTCCTTCTTCAATGAAGATGTTTTCAGGTGCAATTACGTTGACGCTTTTTGGAATGGGTTGGGAAAATCTATCTTCTGTAAGTAATTCGAAATCTTCACGAATAGCCGCATCATTCTTTGCAAAAATATCCCATGTATTTTCAATTCTTAAAACGTCACCTTCGTATTCAATTAATTCATATTCATCAAAATCGATATCTTCTTGCGTATCATTTGTATGAAAAGCGATGATTTCTTCTCCAAAAAGAATCGCTTCTTTAGGATTCAAATTTTGAACCATATCAATTAAAATCGGATTGGGTAAAAAAGAAGCGTTAATCATGATGTTTTCTTCCATTTCTACCATTGGATATTTGTCCATCAAATATTCTTCTGTAAGCGTTGTGGTGGTATATCCTAGATATTTTTCCCACTTTTCACGAATCGTTAAAATTCCGATACGAATATCAGCAACTGGACGAGTAAAAGTAAAAGGAAGTAACGCATTGCGAACGGTTCCGTCAAAAAGTATATAGTTCATTATGTTGAATTGTTAAAGTGATGAATTGTTTAAAACAATACTCAAAAGTAGGAAGATTTAGGCAATAAAAAAAGCCTCACCTAAGTGAAGCTTTTCTCTATTTTGAAAAAGCGAAAAATTATTTAGCTTTTTTAGCGTATTTGCTGTTGAATTTATCAATACGACCTGCAGTATCAATAAGTTTAGATTTACCTGTGTAAAAAGGGTGAGATGTTCTAGAAATCTCCATTTTGAAAACTGGATACTCAACACCTTCGTGAGTAATAGTTTCTTTAGTTTCTACTGTAGATTTAGTGATAAAAACATCTTCATTTGACATGTCTTTAAATGCAACTAATCTGTAATTTTCTGGGTGAATACCTTTTTTCATTTTGTAAATCTTTTTATTAAGCGATTATAACTTGTTTCGCGGCTCTACATTAAAAGAGGTGTAAACATTTTATAACCTTTTGGTTTATAAACTTTTTATTTCAGAGTGCAAAATTACATTTATTTTTTAATCTAACAATCTTTATGTAACTTTTTTTTATTTTTTATCACTCATATAGAACGATTAGAATTCTTATATTTGTAAATTAATTTAACTCTTATGACAGAAACAGTCTCTCCAGGCAAATCAGCCGTGAATTTTGGTGTTACCTTTGGTATAATAATGATTTTACAATTTGTAATCATGTATGTTTTAGACATCAATCCGCAAGAATCCCCTGCAATTGGTGTTTTAATTAATGTTTTAAACTATCTTATTTTACCTTTTGCACTAATTTATTTAGCTGCAAATAATTACAAAACTAAGATAAACCATGGTTTTATATCGTTGGGAGAAACAATAAAAATCGGACTTACAGTTTGTGCCATTGCTGCTTTAATGTATGGTGTATTTTATTTAGCTTTCGATTTTATCTTTCCTGAATTTAAAGAAGAATTATTAACTAAAATTCAAGAGATAACTGTAAAACAAAACCCAACCTTAACATCTGAGCAACTTAAAATGTCGATGAAATTCGTAAAAATATTCATGAATCCTTACATTGTAGTTCCTTTCACTATTGTAATGTATTGTGTTATCGGATTGATACATTCTTTAATTGTTGGTGTAATTGTTAAAAAAGACAAACCTGTATTCTAAATAAATGAATTTATCTATAGTTATCCCATTATTAAACGAACAAGAATCGTTACCAGAGTTACACAATTGGATTGTGAAAGTGATGCAAACGCACAACTATTCATACGAAATCCTATTTATCGATGATGGTAGTACCGATGCTTCTTGGAATGTTATTTCAAAATTATCTCACGAAAATCCGAATGTAAAAGGAATCCGTTTTCTTAGAAATTACGGAAAATCACAAGCCTTACATGCTGGTTTTGCCAAAGCACATGGTGATGTTGTAATTACCATGGATGCCGATTTACAAGATAGTCCTGATGAAATTCCAGAATTATTCCGTTTAATTACAGAAGATAATTATGATTTGATTTCGGGATGGAAGAAAAAACGTTACGATTCTGTTGTAGCGAAAAATATTCCGTCAAAATTATTCAATTGGGCTGCTCGAAAAACGTCTGGAGTTCATTTAAATGATTTCAATTGCGGATTGAAAGCCTACAAGAATATTGTTATTAAAAACATAGAAGTTTCAGGTGAAATGCACCGTTATATTCCAGTATTAGCTAAAAATGCAGGATTTGGAAAAATCGGTGAAAAAGTCGTGATTCATCAAGCTAGAAAATACGGAAGTTCTAAATTCGGAATGAGCCGTTTTATCAATGGTTTCTTAGATTTAATTACGATTTGGTTTTTATCAACTTTCGGGAAAAGACCAATGCATCTTTTTGGATTATTAGGTTCAATTATGTTTGTGATTGGATTTTTATTTGCTTTCTATTTAGGAATCGACAAATTATTCATCAACACTTCTGGAAGATTAATTACCGAAAGACCACAATTTTATTTGTCGTTAACCGCAATGTTAATTGGAACACAATTATTCTTAGCCGGATTTTTAGGTGAAATTATCCTAAGAACCAAAAACAACGAAGAACGTTATAAGATTTCAGAAGTATTATAATATATGAGAAAACAATAGTTCTCTCAAAACATACAGATTATGCATATCGAACAAAGTATTTTAAATAAAGTAAACGAGTGGTTAACCCCAACATTTGACGAAGCAACTCAAGCAGCTATAGAAGAAATGATGACTTCGGCTCCAAAAGAGTTAGAAGAAAGTTTCTATAAAAACTTAGAGTTTGGAACAGGCGGAATGCGCGGTGTTATGGGTGTTGGAACCAATCGTATCAACAAATATACATTAGGTAAAAACACACAAGGTTTATCTGATTATTTACATAAATCGTTTCCAAATGAGCAATTAAAAGTAGCTATTGCTTATGATTGTCGTCATAACAGTAATACATTGGCTAAAGTAGTAGCTGATGTGTTTTCGGCTAACGGAATTAAAGTGTATTTGTTTTCGGATATGCGCCCAACTCCTGAATTATCATTTGCAGTTCGTTATTTGAATTGTCATGCAGGAATTGTGTTGACTGCTTCTCACAATCCACCAGAATACAACGGATACAAAGTATATTGGCAAGATGGCGGACAATTAGTTCCACCTCAAGATGCCGAAATTATTAAGGTAATCGAAGATTTAAAATACAGCGAAATTAAGTTCGAGGCCAACAACGATTTAATCGAATATATTGATACTGAAGTAGACGAAGCTTTCGCGAAATCAACTGTTGAAAATGCAAGTTTTAACACACCAACAGAAGCTAAAGCGAATTTAAAAATCGTTTATACTTCGTTGCACGGAACTTCGATAAAAGCCATTCCAAATGTATTGGCAAAAGCTGGTTATACTGATGTCAATATCGTTCCAGAACAAGCGGAACCTAATGGTGATTTTCCAACCGTAGTTTCTCCAAATCCAGAAGAACCTGAAGCGTTGTCAATGGCAATTACTTTAGCTGAGAAAATAGGTGCTGATATGGTTGTGGGAACTGATCCAGATTCTGATCGTTTAGGTGTTGCTGTTCGTGATTTAGATGGGAAAATCAAATTATTGAATGGAAACCAAACTATGGTAATCATGACGGCTTTCCTATTAGAACAATGGAAACGCGCTGATAAATTCCAAGGAAACGAATTCATTGGTTCGACCATTGTTTCTACTCCAATGATGTTGGAATTAGCAGCAGCTTATGATGTAGAATGTAAAGTAGGATTAACAGGTTTTAAATGGATTGCAAAATTCATTAAAGATTTTCCAAATCAACAATTTGTTGGTGGTGGTGAAGAAAGTTTTGGATTTATGGTAGGTGATGCCGTTCGTGATAAAGATGCGGTTGCAGCTATCTTGTTAGTAAGTGAAATTGCAGCACAAGCAAAAGCTTCAGGAAGTTCATTATATCAAGAACTATTGAATTTATACATTGATTTTGGATTTTATAAAGAATCTTTAATTTCGATTACCAAAAAAGGAATTGAAGGCGCTAACGAAATCAAACAAATGATGATTGATTTACGCGAAAATCCGCTAAAAGAAATTAACGGTCAACGCGTAATTTGCATCGAAGACTATCAAGCTTCCAAAGGAAAGGATTTCATGAATAACGAAGAATTTGAAATTCATATTCCCAAATCAAACGTATTAATTTACTATTTAGAAGACGGAAGTAAAATTTGCGCAAGACCAAGCGGAACCGAACCTAAAATTAAATTCTATTTCAGCGTAAATGGAGTTTTAGAAAAAATTGAAAACGCTGAATCAGTAGAAAAAGAATTAGATAACAAAATTGCTGGCATTATTTCGGCAATGAAATTAAACTAAATGGACGAAAATTTAAAGAAAATAATTCCGTTTGCCCTGAAGTACAAGAAGGATATTGTAATGAATATTATCTACAACATCTTTTATGCTTTTTTTTCAACTTTATTGATGATTTCAATGATTCCGACATTGAATGTGATATTCGGATTAAATGAAAGAATTACAACTAAACCGGTTTTCAATGGTATTGGTGAAATTAAAGATTTTTCAGAAAATTATTTAAATTACAAAGTCACACAACTTACAGCTGAAAATGGATTTGAATTTGCGATACTCTTTGTTATTTCAATAATTATTGGTACTGCTTTCCTAAAAAACATCACAAATTATTTTGCATCATATCATGTTACTAGATTAAGAAATGGTGTTTTAAAGGATTTACGTGAAAAATTATATAACGTAATTATACATTTACCTGTTTCATATTACTCTGAGAGAAGGAAAGGTGATGTTATGTCTAGAATGCTTGGTGATGTAAACGAGGTTAAAAATTCTTTTTTTCAAGTACTTGAATTAGTAGTTAGAGAACCTTTAACAATCTTATTTTCCATCTTGACAATGTTTTTTATAAGCCCAAAACTAACATTCTTTGTCTTTTTATTTATACCTATTTCAGGTTTTATTATTTCTAGAGTTGGAAAAAATTTAAAATCAAAATCAACTAAAGCTCAAGAACAAAATGGCATTCAGATTTCAATTTTAGACGAAACTCTAAGTGGAATGAAAGTAGTTAAAGGATTTAATTCAGAAAATATATTTATAACTAAATTCAATTCTTCTTTAAATCGTCTTTTAAGATTATCAAATAGTATAGGAAATAAAAACAACTTAGCTTCACCTTTAAGTGAATTTTTAGGAATAATTACCATTGCTGTTTTACTTTGGTATGGAGGCCAATTAGTAATCGTAGATAAATCTTTAGCTCCAACAACTTTTATAGCATATATTGCATTAGCATATACAATTTTAACTCCAGCAAAGGCTATTTCTAAAGCATCCTATCAAGTAAAAACAGGTTTAGCTGCTGCTGAAAGAGTTTTTTCACTACTTGAACAAGAAAACACAATTGTAAATAAACCTGATGCCATATCTAAAAACTCTTTCGATTCTTCCATCACTATTGAAAACATCAACTTTAAATACGAAGAAGAAAATGTTCTTAAAAACTTCTCATTAGAAGTTCCAAAAGGAAAAACAGTGGCTTTAGTAGGCCAATCAGGTTCTGGAAAAAGTACCATTGCGAATTTATTGACGCGCTTTTATGATGTACAAGAAGGAAGTGTAAAAATCGATGGCATCGACATCAAGGATATGACTTTAGAATCGTTGCGTCATTTAATGGGATTAGTTACTCAGGATTCGATTTTATTTAACGATACGATTAAAAACAACATTCTATTAGGGAAGCAAGATGCAACGGATGAAGAAATTATTGCCGCTTTAAAAGTAGCCAATGCTTACGAATTCGTAAAAGATTTACCCAACGGAATTGAAACCAACATTGGTGATGCTGGAGGAAAACTTTCAGGTGGACAAAAACAACGTTTATCGATTGCGAGAGCCGTTTTGAAAAATCCACCAATTATGATTTTAGATGAAGCTACTTCTGCTTTAGATACGGAAAGCGAAAAATTTGTTCAAGTGGCGCTAGAAAACATGATGCAAAACCGAACATCCATTGTAATTGCACACCGATTATCAACTATTCAAAAAGCGGATAAAATTGTTGTAATGCAAAAAGGCGAAATCGTAGAGCAAGGAACACATGACGAATTGTTAGCATTAAACGGAACATATTCGAAATTGGTGATGATGCAGAGTTTCGAATAAATTAGCACGCAGAAAAACAGATTTCTATATTTTAAACATAAAGTCACATAAGTTTTTAGAAGTTGACTATCTTTATGTATTAAGTTCATTTAAGATTTTTGAAATTCCATAAATCTATTTTCCTAAATTTGAGATTGAACTTGTAATTGAACTTAAAAAATGTACGTAAACCATCCAAATATCAAACTGCCTGATGACAATGATACCATTGTTTGGAAGTATTTGGACTTGTCTAAGTTTTTAGACATGTTGTTGTCGCAACAGTTGTTTATGTCGCGTTCTGATAAGTTTGAAGACCAATATGAAGGCACATTTTCAGAACCTACTTTTGAGGAAATCAAGAAAATTGCTGCTAACAATCCAAAGTTTTTAGATTACTATAAATCCCATCGTGAAAAAGTAGTGATTAGTAGTTGGCACATCAACGAATACGAATCGTTTGCCATGTGGCAGATTTTTACCCAAAATACAGAAGGTTTAGCCATTCAAACTACTATTGGAAGACTAAAAGAAGCCTTACAACCTGAAAGACAAACCGAACAATATATTGGCGCTGTAAATTATATTGATTACAAAAAGGAGTTTATTCCGTTTGAGGATACGTTTTTCCCTTTTTTGTTTAAGCGTAAAAGTTTTCAGTACGAAAGAGAAATTCGTATTATTTCTGACGTTTCTAACAACGGAATGAAAATCGATAATGGATTAAAAGTTGATGTCAATATCAACCAATTGATTGAAAAAATCTACATTCATCCAAAAAGTGAAAACTGGTATAAAAAACTCGTAATTGAATTGGTTTCTAAACTAGGATTTGATTTTGAAATTGAAAAATCAGATTTAGAAAGTGATATTTTGATTTAGAAAATCTTCTGGAACACTGATTTATAAAATTTGATATGTTTATTGATTTCTTTTTTTAAAGAAAATTGAAAATTAAAAAAGTAAACTTATCTTTAAAAATCACTAAGAGTAAAAGCGAGATTAGAGTAGAAATAAAGAAAGACTTAGTAAATCCATTTTTTGAATTTCTTTTAAAGAAAAGATACTTTAGAAGAACACCTAACACAAAAATGTAAACTAAAAGATTCGTGATAACCATAAAGGATTGTCCAAAAATCAAAATATTTCCCAAACCATCTTGACCCTCGGCAAAAGACACATTACAAAGCAGTAAAAAACAGGAAAGAAAAATCAGTTTAATTCTCATCAAGTAATCAAAAACTTAATTAGGAGTATACATTTCCACTTTCCACTCGTTGTTTAACAAGTTTACATAGTGATAATGTACTTTGTCTTTTTTATCAAAAGCGCCGTTTTTATTGATATCTTCGATACATCTAAAGTATAAACGATTTTGTGCTTCAATTATATTCCAATCGATTAATTCTTGAAACTCTTCAGAAAGTTTAGTAAACTTACTACCGCTAATTGTACTCAAATACAAGGATTTAATATCATTTTGATCTACTTTTCCATCTTTATTAGTATCCGAATCAACTAAAGAATAAACCACAATTTGCTTTTTAGTTTTTGCAGCAATGGTATTTAAGTAGGTAGCTGTTTGAATTTGGATTTTTTTATCAGTCAAAGGTTTTATCGAAGTGGAATCCACATGTTGAAAGTTCAAATTATCAAAATATCCTGTAATTTCAAATCGGTTGTAGTTTGAAATGGCATAGCTTACTTGGTTCGTTTTACTACTTCCGTATACTTTACTATCCGTATCATACACACGAACATCACCAACCGGATGAATTAGATATTGTGTCCCTTCCATTAAAATAGGTAAATCGGCTACTTTTATTGAACCGCTATCTCGTACCACAACTTCTGCTTTAGCTTTACCTTCTTCGTAAATTACTTTTGGAGTTGTTTCTTCTTTTTTACAACTTAGTAAAGTCATAAATAAAACTAATGAAAAAAGGATACGTTTCATTCTGAAAATTTTATAGTCAAATATACTAAAATTATTCTTGGCTTACAATCGGGCAACCAATTTGATGTTGAAAACACGAGTCGTCATGTAATTGGGAATACCGTATTGCGATTTGGTATATACATCTCTTACCCAAGTATTCGTAATTGAATTTTGGTTGTTAAACAAGTTGAAAATCTCTAAACCTAATGAAAACTCATTAAATGGTTTCAACCAAGTTTTAGTCGATTTGATGCTTTCATCTTTAAACACATAAGAAAACCCAACATCGGCTCTGCGATAATCATTTAAACGTAATTGATAAGCATATGGATCAGCGTATGAAGGCGAACCTCCTGGCAATCCTGTGTTGTAAACTAAATTTAGATATAATTTTAAGTTGGGAATATTAGGCATATAATCTTGAAACAACATTCCAAATTTCAATCTTTGATCAGTTGGACGAGCGATAAAACCTCTTCCGTCTTGATTTTCTTCTGTTTTTAAATAGCCAAAACTAAACCAAGATTCTGTTCCAGGAACAAATTCACCATTCAAACGAGCGTCAAATCCGTAAGCGTAAGCTTCTGCATTGTTATTGGCTCTATATCGAATACGAACATTATCAATTGTATAGGTATTGACATCCGTGATATTTTTATAGTACGCTTCTGAAACTAGTTTAAAAGGACGTTTCCACATTTTAAAGCTAAAGTCATTACTTAAAACGATATGAACAGACTGTTGTGCTTTTACATTGGTTTGCACTACTCCATTATAATCTCGGAGTTCCCTGTAAAATGGCGGTTGGTGATACAAACCTCCCGATAATCGGAACATCATGTCTTTATTCCAATCGGGTTTAAAGGCAAATTGAGCTCTTGGCGAAAAAGTCATTTGAACATCGCCATCAGGTCTTCCATCCGCTTTTACTTGCCATTCGTGTGCGCGAATTCCTGTGTTTAACCAATATTCGTGACTTCCAATTTTTCCTCGATAATTCCATTGTACATAACCAGAAAGGCGGTTGATTTTTGTATAATTTGTCGCTCTAATATTTTGATAAGGTGCTAATGGTCCAACATACGGATTATAAGGTTGATCATTAATATAATCTAAAATAGGATTTGGTAATGAAAAACCAGCAGAATCAATTACTTCCCATTCTACTAAACGGTCTCTAATGTCTTCTAAAGTAAATTTAGCGCCCCATTCTAATTGGGACTTTTCGTTTAATTCATGAAATCCTTTCACTTCAGCATTTACAATTAATGCATCCAAATCGTTACGAGCATGATTTAATTGCGAACCAATTCCGCGAGAAAAAACAACATCTCCAAACGTTTCCGAACCAATATTGGAATCAACTTCACCCAAACGATATTCAGCTAAAATATCATAATATTCTTGCTCTTGTGTATGATAAGCAGAAGCGATAAACTTCAACTTATTTTTTTCATTGTATTGATACACCGCTTTTCCAGCACCAAAAAGGGTAAGATAATTATCTTTTTCTTGTCCTTCATAAAACACTAAAAGTGCAATAGGTTCATCTATGGTTCCAAAATTCGTTTGACGCGTTAATGGTTGGTAATTGTATTTATTTTGAGAAATATTACCCAAAAAACTGTATTGCCATTTAGCCGAAGCATTGAAATTCAACAAACTTTGCACATCAAAAAACGTAGGTCTAAAATTAGTTTGTGTTTCCTGACTATTGACTAAAAGACTATTATCGCGATAACGAATACCAGTAATATTACTCCATTTTTGATCTTTTGAAACGCCTTCTACTGTTAAACTTCCTCCTAACAAACTAGCTTCTATACTTGCACCAAAACGCTTAGGATTTCGGTAGGTAATATCTAAAACTGAAGACAATTTATCACCATATTTAGATTGGAAACCACCCGCAGAAAAGTCTACATTTTGAACCATATCCGTATTGGTAAAACTCAATCCTTCTTGTTGTCCCGAACGAATCAAAAAAGGACGATAAACTTCTATTTCGTTCACATATACTAAGTTCTCATCGTAATTTCCGCCTCTTACTGCGTATGAAGTACTCAATTCGTTATTTGAATAAACCCCTGGCAATGTTTTGATTATATTTTCAATTCCAGGGTTTGCTCCAGGAATTTTACGAATAACTACGGGATCAATAGTTGTTACACCGTCAATACGTTTTTTACTGTTTCCAATTACAAAAACTTCTCCAATTTCTTCAATTTTCGAATTCATAACAGGGTTCAGCTCAAAATCTTCATTTGGCTTAAGATTTAAATTTAATGTGATTTTTTTTAATGATACATGCGAAAAAGTAATGGTAACTTTTGTATTGGCTTCAACCTCCAAAATATAAAAACCATTTTCATTGGAAACTGTTCCTTTGTCTCCTACTTTTACTGCTACGTTTTCAACTGGATTATTAAATTCATCTAAAATAACACCTTTAACTCGAGCCTTTTGAGCCGAAACGGTTAAAGAAAATAAGCTTACAAAGAATACAAAAAATATATTTTTCAAAAGAATGTGTTTTAATTATCTAAAAAAGTAAGATTCAAAGGTAGTAGAATTTTGTAAATTATCAGTCACAACAATCTTTAAATCGTTTCTACCTTGAACGCAAATATTATCATCTAAATTGTGTACTAACTTTTTAGTTTTATAATCGTACTCTAATAAAATCCATTTGCCATTCAAATAACCATTATATGTATCAATATCCGAATGCAAATCATTTACCGAAACACTTATTGTTTTTTGCTCTTTTATTGTTTTTCCTTCAACAAAATTCACATTATAAATTCGAGGTGGACTAACATCTTGAGCTAGTTTAAATTTACCAAGTGTCTTCGTTTTTATTGAAAATGTATTTCCTTTTCGATACGTTTTATTATAATCTAATTTGTATCCATCTAAAGTGGCAATATATGTTTTTGCTAGTTGTTCTTCTGTTAAACCTTGTACATCGTTAAAAGCAACTGTAATGTTTTTATGAACTGGAACACTATCATCATGTAAAGTCAAAATATCATTAGCTACATCAAAATTCAAATAAAAATTCGAATAAAATGCATTTTCTGGTATTTGTACCGAAACATTATTTTTTTCAAAAATAGCTTCATTTTTAGCTTTTACGTAGTAAGGCGTTTTTTGAATCGTATTTTTAATTGTGGCTTGAGAATTGGCAAACTCAATTGGAATAACTAATTCCACTTTGTTACCATGAAAATCATATAGCTCTACTCGATACGTGTAATTTACACCTGGTTGCACTTTTATAGTTCCATCTTTTTTATTTCCAGAAACAACCGAAAGCGGATATTCAGACAATTGAAATAATTTTTGAACGCGTTGCCCCATTAAATGAAAACGTTCATAATCGATAAAATTATTAATGTATCGCGATTCATCAAAAGCAAAACCATCAAAACCATATTGGTAATACAAAACACCATTTAAATAGGCTTTCACTTTGTATAATCCATTTTTATTATAGGCGTTTGTACAAAAATCGTAGGCATTAATTCCAAAAGCCACCTTTCCGTTTGCTTTCACTTTTACGCCTAAATAACTTCCATCGGCTTGTTTAGAAAAAGAAATATTAATGGGTTTTTGAGAATTATTAACCGTTGTAGAATCTAATGGATAAGCCACAAGTCCTTGAATAACAGGCTTTCTCTCATCCTTAATAATTTTCTTTAAACCAAAATGCATCGGATTCAAAATCTCTTCCGATTTCGTATTTCTAAATTCAAAATGTAAATGAGGACCACCACTTCCTCCTGTATTCCCAGTAAAAGCAATTACATCACCTTTTTTCACTGGCAATTCCGTTGGGTACAAATACATTTCTACTTCATAGGATTGTTCTTTATATTGTCTTGCTTTAATGAAAGATTCTATAGCGCCATTCGCTTTTTGCAAATGTCCGTAAACCGATGTGTAGCCATTTGGATGAGTTATATATATAGCTTTTCCGTATCCAAAAGTTGATATTTTAATTCTTGAAATATAACCATCTCCAGCGGCATAAACAGGAAGACCTTCTACTCCCTTAGTTTTAAAATCTAAACCGGAATGAAAATGATTACTGCGTAATTCACCAAAAGAACCCGACAAATCGAGCGAAATGTCTAATGGTGATTGAAAATAATCTTGAGGATAATCTTGACTAAAAATAAAAAAAGGGGCAAATAAAATGGCTAATACAAATCTCATAGTGCTTGTGTTTAATGCTAAAATACTAAAATAATTTCATATAAAGTAAACAAAAACCATACCTATAATAATTATTTAATAATCAATTAGTTACAAATAATAAAAATTAATTCACAAAATTTAGTAAAAAGTATTGCTATTTTTGAATACTAATGCTAACTTTGTGAAATATTGAAATGAATTCTATCATTAATGAATGGATTATCTGAATTAATTGATTCTCTCGAAGTTAAATTTTTTAAGCTGAACCAAAAAGTGGCACAGCTTGAAAAGAAAAACCAAGAGTTGCAAGACGAATTGTTGCTTTCTAAAAAAAATCAACAACAGCAATCAGGTGAAATTGAAACCCTGAAGAACCAATTAGATACTCTAAAAATGGTAAACTCATTACTAGGCAGTGAAGAAAACAAACGAGAAACGAAACTCAAAATAAATTCATTAATCAGAGAAATCGATTATTGCATAGCCCAACTTTCAGATTAGAAAGCTCATGAGTGAAAAACTGAAAATTAAAATATCAATAGCTGATCGTGTGTATCCCTTAACCGTGGATCCATCACAAGAAGAAGGACTAAGAAGTGCTTCAAAAAAAATAGACGCTATGATTAAACAGTTTGAACAAAGCTATGCTGTAAGAGACAAACAAGATGTTTTGGCTATGTGTGCATTGCAATTTGCAGCACAAGTTGAGCAAAAACAAATTAGTAAATCTCAAGATAATGAAACCAATATAACCAGATTGCAAAATTTGGATAAAAAATTGAGCGAGTTACTCTCAAAATAAATACGTTCTTACATCATAAATACGATACTGCCTACATTAGTATATATTTGATAAACTCAACACTAACAAATTAAACGAGTGAATCTTTGCAACTATAACAGGCCCTTAAGTGGGAAGTTTGAACTGCAGGTTAGCTCAAATCTTGTATAACAGAGTTTATACAAACACCTAATGTAGGCTTTTTTTATATAATTTTTTTTAACTCACATCATGATATTAAACATAATAATTGGAATTGTTGTTGGTCTTGCAGGAGGTTTTGGAATCGCTAAATTTTTAGAGAAAAGTAATGTTTCAAACCTTATTAAAAACGCAAAAAAAGAAGCAGGTTCAATTTTAAAAGATGCTAAAGCTGAAGCTGAAGCTACTAAAAAAGAGAAAATCCTACAAGCTAAAGAAAAGTTTTTAGAACTTAAAGCAGAACACGAACAAGTAATTTTAGCTAGAGATAAAAAAACAGCAGAAGCTGAAAAAAGAACAAGAGATAAAGAATCTCAAATTTCTAATGAATTAGCTAAAGCAAAAAAAGTAAATGACGAAGCTGAAGCTAAAATAGCTGACTACACGGCTAGAATTGAACATTTAGAAAGAAAACAACAAGAAATAGACAAACTTCACAAAAGTCAGGTAGAACAATTAGAAGTAATTTCTGGTTTATCGGCTGAGGAGGCTAAAGAACAATTGGTAGAAAGCTTAAAAGCGGAAGCCAAAACAAACGCTATGTCATTCATTCAAGATACGGTTGAAGAGGCTAAAATGACTGCACATCAAGAAGCTAAGAAAATCATCATTAGCACTATTCAACGTGTAGGTACTGAAGAAGCAGTTGAAAACTGTGTATCGGTATTTAACATTGAATCTGATGATGTAAAAGGTAGAATCATTGGTCGTGAAGGTCGTAACATTAGAGCTTTAGAAGCTGCAACTGGAGTTGAAATCATTGTTGATGATACACCAGAAGCTATCATCTTATCTTGTTTTGATCCTGTAAGAAGAGAAATCGCTCGTTTAGCATTACACAAATTAGTAACTGACGGACGTATTCACCCAGCTCGTATTGAAGAAGTGGTAGCTAAAACAGCTAAACAAATTGACGAAGAGATTATCGAAACTGGAAAACGTACGGTAATTGATTTAGGAATACACGGATTACACCCTGAATTAATTAAAGTAGTAGGAAGAATGAAATACCGTTCATCATACGGACAAAACTTATTACAACACTCAAGAGAAGTAGCTAAGTTATGTGGTATCATGGCGGCTGAATTAGGATTAAACGTTAAATTAGCTAAAAGAGCTGGTTTATTACACGATATTGGAAAAGTACCAGATACAGAAAGTGAATTACCTCACGCTATCTTAGGTATGCAATGGGCTGAAAAATATGGTGAAAAAGAAGAAGTTTGTAATGCGATTGGAGCTCACCACGACGAAATTGAAATGAAATCATTAATCTCTCCAATTATCCAAGTTTGTGATGCTATTTCTGGTGCTCGTCCTGGAGCAAGAAGACAAGTATTAGATTCTTACATCCAACGTTTAAAAGATTTAGAAGATATCGCTTTCGGATTCAACGGAGTGAAAAATGCTTACGCAATTCAGGCAGGTAGAGAATTACGTGTTATTGTAGAAAGTGAAAAAGTATCTGACGATGCAGCCGTAAACTTATCATTTGATATTTCTCAAAAAATTCAAACTGAAATGACATATCCTGGTCAAGTTAAAATTACGGTTATTCGTGAAACTAGAGCAGTGAATATTGCGAAGTAATTTTTAGTCACAGTTGACAGTCGCAGTTGACAGATAAAAAAAAGATGTTTCAAAATTGAAACATCTTTTTTTTTTGCATGTTATAGTACTGTGACTGAAAACTGAGACTGTTAACTATTTCCTTGGATGATAATTATTCAAAACTTCCGACAGGAATTTTCTATCCAAATGCATGTACACTTCGGTTGTAGTAATCGATTCGTGACCAAGCATTAATTGTATGGAGCGTAAATCGGCTCCATTTTCCAATAAATGGGTTGCAAAAGAATGTCGAAATGTGTGTGGACTGATTGTTTTATTTAAGTTGATTTTTACCGCTAAATCTTTTATAATCGTAAAAACCATCGCTCGAGTTAATTGCCTTCCTCTCCTATTTAAAAAAAGCGTATCCTCGTGTCCTTTCTGCACCGTATAATGTACTCGAATCAAATTCATGTAAGAAGTTATATATTTGATTGTAGAGCCTCCTACGGGTACAAAACGTTGTTTATTTCCTTTTCCTGTGATTTTAATAAAACCTTCTTCAAAAAACAAGTCAGAAATCTTTAAACCCACCAATTCCGAAACACGCAAACCGCAACTATACAATGTTTCTAACATAGCTCTGTTGCGTTCGCCTTCTGGTGTAGACAAATCTATTGCCGAAATTAACGCATCAATTTCTTCTGTTGCTAAAGTATCGGGTAATTTTCTGCCTGTTTTAGGAACTTCAATTAATTCAAGCGGTGTCTCTTTCCGATAATCTTCGAAAACTAAATAATTAAAAAAACTCTTTAATCCTGAAATTACTCGCGACTGACTACGAGCATTTACTTTTGATGAAATTTCATATATAAATTGCTGAACAGTTTCTTCCGAAATTTGAATAGGGGAAACTTTAATATCGTGTTGGTTTAAAAACAAAACCAACTTTTCAATATCAAACGTATAGTTTTCTATAGTATTCTTAGAAAGTCCACGTTCTAATCGCAGATAATTTTGATATTCTTTAATATACGATTGCCAAGTACTCATATTTCAAAAGTAGGCAAATTATAGCAATAAAAAAATCCCGCCGAAGCGGGACTTGAAACTTTTATGAAACAATTATAATTTAAAAACGCCACCAACATTGATTGAACTATAAGCATTTTTAATTGTGAAATCACTATCTTTTGGCACTTCTGTAAGACCAGTAATACCTTGCAAATCAATTAAAATACTGAATTTTTCATTAACTTCAATTTTATAACCAATACCATAAGCCAATCCTAATTGGAAAGTATTAGCTTGATCTTTAATATCTCCAAAATTGTTTTCAGCATCCATTAAAAAACTAAAACTTGGTCCAAAATTTAAATTCCATTTTCTTGTAGAACCAAAATGCCAATTCGCATTTACAGGCAAAGTCAAATATTTTAAAACTTCCTCATAACCTCCCGATCCTTCTGCACCCATTTTTTGATAATGCAAACCCGAACGTAAGCTCCATCTGTCATTAAAAAAATAATCTGCTCCTACACCAAAAGAAACTCCAGACAACGTATTAGAATCTAAACTTTCTTCTCCATAGTAGTTAGCACTTGAATAACCAATTTGAGGAATTAACTCAATTGCACCTTTCTCTCTAGACTGTGCATTTACAAAACTGAAAGCTAAAATAGCCACAACAGATAATAAAACTTTTTTCATTTTAATTGATAAATAAATTAAGGCCCAAAAGTATTCAAAAAAGAAAGAATTTTAATACGTAAACACTCTTGGTTTTTAAATTATTTTTAATTATAAAACAAAAAAAATCCCGCCGAAGCGGGATTTCTTTTTATTGTAGTAATTACAAATTAGAATTTGTAGTTAACTCCGAAAGTTACAGCTCTCCAGTCACCTCCAAAAGAGAAAGTGTTAGTAGCATCTGCACCGTCTCCACCATTATCGTTAGTAGAGTAACCTAATACAGCTACACCAGCTTCGATAGAGAAGTTAGAAGATACGAAATAGTTCATACCTAAACCTAAACCTGCATCAATAACATTGAATTTAGAATCAGCTAATTTATCTTCCATAGAAGCATAATCTAAACCTAACTGACCGAATAAAGAAAATTGGTTAGCTGGAGTAAAATAGTAACGACCAAAAGCTCCAACTTGGAAACCTGCCATATCTTCAATATCAGATCCAGAAAATTCTTCTTTGTAAGAAGCAAATCCAATTTTACCACCGATAGCGATATTTTCAGTTAAGAAATAACCAACTTGTGGAGCTAATTCGAAAGAATTAGTTTTGAAATCACCAGTTTTTTCTGAACCAAAAGTTACAGCACCAGTTACAAATACATCACCTTTAGAGAAACCACCGTTAGCTGATTTTTCTTCTTCTTGTGCGTTAGCAAAACCAAAAGCTAATAATGCTACAGCAGATAATAAAACTTTTTTCATGTTTAGTTTAAATTTAAAGTTAATAGGGCAAATTTATATCATTTTTTTATACAAAATAACAAATTTTGTTATGTTATTAACAATTTTATTAACAAGTAAAATCAATAATCCTCATAATCAAGCATTTATGAATACATAAAATCAAAAAATTAAAGTTTTTTTAATAAAAAAGAAAGGTGCTAAAAAAAGCAAAATAACTATAACTAATTGAAAATCAATAATTTCCCAAAAACGTTAAAAACTGCATTTCATCGATAAAAACAATAAAAAGCGCCTGTAAGCGTTACCTATTAAAACAATTCAATATGAAGAGAACAATTGCAACATTGATTTTACTGGTTCTAGGAACTGGTTTATCTCAAGCTCAAATGCTAAAATTTGGTTTAAAAGGTGGTGTTAATTTTGCTAACTATACTGGTGGGGAAATATCGGGTATCGATTTTAAAACCATCACTAGTTACCATGCTGGATTAGTTGCAGAATTAAAAGTATTTGAAAACTTTGCTATACAACCTGAATTACTTTATTCTACACAAGGTTCCGAATTAGAGGGTTTTGGTGACCAAATAAAAAATGAACTTGGTTATTTATCTTTACCTGTATTGGCTAAATTTTATTTAACCTCAAATAAATTGAGCTTAGAACTAGGCCCACAAGCTTCCGTTTTAGTTAGCGAGCGCAATGAAGTTGACACAAACGACACTAATTCTTTTGATTTTGGTATCGCTGGCGGTTTGAGTTATAAAATAACTGATGGTTTATTTGTTTCTGGACGCTATGTTGCAGGGTTAACTGAAGCCAAACAAGATGCAGATGTGAAAAACTCGGTAATTCAGTTTTCAGTGGGTTACATGTTTTAATACTAAAATTCACAATATTTTATTAAAACCATTCTCAAAAGGAATGGTTTTTTTATTTTTACAAAAACATTCTACATGAAAATTATCATTATAAACGGTCCAAATCTTAATCTAATAGGAAAAAGAGAACCTGAAGTATATGGAAATGAAACTTTTGAATCGTATTTCGAAAAATTACAAATTCAGTTTCCAACTATAGTATTAGACTATTTTCAGAGTAATATAGAAGGAGAGATTATTTCTAAAATTCAAGAAACTGGTTTCACTTACGATGGTATTGTTTTAAATGCTGGTGCTTATACACATACTTCTATAGGAATTGGCGATGCAGTTAAAGCCGTTACTACTCCAGTTATAGAAGTTCATATTTCCAATACCTTTTCTAGAGAATCTTTCCGTCATCAATCTTATATTTCACCAAATGCCAAAGGAGTCATTATTGGTTTCGGATTGCAGAGCTATGAATTGGCTCTAAAATCTTTTATCTAATACAACCTTTCTTTAGAAATAAACGTCTATTAAAATAAACACCTCATGAATAAAATTTTATTTGTTTTATTTTTCGCTTTTTCAACTCTTTCTTTTGCTCAAATAAAAGGAACTATAAAAGATAAAGATGGAAATCCATTGCCTTTTGTAAATATCTATATAGAGAACACTTATATAGGTACAACTTCAAATGAGTTAGGTAAATACGAATTGAATACAACTGAACAAAAGAATGTGCATTTGATTTTTCAGTATCTAGGATTTAAAACCCAAAAACACGTATTAAACATCACCAGCTTTCCATTTGAATTTGATGTAGTATTAATGGAAGAAGATTTTCAGTTGAAAGAAGTTGTTGTAATGAATGGCGAAAATCCAGCTAATGAAATTATTCGAAACGCTATAAAAAGTAAAAAGAAGAATGCTGCTAAAACCGATAAGTTTGAAGCCGATTTTTATTCAAGAGGTATTTTCAAAGCCAAAGACATTCCTAAAAAATTCATGGGTGTTGAAATTGGAGATTTAGAAGGTAACTTAGATTCTACCCGAAGTGGTATTATTTACCAATCAGAAACAGTTTCAAAAATTAAATTTCAAAAACCTGATAATTTAAAAGAAGAAATTATTGCCTCTAAAATTGCTGGTAACGACAACGGTTTTAGCTACAACACAGCACTAAATACCAATTATGATTTTTACGAAAATTATGTCGATTTCGGAATCAATATGGTCTCTCCTATTGCGGATAATGCGTTTAATTACTATAAATACAAATTAGAAAGCACGTTTTACGATGATAAAAACCAATTAATCAATAAGATTTTGGTAACGCCTAAACGCGATAAAGAACCTGTTTTTGAAGGTTACATTTATATAGTAGAAGATACTTGGGCAATTTATGGTATTAATTTAGATATCAAAGGCTATCGCATGCAACAGCCTATTTTAGAAACCATGAAACTGACACAAAATTTCAGTTACAATAGCGAGAATAAAATTTGGGCTAAAAACATCCAAACGTTAGATTTTAATGCTGGGATTTTCGGAATGAAATTCGCTGGAAAGTTCACCCATGTTTTCACCAATTATAATTTCAAAGATGCTTTTGAAAAGAAAACTTTTGGTAAAGAAGTCGTTACGTTTGCCGAAAACGCTAATAAAAAGGAAGCAACTTATTGGGAAACTTATCGCCCAGTTCCGTTAACGGAAGAAGAAACTACTAATTACGTAAAAAAAGATAGCATTCAAACCATTAGAAAATCTCAAGTATATTTAGACTCTATTGATGCCAAAGGTAATAAGTTTAAATTGCTTAAGATTATTACAGGTTATAGTTATAAAAACACCTTTAAAAATTGGAACTTCAATTATCAAGGATTAACCAATTTGAGTTCTTTCAGTTTTAATACAGTGCAAGGTTATAATTTAGATAGCGGGTTTTCTTTTAGAAAATGGAATGAAGAAACAGGAAAATTCACTTCTATTTCGTCAACCTTTAATTATGGCTTTGCTGAAGACAGACTTCGAGTTAACGGACGTTATTACCACCGATTTAACAACCGCAATAACGCATACATTAGTTTAACTGGTGGAAGCGCTATTAGTCAGTTTAACCCAAATGAACCGATTAGTAATTTGGTAAATTCGGTGGCGACTTTATTCTTTAAAAACAATTACATGAAATTGTATAATAAAGAATTTGCCGAAATTAACTATGGAAGAGAAGTTACCAATGGTATTTTTGCTTCGGTTAAAATATTGTACGAAAACCGTAGAGCGTTATATAACAACACGGATTATACAATGATTAAAAATGATGATTTATATTTTTCGAATGATCCGCTGCAACCTGATAATTATACTTCGGTTCCGTTTGAAAAACATCATATTATGAAAGCGAGTTTGGGAACGCGTATTCGTTTTGGTCAAAAATACATTTCGCGCCCTGATGGAAAGATTAATATTCAAAATGACGATTATCCAATATTGAGTTTCTATTACGAAAAAGCATTTGGTGCTTCTAACAGTAATTACCATTATGATTTTGTTACCGCAACCGTAGATTACAACAAAACCATTGGAAACAAAGGCGATTTTGGTTTACGTTTTAAAGCGGGAAAATTCTTTAATGCTGATAACATTTCGTTTGTAGATTATAAACATTTCAATGGAAATCAAACGCATATTAATTTGTTGAACAATTCATTGAACGCGTTTAATTTGCTTCCTTATTATACACATTCTACGAATGATGCGTATTTAGAAACCCATATTGAGCACAATTTTAAAGGCTACATTATGAATAAGATTCCGTTGTTGAACAAACTACAATGGAATTTAATTGGAGGATTTCATCAGTTAAACATTCCTAATATGAAACCCTATCAAGAATTTACTGTTGGATTTGATAATATTGGTTGGGGTAAATTTAGATTCTTACGCGTTGATTATGTAAGAAGTTACCAAAACGGTTTTCAAGGTGATGGCGTGATGTTTGGTGTTAAATTCTAAAAGAATAAGAAGCACTTCAATTAAAGGAGTGCTTTTTTATTTAAAAAACACATCATATCCAAAACGAAGTAATGCTAATCCTACCACAATTAAGAAGAAGATTCGAATAAATCCGTTGCCTTGAGAAATAGCTAACTTAGCTCCAAGCCAAGCACCTATAATATTGCAAATTGCCATGGGTATGGCAACTGCCCAAATGATTTTTCCTTTAAGCACAAATAATGTAATAGAACCAAAATTAGTAGCTAAATTGACTAATTTAGCGTTAGCATTGGCTTGTAAAAAGTCAAACCCAAGAATGGCAATAAAAGCCATAATTAATAAACTTCCCGTTCCTGGACCAATAAAACCATCATAAAAACCCAAAACAGCCACAATAAGTGATGCGTAAAGATAAAGTTGGTTTTTGGTTAAAATACTAATGTGGAAATGACCAAAATCTTTCTTGTAATAGGTATAAATTAGTAATAGAATTAATATTACAAATAGAATTGGTTTCATGAAATCGTTTTTCATGACATTCAACAAACTTGATCCTAAAAAAGAAAAAGAGAACGAAATAATTGCCATAACAACAAACAACTTCCAATCAATTTTTACCTTTTTCAGATATTGATACGCTGCAATACTTGTTCCGCTAAACCCTGGAATTTTTAACGTTCCTATAATAGACGCAACAGGTACATTAGGCAATAAAATTAAAGCTGCTGGTGTTTGAATTAGTCCACCACCACCCACAATAGCATCGATAAAACCGGCTACGAAGGAAGCAATGCAAAGAAAAATGATGATGTAGGTTTCCATTTTTTAGTAATCAGTCCCAGTGTTCAGTCTCAGTAACGCTGCTTACTGCGACTGAACACTGAACACTAAATTATACTCTTACGATGTTAGCTCCAATTGCGCGAAGTCTTTCGTCTATGCGCTCGTAACCTCTGTCGATTTGTTCGATATTTTGAATGGTTGACGTTCCTTTTGCAGTTAAAGCGGCAATTAATAATGAAATTCCGGCTCTAATATCTGGTGAACTCATTGTAGTTGCTTTTAATTGCGATTGGAAATTATGTCCCATAACCACAGCTCTGTGTGGGTCACATAACATAATTTTTGCTCCCATATCAATTAATTTATCCACGAAGAACAAACGACTTTCAAACATTTTTTGGTGAATTAATACATCACCTTTAGCTTGTGTACAAACTACTAAAACGATACTTAACAAGTCAGGTGTAAATCCTGGCCATGGCGCATCAGAAACCGTTAAGATAGAACCGTCGATATCGGTTTTGATTTCGTATCCATCTTTATGAGCTGGAATGTAAATATCATCGCCTTTTCTTTCTAAAGTAATCCCTAATTTTCTAAATACGTTTGGAATTTGTCCTAAGTTCTCCCAACTCACATTTTTAATCGTAATTTCACTTCTTGTCATAGCTGCAAGACCAATCCAAGAACCAATTTCAACCATGTCAGGTAAAATTCTGTGCTCGCATCCGCCTAACGTTTCCACTCCTTCAATCGTTAATAAGTTAGACCCTACTCCAGAAATTTTAGCTCCCATAGAGTTCAACATTTTACACAATTGTTGTAAGTAAGGCTCACAAGCAGCGTTATAAATAGTTGTTGTTCCTTCAGCTAAAACCGCTGCCATTACAATATTGGCAGTACCCGTTACAGAAGCTTCGTCTAATAACATGTAAGAACCTTGTAATCTTCCGTCGATTTCTACTCCATAGAAATGGTCTTCTCTTTCGTATCTGAATTTAGCTCCTAGGTTAATAAAACCTTCAAAGTGTGTATCTAAACGACGACGCCCAATTTTATCACCTCCTGGCTTTGGAATATACCCACAACCAAAACGCGCTAATAAAGGTCCAACAATCATAATTGAACCTCTTAAACTTCCACCTTCTTTTTTGAATGCTTCTGTTTTTAAGTAGTTTACATTTACCTCATCGGCTTGAAACGTGTAATCACCAGGTCCATTTTTTTGGATTTTAACTCCTAAATTACCTAAAAGCGTAATTAGTTTGTTAACATCAATAATATCTGGAATATTCGTTACTCTTACTTTTTCAGAAGTTAGCAAAACAGGACATAAAACTTGTAACGCTTCATTTTTTGCACCTTGTGGTGTAATATCTCCTTTTAATGCGATTCCTCCTTCGATTTTAAATGTTCCCATGCAACTGCCTATTTTTTAAATGTATTTTTATTTTGATTGTTCTTGTTCAAATGTCCTTTTGGATTGTTATTTTTCTTGATAATCCCCACTTTACTCGGACCAAATTGTGTTTTATTCGAAACTTTCTTATTCACTTTCATTAAATCATGTGTATTTGAAAGTTCTTCATTGGATTTAGAAAGATTTAATTTTCCTCCCGAAAGTTCTAATAAATGTTCGAAAATTACCTCATCGGTTACCGTGTCTTTGTTCCAACTCAAGTAACATTTTTTCATGTGATTTGCAATTACTAAGACTAAAGCATTTTTTAAATCACTTTCTTCCCAGCTATTTGCTACATCAATCATGTATTTGATGTTGTTTCCGTAGAAACGGTACTTTGGATAATTTTGAGGATATTTTAATCGCTCTGGTTTCTGAGTTAAAATATCTTTTGATGGAATTGGATAAGGCGAATCTACATCCAATTTAAAATCAGACATAATAAACAACTGATCCCAAAGTTTATGTTGAAAATCCAATACGTCTCTTAAATGCGGATTCAACGAACCCATAACCGAAATGATGTATTTTGCCGCTTTGTTTCGTTCTTCACGATCTTCAATTTCTGTGGCTTGGTCAATCAATTTCTGCAAATGTCTTCCGTATTCTGGAATAATCAAATGCGGACGTTCTGAATTATATTCTAAATAACTTACTTCTTCTTGCATGTTTTTTTTATAATGAAATAATGCCTTCGATATCCGAGACTTCAATGTATTTATCTATCACATTTTGAGGACTTGCCATAGTTACGCTAATGGAAACACTGGTAAATTTCCCTGTTTTAGATTGTTGTGTAGTAATAACAGCACCCATATCATTAAATGCAGCTTCTACCTTAGCAATGCTATGCACATCAGAAGGCATAATAAACTTATACAAATACTCTGAAGGCCAAAGCGTTGAATTGGTTAACTCTTCTTTTAATCTTACGTAAAAATCTTCTGTTTTCTTATCCATCATCATTTCGTATTGGAAAAGCAAATATACTTTTTTATGTTCAGAATTATATTGTAGTAACTTATAATTTTTTAAGTTGATTAGATTTTTAAAAAAACTTACTTTTGCGCCTTAGTATTTCCAATATGAATAAAGAAATTGTGGTTTTAATTGGTGGACCAAGCTCTGGGAAAACCACCTTAATAGAGGCTTTAAAAGAAAAAGGACACACTTGTTATCCTGAGGTTTCGCGCGAAGTTATACGTGAAGCACAAGAACAAGGAATAGAACAATTGTTCTTAGAAAAACCACTTTTATTCAGTGAGTTACTATTAGAAGGCCGAAAAAGACAATTCAAAGAAGCTTTAAATGAAGAAGCGAATATCGTTTTTTTAGACCGAGGTATTCCAGATGTTTTGGCTTATATGCATTACATTGGCGATTCGTACCCTGCTTTTTTTGATAAAGCTTGTCAAGATCATAAATACTCTGCCATTTTTGTTTTACCACCTTGGAAAGAAATTTATGTAAGTGATGCCGAGCGTTATGAAAATTACGAACAAGCAGTTTTGATTCACGAACATTTGATGGAAACCTACAAAAATTATGGTTATTCGATTACAGAAGTTCCAAAAGACACGGTTGAAAATCGTGTTGATTTTATTATGAAACATCTTGTTAAATAATTTTTTTGTATTTTAGTGTTTCTAAAAGCCAATTCACATGTCTGAAGCCTTACAAATTCTTCAAAAATATTGGAAACACGATAGTTTTAGAGAACCTCAAGAAGAAATCATTCAATCGGTTTTAAGTGGTAATGATACGTTTGCCCTTTTACCTACTGGAGGAGGAAAATCGGTATGTTTTCAAATTCCTGCTATTCAATTAAACGGAATTTGTTTGGTAATTTCTCCTTTGATTGCCTTGATGAAAGACCAAGTGCAGAATTTACAAAGCAAAAATATCAAAGCTATTGCTTTAACTGGTGGCGTTTCTCAAGATGATGTTATTGACATTTTAGACAATTGTCAATTCGGAAATTATAAATTCTTATACCTTTCTCCCGAACGTTTACAACATGACTGGATAGTTGAGCGCTTAAAACAATTACCCATCAATCTTATTGCTATTGACGAAGCGCATTGTGTGAGCCAATGGGGACATGATTTTAGACCAGCGTATTTGAAAATTTCGGCTTTAAAAGAACATTTTCCTACTACTCCATTTTTAGCATTGACGGCAACAGCCAATAAAAGAGTTCAGGAAGATATTTGTAAGAATTTAGCTTTGGTCAATCCAAAAGTATTTACAAAGTCATTTACTAGAGAAAATTTAGCTTATCATGTGATTAAAACAGAAGATAAGCTTTTCAAAATACAGCAGATTTTAACTAAAAATCCGCAATCTTCTATTATTTATGTCCGTAATCGTAAATCATGTGTTGAAACTTCACAACAGTTGAATCAATTGGGATTTAGTTGTACGTTTTATCACGGTGGATTGCCCGCCAAAGAGAAAGAGAAAAACATGCAATCGTGGTTAGAAAATAAATCTCAAGTCATAGTAGCAACGAATGCTTTTGGAATGGGAATTGACAAACCCGATGTGAAAACGGTTATTCATATTCAACTTCCTGAAAACCTTGAAAACTATTATCAAGAAGCCGGAAGAGCTGGAAGAAATGGTGAAAAAGCATTTGGAATTATCTTAACCAATGCTACTGATATTGGTTACACCAAAGCCCAATTTATTGATGTTTTACCCGATAAAAAATTTGTTAGAGATGTTTATGTTAAACTGAATAATTACTTTCAAATTGCATACGGAGAAGGATATAACGAAAGTTTTGCTTTCAATTTGAACCAATTTTGTGCGCATTATCATTTTCCTGTAATCCCAACTTTCAATAGCTTACAATTTTTAGACCGACAAGGAATTCTGACGTTCCAAAGCGAATCTACAGAAAAAATAAGTTTGCAATTTATCATTCCAAGTAAGGAAGTGATTCGTTACATTAGTTTGCATCCACATGATGAGCCTGTTATTACTACGATTTTAAGAACCTATTCTGGAATTTTTGAGGCAGAAACAACTATAAATCCGCACTTGGTAGCCAAAAAAGCGAACTCTACAGAAGCACATGTGGAAGAAGTAATTGATAAACTAGCTGCAAGTCAATGTATAATTTTACACGCCAAAAACAACGACAGTAGCATCACTTTCAATGAAGTGCGAGAAGACGATTTGACAATTAATCGTGTAGCGAAATTTTTAGAACATCAAAACAAATTAAAACAAGATCAATTTCAAAGTGTTGTATATTACATTTCTGATGAAAACACTTGTAAAAACAAAATGCTTTTAGCTTATTTTGATGAGATTACTAAAGAAGATTGTGGTATTTGTTCGTATTGCTTTTCAAAAAAAAAGGCTAATCCAACAGAAATTACTCAAAACGTAATTCAATTATTAAAAAAAGAGCCACTTTCCTCTAGAGAAATAGAAAACCAACTTCACATTTCTTCAGAAGCCACTATCTTTGCCATTCAATTATTATTGGAAAATAATCGAATCAAAATCAATTCAAACAATCAATATTACCTTATATAATGGAAAAACTTAGAATTGTATTCATGGGAACTCCCGATTTTGCTGTTGGGATTCTGGATACTATTTACAAAAACAACTATGATATTGTAGGCGTTATTACCGCTCCAGACAAACCAGCAGGTCGTGGACAAAAAGTAAGCATGAGTGCGGTTAAAGAATATGCTTTAGAAAAAAACTTACGCTTATTACAACCTACCAATTTAAAATCAGAAGAATTTTTAGCCGAATTAAAAAGTTTAGATGCCAATTTACAAGTCGTTGTTGCTTTTAGAATGTTGCCTGAAGTAGTTTGGAAAATGCCAAAATTAGGAACATTTAATCTTCACGCTTCTTTGTTACCTGAATATCGTGGTGCTGCACCGATTAATTGGGCAATTATCAATGGAGAAACCAAAACAGGAGTTACATCATTCTTTATTGATGATAAAATTGATACCGGCGCCATGATTTTGAGTAAGGAAACTGAAATCGGAACAAACGAAACCGCTGGTGAGTTACACGACCGCTTGATGCATTTAGGAAGTGAGACAGTTTTAGAAACGCTTCAATTAATTGAATCTGAAAAAGCCATCACAACTTTACAAGAAAATAATCCGGATGTTAAAACAGCTTACAAATTAAATAAAGAGAATTGCAAAATTGATTGGTTACAATCAGGAAAGACGATATTTAATTTAATCAGAGGTTTATCTCCTTATCCTGCGGCTTGGACATTTATAAAAGATGGCGAGCAAGAATGGAACGTAAAAGTTTATTTGGCGAGTTTTGAAGAAAAAGTACATTCGGAAACTATCGGAAAGATAACGACTACTAAAAAAGAAATTTTTATTGCTACAAAAGATGGTCTTTTAAAAATCGAAAGTTTACAATTCCCAGGAAAGAAAAGAATGTTGGCTCACGAATTACTAAATGGAATTTCATTTTCAGAAAATGCGATAGCGCTTTAAGCCTTGAAAACACTATATTTAAGGGTGAAAATTAAAAAAACAAACAATGTTATTAACATTTAATCTAATTTATCAACATTTTAGTCGAAAAATAGCACGAATACTTGCGTAGTTCAACAATACCGCTAAATTTGTCATAAATAATTAAGTTTAACCAATTATAAATAACTTTAATCATGAACAAATCAGAATTAATCGATGCAATGGCAGCTTCTGCTGGTATTACAAAAGCAGCTGCTAAATTAGCTTTAGAATCATTTTTAAGCAATGTTGAAGGAACTTTAAACAAAGGTGGAAGAGTATCTTTAGTAGGTTTCGGATCTTGGTCAGTATCTAAAAGAGCTGCAAGAGATGGTAGAAATCCTCAAACTGGTAAAACTATCAAAATTGCTGCTAAAAATGTAGTAAAATTCAAAGCTGGTGCTGAATTAGAAGGAGCAGTAAACAAAAAATAATTTTGATACATCAAAATAAGAGAGTCCCGATGCAAATCGGGACTTTTTTTTGCATTTCATCGAGAATATTTTGAATTTGTAATTTTTTTTTGATAACTTTAATTAATTAACTACAGAAATATGATATCAACTTTACCAAAAAAAGGCCATCTGTTAATTGCAGAACCTTCCATTTTAGGCGATGTTTCTTTTAATCGCTCTGTGGTCTTATTAGCGGAACATAACGATGAAGGCTCAATTGGTTTTATCTTAAATAAACCTTTGAACTATACCATCAATGATTTGCTTCCGGAAATTGAAGCTTCTTTTAAAATATACAATGGCGGACCTGTTGAACAGGACAATCTGTATTTCATTCACAATATTCCAGATATTATCCCAAATAGTGTTGAAATTTCAAATGGAATTTATTGGGGTGGCGACTTTGAAACCACCAAACAATTGATAAACGAAGGAAGAATTACGAAAAATCATATTCGCTTTTTCCTTGGCTATAGCGGTTGGAGTGTTAACCAATTAGAAATGGAGATGCAAGAAAATTCGTGGATTGTTGCTGAGAATACGCTCAAAAACAAACTACTTTCAAAAGCTAGCACTTTGTTTTGGAAAGAAAAGATAATTGAACAAGGTGGCGAATACGTGTTATTTTCAAACGCTCCAGAAAACCCAATGCTTAACTAAGTCGGATTTTAGCATTCAATCTTTTAATTACATCTGAAGCAAATTCAGCAGTGTATTCTTTTTTACGGTATTTAGTTATAGGTTGAATTCCCGAAATTACATTGGTCAAGAATAACTCATCCGCTTTTTGCAAATCAAAAGGAGAAATAGAAGCTTCTTTAACTTCGATTCCTTCTATTTTTTTCAAGAGTTCTAGTATTTGTTTGCGCATAATTCCGTTTAAACAACCATCAGAAACTGGTGGAGTTACTACTACATTACCCGTTTTCATAAACAAGTTACTTTGCAAAGCTTCCACTACATTCTTTTCGTCATTTAAAACTAAGCAGTTATCATAACCATTTTCGTCTGCAAAAATACTTCCGGTGATTTGAAGCATTTTATTATTGGTTTTTAAAGTGGAAAGCAATTGTTTTGAAACGTAGAAATCTTTGTATAATTCAACTTCATAAGATTCTTTACCAATTGCATATAAATCGGAATTTAATGACGAAGCAGCAACTATAAATTGTACATTTCTAGTTTTTGGCAAATAAAAACCATCTGAATCTCTGTAAACAGAAAAGCGAACACGATATGAATTAGAATCTGAAAATGTAGCAATTAGTTTTAAAATTTGCTCTTCAAAATATTCCATGGTAAAATTCATAGGAATTTCCATGCGGCAAATTCGCATTGAAGCCATTAATCTAAAATAATGATCTTCAAGAAAAAGTACTTTATTATCTAATACTTTAATGGTTTCAAAAACACTATCTCCAAACAAAAAACCTCTGTTTGAATCAATAAGAATTGCGCTATTTTCCTGAATATTTCCGTTACAATTTACCATAAAAAATCCCGATTTTTAAATCGGGACAAATATAACTTATATAATTGATTTTTTAAACGGAACCTAACACATGTTTTAGGTCAGAAATTTGATTTTCCCACAATAATTTAGATTCGTCTAATTCATCTTCGTGAGCAAAATCTGAAATTACAATAGAAACGTCTTTAGTAATTTCATCTTCCATAATTTTTAATTCAAAAAAGTAATCGGTTTCAGTATTATCTTCTTCTAACCATCTGAATTTAATACGCTCTCCTGTTTTCTTAGAGGCTAATTTTGCTTTCTCTTCCGAGTCATCCCAAATAAAAGTAAAGAACTCACCTCTCGAATTTACGTTATCGGCAAACCATTCCGATAAACCAGATGGTGTAGAAATATATTGATATAGTAGCTGTGGCGAAGATTGAATGGGGAATTCTAATTCATATTTTACTTTTGCACTCATTATTCTAATATTTAAGTTGGAAATATATATAGAATTAATTGAATATACAAAAAAAACATTTTATTAATTTTTTGTAAAATTATATTTGCAAAGAATATAAATAGTTTTATATTTGCACCCGCATTCAACAAGGATGTGAGACCAACATTTTGGCGAGGTAGCTCAGTTGGTTAGAGCGCAGGATTCATAACCCTGAGGTCACGGGTTCAACTCCCGTCCTCGCTACGAAAACCCGAAATTTTACTTTATTGTAAATTTCGGGTTTTGTTTTTTAAATCTAATCCATTGATAATGAAATTAAAACACATATACATAACCTTTTTTGTACTAATTACTTCATTGGGATTTTCTCAATTAAAAACGATAACTGATAAAACCACTTATCCGTTTTGGATTAATGTTCCCGAAAAAGAAAGTACAGAAAAACAACCGATTCTAATTTTTCTACACGGAAAAAGTCTTTCTGGAACCGATTTGAATCGTGTGAGAAGATATGGTGTACTTCGCGCAATGGATAAAGGAAGAAAAATTCCAGCCATTGTTGTCGCTCCTCAATTAGCTAAAGGAAGTTGGAATCCTGATAAAGTTTTAGAAGTTTTAGAATATGTAAAGAAAAACTACAACATAGACGAATCCCGAATTTATGTTTGTGGTATGAGTTTAGGCGGTTATGGAACTCTACATTTTGCAGGTAAACACGCTGATAAAATTACAGCAGCAGTTGCTATTTGCGGCGGTGGAAATGTGAGCGATGGTTGTAAATTAGCTACCATTCCACTTTGGATTCAGCATGGAGATATAGATTATATTGTGCCGCTTTCGGAATCACAAAAAGTGGTGAATGCAATTCGTAAATGTAATGATAAAGCTAATCTAATCTTTTCGATTATCAAAGGTGGGAATCACGGAAACGTAGAACGACTTTTTCATGAAGATGCCATGTACGATTGGTTATTCAAACAAAAAAGAGAATAATATCTTCCTTTTTTAAAATCAGATTTCACACTTAAACACTTCTAAACCAAAGGTTAAATTTCTTAGCAGATCAATTCATTTCTGTACTTTTAATAAAAATTACGATATGAAATTTCTAATTATTTTAGTGTTAACCCCTTTTATTATGAATGATTTTCTACTTTTTGACTTCAATGAAAAAACCAATCCACGTGAATGGAGAATCATTGATGATGTTGTGATGGGTGGAATTTCAGACGGAAAGTTTAAAATTGATGAAAATGGAAATGGTATGTTTTTCGGAAGAGTTTCAACCGAAAACTATGGCGGTTTTTCATCGGTTCGTTATCAAATGAACAAAAAAGATATTAGTAATTTTTCCAAAGTCAATATCCGATTGAAAGGCGATGGTAAAAATTATCAATTCAGAATAAAAGATGATATTAATTCCTACTACTCTTACATCACAACCTTTGAAACTACGGGAGAATGGGAAACTGTTACCCTAAACTTAAAAGATTTATATCCTTCATTCAGAGGTCAAACACTTAACTTACCAAATTTTGATGGTAAATTTTTAGAAGAAATTGTTTTCTTGATTGGCAATAAAAAAGATGAATCTTTTGAACTGAAATTAGATAAAATCGAATTAGTAAAATAAAAGAAAATACGCAGCTTAAAAATTGTATTATCTTTGCTGCATGAGTATTACATTATTATCTTCCCCTTTACAAGGATTTACCGATTTTAGATTTAGAAACGCTTTTCACAAACACTTTGGTGGCATCGACACTTTCTATTCACCTTACATCAAACTGAATGGAAAATTGGTGGTAAAAGGTTCGTACGAACGTGATATTCTTCCTGAAAACAACTCTACTCTAGAAGTTATTCCACAAATTATAACAAATGATGCTGAGGAATTTTTATTTGTGGCGAAATATGTACAACAATTCGGTTACAAAGAATTGAATTGGAACTTAGGTTGTCCGTATCCAATGGTGGCAAAATGCGGTATGGGTTCGGGATTGATAAAAAATACCGACCAAATTGAACATATCTTAAAACGTGTTCACAATGAAACTGACATTATCGTTTCGATGAAAATGCGAATGGGTTATGAAAATCCAACCGAAATTTTAGATGTTTTCCCCATTTTAGAACAATATCCGATTAAAAATATCGCGATTCATGCTCGAATTGGAAAACAATTATACAAAGGCGGTGTCGATTTAGATTCGTTTCAAAAATGTTTAGATACTTCAAAACAGAAGATTTATTATAATGGTGATATTACTTCGGTAGCGAAATTTAAAGAATTACAAGAACGTTTTCCTTCCATTGATCATTGGATGATAGGAAGAGGTTTAATTGCCGATCCATTTTTACCTTCGATGATTAAAAACGACACTACAGAATATCCGAAAAATAGATTGGAAATTTTTGAAGCTTTTCACGATGAAATCTACAGAGAATATGATGCGTATTTGCAAGGCCCAACTCCTATTCGTATGAAAATGTTAGGGTTTTGGGAATACTTTTCGGAATCATTTTCTAATCCACAAAAGACATTCAAAAAGATAAAAAAAGCGGGAAATAGCAAGAATTACGAAACAGCTGTCAAAGAGATTTTTAAAAATGGGTAAATCTATATTTTAATCTTATCACCTAATTTCTTCCCAATCAAATAAGCAACACCAATTCCTAAAATCAAAATCCAAAGATTCATAAAAATATAAAAAGTATATGCCATTGGATTTTCAGTTGAATTGAAGCAATATCTTTCAATCAGAAAACAAAATTGAGTCGTTTCTTTAGAAAATAACGACAAAGCAAAACTCATCAAAAAAGTAATTCCGATAGCCGACAAAATATAAACTACGTTTTTATTCATCGGTTTTTTACCTGTGGGCTGAAACACATTTCGTTCAGCTTCAGTACGTTTATTGTTCTGAAGTGACCAAAATACTTTTTTAGCTTCGTCGTCTACCATATCAAATTCTATTAAAGTTCAACAACAAAGTTCTGATTTTAATTATTGTAATAACGTAACTAAAGTTGCAAAGTCTACTTTTTGTTGTTCGCCAGTCGCTAAGTTTTTAAAGCCAAATTCTTCTCGCTCTATTTCCGATTCTCCTACAATTACGGCAAAAGGAATTCCTCTTCTATCGGCGTGTTTGAATTGTTTATCAATTTTTGATTTATCAGGATATAACTCAACTTTGATTCCTTTTTGACGCAATTTCCCGATGGCTTTCATCGAATACAAAGCTTCTTTATCTCCAAAGTTTAAGAACAACGCTTTTGATGTCGCTAAAACAGCTTCTGGAAATAAACCAACTTCTTCCATTACCAAAGCAATTCGATCTAAACCAAACGAAATTCCAACACCCGACATATTTTTCAATCCGAAAATACCCGTTAAGTCATCATAACGACCACCGCCACCAATTGAACCCATAGCCACACCTTTTGGAGCTGCAACTTCAAAAATGGCGCCTGTGTAGTAATTTAAACCACGTGCTAACGTAACATCTAAATCCAAGAAAGCGGTTTGTAAACCTAAAGTCGTAACGTTATCACAAATAAATTGCAACTCGTTTACACCTTTCATTCCTTCTTCTGAATTAGCTAATAATTGCGCTAATTTTTCTATTTTTTCGTTGATGGTTCCCGTAAAATTAAACAACGGCTGTACTATTTCTATCGCTGTTCCCGAAATGCCTTTTTCTAACATTTCTTTTTTCACACCGTCCTCACCTATTTTATCTAATTTATCTAAAGCTACTGTAAAATCAATCAATTTATCCGAAGCGCCAATAACCTCAGCAATTCCAGATAATATTTTACGATTGTTAATTTTAATGGTAACGCCACCTAAACCTAACTGACTAAAAACTGAGTCGTACAATTGCACCAACTCCACTTCTTGCCAAAGTGAATTCGAACCCACCACATCAGCATCACATTGATAAAACTCTCTAAAACGTCCTTTTTGAGGTCGATCTGCTCTCCAAACCGGCTGTATTTGGTAACGCTTGAACGGAAATTCAATTTCGTTTTGGTGTTGTACAACGTAACGTGCAAAAGGAACCGTTAAATCGTAACGTAATGCTTTTTCTGAAATGTTTGCTGTAAATTTTTTTGAATTAGATTTAATCGACCAAAGGGAGTAAACAGTAGATGATATTGAAAAAATAGTTTTCTTATCTTCTTCATAAAGATCAGCGTACTTTTCAAGTTTTCCATTATGATTCATATAAAAATCTAAATTTTTAAACAACAAACCGGTATATTCATCTAAAGTCTCAAAAATAATTTTGAATAAATTATTATCAAAAACTTTATTTAGATTCAATGATTCATTTAAACCTTTAGAATTATATATTCTTTCTAAGAATTCAATTTGTATTTTATTCTTTTCAATAAAATCTATCGAATTTACATCGGATTCATTTATTAAATTTATGTAAAAATTCGATATAATATTAATTACACCATTAATAAATGCATCCGAAAAATTATCTAAATAATCACCAGAATTCAAGATTTTAAAAATCAAACGATCGCCTTCTTCACCATATTTCCCCATTAAGGTTTCTGAGTTTTCAAACGAAGGTGTTTCAATAGGTTGAAAGCCAAATTTTTCAAAATTGGTTTTAATTGTACTGAAAATATAATTGCGTTTCGCCACTTCTGCTGGTGAAAAATCTCGGGTTCCTTTTGGTATGCTTGGTTTTTGTGCCATTTTAAATTTAGAATTTAGAATTTAGAATTCTGAAAGTATAGAAATTTTAAAAATTTCGTAGTGCAAATATCGAATATATTTAGCAGTATTAAAAATCAATTCAGAGATTTAAAATTTCAGAATTTTTACTTTCTAAATTCTAAATTCTAAATTCTTACTTTTAATGTGTAACATTTTACTCATACTTTAGTCTTATAGTCATGGTAGGATTATTTAAAGAAAATACAAAAATTGCGCTTGATTCCATTAGAAGTCAGGCTTTGCGTACTTCGTTAACTGTTATGATTATTGCTATTGGAATTACGGCTTTGGTTGGAATTCTAACAGTGGTTTCAGCATTAGAGAATACTATTTTGAAAGATTTTGCTTCTATGGGAGCCAATACTTTTTCGATAAGTCAATACGATTTTTCTTCTGAAATTAATCAAAACGACACCGAACAACGTGTCAATCCTATCATCAGCTATCCAGAAGCCAAATCATTTCAAGATAAATTTAATTTTCCATTTACAACTACTTCCCTATCGTTTACTGCTGGTTCAGCTATTGAAGTAAAATATGGTGAAAAGAAAACTGATCCAGAAATTTCAGTTGTGGGTGTAGATGAAAATTTTTGTCCAAACAAAGGTTTAGAAGTTGTAAAAGGTAGAAATTTCAATTCGTTTGATATTTCGAATAACAATTATGTTTGTGTTTTAGGTTCGGATTTTGAAAAAGGTTTGTTTGAAAATATCAACCCTCTTGATAAAACCATTTCAATTCGTGGAGCTAAATTCAAAGTAATTGGAGTTTTAAAAGAAAAAGGTTCAACATTTGGAAATAGTCAAGATTTACGCGTTTTGATTCCAACTCAAGTAGCACGTTCTTTATTTTCTGCTCCTAACATCAACTACGATTTAGATGTAATGGTTACCAATGAAGGTTTGTTAGATGAAGCGGTTGATGATGCTATTATCACCATGAGAAGAGTTCGAAAATTAAGTCCAGTAGAAAAAGAAAATTTCGGTATTGAGCGTAGTGATGATTTGATTCAAACGTTACTTTCTAATACAGCTGTTTTAGGAATTTCGGCTTGGGTAATTGGAATTATTACCGTTTTTGGTTCTTCAATTGCATTAATGAATATCATGCTAGTTTCTGTTACTGAAAGAACACGTGAAATTGGCGTTAGAAAATCGCTTGGAGCGAAACGCAGTACGATTGCGTGGCAGTTTTTTACCGAAACATTAGTAATTGGCCAATTAGGTGGAATTGTTGGTATCTTATTTGGAATCTTGATTGGGTTTGCTATAGCATCAGCAATTGGATTTGCCTTTGTAATTCCATGGATGGCCATTATTGCAGCATTTATTACAACCTTTATTGTAACGATTGTTTCTGGATTATATCCTGCGATAAAAGCATCTAAATTAGATCCTGTGGAAGCGTTAAGATATGAGTAGTTAGTACAAATTTACTTTTTACTTTTCACTTTCACACTTAATCATTCTGTCATTCCCGTAAATATCTTTTTTCAATTCGATATTTTTGAAACCTAGATTTTCTAGTAACTCAACCGTTTCTTTTCCTAAATATTGATTGATTTCGAAGAATAACAAACCTTTTGGCGACAAGTTTTTCAAAGCTAATTGTGCAATTTTTCTGTAAAAAAGTAAAGCATCGGTATCTTCTACAAATAGCGCCAAATGCGGTTCGTAATCCAAGACATTTTTCTTGATTTCTTGCTTTTCTAAATTGCGAACGTAAGGTGGATTTGATACGATGATATCAAAGTTTTGATTTAAATCTAGTACTTCTAAAATATTGACTTGAATGAAATTCACTTCAACCTTATTTGATTGAGCATTTCTTTTGGCAACTTCTAATGCTTTTTCGGAAACATCAATTGCTGAAACGTTTGCTTGTGGTAAATTTACTTTTAATGAAATAGGAATACAACCAGAACCGGTTCCAATATCCAAAATCTCTAACTTTTGACTTTGAACTTTTGACTTTTGACTTTCAATTATCCGCTCCACTAATTCTTCTGTTTCTGGTCTTGGAATTAAAGTGTTTTCATTGACTTCAAATTGCAAGCCATAAAACCAAGCTTCTCCTGTGATATATTGAATAGGTTTTTCTTGTTGTAATTGAACTAAAATGGAATTCCACTTTTCAATTGCTGCATCTGAAATCTCATAATTAGGGTTCAAGGCCACATCTACTCGCTTTAAATTATGCAAATATTCGGTTAGGATAAAAAAGAAACTTTCGATTTCTTGTTCATCTTGAATGTTTTTCAGTGCATCGAAAAAGTGAACTTTATATTGTTTTAGTAGCATTAGATACCGTATTTCTTTTTAATGAGCTCGTGAATATCTTTTTCTAATTGCCATGGAGGCAAACCTACAGCTATTCTCCGTTTATCTAAATTTTCAAAATCATCAATCAAATCTTTTCCAATATTACTATAAATACCATACAGATAAACTCCATTACTTCTTAAATTACTATCTATCAAAGTACCATAGATTTCTGCAGGCGCTCTTCCTCTTCTAATTAAATCGAGAAAAATAGGCTTCCAATATTCTGCATCTTCACTATTTATATGATAAACGAAAATAACTGCACTGAAAAATTTATCATCAATTGTATAATTTCCAAATTGAGGAAACATTTCATCAGGAAAGCAATCACAATCCGCAACAATCTTTCTTAACTTTAAATAATTAATGCTATCCACTCTTTTCAATCCTTCATAATCACGATTAATTCTTACACTTTGGTCTTCCTCCTTCATTTTTAAAATTTCATTTCTCAAATCTAAATTCACTTGTTTTAGATAAGCCTCATGATATTTTTTAGCCTTTCGTTCTAATTTTCTCCAATATCTTGTGTTTTGAATATCCTTATAAAGAGGAGAGTTTTTAAAACCCTCAAAATTAGCACCATAATCTCTAACTAAAATTTCAATATAATGAACCGCTTCTTCTGGCTTGTTTAATCGCATAGCACATTCAGCTAAAACTGCAGGTTCATTAATTTCCATTTGTTTTAATAATGGACAATTCTTTTCAGCAGTTTTTAATAAATCATAGGCTTTTTGATAATCTTCCTTCAAATATTCATATTGTGCCTGATAAACTAATTGATAATAATTGTTGATGTAATCATATTCTTCATTGATTTTCTTCTTTTGAGAAAAACCAACTACGGAAATCAATAAAAAAAATAAAATCTTAATTTTCATAAACTTAATCTTGATATTATAATTTCTTCGTCATCCAAACTTCACAACTATTATGACCAGTATTTCCCATTGGACCATCGATATTTTCAAAACCTATTCGTTTGTATAGTTTTTGAGCGGTTGTCATAAAAGATAAGGTTTCTAAATAACAGATTTCAAATCCTTGTGCTTTCGCAAATTCCAAACACTTTTCAATGATTTTCTCTGCATAACCTGTTCCTCTAATTTCGGGAGCAAAATACATTTTTTGTAATTCACATACCGAAACATCTGCATTCTCTAAAGGAGCAACACCACAGCCACCAACTACATTTTCATCATGTTCCACAACATAATAAACAGAACGAGGGGCTTGATAGACTTCGTATAAAGTATCTAAAATAGGGTCAGCATAAGCCGTTCCTACTTTTGGCGCATCTAATTCATGAAAAATATCACGAATTACCTTGGCAATCGACTCATTATCTTTTTGTTGGATTTCTCTAATTAGCATAGCATTTTTATTGTTGGGTAAAAGTACGTAAATTGGTAGAATCGATTATTAAATCTATCTTAAAAATACTACTTTTGTATTATGACGACGCACGAATTTTACATGAAACGCTGTATTGAACTCGCCAAAAATGGTTTGGGAACTACGTATCCAAATCCGTTAGTAGGAAGTGTGATTGTGCATGATGGTAAAATCATTGGCGAAGGTTGGCACAAAAAAGCAGGAGAACCTCATGCGGAAGTCAATGCGGTGAATTCGGTAAAGGACAAATCTTTGTTAAAAGACGCTACGATTTACGTGAGTTTAGAACCGTGTAGTCATTTTGGAAAAACACCTCCATGTTGTGATTTAATTATTGCAAATGAAATTCCAAATGTTGTAATTGGTACCGTTGACCCATTTGCAAAAGTGGCTGGCAATGGCATCAAGAAATTAGTTGAAAGTGGCAAAAATGTAACCGTTGGTATTTTAGAAGACGAATGCAACGAACTCAACAAACGCTTTTTTACCTTTCATCAAAAGAAAAGACCTTATATTATATTGAAATGGGCAGAAACTGCTGATGGATTTATTGCTCCACTTTCGAAAGAAGAAAAAGCTCCCGTTTGGATTACAAATCCATATTCCAGACAATTGGTTCACAAATGGCGTACTGAAGAAAAAGCGATTTTAGTTGGAACCAATACCGTTTTAGACGACAATCCAAAATTAGATGCGCGTGATTTTTCAGGAAATAATCCAATTCGAATTGTATTGGATAAATCAGGCAAGATTTCTGAAAACTATCAGGTAAAAGACAATTCTCAAAAAACAATTTTCATCACTGAAAGCGAAAAATTCATTTCAACTGAAAATTGTATCTATGAAAATGCTATCTTTGATATTCACCTAATTTCTTCAATTTGTGACATTTTGTATAAATACAATATACAATCGGTTATTATTGAAGGAGGAAGCAAGACTCTCCAATCATTCATAGACGCGAATTTATGGGATGAAGCAAGAGTTTTTATTGGACAAACAACATTTCAAAACGGCACAACAGCCCCAAACATTTCCGGAAATCCGGTTGCTAGTTTTGACATAATGAATGATGAACTTAAAATTTTCAAGAATTATGATTGAAGCAATTATTTTTGATTTTGGCGATGTTTTTATTGATTTGAACAAACAAGCTATTGACACTGAGTTTAGAAAATTAGGTTTAACCGCTTGGCATGACGATTTGGATGCTTTGAATAAAAAGTACGAAATCGGTAAAATTGACGAACTCGAATTCATGCAAGGTTTTCAAAAACATATACCAAATGCTGATTTAGCCGAAATTAGAGCTGCTTGGAATTCCATTTTAGGTGACTTCCCTTTATATCGATTGGAATTTTTACAAATGATTGCATCAAAATACCGATTATTTCTCTTGAGCAATACGGATAGCACTCACATTGAAAAATTTGAGCACAAAGTAGGACAAACTTTTGCTCGCGATTTTTATAGTTGTTTTGAAAAAGTATATTTCTCGTATGAAATAAGACTTAGAAAACCTGATGAAAATGCCTTCAAATATGTTATCAACAATCATAATCTGAATCCTAAAAAAACATTGTTTATCGACGATAAAAAAGAAAACACAGATGTTGCGGAAAAATTAGGATTACAAGTTTGGAATTTACAACCAGGCATAGATGACGTTACCCAACTTTTCGATAAAAAAATAATATAACCCATTGTGATTTATCTACTTCTTAGCATTTTATTTAATGCCGTTCTTTTTGTAATTATTAAACTTTTTGCGAAATTCAACATTGATGCTTTGCAAGCTTTAGTAGTAAATTACTTTGTTGCCTTCTTAGTTGGGCTATTGTTTTTAGATGACCAGCTTGTTCCAACTAAAATCATCTCATTAGACTGGTTTAAAGGAAGTTTAATTTTAGGTTTTGTTTTTATATCTACTTTCTACGCCACAACATTAACATCTCAAAGAAACGGGCTTTCAGTTGCTTCCGTTGCTTCTAAGATGTCGGTAATTATTCCAATTACATTGGGAGTTATTTTATATAATGAAAGTCTTGGATTTATCAAAATCATAGGAATACTTTTAGCATTAATTGCAGTTTATTTCACTTCGAAAAAAGAAACTGGAGAAGTACAACAAGCTAATAATTTACTTTTCCCAATATTAGTTTTTATTGGAGCAGGAACCATAGATTCAAGTTTGAAATATTTACAAACCTTTCACGTCCCTGCAAATCAAATTGGTTTATTTTCATCTGTCACCTTCTTCTGTGCTTTTAGTGTTGGAATACTAACGATACTTTTCCTAACCATTCGAGGAAAAATTAAATTTTCAGGAAGAAATATTTTGGGAGGTATTGCATTAGGTTTACCTAATTATTTTTCTTTGTATTTCTTAGTCAAAATGTTAGAAGCAAAAGCGTTTGAAAGTGCTACTTTATTTACCATTCATAACATTGCTATTGTAATAGTTTCTACCTTTGTAGGCATCTTATTCTTTAAAGAAAAAATTTCTGTTAGAAATGCTTTTGGAATAGGACTCGCTTTATTTGCACTATTTTTAGTTACTTATTAAGATGGATTCCCCAGAAAAAGACACATATAAAACCATAGCTGCAGCTTCGGAAGAAGTCTTATACAAAGAAAAGAATAGTAAATTCTTTGGCTATGCTTTTCCTGTAACTACCGAAGTAGAAATTAAAGAGATTTTAGAGCGTTTACGAAAAGAGCATTTTTCAGCGCGCCATTGGTGTTACGCCTATCAAATTGGAACAGAAAAAATTCAATACCGCGCTAACGATGATGGAGAACCCAACAATAGTGCTGGAATGCCTATTTATGGACAAATTCAGTCATTTGAAGTTACGAATGTATTAGTTGTAGTGGTTCGTTATTTTGGAGGTGTAAAACTAGGTGTTGGAGGCTTGATTTCTGCTTATAAAATTGCAGCTCAAATGGCAATGGAAAATGCTGAAATTATCGAACGTACCATAGATAAACATTTCATCATTTCTTTTGGGTATGCAAACATGAATAAAGTGATGCGCATCATTAAAGAAAAAAACTTACAAATCGTTTCTCAAAAAATGGAAATGGATTGCGAAATTGAAATTGCTACCCGAAAAAAAAATGTCCAAAATCTATTGGACACTTTTGAAAATTTATTCGAAATAAAATTAACCGAAATTTAAACTTCTAGAAAAGAATTTATCTTCTCCGAAACATAACTTGGAGGCAAAATTGGACGCCCCGATTTCATGTCTACAAACACTAACATCGAATAACCCGTTGTTAATAACTCATTCGCTTCATTAAAGATTTCGTAGTCAAATTCTATCTTCACAGAGGTCTGACTTTTTAATATTGTCTTAACCGTTAGCAAATCATCATAACGTGCTGGTTTCTTATAATTCATGGTTAATGAAACCACAGGAAGCATAACACCATTTTCTTCCATCCATTTGTACGAAACCCCTAAGTTTCTTAGCCATTCCACGCGTCCCATCTCAAAATACTGTGCGTAATTTCCGTGATAAACGACTCCCATTTGGTCAGTTTCCGCATAACGCACACGAACTTGAAATTGATATTCTCTCATATTAAACTAATATTAAATTAATCTTAAAAAATTACCCACAAGGCTTACAATATTTTTTTTTAAAAATCAAGGCTAAAAAAATTTTTTTTACAAAATTTTGTTCACATATTTGCTAACCCAAATCACAAGAACAGAATATCCGTTCTGTTCACTTTTGTAACCTATACAAAACTAAAAATAAACTAGTAATAACTAATTGAATTTATGACGAAAACTGCGCAATCGGTATGGAATAACTGTCTGTCTTTCATAAAAGACAATATTCAAGATCAAGCTTACAAGACTTGGTTTGAACCTATACAGTCAGTTGAGCTAAACGATAACGCGTTGTCTATTCAAGTACCTAGTAAATTCTTCTACGAATGGTTGGAAGAACACTATGTAAAATTATTAAAAGTAGCCCTAACTAAAGAATTAGGACCGGGCGCAAAGTTATTGTATAAAATTAAGATGGAAAACACTTATGGCAATAAACTTCCATTTACTGAGCAAATTCCAAGTTATAACAGAACAGCGGTAAAACCTCAGGAAGTAGATGTGCCTATTGTGAATAAAAACCCAGAATTAAAAAATCCTTTTATCATCCCTGGAATTCGTAATTTAAAAATCGAATCACAATTAAATGCTAATTACAGTTTTGACAATTTCCTTGAAGGAGATTCGAACCGTTTAGCAAGAAGTGCAGGTATGGCCGTAGCAAATAAACCAGGCGGAACTTCTTTCAACCCATTATTGATTTTTGGTGGTGTTGGATTAGGAAAAACGCACTTAGCGCACGCTATTGGAGTTGAAATCAAAGATAAATATCCAGAAAAAACTGTTTTGTATATTTCAGCTGAAATATTCACACAACAATATATTGATTCGGTTAAGAAAAACACACGTAACGATTTTATTCACTTCTATCAATTAATTGATGTTTTGATTATTGACGATGTACAATTCTTATCGGGTAAATCAGGAACGCAAGATGTATTTTTCCACATCTTCAACCATTTACACCAAAACGGAAAACAAGTAATTCTAACTTCAGACAAAGCACCAGTGGACATGCAAGATATTGAGCAACGCTTACTATCTCGTTTCAAATGGGGATTATCAGCAGAATTACATCAACCTGACTACGAAACTCGTATTTCAATTTTGAAAAATATTTTATTCCGTGACGGAGTAGAAATGCCTGACGAAATTGTAGAATATGTTGCTAAAAACATCAAATCTAACGTTCGTGAATTAGAAGGTGCTATTATTTCTCTAATTGCTCAATCTTCTTTCAACAAACGCGAGGTTACCATTGAATTAGCAAAACAAGTAGTTGAGAAATTCGTTAAAAACGTAAAACGTGAAATTTCAATTGATTATATTCAGAAAATAGTTTCTGATTATTTCCAATTGGACGTTGAAACTTTACAATCAAAAACTAGAAAACGTCACGTGGTACAAGCTAGACAATTAGCGATGTTCTTTGCTAAGAAATTTACAAAAGCTTCATTAGCAAACATTGGTTCGCAAATTGGAGACAGAGACCACGCAACAGTTCTTCATGCTTGTAAAACGGTTGATAACTTAGTTACTACCGACAAACAATTCCGCAAATTCGTTGACGATATCAACAAGAAATTATCGCTATAATTCATGGCTTCTAAAATCTTAATGGTTTGCTTAGGAAATATTTGCCGTTCTCCTTTGGCAGAAGGTATTATGCGCTCTAAACTTTCCGAAGATTTTATTGTGGATTCCGCAGGAACTGGCGGTTGGCATGCTGGAGAATTACCCGATAAACGTTCCATTTCAACTGCTAAGGGCAGAGGATTAGACATCACCAATCAAAGAGCAAGACAATTCAAAAAAAGTGATTTTGATACTTTTGATCATATTTTTGTAATGGATAATTCCAATTACAAAGATGTTCTAGCTTTGGCACCAAATGAAGAAGCAAAATCGAAAGTCAAGCTGATTCTAAACGAAATTTTTCCTGGCGAAAACGTTGATGTTCCCGACCCGTATTATGGTGGTCAAGACGGATTTGAAAACGTTTTTGATATGTTAGACCAAGCTTGTGAAGAAATTGCAAGAAAACTTAAGTAATAATATCATGAAATCAAACACTTTAGGTAAACTATACTTAATTCCAATAACTTTATCCAATCCTGGAGAAACTACTGTAGTTCCTGAAGATGTTTTACCTCAAACCATAAAGAGAACCATTGATTTTGTAGATTATTATATAGTTGAAAACGAGAAAACCGCTCGTAAATTCATCAAAAGCATTCATCCCGAAAAAAAACAACCCGATTTAAAGATTTCGGTTCTAAACAAACACACTGAATTTGCTGAACATAACGAATTCATACAACCTTTATTAAGGGGTGAAAACATTGGATTAATGAGTGAATCTGGTTGCCCTGGAATTGCAGATCCTGGTGCTGTTATTGTGAAGTTAGCACATGAAAAAGGAATTCAAGTAGTGCCGTTAGTAGGACCAAGTTCAATTTTATTAGCTTTAATGGCAAGCGGAATGAACGGACAAAGTTTCGCTTTCAATGGTTATTTACCAATCGATAAAAACGATAAAAAACAGGCTTTAAAGAATTTCGAACGTTTATCTCAGGATAAAAATCAGTCTCAATTGTTTATTGAAACGCCTTATCGCAATAATAAATTGATGGAAGATTTGTTGCAAATTTTACAACCAAGTACCTATTTATGTGTAGCTTGTGATATTACTTTGCCTACAGAATACATCAAAACCAAAACGGTTAACGAATGGAAAAAAGAAAAGGCCGATTTACATAATCGACCTTGTATTTTTATTATTCACAAAATGTAAAATTACTCTAAATCTACTTTTGCATTTGCATCTGCTTCAATGTGTGAAATATCGTAATTTGAAAATTTTCTGATGTAGCTTGATAACGATGTTCCAAAACCATCTTTGAAACCATTACGCCCATTACTTCTTAAATATTTTTTTACTGAACCAGCTCCACCTAAATGTGCTGCCGCAATTAAACCTGATTCTGTAATTTCTACACCATTGATTACTCTACCTGAATATTTTTGAATTTCTTTACGTAATTCCCACTTGTTTCTAGCGATTAAAGCTTTGAAAGCTTCATCTTGCCATACAGCATTACGTAAAAACTCTTGAAAATCATAAATACCCACAGTGCGCAGTGTACTTCTTCCGAATTGGTATTTACCCATGTATCCGTATGGATTCACTAAATGCAATATACATCTTGACTCTTTATAAGCCATTTTTTGAGCAAAACCTATAAAAGATTTACCAACTTGTGGCACTTTAATTGGTAATACCTCTTCGTTTTCATATTCATTTGGAACGTGGTATTTGATACCTTCGTAATTTGACAAATGAAATCCTTCTAATTTTTCTTTCTTAAAGGTTATAAAACCTGAAGAAACGACTAATACTAGGAGTGTCAATCCTATAAAATACGACCTTTTTTTTATCATGAATTGTTATTTCTCAGCGCCTGTCACCCATCTGAAATTACCGCTGCAAATATACAAAAAAAATTACAATATTGATTTACAGCATGTTAATAATCCCTAAAAGTAGATAAAATGCCCTTTAAGTCCGTTATACTCATCGTATTGCAAAGTAGGTGCTGGAATTTTAATCGTGTTAAAAACAGAGAAAAGTGTCTTTAAAAAATGAGATTTTGTAGTAATTTTCGTTAAGTCAACATCTAAACTAAGGTAAAATTGACGATATGGGTTTTGAATAATTCCGTTTTCGATTGCTTCAGCATCATTTCCGTACAACATTCCCTCTCCACTATAACCAATTGCGAGGTTTAACCACTTGGGAATAAAGCTATCTTTTGTAAACGAATGAACGTTAAACGACAACCAATACGTTTGACCGTTGTAATCTTTTAAAATTTCTTCGTTAAAGGATACTCCCAGAGTTTCAGGACGTTGTGAAGCGAATTTGGTTTGATGAAATGAAAACTTCGGTGTGATACGCTGTTCTTTCCAAAGTAATTCTTGAGAAACATACAGCGCCGTTCCCGAAACATTTGCAATAATATCGCCAGATGATGCTCCCCATTCTTGTGAAAAACCATCAAAAACCTCAACTACAGTTAAAAATCCTAATCCAAGAGTGGAACCATAAATTAGTTGTTCTTTTTTTGAAGCGCCGCTCCATTGTAACATTTCAGCTCCTACCCTTCCTAAATGATAAGTAGAATATAGATGTCCTAATTTATCCATTTGCAACCACTGATTGTTATCATTAATAAAATGAAAATCAGATTTTGGATAATCTTTATACCAAAGTTGGTTTAAACCTACTAGTGTTACTCCTAAAGCCACAGATTCACCAACATAAACACTAGTTCTTCTTGGTTTATTAAGCGTATCTGAAGGTTTTAAGAAAGTATTGTTATCTGATTGCGCTTGAGAAAAAACAGACACAAACAGAAAAATGAACAGCCAGCTAGCCCTGATTGCAATAAAAATCCTATGCTGAAAGCATAGATTGAAATGGAAAGCAGGAAAATGGTTTACTAATAAAGCCCAAGCCATTCGCTCTTAAAAATTAACGATCGATTCCTAATTTAGTAACCCACTCAGCATATTTTTTAGCATTTACTTGATGTGCTTCGTAGCTTGATGCAAAGGCATGATAACCTGGTTTATCTGGATTTGCACAGAAATAAATATAATCGTGTTTTTCTGAATTTAAAACTGCATCGATAGCCGAAACATCTGGCATAGCGATTGGTCCAGGAGGTAATCCTTTATTTACATAGGTATTGTAAGGAGAATTAATTCGTAAATCGTTAAAGAAAACGCGTTTAATTTCTTGGTCAAAATCGCCCGAACGTTTTTTGATTGCAAAAATAATGGTTGGGTCAGCCTGAAGTGGCATATCTTGTTTCAAACGGTTTAAATAAACGCCAGCTACTGTTGGTCTTTCATCTACTTTTGCAGTTTCTTTATGCACAATTGAGGCTAAAGTATATACTTGAATTGGTGTTAATCCTAACGCTTTTGCTTTTTCTGTACGCTCATTATTCCAAAAAATTCGGTATTCTTTTGCTAATTTTTGAGCAATTTTGTCCGCCGGTGTATTCCAATAGAACTCGTATGTATTAGGAATAAAAAGCGCTAAAATGGTTTCTTCCGTTAAGCCATTCTCTTCCATAAAAGGTGTATTGGTAAACGCTACATCTAATTTTAAACTATCAGGTTCTAATTGGGTAGCTAAACGTTGTACTAACTTACCTAGCGTTTCTTGATTGTTAAAAGCTACTTTTACAGGAACATTTAAACGTAAACTTCTTACCATATCAAAACTAGTCATGTCTTTTTTGAAAAGAAATTTTCCAGCTTTTACATTCGTACTATAATTTCTTGATGTGGCAACAAAATCAAATTTTTCAAAATCTTTTACCAATGGTTTTACAATTTCTACTACTTGTTCATAAGTTGAATTTGAAGGAATGTAAACATAAACTTCGTCTTGTGAAAACTGTGTATTAGGTGTAAAAGCTTTAAAATATACATAAACACCAACTGCAGTTGCTACTACGATTCCGGCAACAGCGATTATTGAAATTATTTTTTTTACGTTCAAGGGATTATTTTTTAAATGTGATTGATTAATTGATATAAAATTTCGTCTTCGTATTGATTGTTGATTTTATTCCAATCTTTTTTTACTCCGATTTTCTGAAAGCCAAATTTAGTAAAAAGGGAAATACTAATTTCATTTTTTGAACCAATATTTGCATATAGTTGATGCAATTGCAATTGATTGAATGCATAATTGATTACAAGTTGCAATGCTTCGGAACCAATTCCAGCATTTCGATTGGTTTCGCTTGAAATGACGATTCCAACTCCCGCTCTATTATTTTTAGGATCAAAATCAAATAAATCGATTAAACCTACTGCTTCAAAAGTATCATTTAAGCAAATAGCTAAGCGCAATTGTTTGGCTTCATAAATATCTTGGTGCGCATTTTCTAAATACTGACGAATCAAAAATCGACTATAAGGTGTTTGCGTGTTACTTACATCCCAAACTGATTCATTGTTTTCTATTTTGTAGATAAACTCTAAATCTTCGGGTTCGAGTGCGCGAAGGTATATGTTGGTTCCTTTTAATGTTATCATTCCAAATTCAAGTTCAAATACAAGTTCAAAAATCTAAATCAATCTTTCCTTCAAAAACGAAAGTTGCTGGTCCAATTAAGAAAACATTGGTGTAATTTCCATTATCTACGTCAAATTGTACTTTTAATTTTCCGCCTTCAACATTCAAATCTATGATATTATTATTTGTTTTTCCAGTTTGATGCATGGCGATGGCAACTGCTGTTACACCAGTTCCACAAGACAAAGTTTCATCTTCAACACCGCGCTCGTAGGTACGAACTGCAAAAATATCATTCGCTAATTGATATACAAAATTGACATTACTTCCTGCTTTTCCATACAAATCGGAATAACGTATTTTTGCTCCTTCTGTTTTGATATCCAATTCAACTAAATTATCTACCAATTGCACATGATGAGGCGAACCTGTATTTAAAAAGGTATAATCTTCATATTGATTAACTGTATCAACATCTTTCATTTGAAGCGCTACGATTCCTTCTGCATCGATAGTTGCGTAATGATATCCATCCACGGCTTCAAACTCGGCTTTGTTTTCGATAACACCCATTTGTTTGGCAAAAGCAACTAAACATCTACCACCATTTCCACACATTGAACTTTCATTCCCATCTGAATTATAGTAGACCATTTTAAAATCATATTGTGGATGATTTTCTAGAAGAATCAACCCATCACCACCTATACCGAATCTTCTGTCACATAGTTGTGCTACAAGTTTGGTATTATTTTTAGGAAAAAACTCCGAACGATTGTCAATCATAACAAAATCGTTTCCAGTTCCTTGATATTTATAAAATGTAAGTTGCATTGTGTAATTAATTTATACAAAAGTACGAATTATTAATAAGATGTTAAACATTGTTAATCGAGCGTTAAAGTGATTTTTTGGAATATTTTTTATTATAATTTTGAGTGAACAAAAATTAATACATATGAAAAAATTTGGAAGTTTATTACTCGTATCGCTCTTGAGTGGAGCTGTAACATTAGGTGCTTACAAATTCTTTTTAGAGCCAAATAATGCAGGAAAACTAACACTTGCATCACCTAATTATGCCAAAAATGTAAACTTAGGCGCAGAAAACATTGATTTTACCGCAGCAGCTGAAAACACGATTCATGCTGTAGTTCACGTAAAAAACGTGAGTGTTTCAAAAGTACCAAACAATCCTTTAATGGAGTTTTTCTATGGCTATCAAGGACCAAGAGAACAAACACAAATAGGAACAGGTTCGGGCGTTATTATTACCGAAGATGGTTATATTGTTACCAATAATCACGTTATTCAAGATGCAACTGAAATTGAAGTTACACTAAACAATAACAAATCCTACAAAGCAAAATTAGTCGGAACCGATTCTAAAATGGATGTCGCGCTTTTAAAAGTAGAAGCCGATGAAAAATTACCTTATGCGGTTTTTGGTGATTCTGACTCAATTAAAGTGGGAGAATGGGTTTTAGCAGTTGGGAATCCGTATAACTTAAATTCTACCGTTACTGCGGGAATTGTTTCGGCAAAAGCTCGAAATTTATCCAACAACGGAATTCAATCGTTTATCCAAACCGATGCAGCGGTGAATCCTGGAAACAGTGGTGGCGCATTGGTAAACACTCGTGGGGAATTAATTGGAATTAATACGATGATTTCTTCTCCTACAGGAAGTTATGCTGGATATTCGTTTGCTGTTCCATCGAATTTAACTCGAAAAATTATTGAAGATTTAATGCAATTTGGAAATGTTCAAAGAGGTGTTTTAGGAGTTGAAGGTGGCGAATTGAATTCGAATTACGCAAAAGAATTAGGAATCAAAGAAACACAAGGTTTCTATATTAATAAGGTGACTAAAAATTCGGGAGCTGAAAAAGCCGGATTAACCAAAGGTGATATTATTATACAATTAGACGATAAAAAGATCAATGGTTTTGCCGAATTATCAGCATATATTAATACAAAACGCCCTAATGATGTCATTCAAGTAAGTGTTTTACGTGATGGAAAACAAAAAACACTTCCGGTTAAGTTGACTAAAAAAGAAATTTTAAATTACGAATTCAACGGAATTGAATTTGAAGATCTTGATGCTGCTGATAAAAAACAATTCAACGTTAAAGAAGGCATCAAAATTAAGAAAGTCAACAATCCTGAATATGCCGAATATAGTGACATTTTAGACGGCGCTGTAATTTTAAGTATTGACGGAAATAAAGCAAAAGATATGGAGACTGTTTCGAGCTATTTGGCTAAAAAAGAAAATCAGAAAGCACGCTATCAAATTATTTCTAAAAACGGTCAGATGTATAGTATTATCATGTAAAAACACATTAATAAATGAACTTTAAAACCAGACATTATTTTTGTCTGGTTTTTTTATTAAAAAAATTTTACGAAAACGATTGAAATCTATACTTTTGCACCACAAAACAACACATTTATTTTCATGAGCAATATCTCTTTATACGAAAAAGAATTAGCTTTTCAGGCAGACAGAAGAAAAGCTGGTGTAGAATTCATTAAAATCATCAGTGATTTATGGTATGACAAATCAATTGAATTGGTTTTATTCCGTAATCAATTGATCGATAAAAACGTAAGTGAAATCATCAACTTACACGAGTACGCTGGTGCTTTTGTTGAAAAACCAATCAACGTTTTTGACTCAGTTGAGATTGCAAGTGCTATTGTAGATTTAGATTTACCACCATCAAGAATTGATATTGGAAAATTAACTTACGAATATCATTTAGAAGACGACAAATACAATGATGCCAAAGCATTCGTTATCGACAAATTAAAAAATGCAAAAAACTTCCAAGAAATAAAACCAAAAGATGTCGTGTTATACGGATTTGGTAGAATTGGTCGTTTATTAGCTCGTGAATTAATGTCGAAAATTGGAAAAGGACAACAATTACGTTTAAGAGCGATTGTAACTAGAGATAAAAATGACGCTGTTTTATTAGAAAAAAGAGCATCTTTATTACGTTACGATTCTGTTCATGGTGACTTCAATGGCTCGGTAATTGCAGATCCAGAAAACAATGCTTTATTGATTAATGGAACAACAGTTCACATCATTACAGCTAACACACCAGAAGAAATTGATTATACGGCTTTCGGAATTGAAGATGCATTAGTAATCGACAATACAGGAGCTTTCACTACTGAAGAAGCATTAAAACGTCATTTAACTTCTAAAGGAGCTGACAAAGTTTTATTGACAGCACCTGGAAAAGGAGTTCCAAATATCGTTTACGGAGTAAATCATGAAGATTATAACCCAGACGAAGTAAATATTTTCTCTGCTGCTTCTTGTACAACCAATGCGATTACTCCAGTTTTAAAAGCTGTTGAAGATACTTTAGGAGTTGTAAAAGGACACTTAGAAACGATTCACGCTTATACAAATGACCAAAACTTAGTAGATAACATGCACAAAAAATACCGTAGAGGTCGTGCCGCTGCTTTAAACATGGTTATTACAGAAACTGGCGCTGGAAGTGCTGTTGCAAAAGCTTTACCTGCATTAGCTGGAAAATTAACTTCAAATGCGATTCGTGTTCCTGTTCCAAACGGTTCATTAGTAGTATTGAATTTAGAAGTTGGAAAAAACACTTCAATTGAAGAAGTAAACAACATTATGAAAAAATACGCTTTAGAAGGTGATCTTGTAGAGCAAATTAAATACTCTTTAAACAATGAATTAGTATCTTCAGATATCGTAGGAACTTCTGCTCCTGCTATTTTTGATAGTAACGCTACCATTGTTTCTGGAGACGGAAAAAACATTGTAATGTATGTATGGTATGATAACGAATATGGTTACAGCCATCAAGTTATTCGTTTAGCGAAATACATTGCTAAAGTAAGAAGATACAGTTACTATTAGTAGATAGCATAAAATTTCAAAAGCTCTTAGTGTAAACTAGGAGCTTTTTTTGTTTTTGTCGAGATTGATTTTGGTATATTTGATCTGTCGAATTAGATAATATTAAACAAAATGAAACCAATTACGCTACTTTTTTATTTATTTATAATATGTGGTTGTAGTAATAAAAATTACAATCTAATAATTGATATAAAAGAAGAATATGAAAATAACTACGAAGATAAAATTGTTTTAAGAGACAAAGGTTTCAGACCAAATAAAGAAATTTTTAAAAAATTAAAAAAAGATATAAAGGGTGATTTTATTTACATCTTTTCGTGGGTTAATCATTTACCAATAGCAGGAGTTGATGAATATAAATCAATTCTATATGATAAAAACACGCAAAAAGTATTCTATATAAATAACACTTCCGAAAATAAGAAAAGGATTAATATTGCAACTGAAAATAAAAATTTCAAAGAAGAGAAAAATTTATTAGATGGTTTTTTAGATGGAAAAATTGATTCTTTAGTAAACTTAAAACCTAGATATGTTTCCTCAGAAATAGGATCTGATTATTATATTTTTGATTCAACATCAAAAAAGGTTTTTGTGATTAAAAATTTCACTTTGAGATAAAACCAATCACAAACTCATTAAACGAAAAAGCTCTTAGTTTTCACTAAGAGCTTTTTATTTATTTTTTCACCAAGTTATCCATGACAATCCTAAACGCATCGTCATCCCAATTGGTTGCTACTTTAGATTCCACTACAATTCTTCCTTTTTTACTTAATAAATAGGTAGAAGGAAAAGTGGTGAATTCCATAGGCTTCGGAATTCGACTCAAACTAAAATACACTGGAAATGTAAATTGATGTTTTTCAATAAAATTACGAACCTCTATCTGTGAATTTTTAGTCACAAAGTAAAACTGAGCCTTCGTTTTATATTCGTCATAAATAGTTTGTAGCAATTCTAATTCTTCCACAGCATTTGAATTATTTAAATCCCACATGTGAATTAAGATTACATTATTTTGATCCACATACATGCTTTTTTCTACTCCACTTGGACCAATTAATGCCCAATCATAAAATCCAACTACTTTTTGTTCTTCTACAGGAATAAATTTTGGAGATGGTAAAGTTGAAGTGCTTTTTGCATTGGCAAAATAAAATACCAAACCAGAAACACCAATAAAAAACACCAATAAAAAGATTTTTTTAGTATTCATGATTTTATAATTTAAAGGTTACTCTTTCGAAGCAATATAACGTTCTGCATCTAATGCTGCCATACAACCAGTACCTGCAGCTGTAATAGCCTGACGATATACATGATCAGCAGCATCACCTGCTACAAATACACCTGCTACATTTGTTTTAGAACTTCCAGGTACATTTACGATGTAACCTGTTTCGTCTAACGTAATGAAATCAGCAAAAATATCAGTATTTGGTTTGTGACCAATCGCTACGAAAAATCCTGTTGCTGGAATTTCAACAACTTCTCCTGTTGCTCTATTTTTTGCTTTAACTCCAGTAACAACTTGTCCGTCACCTAAAACTTCTTCTGTTTCAGTATTCATTAAAATTTCGATGTTTTCAGTTTTTTGAACACGTTCAGCCATAATTTTAGAAGCTCTAAATTTATCACTACGAACTAACATCGTTACTTTTTTACATAATTTAGATAAGTAATGTGCTTCTTCACACGCACTATCTCCTGCTCCTACGATTACTACTTCCTGATTTCTATAGAAAAATCCGTCACAAACCGCACAAGCGGAAACACCACCACCTAATTTTAAATAGTGTTGTTCCGATTCTAATCCTAAATATTTAGCAGAAGCTCCAGTAGAAATAATTACCGTTTCTGCATGGATTTCTATAGTATCATTAATCCAAACTTTATGAATATCTCCAGAGAAATCTACTTTTGTAGCCCAACCATCACGAATATCTGAACCAAAACGTTTTGCTTGTTCTTGCAACTGAACCATCATCTCAGGTCCGGTTACACCTTCAGGATATCCTGGAAAGTTTTCAACTTCATTAGTTGTTGTTAATTGACCACCTGGTTGTTGTCCTTGATATAAAACAGGATTCATATTCGCTCTAGCCGCATAAATAGCCGCAGTATATCCCGCTGGACCAGAACCTATAATTAAGCATTTTACTTTTTCGATTGTATCTGACATAACTTTATTCTTTTAAGAGTAGCAAATGTAAGTTTTTAATTAAAATTATTTCTTAAAAATAGATTAGAATTCACTATTTCATAATAAACTAAATTTATTTTTAAAAAACGTTTTGAAAATAACAATATAGTTCTATATTTGCACTCACAAATTCGGGGTGTAGCGTAGCCCGGTTATCGCGCCTGCTTTGGGAGCAGGAGGCCGCAGGTTCGAATCCTGCCACCCCGACAAAAGACCTTCAATTGAGGGTCTTTTTTCATTTATAAAAATCTGTTTTCTATCTGCGATGCAAAGCATCTGTTTTATCCGCGTTCTAAAACCTATATTTTTTTAGCATTTATTCCCAAAACTTTCTCACCAAAACAAAAAACACATAGAATATTATTTCTATTTTTGCTAAAACAATCAATTTAAGAATCTTTATGCTAATTATTGGAATTGCCGGCGGTACCGGAAGTGGAAAAACAACAGTTGTACATCAGATTATGAATGAGTTACCTGCTACTGAGGTAGGTATTATTTCTCAAGATTCTTACTACAAAGAAACGCATCATCTGAGTTATGAAGAGCGTACCAAAATTAATTTCGACCATCCAAGAGCTATTGATTTTGAGTTGTTAGTAACACATCTTAAAGATTTAAAAGCAGGAAAAACAATCGAACAACCTGTTTATTCTTTCGTTACTCACGATAGAACTGACGATAAAGTCATCACACATCCAAGAAAAGTAATGATTGTAGAAGGCATCTTAATTCTAACCAATCCAGAATTAAGAGATATGTTTGACATTAAAGTATACGTTCATGCCGATTCTGACGAACGCTTAATTCGTCGTTTAAAACGTGATATTGCAGAACGTGGTCGTGACATGGAAGAAGTTTTGAATCGCTATCAAAACACGTTAAAACCAATGCACGAACAATTCATCGAGCCTACAAAAGCTTTTGCTGATATTATCATTCCAAATGACAAATACAACACGGTTGCTATTGATGTAGTGCGTGCTGTAATTAATCAAAGAATCGCTTAAAATGAAAAAAATAAAGAATTTAATTGCCAATTATCCGTTCCTAAGGTTTTTAGTGAACCGTTATATTTTGGTATTACTTTTCTTTATTGTTTGGATGTTATTTTTCGACAATTATTCCTATTTAGAACATCGTGTTTTAGATAAAGAAATTGAGGAAATTGAAGACAACATTCAATACTACAAAACCGAAATCAAAAAAGACAGCGCCAATATAAAACACCTTAAAAATGATGATCGTGTTGAAAAATACGCTCGCGAAAAATATTATATGAAACGCGAAAACGAAGATATTTACATCATCGAATTTGAAGGCGAAAAGAAAGCTGAACCAGAGAAAACAACTAGTAACAATTAAACATATAATTCGTGGCTAACAACAATTTATTTTCCGATTTTGAAGCCGTTTCTTCTAAACAATGGAAGCAACAAATTCAATACGAACTAAAAGGTGCCGATTACAACGAAACATTAGTTTGGGAAAGTCCAGAAGGCATAAAAGTAAAACCGTTTTATCACAATGATGAAACAGCAATAAATCTTGACGCCATTGTTCCAATAAAACCTTTTGCAATCGTTCAAAATATTTTTGTTCATGATGTTCAAAAATCAAACGCTCGTGCGCTAGAAACGTTACAAAGAGGAGCTGAAAGTGTTCGCTTTACATTAGAAAACGATACGGTTTCAATTGAAGAATTAATGCAAAATCTTCCATTAGAAAATGTGAATTATTATTTCAATTTACCTTTTCTTTCTGTTGAATTTTCGAATAAAATCAATGATTTTAAGGCAAAAAACAATGCTAACATCTTTATCCAAAACGATCCAATCGGACAATTAGCAAAAGACGGAAATTGGTTTGAAAACCTTGAAAAAGATTTCGAAAAACTAAACACAATTGCTTCAAAAACAACTGTTCCGTTTTTAACTATTTCAAGTAGAATTTATCAAAATGCAGGAGCGAATATCGTGCAACAATTGGCTTACACTTTAGCGCAAGCAAACGAATATTTCAATAGAATTCCAGCCATCAACCAACCGATTACGATTGAAGTTGCTGTTGGAACAAATTACTTTTTCGAAATTGCGAAACTAAGAGCATTACGTATTTTATTCAACACATTAGCATCAGAATACAACCATAATTTTGATTGCCATATCATCGCAACACCAACCAAACGCAACAAAACCTTATACGATTACAACGTAAACATGTTGCGAACGACTACGGAATGTATGTCGGCCATTTTAGGTGGAGCAGATGCGGTTGCGAATTTAGCTTACGATGCAATTTATCACAAAGACAACGAGTTTGGTGATAGAATTTCAAGAAACCAATTGTTAGTTTTAAAACACGAAAGTTATTTTGACAAAGTGAATAATCCTGCTGATGGTGCTTATTACATTGAAACATTAACAGAACAATTAGCAGAAAAAGCTTTGGAATTATTCAAAGATATCGAGAAAAATGGTGGATTGATTTCGCAATTAATCGATGGAACCATTCAAAGAAAAATCAACGAAAGTGCTCAAAAAGAACAAGAACTTTTCGATTCAGGGAAAGAAGTTTTATTGGGAACCAATAAGTATCCAAACAAAAACGACCAAATGAAAAACGACTTGGAATTGTATCCTTTCGTAAAACAAAACGCCAGAAAAACGTTAATCACACCAATTATCGAAAAACGTTTGGCTGAAAAATTAGAACAAGAACGATTATCTCAAGAGCAATAATCATGAGAAAAGATATACAACATTTAAAGTTAGAAGTTAGAAGTCAGAAGTTAGAAGTTTCTGAAAAACAACACTTCACCACAGCCGAAAACATCGAGTTAAAACCAACTTACACTAAAGAAGACATTTCCGATTTAGAACATCTTGGTTTTGGCGCTGGTTTTGCACCCAATTTACGCGGACCTTACGCTACCATGTACGTTCGCAGACCTTGGACGATTCGTCAATATGCAGGATTTTCGACTGCTGAAGAAAGTAATGCTTTTTACAGAAGAAACTTGGCCGCTGGACAAAAAGGTTTATCCGTTGCCTTCGATTTAGCAACACACAGAGGTTACGATTCGGATCACGAACGTGTTGTTGGTGATGTTGGAAAAGCTGGAGTTGCGATTGACTCGGTGGAAGATATGAAAGTACTTTTCGACCAAATTCCATTAGGTGAAATGTCGGTTTCGATGACGATGAATGGTGCGGTTTTACCTATTATGGCATTCTATATTGTGGCAGCGGAAGAACAAGGCGTTACTCCTAACCTATTATCAGGAACGATTCAGAATGATATTTTGAAGGAATTCATGGTGCGAAATACCTACATTTATCCACCTACGCCTTCGATGAAAATTATTGCCGATATTTTTGAATATACGAGTAAAAACATGCCAAAATTCAACTCGATTTCTATTTCGGGTTACCACATGCAAGAAGCGGGAGCTACTGCTGATATTGAATTAGCTTACACTTTAGCAGATGGTTTGGAATACATTCGCACAGGTTTAGCAGCTGGAATGGATATTGATACGTTCGCTCCTCGCCTTTCGTTTTTCTGGGCGATTGGAATGAATCATTTTATGGAAATTGCAAAAATGCGTGCCGGTCGTATGCTTTGGGCAAAACTATTGAAACAATTCAACCCTAAAGACGAAAAATCATTGGCTTTAAGAACGCATTGCCAAACTTCGGGTTGGAGTTTAACCGAGCAAGATCCTTTTAATAACGTGGCTCGAACTGCGATTGAAGCAGCCGCAGCAGCTTTTGGAGGAACACAATCGTTACACACCAATGCTTTAGACGAAGCGATTGCTCTACCAACCGATTTCTCGGCTCGAATTGCACGTAATACCCAAATCTTTTTACAAGAAGAAACCAAAATTTGCAAAACGGTGGATCCTTGGGCAGGAAGTTATTATGTAGAAAGTTTAACAGCTGAAATTGCAGAAAAAGCTTGGGCTTTAATTGAAGAAGTAGAAGAATTAGGCGGAATGACAAAAGCCATTGAAGCTGGAATTCCAAAATTAAGAATTGAAGAAGCTGCTGCGCGTAAACAAGCCCGTATCGACAGCAGTCAAGATATTATTGTTGGGGTGAACAAATACCGTTTGGAAAAAGAAGATCCGTTACATATTTTGGATGTAGATAACCAAATGGTGCGCAAACAACAAATTGAACGTTTAGAACAAATTAAAGCGACTCGTGATAACGCTAAAGTTGCCGAATGTTTAGCAAAATTAACCGAAAGCGCTAAAAATGGTGGTGAAAATTTACTATCTTTAGCAGTAGAAGCAGCACGAAACAGAGCTACATTAGGTGAAATTAGTGATGCTTTAGAAGTAGTTTTTGGAAGATATAAAGCACAAATTAGAAGTTTTAGCGGCGTGTATAGTAAAGAAATTAAAAACGACGAAAGTTTTGAAAAAGCAAAACAATTAGCCGATGCTTTCGCGAAGAAAGAAGGTCGTCGTCCTCGTATTATGATTGCGAAAATGGGACAAGATGGTCACGATCGTGGAGCAAAAGTAGTAGCAACAGGTTATGCTGATGTTGGATTTGACGTAGACATTGGTCCATTATTCCAAACACCACAAGAAGCAGCCAAACAAGCGGTTGAAAACGACGTGCACATTTTAGGCGTTTCTTCTTTAGCAGCGGGACACAAAACCTTAGTACCACAAGTTATTGAAGAACTAAAAAAATACGGAAGAGAAGATATTATGGTAATTGTTGGTGGTGTAATTCCTGCACAAGATTACCAATTCTTATTCGACGCCGGAGCTGTAGCGGTTTTTGGTCCTGGAACTAAAATTAGCGATGCCGCGATTACGATTTTAGAGGTTTTATTGGAGGAATAAATAAAAACTTGTCATGCTGAACTCATTTCAGCATCTAGAAATAAAAAACACCAGCAGAAATGTTGGTGTTTTCTTTTTATAAAATCTGTAAAATCAGCGTTGCAAAGCATTCGTGTTATCTACGTTCCAAATAACCATCCACCGCCATCACACCTTCCAAAAAATCAATCCCTTTCACTTCTTCAAAAAAGTCGATTTCGGTTTCGTGCGGTAAAAAATCGGAGATGATGCGCACGATAAAATCTTGTGGTTTTTTCAAATATTTAAAAGTGTAATCTTCCATATTTACAACCGTTTTCTCGGCTAAATCGGTTGTTCTTACAAACTTGTCGGAAGTTAAGGAAGACAAACAAGGTAAATTTAGCTTTGGTTTTTCGGTGATAATGGGTTTTCCGTTTTCAAACAAACCGCCTTCGTAACCGTATAGCGAGGCATTAGTAATTTCGATAGGTTTTCCTAAATGCAAATAATCGGGCAAATGAGCTTCTTTTCCTACTACAGCAGCAAAACCCATTAATACACAAATATCGTGTGGTGGCATTTGCATCATCGCCTTAGCCGTACTTTCACGACCAATTCCAGAAACGATTACTTCGTAAATATGATTCAAATTGGAAATTCGATCTAAAGCGTTAAGTACTTTTTCTCGTTCAATTTCCATTGGTGTCAATATAATTATCTTCAAAATCTCAGAATTAAACCACAAAATAAAGTAATTTGAAGAGATTAAAGCGTGTATATTTTTTATATTTTTGTTCCATGTCAAAACTACCTAACATCACAACCAGTATTTTCTCTGTAATGTCGCAATTAGCGAACGAGCACGGAGCCATTAATTTATCGCAAGGATTTCCAAATTTCCCTGAAGACGAACGTTTGTTGCAAATTTCGGAACGTATTATTCGAGAAAACATTCACCAATATACACCAATGGCGGGTTTGCCTTCGTTATTGGAAAAAATTGCGAATCAAACTTTAAAACAATACGGTAGAAAAGTCAATACCGCAACTGAAATGTTAATTACCGCTGGCGCTACACAAGGCGTTTTTACAGCAATTAACACGTTTGTGAATCATGGCGATGAAGTGTTGATTTTAGATCCAAGTTATGACAGTTACGAACCTTCAGTTTTGGTTGCGGGTGGTAAACCAGTTCGTGTTTCATTAAACGATGATTACACACCGAATTTCAACCGAATTGAAAGCGCGATTTCTGTTAAAACAAAAATGATTATCATCAATAATCCACACAATCCTACGGGAAGAATTTGGACAGAACAAGATTTTGAAGCTTTAGAAACCATTTTAGAAAAACATCCACAAATTCTTATTTTGGGAGACGAAGTTTACGAATATATTACATTTTCGCAACCGCATATTTCATTTAATACACGTCCAAAATTAGTAGAACGAACGATAATTGCTTCGTCTTTTGGAAAATCATTACACGTTACGGGTTGGAAAGTGGGTTACTTAATTGCACCTGAAAATCTAATGTACGAAATGAAGAAAGTACATCAATTTTTAGTGTTTAGTGTGAATAGTTTTTCGCAACATGCTATTTCGGAATATTTGAATGTAGTTGATTTTAGCGAAGTTTCGAAAATGTACCAACGCAAACGCGATTTGTTTCAAAACCTAATAAAAGACAGTCGTTTTGAGTTAATGCCTTGCGATGGAACGTATTTTCAAGTGGTGAATTACAACCAAATTTCATCCAAAAACGATGTGGATTTTGCTAAAGAATTGATTGTAAATCATGGTGTGGCTTCCATTCCGATTTCCGTTTTTTACAATGATGCTACGGATAGACATATGCTTCGTTTTTGTTTCGCTAAAACGGATGAAACTTTAATTGCCGCGGCTGAAAAACTGAATCAGATTTAAAAGTCGAAGGACAATATTAAGCGCAATTTCATACAAAAAAAAAGCTAATCTTCAACTAAACAAGACTTTAACCCATTGTTAACAAAATTGCCTTGAAAAAACCATAAATAATTGTATTTTTACGACTTAAAATTTTTAACTATCAAATGGGTAAAATCATTGCAATTGCCAATCAAAAAGGTGGTGTAGGAAAAACAACTACATCTGTTAACTTAGCGGCGTCTCTTGGTGTTTTAGAAAAGAAAGTGCTTTTAATCGATGCTGATCCACAGGCTAATGCCAGTTCGGGTTTAGGAATCGATGTAGAAAGTGTGGAAATTGGTTCGTATCAAGTTCTAGAACATAGCGCTACACCTGAAGAAGCAACCGTTTCTTGTTCGGCACCAAATGTTTCGGTGATTCCAGCTCATATTGACTTGGTGGCTATCGAAATTGAATTAGTAGACAAAGAAAATCGCGAGTACATGCTAAAACAAGCATTGGAAAGCATTAAAGATAAATACGATTATATTTTAATTGACTGTGCGCCTTCTTTAGGATTATTAACATTAAATGCATTAACAGCTGCTGATAGTGTTGTAATTCCAATTCAGTGCGAATATTTTGCATTAGAAGGTTTAGGAAAATTATTAAATACGATTAAAAGTGTTCAAAAAATACATAATCCGAATTTAGATATTGAAGGATTGTTATTAACCATGTACGATTCTCGTTTACGTTTATCGAACCAAGTGGTTGAAGAAGTTCAAAAACACTTTAACGATATGGTTTTTGAAACGATTATTCAAAGAAATATCAAATTGAGCGAGGCACCAAGTTTTGGAGAAAGCATCATTAACTATGACGCTACGAGTAAAGGAGCTTCAAATTATTTGAACTTGGCTGAGGAAATTATTAAGAAAAATCAATAATAGAGAAGATGACAAAAGCGGTAAAAAAACAAGCCTTAGGAAGAGGATTATCGGCTTTATTGAAAGATCCTGAAAACGACATCAAATCGGTTGAGGACAAAAACGCAGATAAAGTTGTAGGAAATATTATTGAATTAGATATCGAATCGATTGAAATTAATCCGTTTCAACCGAGAACGAATTTTAACGAAGAAACTTTACAAGAATTAGCCAAATCGATTAAAGAATTAGGTGTAATTCAACCGATTACTGTTAGAAAATTAGAATTTAATAAGTTCCAATTAATTTCGGGAGAACGTCGTTTGCGCGCTTCTAAATTAATTGGATTAAAAACGATTCCGGCTTATATTCGTTTAGCTAATGACAATGAATCTTTGGTTATGGCTTTGGTGGAAAACATCCAACGTCATGATTTAGATCCAATTGAGGTGGCTATTTCGTATCAAAGATTAATCGAAGAAATCAATTTAACGCAAGAAGAATTGAGCGAGCGCGTTGGTAAAAAACGTTCAACTATTACCAATTATCTTCGTTTATTGAAATTAGACCCAATTATTCAAACAGGAATGAGAGATGGTTTTATTTCGATGGGACACGGAAGAGCGTTGATTAACATTGACAATCAAGATGTTCAAAGCGATATTTATCATAAAGTGGTAACTCAAAATCTTTCGGTTAGAGAAACAGAAGCTTTAGTTAAAAATTATCAAGATAGTTTAAAACCAAAAACAGCTAAACCTGCAAAAGGCAACTCATTTGACATCAAAGAAGATGAGAAAAAAGCCTTTGCTAACTATTTCGGAACAAAAGTTGATGTTAAAGTAGCTGGCAATGGAAAAGGAAAAATCACAATTCCTTTCCATTCAGAAGAAGACTTTAATCGTATTTTAAAATTAATCAACTCTTAGTGAGAAGGCTACACTACATATTTATTTTAACTTGTCTTTTTCTAAGTTTTAAAGGAAGAGCACAAGAGGAAATGACGCTAAAAACGCAAGATACGGTTAAAGCTATTATTGACCCAAATCGTCCTGCTAGAGCCGCTTTTTATTCTGCATTGGTACCTGGACTTGGTCAAGCTTATAACAAAAAATATTGGAAAGTTCCTATTGTTTACATAGGTCTAGGTGTAGGTATTTATTCTTATAGCTGGAATCAAAAAAAATACCAAGGATTTAGAGATGAATACAAAAGACGATTAGACGGAACTTCAAATCCAAATCACCCAATTTATGGCGATTTAGATAATGACCGATTAATTCGTGGGCAAAAATTTCATCAAAGAAACAGAGATTTATCTGCATTAATTACAGCTGGAATATACATTCTAAACATCGTTGATGCTAATATTGACGCACACTTGATGCAGTTCAATGTTAACGACAATCTTTCTTTAAAACCCGATATGAATCAAAATCAAATTGATTACAAATTCAACTACGGAATGACATTAACCTATAGTTTTTAACAAAATATTAGGTAACAATAAGATCAAAACTACAACTAACTACTATGAAAATTGCACTTTTAGGATACGGAAAAATGGGTAAAGTTATTGAAAGAATAGCTTTAGAAAGAGGACATGAAATTGTATTAAAAAAAGATCAGGATAACACTTTTGAAGGATTGTTAAATGCTGATGTTGCTATCGACTTTAGTGTGCCTGATAGTGCTATTACCAATATTTCGGAATGTTTAAACAATGGGATTCCTGTTATTTCAGGAACTACAGGTTGGGTTGCAGACTATCCAAAAATGGTAAACTTATGTGAAGCTAAAAATGGAAGTTTTATTTATGCTTCAAATTTTAGTTTAGGTGTAAATGTATTTTTTGAATTAAACGAATACTTAGCCAAAATGATGGCCAATTTGAAACAATATAACGTTTCAATGGAAGAAATTCATCACACACAAAAATTAGATGCACCAAGCGGAACAGCCATTACATTAGCAGAAGGCGTTATCAAGCATACTGATTATTCTAATTGGACATTAGAAACCCCAATTAGTAACGAAATACATATTGAAGCAAAACGCATCGAAAACGTTCCTGGAACGCATAGTATTTTCTATGATAGCGAAGTTGACCAAATCGAAATCAAACACACCGCTCACAGCAGAGAAGGTTTTGCATTAGGAGCTGTTGTTGCTTCGGAATGGTTAGTTGGAAAAAAAGGGGTTTTTACTATGAAAGATGTTCTTTTTAATGGCTCTAAGCTATAGGCTTTAGGCAACAAGAAATATAATAATAAATAAACAGAGCTTAAAGCATATTGCTTAACGCTTATAGCAAAATAAAATTATGGAAATATCAGGTTGGTTAATTTTTATCTTATTAGTTCAGGTAATTCACGGAATTGGAACTTGGAAATTATATGTAAAAGCAGGTAGAAAAGCATGGGAAGCATTTATTCCGGTGTATAACGGAATTGTTTTAATGCAAATCATCAACCGACCAAAATGGTGGATTTTATTGCTTTTTATTCCAGTTATTAACTTGTTTTTATTTCCAATAATTTGGATTGAAACCCTAAGAACTTTTGATAAAAAATCAACTCTTGATATGGTTTTAGGAGTAGTAACATTAGGCTTTTACATCGCCTATGTAAATTACACACAAGAAACTACTTATCATGCCAATCGCGATTTAACGGCACCAAACAAAACAATGGATACGTTAGGTTCATTATCTTTTGCAATTGTTGTTGCCACATTAGTTCACACGTATTTTATTCAACCATATACTATTCCAACATCATCGTTAGAAAAATCGTTATTGGTGGGTGACTTTTTATTCGTAAGTAAATTTCATTACGGAGCAAGAACTCCTATGACTCCAATTGCTGCACCAATGGTTCATGATACTTTACCAATTGTAAAAGTAAAATCATATAGTGCTAAACCTTCATTGCCTTATTTTAGATTTCCTGCGTTACAAAAAATCGAACGCAATGATATTGTAGTATTCAATTGGCCAACCGATACAGTATATATGTTTAGAGATGGATTACATAGATATGCTGAGAAGCCTATAGATAAAAAAACAAATTATGTAAAAAGATGTGTTGGTTTACCTGGAGATAAACTAGAAATAAAAAATGGTGACTTATTCATCAATGGTAAAATTGAAAATTTACCTGAAAGAGCAAAAACACAGTATTCTTATTATACAGAATTTGATGAGAAAACTCCAATTAATGAAAACCAACTTTTTGAATTAAACACTTACAGAAGTGATAAATTTCAACGATATCAAAACAAAGTAGTATTTCCTGCAATCACGAGTGAAAATGTAGAAAAATTGAAAAAAATTGAAGGATTAAAACTTCTTCAAAAAAACATTGATACTACAAATACTATTTTTTCTTATGTTTTTAAATTAGACCCAAAACAAAATATTTCTGAAATTGAAAACATTGTTGAAAAATTAAAAGAAAATAAAATAAGTGCAACCATTAGAAAAGATGACAACTTATTATTTGTAGATTATATTCAAACAGATATCGTTAACTTTATTAAATCTCAAAAAGCGGTTACACAAACTATTGAGAAATATGAGATTTTCCCTCATGGTCCAAACCAAAAAAATTGGACTAAAGATAATCTAGGACCTATTGAAATCCCAGCAGCTGGAAAAACTGTAGCATTAAATCAAGAAACATTACCTTTTTACAAAAGAATCATTAAAGAATACGAAGGAAATGATTTAAAAATAAATGGTAATGAAATAAGAATTAATGGTCAGATTGCAACTTCTTACACCTTTAAGCAAGATTATTTTTGGATGATGGGAGACAACCGCCATAATTCTGAAGATTCTCGTTATTGGGGATTTGTTCCAGCTGATCATATCGTTGGAAAACCAATTTTCATTTGGATGAGTATCGATGGCATCAACGATGGTCTTAAAAACTGGAGCATTCGTTGGGATAGGTTATTTACAACTGTTAGCGGTGATGGCCAACCAAAATCTTATTTTCAATATTTCTTAATTGCTTTAGCAGCTTACTTTGCTTTTGATTATTTTAGAAAGAAAAAGAAAAACAAAGAAGAAGCATAATTTCAAATTACCAAAATGAATATTCTTATACATCCTACTTATTTCCCATCAATTAGTCATTATATAGCTATGATTAAGGCTGATTCGGTTACGTTTGAAATGGAAGATAATTTCCAAAAACAAACCAATAGAAACAGGATGTATATTTATAGTCCAAATGGTGTTCAATTACTAAATATTCCAGTAAAACATGCTGTTGAAAAACATCAGAAATACAAAGATGTTCGTATTGAAAACGATTTTGGATGGCAAAAAAACCACTTTAAATCACTTGAAGCTGCTTACCGAACTTCGCCTTTCTTTGAATATTTTGAAGATGATTTCCGTCCGTTATTTGAAAAGAAACATGAGTTTTTAATGGATTTGAATTTAGAAGTTTTTCAATTGGTAAACGATTCATTGGGAATTAAAATCCAACCAGAAAAGACCTCTGAATTTTTTCATGAAGCTTCTGATTATTCAGATTTCAGACATTTAGTAAACGGTAAAAAAGACAACTCTCAATTAGAAGAATACACTCAGGTTTTCAATGAAAAACATGGATTTATCAACAATTTAAGTATTCTGGATTTATTATTTAACGAAGGAAGATATGCTGTTGATTATTTGAAGAACCAACAAGTTTAATTTTATTTTTCTTCTTTTTTCTCCAAATTCAAGCGCGTTATTTGTGGGAAGTGATCGCTTTGAAAAAAGGTATCAATTGATTTAAATTGTTTTACCTGAATTGCATCATCTACCAAGATAAAATCAATTCGGGCAGGATAATATTTGAAATTATACGATTTTCCAAAACCAGTTCCCGCTTCTTCAAAAGCATCTTTCATGTCGCCTTTAATGGTTCTGTAAACATAGGAAAAAGCGCTGTTATTCAAGTCACTACAAATGATTTTTGGGTAAGAACAATTTTCGAAATGCTCACTTATAATCTCTGATTGTTGTTGTTGTTTTCCAAAAGCTAAACTCAATCTTTTTAAGATAAACTTCGATTTAGCTTCATCAATTTTCTCATTAATATCCGCACTAATTTTAACCGATTGCAAGTGAATACTATATACTCTAACCGTATCTTTTCCTTTTAATACATCCGCAAAAATAGCATTGTTAAAAGAATCCGGGAATTCAATTTCACCTTTGTTTATGATTTTGTAATTAGAATAAATGGCTTGCCCGTATTTTAGGTTTTCACCATTCAATTTCACATAAGAATAAGGATATCGACTAAAATCGACATTATCATTTGTAGTAAAATCTTGCAAACATAAAATATCAGGAGACTTTTCGTTTATTAGTTTTGAAATTTGTTCGGCCACATCATCTTTAGGCAACCATTCGTAAATATTAAACAATCTAACGTTGTATGACATTACCTTAAAATCAGTATCTTCTTTTGGTAAATTCGTTTCTGAAAACTTATAAAAACGGTTTATAAAAGTTATTCCTAACAACAATAAAATTCCAGACAATAACATTTGGCGTTTTAATTGTAATAGCCAATACACGAAAAAGAAAAAGTTTAAAATTAAAAACAACGGCATTATAAGTGTCAAAACACTTAAAAAAGGAAAAGCTTTTGGTGCTAAAAAAGGTAATAAATACGCAAGAAAAGTTAATATAGCAAGAACTATATTAAAAAAGAACATTATTTTACTCAACCATGTTTGTTTGCGCATCGATTACTTTCCTGCTTTAAATAGGAATTCTTTTTCTTCTTTTGTTAAACTATCATAGCCCGATTTACTGATTTTATCTAAAATATCATCAATCTGCTTTTGTGTTACATCTTTATTCTCTTGAAACGAATTTACACCTTTTTTTGTTGTATTGCGATGCACTTTTTTAAATGGTGTTTTCTTTTTTGGTTTGAAAAGATTTGCAAAAGCATCTAATAAAGCTGAAAAAGGCTTCGTAATATCTGTACCTGATTGCAATAATTTTATGTAGATAAATCCGAATAAAGCTCCGCCAAGATGTGCCAGATGTCCGCCTGTATTATCTAACGGCATTTGAATTAAATCTACTAATAAAATCACAAAAGCGACATGCCAAAGCTTGACAATTCCTATTAACGGAATGCGCAACAACATAAAAGGCGCATACGTTGCTGTTGCAATTAAAATAGCCATAATAGCACCACTTGCTCCAACCAATAAACCTGCTTTTCCAATAAAAATATAGGATAGAACGAATGTTAACCCAGAGAAAATTCCACCTAAAACATACACACCAAACAATTGCTTATCTGTAAAATAGGTATTGAATAAACGTCCAGAAAAATGAAGCACTATAAGATTAAAAATCAAATGTAAAAATCCCGCATGAAAGAAATTGAATGTGATTAATGTCCAAGGTGTTCTAATGAACGTTCCTAAATCAGACGACAGCGCTATCCATGTTGGAATTTGGAATTTCCCAGCAGAAAAACTATAAAAAAACACCAATGAAAACAAGAAGAAACCTATGTTCCAAAAGATTAACTTTTGCACCATACCTCCTGTTTTGTATTGTAGTTTTAAATCGTCTAAAATGTTCATTTTCTATTATTTATCCTTTATTCTATTTGATGAAAAACTATCTATCCCATCGATTTTGATTGAACTGGTTCTTCTTCCAATACCACATCATGATAAAACCAATTAAAGCGCCACCAACGTGAGCAAAATGGGCAATATTACCTCCAAAAAGACTAATTCCTGTTACTCCAGAAAATAAATCTAACAATACGATTACAGGTACAAAATATTTTGCTTTAACTGGCACAGGAATAAACATCATCATCAACTCAGCATTTGGAAACATAAAAGCAAAAGCAACTAATAAGCCATAAATAGCTCCAGAAGCTCCTACTGCCTGATTATTAAAGGCATCTCCCATTTGATTTACATAATTTTGAAGCAAAGCCGTATCAGAAGCATTAATATTTACACTATCTCCTTTTATTAAAGTTTGAATATCTTGAACAGAAACACCACTTTGGATTAAGAAATTTTGAGCGTCATGAAAGTAATAATAATTCACACCTGAATGAATTATGGCTGCTCCTAATCCACAAGAAAGATAGAAAAACAAAAACTTTTTTGCTCCCCAAAAATGTTCCAATGCACTTCCGAAAGAAATTAAAGCAAACATATTAAAGAAAATATGCATTAAACTTCCATGCATAAACATATGTGTGATAGGTTGCCAAAATTTAAAACCATCGCTTTCAAAATAATGAAGTGATAATAAATCATTGGCTTGTGGCACAAAATAACTTCCTATAAAAAATAAAACGTTAATAATTAATAACTGTTTTACGGTGTCGGTCATATTATTCATCATAGAGCAAATCTTTTATCTAAATCTTCTACCGTTAAGGTAATAAATGTGGGTTTTTGAAAAGGAGAAACGTTTGGATCTTTACAAGCAAATAACGAATTTACTAAATTCTCTTGTTCTTTTCCTGTTAAATACGTTCCTGTTTTGACGGCCATACTTTTTGCCATTGATTTGGCAATACTATCACTTTGTGAAAAACTACTTTCCGGAATTTCGTTTTGTAAATTACTAATTAATTCTTCTAGAACAATCGAAACTTCGCTCTCAGCCATTCCAATTGGCAATCCCGAAATCTGAACTGAATCGCTATTGAAAGCATCAAAAACAAATCCTGTATTTTCTAACGATGATTGTAATTCATTCAATAAAACCATTTCTTCCGAAGAAAAATACAATTCCAAAGGAAACAACAATTGCTGACTCGATGCTTTTTGAACCGTAATACTTGTTAGAAATTGTTCATATAACACACGTTGGTGCGCTCTACCTTGATCAATAACCAACATGCCCGATTTTATAGCACTTACAATATATTTTTTATGAATTTGATAAGTTGAAGAAGATTTTGTTTCCTCAACCTCATCATCAAATAATTTTCCAGTTACTTCTTCGCTTTCAAATGAGAACTGTTCTAATTCTTGTGTTTCTTGCTTTAATCCTACATATAAACTTTCCCAACTTGCTGTTGACGTTTCTCTCTTATAACTTCCAAAAGAAGAAAGCGATTTAGCAGCTGGTTTATCAGTAGCAAACGGATTAAAGCTAGAATCCACTTGAATCGTAGGAAAATCGGCTTCTTTATCTTTGTATTGATATGGCGTATCTAAATTAGAATCTCGTTCAAAATCTAAAACTGGCGCCACATTAAATTGTCCTAAACTATGTTTTACAGCCGAACGCAATATAGCATATAACGAATGTTCGTCATCAAATTTGATTTCGGTTTTGGTTGGATGAATATTGATATCAATGGTATGTGGCGGCACTTGCAAATACAAGAAATAACTTGGTTGATTGCCTTCTTTTAACAAACCTTCGTAAGCACTCATAATTGCATGATGCAAATACGCGCTTTTGATATATCTGTCATTTACAAAGAAAAACTGTTCGCCTCTACTCTTCTTAGCGAATTCGGGCTTTCCAACAAATCCTGTAATATTGATTAACTCGGTCTCTTCTGAAACAGGCACTAATTTTTCATTGGTTTTTCCACCAAAAATATTGACGATGCGTTGGCGATAATTTGAACTTGGCAAATTATACAACTCACTTCCATTATGAATCAACGTAAACGAAATTGACGGATGCGCCATTGCTACACGCTGAAATTCATCCATCACATGACGAAATTCCACCGTTTCCGATTTCAAGAAATTTCTTCTAGCTGGAATATTGAAAAAAAGGTTTTTAACAGCAAATGAAGTTCCTTTTGGTAAAACTGCCACTTCTTGAGTTACTAATTTACTGCCTTCAATTACGATATGAGTACCTAATTCTTCCTGATCTTGTTTGGTTTTCATTTCTACATGCGCAATTGCGGCAATTGAAGCCAATGCTTCTCCACGAAAACCTTTGGTATGTAAATCAAATAAATCTTCCGCTTGACGAATTTTAGAAGTTGCATGACGCTCGAAACACAAACGCGCATCAGTTGTATTCATACCTATACCGTTATCAATTACTTGAACTAAGGTTTTACCAGCTTCCTTAACTATTAATTTGATATCGGTAGCTTTAGCATCAACGGCATTTTCTAACAATTCTTTTACCACAGAAGCAGGTCGTTGAACGACTTCTCCGGCAGCAATTTGATTGGCAACATGATCGGGTAAAAGTTGAATTATACTTGCAGCCATTATTTTCTTCTAAAAATGGAAAAATCAAAATCGATTATAAAGAAAAATAACAGTACCAAAATCAAGGCAATGATGATTACTCTCATATTGAAAGATCTATTTTTTCTGTTACGACTACTCTCACGTGCATCTTGCCATTGACCTCTGAAATCGTTATAACTTACTCCATCTCTATCACGACGAATAGGTGAATCAAAATCAAACGGATTATCAACTGTTTTTCCTTGATAATGACGTGGTGTATAATTGAATTGCTTATTTTTTGGCATTCTACTTTTTCCAAACTTAATCATGTCGCATTATTTTTTTCAAATTTAGGGATTTTTACGCTTTTAACCTCCAAATTTTTGTTAACAAAAAATCCCGATGAAAATCGGGATTAGTATATTGATTTTAAAGGAAATCCTTTTATTTTCTATTCAAATCTACCATTTTAATTGCTGCAATAGCCGCTTCTACACCTTTATTACCGTGTTTACCTCCACTTCTATCTAACGATTGTTGCATGTTGTTATCGGTTAGCACACAAAAAATAGTTGGCACATCATATAAAAGATTTAAATCTTTCATTCCTTGTGTAACACCTTCGCATACAAACTCGAAATGCATAGTTTCACCTTTAATTACACAGCCAATTACAATTACAGCATCCAACTCTAATTTTTCATGCATTTGACGTGCTCCGAAAATCAATTCGAAACTTCCTGGCACATTCCAACGGATGATATTTTCTGGTAAAGCACCACAATCTGTTAAAGCAGAGAAAGCTCCGTTATATAAACCTTCGGTAACTTCTTCATTCCATTCTGAAACAACAATCCCAAACCGAAAATCTTTCGCGTTTGGGATTGTGTTTTTATCGTAATTAGATAAATTTTTATTTTCTGTTGCCATTCTTATTCAGTCATTGCAATGAAAGCATCAATATTCATTCCTTCTTTAGAAGTTTCATATTTCTCTTTAATCTCAACAAATAAAGCATGAGCTTCAGCTTTTTTACCAGCTGTTAAATATAATTGAGCTGCTTTTAATAAATATCTTGGTGTAGTGAAATCATTTTCAGAAGCTTCAGCTGCTTTTTTGTAATGAGCAATTGCATCTTCCACTTTATTAGTTTCCGATAAAGCATCTCCGATAGCTCCTAAAGCGATTGGTTTTAAAATAGCATCATCAGATTTAAATTTCTCTAAATAAGTAATAGCATTTTTAAAATCACCTAAGTTTAAGTAAGCCATACCCGCGTGGTAGTTAGCTAAGTTTCCAGCTGCAGTACCTTCGTATTGCTCAGCTACTCCTAAGAAACCTAATTTACCTTCACCACCTTTAAGTGCTAAATTATATAAAGAATCATTTTTCTCTGTAGCATCAACAGCTTGTTGAAAATATTGTTGTGCTTGGAAAATTTCGTTAGCTGCTTTTTCTTCTTTTGGCTCAACAACAAATCTATTGAATAATAAATATCCTAAAGTTCCAATCGCAATTGCACCTACAATACCTAAAAGTACTTTTTGATTTTTAGCTACCCACTCCTCAGTTCTTGAAGCTTTCTCGTCTAAAGTATTAAAAACCTCAGCCGTAGTACTATCTTGTACATCAACTGCTTCTACTTCGTCAAACTCGTTTTCAACTTTAGCTTCTTCTGGTTTTGGAGCTTTGTATCCTCTTTTGTTATATGTTGCCATTTATATTAAATTTAATGAGGTGCAAAAATATAATTTTTATTAAAATTAAAAACCATTTTAGTATATATTTTTAACAAATTCGATTTACTTTTGCATTAAGTCCTATTTTTAGTCCAAAATCAAAGTATATTTATTGTGTTTTTAAAACAATTATCGCTTCTTAACTATAAAAATTTAGCCCAAATCGAATTTGATTTTGACGCTAAGATTAATTGTTTTGTAGGGAAAAATGGCGTTGGAAAAACTAATATTTTAGATGCAATATATCATTTGGCTTATGGCAAAAGCTATTTCAACCCTTTAGCAGTTCAAAACATCCGACATGGCGAAGAGTTTTTCGTGATAGATGCTTTACTTGAAAAAAACGGCAAAGAAGAAAAAATTGTTTGCAGTTTAAAAAAAGGACAAAAAAAAACCATCAAACGAAACGGCAAAGTCTATGATAAACTTTCCGAACATTTAGGTTTGATTCCATTGGTAATTATTTCACCTTCTGATGCTGATTTGATTGTGGAAGGAAGCGAAACACGCAGGAAATTCATTGATAGCGTAATTGCAACTTTAGACAATACATATTTGCAATTGCTAATTCAATATCAAAAAACGTTAGCACAAAGAAATGCTTTATTAAAATATTTCGCCTTGAATCAGACTTTTGACGCGGATAATTTATCGATTTATAACGAGCAATTGAGTAATTCTGGACAATTGATTTTCGAAAAAAGAAAACAATTTCTAGCTGATTTTATTCCAATTTTCGAACAACATCACACCAATATTTCGGGCGGAAATGAAAAAGTTGCTTTAAAATACGAAAGTCAACTATTTGAAAAAGATTTAATATCTCTTTTAGAAGAATCACTTCAAAAAGACCGAATTATTCAATATACTAGCGCTGGAATTCATAAAGATGATTTGATTTTTGAAATTGATGGTTTTCCGATTAAGAAATTCGGTTCGCAAGGCCAACAGAAATCATTTTTGATTGCTTTGAAATTGGCGCAATTCGAGTTCATGAAAAAACAAAGTGGCGAATTACCAATCCTTCTTTTTGATGATATTTTCGATAAATTAGACGAAACACGTGTGCAAAAAATTGTAACGATGGTGAATGATGCCGTTTTTGGACAAATTTTTATTTCTGATACTCATGCAGAACGAACAGAACTGATCATCAAAGAAACGCATCAATCGTATAAAATATTTCCAATTTAAAATTCATAATACTACATTTGAAAAAAATTATTCTACTATGAATATTCAAACCAATTTCTCTCTAAAAAATTACAATACTTTTGGAATTGAAGCTAAAGCCAAACAATTTGTTTCGGTAAGCTCGATTGCAGAATTGAAAGAAGTATTGACAAAAAACGATGATATTTTTATTTTGGGTGGCGGAAGCAATATGCTTTTAACACAAGACATCGAAAAATTAGTCGTTCATGTGAATTTAAAAGGAAGAGAAATTGTTGAAGAAAACGATGATTTTGCCATTGTAAAAGCTCAAGCTGGTGAAAACTGGCACGAATTTGTACTTTGGTGTATTGATCAATATTTTGGTGGTATTGAGAATTTATCATTGATTCCAGGAAACGTTGGCACAACTCCAATTCAAAATATTGGCGCTTATGGTGTGGAAATTAAAGACACCATGTTTTCATGCGAAGCTTTAAACTTGAAAACATTAGAAATTGAAACTTTCACAAACGCTCAATGCAAATTTGAATACCGTGAAAGTGTTTTCAAAAACGAATTGAAAAATCAATATATTATCACTTCAGTTTGTTTTAAATTGACTAAGAAAAACCACAAAGTTTCTACTACTTACGGTGCAATTGAAACCGAATTAAAACAAAACGGAATCGAAAACCCAACTCTAAAAGATGTTAGCAACGCTGTAATTGCCATTCGTCAAAGTAAATTACCAGACCCTAAAGAATTAGGTAACAGTGGAAGTTTCTTCAAAAACCCGATTATTGCAAAAGAAGTTTACGAAAAAGCAAAAGCACTTCATCCCGAAATGCCGCATTATGTAGTTTCTGAAACTGAAGTAAAAGTTCCTGCGGGTTGGTTAATTGAACAAGCTGGTTTTAAAGGAAAACGTTTTGGTGATGCTGGAGTTCATAAAAATCAAGCCTTGGTTTTAGTGAATTATGGAACCGCAACTGGAGCTGAAATTGTAGCCCTTTCAAGAAATATCCAACAAACCATTTTAGAAAAATTTGGAATTGCAATAGAAGCGGAAGTAAATATTATTTAAGTCAAAATTCTTTTGTAAATTTGCAGTTCAAAATAGAAAAAGATGAAACTTGTATTGTTTACCATTGGACTTTTAGGACTTGCGTTTGCAGGTATCGCGATAAAAATTTGGGCAAAAAAAGACGGAAAATTCGCTGGAACTTGCGCTAGCCAAAGTCCGTTTTTGAATAAAGATGGAGAAAACTGCAGCTATTGTGGAAAAACTCCAGAACAAATGAAAGACTGCAACGAAGAATCGCACGCATAATTTTACCCATTTATGATACTAACAATACTCTTAATCGCTTTTGCGGTTATCGTGTTTATTCAATTTATTTATTACCTTTTTATTTTCGGAAAATTCTCATTTGGTAAAAAAACAGATGGAACTCCGAAACGTTTACCTATTTCCATTATTGTTTGTGCTAAAAACGAAGAAGAAAATATCAAAAAATATTTTCAAACTTTGGTTACTCAAAACTATCCAGATTACGAAATTGTCTTAATTGACGATGCTTCGAGCGATGAAACTTTGGAATTATTCGAAAGTTACGAAAAACAATATTCGAATGTAAAATTGGTAAAGGTTGAAAATGTAGAAGCATTTTGGGGTAATAAAAAATTCGCGTTAACCTTGGGAATCAAAGCCGCAAAAAACGAGTATTTAGTATTTACCGATGCGGATTGTTATCCTGCTTCAAACGATTGGTTGTTGCAAATTTCAACTCAATTCACCAAAGAAAAAACGATTGTTTTAGGATATGGTGCTTACGAAAAAGTAAAGAATTCCTTCCTAAACAAAATCATTCGTTTTGAAACAATGTTAACTGCTACACAATATTTTTCTTGGGCAAAAATTGGCAAACCTTATATGGGTGTTGGGCGTAATTTAGCTTATAAAAAAGAAGAGTTTTTCAATGTTCGTGGTTTTATGGATCACATGAAAATTCGTTCGGGCGATGATGATTTATTTATCAATCAAGCAGCAACAAAGAAGAATACAGCAATTTTATACACGCCAGAAAGTTTTACTTTTTCGGAACCAAAAACTACTTTTTCGTCTTGGATTTACCAAAAAAGAAGACACGCTACAACAGCGAAATTCTATAAAGGATTTGATAAATTTCAATTGGGATTATTTTTCTTTAGTCAGTTTTGGTTTTTAGTTTTGGCGATAATTTTATTGGCGTTTCAATTCCAATGGATGATTGTGACTGGAATTATCGTTTTTAGATATTTATTCACTTGGATTTCTTTAGGTTATGCCGCTGGAAAACTAAAAGAAAAAGATGTGATGTATTGGTATCCAATTATTGAAATTGTACTTATCTTTACTCAACTAAGCGTATTTTTTAGAAACCTCATCTCAAAACCTGTACATTGGAAGTAAATTCGGTAATTATTCAAGAAAACATTGAAAAAGCAAAAAAGGGAGACCAAGTTGCTTTCACGTTTTTATTGGATTTTTTCTGGAATGAAGTTTACGGTTTCATGCTAAAACGCACCGAAAACGAAACCGACACCGAAGACATCGTAATTGAAACTTTCGCAAAAGCGTTTGATAAAATCGCAACTTACAATCCAGAATACGGGTTTAATACTTGGTTGATTGCGATTGCAAAAAATGTACATATTGACATGCTTCGCAAAAAGAAATCATCTTTGTTTATTGAAATTAATGACGAAGAAGACCATCAAGCCTACAGCGTTGCCGATGATTCCAATTCTGCCGAAGATGAATTGATTATCGAGCAAAATTTAGCCCAATTACTACAATACATCAAACAATTGAAACCTGCATATCAGGAAGTCATTCAAATGCGTTATTTTCAAGAAATGACGTATCAAGAAATGGCAGAACAAATTGATGAACCACTAAATAACATCAAAATTAAGTTACTTAGAGCTAAAAAATTATTGGCGGAGATTATTTCAGGGAAGTAATTCACTTTTACATTTCCTAAAACTTTACTAAAGTTTTTACTTTTTCTAAATTCTTACTTCAAAATTCTAAATTTCATATCGTATCTTTGCCTATCAAAATTTTGATTATGGACACGGCTATTGACAATGTTTTTCCACCAAGAGAACCCAAACCAAAATGGTTACGCGTAAAATTACCAACCGGTAAAAACTACACCGAACTTAGAGGTTTAGTAGACAAATACAAACTGAATACAATTTGTACTTCGGGGAGTTGTCCTAATATGGGCGAATGTTGGGGCGAAGGAACGGCAACTTTCATGATTTTAGGAAATATCTGTACCCGTTCGTGCGGCTTTTGTGGTGTAAAAACAGGGCGCCCTGAAGATGTGGATTGGGATGAACCTGAAAAAGTAGCACGTTCTATAAAAATTATGAACATCAAGCATGCGGTTATTACTAGCGTTGACCGTGATGATTTAAAAGATATGGGTTCGATTATTTGGGCAGAAACCGTGAAAGCCATTCGCCGAATGAATCCAAATACTACTTTAGAAACGTTAATTCCAGATTTTCAAGGTAATACTAGAAATTTGGATAGAATTATTGAAGTTGCTCCAGAAGTAGTTTCTCACAATATGGAAACCGTAAAACGTTTAACACGTGAAGTTCGTATCCAAGCGAAATATGAGAAAAGTTTGGAAGTTTTGCGTTATTTGAAAGAGCAAGGTATCAAAAGAACGAAATCGGGTATCATGTTAGGTTTAGGTGAAACTGAGGAAGAAGTGATTCAAGTTTTACACGATTTAGCCGATGCAAAAGTGGATATTGTAACCATTGGTCAATACTTACAACCAAGTAAAAAACATTTACCGGTTAAAGAATACATCACACCAGAACAATTTGCGAAATACGAACAAATAGGAAAAGAATTAGGTTTTAGACATGTGGAAAGTGGCGCTTTAGTGCGTTCGTCTTATCATGCAGAGAAACATATTCACTAAAAGTTCAAATTCAAGAACAAATTCAAAATAAATAAAATTGAAAACACGAATTGCTATTAATGGTTTTGGAAGAATTGGACGTAATTTGTTCCGATTGCTTTTGAATCATCCTACTATTGAAGTGGTTGCCATCAACGACATTGCCGATAACAAAACAATGGCGCATTTGGTAAAATACGATAGCATTCACGGTGTTTTGAACAATAAAGTTTCATTTTCTGACGATTCTATTTTCATTGATGATAAATCCTATTTATTTTTTCACGAAAAAGAAATCAAAAATTTAGATTGGAAATCGATTAATATTGATATTGTTATTGAATCGACGGGAAAATTCAAAACGTTTGAAGATATTAACCAACATATTTTAGCTGGAGCGAAAAAAGTAATTCTTTCTGCACCTTCTGAAGTGGATGAAATAAAAACCGTAGTTTTAGGGGTAAACGAACACATTTTAGACGGAAGCGAAACCATCATTTCAAACGCAAGTTGCACAACAAATAATGCGGCTCCGATGATTAAAATCATTCAGGAATTGTGCGAAATTGAACAAGCGTACATCACTACAGTTCACTCCTACACTACCGACCAAAGTTTGCACGATCAACCCCATAAAGATTTACGTAGAGCTCGTGGTGCAGCGCAATCTATTGTTCCTACTACAACTGGAGCAGCAAAAGCATTGACAAAAATTTTCCCAGAATTAGAAGGAAAAATGGGCGGTTGTGGTATTCGAGTTCCAGTTCCTGATGGTTCGTTGACCGATATTACTTTTAATGTAAAACGAAAAGTAACTATCGAAGAAATTAATCAAGCATTTAAAAAAGCTGCCGAAACTAATTTCAAAGGTATTTTAGATTATACGGAAGATCCTATTGTTTCTGTGGATATTATCGGCAATCAAAACTCTTGTTTATTTGACGCACAATTAACATCTGTTATAGACAAAATGGTTAAAATTGTAGGTTGGTATGACAATGAAATTGGCTATTCTTCTCGATTAATTGACTTAATTACATTCGTTTCTAAAAAATAAAGTTTTTATTATCGCTAAAAAACTTTAAATTGCAGGGTTAAATTTAACTCAGGCATTTCTTGATTAAACGTATTCTCATATTATTTCTTTTGGTAACTATAAATGGTTACACGCAGTCTGTCTATAAAGATGCAGGAAAAATAAGCGATAGTACTGACTACTATTTAGAGATTGGTCTTTTCAATAAAGAAGCTAAAAAATCCTATACAAAAGCTATTTTGTATACCGAAAAAGCAATTGAATATGCCAAGGCTAACAAATTAGACAATAAACTTGCCGACTGTTATTTGCAATTAGCCACCATTTTTTACGAACTTGAAAAAAATGATTTAGCTATCGATTATTACATTAGAGCTATTAGTATTTATAGCAAAAGTGAACCTAAATCTAATATTGCTCTTTCCTATTATGGTTTAGGAAAATGTTACCTTAAAAAAAACAACATTGCCTTTGCTGAAATCTATTTTGAAAAAGCAACTGTTGTTTATAAGAAATTAAATTTCCTAGAAGCAATTGAATTAATTAACCTGCAAAAAGCTATCATCAAAAAAGAAAAAGGAAAATATAATGAAGCTAGCAATATATTAAGAGGTGTAGTAGAAAATATTAGTGACGACGCATTGCTAAGTACAAAAACAGAAGCTTATATACAGTTGGGCGAAATTGAGATTGTTAAGAAAAAGTATCCTCAAGCGATTAATTATTTAAATCTTGCAGACCAAACCAATCAAACAAACAATAATGATTTTCAGCTTACTAAACGTATTTACAAACTGTTAAGTACTACGTATGAGAAAAATAAAAACATTTCAAACGCTAATTTCTATCTAAAGAAATACGCTAATATTACCGATTCAATTGGGAAATATTACAATAGCTATGTTGCTGAAAATACGGTTGATAAAATTCAATTTGACAAACAGCTAAAAACGATTGAACAATTAGATAAAGAGAAAAAAAGCCAACAAAAAACCCTACGATTCTCAAAGTTAATTAGTATTTTGAGTATTGCACTTATTTCGATTTTATCATTATTGAGTTTATCGCTATACAAAAACAATAAAATTAGAATTAGTACTAATAAACTTTTAAAAGAAAAAAACAGAGAGTTAACTCTTGAAAAAGATAAAGCAGAAAGAGCTTCTAAAGCCAGAGCCGATTTCTTATCAACCGTAAGTCATGAACTTCGCACCCCTTTGAATGCCATAAATGGTATTACTTATCTTTTATTACAAGAAAAGCCAAAAGCAAGTCAGTTAAATTATTTGAAATCATTAGAATTTTCTGGAAACTATCTATTAAATTTCATCAATGATATACTAGAAATTAATCGTTTAGAATCGGATAAAGTAGTGATTGAAAAAATTAATTTTAATCTTTCCGAGTTAACTGAAAACATCGTTATTTCATTCAAAGAATTCATTCACGAAAACAACATCAAATGTCATCTGAATGTTGATAAATCTATTGATTACAATTTAAAAGGCGATCCAACTAAATTATCTCAAATTCTTATCAATTTATTAAATAATGCTATTAAATTTAGTAAGAATGGAGATGTGTGGTGCACCATCAAAAACAAACGAGAAACTAAAGATAATGTAACGTTATATTTCGAAATAAAAGATAACGGAATTGGCATCCCAAAAGACAAACAAGATGCTATTTTCGATAGTTTTAGCCAAGGTTCGGTTGAAATTAATCGTACTTATGGTGGAACAGGTTTAGGACTTTCCATTGTGAAGAAAATCTTAGAATTAATGGGAAGTGAAATTCACTTAACGAGTGAATCTGGCAAAGGAAGTGCTTTTAGTTTTGAATTAGAATTTGAAAAAGGAGTAGCTAATAAAACTAAGGAAATAGAAGCTACACCTGACTTAACTTTACTGAATAAGAAAAAAGTTCTTTTAGTTGAAGACAACAAAATCAACCAAATGATTACTCAGAAAATGCTTGAAAAAAGAGGCATTTCTTGTAATATTATTGACAATGGTGAAGATGCCATTGAAGATGCAAAAGCAAATGATTACGATTTAATTTTGATGGACGTTCACTTACCAGGAATTAACGGAACGGAAGCCACAAGCGAAATCAGAAAATTCAATAGTCATATTCCAATCGTAGCATTAACAGCAATCTCTCTGAATGAAAACAGAGAAATGCTCTTGTCCTATGGTATGAATGAAGTAATCACAAAACCTTTTGAACCAGAGCATTTCTATACGATTGTTACCAAATACTTAACTAGTACTGAGCAATCAAATTCTTAATTAAGTTTCTTACATGTGGTTCTGCTTTTTGAGCCGCTTGTAATACTTCTTCATGGTTTACTTCTTCGATATTTTCTTCATCACCCATATCAGTAATCACAGAAACCCCAAAGCATTCCATATTCATATGACGCGCTACAATCACTTCTGGAACGGTTGACATTCCAACGCAATCAGCACCTAACGCTTTTACCATTTTATATTCGGCAAGGGTTTCAAATGTTGGCCCTTGTAACCCTAAATAAATACCTTTTTTTAAATCGATATTTAGTTCTTTAGCTAATTCAAATGCTTTAGCATTCATTGCTTTTGAATACGGTTCACTCATATTAACGAATCTTGGACCAAAACGTTCATCATTATGACCACGCAATGGATGTTCGGGCATCATATTGATGTGATCTGTAATCACTGCAACATCACCTATTTTATAAGATGGATTTACGCCACCCGAAGCATTGGATACAATTAATTTTTCCACCCCTAAGTATTTCATTACACGAACTGGAAACGTTACTTGTTTCATATCATAACCTTCATAAAAATGAAAACGCCCTTGCATTGCAACCACTTTTTTTCCTTGAATGGTTCCAAAAACCAAAGCACCTTTATGGCCTTGAACGGTCGAAACAGGGAAGTTTGGAATTTCCGTATAAGGTAATGTATGTTCAATGGTAATATCCGCAGTAAATCCGCCTAATCCTGAACCTAAAATCACACCGTATTCTGGAGTAAAATTGGTTTTATTTTTAATATAACTAACTGTTTCTTGTACTTTGTCCCACATAATCTTCTATCGTTTTATCAATGTTTTTATTTAAAAAAGCTGATTTTATTGGCAAATAGAACAATTGCGATTTTGGCAATAATCCGTTTAAACGAACAAAATCTTTTTCTGTTGTAATTATTTTTCTTCCATTGGCTTTTGCCAAAATTTGCTCACAATCTTGTTTCGAAAAATGATGATGATCTGGGAAAACCAAAGTTTCATCAGATTCATTTTTTAGAAAATCGAAGAATAATTTAGGCTTTGCAATTCCAGCAACCAACACTTTACTTTCGGATTGAATTTCAGAAACCAACAATTGACTGTCATTTCCAAAAACAAAATCGTCGTACTGAATTGTAGTGAAGAAAACTTGCTGCTTTACCTTCAACTTTTCTCTGATTTTCTGCTGTGCAATTTCGGACAAATCATTCGGACATTTTGTGACAATTATCATATCCGCTCTTTTTTTACCTGAAGAGGGTTCGCGTAAATTCCCGAAAGGCAAAATATAATCATCGCAAAACAAATCGTCATACGCCGTGAGCAAAATATAAAATCCAGCTTTTACTTTTCTGTGCTGAAAAGCATCGTCCAATAAAATAACATCAGGCTTGTTTGAAAGTTGTAATAAATTTTCAATTCCGTTTTTTCTATTTGCATCAACCGCTACTTGAATATTCGGGAATTTGGAATAAAATTGAAAAGGTTCATCACCGATAGAACTCGCAGTAGCTTTTTCATCAGCCAAAATAAAACCTTCAGTTGTACGCTTGTAACCGCGACTCAAAACAGCGACTTTATAGTTGAAGGAAAGTAATCGGATTAAATATTCGATTTGAGGTGTTTTTCCGGTTCCGCCAACGCTAAGATTTCCAACTGCAATAATTGGAATATCAAAAGAAGAACTCTTGAAAATGCCTTTGTCGTATAGCCAATTTCGGATAAACGTAATGAGCCAATACAAAAAGGCTAAAGGGAAAAGTATTTTTCGTAACAAAATCATATTACGAAAGTATAATAAATTATCATCATATTAAAGTTTATGCTATTTATCATTTCATTTCTAACTGGTATTTCGTTAATTTGTGTAATCATTTAGTAAAATCAAACATCATGAAACTTTCCGATATACTTTCTGTTCTTGAAGAAATGGCGCCACTAGGTTACGCCGAAGATTTTGACAATGTTGGGCTCTTAGTTGGAAACCCGAATCAAGAAATTGATGGCGTTTTAGTTTGTCATGATGCGTTGGAATCGGTGATTGATGAAGCGATTTCGAAAAAATGTAATTTGGTCGTTTGCTTCCACCCTATTTTGTTTTCGGGAATTAAGAAAATCACGGGTAAAAATTATGTCGAACGTTCGATTTTGAAAGCCATTAAAAATGACATTGCTATTTATGCCGTTCATACTGCTTTGGACAATCATCAAAAAGGAGTGAATAAAATTTTCTGCGATGCTTTAGGTTTGAAACATTCGAAAGTACTGATTCCAAAAGAAAATTACATTCAAAAATTGGTTACCTATACGATTCCTGAAAATGTTGAAAAATTGCGAAATGCGTTATTTGATGCTGGCGCTGGAACTATTGGGAATTATGAAGATTGTAGTTTTAATTCGAAAGGAATTGGAACCTATATGGGAAATGAAAATTCGAATCCGGAAATTGGAGAACGTTTTGAATTTGTAGAAAACGAAGAAATTAAAATCGAGCTAACGTTTGAAAAGCATTTGCAAGGTAAAATCTTGAAGACTTTATTCAAAAATCATGTGTACGAAGAAGTAGCTTACGAAATTTATCAATTGGAAAACAAACATCAAAATATTGGTTTAGGACGCGTTGGAGAATTCGAAAATCCGCTTTCTGAAACTGATTTTTTACAATTGGTAAAAGACAAATTACAATGCGAAGGTATCAGACATTCGGCTTTCACAGGGAAATCAATAAAAAAAGTAGCAGTTTTAGGTGGAAGCGGTAGTTTTGCAATTAAGAATGCAATTTCCTCAGGTGCAGATGCTTATCTTACTGCCGACTTAAAATATCACCAATTCTATGAAGCTGAAAATCAATTACTTTTGGCTGATATTGGACATTTCGAGAGCGAAAGATTTACAAAAAATTATATAGTTGATTTTCTTAAAGAAAAAATCACTAATTTTGCACCAAATTCGCTGCAATGCGGAATTATTTTATCAGAAGAAAATACAAATCCAGTTAAGTACTTTTAAATATGGCAACAATCAAAGAGCTAAATGTAGAAGATAAGTTAAGAGCCCTTTATGCTTTACAACTAGTTGATTCTAAAATAGACGAAATAAGAAATGTAAGAGGAGAATTGCCTCTTGAAGTAGAAGATTTAGAAGATGAAGTTGCAGGACTTTCTACTCGTTTAGAAAAACTAAAAAGCGATTTAGAATCTATTGATGATTTAATCAAAGAAAAGAAAAATGCTATCGACGAGCACAAAGCTGCGATTAAAAAATATTTAGAGCAACAAAAAAATGTTCGTAATAATAGAGAATTCAACTCTTTAACTAAAGAAGTGGAGTTTCAGGAATTAGAAATTCAATTGGCTGAAAAACACATTAAAGAAATGAAAGCTTCTATTGAGCACAAAAAAGAAGTAGTAGCTCAAACTAAAGAAAAATTAGACGGAAAACAAACTCACTTAAAACATAAAAAAGCTGAATTAAGCGATATTATGGCTGAAACTGAAAAAGAAGAAAACTTCTTATCAGCAAAATCAGAAGAATTAAGAGGTCAAATTGAAGAGCGTTTAATTGCTGCTTACGACAGAATTAGAAACAGTGTAAGAAACGGTTTAGCGGTTGTTTCGATTGAGCGTGGCGCTTCTGCTGGTTCATTCTTTACTATCCCACCACAAACGCAAATGGAAATTGCAGCTCGTAAAAAAATCATTACAGATGAGCACAGTGGAAGAATCTTAGTAGACGGTGTTTTAGCTGACGAAGAAAAAGAAAAAATGGAGAAATTATTTGCTAGCATCTAATTGAATCCTTTTCCAAATAAATGAAAGTCCTTTTTTTAAAAGGGCTTTTTTTTGTTTTAAGATGCAAAGAATATTTCTGTAGAAAACTTGCTAATCACTATTCACTATTCACTATTTACTAAAAAAACCTATCTTTGCATCATGGAAGAAAATACAACACGAATTAATAAATTTTTATCAGAAACTGGCTATTGTTCTCGTAGAGAGGCTGATCGTTTGATTGAGCAAGGAAGAGTTACTATTAACGGAAAGATTCCGGAAATGGGGACTAAAGTTGCGCCTGGTGATGAAGTTCGTGTGAATGGTGAATTGGTACAACAGAAAAATGAGAAACCTATTTATTTAGCGTTTTACAAACCTGTTGGTATTGAATGTACTACCAACTTAGGTGTGCGAGACAATATTGTAGATTACATCAATTATCCAGAGCGTATTTTTCCTATTGGTCGTTTAGACAAAGCCAGTGAGGGATTGATTTTTATGACGAATGATGGTGATATTGTAAACAAAATTCTTCGTGCGAGAAACAACCACGAAAAAGAATACATCGTAACCGTAAACAAACCTATTACTGACCGATTTATTGACCGAATGGCAAACGGAATTCCGATTTTAGAAACGATTACCAAGAAATGTAAAGTAGAACAAATTAGCAAATACGTTTTCCGAATTATTTTAACGCAAGGTTTGAATAGACAAATTCGTAGAATGTGTGAGTATTTAGATTACGAAGTAACCGCTTTAAAACGTACCCGCATCATCAACATTTCCTTAGACGTACAAGAAGGCAAATACCGAAACTTAACCGATGCGGAAGTTGATGAATTGAACCAATTAATTGCGCCTTCCAGTAAAACGGAAGAAGCGAGTTTACCAAGTAATAAAAGTAAGTTTACTGGGAAAAGGAATTATGGGGAGCGAAATAGATAGAAAATAAATAATTTGAAAAAGCACGAGAAATTTCTCGTGCTTTTTTTGTTTTGTGGTCACGAGCGTGACGCTCGCGCTAGCGGGGGTAACAGATTATAAATATTTACTATTCTTTAATCATTACTAACAAATCTTGAATAAATTTTTTTTTGCTGATATTATATAAAGAAACTTTATCTCCAAAAATACTTTCAATAGTTATAAAATTCTGTCCTAACAATCTAAATGAATAAGGACGAAATGAATATTCCCATTCTGGTGTAAAATCAAAAGACAAAGTTTCTGAAGTATTATTGTACTTCTTTTCTTCAAAATTATATTTGTAATTAGCCGTAATTACAGTCAATGAATTAATTTCAGTAAAAACAAAAAGTAGATTATAAGTTGGAGTACTTAATTGTAAAATTTTATCGAGTTTGGCAACTTCTATTATTTTCCCATTTTGATAACTTAAAATATGATATATTCCTTTTTCATAAAAGTAATCATATGAATCTAGTATTTTAAGTTCTAAAACATCCTTAGGACGAAAAATCTTATTATTAAGAATATTTTCAACATGTTCCGAACTTTTAGAATTATACCAAATTGAAAACATATTCTTACTTCTATCAAGTGAAATTTGATTTATAATTATGTTTTCAACTAAACTTAGTGTTTTATTAATATCTGTTTCCTTTTCATAAATCAAAATATTCAACACTTTACTTTTTGATTCTTCATTATCAAAGAAAGCATAACATTTAAATTCTTTATCTTGAGTTAATCTTAAATTAATTTTATTCTCATAATTCATTTCTTTTAAAAGTAACTCAACATATTTTGCGGTAATTATATTTTTATTTACTTCTTCAGTTAAGAAAGCAGTTGATGAAATTAAATCAACATTTCCATATGACTTTTGAAATATCTTATTCTTATGAGCATTTATTATTCCGCATGAGAGAAGAAGAAATATATTTACAAGCTTTAACATTTTTGAGAGATATAATTAAACAACCAAATATAACATCAAATTTAAAAACAAACTATTTTCAAACCAAAAACACTTAAAATCCATAATGCTATAAACATTTTAAATTGCTACCTCCATTACATAATCATCCATAACATATCCATTTCCAATATCAATAACCTCGTCTTTTACTTTTGTAAAACCTAATTTGGTGTAAAAATGTATGGCGTTATTGTATTTGTTAACGTTTAAGAAAATGGCGTTTTGCTTATTTTCTATGGCTTTTTCTTTTACCAATTCAAAAAACAGTCGCCCCAAACCAGTGCCTTGTGTTTCGGGTAACACGTAAATTTTGTGAATTTTAGTTTTTTTGGGTTCGCTATTAATTTCATAGGAAACAAAACCTACATCTTTTCCATTATCGTCTAGCGCTAAATAAAAAACGTGACCTTTTTGCATTAATTCGCGCAAAGCGGTTTCGTTATAAAATTTGTCAATCATGTAATCTAATTGCGCTTTTGACAAGATTTCGCCATACGCCACAGGCCAAATTTTCTTGGTTAATTCAATAACAACGGGAATATCAGCCGTATTTGCTTTAACTAAATTCATATAGGTGTTCAACTAAAAAAGTCTCGCAATATACGAGACTTTTGTGTATTAAGCTTGACCCGTTGGACCAAAATTTAAAGGAATTGGCATTTGTTCGCCTTCTTCAATTTTTCCGTGAGCGGATTCAAATCTGTGGATATTTTCGCCTAACGCTTTCAACAGACGCTTAGCGTGTTGTGGTGTTAAGATAATTCTCGATTTTACTTTTGCTTTTGGTACACCAGGCATAATGGTTACAAAATCAACTACAAATTCTGAATTTGAATGATTGATAATTGCTAAATTAGAATACGTTCCTTCAGCTGTTTGTTCGTCTAATTCGATGTTAATTTGCCCTTGTTGGTTATTATTTTCCATGTTATATAATATTGCTATTTTGTTCTACAAGAATAAGTATAATTTGGGTAAAAAAAAAGCCTAACAGAAAATCTGTTAGGCTTTGTATTGGAATAATGGAACTAATTAGTAGTTAAACTCTTCTTTAGCAGCCATTAACTCATTGTATTCTTCTTTAGAACCTACTATTGTATTGTCGTAGTCTCTCATACCTGTACCAGCTGGGATTCTGTGACCTACAATAACGTTTTCTTTTAATCCTTCTAAAGTATCTACTTTACCTGCTACTGCAGCTTCGTTTAATACTTTAGTTGTTTCCTGGAACGATGCAGCAGAAATGAATGATTTCGTTTGTAACGATGCTCTCGTAATACCCTGAAGTACTGGAGTTGCAGTTGCTGTAATAACATCACGAGCCACTACTAAGTTTTTATCATTACGTTTTAATAACGAATTTTCATCTCTTAACTGACGTGGAGAAATAATTTGACCTGGTTTTAAATTCTCAGAGTCACCTGCATCCTCTACTACTTTCATTCCGTATAATTTGTCGTTTTCAACAAGGAAATCGCTTGTATGGGCTAATTGATCTTCTAAGAATAAAGTATCTCCTGGATCAACAATTCTTACTTTACGCATCATCTGACGAATAACCACTTCAAAGTGTTTGTCGTTAATTTTTACCCCTTGTAAACGGTATACTTCTTGAATTTCATTTACTAAATACTGTTGAACAGCAGATGGTCCTTGAATTCTTAAAATATCCTCAGGTGTAATTGCACCGTCAGAAAGTGGAGTTCCCGCTTTTACGTAGTCATTTTCTTGAACTAAGATTTGGTTAGAAAGTTTTACTAAGTATTTCTTCACTTCACCAAATTTAGACTCGATAGCGATTTCGCGGTTACCTCTCTTAATTTTTCCAAATGTTACAACTCCATCAATTTCAGAAACTACTGCAGGGTTTGAAGGATTACGAGCTTCTAACAACTCCGTAATTCTTGGTAAACCTCCTGTAATATCTCCTGCTTTTGAAGAACGACGAGGAATTTTAACTAAAATCTTACCAGCTTTAATTTTTTCTCCGTCATCTACCATAAGGTGAGCACCTACTGGTAAGTTGTAAGAACGAATTAATTCACCATCTTTACCATAAATCAATAAAGTAGGAACTAATTTTTTATTTCTACCCTCAGAAATTACTTTTTCTTGGAAACCAGTTTGCTCATCGATTTCAACTAAGAACGATTGTCCTTGTTCTAAATCTTCGTAAGCAATTTTTCCTGTAAATTCTGAAACAATAACTCCATTATATGGATCCCATTTACAGATAGTAGTACCTTTCTCAACAACGTCTCCGTCTTTAACAAAAATACTTGAACCGTAAGGAATATAGTGTGTATTTAATAAAATACCAGTTTTAGCATCAACTAATTTTAACTCAGTAGAACGTGAAATTACGATATCAACAGTATTTCCTTCAGCATCTTCACCTTTAACTGTTTTTAAATCTTCAATTTCTAATCTACCTGCAAAACGAGTAACAATACTAGATTCTTCAGAGATACCTCCAGCAACCCCTCCAACGTGGAACGTACGAAGTGTTAACTGTGTACCTGGCTCACCAATTGATTGCGCTGCAATAACTCCAACTGCTTCACCTTTCTGAGTCATCTTACCTGTAGCTAAGTTTCTACCGTAACATTTCGCACAAATACCTTTTGTAGCTTCACATGTTAATGGAGAACGCACTTCTACTCTTTCGATTGGAGATGCTTCAATTTTCTTAACGATTGCTTCTGTAATTTGCTCACCTGCATGAATTAAAACTTCATTATCAAGAGGATTAATTACATTTTGTAAAGCAACACGTCCTAAGATTCTTTCTCCTAAAGTTTCAACGATTTCTTCGTTTTTCTTTAAAGCAGAAACTTCAATACCTCTTAAAGTACCACAGTCTACAGAGTTTACAATAACATCTTGAGATACATCATGTAATCTACGAGTTAAGTAACCTGCATCGGCAGTTTTAAGAGCCGTATCCGCAAGACCTTTACGAGCACCGTGAGTAGAAATAAAGTACTCAAGAATCGAAAGACCTTCTTTAAAGTTAGATAAAATTGGGTTTTCAATAATTTCACCACCACCAGCAGTTGATTTTTTAGGCTTAGCCATCAAACCACGCATACCAGTTAACTGACGAATCTGTTCTTTAGAACCCCTTGCTCCAGAATCAAGCATCATATATACCGAGTTGAAACCTTGTTGGTCTTCACGGATATTTTTCATTGCTAATTCTGTTAATTGAGCATTCGCAGAAGTCCAGATATCAATAACTTGGTTGTAACGTTCGTTATTGGTAATAAGACCCATACTATAGTTCATCGAAATTCCATCAACTTGCTCACGAGCATCAGCGATTAACTGCGTTTTTTGTTCTGGAATTCTAATATCTCCTAATGAGAAAGATAACCCTCCACGGAATGCGAACTTATACCCCATATCTTTCATGTTATCCAAGAAAGCTGCTGTTGTAGGAACGTCAGTAACCGCTAAGATTTTACCAATAATATCACGAAGTGATTTCTTAGTTAATACCTCATTAATATATCCTGCAGCTTCAGGTACTACTTCATTAAATAATACTCTACCTGCTGTAGTTTGGATAATTTTATAAACTAATTCACCTTCTTCATTAAAATCTCTTGCTCTAATTTTCACTCTAGCATTTAATTCTAATTTTCCTTCATTCAAAGCAATATTTACTTCTTCAGCAGAATAGAAAGTTAAACCTTCTCCTAAAATTTTCATTTCTGGAGTAGACAAACGTTCTTTGGTCATATAGTAAAGACCAAGTACCATGTCTTGAGAAGGTACTGTAATTGGAGCACCATTTGCAGGATTCAAGATATTGTGAGAAGCCAACATTAATAATTGTGCCTCTAAAATAGCTTCTGGTCCTAATGGTAAGTGAACCGCCATCTGGTCACCATCGAAATCGGCGTTGAATGCCGTACATACTAATGGGTGTAACTGGATTGCTTTTCCTTCAATTAACTTTGGTTGGAATGCTTGAATACCTAAACGGTGTAACGTAGGAGCACGGTTAAGTAATACTGGGTGACCTTTAATTACATTTTCAAGGATATCCCATACAACTGGCTCTTTTTTGTCGATAATTTTCTTAGCCGACTTAACTGTTTTAACAATTCCTCTTTCGATTAACTTACGAATAACGAATGGTTTGTATAGTTCAGCAGCCATATCTTTTGGAAGACCACATTCGAACAATTTCATTTCTGGTCCAACGACAATTACAGAACGAGCAGAATAATCTACACGTTTTCCTAATAAGTTTTGACGGAAACGACCTTGTTTACCTTTTAATGAATCTGATAAAGATTTTAATGGTCTGTTTGATTCTGTTTTAACTGCAGAAGCTTTACGTGTGTTATCAAATAATGAATCTACAGATTCTTGTAACATACGTTTTTCGTTTCTTAAGATAACTTCTGGAGCTTTAATCTCCATTAATCTTTTTAAACGGTTGTTACGGATGATAACTCTTCTGTATAAATCATTTAAATCTGAAGTTGCGAAACGACCTCCATCAAGTGGCACTAACGGACGTAATTCTGGTGGAATAACTGGAATTACTTTTAAAATCATCCATTCTGGACGGTTTTCTCTGTTATAGTTAGACTCACGGAATGATTCTACAACATTTAAACGTTTTAACGCTTCTGTTTTACGTTGTTTAGATGTTTCGTTGTTAGCTGCGTGACGTAAACTATAAGAAAGTTCATCTAAGTCAGTACGAGCTAATAAATCCATAATACATTCAGCACCCATTTTAGCGATGAATTTATTAGGATCGTTGTCATCTAAATATTGATTTTCCATTGGAAGTGTATCTAAAATATTTAAATACTCTTCTTCTGTTAGGAAATCTAATCTTTGTAATGATTCGCCATCAGCATTTTTAGCAATACCTGCTTGAATTACTACGTATCTTTCGTAGTAAATAATCATATCTAATTTCTTAGATGGTAAACCTAAAATATAACCAATTTTGTTTGGTAACGAACGGAAATACCAGATATGAGCGATAGGCACAACAAGGTTGATGTGTCCTACTCTATCTCTACGTACTTTTTTCTCAGTTACTTCAACACCGCATCGGTCACAAACGATTCCTTTGTAGCGAATTCTTTTATATTTTCCACAAGCACATTCGTAATCTTTTACTGGACCGAAAATACGCTCACAGAAAAGACCATCTCTTTCTGGTTTGTGAGTACGATAGTTGATAGTTTCTGGTTTTAAAACCTCACCTCTAGACTCTCCTAAAATAGATTCTGGAGAAGCTAATCCTATCGTGATTTTGTTAAACCTTTTGATTTGGTTTTTATCTTTATTATTTCTATTATTCATCATAGTTTTTACTATTGATTTACTTGCAATTAAAAATTGATTTTGAACAGCTGTAGCAATGCTACTTTCCTGTTGACTCGAATTACTTCTCTAAACTTCAAATCTAAAATTTTGAAGTGCTAATTATAAAAACCAAAAGGTTTAAATAAAAAATCGGAACGGTTTACGGTTATAAATCCTTAAAAACTTATTATAAATAAGCATTCAGCTCCGAAAATATCGGAACTGAATACTGCATTCTTTTTTATTCTTCTAATCTGATGTCTAAACCAAGACCTTTTAATTCATGCATTAATACATTGAATGATTCAGGTAATCCTGGTTCTGGCATAGTTTCACCTTTTACGATAGCTTCGTAAGTTTTAGCTCTACCAATTACGTCATCCGACTTAACAGTTAAGATTTCTCTTAAAGTACTTGATGCACCGTATGCTTCAAGTGCCCAAACCTCCATCTCTCCAAAACGCTGACCTCCAAATTGAGCCTTACCTCCTAATGGTTGTTGCGTAATTAACGAGTATGGACCAATAGAACGTGCGTGCATTTTATCATCTACCATGTGTCCTAATTTCAACATGTAAATTACACCCACAGTTGCACGTTGGTGGAAACGCTCTCCAGTTCCTCCATCATACAAGTATGTATGACCGAATCTTGGAATTCCAGCTTCGTCTGTAAATTCATTAATTTGATCTAAAGTAGCACCGTCAAAAATTGGAGTTGCAAATTTCTTGTTCAATTTTTGTCCAGCCCAACCAAGAACTGTTTCATAAATCTGTCCGATGTTCATACGAGATGGTACCCCAAGTGGATTCAATACGATATCTACTGGTGTTCCGTCTTCTAAGAATGGCATATCTTCATGACGAACGATTTTAGCAACAATACCTTTGTTACCGTGACGTCCTGCCATTTTATCCCCTACTTTTAATTTACGTTTCTTAGCGATGTAAACTTTAGCAAGTTTTAAAATTCCAGAAGGTAATTCATCTCCAACAGTAATTGTAAATTTCTCTCTTCTTAACCAACCTTGTAAATCGTTTAATTTGATTTTGTAGTTGTGAATTAAGTCGTTTACCATTGCATTGGTATGCTCATCTGTTGTCCATTGACCTTTAGTTAAGTGAGCAAAATCTTCTACACCTTGTAACATCTTTTTAGTGAATTTTTTACCTTTTGGTAATACTTCTTCACCTAAATCGTTCATTACACCTTGAGAAGTTTTACCATCGATGATAACAAATAATTTTTCAATTAATTTGTCTTTCAAGTCAGTATACTTAACTTCAAATTCAACTTCTAATTTATCAACGTCTTCTTTATCTTTAGAACGTTTTCTCTTATCTTTTACTGCTTTCGCAAATAATTTTTTATCTAAAACCACACCATGTAAAGATGGAGACGCTTTTAATGAAGCATCTTTTACATCACCTGCTTTATCCCCGAATATAGCTCTTAAAAGTTTTTCTTCTGGAGTAGGATCTGATTCTCCTTTTGGTGTAATTTTTCCGATTAGAATGTCGCCAGGTTTTACCTCTGCTCCAATTCTAATCATACCGTTTTCATCTAAATCTTTAGTAGCTTCTTCAGAAACGTTTGGAATATCATTAGTTAATTCTTCGTTACCTAATTTAGTATCACGAACTTCTAATGTATAATCATCAATATGTAATGAAGTAAAAATATCATCACGTACTACTTTTTCAGAAATTACGATTGCATCCTCGAAGTTGTAACCTTTCCATGGCATGAACGCCACTTTTAAGTTTCTTCCGATTGCTAATTCTCCGTTTTGAGTAGCATAACCTTCACATAATACTTGACCTTTAGACACTCTGTCACCTTTTCTTACGATAGGTTTAAGGTTAATACAAGTACTTTGGTTGGTTTTTCTATATTTGATTAATTGATATGTCTTCTCATCTGTATCAAAGCTAACCATACGTTCTTCTTCAGTTCTGTCGTATTTGATTGTGATCATATCAGCATCAACATACTCAACAGTTCCGTTTCCTTCCGCATTGATTAATACTCTTGAATCAGAAGCAACTTGTCTTTCTAAACCAGTACCTACGATTGGAGCTTCAGGACGTAATAATGGAACGGCCTGACGCATCATGTTAGATCCCATCAAAGCACGGTTCGCATCATCATGCTCTAAGAAAGGAATCAATGAAGCTGAAATCGAAGCAATTTGATTTGGAGCAACGTCTGTATAATGAACGGCAGTTGGAGCAACCACTGGGAAATCTCCTTCTTCACGTGCAATTACATTTGTAGCGGTAATTTTACCATTTGCATCCATTTCAATGTTTGCCTGAGCAATCATTTTACCTTCTTCTTCCTCTGCACTTAAGTACACTGGAGTAGACTCTAAATCTACAACACCATTTGTTACTTTACGGTAAGGAGTTTCGATGAATCCCATTCCGTTTACTTTAGCATAAACTCCTAAAGATGAAATCAAACCAATGTTTGGTCCCTCTGGTGTTTCAATTGGACAAAGTCTTCCGTAGTGTGTATAGTGAACGTCACGCACCTCGAAACCAGCTCTTTCTCTAGATAAACCTCCAGGTCCAAGGGCAGATAAACGACGTTTGTGTGTAATCTCTGCTAATGGATTCGTTTGGTCCATGAACTGAGATAACTGGTTAGTTCCAAAGAATGAGTTAATTACCGATGATAATGTTTTAGCATTAATCAAATCGATAGGTGTAAACACCTCGTTATCACGAACGTTCATTCTCTCACGGATAGTTCTAGCCATACGAGCTAAACCTACACCGAATTGAGCAGATAATTGCTCACCAACTGTTCTTACACGACGGTTTGATAAGTGATCAATATCATCAATCTCTGCTTTAGAGTTGATAAGTTCGATCAAGTATTTAACGATTGTAATAATATCTTCTTTCGTTAAAACTTGTTTTTCCATAGGAATATCAAGGTTTAACTTTTTGTTCATTCTGTAACGACCTACTTCACCTAAGTTATAACGTTGGTCAGAGAAGAATAATTTATCTATAATACCACGAGCCGTTTCCTCATCAGGCGGTTCCGCGTTACGTAATTGTCTGTAAATATGTTCAACAGCCTCTTTTTCAGAGTTTGTTGGGTCTTTTTGTAACGTATTGTGAATAATTGTGTAATCAGCCGCGTTGTTATCCTCTTTATGTAAAAGAATAGTTTTTACGTCTGCTTCAATTATTTCTTCGATATTATCTTTATCAAGAATTGTATCACGATCTAAGATAATTTCGTTACGCTCAATAGAAACTACTTCACCAGTATCCTCATCAACGAAGTCTTCATGCCATGTATTTAATACACGTGCAGCAAGTCTTCTTCCTGCATATTTCTTGATACCTGTTTTAGATACTTTAATTTCTTCAGCTAAGTCGAAAATTTCTAAGATATCTTTATCTCTTTCAAATCCGATTGCTCTGAATAAAGTAGTTACAGGTAATTTTTTCTTTCTATCGATATACGCATACATTACGTTATTGATATCGGTAGCGAATTCAATCCAAGAACCTTTAAAAGGAATGATTCTGGCAGAATATAATTTAGTTCCATTTGCATGGAAAGACTGTCCAAAGAATACACCTGGAGATCTATGTAATTGTGATACAACTACACGCTCAGCACCATTAATTACGAATGTACCACTAGGAGTCATATATGGTATTGTTCCTAAATACACATCTTGAACGATTGTTTCAAAATCTTCGTGTTCAGGGTCAGTACAATATAATTTTAATCTAGCTTTAAGAGGCACACTATAAGTTAAGCCTCTATCAATACACTCTTCGATGGTATATCTAGGTGGATCAATAAAATAATCTAGGAATTCTAATACGAACTGATTTCTCGTGTCCGTAATTGGGAAATTTTCCATGAAGGTATTATACAGCCCTTCGTTGCCTCTTTCGTCAGATTTAGTTTCTAATTGAAAAAAATCTTTAAACGATTTCACTTGAATATCTAGAAAATCTGGATATTGTGGAATGTTTTTTGTTGAAGCAAAATTTAATCTTTCAGTCTGATTAGCAATCATCAATGGATAAAATTTTGATTTAAAAAAAGTAATTTTTGTGTAAATACACTGTTTTAATAATACTTCCTTTTTAATAAACAATACATCTTTAAAATAAACCAGGAAAGTTAGTTTAATTTTTTTCTTCGTTATTGTCTACTTTAAAAACGTATAAAAAATACAATAATTTAATATACGCAAAATGGTTTAGGTCTTTGAGAACATTCTCAAGACCTAAACCTAGCTTATTTATGAGTATAAATTATTTTAACTCAACTACAGCTCCTGCTTCTTCTAAAGCTTTCTTAAGACCTTCAGCCTCATCTTTAGAAACTCCTTCTTTAACATTTGTTGGAGCAGCATCAACTAAATCTTTTGCTTCTTTAAGACCTAAACCAGTTAATTCTTTAACTGCTTTAACAACTCCTAATTTAGAAGCTCCAGCGTCTTTTAATACTACTGTAAACTCAGTTTGCTCAGCAGCAGCACCAGCATCACCACCACCAGCAGCAACTACAACAGCTGCAGCAGCAGGCTCGATACCATACTCATCTTTTAATATTGTTGCTAATTCGTTAACTTCTTTAACGGTTAAGTTAACTAATTGTTCTGCGAATTGTTTCAAATCTGCCATTTTTTCTATCTTTTAAAATGTTTTGTAAAAATATAATTTATTAAGTGCGTACTTATTATTCTGCTCCTTCTTCCTTGTTAGGTTGATTTTGAAGAGCTGCAATAACTCTTTGAGCAGGAGATTGTAATAATCCAATAATTTCTGCGATAACTTCTTCTTTAGATTTAATAGCTACTAAGCTGTCTAATAAATTGTCACCGATGTAAATTTCTTGGTTAATATAAGCCCCTTTAAAGATTGGTTTTTCACCTTTCTTACGGAATTCTTTAATGATTTTTGCTGGCCCATTAGCTGTTTCAGCAATAAACATAGAAGTATTTCCTTTAAGAACTGATGATAAATCACCAAAGTCGTTATCAGAAGCTTCCATTGCTTTTTCTAACAATGTGTTCTTAACAACTTCTAATTTAATACCAGCTTTAAAACAAGCTCTTCTTAAGTTTGAAGTAGTATCTGCATCTAGTCCTGAAATGTCTGCTAAATAAACAACATTCACATCCGCTAACTGTGCAGTTAAATCTTCAATAGCGATTGATTTTTCTTCTCTAGTCATACTAAAAATTTTTAACTACCAATTATACTGCTTTAGGATCTAAAGCAATTGCAGGACTCATTGTACAAGATAAGTGAATAGACTTAATATATGTACCTTTAGCTGCAGTTGGTTTTAATTTGATTAATGTTTGAACGATTTCGTGTGCATTTTCATAGATTTTATCAGCATCAAAAGATACTCTACCTATTCCTGCGTGAACGATACCAGTTTTATCAACTTTGAAATCGATTTTACCAGCTTTTACTTCAGCAACAGCTTTAGCAACATCCATAGTTACAGTTCCTGTTTTAGGGTTTGGCATTAAACCTCTTGGTCCTAAAACACGTCCTAATGGACCTAATTTACCCATAACAGCTGGCATAGTGATAATAACATCAATATCAGTCCAACCGTCTTTGATTTTTTGAAGATAATCATCTAAACCTACGTGGTCAGCACCAGCAGCTTTAGCTTCAGCTTCTTTATCTGGAGTAACAAGAGCTAAAACTCTTACATCTTTACCAGTTCCGTGAGGTAATGTTACAACCCCTCTTACCATTTGATTCGCTTTTCTAGGATCTACCCCTAATTTTACTGCGATATCAACAGACTCATCAAATTTTGCAGAAGCAACTTGTTTAATTAATGCAGAAGCATCTTTTAAAGTGTAAAGTTTATTCTTCTCAATTTTTGCTGCAGCCTCTTTTTGCTTTTTTGTCAATTTTGCCATTGTCTAATTCTTTTTAGAGATTAAAAAGGAGCATTTCCTGTTACTGTTATACCCATAGATCTAGCTGTACCAGCAATCATACTCATAGCTTTTTCTAATGTAAATGCATTAAGGTCGGCCATTTTGTCTTCAGCGATAGCTTTGATTTGATCCCAAGTAACACTTGCTACTTTTTTACGATTTGGTTCTCCAGAACCAGACTTTAATTTTGCTGCTTCTAATAACTGAATTGCAGCAGGTGGCGTTTTAACAACAAAGTCAAAAGACTTGTCTTTATACACAGTAATTTGTACTGGTAAAACTTTGCCAGGTTTATCTTGTGTTCTTGCATTAAACTGCTTACAGAACTCCATGATGTTAACCCCAGCAGCCCCCAAAGCAGGTCCAACCGGTGGCGATGGATTCGCAGCACCTCCCTTAACTTGTAGTTTAACTACTTTACTAACTTCTTTTGCCATTTTTAAAAAAATTTAGCACATCTATCAATTGGAAGCGATTGATGTGATTTATATATGTAACGAAAATTATACTTTTTCAACTTGCATAAAACTTAATTCTAAAGGTGTTTTTCTTCCGAAAATTTTAACCATTACCTCAAGTTTACGCTTTTCTTCATTTACTTTTTCAATAGTACCATTAAAACCATTGAAAGGACCATCTACCACTTTAACTGTTTCACCAATAGTATATGGTATAGCAACACTATCAACTTTAACAGATAACTCATCAACTTTACCTAACATTCTGTTTACTTCAGACTGTCTTAACGGAACTGCATCTCCTCCTTTAGTTTCACCTAAGAAACCAATAACACCAGGAATTGATTTGATAATATGAGGAATCTCACCAGTTAAGTTAGCTTCGATCATGATATAACCAGGGAAATATACTTTGTCCTTAGCTATTTTTTTTCCATCTCTAACTTGCACTACTTTTTCAGTAGGAACAAGAACCTGAGAAATATAATCAGCCATACCTAATCTAGCTGTTTCTGTTTCAATGTAAGCCTTAACTTTGTTTTCCTGACCACTTACAGCTCTTACTACATACCATTTATTAACATTATTATCAGCCATACTGTAAGTACTATTTTAAAATGTTAAAAAAACCTTCAAGAGCTTTTACGAATAATTCATCAACACCCCAAGTTAATAAGGCGAAAACAACCGAAAACACAGCTACAATAATTGTCAAACGTTGTACATCAGCCCAAACTGGCCAAGTAACATTGGTTTTCAATTCATGAAATGCTTCAGATATGTAATTAACTACTTTTGTCATTTTAATCTTTATTTGCACGGGCGGAGGGATTCGAACCCCCATCAATGGTTTTGGAGACCACTATACTAGCCCTTGTACTACGCCCGTTTGTTAAAAAACCAGCAGCGAACTGCTGGTTTTATTTATTATTGACTAATAATTAGTCTAAAATTTCAGTAACCTGACCAGCACCTACTGTTCTACCACCCTCACGGATAGCGAAACGTAAACCTACTGATAAAGCGATAGGGCTTAATAATTGAACATCAATTGTTAAGTTATCACCAGGCATAACCATCTCTACACCAGCTGGTAAAGAAATAGTACCCGTTACGTCAGTTGTACGTACGTAGAACTGTGGACGGTAGTTATTGTGGAATGGAGTGTGACGTCCACCTTCTTCTTTTTTCAAGATATACACCTCAGCTTTGAAGTGAGCGTGTGGCTTAACAGATCCTGGCTTAATAATAACCATTCCTCTTTTGATATCTTCTTTAGCGATACCTCTTAATAATAAACCTACGTTATCTCCAGCTTCACCTCTATCAAGGATTTTACGGAACATCTCAACTCCTGTAATAGTAGAAGTTAATTTGTCAGCTCCCATACCAATGATTTCAACAGCATCACCTGTATTAGCAACTCCAGTTTCGATACGACCTGTAGCAACAGTTCCACGACCTGTAATTGTAAATACGTCTTCAACTGGCATTAAGAATGGTTTTTCAACGTCACGAACTGGTAATTCAATCCAGTTATCAACTGCATCCATTAATTCCATGATAGTAGCAACCCATTTTGGATCACCGTTTAATCCACCTAAAGCAGAACCTTGGATAACTGGACCATTATCACCATCATATTGATAGAAAGATAATAAATCTCTAATTTCCATTTCTACTAATTCTAATAATTCAGCATCATCAACCATATCCACTTTGTTCATGAATACAACCATTCTAGGCACACCTACTTGACGACCTAAAAGGATGTGCTCTCTAGTTTGTGGCATAGGACCATCTGTAGCAGCAACTACTAAGATAGCACCGTCCATTTGAGCAGCACCTGTAACCATGTTCTTAACGTAATCCGCGTGACCTGGACAGTCAACGTGAGCGTAGTGACGGTTAGCTGTAGAATATTCTACGTGAGATGTATTAATAGTAATACCTCTTTCTTTTTCTTCTGGAGCATTATCAATTTGATCAAATGATTTTGCTTCTGATAAACCAGCATCAGCTAATACTTTAGTAATTGCAGCTGTTAATGTAGTTTTACCGTGGTCAACGTGTCCGATAGTTCCAATATTTAAATGGGGCTTCGAACGATCAAAGGTTTCTTTTGCCATGATTTAATAATTTAATCTTAGTTATATATTAGTGTTCAAAAAATAAACTTTTTTAAGAGCCAATGACGGGAATTGAACCCGTGACCTCTTCCTTACCAAGGAAGCACTCTACCCCTGAGCTACACCGGCTTTTGTGTATTCAGAAGTTAGCCATCAGAATTCAGAAAAAAACCAAATCCCTCTCTCTAAATTCAAAATCTCGTGGGGAGAGCAGGATTCGAACCTGCGAAGACGTAGTCAGCGGATTTACAGTCCGCCCTCGTTGGCCGCTTGAGTATCTCCCCAAACCTTTTACATTCAGTTACTTATAACTTTGAGCCGATGGAGGGACTCGAACCCACGACCTGCTGATTACAAATCAGCTGCTCTAGCCAGCTGAGCTACACCGGCAACTTAAATATAAAAAGTCCGCTATTTCTAACGGACTGCAAATGTATATAATTTATTTTTGAATCAAAACATTTTTTATGTTTTTTTTCTTTTTATGAATGCGCTCTTAATTTTTCTTTTCTTTTTACAATTACTCTCTCTAAAGAATCGACCGACAAATCTACTCCTTCTTCAAAACTTTTAGCTGTTTTTTTAACTACAAAATCATCTCCTGGTACATTAATTTTTATCTCTACTGTTTTATTTTCTTTATCGCTAGTATTTTCTAATCTTAAAAAAACTTCGGATGATACTATTTTATCGTAATATTTTTCCAATTTATCCATCCTTTCTTGAATGAAATCTACTAACTTCTTGTCTACATTAAAATTTACTGCTTGCACATTAACTTTCATAATTCTGTTAATTAAAATGGTTATACAATCGAGTTATTTTTTATTCCTAGGATGCGCCTCTTGATACACTTTTTTTAATTCAGCCAAACTGCTGTGGGTATATATCTGAGTGGACGACAAACTAGCATGACCTAACAACTCTTTTACGGAATTTAAATCGGCTCCATTATTCAACAAATGCGTTGCAAAGGAATGCCTAAGAACGTGTGGACTCTTTTTTTCTTTTTTCGAGACAGTACTAAAGTAATGATTTATTAAGCGATAAACAAACGATTCACTTACTTTATTTCCAGTTTTAGATAAAATTAACATCTCTTTGTCGTTAACAACCTCTAAATGATTCCGTTGCTCCTTATATATTTTAAACAGAGTTATCGTGCAATCTAACATTGGAATAATCCTTTCTTTATTTCTCTTTCCGATAACTCTAATGTTTTTTTGAATTTCATTTACACTACTCATCTTCAAATTTATCAATTCCGCTCTTCTTATTCCCGTTGTATAAAAAAGTTCTATAATAAACTGATTTCGAATTCCCTCAAAGTCATTTGGATAATCATTTTCAGAAAACACTTCTTGTAATTCTTTTTCTGAAAAAGGAATTTGAACTTTTTTTGCTGTTTTTAATGATTTATGTTTCAATAATGGATTAATCGAAATCTGCTTCACCTTCAACAAAAACTTGTAATACGATTTTAAAGCCGATATTTTACGATTAACCGAAGTGGTTGAAATGTTTTGTTCTACCAAAGTTACAATCCAATTTCTAACATGTGGATAAATAACTTCTTCGAGATTTACAGATTGACCAAGAAGATATTCTTGAAAAGATTTGATATCATCTAAATATGCACGAACCGTTAAAGGAGAATAGTTTTTCTCTTTAACCAAATAATCCTGATATGCTTGTAGATTTGTAGACATAAAAAAACCGCTAACAACAAAGTTACACTTTATTAATTAGCGGTTAGTATAGTTTATTCAAAAAATTAACTCTCTAATGAGTCTCTTAATCCTTGAATGTAAGATGCTTTTTGGATCTTAGCTCTGTTTACAACAGATGGTTTAATGAAAGCTTGACGTGCACGTAACTGACGAACAGTTCCTGTTTTATCAAATTTTCTTTTATAGCGCTTTAATGCTCTATCGATATTTTCTCCGTCTTTAATTGGTATAATTAACATAATATAGACACCTCCTCTCGTTAAGGGTGCAAATGTAGAAAATAATTCTGAATTAAAAATTATAAATCAAAATTATTTAACCGCTGGTTTATAATTCTGATTATCAATTATCATTTTTGATAAAATCTCCTTTAAAATTTCAGAAGTTCCTCCACCAATTGGCCCTAAACGACTATCTCTTAATAAACGCGCCAAAGGATATTCTTCCATATAACCATAACCACCTAGCATTTGTAAACAATCGTAAATTGCTAAATCTGCTACTTTAGTTGATTTTAATTTTGCCATGGTAGCTTCTTTAACTACATATTCTTTTTTATCTAAACGAGCGACAGCAGCATAATTAAACAATTTACAATGTTCCACTTCTGTTGCGTGTTCTACCATGGTATGTCTCAAGGCTTGGAATTTATTAATTGTACTTCCAAAAGCTTCTCTTTGCGACATATATTCTATAGTATACTCAAGTGCATATTCCGCTCTAGCATGTGCATTGATTGCCATAATTAAACGTTCAAAAGCAAAATGTTGCATGATGTATGGAAAACCTTTTCCTTCTTCACCCATTAAGTTTTCTAATGGAATTTCAACATTATCAAATGCAATCTCTGCAGTATCTGAAGCTCTCCAACCTAATTTATCTAATTTTGTAGCCGATATACCTTTTGTAGCCGTATCAACTAAAAATATACTAATTCCTTTATTTCCAAGTTCTGGATTTGTTTTTGCAGCCACCACATAGTAATCTGCATATACACCATTTGTAATAAAAGTTTTAGAACCATTGATAACAAATTTATCTCCTTTTCTTACAGCAGTTGTTCTCATTCCTGCAACATCACTTCCTCCAAAAGGTTCTGTAACACACAAAGCTCCAATTTTTTCACCAGCAATACTTGGTGCTAAATACTCTTGTTTTATTCTTTCATCACCTTCTGCATTTAAGTGCGTCATTGCTAAATAAGCATGTGCCCACATAGCCGCAGCAAAACCAGAAGATTTAACTTTTTGAAGTTCTTCTAAAAACACAACTGTATAAAACAAATCTAAATTCATTCCACCATACGCTTCCGGGTAGTTTAATCCGAAAAAGCCCATATCTCCAAACTTTTTCCAAATGAAGCGTTCAATTGTTCCTGTTTTTTCCCATTTTTCAATGTGAGGAACCACTTCTTTATGTAAAAAATCTCTAAAACTTTGTCTGAATAATTCGTGTTCTTCTGTAAAATATAATGAATTCATAATAAGGTATTATTGTTTTTTGGTGTGTTTTTTAGGGTATTTTTTTAGAATTCCAAATATAAGGCGATTATTTTTATTTTTTCGTTAGGCATTCCCTTAATTTTTGTTAAATCGTCAATATTTTTAATTCCACTATTCATCGTTCTGTAAATCACAATTTCCTTTGCCAAAGCATAATTGAAATAAGGAAATTTTGCTAATTCTTTTTGAGACAAATCATTAATTGCAATTTTCTTAATTCCGATTTGACTTTTTATGGTAAATCTTTTTTCTAAATCTGAAATTGCTTCTGGGCTAATTCCCCACATAAACTGAAATTGTTCCATGCTAACAAAACCGCCTAGCTTTTCTTTTTCTTGCAAAATTTTGTCCGCCAACTTTTCTCCAATTCCGTATACTGCAATTAAATCTTCTCTCGTTGCAACGTTTATGTCTTTTTGAATAATTTTTTCCTTTTCCTTTGGTAAAAACTTATGAAATTTTTCCGAAGTAGCTGTTCCTTTATTTTTTACCCAATCTGGAAATTTGAAGTATGGACTAATCTTCAATAGAAAAGCGTTTGAAACTTTAGTAACTTGTTGAAAATCTTCTACAGAATTCACAAACTTCCCTTGTTTTCGAAACGCATGTAAACGATCAATTTCTTGAATTGTCATTCCTAGCTTATAGCCTTTGTAATCGGTTATATAATTTGGATTAAATGGATAAATCGTATCTTTTTTTGTTGATTGAATACTTTTTAAACTATCAATTTCATTTTGAACCAACAACCAAGCTTTATCCTCAGTAGTATTATTCTTTGTTATAAAGTAATCGCCAAAAAAGATATAAGCTAATTGAACTAAAATAATAATTGCAAACAACAAAAAAATCCCACTTCTGTGTTCTCTAGAAAACAGGAAGTAGGATTTAATCTTATTCATTTATGTAAATATTAATCGTTTTTTCTAACTAATTCTTCATCGTTTTCCTCATAAGAATCTGGTTCTTGTTTTGGAGGTGTACTTAAAACCAAGTAGAAAAAATATCCCGTAACAGCCGTTACTGTTCCAACCGCTGTAAGCATTGTAATTAAAGCTTCTGTTTTCATGATTATATTCTCCCTTCTTTTTTACGTTTTTTATAAGCCACAAATACTAAGTATGAAATTCCTAAGAATACTAAAAGTAATAGCAATCTTGAAGCGTTTACAAATAAAATTGTTTCATTTAATAATTCTAATTCTTTAGGATCTGTAGTAGTTGCGATTTTTTGATAAATATCCTTATTGATGATTTTATCCCACACTCCAGGCAAACTTGAGAAAAAGACAACTCCTAAAAATAAAGGTGTAACATATTTAATAATAAATTTATATACACTAGGAACTTTAATATCTGCACCTGTTGTAATTTCTTTCCAACCTTTATCCATTCCAAAAATCCACGCGAAAAGTATAATTTCAAAGAAAGCAAAAACTACTAATGAGAAAGTTCCAGCCCAGTAATCGTATTCGTCAAAAACTCCGTAATTGAAAAATAATACTGTTGGAAGTCCTAGAATAAATACTAATCCTCCAAATGCCCAAGCTGCATTTTTGTGTTTCCAACCAAATTCATCTTTTAAGAATCCCATAACTGGAGTTCCCATTGCTAAAGAAGAAGTAACTCCAGCGAAAAACAACAAACCAAACCAACAAACACCACATAATATTGCTAAAACTGTTCCCCATTGTTCAAATAAGAATGGTAATGTTTTAAATCCTAACCCTAAACCTCCTGTTTGGGTCATTTCTAAAACTTTATCTACTCCTAAATAACCTACAGAAATTGGGATAATAATTGCAGCTCCTAAAACCACTTCAACAAACTCATTCATCCATCCAGCACTCATAGCATTCAAGGCAATATCGTCATTCTTTTTAACATAAGAAGCATAACACTGAATTGAACCCATACCTACCGAAAGCGTAAAGAAAATTTGACCTGCTGCAGCTAACCATACTTTTGGAGACCATATCGTAGAAAAATCAGGTGTCCACAAGAAATTAAGTCCAACAGAAGCATCATTGATTGCCCCAGCAACTCCAGCCTCAACATTAAAAGCCATAATTGCTAAGAAAACACCAAAAACAATTAATAATGGCATTCCTATTTTAGCGACTTTCTCAACACCACCACTTAACCCTTTAGATAAAATCCAAGTATTTAAAAGCAAACACACTAACCAAAAGAAAATTGTTTCAAATGGCATTTCTAAACCTACATAGCTATTGAAAAATCCAGCTACTTCATCCTGAGATTGTCCTGCAAAAGTTCTTGAGATACTATGCCAAACCCAGCTTAAAGTCCATGATTCTAAATAACAATAGTAAGCAGCAACGGCTAAGTTTGTAAAAATTCCGAAAACACCAATGTATTTCCAAAATTTTCTTTTATCCATACTATCTAATATAAATGGCGTACTGTGATGTCCGTATTTTCCACCGAATCTTCCCATACTCCATTCTACGAATAGCAACGGAATTCCCATTAATAAAAAACACACTAAATAAGGAACAATAAAAGCTCCACCTCCATTTTGAACTGCCTGAACTGGAAACCTTAAAAAGTTACCTAGTCCTACGGCGTTTCCTGCCATGGCTAAAATAAGTCCAACTCGTGATCCCCACGATTCTACTTTTGCAGTCATATAATTTTATTGGTTGTTAATTTTTCAAAGATAAGAAAACTATCTAAAATTCAAATAAAACTTACACTTAATGAAATTTTATAAGTCAAAAACTGAACTTCTTTTTGTTTTTATCATATCTTTTAGCTTTAAAAGGAATGCTAAAGTGAGATACAACCCAAACCCTAAGCCTACAGTTATGAAAGATATGTAAATAAAAAACAAACGCACATTAGTTGCTCGCATCCCCAATCGGTCGGCTAAACGAGTGGCTACGAAAAATCCGTGCTTTTCAAAAAAATGTAACAGGTTCTGAACCATTTTTTATTTTTTATTTTTCAAAAATACGATTATTTTTTAAGTATGAAATGCCCTACAGCACAATCTAAACATTTTTTTAAATCGCAATACTCTTTTTTTAATTGCAATAAAGCTTGTGATTCATATACATTTTCAGATACAATACCAAAAGTCTTAAATTTATCAATAATAACATTTTTCTCTGATGGAATTGAATTGGCTAAATCAATCAAATTTTGGGTAATTTCTTTTTGTCGACTTCTCGCATAAGCAAATTGCAATGGAATAATTGTATTTACTACCAATAAATCAACAAAAGATTTTGAAAGTTTTTTCATCTTTTTCGAACTTTCTCTATCAAAATTGTAATGGGTTTCCCAATATTCGCTAACACCAACATTAAAAACTTGATACAATTCATTTATAGAACTACAATTCATCACCAAAGAAAATAGATTCTTTCGATGAAAATACAAATTAGCCAATTGCGCCAATCGAATCGTAGGAAAATTATCGGGACGATGTTTGAAAAATTCTACAGAGCCAACAACTTTTTCACGCAGTTGATGTTTCTGAACTAAGTAATGATAGGATTTTTGTAATTCTCTAGCATAACTATCTTGAAAATCATGAGAAAGTAAATTCGCTTGACCTAGCAACAAGGATTCTAATGATTCTAGAGAAAAAGATTCTTTACGAACAACCGAAAAAGGAATAGATTTAGCGATTTTATAAAACATTTCGCCATTCGTATTCAATCCAAAATTCTTAACCAAAAGACAAAATAAAACCGCTTCCCAATCGTGATTGGATGTTTCTAGTAATTCAAAAATCAAATTAGCTTTTCTTTCCAAACGTTCGAAAAACAAACGTTCTTGCCAATTCTTGAAAACAAATTGATCTACATTCTGCAGTTCATTTTCACAATAAATCCAAGATTTCTGACTGACTAACGATTGATATTTATGTAAATCAGACAATGCTACATATTCCTTAAGCTCTAATGTTGGAATTTCTGAATTATCTTTTCTGAAAATCGGCACATCGTGTTCCCAAACGACATGCAAAATTACCGAGTCGTAATTGGAATCTTTCTCGTGATTATGCACATACCAATCTGATGACTTGAGATGTATTTCTACATTTCCAGCCCATTTTTGATTTTCGATAATAATTTGCGAATTGAAAAAATCAGGCCCCGCAAGTTGTAAATATTGACCTGAATTGAGAATCTGAATCGATTCACCTTTTGTAGTTTTTAAATTGGCAATATCAAATTTCTTGAATTGCCACAAGTGGTGCAAAAAATCTTCTTTCATTCTGTATGGCGTATATAATTGAAAAACAAAGATAAAAAATTATATTTGCTGAACAACTCCACTTTTATGAAAAAATTTATAACCATCACATTACTAAGTCTTTTTACGTTTGCGCAATCTCAAACTGGCGTAAAACCACCAAAAGGATTTAAAATTAAGTATACCAGAAGTTCAAACGGAAAGCTAATTGAAAATCAAGATGCAATATTTGTTTTCACGAATCCAACAGAGACTTTAGTAACTACTGAAAAAATGAATTCTGGAAAAGCGGAATTTCCTTTCGAACAAACGTTAATCAATCGTTCCGAAAATAAAATTGTTCAAGTTACCCAACTTAAAAAAGACAAATCGGTAACTACTGTTGATAGTCTTTCTTTAGCTAAACAAAACTTCGAGTTTTTATCGGATACCAAAACTATTTTGGGCTACAAATGCCAAAAAGCGAAAACAATCATCAATTCAAACACAATTGAACTTTGGTACACCAACGAATTACAAGTGAAAGGAGCGCCAACTACTTTAGGACAAAACATTGGCTTGGTTTTGGAAATGGTTCGCAATGGAAATTTTGTGATTTCGGCTACTAAAATTGAGAAAATGAAATCGGTTAGTCCGAATATGATTTTACAAAATAACACAACAAATAGTCCAGTTATAGATGGATTGACTTATAAAGATTTGGTTTGGAAAAGCCGCTTTACTACGATTAAAGTGTTTGAAAATGAAATCATTAATTTTTCGGACGCATCAAAATCAAATGATAGCATTTTACGATTTGCAAACGGAACTATTATCTTGAAAAAAATCACTTTTCCGGAAATTAAAAAAGGAGATTTAGTCTTTTTAGATTTAGCAGAACAATCCAATGGTGATGCTTATGACAGAACGGGTTCGGTTTTTATGATTCCGCAAGTTAAAAAGCAATCATTTTTAGATGGTTTGCAAAATGGCGCTAAAACACTACCTATTTATGAAAACGGAAATGGAAAGCAATATCAGGGTGTTGTGGCAACTCCAGAATTTTCTCCAATAATTGAATTGATGCGATTTTTTACGCCTTTTGGAATTAAGCAATACAACTACATTCAATTGAAAGACAAAACTTGGCATGAAATTGTTCCGTACAGAATGGACATTACCGATTTAAAACATAATTTATCAGGAAAAACCGTTTACGTAGGAACTTTTATTGGTAATTACGATAAAGGTGGACACAAAATTTCGATGAATATTACGATAAATCCAAGCGAAAGTTCTTTGGACAAAACTAATGTTTCTATTCCGTTATTTAATACGACAAACGTAATGGAAATGGCGGGACAAGAATATGCTACGATGTTCAATCATGAAAAAGGATTACAAGTTACTTTTACTTTAGACAAAGAAATTAAAAAAGCTCAATTGCGATATATTACGACTGGGCATGGTGGTTGGGAAAACGGAGACGAATTTGTACCAAAAAGAAACACTATATTTTTAAACGGAAAAGAAGTATTTTCGTTTATTCCATGGCGACAAGATTGTGGTGGTTACCGATTGTTTAACCCAGCATCAGGAAATTTTAATGATGGATTGTCTTCATCAGATTTGAGTCGTTCGAATTGGTGTCCTGGAACAGCAACGAATCCGATCTATATTGAATTAGGAAATTTAAAAGCAGGAACATATACGCTACAAGTAAAAATTCCACAAGGCCCAAACGAAGGTGGAAGTTTTAGCTCTTGGAATGTATCAGGAGTTTTACTAGGAGAATAAAAAAAGGACGTTCAATTGAACGTCCTTTTTTTATTATTTTATTGAACCAATAATATCATATTTAGTAATTATGTGATGTTTTCCATTTCCTAAATCGACTAAAACCGCTTGGTTATCTTTAGTGATTAGTTTAGAAACATCTTCTACTGGAGTTCCAATTTTTACGATTGGAAATGGTTTTCCCATAACTTCACGAATTGGTCTTTCTGCTGTGTTTTTATCTGAAATGAAACTTTGGAATAAATCCGATTCATCTACAGAACCTACAAATCCATTTACATCAACTACTGGAATTTGAGAGATTTTATATTTTCTCATTCTTTCGATGGCGTGTGAAACTAATTCTTCTGTACGAACAATTACTAATGGTTTGTCGATATGTTCTTTAATTAAATCTTCTGCTTTTGTGATTTCTTCTTCTAAGAAACCTCTTTCGCGCATCCAATCATCATTAAACATTTTTCCAACATAACGGCTTCCAGAATCGTGAAATAAGACCACAACTACATCTTCTGGACCAAAGTGTTCTTTTAACTGCAATAAGCCCTTTACAGCGGCTCCAGCGGAGTTTCCAACAAAAATTCCTTCTTCTAAAGCTATTTTTCTTGTATAAACGGCTGCATCTTTATCGGTAACTTTTGTAAAACCATCGATTAATGAAAAGTCAACGTTTTTAGGTAAAATATCTTCTCCAATTCCTTCTGTGATGTATGAATAGATTTCGTTCTCATCAAAAATTCCAGTTTCGTGGTATTTTTTGAAAACCGAACCGTAAGTATCGATTCCCCAAATTTTAATGTTTGGATTTTTTTCTTTTAAATATTTAGCTACTCCAGAAATCGTTCCACCAGTTCCAACACCCACTACAAAGTGTGTAATTTTTCCTTCGGTTTGTTCCCAAATTTCTGGACCCGTTTGTTCGTAATGCGCAATAGCATTACTTGGATTATCGTATTGATTTACGTACCAAGAATTTGGAATTTCATCTCCTAATTTTTTCGAAACTGAATAATACGAACGTGGATCTGTCGGTTCAACATCTGTTGGGCAAACGATTACTTTTGCTCCTACCGCACGAAGAATATCTGATTTTTCTTTAGACTGCTTATCTGAAATTACAAAAATACATTTATAACCTTTAACAATTGCAGCTAATGCTAAACCCATACCTGTGTTTCCTGAAGTACCTTCAATGATGGTTCCTCCTGGTTTTAAACGACCGTCTGCTTCTGCATCTTCAATCATTTTTACAGCCATTCTATCTTTTACAGAATTTCCTGGATTGAAAGTTTCAACTTTAGCTAAAACCAAAGCATCAACTTCAGCAGTAACTTTGTTTAATTGTACTAAAGGTGTATTACCAATAGTTTCTAATATATTTTTTGCGTATTTCATTTGTGATATTTCTAATATTTTGCAAAGATAGTGTGAAATTTATAAATAAAAAACCATCATTATTTAAGAAGGTCAATATGCATTTTTCTATTTAAAGAAATTCCATTCTAATCCAAAACGAACCATAAAATCACGATAAGGATAATTTGGAGCAGAATAAAAATTATATCCTGTTATTGAAGAGTTAAAATGCTCCGCTTTTAAATAAATTCGAGTTTGTTTGATTCTTGCATTAACGAAGAAATCGAACATTGGAAAGTTACCAATCTTGGTTTCATTTTGTACATAAAACTCTCCAATTAATGGATTGTAGTCATTTCCGTAATATTTAGTAAAATATTGGAATGTAACTCCTGTTTGTAATAACATTGCTTTTTTGAAAACATGATCAGAAAAATACAACGTACTGCGAGTAGTAAGTTCGGGAACATTTACAATATCAGAAGCTTGATCTACTTTTTGGTACAAAACCGTAACATCTAAACCTAATTTCCAAAACTTAATCTCTTTATTAGCATTTATTGACAAATAATTAATGGTCTTGTCATATTGCATTGGCTTAACGTTTAGTATAGTAATATCATTAGTTGTGTTATCAAAATACAAATGATCATTTAAAACTTTATACTGAACTGAAGCATTTAACCATTTTGTCAAAGCAGAAAAAGAAAACTGATTTAGTTTTTCATTTTTAAAATTGTTAGCCCAATTATAATCAATATATCTGCTTTGATTCAATGTATAATTCAAATTAGGCAAACTATTTAATTTTTGATACTGAAATTCAAACTGATAATCTGAATTAATTGAATATTTTGCTGAAGCTTCTATATTTGATATTGACTGATTTGTTATAGCTTGTGCAACTTGTAATTTCGCAATTAATTTGTTTGCAAAATAAGTATAATTTCCTCCAGCCATATTAATTCTATCCGAAACAGAATTAGGCACAATAATATTTCCTGAATTTCCATAAACTACACTGTTATAATAGTAATTATAATTAGTGTCATCTATAAAGAAATCTAAACTACCTAAATTTTTAGTTTTATAACCTACACTAAATTTGTTATATAAGGTATTAAAACGTGTTTTATTATTTATTGTAGAGGAAAATGAATCACCAAAACGCGCACTTGGAGTAGTCTGCCTAAACTCAAAAAACTTATATTCAGAACTAAATTGATGCGTAAATACTAAACAATTTGGATTGCTTTTATTTAATTTAAAAGAATGATCAATAAAAACACGATTACCCTTTAATAGAGAAGTTGCATCTCTAAAATAAACATCTAAGCGATCACGTTCATTATAAGGATCTTCACTAGACTCAAAAAGTGAAACATCAATAATACCTCCATTCTCTTGATTAGAAATATCTTGAGCAGTAAAATGACTATTTAAGAAATAACGTTTATCTTTAGTAAAATAACTACTAGTAAACCTGAAATTTCCCGTACTTGAAATATTGTTTATGTATTTACCATTAGAACGAAGTCCTTTATAAGCAATTGAAAAATTGAGATTAGGTTTTGTATTAATAGTTAGAAAAGCATCAAGAGATTGCCCTTGCTCCATAACGGTTTTATAATATAACTCAGTAAATGGTGTTGGAACAGAATAATACTTAATATCTCGAGATTCTAGATAATTAAAATGCTTAGCCGTAAAACCAAAAGAAGGGCTTACGCTTTTACGAATTAAACCAAAATTTAAAATATTATAAGTATGCCCTTCATTAGCAAAAGGTAATAACCCAAAAATATCCTTTCTTAAATAGTTGTATTTGTATTCATTCTTTAACGACATCGAAGTATCTGCATAAGTAGTGTCTTTCTCTAAAGAATAAATTTTATATAAGTCAATGGAAGGTTTGACTTCTTTACCCTTAACAAGATCTTTAGACAAATCGTCAGCATCTTGTACTTGAGCAAAAAGAAAGCCAGAAAAAATAAATAAGAAAATTGATAGATAATTCTTCATTACATAAAAATATGAACAAATGTAATGAGAAATTAGGGAATAAAAAAAGGACTACATAAATGTAGTCCTTTTAAAAATATATTAAAAACTAATTATTTAGTTCTTACAGCACCAGCTGGCATAGTTTTCTTTGCCATTTTACCAGTAGCTAATTGGTCATTCATTTCATTATATAATGTAAATGTAGTACCAGCTTTTTCAACATAACCTACGTAAACATCAGAAGCTGTACCTGAAGCAGAACCTTCATCTTCAGAATTCCAAATATTACTTAAGTCAAATGAATAAACCCATACACCTGGCTTACTTACAGTAAATACAGGGCTATAAGCTAACAATCTAGCAGGAGCTGAAGCTGAAGTACTATCGTATAAATCAATATACATATCGTAGTAACCATCAGGACGAGTTCCAGCAATTGTAGCATACTCAGGGTGATCACCAGTTGCACCAGTGAAGATATTTGCAGGTCCAAAAATTAATACGTCAAAATCAACATCAGCTAATGAATGAGCTGCATCATCTGCACCTAAATATTCAATATCTACAATGTTACCATGAGCATTAGTAGTAGAAGCCCAAGTTAAATCAGTTTGAACTTCATCTAAAATTGTATTACCAACAGTAATAGTGATAATATCAGAACCTTCAGCAACCAAACCATTAGAATTACCCATTGGAGTTAATTTTAAAACTAAAGTCTCAGTAGACTCAGCATAATAATCAACAAGTGGAGTAATATCAATAGTTGCAGTACTAGTGAATGCAGGGAAAACAAACTTATGTCCAATCATTCCCATACCATCATCAACAACAGTTTCAGTACCATTGTCAACATTATAGTCTCTGAAAGAACCTGTACCACCAACTAACTCAACTTTATACTCCATAGTTCTAAAATAAGGAGTGTCAGAAGTTAGCTCAAGCGAAACAGTTTCACCCTCAACAACTGAAAAAGAAGTTTGAGATGCAGTAACGATAGGCTTAACTGATCTTTCTTTTGTTGCATCTTCATCTTCGCTACAAGAAGCTAAGAATCCAAAACAAGCAACAGCTAATAAAAATTTAAAATTATTTCTTTTCATCTTCTTATAAAATTAGTTATTACGAGTATAAATGTAATTTTGAGTTTGGTCTCCGGCAGCAAATGTAATATTGTGTTTAACTTCAAACTGAGTAGCAGAAGTTACAATACCATCAACACCATCACCATACGCATCAATACCGTAAATTTGGTTAGAATATTGTCCTAAATTTTGATCTGGAACAGCAATTTCACCACAAATATCAACAAATGTATACCCAGGAGGAGTGAATTGTGTCAATGAATATCTACCAATGTAACGAGTTTTAAATGTATTAATTCCAGTAACTGAAATTACTTCATCAGTTCTGGTTCTAGTACCAGCAGTTGTAGTACAAACCATTGTATAACTACCTTGTAATTGAGACTGACAACCAACAAAAGTAATTTTCAATTGGTCATACTGAGATCCAATAACAGAACCATCAGATGAAGAAGTCAAGTTTAAAATTAACTGAGTTTTTTCAGTTGGATTTAATTGACCTGTATTTACATTAATTGGAAAATTACCAAAAGTACCACCAGCTGGAATTACAATTTTACCTGAAGCATCAGCAAAATCAAACTCTACACCTTCAGTTGCAGTAGAGGCTGGATCAACCTCATAAGTAACTTCAATATCAGTTGTAGGTAATTGACCATTTCCATTTCCGATTAAAGACATAGGAAATTCTCTTAATACAACACCTTCATCAGTAAAATACTCAACTGTTGCTAAAGAAGTTGCAAAACCAACAACTTTAGGACCGTTTGATAACTGATGCTCTGTTCTGATATCATCGTCTGTACAAGCCAAAAAGGCAGAAGCAACGACTAATAATGACATTAACTTTTTCATAATATATAATTTTAATTGTTAATTATTATTTCCAAAAAGGAGCTGTAGTAAACGACTGGTTAACTGATAATGCAGGTACATTAGCAGAATTACTAGCTAACTCAGAAGTTGGGTACATTAAACGCATTGGTTTTTGTCCTGTTGGAGAAGTAGCACCTAATGGCATTGGAATATTATTAATATATCCTGTTCTTGTATATTCAATCCAAGACTCTAAACCATTAATACTACATAATGCAATACTTTTTTGATACATGATAGCTTGAATCTTGTCTGTACTTGCAGCATAACCCTTACCATCAGTTCCGTTAATATTAGCAATATAGTTATCAGCATTAGTAGATGTAACACCTAACATAGCACATGAAGCTTGAATAGCTTGATCAAACAACGCTTGAGGATCACCAGAAATAAAACCTCTATGCGCAGCTTCAGCTTGTAATAATAAACTTTCAGCTAACAACATTACATAACCATCTTGTGAATGCTCAACCATTAAACCAGGACCAAATGAAGAGATAGTAGTAGGAGCTGTAGGAGAACCTTGAACAACACCAACAACATTACCACTTGTAGTAGTAAATAATCTAGATCTTCTTGGGTCAGCAGAGTTATTTAACTCATTAGCAATATAGTCAGAAGCTTTTCTGAAACGGAAAGTATTTCTTTCTACACGACCACCACTTGCATTCAAGTTAAGTTCCCACATCATGTTAATCCAAGGATTTTGTTGAGAATCTTTAGCGTTAGAATAACCAGGATTAATTGTTAAATCAACATTAATAAAGTTTTGATCTAATGCAGCAAATTGATCAGCTAGATAAGTTGCAGTAGCAGCATCAGTTTCAGCTTTAGTAGCTTGACGCAATAAAATTCTTAATTTTAAAGTGTTAGCAAACTTAACCCAAGTTGACATATCTCCACCTAACATAACATCTTCACCACCAACTTGTACAGTTGTAGAAGGTGCATTGTTAATCATATTGATAGCACTATCTAATTGAACGATTAGATCTCTATAAATAGCTTGATCATCGTCATAAGCAGGGAAAGCATTAGCAGTACCTAAGTGAGCTTGAGAATAAGGAATATCACCATAAATATCAACTAAATATTGGAAGTAAAAAGACTTCATAATTTTAGCAATAGCTTTGTGATTATCATAATTAGCTGATGGATAATTAATGATATTTGAATACTCATAAGTACTTCTATAAACAGAAGTCCAGATATCCTCATAAAAATTATTACTCATCGTGATACCGAACTCTTCAGCGTAACCTCCTGTAAAAGAGTTTACGTTTGGTCCCCATTGATTCATAAAAACACTACCAAGCTCATTCATTCTTCTAACTAAAGGAGAGTAAGATGCAGTTTGGACAGCAGCTAATGTTAACTTTGGATTAACATTAGATTCAGTAGCTTGGTTTGGATTTTCATTGATATCTAAATAGTTATCACATGAAAAGAAAGCAAGAGCTACTAAAGGGATTATTAATTTTAATTTTTTCATATTCTAATTTTTTAAAATGAAGCATTAAGTGAGAAACCGAATGTTCTTGTTGCTGGATATTGTCCAGTAACAGCTAAACCTTGATCATTTCCAGAAGATCTTGATTGCTCAGGATCGTGGTAACCTCTATTTTCTTTAGGTAAAACAATGAAAGGGTTTCTTGCATTTACACCGAAACGTAAAGAAGTCAAACCTGTTTTTTCAATAGTTTTTGAAGGTAAAGAATAGCTTAATGATAACTCTCTAACTTTGAATGCAGTAGCATCTAAAACCATATTTTCAGTTACAGCTCTATATTCATTAGAGAAATAGTTTAAGTAGCTAGTATAAGTTGAACCTCCAGTAACTACACTTGTATTTTCTGTATAAACTCCAGGAGCAGTTTCAATTGCAGAATTAGGGAAAATAAATCCACTTCTTCCGTTTTCAGCTGACTCATATAAATGACCTGACCATGATAACCAGTCTTTAGTACCAGCCCAGAATTGGTGACCAGTTCTATAATCCATTACAGCAGCTAAACGAACACCTTTAAATTCAACAGCAGTATTGTAGTTGATGATATAATCAGGAGTTGCTTTACCTAAAATTTTATAATCAGCAGTTCTAATTGGATTACCAGATACTGGATCAATTAATACTCTACCTTGATCATCTCTTTCGTAACCAATACCTTTAATTAACGGAAACTCTTCACCTTCTGTAGCAAAAACACCTACACCAGTTCCAGTAAAGTTTACTAATGGAATTTCAGATGCATCATCAGAAACTTTATCTACTATAGATTTTGAAGTAAAGTAACCAATTCTATTCTCCCATTTTAATCCTAAATTGTTAAAATCAGTTGATTTAATAGCAGTAATACCTAAATCAAATTCAAATCCTGTAGTAGTCATCTCACCAATATTGATAGTTTGTTGAGTTAAACCTGTACCAGCAGAAAGTTGTTGATTTGTAATCAAATCTGTAGTTGATGTTTGGAAATAAGAAAAATCAACTGTAAATCTATCATTCAAGAAACCTAAATTAGTTGTAAGTTCTACAGTTGTCATAAACTCAGGAGACAAAGCAGGGTTAGTTACACTTTGAGAAGGTAAAAATGAGTTCAAATCACCAAATGGGAATCCAGATCCTGGATTATAATTTAATTCTGATTGGTAAGTATTTAATGGCCCTGCGTTACCTACTTTTACAATAGAAGCAGCAACTTTCCAGTAATTAAACGTATTTGATTTTAAACCATCGAATGCTTTTGTAGGAATGAAAGACAAACCAGCAGATGGATAAAAATAATTATTTTTCTCAAATCCTGTAAATCTTGAATCCCAGTCATTACGAGCAGTTAAATTCAAGAATAAGTACTCATCAGATTCACCACCTTTACTTAAACCAAAGTCTAAGTTAGCAAAGAAAGAGAAACGTCTTCTTCTTTCAAAAAAATTAGATCTTCTTGGATCTCCAGTAATATTAGAAATATTGTATAATCCAGGAATAGTTAAGTTATCACCCCCAACAGTTGTTGATTGTTGATAAAAATCTTGAATGTTATTACCTAAGTTAGCTTTCATCGATAATTTATCAGTTAATTTATAATTAAAGTTAACCATAAAATCATGATAGAAAGTTCTAGAGTTAGAATTTGAAGAATCAAAAGAAGATACGATAGTATGATTACCACCACCTACTTGTAATAAGTCAGTATATCCATTTGTATAAGATAAAGCATTAGCTTGTGTAAAAGTCAAACCAGCAACATAATTAAAGTTGATGTTTTTGTTTAACTCATAGTTTAAAGTTGCGATACCTCTAAATTGATCTCTTCTATTGTTATTTCTTACGTTATCTCTTAACCAATAAGGGTTATTGTAGTAAGAAGTCCAGTGACCTTCGTTACCAGAATTTTCAAAACGCTCAACAGGAATGTTAGTAGCAGTTTGTAATAATTCTGTAAATAAGTTTGAAGAAGTAGTTAATGTTTTTTCAGTATTGTAAGTTACATTACCATCAACAGTCCATTTATTAAATTTTTTACCTGCTCTAAACAAGAAAGTATCTCTATTTAATTTATCTCCTTCTACTACGAAATCAGTAGCTTGTCTGTTAGCTGACAAAGTAACATACCCTGTTTCAGCATCACCACCACTAATAGAAATACCATTTTGGAATAAAGTACCTGTTTGGAAGAATTTTTTAATATTATCCTCAATTGGAGAATATGGTGCCATGATATAAGTACCATCAGCTTGAGCTAAACCAACTGGTCTAACAACTCCGTCCATTTCAGCTCCCCAACCACCATTCTCGTAAGAAATGTGTTGACCATTCCATCCTTGTCCATAACGTTGCTGTCTTTGAGCAATGAATGAAACTTCTTCGAAGTCCATAGATGAATTTAAAGAAACTCTTAACTTACCACCTTTGTTTCCTCTTTTAGTATTAACGATAATTACCCCGTTAACCCCTTGCTCACCGTATAAAGCAGCACCTTGAGCACCTTTTAATACGTTTGTAGATTCAATAATCTCTGGAGCTAAAGCTTGTAAAGTTCTTGCATCAGAAATAACGTTATCAATAACAACCAAAGCTTGGTTACTAGCAGAAATAGAACGGTTACCACGTAATACAATTCTCGTAGTAGCGTTTACTCCATTATTAGTAGTATTGATTGTTAAACCAGATACTTTACCAGCTAACGACTGAACAACGTTAGGGTTAGCTGCTTGTCTTAACTCCTCAGAGTTAACAACTTGATTTGATGAAGTAACGGCGTCTTGTTTTTTCTTGATACCTACAGCACCAATTACTTCAACATTTCTACCAACTACTACATCTTCTACTAATTTTACATTGTAAGAATTAGCAGCACCAATAGTTACAGTTGAAGCTTTCATACCAGTGTAAGAAAACACTAAAACTTCACCTTGTTTTGCTTTGATAGTATAGTTACCATCAAAATCAGTTGTAGTACCACGTGTTGTCCCTTGAACAACAACATTAGCACCAGCGATAGGCCCTAGTTCATCTGAAACTACACCTGTAACAGTTTTCTCTTGTGCGAACGAAAACTGCATCGTAAACGCTACTAAAAGCGTAAAAATCCATTTAAACTTCGATCTCATATTAAATTTATTTGAGTTAGTTATTCCGCAAACTTCTTAATTATTTCTTAAATAAACAAATAATACTTCGGAATATTACTAATTTATTTTTGTTAAAGTTTTAGTTTTAAAAAAACATTTTACGGAACATTCTCATACTAAAGATGAAAATATCGCAAAAAGGTTGCGTGGAAAATTATATTTTTGTCAAAAAAAAGAATGTTAAGTAAAAGTTACAGTAATTTAATATTGGAATGTGGCACTGACGAAGCTGGAAGAGGATGCTTGGCGGGTCCTGTAACTGCAGCAGCTGTATTATTACCTGCGGCATTTGAAAACATTCTATTAAATGACTCTAAACAACTTTCAGAAAAAAACAGAGAAAAATTAAAACCGTTCATTGAAGAAACAGCAATTAGTTTTGCAGTTACCCATATTTTCCCAAATGAAATTGACGAGATCAACATCCTTAACGCCTCGATGAAAGCCATGCAAGAATCCATTTTGCAGTTAAATCCAGCTCCAGAATATATAATTGTAGATGGAAATCGTCCTTTAAATGGAAAATTAGGCATGAAACAGAAAATAGGAAGAGCTTTTACAATAGCTGAAATTGAACTTTTAAAATCAATTCCTACAACTAGCATCATTAAAGGCGATGGTAAGTATTTAAGTATTGCTGCTGCATCAGTTTTAGCAAAAACATACCGAGATGAATACATGGATAAAATTCACGAAGAGTTTCCAATGTACAATTGGAAGAAAAACAAAGGTTATCCAACAAAAGACCACCGAGAAGCCATCAAAAAATATGGCCCTTGCAAATATCACCGAATGAGTTTTAAATTATTGCCTGAACAATTAACTTTGGAATTTTAAACAATCTCTGCTTCAAACAAATTTTGAAAATGTTTTAGGATTTTTTCTTTTACTTCTTGTTCGTCTACTTGCCTTCTTAATTCCACATGCATTGAAGTAACCGCTTTTCCTTTTATACCACAAGGGATGATGTTATCGAAATATCCTAAATCGGCATTTACATTTAATGCAAAGCCATGCATAGTTACCCAACGTGAAGCTCTTACTCCCATTGCGCAAATCTTTCTTGCAAAAGGTGTTCCTACATCAAACCAAACTCCGGTTTCGCCTTCGCTACGAGTTCCATGTAAACCATATTCTGCTAGAGTTAGAATGATAGCTTCTTCTAAAAAGCGTAAGTATTTATGAATATCAGTAAAAAAGTTTTCTAAATCTAAAATAGGATAACCCACAATTTGCCCTGGTCCGTGGTAGGTAATATCTCCTCCTCTATTTATTTTGTAAAAAGTGGCTCCTTTTGCTTCCAACTGTTTTTCAGAAAGTAATAAATTTGAAACATCGCCGCTTTTTCCTAAAGTATAAACATGTGGATGTTCTACATATAAAAAATAGTTTGGTGTAGGAATTGAAGTTTCTTCTCTTCTATTTTGAACTTTGATGTCCACAATTTCTTTGAATAATTCTTCTTGATAATCCCAAGTGTCTTTATAATCTTTATTTCCTAAATCTCGTAAAATAACTTTCTTATTCATTATTCCAATTCTACTTCAAAATTCACATCTTTACTTTCCATATAATTTTCCATAGGAAAAACCAAAACAACTGTCTTTCCATCATCTGAAATTTTTGCATTAGGAATAGACACCTTTTTTATTTTTTTGGGAAAACTAACCGTCATTTCGTAAGACGATTCGTTATACATCATTTTAAAAGACTCTGATAATTCGCTTGCTAACTTTTCTACATTTATATCTTCTTCTCCCTCTTTTTTAGAATCTCTATCAAGCTTTTCAAGATCTTTTTTCAAATCGCTTTTAGGAGCTACAGTTACAATCTTTACAAACTTTTTACCATTGTAATCATAACTTGTAACCCCTTCATTTTTGGGAGCATCATTCCCTAATTGGGCTGTTGAAGAGTTCATACCAGCTAAAGAGTTTACTGGCGAAACCAAATCTTGTAATTCTGCTGGATTCATAAAATCGGTAAACAAATGAAACTCCATTTTTTTCTGTGCTTCATTCATGACTAATCTACCTGAATATTTTTCCATTTTTTTTAATCTAGCTTGCTCTTCAATTGGTAACTTAGCAATACTATCTTCCTTTCCAGCTAACATATCTTTGTACGAAAAAACAGAATCGATATCTTTAGAATTATCTTCCATTTTATTGTTTTTTTTACTTTTTCTTTTGCTAGATTTTTCTCCAAACTTATCTCCAGCCATTGTCATCATTTTTGACATATCAATTTTATATAATAATCGACCAGAACCATCTTCATTAAAATTTAAGTTCTCTTGAACAACACAACTGGTTAACACAAAAACCGACAATAAAAGCAAACAACAAAATCTCTTCATTTTTATTTTTATAAATTTTGTCAAAGATACAAAAGATATCAACCATTCGAGTTTAAAAATTCAAGGCATAATTTTCAAATTTTCAAATTGGTACATTTTCAAATTATACCTATCTTTGCACGCTTAAATACAATACTATGCAACTTTCGGAACAAGAAATCATTAGAAGAGACAAACTAAACGCTTTACGCGAACTTGGAATTAACCCTTATCCAGCGGATTTATTTCCGGTGAATCACACTTCAAAGCAAGTGAAGGAAAATTTCGAAGAAGGTAAGAAGGTTATTTTGGCTGGACGTTTGATGAGTGTTCGTGATCAAGGAAAAGCTTCGTTTGCTGAATTACAAGACAGCGAAGGAAGAATTCAGTTGTATTTTAATCGTGATGTACTTTGTGAAGGCGAAGACAAAACGCTTTACAATCAAGTTTTCAAAAAATTAACCGATTTAGGTGATTTTGTTGGAATTGAAGGTGAATTATTCATGACTAAAGTGGGTGCTATGTGCGTTCGCGTGGATGATTTTAAAATGTTGAGCAAAACGTTAAAACCGCTTCCGTTACCAAAAACTGACGAAGAAGGTCATGTGTTTGACGCTTTTACCGATCCTGAATTACGTTACCGTATGCGTTACGTAGATTTAGTGGTAAATCCGCAAGTGAAAGAAGTTTTCATGAAAAGAACTAAATTATTCACTGCTATGCGAACATTTTTCAACGAAGCTGGCTACATGGAAGTAGAAACTCCGGTTTTACAATCGATTCCGGGTGGAGCTGCTGCTAGACCTTTCATCACACATCATAATAGTTTAGATATTCCATTATACATGCGAATTGCTAACGAATTATATCTAAAAAGATTAATCGTTGGTGGATTTGACGGTGTTTACGAATTTTCAAAAAACTTCCGTAACGAAGGAATGGACAGAACACATAATCCAGAATTTACCGCAATGGAAATTTATGTAGCTTACAAAGACTACAACTGGATGATGGAAATGACAGAAAACCTTTTAGAATATTGTGCAAATCAAGTAAACGGAACCACTGAAGCTACTTTTGGCGAACATAAAGTAAACTTCAAAGCACCTTATGCTAGAGTTACAATGACGGATGCTATCAAACAATTCACTGGTTTTGACATTACAGGAAAATCGGAAGACGAATTGCGCGAAGCTGCAAAATCTATGGGAATCGAAGTGAATGACACCATGGGTAAAGGAAAATTAATTGATGAAATTTTTGGTGAGAAATGTGAAGGTAACTTCATTCAACCAACATTCATTACGGATTATCCAAAAGAGATGTCACCATTATGTAAGTCACACCGTGATAATCCTGAATTAACAGAGCGTTTTGAGTTGATGGTTTGTGGAAAAGAAATCGCAAATGCCTATTCAGAATTAAATGATCCAATTGACCAAAGAGAGCGTTTTGAAAACCAAATGGCTTTAGCAGCAAAAGGTGATGACGAAGCAAACGGAATTATCGACGAAGACTTTTTAAGAGCTTTAGAATATGGAATGCCTCCAACTTCAGGATTAGGAATTGGTATGGATAGACTGATTATGTTCTTAACGAACAATCAATCGATTCAAGAAGTGTTGTTCTTCCCACAAATGCGACCAGAGAAAAAAGGTCCAGAATTAACAGAAGACGAAAAACACATTATTGAAATTTTAAAAGCTAACGAAGGAATTTCAATTGGTGATTTAAAAATAAAAGCTGATTTAAGCGGTAAAAAATGGGATGCTGCCAGCAAAGGCATCAGCAAACATGGTTTAATGAAGATTACAGTTGACGGCGATAATAAAATTGCTGAATACTTAGGAAAATAAACTCCCCAGAGATTAAAATCAAAAGCGAAACTTTTAAAAAGTTTCGCTTTTTTTTATTTAAGATTAAACCTTTTTATTTTTCCAGTGTCTTATCATCAAACAATTAAAAAAACGAAAAAATGAGAAAATTAATTTTAGCAATGGTTTTAGTGATGTCTACACTAACATTCGCACAAGACAGAAAACAAGGAAGAGAAAAATTAACTCCAGAACAACAAACAGAGCTTCAAGTTAAAAAAATGACACTGGATTTAGATTTAGACTCAAAACAACAAGCTGAATTAAAAACAATTCTTTTAGAACAAGCAAAAAAAAGAGAGTCTAAAATGGCTGAAATGAAAGCCAAAAAAGAAAAAGGCGAAAAACCAACTGCGGACGAAAGATTTGAAATGAAAAACGAAATGTTAGACAATCAAATTGAGATGAAAGCCAAAATGAAAAAAATCTTAAAACCAGAACAATACAAAAAATGGGAAGAGATACATAATGATAAAATTGAAAAAGGTAAAGAAAGAATGCAAAAAAGAGGAAAACAGCATCGATCTAATTAATTATTTTGATTAATATTTTGTTTTAATCTCAAATTTAATTTAGATTTGACAAACCAAAAAAAATCAAATTTATTTTAATTATGAAAAAAATAATCTTTTCTCTACTATTATTCTTTGCATTTAGTACTGTCTCTTTTGCTCAAGAAAAAAAATCTGGAGAACCAAAAATGTTAGCTAAGTTGGAATTAAATGAGTTCACAAAAGAAATTCCTTTGGAAACCAACCTAGAGAACGGATTATATAACTTGTTAGTATACAAACATGAAATGCTTGCAAAAGCTACTTCTGATAAAGAAAAAGCTGAAGTTTATGAAATTATAAAAAATAAATTGAGTGCTTCACTTTCAACTGATCAATTGAAAAAACTGATGAATAATAAAAATCTTTACGAAAATATAATCCAATAAAAAATGTCCCGAATAATCGGGACATTTTTATTATAATTCTTTTGCTACTTCTTTAATTTTAGCAATGGTAAAATCTAAATCTTCATACGTTAACGCATCGGTTATAAACCAAGTTTCATAAGCAGAAGGCGCAATATAAATTCCCCTGTTCAACAAACCATGGAAGAACTTCTTAAAAGTATCATTATCTCCGTTTTTAGCCGTTGCAAAATCATAAACAGGATTAGCATCAAAATGAACTGAAATCATCGAACCTACTCTATTAATAGTAAAAACAACACCTTCTTCAATTAGGACATTTCGGATTCCGTTTTCTAAATACGCTGTTTTTTCATCTAAACGTTTAAAAATATCCCCATCAGCATTCAAAGCTTTCAACATTTCTAATCCAGCTGCCATAGCTAACGGATTTCCAGATAATGTTCCCGCTTGATAAACTGGTCCTAACGGCGCTAAGTAATTCATAATTTCTTCTCTTGCTGCAAATGCCCCAACAGGTAATCCACCACCAATTACTTTACCAAAACAAACAATATCCGCTTGAACTCCGTATAATTCTTGCGCACCACCTTTTGCTAAGCGAAATCCTGTCATTACTTCATCAAAAATAAGCAAAGCTCCGTTTTCAGAACAAACTACGCGCAAAGCTTCTAAAAATCCTTTTACTGGAGGAATACATCCCATATTTCCAGCAACTGGTTCTATAATAATCGCAGCAATTTCATTTTTATTAGCTTCGAATAATGCTCTTACGTTATCAATATCGTTATAAGCTGCTAATAATGTGTCTTTTGCCGTACCTTCTGTTACACCAGGAGAATTTGGCACACCAAAGGTACTCAAACCACTTCCTGCAGCAATTAAGAACGAATCGGAGTGTCCGTGATAGCATCCAGAAAATTTAATAATTTTATCACGCTTTGTATAACCACGAGCCAAGCGAATCGCACTCATGCAAGCCTCAGTTCCTGAATTTACAAAACGAATCTTATCGATATTTGGAACCATAGAAACTGCTAATTGAGCAATCTGAGTTTCTAATTCTGTTGGCATTCCAAAAGAAGTCCCTTTTTTTGCTTTTTCAATAATAGCATTTACAACAGGCTCATAAGCATGTCCTAATATCATAGGACCCCATGAATTTATATAGTCTATTAATCGATTTCCATCTTCATCATACAAATAAGCTCCTTTTGCTTCTTTCGCAAAAATAGGAGTACCTCCTACTCCTTTAAATGCACGTACTGGAGAGTTTACCCCTCCAGGAATTACTTTGTTAGCTTCTACAAATAGTTCGCTACTTCTTTTATATAACATTATTTTATTTTGATTTGTTGCCCAATAGAAATGGCATTGTCAGACATGTTGTTTAATTTCTTTAAATCATCCACCGAAAGATTGAATTTTTTAGATAAGGAATAAAGTGTATCACCCTGCTGAATAGTATAATAATCACCACCCTGAGCTAAAATGACTTCTTTTTTTTCTGGTTTAAAATCTCTATTTAATACTTCGTTATCATATTTATACAATTCAAAGCGTTCTATTAATCCAATTAATTTATCTGGATATTTCACATCGGTTGCATAACCAGCAGCTTTTAATCCCTTTGCCCAAGATTCATAATCTCCTTTATCTAACTTGAATAAACTAGAGTATCGTGGTCTTGATGTTAAAAATAGCGAATGGTCTCGATAAGATTCCGAAGGTAGTTGGTATTTTCTAAAGCATTCTTGGGCAGCATCGTCATCATGCTTCACACTCTCACCTGTCCACTCTTTATGGCACTTAATTCCGAAATGATTGTTTGCACTTAATGCTAATTTCCCTTTTCCTGCACCAGATTCTAAAATACCTTGAGCCAAAATAATACTAGCAGGAATTCCATGAGTCTTCATATTATTCATAGCCACATCTTTATAGCTATCTACATAAGATTGTATTTCTTCAGCATAGGTTTTTATATTAGAAGTCGCTACTAATTCTACTGGCGTGTCAGAATTACTAGGTTTTGTTGTAGTTGTAGAAGTAGTTACAACCGCTTTGGTAATTGGTTTTACAGTAGGCTTTGCCTGTACAACCGGTTTCTTTTTAACTGTAACTTTAGGTTTTGATGTTGTTCTAACCACTGGACGTGAACTAGTACAGCTCACTACTAAAAGCGCTAATAAAAAAAGGGCTAACTTAGTTTTTATCATATTGTAATATTTCTTTATTCTTTTTTTGTAAAGCAAAATTCATGCCTTTAATTCCTTGTAAACCACCAGTATGAATCATTAAGATTTTTGAATTTTTAGAAAAATATCCGTTATGAATTAAATTCCAAATTCCAAAAACCATCTTACCCGTATACACAGGATCTAACGGGATAGCGGTTTGACTGTAAAACGAATTTAAAAACTGTATAAATTCGTCATTTACCTTGCCATATCCTCCAAAATGATAGGCGTCATTTACACTCCAATTAGTTTTCACTACAAAATTACGAATTACATCAGATAAAAAAGCACCTTTTAAGGAAGAAAATCCAATTAATTGCTGTTTTTCATTAGAAGAATTAATTAAACCCGAGAAGGTTCCTCCTGTTCCAACTGCACAAGCAATGTGAGTAAAATATGCTTTATCTTCAGATGTTAAAATTTCCTCACAGCCTTTTATAGCTAACTTATTAGTACCGCCTTCTGGAACTAAATAGAAATTTCCAAACTTTTCATTCAAATGTGATATAAAATCAGCATCTTCCTTATCTCGATACATTTCGCGTGAAACAAAATAAAACTGCATCCCCAATTTTTGCGCTTGAACTAAAGTAGGATTTTCAGCTATTTTACTTTCAATTTCTTCTCCTCGTATTACTCCAATAGTCTTGAAACCGAATTCAGCTCCAGCTCCTGCAACAGCCAAAATATGATTAGAAAAAGCGCCTCCAAAAGTCAACAAAGTGGTATCACCTAACTTTTTTGCTTCGGCAATATTATACTTGAGTTTTCTAAATTTATTGCCCGAAATAATTGGATGTAACAAATCCTCTCTTTTTATAAAGAGTTGGATACCATTAGGAAAATCTAGTTCTATTTGTTGATTAAAGGATTCCATAAAAAAAAGCAGCTAATAAAAGCTGCTTTCAAATATACTATAATTAAGAAGTATTATCTTCTAGATACAATTACTTTTTTGCTCATATCTATATTGTCTTTAGTTTTAGCTTTGACAACATAAACACCATCACTTAAACCTGATGTAGAAAATTCATATGAAGCTCCTCTTCCAAGATTACTTTTTTCAATTACAACCTTACCCGTTACATCATACATCATTAATGAAGTAATATCTTTATTTAATGTATTGTAGATAGTTAACATTGAATTTTGATTGTTTTGATAAACAGTGAAAGACTCTGCAACTTCATCTGGATTATTTAAAACGACATCAGTATTTTTGAACGTAACTTCAAAACGTGTTGTGTTATTACCTGCAGGTAATGTCATATCAAAAACGTTATTTTTAATATCGTAATAAATACCTGTTAATTTATCGTGTAAATATACATTTTGATTTACATCAAAATCAACAACATCTTTTACTTGTAACTTAAAATTAGTTTGAGCTGTACATCTAAAACCTACCGGAATTCTTTTATCAATATCAAATTTCACAGCTGTTGCCACATACTCGTGAGGCATATCACTTAAAATATAATAAAACTCCGCCGCTTCACCAGAAGGAGAACGACCGTCAGCACCATAATCAAAACCATCAGTTGCTGAATCTAAAAAGGCTATAGTTGTTGGACGAACTCCGCTATTATTATACATAGCATGAATTCTAATATAAGGAGAAGTTCCTTTTCTAATTTGTGTATAATCAATACCTGCAACATTTGGAATTTCTGGGAAAAATTCAGAATTATCTGCAGCTGGATTAGCTGAAGCTGTTCTTGCAAATTGAGACTGATTTACCACTCCTTCTTTTACAAAAACACGGAAATTATTTTTCATTGTTACATTTCCTGAAGCAGTTCCCATCACCATAAATCCTTGACCTACTGGAGAGAATCTTCTTTGGTATACTGTTCCAGAACCTACCGGAACTCCTTGAGATCCGTATCCATCATAAGACCAAAAAGCAGCTGGCGTGTAAATTCCAGTAACTGGATTATAAACACCATAACCTCCTTGATATTGATTTAACGTATGTGTATTAACTGCAACTTGTTCCCAATAATAGGCTTGACCATTAATTAAAGCTGCATTAGCTGGATCTAACAAATAAGCATTTATATCTATAGCACTTGGATAAGGATTTCCTACTAAGGTAAAATTACCTGCAGAAACAGCTACACCCATATTACCATCATTTGGCTTACCTCTAAAATCATAACGCTGTCTATTTCCCGAGTTGTTTTGAACATTTTCAATCGCTTGAGCAATAGTTGCATCAGTACCAGAAGTTCCTTTCATTGTAAAACCTTCTCCTGCATTAATTCCAGTTGCGCTACCCACGTAAGCCCATTGTGCATATGCATTTGACGTTACGAAACGCCATATCCAATAAGGCGCAATTGCTAATGGACTAGCTGTACCATTATAATTGTTAGTAGCTAAAATTGTTGCTGGAACACTTGTAGTAACACCTGTAGGGCGATTCAACATTGTAATACCAAAAGACTCATTACCTACTAAAGCAGAAGCATTACCAACTGGAGAACACCAATAATTATACTGAAAATTATTTACAGTACCCTCCTGAAAAACAGAAAGTTTACCAGCTCCTGTATTAGCACCAGAACCCGTAGTTCCCTGCAATAATTGCGAATTGTTTCTCAGAAACAAATTTCCATTGTTCTGTAAATTAACATCTTGCCTAACAAACATGAACTGATCGTTAACAAAAACATAGCTGTTTGGACTAACATACATTTGAGAAAAAGCTGTTAATGAACCGAAAAAGCCAAGGGCTGAAAGTATAATTTTCTTCATAATACTGGAGTTTAGAATATTACCCTACAAAGATAAGGATTAATTAATTAAAATTCACAAAAAATAACTAGCTATTTAACGATAAAAAAAGCAGTTCAACCGATTTATTGGTGTATAAAAAGCAAAATCACATTAATTTCATAAAAAATTTAACATTATGCATAAAATATTTATCAAAAACTTAAACAAAAAACAAACAGCAAAAAAACTGTATTTCATCGATTTTTTTAAACACTTTATCGATTTTTTTACCGAAAAACAACAAAACAACAAGCTTTTCACAAAACCTTTAAAAATTGTTATATGCAAAAAGATATTTTTTTATTATATTTGTTATTACGTAGTTCAAAAAAGTCATTTTAATCAGATACGAATAAAACATTTTTTTGGATTTCAAAAAAAGCAAAATTTAACAAAAAGAATACAAACAACCCCTAATTTATGAAACAGAATTACAATCTATTAACCCGTTCTTTTGCAATACATCATGCATGGAACACTTTTTCTCAGAAAAGTAAAACCTCTAGTTTACTAGTTCTACTTTTTATGCTTTTGGGATTTTCTGATGCTTTTGGGCAATTCCCAGGAAATGTAGACGGCCCTTCTGGACCAACAAATTTTGTTGTTCCTGCCAATGTTACTCACATTAATGCAGCTGTATGGGGTGCAGGTGGTGGTGGTGGTGGATCATCTGTAAATGGCGATGGAGGAAATGGCGGCGGCGGCGGTGGCGCTGCTTCTGCTCAGATAGCGGTATCCACAGGGAATACTTTTGTTTTCACAGCTGGTACAGCTGGAGCTGCCGGGGCAGCAGCTGGCGGAAATGGTGGTAACGGTACTGCATCAACTATTACATCAGCAACTCCTTTAACTAATCTTTCAGGAACTGGAGGAACAGGAGGAAGAGGAAACAGAGCAGCTTTAAACACACCTATTAATAGTGGTTTTGGTACAGGAACTGGAGGAACAAATAGTAACGGAAACAATGGGACTCTAGCAGCAAACGGTGGAAATTCAGGTAATGGAGGTAATTCAGGAACTGCATTTGGTATTTTTGGAACAGGAGCAATTGGTGTTCAAAATGCAGTTGGTAATCCAGGAGGACAACCAGGAGCTGGAGGAAGTGGAGGAGAAAGAAACGGTGGAACAAATTCAGCTGGAGGAGCTGGAGCACCTGGTAGAGTTATGTTTGATTACATAACTGTAACTTCAGTAGCACCAAGTCCAGTTTGTATTGGAAGTACAATCACCATAACTGGAACTAACTTTTCAACACTAGGCATTACTACAGTTACTGTAAACGGAACAGCATGTACAAGCATAACAGTAGTTAATGCTACTACAATAACTGCAGTAATTGCCGCAGGAACAACTTCAGGCGTAGTTGATATAAACAATAATGGAAGAAGAAATAATGGTATTAGCATAGCAGTAAATCCATTACCAGCAGCAATAGCAGGTGGTTCAGCAACTGTTTGTACAGGGGCTTCAACTCCAGCATTTACAAGTGCAACAGCTGGCGGAACATGGTCTGTAATAGCGGGAACTGGAACAGCAAGCATAAGTGCTGGCGGAGTTTTAACAGGAACAACCGCAGGAACTGTTACTGTAAGATATACATTACCAACTGGATGTTTTGTGACTTCTGGAACTATAACTATTGCACAAACCCCTGGCGCTATAGCCGGTGGTTCTGCAACAGTATGTAATGGAGCTTCAACTCCTGCCTTTACAAACCCTAATGCAGGCGGGACTTGGTCTGTAGTCAATGGAACTGGTTCTGCAACAATTACAGCGGGAGGTGTTTTAACAGGAACTTCTGCTGGAACTGTAACCGTAAATTATACGCTTGGCTCTTGTGCACCAGCTACATTTAGTGTAACTGTAAACCCAGCTCCAAATACAACAATTGGTGGTGGTGCAGCAACAGTTTGTACAGGTGGAACTACACCTGCTTTCACTAACTCAGTAGGTGGAGGAACATGGTCAATTATAAATGGAACAGGTTCAGCTACAATTTCAGCTGGCGGAGTAGTTACAGGTGTTACAACAGGTACAGCCACAGTTGTTTATTCAATTGGAACATGTACAGCATCAACACCTATTACAGTAATTACTATTCCTGCAACAGTTGTAGGCCCAACACCTGCAAATGCAGCAATTAATGTTTGTTATGCTGGTGCGGGAGCTGTAAATAGTATTTCATGGACAGCATCGGCTAGTGCCACATCTTATGATGTGTATTTTGGAGCAGGTAGCTTACCAGGAACCGTTACTGCAACAGTAGCAACAAACTCATATACTACAGGAGTATTAGCCGCAAGTACCACGTATTACTGGAGAGTAGTAGCAAAAAATAGCTGTGGTGACGCAGTAACTTCTGCTACTTTTACTTTTACAACAGCAGCTTTATCTTGTGACCCTATAGTGTATTGTACACCTATAGGTGTAAATAACACTTATCCAATTTCTAACGTAACTTTTGCAGGGATTAACAATACAACATCTGCAGTAGGAGGTGTTGCTGGTCCTGACTATGAAGATTTTTCTTCTATAACTGGAAACGTTACAGCAGGAAACACATACAATATATCAGTTACATCAACAGGTTTAAGTCCTAACTTATTCTATCAATATGTATATTTTGACTGGAACAACAATGGTAATTTTACCGATGATGGTGGTGCATATCAAATTGGTAATTTCACCACTAATACAGCTACTTCAAATTTAAACATTTTAATACCTGTTACTGCTTATGTAGGAACTATTAGAATGCGTGTTGGAAATAGTTTTAATGCGATTTATGACCCATGTATTACAGCTGGAGGTAATTTTCAATTTGAAGATTATAGTTTGAATATAGCATCTGCACCTCCTTGTGCAGAACCAACAGCACAACCAACTGCTCTAGTTTTAACAGCTGGAACACCTTCAGGAACTGCATTAAATGGTAGTTTTACTGCTGCAGCTCCAGCACCACAAAACTATCTTGTTGTTATGAATACTACAGGAACTGCACCAACTGGACTAATAATGGATGGTACTACTTATACAATAGGATCAAGTATTGGTGTTGGAAATACAGTAGTTGACACAGATTCAAATACTACATTTATTGCAACAGGTTTAAATCCTTCAACTACATATTACTTCTATATTTATTCAATGAATGCATTATGTACCGGAGGTCCTTTATACAATACAAACCCAACAGTTTTAATCGGAAATGCAACAACAGGAGCGGGAGCGCCTACATATTGTACTCCATCAACTACATTAACATATAACGATGATAGATACATCAGTAGAGTTGCATTTATTGGTACATTAATTGAAACAAACAATATTAGCACATTTGACAACGCAACTCCAGGATATCAAAATTTCACAGGTTTAGCACTAAAAGCTCAACAAGCTCAAGGTGAAGGTGTTAACATGATTGTAGAATCAATTGGTGGTCGTACAAGATTACATGCTTGGGTTGATTGGAATAAAAACGGAACTTTTGAAGCTTCTGAGATGGTTTATGGACCACCAGCTGCAGGAATTTCTAGTACTTTTGGATTTGTAATACCTTCTGGAACAGTTCCTGGAGATTACAGAGTTCGTGTAAGAACATATAATAGCTTTTATGGTTTCCCAGGAGTAACAGAAGATTTTGGCTTAAACTTTGATGCATGTGAAATATTTGACACCAGAATGATTGGAGGAAATACAGCTAGAGAATATGGTGAGGCAGAAGATTACTTATTTACTGTAATTCAAAAATGTGATGCCAATATAACCTCTGTTGTAGATGGTGACGTTTGTAACTCTGGCGTAGTAGATTTAATTGCTAATGGTACAGCTGGAACAACAGAAATCAGATGGTATGCTGCTTTAACAGGAGGCGCTCTTTTAGGAACATCTACAAGTGGCGGTACTTGGGAAACTCCATCAATTGCAACTACAACAACCTACTATTGTACAGCTTGGAATGGCACATGTGAGTCATTTGTAAGAACTCCAGTAGTAGCAAGAGTAAACCCTACTCCTACTTTAACTTTTACACAATCTGCACCAGACGTATGTGGAGAAGATGCAATTGTAGCTTTAACTGCGGGTGGAGACAAAGAGTTAACTAACTTATTATTTGAAAGATTTGAAGGTGGAGGATTAGGTGCATTTACAAACGTAAATTCTGACCCATCACCTGCTGGAGTAAAAGCGGATACACAATGGATGGTTAGAGCAAGTACATTTGTACCTACTGCTGGTGATTCATGGAAACCTGCTATATCAAGTGGTTTAGCACCAAATAGTTTTGCCTTAGCAACATCTGACTCTGGAACACCTCCAGATGTATTAGTAGAAAATTCTCTTGTATCAGGTGTTTTAAATTCAACTAATTACTTGAACTTAACGATGACGATGAAATTCTACTATTCAAGATATTTCCCTGATGGTAATACACCAGCAGATGAATATGTTAGAATTCAAATTTCAACTAATGGCGGTACCACTTGGACAACTCTTCAAGAGTTCACAGCCGATACTGGAATTGGAACTAAATTTGCTGATTTAAGCTACAACTTAAATGCTTACATCAACCAAGCAAACTTAAGAGTACGTGTCTTACATCATTCATTAGGAAGTGTTACTGGATGGTTACCTGATGGTGTTGCTGTTGATGATATTAAAATCTTTGGAGAAGTACCTTTAAATACTGCTTTTGTATGGAGTGGCGCTTCATTACCAGACGTGTATACAGATGCTGGAGCTACAATTCCTTATGTATCAGGAACACCTGTAGTTAATGTATATGTTAAACCTACATTAGCGCAATTAGAAATGGGTAGTTATACTTTCACCGCTACTGCTGTTTTATCAAACGGTTGTACTGCAAGTCAAGATATTACCATTTTAAATAAATCTAAAATTTGGAAAGGAACAAATAGTAATGATTGGTCAGATGCAAACAACTGGGAACCAGTTGGTGTACCAGATGCTAATAGCTGTGTAATTGTACCTAGTATTTTATCTTCAGGTGGAAATAAATCTGAAATCATAGGTCCAGGATTCAATGGTTTTGGTAAAACATTAGAAGTAAAAGATGATGGTATTTTAGAAGTGAATTCAATAAATACTTTAACAATTACTGATTATGTAAAAGTTGCTCCAGCTGGGACTTTCTTAATTGAAGATAGTTCAAGTTTAATTCAAATAAACAATGTTGCTAATACTGGAAACATTAGAATGCAACGTAATACAAATATCAGAAAATTAGATTATGTATATTGGTCATCACCAGTAGCAGGATTTAGCTCAAGTGCTATTTCTCCATTAACACCAGCGAGTTTCATTTATAAATGGGCTCCAACAACTACAACTGGATACGCAAGTAACTTTGGTAATTGGATTGCTGGAAGTGAAGGTATGACAACGGGTAGAGGTTATATCGTTAGAGGACCTGATAACTTTACAACAACAAAACAAATTTATCAAGCTAACTTTATTGGAGTTCCAAATAATGGTATAATTACAACACCTATAAGTAGAAGTACTTATGCTGGAGCTAACTATACTGGACCTACATCTACTTTAGTTACAGCAAATGACGATAACTGGAATTTAATTGGTAACCCATTCCCTTCAGCAGTAAGCGCAGATGCATTCTTAGCAGCTAACTCTACTAAAATTTCAGGGTTTGTTAAGATTTGGACTCATGGAACTTTACCATTAACTACTATTGCAGATCCATTCTATCAAGATTTTGTTATGAATTATACAGTTGCTGATTACATTACTCATAATGCATTAGGAGGAACACAACCAGGATTTGATGGATTCATACCTGCGGGACAAGGGTTCTTCGTATTAATGCAAGATGCGGCTGCTACTCCAAACACAGTAGAATTCAATAACACTATGAGAAGCAGAACATATAGAAATGATCAATTCTTTAGAAATGGAAGTAACGAAAAGCATAGAATTTGGCTACAATTAGTTTCTCCTCAAGGTGCTGAAAGCAAATCTTTAGTAGGTTATGCAACAGATGCTACTAATGGTGTTGATCATCTATTTGATGCAATAAATGTTGGTGCTAAAACTAATTTTGAAATTTATTCAGTTGCAGAAAATAATGGTTTATCAATTCAAGGAAGATCGTTACCATTCGACAACAACGATAGAATAAACTTAGGAGTTACAATTCCTCAAAATGGTAACTATACATTAGCAATTGCTGCAGTAGACGGATTATTTGATTCAACTGCTCAAAACATTTATTTAGAAGATACAGTATTAGGTATTACTCATGATTTAAGAGTAGCACCATATACTTTTACTGGAACAGTTGGAAGTAACGAAACTCGTTTTGTATTGAAGTTTAACAATAGTACTTTAAGTAATGAAGATTTTACTTCAAATGCTGTAACTGTTTACACAAACGAGAGTATCAATGTTAATTCAACAAATCAAACTATTAAATCAGTACGTGTATATGATTTATTAGGAAGAGTTTTAGGAACATTTAATAATGTAAACAATAACACATTTACTACTAGAAATGTAGTTAAAACACAAAGTCCATTATTAGTTGAAGTAATACTAGAAAATGGTGCAACTAAAACTTATAAAGTGATTTTCTAAAAAATTAAATTTAAAATAATTACACACAAGGACTAACTTAATCGTTAGTCCTTGTTTTTTTATGGTAATATCATCAAAACATTAACAAAAAAACATTTCTAATAATTTTAGACTAACTAACACTTAAGAGTTATCAACAAAATAACCATTTTTTAACAAAATATTCATTTTAAGTTGCACAGTAAACAAAAAAAATTAAATTTGTGCTAAAATCAACACAATCAACTATAAACTACAATTTTTTAACTTAAAATGAAAACTCTTTCCCCTTATTGGAAAAACTTTTTGGTTTTTCTTTTTTTTGTTTTTACAACTACATCGTTTGCGCAAGGAACGTCATGCGCCAGTGCTGAAAGCTTGACTATTAATGGCACTTGTGACGCAGCATCTATAACCGACAGCACACAAGATACACCAACCGCAACTGGTTGTAGCATAGGTACTTTTCGAAGAGAAGGATGGTACACTTTTACCGTACCTGCTGGTCCAAATTTGAGCATTACTATAACTGCTAATGCCTCAAATAGAGATTTATTTTTACAATTAATATCATCTACTTCCTCTTGTTCAGGTTTAGCTCAGATAAATTGTGCAAATACAAACACTACAGCTGGAGCACAAACTGAAACTATTACAACAACATTATCTCCTGGTATTTATTATATTAAAGTAATAAACAATGGAAACAATAATGATATGAACTTAACAAGTATTTGTATCACTACTCCATGTACAGGAACACCAAATGCAGGAACAACATCCGTTTCTCCTACTTCAGGCGTTGCAGGTTCTAGCTATACTGTATCGAATACCGGGTATTCAACAGGGATAGGATATACTTACCAATGGCAATATAGTACAAATGGTGGTGGAACTTGGACAAATCAGGGAACAGCTACAAGTACTTATTCAAATTATACTGCTACAGCACCTGCTTCCGGAACTGTAATATGGCAATTAGTAGTAACTTGTACAAATAGCTCACAAAGTGCTACATCAACTTCCGATACTTTCACAACTACTGCAGCATACTGTATTCCTACAAATACTTACTCAACATCCTACTATATTAGTGGAGTTACAACCACTGGAGGAATTGCGAACATTTCTAATACACCAACTGGATTTTCTGCTTACACGAATTATTCGGCTCAATTTGTAAGTCAAATTGCAGGCTCCAGTTTTTCAATAACAGCTACTCACCCATCAAGTACTTATGGTTATAATGTATGGGTAGACTGGAATAACGATGCTGATTTTAATGACGCTGGTGAAAATGTAATTTCAACAGGTTACCTTTCTACTCCAGCAAACTTAGGCTCTATTACAATTCCTCTTGCACAACCAGCTGGAAGTTATAGAATGCGTATAAGAAATGCTTATTTAAGCAACCCTGCTCCTGCTTGTGGAGATTTTGATTACGGTGAAGCTGAAGATTACACTATTCAAGTTGTATTACCTCCAGCATGCTCTGGAACACCTACTGCAGGAACTACAAGTGTTTCACCTGTATCAGGAAATCCTGGCTCTTCTTATACTGTTTCAGCAACAGGCTATACTTTAGCGACTGGATTAACTTTTCAATGGCAATATAGTACAAATGGTGGAAGCACTTGGACAAACCAAGGTGCAGCTACAGGTACTTATTCAAACTACACAGCAACAGCTCCTGTATTAGGAACAACAGTGTTATGGCAGTTAATTGTAACATGTACAAGTAATGGGCAAAGCGCTACTTCAAATTCAGCTTCTTTTACTTCAGTTTCAACACAAAATATACCAACTACGGGTAATAACTCTGTTACTTGTGGAACTAATATTCTTTTATATGACAATGGTGGTAGTACAGGTGACTACGCAAGTAGTTCAACAGGTTACACCGTTCTAGATGCCGGTCTTGGAGCTACAATAAATATTTCAGGAAATTATGTAACAGAGAGCGGATTAGATTACATCAGAATTTATGACGGAACTGGAACTGGAGGAACTTTATTGGCCTCTTATTCTGGTACAGGATCAATAAATTACACTGGTACAGTTGGACAAACTTTAACTGTGCAATTTTATTCTGATGGTTCAGTAACATATTCTGGATTTAGTCTTTCTGTTACTTATAGCGGAGTTTGTTTCCCAGCTTGTTCAGGAACTCCATCAGCAGGAACAGTTTCTGTTTCTCCTAACAATGGTGGACCAGGTTCAACATATACGGTAGCTGCAACCGGAATGACATTAGCAACCGGAATGACTTATCAATGGCAATCAAATACTAACGGTGCTGGATGGGTAAATGTTGGTGCTTCAACCAGCTCTTATTCTAATTATTCTGCAACTGCTCCTGTAACTGTTGGAACAACTGTTGCTTGGCAATTGGTAGTTACTTGTACAAACAGTAGTCAATCTGCAACTTCTACAAATAGCACATTTACTGTAGTAAGCATTTTAAACATACCAACTTCAGGCAATAATACTGTAACTTGTGGAACTAATATTACACTTTATGACAATGGTGGTTCTACTGGAAATTATGCGAATAATTCATCTGGTTATACAATTTTAGAAGCTGGACTTGGAGCTATTATTAATATATCAGGTAATTATACAACTGAAAGTAGTATAGATTACATTAGAATTTATAGCGGAATTGGAACTGGCGGTACACTATTAGCATCTTACTCTGGTACAGGCACAATAAATTATACGGGGACAGCAGGTCAAACTTTGACCGTTCAATTTTATTCTGACAGTTCTGTAACCTATTCTGGATTCAGTCTTTCTGTTTCTTATAGTGGTGTTTGCTTCCCTGCTTGTGCTGGTTTACCAGTGGGAGGAACTGTTATCACCAATCCAAATACTGGGTGGCCAGGTTCTCCTTATGTAGTTTCTGCTACCGGATATACCCAAGCTTTAAACTTAACATACCAATGGCAATATAGTACTGATGCTGGCGCAACTTGGACAAATGCAGGAGCTGCAACTAGTTCTTATGTAAATTATAATGCGACTGCACCAGCAAGCGGATTAGTTCATTGGCAGTTAGTCGTTACATGTACCAATAGTGGTTTAAGCGCCAATTCAAATACAGCAATATTTACAACTATGACTGTTAGTGATGTAGCAACAGGTTGTCCTAATGTTGTTTCTGGTGGTTTAGGTTTAAATGGATTAGATCCTGCAGCTATAAACTGTACAGCAGCTTCTACTTGTGTAGATCTTGAAGCAACCTATTTGGATTTAGGAGAAACAACAAATTATATTGTTGAACCAATTGCTTATAACCCACCTTTTGCTTTTAACGGACTTGCAAATCCAGTGAGTGTTAATACTGATGACGTTTATTCACCTCTTATTAATTTGCCATTTGATTTTTGTTTCTACGGTAACACTTACAATCAATGTACAATTGGTTCTAACGGTATTTTATCATTCAATACTTCTTTAGCTGGAACATCAAGCGGATATAGCTTTAGTAACAATATCCCTATTAGTGGAGATGCAAGATTGAAAGAAAATTCAATTTTCGGAGTATTTCATGATATCGACCCAGGTGTAGGCGGTGAAGTTGGCTGGCAATTAATTACATTACCAACAGGTTGTAGAGCATTAGTTGCTTCTTGGTATAACGTACCAATGTTTTCTGACAATTCAATACTATATACCGGAATGATGGTATTATACGAAAACTCAAATGTTATTGAAATTTACATCAAAGAAAAAAATATTGACAATAACAATGTTTCTCCGTGGAATGGTGGGAATGCAGTAGTAGGTATTCAAAACGCTACAGGCACACTTGCATCGGTTCCTCCTGCAAGAAATGGTCTTGACACCAATTGGACAACTACGAATGAAGCTTGGCGTTTTGTTCCTAGTGGAAATTCAATCGCTTCAATTAAATGGTATGAAGGAGCTGGTACAACAGGACCAGTAGTAGGAACAACACCTACATTGAGTGTATGTCCAACTTCTACAACAGTATATACAGCAGAAATAACTTACACATTATGTGATGGAAGAACTATAAAAGAAGTTGACCAAACTACTGTAACTATAAATGGATCTAAAGTATGGAATGGTTCAGTTAGTACTAACTGGAACGTAGCTAATAACTGGACTCCATCAGGAGTTCCAACTGCCTTAGATTGTGTTGTTATTCCAGATACTGCAAACGATCCTATTATTTCAGGAACTAACTTTAACGGATTAGGCTTAAACTTAACTATCAACAATAATGCAAACCTAACTGTTACGACAAACAATGATTTGACAATTACAAATTGGGTTAACATATATTCAACTGGAGACTTAATTTTACAAAATAGTGCTAGTTTAATTCAAACAAACAATGATGTTAATCAAGGCACAATGCACATGACAAGAACAGCAAATATTCGCAAATTAGATTATGTATATTGGTCTTCTCCTGTCACTTCATTTGCTAGTTCTGCTATTTCTCCAGGAACACCAACTTGGGCTATTTACAAATGGAATCCAACAATCCCAACTAATACAAATGGATTTGGAAATTGGGTGAGCGGAAATGAAACTATGGCTTTAGGAAAAGGATATATTGTTAGAGGCCCTGATAGTTTCACATCTACTGTAGCTCCTTTCAATGCTGTGTTTGCAGGAACACCAAACAATGGAACTATCACCACTCCAATTTTCAGAGGAACGTGGAATGGAGGAACATACTCTACTGGCGTTTCAACAACATTAGGAACAAACGATGATGACAATTGGAATTTAATTGGAAATCCTTATCCTTCTTCAGTGAGAGCTATTGATTTCTTAACACTAAATACAAATATCGATGGGTTTATAAAAGTATGGACGCATGGTACTTTACCAAGTTCAGCTATTGCGGATCCATTCTACAATAATTATGTATACAATTATACTCCAGGTGATTATATTACTTACAATAGTTCAGGAACTTCTTCAGGTCCAGGAGTATTTAATGGAAATATTGCTGCTGGTCAAGGATTCTTTGTATTGATGAGACACACATCTGCTTCTGCTGCTGAAAATGTAACATTTAATAATTCAATGAGAAGTAGTACATACGATAACAGTCAATTCTTCAGAACTTCTAATGAAAACGGAAGAATTTGGCTAGATTTAATTGCTTCAAATGGCTCTAATATAAGAAACCTAGTTGCTTATGCTGATGGCGCGACTAATGACAGAGATCGTTTATTTGATGCCATTACTGATGAAAAGTTAAACTTAAATTTATATTCATTAATTGGAGAAAAACCAATGACTATTCAAGGAAGAACTTTACCATTTGATCAAGAAGACAGAGTGCCTATGGGAATAAAAGTTCCTCAAAGTGGAAATTACACTATAGGAATTGGAACTGTTGATGGTTTCTTCTCAGATGCAAGTCAAGACATTTATCTAGAAGATTTACAAAATAATATTATTCATGATTTAAGACAATCACCTTATAATTTTACTTCCACAGAAGGTAATTTCCCTAACCGTTTTGTATTACGCTATACAAATGAAACTCTTGGAAATGATGATATTATTACTGACGATGCTAACTTATGGGTAATTTCATCTGAAGTTCTTTCAGTAAAATCAACTAAAAACGAAATTAAATCTGTGCGTGTTTTTGATGTTTTAGGAAGACATTTAGCGTATTATCCAAATGTTAATGGATATGAAGTACCTTTAAATACCATTCAAAAAAACAATGCAGGTTTGATTATTCAAGTAACATTATCAAACGGAACTGTTATTAGTAAAAAAGCGATTTACTAAACAAATAAAAACTACAATAAATAAGCCTCAACATGATGTTGAGGCTTTTTCTTTTTCATACAATATTATTTGTATAATTAAAAAAAATAACATTTATTTTAATTTTTGTTATAATATTTTGAACTTACTTATTAAAATCATACTTTTGCACCCGTTTTAAAAACCCCTAAATTTGAAAACTTATTATATGAAAAAAGTATTATTTATCATTACTACATTACTTATTGGTGCAAACATGACAGCACAAGTGGGTGTTGGCACAACTTCACCTGCTGGAGCACTTGACATAACATCAACAAATGATGGTTTATTAATTCCGAGAATAGTTTTAACCGCTACTAACGTGGCAACTGTAACAACTCCAACAGAATCTGAATTAGTTTATAACACAGCTACTTCTGCTGCGGGACCTAACCAAGTTACTCCTGGTTTTTATTATTGGAACGGAACATTATGGGTTAGAGTTGGAGCTGGCAGTTCTAATGATTGGGCTTTAACTGGAAATTCAGGAACTACACCTGGAACAAATTACATAGGAACTAGTGATGCTCAAGATTTAAGAATTAAAACTGGTGGAAACGATCGTCTAAACATTTCAAATACTAATGGACAGTTACAATCTTATTTTGCTGGAACAAATACAGAGCCTGCTTTCTCTTGGAATGCAGACCCAAACACAGGAGTATTTCGCTCTGCTGCAGATAATTTAGGATTAACAACTAATGGAGTTGAAGGATTAAGAGTTAGAGAAAATAGTAATGTTAGTATTGGAGCAACCTACGCCTCAACAAATGCAGCACCAACAAACGGATTAAGAGTAGAAGGAAATACCGTAATTGGAAAAGCATCTGGAGAAGATTCTAGAGATAGTTTTTCATCACATACTTCTGCATCTTCATTTCAAACAGTAAATGGTTATCCAAATAACACTAAGAAAAGAGCAATTTCTGGTTATGCTGACGATAGTGGTATTGGTGTTTTTGGAGTTTCAAACAAAACTGGATATGGAGTAGTTGGTCTAACTCAATCAGGCACAATTTCAAGCTTTGTTCAAACTGGAGAAGGTGTATTAGGTCAAGCCGATGGAGCTACTGATGCTTCAATTACAAAAATTCCAATCGGTGTACATGGTATTATTGATGAAACAGTTTCTGGTAAAATAGTTGCTACACCTGTTTTAGGAGAAAATAATAATATTACAATTGGTACAGGATTAGGTGGAGGTGCCTATAATTCTTCAGCACCTGCAATTGCAGGAGTATATGGTAATATTGGAACAAGAGCTACTTCTGTTTCTACTAATACATATCAGTTTGGTGTTATTGGAGATATATTATTATTAAACGGGGGTGCTGGCCAACCAGATGCAACCGGAGGAGTATTAGGAACTAGTGCAAGTGGTGATTTTGGTATTTTAGGATATAAATCAAAAAACGGTACAAATTATAGTGTATATGCAGGAACAACAAACAATGATTATGGAAATGGAACTGGTAGACTTTCTAATTCAAATATAGCTAACAACAAAATTGGTCTAGGAATTAATGGTGGTTTTATGGGTGGTTACGTTAAAGGAAATCAATTTGGATTAATGACACAAGGTGATGAATTTGGAATGTATGTTCAAGGAAATACAATCACAAACGAACCAATTGTACAATTAACAGAAACAAATAATTCACAAAGAACAATCTCATATACCGCAACTTCTACTGAAGTAGATGTAACAACAAGAGGTGTAGGAAAACTTTCTAATGGAGAAAGCTACATTACATTCAAAGAAGCATTCAAAAATTTAGTTTCTAACAATGAAGCAATTAATATTACCATTACTCCTACTGGAGAAACTAATGGTGTTTATATTAGTAAAGTTACAAATGATGGTTTCTATGTAAAAGAAAACACAAACGGAAGAAGCAATGCATCTTTTAATTGGACGGCAATTGGAACTAGAAAAGGTTATGAAAATGGGGTAGTAATTTCAGATACTGTTTTATCTAATAATTTTGACAAAAACATGAATGGAGTTATGAATAATGATGGTGGTAAAGAAGAAGGAACTCCTATCTATTTTGATGGAAATAATGTTCGCTTTGAGAGAATACCAGAAGGAATTATTCAATACAATACAAAAGAAGCACCTAAAAAGAAATAATTTAGAACTTCAAAAAATTCCAAAAAGACCTCCTCTTTAAATAGTCGAGGTCTTTTTCATTTGTATAGGCTTCCCGTTCAAAAGAAATATTATAATAAGCCTCTCTCCTATCTTTATATTGAATTAACCTTACCAAATATTCAACAAAATACCAAACAAAAAAGAAAACAATCAAAAGTTCTAATTGTTGTTTGATATGAATTCTCTCATGATTCAATAATACAGCATGTGATTTATCTTTTTTATCAGATAAAAACACAAATGGAAAAAAGGTAAAACCTCTAAACCCTTTCGGAATTAAATATTTAAAAACTATTACAATCATTTCATGCAAAGTTGCTAAATTTGTCGATATGAATAACGATTTAAATCCGAATAATTTAAAGGAAGGTGAAGATTTCTATTACACACCCGAAGGATACAAGTGTTTCACAGAAAAATACCATCTAAAAAGAGGCTATTGTTGTAAAAGTGGATGCAGACATTGCCCTTATGGTTTTGATAAAAAAACCGGAACCACCAAGAAAAAATAAAATGGACATACAATTATTCAAATACCGAATCAAAATTCACAAGTCCTATCACAGGTCTGACATTCGTTATCCCTAGTTTTCTAAATTATGACTTTAAGAAAAAACAATGTAAACGAATTAACACAACAAAAATGACATTTCAAGAACAAATACTACAAGGCATTCCATCGGTTTTACCAAATCCAAAACCGTATGAAACTGAAATAAATCACGCTCCTAAAAGAAAAGAAATTCTTTCTGAAGAAGAAAAAAAATTAGCTTTAAAAAATGCACTTCGCTATTTTGAATCAAAACATCATGCCGAATTAATTCCAGAATTTAAAGCTGAATTAGAAACTTACGGAAGAATATACATGTATCGTTTGCGTCCAGACTACAAAATGTATGCTAGACCAATTTCAGAATATCCTGGAAAATGCGAACAAGCAAAAGCGATTATGTTGATGATTCAAAACAACTTGGATTATGCCGTAGCACAACATCCGCATGAGTTAATTACCTATGGTGGAAACGGAGCTGTTTTCTCCAATTGGGCTCAATATTTATTGACCATGAAATATTTGGCAGAAATGACTGAAGAGCAAACTTTAGCCATGTATTCGGGTCATCCAATGGGATTATTTCCATCGCATAAAGACGCACCAAGAGTTGTGGTTACTAACGGAATGGTTATCCCAAATTATTCTAAGCCAGACGATTGGGAGAAAATGAATGCGTTAGGTGTTTCGCAATACGGACAAATGACGGCTGGAAGTTATATGTACATTGGCCCACAAGGAATTGTACACGGAACAACAATCACCGTTTTAAACGGATTTAGAAAAATTAAAAAATCTCCAAAAGGCGGATTATTCGTAACTTCTGGTCTAGGAGGAATGAGTGGCGCTCAACCAAAAGCAGGAAATATTGCAGGTTGCGTGACCGTTTGTGCCGAAGTAAATCCAAAAATCACACACATTCGTCATTCACAAGGTTGGATTAACGAAATTGTAGAAGACATTACATTATTGGTTGCAAGAGTTAGAAAAGCACTAGAAAATCAAGAAGTAGTTTCGATTGCTTACTTAGGAAACGTTGTAGATGTTTGGGAACGTTTTGATCAAGAAAATTTACATATTGATTTAGGTTCTGATCAAACTTCTTTACACAATCCTTGGGCTGGTGGCTACTACCCTACTGGTTTTTCATTTGAAGAATCGAATGAGATGATGGCTAATAATCCTGAGAAATTCAAAGAAGAAGTTCAAAAAACCTTACGTCGTCATGCAGCAGCGATAAACAAGCACACTGCAAAAGGAACCTATTTCTTTGATTATGGAAATGCCTTTTTGTTAGAAGCTTCTCGTGCTGGAGCAGATATTATGGCAGAAAACCATATCGATTTCAAATATCCAAGTTACGTACAGGACATTATGGGGCCAATGTGTTTCGATTATGGTTTTGGACCATTCCGTTGGGTTTGTGCTTCAGGAAATCCAGAAGATTTAGCTAAAACAGATAAAATTGCTTGTGATGTTTTAGAAGAAATGATGAAAAACTCGCCGTCAGCAATCCAACAACAAATGGCCGATAACATTCAGTGGATTAAAGGTGCTCAAGAAAATAAATTAGTAGTGGGTTCCCAAGCTCGTATTTTATATGCTGATGCCGAAGGACGAATTAAAATCGCGGAAGCTTTCAATCAAGCAATTGCACGTGGAGAAATTGGTTACGTAATTTTAGGAAGAGATCATCACGACGTTTCAGGAACAGATTCACCTTATCGCGAAACTTCAAATATTTATGATGGTTCTCGTTTTACAGCTGATATGGCTATCCAAAACGTAATTGGAGATAGCTTCCGAGGCGCAACTTGGGTTTCTATTCACAATGGCGGTGGCGTTGGCTGGGGCGAAGTAATTAACGGTGGTTTTGGTATGGTTCTTGATGGTAGCAAAGAAGCATCAAGACGCTTAGAATCAATGCTTTTCTGGGATGTAAACAACGGGATTTCAAGAAGAAGCTGGGCAAGAAACGAAGGAGCTATTTTTGCAATAAAAAGAGCCATGGAGACGCAACCTTTATTGAAAGTTACCATCCCTAATATAGTAGACGATTCATTATTGTAGTTTAAAGTTAATGAGAATCAACTTTAAACTTGAAACTCGAAACTTTTAAACTTATTTATATGAAAACATTAAAATTACTTTCGATATTTTTAATAGCTACTTTAGCTTCATGCAGTTCTATTAATGTCAATGCTGATTATGACAAAAATGCTTCATTTAGCAATTACAAAACGTATGCCTATATGAAAAACAACCTCGACAATATTGCTATTTCAGATTTTGATAAAAAAAGAATCTTAAATGCAATTGACGAAGTTATGGCAACTAAAGGCTTTACTAAGTCAGAAAGTCCAGATATTATTGTAAATATCTTCACCAAAGAGCGTGAACGAGTAGATATTTATCAAAATTATAGTTTTGGCTGGGGCTGGGGACCTTATTGGGGAATGGGAATGAATCGCCCAGCAGTTACAACCACTCCTGAAGGAACACTATTTCTAGACTTTGTTGATGCTAAAACAAAAGAATTAGTTTGGCAAGGACAAGGCACCGGATATCTAACTAAAAACAGAGAAAAGAAAGATGCCTTGATAAAAGAGTTTGTAAATAAAATATTAGCACAATATCCTCCAAAATAATCTTTTAAAAAAATATTAGAGTCAACTTTTAGTTGGCTCTTTTTATTTTTCACATTTTTAAAATACAAAGTAAAAATTTGTAGTAATTTCGTGCCAAATAATCATTTGATAAAAATGGCGCAATCAAAAAAATCAATACTTGTTAAAATTCTAAAAGTAACAGGAATAACTTTTGTTATTTCATTATTATTAATCATATTATTACCCATAGTTTTTGCTGACACTATTACCGAAAAAGTAAAAGTATTAGCAAATAAAAACTTAGAAGGAGAGTTAAATTTCAACGAATCGGAATTGTCTTTTTTTAAACATTTTCCTTCTCTAACCTTAACTTTACATGAACTAAATCTAAATGGTTCTCAACCTTATAAAAACAAATCATTAGTTTCTGCTAAGGAAATAAGTTTCGGTATCGATGTTTGGTCAGTAGTTTTTGGAAACCAAACCGAAATTGAAGAAATTTATTTAGAAAAGGCTAAAATAAATATTTTAGTTAATCAAAAAGGGGAAGCTAATTACAACATATACAAATCCGATTCAAAAGACACTACAACTTCTTCTGAAAGTGCTTCTTTAAAATTAGAAAACATTCAAATTAACAATAGTCAATTAGTTTACAACGACAAATCAACCAAAATTATTATAGAAGCTAAAGGTTTCAATTACAAAGGAAAAGGCGATTTATTAGAATCTAATTTCAGCTTAAAAACTTCGGCAAAAATTGATAGCTTGAGTTTTACTTATGATAAAAATGAGTACTTAAAAAACAAGAAATTAAAAGCAGATTTAATCACAAAAATCAATACCAATTCACTTTCATTTGTATTTGAGAAAAATGATTTAGTCATCAACAAATTGCCAGTAGAATTTACAGGCTTCTTTGATTTCTTGAAAAATGGTTACCAAATGGATTTCAAATTGAAAACCGAAAACAGTGATTTAGATGATTTATTTACAGCTTTACCTGCCGAATATGTTTCTTGGATGAATGAAACGAAGATGAAAGGTAAAACAACCGCTTTCTTAACGTTGAAAGGAAAATACATCGCTTCGGAAAATTTGAGTCCAGAAGTGAATTTCAATATTAAAGTTAGAGATGGCTATGTAAAACATGAAAAAGCGCCCTATCCGGTAGAGAATATTTTCTTGAATTTCGATACAAAATTACCAAATTTAGACATCAACCAACTTAAAGTGCGATTAGACTCTTTGTACTTTGATGTTAACAAGAATAATTTAAGTGCGATTTTAATTTCGGATGGTTTTGGAAAAAAGATAACCATCGATTCAAAAGTAAAATCGAAATTAGATTTGGCTTTTTTGAGTAATGCGCTTCAAGTTCCGAATTTCAAATTGGCTGGAAATTTAGATGCCGAAATTGTTTCCAAAGGAATTTACAGCAAAGAAGATAAAAAATTCCCTATTACAAAAGGAAATTTTGAAATCAAAAACGGATTAATCCAAACCGCTTATTATCCGAAACCGATTCAGAATATTAATTTAAAAGCTAATTTGAATAGTCCAACGGGTAATTTCAAAGATGCTTCTTTTATACTTTCTCCAGCGAATTTTACATTTGAAGGCGAACCTTTTAATTTAAATGCTTCTTTTAAAAATTTTGATGATATTAATTATGATGTTAAAGCAAAAGGAACTCTAAACGTTGCTCGAATTTACAAAGTTTTCTCGCAAAAAGGATTGGATGTAGATGGTTTCATCAAAGCTGATTTGAGTTTGGCAGGAAAACAAAGCGATGCTTCCAACGGAAGAATTGGCAACTTAAAAAATAGCGGAACTCTTGAAGTAAAAAACATCAAAACCACAAGTGATTATTTAGCAAAACCTTTCTTAATTGAAAACGGATTGTTCACGTTCAATCAAGACAAGATGAATTTTTCTAATTTCAATGGAAAATATGGAACGTCAGATATTTCAATGAATGGAAATTTAGAAAACGTAATCAATTTTGTACTTTCAGAAAATCAAATTTTAAAAGGAAGCTTCAATCTTACATCGAATTTCTTAAATATAAACGAATTTATTCCAACAATAACTTATGAAACTGATGAAGAAGCTGAAAAAACAGAAGTTTCAGGAGTAGTTGAAATTCCAACCAACTTAAATGTTTCTATCCAAACTAATGCTGCAAAAACGCAATACGAAGACGTTACGATTGAAAATTTAAGAGGAAATGTACTTATTCAAAACGGAACCTTACATCTTTCAAAAGGAACGCTTGGCATCATTGGAGCTACTGCAAAAATGGATGCATTTTATAAAAACGAAGGCACACAAAAAGCCTATTTTGATTATAAAATTAATGCTTCCGAATTTGATATTAAACGCGCTTACAACGAAATTAAAATGTTCCGAGAAATCGTAACCGCTGCAGAAAGTGCGGAAGGAATAGTAGGTTTAAATTATTCGATAAAAGGCGTTTTAAACAATCAAATGGAACCTGTAATGCCGTCATTAGAAGGAAGCGGAACACTTTCTGTAAAAAAAGTTAAAATGAAAGGTTTCAAATTATTGAATGTAGTTTCGGCAAAAACCGAAAATCCTGATATTAAAGATCCAGATATCTCTAAAGTAGATATAAAAACTACTATCAAGAACAACATCGTAACTATTGAGCGTTTCAAATTCAAAGTAGCTGGTTTTAGATTGCGTTTTGAAGGGCAAACAAGTTTAGACGGAAAATTAAACTTAAAAATGCGAATTGGATTACCACCTTTAGGTATTTTAGGAATTCCAATTAAAGTTTTGGGAACACAAGAAAATCCGGATATCAAATTAGGTAGAAAATCAGAAAATTTAGAAGAAACAGAATATGTTGATGGTGTAACTCCTATTAATACAACAGTTCCTGCTACTACAACTCCTACTCCAACAATTCAGAATGATAGTGTTCCAAAAATTGAACCAGCTGTTCCAGTAGAAAAAGTGGAGTAAATATATTGAAGTGTCATTTTTATTTCTATTTTTAACCAAAATTGAAATTATGAATAAAAATTATCTCAAAATACTAGTTGTTTCAATTCTATTAACACTATTTGTATCGTGCAGTTCTACTAATGGATTAACACTTCCAGTTACAGAACCAGCACCAGTTTTATTAAACAAACAGACTTCTAAAATTGGAATCGTAAACAGAAGTTTACCTGATAAAAAATATGAAGTTTTTGATGCGGTTGATAAAATTTTGTCTGCTGAAGGAAAAAACTTAGATAAATTAGGAAGCTATACGGCTATTGAAAATTTAAAAAGCGAACTTCTGAAAAACAATAAGATTCAAAATGTTATTCTTATTGATACTTTAGAATCAAAAAAATACGGAATAGACCAGTTTACTAGCGAATTGACTTGGGAAAAAGTGAACGAAATTTGCAAAGCCAATAACTTAGATGCTATTTACGAACTTTCCTATTTTGACACCGATTCTAAAATAAGTTATAGAACCATTAAAAGCGAAGCTAAAAACGCATTTGGGCTTACAATTCCAGTAATTGAACACGAAGCTACTGTTACTACTTTAATCAAATCAGGTTGGAGAATATATGACAATAATGATAAAGCAATTGTTGATGTATATACTACAAACAACTCTGTACAATTAAACGGAAGAGGAATCAATCCTATGAAAGCATTTGAAACGATTAAATCGCGAAAAGACGTTGTTCTTTCTGTTGCTAAAGATATTGGTACCAATTATGCTTCTCAAATTATGCCTTATCGCATAAGAGTAAATAGAGATTACTATGTAAAAGGAACTCCAAATTTTGAAATTGCAAAGCGAAGAGCTCAAGCAGGTCAATGGGATAGCGCTGCTGAATTATGGCTTTTAGAAACAAAAAACCGAGATCCGAAAATTGCCGGAAGAGCTTGCTACAACATGGGAATCATCAATGAAATTAATGGTAATCTTGATGCTGCGATAGAATGGACAACTAAATCTTACACCGATTATGGTGATAAAATTGCATTACGCTACATCAATATCCTTAAAAACCGAAAAGCAAAAAACGAACAACTAATCAGAGAAACGAATTAGTATTGTTTAAATAAAAAACAAACTATCAAATTCTTAAAAAACTTTCCTGCTTTCTGAAAAATTCGTAATTTTACCTCAAACATGACAAGTAAAATTATGGAAACGCATTTTGAAAGCAATCCGCTGATTGACAGATTACCTAAGCATTTAAAACAATTCATTAAACCTCAAGTTTATGATGATTACACTCCAATAAACCAAGCGGTTTGGCGTTATGTAATGCGCAAAAATGTGTCTTATCTTTCAAAAGTAGCGCATAATTCTTATTTAGAAGGTTTAGAAAAAACGGGTTTAGAAATTGATAACATTCCAAATATGTATGGAATGAATCGTATTTTAAAAGAAATTGGTTGGGCTGCAGTTGCCGTTGACGGATTTATTCCACCAAACGCTTTTATGGAATTTCAAGCGTATAATGTATTAGTTATTGCTTGCGATATTCGTCAGTTAGAACATATTGAATATACTCCCGCTCCCGATATTATTCACGAAGGTGCTGGCCACGCTCCTATTATTGCCAATCCAGAATATGCTGAATATTTAAGACGTTTTGGCGAAATTGGTTGTAAAGCAATTTCCTCTTCTCGTGATTATGAATTATACGAAGCCATTCGTTTGCTTTCTATTTTGAAAGAAGCAGAAGATACTCCTGAATCTGAAATCAAAAAAGCAGAAGAGCAAGTTGATTTCTTACAGAATAATATGGGCGAATTATCAGAAATGTCGCGCATTAGAAATTTACATTGGTGGACAGTTGAATATGGCTTGATTGGAACGGTTGAAAACCCAAAAATCTATGGTGCAGGACTACTTTCTTCAATTGGAGAAAGTGCTTGGTGTATGACCGATAACGTGAAAAAAATCCCTTATGATATTTCAGCGGCAGACCAAAGTTTTGACATTACAAAACCTCAACCACAATTATATGTTACTCCTGATTTTGCTAAATTAAGTTCAGTTTTAGAAGAATTTGCTAATACTATGGCTTTGAGAACAGGAGGATTATCTGGAGTTCAAAAATTAATCAGTTCAAAATCATTAGGAACAATTGAATTGAGTACTGGAATTCAAATTTCAGGAGTTTTTACCAATGTAATTGAAAATGAAGGAAAACCTGTATATGTTCAAACAACAGGAAAAACGGCGCTTTCTTACAGAGAAAAAGAATTAGTAGGTCACGGAACAGAATATCATGCAGAAGGTTTTGGTTCACCAATAGGAAAACTGAAAGGAATCAACTTAGCCATTGAAGAAATGAGTCCAAGAGATTTGCGTGCATATGATATTTACGAAGGCGAACAAATTACTTTAGAATTTGAAGGAAATATCACGGTTAAAGGAGATATCATAACAGGTTCTCGTAATTTACAAGGTGAAATTTTATTGATTAAATTCAAAAACTGTACGGTTACTCATAACGATACTGTTCTTTTCCAACCAGAATGGGGAATTTACGATATGGCTGTGGGTAAAAAAGTAATTTCTGCTTTTTCAGGACCTGCAGATGTGAATAGTTTTGATATGATTAATCACGTACCTTCATCGCAAACCATCAAACAGAAAAAATCTGTTGAAAGAGAAGAATTAGAAAAACTTTATGCAAGTGTTCGTAATATAAGAGAAGGAAAACCTTCGACTACCACTTTAAAAGAAGCATTTGCTTCCGTTTCTGCAGGACATCCTAACGATTGGTTGTTATCAGTTGAAATTGCTGAATTAGCTAAAAAAGAAGGAAATTCAGATTTAGTAGATAAAGCATTAAATCATTTAGAAAAAGTAAAAAGTAATCGCCCAGAAGTTGCACATTTGATTGACAACGGATTGGAATTAATTTTTGAAAAAGCAAATGCTTAACCAAAGTAACTTTTGTTACTGAAAAGATGTACAATCGCCTTTACCTTTGTCAAAAAAAGAAACAATTATGGGAATTTTAGATTTTTTAGGATTAGGAAACAAAACCAATGAGGTACAAGATTACGTTCAAAAAGGCGCTATTATTTTAGATGTTAGAACGCCAGAAGAATTTAGAGACGGACACATCAAAGGTTCAAAAAATATTGCCTTACAAGTTTTAAATGGAAACATTGAAACCATCAAAAAATGGAACAAACCTATTATCGCTTGTTGCCGTTCCGGAATGAGAAGCGGTCAAGCGACTTCCATTTTACAACAACACGGAATTGATTGCATCAATGGTGGTGGTTGGCAAAGTTTAGAAAGTAAATTATAAAAGAAAGTCCCGATTAAATCGGGACTTTCTTTATTCTATTTTTTTAAAATTCATTCCGTCATGATATTTTTTATTATAACGAAAATGAAACATTTCTAGTTTACGCATTGTTAATTTAGCACTTTCAAACCTTCTTTTTTCAATTTCTGAGAGTGGTTTATAACCATTCCAAATATCTACACCTTGATTAAAAAATACATCATTATATCCTTTTAATCTCCAACTTACTGCAGCCAAATAGTTATAAGCAGACCAAGCATAATTTAAATCAACAGCTTTTTTAAAATAAATGAAGCAATTTATTTCTGGTTCATTTGTTTCTCCCGCAGCAACCATTAAACCGTAGGCATTTAACGCAGATGGTTCATTTTCTTGTACTGCTTGATAAATCAAATCTTTAGCTTTACTACTGCTGTGAGGACTGTAACTAAAACCCTTTGGACTATATTTACCACAAGAGAAGCATTCATAAGATCCTTTACACTCTTTTGAAGCATTAAATTTCCCTATTTCATTTCCATCGATAAACTTAAAAACATCAAATAATTCTAACACTTCAATAAAAGAAAGCCCTTTTATTCTTGCGATATAAACAAAATCTTGATACTCAAATTTTTTAAACTCTTTTGATTTCTTTTTTAAAAAATCAAGCATGACTTGATTTCTATAGACATAATTATTAAAACTTTCATTTTGTTCGTAATATGCTTGTGTTGGACAATTTAATTGTTTTAAAAAATAACTCTCAGCAATATCCTCTTTTTTATCTTTTAAAGCTTGTTTAGCGATAACAACATACGGTGAATTATCAAAATTTATTTTGCCAATTCCTATTTTAAAAGCTTCAGAATAGTCTTTTTCCAAACTCAAAAAATAATTCCTAACTTCAACTTTTCTTTTTAAGAATTCTTTAGGATTATTACAGTAATTTAATTCTGAAAATGTTGGATCATCATTTATTGGTTTAACAAAAACACTATGTTCATAACGCATGCCATTAAAAAAAATAGGCATCACCTCGATGAGTAAAAACCTGTTAAGCTCCTCTTTTTTATCAGGATACATTTTTTTTAATTTTTCAATTGAACTAAAAGCTGTCAATGGAAATTCCTTAAAAGTATAAACATAATAAAGCAATTCACCATAATCAGTTGTATTGATTTCATTATTGAATTTTTCAACATAACCCGCTAATTCAAAGGCTTTAGCTCTAAGAATCCTTTTTCCGTTTGAATTATTATCAGAATCATTAACAAACGAGAAAGAACCTAATAAATTGACTAATGCATCACCTTCTTCAACACCAAAGCCCATAATTTCGGGGATATTTTGTCTAATATATTCATTTTCTCTTTTATCATCTTCAATCCTGATTCTCTTCCATTCTTCTCTCTTTAATCTATCTCGTTCTTCTCTATCTCTTGCTTCTGCAGCTAGCTTTACACGATATGCAATATCATCTTTTTGTTTTTGACTCATCATGTAAGGAAAACTTTTACCTGGTGCATAACTACCCGTTGATCCTTGCTTACTATTAATATTAGCTCTATGTGATGCATTATTAATATTAATACGATCTTGGCGCATTTGCTCCAATTTATAAGTATTAGAAGAATGATAAGCATCTCCATATTGGGCAAAAACACCTTTAAAAGAGAGCATTAAAATCAAAAATGAAATAAATTTACAATAATTCATAACCGTTTATTTTACAATAATAAACTCGACACGTCTATTTTTTTGTCTTCCTTCAAAAGTATCGTTTGAATCTACAGGTTTTTCTTCACCAAATCCTATTGCGGTCATTCTAGTTTCTTCAATTCCATTGGTGACTAAATAACTCATAACTGATTTCGCTCTAGCGTCTGATAATTTTTGATTTGCGGCATCGCTTCCAACATTATCGGTATGACCTGAAATATCAATTTTCTTATCTTTATTGCGTTTTAAATAACCTACCAATTCATTTAATTCTGAAAAAGAAGATTCTAAAATCACAGCACTGTTAGTATCAAAAAGTACATTTCTCAATACCACAGGTTGGTCTTCCACAATTTTTAATTTTACTTCTTGACATTCGTAGAATTTAATTCTATCTAAACCAAAATCATTTCCGTCCCAATCAGGATTTTGACTCACAATTCTAATTTCAATTTCTTCTGTTCCTTCTGAGTTCCAAAGGACAAAAAACTGTTCCCATTTGTTTAATTTTTTTGGACATTTAAAAGGCACATCTAACAATTTTCCATTAATAGAAAATTGTAATACAGCCGGTGGTCCTGTCTTCACATTTAAAGTACTAGTCCAACAAGAGAAAAAATAAGTGGTATTCTTTTTAACTGAAATCTTTTGAGACCAAACCGTCATATTTTCTCCGTTTGCACCATCAACCGTCATGAAGTTTCCTTCTCCTTTTCCTTTAAAATAAATGGGCGAAAACTTATAAGCATCATCGGTAATTCTGTAATTACCTGCTCCCGCCAACTCTTCTTCATTGTAATCGGAATCAAAAGGTGTGCTTCCTTCTTCAAAATCTCCGTTCTTTACTAAGTTTTGTTCACTTGTAATTAATCCCTCAGGACATTGTGAAAATGCTGCCGATGTGGCCAATATCATCAAATAAATTACTTTTCTCATGCTTATTGAATTATGATTTTTTTAGTATTAACTTGATTTCCTTTTTGAATTTGAAGTAAGTAAACTCCTTTTTCAAGATTGGTATTTTGATTCACCTCATCAATAGAAAATTCTTTGATGGATTGGCCTAACAAATTATAAATTATAGCTCTACTTCCGATAAAACTATCTGGAACTTGAATCGTGAAATTACCATTTGATGGATTTGGATAAACCATAAAATCATTCGCGTTTTCAAATTGATTACTCGATAATAATTCTTCATTTACCACGATGAAAGGTGAAAAACTTGAAACATTGTTAGTTTGCAAAGTATAAGGTCCGCTACCAGAAAGGGCACTTGTAAACATGTCCCAACCAGAACCATTGTAGTGACCAATTTTCGCTGTATTTCTATTAAAGTTTGCTAATTCTTGAGAAGCATTCCATCTAAAAGTTAAAGCCACATCGCTTCCTCCTGGAGTTGTTTCGCCTATATGCCAAGTTGTATTTACCGCTTTTTCAGTTATTGCAGTTCCTTGCGTTTCTCCAACATAATTTGAAGCAACTCCATTTTCAACTCTTACACTAAATGTATCTGAAGTGCCATTATTTAAAATTCCAGTTTCATGAAATGAAGTTCCAGTTCCTATTGGTAACAAAACCGTTCCTCTTGAAGCATTCATTTTTTCAATAGTAACTTTTCCAGTTCCATTAGTAACAACATGACTTGTACTTGAACCCACTAATGATGAATTAGCTCCTTTTAAATTTAAATTATTTGTATTTAAAGTTATTTTAGCATTGTTGTTCATTAATGCATAGCCATACAAATCTAAATTTCCTGTTACTAAATTTACATTCCCATTTATCATGGCATTTTTAGCATAAGCATTAGCATTCACATTTACATTTTGACCTACTGGAATAGTAACTTCATCTGTTATTCCTGGCTTTAACATGCTATTCCAATTGTTCTTATTATTCCAATCGTTATTTACACTTCCGTTAAAAGTAAAATCCCCTGTGTATTGATATAAATAGTGTGAATTATTATTATTCCCTTTTCCAAAAAAATACAGTTTATCATTTAACTCAAAAAACGCATTTGGATTACTACTAAAAGGCGTTCCAGATATAACTGTTGGTTCTAAATCCAACGCTAATTCGGTGTTTACTGTTAATCCATCACTTCTCCAAACTTCTGCATTTGCAGGCGTTCCAATATTCGCCGATCTAAACCACAATGCCCCTTTATAAGTTGTTAAATTTTGTGCATAACTCAGATTAGAAAAAACTTGAGAACTTCCTTCAACAGTCCCATTAGATTTATATAATTGTTGCGTTGCATTACTCCCTGTAAAATTTACAAACCATATATTTTCTGAATCCGTTGTTGAGTAACCTGCATCGCTAATTCCGTTGGTAACATTTGGAATAACTTCAATTGTTCCTGCAATTGTTCCATCGGTTCTCCAAAGCGCATTGTTTGTTCCGTTATTTGCAATGAAATAACAATATTGACCAGCAATTTTCAAATGTAATCCCATTGCTTGGGTGGTTAATGAATTCCCGCTTGGATTAATGTTTTTCAACATAAAAGTTCCAGCTGCAGTTCCATCACTAACATATGGTTCGTAGCCATCAACCGTGTTATGAGCAAAGAAAATTACTTTATCGCCTAACTTTGCCATATCTTGATTTACAATATAGAAAGGTTCTGCTACAGGAATTTGTTCTGTACCAACCGTTGTGCCATTTGTTTTCCACAATTTACTTTCAAAACCTACACTTTGCGCAATAAACAAAGTAGTACTTGGTATTTTACAAAATCCTGACGTTTGACTACTTCCAGTTCCAACTTTTACATCTTTCAACATCATTGTTCCAGCAGCTGTACCATCTGTTTTCCATAATTCTTTTCCATTAGTACTATCATAAGCTGAAAAGTAAAGTATGTTTCCATCAACTGAATAATTTTTTTTATGTGTAGAAACACTATAATAAACACCTACATTTGTTGACCCAGGCGCAGTTTCAAAAGCATAAACTAAAGTTGTTCCTGCTACTGTTCCATCTGACTTCCATATTTTATCTGTTGAAGCTATAGATGGAGTAAATGTTATATCACTAGTAATGACATAAACAAAATCTTGTGCAGGAATTATCGTTGAAATATTAGTAGTTCCTCCTAAAGTAGAAATTCCAATTGTACCTGCGGTTGTTCCATCAGTAACGCAAAGCATATTGCTTCCTGTACCAGCGTAAAATATTTTACCATTCCATTTAGCATAATTCAAATCGGCTTTATCTGAATTACCAGTTGGCTTTAGTGAAGATGTAACATCTTTTATCACAAGTGGATTTTGTGCATTTATTATTACCCCTGATAATAATAAAAATAAAGTGTAGAATTTTTTCATGATTCGTGATTTTTAATACAACAAAGTTGCTTCAAAATCCATCACAAAGAAATAAGCCGTTTGACGTATTTTAATTAAATGAGTTTATTCTGTTTTGCTTTTTGTAGCATTTCAATTCGATTGTGTGCTTGTAGTTTTCGGTAGATATTTTCGATATGTTTTTTTACTGTAGAAGTTGACAAAAATAAATTATCAGCAATATCCTTGTTTTTCAACCCTTTACTTAAATGCTCTAAAACTTCAATTTCGCGAGTAGAAAGTTCTACCAACTCTGTTTGACTTTCAGTTTCAAAAGCAATTGGATTTTTCAATAATTTTAAAGTCTTCATAGCAATTGAAGGCGACATAGCTGCGCCACCCGCTAAGGTTTCTATAATAGCTTCATAGATTTTTTCTGCTTTGGTTTCTTTTAATAAATAACCATCTGCTCCAGCTTTTATGGCATTAAACACATTATCATCGTTATCAAAAACGGTAATCATTACAATTTTAATTTGCGGATATTTAGATTTGATGATTTCCGTTGCTTTAATTCCGTTCATTACTGGCATTTCGATATCCATTAGGATTAAATCTACCACATGATTTTTCTCTAAAATAGCGATTGCTTCTTCACCATTTTGAGCCGTATCTTTAATGACAATATCCGAAAAATTAGATAGTTTTTCTTCCAATGCTTTTTGCAGAAAGAAATTGTCTTCCACTAAAATTACTTTTATCATAATTACAATTTAACCGTAATGGAATAATTAGTTCCTTTTGCTTCATTAGATTCAACTTGCAAACTTCCGTTTACTTCTTGAACTCGATTTTGGATATTGGTTAACCCAAATGATTTTTTCTTTTTGGATTCGTAATCAAAGCCAATTCCGTTATCTGAAATTTTAATTTGCAATTCATTTTCTATTTGAGAAATTGAAACCGAAATATCTTTTGCATTAGCGTGTTTAATGGCATTATTTACAATTTCTTGAAGAATACGATATAAATTAATGGCTTGTTTTGAAGACAACTGAACATCATTCTGAATATCAAAATCAAACTGAAAACGAATAGTATCTACCGATTCTCCTGCATCTTTTATAAAGTTAAGCATTCTAGATTTTAATTCAGACAAACTCAATTGTTTAGAATTTAAAACCCAAATTGTGTCACGCAACTCAGAAATAGATTTGTTGGCGAAATTAGTAAGTGTATCTATTTTTTTGTCAATGGCATCATCAAACTGAACCGAAGAGCTTTTTAAATTATCTAAAATCGAAATGATAAATGTTAATTGCGAACCCACATTATCATGCAATTCTCTGGAAATATCCAAACGTTGTTCCTGAATTTTATAATTAGATTGTTCTTCTAATAATTTATTTTCTAATTCTAATTGCTCTTTTTGCAATTTGGCTTTTGCTCTAAAATTTCTAAACAGAATAAAACCAATGATTACGAAACTTGAAATTAAGAGTAACCAAATATTTTTTTGCTTCACCTCGGCTTGTTGTTGCAAAATTTGTTTTTCTTTTTTTTCAGTTTGGTATTTAATATCCAACTCTTTTACATCTTTGTTGTTCTTCTCATTAATTAATGAATCCTTTTGTTTTAAATACAATTTATGAAAATGCAAAGCTTGCTTGTAATCATTTTTTGATTCATTTAAATAGGAAAGAAGTCGAAAACTCTCTGTCAATTCTCTTTTATTATTTGCTTCAATTGCATACTGCTTAGCTTTGATGATGTTTTCTTCGGCTAACTCGAATTTTTTTAAACCAATGTAAATATTTGCGATATTGTTATAACTAAAAATTAATCCGTTTAAGTCTTTCAATTGTGTTCGTATATCAATTGATTTTTTTAGGTAATTTACCCCTTGAATTGTGTCACCTTTATCTTCGATATAAACGCTACCAATGTTGTTATACACAAAACTTAAATTTTCTAAGTTATTTGTTTTAATGGAAATTTTCTCCGCTTTTTTATAATTGTCAAGTGCATTATTAGCATCATACTGATTGAAGTAACAATTTCCAACATTAATGTAAGCACCCGCAATTTGCTCATCATCTTTTAAATTAAGAAAAACTTGCAACGCTTTATTTGCATACTCTAAAGCTTCTTTCTGTTTGTCTTGATTTGAGAAAACAACACCGATGTTTTTATAAATTAAACCTGATTGATGGTTGAATTTGTTTTTTTCGGTAATCTTTAATGCTTCAAAATAATTAATCAAAGCGTTTTTGTTATCGCTTTGCCATAAAAACAAATTTCCTTTATTCATTGTTGACAACGCAACTTGTTTCAGGTTATTCGCTTTTTTATAATAGCTAATAGATAATTCGATACTTTTTAAAGCTAAATCTCGTTTTAAAAAGTTATTGTAATGATTAAATTTCACTCGATGATATAACCCAAACAATGAATCAACATCTTGCGCTTTAAGTTTTGGCTCTAATGATTCAATTGATTTTAAAGACGTTTGTTCGTTCTCGAATTTTTTCTTACCCAACAAACTTAATTCTTCAAATAACTTTTTATTTTCTTTTGAAAAATCATTGCTCTCTTGTCCAAATGAATGAGAAACAAGAAAAAACAGTATAAGAATTTGATATATTTTAATCATTTTGTAGAATTTAATTTAAAAGTAATAATTTTTCATAAATTATTTAAAATATTTATGAAAGACTAACTTGTGCAAATCGCAAACTTGTTTAAAAATCTGATTTACATGACCTGATTGCTCTAAAATAGTAATCTTCTTATCTTCAATTAGGTCATTCCTTTTTTTAAATTCCTCAATTTTTTGCTGAATTTCCATTGATTTTTCTCTATAATCTTCTTCCATTTTAAAAAATTTAAAAGTTAAAACTATCACTATTAAAACAACTGGAACCAGAATAAAATACAAATTTTCCATATTCATCTATTTTTAGACAAAAATGGAAAATCGTAACAAGGCAAACAATTAGCCGAAAAGCGTATTTTAATTTGAGATAAATTCAGAGTATGTACTTTTTATTATAATCTCCGAATTCACATACGGATTTTGAGCATTTGAAATGATTATTTTCGTTGGATTTCCTTCTGCATCATATTCGTATTGATACAATGTTGGCGTTTCGTTATCTTTTTGTTCGGAAATTACATTTCGTTTTTCGTCGTACTGATAAACTACTTTACTTTTTAAATCGAAAATCTGATAATTTGCTTCTATTAATAATCCGTTTTTATATATTTCGATTGCCAAATTTGCTTCTTTCTTGGCATCTTTGTAATACGAAGTTTTGGTATAACTATCGTCAGACGTGTAATTAGAATATTCGGTAATTTCAGAAAAACCGGTTTCTTTTTCTCTACAAACTAATTTCATCAATCTATTCTGCTTGTCATATGAATATTTCGTTTCCGAAAACAATCTCCCTTGCACAAATTCTTGGGATTTGGTTAATCGCAATTCTTTATCATAGAAAAATAAGGTTTTATCTTGTGTTTCGCTTTGTAGATAATAAGTATATTTTACTTTTAAATTTCCATCGATGTTATAATTACACTCGGTAACTTCTTTTGCATTTCCTAAATCAACCACCATTGTATCTAAATAGGTATTATAAAAAACATAAGTTTCCGTTTTTATCCATTCCTTTTCATTGGTTTCCGAATTAAAACCATAAATTTCTTTTTGAATGCTTTGTGTTTTTGGTGACCAATTAAAATGCGACGTACGAAATTGTTCTTGCGCTTGTAAACTCAAACCCAATAAAACAATAATTGAATATAATAAACTTTTCATTCTGTTACTTTTTAAATAATGGATATAATCTTCCCGCTTCTGAAGTTTCAACATTTTGAATTTGGTAAGTTGTGCCATCAGCTGATTTTACAATCAAATGATTTGGATTTTCGTCATCATAGATAGAAAAATTACTGCTTTGTAAATACTTTCCATCTTGGTAAAACGAAATTTTAAACTTGTTATCTTTTACCCAAAATATTCTTGTTGGCGATTCCAATTTTATAGCATCATGCCATTCATGTTTTGCAAAATCATCCAAATAAAATCCTTTCACAAAATGCACGGATTGATCTACTTCATTAAAAATTACTAAACTGGAATGTTCTGGTGTATCTACTAATTGTACTACTTTTTCAAAATTATTATCATACGAATCTTGGATTTCGATTACACTATCTTCGCCTTTTAAAACCGATAAATAATCTTTTCTTGAATACACTACTTTTTGATATTGTTGCATCAAGGAATCTTTCTCTCTGAACAATTTATCGTGTTTTTTAACGAAGTCTATATCCAACGATGCACTTCCTGAAGTAGTTCCATCAGCATACGTAATTTTAATAAATGTAAACGAATTATCATCTGGCACTGCTTGACTCAACTTTGCAATTTTGATTCGGTTATTTTTGGCGTCGAATTCGTAATTAAAATCAATTCGAGAACTGTCTTCATAAACCTGTGACAATATATTTTTATTCTTATCATAAGTGTAAGTCGTAATTGATTTAAAATCACCAGAAACTAATTCTTTGCGTGCAACAATACTGTTTTCAAAGTATTCCTTTGTAAAATCAGCTCCTGTTCCATCGCCATCTTTTTGAATTTTTACATAACTACTTTTCCCTTTGTAATCTTGATAAATAGTCACTTTTACCACTTCATTTTTTACATCTTTTTGAATTTCTTTGATTAGATTTCCCGTTCTATCATATTCGAAATAAGTGGTTGATATACCTTGAATAATCATTTTTACCAACTTCCCTTTTTCGTACTGAAATAAAAATTTCATTGGGTAACCAAAATTTCCTTCCAATGGTTTATAATTGATTTCTTTAAGTGTGAAATCTGAATTATAACTATACGTGTATTCTCCAATTAATGTTTTATCACCAAAATAAGATTCAAGTGTTTGCTTTTGGAAATAGGTGTTTTTGATTTCAGTTGTATAGGTGTTTTCTCTAACAAATTCTTTTGTTTCAATATTAAATTTATAAAGCGATTCTTCCACTTTTACCACATCATCAGAATAACCAAAATCGGAAGTTCTAAATTGTTGCTGGGCAAAAATATTAGCAAACCAAAAGAGAAAAAGAATAGTAAATTTCATATGTAGATAATTATTTGTTTTTAAAAGGTCATATGTAATCGCCTATCTTCATTGGTGTTGCTTACGCAACTTGTTGTTAGTGGCGATTTCATGTTTAATTATTTAAAAATTCCAATGGATAAAATGTTTCAAAACCTTTTGAATTCAAATTGCGAATGATGTATTTGTCAATTCCGGCTTCTTGTACAATGAAATCATCGTCTTTTTGTGTTTTTACCAATTTGTACAAAGATGAATCTAAGATTACTCCGTTTTGAATCACAAAAAACTCTGGTGCTTCTGAAAATATCCAATACATTCCTGTAGGCGAAGACAATTCTTTCATTTCATACCATTCTCCAACTATTACTTCATCGTTATAAAAGTTTTTTAGTAATACTGATTTTTCATACAAAATGTCATAAACCAAAATGTCATTTTTACTTCTAACGGCATCTACGCTATTTGTAATTTCTTCCTCTTTTGAATCTTTTATTGTAAAAGAATTATCTTGATTTTTCTTAATCTTATAGGTTGATTTTAATAACGCTTGCAAATCGGCTAAAGCTTTATTTAATTCTTCGTCAGAAGCGCCATGAAAAGATGTGCTCACGTCATAAGAAGCCGAATTTGAATCGTACTTTTTAACATAATTTACATCAAAATCAGTTTTACCAGCAGTTTTACCGTTTGAATATGTAACCTTTGCAAATGTGAAATAGTTAACTTTATCATCAGTATCAAAATCGAGTTGTTGAATTTGTGAACGCACAATATTCCCTTTACTGTCGTATTCATAACTGCTTTTAAAAACCTTATCATCTCTTGTGTATTGAACTTGATTTCTGCTTTTATCGTATTGATAGGTTTCGGTTAAAGTTGAATATTTAGTCGTGTTTTTTTCTGAAATCAATAACCCATTTTTGATAATTTGCTCATTAACTTGATCTTCTTCATTGTTAGCATATTTAATTGACTTTTTAGTGTATGAATTTGGTGCAGTGTAATTAGCATAAGTAATTTTTTCAACCATTGCATCTTTTTCATACACTGTTTCTTTACTCAAATTTCCTTTGGCATCATATTCAAATACACTTTTTTTAGTAGTATCCTTTTTTTCAACGATTTTACCATTTTTGTGCACAAAGTTTTCGGCGTATTCACCCATTTGTGTTTTAGTATGAATCGATTGTAGTAATCCATTTTTATAATTAAATGTGTTAGTCGCTTCCATATACATGAAATAATTGGATAGGTTTTCGATTTTTGTTACCAAACCTTTCTCTAAATAAATCGTTCTTGTGTTTGATAACTTATATTTATTTAATTCGAAATCATAATAAAATTCTTTCTCTTCATATTTTGTCACATCAGCAGATAAATTAAAATCCGAAGCTTTGTATTTTGCGATTTGAGCATTCGTAAAATTGATTACCAATACTGCTATTAAAGTGATTATTTTTTTCATTTTTATACTATTTAGAAGTTATATTGAACACCAAAGCCTACGTGGTTGCTTTTGAAAGATGAAGTTCCCCCGCCAGCATTTTTCCAAGAATATTTCCCGAAATCGAAAACTGCATTACACGACCATTTTTCTGAATCGGATTGGAAAATTTGTGGTTGAAAACCCCAGCCGAAATATTTCATAGTGCGTTTTACCGTTTCGTCTTGAAAGTTAACTTCATCCACATAAGCAGTTTCAAGAATTTTACCACTTCCTACACCATAATCAAAATGTAAACTATTAAAAACTGAATAAATACCGATATAAACAGGAATTTCAACTAAAAAAGGTAAACCCTCTGGAAGTAATTGTTCTAATCCATCTTCAATATTTCCGTCGTATGAAAGTGGATATACTCTTAGCTTTGCACTTGTAACAGCAACTTTTAATTCGGTACTTCTATCAGCTGCTAAAAAGTTAGCCCAATCTCTACCAATAACTGCTGCACCTTTGAAACCAAATTTGGTGTTTTTGGTGAAATTTACATGGTAAGAGCCTTCTAAACTGGCAAATAATTGCATTGCTTTTCCTTTGTCGGCTACTTCACCTAAATCGTCTCCAGGTTTTGAGAACGACATTCCCGTATTGAATTTTACGGCTAATTTGTCTAATTGCGCAGTTGCATTTTGAAAAGCAAAAGCCAAAATAAGTATTGAAAATAATTGCATTTTTTTCATAATAATCTTCAGAATTAGTGAAACATTTTTTGTTCTTAATTATGAAGTAAAATTATGCGGTAGAAATACGTAAAGAAATACGTAGAAATTCGTATATTGATTAAATCAACTTATTATTTTTTGCTTTTTGAATGGCTTCTAATTTATTGTGGACTTGAAGTTTAGTGTAAATATTCTCCACATGTTTACGAATAGTTCCTGGTGAAAGAAACAAATTTTCGGCAATGGCATTGTATTTTAATCCTTTGCTTAATTGTTCCAACACTTCAATTTCTCTAGTAGTTAAACTGATTTCTTCTTTGGTAATTGAATCATCAAAAACTAAAGGTTCACGTAATAATTTAAGCGTTTTTAATGCAATTGAAGGCGTCATTCCTGCCCCACCTGATAAGGTTTCTTGAATACCATTGTACAATTCTTGTGGATTCACTTCTTTTAGGAAATAACCATCAGCTCCCGCTTTTATGGCTTTGAAAATATTCTCATCATTATCAAAAACCGTTAGCATGATTATTTTGATTTGTGGAAACTTTGATTTAATAATTGCCGTTGCTTCGATACCATCCATTTTTGGCATTTCGATATCCATTAGAATTAAATCGAGGTTGTGATTTTTTTCTAATTTTTCAATGATATCTTGTCCGTGAATGGCTTTCATTCGCACCTCAACATCAGCAAAAAAACTCAATTTATCTTGTATCGTTTTTTGCAGAAATGTATTATCGTCAACTATGGCAATTCGAATCATGGATTATTTGTTTAGTGAAATTGTAATTTGAGTTCCTTTTGTAAGTTCGGATTGGATTTTGAAAACACCCCCAATTTCTTCGATACGCTTTTGCATGTTTACAATTCCGTTTCCAAAATCAATTGTTTCCAAATCGAAACCTTTTCCGTTGTCTGAAATATCAATTACAATTCCGTTTTCATTTGGTTGTACTTGAACTGAAACTTCCGTTGCATCGGCATATTTAATGGCGTTATTTACCGCTTCCTGAATCGTTCTATACAAATTAACACCTTCTAAAGATGAAAATTTACTGTTTTTCAAACTATCATCAACCAAAAATTTAAATGCTGTGTTTTCTTTAGCCGATTGCGCTTTTTCAATAAAATTATAAATTCTGGAACTTAAATCATCAAACGTAAATTCGTTGGCATTCATGGCCCAAATCGTATCGCGAAGTTCTACAATTGTGGTTTTCGTAAAATCGCTAATCTTGGTCAAATGATTTTTAATGGAATTCTCAATCGTTGGAAAACCGAATTTTAAATTCTCAACCGAAGAAATAATAAATGTCAATTGTGCACCAATGTTATCATGCAAATCTCTTGAAATCGCCAATCGTTGTTCGTGTAATTTATTTTGATTTTCAATTTGAGCAATAGCCGATTGCAATTCAAATTCTTGCTTTTGTTGCACATTTTTCAAACGTTGTTGACGGTAAATTAAAAATCCAACAATCGCAATGAAAAAAGCTAATAGCGAAAGAATAATTATGGTTGTGGTTTTCTTTTTGGCTTCAGCTTCTTTTTGTAACAGTTGTTTTTCTTTTTCGGCTGTTTGGTATTTGGTTTCCAATTCAGCCGTTTGTTCTAAAACAGAAGCCTTTAGCTTTTCCTCTTTCAAATTGGTGTATTGATTGAAATAAAAAGCACTACTATCTTTCATTTCTTGGTACAAACAAACCAAAGTTAACTTTTTGTAGGTTTCTAATAAATATCGGTCAGACTCGTATTCTTTGTGAATCTTTTTAACTTGCAACAATATTTTATAAGCTTCACGATATTTTTTTTGTTGAATGAAGTCTTCCGACTTTGATAATAAAACATTGGTTTGTTCAATTTCAGAATTTAATTCTTTCAAAAGTTTTTCTGAAATTTGATAATATTTCTTAGCACTTTCCGAATTTCCTTTTGCGGAATGAACAGCACCAATTCGTTGATTTAAAGTTGAAATTCCAAGATTATCTTTACATGATTTACAATTTTCAAGGCTTGTTTTATATGAATTCAATGCTTTTAAAGTATCTTTTTTATCCAAATACACATCGCCTAGTGAAAGATAAGTATGACACAAACCTTGCTTCATGTCGTTTTTCTTTAAAAAATCGGTTGATTCTTCTAAATATTTAATGGCTTTTGCATAGTTCTTCATCTCAAAGAAAATCAAACCCAAATTTCCTTTAGTCAAACTTACAATGGTATCGTTTTTGCCTTCAAAATATTGAATTGCTTGAATAAAATACTTAGTTGCTGGTACATAATCTTGCTTACTTGCAAATACATTTCCAATATTGATTTTTGCTTTAGCAACTCCCTCAAAATCTTTATTAGCGGTTCTAATTTGAATGGCTTTTTGATAACTTTCTTCTGATTTTTTAAAGTTTTCTTTTCGCAAATAAACGCCACCTAGGTTAGAATAGCATTGAGAAATGAGTTGATGTTTCTTCGTTTTCTGGGCGAACAATAATGCTTTTTCCCCATAAACTAATGCAGAATCAAGAGAAACATCGATATAATCCCAAGTTAAATCCGAAAATATTTGAGTAGTTCTTTCTAAATTAGGATTTGATTTTAATTCTTTCTTCAACGTTGCAATATGTTGCTGCAAATCTTGAGCAAAACCAAAACAACTCATTAAAACCAATAAAATAGCGTATTTTTTCATTTAAATATTAGGTTCTATTGTTAACTAAAAATACAAATTTATTTCTTTGTAAGTAACTCAAATATTCTTTTTTGCAACACAAAAATTTCTTCACCTAATTTCTTCATATCCGATTTATAATTGGATTGAAAATCAGTTGAAATAGAAGCTTTTTGACTTAATATTTCCTGCTTACTTGACAAGTTTTTGAAAATATCTTTTAGTTGCTTCATCTTCAAATAATGCATTTGCTTAATTCTTTTATTTGCAATTATGAGCTTAATCGCTAAAAGTGATAATAAAACAAGAACTAATATTATTAATTTATCCATAAAAAAAAGTCATTAAATCAATTACAAATTTGACTTAATGACTTGGTTTTTTCAATACGAATAAATGCGTATTTAATCGATTATTTTTAATTCTAAATCTTTATCGTTTTTTACTACATTTCCTTTGTAAGATAACGTCCAACCTAAAGAGTTTGTTACGATCAACATTTTAGAAAGCTCGCTCAATAATCTATTTTGAGCATTAGTTTTTAGTGTAGATTTTTCGATTTTTTTAGCCAAATTTGCTCTCGCAATTTTATTGATCTTATTGTAATCTTCGCCTGTAAATTCATTAAAAGTAGAAGATTCAGTGTCATAATATTTAAAATCGGGACTAATCTTTATTTCTTCTTTTGGAATATTAGTAATGGTTAACATTTTATTTTTTGCATCAATATCATACGTTACTTTGCTCAAATCAAAACCAACCGTAACATCAGCATTTATAACAACCAATGCTTTTTTGTCGAAAGACAAGCCTGGAATATAAGTTTCTTTTTTGTCTTTATACGTTAAAACTTCGGCAAAATGTCCTTCCGTTACTACTAATTTTCCAACATTTTTAATTTGAACTTGAATCAAATTGGTATCGTATTCAATTGTCGTTGTATTCGATTTTTTTGTAAAAAACTGATACCCCAAAAACCCAACGATCAAAAAAATCAACAAGTAAATTAACTTTCCCGAGCGGCCAATAGCTTGCACTAATGGAATGAGCATATTTTTTATTGCGGTTTCGGTAGAACTTGTTCGTGCCATGTTTTAAATTTTACACGAAGATAGAAAAGTTCCTCGAATTATTTTTCTAAAATCACAAACTCTACTCTTCTGTTTAATTGTTTTCCTTCTTCGGTTGTATTTGGCGCAATAAACTTGGTTTCTCCGTATCCTTTTGCTACAATTCTATCTGAAGAAATACCTTTTCCCAACAAGTATTTTTGAACTGAGTTTGCTCTGTTTTTAGACAATTCCATATTAGCAACATCAGAACCAACTGCATCTGTATGACCAGCAATTTCAATTTTAATATTTTTATTGTCTTTTAATAATCCGAATAAAATATCTAACTCAGCAAATGATTCTGATAATAAATCGTACTTTCCAGAATCGAAAAATATATTATTTAAACGAATAATCGCACCTTTTTCAATTGGTGTTAAATACAAATCCACTTCCATTTCTTTGTATTCTTTCAAATTAGATAAATCAACGTTTTGAGTGATGGCGTAATAGTTTTCTTTATCTGCCATGAAACTATAATTAAATCCGTAAGGCAATACAATTGAGTAACTTCCAGTTTTTGGATCAGAAATAGCTGTTCCAATCATTTTGTTGGTTTTTAAATTGTTGTATTCAATTTTAGCACTTAAAATTTCTTTGGTTTTAGCATCGTAAACTTTTCCTTTAACTAAGACAACCGGATCTTGCTTTACAGTGTTATCAACTTCCCAGATATCTCTTTGTTTTCCTATGTAGGCCTTATCTCCTTTAGCTGAAAGAAAAATACTTAATTCATATAATGGAGAATTGATAATATTACCTAAATTTTCAGGTATTGTCCAATTTGTCCAAGAATCATCTAATCGCTTGGTGACGAATAAATCAAACTGACCATATCCTGGATGTCCTTTACTTGCAAAATATAATGTTTTACCATCTGAAGCTAAGAACGGATTTGCCTCATCTTCAAAAGTATTAACAACATTACCCAAACTTTTAGGTTTAGAAAATGTTCCATCTTCTTTAACGAAACTAACATAGATGTCTTTTAATCCAAGCCCTTCAGGTCGTTCTACCGTCATTAATAAATTTTTATTATCGTTAGAAAGAAAATACCCAACATATCCATTTGTATTTATAAAATCCTCAATAACTACATCTTTCGGAATTTCCCATCCCGATTGTCCTTTTTGAGCAATTGAAACGCCACCTCCATTAGGTGAAACACCATCTGATGCATATTTATTTCCCAACAATAATGTATTATTATCAGGTGAAGATGAAATAACAAAATTGTTGTCGCGATTATTTAATGGTCGACCAATATTTTTAGCTTCTGACCAGTTTCCATTTTTATCTTTTACCGAATACCAAATATCGTCTTTAGGGCTTTCAACATTTAATGGATTTTCTTTTCTATCAAAATATAAGATAGTACCATCTGCCGAAATTACAGGATTTGCTTCTTCTATAGTTGGACTAGATACTGTTTCTGGCAATTTTACCATTTTCAAGTTTGGATTGAATTCTTCAACTACTTTGATTGAAAAAGGCTGTTCTGTTATTTTTAAATCTTCAACTTCAACAGTAACGCCAGCATCTACAATAAATCCAAACGAAGTGCCATAATACGAATTATCTCCCGTTTGATGCTCTAAAACACCATTAACATATACCTTAAAAGTATTAGCTCTTTTCTCTACTTTTATCTTATTCTTTTTGCCTTTACCTCCTACATTTTTTGAGGCAGTCCATTTCTTACCATAATGAAATTCTTTACCGTAATAATGATAAATTTGTATTTGATTGTTTGCAGATAATTGCACAACTCTGTAATCAGAATTATCGCTATACATGCCCCAAACCAAACCATAAGTAGCATAATCATTTGGAGTTTTATCTAGAGTTATTGTAGCTTCAATATCAAAATCTACCACTTCGGTATTTTGAGTTATTGAAATGTAGCGCCACTTAGAATTAGTAGCATGCTTATTTTCTAAAATTAGTTTTCCGTCATCAACTTTTGAGTCGAATCCATCTCCACTGTATGTCCATTTGTTAGTATCATCTTGAAATGTATCATTGAAAAGTGCTTTTTGAGCAAATCCAAAAGTTGTAACAAGAAAAAAAGTTAAAAGAGTAAAAGTAAATCGCATAATTGTAAAGATTTGATTGTATTAACTTTACAAATATAATTTAATCCTTTTTAGATTATATACGTAATATGCCGTATTTTATTTAAAAGGATGACGTTGTTGCCAATGAAGTTCTGGCTCTAATTGTTTGAAGATTTTACCAATAAATTTGTTTACCAATTTATTATTGTGATAAATAAAACCCGACATTTGAACGGGTGTTGCTCCTACAGAACTCTTTATTTCCAGAGCCGTTCTTCCGAAAATAATCTTTTTGAATCCGTTTTCAATTCCATATTTCGTCATGTTGTACAACATATTCAAATACAGCATATTTTCTTTTTGAATGGTTTCATCATAACCTAGAAAGTAGGTTTCTAGTGTAAATTCGTTAAGCAATAACGTATGAAAACCTACTAATCTATCATTCAAAAAATATCCAAAAATTTGAAAACGATTACCACATTGCCCTTTTAAAGTTGAAAAATGATTTTTTGCTAAAAAGAACGTATTAAAAGGCGCATTTTTAGCAACATAATGATACAAATCGTAAATCGTATTTTCATGCTGAACCACTTCTTCGAAAGAAAGATTTTTAACGATTATTCCGTCATTCTTTTTTCGAGCCCTTTTAAATTGGTCACGATATTTCTTCGAAAGTGCGGCTACATAATCTTCTTCTGATTTCCATTTTTCATCTAAATAGAAAATCATATTAGGTTGCGTATTGAACTCGTATACATTAGAAAAACGAAACTTCTTCAATTCCACCGAACAATGCTCGTAAAAATCCTTGAAAGAAACCAAATGAATATTTATCCCTTTTTTCTTAAAATACAAGGTTATTTCCTCTGCACTTTGAATTAGAATATCACTGATACACTCAAAATCGATTTCTTTTGTAAAAACATAACCGTTTTGACCCGTAATCATGTTATTACCAAGGAAAAGTGTGTGAGAAGCGAAATTTTTGAAGATAAAATTTCGAATAGCAATTTTAAACGATTTGTCTCTTTCTCCAAAAGATTCCAATTTATTCAAATCTAAATATTGCGCCAACGAAACACCTATTAATTCCGATTTTTCAAAAATACCAATATAAAAACACTCCATATTTACAGGAGCCGAGCGCTCAAGCACAGATAGATAAGGCGTTTGTAGAAAAACATTACTCTGAGCCACAATGTCCCAAAGTGCTGGTAATTCCTTAACTGAATTGTATATTTTAAATGAAATTCTGTCCAATGTAAAAGTAAAATCGCCCCACAAATGTAGAGCGATTCCTATATAATTAAATGTTAAAATTTATTTTATTTCCAGCCACAAATAATAGCTCCCATTATGGTCATAACTATAACCCAATAACCCGATGTGATTGCTGCATATCTAAATGATTTTTGCTCAAATAAACAATTGGTCGCTATAACGGGTAAAGCAATAAATAATCCTGCCATTAATCCGTGCAATGCTCCATGTTTAAAAGATCTAAAAGCATCTCCATAATCTGCCATAAAAGCTGCATAAGAAGGCTTAGCATGAGCAACATCTCCTCCCACTAATCCCATAACAGAAAACTGGTGAATTGTTAGGGGTTGCATAAAAAAGGCTAACATAAAAGCAAAAACAAAAGTCAATCCAAAGATTTTTGCCATATTTCCTTGTTTGGCTTTTTCCTCGGTCATCCCGATTTCGTTCATCCAAATCGTTCCAAAAACTTTAGGATTATACCAAACAAATCCAACAACAAAACTTGAGAGTGCTGCCACTAGAACAGCTAAAAAATTAATTTCCATAATTGATATAGTTTTTTGGTTAGTATATCAAAAATAGGAATATTTTTTTAACAATTGTTTATTCAGCTACGATTTTGCTTGCACTGCGGTATAAAAACTCATTGTAAATGTGTCGTCTTGCAAAACGACTAGGCGATTCTGCATTAACCATTTTAATGTATGTTACTTTTGGCACACTAAAATACTCGTAATTGCTACCATCTAAAAACGAAATATACAACACTCCATTATCCATATAAAAATCTTGGATATTTACAGTTGAAGTTATTTTTTGATATACTTCTTTGTTTTTTTCTTGTGTTTCAGGAGCAATACTAACCAAAAAATGGTATGCTTCAATAATATTTTTACTTCTTTCCTCAGCAGCTAAACGCTCCACTGGATCAGCAATAGTATCAGGATGATCTTCCTTCATACTATTTCTATAAATGGTTTTTAATTCTTTCAGCGTAGCTGTTTTGGTAACATCAAGTAACTTTCTGTACTCGGCAATTTTCTTTGGATTCATAGTTATTTTAAAATAAAGGTGCAAAAGTAGTGTTTTAATATTGAATCAAGCCAAAAAACTAAAACAATAAACAAAAACATAACCATTTATTAATGAATTAATTACATAAAAAAAGCTCCACATTTCTGTGAAGCTTCTTAGTAGCGGGAACAGGACTCGAACCTGTGACCTTCGGGTTATGAGCCCGACGAGCTGCCTACTGCTCTATCCCGCGATGTACGGTTGTAATTCAATAAATTCTTAGTAGCGGGAACAGGACTCGAACCTGTGACCTTCGGGTTATGAGCCCGACGAGCTGCCTACTGCTCTATCCCGCGATGTACGGTTGTAATTCAATAAATTCTTAGTAGCGGGAACAGGACTCGAACCTGTGACCTTCGGGTTATGAGCCCGACGAGCTGCCTACTGCTCTATCCCGCGATGTACGGTTGTAATTCAATAAATTCTTAGTAGCGGGAACAGGACTCGAACCTGTGACCTTCGGGTTATGAGCCCGACGAGCTGCCTACTGCTCTATCCCGCGATTTGTGAGTGCAAAGGTACACTCTTTATTTAAAATTACAAGACTTTTTTAAAAATAATGTTTTCTTTCTACTATTTAAGGCGTTATCACTACCTTTGTACCCATAAATATATTGAAATGGAGCACAGAGCAGGTTATGTAAATATTATTGGAAATCCGAATGTAGGAAAATCAACACTTATGAATGCGTTTGTAGGCGAGCGTCTTTCTATTATCACATCGAAAGCACAAACTACAAGACACCGTATTCTGGGAATTGTGAATGGAGATGATTTTCAAGTTTTATTTTCAGATACGCCTGGAATTATAAAACCGGCGTATGAATTACAAAATTCGATGATGGATTTTGTGAAATCGGCTTTTGAAGATGCTGACATTTTAGTGTATATGGTTGAAATTGGAGAAAAAGAATTAAAAGACGAAGCGTTTTTTAATAAAATTATTCATTCTAAGATTCCTGTTTTATTGTTATTAAACAAAATTGACAAATCGAACCAAGAACAATTAGACGAGCAAGTTCAATTGTGGAAAGAAAAAGTACCTAATGCCGAAATTTATCCTATTTCAGCTTTAGAGAACTTTAATGTGCAAACTGTTTTTGATAGAATTATCGAATTACTTCCTGTTTCTCCGGCGTTTTATCCAAAAGATGCTTTAACTGATAAACCAGAGCGTTTCTTTGTAAACGAAACCATTCGCGAAAAAATCTTGTTGAATTACGATAAAGAGATTCCGTATGCGGTTGAAATTGAAACGGAAGAATTTATTGAAGACGACAACATCATTAGAATTCGTGCTGTAATTATGGTGGAACGCGATACGCAAAAAGGAATCATCATTGGTCACAAAGGTGCTGCTTTGAAGAAAGTTGGGATTCAAGCCCGTGAAGATTTGGAAAAATTCTTTGGCAAACAGATTCACTTAGCCACTTACGTTAAAGTAAATAAAGATTGGAGAAGCAGTGCTTATCAATTAAAACGTTTTGGATATAATCAGAAATAAGGAAAAAGAGCAAAGAATAAAGATAAAAGATGCCTGATGAATGTTCATCAGGTTTTTTTATTCCAAAACCTTATACATCAAATCTTCTAATTCGTGCATTTGTGGCACACCGCGTTCTCTGTTTAATCGTGCCATAAAATAGAGCGAAAACCAAAACACTACCATGATTCCCATGATGCTAAAATCTAAAACCGTGGATTGTTTTAGCGACCAGTGTGTGTAAGCCATCATAGCGAATACTAAAAATAATCCTGCGATGATAAAGTGTAGAAACATAAAAAGCGTCCACAACAATTGCTCAGGACCAAATAACCCTTTAACTGTTGTCTTATCTTCATTGGCTTCTAATTCCAAATGTAAAAACGGGGAATAGTATTTTCGTTTTTCTTTACTGAAATAGAAATACAAATGGTCATCGATTATTTTAATTTGGTAATCGGCTTTGAGTTCAGTTTTTAGCTGTTTTGCTTTTTCTAAAATTTTATCGACACTATTTTTTGATTCGAATTCAAACTTTGGTCTTAGCGCAATACTTTTTTCAGGTTCCATTTCTTCTGATTTTAAAGCTAATATATACAATTTTAACAAATGTTGAACAAATTTCACACCCTAGCCCAGATAAAAACGGAAACCCCGCAAATTTTTGACCTATTTTTTCTTTTTATTTGGACAGCGACCTTTGAAGCTGACTGAATAAATTTAGAAAAAAAGAGCTAAAATTGTGGAGTTGTAGTGGATAGCTGGAAAAAGCTCCAAAAAAAATCGTACTTTTGCCGATTCAAAATAAGATTATGAATAATATTGTTGCAATTGTAGGAAGACCAAATGTTGGAAAATCCACATTTTTTAACCGTTTAATTCAGCGAAGAGAAGCTATTGTTGACTCGGTAAGCGGTGTTACGCGTGATAGAAATTATGGAAAAAGTGAGTGGAACGGAAAGGAGTTTTCTGTAATTGATACGGGAGGTTATATCAAAGGTTCTGACGATATTTTTGAAGCTGAAATTCGTAGACAAGTAGAATTAGCTATTGATGAAGCTGATGCTATCATTTTTGTAGTAGATGTTGAAGAAGGTATTACACCTATGGATGATGAAGTGGCTAAATTGCTTAGAAAAGTCACAAAGCCTGTTTTATTAGTAGTAAATAAGGTAGATAATGCAATGCGTGAAAAAGACGCTGTTGAGTTTTATAATTTAGGATTAGGAGAATACTATTCAATTTCGGGAATGAGCGGAAGCGGAACAGGAGAACTTTTAGACAAATTAGTCGAAGTGTTACCTGAAATGCCAGAAGTTACCGAAGAGGTGGAACCATTACCACGTTTTTGTGTAGTTGGAAGACCAAATGCTGGTAAATCATCTTTCATCAATGCTTTAATTGGCGAAGATAGATTTGTTGTAACCGATATTGCTGGAACAACACGTGATGCCATTGATACGAAATACAACCGTTTTGGATTTGAATTCAACTTAGTAGATACTGCCGGAATTAGACGTAAAGCGAAAGTAAAAGAAGATTTAGAATTTTACTCGGTAATGCGTTCGGTTAGAGCTATTGAGCACAGTGATGTTTGTTTATTGGTTATTGATGCTACTCGCGGATTTGAAGGTCAAGATCAAAGTATTTTTTGGTTGGCTGAAAAAAACCGTAAAGGTGTAGTAATCTTGGTTAACAAATGGGATTTGGTTGAAAAAGACACCATGTCGACTCGTGATTACGAAAGAAAAATTAGAGAAGAATTACAACCATTTACTGATGTGCCTATTCTTTTCATCTCGGCTTTAACCAAACAACGTTTATTAAAGGCATTAGAAACAGCGGTTGAAGTATATGAAAACAGAAAACAACGTATTTCAACTTCTAAATTCAATGAGTTGATGTTGCCAATTATTGAAGCAACTCCTCCACCAGCTTTAAAAGGAAAATATGTGAAAATTAAATATTGTATGCAGTTGCCAACACCAACACCTCAGTTTGTGTTTTTTGCTAACTTACCACAATATGTAAAAGACCCATATAAACGTTTTATTGAAAATAAATTAAGAGAACAATACAATTTTAGTGGCGTTCCAATTGATATTTATTTCAGACAGAAATAGTTAAAAAACCGGAGTTAACACTTCGGTTTTTTTATGGTTATTGTTAAACTTTTCGTAAGAAAATTTTTATTTACACAATAAATATTTTATTTCGTAGTTAATTACAACTTAAACTATTTAACCGCTTATCTATGTTCAATAAAATCCTTTTCATTGGTTTATTTTTATTCTCAGCCATAGGTTTTAGTCAAAACACAATTTCTTTAAAAGGAAAAATTATCGACAAAAACACTTCTGTTCCACTTGAATCGGCAACTATCTATTTAAAATCGGTAAAAGATTCCACTTTGATAGATTATACCATTTCAGACAAGAATGGAAATTTCACCATCAAAACAAAAAAAATAGATAATGCCATTTATTTCAAAATTTCATACATTGGTTATAATGACTACACAGAAAAAATTGAAAATTTAAAAGCAGACAAAGATTTTGGTGCTATAAAACTAGAAGAAAATGTAAGTTCTTTAAAAGAGGTTGTCATACAATCTGAAGCACCACCGGTTACTATAAAAAACGATACTTTAGAATTTAATGCTTCGTCGTTTAAAGTTCGTCCTGATGCTAACGTAGAAGCATTATTAAAACAACTTCCTGGGGTTGAAATAGATGAAGAAGGCAAAATTACGGTCAACGGAAAAGAAGTAAACAATATTTTAGTCAACGGAAAACCTTTCTTTGGTAAAGATGGTAAAATTGCCACTCAAAATTTACCAGCTGAAATAATCAGTAAAGTTCAAGTGACAGATACCAAAACCAAAGAAGAAGAATTATCAGGACAAGACGCTACTTCAGATGAAAAAACCATCAATTTAACAATTCAGGAAGATAAAAATAAAGGTGTTTTTGGAAAAGCAAATATGGGATATGGAACCGACGAACGGTATGAATCGAGTTTGCTTTTTAACTACTTTAAAGACACTCAAAAAGTAAGTATTCTTGGCTCATCTAACAATATAAACTCAATTGGGTTTTCAATGGATGAAATCTTTGACAATATGGGTGGCGGAAGAAATAATTCCATTTGGATAAATGACAACGGTAGCTTTGGTATTAACGGAATGCAATTTGGAGGTAATAACGGAATTACACAATCCAATATGATAGGGATAAACTTTGCAGACGAATGGGCTAAAAAGAAAATTAATCCAAACGGGAGTTATTATTATTCAAACGCAGAAACAAACAATAACAGCAGAACTAACAGAATTAATTTACTTCCAACAGGAAATACAAACACACTTGCCGAAGCTAAAACAAAATCCATAACTGACGGACATAATATTGGAGCAGATTTTGAAATAAAATTAGATTCTACTTCAACATTATATATTAGCCCAAGTTTTTCAATTAGCGAAATAAAAAATAGAAACTCAGGTTTTGACGCTACATTTGATGCATTTGGAACAGCTTTGAATGAAAACACAACCAATAACAATTGGTCAAGCCAAAACAACACTTTTAAAAACAACATCTATTTCTATAAAGGATTTAAGAAAAAAGGAAGAGGAATTAGCGCCTCGCTAAACAACGAAAACAGTAAAAACGATTCTGATTTATTTACTAAGACAACAACAACTTTTTTTCAATCTGGAAGTTCAGATGACGATAGAAATCAATTCAGAATTGACGATTCTAAAAAAGATAGTTTCAGAGCCGAAATAGGTTATAACGAACCCTTAAGAGATTCTTTAGTATTTAATTTTGAAACTACATATAGTTATAAAAAATCTAGAGACGTGAGAGAAACGTATGACTTTGATAGTGGGTTTAATTCGTATACTGATTTCAACGACTTACTTTCAAATGAAATTACCTCAACAACTTCATCAGTGGCTCCAATGGTGGGAATTAGTTTACGAAAAAAGAAAATTAGAGGTAGTATTTCGATGGGAACAGAAATTATTAATTTCAACAATCAATCTACTTATTTATCAAACAAAACTTCAGTCAATAAAAACTATATGTATCCAAAAATGAATGGATATATCAATATTACTTTAGGAAAATCAAAATCTATTTACAGCTATTATTCTTACGAAGTAAATTTACCTAGTGCAAATCAAATCTTACCATTCGAAAATTTAGGAAACCCACTAAATACGTTCATTGGAAATGCTGATTTAAAACCTAACGAAAATTACTCACTTTATACCAACTTCAACAATTATGATTATGCAACCCGAAGTGGATTTTACGCTTATGCTGGAGGAGATTACAATGTGAATCAAATCGTAGCTTCTACTACTTATGATAGCGATTTTAAAGCAACTACAACGTATCAAAATGTAGACAGAGCTTATAATACCTACATTGGTTTTAGTTTAAATAAATCATTAAAAAAAGAAAAAAGAACGTTTAAATACGGATTTGGAATGCAGTTAGGTTACAATTACGACCAAGGATTAACCAACGCAGCATTATTTGAATCAAAGGGTTTGACATTAAACCCAAGAGCAAATATTTCGTGGTCAATTGATGAAATGATTACTATTAGTCCGTCGTACAAATACACTTATATTACTAATGATTTTACGAATTATGTAATTGACAATACTAAAAATTTCAAGCATAGTGCTAAGCTAGAAATCACAAGTTATTGGCCTAAAAAAGTAGTTTTGGGAAGTGATTTTGGATACAACTACAACTCTAATATTGCAGATGGTTTTCAAAAAGATTTCTATTTATGGAATTTGAGTTTGGGGTATAATTTCTTCCAAGACAAACTATTAGCTAAAGTAAAAGTGTATGATGTTTTAAATCAAAATATCAGCGCAACAAGAACCATTACTCCAACCGCCATAACCGATATGGAAAATACAGTACTACAACAATATGCGATGTTTTCTCTAACCTATAAATTAGAAAAATTTGGTGGTAAGAAAAAAGATGAAGGTATTATCATTATGAACTAAAATAAAAAACTCGTTAGCAAACACTAACGAGTTTTTTTTATGATTACTTCGTGATTTAATTTACCAACTTCCGCCAGCGCCACCACCTGAGAACCCACCGCCGCCAAAGCCACCGCCAAATCCTCCTGATGAACCACCGCCAAAGCTTCCGCCACCACCAAAACCGCCACCGCTTCTACCTAGGCTGCTTAAAATAATAATGTCGCCTAAATCTAAGCCGCTGCCACCTCTAAAATTTCCACCACCTTTATTTCCTCTGGAAGCTAAAACTAACAGAATAATAATAAAAATAACAATCAAGATGAATGGTAAAGGATTATTTGTTTCTTTTCTAGAACCTTTGTATTTTCCTTTTAAAACTTCAAAAATAGCATCGGCACCTTTGTCTAAACCGTTGTAATAACTCCCAGCTTTAAATTCTGGAATAATGATATTTCGGATAAGTTCTCCGTTGATTCCGGCTGTTAATCTATCTTCAACACCATATCCCGGAGCAATCCAAATTTCTCTATCGTTTTTAGATAATAAAATCAGAATTCCGTTGTCTTCTTTTTCTTGACCAATTCCCCATTCATGTGCCCATTTTGGAGTTAAAATCCCAATGTCTTCACCTTTTAAATCTTCAATTGAAATTACTACAATTTGAGTGGAAGTTGAATCAGAATAACGAATTAATTTGTTCTCTAATTCTTTTTCTTCTTGCGAATTTAAAACATCAGCATAATCGTAAACACTCGTTTGAAAACTAGGTTTTTTCGGAATATCAAACTGCGCTTGGACAATCATTCCACTTAAAGCTAATACAAATAAAAATAACTTTTTCATATTAACTTCTTGAGATTTCGTTAGACAATTCGTTAGTATCATCTGATTGATAAGGGAAATATTTTTTCAATCTCTCGCCAGCTCTGAGAATTCCTTCTACCAAGCCTTTCTTGAAGTTACCTTCTTTAAAATTAGCAATTACTGTATCTTTTGTACAATCCCAAAAATCAGATTCAACTGCTTCGTTGATTCCTTTATCGCCAATTATAGCAAACTTTTTATCGGAAACACATATGTAAAACAAAACGCCATTTCGATCTTGTGTTTCGTCCATTTTCAATTCAAAAAAAACCTCCTGAGCTCTGTCAAGAGGTGATTTTTCTGTATGTTCTTCAATGTGCACTCGAATTTCTCCCGAAGTGTTTTTTTCGGCTTCAACAATAGCTAGAACAATTTCTTGCTCTTCTGCTTTTGATAAGAAATCTTCGGTTTTTGACATTATTTTTTCTCTTTATTGAAATCAAATTCTACATCCACTGGTTTTTCAGCACCTGCAACTGCATCGAAATATGGTTTTTCTTTGTAGTTTCCTAAGAAAATAGAATTAGGGAAAACTAAAATGTAGTTGTTGTATTTTTGAACCGATTCATTAAAACGTGTTCTTGCTGTTAAGATTTGATTTTCTGTACTAGCTAACTCATCTTGTAATTTCAAGAAGTTTTGATTTGCTTTTAAATCAGGATATTGCTCAACAGTAACTAATAATCTTGACAAAGAACTATTTAAATTTCCTTGCGCTTGATTGAATTGGGTTAATTGTTCTGGCGTCATATTCGTTGGGTCAATTTTTACAGAAGTCGCTTCAGAACGCGCTTTGATTACTGCTTCTAAAGTTGATTTTTCAAAATCAGCCGAACCTTGAACCGTTTTAACTAAATTCCCAATAAGGTCATTTCTTCTTTGGTACGAAGTTTCAACATTTCCCCATTCTTTATTTACTTCTTGATTTACACGAACAGCTCCGTTTTTGATACTAAAGAACCAAAATACAAGGATTAACAATAATCCACCACCGATAATAAAAGGCAAAAATTTTCTCATCATTTTTTTAAGTTTAAAAGTTTAATTAATTGTTTATAGTTGATTTTTAATTGTGTTCAATTGTGCTTTAATCGTTTCTAATTTGCTGATAATTTCAAATTTATCTAAGGTTTTTTTCTGACCCTCTTTCAAATGTGTTTTGGCGCCTTCTAATGTAAATCCGCGCTCTTTTACCAAATGATAAATCAATTGCAAATTCTTAACATCTTCTGGTGTAAACATGCGATTTCCTTTGGCATTTTTCTTTGGTTTTAGAATATCAAATTCTTTATCCCAAAAACGAATTAAGGAGGCATTTACGTTAAAAGCTTTGGCTATTTCACCAATGCTGTAATATCTTTTGTCTGGTGCTAATTCTAAATGCATTAGTCTAATGATTGATTTTCTTGATTCGCTAATTTTGAAATCTCTATATATTCTTTTGCTGAAATACTTCCGTAATAGAAATTCAGCGGATTTACACGTTCTCCATTTTTAAACACTTCATAATGCAAATGTGGTGCCTGACTTCTTCCTGTACTTCCCACATAACCAATAATATCGCCACGTTTTACTCTTTGACCTGGACGGCACTTATATTTGCTTAAATGCGCATACAAGGTTTTGTAGCCATAACCATGATTGATTTCAATATGATTTCCATATCCTGATAACGAAGCATCTGCTTTATAGACAACTCCATCTCCAGTGGCGTAAATAGGTGTTCCTGTTCTAGCTGTGAAATCCATTCCGTAATGAAACTTTCTAATTTTCGTAAATGGGTCGCTTCGATAACCAAAACCTGATGCCATTTGCTTTAAATCTTCATTCTTAACCGGTTGAATTGCCGGAATTGCCGCTAACAACTTCTCCTTTTGCTTCGCCAAAGCCACAATTTCATCTAACGATTTGGATTGAATTACCAATTCTTTTGTCAATACATCCACACGTTTTGTAGTGTTTTCCATTAACTCCGAATTATTAAATCCTTGCAAATCTTTGTATCTGTTTACACCTCCAAAACCCGCTTTTCGTTCTTCTTCTGAAATAGGAGTTGTATTAAAATATATTCTGTAAATATTATTATCTCTATTTTCAATCGCTTCTAAAACTTCATTCATAAGATCCAGTTTCTTATTCAAAACCTTATAATTTAAAGCTAAAGCTTCAATTTCTCTCGCTTGAATTTTATCTTTTGGCGTTTCAAAATAACTGGTGTTAATCAATAGCAAAAAAATCAAGAATCCAAACAAAGCCGAAGACACCAAAAACAAGACAACATAGCCAAACTTCTTCCTTTTTCTTGTCTGAATACGCTTGTAGGCTAAATTTTCTGAATCGTAATAATATTTTACCTTCGACATAAATGAAAATATACTATTTTTGTGCCAAATTTATTGATTGACATAGGTTATACGAACAAATTTAAGAAATGTTTCATTCTAAAGCTATTTTATTTTTTAGTTGGGATATTTTTCGAAAATCTAATTCCAAATTCCTACCAAAATCAATAATTAAAATCAGAACTAAATAATTGATAATGAAATCACAAGACATTCGTAAACAGTTTTTACAATTCTTCGAATCTAACGGACACTTAATTGTTCCTTCTGCGCCAATCGTTTTAAAAGACGACCCAACCTTGATGTTTAACAACTCGGGAATGGCCCAATTCAAAGAATATTTCTTAGGCAATGGAACTCCAAAAAGCCCAAGAATAGCCGATACGCAAAAATGTCTTCGTGTTTCAGGAAAACATAATGATTTAGAAGATGTAGGTTTTGATACTTATCATCACACCATGTTCGAAATGTTGGGTAACTGGTCTTTTGGCGATTATTTCAAAAGAGAAGCAATTAATTGGGCTTGGCAATTATTAACGGAAGTTTATAAAATTCCGAAAGAAAATTTATATGTTTCTGTCTTTGAAGGAAATCCAGATGAAAATGTTCCGTTTGATCAAGAAGCTTGGGACATTTGGAAGGAATTAATTAGCGAAGACCGAATTATTTTAGGAAATAAAAAAGATAATTTCTGGGAAATGGGAGACCAAGGACCATGTGGACCTTGTTCTGAAATTCACGTAGATATACGTACCGAAGCAGAAAAAGCGTTAGTTTCTGGAAAAAGTTTAGTGAATAATGACCATCCACAAGTAGTGGAAATTTGGAACAACGTATTCATGGAATTCAACCGTAAAGCTGATGGTTCTTTAGAAAAATTACCAGCACAACACGTAGATACCGGAATGGGATTTGAGCGTTTGTGTATGGCATTACAAGGAAAAACATCTAATTATGACACCGATGTTTTTACACCACTTATTGAAAAAGTAGAACAAATTACAGGATTAAAATACACTTCAAACGAAGTTAAAAATATATCAGAAGAACAAAACAAAACCAACATTGCGATTCGTGTAATAGTTGACCACGTTCGCGCGGTAGCTTTTGCAATTGCAGATGGACAATTACCTTCAAACACAGGTGCGGGTTATGTAATTCGTAGAATTTTACGTCGTGCGATTCGTTACGGATTTACGTTTTTAGGAACAAAAGAACCTTTCATTAATAAATTGGTAGAAGTGTTAGCGAATCAAATGGGTGAATTTTTCCCTGAGATTAAATCGCAACAACAATTGGTTACCAATGTAATTCGCGAAGAAGAAGCTTCTTTCTTAAGAACTTTAGAACAAGGATTACAATTGTTAGAAAACGTAATGACAGAAACCACTGGAAAAGAAGTTTCTGGTGCAAAAGCATTTGAATTGTATGATACTTTTGGTTTTCCAATTGACTTAACAGCTTTAATTCTTCGTGAAAAAGGATACGATTTAGATGAAGCTGGTTTCAATGTGGCGATGCAAGAACAAAAAGCGCGTTCTCGTGCAGCTTCTGAAGTTTCTACGGAAGATTGGAAAGTTTTAATTCCAGGAAATGTGGAAACGTTTGTGGGTTATGATAAAACTGAAAATGAAGTAAAAATTACACGTATTCGTAAAGTAGATTCTAAAAAAGATGGTGTTTTATACCAAATTGTTTTAGATAATACGCCGTTCTATCCAGAAGGTGGTGGACAAGTGGGTGATAAAGGAACATTAGTTTCTGCAAATGAAACCATCGAAATTATTGATACTAAAAAAGAGAACAACTTAATATTACATTTCGCAAAACAACTTCCAGAAAATATTGAAGCTGGATTTGTAGCAAAAGTAAATACTGACTTAAGAACTTCGACTTCTAAAAATCACTCGGCTACGCATTTGATGCATTTGGCATTGAGAAACATTTTAGGAACACATGTGGAGCAAAAAGGTTCGTTAGTAAATCCAAATTACTTACGTTTTGACTTTTCGCATTTCAGTAAAGTTTCTGATGAAGAATTACGTCAAGTAGAAGCAAGTGTGAATCAACAAATCGAAGCACAATTACAATTGGTAGAACATAGAAATATTCCAATCAAAGAAGCATTAGATAAAGGTGCAATGGCTTTGTTTGGTGAAAAATATGGTGATTCTGTTCGTATGATTGAATTTGGTGACAGTAAAGAGTTATGTGGTGGAATTCACGTGAAAAACACCGCTGAAATTTGGCATTTCAAAATTGTTTCAGAAGGAGCTGTTGCTGCTGGAATTCGTCGTATAGAAGCTATTACGGGTGATGCGGTGAAAGATTTTTACACTTCGCAAGAAAACACGTTAGCGGAAATCAAAGAAGTATTGAAAAATCCGCAAGATGTTTTAAAATCTGTGGCTTCATTACAAGATGACAATGCAAAATTGAAAAAACAATTAGAGCAATTAGTGAAAGAAAAAATCGAAGGATTAAAAAATACATTAGTTGCTGATTTCCAAGAAATCAACGGAATCAACTTTTTAGTAAAACAAGTAGATTTATCTATGAGTTCGACTAAAGATTTAGCGCAAGCTATTGGGACTTCAAAACCAAATGCATTTGTATTTTTAGCTTCAATTGAAGATAATGCTCCAAATATTCACTGCTATATTTCAAAAGAATTAGTTACTGAAAAAGGGTTAAACGCTGGAAACGTAATTAGAGAATTAGGAAAATTCATCGACGGAAATGGCGGTGGGCAGCCGTTCTTCGCTTCAGGAAAAGGAAAAAATGTAGATGGGATTAAGGAAGCTTTGGAGAAAGCGGTTGATTACATTAAATAAGAAATTAAAAGCATCTAAAATAAAAATCCCGACAAATTTGTCGGGATTTTTTTATTCTACAACGGCAATTGCTTCAATCTCAATCAACCATTCTTTTCTACCTAGACTATGAACTCCAACTAAAGTACTGGCTGGATAATTTTCATTTCCTAAAAAGGCTTTTCTAACTTTTCTAAATATTGGTAAATCTACTTCTGGATTGAAATTTACGATATAGGTATTCATTTTTACCACATCTTTAAAAGTAGCATTACAATTTTGAAGTTGCTTTTCTAAATTTTGAAATGTGGCAATTGTTTGTGCTTCTAAATTTGCACCATCTCCTATTTGTCCAGAAATGTAAAGTGTTTTAAAATTTCCTGTTTTTATTACAACCGTTTGAGAAAAACCTTCATTAGGTTCGATATATTCTTTTTCAATCATTTGTATGGTATTAAATCTTGAGTAAAAATACTCGTTTTTTGTAAAAAGTAGTTTAAATTTGAGGTCTAAACCTAAATGATTTGCAATTCACCACCAAAATACCCATTCAAAAAAGCAGCTTTCCAATCGATTACGATTCGAAAATCTTGTTGCTGGGTTCTTGTTTTGCGGAGAATATGGGTGAGAAATTTGACTATTTTAAATTCCAAACAACAATAAATCCGTTTGGGATTATTTTCAATTCCGTTTCAATAGAAAAGTTAATTCGTCGATCTATTGAAAAAAGAAAGTTTACCGAAAACGATATTTTCTTTCATAATGACTTGTGGCATTGTTTTGAAGTTCATTCCGAATTATCAAATTCGGATAAAGATATTTTTTTAGAATCTTTAAATGATTTAATCAGTACAACAAACAAACAATTAAGCGATTCAACTCACATCATAATTACATTAGGGACTTCGTGGGTGTATCAAAACATTGCATCTCATGAAATTGTTGCCAATTGCCATAAAGTACCACAAAAGCAATTTACAAAAGAATTACTTTCTATTCAGCAGATTGAAGAAAGTTTAGAAAGCATTATTTCGTTAGTACATTCGGTTAACCCAAATTGCAAATTCATTTTTACCGTTTCTCCTGTTCGTCATATTAAAGATGGATTTGTTGAAAACACGCTTAGTAAAGCACATTTGATTGCTGCTATTCATAAAACAATTATCCTTCATCCATCACTCATCACCTATTTCCCTTCATACGAAATTATGTTGGATGAATTGCGCGACTATCGTTTTTATGCCGAAGACATGTTACATCCTAGTCAAACAGCTATTGATTATATTTGGATTCAATTCTTTGAAAACTACATTTCGGAATCACAATTTAGTTTGATGAATGACATTTGCTCCATTCAAAAAGGATTAAAGCACCGACCTTTTAATCCAAACACTGAAAGTCATCAAAAATTCCTTCATCAGCTTGAATTAAAAATTAAAACCATTCAAAATCAGCACCCTTTTATAAAATTTTGTTAAAATACGGCAATTGTCGTATTTCCTATGTTTCCTTTTTTTGTGAATTTTGATTTATCAATAATCATAAAAATTCACAATTATGAAAACTTTAAAAAATTCAACACTATTTTATTTATTTGTTTTATTAATTTCTGTTCAATTTGCTACAGCTCAAAAGTTAGTAACAGCCGCTGAAGTTACACCTTCTTTATTAAAGGAAACTTGCGATAACGCATACATAGAAGTACTAGAAGTTAAAGACACTTATATAAAAATCAAAAACACTTATAATGTTTATCTTGACATTGATGCCAATAAAAGATTCGTTACATTTAGTAGCGTTTATAACCTTGTAGAAGGTGCTTCTAAAAAAGATGCTTTAGAACTAGTAAACAAATTAAATGCGGAAGTAGCTTTAATTAAAACTTACTATTCAGAAAGCACAAACACTATTACTTATTTCTATTATTTTTGGACTGAAGGCGGATTTACTCAAAAATCATTAATTAGCTCTTTACGTCTATATAAGACTGCTTTAGATTTAACATTAGAAAAAGACACTGGTAAACTTATTAAATAAAGTTGTTTATGAAAATAAGAATCGCCTTTGTATTCCTTGTGATTACTCTTTTTTACAGCGAAACCATCTGGTCTCAAAGACCAGTTCTTACTGACGAAGAAACAGTTTCCGAAATGGTTACAACTGAAATGCATGAAGTGTTTCAATCTCCTGATTTTATTAAAAAGAAAAACAAGAAATTTTCTGAAATAACTGGCAATATGACTATTGATATTACAGTAATTCAGAGCGGTAAAGTAGCTACTTTTTTTAAAGTAGATAGCACTATAAAAGACATCGATTTCATCAACTTCATGTCGGAATATATTCTTACTCATAAATTTAAATTCAAATTAGAGAAGAAAAAAAGATACAAAATTAGATATAACATATCATTCTAACATTAAAAACAAAACTCATGAAAAAATCATTTATTATGTATTCCCTTATTATAGCAATAGTAGGAACTACTCCTGCAACTGCTCAATTTGGGAAATTATTAGACAAAGTCAAAGGAAGTGGCGGTTCTAAAAAATCGGGAAGTTTTGCTACTGTATGGGAATCAGAATTTGGCAACAAAGCAACAAGATTAGCCGTAAACAACCATGATGGTTCTTATATTTTAGGTACGGATGACAACTCGGCTTCTGTATTAAACGGAGAAGGAAAGCTAATTTGGAATGGTGATTACAAAAATATCACAACAAACAAAACAAATAAATGCGAATATCAATACGTTATTTGGAAAGACAATGGCGGTTATTTATTCTTGTTTGACGAAAGAAAAATGGGTACAGATCGTGTTGCCGTAATTGATATTGCATCAGGAAAAGAATTATGGAATTCAGAATTGTATCAAAATTTACTCCCAAAAGGAACAAAATCGGAAGACGGTGCTGATCAAGGTGAATTAGAAACCGTTAAATACATTTACGAATTAGATGCCTTTTTAATTTCTCAAAAAGCCTCAGTTATTTTAGTAAAAGCAAATACAGGAGAGAAAATTTGGGAAACCAATCGTTTTAAAGGTGGTGTTGGAAAATACATTTACGATGCGAAAAAGAATGAAATTATCATGGTGAATTTTAAACCAACTGCTCTAGGTGCTTTGTTTGCAGGATTTAAAAATCAAATGGTAAAATTAAATGCTAACAATGGAGAAATCATTTGGGAAAATACATTTTTTGGAACTGTAGAAAAAGAATTAGTTACAAGAAGAGCAATCTTAGATTTATGGATTAAAGGCGATAAAGTTTTCATGTACTTGAATGGATTACAAGTTTACAACATTAATTCAGGACAAAAACTTTGGGAATCAGTGTATGAAAACGACATGGATGGCGGAGGCGGAGGCATGTTCTCTAATACAACTCAAAAAAAATATTATAGAACTATTGCCGATCCATTATTTACAGACAATGCTGTGTATATTGTAATGTTAGGCGGAAGAGATCGAGCTAAATACGTTCAAAAACACGACTTAGAAAGTGGTAAAATTATGTGGACTTCTGAAAAAATTACAGGCGCATTCTCTATGCCAAATATTTTCAGAACAGGCGACAAAGTAATTGTGCAAGTGGGTGGTAAAGTACAAGTTCAAGAATATAGAAAAGAACAACAACAAAGTTTGTATGGTGGAACTTACACTTCTCATGTTCCTTACATTTATTGGGATTACAAAGCGCAAAAAAATAGCTTAATAGCAATAGATGATAAAACAGGAACAACTTCTTGGCGCTCTGAAAAGTTTGACAAACGTATTACCGATTTTATTATTCATGAAAACAAAAATGTATTTGTTGGAGATGGAGATCAATTCTACTGTTATGAAATTGCATCTGGAAAACAAATTTTTGATGTAAAACACAACGATGCTGGTGTTGGTAAAGCTACTGACGTAATTGATTTTGGAGAAACTGTAGTCGTATTATCTGAAAAAGGATTAGCGTCTTACAATAAAAAAGATGGTTCAAGAGCATATGCAACAGAGAAAATCAGAGGTGTAGATTATTTCTACGATGTAAATGGAAATTACTTTTTACGTGATCAAAGAAATAGTAAAAATATCCTTCACGCAATTGATATGACGAATGGAGAAACAAAAGGTTCAGTTCAATCAAAAGGAAAAGGCGGAAGTCCTAAATATGGTGATGGTCTAGACATTACAGATGATGGAGAATTCATCTTTGCTTTCAAAGGCAAAAAAGTAGAAAAGATAAAAGTGAACAATTAATTTGTTTTTATAGTTTGATTAGTTTGAGTGGATTGATATGTTATCAATCCACTCTTTTTTTGCAAATACGTCAAATGTCGTATAGGAAAACGCCTTATTTTAAACGAATTTTACGTAATTAATAAACCTGAATTATGTCTAAATTATTTCTTTCAATCGAATCATTGAGCCACAAGAAAGATTTGCTTGTCATTCTTTTTAGACTATTCGTTTTACTTTGTTTGCTATTAAATATTTATAATCTTATTTACGTATTACATTAATTTAAACGTACTTTAAATTTGATTTTTATACTTTTATAGTAACAATAAATTTAATAATGAAAAACACTATAACATACATAATCGCCTTACTTCTTTCTCAACTATTTACTTTTAGTTGGAGTCAAACCTATTCTAAAAAACAAATCGACTCTATTAACAACATGCCTTTTGATGATATTATTGCGAATAGTACTAAATCATTACAGCTGTTTAATAAAGTTCTAGCCGATTCAAAAAAACAAAACTATAAACTTGGAATTGCTACCAGTTATGAAAAAATGGCGCTTTGCTATTTTTACCAAAGCAAGTATGATTTGCACTCAAAATATACTTTCATTGCCATTGAAAACTTTAATCAATTAAAGCAAAATGGCAAAGTAGCTTCTCTTTATGCCAGTTACGGTTATCATTTAAGAAAACGTAATTTGGATTCTGGTATCATGTACATGCAAAAAGGACTAAAAATTGGCGAAAAAATCAATACAGAATACGAACTTAGAGGTATTTATGACAACTATGGCGTTTTAAAAGAAATGAAAAAAGAGTACGATAGTGCTTTTTTATTCTATAATAAATCCTTGACTTTAAAAGAAAAAGCGAATGATAAAATTGGGATTCCATATAGTTTGAATAAGATTGGAATGCTTCAATTAACGTTAAAAGACTTTGCAAAAGCAAAACAAAATTTAGACAAAGCCTATCAAATACGACTTGAAATTGATGACAAAATTGGAATTGCAGAAAATTTAAATTTTTACGGATATTACTTTTTTGAAACTAAAAACAATCAAAAATCAATTGAATATTTCACTAAGGCATTAAATGAAAGTAAAGCCTACAATTACAATTATTTAACTCAAGATAATTATCAAAAACTTTCGGAATTATATGAATTAAATTCAGATTACAAAACGGCTTTAGACAATTTCAAAAACTATACGACTTATAAAGATAGTATCTCAAATATTAATCTTAGAATCAAACAAGCGGAGTTAGACACTGAATTTGATACCGAAAGAAAAGAGAAAGAAATTCTAGAACAGAAAGCCAATTTAGCTGTAAAAAACACTTACATAGTAATCATTATTTCACTCCTAATTTTATCCATAATTGTTGGCTATTTTATGCTTAAAAATCAAAAAATGAAAACCCTTCAATTGCAAAAAGAAAACGAATTAAAAGATGCTTTACTGAAAATCGAAACTCAAAATCGCCTTCAGAAACAAAGACTTCAAATTTCGAGAGATTTGCATGATAACATTGGCGCGCAGCTTACGTTTATTATTTCGTCTGTAGATTCCTTAAAATATGCTTTTGCCGATGGAAATCCAAAGTTAGAAGACAAACTAAACAATATTAGTTCGTTTACTAAAGAGACTATCTACGAATTAAGAGATACGATTTGGGCCATGAACAAAGAAGAAATTACCATTGAAGATTTGAAAACAAGAATTTCAAATTTTATCGATAATGCCCAACTTTCATTAAATGGTATTCGATTTAATTTTAACTTTGATACAAAGTCGTTTCAATCTTTCACTTCTAGAGACGGAATGAACATTTATCGTTTAATACAGGAAGCAGTTAATAATGCTATCAAACATGCGAATGCCTCTCAAATCGACGTTTCATTTGTAGAGTCTGACAACAAAATAACTATTGTGGTTTCTGACAATGGAAAAGGATTTGATTTGACTACAACCGAAATTGGCAACGGACTTAATACAATGAAAAAAAGAGCTTCCGAATTAAAAGGAAATTTCAATATTGAAGCTAGCGAAAAAGGAACTAAAATTTATCTAAGCTTACCTAATCAAAACGAAGTTTAATTAGACTAATCATCAAAAAATGCAAAAAATTATCAAAACGGTTATCGTAGACGACAATACTTTCCTAATTAAAGCTATTCAGGAAAAACTTTCTTTTTTTGATGATATTCAGATAAAATTTACAGCTTTAGATGGTTCTGATTTACTGACTAAAATAAGTAACAATCATAATATCGATGTAATTTTAATGGATATCGATATGCCTATTCTAAACGGAATTGAAGCCACCGAAATCATAAAAAAAAAATATCCTCACATTAAAGTGATCATGTTAACTGTTTTTGATAATGATGAAAACATTTTTAATGCTATCAAAGCAGGAGCTGATGGTTATTTACTAAAAGAAGTAGAGCCAAAAACCTTGTACGAAGGCATTATAGATACTTTAAATGGAGGTGCTGCGATGAATCCTTCCATTGCATTGAAAACTCTAAAATTACTTCGTAATCCAATTGATTTAGACAATAAAAAAGAAGAAGAAATCATTAAATTATCCGCTAGAGAAATTGATGTTTTAGAGCAACTTAGCAAAGGATTGAATTACATTAATATTGCCGAAAACTTATTTTTATCTCCAGCAACGGTAAGAAAACATATTGAAAACATTTACACGAAACTTCAAGTCCACAACAAACTAGAAGCCGTTCAAAAAGCCAAGAAGAACAATCTTATTTAAATAAAATACGCTATTTAGCGTATTGATTCATGAATCAAGTTATTGCAATTTTACCACATTATAAATTTGACAAAATGAAGCGGAATGTTGGTGCATTTATAAGAAAAAACAAAATGACCATGATTATCATAATCATAGTCATTTTATTCTTGTTGCTTAACTGCTATTATATTTTGTATTGCAATTAACTATTTACCATTTCAATTTCTAACTGCACGTTTTCCCAATCTTCTAATAATTGTTCCAACTCTTTTTTCTTTTTTTCGTAAGCGGCAAAAAAAGTAGCATCTTCAATATGTTTGTCATAATTTGAAGCCAATGCTTTATCGTCTAATTGAATATCTTTTTCTAGTTGTTGAATTTGGCTTTCAATCTTACTCAATCTATTTTGCAATGATTTAGCTTTCTTTTGGTCTTCGTAAGAAATGTTTTTAACTGCTTTATTTGTGTTTGCATTCGAAACCACTTCTTTCTTTTCAATTTCGCGCATATTCATGGCATTTTTCTGCTCTAAGAAGAAATTGATATCGCCTAAATATTCTCTGATTTTCTGATCTTTGAATTCGTACACAATATTAGACATCCCTTGCAAGAAATCACGGTCGTGAGACACCAACAACAAAGTTCCTTCAAACTGCTTTAAAGCGGCTTTTAAAACGTTTTTAGACTTAATGTCCAAGTGATTGGTTGGCTCATCCATTACCAAAACATTTATGGGTTGTAAAAGCAATTTACAAAGTGCCAAACGATTTCGTTCACCACCCGAAAGTACTTTTACTTTTTTCTCTACATCATCACCACGGAATAAAAACGAACCCAACATATCGCGAACTTTAGAACGGTTCGTATCAGTTGCTGCTTCTTCCATAGTTTGTAGCAGCGTAATTTCGCCATCTAAATATTCCGCTTGATTTTGAGCGAAATATCCCAATTGTACATTATGACCTAATTTAATAGAACCTTCATACTCAAATTCGTTTACGATTGCTTTCATAAACGTTGATTTTCCTTGACCATTTTGACCAACGAAAGCCACTTTACTTCCTCGTTCTACTAAAAGCGAAATATCTTTTAAAATGGTTTTATCACCATAGGCTTTGGTAACATGTTCTGCTTCTACAACAACTCTACCTGGCGTTTGCGAAACAGGAAACGAAATATTCATTACCGAATTGTCGTCTTCATCGACTTCAATTCGTTCTACTTTATCTAATTTTTTAATCAAAGATTGCGCCATCGATGCTTTAGAAGCTTTAGCACGGAATTTCTCGATTAACTTTTCAGTTTCTTCAATTTTTTTGGCTTGATTTTTTTGTGTTGCCAATTGCTTTTCGCGAATTTCCTGACGTAACACTAAATATTCAGAATACGGTTTGTTGAAATCGTAAGCTTTACCTAATGAAATTTCAATGGTACGATTCGTAACATTATCCAAAAACATTTTATCGTGAGAAACAATTACAACTACGCCTGGGAAGTTTCGTAAAAAACCTTCTAACCAAATGATACTTTCAATATCCAAGTGGTTTGTTGGCTCATCTAAAAGTAAAATATCGTTTGATTGCAATAATAATTTTGCCAATTCGATACGCATTCTCCATCCTCCTGAAAAAGTATCAGTTTGATTGTCGAAATCTTCTCTTTTAAATCCAAGACCTAATAAAATTTTCTCAGTATCTCCAACATAGTTATATCCTCCAAGAACTTCATAATGATGCGTAACATCACTCAATTCTTCAATCAAATCAGAATATTCCTGACTTTCATAATCGGTTCTCGTTACTAATTGGTGATTGATTTCATCGATTCGGAATTCGGCACGTTTAATTTCTTCAAAAGCTTGGTATGCTTCTTCTAAAACGGTTCTTCCTTTTACAAAATCGATATCCTGACGAAGAAATCCCATTTTCAATTCTTTCTCTGTCGCTATTTGACCAGAATCTGGAGCAAAATCTTTGGCTAAAATTTTCAACATGGTTGATTTTCCAGCACCATTTTTTCCAACAAGTCCAACTCTATCACCAGAACCCAATCTAAAAGTTACTTCTTCAAATAGATATGTTCCACCAAATGAAACCGATAAATTATGTATGTTTAGCATATTGAATGTTACAATTGTTACACTAGGAATAGTTAGTTATTGTACCTTTGTGTAAAATATTTTGCAAATGTTAAAAAAAGGATCCAAATTAAATAGTATTTTAACAGGAAGTTGTCCAACTTGCAATGAAGAAAGCATGTATTTAGACAAAAATCCTTACAATGTTCTAAATGTGTACAAAATGCATGAAAATTGTAGCCATTGTGGAACCAAATATAAAATTGAGCCTTCATTTTTTTATGGTGCCATGTATGTTAGTTATGCCTTAGGAATTGCATTTGGTGTAGCGGCTTTTATCATAACCTATTTCTTTGTTGGAGAAAAGAATTTGGTAAACAATTTTATTGCTATTATTATTACTCTAATTGTTTTTATGCCCGTAATTATGAGACTATCAAGAAACATATGGATCAATATGTTTATGAGTTTCGACAAGGATTGGAAACAACATAAAGGCGAAAAGAAAGCCACACTCAGATAAACAAAAAACCGAAACAAATTAGTTTCGGTTTTTTTTATAACATCTTATTATATCTATTTCTTTTTCCAAAGGAATATCGTTTTCAATATGCTGAAATAATTGATTGGCTAAATATGGACCAAGCATTACACCACGAGTTCCTAAACCATTTAACACATGCAATTGTTTGAACTCAGGATGCGTTCCAACTAATGGTCTTCTGTCCTTAACTGTAGGTCGCACGCCACCAAAGTGCTCTACAATTTCAAAATCACAAGAAATAATTTCTTTTAACTTGTCAACCAATTCTTGTTTTCCTTCCTCAGTTGGAGTATTTGTTTTGTCTTTCCAATCGTAAGTAGCCCCTACTTTATACAAATCATTACCAATCGGAAGTATAAATACACTTGACTTTATCACAACATCTAAATCTAAATTTGGAGCTTTGATGATTAACAATTCACCTTTTGTACCATCTAATGGCAAATCTTTAAAATAAGGATTAGCGTGTAATCCAAAACCTTCAGCAAAGATGATGTGCTTGGCTTGTATGTTTTTATATTGAATACCATTATCTAAAAATTCAATTTCAGTATAATTGAAACCTTCATTTGAAAAACTATTTAGTGATTTTAAATAATTAGAATAGGCTTCAATCAAAGTTGAAATTTCTAAATAACCGGTATGATTCACTTTTCCATAGTGAAATGGAGATTGAATGCTTTCATAAGAACTTGTAACTAATTTAGCATCTAAAAAAGGAGCTAAATTTGGTTTATCAGCAGCTTGGAACCAATTGTTTTGTTCTTCAACTGAGTACAATTTACGAAGTATAGGTAATTCAAAATCGAAAACGACATTCAATTTGGATTGAATTTCATGGTATAAAGGAAAAGCAAAATCAATTTGTTCCTTTGCTTTCCATACTTCACTGAAACGCTTTAACACCACAGGATTATATAATCCTCCGGCCACACGTGATGAAGGTTGCGAATTATTATCAAAAACAAAAATTGATTTATTGTTTTGCAAAGCAATTTCCGCAAATGAAATTCCAGCTAGACCATTTCCTACGATTATAAAATCTATCATGCTGTAAAATTAAAAAACTCTTACCAATGGTAAGAGTTTTTTTAAATGAAATTGGAGAAATATTATTAATAATTCCACATATCTTGTTCGAAGTCACGAATCTTTTCTTTTACACGATCAGATTCTAATAATTGCATTTGAGCGTTTTCTTTCATGTAATCAGCAATCTTACGATCACCATAAACATTTTCTTCTAAATAAATCATACCACTAAAACGACGTGCGTTAAGTAAATGATCGAAAGAGAAAGGCATCGCTGAATTTCTGTTATTGAATGCTTTTGCTTCATGCAGAATATCTCTTGTTGATGGGAAATAAACCCAGAACAAATCAATATATTCTAATTCAGCATCATTATTCTTTTTAGAGAACACGTCTGGAACAACTGGACATATACCTAATAATCTGTACTTTAATTCACCTTGTCTTTTATCGAAATACCAATATCCAACAATACGGTAAGCACTTACATCATAAGCTTCAATCTCAGTTTTTCTAATAAACTCTTCATCGATTTTCTTAGTACCATTTCTATAAGCATCCATATCTTCATTCATTTGTTCACGACCTACGTCAGTAGTATCAACTGTAAACAAAGAAGATTCGATATCTTTAAGGGTTTTTTTAGTTGTAAAATAACTTGAGTCATAAACTTCAGTAATTTTACCTTCTTTAATCCCGCTAATTAATACATTATATAAAGGTCTTCTATCTGGTGAAGACATAACATCACCTTCAACAGGAAAATAAAGTGGAAAGTTAACTCTTTCATCAAGATCAACAAATTCCCAAATACGTTTCCCCATTAAGATATCTCTATCATGAACATATCCATAAGGTAAAGGTTTGTCGTTATCAGCGCTTAATTCAGCCTCAGTTTTTTTCCCGATTTGATCAGGTGTCTTAGCATTTAATAAGTTTGACTGAGCAAAAGTAGTAGCACTTAAACCTAATACTAAAATTGCAATACTATTTCTCCAATTCATTTTATTCATTTTTTATTTGGTTTAAAAATATAAACTCAAATTAATTTAAATTATTGTATTTCGTAAGTACAAATAGATACTTTCTTAGCCATCTGATCAATTCCAGAGAAACTAGCTTTGATTTCAGAAATAACTACAACATCACCTTTTTGTGCTTTTGCAATTGCAGATCTAGCTCTAGAATCCATTCTATTACCAGAAACAACAATTGTTGGTTGACCAGGAACTTTAACGTTAAATTGAGTTACGTTAACTGTAACAGGGAAATCGAAATCTTCCATAACAGCAGTAACAGAACAAACTTCTAAGTTACTTTTAGGCCCTTTATTTTTCTCAGAACCACCTACTTTTCCTGTTGGAGCAGGTAATCCTTTGATTCTAAACACCTGAGCACTTGACATTGTCTTACCATCAGGCATTGTAGCATTTACGCTAATTTTAACTTCACTACCAGAACCTGGCTTTAACATGAATTTACCATCACCAACTTTTGACATTCCAGGAGCACTAGCATTAACTTTATTAGAAGCAATACCAGGTACTGAAATAGAAATTGGGTTAGGAACTCCACGATAAACAACATTCATTTTATCAGCTGAAATAATTGCTTGGTTTGGACGAGGAACAACAACGTAAGTTCCTTCGAATTTTAAAGGAATTTCTTTACCATCCTCTAAGAAACCAAATTCTCCAGAGATGTTTTGTTCTCCAATTCCACCAGCAGTCATCGAAATAACAGCTTGACCATTTTCAATTTTACCAGGACCTTTAAAAGATGTTGGTTGTGTGTTAGCGTCATAACGACCTAATACAACTTTACCTTTAACAGTTTCACCTTGGAAATAAGCATTTTTCTCTAAAACTACAATTGCTTGAAAGTTTTTCATAGAAGCTGCAGTTTTCAATGCATTTCCTAAGAATAAGTTATAAGCACCAGCTTCAGTGTTTTTAACATCATTCTGCATTGCAGTTAAAAATGTTAATGTAGATACTGCAGGGAAACCTTTAGTTTTATAATCTAAAAATTTAACTTTAACATTTTCTCTATTAGTAATGTCAGCTGTAGAAAATTTCTTTTCAATTTCTTTGATAAAAGGAATGTATTTAACATCATTTCCTAATACTTTTTTGATATCAGCAACATATTTATCTATTTTAGAAACAATTTCAGTTCCTCTTGGACTATAACCGTCACCAGCGAACCATTTTTCATCAATAGTAGATTTGTCCATAGATTCGAAAGGTAATTTACCATTCTCATCTGGTTCAATTCCTTCAGTAACTTCACCTTTAACAGTTTCTAAGAAAGCAACGAATTCTTTAGAAATCTTAGCTACTTCTTTAGCTTTATTAGCAGGTTCTGCATACTTAGCAGGCTCATCTGCTGCTTTAGTGTTCAAAGCAGATAATAAATTACTATTTGCTTCTTCAGTTAGTTTATTTGACTCTGTAAATTTGTCATTGAAATTACCAAAAGCAGTTAATACTTCTTTTGACATATTTAATGCCAACATTGCGATGAAAACCAAGTACATCAGGTTAATCATCTTCTGTCTAGGGGTTAATTTTCCTCCTGCCATTTTCTTTAAATTAGTTTTTTAATTAATAAATATTTAATGATAAAACTAATTATCCTCTGTTACTCATAGCAGATAACATACCTCCATATACTGCATTTAAAGAAGCAATATTTGAAGTCATAGATTGCATTTGCTCTTTTAATTTAGCAGCATTTTCAGCAATCTCTTTGTTTGCTTGTGCATTTCTATCAGCACTTTCTAATTGAACTTTATATAAACCATTTAAAGCTTCCATTTGAGCTGCAGCTGTAGACATTTCTTCAGCATATTTCTTTTGTCCAGCCATAGCATCAACTGTAGGAGAAATTGATTTAGCCGCACCTTCAAAGTTTTTGATACTGTTTCCTAAGCTTGCCATTAATTCACCATCAATTTTAGCTTCTTTTAACATATTATCTAATTTTTGAGATAATAATCCTTGAGCTTCAGTTGGGTTTTCTTTTTTATCTTTAGCTTTAGCTTCTCCACCTGCTAATTCAGGGTAAACTAAAGACCAATCTAATTCATGTTCTACTGGTTCAAAAGCAGATAATGCGAAAATCGCTGCTTCTGTTAATAAACCGATTACAAGCATTGGTCCTGCACCTGGCCAGTGCATTAATTTGAATAATGCTCCAACGATTACTACTGCTGCCCCCATTCCGTAAAGGAATCCCATCACTTTTTTGCTTAAAATTGCCATAATAAATAAAATTTAGTTAGTTAAGTTAATTATATAATAAAATTGGTTAAATACTATTTAGGTCTAGTTCCTGTTGCAGCTGTACCCATGTAATCTTGCACAGTTCTGAATCCGATATAACTTCTTGCAGAATCAGCATACTCATAATCACGAGTAGAAACCTGTAAGAAATAAGCAACATCTTTCCAAGAACCTCCACGAACAACTTTTCTTTGATTTTTCTTATCAGCTACATGAGGATTCATTGTTGAAACAAACTCATAAGCCTCAGCATAATAAGAAGACTCTGTCCATTCAGAAACATTACCCGCCATGTTATATAAGTTATAATCATTTGGCTCGTAAGATCTAGCTTCTACTGTATATAATGCACCGTCAGCTGCATAATCTCCACGATTTGGTTTGAAGTTAGCCATAAAACAACCTCTGTCATTTTTAGCATAAGGACCACCCCAAGGATAAGTTCCTCCTTCAATTCCACCTCTTGCAGCATATTCCCATTCAGCTTCTGTTGGCAAACGGAATGAATTTACTTGATCTCTTCCTTTTTTCTTTTTAATAAATGCATTTTTATACATTGTTCTCCAAGCACAAAATGCTTTTGCTTGATTCCAAGAAACACCCACCACTGGATAATCTCCATAAGCTTGATGCCAGAAATAGTCATTATGCATTGGCTCATTATAAGAATAAGCAAAATCTTTTATCCAAGCAGTTGTATCAGGATAAATTTCAATAGGTGGCGCATCCTCATAAAAGTTTTTACGACCTTTTTTCTTTACCGCTTTATTCAAATCTACTTGATTGTATTTGAATTTTAATTTAGAAGCATCAATAGTTTTCAAACCATTGAATGATTCAGACTCAGGTAAATACATAGAATCCATTACTTCAACATAATGCTCATCTGGATATTTACCAGGCTCTTTGATAAGCTTGATTTTTTTATTTAATTTTCTTCCAGCATAAATATCATCATCAGTACCAACACTGTAATAATTTTCATACATGTACTTGTCGTATGGAGTCATTTTCTCAGGATCAACGTCTGCAAAGGCAAAATCACCAATGCTTCCACCTTTTCCTCCACCAGAACCAGGCTTTTGACCTTGTTCATCTGCAAGAATAGCTAGACGAGTTCTGATAGTCGAATCTTTTACCCATTCAACAAACTGACGGTACTCACTGTTAGTAATTTCAGTTTCATCCATATAAAATGAACGAACTGTAACTGTCTTAGTAGGCGCGTCTTGAATGTTAGCTAAATCATCATCGGCTTTACCCATAATAAAAGCTCCTCCAGGGATTAACGTCATTCCGTAAGGCTTCTCGGGATGCCATTTTCTCCCTTTAACTCCTACTAATTCTCCTTTATCGCCTTTACCACAACTGATAAATAATGACAAAATTGCTGAAAATGCAACAAACTTCTTCATATAAACTTGGGTTAAATGTAATTTCTATTTAAGGGCGTAAACCTATTCAATAATTTTGAAAAAAACAACATTTTTTTAAAAAACGTGCAAAAAATATTAAATTTTAGCTTTACACCTGCGTTAACATTGCTTTAACACTTTGAAAAATAACGACTTTTACAAAATATTCCTTCTTTGGGCTTTCCACCATCTTTCTGGAATTTCCTGCTCGCAAGCTGCTAAATAATCTTCATGTGTGCAAGGTAATAACGTATTTCTTTTTAATTTATTATTAACATTTGTTAAAAACGGGATTTCTATCCACCATCTTTCGGTTTTATTGCTCTTATAAAAGATTAATTCTTCATCTTCTGTAGGAACAATATATTTAATATAATTTTCTTTTGTACCAAAAGGATACTCATTAGAGCGAAAACAAAATCCTTCAATAAAATACCACAACATCTGAGCCGACAAAACAACTTCATGACTATTTGGATTAAAATTAAAAATTCCAAACGAAGTTACTTTATCACTAATTCCTGCATATCGGGCCAAAGCACATATTTCTTTTCCAGTAAATCCATTAGGATTAAATTCTTCAAAATTACCAGAATAAGACGATTGTACTGAGTTCATATCGAAACTCACTAAATCAGCATTTCTAAAAACTGGCTCAGCAACCGATATATTATTCGAAACCTCACCTAAACGATAAGCTTCAAAATACAATTTCTCAATTAAATCAATTTCTTCTTGTGAATTAAAATACGTTTGGTATCCTAAATTACTAAAATTAAATAAATTATTTGGTTCTTCAACAATTATTTTTGATAAATAAGCATCCTTATCTAATTTATTTTCTTTTGAAAAGTCAAATTGGTTATCTACTGAAACTAAATTCACCATCTGATCTAAATTATCATAGGCACGATACATCGGATAAGTCAAATCCTGAGTTCCGCCAATAACAACTGGAATAATTTGTTTCTTGATTAACTCCGCCATCAAACTTTTTACAACAAAATAAGTATCTTCAACACTTGCTCCTGCCTCAATAGTTCCTAAATCTACAATTGAAGTATTCCAATTCCCCGGAAACATTCCGTAGAATTTCTTTCTGAAAGCGTCAAAAGAATAATCTTCATTATCTTTATTATTACCTCTATGTTCATTAACGGTAAAAACAGCAATAGAAACACCTTCTAGAATAGGAAAATCGGTTTGTGTATGAAATACTACTTTTTTACCCAATGATTGATTGGATAAAGTTTGAAGATAGCTTTCAAAAGATTCGTCTATCGGTTGTAGAAAATCGAATACCATTTACTATTTCTTTTTTGCTGTTGTTTTCTTTGCAGGCGCTTTTTTAGCTGCCGATTTTTTTGCTGGCGATTTCTTCTCAATCATTTCTTGTACTTGTGCCAAGGTTAATTTTGAAGCATCAACATCTTTACTTAATTCTATTTTGACTTTTCCTTTCGTAATCACAGAACGTCCCCAACGTGCTTTTTCTACCTTGATTCCTTCTTCTTTCCAATCGTGAAGTACTTTATCAATGTCTTTTTGTTGCTTTTCTTCAATTAATTCATTCAAATCAGCTTGTGATAAATTATCGAAATTGTACTTCTTATTCACATTGATAAACATTCCGTTCCATTTAATAAAAGGACCAAAACGCCCCACTCCTTTTTGAATTGGCAATCCATCATAAGTTCCAATCGGCGCATCAGCCTGAACTTTTTCATCAATTAAACCTTGAGCGGTTTCCATTGTAACATCCATTGGATCTAGTCCTTTTGGTAATGAAATAAATTGAGATCCAAAACGAACATAAGGACCAAAACGACCATTATTCACTTCAATTTCCTCTCCTTTATAGGTACCTAATTGTTTTGGAAGTAAAAATAAGTTTAATACTTCTTCCAAAGTAATGTTTCCAATATTTTGATCTTGGCGTAAACTAGCAAATTGTTTATTTTCGTCATCCGCATCTCCAATCTGAGCCATAGCTCCATATTTCCCTAAACGTACAGAAACTTGTTTTCCTGAAACTGGATGTGTTCCTAAGATTCTTTCACCACTTTCTCTATCCGCATTTTTCTCAACATCAACTACATTTGGATGAAAGTGCTTGTAAAAATCGTTCATCATTTTAGCCCAATCTACTTTTCCTTCAGCGATTTCGTCGAAATCTTGCTCTACTTTTGCAGTAAAATTGTAATCTAAAATCGTATTGAAATTTTTTACCAAGAAATCATTCACAATAATTCCGATATCAGTTGGAACTAATTTTCCTTTGTCCGAACCTACATTTTCAGTTAAAACTTGCGCTTTTACTTCGCTATTTTTTAAAACTATTTGCGTGTATTTTCTTTCTTGCCCTTCAAAACTTCCTTTTTCTACATAGGTTCTTGCAATAATTGTAGAAATAGTTGGTGCATAAGTAGATGGACGACCGATTCCTAATTCTTCTAACTTCTTAACCAAAGAAGCTTCTGTGTAACGACTTGGCGGACGAGAGAAACGTTCCGTAGCCGTGATATAATTATTTATAAGCTTTTCATTAACTTTTAAAGCAGGCAACATTCCTTCTTGTTCTTCATCATCATCGTCATTGCCTTCTAAATATACTTTTAAGAAACCTTCAAATTTGATTACTTCTCCAGTTGCTGTAAAGGTTTCTGAATGATTACTTGCTTCAATTTTTACATTGGTTCTTTCTAATTCGGCATCGCTCATTTGAGAAGCTAATGTTCTTTTCCAAATTAAATCATACAGACGCGCTTGATCTCTATCAATATCAACTGTGTGACGCGACATATCCGTTGGACGGATTGCCTCGTGTGCTTCTTGTGCTCCTTTTGATTTGGTATTAAAATTTCTTGGTTTCGAAAATTCCTTTCCGTAGTAACTTGTGATTTCGGCTTGAGCCGCTACCATTGCTTCTTGCGATAAGTTAACGCTATCCGTTCTCATATAAGTTATAAGTCCGGCTTCGTATAAGCGTTGTGCAATTTGCATGGTAATTCCAACAGGCAAATACAATTTTCTCGCTGCTTCTTGTTGCAACGTTGAAGTTGTAAAAGGTGCTGCTGGTGATTTTTTTGTTGGTTTGGTTTCTAAATCTCCTACTTTGTATGATGAACCTATATTTTTAGATAAGAAATCTTCAGCTTCTTTTTTAGTAGCGAAGTTCTTTGGCAATTTTGCTTTAAATGTTTTTCCAGCTTCGTTAGTAAATTCCGCAGTAATGCTGTAAGAAGCTTCTGGATTGAAGTTTTGAATTTCTCTTTCACGCTCTACAATCAAACGAACAGAAACCGATTGTACACGACCAGCCGATAATCCTCCTTTAACTTTTTTCCAAAGTACAGGAGATAATTCGTAACCTACCAATCTATCTAAAACTCTACGCGCTTGTTGTGCGTTTACTAAGTTGTAATCAATTCCTCTTGGATTTTCGATTGCTTTTTGAATCGCCGTTTTCGTAATTTCGTGAAAAACGATACGTTTTGTTTTTTCTGGTTTTAAATTTAATTCTTCAGATAAGTGCCAAGAAATTGCTTCTCCCTCACGGTCCTCATCGGAAGCTAACCAAACCATTTCGGCATTTTTAGCTAATCCTTTTAATTTGGTCACTAATGCTTTTTTATCGGCCGAAACTTCATATTTCGGTTTAAAACCATTTTCTACATCTACACCAATTTCTCTCGAAGGCAAGTCGGCAATATGTCCATAACTTGACTCTACTTGATACTCACTTCCTAGAAATTTCTCGATGGTTTTTGCCTTAGCTGGTGACTCAACGATTACTAAATTCTTTGCCATTTCACTTTTTGTTTGTTCGGCAAAAGTATAGGTTTTTTTTAAATTTTAACATCGTGAGTATTTTTTTACCTACAATTAACCAAAATATCGGTCAAATTACTCCTATATATATAGGTGTAAAAACCACGAAAAACGGCTACTTAGAATTCGAACAAAAAATAATTTAAAAATTTCATGTTAAACCTTTTCTGCCATCTTGTCAGATTTTATAATTTAGTATTATCTTTGCAGACTGATTTAAAGGAAATCTTTATATGGAAAAGGAAATTGACGAGAAAAAACAAGGTCAGAGTTTAGTGCTTGACCAAAAAGAAGGAAATACAAAAAAACTTTTTATAGAGAGTTATGGTTGCCAAATGAATTTTTCGGACAGCGAAATTGTGGCGTCTATTCTTTATGAAAACGGATATAATACAACTCAAAACTTAGAAGATGCGGATTTAGTTTTGGTTAACACTTGTTCTATTCGCGATAAAGCGGAACAAACGATTCGTAAACGTTTAGAAAAATACAACGCTGTAAAGAAAATCAATCCTACAATGAAAGTTGGGGTTTTAGGTTGTATGGCAGAACGTTTGAAAAGTCAGTTTTTAGAAGAAGAAAAAATTGTAGACATGGTGGTTGGACCAGATTCTTACAAGGATTTACCAAATTTATTAGCTGAAGTAGAAGAAGGAAGAGATGCCATTAACGTAATTCTTTCGAAAGAAGAAACGTATGGCGATATTTCACCTGTTCGTTTGAATAGTAATGGAGTAAATGCTTTCGTATCGATAACAAGAGGTTGCGATAATATGTGTACGTTTTGCGTTGTTCCTTTTACACGTGGTCGTGAGCGTAGTCGTGAACCACAAAGTATTATTGACGAAATTCAAGATTTATACGATAGAGGTTTCAAAGAAGTAACCTTGTTAGGACAAAATGTTGACAGTTACCTTTGGTATGGTGGTGGTTTGAAAAAAGACTACGACAAAGCCACTGAAATGCAAAAAGCTACTGCTATGGATTTTGCGCAATTGTTAGACAAATGTGCGATGTTGTTTCCAAAAATGCGTTTTAGATTCTCAACTTCGAATCCACAAGATATGCATGAAGAAGTATTGCATGTTATTGCGAAACACCATAATATTTGCAACTACATTCACTTACCGGTTCAAAGTGGAAGCACTAGAATTCTAAAAGAAATGAATCGTCAACACACGCGTGAAGAATACATGGCGTTGATTGATAAAATATATTCAATTATTCCAGATATTTCATTGTCTCAAGATATGATTGCTGGTTTCCCAACAGAAACAGAAGAAGATCATCAAGATACTTTGAGTTTGATGGAATATGTAAAATATGATTTCGGATTTATGTTTGCGTATTCAGAACGTCCTGGAACTTTAGCTGCTAGAAAAATGGAAGACGACGTTCCAGAAGAAGTTAAAAAACGTAGATTAACCGAAATTGTAGATTTACAACAAAAACACGGATTAGAAAGAACGCAACGTTTCATTGGACAAGAAGTAGAAGTATTGATTGAAAAAGAATCTAAACGTTCTGACGCACATTGGAGCGGAAGAAATTCTCAAAACACCGTAGTGGTTTTCCCAAAAGAAAATTACAAAGTAGGAGAATTCGTAATGGTTAAAATCACAGATTGTACCGCTGCAACACTAATTGGAGAAGCGGTTGGATATTCTGAAATAATGAACTAAAAAAATTAACAATGGATAATGAACAATTAGAAAACTTCTAAATTATCAATTGTCAATTATAAATTATAAAATGGAATCAGTACAAGCTATAAAACAACGATTTGAAATTATTGGGAACGACCCAAAACTCAATCGTGCCGTGGAGAAAGCCATTCAGGTTGCTCCAACGGATATTTCGGTATTGGTAACAGGTGAAAGTGGTGTTGGAAAAGAAAGTATTCCAAAAATTATTCACTCGCTTTCACACAGAAAACATGGAAAATACATTGCAGTAAACTGTGGTGCTATTCCAGAAGGAACAATTGATAGTGAACTTTTTGGTCACGAAAAAGGTTCGTTTACTGGAGCAACCAACACACGTGAAGGTTACTTTGAAGTAGCCGATGGCGGAACTATTTTCTTAGATGAAGTTGGTGAATTACCTTTAACCACTCAAGTGCGTTTATTACGTGTTTTAGAAAATGGCGAATTCATCAAAGTCGGTTCTTCGCAAGTTCAAAAAACGAATGTTCGTATTGTAGCTGCTACCAACGTAAACATGTTTGATGCGATTGAAAAAGGTAAATTTCGTGAAGATTTATTTTATCGTTTGAGCACTGTTGACATTATGTTGCCACCACTTCGCGAACGCAAAGACGACATTCATTTGTTGTTTAGAAAATTTGCAGCCGATTTTGCGCATAAATACAAAATGCCTCCTATTAAATTGGATGACGATGCGATTCAATTACTTATAAAATACAGATGGAGCGGAAATATTCGTCAGTTACGAAATGTAGCTGAGCAAATCTCTGTTTTAGAAACGAAGCGCGAGATTTCTTTGCAAACGCTTCACTCCTATTTACCACAGGAAAATGCAAATTTACCTTCGGTAATTGGAACTAAAAAATCGGAAAGTGATTTTAGTAACGAAAGAGAAATTTTATACAAAGTTCTTTTTGATATGAAAAGCGATTTGAACGATTTGAAAAAGCTTACGATGGAATTGATGCAAAACGGAAGTTCTAAAGTACAGGAAGCAAACAAAGGATTAATTCAAAAAATTTACGGTAAACCCGAAGAAAATACTATTTTTGAAGAAGAACCGAGAGTTGAAATGCTTCCGAATCAAAATAATCTGATGCAAGAAGAGTTTGAAGACGATGATGATGAGAATTATCTATTTGCTGAAACAGTTGACGAAGAAGAAACTTTGAGTTTAGAAGCGAAAGAAATTGAATTAATCAAAAAATCGTTAGAACGCAATAAAGGAAAAAGAAAAGCTGCGGCTGATGAATTAGGGATTTCGGAACGAACGCTTTACAGAAAAATCAAACAATACGATTTATAATGAGATATTTAATAATTGCTTTTTGCGTCACTATTTCACTACTTGTAAACAGTTGTGGAGTTTATAATTTTACAGGAGCAAAGCCCGTAGATGCTAAAACATTTCAGGTGAATTACTTTCAAAACAATGCACAGTTAATTGAGCCTGGAATTGAAAGAACTTTTACTTTAGAATTACAAGATATTATCCAAAATCAAACAAATCTAAATTTAGTTTCTCAAGGTGGCGAATTACTATACGAGGGAGAAATTGTAGATTACCGCATTACGCCAATGACTGCAACTGCAGATCAAAGAGCAGCACAAAACAGATTGACTATTTCTGTAAACGTAAGATTTACAAATAGAAATAAAGAAGACGATAATTTTGAAAAACGTTTTTCATTCTTCTATGATTTTGATGCCAATCAGCAATTAGTAGGTTCGCAATTATCAACGGCATTAGACGTAATTTTCGAGAGAATCACGCAAGATATTTTCAACGAATCATTAGCCAAATGGTAATTAATTTGTAAATTTTGAACATATCCGATTTAACATATCTTTTAAACAAGCCCGAAACTATAAATGAGAAGCAAACCATTGCTTTAGAGAATGTAGTTTTACAGTTTCCTTATTTTCAGGCGGCACGTGCTTTGCATTTAAAAGGTTTATATAATCAAGAAAGTTTCAGATACAATTACGAATTAAAAAAAACAGCGACTTACACTACTGACAGAACAATTTTATTTGAATTTATAACTTCGGTACACTTTTTAGCTATTCAGCAAGATAAAATTGATGAAATTCAAAAATCTATTATGGATATTGAAGTACATCATATGGAAGAAATAATTGTATTACCATCAATAGAAGCTATTTCTACAAAAGAAGAAATTGAAGTAATCGAACCAACCTCGGAAGAAAAATTAGAAATTGGAAAACCTCTTCCTTTTACTCCAACCGAGAGACATTCATTTCAAGAATGGTTACAATTGACTAAATTCAGTCCTATTGAGCGTGAAAAAGAAGAAAAAAACACTCAAAACGACCTTGAAAAACAAAAAAAATTAGACATAATCGATAAATTTATTGAAGCCAATCCAAAAATTGCTCCAGTAAAAGAAACAACCAAACCACCTGCAAATATTAGCAGAAGCATTGAAGAGCCTACACACTTAATGACTGAAACATTAGCCAAAGTGTATTTGGAACAAAAAAAATATACAAAAGCGATACAAGCTTATGAAATATTAATTTTGAAATATCCAGAAAAAAGTAGTTTCTTTGCAGACCGAATAAACGAAATCAAAAATTTACAACAAAATAATAATTAATTATGGGATTCACAGGTTTTTTAATTGCGATAACAATTGTTTGTTTTTTATTAATCTTAGCTATTATGGTTCAAAACCCTAAAGGTGGAGGTTTATCTTCTTCATTTGGTGGTTCTCAACAATTAGGTGGAGTTCAAAAAACAACAGACTTTTTAGATAAAAGTACTTGGACATTAGGAGGAATTTTAATTGCATTAATTTTACTTTCAAGTTTAAGTTTTAACGGAGCTGCATCTGGTTCTAAAGTATTAGGTGAAGATGAAACAGCTGTTCCTACTACAACAGTTCCTACAACTCCTCAGGCTGCTCCTGCTGCTACACCAGCACCAACAGCTACAGATTCTGCAAAATAAGAATTGACAAAATATACAAAATGCCAGCATGTCAGTGCTGGCATTTTTTTTACCGAAAAATTGTCAGAAAATCGCTTTGGCACAATTTCTGAAAAACAACAAACAACAAATTAATTTTAATAAACAAAACATATAATCATGTCATTAAACATTAAACCTATTTCAGATCGTGTAGTAATTGCTCCTTTGGCAGCAGAAACTACAACAGCTTCAGGAATTATAATTCCAGACACTGCAAAAGAAAAACCACAAAAAGGTACTGTAGTAGCCGTGGGAAATGGCAAAAAAGACTACACCATGACTGTAAAAGTTGGAGATACAGTTTTATATGGTAAATATTCAGGAACAGAATTCAAATATGAAGGTAAAGATTACCTGATTATGAGAGAAGAAGAAATTTACGCAATTCTTTAATCACAGATTAATCAACAACATTTAAACAAAAAAATAAAATGGCAAAAGATATAAAATTCGACATTGAAGCTCGCGACGGTTTAAAACGAGGAGTTGATGCATTAGCAAATGCAGTAAAAGTAACTTTAGGACCAAAAGGAAGAAATGTAATTATTTCAAAATCATTTGGTGGACCAACAGTAACTAAAGATGGTGTTTCTGTTGCAAAAGAAATCGAATTACAAGATCCATTGGAAAATATGGGGGCTCAAATGGTAAAAGAAGTAGCTTCTAAAACCAATGATTTAGCAGGAGACGGAACAACAACTGCAACCGTTCTAGCACAAGCTATCGTTAAAGAAGGCTTGAAAAACGTTGCTGCTGGAGCAAATCCGATGGATTTAAAAAGAGGAATTGACAAAGCAGTTGAAACTATAGTAGCAGAATTAAGCAAACAATCAGTAGCTGTTGGTGATTCATCAGAAAAAATTAAACAAGTAGCTTCTATTTCGGCTAACAATGATGAAACTATTGGTGATTTAATCGCAGTAGCGTTTTCAAAAGTTGGAAAAGAAGGCGTTATTACTGTTGAAGAAGCAAAAGGAACAGATACTTATGTAGATGTTGTAGAAGGAATGCAATTTGATAGAGGTTATTTATCTCCTTATTTTGTGACAGATGCTGATAAAATGGTTGCTGAATTAAGTAATCCATACGTTTTATTATACGATAAGAAAATATCAAATTTACAAGAATTGTTACCGGTTTTAGAACCAGTAGCGCAATCTGGAAGACCATTATTAATTATTGCTGAAGATGTTGACGGACAAGCATTAGCAACTTTAGTAGTTAACAAATTACGTGGTGGATTGAAAATTGCGGCGGTTAAAGCACCAGGTTTTGGAGACAGAAGAAAAGCAATGTTAGAAGATATTGCCATCTTAACTGGTGGAACTGTAATTGCTGAAGAAAGCGGATATTCATTAGAAAACGCTACACTTGATATGCTAGGTACTGCAGAAAACATTACTATAGACAAAGATAATACTACAATTGTAAATGGTTCTGGAGATGCTGAAAATATCAAAGCAAGAGTAAATCAAATTAAATCTCAAATTGAAACTACAACTTCTGATTACGATAGAGAGAAACTACAAGAGCGTTTGGCTAAATTAGCTGGTGGTGTTGCTGTTTTATATGTTGGTGCGGCTTCTGAAGTAGAAATGAAAGAGAAAAAAGACCGTGTTGACGATGCTTTACACGCAACTCGTGCAGCTGTTGAAGAAGGAATTGTTGCTGGTGGTGGTGTTGCTTTAGTAAGAGCAAAAGCTGCATTAGCAAACTTAAAAGCTGAAAACGCAGACGAAGCAACCGGAATTCAAATCATCAATAAAGCAGTTGAATCTCCGTTGAGAACTATTGTTGAAAATGCTGGTGGCGAAGGTTCTGTAGTAATTGCAAAAGTAACAGAAGGTAAAGACGATTTCGGATTCAATGCAAAAACAGGAGAATATGTTCAAATGTTAGCTGCTGGAATTATTGATCCTAAAAAAGTAACACGTGTGGCTTTAGAAAACGCTGCTTCTGTAGCTGGAATGATTTTAACTACCGAATGTGCTTTAATCGATATCAAAGAAGAATCATCAAGCATGCCAATGGGTGGAGGAATGCCTGGCATGATGTAATATTTTTCTTAAAAATATGTAAAACCGCTTGATTATTTCAAGCGGTTTTTTTTTATTTACAAAAACTTTAATTATGCGATTATATTCATTCTTGCTTATTTTATTATGTCTCAATGTGTTTTCTCAAAACAACAAAGAAAAAATTGATCAGGCTATTTTAAAATATTATGAAATGGACAGAGAAAATGTTCATTTACATTTTAATAAAAGCACCTACTTGTCTAATGAAACCATTTGGTTTAAAGGATATATAATTGAAAAAAAAGAATCAAAATTAAACTTTCAAACCACGAATGTTTTTGTTCGACTTTTAGATAGTAATAAAACAGAAATTTCAAATCAATTATTTTTCGCCTCTAATGGTACAATCATTGGGCAAATTAAAATAAGTGAGAATTTACCATCTGGAGATTATTTTGTTCATACTTATACCAATTACATGAATAATTTTCATGAAGATGAATCAACTGTCCAAAAAATAAGAATTATCAATACTCAAGATAAAATTACAAACAATACAATTAGTGATAATACTTTAACAATTAAGCTATCTTTTGAGGGTGGAAAATTGCTTTATCAAAGCGATAATAACATAGGTGTGTCTATTAAAAACTGCTTAGGAAAAGGTCAAAAAATAAGCAATATTGAAGTTAAAAACAGTAAAGACATCGTAGTTAACAGCTTTTCAACAAATCAAGAAGGTTTTGGAAAATTTGAATTGAAAAATACTGAAAACGATATCTACAGACTATTCATATCAAATAACGGTGAAACTATAATTAAAGAACTTCCAAAACCTATTATTGAAGGCATAAATCTTCATGTAAACAATTTTGCAATTGAGGGAAAAGTGTCTATTAAAATCAACTCAAACGAAATTACTTATAATAAATTTAAAGGTAAAAATTATACAATTTTAATACAAAAAAACGACTATGCACATTTTGTAGATTTTAACTTAGACAAAATAAATAAAGAATTATTTGTAGAAAAAAGCAGCTTATTTGATGGCGTTAATGTGGTTAGATTACTTGACAATGAACTCAATTCAATATCTGAAAGAATTGTGTACAATCAACCCCAAAACTACACTAAATTAAATCTAGTATCTTCCACTAAGATTAAGGATAGCATCAAAGTAAAAGCATCTATTCTTGGAAAAATAGGTAATTTTAGCATTACAGTACTTCCAAAAAACACGAAATCCAACTTTAACAATAATACCATTTACAACAATCTCGCATTTAAAAATTACATTGATTGTAATGATTTTGATTATGCTTATTACTTCAGTAATTTCAACAAACGTAAAGCATTTGAGTTAGACTTGTTGTTGTTACATACAACCGAGTCTAAATATAATTGGTCGCATATTTTAAATCAAGCACCAAAACCTACTTATACTTTTGATATGGGATTAACAGTCTCTGGAAAAATAAATCAGATTGTTACTAACAAAGAAAACACCAAATTAAGATTGTTCTCTATTAATGGATTAGAAGAATATACAGCAATAAAAGAAGACAATAGTTTTGAGTTTCAGAATATCATGGCAATCGATTCTTCAACCCTGTATTTTTCTCTCATTAAAAAAGATGACAAACTAGAAAGTTTAGGTATTTATTCAAAAATTGAAAACACAAATAGAAGATTTATAAAAAATCTAAATATATTTTCACCAATATGTCAAGAAGTAATTTACACTAAAAACACCTACGACACTAATTATGAATTTCCAAAAATTGAAGGTGTTCTTGAATTAAATGATGTTTCAGTAATAGAAGTTAAGAAGATCAAACTTGAAAGACAAGGAGAATACGGAAATTCAATGGCTAAAGGATATAAAATCAGTGATTCTGATGCTGGAACTTTTAGAGATGTACTATCTTTCATTGGTTCTCATGGGTATGATGTTGTTACACAAGGAGGTCAAGTAACAATTAGAAATCGAGTTTCAACTTCATTCTTGGGAAGTAGAACTCCAGTAGTTTTTTTAGACAACGTACAACTATTTGATTTTACTTTTTTATTAAACATGACTTTAAATGATATAGATGAAATTTATATTAACAAAAGAGGATATGGTATGGGAAGTGATGGTTCTAATGGTTCAATTAGAATTTATACAAAAAAAATTACTGCTATTAAATCAAAACCTAACCAAATTAAATCAAAGCCTGTAGTGGTTAAAAATGGTTTTCAACCTTTCATTGAATTTGAAAAGCCAAAATATGCACTTTATCAAGGTGACGCTTTTGAAAATTACGGAACAATAAACTGGATACCAAATATTTACACGGATGAAAATGGTGAATTTGAATTTTCTACTCCATTTTTTGGACAAAAAGAGTTAACTTTAAACATTCAAGGAATCGACAATAAAGGCCAATTATATAACGAAACCTTAACTATTGAAGTTAAATAGCTAAAACAAAAGATATGCGTAAATTATTATCCCTGCTATGTTTTACCTCTGTACTTACCTTTTCTCAAACTATAAATAAAGAGAAAATCGCACAATCGTTAGACAATTATTACCAGTTTGAGAGAGAAAATATTCATTTACATTTAAATAAATTTTCTTTTTTATCAGGAGAAACAATTTGGTTTAAAGGCTATATTTTTGACAAAAAAACAAATACACCAAATACCGGAACTACAAACGTTTATATTTCTCTCTATAATTCTGAAAAAAAAGAAATATCAAATGATTTATTTTTTGCTTCAAATGGAACTTTAGAAGGACAATTACAAACCTCTAAAAATTTAGAATCTGGCATATATTACTTACATATATATACCAACTTCATGAATAATTTTATTGAAGATGAGTCTACTTATCAAGAAATTGAAATACTGAATACTAATCAAATTAACACTCAAAAAACATACAACAAAACCGACTACTCAATTACTGTAGGCTATGAAGGGGGAAATTTAATCTCTGATTGTGATAATAATGTGGTAATACAAATAAAAGATTGTCAAGAGAAAGGCATTAAATTAGATAACATTAGAGTTTTAGATGAAAAACAAAATAGTATCACCACCTTTTCTACTAATGATTTAGGTTACGGAAAATTTATTTTACCAAAAGTTAAAAACGAAAATTATTCCATAGTAAGTAGTAATAATTCAATAAATTTTGTTGAAAAATTACAAAAACCCAGTTTAGATGGTTTCAATTTAATTCTTGATAATATTACCGGTGATGCTTACACATTAGAAATTAGAACCAATCCCAATATTTTAAAAAAATACGATAACGAAGAATTATTTCTACTAATTCAAAAAGATAGAGCTACGCGATTTATTACATTTAAGATTCAAAAAAATGTTATAATGAAATTTACTTTAGATAAGAAAAACTTCTTTGAAGGTGTAAACACGCTACGATTAATTGATAAAAATTTAAATCAGATTTCTGAAAGAATCATTTATAAAAAAGAAAATTCAGCTGATGCGATTACTTCAATCAATTATGTTAAGTTAAAAGATAGTATAAAAATTACGGGGAATATCATTAACCCCAATTCAATCTTAAGTATCAGCGCTTTACCTAAAAGCAAAACACAAAATAGTTATCAAAATTCAATAATTAAGACCTTGTCTTTTGATAATTATTTAAGCAAAAAAATTGATGCTGAATTATTGACTGCTAAAACTTCTGTTTCAGATTTTGATTTATATTTAATTTCAAATACTTCAAAATACAATTGGCAGTCAATACTAAATCAAAGCCCAACAAATAAATACGAATTTGAAACTGGTATTGATTTATCAATAAAATTAAATAACACAAATACATCAAAAGCAACTAATCAACTTAAGATTTTTACTACCAATGGAATTAGTGAAACTACAAACTTAAGTTCAGAAGGAGATTTTGTTTACAAAAACATTTTAGCTCTTGATTCATTAGCAATCCATTATAAATTTCCAGAAAAGCCTGACTTAGCCAATAAAATAAGCATTTCTCACACATTGAAAAAAAACAGCTCAAAATTTATTAAACTAAATCCAATCATTTTTTCAAAATGTGCCATTACTTATTCAGAAACAAAAAACGAAATTAATTTCAATAACTCTGAAATAAAAACTACTGAATTGAACGACGTAGAAGTTGTACAAAATATCAAACAAAAGCTTCAATACACAAATTACCCCACTACCAGAGGTGCTAAGCCATATAAAGTAACTGAAGTAGTTTCTGATACCTACAAAGATGTACTCTCTTTTATTGCATCTCATGAATATGATGTTCAGGTAGAAAATGGAAGAACTGTAATATTGACTAGGAACAAAAGATCTTTTTTAGGCAATAGATATCCGCTAGTTTTTTTAGATAACACAAGAGTTGATAATATAAATGATTTAGTTAATCTAAGATTGATAAATGTTGAAGAAATCTACATTAATAATAAGGGAGCTGGTATGGGAAATGAAGGAATGAACGGAGTAATTAGCATTTTTACTAAAAAATCAGGTACTGTTACACTACAACCTGAAGCAAAAAAGAGCAATTTCTTTTACATTACAAATGGATTTAAAAATGTTATACCCTTTTCTGATACAATCGAATTAGTTAAACAATCTCCTTCTGTTTTTAAAGAATTTGGAACAATCGATTTTTCTAGAACACTTGAGACAAAACCTGATGGGTCATTTGAATATATGATTCCTTTAAATAATCAAAAAGAAATTATTTTAAACATTCAAGGAATGGATAGTAAAGGACAATTATACTATCAAAATATAGAACTTGAAATAAAATAAAATATAAAACCCCGATTAAAATTTCTAATCGGGGTTTTGTTTTATTTTCTCCAATCGAAATTGGTAACATAAGTTAATCTTACTGTGGGATTACTCTCTTGAAATGTGTTCGTGTAATTCCAAATATTTTGATGAATGTAACTCATTTGAATCTGATGGTTTTTATCGAAATTATATCCAACTCCACCTATTAATCGATTCTGATTTAAAAAGGTTTTTCCTGCATTGGAGCCAATATTTATAAAAACCTCATCACCAAACAACGCAAATAATTTAGTTGCATCTTCCTTTTTTATCAATGGATAATTAAACAACAGCATATATCGTAATCGATTTCGATAATCGTAATGATCAATCTTTAAATCGCCATTAGATTGCATTACTGGAACTCCAACATATCGAAATTCATCTCTTAATCGGTGTGTGATTTTTAATTGTCCACTATTTTGAACAAAAGTTCCTTGAATCCAAAAATGATTTTCGGGAATACTAATTTTATTCATCGCCTGATTTCCGTAGGAATAGGTATTGTAATGACTAAATCCAACACTTCCCATAAACTTTTTAGTAAATTGATAATCTACCGATGGGCGAATAAAATATTGCTGCTTTTCAGAAACTCCGTTGGCGTAGCGCATTGTGGCTTCAAATGAAAAAGAAAATTTTTCAGTAATCATATTCTTTCCAAAATAATGCAACCAAATATCATTATTACTTTCTTTTACTTGAGCATAACTAATATTCACAGTAAGAAAGCTCGCTATTCCAAAAAAGAATAGCAAGCTCATTTTTATATATTTTATCATTATTCTGTAATTAAATTTTTTCTTGAAGACAATGGATGAGCTGAAAGCGATTTGTGATTTTCAAGTCCTTTAATTTTAACTGTACCCCCATTAGCTTCATAATCATGCTTAAAGTGCTCTAAATTTTCCATAACAGAATGGTCTACTAATTTTGTTTTCTTTAAATCGATTGTTACATCAAAACCATAAGGAATAGCTTCCAATTTACTTTTTACTCCTAAGTAGTTTGTAAAAACAGCAGCTTTACTAATTTCAACTAAATATTTATTTCCTTCAAAAGAAACTAATGTTGGCGCTTTAAATAAAGAAGAAATTGGAGTTCCATTTACTAAATGGATTATGATTTTTAAAACCATACCCGCTGCAATACCAATAAGTAAATCTTCAAACAAAGTAAAGAAAATTGTTACTAAAAAGATTGCCAATTGTTCTTTACCAATTTGAAATGTATGAATGAATTCTTTTGGATGTGCTAGTTTAATACCTACCGTAATTAACATCGCCGCTAAAGCTGCATTAGGAATAAGCTCTAATATTGGAGTAGCTAATAATACAAAAATCAAAATAAAGAATCCGTGGAAGAAATTAGCCCATCTGGTTTTTGCGCCATTATTAACATTTGAAGAAGAACGTGCTACTTCAGAAATCATTGGCAATCCACCCAAGAAAGCGGCAATAGTATTTCCTATACCAACAGCAATTAAATCTTTGTTCATATTTGATTTTCTCTTGAAAGGATCCAATAAATCAATTGCCTTTACTGTTAATAACGATTCTAATGTTCCTACTAAAGCAAACATAATTACATATTTAATAAACAATCCTGTTTGAGAAAAACCATCAAAACTTGCATTAAAATTCAAATTATCAATAAAATTTCCAATTTTAACCAAAGCATAAGCAGGTTCTGTTTCTTTGAAATTCATAAATAATTCACATGGAATAGCAAATAACAACACTACTAGTGGAGCCGGAATCATTTTAATCGTTTTGTTTTTGATATAAGGCCATCCCAACATAATTGCTAAGCTCACAATACCAATAATAGACGCTTTTGGATCTAAATTAGCAATAAAATTTGGAATATTAGCTAATAATTCTAATGGCCCTTTTCCTTTTGCTAACACAGGATTATCATTCAATAAAACAGGAATTTGTTTTGCAATAATGATAATTCCAATCGCTGCCAACATTCCGTGAATAGCTGAAAGCGGGAAGAAATCGGCTAATTTGCCTAGTTTTAAAACTCCGAATAGAATTTGAATTATCCCTGCAACAACCATTGCTCCAAGAGCTAATTTCCAGCCTATTTCATTATCTCCTTTGCCAAATTCGGCAACAGCTCCAGCTACAATTACAATTAACCCTGCGGCAGGTCCTTTAATAGTTAAACGAGAACCCATGAAAAAAGAAACTACAATTCCACCAATAATAGCGGTAATTAACCCCATAATTGGAGGGAAATCAGATGCTTTTGCAATTCCTAAACTTAAAGGCAATGCTAATAAAAACACGATAAAACCTGAAATGGCATCGGTTTTAAAATTTTCTTTTAAACCTGCTAAACCATCAGCAGGAATGTATTTTTTTATATTTGCGTTCATATATTTTCGAATAAATTAAGATGATTTGTAAGGCAACTCATGATACGTTTTAACATGAGGACCTAAGAAAAGACGAGCATAAATTCGGATTCCAGCAATACCTGAAACTACAAAACTTGATGCTACAAAAAAGGCTAAAATAAGTTGATTGCTATCAATATGACTAAAAATCAAATCTTCACCAATAAAAGTGGTTGTAATTGGAAATCCAGTAATTCCTAAAGTAGCTAACAAGAAAAAGAAAGCAAACTTAGGATGCTCGTAAACATGACCTAAATATTGGCTAATTAGTATTTTTCTCTCTAACTTACGAAGCTGTAATAATGCCACATAACCTATGATTCCTGCTACAATAATTCCTGCAAGATAAAAAGCAATTTCGCTTACACTCACTTTATCATTAAACACAATGGCTAGTGCTATCCAAAAATGATTCATTACGATTAAAATCCATGCTAAGAAAGGACTTCTTCTTTCTGAAAAAGATTTAAAAACAAATACCAATCCGATGAAAGCAAACAATTCTGGAAGAATATTGGTAATTTGATATGGCATATGCAACTTGAATTTATAAGTAATGAATCCCATTAAATAGATTGGAATGAATAAGAAATAAATCCTCTTAATATTCAAGAAATCTAGCGATTTACCTATTATTTTCAAAGGTTTCCACAATACCATATTTAAGAATCCTTCCAAATTGAATTCTTTCAAAGCTAAAATGTAAAGCGTGTATTCTAATTTCTTTGGATAAGAATCTTCAATTGCTTTTTCTCTTGGTTTGAAATTGTAAAATTGGTCACGAATCAAATAACTCACTACAGATGGAGAAACTAATAATTGATATGTTCTCAAGAAAGCATTTCCAGCGAAGTGAATTAATGCTAGGGTTTCGAAACCTAAAGCAATTTCAATAAATATAATACCAATTTGAGAAATAGAACTATACGCCACCTGACTCTTAACTGAAGATTGTACTCTTGCCATAACCGATGCAGCTAAACTCGTTGTTAGTCCCATTAATCCAATAGCAATTCGCATAGTGGTTTGATGTTCCCAAAATGGAAACGTTCGTAACATTAAGAAAACACCTAAATGCACTGATAATGAACCGTAGAAAATAGCACTTGAAGGTGTTGGTCCTTCCATAGCTCTTGGTAACCAAGAAGAAAATGGAATCTGAGCCGATTTTGCAGCTGCAGCACAAGCCAAACAAAGCGCAATAAATATTCCGATAATGGAATGATTTTGCAGATGCTCGTTGACCAATTCGTAATTATTCAATTTCATGAAGGTAATATTTTCATGAAATAAATGGTGACTTGCCCACATAGCCAATAACAATCCGACATCCCCGATTCTGTAAATTGAAAATACTTTGAAAGCATTTTTAACGGGTAAATAACGTTCTCTATAAAAAGCAATTAAAAGGAAAGAGGAAATTCCAATGATTTCCCAACCAATGAATAAGGTTTCGAAATTTCCTGATAAAATAGCTAAGTTATATCCGAAAAAGAAAAACAAAACCGTATTAAAAAAACGTTTGTATCCTTTTTCTCTATGTAAATAATAGCGACTATATGTAGTTATCATCGAAGTTAATAAAGCTCCTATGAATAAATAAACGGCTGAAATTTGATCAAAATAGAAATCGATAAAAAACTCGTAATGAGCTGTTTTTAAAACCGATAATTCTACTAAATTTAAATCTTTAGCACCATCAATTATCCAAAAAATGATAAAAACTACTAATCCTATCAATTGTAAAAAAACTGTTCCAAAAGCTGTCCATGAGATGGCTTTTTCTTTAGATTCAGGCAAAAACAAACTAATGATAAAGCCTAAAAACGGCAACAGTATAAAATATTGCAATAACTCGTTCATGACTTAAAATGTATTAGTAATTATTCCTACCGGAAGATTCTCTTTTGTGGTTTCAACCAACTGCAATTCATCTTTAATGAAATTAACTGCTTGAATTGGAGCATATGTAACAAACTTTTCATCTTCAAATACAAAAAGTTCTTTTGTTTCTGGATGAACGGCCACCAATTTTACCCAATCATTTTTAAACCATTCATAAGTAGCCGGATTTTTTGTAATCGCATACATCACTTTCTCTGGGAAATGTTCTGCAATAACTAATAATCGAACTGGGTCATGCACTTCAATCATTTGACTTGGTAAACCTGGACGTAAATCACCATCGATTCCATTCGCAACTCCGATTAATCCCATTACGTTATGAGGTAATTTAGAGCCAGCTCCTAATTTTTGATTATCAACTCTTGAGAAATAGTATTCCAAATTAATTCCGCCACCTACTGGAGCAACTGCTCCTAAAATGATGGCTAAATAATCTCCAGAAGGATCAACTTCACAGTCATATGAATTCAAGAACGAACGTCTATCTAAAAACAATTGTTTAGATAAATTTCTCCTTCCAACAATACACATGGCATTAGTAGCATGGTTCAACTCTGGACGTGGTTCAAATAATGAAAGTGAGCGACGTTTTACTTTTTCGTGTACTTTTTCTAAAGTATCTGAAGTATCAATCGTATCAAAACGTCTTGAACGCTCTTTTGCATTGTTATCTAAGGCTTTTGTAAATGTGATTACATTTTGTTGGTGTAAAGCTTTATTTTCATCAGACAAATTATCTTCATCATAAAAAGCAATTTCATCACGAGTCGTATCATGTAAAGCTGGTAAAAATTGTGTTGAAGTTGGAATATCAATTCCTCGTTGTCTCAAAATAGCTCTAACTTCTGGATGATTCGCTGCAAACGAAGCTACTTTTGCGTTTACCGAACTTGGTCTACCACAACAAGCACCACAATCATAACCTGCATAATGCGTGTTGTTGATACTTGTTGCTCCGTGGCCAACTACATAAACTATAGGAGAAAAGTTAGACACTAACCCAATACTTTTTAGCAGACCTTCTACTCTATTGACCATTTCTTCTACCGAAAAACCAATTTGTAAATCATTTTCTCTTTGATTGGCATCTTTGTTTTCGATAACCAATTTCGATTTCTTATGTAAATGTTTAAAAGAAGCTGTTGTAGCTGGTGACATCGAAGGTTTAAAAATATTTAAAAACAATTTTAAAGCTGATGAAAACCCTAATGTTTGACTAATTATCCAACCAAAAAACAAAGAATGTGTTTGTTTGTGATAATGTAAATCTTTAGCTTGTTTTTTCTTTCTATGCTCTTCTTTAATTAAGAATTTAGGAGTAACAGGTGCTGGACACAATTTTGTATAAAATTTTCCATTTACCGGTTGATAGAAAAACTCGAAGTTAAAGAAAGCCGCAGTTCCGAAAGTCGAAACATTTTTATCAATGTGTTCGATATGTCTTCTGAATGAACATTCTCTGTCATCCATACAAAACATCCCTTGAAAGCTTGGTATATTTTCTTGTTTAACTTCTTTTACATTTTGAACATTGGATAAAACTGCATCATAGAAATTCCATTCAAATGCTTGTTGCCAAAGCGACAATACATCGAAAAGTTCGTTATAGGCTACTTTTTCAAATAATAAAAACACTTCGTTTTCAATTTTAAAACCAAGTGGAGCCCAAATATCATGAAACTTTGCATCTAAAGTATCAATCTCTAAAAGCAATTCGAATTTTATTAATTCTTCTAGCGTAATTTGCTTGGTATCTAATAAAGAACTTGGATTATTTTCAATAGTAGCTATCATTCCGCTCCATCCAGGATGTCCGAATTGCTGATCAAACAAATACTGTTCAAACAATTCTTCTTTCCCTACAATTAACTCTAATAATTGCGTAATAGAAGCATCATCTTGCAATAATTTTTTAGCTCTAGTTGACGTAAAAATTCCTTTAAACGTGTTTTTTTCTAACTCTTTTATAGAAGCTAAAAAACCTTTGTCGTGAACAGGAAAATTCCAAATAGCAACACCTTGATCTAAGTAGCTACATAACACACGAAACAACAAACTGTGTGTTGATTTTTCAAGATTTATAGCATAGTATTTTTTCCAATTAGAACGCAAACTTCCTATTCTTGGAGAAACCGATTCATCATAATTGATTTTTAATAATTTTTCTTTCCAAGTTTGAAGATTTTCAGCTCCTTTTGCTTTTGCAATAACGGCATCTAAAACTGCTTCATTGATTTCCTTATTGGCAAATCGTTGTCTGAAATCGGTTATTGACAAATACGTTTTGTATCCAAAAATAGTAGAAGCTTCTAATAGTGCATCGTGAAATTTTTTACTTTGAAAAGCATGCAAAGTATTGTGGTGCACAAAGTCTTTCAACGGATTTTGTGCTGGTAAATAATGGGTTAAGTTATGAAGAACTTCGTGTTCGTCAAAACCAACGGTATGTGTTTTCATTGATTAATGAAATAAATTAATACACAGTGAACATTCACAATCAAACAAATGACGTGAAATATATATATGTGTATTAAGAAAGATGAAACTTCCAATTACAATATAAATCGTAAAGTGGAATTGTTTCTTTTGAAGAAGATAATGAAGTTACACATGAATTTGTGTTCTCTTTTAACGAAGATTGTAAAAAGTTAAAAGATTTAGTTGAATTGGAAAACCAATCCAACTCAACTTCAAATTCAGGTTGGGATTCAATAATTATAAATTCTCCTTCTTCAACCTCAACAGTTTGAAAATGAGAAAAATCAGAAGTAGTATATTTTTGCTGAAATTCAAATTGAGATTTTGGCGCTACTTCATTTGAGGCGGTAAATGAAACACCAATAGCCCACATAAAAAATGTGAGCATAAAAAAAGTAAGTAATTTTATTAATCTTTTCAAATTGATTTCACTTCTACCTAAAAGCAATACAAATGTATGTTATATTTTGATTCAACGATTTAAATTACAATAAAAATTAACAAAAAATCCGATTAGAGATTCTAATCGGATTTTTTACTATTTCATTCTTTCATACAAACAACAACCATGAAGTTTATCATAAACAGCATCCTCCGCTTTTATAGAACCTGTATCATGTCCTACGGCAGCAATTGCTTTTGCAACATCATCAGCTGAACATTTAGTTTCATCAATTACCAAATGAATATCTTGACAATCTACATGCCATTCTGCATTTTTAACGCCTTTTACAGAATAAGCTGCTTTTTCGATACGTTTTTCACACATACCGCAATTTCCAGCAACCTTAATTACAACTTTTTTGTTTTTACTTTTCTTCTCTTGCGCTACCATAGTTAGTGAAAAAAGGCAGGCTAATACTAATAAAACTATTCTTTTCATTTTTATATTGTTTAATGGTTATAAGCTTACTCTCCTATTGGATTTAGCTCTTCTATTTTATGATTCTCTTTTTTATCTTTAATTTTAAATCGCAATCCAGCATAGTACATGGCACCAAAAGTTGGGGCATATATCATACTACTATCAAAATAAGTACCAAAAGGGTTTTCATTTTGAACAATTCCGTTCATTTGTTTGTAATTTGTCATATTCTCTCCTCCAATATACACTTCAAAAGTACTTGAAAACGTTCTCGTAATTTGAGCATTTAATGTTCCGAAAGCCGGCGCATATCCATCCAAACGATATTGTACTGGATTTGATTGCGTATAAGGTAAGCGTTGTTCGCCTAACCAATTATACGTTACATCAAACTTCCATTGTTGCCCTTTGTCTTTGATATGTGTTTCGTAGGCTAAATTTCCAAAAACTCTGTGTTTTGCTTGCAAAGGTCTTTCTAATTGTCCTCTTGTGAATTGCGTTTGCACATCGTAATATTTATAAGCCGTTTTAAAAGTTAAATGCGTCATCAAGTCAATTGAAAATTCTGCTTGAAATGAATTGGCAAAACTGTTTCCTTCTAAATTATAAAACAAGACTTCTTGTGGTGAATGATCCACATCAACAACTGCTTGATTTTGGAAATCTGTTCTGTAGTAATCTAAAATCACCTCAGCATCTTTTCCAGCTAATTTGAATTTTTGAATGAAACTCAAACCATAGTTCCAAGCAATTTCAGGGTTTAATCCGTATAATTTCCCATCAGTATTCAAGATTGAAAAACTTCTGTTGGATGCAAACAATTGTTGGTTTTCAGCAAAAATATTAGCTGCACGTTTTCCTCTTCCAGCTGAAGCTCTAATTACAGCTTCTTTCCAAGGATTGTAACGGATATGTAATCTTGGCGTGATAAAAGTTCCTAAACGATTATGATTATCTACACGTGCTCCGGCTACTAAACTGAAATTATCGGTATTGTCATAGGTATATTCAAAAAAAGCACCAACCGAATTATCGATTCTTGAAAAATCGCGATTGAAATTCACATTTACAAATTCATTATAGTCATCGTAAGTAAAATTTAAACCCGTTGTGAATTTATTTTTGGTATTATTGATAATCGAATTGAATAGTAAATTCGAGTAAAAACTCTTCTGCTGTATATCATACTGACTCAAACCAAAATACGAATCTTGTTTGTGCGATTGAAACGAATTTTGAAATCCAAAACTTTGATATGGCATATCTGGAAAAACATAACCTGTTTTGTTTGAAATTTCAATTTTTTCAGTATTGATTTCACTTCCCCAAGCGTTTGTAGTTAATCTGTCTGTATCTGGATTGAAACTCATTTCTCCAGCTTGTTTTTCATCGTTCATGTAGCGAACATTTAAAAAACTTACGATTCCATTTTCAGCATCGTTATATTGCCAGCGATTTAAAATATTGACTTGTTTTCCAATTGGACCATCTAAAAATCCGTCATCGTTCATATCATTTTTTCCTACACGTGTATTTCCGTGTAAAAACAAAGTCGAACTCAATTTATCAGAAAATTTATTATTGAAATGCGTATTGATTTCATAACGTTCATCTTGCGAAGCATACGCATTTAAGAAAAACGGAATATCATTTGAAGGTTTCAAAACTTCATAATTAATTTGGCCAGAAATACTTTCATAACCATTAATTACACTTCCAGCTCCTTTAGTAATTTGAATACTTTCTACCCAAGTTCCTGGCACAAAAGACAATCCGTAAGCTTGTGAAGCGCCACGAACCGAAGGAATATTTTCTTCCGCAATTAAGATATATGGACTGGTTAAACCTAACATCTTAATTTGACGATTTCCTGTTACAGCATCCGAAAAATTAACATCGATTGAAGGATTAGTACTAAAACTCTCCGATAGATTACAACAAGCCGCTTTAAGCAACTCTTTTTGCCCCATTACTTGGACATTTTGAACTTTGTATAAGGAATGTTCGGTTCCTTTTTTGGTTTTGGTAATCGTTACTTCTTTTAAAGTATTCACTTCTTTTAAAACCACAGAGATTGTGCTTGAAGTAATCTCTATTTTTTTAGTTTCAAATCCAATGTAGCTCACCACTAAAAAAGTAGTCTCGGGAGATTTTTTTATAGAGAAATTCCCATTTCCATCTGTTGTGGTTCCAATTGCAGTATTGAACCAAAACACATTAGCCCCTAATAAAGGTTGATTATTTTCGTCTGTTACTATTCCTTTTATGGTTTCTTGCGAATAAATAAATTGAGAAACAAAGAATAGCAAAAACGCTATATTTTTAAACATAATAAGTTTATTTATTGTTATTAATTCTTTGATTTACAGAATAAAAAACAATAAATTATGCGTAAAAAACTAATTGACAATAGAGTTTGTAGAGTGGCGGCGCATGAGAATCGCAGTAAAAAGCCACTTCATTTGATGTTGTAACAACTGAATTAAATACCACTAAGTTTGGTTTCCAATCAGTACTAAAAACCGCTTGTTCTAAATCAAGTTGCAAAGTTTTAACCAATATATCATCAGTCTTCTTTTCAACTTTGATTAATTTGTTTGAACAACAAGAATCGTGAGAATCTTCTTTTGCACAACATGATTTTACATCTTCAACACAAGGTTCGTCTTCTTGATATTGAAAAGAAACCGATGCAATTTCATCTTTACAATAATGCACAGCAAAACTCAACCCTAAATTGGCAAGCAATACTAAGGAAGCTAATACAATACTTATGTGTTTTCTGAAATTCATCGGAGCAAAAGTAGGAAATTGAATTTTAATTTGCGTTAATTTTAATCTAAATTTCAATGACTTGCCCTAAAAAAGGAACTTGAGCTTCAAAACCATATTGTTCTTGCACCTTTAATCGCAATTCATCTGCAGCTTCATTTTCGCCATGAACTAAGAATACTTTTTTTGGTTTTGTTTCCAATTCAGATAACCAATTTAGCAAATCTTTTTGGTCGCCATGTGCGGATAAACTTTCTATTAAAAGAATATTTGCTGAAACAGGATAATATTTTCCGTAAATTTTGATTTCTTGTGCGCCTTCTAGTAATTTTCGTCCGCGAGTTCCTTCTGCTTGATAACCTACTAGTGTTACGGTTGTTTCTGGTTTATCTATTAAATGTTCTAAATAAGATAAAACCCTTCCGCCGGTAATCATACCGCTTGCTGCGATGACTACTTTTGGTTGCTTATCGTAAACAGCATTCATGCTGTCTTTGTAATCAGAAATTAGTGTAAAAACTTTGCACATTTCGTCGCAATCTTCAAAAGAAAGTTTGTGCCAAGTTCTATTGTCTTTAAAAACATCTAAAACGCTAATTCCCATTGGCGTATCTATAATATAAGGCATATTAGGAATACGCTCTTCTTTTTTCAATTGCCAAATCAAATACATCATGGTTTGTACTCTTTCTACAGCAAAACTTGGAATTACAACCGTTCCGCCTTTGTTGAATGTATTATTTATGATGGTTTCCAATTCAAGCAAAGCATTAGTTTGTGGATGAAGGCGATTTCCGTACGTACTTTCTAAAAAAACATAATCGGCTTTTTTGGGTTTTTGAGGTGGGAACATCAGCACATCATCATCTTGACCAATATCTCCAGAGAAAACCAAAACTTTTCCATCGATGGTTAATTCAATTGAACAAGCGCCTAAAATATGACTTGCATAAAAGAATTTGAAAGAAACGTCATCATCGAGTTTTACATCAAAATCTTTATCTACTACTCGAAACTTCGGAATTACAGCATCTACTTCGGCTTCAGTATACAAAGGTTCGGCTGGGTCGTGTTTTGAGAAATGTTCTTCATTGGCTTTTTTAGCTTCTTCTTCCTGAATTTTCGCACTATCGTATAAAATCAATCGCGAAATTTCTTTTGTTGGTCTTGTACAGAAAATTTTTCCTTTGAAACCTTCATTAACTAGTTTTGGCAACCAACCACAATGATCTAAATGTCCGTGAGTAAGAATTACAAAATCAATCGTTTCAGGTAAAATGGAAAGTGGCTCTCGATTTAATTCGCGTAACGATTTTATTCCTTGAAACATGCCACAATCAATCAAAATTCGAAGATTATTGTGTTCGATTAACGTTTTTGAACCTGTTACTGTTCCTGCTCCGCCTAAAAAATGAATTTTCATGATTTTTGGTTTAATTTGTTAATTGATTCGCTTCTTTTAAAACATTTATAGTTCGATTATGACTTAACTCGATGGTTTTCAAATAATCGGGATGTTGAATTAAATCTTTAATGGTAATACAATCTAAAATCAACAATTGGTCTTTTTCTGCTTTAGTTAAAGTTGTTAAACAAGTTACAGGATAAACTCGAAAACGATCAACCAAATCTTTGATTCCGTTTTTTTGAGGATAATCCCAACTCAACATACTCAAACCCGAACATTCTCCAAACTGAATTGCATCTGTGGTAAACTTGTTGTTGGTTACAATGATACATTTTGAAATACTTCGCTTCGCCGAAAACAAATCGTACTTTTTATCTTTCAAATCATTAAATCGAGAGAGGATATACATTGGAACTTTTACATCACTTTTTGCATCTTGACCTGAATGAAATTTGCATTCAATCATGGAAACTATATCGTTTTTGAGAAGTAAAACATCAATTTCATGAGAAATACATTTCCCATTTAGTGTAATGCTAATTTTAGTTTGAAAACCTTGCTCTTTCATAACTTTAGCAATAAATTTCTCAAAGAAAAATCCAGCAGGACCAAGACCTAACAAGGCGGTTCTTAAATTATAACGTGCCGCATGTACATTAGAAATATTTTTTAATAGCTGATAAGCACGCTTATAAATTCTTTTCGAGGAAATGCCTTCATACATTTCGCTTTCAATTTCCTTAACAATGGTTTCTGCCATAGCTTGGTCAGCTCCTGATTTTCGGAGTGAATTAATTAGTTTCTGTTCATCGTAATGAACTAATTCACCTGAGTATTTTGTAACTTTCATAATCAAAAAGATTATTACATAAAGATACAAAAAATTAGCGAGTTAACTGCTGATAATAAAAAGCCGGAATAAAAAGTACTAAAAATAAAGGCTGAATTAAAAAACGTCTGATGTAGAACAAAATCAAATAATCAGGTTGGTCAGAAAAATGAAGTAATCCGAAAAACAAACACATTAATACTAGAAAGAAAATACTATACAAAATCATAGAAAATCGAACCAATTGTATTTGCTTGAACAATAAGTAAATGATAGCTAAAGATAGGATAGAATTTAAAACATAGCGAAAAAGCAATCCGAAAAACAATGAGAAACCATCAAAATCAGGCAAAACTTTATTTTGATAGTCCAATTTAAAAAAAGACAAAAAAGGGTCGTAAAATAATTGACTTTCAAACGCACGAATAAGTACTAAGCCTAAAAGAGCCAAAAAAAGCAAAACAATTCTGAACTTATGCTTATTTATTTTTTTTAACATAGCCCGAATATTTAGTTACCCATAAAATCCACAAAACAAAAACTACTCCATAAATAAAAAGCGGAAACAAAGTACCATGAAGAACTTCTTCATAATTTGGAAAATAATATAGTGAGAACGATAAAACCGCAATTCTAATTATATTCAAAACATGAATTATAACAATTCCTGAAATGATATATAACGCTGTCTTTTTCCACTGAGCAGAAAAAGCAAAAACAAACGAGGCAAACAAAATCATTACACTTATTGCATTACACCCTTCTATAATTCGAGCTACGTACTTAGCGTGATAAATCATTTTTATTGAAGGTTCATTCTCATTTTTTACTGTTTCAATATTGTTATCAAAGCACAACATCAATTGCTTAGTCTGAAAAGCAACTGTTTTGGTTATACCGTCTATTTCATTTTTATTCAAATCAAATTGGTTCAAATACATCTTGTACAAGAAAATAAAAATGACATAGAACAAAATAAACTTTAGTAGAAAAGTAAAAAAATGGCTGTACTGATTAAAAATATTTTTCAAAACGTCTATTTTTAACAAAAATATAGATTTTTTAATAGCTAGGAATAAATACTTTTGTAAAAAAAATACAACTATGACTTTTGAAGAATTAAAACCAATTGTTTCAAGCATTATTGAAAAAGAAAATGCTACTCGCGAAGAGAAGCTGAAAGAAATTTGCCAACTATTAAGTGATAACGTTAGTTATTATGATTGGGTGGGCTTTTATTTTGCAAATCACGAAGCTAAAACACTTCATTTAGGACCTTATGTTGGAGCTGAAACCGACCATACTGTTATTCCATTTGGAAAAGGAATCTGCGGACAAGTTGCGGAATCAAATGCAAATTTTGTGGTTCCTGATGTTCAAGCACAAGATAATTATATTGCTTGTAGTTTTACTGTAAAATCAGAAATTGTGGTTCCTTTATTCGTTAACGGAGTTAATATTGGACAAATTGACATTGATTCACATGTTTTAGACCCTTTTACAGCAGCAGATGAACGCTTTTTAGAATTTGTTAATGAAGAAGTCGCAAAATTATTTTAAGTTATAAATAAAATTTGACTCTTTTTTATACATTTGTCGTGATTATAACTAATTCGACTCTCGCTATTTATGGAATTTAATGTCCCAAGTTTAGAGCTTCCTTTCTTTGCTAATTTATTACTATTACTAGTGTTAGCTCGATTCTTTGGCGAAATCATGGAACGTTTTAAACAACCTGCTATGATTGGTGAAATTTTAGCTGGTGTTCTTTTAGGCCCAACGATTTTAAATTTCATTCATCGAACAGAAGAGCTAAAAGTAATTTCTGAATTAGGGGTTTTCTTATTGGTTATTATTGCAGGTTTAGAAATTCACTTAGACGAAATTGTTAAATCGATGAAAGGTCGAAATATCATTATTTCTGTTTTGGCCTTTTTTCTTCCTATCGTTTCTGGATTTTTAGTAGGACGTTATTTTGAGTTAGACGTGATGTCAACCATATTTATTGGATTGTGTGTTGCTATTACTGCTCTACCAGTTAGTATTCGAATTTTAATGGATTTAGGCAAACTGAATTCGTCGGTGGGACAAAAAATAATCTCAGTTGCTATTTTTGATGATGTTATTGCGCTAACCATTTTAGGTATTTTATTAGACATTAAAGATGTTGAACAAACATTTGCTAACATAACTAATGCTACTTTACTAACACTTTTAAAACTAAGTTGTTTCTTAATTTTGGTTATTGCTACCTATCGTGTCATACGAAATGTATCAAGAGAAGAAAATTTAATTGAAAACAAACTCAATAAGATACTTTCAGTATTAAAAGGAAAAGAATCTCTTTTTGCCGTATTCTTTGTTTTTATTTTGATTTTTGCCACTATTACTGAAAGCATAGGATTACATTTTATTATTGGTGCTTTTTTTGCTTCCATGCTAATTTCAAAAGAATTAGTAGGTGAAAAACATTTAAATACTTTTCACAACACCACAAACAGTATGGCGATGGGATTTTTAGCTCCAATTTTCTTTGCAGGAATTGGGCTAGAATTTCAATTTTCATCCATTGAAAATTATCCATTATTATTTGCCATAATTGCCGTTTCATTTTTATCAAAAATTATTGGTGGATATATTGGTGGACGTTTTGCAAGATTAGACCACAAAGTATCAATAGCTCTTGGATTTGGGTTAAACGCCCGAGGTATTATGGAATTAGTTATTGCTAATATTGCTTACAAAGCTGGTATTATAAATACTGAAATCTTTTCAATGCTTGTTATCATGGGGCTTATAACTACGTTAGCAACACCATTTTTATTAAAAAGAGCCTTCAAAGCTATAGACAAAATAGCTTAATTTTTTTATTTTAAAATAATTCTGAATTCATAATCCATAATTCTAAATTATTTTTATCTTTGCATCCGAATTGCAACAATACAATTCATACATAATAATCATTTAAAATAATATTAGCATGTACTTGACTAAAGAAACTAAAGCTGAAATCTTCGCTAAACACGGAGGAAAAGCTGAAAACACTGGATCTGCTGAAGGGCAAATCGCATTATTTACATTTAGAATTTCTCACTTAACTGAGCACTTGAAAAAAAATCGTCACGATTATAACACTGAGCGTTCATTAGTACTTTTAGTAGGTAAAAGAAGAAGTCTTCTTGACTACTTAAAAAAGAAAGATATCAACAGATATCGTGAAATTATTAAAGAATTGAATATTAGAAAATAATCAACTAAAGGGGCTTCGTGCCCCTTTTTGTTTTATTTATATTGACAGAAAAAGTTTGGTTTTTCATTGGGTTACAAACAACTACACACACAACAACAACACAACTGACCCTTTGTTTAATTTAGAATTAAAAATTTATGATTCCAAAAGTATTCCAAGAAGTTATCGATTTAGGTGACGGAAGAAGCATCACAATCGAAACTGGAAAATTAGCCAAACAAGCAGATGGATCTGTTGTTGTTCGTATGGGCGATGCCATGTTATTAGCAACAGCAGTTTCTGCAAGAACATCAAATCCAGGTGTTGATTTTTTACCTTTAACGGTTGATTATCGTGAAAAATTTGCAGCAGCAGGTCGTTTCCCTGGTGGTTTCTTCAAAAGAGAAGCGCGTCCAAGTGACAGTGAAGTATTAACAATGAGATTAGTAGACCGTGTATTGCGTCCACTTTTCCCAGATGATTACCATGCTGAAACACAAGTAATGATTCAATTAATGTCGCATGACGAAAATGTTATGCCAGATGCATTAGCTGGATTAGCAGCTTCTGCAGCATTAGCTGTTTCAGACATTCCTTTTTATAACTTAATTTCTGAAGTTCGTGTTGCACGTATCGACGGAAAATTCGTTATCAATCCAAGCAGAGAAGAATTAGCACAATCAGACATCGACATGATGATTGGAGCTTCTATGGATTCTGTTGCGATGGTTGAAGGAGAAATGAAAGAAATTTCAGAAGCAGAAATGGTAGAAGCTATTAAATTTGCTCACGAAGCTATCAAAATTCAAATTCAAGCACAAGAGCGTTTAAGAGCAGCTATTGGTTCTCCTGCTTATAGAGAATATGAAGGCGAAAAAGAAGATGAAGCTATTTACAAAAAAGTAAAAGCAGCTGCATATGACAAATGTTATGCAATTGCTCAAGAAGCTTCTGGAAAAAGTGAAAGAGGCGAAAAATTCGCAGCTGTAAAAGAAGAAGTAAAAGCTTTATTTACAGAAGAAGAATTAGCTGAAAACGGAGATTTAGTAGGGAAATATTTCTACAAAACTAATAAAGAAGCTGTTCGTAATGTAATCTTAGAAAAAGGGTTGCGTTTAGACGGAAGAAAAACAACTGAAATCAGACCAATTTGGTGTGAAACAGATTATTTACCTTCTGTTCACGGTTCGTCTTTATTTACACGTGGAGAAACGCAAGCATTAGCTACTGTAACTTTAGGAACTTCAAGAGAAGCTAACCAAATAGATTCTCCATCTGAACAAGGTGAAGAAAAATTCTATTTACACTATAACTTCCCTCCTTTCTCAACTGGTGAAGCAAAACCTTTAAGAGGGACTTCAAGAAGAGAAGTAGGACATGGAAATTTAGCACAAAGAGCTTTAAAAAATATGATTCCTGCAGATTGTCCTTATACAATTCGTATCGTTTCTGAAGTATTAGAATCTAACGGTTCATCTTCAATGGCTACGGTTTGTGCTGGTACTATGGCATTAATGGATGCTGGAGTTCAAATGGTAAAACCAGTATCTGGTATTGCTATGGGATTAATTACTGATGGTGAAAAATTTGCTGTATTGTCTGATATTTTAGGTGATGAGGATCACTTAGGAGATATGGACTTTAAAGTAACTGGAACTGCTGACGGTATTACAGCATGTCAAATGGACATCAAAATTGATGGTTTACGTTATGACATCATGGAACAAGCTTTAGGCCAAGCACGCGATGGGCGTATGCATATTTTAGGTAAATTAACTGAAACTATTGCAACTCCTAGAGCTGAAGTAAAACCAAAAGCACCAAAAATTATTACAAGAACTATTCCTGGAGCTTTCATTGGAGCGTTAATTGGACCTGGTGGAAAAGTAATTCAAGAATTACAAAAAGCTACTGGAACTACAATCGTTATCAATGAAGTAGATGAACAAGGTGTAGTAGAAATTTTAGGAACTAATCCTGATGGTATTGCTGCAGTATTAGCTAAAATTGATTCTATCATTTTCAAACCAGTAATGGGAGAAGCTTATGAAGTGAAAGTAATTAAAATGTTAGATTTTGGAGCTGTTGTAGAATATACACAAGCACCAGGAAATGAAGTTTTATTACATGTATCTGAATTAGCTTGGGAAAGAACTGAAAACGTAACTGACGTTGTGAATATGGGTGACGTATTTATGGTAAAATACCTAGGTGTTGACCCTAAAACACGTAAAGAAAAAGTGTCTAGAAAAGCACTTTTACCTAGACCACCAAGAGAAGAAAGACCTATCGAGAAAAAAGACAACCCTCAAGGTTAATATAGTTAAGTTAATTCATAAAAAGCCCCGATTTTAAATATAAAATCGGGGCTTTTGAATTTTAAAAATTTAAAATATTTATATGTAAGAATAATTTTAACATTTTTGTTTTGGAAAATTAACTAACTTGCCGAAAATTCTTATAAACATGAAAAAAAAGACATGTTACCAACTTTTTTTTATAATTATACTTTTATTAAATTCTACATTATATTCTCAGAATAAAATAGAAGAATTCTTTGACAATACAGTAGGAAAAGAAAACCTACCGCTAAATAATGGCTTCTTTTATTTTAATACATTCAAAACATTAGATACACATCAGTTTTATCATATAAATAAATATTCTCAAGGTGAATTAATTTATGATAATCAATTTTATAATACAGTAAATTTAAAATATGATATCTTCAATGATGCTATTATTTTCAAACCTTATGGAGAATCTGAAAATTTTGGAATTATTCTAATTAAGGACAAAGTTTTACAATTCACACTAAACAATAGAAAATTCATAAATTTAAATCTTGTTACAAAAGATACTATCAAAAATATTAGAGGATATTATGAAGAAAATTTTAAAGGAAAGGAATTTCTATTTTATATAAAACACAAAAAAGACCGAAGAGATTTTATAAAAAATCAAATTTTTTATTCTGATTTTGACATTTATAATGAATTTTTAATTTTTTCTAAAGGTGAATATTTTGAAATAAACGGGAAAAAAGATCTAACAATTTTATTTCCTAATTACAAAAAAGAAATAAACATCTTTTATTCAGAAAATTCAAAATTAGCAAAAGACAATAAAACAGAATTTTATGAAAAAATTGTCCGATTTATTGATCAATTAACCCTTATCAAATAAGTCAATATGAAAAAATTACTTTGCATTCTTTTTCTGTTTTTTTTCTTATCATCATCCGCTCAACAAGACACAATTGTTTCTATAGAAATCAATGCTATAAGCATAAATGAAGCTATAAGGCAAATTGAAAAACAAACTGATTATTCATTTTTCTATCAAAATAATTGGTTGAAAAATGATTCTATTTCTATAAATGAAAAATTTGAAAAAACAACAATTGACTTTGTCTTAAAACATATATTTAAAGACACTAATCTAAATTTTTATATTCATAAAAAACAAGTAATACTTACACAAAACAGCGTTATTTATGATAAAGTCGCTCATGATTTTATAGAAGCGAAAGAAAATAGCCCAATAACAGTAAAACCTATTCTTATACAAGAAACTGAGAAAAGCAGCAACAATGCAGATGAAAAAGTTAACGAATTAATTGTAATTGGAAAAGAATCTGTTAGCAAACAAAAAATCACTTATGAAATATCGGGTTTTGTATTAAATAAAAAAAGTGGTATTCCCATACCAGAAGCCAATATTAAAATCCAAAACAAAACAATCACAACTACAAATGACAAGGGTTTTTACAGAATGATGTTACCTTATGGAAAACACGCTATTGAAATTGATGCATCAGGGTATAAAATAACTAAGTTGACTATTGTTGCTTATGGCAATGGAACCAAAAACTTCAGTATAAATGAAGCTATAACAGAATTAAATGAAATTATCATTGAAGCTGGAAGTGACAAAAATGTAAAAAGCACTTCTTCTGGCGTGACTTCAATTAACATGGAAGATGTCAAAAGTGTTCCTATGGTTTTAGGAGAGAGAGATATTTTAAAAGTAGCCACAACATTACCAGGGATAAAAACCACTGGAGAAGGCTCTGCTGGTGTAAATGTAAGAGGTGGAAAAGAAGACCAAAATCTTTTTCTTTTAGACAATGCAACCATATATAATCCATCTCATTTTTTTGGCTTTTTCTCTTCAATAAACCCATACGTAATAAAGAATGCTGAAATCTATAAAGGAAGCATACCTGCTGAATTCGGCGGCCGATTATCTTCGGTATTTGATATTAAATCAAAAAATGGAAATACTGATAAAATTAGTGGAGAAGGCGGAATTGGACCAGTTACAAGTAACTTAACAATAAATGCACCTATTGTAAAAGGAAAATCAAGTATCCTATTTGGTGGACGCGCAACATACTCTGATTGGATTGTAAAAGAAATTGATAATCCAGAAATTAAAAATAGTAAAGCTTCATTTTATGATTTAATCGTAAAATACAATCATCAATTATCTAAAAAAACAACTTTAGAATCTACCATATATTATAGTAAAGACCTTTTTAACTTAACTTCAGATTCCACATATACATATAGCAATAGAATTCTAACTCTAAATGGAAAACACACATTTAACGAAAAAAATAAAGCCGAATTTGGCATTACGAATTCGGAATATAAATTTGGGATAAATTTTGACAAAAACAACCAAAAATCATTTGATTTTGGATTCAAAGTAAACGAAACCAAGTTAATTTACAAAGGGCTTTATACCTATAGCAATATTCATAAATTTACTTATGGAATTAATTCAACGCTTTATAATATTAATCCTGGCACACTAACTCCAACAGATGAGAATTCACTCATAGAATATCAATCAATCCAAAAAGAAAAAGGATTAGAGAGTGCTTTCTTTATAACAGACAACATAACTGTTACTAAAAATTTATCTGTAAATTTAGGAATACGTTTTTCAAATTTTCTAGCACTCGGTCCTTCGACGCAAAGAAAATATGAAGAAGGAATGCCAACAACTGATCAAAATATAATTTCTGAAACCAACTATAAGAATAATGAATTAGTTAAATCTTACAATGGTTTAGAATATAGAATTGCTCTAAGACAACTTCTTTCCGAAACTATTTCATTAAAATTAAGTTACGATACAAACTATCAATATTTACATAAACTTTCTACAAACACTACACAATCCCCAACTGACACATGGAAACTAGCGGATCTAAATATTAAACCTAGCTATGGACAACAAGTTTCATTGGGAATTTTTAAAAATTTCAAAGGACAACCTTATGAAATTAGTTTAGAAACTTATTATAAAAAGTCTACAAACATCTTAGATTACAAAGTAGGTGCTGAACTAATTTTGAATAATCACATAGAGACAGAAGTACTTCAAGGAGAAGGTAAATCTTATGGAATAGAATTGCTTTTAAAAAAATCAAGCGGAAGACTTAATGGCTGGATTGGCTATAGCTATTCTAGGTCACTCATAAAACTAGACAGCAAGTTTAATGAAGAAGTTATTAATAATGGAGAATATTTCCCAACTAACTTTGATAAACCTCATGATTTAAGTCTAATTTTAAATTATAAATTCACTAAGCGATATAGTCTATCAACTAATTTCATTTATCAAACTGGAAGACCAATTACATATCCAATTGGAACATATGAATTCGGAGGAAATCAATACACATTGTACAGTGATAGAAATGAATTTAGAGTTCCTGATTATTATAGATTGGACATAGGATTCAATATTGAAGGCAATCATAAAATAAAAAAACTAGCGCATAGTTATTGGAATATATCAATTTATAATGTATTAGGACGCAACAATCCTTATTCCATTTATTTTGTTACCGAAGAAGGAAAAATTAAAGCCTACCAAACTAGCATTTTTTCAATTCCCGTACCTACAATTACTTATAATTTTAAATTTTAGTTATGAAAGTAAGTCAAAAAATAAAGAAAAGTTTATTAGTAATAATAATACTGTTTAACATTTACAGTTGTACAGAACCATATGCATTACAATCAAATAACTATCAAAATTATTTGGTTGTAGAAGCTACATTAACAAATGGTTTGAAAAAACAAGAAGTAAAATTAACAAGAACTTATCGCTTAGAGGAAAATGAACCTTCCATTGAAGAAAATGCAGATGTTAAAGTTTTTGGAGATGACGGTTCTGTTTTCCGATTTACTCAACAAGGTGAAACGTACATATCGATTGATGAATTTGAACCTTTACCTAATGTTGCTTATCGTTTAGAGATTGAAACATCAAATGGAAGAAAATATATTTCAACAGAACAAATACTTCCTTCTGTTTCAAACTTAGAATCAGTTGTTGCGGTAAGAAAAAGTAATGATTTAGGAACTGAAGGAGTGGAAATTCAAGCCAATAGCTTTGACCCAAATAACAACACAAATTTCTATCGATATACTTTTGAAGAAACTTACAAAGTAATTGTGCCTTATTGGTCACCAAACAATATTAGAATATTAGAAGACAATACTATTGAATTTTATTTAAGAGATGGCGAAACTAGGACTTGTTATTCAAGTAACAAATCTAATTCAATTGCTTTAGAAAACACATCTAACTATGTTGAAGATCGTGTTTCAAATTTCCCAATCCAATTTATACCTCAATCCGATTATAAAATTGCTAATAGATATAGTATAATTGTTTATCAATATGTCCATAATGCTACTTCATTTGAATTTTATAAAAACTTAAAAAACTTATCAGATGATGGTAGTAATTTATCTCAAATTCAACCTGGCTTAATTCCTAGCAACATCAGATGCTTACAACAACCGAATGAAATTGTAGTAGGCTTATTTGATATTGCCTCTGTTTCAAGTAAAAGAATCTTTTTTAACTACGAAGATCTTTTTCCTGATTCAAACCCTCCAGGATTTTTATATGAATGTACTGGAAGAACCTTTAATCCATCAGATTTTGACCCTTTAAATTCAAACGATGGTTTTTATGCTTTAAAAGCATATGTAAGAAGTAATAGATTATTATTTTATAGAGAATCCGCAGGTCTTTATTTAATGGTAATACCTTATTGTGGTGATTGCACAACCTTTTCTTCAAATATAATACCTCCATTTTGGCAATGAGAAAATATTTAATTTTACTGGCTATCACTTTTGGATGGCATTCTATTAGTTTAGCTCAAAACAACTATTTTGAAAGCGAAGCAATTTTTCTGCACACAAATGAAACAACATTTATTACAGGAGAAACATTACTGTATAAAATTTATTGTTTAAATGCTAATTCAAAAGAATTAAGCAACATAAGTAAAATTGCTTATGTAGAAATTATCGATAAAAACGGCACCTGTATAAACAGAAATAAGATAGTATTAAATAAAGGTATTGGTGCCAACGAAATTTTTATTAATACCACATTCAACACAGGAAACTACAAGCTAATTGCATACACAAATTGGATGCAAAATAATTCAAAAACAAAATATTTTGAAACCGAAATTTCAATTATAAATCCATTTTTACCTCATAAAAATATTGGCAACAATATTAATATTAAAAATCAGGAATTATTAAATGAAAATCATTTGAAAAATGATGATGTAACTATTAAACTTTTAAAAAGTAATTTTTCCAAAAGAGACAAGGTTGAATTAGAAATTATTTCAAATTCACAAAAATATACTGATGGTAATTTTTCAATTTCAATTAGAAAAATAGATGGTCTAAATTTCAACAAAGCTATTAACAGTATTAATTTTTTAAAAAACAGCACTGATAACTTTATCAATTCTTCAACTATTAAGCACTTACCTGAGCTAAGAGGCGAATTACTATCTGGTAAAATTACAACTAACGATGTTAATAAAACAATTAGCGATAAACACATTGGATTATCAACTATTGGAGAACCATTTGATTTAAAAATTGTAAAAACTAAAAATAATGGAGAATTTTACTTTATTTTAGATCAAAATTTAAAAAAAGAAAGTGTTATTCTACAAATTTTTGAAAGTGAATTAAATGATTATCAAATTACTTTAAATCAACCAACAAAAGCTGAATTTAACAACACTACATTCGAAAATAATTTAATAATTTCAGATAAAAACATCACTGATATAGAAGCAAGAATGGTTGCTTCTCAAATAACAAATGCATACACTATTAAAGATAGTTTAAAAACAAATTCTTCAAAAATTAAACCTTTTTATGACGGTAATGCAAAGGAATATATTCTAGATAATTATAAACGATTTCCTACTTTTAAGGAAACAATTATAGAAATTGTTCCAGCCGTATATTTTAAAGAAAACGAAGGTAACTACACTTTACACATAAGAGATTATATTACCTCAGGAGAATCATTTGGAAGCACATTAGTATTAGTTGACGGACTGTTATTACAAGATGTAAATGAACTTTTCAACTATAACACAAATAATATTTATAAAATAAGTGTTATAAACAAAGCTTATTCTTATGGCTCAAAAATTTTTAGTGGTGTTGTATCTATTACCACATTCAACAGAGAATACACACCTAAATCAAAAAACATATTACCTATACAAATAGAACGATGTAACGAAATCAAATCATTTCAACCTTTTCTATATGAGTCGGGAAAAGATCTAACACGTTTCCCTGATTTTAGATATCAACTAGCTTGGGATGATAATGTAAAAATCGGTAAACCATTTCATTTTTATACTTCAGATATTGAAGGGAAATTTGAAATAAGTTTAGAAGGTTTTTCATCAAAAGGAGAACCCGTTTCTATTAAAGAATATTTTGAAGTCAAATAACAAAAAACTGATTTTAAGTGATTTGAAAAATATTTTACAATTCTTTGTAACTTTTTTGTAACCTGCTACGTATAACTACCAGAACTTTTAAAAAGTAAGGAGAAAAATTCAATGAGACAACTTAAAATTACCAAGCAGGTTACCAATCGTGAAACCGCTTCCTTAGACAAATACCTACAAGAAATTGGAAAAGTTGACCTTATTACTGCTGACGAAGAAGTAGAATTAGCACAAAGAATTAAAGCCGGAGATCAACGCGCTTTAGAAAAATTAACAAAAGCTAATTTACGTTTCGTAGTTTCAGTAGCAAAACAATATCAAAATCAAGGACTTACACTTCCTGATTTAATTAACGAAGGAAATTTAGGATTAATAAAAGCCGCACAACGTTTTGATGAAACACGTGGATTCAAATTCATTTCATATGCTGTATGGTGGATTCGTCAGTCGATTCTTCAAGCTTTAGCAGAACAATCTCGTATCGTACGTTTACCGTTGAATAAAATTGGTTCTATCAATAAAATCAATAAAATGTATGCGTTATTAGAGCAATCTCAAGAGCGTGCTCCTTCTGCAGAAGAAATTGCAAAAGAATTAGACATGACGGTTAATGATGTAAAAGAGTCAATGAAAAACTCGGGTCGTCATTTATCAATGGATGCTCCACTTGTTGAAGGTGAAGATTCAAACTTATACGACGTTTTACGTTCAGGTGAATCTCCAAATCCAGATAGAGAATTAATTCACGAATCATTACAAACTGAAATCGAAAGAGCATTAGAAACATTAACTCCAAGAGAGGCCGATGTTGTTCGTTTGTATTTTGGTTTAGGTGACCAACACCCAATGACTTTAGAAGAAATTGGAGAAACTTTCGACTTAACTCGTGAGCGTGTTCGTCAAATTAAAGAGAAAGCTATCAGAAGATTAAAACATACTTCTAGAAGTAAAATATTAAAAACATATTTAGGATAACACTTCGACAAGCTCAGTGTGACACTATAAAGACAACAACAGTCTAAGACTGTTCGTTTTTTGATTGATGATTGAAACCTCGGCTGATTACCGAGGTTTTATTTTTTGCATCATTCAAACTTTTAAACTCATAATCTTTTAAACTTTTAAACTAAAAACTATCTTTGCACTCAACAACACACACTTTACAAGTTTATGAAAAATACACTTATTGCTCCATCAGTTCTTGCAGCTGATTTTGCTAATTTACAACGCGACATCGAAATGATTAATGCTAGTGAAGCGGATTGGTTTCACATTGATATTATGGATGGCGTTTTTGTTCCAAATATCTCTTTTGGAATGCCTGTTTTAGATGCAATCAACAAACATGCTAAAAAAACAATCGATGTTCACTTGATGATTGTTGACCCAGATAGATATATTACAACTTTTAAAAAATTAGGAGCTGATGTTTTGACGGTTCATTACGAAGCTTGTACTCATTTACATAGAACACTTCAGGCAATCAAAGCAGAAGGCATGAAAGCTGGAGTAGCTTTAAATCCACACACTAACGTAGATTTATTAGAAGATGTGATTCAAGATATAGATTTAGTGTGTATTATGAGTGTGAATCCTGGTTTTGGAGGTCAATCTTTCATTGAAAACACTTATGCTAAAGTTGAAAAACTAAAAGCATTAATTAATAGAAAAAATGCATCTACTTTAATTGAAATTGATGGCGGTGTAACCAATAAAAACGCAAAACAATTAGCTGATGCAGGAGCTGATGTTTTAGTAGCTGGAAGTTATGTTTTTGGAGCTCAAGACCCAATTGCCACCATTGCAGATTTAAAACAAATAACAAAATAATTCAAAAAAAGCCTAACATTTAACTGTTAGGCTTTTTAATTTAATATTGATCGATTAGGTATTTAATTAAATCGGTTGTGGTTATAATTCCTACTAACAATTCTCCTTCACATACAGGAAGAGCATGAAACTCTTTTGTGGCTAAAATTTGGGCTGCTTCCTTAATGGTAGTATCTGGTGAAATAGAAACTATTTTTTTTGCCATTACTTGCTCCACAGTAAACATGTTATAAACTGTAGTATCTACAACGTCTTCGTCATCATCAATAGCATCTGCAAATGAAATACGGAGCAAATCGGTATAACTCAACATTCCAACAATTTTATTACTGTAAACCACCGGAATGTGTCTAATGTGGTACTTTTTGAACAAGCTTTCCGCTTTTGTTAAATCATCTGATAAGTTCAACTTCACTACATTTTTTGTCATGATAGTTGACACGGGAACTTTTTGTTTCATAATACCGAAATTTTAATGACATAAAGTTACTCAATATATCGCCACAAAAACATGATAGATATCAGTATTTTAAACTATAGATGAAATAAAATACTTTTCATTATAGTTAATCATATGCTTGACTTTCAAGAATATAGAAGGGAATTTAGATTTAAATTCTTGAGGTGATTCAAAAAAATATTCTAATAAAACCGCGACAAACTCAAACTGATTTTCGTAAGCATAATCTCTTAAAAATCCAGATTCAATTAAACGTTGCTTGACTTCAGGTTTTGAAACTACACGAAATAAATTTTGAAGCGATTCGTTGAACAAAACAAAAGTTGCTTTATCACTTTTTAATGCATAAATATGAAAAGCATGGGTAAATTCATGTAATCCTAAATTCAAATTATCATTTGTGATATCAATCCCTTCTTTAAAGTGTTTCCAAGAAAAAACAATGCATTCCATTCTTGGATTAAACTCTCCTTTATGGTAATTATCATTTTGAGATGAATAATAAATATCCGGATAAACAACAATTCGCTTGAACAATGGATTTAAATATTCGCGCATTCCAAAAGTTAACATTACATAGGTTGCTGATATAGTTACTTTCATTTCTTCGGTAATTTCTATATCTCTACCTTCAAAATTATAATGCAAGATTAACTTAGCTACTCTATGCTCGAAATATCTTTTGTATTTAGGTTTTAATCGATTGTAAAAATGAAAATTTGTTGTCAATATTTGCTTTCTAGAATCATTTAACTTTAAAAAATTTACATTAGCAAACACCACTAAAGGTTTTTTATAATTACGTAGATAAACAATCTCTGTTACATAAAAAGCAAAAGCAAAAAAGATAGCCGCAAAAGGAGCCACGACAACAAACATAGCAATGTAATCAGCTAAAAATAATTCGTGTTCTATAGGTTGTGGATTCATATATTTGGGACTATTTTACAAATAACGTAAAATAATGTGTTTAAAAAAAAATAAACGCCAAGAAATCTTGACGTTTATTTGTGACCTCGGCAGGGTTCGAACCTGCAACCCTCAGAGCCGAAATCTGATATTCTATCCAGTTGAACTACGAAGCCTTTTTAGTGATAAGTGAATAGTAACTATTGATTAGCTAATTACTATTCACTAGTTACTTTTATACTAATAATTTCTTTACAATTCCAGAAATTACTTTCCCTTCTGCTTGTCCTCCTATTTGAGCTGAAGCTAATCCCATAACTTTTCCCATTGAAGCAATACCTGAAGCTCCTGTTTCAGCTATGATTTTAGCAATAATTGCTTCTACTTCTTCTTCTGATAACTGAGCTGGCAAGAATTTTTCAATTACAGCAATTTGTGCTAATTCTGGTTCCGCTAAATCAGGACGATTTTGCTCTGTGAAAATAGTAGCACTATCCTTACGCATTTTAACCAAACGTTGTAACATTTTAATTTCTTGATCTTCTGACAAACCATCTCCTGCACCAGCTTCTGTTTTGGCTAAAATAATTGCCGATTTGATAGCTCTTAATGCTTCTAAAGCCACACTATCTTTTGCCTTCATGGCTTCCTTCATGTGATCCATGATTTTTGCTTCTAAACTCATATTGTATTTTTTATTTATTGTAGTTGATTTATGTCCAAACCCTAGAAAAAGGTTTTACAAACATGGTGCAAAGGTAATAAAAAAACCCGAAAATTGCTCTTCGGGTTTCTTAGTGTAGGTTAGTTTGTTGTAGATTTAATCCACATTATCGTGTAGGAATGAATTGTTTGAACGCAATTGAATATCGTCGTTGCTATCAGTTCCTAAAGACATTCTAGATTGATTGCTAGCAGTGTTTGGTGTAGATGTTACATCAAACCCCATTCTTTTATAGGCAGGAATTCTTTCAAACTCATCAATTTGCGAAGCACTATTGTTGAATTTATGATTGAATTCTTTCATTTTTCTTTTACGTTCGTCGGCTCTAAGTTTTAATGTATCTTCGATTGACATTTCTAAAGGCGAAGTATTGTCTAATTGATGTGCATCTTCAAATTTTTGAACATTCGTTTTCATAGTGAAGTTTAACTCTTCATCAATTGGTTCAGCTACAATTTCGACTGGCTTAGAAGCTACTAATTCGTTTTCTTTTTCTAAATAATCCTCTAACGAATATTTGATAATTCCGTTTTGATTAACTTCTGTAACCGGAACAACGTTTATTGGATCTTTTACTTCCATAGCACGTGTTTCAGGCGTTAATTCGAAAACAATTGTATTCTCTTTAACTTCTTCTTTTGCAGCGAATAAATCCAAAGAAAAACTCACTTCTTCAGTTGCTACAACAAATTCTGGATCTTTTACTTCGATTTCTCTGATTTGTGGTGTAATGATTTCGAAAGTTGGCGCTACATTTGGGCTAACTACTTCAAAAGTTACATCAATATTCTTTAAAAACTCAGTTGTAGGAACTAAATCAATTGCTGCTACTGGTGTATGAATTTCGAAAACTGGCTCTTCAACTTCTTCTTCTAAAGTAAAAACAACTTTTTGTTCTACTACTTCGTCACAAATTGGATTGATGATATCTGATTTAATTTCTGTTTCAATTGGAGATTCAAAAATTGGCTCATTAACCGGAAGACTCGCAATTGTTTTATTCAACAATTCGTGAACAATTTTTTGTTCGTCTTCTAAAGAATGAATAATTTTCTTAGGCTCCGTATTAACGATTTCTGCTTGTTGCTCGATATTAAAACCTGTAGCAATTACCGTTACCGAAATTGCTTCACCTAAAGCTTCTTCTTCACCAACACCCATGATGATGTTTGCGTTGTAACCTGCTTCAGACTGAATGAAATCATTGATTTCTCCGATTTCATCGATTGTAATTTCGTTAGCTTCATCAGTTCCAGAAACGATTAACAACAATACGTTTTTAGCACCAGTAATCTTATTATCGTTTAATAATGGAGAATCTAATGCGCTTGAAATTGCTTGTTTTGCTCTATCTGAACCCGATGCAGTTGCAGAACCCATGATTGCTGTTCCGCTGTTTGACAACACGGTTTTAGCATCTTTAAGGTCAATATTTTGAGTATAGTGGTGCGTAATAACTTCAGCAATTCCTCTTGACGCAGTAGCTAACACTTCGTCAGCCTTTGAGAAACCAGCTTTGAAACCTAAGTTTCCGTATACTTCACGTAATTTATTATTATTGATAACAACTAAAGAATCTACTTGTTTACGTAAACGTTCAACTCCAGCTAACGCTTGCTCAGAGCGAACTTTTCCTTCAAATTGAAAAGGAATCGTAACAATACCCACTGTTAAAATGTCGCGCTCTTTTGCCAATTGCGCAATTACAGGAGCTGCACCAGTTCCAGTTCCTCCACCCATTCCTGCGGTGATGAAAACCATTTTGGTGTTGCTGTCCAACATTTTCTCAATTTCGGCGATACTTTCTATTGCAGATTGTTGACCTACTTCAGGGTTTGCACCCGCACCTAATCCTTCGGTAAGGTTAACACCCAACTGAATTTTATTTGGTACTGGACTATTTTGCAATGCCTGAGAATCAGTATTACAAACTATAAAATCAACACCTTTAATGCCTTGCTTAAACATGTGGTTTATGGCATTACTACCTCCACCTCCAACGCCAATTACTTTAATTACGTTAGATTGGTTTTTAGGTAAATCGAATGAAATGTTTCCAAATTCTGACATAGTATCTCCTTTTATTCTGCGTTATCTAAAAATTCTTTAATCTTATCTATATACTTATCAAAAAACGAACGTTTGATTCTATCATCTGTTGTTTCTTGTTTCGTAATTTGTTGAGTTGCTTTTGGCTCCTCTTTTTCTTCCTCAACAATTGTTTCTTCAACCACAACTTGAGGGCGAGTCACCACTACTGGCTCTTCTTTTTTCATTTCCACAAATGGAGTAGCACTTTTTGTATTGTTTCTAATACTGTTCATTACTAAACCAACTGCTGTAGCATACAATGGACTTGACAACTCTTCGTTTGAATCTCCTGCTAAATGCTCGTTTGGATAACCAATTCTTGTATCCATTCCAGTAATGTATTCTACCAGTTGTTTAATGTGTTGCAATTGCGCTCCACCACCTGTTAATACAATACCTGCAATTAGTTTTTTCTTTGGATCTTCGTGTCCGTACAATTTAATTTCAGCATATACTTGTTCAATGATTTCCACAACTCTAGCGTGAATGATTTTTGACAAGTTTTTTAATGAAATTTCTTTTGGCTCTCTGCCTCTTAATCCAGGAATAGAAACAATTTCATTGTCTTTATTTTCTCCTGGCCAAGCTGAACCAAAACGAGTTTTCAATAACTCTGCTTGTTTTTCGATAATCGAACATCCTTCTTTAATATCTTCCGTTATCACGTTTCCTCCAAAAGGAATAACAGCTGTATGACGAATGATTCCATCTTTAAAAATGGCTAAATCGGTTGTTCCACCACCTATATCTATCAAAGCAACTCCTGCTTCTTTTTCTTCTTGACTTAATACTGCATCAGCCGAAGCTAATGGTTCAAGTGTTAATCCAGATAATTCTAATCCAGCACTTTTGATACATCTTCCTAAATTACGAATAGAAGCCGCTTGTCCTACTACTACGTGGAAACTAGATTCTAATCTTCCACCGTACATTCCAATTGGTTCTTTAATTTCGGCCTGTCCGTCGATTTTAAATTCTTGTGGCAAAACGTGAATAATTTCTTCACCTGGTAACATAGCTAATTTATGAACCTGACCAATCAATGCATCGATATCTGCATCTCCAATTACTTCTTCTGCATTTGGACGACTGATGTAATCGCTATGTTGAATACTTCTAATGTGTTGCCCAGCAATACCTACAACAACATCATTAATTTTATAACCCGAATCATTTTCTGCATCAGCAACTGCTTGCTGAATTGACTGTATGGTTTGTGTAATATTATTTACAACACCTCTATGAACACCTAAGCTTTTAGATTTTCCTACTCCAAGAATCTCTAGCTTTCCGTATTCATTCTTCTTCCCTATCATTGCTACAATTTTAGTTGTACCAATGTCTAATCCTACTGCAATGTTGTCTTTGTTCATAACTCTAACTATTTCTTACAAACCACTTGTTGTGTAAACATAACGTTTACCTCTTTATAACTTTTAATCAATGTATCTTTTATCGCATGATGAAAAAACGCTTTATAATTCTTTAGCTTCTTTTCAACATTTATTGGTTTCCCAAATGCTATTTTATAATCATAACTTCTGTTGGTTAACACCACATTTCCTGAAGCCATAACCTGTGCGCCAGTAATATTTTTACTTAAGAAATCATCTTTTTTGATTTCGTTAAATAAGAACAAAAACGGCTTGCAATTTTCTTCACTTATTTCGCCAGTAACTAGCGGAACTCGTGCTGAAAAATTCTCCGACAACGACATTCTATACCCTTTTGAATCAAGATAATAGCTTTCATTATCAGTAATAACTCTTACGATTGGGGTCTTTTGAGTAATACGCGTATTTAGAAATCCATCTACAGTTGAAAAAACTTGTGCTTTTTCAATCATCTCGTGATCATCGAGAACAGTTTCTAAAGTATTCAAATCTAATTTATCTTTTTGAATTGATGATGTACCTCCCAAATTTTGTATTAACAAGTTATTAACCATTTCATGTGTTAAAAACATATTTTCATTCGACTCGAATTTAATGTCTATCTTACTGATTTTGCGCTCACTATTCCTCTTTACAGAAAAGGAGTAAAGGAAAATCATTGTAAAAATGATTAACACCAAGCGAATAGTATGCCAATTAATTCTTTTCATGAAGCGCTTTTTTTAGATCTTTTACAAGCTCACCAATGTCGCCTGCGCCAATAGTTATGAACACATCAGCATCTGAATTTTCAAAAGCCGTGAACAATTCGTCTTTACTAACTAATTTCTTATTTGGATTGTTAATTTTATTCAACAACCAAGTCGAATTTACACCTTCCATTGGCAACTCGCGAGCAGGATAAATTTCCAATAATAAAATCTCGTCAAACTTGCTTAGACTTTCTGCAAAACCATCTACAAAATCTTTCGTTCTACTGAACAAATGTGGCTGAAATGCTGCAATGATTTTTTTACCCGGATATAATTCTCGAACCGCTTGATGCACCGCGTTAATTTCGGTTGGATGATGTGCATAATCATCAATATAAACTAATTTTTCTTCTCTAATTTGGAATGAAAAACGTCTTCTTACTCCTTTAAAACTTGCTAATGCTGCAATGATTTTCTCATTTGAAACACCATAAGATTTCGCCATGGCAAAAGCCAATAGTGCATTAGTCAGATTATGATGACCTGGCAAACCAAATTTTACATTTTGAACTATTTCAGTGGGTGTTTTAACATCAAACGCATAAAACCCATTTTCAATTCGGATGTTTTGAGCTGAAAAATCAGCATCATTGTTTACACCAATCGTATTTCCTTCTAGTGGTAATCCTTTGATTACGTATAAATTTTCGCTTGATGTTTTAGCTGCGAATTCTCTGAATGATTCTTCAATACTTGCTGCATCACCATAAATATCTAAATGGTCGGCATCCATTGACGTTACACAAGAAACATTTGGATGTAAGTGCAAAAATGAACGGTCAAATTCATCCGCTTCTACAACAGTTACCGTTTTTCCTGAACCTATTAAATTGGAATTATAGTTTTCAACAATTCCGCCTAAAAAAGCAGTAACATCAACACCACTTTCATATAAAACGTGACCTAAAATACTTGATGTTGTAGTTTTTCCGTGTGTTCCTGCAACAGCGAAACAATAGGTATCTTTTGTTATGATTCCCAAAACTTCAGCACGTTTTTTAATATTGTATTCTCTTTCAATGAAATAGTTCCATTCGGAATGTGAAACTGGAACGGCTGGCGTTACGATTACTAATGTATTTTCTACATAGAAATCGGCTGGAATTAAACTGATATTATCTTCAAAATGAATTTCTAAACCGATAGCTTGCAATTCATCTGTTAACTGCGTAGGTGTTTTATCATAACCCACTACTTTTTTCCCAATGTATTGAAAATAGCGAGCAAGAGCACTCATTCCGATGCCTCCGATTCCGATGAAATAAACGTTATGTATTTGATTTAGATTCATTTTTCAAATTCAATTTCAAGTTCAATATTCAATTTCAAACTTTTATTACTTACTTTTTTATTGAGCTTGTTCTTGTAATTGAACTTGCCCTTTAAATATTATTTTATTAGCTTTATTATCTCTTCAACAATATCTTTTGTTGCGTTTGGCTTAGCTAATTTTTTTATGTTTTGACTTAATTCTGATTTCTTACTTTCGTTTGAAATTAAATCAGAAAAAATCGTTTCAAATTGCGTTTCTAATTCAGATTCTTTGATTAAAATGGCTCCGTTTTTATCTGAAATTGCTTTAGCATTTTTAGTTTGATGATCTTCGGCTACGTTTGGTGACGGAATGAAAATCGTTGGTTTTCCCACAATGCATAATTCAGAAACGGATGATGCTCCTGAACGAGAAATCACTACATCTGCAGCAGCGTAAACCAAATCCATTCTATCAATAAACGCTACTACCTGAACGTTGTCTTTCTCATTATATTTTGAGTAATCGTTCAAATATAATTTTCCGCATTGCCAAATGATTTGAATGTTCTGACTCAATAGAAAATCCAATTCTTTCTCAATCAATTGGTTGATTCTTCTAGCACCTAAACTCCCGCCTAAAACCAAAAGTGTTTTTTTATTCGCATCTAAATTAAAATAAGCTATAGCTTCGCTTTTACTCGCTTCATTAATCAAATCTTGACGCACTGGATTTCCTGTTAATATCATTTTATCTTTTGGAAAAAATCGCTCCAAATTTTCGTAAGCCACACAAATTTTATGTGCTCTTTTTGCTAATAATTTATTGGTAATTCCTGGATATGAATTTTGCTCTTGAATTACTGTTGGAATATTCAACATGGATGCCGCTTTCAAGACTGCTCCACTTGCAAAACCACCTGTTCCAATAACCACATCAGGCTTAAAACTTTTTATGATTTTGAATGAATTCCACATACTTGAAGCCAACTTTAAAGGAAACATTGCGTTATCCAAAGTCAGTTTGCGTTGAATTCCTGAAATCCATAATCCTTTGATTGCATAACCTGCTTGAGGTACTTTTTGCATTTCCATTTTATCTTTAGCACCTACAAAAAGAAACTCCGCTTCTGGAAAACGATTTTTTAATTCGTTTGCAATCGCAACGGCTGGATAAATATGTCCACCTGTACCGCCACCGCTAATTATGAATCTTGGATTTTTCATCTATCTTTTATTTAAAACTGCGTTCATTGGATTTTGTCCGTTTACTAACACATCTCCATTCTCATCTTCAATTAAAGATTCTCTAATGGAACTTTTAATATCGTTTATTTTCTGCTGATTTTCATCTGCTTCTTTATCTTCGTTTAACGCTACTTGTGCATCAATAATTTGTTGTAACGCTTCATCACGTTTGCGTTTTTCCTCTAAATCCAATGCTACTTCTTCTTCTTTCTTCGTCACACTTAAAATAATTCCAATCGCAATACACGTCATCCAAATAGAAGTTCCTCCACTACTAATCAAAGGCAAAGGCTGACCTGTCACTGGAAGTAATTCCACTGCAACTCCCATATTGATAAACGCTTGAAATATAATTGGAAATCCGAGTCCGATGATTAATAGTTTTCCAAATAATGTAGTTGCTTTCTGAGCATCAATTATAAATCGGATAAACAATAGCAAATACAAAAAGATGATTCCGACAGCACCTACTAAACCGTACTCTTCCACAATTATGGCAAAAATAAAATCGGAAGAAGATTGAGGTAAAAAGTTTTTCTGAACACTTTTTCCTGGACCTAATCCTTTTATCCCACCGGATGCGATGGCTATTTTTGCTTTTTCAATTTGGTAATCATCTTCATTTGGTTTATCATCGAAGAAACTATCAATACGACTCATCCATGTATCAACACGGTTTGGCATTGCGTCAGGAAAAGCTTTTGCTACCAAAATAAACATCGTTAAACTCACAATTCCAGCTCCAATTATAATTCCGAGATATCGCATTGGATACTGCCCAATGAAAACCAACATACATACCATTGAAAAAATCAAAGCAGTTGTTGAAAAGTTCGCTGGAAGCACTAATGCTAAAATGGCAAAAACTGGCGCCCACAATTCTAATAAGGAATCTTTAAACGAATATTCTTTATCGCTTACTTTAGCTAAATATCGTGCTACATATATCATTAACACGATAAACGCTAATGTAGACGTTTGAAAACCAATACCTATAAAAGGAATTTGTATCCAACGACTGGCATTTGCACCATCAATAACAGTTCCTTTAAATAATGTATAAACTAATAATAATATTACTAACGGAATTCCGAAAATAGAAAGCGCTTTAAAGTAATGATAAGGTGTTTTGTGAATAAAAAATATGATTCCGAAACCCAACATTACATGTATAAAATGTTTGAACAAATACCCAATTGTAGTTCCTTTTCCGATAACGTAAACTAAATTAGTACTAGCACTATACACTGGCAAAAACGAGATAAGAGCCAATAGAAAAACTATAGCCCAAATGGTTTTATCTCCTCTTATTTTACCAATGATATCAAACATTTCTATCTGTTATTATAAATTATAAATTGCTTGTTTGAATTGTTTTCCTCTGTCTTCGTAGTTTTCAAACAAATCGAAACTTGCACATGCTGGCGATAACAAAACGCTATCTCCCTTTTCTGCTAAACGTTGAGCGATTTGAACTGCTTCAGACATTGAAGTAGTTTCTACCATCACATCTACAACATTATTAAATGCGTTGCTGATTTTTGTATTATCAACACCTAAGCAAACGATAGCTTTTACTTTCTCACGAACTAATGGCATTAATTCATCGTAATCATTTCCTTTATCAACACCTCCTACGATCCAAACGGTTGGTGTTGTCATGCTATCTAAAGCATAAAAAACAGAATTTACATTCGTAGCCTTAGAATCGTTGATGTATTGCACACCTTGAATTTTCAATACTTTTTCTAAGCGATGTTCTACACCTTGAAAATTAGTCAAACTTTCTCTGATGGTCTGTTTTCTAATATTCAACAATTGTGCTACAGCAGTTGCTGCCATTGCATTCTTGATGTTGTGTTTTCCTTCTAGTGCTAGTTCGTTGATTGGCATAGTAAATATTTCGTTTTTAATAGTGCTGTTAATGTTGTTATTTTCTATAAATCCTCCATCTTTTTCAGGTTTTCCTGTTAATGAAAAAGGAACTTTATTTGCTTTAATTGTATTCTTGTTTAGCCAATTTTGAATCGCATCGTCTTCATTGTCATAAATCAAATAATCGGCTTCTGTTTGATTTTTTGTAATTCTAAATTTTGAATTGATATATAAACTATAATCGTAATTATATCTATCTAAGTGATCTGGACTAATATTGGTCAAAATCGCGATGTGTGGCTTGTAATTGATGATACCGTCTAACTGAAAACTGCTCAATTCCAATACATAAATATCGTGCTTGTTTTCGGCTACTTGCCAAGCGAAGCTTTTTCCAATATTTCCTGCTAATCCTACATTTAATCCACCTTGTTTTAACAAATGATACGTCAACAATGTTGTCGTTGTTTTTCCATTACTTCCCGTGATTCCAACTGTTAAAGCATCTGTAAACTGAATCGCAAATTCTATTTCAGAAATTACTGGAATTCCTTTTTCAATTAGCTTTTTTACTATTGGTGCTTTTTCGGGAATTCCCGGACTTTTCATTACTACATCGGCATTCAGAATTAATTCTTCTGTGTGCTTTTCATCTTCCCAAGCGATTCCATTAATGGTAAGAACTTCTTTGTAATTTTCTTTTATTTTTCCAAAATCCGACACAAAAACATCGTAACCTTTTTTCTTTCCTAAGATGGCGGTTCCTACTCCACTTTCGCCTCCGCCTAAAACTACCAGTCGCATCTTATCTTAATTTTAAAGAAACAAGTGAGAAAATCGCTAACAGAATTCCAACAATCCAAAAGCGTGTTACAATTCTACTTTCGTGATAACCTTTTTTCTGATAATGATGATGCAATGGTGACATTAGGAAAATTCGTCTTCCTTCACCAAATTTCTTTTTAGTGTATTTAAAATAACTCACCTGAATAATTACTGATAAATTTTCGGCTAAGAAAATTCCGCAAACTACAGGTATCATTAATTCTTTACGAATAGCAATTGCAATTACAGCGATAATACCACCAATAGTTAAACTTCCGGTATCGCCCATGAATACAGATGCTGGATAAGCGTTGTACCAAAGAAATCCAACCAAAGCTCCAACGAATGCTGCGATGTAAACCGTCATTTCACCCGAGTTTGGAATATACATGATGTTCAAATAATCAGAGAAAATGATATTACCTGATACGAAAGTGAACAAACCGAGTGTCAGTACCGAAATTGCGGAAGTTCCTGCGGCTAAACCGTCAATACCATCCGTAAGATTGGCGCCGTTTGAAACTGCTGTGATGATTAAAATTACCATTGGAATAAAAATCAACCAAGCGTAATCTTTGTAATCATCGCCCATGAACGATAACACTTCTGCGTAATCAAATTCGTTATTTTTTAAAAATGGTATAGTGGTTGCTGTCGATTTTTCTTCTAAATCAGCAGGTTTGATGTTGTTCTCGATTTTTACTCTTGAAGTTAAAGTATCTTTTCTAACGGTTACATCTGGACTAAAATACAAAACGGTTCCTACAATTAAACCTAATCCAACTTGCCCAATTACTTTAAAAATTCCTTTTAAACCTTGTTTATCTTTCTTGAAAATTTTAATGTAATCATCAATAAAACCAATGACTCCCATCCAAATTGTAGTTACAATCAATAAAATGATGTAAATATTATTCAGCTTAGCCAATAACAAAACGGGAATTAAAGTCGCCAAAATGATGATAATCCCACCCATTGTTGGTGTTCCTGCTTTTGCAGTTTGCCCTTCTAAACCAAGTTCACGAACCGTTTCACCCACTTGTTGGTTTCTCAAATAGTTGATGATTTTTTTTCCGTAAATCGTAGCAATTAACAACGACAAAATAAAAGCTAATGCCGAGCGAAAAGTAATATATTGAAAAACTCCTGCTCCAGGAACATCAAAGGCTTTGTCTAAGTATTGAAAGATGTAGTATAACATATTGTTTGCTTAGTTTTAAAGGTTAATTGTTGGCTTTTATTTGTTTAATTGTTGTAATAATTCAGTTACTATTTGTAAATCGTCAAAGTCGTGACGGACTCCATTAATTTCTTGATAGGTTTCGTGACCTTTTCCAGCGATTAGAATAATATCGTTAGGATTTGCCAATTGACAAGCGGTTTTAATAGCTTGCTTTCTATCTAAAATGGAAACTGTTTTTTTGAAATTTTGAGGTTCTACACCTTTTTCCATTTCTTCAATAATCGTTTCTGGATTTTCGGTTCTTGGATTATCTGACGTAAAAATGGCTTTATCACTCATTGATGAAGCAATGTGAGCCATAATTGGTCTTTTTGTTTTATCTCTATCGCCACCACAACCTACAACTGTAATCAATTGTTCGTTTTTTGTACGAATATCTTCAATCGTTTTTAATACATTTTCCAATGCATCAGGTGTGTGAGCATAATCTACAATTGCAGTGATTTTTGTATCGGAAACAATAAATTGAAAACGTCCTGAAACACTTTCTAACTCAGAAAGTAAACGTAACGCTTCTACTTTTTCTATTCCTAATTCTACTGCAACTCCGTAAATCGCTAGTAAATTATATGCGTTGAATGAACCAATTAATTTCACCCAAACTTCATTATCATTGATTTTTAATAACAATCCCGATAATTGGTTTTCTAAGATTTGTGCTTTGTAATCGGCATACGATTTTAAAGCATAAGTTAATTTCTTAGCCTTCGTATTTTGAAGCATTACCAATCCATTTTTGTCATCGATATTAGTAATTGCAAAAGCTGATTTAGGTAAATTATCGAAGAACGATTTTTTTACATCGCGATATTCAGCAAACGTATTGTGGTAATCTAAATGATCATGTGATAAATTGGTAAAAACGCCACCTTCAAAACGCAAGGCTTCTGTTCTTTTTTGATGAACGCCGTGCGAAGAAACTTCCATAAAGCAAAATTCGCAACCTTCTTGAACCATTAAATCTAAAAACTTGTTAATAGTTAAAGAATCTGGAGTTGTATGTGTGGCTTTGAATTCTTGTTCGTCAACCATGATCTTTACGGTTGATAACAATCCAACTTTAAAACCTGCTTTTTTGAACAATTGATATAATAGTGATGCAATAGTTGTTTTACCATTAGTTCCCGTAACACCAACTAATCTTATGTTTTCAGAAGGATTTTCGTAGTAATTAGCCGCTAAAAAAGCCAACGCTTCGTTAGAATCTTTTACTTTAATATAGGTAACGCCATTTACAATTACACTAGGAAATTCTTCACAAATTACCGCCACAGCACCAAGACTTAATGCTTTTTCAATATAATCATGACCATCAGAAAGTGTTCCTCTGATAGCTACGAAAACATCGTTCAATTCAATTTTTCTCGAATCAAATTCAATTTTTGAAATAGTAATATCAGTAGCTCCATGAACTGCTTCAATTCCTACTTTATATAATATGTCTTTTAATTGCTTCACGATAATTCGATTATAATAGTTTGGTTTTTGTTAAAAGCTTGTCCTGATGTTAATGATTGTTTTTTCACTCTACCCACACCAATTACTTTTACTTTTAACCCTAAATTCTCTAATAATGCCACAGCATCCATACCTTCCATCCCTTTTACATTTGGAACAACTCGCTCTTCCTTTTCTGCTTTCTTATAATATTCTGCATAGTTTTTTTCTTGAGAAACAACTTTAGCATCGATATTTTTCACATGATTTGTCGATGGAGAATCGGTAAATATTTTTTGTGCGATTCTTTTGAAAACTGGTCCAGCAACATCGGCTCCGTAATATCCTGCAGCAACATTTGGTTTATGAACAACTACTATACAAGAATATTTAGGTTCATCTGCTGGAAAATACCCTACAAAAGAAGAAGCATAGTATAATTTCGATTTGTCTTTATAATTCACTTGAGCTGTTCCTGTTTTTCCTGCCATGGAGAAATCTTTTGAATACAATTTTGAACCCGTTCCTTTCTTTACAACATTTTCCAAAACGGCATGAACTTTATCTAAAGTTTCTTGCGAACAGATTTTTGGATTGATTACTTGGGTATCAAATTTCTTGATGGTCTTGTTCCACTCTTTGATTTCACTAACGAAAATTGGTTTTATCATTACTCCATCATTTGCAACCGCATTATATAATGTCAAAGTTTGTAATGGAGTTACTGATAATCCGTATCCAAAGGCCATCCAAGGCAATGCTACTCCCGACCAACGATTTGTTCCTGGTTGTGGAATAACTGGCTTTCCTTCACCTTTTATTGGTAAACCTAGAGGCTTATTCAATCCGTAACTATTGATTCTATCTACAAATTGTTTTGGATTGTCTTTGTAACTATTGTAAACTGATTGTACTAAAACCGTATTGGATGATACTTCAAATCCTCTTGCTAAAGAAATTTTTCCATAACCACCTTTATGTGAATCCCTTACTCTTCTGCCATAATATTGAACTTCACCACCATTTGAATTATAAACCGTACTGGTATCTGCTTTTTTATCATCTAATACCGCAATTAAATCAACTAGTTTAAAAGTAGAACCTGGTTCGTGAGATTCAGTAATGGCATAGTTTTGTGTTTCATAATACGAACCATCTTCAGATCTTCCTAAATTTGAAATTGCTTTGATGTGACCCGTTTTTGTTTCCATAACCACTACGCATCCGTGGTCTGCGCTGTAATACTCTAATTGTTTTAATAAAGCATGGTGAGCAATATCCTGAATGTAAACATCAATTGTAGAAATAATATCGTAACCATCTTGAGGATCTTTCTCGTTGATATCGCTAATTGGTTTCCATTGATTTTTAGCAATTTTTTGCATCATACGATGACCGTTCTTTCCGTTTAAGTAATCGCGAAAAGCATATTCTAATCCTTTTCCATCTTCGTTTGAACGTTCGTAACCAATGGTTCTTTTTGCTACTAATCCAATTGGATGTTCTCTCACAATTTTTTGCTCAATAATCAATCCGCCTTTGTTCGCCCCTTTATTGAACATTGGAAAAGTTTTCAAACGCATTTGTTCAGTATAACTCAACTTTTTTGCAATGAAAACGTAACGACTTTTATTAGCTCTTGCTTTTTGTAGTTTCGCTTGATAATGCCCGGATGATTTTCCAAACATAACCGATAGTGAATCAGAAAGTCCTTGAACATTCTCTTTAAACAATTCTGGTGTAGGTGCCACCGCATCAAAATAAATAGTGTATTCTGGAATTGATGTTGCTAACAAACTTCCATCAGCCGAGTACACATTTCCTTTGTTGGCTGGAATTGGAAAATTTTTAACCGTTCTTTCTTTTCCTAATTTTCGGTAATAATTACCTTCAACCCATTGAATATTATTCAGTTTAATCAAAATAAATACAGCCATTATGAAGAACATAACAGCTACAAAATACATGCGATACGATATTTTTTTATCTTCTATTGCCATATTTTTAATTTATCCCAAAAACTTTTTTTACTTTCTTTATCTTCAACAACAACTTTTACTGGAGGCACTTCTGAAGGCAGAATTTGACGTGTTTCCATTTTCTTAGCTACCGTAGATTCCATTTTTAACTTCATCAATTCAGAACGACGATCTACAAACTCAGAACGTAATTCTTTAACTTGATTATTTAATTCGGTGATTCGGTAATTTTTTGCATCGTATTGATGATTATTTGCAATAGCAAACATTCCAAGAACCACAAGAAAAACAATGAACTTCCAGTTCTTAAGAGCGTCATCACTAATAAGAAACTTGGCTTTTAATAAACTGTAAATTCCGTCTTTCATTTTTTAAATTTTTTCCGCTACTCTTAATTTTGCGCTTCTTGCTCTATTGTTGATTGCAATTTCTTCTTCTGATGGGACGATTAGTTTTTCGATAGTTTTAAAAGGAACTTCAAAATTTCCGAAGAAATCACGTTCTGGTTCTCCTTCAAACATGCCGTTTTTTACAAAACGTTTTACCAATCTATCTTCTAATGAGTGATATGAGATAACACTCAATCTTCCGCCTGGTTTTAGAATTTCTAAGGATTGCTCTAAGAATTCTTTTAACACATCCATTTCTTGATTCACTTCAATTCGGATGGCTTGGTATATTTGGGCTAAAATTTTATTGCTTTTATGTCCTGGTAAAAACTTAGCCAGCACCTTTTTTAATTCGTCAGAATTCTTAATTTCTTTATCTTTTCGAGCTGTTACAATTACGTTTGCCATAGCTCTTGCATTTTTTAATTCGCCGTAATCAAACAAAACTCTTGCAATATCTTGCTCATCATATTCATTAACAACATGATAAGCACTGATGTCACCTTTTTGATTCATTCGCATATCCAATTCCGCATCAAAACGGGTTGAAAAACCTCTTTCTGCCACATCAAATTGGTGAGATGAAACTCCTAAATCAGCTAAAATCCCATCTACTTGCTTGATTCCATGGAAACGTAAAAAACGTTTTATGAATCTGAAATTTTCATTGATTAAAGTAAATCGCTCGTCATCAATAGCGTTTTTCAAAGCATCTAAATCTTGGTCAAAAGCGAATAGTTTTCCGTTTTCACCTAAACGACTCATAATTTCTCTCGAATGCCCGCCACCACCAAAAGTAACATCCACATACACACCATCAGGACGAATATTCAATCCATCAACTGTTTCTTTTAACAATACTGGATTATGATATTCCATCTTCGTCGTCATTAAAATTACCCATTACTTCTTCTGCCAAATCTGCGAAATCACCAACAGCGTTTTCAATCGCATTTTCGTATTTATCTTTATCCCAAATTTCGATGATATTAATCGCTGAATTCAGCACAATATCTTTATCAATTTGAGCAAAAACCACTAAATCTTTCGGAATTAAAAGTCGCCCTGTTGCATCAATCTCTATCATTTTAACTCCTGCTGTAAATCTTCTAATAAAATCGTCATTCTTTTTATTGAAACGATTTAGTTTATTGATTTTCAACATCATTTTATTCCATTCACTCATTGGAAACAACTCCAAACAAGGCTGAAAAACCGAACGTTTCAACACGAAACCATCCTCTAAAGAACCCAATTGTTTCTTTAGCGACGTAGGCAGCATAAGCCTTCCTTTGGCATCTACTTTACATTCGTATGTTCCGATTAGTGTTTTCAATTTTTATTTCGATTAGAATAAGGACAAATTTAGAAAAATTTTACCACTTTTTACCACAAACTACCACTTTGTTAATAAGTTTTTAGATTTCAAAAGCTACTTTACCACTTTTAACAAAAGAATATTTGCAAAATCAAGAATTAAGAAGAATTCATGTAGAAAAATGAAAATCCAATATTTTATCCTTTTTTAGTAAAAACTATTAAAATTGTTGATAACTAACATTTTACAAGCCGTAAAAGTTTAAAAACAACTCTGTTAAATTTTTCTTTTCATTCTTTAATAAAATAGTATATTTGTCAATCATTAGAACTAATACCTTAAGTGGAATTTATGTTAAAAAAAGAAAAAAAATACACCTATTTTGAAGCTGGCGAAGGAACCCCAATAATCATACTTCATGGTTTAATGGGCGGACTTAGTAATTTTGATGGTGTAGCTAATTTTTTTCCTCCTAAAGGATACAAAGTGGTGATTCCTGAATTGCCTATTTACACGCAAAATATATTAAAAACTAACGTTAAAGCCTTTTCAAAATTTGTTAAAGACTTTGTTGTTCATAAAGGATTTGACCAAGTAATTCTTGTTGGGAACTCGTTAGGCGGGCACATTGGATTATATTTTACTAAAATGTATCCAGAACTTGTAAAAGCATTAGTAATTACTGGAAGTTCAGGTTTGTATGAAAGCGGAATGGGTGAAAGTTACCCAAAACGCGGCGATTATGAATACATCAAAAAGAAAGCTGAAGACGTATTTTACAATCCCGAAATAGCAACTAAAGAAATTGTTGATGAAGTTTTTGCAACAGTTAACGATAGAATCAAATTGATTAAAACCTTAACCATTGCAAAGAGTGCTATCCGTCATAACATGGCAAAAGATTTGCCAAAAATGACAACACCAACATGTATTATTTGGGGAAGAAATGATAAAGTAACACCACCAAATGTTGCAGAAGAGTTTGATAAATTATTACCAAATTCGGAGTTATTTTGGATTGACAAATGTGGGCACGCTGCCATGATGGAGCATCCAGAAGCATTCAATCAAATTTTGTTTGATTGGTTACAAAAGAAGAATTTATAATAGTTCCCCTTTTTGGGGAATTTTATTTTATAGCATATGAAAATTAATACCGCCGAATTCGTAATTAGTAATTCAGAAGTAGATAAGTGTCCGAAAGACCGCTTACCTGAATACGCTTTTATTGGTCGTTCCAATGTAGGAAAATCATCTTTGATTAACATGTTGACGAACCATAAAAATTTGGCCAAAACATCGTCAAAACCAGGAAAAACACAGTTAATCAATCACTTTAAAATCAATAACAATTGGTTTTTAGTGGATTTACCAGGTTATGGTTATGCAAGAGTTTCTAAGAAAACTAAAGCCGTTTTCCAACAATTTATTATGGATTATTTTGAGCAAAGAGAACAATTAGTTTGCGCCTTTGTTTTAATTGACATTCGATTAGAGGCTCAAAAAATTGATTTGGAATTCATGGAATATTTAGGCGAAAGCGAAATTCCGTTTGCGATTATTTTTACCAAATCAGATAAATTAGGAAAAAATAAAGTCAACAATCATGTGGAAGCTTATAAGAAACAATTGTTAGCTGGTGATTGGGCTGAAATGCCTCCTTATTTTGTTACCTCATCATTAGAAGCTATAGGTAGAGAAGGAATTTTAGAATACATCAATCAAATTAATGAAGATATTTTTAAAGATAATGGATTTGTTTAAAAACAGATACCAAATAAAAAAGCCACTAATTAATCGTTAGTGGCTTTTTTATTATGCTTTTAAATCCATTTTTTCGGCGAAATAATCACAGAAATCGCGCATGGTATCCGACATTTTTTCATCGGCAGTAGCGCGTTGAAAAGTATCTGCCATTGCTACTAATGTTTGATGGAAGAATTGTTTCATTTCGTCTACTGGCATATCTTTTGTCCATAAATCTATACGAAGCGTTTCTTTTGCTTTGCTATCCCAAACTGATAACAACAACGCTTTAGCTTCTTCTTGCTCAATTCCGCCATCTTGCGCTGTCCATAACAATTTATCAGGAACGTTATTTTCGTCTAAACCTACGGTGATTTTTATATCTGATGTTTTCATATTTATTGCTTCTTTGGTTTGTATTTTGAATTGTCGAAGATGGTTTTAGCATCCATCGCTAATAATTCTTGTAAAGTTACTTCTTCGTGGTTTTCCATGTAGCTTCTTACGATTTGCCAGCCTAACCATTGCCCCACTCTTCCTGGTGTTTGATTATCGATTTCTAAATAGAATTTTGAAAAAGGAGCTGGTTTAATGAATCGTAATTCGTTTTTTGGATTGGAATCAAATAATAATTTATTTTCGACTAGATTACTCCACATGTAATATTCGTTTGCTTGACAAAATTGCAACTGAGTTTCAGTATAACCAATTTTTACTGCATCAGAATAAAAAGGAATCAATTTGTCTTTTACATACAGTTCTTTTCCATAATAAATCATAGCAGAAAGCAATGTTCTATCAGTTGGAGGTGCAATTTTTCCATAACAAAAAGTCGAAACTAAATTAGGCAAGATTTGATTTTCTTCTAATTCTGCTTTCTTATATTCTGGAAAATCAACATAAAAACGATGGTCTTTTCCTAAGTAACAATCCAAAGAAACTAGAGCTAAACTATCTACATAAAACGCTTTGGCTTCAGTATCCACTTCACTAATTAAAGTAATAACACGAGGTGTTTTATATTTTGGGAAATAATATTGTACGTAAGCAAACATTTTTTCCATATCCGCTTCAACAGGACCTAAAGTTGGATATTTCATTTGCACTTCTTTGTACAATTCTTTCAATAGCGGATTCTGTAGTTTGTTTACCCAAATAGAATCTGGGTTTCCTGCTGGAAAAAAGAAAGGATATTGCGCTTTAATCTTATTTAAATCCTCTGGTTTTGATTGATAAAAGATTTGATCAAAACGTTCAACTTTAAATTCAATTGGAATTTTAGCTACCGCTTCTTCCACCTTACTATCATCTTTACATGAAAATAAAGTAATCGCAACAAGGACAAATAATAATTGCTTCATATAGCGTATTTTTTATATTTTTATCAAAACTAATTTGGTTTGCAAATATACAGTTATCGACTAATAAATTTTCATAAAAAAATGACAAATTCTACCACGTTCCAAGCCGAAAAAATCAACCAACATATTGTAAAATGGTTACTCGATTATGCTACTAACGCAAAAGTTAAGGGTTTTGTTGTGGGAATCTCGGGCGGAATTGATAGCGCATTAACCTCAACGCTTTGTGCTCAAACAGGTTTACCTACATTATGTGTGGAAATGCCAATACATCAAGCGGAAAGTCATGTGAATAGAGCTAACGAACATATTGACCAATTAAAAAAACGTTTCCCAAATGTTTTTAATGAAAGAGCCGATTTGACTCCCATTTTTGAAACATTTAAAAATCAAGTTCCTTCATCAGAAAATGAAGCCGTTTTGAATTTATCATTAGCTAATACACGTGCTCGTTTACGCATGACCACTTTGTATTATTTTGCTGGAATTCACGGATTATTAGTAGCTGGAACTGGAAATAAAGTTGAGGATTTTGGCGTAGGTTTTTTTACAAAATATGGCGACGGTGGCGTTGATATTAGTCCTATTGCAGATTTAGTGAAAAGTGAAGTAAGATTATTGGCTGAACATTTAGAAGTTCCAGAAAGCATCTTAAAAGCAAAACCAACAGATGGTTTGTTTGGTGATGATAGAAGCGATGAAGATCAGATTGGAGCTAATTATGATGAATTAGAATGGGCCATGACTCAAATGGAAAACGGTAAAACAGTTGAAGATTTTTCAGGAAGAGAAGCACATGTTTTTTCAATATACAAAAGATTAAACACCATCAATCAGCATAAAATGAATCCTATACCAATTTGTAAAATTCCTAAAAATTTTTAATTTTTATATCTATAATTAACAAGTAATTACATTTTTTTTTAGTAACTTTGAGAGTATATTATGAATAATGTAATTTTTTAGTTATGATTAAAATATGTATCGCAGATAGTTTACCCGTTGTATCCCAAGGATTACAATCGTATTTTCAAGGTAACACCAGAATGGAAATTGTAGCATCAGCTAAAAATTTAGAATCATTACTTAATGTTTTAAATAATAAACGCTGTGACATCCTCCTTCTTGATGTTGAATTAGAAGGTTTATCTAGCATAAGAGATATAAAAAGTTTATTGAAAGATTTTCCCGAAACTAAAATTGTACTTTTTACTAACGTTTCCGAACAAATGTATGCGCCAACAGCTATTAAAGCTGGTGTTTCGGCCTATGTTTCTAAACGAAGTGATTTAAAAGAACTAGAAGCTACAATTGCAAAAGTATCGGAAGGAAAAGTTGTTTTCAGTGAAACCGTTAAGAAAAGCATAGAAATGCTGAGTAAAGGAAAAAAATCGGAACGCTTGTTCAAAAAATTATCTACTAGAGAAATTGAAGTACTTCGTTACCTAAACGATGGTAAGAAAAACAAAGAAGTAGCTCAAATTTTAGGTTTGGATGAAAAAACAATCAGCACATATAAGTTGCGTTTGTTAGCCAAATTAAATGTAACCAACCTTGTAGATTTATTGAAAAAAGCGAAAGATTTAGACGTAATTTAGTTGTATCTGGATAAAACTCTACCTAAGCTTTTAGAAAAAATATGCGTAAGCCCCAAGTAAGCCATTACCATTTCTAATGTTTCTGAATTATCAGATTGCTCTTCGTTTGAAACATTATTTTTCAAATCGTCGATAATATTATTGACCAAATACCAGCGCAATGTGATAATCGTTTCGGTTACGTATTGGCTTATGGTGGCTTCTTTCTGTTTTACATAAATTTGCTGTACTTCCCAGTTATGTAACACTTCGCGTTCTTCATTCATAAGAACTGTCGTAACTTCTTGCGCTAATTCTTCTGGAAGATGCATCAAATATTTATCCAATTCAAAAGCTTCATTTTCATTATAGTAAGCAATCAAATGGTTATAAATTGCTTTGAAAACCGGATTAGCCAATTCTACCTCATCTTCTTGCAAACTCAGATAAATACGTTGGTATACTTTATATTTATTTTGCTCCTTAACTTCAACCATTTCACCATCTTCATTTTGAGCTAAAATAGTATCTTCAAAGGTGTCTTCTTTATCTCCGTACAACAATAAAATTTGGATGATTTTATGTTCTAATTCGTACTGAATATCAACTTTAGCCGTAGGCTGCGAAATATCATTCTTAACAACTTCAAAAGCTTTTTGTTCCTCCTTGTATTGTTTATTAGCTTCCGATAAATCCTTTTTGACTAATTGCGCTAACGTATTAAAAAGCACATCTTCGGAAATATCCATAATTCTAGAACATTCCTTAATATATACTTCACGTTTGATTCGGTCTGGAATTTTTGAAATACTGATGACCATATCGCGGATTAAATCTGCTTTCTTGATGGGATCATTCTTGGCTTCTTGCATCAATAAAGACGCTTTGAACTGAATGAAATCTTTAGCATTTTCTTCGAAATAGTGCAATAAATCTTCATAAGACGTTTTTCGAGCAAAACTATCTGGGTCATCTCCATCTGGAAACGTACAAACTTTCACGTTCATTCCAGCTTCCAAAATCAAATCAATTCCACGAATCGAAGCACGAAGCCCGGCTGCGTCACCATCAAAAAGCACGGTAATATTTGGCGTTAAGCGATTAATTAAACGAATTTGATCAGGTGTTAAAGCTGTTCCAGATGAAGCCACAACATTTTCAATTCCGGCCTGATTCATTTGGATAACATCGGTATACCCTTCCACCAAATAACAATTATTCAACTTAGCGATGGATTGCTTCGCGTGGAAAATTCCGTATAAAACTTTACTCTTGTGGTAAATATCACTTTCCGGCGAATTCAAGTATTTTGCTGCTTTTTTATCATTGGTCAAAATACGACCACCAAAACCCAAAACACGCCCACTCATACTCTGAATCGGGAACATCACACGACCTTTGAATCGGTCGAATTGCTTGTCTTCCTTAACAATGGAAAGTCCGGTTTTGTCTAAATATTCTAATTTATAACCTTTCCCGAGCGCTTCTTTGGTAAAAGCATCCCAAGTTTCTGGCGAATATCCTAACCCGAATTTTTTAATCGTATCGGAAGTAAAACCGCGTTCTTTAAAATAAGACAATCCGATAGCTTTTCCTTCTTCGGTTTCTAATAAAGTATGATGGAAGTATTTCTGTGCGAATTCAGAAACCAAATACATACTTTCCTTTTCGTTGGCTTGCGCTACATCTTCATCGGTTTGAACCGTTTCTTCAATCTCAATATTGTATTTTACTGCTAAATATTTGATAGCTTCTGGATACGTAAAATGTTCGTGTTCCATTAAGAAAGTCACTGCATTTCCGCCTTTTCCTGAGGAGAAATCTTTCCAAATTTGCTTCACAGGCGACACCATAAAAGAAGGCGATTTCTCATTTACAAACGGACTTAATCCTTTCAAATTACTTCCTGCACGTTTGAGTTGTACAAAATCACCAATAACCTCCTCAACTCGGGCGGTTTCAAATACTTTTTCTATGGTGTCTTTTGATATCAAATTGCTATTTTACTTTGGAAAGTCTCAAAGATACAAAGTTGTAAAGTTAATCTACAAAAAAACTTATAAAAACAAAAAAGCACTTCATATGTCTGAAGTGCTTTTTTAAACAGAGAACTTAACTTAACCCTAAATCTAATTAAAATCAAAGCGTAATCCTAATGAAACGTTATTTTGATCTATATTATTGTTCTTGAACATCGGATTTAAATCATATTTAACATATAGACTGGTTTGTCCATATCCTACATATGCGCTCAACCCGTATGTAAATTCAGAAACATTGAAATCTCCTTTTTGTTTTTCTTTTATTTTAATGTCGTCTAATTCGTATTCTAAGATTTGTTTTGATTTGATACGAACACCTCCATAACCCCCAATTCCTAAACGAACCGTCTCGTGTGTTCTGAAATAGGTTTTAGTTCCATCTTTTGAAAGTTTCTTTGGCGTAAAATCGAATTCCAAATGCAAAGGCGCTGTTAAATACACATTTCTAAAACGAGAATCATCTAATTTTACAGTTGATGTAACTAAATCTGTTTGATCACCATTTTTAACGAAATAACGATTATCAGTTGGACGAAGATTGTTATACATTAAAGAAAGTCCGTATTTCGCATGAAGCAAGTTGTTGTTTTTGAAAATTCTTGAATTATACGTAACTCCCCATTCGTAAAAATGCGAACCCCAAACTCTATAATCTGAATCTTCTAAATTTTCTCCATCAGTAATCACATTATTTAAACCAAAGGCAAAAACAAATTGTGATGTAGTTCTTTTTGATCTTCTTTCAGCTTTGTCTTTTTCACCATTGTATATTTTCATTGAACCAAAATTGATTTCGGTTTTATTTTTACCTATAGAATCATTATTATTACCTCCTAAAATAATGGTTGTCCCGCCTCTTCTTGATTCTTCTCCTGAATCTGTTATTTTTCCATCTACTTTGTCTTGTACTAATTGTGCTAATTTTGCTTCTTCAATAGCTACTTTTGTTTCGATGTTTTTGGCACGTTCTTCGGCAATTTTTAATTTTAACTCTTGTGCATTTTCAGCTGTAATTTTACCTTCTTTAACTTGTACATCGATAGCTTCAACTTCTTTTTTTAAAGCATTTTTCTCTTCAGTTGTAATCATTTCAATATTTGAAGCGATTTCCTTAGCTTGCTGTTCAAATGTTTTTTCCTGCGCAACTGCTTTAGTTACTAAACTAAAGACAATAACGATTGTGTACAAAATAATTTTTTGCATGACTGTTTGATTTTTGATTAATGATGATTTTTGTTTATTCGTAATTTCTATTCGCTAAAGCTGATTTAGCATCTTTAAACTTTCTATTTAATTTATCTAAAGTAGTTTCTCGGTGATTTTCGTCTAATTCTTTTTCAACGTTTGTTAGTAAAGAATTAGCATCTACTTTCATTTTAGCTTTTGGACTTATTTTTTTATCCGATGTAATTACTTTTTCTCCTGTTTGAACTTCAGCTAATAAATTTTCAGGCGAAACGTATTTGTAGGTATTGGGTGTTGGATGATGGATGATGGATGATGAATTATCTTTAGTTAAATTCTCCTCTTTTATCAATTCCTTTCTTTCTTCTGATTTTTTATTTCTTACAGTTTTTGAATAATTTTCTTCATTCTGAACTAAAACGGGTTGCTCTTTTTCAACTGAAATTTGATTTATTTTATTTACTTCGGTTGAATCCATCACTTCGTTAATTGTTGTTACAATCGGATTTGAATTATTAATTTCCTTTGTTTCGTTTGAATTGAAAAGGAAAAACCCCAATCCGAAAAAAAGTATCGTAGACGCGGCTACAAAAAACCATCCGTAACCTTTCTTTGACTTTTTTTCTTCCGAAACCGCAAGCATCGCATCTAATCGGTCCCAAGCTTGAGCAGACGGCTGAATCTCTCTAGCATTCAGCTTTTCTCTTATTTGATTATCTATTTTATTTGGTTCCATTTAATTTGTTTTTTAAGTCGGTGATTTGTTGTTGCAATAACTTTCGGGCGTGTGATAATTGCGATTTTGATGTTCCTTCACTTATTTTGAGCATTTCGGCTATTTCCTGATGTTTGTAACCTTCAATCGCATATAAATTAAACACCATTTTATAACCATCGGGCAAATTGTCAATCATATTTTGAATGTCATCTACTGAAAAAACTTCCATTTCATACACCGATTCATTCTCGCTTACCGTAACATCATCAATATCTTGGTGATTGAAATTATTCTTTTTCACCCGAATAAAATCGATACATTCATAAATCATAATTCTTCGAATCCAACCTTCAAAACTACCTTTGTGTTCAAAATTTTTCAGATTGGTAAACACTTTCATAAATCCGGTAATCATTACATCCTCTGCGTGGTGAATGTCTTTTATATATTGGCGACACACGCTTAACATTTTGGAAGAAAACTTAGCATAAATCTGCTGTTGTGCTTGTCGATTGTTTTCGACAGCCAACATAATGAGTTGTTTTTCTTCTTGATGTAATTGAATTACTTTCATTTTTAAAAATTAGAATTCAGAAAATAGAATTCAGAATCTCGCTTCTTATTACATAGACGAGAATGAATTTAAAATGGTTGTATGAAATGAGAAAAAAAATTATTTTTTTCTTTCAATAACGTAATTTACCATTAAAACAAGGGAATCTTTATAAGTAGATGTTGGGAAATCTTGTAATAACGAAAGTGCTTCTTGTTGAAATTGCACCATTTTTTCTTCGGCGTAAGTTAACCCGTTTTTGTCTTTTACAAATTGGATAACTTCTTTTACACGCTTTTTGTCTTTATTATAGTTTTTTACCGAATTGATTACCCAACTTTTTTCTTTAGGCGAACAATTATTCAATGCATAAATCAAAGGCAATGTCATTTTTTGTTCTTTGATATCAATTCCTGTTGGTTTTCCTATAGCATCATCAGTGTAATCGAATAAATCGTCTTTGATTTGGAACGCCATTCCGATAAGTTCTCCGAATTTTCGCATTTTCTCGACCACATCTTTATCATCTGGAGCAACAGAACAAGCACCAAGCGAACAACAAGCGGCAATTAAAGTAGCGGTTTTTTGTCGGATGATTTCGTAATAAATATCTTCTGTAATATCTAATCTTCGAGCTTTTTCAATTTGAAGTAATTCGCCTTCACTCATTTCGCGAACTGCGACTGAAATGATTTTTAATAAATCGAAATCGTTATTATCAATGGAAAGCAATAAACCTTTTGAAAGTAAATAATCCCCTACTAAAACAGCAATTTTGTTTTTCCAAAGTGCGTTTAAAGAGAAAAACCCACGACGTTTGTTACTATCATCAACTACGTCATCATGAACTAAAGTGGCGGTGTGAATTAATTCGATAACCGAAGCACCACGATACGTTCGTTCGTTAATGGAACCACCCGAAACCATTTTAGCGGTTAAGAAAACAAACATTGGTCGCATTTGTTTTCCCTTTCGATTTACTATGTAATGTGTGATTCTGTTTAATAAAGCTACTTTTGAAGACATGGAATCGCGAAACTTCTCTTCAAAGAGTTCCATTTCATTTGCGATAGGTAGCTTTATTTGTTCGGTTATTTTCATTGAGGTATCAAAAGTACGAAAACAATTGATAAAGGCAAAAATTTAGATTCTGAAACAGATTCAGAATGACAAAAATAAATTATGATTTATTCGCTAACTGTCCGCAAGCCGCATCAATATCTTTACCGCGACTTCTTCTTACTTTTGCTACAATATTACTTTTTGCTAAAGCAGCGATATAAGCATTAGTAGCTTCTTCCGAGGCTTGTTGAAACATGCCGTCATCAATTGGATTATATTCAATCAAATTCACTTTACATGGTACATATTTGCAAAATTTCACCAAAGCATCAATTGATTTTTTATCATCGTTGATTCCTTTCCAAACTACATATTCGTATGTAACTTTGCTTTTTGTCTTTCTGTACCAATATTCTAAACTTTCACGTAAATCGGTTAAAGGAAAGTTTTTAGTAAATGGCATGATTTCGTTACGAATTTCCTCCACAGCTGAATGTAATGAAACAGCTAATTTGAATTTCACCTCATCATCCGCCATTTTCTTAATCATTTTAGGAATTCCAGATGTAGAAACTGTGATACGTTTTGGCGACATCCCTAAACCTTCGGTAGACGTAATCATATCAATCGCTTTCATTACGTTTGGATAATTCATCAAAGGCTCACCCATTCCCATAAAAACGATGTTTGATAGCGGTCGGTCATAATACAAACGGCTTTCGTTATCAATTGCGGCAACTTGGTCGTAGATTTCTCCTGGTTCCAAGTTACGCATGCGTTTTAATCGAGCGGTTGCACAAAAATTACAATCTAAACTACAACCCACTTGCGAAGAAACACAAGCGGTAGTTCGAGTTTCGGTAGGAATTAAAACCGATTCTACAATTAAATCGTCATGCAAACGAACGGCATTCTTAACGGTTCCATCTTCACTACGTTGTAAAGTATCAACTTTAATATGATTTATTACAAAATTAGCTTCTAACATAGAACGCGTTTCTTTAGAAACATTGGTCATATCTTCAAAAGTATGCGCACGTTTTTGCCATAACCATTCATATACTTGGTTACCACGAAACGCTTTGTCTCCGTTAGAAACAAAAAAGTTGCGCAATTGTTCTTTTGAAAGTGCTCGTATGTCTTTTTTCTCGATTTGCATGGTGCAAAGTTAGGTTAAAATGTTTAATTGTTAAATCGTTAAAATGTTTAATTGCTAATTTGTATTTTTGAAAAAAAAAAGAAAGATGAAATTATTATCAAATTTATTTATCATAAGCATTTTTACAACAAGTCTACTATTTGGACAAGATAAAAAAAGTAATATAGTTTTTGATGTTAATAAAAATAAAACTCAAATAATTAACCTTGTTGTAAATGACACTCTTACTATAGATGGAAAATGGGAAGAAGTAAAAAAAATAAAAAATAAATTTGAAGTCAATTATCATTTTATTGGATTCAAAAACACAAATAATGATTTTATAGAAATAGCAGTAAACAACAAAAGCAAAACGCAATTCTACTCAAATTCCATTTCTGATATAGAACTTTTAAAATCATCAAAAGAATTTGAAAGCTACAAATGCAAAGCCAACTACAACTCATTTAATCCTTTAAAAAGTGATAATCAAAGTTTCTATAGTTATTACGTAGAAAATAAAAAAATATTAATAACAACATTGGTTGGAATTATTGAAGACTATTATTTAACAATTAACTACTACCCTAACAGCAAAAATGAACCTGCTGAAATTGACAAACTAGTTCAATTATTTCAATCCATAAAATTTAATTAAATGCATTTCATATCAGAAGATTTAGAAGATTACGTTGCCAATCATTCACAAGCGGAACCTGAATTATTAGCGAAACTTAACAAAGAAACTTACCAAAAAATCATGCAACCTCGTATGTTGAGTGGTCATTTTCAAGGTAGAGTTTTGAGTATGCTTTCTAAAATTATTCGTCCGAAACATATTTTGGAAATTGGAACGTATACAGGTTATGCCGCTTTGTGCTTAGCAGAAGGATTAGCTGAAAATGGGACTTTAGATACGATTGATATTGAAGAAGAATTAGTAGATTTTCAAAGAAAATATTTCGATGCTTCGCCATGGAAAGACCAAATTTTTCAACACTTAGGCGATGCAGTCGATATTATTCCAACTATAAATAAAAAATTTGATTTGGTTTTTATTGATGCCGACAAGGAAAACTATGTGAATTATTTTCATTTAATCGTTCCGATGATGAATAAAGGAGGAATTATTTTATCGGATAATGTGTTATGGAGCGGAAAAGTTTTGGAAGAAGTAAAACCTAACGACAAAAGCACACCTGTTTTATTAGAATACAATCAACTATTAAACACAGACCCAAGAGTTGAAACTGTTTTGTTACCTATTCGTGATGGTTTAACCGTAAGCCGAGTTTTATAATGACTTTGAAAGAAAAAATAAATTTGTTTAGAAAAAGTATAACAAAAAACCTTTTTGTAAAAACGATTAATGAAACCAAATCAACGCAAAATAGTTTAAAAAATTCTTCTGAAATTAAAAGAATACTTATTGTTCGACCAAATCACAGATTGGGAAATCAACTTCTAATAACACCTTTAGTACAAGAAGTAATTACTACTTTCCCTGAAGCAAAAATTGATCTTTTCCTAAAGGGTAATCTCGGCCCAATATTATTTAAAAACTATCCTGAAGTTAATAAAATAATCGCATTACCGAGAAAACATTTTAAAGAATTTATAAAATACTTAGGGTGCTGGTTTTACTTACGCAAACATAAATATGATTTAATAATCAATACAGTTAGTTATTCTTCATCTGGTTCGATTGCTACTAAAATTACAAAATCAAAACACAAAGTATTTGGAAGAATTAAAGATTTGGAATCTTCTGTTTACAATGATTACTTACATAACGCCAAACGACCAGTTTACGATTTTAGAGAAGAGATTAAAGCATTAGGATTAGAATTACCTGATATTTCAATTCCTAAAATCAATATACGCTTAGACTCAGAAGAATTAAAAAAAGGAGCTGAAGATTTAATTAAACTTACTGGTAATAAGCAAAAAACCATATGTATATTCACGTATGCAACTAGTGATAAAAAATACACAAAAGAATGGTGGAGTACTTTTTATGAAGTTTTAAAAACCGAATTTAATAATTATAATATAATCGAGGTTTTACCCGCCGAAAATGTTTCGCAAATTGACTTTAAAGCACCATCCTATTATAGTAAAGATGTACGCAAAATAGCTGCATTAATTGCTAATACAGAACTTTTTATCGGTGCTGATAGTGGCATTATGCATTTGTCTAATTCCACTAATACAACTACCATTGGACTTTTTTCAGTAACAGACAAAAAATTATACCAACCTTATTCAAATAATAGTTTTGGGATAGACACTAATGGAAAAGAAATTGATGTAATTTTAAAAGAAATCAAAACTGTTAATCCGTAATAACTTCTGAATTGAATTTGTATCGTTTGCCTATATATTTGTAGAGTTTATAAAAAACAAATCCGAAAGTTGCACCAAACACATAACCAGTTAAAATATCGCCAGGATAGTGTAGTCCTAAATAAATTCTACTAAATGCAAATACTAACGGAAACAAAAACAGCATATAAGTAAACTTGTAATACTTTCTGATAATTAAAAACACAAACATTGTAGAAGCCATGGAATTGGCCGCATGCCCTGAGAAAAAACTAAATGATTTCCTAGTGATTACTTCTCGAATTATACCTTCAAATTCTGGATTGTTACATGGTCGTAAACGTTCGAAAGAATGTTTAAAAAGATTAGTAATTTGATCGGTAAAGGTTATTAATAAAGCTAAAAAAAGAATAATTATTCCAAAGTTTTTCCAACCTACTTTTTTTTGTATTAAATAAAAAATAGCGATAAATAATGGCGACCAATACAATTGTTTGGTTATAATTTTCCAAAAACCATCAAAAGGTTCAGAACCTAATCCGTTTAAGAATATAAATAATTCTTCATCTAAGTTAATTAACTGCTCCAAAATTACATTTGTCTTTTTACAGGTCCCGTAATATTTTCAATATCTTCTTTTACTTGTTCTATAGGGTTTTGAACATCTAAATTAATGTTTTCCATAGGATTTACCATTTTTACAATCCCTTCTTTAGCTTTTGCTATTTCTTCAGAAACACCTCCTGTTAAAGTATTCATATCCAAACCAGAATCTTGAGCTCCTTTTTGAATTTCACTTTTAATTTCGTTGGTTGCATTTTTCAATTGCGCCATACCTTTTCCTAAAGCACGAGCAATATCTGGAATCTTATCCGATCCAAACAACATTAAAACTACTAGAATAATGAAAAATAATTCGCCTCCTCCTATTCCAAACATAACGTATTGTCTTGAAAATTAACTTCGCAAAGTTACAAAGTTTTACCCCTAATTCTCTTAAAGTAATCAAAAAAAAAGACTATCCGAAGATAGTCTTAATTCTTATTTTTTCTCTAAAGTATCAAATTTTGATTCTGTTTCTCCTTTAGGCCAATAATTGTTTGTTACATCAACATCGGCAGTTTCTAATTTTGGATCCACTTGAATTTTTACTACTTTTTTCTCAGTTGCAAAAACTCGTTTAGCAGTATCGTTGTTTCTTCTCCAGATTTGAGCAGGGAATTTTTGAGTTTCACTTGTTCCATCTTCAAATTGAAGTTCAACAATGATTGGCATGATTAATCCTCCTGGTTTTTCAAACTCTACTTCGTAGAAATACTTAGGTGATTTTAATGCGTTTTTTTCTTCAGCTGTGTAATTTTTATTCACATAATCAGAAAGTGCTTGTACACTATTTACATCCATTGCTTTTTTCAATTCTGGTTTAAAATCAGGATTATCTTCTGCAACTAAATATAACATTGGCTCACCATCGCTAATTTTTCTTCCTCTTCTATTAAACATTGCCTGTGTTTCTTTGGTAGCTTCTGTAGAAACATAGTATTGTTTTACCGTTTTTACTCCAATATCTGTATAGTCTGTTGAATAGAACCAACCTCTCCAAAACCAATCTAAATCTACAGCTGAAGCATCTTCCATTGTTCTAAAGAAATCCTCTGGAGTTGGGTGTTTAAACTTCCAACGGTTTGCATACGTTTTGAATGCATGGTCAAACAACTCATGCCCCATAATGGTTTCTCTTAAAATATTTAAACCTGTAGCTGGTTTTCCGTATGCATTAGCTCCAAAGTTGTAAATATTTTCAGAGTTTGACATAATTGGCTCCAAATATTTTTGATTTCCTTTCATATAAGGAACAATATTAGCTGCAGGCCCTCTTGATGATGGAAACTTAGAATCGAATGAAATTTCAGTTAAATATTCTAAGAATGTATTTAACCCTTCGTCCATCCAAGACCATTGTCTTTCGTCTGAATTTACAATCATAGGAAAGAAATTGTGTCCTACTTCGTGAATGATAACTCCTAACATTCCGTATTTAATTCTATCACTTACAAATCCTTTTTCGTCAGGACGACCGTAATTCCAACAAATCATTGGATATTCCATTCCTTGATCTTCCGCTGAAACTGAAACTGCTTTTGGATAAGGATAATCAAATGTAAAATGTGAATACGTTTTTAAAGTATGTGCTACTGCTTTTGTAGACAAATCTCCCCAAAGTGGATTTGCTTCTTTAGGATAAATAGAAATTGCTAATGGTTTGTTTGTTGGTAAATCAACTGCCATAGCATCGATTATGAATTTTCTTGAAGTTGAAAAACCAAAGTCACGAACATTTTGTGCTTTAAATTTCCATGTTTTCTTTTTGTCTGAGAATCCTTTTTCTGCTGCAACCGCTTCTTCTTGGGTTACAATTACTACTGGCTTATCAAATGTTTTTTCAGCTAATTCCCATCTTTTTACTTGTTCTGCTGTAAAAACCTCGCTTCTGTTTTGTAACACTCCTGTTCCTTCCATAACGTGGTCAGCAGGAACTGTGATATTTACTTCGTAATCACCAAAAGCTAAAGCAAACTCTCCTCTACCCCAAAATTGCATATTTTGCCATCCTTCTACATCATTGTAGACAGCCATTCTTGGGAAAAATTGCGCCATTACATACAAACGGTTTCCATCAGGAAATTGCTCATAACCAGAACGTCCATTATTTGCTTGTTCTTGATAATTTACAATATTATACCACCATTTGATTGAAAATGTAACTTTCTCACCATTCTTTAATGGTTTAGGCAAATCAATACGCATCATTGTTTGATTGATAGTGTATTTCATTGGATTACCTTTAGCATCTTTAACATATTCAATGTTAAAACCTCCTTGGAAAGGACTTCCCATATATTTTTTTGCAAAACCACTTGTTGTGATGGCTTTGTCCATATTTTGGTTTTCTACTAATGGCGTTTTAGAATCTGGTCTTTCGATATTTTGATCTAATTGCACCCATAAGTATTCTAATGATTCTTTTGCATTGTTGTGATATGTAATCGTTTCTGAACCATATAATTTTTTATTCTTATCATCTAATTCCAGATTCATTTTATAATCTGCTTTTTGTTGATAATAAGCTGGTCCTGGAGCACCAGAAGCTGTTCTAAACATGTTAGGAGTCGCCATTTCATCATACATCTGACGAAATTTATTCTCATTGTAATGTCCTGGTTCGCGCTTTTTTTCTTCTGGTTTAACATCCTGAGCCATAGCTCCGAAAGCAATAGTTAAAGTCAAGAAAGCACTAAGTACAATTGATTTTTTCATAATATTTCAATTCTTTTAATAGTCAATTTTTTGTTGCGTATCACTATTAGTAAACAAAAAGCTATTTTTGTTACTATTAATATTTACATGAACAATATTTTGTTGCTCTTTGTAAATATCTGTTAATAATGAATTAAAGATTTCGAAGGTATTTATTTTTTTTGAAATAGCAATTTTAGTGTAAAAAATTAACACATCGCCTTCCACTTCTCGAGCCAAATAAACAATTTCTTGAGGCTTTTTGTTAATAGAAATTTTTATATTTTCTTTAATATAATTCTTTATTAAAGTTTCGGCTTCTGGTAGTTCTTTTGTAGAAGTTAAGTATACTTTTTTCTTGTATTTTTTTTCTAATGCTTTTTCTAAATCATCAATAAAGATTCTGTGAGTAATTTCTATTCTTTTTTTATTTGGCACATAGTCGATTTGGGTTACCGAAACATAAAATTTATGTAAGGCAAATGAGCTTAATATCATTACCAAGAAAATTGGTAAAAAAAGGCGCAATAGATTCTTCTTCATTTGGTAAAAATAGTAATTATTCTTTTTGTTTTTGAGATTTAAACATTTTTGATTTAGTCGTCAAATACTCTATAAGTTGCATTTCATATTCAGGTTTTAAAAACAAAGACAAATCTTTAATTGGCATTTCGGCAAACTGCAAAAACATAGGAATATCCTCGTGTTTAATTTTCAAGGTTTCTACAAAAAAATTATGAGAAAAACGCTCAAACATATGCTCAGAAAATGATTTGGTTTGAATATCGCGTTGTCTTCGCTCTTCAAAAACAAGTTCTGAGTTCTTTTTAGGATTTCCCTTTATTCCAAGTAGTTTTCCAATACCTTTCCCTATCAACTTAAAATCAAAATTTGAACCATTTGGAGCCAATGGATTATAAATCGCAGTGTTTACAGGCGTTCCTAATCGAACATCATCTTCATAGTACTTTACAGCATTAGCATCAATTCCGTTAAAAGCCTCTCCATAAACTTGAATGCGCTTTGTATCTTCTTTTAAAGTTCCTGTTAAAGTGTAAGGTGTAACTTCAATTTCATTTAGTTCAGTAACTTTTATATGCAATTTAATTTGCAATTCTTCTAACCAAAAATCTTTATCGGTTAACACATACTTTTTAGAATCGTAAGAAAGTCCTTGAATATATAATGTATCAGTTGCTTTCGCTTTAATAGAAAATTTTCCATCAACATTTGTGACTGCACCTATGTTTGACGTTATATTAAAAACCGTTAGATTTTCAACTTCAATAGAATCCGCAACTATTCTCCCCTTCAAAATTTTTCTTTCAACTTCTTGAGAAAAAAATAATTGACTAAAAAGAAATATAAAAAATAGAATACTCTTATTTTTCATTCTTAACAGATGTTGAAGGTTGCAACTCGGTTACTTTTAAATATTCTACAGCAAGTTCAGATAGTATAAAAGTGGCCATTGTTTTATTTTTATCTTTCATTGCTCTTACGAACCTTTCATTTTCAACAATATAAAACAAAAAACCATCAACATAATCTTCAGGAATTTTTAAAACATCTGTAAAATATTCCTTTTGATAATAATCAGCCGCTTGATCAATTAAAAACTCTTTTATCTCTATTTCAACTTCTTTTTTAAGCATTCGGGTTCTACCAGAAATCCAGTTTAGTAATGGATCTATTGAAATTATTGTGCCAATTGACATTTCAGATGCTGTTTTAAGTTTTCGTTCGGCCGGTGTATAGGTTTTTTGATTTTTAGGAATAATTCCTAAAGAAACTGCATTAATATTTTTATATTGAACAATGGTAACTTCCTCTAATTCATTAAGCTTTGATTTCATTTCAACAAACAACAAATTTTCTCCAAAATCATCTTTCTTAATTATGTGTTTTGTACCAATTAGATGAATTGCACTAAACTGTAACGTATCACCAATTGTAACTCGGATTGAAAAATAACCTCTATCATCGGTTGCAATTCCAATACCTTTATTTAAATTTAAAATATGAATTCCTTCTAAACTACTCGAAGTCGAAACAATTTTACCTTTAATAATAGTATCAGATTGAGCCCAACCCGAGAAATGAAAAAGGAATAAAAAAAAGAGTAGTAGTTTTATCATAAACTTCATTATATATAGTTCTGTAAATATAATTGGATATCTTCAAAACGAAATCCTAACAAGATGATAAACTTATGTTAATACAATTTGGTAAATTTGTAAAAAATTAATTTAATGAAAAATATTATAATTGCTAGTACATCAACTTTACATGGTGGCGGCTATTTAGATTATTTATTACCTGAATTGCAATCATTTTTTTTGAACGTAAAAGAATTGCTATTTATTCCATACGCAAGACCAAGCGGTATATCTCATGATGAATATACTAAAAAAGTTAGTGAAGCTTTTGCTAAAATTAACATCTCCGTGAAAGGAATTCATGAATTTGAAAATCCAATTGAAGCAGTTGAAAAAGCACAAGGAATTTTTACTGGAGGAGGAAACACGTTTTTATTAGTAAGCCAATTGTACAAAAACAACGTAATTGATACTATAGAAAAAGTAGTTAAAAAAGGCACACCTTATTTAGGAACTAGTGCAGGAAGTAACATTTGTGGTTTAACTATGAGCACAACTAATGATATGCCTATTGTATATCCACCAAGTTTTAGAACTTTAGGATTTGTTTCATTCAATATCAATCCACATTATTTAGACCCTATTGAAGGTTCAACTCACATGGGAGAAACGCGCGAAACCCGAATTAATGAATTTCACCATTTTAATCCGCAACCAGTTGTTGGATTGAGAGAAGGAAGCTGGCTAGAAGTTAAAGGAGATTCTGTAAAATTGAAAGGAACTTTAACTGCTCGAATTTTCAAAAGAAATGAAACGCCAATTGAAGTTGCACCTGAAACCGAACTAAACGAATTAAAATAAAAAAAGCCTTGCAATTGCAAGGCTTTTTTGTGGAGCGGAAGACGAGGCTCGAACTCGCGACAACCAGCTTGGAAGGCTGGAGCTCTACCAACTGAGCTACTTCCGCAGGTGATAATTTTTAAAACTTTATCTTGTTTTAGAGCGGAAGACGAGGCTCGAACTCGCGACAACCAGCTTGGAAGGCTGGAGCTCTACCAACTGAGCTACTTCCGCAGGTGATAATTTTTAAAACTTTATCTTGTTTTAGAGCGGAAGACGAGGCTCGAACTCGCGACAACCAGCTTGGAAGGCTGGAGCTCTACCAACTGAGCTACTTCCGCAGGTGATAATTTTTAAAACTTTATCTTGTTTTAGAGCGGAAGACGAGGCTCGAACTCGCGACAACCAGCTTGGAAGGCTGGAGCTCTACCAACTGAGCTACTTCCGCATTTGAATTACAAAAACTCTAATTTTATTAGGAGTTGCATGTATTTCTTTGGTGGGTGCAAATATACTTCAAAAGTTTTTTTAATTGCAAATTTTTTTAAATATTTTTTTCGAAGCAATTGCACTAACTTTACACTAGAATAAACCCATTTTACTAAATGATTAGCTTTTAATAAGTTATATAATTATGGAATTAAAAAAAATCAATTCAATTGACACTTATCCTGTTAGACATGAAGTTTTAAGAAAGGGAAAGCCAATCGAAACTTGCCAATTTAAAGGAGATGATGATGAAAATACCATTCATTTCGGATTGTATCAAAATGAGCGATTGATTGGAATTATTTCAATTTTTAAAGAAAAAAATGATTTATTCTCAGAAACAAATCAATTTCAAATTAGAGGAATGGCGGTTTTAGAAGAATTTCAAGGCAAAAGATTTGGAGCTGAATTAGTTAAAGAAGCTGAAAATCATTGTGTTAATTTGAACACCGATTTAATTTGGTTCAACGCACGAGAAAATGCAGTTCCTTTTTACAAAAAACTAGGCTATACTACTATTGGAGATTCTTTTTTAATTCCTGAAGTTGGCATTCATTTTGCTATGTATAAGAAAATTCAGAAGAGTTAATCCGATTATTCTTTCTATATTTATATCACAATTGCTGCTCTCTATGAAAAAAATTACTTTTCTACTTCTTATTCTCTCAATTATTTCTTGTAAAAAGGAAACTTTACCTGTTGCTTTTGATAATAGCATTATTAAAGACACTGTTTTAAATGTAATTATTAGACCTGTTCATCCTGACTTACTTTCAGAAAAATCAGATAGTTTGAAATTGTTTTATCAAAAAATGAACTTTCATGAGATTTGGTATTTAGATGAAAACCGAAAAGATTTAATTAATGAAATTAAATTTTGTTACGAAGATGGATTAAATCCAAACGATTATGAAATTAAAATCATTGAAGATTTAGAAAGTAAAAGAGCTAAATTAAATGATGAAGACATTGTAAAATACGACATTCTACTTACTGAAACCTTTGATAAATTAGCCAATCATTTGCACAAAGGGAAATTAAATCCAAAAGAATTATATACTGATTGGGATTTAAAACCAAAAGAAATAGCACTTTCTCCGTTATTAGAAAAAGGTATAAAAGAGAAAACTATCGCTTCAACCTTTAAAGGTTTAAAACCCAATCACATTGTTTATCAATCACTTAAAAAAAGTCTGTTTGAAATAGACAAATTTCCCAATGTAACTTTTGAAAAAATCGTTGTCAAAAATAAAATTGTTGTAAACGACACTTTACCCGAAATGGTAAAAATCAAAAAAAGATTAGCTTATTGGAAAGATTATAAAAACAAAGACAGCATTATTACTTGGGCTTACGACACTTTAACACTCAAAGCGGTAAAACGTTTTCAAGCTCGTCATGGATTGGCTCCAGATGGCGTTATTGGAATTGGAACTCTTAGAGCATTAAACACATCAAAAAGCGAACGTATAGAACAAATATTTGCTAATTTAGAACGCTGGAGATGGTATCCTTCCGATTTAGGTGAAAAATATTTAATAGCAAATATTCCTGATTACATGTTACATTATGTAAAAAATAATGATACAGTTGCTTCACATCGAATTGTAGTAGGAACTCCAAAAAGAAAAACTCCTATTTTGAGTTCAAAACTTTCTAATTTTGTATTTAACCCAACTTGGACCATTCCTCCTACTATTATTAAAGAAGATTTAACTCCGGAGGCATCAAAAAATCGAAATTATTTTCCATCACGAAAACTAACAATATATAATAGTCAAGGAAAAGAAGTAAGCCCATACGAATGGAACCCAGCAAGAGCTAACAATTATAAATACGTTCAAAAACCTGGCTATAACAATTCTTTAGGATTAGTAAAATTCAATTTTATCAATCGTCATTCGGTTTATTTACATGACACTAATCATCGAGATTATTTTGTAAAAACCTATCGCTCATTGAGTTCTGGATGCGTTCGTGTTGAAAACCCGCTAGTTTTAACCAAACAAATATTAACAGAAATCAATCCAGAAAAATGGAGTGGAAATGAAATAGATTCCATTATAAAATTGGAGAAAACAAAAACAGTGTCCGTTAAAGACACTGTGAATGTATATTTGTTTTATTGGACAAGTTGGATTGAAAATGGCAAACTACAATTTAGAGATGACATTTATGAACTAGATAAAGTGCTTTTCCAAAAACTACGAAACTAATTTTGATTTCGCTACATAAGTTCTAGATGGGTGATAAATAAAAATACAAGATTTTCCTTTAATTGTTTCAATTAATTCTTTGTGTAATTCATAAGGAACTGCAGGACAACCTTGACTTCTTCCTAATCTTCCTGTATTTTTAATAAACGATTTGCTAACGTAATCAGCTCCATGAACTACCACTGCTCTATTTCTAGCATTATCATTTATACCATATTCCATTCCATCTAAGCGTAACGACAATCCGTGCTTTCCATTATATACTTCGCCTGTCACGTAAAATCCTAAACTACTTTTAAATGATTCGTTAGCATTTGAAAAATCTGTAGCATATTCTGAACCTGAATTTCTACCATGAGCCACAAGTGATTTTAAAATTACCTTTTGCGTTTTCATATCTACAACCCACATTCTTTCTTGTGTTGAAGACAAACTAAAATCTACAATAGTTAAGATTTCATTTTCTATTTTTCCTTGCTGTTTTAGCTGTTCATATCCTTCAAAGGCAGCTGCAAAACTTTCAAAAGAAGGCAAAGAATAACCATTTGCATCAATAAAAGAATAAAATGATTTACTTTTAGCTTCAATAGTAGCTTTTGTATTTGCTGCAATTAATTTAGGATCAGTAGCATTAACTTCGTTCTTTGTTCCTTCTATTGTATTTAAAGGCTTGAACGAAAAAATGCAAAATAAAATTAGGGGCAAAAATCTGTAAATCATTGTTAATCTAGTAGTTATATTGTTGTTGATATGTGCCAAATATATTTATTATTTTTAAACCAACAAACTTTTTTGTGTATTTTATCGAAAATTTTAACCTTTCGTCGATTATTCTCACAAAAGTTAAACATTATATAAAAAAAGTAGACATATCATGTAATACAATAATTTTGCAATCAAAATCTTTTACATGATAAATAAATTCAGTGCAACAATCTTCATTTGCTTCGCAAGTTTTCTTTTTTCGTTTTCACAAACTAAAAAAAGTGTTTCAACAAAAAAAACAACTGAAAACATTTCAATTGATGCTGAATTAAACGAAGCTTCATGGAAAGATGCAGAAATTGCAACCGACTTTGTCTCTTTAGAACCTAAAAACGGAACACCAATTCCTGAAGAATTTAGAACTGAAGTAAAAATCTTGTATTCGGATGACGCTGTTTATATTGGTGCAAAATTATATGATCCAAATCCAGATAAAATTTTAAAGGAATTAGTTGAGAGGGATGATATTGGCACCTCTGATTTTTTTGGTGTTTTTATTAATGGTTACAACGATGGCCAGCAAGAATTTAGATTTTTTGTAACCGCAGCAAATGGTCAGGTGGACACTAATTTCACTTCATCAGAAGGTGAAGATGGCTCGTGGAATGCAATTTGGGAAAGCAATGTAAAAATTACCGATTTTGGCTATGTCATCGAAATGAAAATTCCTTATGCTGCGCTACGTTTTCCTGAAAAAGACAAACAAATTTGGGGACTTAACTTTTTCAGAGAAGTTCGAAGAGAACGCCAAAAATACACTTGGAGTCCAATTGACAATAAAATCGGAGCCATTTCACAGCAAGCTGGACTCTTAACTGGAATTGAAAACATTAAAACACCTACTCGATTATTTTTAATTCCTTATTCTTCATTTTATCTTTCAGGAAGTGAAACTCAAAAAACTAAAGGCGAATTAAAAGGTGGATTAGATATCAAATACGGAATAAACGATGCCTTTACTTTAGATGCAATTTTAGTTCCCGATTTTGGTCAAACTAAATTTGATAACGTGGTTTTAAATTTAGGTCCATTCGAACAACAATTCAATGAAAACCGTCCGTTCTTTACTGAAGGAACCGACTTATTTAGCAAAGGAAATTTATTATACTCAAGAAGAATTGGACAAACTTCCGATTTGAATTTAAACTTAGCTGAAAATGAATCAATAAACGAATATCCGGGCGCTATCAACTTAGTCAATGCTTTAAAAATTTCGGGTCGTGATAAAGATGGATTAGGAATTGGATTTTTAAATGCTATTACCGAAAAAACAATGGCAACAGCAACAAATTCTGTTGATAATTCTACTCGACAAGTAGAAATTTCACCATTGACAAATTACAATGTAATGGTTTTTGACCAGCGATTTAATCAAAATTCATCGGTAACTTTTATAAACACTAATGTTACTAGAAATGGAAGTTTTAGAGATGCTAATGTAACTGGATTATTATTCGATTTGAATAATAAAACCAATACATACAATCTTTCTGGAGGATTAAAATCGAGTAGTATTAATGATGTTGAAAACAAAAACGGCTACAATGCTTCTTTATATTTTGCAGAAACAAATGGAAAATTTAGATATAGCTTTGGTAGTGAATACATGTCAAAAGATTTTGAAATTAATGATTTAGGAATCAATTTCAGAACCAATTATTATTCTTTCTCTGGAAACACAAACTATCGAATTCTAAACCCTAACAAAACCTTCAACACCTTTAGAATTAACCTAAACTCTTACTTTGAATTTTACACACCAACAAATCAAATTCAGGCAAGTAATTTTAATGTAAACTTAAATTCTACAAATAAAAGTAACCATTATTTTGGAGGCGGTTTAAATTTTAATCCGTTTGAAAATTATGATTACTACGAACCACGAGTAGCAAATAGATATTTCGTAAACCCTAGAAATGCCGGTGGTTTTTTCTACTTTTCATCTAATTACAACAATAAATTTGCTTTAGATATTAATCCATTCATTACCCATGTAATAAATGAAAACAGATATGAAGCTGGTATAAACATCAGTCCTAGATATCGATTTAGTGATAAATTTTCATTAGTGTATAGCTTTGACTATTTCAAACAACAAAATGATATTGGTTTTATAGATTTTGAAGGTTCAAATATTATTTTTGCTCGAAGAGACAGAAACACTTACACCAATGCTATTACAAGTAAATTTTCAATTAGCAGTGTAATGAATTTCAATTTATCGGTTAGACATTATTGGTCATTAGCCGAAAATAATAAAATCAATAATCTGAATGAAGACGGAAGTTTATCAACCAATACTACTTATACAGGTAATAAAAACTCAAACTTTAGCACTTGGAATTTAGATTTAAGTTATTCTTGGTGGTTTGCTCCAGGAAGTCAAATGTCGATTTTGTACAGAAACAACGCTGGAACTTTTGACCGCACTATCAATAAAGATTTTGGCTCCAATTTCTCCAACTTATTTGAAGATAATTTGAATCATGTTTTATCTGTAAGCGTTCGTTATTTTATAGATTATAACCAAGCCAAAAACTGGATTAAAAAAGGATAAATCACTTAATCGTTTTCGTAATTTTAAGTCGGTTTTTAATTCAGAAATTTACCAATTGTTTATCTTTGTACAAACACACAAAAATGAACAAAAAAGTAATTTTAATGATATTGGACGGTTGGGGAAAATCTCCCGATCCAAAAGTTTCTGCAATAGACAATGCCAACACGCCTTTTATTGATAGTTTATATACCAAATACCCAAATGCTCAACTAAGAACCGATGGTTTAAACGTTGGTCTACCCGAAGGTCAAATGGGAAATTCAGAAGTCGGTCATATGAATCTTGGCGCTGGACGAATTGTATATCAAGATTTAGCTAAACTAAATTTAGCGGTAGAACACAAAACCATGAGTCAAGAAAAACCACTTATGGACGCTTTTGATTATGCTAAAAACAACAACAAAGCCATTCATTTTTTAGGATTAGTATCTGATGGTGGTGTGCATTCGCATACATCACATTTAAGAGGTTTGATTGATGCTGCTCAATATAGTGGTGTTCAAAAAATGTTTGTTCATGCTTTCACAGATGGTCGTGATGTAGATCCGAAATCGGGAGCTAATTATATTTTAGATTTAGAAAATTATCTTCAAAACACCAATGCGAAATTAGCTTCTGTAATTGGAAGATATTATGCAATGGATAGAGACAAGCGTTGGGAAAGAGTAAAATTAGCTTACGATTTAGTAGTAAATGCTGAAGGAACTCACTCAAAGAATGCTGTCGCGAGTATAAAAGAAAGTTACGCAAAAGATACTACCGATGAATTCATCCAACCAATTGTTATGGTTGATGAGAATGACAATCCAATAGCAAAAATTCAAGACGAAGATGTGGTGATTTTCTTCAATTTTAGAACCGATAGAGGAAGAGAATTAACCGAAGTTTTATCCCAAAAAGACTTTCATGAATTCAACATGCACAAATTGGATTTGTACTATGTAACCATGACCAATTATGACGACACGTATAAAAATGTTCATGTAATTTACGACAAAGACAATATAACCGAAACACTTGGTGAGGTTTTAGAAAAAGCAAACAAAAAACAAATTCGTATTGCCGAAACCGAGAAATATCCGCATGTAACCTTTTTCTTTTCTGGCGGAAGAGAAGAACCTTTTGTAGGTGAAACACGTATTTTAAAAAATTCCCCAAAAGTAGCCACTTACGATTTACAACCCGAAATGAGTGCTTTTGAATTAAAAGACGCTTTAGTTCCAGAATTGAAAAAAGGTGAAGTTGATTTTGTTTGTTTAAACTTTGCTAATGGCGACATGGTTGGACATACTGGAGTGATGTCGGCTGCAATAAAAGCTTGTGAAGCTGTTGATGTTTGTGTAAAAGAAGTAGTTGAAACCGCTTTAGAAAATAATTATACCACAATTATCATCGCCGATCATGGAAATTGCGAAACGATGATAAATCCTGATGGCTCACCAAACACAGCGCATACAACCAATCCTGTTCCTATTATTTTAGTAGATAAAGATTTAAAAACTATACATAATGGGGTTTTGGGCGACATTGCTCCTACGATATTAGAGTTAATGGGAATTGAAAAACCTGCAGTAATGACTTGTCATTCATTATTATAAAAATTAAAAGAGATTCATTTATTTTGAATCTCTTTTTTTTGAACGAATCTAAAATAAAAGTTAAACTTTTATATATTAATAGTAATACTATTATATTTGCATTGTTAAATTTCATTTTATGCAAAATTTACTATCAAACTTAAAAATAACAATTAACGATAAACTATACGTTAAAGATCCTGAAACATCAGAATTAGGGCGTAATATATTAAAAAACAGCATCATATTAATTGATGAAATTGGATTTGAAGCATTTACATTCAAAAAATTGGGTGAAAAAATTCAATCTAATGAAAGTTCTATTTATCGTTATTTTGAAAACAAACACAAACTACTTGTTTATCTAACTTCATGGTATTGGTCATGGATGGAATATCGTATGGCTTTTGCTACCACAAATGTTTCAAATCCAGTTGAAAAATTAGAAAAAGCAATTAAACTCGTAACTGAAAATGTAGTAGATGACAATGCAACTCCACACATTAATGAAGAAATTCTAAATCGAATAATCGTTGGAGAATTTACTAAAACCTTAATGACTAAAGAAGTAGACAACGAAAATAAAGAAGGTTTTTTCTTAGTCTACAAAAGAGTTATCAATCGTATAATTGAAATTATAAAAGAAGTAAACCCGAGCTACCCTTACGCAAAAAGTTTGGCATCAAGTATTGTGGAAGGCGCGCTTCATCAACATTTTTTAAAAAATCATTTAAAAACTATCACCAATTTATCTGAAAAAGAATGTGCTACTGAATTCTATACAGATATGGCTAAAAAAATACTATTATGACACCTTTAAAAAGATTCAAAAACCTCATCTTAATCGACAAACAAGATATTTATCAAATCTTCTTGTATTCTATTATAGCGGGATTAATCAGTTTGTCTTTACCATTAGGGATTCAATCGATTATCAATTTTATTCAAGCTGGAAAAGTAAGTACTTCATGGATAGTTTTAGTTATCATTGTAGTAGTTGGAGTCGCTTTTGTAGGATTACTAAAAATCATGCAGTTTAGAATTACCGAAAACTTACAACAAAAAATATTTGTGCGTTCCTCTTTTGAATTTGCTTATCGTTTTCCAAAAATTAAATTCAACGAATTACACAATCAATATCCCCCAGAATTAGCCAATCGATTTTTCGATACGTTAACCGTACAAAAAGGCTTTTCAAAACTATTATTGGAAATCTCAGGTGCAGCTTTACAAATTATTTTTGGAATCATATTGCTTTCTTTTTATCATTCCTTTTTTATTTTTTTCGGACTTGTCCTTTTGATATTGTTATATCTAATTTTCAAGATAAACTTTAATTTAGGATTAGAAACAAGTTTAAAAGAATCAAAATATAAATATAAAATTGCTCATTGGCTTCAAGAAATTGCAAGAAACCACTTGAGTTTTAAGAGTAATTCCATTTTTAATTATTCATTACATAAAAACGATACATTAGTAGATGAATACTTAAAACAAAGAGAAAGTCATTTTCAGGTTTTATTGAAACAGTTCATACAATTAACTGGATTTAAAATCTTAATCACAGCCGGATTATTAATTATCGGAGGATTATTAGTAATCAATCAGCAAATGAATATTGGACAATTCGTAGCCGCAGAAATCATCATTTTAAGTATCATAACAGCTGTAGAAAAACTATTTTCAGGTTTAGAATTGTTTTATGATGTGTTAACTTCATTAGAAAAATTAGGTTCAGTTGTAGACATGGAATTAGAAGAAGATGTTCAAAATTCTAACTATTTAGTAGATAATAACAAAATTACAATCGAAACCGAAAATGTAACCTTTACTTATCCTAAATCAGATAAAGAAATTCTAAAAAATGTAAGTCTATCTATTCAGCCAAAGCAGCACACTTTAATTTTGGGCGAAAATGGTTCTGGAAAAACAACTTTAATTCGTTTGTTAGCGCGTTTGATTGAACCTACTTCGGGAAGTATTTTTATCAACAATACAAATTACAAAAAGTATTCTTCGGATGAATATCGTTCTAAAATTGGAATAATTACTGCGCATGAAATGCCATTTGAAGGCACAATTTTAGAAAACATTACCTGTAATAATCCGGAGATTAAAATGGAAACGGTTTTTGAATTAGTCGAAAATTTAAAACTAACCGAGGCTATCAAATCTCTTCCAAAAGGATTAGACACACAAATTTCTTCGGAAGGAAAGCAAATTAACTCGTCTACAATTCAAAAAATTGTATTAGCGCGTTGTATCATCAATCAACCAAAATTATTATTTTTAGAAAATCCATTAGACAAATCAGATGAACAAAGTTGCAGAGAAATCATTGACTTCTTAAGCAATGAAAAACAACCTTGGACACTTGTAGTTGTTAGCAAAAATAGCTACTGGAAACAGATTTGTAAAAAAGTAATTCATTTGGAAAAAGGTGAAATTAAATCAATTTAAGCCATGTTAAACATCACAAAAAATAGAATTGACCAGTTTATTAAAATAGACCAATTCAAATCGACTCAAATTTTTAAAGAACAAAAACATTATAAAGTAATTCGTAAAATTATATGGGCTTTTGTTTTATTAGTTGTGCTTTTTCTTTTTCTACCTTGGACACAAAACATAAAAGGAGAAGGAAACGTTACTACGTTAAAACCAAATCAACGTCCGCAAACCATACAAACGGTAATTGCAGGTCGAATTGAAAAATGGTATGTAAATGAAGGTGATTATGTAAAAAAAGGAGATACCATTTTATTTATTTCAGAGGTTAAGGAAGATTATTTAGATCCTAATTTAATTGAGAACACCGGCAATCAGGTAAAAGCAAAAGAAAACGCAGTTGTATCATATGCTGACAAAGTGAAAGCATTGGAAAGTCAAATGGGCGCTATTCAAAACGAAAAAAATCTTAAACTAAAACAAGCACAAAACAAACTTAAACAAGCGTATTTAAAAGTACAAAGTGATAGTATAGATTTTGAAGCAACGAAAACCCAACTTAAAATTTCGAAAACACAGTATACTCGTTCTGTCAATTTAAACAAAGAAGGATTAAAACCAATGACAGATGTAGAGGAAAAAAGAATGAAACTTCAGGAAACTGAAGCTAAAATCATTACACAAGAAAACAAATACATTACTAGTAAAAATGAAGTTTTAAATGCAACAATGGAACTTAACAGAATTAGTGCCGAATATGCAGAAAAAAACGCTAAAGCAAGTAGTGACAAACAAACCGCTTTGAGTTCACAATTTGATACCGAAGCACAAGTAAACAAGCTTAAAAATCAATACAAGAATTATCAAATCAGAAATGGATTGTATTACATTACTGCTCCACAAGATGGTTATGTCAATCGTGCTTTACAATCGGGAATTGGTGAAACCATAAAAGAAGGAACTTCTGTGGTTAGTATTATGCCTTCAAAATATGATATTGCTGTAGAAACATATATCGACCCAGTTGATTTCCCATTAATTAATAACGGAGAGAAAGTTCGTGTTTGGTTTGATGGTTGGCCTACAATAGTTTTCAGCGGATGGCCTGATGTTTCCTATGGAACATTCGGAGGAGTTATTGTTGCCAAAGAAAATTTCATTAGTCCAAACGGAAAATATCGTGTCTTAATTGCACCTGACCCAAAAGAAAAAAAATGGCCAAAGCAATTAAGCATTGGCGCTGGAACTCAAACATTAGCTTTATTAAATGATGTTCCTATTTGGTTCGAAATATGGAGAACTCTAAATGGTTTTCCTCCTAATTTTTATCAACCCACAACTGAAAACACTAAAAAATAATGAAATCGAGACTATTTTATATCTTAATTTTCATTTGTAGTTCGATGAATTTATTGGGACAAAACAACCCAACAGAATTTACGTACAATGAATTTTTAGGTTATGTAAAAAAATATCATCCATTAGTAAAACAAGCCGATTTAAAACTAAATGAAGCACAAGCCATTTTAATGCAGGCACGTGGTGCTTTTGATCCAAAAATTGAAGTAGATTTTAATGAAAAACAATTCAAAGACAATCAATATTATTCTATTTTAAACAGCAGTTTTAAAATTCCAACTTGGTACGGAATTGAACTAAAAGCAGGATTTGATAATGCGGAAGGAATGTATGTAAATCCAGAAAACACATTACCAAATAGTGGTTTAACTTCATTTGGGATTTCAGTTCCAGTAGGTCAAGGATTGTTCATTAACCAAAGAATGGCTGACATTAGAAAAGCAAAAATTGCACAAAATTTGAATGTCGCAGAACGTAATCTACAAGCAATTGAAGTTTTATATGAAGCATCGATAAGTTATGTAAATTGGAAAAGGGCTTTTGAGGAGGTAAAATTATATGAAAATTATCTTGTTAATGCGTCAACTAGATATAAAGGAATTGAAAAATTAATTTCTGAAGGCGACAAACCTGCAATTGATAGTATTGAAGCTGGAATTGTTGTAAAAACAAGATTATTAAATTTAGAAGATGCCAAGTTAAAACTCGTTAAAGCTAAATTAGAATTGTCTAATTATTTATGGTTAGAAAACAATGTCCCTTTAGAGTTAAAAGATGATTTAATTCCTGAAATTACATTATCAAAAACCATAAAAGAAGTTTTACAAGTAAATGAATTAAACCAAATCGATTTAAACAATCATCCTAAAATAAAAGCTTTAGATGCTAAAATTGCGATGCTAAAAGTAGATAAAAAACTAAAAGCTAATGCTCTTTTACCTAAACTTGATGTAAGCTATAATTATTTATCGGAACCAAGTTATATTGATAACTATCGCTTTGAAGATTATAAAATTGGTGTAAATTTCTCTTTTCCTCTTTTTTTAAGAAAAGAAAGAGCAGGTGTAAAATTGGCCAATATTAAAATTCAAGATTCAGAATTTGGATTACAATTTGAACGAAAAAGCTTAGAAAATAAGATTAAATCGCAACAGCAAGAAATTACCTCTATAGAAAAGCAAAGAGAATACATCCGAAAATTGGTTCAAGATTACAACACACTTTTAAATGCCGAAGATCGCTTATTTGAAATGGGAGAAAGTTCATTGTTCATAATTAATTCAAGAGAAAACACATTAGTGAGTTCACAAATTAATGAAATAGCATTAGAAAACAGGTACTTAAATACCATAATAGGATTGTATAAAACAATAGCTAACGCAAATTAAAATTAACAAAAGTTTGGTAAAATTGTTTATTTTGTAACTTATCCACAAAAAAATTAATAAATTAGCACTCCCAAACTATTGAAATGAAAAACAAAATTTCTAATTTATTAATTTTTCTACTTCTATTGAGTGTGAAAAATTTCGCGCAAGGAGGTGCTTCTTCTTGTGCAGAACTTGCTGCTAATCCAGCAGCTTACCAATCATGCGCTACTAGTATCCCTTTTAGTAGTTCCGTTGGAGTTAATGGAGAAAATTTTAACTCAACTTGTATTCCAACCCAATATGTTGGCCCAACTTGGTTTTTTATTGAAATCGATTCTCCAGGAAATGTAGTTTTACAGATTAGCCAACAAAATTTATCTGGTATCGGAACCGATGTTGATTTTGTTCTATGGGGACCTTTTTCAAATTTAAATAACATTTGCAATCAGCTTAACACTACCAATGAAGCAGATTGTAGTTACTTGCCCGACACGGTTGAAACAGTTAACATACCTAATAGCAATGAAGGTGATTTATATGTAATTGTTATTGATAATTATTCTGGGCAAGCTGGTAACATTACTGTATCTCAAATTGGCGGAACAGGAAGTACAAATTGTGATTTCTTATCTTCTGTAAGTTTAAATAATACAGATGGTTCACTATTAACTAATTTAGACTATTGCAAACCAGATTCTAAAGAAATTGTAGCTACAATTGATATTTCAGATTTTCCAGGCATTCCTAGCAATCTAAGATTCAATTATACTTGGTTTAAAGATGGCATACAAGTTAATGCTATTTCTAATTCAACATCTTCTACCAGTAGTTTGATTGTTACCGAAAGTGGACTTTACAAAGTAGCAACAACCGCTTATGATATAACAGTAAATCCAACTGGTAATATAACTGATTTAATAATAAGTGAAGCTCAGGCTAAAATAAAGTTTCATACAAAACCAGAAATTAGTATTGCAAATTCTAATACAGTTTGTTTGAATACTAATCCAGAATTAACTACATCAATTGACAACTTAAATGATTTAAACCTTATCATTGATATTATGTATTTTCAATGGTACCTTAATAACAGTCCTATTAATGGTGCTAGAACAGATACTTTTACACCTACTTTACCAGGCGATTATTATGTAAAAGTTAGCAATTCTCCTTGTTCAGAAACCATTTCTAATACAATTCGAATTATTGCCAATCCAAATATTCAAATTTCATCTAATGCTACAATTTGTGAGAATGATTCTTATACCATAACCTCTACAAATACAAACTCTAGTATCAATACTGGGGTAACTTACCAATGGTATAAAGATGGAATAGCGATATTAGGAGCTACAAGTTCAACTTATACTGTAAATAAATTTAACCAAGCACTAAATAGTACATCTCAATATTATTTGGAAAGCTCAGAACAAGGAACTTGTACAAATACTTCTAACACAATTTCGATAACTATTAATGCTTTACCAGTTATTAATACTGTTTCAACAATTTTAGAACAATGCGATTACATCAATAATACTCTTGATGGTATTGCAGAAACCAATTTACTGCAACTTTATAATTATTTTACAAATAACATCCCTGGATTAACCCTATACTTTTATTCTGACGCAGGATTAACACAACTAATCAATAATCCAACAAATTATATTAATACTGGTTTTCCTTTTTTACAAACAATATATGTAAAAGCAGTTAATGAAAATGTAGTTCCAAATTGTACATCATTAAATACTGGAAGTTTTGTTCTTCAGATTAATCCCACTAGTGTTGCTAACTATCCAAATATTCCAGCAGTATGTCCTGAAATTAATCAAAATTATGGATTTATAAATTTTGAGGCGCAACGAATTTTAATTAAAAACACTTATTTCCCAAGCTCTGATGTAACTATTTCATTTCATTTGAACACATCAGATGCGTCAACAGGATTAAATGGTCAAAATAACACAAGCCAAATACCTGTTGGAACATCAATTATCTACACTCGAGTAATTTCAAATGCAACACAAAGTTGCGAAGGAATTGGTACTTTTGAAGTAGTTGTTACCCAAGCGCCTTTTCAAAATATAATAAATAATGAATCAATTTGTCTTTTAGATTCTTTTTTATTAAACACTAAAGATGTAGAAGCTTTGGTAGGACAAAATCCTACTGTAATTGTTTCTTATTTTAATACATTTGATAACGCAAAAAATAATGTTTTTGTAATTAATAAAAATATTCCACTTCCATTAGCTTTAGGGACAAGAACTATTTTTGCTCGTTTATTTGATACATTAACAGGATGTTTTTCAATCGTAAATTTCAACATCACTGTTTTCCCAAATCCAATTATTACGCAACCATCTCCAATTCGTCATTGTGGTGATGTTACCGCAACTTTTGATTTGAACAGTAGAATAGCTCAAATTAGAAATGGAAACACTAATTATCAAGTAACTTTCTACGCAAATAATGCAGATTTATTAGCAAATAATCCAATTACTACACCTGACAATTACACAAGTGCTTCTACAACAATCATTTGTAAAGTTGTTAACCCAACAAATAATTCATGTGAATCGTTTACATCTCTAACTCTTGTAGTTATGGCTTTGCCAGGAAGTAATACAAATCCTACTCAACTAGAATTATGTAATGATTCTGGTTTTGAATATTTCGATTTAACTTCTCGAGAGGTTCAAATGGCAGCTGCAACACCAATTAATACCATTGAATTTAGATACTACAAAGAGTTAGCTGATGCATTAGCAAATGCTAATGCAAGTAATCGCATTTTTTCGCCTAATAACTTTTTAAACACAACCATCAATTTTCAAAAAATATATGTTCGCTTAAATAGTAGAACCAATATTGATAGTGAAACTGGAATAGCTTGTTTTAAAATATTAGAATTAGATCTTTATGTAAGACCATTTCCAGAAAATAAACTTTCAAAAGAACCTTACATTATTTGTATCGACCAATTAAACTCCATCACTTATCCTGTAGAAATTAAAACATTATTGAATTCAACAGATTATAGTTTTCAATGGTTTACAGGCTACGACGCTTTAACTGGTAATGAAATTTTAGGAGAAACCAATACTTCATTTACAACATCAACCGTTGGACAATATTCGGTTGTGGTTACTAATATTTCAAATGCTGCCAATTGTTCATCTACATTTAATTTTAGCACTGAAAATTCAATTATTCCTAATAGCTTAACCATAACACCAAATGAACTAATTGCTTTTGGAACTGACAATACTGTAACAGCAATGGTTACTCCAGCATCTAACGATTACTTATATTCAATAAATGGGTCGTCTTTTCAAGCTAGTAATGTATTTACAAACATTCCAGGTGGAGATTATACGTTAACAGTAATTAATAAATTTGGTTGTGGAGAAGTTAGTGCTCATTTTACAGTCGTAGATTTTCTAAATTACTTCACTCCAAATGGGGATGGATACAACGACACTTGGAATATTAAAGGAAGTAATGCTTTAGATGCCTCTATAATTAGAATTTTTGACCGATATGGTAAATTAATTGCAGAAATTGATCCGAATGGGGAAGGCTGGAATGGAACTTTAAACGGTAAGCCGCTTCCTTCAACTGATTATTGGTTTACGATTGAATACACTAACGATAATATTACGAAAGAATTTAAAGGACATTTTAGTTTAATCCGATAAATGAAAAAATAGAGTAATAAAAAAGCCTTCGCAATGCGAAGGCTTTTTTTCGTTTTATATCCAAAAAATATATTAGTAACGACCTCTTGAGTTGTTATCTCTATTGTTAGAGTAACCGCCTCTACTTCCACCAGCGTTACGATCGAAACTTCTTCTCTCGCCTTCTGGTTTTGGTTCAGATTTGTTAACAACGATTTTTCTACCTTCGATAGTTCCACCGTTTAATTCGTCGATTGCTTTTTGAGCCTCAGCATCATTAGTCATTTCAACAAATCCAAATCCTTTACTTCTTCCGGTAAATTTGTCAGAGATAATTTTAACTGATTCAACAGCTCCATACTCTTCAAAATAACCTCTTAAATCTGCTTCCTCTACACTGAAAGGAAGACTTCCTACAAAAATGTTCATCTATGAAAAATTTAATTCCTGACAAAGGTAGACTATTTAATGTTGTGAAAAGGTTAAAGTTTGGTTTATTTTCAAAAACAAGCCTTTTTAGCTAAAAAATTCAAAATCAAAAGGTTATATTTTTGAAAAAAATTTAATTCGTTTTGATTTTCTTTAAAGAAGTTTCAATAAAAAAGACAACCTTTCGATTGTCTTTCTATTCTAACTCAACTTTTATTATTTATGGCAACCTGTCATTTCATAATAAGCACGCTCAACCGCTTCTTGATGATTTGGATGCGCAATTTTAACTAATTCTGTTACACGTTGTTTAAGTGTTTTTCCATATAAGTCAGCAATACCATTTTCAGTAATGATATAATGAGCGTGTGCTCTTGTAGTTACAACTCCAGCACCTTGTTTTAAATAAGGAACAATTCGACTTTCACCTCTTTTAGTAGTAGATGGAAGTGCAATAATCGCTTTTCCACCTTCACTTAATGATGCTCCACGAATAAAATCCATCTGACCACCTACTCCAGAGTACATAGTACTACCAATTGAATCCGCGCAAACTTGACCTGTTAAATCTACTTCAATAGCCGAATTAATAGCAACCATTCTTGGATTTCTTCTAATTCGGGCTGTATCATTTACCATAGAAGATTCTTTCATTTCAATAAACGGATTATCATCCACAAAATCATACAAACGTTTAGAACCCATTAAAAATGTTGCCAATGCTCTACCTCTTAAAGTTCCTTTATAATTACAATTAATGACATCATTTTCTATTAAATCGATAACACCATCTGAAAACATTTCTGTATGTAATCCTAAATCTTTGTGATTGGTTAATTTACTCAAAGCCGCATTTGGAATAGAACCAATTCCCATTTGAAGTGTACTTTTATCTTCAATTAAAGAAGCAACATAAGTTCCGATTTTTTCTTCTTCAAATGTAAATGGAGTTACTTCATGAGCAAAAATTGGCACATTAACTTCTACTAAATAATCTATTTCCGAAACATGCAAAATTCCATCACCAAAAGTTCTTGGCATTTGTGGATTCACCTGAGCAATAACAATTTTCGCATTTTCAATAGCTGCTACCGAAGCTTCAACCGAAACTCCTAACGAACAATAGCCATGACTGTCTGGAGGAGAAACATGTATAAATGCCACATCTAATTTTACTACATTTTTACGAAATAATAATGGCAATTCACTTAAAAAAACCGGTGTATACGAACCATTTCCCGCTTTTAACGTATGACGCACATTAGCTCCAATAAAAAAAGAATTCACGTGAAAACTTTCAGCTAATTCAGGATTAGCATAAGGGGCATCACCTTCTGTATGTAAATGACATATTTCTACATCTCTGAGTTCTGATGCTCTTTCGGTTAATGCTTGCGTTAAGATTGTTGGTGTAGCGGCAGCTGCCTGAACATATACCCTATCACCACTTTTTACTACTTGTACAGCTTCCGCTGCGGTTACATATTTTCCCATACCTAATGAAATTTATGCTGCAAATTTATGTTGGAATTTAAGCATAAAATATGACAATTCTCATATTTGATTAAAGGTTTTGGTTTAAAGGCAAGAGGTAATAGTAAATTGAAATTGAATTTTGAAATTGTACTTATAATTGAACTCGAATTCGTACTTTTGCCACGAAATTTTGTATTATGATTGTACTTAAAACCCTTGAAGAAATAGAATTGATGCGCGAAAGTGCTTTGATTGTTTCTAAAACATTAGGAATGATTGCTAAGGAAATTAAACCTGGCGTAACTACTTTGTATTTAGATAAATTAGCGGAAGATTTTCTTCGTTCTCACGGAGCTGAGCCTGCATTTTTAGGAATGTACGGTTTTCCAAATTCGCTTTGCATGAGTCCAAACACACAAGTAGTTCATGGTATTCCTAACAATGTTCCGTTACAAGATGGCGATATTATTTCGGTAGATTGTGGTGCGTTGAAAAATGGTTTTTATGGCGATCATGCCTATACTTTTGAAGTAGGTGAAGTGGCTCCAGAAACAAAAAAACTACTTCAAATCACTAAAGAATCTTTATACGTTGGTATTCGCGAAACTAAAGTAGGTAATCGTGTAGAAGATATCGGACATGCAATTCAACAATACTGTGAAAGTCATGGTTATGGTGTGGTTCGTGAATTATGCGGACATGGTTTAGGTAGAAAAATGCACGAAGATCCAGAAGTTCCTAATTATGGGAAACGAGGTCGCGGAAAAAAACTAGTTAACGGAATGGTTATCGCAATCGAACCGATGATTAATATGGGAACCAAAAACATCAAACAACATAAAGACGGCTGGACAATCACAACTGCCGACGGAAAACCAAGTGCTCATTTTGAACACGATGTTGCTATTGTAAACGGAAAACCTGAATTGTTATCCACTTTTGCTTACATCTATGATGCTTTGGGAATTGTGAGTAATGAAGAAGATGGGTTGAGACAAAAACCATTAGTACTATAATGAAAAAACTATTCAAACTTATATTAAACACTATTCCTCGTCCGATATTAATTCGGCTTAGTATTGTTGTGCGTCCTATTTTGGCTTTTTTATTAAAAGGAAGTCGTTTTACTGACCCTATTGATGGGAAAAGCTTTCGTATGTTTTTACCATATGGTTATGGAACACAACGAAACAATGTTCTATCACCTAGCACACTTTCTTTAGAAAGACATCGTTTGTTGTGGTTGTATTTACAAAACGAAACCAATTTTTTTAAGGCACCAAAAAAAGTATTACACTTTGCACCTGAGCAAGAATTTTACAAGCGTTTTAAAAAACAATCGAATTTAGATTATACCACTACCGATTTGTTTTCACCTTTAGCTGATGTTAAAGCAGATATATGTAATTTGCCGTTTGAAGACAATTCATATGATATGATTTTGTGTAATCATGTTTTAGAACACATCCCTGATGATACAAAAGCCATGCAAGAATTATATCGTGTTTTAAAACCGGGTGGAATGGGAATCTTTCAAATTCCACAAGATTTATCAAGAGCCACCACTTTTGCAGATGATTCGATTACTGATCCAAAAGAGAGAGCTAAAATCTTCGGACAATACGATCACGTAAGAGTTTATGGAAGAGATTACTTTGATAAACTAAGAAGCATTGGTTTTAAAGTAGACGAAGTAGATTACACTAAAACAATAGCTCCCGAATTAGTAGAAAAATATTGTTTAGCAAAAGGGGAAATTATTCCAGTTTGTTATAAGTAATAAAAAAGGCTTTCAAATTTGAAAGCCTTTTTTATTACTCTTTAATCAAAGATTTAAAATTATCTGTTGTAAATTGTTGCATCTTGTTGTCTGCATCAGCATACAAAAGCATTACACGCAATTCAGGATGTTTTTGAAGAAATGATTTACTTTCCTCTAAACTCATTAACATAAAAGCAGTGGCATACCCATCTGAAATAGCGGATGATTTTGAAAGAACAGTTGCACTTAGCACATTATTTTTTTGAGCTAATCCTGTTTTTGGATTTATAATATGAACAAACTTCTTACCTGTTTTTTCATCAATCATAACTTTACGATAATTACCTGAAGTTGCCATTCCTAAGTTTTCTAAATTTACTTTGGCCATTAAAGTGCGTTCTTCTGGTTTTTGTAATGGGTCGTCGATTCCTACTACCCAATTCTTATTTTCAATCGTGTTTTTTCCTAAAGCGAATAATTCACCTCCAATTTCAACAATAGCATTTTCAATTCCTTTCGATTTTAAATAATTTACGACCACATCAACGGAATAACCTTGAGCAATTGCATTGAAATCGATGAAAGTTTCTTTATGTTTTTTTGAAATGGTTTTATTTGAATTTAAAGTAATCTTATCAAAACCTACAAATTGCAACAAACTATCTATTTGTTTTTGAGATAAATTTTCTTGCTTTTTATTTGGTCCAAAACCATAAGCATTCACTAAAACACCAATTGTTGGGTCGAATAAACCATTCGTTTCTTTATAAATTTGATTCGAAAGTTGGAATGTTTCTGTAAAAAAAATATCAACTACAACAGTTGAATCACCAGCATTTATTTTAGAAATTTTAGAATCTGGTCGGTATGTTGAAAGCGACAAATCGAAAGCAGTTAACAACGAGTCGATTTGATTTTTAGTTACTTTTTCTTCTGATGCAATATATTTTATAGAATAGGTGCTTCCTTGTGCTTCACCTTGAATGATATGAAAATCTGTGGCTTTATCACATGAAACTAATAACACAGCTACAACCAAAAAACTACAAAATCTCTTTAATTCCTTCATAATTTAAAATATAATCTTGATTTTTAAAAACCGGCTTCTCGAAATCTTCTGCATTGGCAAAACCAACTCCAGCATACAACACCTTAGCTTTTTTTCCTTTGGCGTGATTGATGAAGGTTTCCATAAACAAAACATCGTATTCGGCAGGATTATCTGGATACGTAACGGCTTGTACCATTACAAAATGCAAAGTGTTCGTAGGTTTATCTACACAAACAAATTGCGGATGTTTTTTCAATTGGCTGTTAATAGCAATGAACTCAAATCCTTGTTTTTCGAGTTCTTTTCCCACGTGATTCATGGCCAAATGATGTAAGTCTTGTAGTGATAATGGTTCCATGATGCAAAGGTAGTTATTCTATTTGAATGCATAAAAAAACCGACTCATTTCTGAATCGGTTTTGGTATTTAAAATTTGGATTAACCTCCAAAGTCGTCAAATCTAATGTTTTCTGGATCTAAACCGAAGTCTTCACCCATTTTTTGAACTGCTTTGTTCATCATTGGTGGACCACAGAAATACAATTCAATATCTTCTGGATTATCGTGTTTTGATAAATAATTATCAATTACCACATTATGAATAAATCCTACGAATCCGTCACCTTCTCCGTCGATTCCTTCTTTCACTTTCCAGTTATCTTCTGGTTGTGGTTCAGATAAAGCCAAATAGAATTTAAAGTTTGGAAAATCTTTCTCTAACGCTCTGAAATGGTCTGTGTAGAACAATTCACGTTTAGAACGACCTCCGTACCAATACGTAACTTTTCTTCCTGTTTTTACTGTACGGAATAAGTGATATAAGTGCGAACGCATTGGCGCCATACCTGCTCCACCACCTACATACAACATTTCAGCTTCTGATTCGTTGATGAAGAATTCTCCGTAAGGTCCAGAAACTACTACTGGATCACCTGCTTTTCTTGAGAAAACGTATGAAGAAGCAATACCTGGGTTTACTTTCATCCAATCGTTTGTAGCTCTATCAAAAGGAGGCGTTGCAATACGAACGTTCAACATAATTTTTCTTCCTTCTGCAGGGTAAGAAGCCATTGAGTAAGCTCTTTCAACCAATTCGTCATTTTTCATAACTAATGGCCATAATTTGAACTTATCCCATTCCGCTTTGAATTTTTCAGGATCACCAGGATGTTCTTCTGGGTGCGCCATAATATCCATATCTGAGAATTTTACTTCACATTTAGGGATTTCAATTTGGATATATCCACCCGCTTCGTAGTGCATATCTTCTGGTAACTCAACAATAAATTCTTTAATAAAAGAAGCTACATTGTAGTTAGAATATACTTTTGCTTCGAATTTTTTGATACCAAAAATTTCTTCTGGCACTTCGATTACCATGTCTTGTTTTACTTTAACTTGACATCCTAATCTCCATCCGTCTGCTAATTCTTTACGTGAAAAGTTAGGTATTTCTGTTGGTAATGGTTCACCACCACCTTCTAATACTTTACATTTACATTGTAAACAAGAACCTCCACCACCACAAGCTGATGGTAAGAAGATTTTACTATTTCCTAAAGTAGTTAAAAGCGTACTTCCTCCACCTACTTCGATTTCGTTTTCACCGTTAATTTTAATCTTTACTGCACCTGAGTTTACCAACTTTGATTTAGCGTATAATAGCATAAACACCATTAGTAAAATAAGCACTAAGAAAGCTAAAATTGAATATGTAATTAATTCTGTTATACTAAACATGAGTTCAATTTTTAATGTTATACTATTATTTAACTACTTGAGTTGAATCTACTTTTACAGAATCTACAGCTACTTGAACTGAATCAACTACAGGAGTTTCAACAACAGCTGGAGCTGGAGTTGTTACTTTTACTTCTGGTTTTTTGTTTAATGCGTTAAGGTCAATTCCACCAAAACTCATAAAACCAATAGCCATTAAACCTGTTAAGATAAAAGTAATACCTAAACCTCTTAGCGGCGCTAATACGTTAGAATATTCCATTTTTTCACGGATAGCTGCCATTGCCACAATAGCAATTGTCCAACCTAATCCAGATGCAAATCCGAAAGTTACAACGTGTCCTAATGAAGAGTAAGTTCCACCATCAACTCTTTGTTGCATGAATAATGAACCTCCTAAGATAGCACAGTTTACAGCAATAAGTGGTAAGAAAATACCCAATGAGTTATATAATGAAGGTGAAAATTTCTCAACAATCATTTCTACTAACTGTACCATTGTAGCTACAGAAGCGATGAACAAAATGAAAGTTAAAAAGCTTAAATCTAATTCAGCAAATGATGGGTCTAACCAAGCTAATGCACCAGCACCTAAAACATAGTGATAGATTAAATAGTTTAATGGAACCGTAATTACTTGTACAAAGGTTACAGCAATTCCAAGACCTATAGCTGTTGATACTTTTTTAGAAACGGCCAAAAATGAACACATTCCTAAGAAGTATGCAAAAATCATGTTATCAATGAAAACTGATTTTAAAAATATATTGATATATTCAAACATAGCTATTATTTTTTCTCGATTAATTTCTTGTTAATTCCTCTTTGTACCCAAATTACGATACCTACCATCACTAAAGCCATTGGAGCTAATAACATGAATCCGTTGTTAACATATCCTGTTGAATATAATTTTGTTTTTTCAACAGAATTTCCAAGAATTTCGATTCCGAATAATTTTCCTGAACCTAATAATTCTCTGAAAAATGCTACAACCATTAAAATGATTCCATACCCTAAACCGTTTCCTAAACCATCTAAAAATGAAGGCCAAGGTTTGTTTCCTAAAGCAAATGCTTCAAAACGTCCCATTAAGATACAGTTGGTAATAATTAATCCTACGAATACTGATAATTGTTTACTGATATCATACGCATACGCTTTCAAAATTTGGTCAACCAAAATTACTAAAGCTGCTGCTACAACCAACTGAACAATGATACGGATTCTACTTGGAATTAAGTTTCTTAATAATGATATAATTACGTTACCAAAAGCTACAACCGCAGTTACAGAAAGCGCCATTACAAAGGCGTTTTTCATTTGAACTGTTACCGCTAAAGCTGAACAAATACCTAATACCTGAACCGTTACTGGGTTATCGTCATTAAATGGATTCGTAATTAATTTAATATTACTTTTTGAAAATAATCCTTCTTTGTTGTTATCTGCCATGACGATTATTTTTTATTAGATTTTAAATATTTTTCATATGGTTTTAAACCTCTAACTAACATTTCGGTTACACCATTTCCTGTTAAAGTAGCTCCAGAAATTGCATCAACTTCACCATCGGCTTTGTTGTCTTTCCCTTGATATCCTTTAACTACTTTTAAACCTTGTAAGTTTCCGTTAGCATCAAATACATTCTCACCAATAAAACTTTTTTGGAAATAATCTTGTGTAATTTCACCTCCTAAACCTGGAGTTTCTGCTTTATGGTCAAATACAATACCATCTACTTTTAAGTTTTCGTCAACTGAAACATAACCCCAGATAGCATCCCATAATCCCATTCCTCTTACTGGAATAACATAGAACTTTTTACCGTCTTTCTCAGCATTGAAAATTGGGAATTTCCCTTTTTCTTTAGCGATATCAACATTAAAAGCATCTTTACTGATTTCGTTTCCGTTCTCATCAAAAACCACTTCACTAATAATGTGTTTTTTATATGCTACTTCCGAAGCATCTCTATCTACAGCTACTCCAAACGATTTTAGAATGTACTGCATTTTCTCTTTCTTAATGTTTGCGTCTTGGTCTGGCTTAAGTGCAGTTGCAGCAAATGCTAAAGCAGAAGCTACTAACACTACCATTACAGTCGCAAACAAAAACGTATATCCGTTACTTTCTCTATTCATGACTATGCAGATTTTAATTGTTTAGACTTAGCCAATCTTTTCTTTCTCTTAGAAATGTTTCCATTTACTACGAAATAATCAATTGTTGGCGCTAAAGTGTTCATTAATAAGATAGCTAACATTACTCCTTCTGGGTAAGCAGGATTGAAAACTCTAATCATAATACTAAAGAATCCTATTAATAAACCGTAGATGATTTTTCCTTTATCGGTTTGAGCTGCAGAAACTGGATCAGTTGCCATGAATACAATACCAAAAGCAAAACCTCCAACTACTAAATGATTTATCCAATCAAAGTTCATTAAAGCAGTTAACCCAACAGCGTTGAACATCATTGCTGTTAATGCCGCTCCCACTACTCCAGAAACCATAATTTTCCAACTACCAACACCAGTTGCAATCAAAATAAATGCACCAATTAAGATAGCTAAAACCGAAGTTTCTCCAATTGAACCTGGAATAAAACCTAAGAACATATCCATAGTAGAATAAGCTACTTCTTTTCCTTGTGCTAATGAACCCAAGATAGTTTCTCCTGAAATTGCATCAGTAGTACTTGCCTCACTAACCCAAATTTTATCTCCCGACATAAATGTAGGATAAGCAAAGAATGCGAAAGCACGCGCTAATAAAGCTGGATTGAAAATATTCATTCCTGTTCCTCCAAAAGCTTCTTTACCAATCACAACTGCAAAAGCAACTGAAATAGCTAACATCCATAAAGGTAAGTCAACTGGCATAACCATTGGAATTAACAATCCAGATACTAAATATCCTTCGTTAACTTCGTGACCTCTAAAAATTGCGAAAGCAAATTCAATACCTAATCCTACCGCATACGATACAATAATCATTGGTAATACTTTCCACAATCCGTGTAAGAAGATATCCATAAATGGAGGTAAAACACCTTCGTTCAATTGAATAAAGTGTTGGTAACCTGCATTATAAATTCCGAATAATAATGCTGGAACTAAAGCTAAAACCACAGTAATCATGGTTCTCTTTAAATCTACAGCATCTCTAATATGAGCTCCGTGCTTTGTGGTATGATTAGGCACATATAAAAATGTATCTAATGCATTGATAGCAGGTGCAAATTTTTCAAATTTTTGCCCTTTCTCAAAAGGCTTTTTAATTTGGTCTATTTTATCTCTTAAAAACTTCATAGCTATTATCCTACTTCTTTAATCATTAAATCAAGAGCTTCACGAATGATTTGTTGCGCTTCTAATTTAGATGTGTTAGTATAATCAATTAAAGCAAAATCTTCTGGAGCTACTTCGTAAATTCCTAAGCTTTCCATTTTATCGATATCACTTGCCAAACAAGCTTTTAATAATTGCATTGGAAAAATATCAAGAGGCATAACTGCTTCCATTTCTCCTGTTACAACTAAAGCTCTTTCTTCACCGTTCAAATTGGTGTTAGGCGCATATTTTTTACCTGGCATTAACCATGATAATCCTGTTCTTGATGCACTGTGAACACTTGGCGAAGCGAATGGCATCCATCCAAACATTCTGTAAACATTTCCTTCAGGAATAATAGTTACTGTATTGCTTAAGAAACCTAAATTTCCATCCATTTTTACTTTAGTACCAGTTAAAACATCTCCAGAAATAACTCTCACGTTATCTCCTTCAATTTTACCAGCAACTAAATCGGCAATAGCAGCACCAGAAATTACATTATAGTATTGAGCGTCTTTAACTTCAGAACCTACTAAAGCCACAGTTCTTGTTGCATTGAATTTTCCAGTTAAAAATAATTCACCAATTGTTGCAACATCTTGAGGCGTTACTGTCCAAACTCTCTCACCTGCATTAATAGGCGAAATTTTTCCAATTTGAACACCAACATTTCCAGCAGGATGCGGTCCGTACACTTGGTGTAAAGAAACTCCTTTAACGTCTTTAAAAATTGATTTCCCTTTACCTTTAACAGATAAATGAACTTTTCCTGATGTCAATTTTGCTAAAGCATCGATACCAGTTTGAAAAGCTTGCAACTTGTTTTCTAAAACAAACTCAACATCTGCCGCTAACGGTGCAGTTGCATAAGCTGAAATAAAAATAGCTTTAGGTGAATCAGCTGAATTAGCAATCACATCATAAGGACGTTGATTGATAAATGGCCAACAACCTGAAGCTAACAAATGTGCTTTTACTTCTTCTGTTGATAAATCGTTAGGATTTTTCTTGCTATGCTCAACGAAAACATCTTGAGAATCAGCAGCAATAAGAATCTCTAAAATGACTCTTTTTTCACCGCGTTTGATTTCTTGAATTTTCCCGCTTACAGGAGCAACGAATTTAACTTTCTCATCCGATTTAGAATAGAAAATTACTTCTCCCGCTTTAACGTTATCCCCCTCTTTTACTACCATTTTCGGAGTAACTCCATGGAAGTCAGAAGGCTTAACAGCATAGACTTTCGAGCGAGTGGCATCAGCTATCTTTTGAGCTGCTTCACCCTTCAACTTAAGGTCTAAACCTTTTTTAATTCGAATGTCTTTTGACATATTTTTGAAGATATGATTGTTAAAAAATTTACTATAAAACGTGCAAATTTAATCAAATACATAATAGCTTACCAAAAATAAAGTTGGAGATTTGCTTTATTTATAATTATTCTAAATTAAGTAATATTAATATATTTAATAGAATAGTATTTGTTTTCAAAGTTTTGCTATTTTTACATCATAATACTTAAAAATGAATAAATTAATCTTCATAATCAGTTTCTTCTTTTGCCATGTTGTTTTTTCTCAATCTGGAATAGAACAAGAACCTCCATTCAATATAAAAACCATTTCGTTTAGAATTAATGGTAACAATGTTATTCCGTTCTTTAAACTTGGAGAAACTTTTGAGTTGAGCTTTGATGATTTATATGGAGACGAAGCAGATTATTACTATACCATTACGCAATACAATTACGATTGGTCTGCACCATCTGATTTAGGGAAAGTAGAATATTTAAACGGAATGGATAACCAGCGAATTATTACATATGAAAATTCATTCAATACTTTACAATTATATTCTCATTACAAACAAGTTTTCCCTAATAGATTCAATCAGATAACTAAAAGTGGCAATTACATCATTACGGTTTTAAATGACGAAAGTGAAATTGTTTTTTCTCGCAGAATTATAATCTACGAAGAACAAGTAGCAGTTGGAGTCTCCGTGAGAAGAACTAGAGATTTTGATAGCCTAAACCAAAAACAAAATATTGAAATGTCAATAAATTATGGTGATAGAGTTCTACAAAATCCCATTCAAAACGTTAAAGTCACCCTCTTTCAAAATGGCAATTGGAAAACTAGTATTTCCAATCTTAAACCTCAATATACACTTGGATCAGAATTAATTTACAGATATAACAAGGAAACACAATTTTGGGGCGGAAACGAATGTTATAGCATAGACAATAAAATCATAAGAGCTACAAACAATACAGTCGCAAAAGTTTCTTCAGGCGATAATATTTATAACACTCATTTGTACGTAAACACTCCAAGAAAAAACCAACCTTACACCTATTTCCCTGATATTAATGGCAACTTTTTTATTCAGAATGCGAATACTACTAATTCACAAATAGAAGCTGATTATTCATGGGTTTATTTTTCTTTAAGCACTTTAAACCTAATAGACAAAAACATCTATATAGTAGGTATGTTTAACAACTACACCTTGAATGATGAATTTAAAATGGAATTTAATAAAATTTCAGGATTGTACGAAAAAGCAATTTTATTAAAACAAGGATTTACTAACTATCAATACGTAATCATTGATAAATTAGGTAACGTAGATTATGAAAATGCAATTGATGGTAATTTCTTTCAGACAGAAAACAACTATACAGCAATTGTATATTATAGAGGAAATAACGACAGATACGATAGAGTAATTGGAATTGCAAACACGAATAGCGAAGTTATCCGTAATTAATAATGAGTAGAAAAGATATAAAATACAGAGGAACGCAATGCATTAACTGCGAAACACCTTTAGATGTTAGTGAAAAATATTGTCATGCTTGCGGTCAGTTAAATTCAACAAAAAAACTTACCATTAAAGATTTTATCGAAGAGTTTTTTGCTAATTTTTACGCTTACGATTCAAGGTTACGAAATACATTTATTACACTTTTTACACATCCAGGAATAGCTGCCAGAGAATTTTCGGAAGGAAAAAGACATCATCATGCGAATCCTTTCCGATTATTTTTAAGTATTTCTATAATCCTTTTTATAGTTATGGATATTGGAACAAGATTCAATAATAATAGTTCCAAAGAAAAACCTGAAACAGAATTAACTAAAAACGATAGCACAAAAACAGATTACAATAAAATCTATGATACTGGCGTAATTGAAGTTGATAAAAAAACTGGCAAAGAATTCCATAGAGATTCAATCTACAAAGCAAACGAATTTAATAACCCTGAAAACTTAGGACATCTAACACTTCGTATTACCACATTTAGAAACTACAATCTAAAAAACCCACAAGAAAACCCTGAGGTAGCATTGAAAAAATTGGGCTATGAAAACAACAAAATCAATCGTTACATCTATGAAAAATCTCAAAATTTAAAATCAAATGATGTTCTTAGAGAAGTTGGAGATTATATTTTAGGCAAATTACCTTTCCTGATTTTTCTATCTATTCCATTTATTGCTATTATTTTTTGGATTGCCTTTTATGATAAAAAATTCAACTATACAGATCATTTAGTATTTTCTTATAGTTTTTATTCCTTTATGTTTATCTGTTTAATTATATTTGAAATAATTAGCTTTTTCTCAGAAGATTTTTCACTGTTTTTAGTTGGGACAAGCTTCTTTATTTTGTTCCCAATTTACCTATATAAATCTTTAAGAAATTTTTATCAAAATAGCCGTTGGAAAACAATTTTTAAATTCCTACTTTTGAACATATTATTCATACCTATTTCATTATTAGCTGTTTTCGTATTAATGGCGGTGTCGATAATCTTATTTTAATATATGGTAAGTCAAATTACAAGAGGCATAAAAATTTCAGTATTAACTAGTTTTGAAGGAACTTACTTCAAGAACTATAAAATTCATTTTGCCTTTACTTATCATGTTACTATTGAAAACCAAAGTAAAGATTCGGTACAATTAACCACACGTCATTGGGAAATTTACGATGCATTAAACAATGTTGAAGTAGTAGATGGCGAAGGTGTAATTGGCAAAAAACCAGTTATCAAGCCTGGAGAAAGTTATACGTATTCTTCTGGATGCTTGCTTTCTTCTCCTATTGGCGCTATGAAAGGATATTTCAACATGGTGAACTTTACCTCAACTAGAAGCTTTAGAGTAATTATACCTACTTTCAAGTTAAGCGCTCCTTTTGCTATTAATTAACTTTCACTTCAGCTAAGTAACTTTTGTTATCGATTATTCAAAATATACTTTGTATTTTTGTATTCGTTTACGAAAAACCAGTAAATCAACACACAAAATTGTCTAATTTTCACTCAAGGACTTTGTCCAAACTGAGCGAAGCTAAAATTCAACACCATGTTAAAAGGATTTTTTAATGTCCCAAAAGCGGTTAACGAACCCGTAAAATCGTACGCACCAGGTTCTCCTGAAAGAGCAGCCGTTGCAGCAACTTATACAAAAATGTGGAATTCTCAAGTAGAAGTTCCTTTATATATTGGTAGCAAAGAAATTAAAACTGGCGATACCAAAAAAATGTCGGCACCACATGATCACCAACATATTGTAGGTGTTTATCATCAAGCAGATAGAGCTTTAGTTGAAAAAGCAATTACCGAAGCATTAGAAGCTCGCAAAAAATGGGCAGCTATGGCGTGGGAAAACAGAGCTGGAATTTTCTTAAAAGCAGCTGAATTATTAGCAGGTCCATACCGTGCTAAAATCAATGCAGCGACTATGATTGCACAATCAAAAACGATTCACCAAGCAGAAATTGATTCGGCTTGTGAGTTGATTGACTTCTTACGTTACAACGTAGAATTCATGACTAAAATATATGCAGACCAACCAACCTCTACATCAGACATGTGGAACCGAGTTGAATACAGACCATTAGAAGGATTTGTATATGCAATTACTCCTTTTAACTTTACTGCCATTGCTGGAAACTTACCTTCAAGTGCTGCGTTAATGGGGAATGTTGTAGTTTGGAAACCAGCTGCAACTCAAGTATATTCGGCAAATGTAATTATGCAAGTTTTCAAAGAAGCAGGTTTACCAGATGGTGTTATCAATATGGTAATGGGTGATTCTGGAATGGTTTCTGACGTAGTTTTATCAAGTCCACATTTAGCTGGAGTTCACTTTACAGGTTCGACTGGCGTTTTCAATGATATTTGGAAAACTATCGGAAACAATATCGCTACTTACAAAACGTATCCAAGAATTGTTGGTGAAACAGGTGGAAAAGATTTCATCATTGCTCATCCATCAGCAAATCCAGCGCAAGTTGCAGTAGGAATTGCTCGTGGCGCTTTTGAATTCCAAGGGCAAAAATGTAGTGCTGCATCTCGTGTTTATGTACCACAAAGTTTATGGCCAGCAGTTCAAGCGAAATTAGAAGCGGATTTGAAATCGATGAAAATGGGTTCGCCAGAAGATATGAGTAATTTCATTACAGCTGTAATTTCAGAAGCTTCATTTGACAAATTAGCGCGTTACATAGACCAAGCTAAAAACGATAGTGATGCGGAAATAATCATGGGTGGAAATTATGATAAATCGAAAGGTTATTTCATTGAACCAACAGTTATCTTAACCACAAATCCAAAATACAACACGATGTGTACCGAATTATTCGGACCAGTAGTTACGATTTATATTTACGAAGACGCAAAATGGTCTGAAACATTGAAATTAGTAGACGAAACTTCTGAATACGCTTTAACTGGTGCGGTATTTAGCCAATGTCGTTATGCAGTGGAAGAAGCAACCGTTGCCTTACAAAATGCAGCAGGAAACTTCTACATCAACGACAAACCAACAGGTGCTGTTGTAGGAATGCAACCATTTGGAGGCGCAAGAGGTTCTGGAACTAACGATAAAGCAGGTTCATCTCAAAACTTATTGCGTTGGGCTTCTGTTAGAACTATCAAAGAAACATTTGTAACACCAGAAGATTATAAATATCCTTTCTTAGGATAATCCGAAATACGAAGTAGAAATAAGAAACCCGATTTTCAATTGAGAATCGGGTTTTGTTTTTTATAGCTAATCACTAGTTACTTTTCACTAATCACTTATTTCTTATACTTCAACGGCAAATGCACCACTTTCTTAGTTTCAAAAAACTCATCAGTAAAGAAATCGGATAAATTATATTGCGTAGATTTTGGGAAATCCTTTAATTCTTCGGTTAAATCACCGCCTTTTAAATATAAAATTCCGTTGGCTAATTCGTGGTTTTGCTTTTTCGAAACTTTATCGTCTACCCAACTCACAAAATCAGGCATGTTGGTCACAGCACGACTTACAATGAAATCGAATTCTTGTTTTACTAACTCGGCACGCTTTTGTTCGGCTTTAACGTTTTTTAAGCCTAAACCAGTAGCAACTTCATTTACTACTTTGATTTTTTTCGCAATAACATCAATCAAGTAAAAATCAACTTCTGGATGTAAAATTGCTAATGGAATTCCAGGGAAACCACCACCTGTTCCAACATCCATAATTTTGGAACCTGGACGGAATTCGATAATTTTTGCAATTCCTAACGAATGCAAAACGTGACGCGTGTATAATTCGTCGATATCTTTTCTTGAAATCACATTAATTTTCGCATTCCAATCCTCATATAACGATTGCAATTTTTGAAACTGAAGTATTTGATTATCAGATAAATCAGGAAATTGCTTTAAAATCTCTTCCATTAGTTAAATTTTGCACAAAAATACGCTTTTTGGTGAATAAAAAATGACGAATATCATAAATGAAAAAATTATAATAATTATCTTTGACGAAATTTGAATAGAATATTTATGAGTACGACAACCCCGATTTTCTCAAAAGAAGATAATCTGAAATTTTTCAGAACATTAAATAAAAGAGTAAACGATTATTTTAAAGAAAATAAAATTGACAAAACAGGAAACTGGAAACTTCACTTGAAAACCATTGTGATGTTTGGTCTTTTCCTAACACCATACTTCTTTTTACTTGCAATGGATATGCCGTTTTGGGTATATTTATTGCTAAACGTAGTCATTGGAATTGGAATGGCTGGAGTAGGAATGAATGTAATGCACGATGGTAATCACGGTGCTTATTCAAACAAATCTTGGGTAAACAAATTAATGGGTGGAAGTATCTATATCTTAGCCGGAAATGTTTACAACTGGCAAGTTCAACACAATGTTTTACACCACACGTATACCAACATCATTGGTCACGATGAAGATTTAGAAGCGGGAAGAATTTTACGTTTTTCAAAAACGGCTAAATGGTACAGTCACCATAGATTTCAACATTATTATTCAGTTTTCTTATATGGATTATTAACGTTCAACTGGGCTATCACAACTGATTTTCTTCAAATGAAACGTTACTTAAAAAGAAAATTATCCTATGGAGAAGCAAAAAGTCCTGCTTTTCAATGGACAACTCTAATTATTACTAAAACGATTTACTTTTCAGTTTGGTTAGTATTACCAATGGTTTTAGGAATTACTTGGTGGAAAGTTTTATTAGGTTTTGTTGTAATGCATTACACCGCTGGATTAATCTTAAGTGTAGTATTCCAATTAGCTCACGTAGTAGAAGACACCGTGAATCCGTTACCAGATGAAAATGGAGAAATTGAAAACACTTGGGCTATCCACCAATTGTTTACAACGGCAAACTTTGCTCCAAAAAATTGGATTGTAAATTATTATACTGGCGGATTAAATCACCAAATTGAACATCATATTTTTCCAAACATCAGCCATGTGCATTACAACAAAATTGCTGAAATTGTAAAACAAACGGCAGCTGAATGCAACTTACCTTATCACGAGTTCAGAACGACTCGATCGGCCATCGCCTCTCACTTTAAACACTTGAGAGAACTAGGAAGAAAACCACAATTAGCATAAATAAAGTAAGAGACGCGAGGAATCGCGTCTTTTGTATTAACTATAATAACTAACACACAATGAACCCGTTATCGGACAGAATCAACAACTTAGCTGTTTCACAAACATTAGCAATGGCAGCTTTGGCAAGAGAATTAAAAGCACAAGGAAAAGACATTATCAGCCTTAGTTTAGGAGAACCAGATTTCAACACTCCTGACTTCATTAAAGAAGCTGCAAAAAAAGCTATCGACGAAAACTACAGTACTTATACTCCAGTAGAAGGTTACTTAGAATTGAAAGAAGCGATTTGCAAAAAATTCAAAAGAGATAATAATTTAGACTACAAACCATCACAAATTGTAGTTTCAACTGGAGCAAAACAATCATTATACAACATTGCACAAGTAATGTTAAACGATGGTGACGAAGTAATTCTTCCAGCTCCATATTGGGTTTCATATTTCGAAATTATCAAACTTTCTGGTGGAGTTCCAGTTGAAGTTCCTACTTCTGTTGAAAGCGATTTCAAAATCACACCAGAACAATTAGAAGCAGCAATCACACCAAAAACAAAAATGATGTGGTTCAGTTCACCTTGTAACCCAAGTGGTTCGGTTTATAATCGTGAAGAATTAACTGCTTTAGCTAAAGTTTTAGAAAAACATCCACACGTATATGTAGTTTCTGATGAAATCTACGAACATATTAACTTTTCAGGAACATTTTGTAGTATTGGTTCTATCCCTGGAATGTTAGAAAGAACGATAACTGTTAATGGAGTTGCGAAGGCATTCGCTATGACAGGTTGGAGAATTGGATATATTGGAGCTCCAGAATTTATCGCGAAAGCGTGTACAAAAATTCAAGGTCAAGTTACTTCGGGAGCGAACTCTATAGCACAAAGAGCTACTATTACTGCTGTTGAAGCTGATCCAAGCGTATTAAACGAAATGGTTTCTGCTTTCAAAAGCCGTAGAGATTTAGTGGTTGGATTAGTAAACCAAATTCCGGGATTCAAATTGAATGTTCCAGAAGGAGCGTTTTATGTTTTTCCTGATGTATCATATTATTTTGGTAAAACTGTAAAAGGAACTGAAATCAAAAACGCAACTGATTTCTCAATGTTCTTATTAGCAGAAGCAAACGTTGCAACGGTAACTGGGGATGCTTTTGGAAATCCAAATTGTATTCGTTTCTCTTATGCAACCAGCGAAGCTTTATTAACAGAAGCAATGAGAAGAATTAAAGAAGCGGTTTCTTAAACCATATACAAATACATATTAGCACGAATTCATTTATTAAATTAGATTAATTCGTGCTTTTTTATGCTCCAAATTCAAAAAAAGCTAACTCGAATTAGAAATCTTGGATTTTTTATATGAACTTTGCACACTTTTTTTCGGCAAATCCCGAATAATTAAAGCTTTACAAATGAAGAAGAAGATTGAAATTTTAGCTCCTGCAAAAAATCTAACACAAGGAATTGCTGCCATAAATAGTGGTGCCGATGCGGTTTATATTGGTGCTCCTTTATACGGCGCTCGTTCAAACGCCACCAATTCTGTGGAAGATATTGCCGAGTTGGTTAAATACGCACATTTATATAACGCTCAGGTTTTTGTGGTTATCAATACCATTTTATATGATAACGAATTAGAACCTTGTCGTCAATTGATTTGGAAATTGTATGATATTGGAGTAGATGCTTTAATCATTCAAGATATGGCGATTATGGAAATGGAGTTACCTCCTATCGTATTGCATGCCAGTACGCAAACCAATAATCGTGATGCCGATAAAATTAAATTCTTAGCGGATGCAGGAATCAAACGTGTGGTTTTAGCGCGTGAATTGAACTTACACCAAATCAAAGAAATCAGCGAAGCCTCTGATGTAGAATTAGAATTCTTCGTTACGGGTGCTTTGTGTGTTTCGTTTAGCGGAAATTGCTATATGAGTGTTGCCAATGGCGAACGTTCAGCAAACCGTGGTTCTTGTGCGCAAAACTGTCGCTTACCTTATAATTTAATTGATGGAAATGGCGACACTCTAATCAAAAATAGTCACTTACTTTCGATTAAAGATTTTGATGTTTCGAATCAAATTCCGAATTTAGTTGAAGCTGGAATTGTTTCGTTCAAAATTGAAGGTCGTTTAAAAGATATCGTTTATGTAAAAAATAACGTTTCATATTTACGTCAGAAATTAGATACTTTCTTAAACGAAAATAGCGATAAATACACCAAAGCTTCTTCTGGAAAATGTACTTATTTATTCGATTCATCATTAGATAGAACGTTCAATCGTGGTTATACCGACTATTTTGTAAACGAAAGACATCAATCTATCGGTTCTTGGGAAAGCCCAAAATCGAAAGGGCAATATATTGGCAAACTGATTAAAACCATTGGAAATTCATACGTAATTGAAAATGGCGAATTATTAAATAATGGCGACGGATTGTGTTTCATCAACGAAAACAACGAAGCCGAAGGAATTTACGTTAACCGTGCTGAAAACGGAATCGTATATCCAAACGTATTAAAAGAAATTAAAGAAGGTACTTTCATATATAGAAATAACGATGCCGCTTTCATTAAGTTAGTAGAAAGAGAAGATAGTGCAGTTAGAAAAATCAGTACAACTTTAGTATTAAAAGAAAACGAAACTGGTTTTGAATTAATCGCAACTGACGAAGATGGAAATGTAAGCGTTGTAAATTTGGCTCACCCAAAAGAACAAACAAAAAACAACGAATCTTTAGCAGAAAATTTCAAAATCAACTTAGCAAAAACTGGTTTTACGCCTTATACTGCTGATGAAATTACGATTGAATTTTCTGGAAATTGGTTTCTTCCTATTTCAAAAATCAATGAAATGCGAAGAACGGTTTACGAACAATTATCAGAAATTCGTTTGAAAAATTATGTTCGTCATGAACATCAAATCGTTAAAACATCGCATCCTTATCCAGAAACTAAACTGGATTTCATGTACAATGTTGCCAACAAAACCGCTCGTAAATTTTACGAACGTCATGGTGTAACCGAAATCGAAAAAGCATTCGAATTGCAATGGGATCCTGGAAAATCTCGTGTAATGACGACTAAATATTGCATCAAATACGAATTAGAACGTTGTCCAAAATACCACAGAGAAAACATGGACAAAAAGCTAAAAGAACCTTTAGTTTTAAAACAAGGCGAATTGGAATACAAACTAAAATTCAATTGCAAACCTTGTGAAATGGAAATTTGGGAAAAAGATGCCGAATTCGAAATTGAAGAAGATCACTTTCATTAATATAGAAACCGATGTTAACCGCATCGGTTTTTCTTATCTGGAATACCAAAATTAAATCGTATTTTTGGAGTAATGCAATCGATTCTAGAAAATATCGCCAAACATGTTGCTTTAACTCCACAAGAGCAAGAACTATTTTTGTCTAAAACCGAAACTAAACCATTCAAAGCCAAAACCATTTTATTAAGTGCTGGCGAAGTAGCTACTTGCACTTATTTTGTGAATTCTGGTATTTTGAGAAGTTTCAATATTAATGATAACATTATCGAACACGTATTGCATTTTGCTTGCGAAGGTTGGTGGATTGGCGACATGTACAGCTACATTTCTGGAAAACCTGGTAATCTATTTTTAGAAGTTTTAGAAGATGCCGAAGTAGTCATTATTACCAAAGAAAACCAACAACAACTTTATCAAGAAATTCCAAAATTAGAACGCTTTTTCAGAATTTTAGCCGAAAACTCCTTAGTTTCTCATCAAGAACGCTTAATGGATAATTTAAGTTTAACTGCCGAAGAACGTTTTGAAAAATTTTGTTCTAAATATCCTACTTTGATTCAGAAAGTTCCTCAAAAACATATCGCTTCTTACATTGGCGTTACGCCCGAGTTTTTCAGTAAAATGAAAGCGAGATTATTGAAAAAATAATTTCTTAATCTAGGTTAAGTGCCCTTCCCTATTCATCGGTGTAAATTTGTATCATAATAATTACTAAATTTATACATTATGAAAAATACAGTTTTACACAAAGCAGATTCAAGAGGACATGCAGATCATGGTTGGTTAAACGCTTACCATAGTTTTAGTTTTGCTAATTGGTACAATCCTGAAAGAATTCAGTTTGGGATGTTGCGCGTTTTAAACGACGATACTGTTGCTGCCGGAATGGGTTTTGGAACACATCCGCATGACAACATGGAAATTATAACCATTCCATTGGAAGGCGATTTGGCTCATAAAGACAGCATGGGAAATGCCGCAACCATCAAAACTGGCGATGTACAAGTTATGAGTGCTGGAACTGGAATTCAACACAGCGAATTCAATCCAAATCATGACCAACACACAAAATTATTTCAAATTTGGTTATTTCCAAAATACAGAAATGTAGAACCACGTTACCAACAAATTACGCTAGACCAATCGTTACAAAAAAATGACTTTGCGCAAATCTTATCACCAAATGCAGACGATGAAGGAGTTTGGATTCATCAAGATGCTTGGTTTTATTTGAGTGATTTTGACAAGGACTTTTCAAAAAAATTAAGTTTAAAAAAAGAAGGAAACGGTTTCTACATTATGAATATTGAAGGTGAAATCGAAGTAAATGGCGAAAAATTAGAAAGAAGAGACGCCATTGGAATTTGGGCAACCAATGAAATTGAAATCAAGGCGAATACAGCTGCGAAGTTTTTAGTGATGGAAATTCCAATGGAACAATAATTACAGCTATGAACGACGAAGTACAACTAAAAATCAATGATAAAAACGGAGCTTTTTATATTGAAGTAAATGAAAAACAAGAGTCTTTAATGACTTTTGTTTTTGCTGGCGAAGATAAAATCATTATCGACCATACCGAAGTTAATCCTGGAAATGAAGGAAAAGGGTTTGGTAAAAAAATGGTAACCAAAGCGGTGGAATTTGCTCGAGAAAAAGGCATCAAAATTATTCCGCTTTGTCCTTTTGCTAAAAGTGTTTTTGACAAAACTCCCGAATTTAGAGACGTATTATAAATTTAAAACGAAATAATCATGGATCCAAAAGACATTAAAAAAGAATATACAAATGGCGAAGTAACCATTGTGTGGCAATCTGGAAAGTGCAGCCATTCTGCTAATTGTGTTAAGAACAATCCTGATGTTTTTAAACCAAAAGAGCAACCATGGATTACACCTGATAATTCAACAACAGAAAAAATTATTGAAACCGTAAACAAATGTCCTTCGGGAGCATTAACATACTATCTAAACAAAAATGACTAAAAAAATTATCGCTTTTGGAGCTTAATCAAGCAAGTCTTCCATTAATAAACAATTAGCTACTTATACTGCAAATCAATTTCAAAATGTTACGGTTGAAATTTTAGATTTAAACGATTTTGAAATGCCCGTTTTTTCAGTGGATAAAGAGAAAGAAAATGGCATTCATCCTTTAGCACACGATTTTTATATGAAGATTGGAAGTGCTGATTTAATAATAATTTCCTTTGCTGAACATAATGGAAATTTTTCGTCAGCATTTAAAAACATTTTAGATTGGACTTCGCGTATTAACGCCAAAACCTTTCAAGAAAAACCAATGTTGTTATTAGCAACTTCTCCTGGTGCTCGTGGTGGAAGTTCAGTTTTAGATATTGCCACAAAACGTTTCCCATTTCAAGGTGGAATTGTTAAAGGTAGTTTTTCATTACCTAGTTTTAATGATAATTTTGATACTGAAAAAGGAATCACAAACGAAGAATTAAAAAATCAATTATTGAAAATTGTAAATACGATTGAATTATAATAAAAATAGTATTTTTGCGGAAATTCAATTTAATGAAACCCTTATATCTTATACTATTCTTCACCTTTTCGTTCGGAATTTTAGCACAAACCAATCCTAATTCAGTTCCAACATATTTTGGATGTAAAACAAACAAAATTACGGATTTAACAAAAAAGGAAATCATCAGTAATTCACTTTTGCATATTAGTTCAAAAGTAGATTCGATTTTTTTGAAGAGAATGAAATTAAAGGAAAACGATAGTATAGAATTTAAAATTAAATATACTGTAGATAAATTTGGGTTATTAAATCCTGATTCAACAAAAATTAATACCGGTATAATTGCTTTTGACAATTATATGAAAATGGTTGTAAATACCATTCCTCGTTTTACGCCTGCTAAAAATGAAAATGAAGAAAACGTACCTTATTCAATAGAATTTGACGGTCGATTTACTATTTCTCAAAATAAAATGATTCCTTTCGAATTTGTTGTTAAAGAATATTTCTTTGATACATTAGAAACGTTACCTGTTTTTCCTGGCTGTGAAAATGCAAAAAATTTATTGGATTGTTTTAGGGAAAAAATGGCTGATCACATACGAAACAACCAACAGTACCCAGAAGAAGCTTTAGATCATGGAATACAAGGTAGAATTCAAACTCTTTTTGTAATAGATGAAAAAGGAAATATTACAGAAATTGAAATTTTAAAAACTAAAGGAAAAGAAATTTTAGAAAAAGAGGCTTATCGTGTTATTTCTCTTTTACCTTCAATGGCATTTCCGGGATATTTGAATGGTAAACCCGTAAGAGTAAAATACTCTCAACCAATAAATTTTAAATTACAATAATTAAAAATCAATCATTGAAAATTGTAAATTCAATTGAATTGTAATAAAAATGTTATTTTTGCCTTTCAAGAAAAACTTGAAACTTTAAACTTGAAACAAAATTTATGAAAGCATACGTATTTCCAGGTCAAGGTGCTCAATTCTCAGGAATGGGAAAAGATTTATATGAAAATTCAGCAGTAGCGGCAGCATTATTCGAAAAAGCTAATGAAATATTAGGTTTTAGAATCACCGATATCATGTTCGAAGGAACAGCAGAGGAATTAAAAGAAACGAAAGTAACGCAACCAGCGGTATTTTTACATTCAGTAATTTTAGCAAAAACGTTAGATAACTTTAAACCTGAAATGGTTGCCGGACATTCATTAGGTGAATTTTCTGCATTAGTAGCCAATGGTGCTTTATCGTTTGAAGACGGATTAAAATTAGTTTCACAAAGAGCAATTGCTATGCAAAAAGCTTGCGAAATTACACCTTCAACAATGGCTGCGGTTTTGAACTTAGATGATAAAATTGTAGAAGATATTTGCGCATCGATTGATGGTGTTGTTGTAGCTGCAAATTACAACTGTCCGGGACAATTGGTGATTTCTGGTGAATACAAAGCGGTGGAATTAGCTTGCGAAAAAATGAAAGAAGCTGGAGCAAAACGTGCTTTGATTTTACCTGTTGGTGGCGCATTTCACTCACCAATGATGGAACCTGCAAGAGAAGAACTAGCGGCAGCGATTGAAGCTACTACTTTTTCAACTCCAATTTGTCCAGTCTACCAAAATGTGACTGCTAGTGCGGTTTCTGATGCTAATGAAATCAAGAAAAATTTAATCATCCAACTAACTGCTCCAGTAAAATGGACACAATCGGTACAACAAATGATTGCTGATGGCGCAACGAGTTTCACAGAAGTTGGTCCAGGAAAAGTATTGGTAGGATTAGTAAATAAAATTGATAAAGAGGTTGAAACGATTTCAGCTTAAAAATTAATAAGATACTTTTAAAATTGAATTCCTCATGAAGTTTTATTCGTGAGGAATTTTTATTTTTGGGAAAAAGAAAAACATGGAAAATATAATTGCAATTTTTAAATCAATTGAAGCCGCTAAAGTTATTGCTCCTGAAATTGATTATTCTGAATATGTTCCTTTGAATTTATCAATAACGAATTCAGAATTAAAGCATCACAAATTAGAAACAGCTCAAGATTATGAAATTTTCATACAAAACCATTTAGATAAAAATCAAGGAAAAATTGCTTTTGGCGGTTATATTGAAACCCGAAATTTATATCAAAGAAGCACTGTTTTTAAAAACACCAATTCAGATGAACGTAATATTCATATTGGTTTAGATTTGTGGATTAACGAATCCGCTCCAATTCATACTGCTTTAGATGGCACTGTTCATAGTTTTCAAAACAATACCGCTTTAGGTGATTATGGCCCAACCATTATTCTATCTCATGAAATAGAAGGAATTAAATTCCATACACTTTATGGTCACTTGAGCGAAGCGAGTTTAATTGGTAAAAAAGCGGGTGATATTGTAAAAAAAGGAGAACAAATAGCTACTTTAGGTTTGCCACCAATTAATGGCGACTATGCTCCTCATTTGCATTTTCAAATCATTATCGATATGGAAGAAAAAACTGGAGATTATCCTGGAGTTTGTAATGAAAAAACACTTTCGTTTTACAAATCAAATTGTCCAGACCCTAATTTACTATTAAAAATTATTTGATAGAATTGGCATTAATTTTGTAACTTTATTTTCATAAAACAAATTCAATCATGAAAAAAATATTTTTAGGAATAGCACTCGTAGCTGTCTTATTGTCTTGTAAAGAAGAAACAAAAGAAAAAGTAAAAGAAGCTTCTAAAGCTGTTGGGGCTGATTTAAAACAAGCCGCAGATTCGGCAAAAGTAAAAGCTAAAAAAGCAATTGATTCTTCAAAAGTAGGTGAAAAAGCAAAAGTAATTATTGCAAAAGGAGCTGAACAAGTTGAAAAAGGAGCTAAAAAAGTAAAAGAATCTGTTGAAGAGTAATAAAAAATCCCAAGTATTTCGTTCTACTTGGGATTTTCTTTTTTACTTCATTTCTGTTTCGTATTTCTTTTCAACCGATTTTTCCTGATTTATTTTTTTAGGTCCAATCGGGAACCTCACGTCAACATGTTTTGAAGCTATTGTTCCATCTTTTTCAAGTACATCTGCTCTATTGGCTACCATATTCCAAGAAAAAGAAACATTCGATTTTCCGTTTTGTAATTCTTTTACTTTAAAACCATTTTTTGTTTTTTCAGTAACGTAAACTCCTTTGCAATCGCCTTCTAATTGAATAAAAACTTTCATTGGGTGTTTATCATCAACAAAAATATGATCGCTCATTAACTCATCAATTTTGATGTAAGCTTCACCATTAACTAATTTTCCTGTTCCAAAATCTTCAAATAAAATCTCTGGTGTTTCCGTTGCATGAAGAATTCGATTGTTTCCTTGCTTGTCGACAACCATAGTCGATAAAGAGCCGCCACCTAAAACTTTATAAGACGTGTTATCATTTCTAGCACCAACAAAAACATAATCAGTAGTAGAAGTATTCGCATCAAAATAACCTCCATAAGTTACATCTCTTCTCGCAGCAGAACCGGTGAAATAATTTACATCTTTACCTGCAATTCTAGCAAATGGTCCGTTACTTGTACTTAAATTATCATCTTGATCATATTCAAAATAAGCTGAAAAATAATCTACTCCAGCACCTTTCCCTACACCTCTAATATGTAAACCCGTAGTTCCTTGACCAGAAACTCCTACCGATTCACCTGGTAATTCTGTAAAGGTTGTTCTTCCTCCAACTCCTAAAACTCCCATAACGGTTGAAGTTGCGTTTGCTGCTAAATTGGCACTAATTCCAATTACACCTCTACCTCCATTAGCATCTAGGTTTCCACCATCAATTACAAATTGTGTATTTGTAGCATTTAAAGCTCTAATAGTTCGTTGTGAATTATTGCTATTTACAAAAAGACCTATTTGTCCTGCGCCTGCATTAATGGTTGTTAACGTATTAGCAATTGGAGTCGTATTTGTTCCTAAAATAACTTGACCGTCATTTTCAACCGTAACTCGATTGGTATTGTTTGTTCTAATTTGGAAATTTTGATTGTCGGTAGTTCCTAAAAAATTAGTACTTGGATTGGTACCCGCATTTCCTGTTAAAGACCAATCTTGGCTTGCTGCTAATGGACTAGATTTCAAAGCAACCCATTCTATTCCTGACCAATAATAGAATCCGGGAGAAACTGCAGTTATTCCAGCTCCAGCAGTTGCCGTATTGAAAATTAGAACTCCTGTTGCAATAGGTGCTGGTCCAACTGGCGCCACAACATTGGTAGCCGTAAGAGCAACTCTTGGAATTAATAATCCTTTTGAATTGCTTTCTATTTGCAATTCAACTCCGTTTTGAACATTCGTTGTACCTATTCCTACTTGAGAAAATACGTTTAAAGTAAATAAGAAACTTGAAACTAAAAGTAATGTCTTTTTCATGATCTGTAAGTTTTAATTACTTGCAGTTACGAAAAGAATAAAAGATTGGTTTTCTTAAATATTAAAAAATTAGATTTTTTAACTTATGTTTATTTATTCCTGATTTTCTGCTCCCATTTCCAAGCACTTGTTAAAGCTTCCTCTAAAGTAGATTGTGCTTTCCAACCTAGAACAGTATTTGCTTTGTCTGTGTTTGCAAAGGCTTCAACTATATCACCTTCTCTTCTATCAACAATTTGATAATTTAATTTTTGATTGGAAACTTTTTCAAATGCAGTAATTACTTCTAAAACTGAACTTCCTGTTCCTGTTCCTAAATTAAACGTCTCTACTTTTTCTAAGTTTTGTTTATTCAACAAACGTTGCAAAGCAATTACATGCGCTTTTGCTAAATCTACTACGTGAATGTAATCGCGAATAGCAGTTCCATCTGGTGTAGGATAATCACTACCAAAAACCGATAGTTTTTCACGAATTCCAAATGCAGTTTGTGTAATAAACGGTACTAAATTTTGAGGAACACCTAATGGTAATTCGCCAATTTCAGCTGAAGGATGCGCTCCAATAGGATTAAAATAGCGCAATAAAATAGAATTGATATTGGTTACTTTAGCAACATCTGTAATAATTTCTTCACCTATTTGCTTTGTGTTTCCGTAAGGTGACATCGCAGATTGAATATGCGCATTTTCAGTAATTGGCATTTTTTCAGCTTGACCGTAAACCGTACAAGATGAACTGAAAATAAAATGAGCTTCAGGTTTTTTCTGTAATTCTTGAAGTAAATAAACTAAAGAATTGATGTTGTTTTCGTAATACAACAGCGGATTTTCAACACTTTCTCCTACTGCTTTTGAAGCAGCAAAATGAATAACACCTGAAATATCTTGATTTTTAGAAAAAAAACTTTGAACAGCCGATTTATCTCGCAAATCGATGTTTTCAAACAAAGGTTTTTTTCCTGTAATTCGCTCAATTCCGTCCAAAACATCAATAGATGAATTAGAAAGATTATCAATAGCAATCACTTCAAAACCTTCATTTTGTAATTCAACAACCGTGTGAGAACCTATAAATCCTAAACCGCCTGTAACCAGTATTTTCATTCTTTTTTATTAAATTGAGAGACGCGATAAATCGCGTCTCTCAAATATGAATTAAACAAATTCTAAAACCAAATCTGTAATAAATTTAATTTGTTCGTCATCTAACTCCGTGTGCATTGGTAAAGCGATTACTTCTTTTACCAATTGATTAGTAACTGGAAAATCAGCTTCGTTATAACGAGCATCTGCATACGCTTTCTGACTGTGTAATGGAATTGGATAATAAATCGCACAAGGAATTCCTTTAGCTTGTAAATGTTCTAATAATCCATCACGTTTTCCGTTTAAAATACGGATTACATATTGATGAAATACATGACAATCACAAGATTCACAAATTGTTGGCGCCCAAATATTTGGATTCACACCTAAAGCCAAACTATATTTTCTTGCAGCATCTTGACGTGCTTTGTTATAAGTATCTAAATGTGGTAATTTCGCTTTCAAAACTCCAGCTTGTATACTATCTAAACGAGAATTTACACCTACTACATCATGATGATATCTTTCATACATTCCGTGATTCACGATTCCTCTGATTTTGTGTGCTAAAGCGTCATCATTAGTAAAAATTGCTCCACCATCGCCATAACAACCTAAGTTTTTAGACGGGAAAAACGATGTTGCAGCCACATGTCCAATAGTCCCAACTTTCTTTTTAGAACCATCTTTTGAAGTGTAATCAGCACCAATTGCTTGAGCATTATCTTCAATAACATATAAATTATGTTCGCGAGCAATTTCCATAATCGCATCCATATTAGCAGCGCGACCGAATAAATGAACTGGAACAATTGCTTTAGTTTTTGGTGTAATTGCTTTACGAATTCCGTCAAGCGAAATGTTCATATTGTTCATATCAACATCTACTAAAACTGGAGTCAATTGTAATAATGCAATTACTTCCACTGTAGCTGCGAAAGTAAAATCAGCAGTAATTACTTCATCACCAGGTTTCAAATCCAATCCCATCATAGCAATTTGCAACGCATCAGTTCCGTTAGCACATGGAATTACGTGTTTAACTCCCAAATATTTTTCTAAATCGGCCTGAAATTGGTGAACCAAAGGTCCGTTGATGTATGTATTCGTATCTAAAACCTCTTGAATAGAAGCATTTACTTCTTCTTTTATTTTTTCGTATTGACTTTTTAAGTCAACCATTTGTAATTTTCTCATGATTGAAATTTTCTGTTTACAAAATTACTAATTATCTTTTGATGTAGTTTTTTTTCTGTTTAAAAAATAATAGACTAATCCAACTATTAATGTTCCTACTAAAGTCGAAATTATAGCTTTGTTATCTATCTGTTCTTCAAACAAATATTTTTTTATCGCTAGATTTACAATAAAAAATACACTCACAAAAATTCCCATTCGCATCGAAATCAATTTCATATTTTTTTTATTTGATGAAACAATTGTACTTTTATAACCTTAAATATAGGCATGAATCAAATATATAATTTAATTGTAATTCTAGCTTCACAATTGCTAAAAATAATTGCGCTTTTTAGTCCAAAAATGAAACTTTTTGTTGATGGACGAAAATCGGTCTTTCAAACTTTAGCTAATAAAATTCAAACTTCGGATAAAACGATTTGGTTTCATGCGGCTTCCTTGGGCGAATATGAGCAAGGCTTACCTGTGATTGAAGCAATAAAAGAACAATTTCCAACACATAAAATTGTGGTTACGTTTTTTTCACCTTCGGGTTATGAAGTCAGAAAAAACAATGCAATTGCTGATGTTACAGTTTATTTGCCTTTAGATACGATTTCGAATGCAAAACAATTTGTTGAATTAGTTCATCCAGAAATGGCATTTTTTATCAAATATGAATATTGGCCAAACTATTTAAACAAACTTAAGAAACAACAAATAAAGACTTATCTAATTTCTGGAATTTTACGAGAAAATCAAGCATTTTTTAAATGGTATGGTGGATTTTATAGAAACGCCTTAAAAACATTTGATTACTTTTTTGTTCAGAATGAAAGCTCAAGAAACCTTCTACAAAGTATTAGATTCAATAACGTAAAAGTTTCTGGCGATACACGTTTTGACCGAGTGGTTTCCATTTTAGAACGAGATAATTCATTGGATTTCATCGAACAATTCAAAGACAACAAAACCACAATCGTCATTGGAAGTTCGTGGCCTAAAGACGAAAGTTTATTGGTGAATTACATCAATCAGAGTTCGGATGACGTGAAATTTATTATTGCGCCACATAATATCAAATCGGAACAAATTCAGGAATTGAAAAATACTATTTCTAAAAAAACGATTTTGTTTTCTGAAAAAGATAATGTTGATCTATCGAATTCTAACGTTTTTCTCATCGATACCATCGGAATTTTAACCAAAATCTATTCGTATGCAGATATTGCTTACGTTGGTGGCGGATTTGGAAATCCAGGTGTTCATAATATTTTAGAACCAGCAACTTTTGGAGTTCCGGTTGTGATTGGTCCAAATTACTCGCATTTTGCTGAAGCTACAGCATTAGTAAATATGGAAGGTTGTATTTCGATTCAAAATCAAACCCAATTAAATGAAGCTTTTGATTTATTACTTCACAACGAAGACGAACGATTAGAAAAAGGGCACATTTGCAGCACATTTGTTCAAATGAATAAAGGAGCAACTCAAACCATTATGAATCATATTTTGAACTAATGACAACCTTCAAACCATTAGAAATCGCAGACATTTCAACCATCACTCAAATGATGCAGGATTTTTATGCAATTGATAGTTATCCAATGGATGTTGAAGTAACTAAAAATTTGTTTCGGGAATTTATTTCGAATGAACATCTTGGAAAATCTTGGATGATTTATTCCGAAAATGAAATTGTAGGTTATATCATTCTCACTTTTATTTTCAGTTTCGAATATGGTGGAAAAATTGCTTTTGTAGACGAATTATTCATCAAAGAAACCGCTCGTGGAAAAGGAATTGGAAAAGAAGCTATTCAGTTTATTCAAGCAGAAGTTCCTAAATTATCGTTAAAATTACTGTATTTAGAAGTCGAACCGCATAACGAAAACGCACAAAAATTGTATCTTGCACACGATTTTGAACTTCACAATCGAAAATTAATGAAGTACAAAGTCACTAAATAAAATTATTCTTATGAAATTTTTAAAATTACTACTTGTTTTATTTGTTATCCAAGTTCAAGCGCAACAAGGAGGCATGTGGATTCCTTCGTTATTAAAAGGAACCAACGAAAAAGAAATGAAAGCTTTGGGGATGAAAATTAGCGCCGATGATATTTATTCGGTAAATAATTCCAGCTTAAAAGATGCCGTTCCTCATTTTGATGGCGGTTGTACAGCGGAAATGATTTCGCCAAAAGGACTTTTATTAACCAATCATCACTGTGGTTACGACAATATTCAAAGTCATTCTACGGTAGAAAATGATTATTTAACGAATGGTTTTTGGGCTTATAAAATGGAAGAAGAATTGCCAAACAAAGATTTAACGGTAACCTTCATTATTAAAATTGAAGATGTAACCACTAAAATTTTTGAAGGTGTTTTAAATCTTCCTTCGGAAAGCGATAAACAAAAGAAAATCCAACAAAATATTGCGGCTTTAAATAAAAGCTATGCCAGAGAAGCTTGGCAAGAAACAATGATTCGTGCTTTTTACGATGGAAATCAATACTTATTATTCGTCACTGAAACCTTTAAAGATGTTCGTTTAGTTGGTGCGCCACCAAGTTCAATTGGGAAATTTGGTTCGGATACTGATAACTGGGTTTGGCCTCGTCACACAGGAGATTTTTCATTATTCAGAATTTATGCTGATAAAAACAATCGTCCTGCTGACTATTCAAAAGACAACGTTCCTTACACTCCAAAACACTTTTTCCCAGTTTCAGCAAAAGGAATTCAGGAAAACGATTTTACAATGGTAATGGGTTATCCTGGAAGAACACAAGAATATTTGCCATCATTCGCTGTGGAACAAATTGTAAATGATTTGAATCCTGCCAAAGTTGAAATTCGTGATGCGGCTTTAAAAATGCAAGATGGTTTCATGAGAAAAGACAATGCGATTAAAATTCAATATGCTTCAAAATATGCTTCGATTGCTAATGCTTGGAAAAAATGGATTGGGGAAACTAAAGGTTTAAAAAAATCAAATGCTGTTGCAGCTAAAAAAGAGTTTGAAAAGAAATTTCAAGAAAGAGTTAACAAAGCTGGAAAGCAAGCAGAATACGGAACTATTTTAGCTGATTTCGAGAAAAATTACTCAGAAATTAGAGAATATGCTATTGCAAGAGATTATTTTACAGAAGTTATTTTACGTAATACAGAAATTTTATCATTTGGATACCGTTTATACCAATTAGAACAAGTGTATAAAACAAAAGGCGAACAATCCTTTAATGATCGTAAAAACAATTTAATTGCAAGCTTTGAAGGCTTGTACAAAGATTACAGCGCGCAAGTTGATGAGAAAGTTTTTGAACAATTAATCAATTTATACGCTACAAAATCGCCAAAACAATTTTTACCAGAAAGTTTAAACAATGTTAATGCTTCTGCCTTGACAGCTAGTGTTTTTGGTTCTTCAAAATTAACTAGCTTTAATGGTTTGAAAGAATTATTAAATGGAGATGCTAAATCGGTTTTAGAAAAATTAAATCAAGACAAAGGATATCAATTGGTAAAATCGATTGCAGATAGTTACCAAAAAAATGTAGCTCCTAAGTTTGATGAAATTAACTTGAAAAACATTGCATTACAAAGAACCTACATGAAAGGCATTATGGAATTCTTCCCTAATGATAGAATTTTCCCTGATGCGAATAGTACATTACGTGTAACTTATGGAAAAGTAAAAGGCTACAAACCAAGCGATGCTGTAATTTACGAACCTGTGAGTTATTTAGATGGAGTAATCGAAAAATATATCCCTGGTGATTACGAATTTGACGTTCCAAAAAAATTAATCGATTTGTATAATGCAAAAGATTACGGAAGATATGCCGATAAAAATGGAAAAATGCCATTAGCGTTTATTGCAACAAATCATACTACAGGAGGAAACTCTGGAAGTCCGGCTTTAGATGCAAAAGGAAACCTTATCGGATTGAACTTTGATAGAGTTTGGGAAGGTACCATGAGCGACATTTATTATAGTCCAGAAATCTGTAGAAACATCATGGTTGATGCTCGTTATATTCTATTTGTGATTGATAAATTTGCAGGTGCGAAAAATCTTATAGAGGAGATGACGATAGTATATCCTAAGTCTCAAAAAGCCAAATAATTACAAATATTCATAAAAATAAAAAGTTTGGCACGCCATTTGAAATAAAGCATTTCGGAATACAAAGAAAAAAAATGAAAAAAAATGTCTAAAAATATTTTGACATGTTAAAAAATTTATATCTTTGCTCCGAATTAATAATTAACCTTTATAATTTAGTAAGATGAAAAAAGTTGTTTTAAGTTTAGCAATTGTTGCTGCTATGTTCGTATCATGTAAAGAAAATGCTGCTGAAGAAACTCCAGCTGTTGACTCAACTGTAGTTGAAACTCCTGCTGTTGAAGAAGCTCCTGTAGCTGATTCTACTGCTGTAGTTGCTGATTCTGCTGCTACTGCTGCACCTGCTGCTGAAGCTGCACCTGCTAAGTAATTTATTGCTGACAGAAAAAATCAAGCTCCACAATGTGGGGCTTTTTTTTAAATATAAAAAAATACAGGATAGTGAAATTCTATTCAAAAAAATTTTAACCTTTTATAATTAAAACAAAATGAAAAAAGTTGTATTAAGTTTAGCAGTTGTTGCTGCTATGTTCGTTTCTTGTAAAGAAGCTGCTGCTGAGGCAGAAACTGTAGTTGATTCTACTGCTACTGAAGTAACTGAAACTGTTGAAGCTGTTGCTGACTCTACTGCTGTAGTTGCTGATTCTGCTGCTGCTAAAGTTGAAGGAGCTGCTACTGAAGCTGTTGAAGCAGTTAAAGAAGAAGTAAAAAAATAATTTTTAATTATTTTATATTTAAAAGCCTCGCAATGCGAGGCTTTTTTTTATTCTGATGGTCCAAATATATCTTCAGCAGAAGAAAAGTCTAAAAACTCCGCTTTATCTGCATACTTGATAATTTCATCAATCCCTTTTTGAAGCAACAATTGTGTAGTATACCTTCTACTTACTGCCACCTCATGCTCATCCAATATCAATCGGAAGAAAAACTTTCCGCTAGACGATTTAAAACGCATAAAAACACAACGTTCTAAAGAACATTTAAGTTTTTCTATCTCTTCTTCACATTCAAAACGCAATTCAAAATCGTTGCTTGTAAAAATAGTCTTCCCTTTTCTGGAAACAAACTCATATTTATAAACTCCACTTAATCGTTGTGCGATTACAAATGTACCCATATAGTTGTGATTGATAATTTTATAAAGAATTCTTTAAAGATAACAGAAAATTCTAAATGGAGAATTTTATAAACAAAAAAAGCTCCGAACAATGTTCGGAGCTTTTGTACTCAAGGCGGGACTTGAACCCGCACGGGCATTACTACCCACTGGATTTTAAGTCCAGCGTGTCTACCAATTCCACCACTCAAGCAAATATTTTGGTATAGAGCGAAAAACGGGGTTCGAACCCGCGACCTCGACCTTGGCAAGGTCGCGCTCTACCAACTGAGCTATTTTCGCGTTTCGTATTGTAATCTCTTAAAGAACGTCGCCATACTTGTTCCGTATTGCGAGTGCAAATATAGTACATATTTTTATTCTTGCAAGTACTTTTTAAATAAAAATTGAAACTTTTTCATAACCTTTTGATAACGAATATTTTATTTTGAAATTATTTTTTAACCAACATTCGTTTTATTTCGTTTAGCTTCATTAAAGCTTCAACAGGCGTTAAAGTATTAATGTCGATATTCATGATTTCTTCTTTAATATCTTCTAAAAGTGGATCATCTAAATTGAAAAAACTCAATTGCAATTCATCATTTGCTGATTTAATTCCGGATAATTCTTCGCTCGAATGTCTTTTTTCTAATTGCTTCAATAGTTTTTGTGCTTTTTGAATCACAATTTGAGGCATTCCAGCCATTTTCGCTACGTGAATACCAAAACTATGTGCGCTTCCGCCTTTCACTAATTTACGAATGAATAAAACGGTATCTTTTAATTCCTTTACCGAAACATTGAAATTCTGAATTCTGTCAAACGTAACTTCCATTTCGTTTAACTCGTGATAATGTGTAGCGAAAAGTGTTTTCGGCTTATTTGGATGTTCGTGCAAATATTCAGAAATCGCCCAAGCAATTGAAATTCCGTCATAGGTTGACGTTCCTCTTCCAATTTCATCTAACAAAACCAAACTCCTTTCAGAAATATTGTTCAAAATGGAAGCGGTTTCGTTCATTTCCACCATAAAAGTAGATTCACCCATCGAAATATTATCGCTTGCTCCTACTCTGGTGAAAATTTTATCCACAACACCCATTCTCACGCTTTCTGCTGGAACAAAACTTCCCATTTGCGCCATTAACACAATCAAAGCCGTTTGACGCAAAATTGCCGATTTACCCGACATATTCGGACCGGTAATCATGATGATTTGCTGGGTTTCTCTATCCAAATAAACGTCATTAGAAATATACGGCACACCAACAGGCAACTGCTTTTCAATAACAGGATGACGTCCTTCTTTAATTTCTAAATCGAAACTTTCATCTAAATCAGGACAAACATATTTATTATCAATCGCTAATTGAGTGAAAGAAGTCAAACAATCCAATTGTGCAATTAAATTCGCATTCAACTGAACGTGTTTGATATAAGTCGCAATCCAATTCACCAACTGCTCAAACAACTGTGATTCTAATTGATGGATTTTTTCCTCAGCGCCTAAAATTTTAGATTCATATTCTTTTAATTCTTCCGTAATGTATCGCTCTGCATTTACTAAGGTTTGCTTACGAATCCATTCGGCTGGAACTTTATCTTTATGTGTATTTCGAACTTCAATATAATAACCAAAAACGTTATTGAACGATATTTTCAACGAAGGAATACCTGAAGCAGCGCTTTCTCTTTGTTCTAATTCTTCCAAATATCCTTTCCCAGTTGAAGAAATCGCTCTTAATTCATCTAATTCGGAATGAACTCCAACAGCAATTGCGTTTCCTTTATTTACACTTACTGGTGCATCTTCCTGAATGGTCGTTTTGATTTTTTCTCGTAACAATTCACAAGCGTGTAAACTATCCCCAATAACTCGCAACGCTTCATTATCACTAGCTAAAGCCAAGGTTTTGATTGGAATAATCGCATCTAAAGAATCTTTTAAGAAATTGACTTCTCTTGGCGAAATTTTGCCTGTTGCTACTTTTGAAATCAAACGTTCCAAATCGGAAATTTGTTTGATTTGATATTGAATTTGTTGTAAAACTTCAGGATTGGTTTTCAAATATGAAATCACTTCATGACGACTTCTTATTTTTGAAATATCTTTCAACGGAAGCGCCAACCAACGTTTCAAAAGCCTTGCTCCCATTGGCGAAAGCGTTTTGTCTATCACATCTAAAAGCGTAACTGCATTTGGATTATAACTGTGATATAACTCTAAATTTCGAATCGTGAATTTATCCATCCAAACGTAAGCATCTTCGGCAATACGTTGAATATTGGTAATGTGTTGGATTTTATTATGCTGCGTTTCCGACAAATAATACAAAATCGCCCCCGAAGCAATCAAACCTTCAGTTAATTCTTCAACACCAAAGCCTTTTAGCGAATTGGTTTGAAAATGTTTGGTCAAACTTTCTAACGCATAATCTTCTTTGTACACCCAATCTTCCAAAAAGAACGTATGAAAATCATCACCAAAAACCGAATTAAACTGATTTTTAAATTGTTTCGGGATTAAAATTTCACTCGGACGAAAGTTTTGCAATAATTTGTCGATGTATTCTTCATTGCCTTGCGAAACTAAAAATTCACCTGTAGAAACATCTAAAAATGCTACACCAAGTGATTTTTTTCCAAAATGAACTGCTGCTAAAAAGTTATTCGACTTCGATTGTAACACCTCATCATTCATTGAAACTCCTGGCGTAACTAATTCTGTAACTCCACGTTTTACGATGGTTTTAGTCATTTTTGGATCTTCTAATTGATCGCAAATAGCTACTCGAAGTCCGGCTTTAACTAATTTGGGTAAATACGTATTAATGGAATGATGGGGAAATCCTGCCAACGCCGTTTCGGTTTCAGAACCAGCACCACGTTTGGTTAAGGTAATCCCTAAAATTCCGGCTGCACGCACTGCATCTTCTCCAAAAGTTTCATAAAAATCGCCCACACGAAACAACAAACAGGCATCGGGATATTTATTTTTTATCTCGTTGTATTGCTTCATTAAAGGCGTTTCCTTGGGTGCTTTATCGGGAGTTGCTGCAGATTTTTTAGCCACAATTTCAAATTTTAAGTATGATTGCGAAGGTAAGAAAATCAAAGACAATGACAATATGATTTTTAAAAATCGAGTTTTCAAGTTTTATAATTAATCTTTACTTTTGCCACATGAGAAAATTAGCCAACGCAGAATTAGAACGTAAAAACATCAACGAGTTTAAAGAAGCTCAAAAAACACCCATTATTATCATCTTAGACGATATTAGAAGTTTGCATAATATTGGTTCGGTTTTTAGAACTTCGGATGCTTTTTTAATTGAAAAGATTTATTTGTGCGGTATTACGGCTACACCGCCCAACAAAGAAATCCACAAAACAGCCCTTGGCGCTACGGACACCGTGACTTGGGAATATGCGAAAGATGTTTTAGAAGTGGTGAATCAATTGAAACTAGAAAATGTAAAAGTGTATTCGGTAGAACAAACCGAAAATGCGATTATGCTAGATGATTTTCAGCCTGAAGCGAATACAAAATATGCTTTAATTTTTGGAAATGAAGTTAAAGGTGTTTCGCAAGAAGCTATTAATTTAAGTGATGGCGTAATTGAAATTCCGCAATTAGGAAGTAAACATTCGTTGAATATTTCGGTGAGTGCTGGAATTGTAATTTGGGATTTTTTTCAGAAGATGAAATAAAATTAATCTCCATAGATAATTCCCCAAAAACCAATTTTCAAAGTATAATTTACAAATTCCTGACCATCATATTTTTCTGTTCTTAACTCTACCTTTCGATTTAATTTTTCATCATTAATTTCAATATTATAATAATCCCCTCCTCTTCCTGTATGATGATAAACGTAAGTTACATTACCAGAAATTATAATCTCCTCATTTCTTATCAAAGCGTTACTTACAACAACTAAAAATCGAGTAAAAAAGAACAAACTAAAAAAAATCAATATTGAATATATTAAAGGAGCAAAAACTCGATCAAACTTTTTTGGTTTTTCATTTTCTTGCTTTACAATTTTAGAATAAAACTTATAAACAAAAAAAGCCAGAATACCTGACAAAAAAATAATTGGAATAATTAAATTTTGAAGAACTAATTCTGAAGCTTTTCCAATCTCAATTATATCGAATGGAGAAGTATAACTTGCAAAAAAAGCTGTGAAAAGACCAAAAATAACAGGAAAAATTATTTCTTTTTTCATAATTTATTCAATTAACTAACTTTCTTTTTATACTATCCAAAACTCTTATATAATCCTCCTGTTTTTTCACGAAATCTAAATCCGAAACATCAATAATCAACACATTCAAATCGGTTTGTGTTTTGATGTAATCTAAGTAGCCTTGATTGATTTTTTCTAAATAATCCGCTGGAATTTCTTGTTCGTAACTTCTACCACGTTTCTTGATGTTTTCCAAAAGACGGTCGGTGTTTTGATACAAATACACATACAAATCAGGTTTTGGCATTTCTTTGTGGATGATGTCAAACATGGTTTTGTACAAACGAAATTCGTCTTCTTGAAGTGTAACTTTGGCAAAAATCAACGATTTGAAAATATGATAATCGGCAACCACAAAATCTTTGAACAAATCAAATTGCGCTAAATCATCGGATAATTGTTGATATCTATCGGCTAAAAACGACATTTCTAAAGGAAACGCATAGCGACTTTGGTCTTTGTAAAACTTTGGTAAAAACGGATTATCAGCAAAACGTTCTAACACTAATTTGGCATTACAATCTTCTGCTAACTTGGTTGATAAAGTGGTTTTTCCTGCTCCAATATTTCCTTCAATGGCAATGTAATTGAATTGTTGTAATTGGAGTTTTTCAATTGGAGAAACTATAGAATGGACTGCTTTAATTTCGCTTTTATCTTCGGTTTGAAATAATAGTTGCGCAATAGATTTCTTTAACGTTGGATGTTCCCAATTTAATCCCAAATCCATCATGGGTTGCAAAACAAATTTTCGATTTTGCATTAATGGATGTGGAACTTGTAACGTTTCGTTCGAAATAATTTCTTCATCAAAAGCAATAATATCTACATCAATTATTCGGGCTTGATAACCTAAATCTTTGGAACGCACTCTACCCAACTTCTTCTCTACTTTCAAAACCTGATTCAAAATTTTTTGAGCCGATTTTGACGTATGAATTAGAATAGCAGTATTATAAAAAGGTTCGCTTTCAAAACCCCAGGCTGGAGTTTCATAAATTTTAGAAACCTTTATAACCGTCGCTACTTCGTTATGAATCAAATCAATACAAGACTGAATCGTTTCTAATCGATTGCCTTGATTGCTTCCTAATGATAAAATGACTTGATGTTGACTCATATTGGCAAAATAACAAACAATTTTAGACTTATAATTTACCTTTTCGGTTTTTTTATGAACATGTAACAATTTTACACTTTTAACTACTAATCAAGTAAATAATAAATAAATTGAAATGAGATTTTTAGGAAATGTATTAGCTACAATTGTAGGTATATTTATTTTTTGCATGATTTTTTTCTTCGGAATCATTATCATTGGCGCTATTGCTGGCAGTGGTGAAGATACGGTTACTGTTAAAAAGAATTCGGTGATTGAATTAGACTTATCAAAAGTATCTTTAGACTACGCCGGAAAAACCAACTATAAAGACTTCAATTACTTTGAAGCGCATCACAATGGTGTTACCGATATTTTAAATGCAATTGAAGCTGCAAAAACTGATGATAAAATCAAAGGGATTTCTATTCTTAATAATCAATCACAGCTAGGATTAGCGCAAAGCAAAGCCGTTCGTGATAAATTAGAAGATTTTAAAAAATCAGGGAAATTCGTTTATGCTTATGCAAACAGCTATTCTCAAAAAGAATATTACATCAATTCTGTAGCCGACCAAGTATATTTGAATCCAATGGGCGAAGTAGATTTAAAAGGTTTATCTGCGGAAATTTTATACATGAAAGACTTACAAGAGAAAACAGGTGTAAAAATGGAAGTTATTCGTCATGGAAAATACAAAAGTGCAGTAGAACCTTTCTTAGCTCAAGAAATGAGTCCAGAAAATCGTGAACAAATGACGGTTTTGTTGAACTCGGTTTGGAATACAATTGTTGCCGATATTTCTAAAAGCAGAAAATTATCTGTTGCCCAATTGAATGCTATTGCCAATACTTTAGGTGCAAGAACTCCAGAGTTAGCTTTAGCCAATAAATTAGTTGACAAAGTAGCTTATGAAGATGAGTATCACGATATGATTAGAACGAAATTAAAAATAGACAAAAAAGAAAAATACGATATTGTTAGCATTACTGATTATGCTAAAAAAGCAGCTTCTACAGTTGAAGATTATTCAAAAGACGATATCATTGCGGTAATTTATGCTCAAGGCGAAATTGCGGGTGGTGAAGGCGATGTTAACGTAATCGGTGAAGGCTCTATTAAACGCACATTACAAGAAGCTCGTGAAGATAAAGATGTAAAAGCGATTGTATTGCGTGTAAATAGTCCTGGAGGAAGCGCTTTGACTTCTGAATTGATTTGGAGAGAAATTGAAATTACTAAAAAAGTGAAACCAGTTGTAGTTTCCATGGGGAATTATGCAGCTTCCGGCGGTTATTATATTGCAGCTAATGCAGATAGAATTTTCGCAGAACCAAATACGATTACAGGTTCAATTGGAGTTTTTGGAATGTTACCAAATATGAGTGAATTAGGCAAAAACATCGGAATTAATGCCGAACAAGTAAAAACACATGAAAACGCAAGTGGATACAGTGTTTTTGAACCGATTGACGAAAACTTTAAAGGGATTGTTTTAGAAAGCATTGAAAAAACATACGCTACTTTCTTAAAACGTGTCGCGGATGGCAGAAAAATGACAACAGCTCAAGTAGATGCAATTGCACAAGGAAGAGTTTGGACAGGTGTTGACGCACACAAACTTGGTTTAGTTGACGAAATTGGAGGTTTAGATGCTGCAATCAAATACGCAGCTAAACTTGGAAAAACTTCTTCTTACAGAACAGAAAACTTCCCAGAGTACGAGAAAAGTTTTGAAGATTTATTAGCTAATTTCACAGGAATGGCAATGTTTAAAACCAAAGAGCAATTATTAAAAGAGCAATTAGGAGAAGAAGGTTTTCAAATGTTAGAACAAATCAAACGTGTTAAAAGCAGAAAAGGCATTCAAGCGATGATGCCTTACGAAATTGAGATTCATTAATCTATACTATAAACATCAAAATCCCAAAGACAATATGTTTTTGGGATTTTTTTTATAAGTTTTACTTAAAATTAATGTTTAAATTTACAATTGGTATTAATTTTGCGTAACTTAAAATCACATTCACTTCAAAAAATACAATTATGTTAAAAAAAGTTTTAAAAGGACTTGGGATATTTCTTTTGGTAACCATCATCGCGTTAGCAGCAGCTCCTTTTTTGTTTAAAGACAAAATCAAAGAAATGATTGCCAAAACGTTGAATGAAAACGTAAATGCAAATATTGCATTTGAAGATGTGGATTTGAGTTTATTTAAAAGTTTTCCGCAAGCGCATGTAACAATCGACAAGCTTAGCATTATTAACAAAGCTCCTTTTGCCGGAGATACACTTTTATATGCTGGAGAAACTAATGTTACCATGAGCGTTAAAGAACTTTTCAAAGGTGAAGGCGAAACCATGAGTTTAGAAAGTTTCAGTGCAATTGACGGAATTGTAAATATCATTTTCAATAAAGATGGTGTGGGCAATTTTGATATCGCATTAAAAGAAGCAGAAGAAAAAAAACCTACAGATAGCAAACCTTTTGCTTTGGATATTCAGAATTATGAGGTTGAAAATTTAAAATTCAGTTATGTAGATGAAGGTTCTGATATGAAAATGGTATTGGACAGCATTTATCATGAAGGAAAAGGAAATTTTGCCGCTCAAAAATTAGATTTGGAAACAAAAACTACTGCCAAACTATCTTTTGAAATGGAAAAAATGAACTACATGAACAATGTAGGCATTACTTTAGACGCCGTTTTAGGAATTGATTTAGAGAAAAGCAAATATGAATTCAAAGACAACAAAGCGTTGATTAATCAATTGCCACTAGAATTCAACGGATTTATTCAAATGGTGGAAGCAGGTCAAACGTATGATTTAACATTCAAAACACCAACTTCTGATTTCAAAAACTTCTTAGGATTAGTTCCTGCTGCTTATTCAGGTGATATCAACAAAGTAAAAACAACTGGGCAATTTTCAGTAGATGGAAAAGTAAAAGGGAATTTAACCGAAACTACAATTCCTGCATTTGATGTAAAAATCGCTTCTAAAAATGCGTCATTCCAATATCCTGAGTTACCAAAATCAGTTAAAAATATTGTGATTGATACACACATTATCAATGAAACTGGCTTGATGAATGACACTTACGTGAATTTAAATCAATTATCTTTTGCTATTGATCAAGACGTTTTTAATGCTAAAGCGAATATTAGAAACATCGCAACAAACGCATTAGTTGATGCCGAATTAAAAGGTGTTATCAACTTGGCAAATGTTACCAAAGCGTATCCGGTAAAACTAGACAAACCTTTAACAGGAATTTTAAAAGCAGATGTAAAAACGAAATTCGACATGCTATCGGTAGAGAAAAGTCAATATCAAAACATACAAAATTCAGGAACTGTTAATTTAACTGGATTCAATTATGAAGGTCCAGAAATGGCAAAACCATTTAAAATTAATCAAGCTAATGTAGTGTTCAATCCGAATCACATTAACTTAAGTAAGTTTGATGCTAAAACTGGCACATCTGATATTCAAGTAAACGGAACCTTAGATAATTTCTATGGCTTTATGTTTAAAAATCAAATTTTGAAAGGAAATTTCAACATGAATTCGACCAAATTAGTGGTTTCTGATTTCATGGCTCCAACCACCACTACATCCGAAGATGGCAAGAAAACAACTGAAGCGGTTAAAATTCCTTCATTCTTAGATTGTAGCATTACAGCTAAAGCAGGGACTGTTGTTTATGATAATTTAAACTTGAAAGATGTTTCTGGAAACATGGTTATCCGAGATGAAGCAGTTACCTTAAATAATTTAAAAATGGGTATTTTTGGAGGAAACATTGGTTTAACTGGAACTGTTTCTACTAAAGGAAATACACCAAAATTTGATATGAATTTAGGATTAAACGCCGTGAATATTGCTGAATCATTTACCCAATTAGATATGTTGAAATCGATTGCACCAATTGCTGGAGTAATTAACGGAAAACTGAATTCAACCATCAAACTTTCTGGAAATTTACAAAATGATATGACGCCTAACTTAAAAACCATTTCTGGTGATTTATTTGGGCAATTATTATCTACTACTATAAATGAAAAGAACTCAGCCATGTTAACTTCATTGAGTTCAAATATGAAATTCATCGATTTAAACAAGTTGAATTTGAATGACGTTAAAGCAGCATTATCCTTTAAAGATGGGAAAGTAAACGTTAAACCATTTGATATTAAATACCAAGACATTACCGTAAACGTAGGCGGAAGTCACGGGTTTGATCAAAACATGAATTACAATTTGAAATTTGATGTTCCAGTAAAATATTTAGGAAAAGATGTAAACAATTTAATTGCTAAATTAACACCTGCCGACCAAAAACAAATAACTAGCATTCCTGTAAACGGATTAATGACAGGAAACTTTTCGCAACCAAAATTTAATTCCGATTTAAAACAATCGACTACGAATTTAACCACACAATTAGTTAAAATGCAGAAAGATAAATATGTAAATCAAGGCACAACAGCTTTAACTAATATGTTAGGAGGAACTAAAAACAATACTTCTGGAACCACTACAACGGCAACAGATACTACAAAACCTAAAACCACTCCTAAGGAGGAAATTAAAACAAAAGCAACTGATGCAATAAATGGTTGGCTTAAAAAGAAGAAAAAAGAATAAGCATAATAAAAGAAACCCTTTCAATCTTGAAAGGGTTTTGTTTTACTTTGAAAAAAATTGAAATTTTAACATAAACTGCAGAAAAACTACAGCAACGCATTCAAAAAAGTTTCATTTGTTTGTTGAAAATTTTAAAACAGACAAATATGAAACAAAAACTCAAGAAAATTTTATTGCTCTATTTATTTACTGGAACACTTTTTGTATCTTGTACAATGGAAGAAGAAGTGATACGGAATCATAATTATTCAAAAGATATTAAAATTTATCAAAAATCTTTTGACGAATTAATTAAAGATTCAAAATTTGCTACATCTTTCAACAAACTACCAAAAAGAAAAACAATTTAAAATCGAGTGCGCAAGCAAGAACTGTTATGGAAGAACAATATGGCTTTACAATAACAAACACACCGGTTAGGGTAATGCAAGTAGGAAATTTAACTTCCTACACATTTCATATTGAACGAGATTCGCCTAACAGCACTTATTTTGAAAATTTAGTGGTTCAAAATGATAGTATTGGTAATACTACTGCACATATTATTAAATATACACCATTTATGCCTATGATGCAATTTGCTGAACATAATAGTTACAGTTTTGTAGGCGATAGTGAAGTTACTTCTATAGTTTATGATGATAATACAATAAATATAAATGGTAGAGTAATAACTGTTTGTAGAAATTTATACCGAACAATGTGCAATGGTAAAAGTGATGGTAGCTGTACTGGCAGCCCACACATAGTTAATGGTGCATGTCTAAATTATTCTCCAAATTGTATTTTTTAACAGTTTTTGAATGAAACTTGTTCAACATATGATGATGGAGAAAATGACGAGGTTATTTCTGACGACTCAGCAATTGGAGGTGATAATACTTCTGGAGGAAGTGGGACAGTAGGAACTGATCCAATTTATTCTGACCCTTTGTGCCCAACTTGTCCTGAATTTTCAGATAAAGATTGCAATATAACTGTCGAGCAATTGCAACAATTATTTCCAAATTCTACAGCAGATATAAGAAATAAATTAGCAGAAATGATAAATGAAGTTGCAAATGATTTTGGTATAGATACAAAAAATGAAATTTGTCACTTTTTAGCTCAAACTGGAGCGGAAACAGGTGGTTTTATTACATTAAATGCAACAGAGGGTTTGAATTACACATCCGCTAATAGATTATTAATAGTCTACCCGAGTAAATTTTCTTTAACAGACCCTAGTTTAGCAAACCCAAATAATTACTTAAATAATCCTCAAGCTTTAGCAAACTATGTATATTGTTGCAAATACGGAAATGGTAATGAAGCGAGTGGCGATGGCTGGAGATATAGAGGAAGAGGAATTGTACAATTAACATGGAAAAGTAATTATGATGCGTATGTTAATTTTTTGAATAACATAGGTTTAGGTTGGTCATATAGTAACCCAGATATTATAGAGTCGGACTATCGACATTCAATTGTAAGTGGAATGTGGTTTTTCAAGCAAAATGTTCTAGATAAAATGGAAATTAATGATGCTACAACTTCAAATTCAGTTACAAAAAAAGTAAATAGATATGCCCCTAAAGACACTAAAATAATTAGGCAAAACTATCTTAATTCCGCAAAAAATATTATTAACTGTCAATAATTTAATTATGAAAAATAAATATATCATACTCTTATTTATGTTAACTACTTCAATACTAGTTTTTGGCTTTTCAGGTTATAAATTTATAAATAAAAAAACTAATGAAAATCTAATAATAACTGAGGATCCTGAAACTGAAATTCTCGGATTTTGGGTTTTAGAAAATGATCCATCAACTAAAATTGAATTTACAATTGATGGATATATAAAAAGCTATACTGATAATCAATTAGAATCAACAGACCTATATCAAATAACAAATACATGTGAGGGAGAAACTTTATCAAATAATGAAAAGTTTTTAAAAATTATTGATTCAAATGACGCATCCATTTTTTGTAGTATCATTAATGGTGTGAATGCTAACAATAGTAACATTTTATCCTTAACAACGTCTAATCAAGGTAAACTTGTTGTATACATAAGACCATAAATACAATTTCGTTTCTAATTATAAATTTTTATTGTAAAAATTTAAATAGTCATATTAGATTAAAAACAATCATAAACCCTTAATTCTTTTAACAAGAATTAAGGGTTTCTTTTTATAAACTCATTTTCACCACATAACCCTCATAAGTTCTTACATTAAAAACAGTACCATCTTCAAAAAGCAGGTATTGTCCTTTAATACCTGTTAGCGTTCCCATAAAGCTTGGCGTTTTATCTAAATTTAAACTCGTTACTTTTTTTGGATATTGCAAAACTGGAAAATCTAATTGAATGATTTTTTCTTCCTTTGGAAAATAATCTTTTACTTCATTGGGTAACCAATCCAAGACTTTATTTCGTTCTGAAATTAAATCCATATTGGGCACTTCGTTTTTTAGCATTTTTTGCCAATTGGTTTTATCGGCAAAATGGTTTTTTAATGCTACTTCTGTAATTCCAGCTAAATATCTATTTGGCACTTCTACAATGGGAATGGCTTGCACAGCACCTTGATCAATCCAACGAGTTGGCACTTGGGTTTTTCTCGTTACTCCTACTTTCACTTCACTTGACAAAGCTAAATACACCACATGCGGTTGTAATTGTACGCGCTTTTCATAGGCTAAATCTCTATCTTCAATATCTAAATGCGCAGTGCTTAATTCGGGTTTCATAATCCAATCGCCTACTGCTGGACTACTCATAAAACAATCATAACAAAATCCTTGACGAAAAATTTTCTTGGCTTTCCCACAATTCAAACACTGATAGCCTTGAAATTCAATTTCCATTTGTTTTCCTAAAAGTTGATTCAGATTTAAAAAACTATTTTCAAAAACCAAATAGTATTGAATTGGGCTTTCAAATTCGGTTTGCATTTTACTAAGCGTGCCTTGATAATTCATTTGTGTTAAGATTTACTTTTTCGTTCTATTATTTGAAAAAATTGCTATTTTTGGTAAAGTTATTATTCCGTTTTAATAATTCAAAATTAGAAATAGGTAAATGCCATTACAAATTATAAATTCTGTTGCCACTTGGATTTTGAAGAAACGAATTCATCAAATGGAATTGTTTTTAAAATATCCTCATGAAGTGCAAGAAGAATTGCTTTTCAACCTTATAAAATCAGCCGAAAGCACCCAAATCGGAAAGAAATACAACTTTTCTTCCATGAAGAATTACACCACTTTTAGTGAGCGAATTCCTGTTTCAACTTATGAAGATTTAGAACCTTTGATTGAAAAAACAAGACAAGGAGAACAAAATGTGTTTTGGAATTCTAACATTAAGTGGTTTGCTAAATCAAGTGGAACTACTAATGCTAAGAGTAAATTTATCCCTGTAAGTGCAGAATCGCTAGAAAACTGCCATTATAAAGCCAGTAAAGATTTATTGTGTTTGTATTTAAACAACAACGAAGAATCACAAATGTTTACTGGAAAAAGTTTACGTTTAGGAGGAAGCAAACAATTATACGAAAACAACAATACTTTTTTTGGCGATTTATCAGCAATTTTAATTGACAATATGCCTATTTGGGCCGAGTTCAGCTCCACTCCAAGCAGTAAAATATCGTTAATGGGCGATTGGGAAACCAAATTACCAGCTATCATTAATGAAACAATTAACGAAAATGTAACGAGTTTAGCAGGTGTTCCGAGTTGGATGATGGTTTTATTACAAAAGACATTGGAAACCACTGGAAAATCTAATTTATTAGAGCTTTGGCCAAATGCAGAAGTATATTTTCATGGAGGCGTAAATTTTGACCCTTATCGCGAACAATACAAGAAATTATTTCCAAAAGACAATTTCAAATATTACGAAATTTATAATGCTTCGGAAGGTTTTTTTGCTATACAAGACTTAAATGATTCAAACGAATTGTTGTTGATGTTAGATTACGGAATTTTCTACGAATTCATTCCAATGGATACTTTTGGAACTTTAAACCAACGTGTTATTCGATTGAATCAAGTAGAATTGAATAAAAATTATGCTTTAGTAATTACAACTAACTCAGGTTTATGGCGTTATTTAATTGGAGATACCATACGATTTACTTCTTTAAATCCATATAGAATTAAAGTAACTGGAAGAACCAAACATCATATTAATGTTTTTGGAGAAGAACTAATGGTTGAAAATACCGATACGGCTCTAACTAAAACTTGCAAAGAATTCAACTGCGAAATTACAGATTATACCGTTGCTCCCATTTTTATGAGCGATAAACAAAAAGGTGCTCATGAATGGATTATCGAATTTAAAGCCAAACCCGATAATATAGAAAACTTCAGAAATGCATTAGATAAAAATCTTCAAAATGTAAATTCTGATTACGAAGCAAAACGCTACAACAATATGACTTTAAATCCGTTAGTATTAAATGTGGCTCGTGAAAATCTTTTTTATGACTGGTTAAAACAACAAGATAAATTAGGTGGGCAACACAAAGTACCAAGACTTTCTAATGAAAGAACCTATTTAGAAAGCCTATTAACGCTACAATAATCATTATGAAAAAGAAGATAATTTATTCACTTATCATGTTAGTTCTACTTACAGTATCTTGTGGACCAAGACGTTATAAATGCGGACCATACCGAAAATGCGAAAATTCGATAGAAAAAAACAAAAATCATTCCTTTTATAGAGAATTTCATAAAATTGCAAACTGTTAAATACATTTCATTGCGATATTCTTAATAAAATCGATTTACTAAAAATGCAGTAAATCGATTTTTTTTGCGTTTTATCGAAAAAAAGGAAGGAAATATAACAAAAAAAATATTTTTTGTGTTTGTTTAATAAAAATAACACTAATTTTGCACGCGTTTTAACGAATCATTAACTAATTATTATTTAAGCAATTAAATTTATGAAACTAACAAAAATCCTTACGTTATTTTTACTTTTAGGAAGCCTATTATCTTTTGGACAAGAACCAAAACGTTCAGAAGGAGCAGAAGCTATTGTAAATGCCATCAATAAAAATACAAAAGGAATTAGCTTCATTATTAGTGACACTGGAATCAATTCGGAGTTAAATGAAATTGGCACCACTTTCTTTAAAAACAAATACATCATTTTGTCTAATAAAAAAAGAAGACATGCAGATGTAACTGTTAATCCAATTACAAATACTCCTAATAACAATTTATATTGTGTAGATGTAAAAGAAGATGGAAACTTATCTTTCCCTTTACTTTTCTCTCAAGCATTAGATTCTGAAAACGAAGAGGGTTCAATCGGATTTTCGTCTGATCAAAGAACTATTTTCTTTACACAAGAAAACCCAACCAACAAGCAATTGTTCACATTACACAAAGCAACTCTTAATGAAAAAGATGCTAAAAAATGGACTGATATTACTAATTTAAAAATTGTTCCTGAACAGTATTCAGCAGAAACTCCTAGTGTATCTCCTGATGGGAAGAAAATTTATATTGCAACAAATATTCCTGGTGGCTTTGGAGGATTTGATATCTATGAAGCTACAATTGCAGAAGACGGAACAATTGGCAACTTAGTTAATTTAGGCCCAAATGTAAACACTGCTGATGATGAAAAATATCCATATATGTCTTCTGACAACAAATATTTATATTTTTCTTCAAAAGGTCATTTAAATTTAGGTGGTTATGATGTATTTAGATCTGCATACGTAGATAATTCATTTTTAACAGCTATGAATTTAGGAACTGATTTAAATTCAAGAAGAGACGATGTTGCTTTTGTAATGACATCTCCATCTAAAGGATATATTTCAACTGACAAACATCAATCAGGAAACTTTGATATTTTAAAATTCGATATTAAAAAGCAAGACAATCTATTCTTTAACTACACAATAGTTGAAGAAGTAACTAAAACTGCTTTACCAAATGCAACAGTAGTAGTAACCGATGAATTTGGAACTAAGTTAGCAGAAACACAATCTGACAATAACGGTAAAATCAAATTAGCTCTTGAGCCATTAACAACTTATAATGTTGTGGTTAACAAAGATGGTTATGAAACTAAAAAGTTAAATATTGCAACTGGTGATACTGATAAAAATATTGCTTTAACTCAGAAAAAAGCAGTTGTTACTGATGATGCGATTGTAATTGAAAACATTTATTTTGATTTCAATAAATCAAGCATCAAAAAAGAATCTGAATTATCTTTAAATAAAATTGTTGAAGTACTTAAGAACAATACTAACATGAGTATTACAATTAATGCTCATACAGACAGCAAAGGTACAGATACATACAACCAAACGTTATCTGAAAGTAGAGCAAAATCTGCTTACCAATATTTACTTAAAAAAGGTATTCCAGCAACTCAGTTAACCTACAAAGGTTTTGGTGAAAGCGAATTGTTAGAAAAGTGCGAAAAATGTACTGCAAAACAAGATCAAACTAACCGAAGAGTGGAATTCAAAATCGTTAAATAAAAACTCTCTCAATTAAATACAACTATAAAAAAATGAAAAAAATCTCTTTAGTATTAGCCTTATCAACAGTAGTATTATTAACATCATGTTCAAGCGGATGGAGTTGCAAAGCAAGATATTGCAACACCAAACAAACAAAAACAATCGAGCAAAAGAAAAATGCTTAATCATAAAAAAAGGTCGCCAATTGGCGACCTTTTTATTTCTATTACTTTCATTAAGAAACTGCTTTCAAACGTTGAAGTAAGTTTTTACTCAAACTGTTTTCTGCATATTCTTTTGTAACTTGTAAATGTTTGTCATCAGAACTTGGTAATTCGTACATAGCATCTGTTAAAATCGCCTCACATAACGAACGTAAACCTCTGGCTCCTAATTTATATTCTAAAGCTTTTGCTACAATGTAATTCAAAGCTTCTTCCTCAATTTCTAAGGTTACTTCATCCATTTCAAACAACTTCTTGTATTGTTTTACTAAAGCGTTTTTAGGCTCAGTTAAAATAGCTCTTAATGTTTCTGCGTCTAAAGGATCCATATGCGTTAGAACTGGTAAACGACCTATAATTTCTGGAATTAATCCAAAATCCTTCACGTCTTTCGGAATCAAATATTGCAACAAATTATCTTTATCAATTTGGTCGGTTCCAATAGAAGAACTATAACCAACTGCTTGTCTGTTTAAACGTTTTGAAATAATTCTTTCAATTCCGTCGAAAGCACCACCTGCGATGAATAAGATATTTTGTGTATTAACTTCGACAAATTTTTGGTCGGGATGTTTTCTTCCTCCTTTTGGTGGTACGTTTACAACTGTTCCTTCTAACAATTTCAACAAAGCTTGTTGTACTCCTTCACCGGAAACATCACGCGTAATTGATGGATTATCACTTTTACGAGCAATTTTATCAATTTCGTCAATGAACACGATTCCTCTTTCAGCTTTAGCTACATCATAATCAGCAGCTTGTAGCAAACGAGTTAAAATGCTTTCCACATCTTCTCCTACATAACCCGCTTCGGTTAAAACAGTAGCATCTACAATAGCCAAAGGAACATTCAACATTTTAGCAATGGTTTTTGCTACCAATGTTTTTCCAGTTCCAGTTTGACCCACCATTAAGATGTTACTTTTTTCAATCTCAACTTCGTCTTCTAATTGAATTTGCATCAAACGTTTGTAGTGATTGTAAACCGCTACACTCATTACTTTTTTAGTTTGATCTTGCCCAATTACGTAATCATCTAAAAACGCACGAATTTCTTTTGGTTTCAACAGAATCAAATCGGCAACCAAATTGGAATTACCCGATTGTTTTAATTCTTCTAATACAATTCCGTGAGCTTGTTCGATACATTTGTCGCAAATATGCGCATTAATCCCTGCAATTAATAAATTGGTTTCAGGCTTTTTCCTTCCGCAGAATGAACACTCTAATACTTCTTTAGCCATTTTTTTGTGATTAGTGAAAAGTGATTAGTAAGTAGTTTATCACTATTTACAAATCACTTTTCACTTTTTAAATTATCTTGTTAAAACCTCATCAATCATTCCATATTCTTTTGCTTCAGCAGCAATCATCCAATAATCGCGCTCAGAATCTTTGTGCACTTTTTCGAACGATTGTCCAGAATGTTTAGAAATGATTTCATATAATTCATCTTTTAATTTCAACATTTCTTTCAAGTTGATTTCCATATCGGTTGCAACACCTTGTGCGCCTCCTGATGGTTGGTGAATCATAACTCTTGAATGTGGTAAAGCTGAACGTTTTCCTTCTGCTCCAGCACATAATAAAACAGCGCCCATTGAAGCCGCCATTCCTGTACAAATTGTAGCTACGTCTGGTTTTACGAATTGCATTGTATCATAAATTCCTAATCCAGCATACACACTTCCTCCTGGAGAATTGATATAAATACTGATATCTTTAGAAGCATCAACACTTTCTAAAAACAACAATTGTGCTTGAATAATATTTGCCACATAATCATCAACTCCAGTTCCTAAGAAAATGATTCTATCCATCATTAAACGAGAGAAAACGTCCATTGAAGCTACGTTTAATTGGCGTTCTTCAATAATATATGGAGTCATACTTCCAACAATTTTATCGTAATATAAACTGTTTACTCCGTGATGCTTAGTAGCATATTTTTTAAATTCTTTTCCGTAGTTCATTTTTGTATGGTTTAAATAATTAATATTTAGAAATTCTGCTCTTGAATACAGAATAAAAAAGCGCCAAAACTAGTCTGACGCTCAAAGATAATTATTTTTTGTGAGATATTATTCTCCGTACATTTCTTTAATGAATTGCTCGTAATTAACTTCTTTAGTTTTTGTTTTTACTTTTTCTTTGTAAAGACCTAACATTTTTTCGCTCATTACTTGCTCTGATAAACGTTTTACTTCATCTTGGTTAGACATTACACGAGCTACAATTCCGTTAATTTCATCTTCTGAAGGATTTAACTGACCAAATTGCGCCATTTGTTTCTTGATTAATTCAGCAGTATGTGCTTTTAAATCTTCGAAAGTAATTTGTAAATTATTATCAGCCATTACTTTTCCTTCAATTAATTGGAAACGTAATCCTTTTTCAGCTTTTGCATATTCTTCTTCCGCTTGTTCAGCAGTTAAAGGAGTTTCACCTACATTTTGAATCCATCTTTTTAAGAAAGCTTCTGGCAAATCGAATTTTGTAGTTTCAATTAAGAAATCAGTAACATCATTTAAGAATTTTTGATCTGCTTGTTGAGCAAATTGTGCTTCAGCATCTTCTTTAATTCTCGCTTTTAAATCCTCAACTGAAGAAAGAACTCCAGGTCCGAATAATTTATCTAGTAATTCTTGGTTTAATTCAGCTTTTTCAATTTCATTGATTTCTTCAATTGTAAAATCAACATTAATATCCAAACCGTGAACATCATCATGACCTACTTTTAAGTAATCCATTAATTTGTGATCGTCATCGAATAAACCTTTAGTTCCGATAGTTACTACATCACCTACTTTTTTTCCGATAAATGCTTTTGCTACTTTTTTATCAGCAAAAATATCTAAACCGAAGTTAGCTGGAGCATTGATTCCTTTTTCTTCGTTTGTAAAAGTTCCTCTAACTTCAAAGTCAGCTTTTACTTCTGCTTGAGAAATTAATTTTCCGTATTGTTTTTGGATTCTTTCTACTTGATCATTCAACATTTTATCATCTGCAATAACGTTGAATTTTGTAACGTTGTTTTTTGCTGTTAAATCAACTGAAAACTTAGGAGCTAATCCTAATTCGAAGTCAAAAGAAAAATTTTCCGCATCCCAATCGATACTATCTGTTACTTTTGGAAGTGGATTTCCAAGAATATCTAATTTTTCAGTAGTTAAATAGTTATTAAGAGAAGTTTGCAACACTTTATTTACTTCTTCTAACAAAACAGCTTTACCATATTGTTTTTGGATTAAACTCATTGGAACAGCTCCTTTTCTGAAACCAGAAATTGATGCGTTTTTTCTATAATCTGCTAATACTTTCTCTACTTTATCTGAATAATCTTCTTTAGAAATTGCTACTGTTACAATAGCATTTAAATCATCAACTTGCGTTTTTGTAATGTTCATTATCTGTTTATTTAAGTACCATAAAATTTGGGTTGCAAAATTATAGAATTTTTACAACCCAAACAAGTTTTTAATTTATTGAAATTCAATTCGCTATAAATTTATTTTTCGTCGATGAAGATTTTATTCAAAATAGACTGAGTAATTGACAATAAGATACTAAACAATAAGGCGTCTAAAAAACCATCAACACTAAATTCAACTATAAAATAATCACAAATTATAATGATAATTGCGTTGATTACTAATAAAAAAAGACCTAATGTAAAAAAGGTAACTGGAATTGTTAGCAACACTAGTATTGGTTTTAGAAAAGTATTCAAAAGTCCTAACACAACCGCTACCATTAAAGCCCCTGTTAAGCTAGTAACATGAACTCCAGGTAAAAAATAAGAAAGTACAAATACTACAATTGTACTGATGAAAAGTTTAATAATTAAATTCATTTTATTGTCTTTAGAAATTTAAAGTTACAAAAAAAAGGCATCAATAATGATGCCTTTTTTAAATATTTATATCAAATTTAGTTTGAACCTACAATATTAATTCCAGGGAAATAAGATGGATTATGTAATGGTAAATTTGCATTATAATGACGATTAATTACTTTAATAATCTCATTAGTAATTACTGCATACCCACGCGCATTTGGATGAACTCCATCTAAAGAGAACAACACAACACCTTCTGTAGCCGCTCCACTAAAATAATTTGCAGTATAAACCTGACCTGTTTCAACTCTTAAAGCTCCAACTAATTGGTTCATGATTGCATTCATATCTGCAACAGCCAATCCTTTAGATGCAGCAATTGAACGAATAGATGAATTGTATGAAGCAGTTGCATTAGAAACTTTCAATTGCTCAGTAGTAGTTAACACCCATTTGTTAGCCATTGGGTAAGAAACACCATTAATATTGATTAAAGTTGATGGCGAAGAAGCATTTGGTGTTCCAATTACTCCAGAAGCTCTCAATACAACTAAATCATCACGAGTAGCTTGACGTGCTTTTCCAAACACCATACCAAAAGCAGTTGCAGTTGGCGCTCCTAATGTTGGTGTCAAAACAGCTGTAATTTGAGCTGATCTATCAGCAGCGTCAGCATCATAAATTAAAATTGGATTAGCAGCAGTAGCTGATAATAATTTTACTCTATTTGGCTCACCAAAAGCAGAAAAAATTTGATTTAACGGACCATATAATTGCGCATTTAATGCATTAATATTTGCTGAACCACCTAAAGCAGTAGGCGAAAGCGGATTATAAGGAACTGTTGTAAAATAAGGAATAGAAGTTACACTAGGAACCGTAGCTACAACTCCTTTAGCACCATTCATTGTTAATGTATTAATGATAGTAGAATAAACACTTGCATAAACATTAGCATTCGTAATATCATTTCCACCATAAGTTGAAGGATCTAAATTTCCAGTTGCATTGTGGTCAGCAGCTGGAGTTGGCAATAAACTTTCATCAACTGATGGTGTTAATGGATTGTCAGGCAAAGCCCCACCACCTGTAGCATAAGACAACACATCATTAGCTCCAATCCAGTTAGTAAAGAAGGTTGGATTTTTTGTCATTGCATCACCTAATACCGTTGAAGAAGCTGTAATAGCGTGTCTTACGAAATATGGATTTGCATAACCAGGCATAACACCAGCAACATCACCATAAGTATTTGATAATAAATGGAATGATTTTGCTCCAGGAACTCCCATGTTATTATAAGCTGTTGCTTGAGGATTTGAAACTTCAATTGTAGATGTTCCAGCAATTGGTTCTGGTCTTCCTTGTGAAGCATCGATTACTAATCTTGTGCCACCTATTGGAATACCTCCTAACATTAACCCTCCTAAGTTATTAACATCATCTGCATAAGAAGGTTGTGTAAATTCTCCACCTCCTACTAATGCGAATTGTCTTGCTAATAAACTTGGGTAAGAATACGATTGACTTACTCTAGAAACTGTTCCATCCATATAACCAGCGGTTAATGAATTTCCAATAGCAACATAAGAAGAGAAGTCAGCATCACCTGCTGAATATTCTGCGTTTACTTCATTTTCGAATTCTGGCTCACACGAAGCAAAACCAGCAGCTAAAATAGCTAAATATATAAATTTATTTTTCATCTTTCTTTAAGTTTAAATTAGAAACCGTAAGTTATACCAATACCTGGTGAAAAAACAGAACTTTTGTAAGTTCCACCAAATGGTTGGATATTTCCATTTTCTGAATAATGGTTATAAGAGTTATCCACTTCGTCAAAGTGTAAATAAAGGAATGAAAAATCAATACCTAATTTACCATTTAATTGGTAAGTTAAACCTCCTGTGTATCCCATCGAATCATTTCTTGGTGTTTCTGGAGCAAAATACCCATCTTGTACTGGACTTTCGTCAAAATACCAACCCGCTCTGAAAGTAAATTTATCATTAGCTTTGTATTGTGTTCCAACACGGTAAGTACTTGAATTTTGATAATTTCTTGGGTTAACAGATGAAGTACCATTTTCAAAGTTAACAGTCAATGCTTCATAAACACTCCACATTGCTCTATTATAATCAAATGCTAACATCCATTTATCAGTTACTTGATAAGACAAACCTACTGTAAACTCAGCTGGCAATGGAAGGTCTGCATCAAATTTTTGATCTTGAAATCTTGGATCTGTAGAAGCAAAATCAGGAATATCATTAAAATTAGCATCACCACCGCGAGCTTCCATGATAATTTCAGAACGATAATTCATTCCTAATCTTAACTTATCAGTTGGATTAAACATAATACCTGCTGTATATCCCCAAGCATTGATTCCTTGTGCATCTAATGTTACATCAGCTGGTTGTCCGTCAACAGACAACAAAGGATTTGTTGCTAAATTTCTATTAAAATTAACCCCACCCATTGCTAAGATAGGTCCTCCACCAAAACTAAAGTGCTCCCCTACTCTTACTGAAATTGAAGGTTGAAAAAAGATAGCTTTTAAATCAATATTATTAACTAAGTGAGCTCCTTCCCAATCTTGATCCCATTCAACTGAACTTCCATAAGGCGTATAAACCGCTAGTCCAGCAGTAAACCAATCATTTAATCTGTAAGTAGCATAAATATTGAATGGAGTACCAACATTTTGAGTTGAAGCTTCCCAATTATATTGAGAATTTTGAAACTTTGTTTCTGCAAATAATCCACTAACCCCAACAGATAAATTGAATTTTTTATCTAAAAAAGCCATACCTGCAGGATTGAAAAAAGCAACCTCTGCGCTATTTACTACAGCAACACCTGTGTGTCCCATAGCTAATTGTTTTTGACCTTGGATGCTTACTCTATATCCTCCTGCAAAAGCAGTAGAGCCAGCCAAAGCCAATAATGTTAAAGAAAGTAATTTTCTCATAATGTAAAAATGTGTTAGTTTTTTCTTTGTTTATAAAAATCTATACTTCAAAATTATAACAAAATATGAATTTTACAATTTTTTTAACTAAAAAATTATGCATGCATAATTTTTTAGCTGTTTTATTTAATAAAATTTAGAACATAGAAATAAAAATCTTTTGGATTTTCTGCATGCAACCAATGCCCGGCATTCTTAATTGTTTCAATCTTCGCCATTGGAAAATGATGATAAATAGTTTCAAAATCACTATCTAAAATATAATCTGATTTATCACCTCTTAAAAACAATGTGTCTTTAGAAAAAATATTTTCAAATGGTAAAGCCGTTCCAATAGTTTCTATTTTTTCATTGAAAACTTTTAAATTAAATCGGAATGCCAATTGCTCTGGAGTTTCCCAATATAAATTCTTCAATAAAAACTGTCGGGTTCCGAAATCTTTAATGTAACCTGAGACTAGTTCTTCCACTTCAGCTCTACTTGGTTTTTTTGAAAAATCGACTGCATTTAATGATGCTAAAATCGTTTGGTGATGCGGCGCATAATATTTTGGACCAATATCAGCCACAATTAATTTAGAAACCAATTCGGGATAAGTTGTAGCTAAAAGCATCGCAACCTTTCCACCCATAGAATGTCCAATTATTGTGATATCTTTTAATTGATGAAATTCGCAATATTGTTTTACATCCTCTACCATGATTTCATATGAAAAATCTTCAGAATGGAAACTTTTTCCATGATTCCTTAAATCTAAAGCATGTACTTGAAAACCTTCATTAGCAAATTGCGTTCCTAATGTTTTCCAGTTATCAGACATTCCTAAAAAACCGTGAATAATTACTAGTGGCTTGCCTTCGCCTTCTATTCTTGAGTGCAACAACATCTTATTTTAATTTTTGAAGATACATATTCACTACATTTTCTAGACCTAAATATAACGACTCAGCAATTAAAGCATGCCCGATTGAAACTTCTAGCAATCCTGGAATATTATCTTTAAAAAATTTGATATTATCCAAACTTAAATCATGACCCGCATTAATACCTAATCCTAATTCATTCGCTTTGATAGCTGCTTTTACATAAGGTTCAATTCCGCTTTTGTTTCCTAAGCCATATTCATGAGCGAATGATTCGGTATATAATTCGATACGTTCTGTACCTGTTGCTTTTGCTCCTTCAATCATTTTTTCGTCAGCATCTACAAAAATGGAAGTTCTAATTCCGTTTCTTTGAAATTCTTGAATTACTTCTAATAAATACGATTGATGTTTAATTGTATCCCAACCTGCATTTGAAGTCAAAGCACCAATAGCATCAGGCACCAAAGTAACTTGAGTAGGCTTACATTCTAAAACCAAATCAATAAAATTGTGTTGCGGATTTCCTTCAATATTATATTCGGTATACACAACCGATTTTAAATCGCGTGCATCTTGATAACGAATATGTCTTTCATCTGGTCTTGGATGAATGGTAATTCCATCTGCTCCAAATTGCTGAATGTCATTTGCAACTTTCAATAAATCAGGCACATTACCTCCTCTTGAATTACGAAGCGTTGCTATTTTATTAATATTTACTGATAACTTTGTCATGATAATTTTTAATTTATACAAAAATACAAAGTATAAGTTAGCTAGCATGTGGTATTTTTTGATTATTTTGCGATATATTTTCATCACATCCACAATGAATAATCTTACAAGCTACATAAATAACGAAATAAAACCTCTAAAGCACACCGATTCTATCGCTGAAGCTCAGGATTTGTTTTTGGATTTTCCTTACACGCATTTCCCAGTTACCGAAGATGGTATATATATAGGATGCGTGAGTAAAGAGAACGTTGAACTTTTAAATAGCGATGCCATTGTAAATGAAACTCGCTTTCATTTTGAGCGATTTTTTGTTCGCACTTCCACGATTTGGCTTGATGTGCTGGAAATTTTTGCTAAAAACGAAAGTAATTTAATTCCGGTTTTAGACGATAAAAACACCTATTTAGGTTATTATGAATTAGAAGATGTTATTCGGTTTTTCCATGAAACTCCTTTCTTAAAAGAAGAAGGCGGCATTATTGTCGTAGAAAAAGAAACAGATAAGTTTTCTATGAGTCAAGTGGCTCAAATTATCGAGAGTAATAATGCGAAGATCTTAGGTTTATTTATTTCGAATGTAGTAGGAAACAAAGTAGAAATTACTGTAAAAATTAGTCAAAGCGGATTGAACGATATTATTCAAACTTTCAGACGTTATGAATATGAAATTATTTCAGAACATCAAGATGATTCTTACTTAAACAGTTTAAAAGAACGCTCTGATTATTTAGATAAATACTTGAACATTTAAAAGAGACAACAATGAAAATAGCGTTATTTGGCCAATATTACCAAAACAGTACCGCTGAAATCGTACAAAAAGTAGTTACTTTTTTAGAATCAAATGCTATTACAATTGCTTTTGAAGCGAGTTTTTTAGCTAGTCTTAAAGAAAAAAATATCATTTTAAAAGAGTACGAAACCTATTCCAATTACAACAATTTAGATGCCGATTTCAAAGCGTTAATAAGTATTGGCGGAGATGGAACTATTCTAAAAGCAGCAACTTTTGTTAGAGATAAAAACATTCCGATTATTGGAATAAATGCTGGGAGATTAGGGTTTTTAGCAACTATTCAATTTGAAAATATTGAAACGCTTTTGCAAAAATTACTTAATGACGATTATGCAATTTCAAAAAGAACATTATTAAGCATTGAAACTACACCAGAATATGATAATTTTAGCGAATTAGATTTTGCCTTAAACGAAGTTACTGTCGCTAGAAAAGATACTACTTCGATGATAACGATTGTCACCTATTTAAATGGAGAATATCTTACTTCATATTGGGCAGATGGTTTAATTGTTTCAACACCAACAGGCTCAACAGGATATTCACTTAGTTGCGGCGGACCAGTTCTTACGCCAAATGTAGAAAGCTTAGTTATAACTCCAATGGCACCTCACAACTTAAACGCAAGACCTTTAGTTATAACGGATGACATGGAAATTGAACTTCGAATTTCTGGACGAGAAGAACAATTTTTAATTTCATTAGATTCGAGAATTTCTGCGGTTTCAAAAGATACGATTGTTCGAATTAAAAAATCGCCTTTTACCATTTCGATAATTGAATTTAAGGAAGAATCTTTCCTAAATACTATCAGAAAAAAATTACTTTGGGGAGAAGACAAAAGAAATTAACACCTTCATTATATCATTTTTCGTTTTTTAACGTTTTTAGTTTATCAAAAGACAACAAAAAAATCCTTTAAAATAGGGATAAGAAGTCATTATTGTTATATTTGCAAACTATTTTAAAAAATGAAGTACTTTTTAATCTATATATCGCTGATTTTCTGTGGGTTTAACACACATGCTCAAATAAACGAATTAGGTGTATTTGTGGGTGGTGTGAATTATATTGGTGATGTTGGTCCAACGACCTATATCGCGCCAAACGAACCTGCAATAGGAATTATCTACAAATGGAATAGAAGTCCTCGTCATGCCTATCGTTTTTCATACACGCAAGGAAGTTTGAAATCGAAAGACATAGATAGCGATGTTCCAAGTCGCTACTTAAGAGGGAATTCATTTGAAAATAGTGTAAAAGAATTTTCAGCAGGATTAGAATTTAGTTTTATGGATTTTGATTTACACGATTCTAAAACAAAGGTTTCGCCATATGTTTATAGCGGTGTAAGTTATTTTATATATGATGAAATTTATATATTAGACAATACGAGCTATCTGGATTATCAGAGTAGTACTTTTGCTATACCAATGGTAGTGGGAATAAAAGGACGTTTTTTTCAGAATTTTATAATTGGAGCTGAAATAGGGTTCCGATATACATTTACTGACAATTTAGACGGAAGTAATCCTGAAAATGATAATTTTGAAACGTTGCGTTTTGGGAATTTAAATAGTAATGATTGGTATGTATTTACCGGTTTAACATTAACATATACATTTGGCAAAAACCCTTGTTTTTGCGCAGAATAAAAATGGAGCTAGTTCAACAAATAAATACCGCTGCTTTACCAGAACATTTGGCCATTATTATGGACGGAAATGGTAGATGGGCAAAACAAAAAGGATTAATTCGAGCATTGGGACATGAAAGTGGAACAAAGTCGGTTAAAACTACCGTTGAAACTTGTGCGAAACTTGGAATAAAAAACCTTACTCTTTATGCGTTTTCAACAGAAAATTGGAATCGCCCAAAATTAGAAGTTGAGACCTTAATGAAACTATTAATCTCTTCTTTAAAAAAAGAAATCAAAACTTTACAAGGCAATAATATTAAATTAAATGCTATAGGAAATTTAACAAATTTACCTTCTAGCGTACAAAAAGAATTACAAGAAGTAATAGACAAAACTTCCGAAAACACTAGGATGACACTCACTTTAGCACTTAGTTATGGCGCTAGAGAAGAACTTATTCAAGCTGTTAAAAAAATTTCTGACAAAGTTAAAAATAATATAATTTCTGAAGAGGCTATTGACGAATCAATTATTAATCAGCATCTTTACACACACAATTTACCTGATGTCGATTTAGTAATCAGAACAAGTGGAGAACATCGTATAAGTAATTTCCTGTTATGGCAAATAGCCTATGCGGAATTTTATTTCACAGAAGTCCTTTGGCCTGATTTTTCAGAAAATCATTTATATGAAGCAATTATTAGTTATCAAAAAAGAGAACGCCGTTTTGGAAAAACCAGCGAACAAATTATACCCGAAAAAAATGTTTAAAAAAGGATTACAACTACTTTCAATTATTATATTACTAAACAGCTCTTCAATTTTTTCTCAAGAAACTAAACTTGAAAACGGAAAAGAATACATATTAGCTAAAGTATCTGTTACAGGAAAAATATCCTATAACGAGCAAACTGTTACAACATTTACTGGTTTAGAAAAAGGGCAATCCATCATGGTTCCTGGAGAAGACATTAGTACGGCTATTAAAAAACTTTGGAAATTAGGTTTGTTTTCTGATGTAAACTTCTATGTTAATGAAATAAAAGGAGATAGTATTTACCTTGAATTAAACATTAATGAATTACCAAAACTTTCAGATATTAAAATCCAAGGTGTAAAAAAAGGTAAATCTGAAGAATTAATTAAAGAAACTGATTTAAAGAAAGGGAAAATTGTTAATGAAAATCTATTAACAACTACTAGAAATTATATTGAGAATAAATATAAAAAAGATGGTTACTTTAATACGAAAGTAGCAATAAACATTATTCCTGACAGTACCGAAACCGAAGTTAAAATGGTGATTAATGTAGATAAAGGAAGTAAAGTTAAAGTAAGTAAAATCGATTTTGATGGCAATTCCGAAATATCAGATTCAAAATTGCGAAGTGCATTTAAAAATACCAAAGCAAAAAACCCAATTCGAGTATTTAAATCTTCAAAATACATTAAAGAAAAATACAAAGAAGATTTAAACACTGTTGTAGATAAATACAAAGAAAATGGATTTCGTGACGCTAGAATCATAAGTGATTCTGTCATATATGATAAAAAAAACAACACCATTGCTATAAAAGTCAAAATTGAAGAAGGTAGAAAATACTACTTTGGAGATATTCGTTATTTAGGTAATACCGTTTATACTGATAATTTTTTAAATTCATATCTTGGGATTAAAAAAGGGGATGTTTATAATGGTACACTCCTAGAAGAACGAATTGCAGACAAAAGCAAACCCGATGGTGAAGATTTAACTAATTTATACCAAAACAATGGATATTTGTTTTCAAATATAAATCCTGTAGAAATAAGAACTGTTAATGATACTATTGATTTTGAAATTAGAATAACAGAAGGACCAATAGCGTATTTTAACAAAATAACTGTTGTAGGAAATGACAAAACTAATGACCATGTAATTTACAGAGAGCTTAGAACAAAACCAGGACAAAAATACAGCAAAGAGGATTTAATTCGTTCTATTCGTGAAATTGGTCAATTAGGTTTCTTTGATCCAGAAGCTATAAAACCCGATTTTAAAAATGTAGATCCACAAGCTGGAACTGTTGACATTGAATACAATGTAGTTGAAAAAGGATCAAGCCAAGTTGAGCTTCAAGGAGGTTACGGAGGTGGAGGTTTCATAGGAACTCTAGGTTTATCTTTTAATAATTTTTCTGCAAGAAATATCTTTAAAAAAGATGCTTATAAACCATTACCAATGGGAGATGGACAAAAAATGTCTTTACGCTTACAAGGAAGTTCTTATTTCAGAACTTATAGTTTGTCTTTCTCTGAACCATGGTTTGGAGGAAAAAAACCAGTGAGTTTTTCTTCTTCATTTTCATATAGTAAACAATTTTTGTATAATTACCAAACTCGTGACGTAACAAGGGATCAAAGTTTTAATATTATAGCACTATCAACCGGTATTGCAAAAAGACTAACTGTGCCTGATGACTATTTTGTATTATCACAAGCATTATCTTTCCAATACTATGACTTAAACAACTACAATACTGGGTTATTTACATTTGGTGATGGCGCATCTAGAAACTTAACATATACAATTGGTTTAACAAGAAACAGCAAAGGAGTTAATCCTATTTTCCCTACAAGTGGTTCTGAATTTAGTGTTTCTGCAAAATTCACTTTACCATACTCAGCATTTAATGGAGTTGATTATGAAGACTTAGAAAATCAAAAAAGTTATAAATTAAAGTATGATCCTAATGATTCAAGTATTCAATTACAACCAACAGAAGATGGTCAAATTGCAATTCCAGGTGATTATTTAGCTGAAACGGAAGAAGGTTCTGGTGTGTATGAAACAGTTGGTACTGATTGGACACGCGCTTCAGCCGATGTAGGCAAAGTGGATCAGAAAAAGTATAATTGGTTAGAATATTATAAAATTAAATTCAAAGGTGATTGGTACATGAGAATTTGGGATAAACTTGTATTAAGAACCTTAGGAGAATTTGGTTATATGGGAGCCTACAATAACGATAGAGGTGTTGTTCCTTTTGAACGATTCTATTTAGGTGGAGATGGATTAGCTAACTTTTCATTAGATGGTAGAGAAGTAATTCAGTTGCGCGGATATCCAAACAACTCACTTTCTCCTGTAAATGCAAATGGAGAACAATTAGGAGCAACAGTCTATAATAAATTTTCATTAGAACTAAGATATCCAATTACATTAAATCAATCAGCTTCTATTTATGCATTATCATTCCTTGAAGCAGGTTCATCATATAATGACTTTAAAAGCTATAATCCTTTTAATTTACAACGTTCAGCAGGAGTTGGTTTACGTGTATTTATGCCAGCTTTTGGACTGTTAGGAATTGATTTTGCTCACGGTTTTGATGCTATCCCGGGACAAACAGTTAAAAGTGGTTGGCAAACACACTTTATTATTGGACAACAATTTTAAGGTTAGTTAGTACTTTTTTGTTAAATTCGTAAAAATATTTTACATTTTATTGCGTTTGACAATTATTAAGTTGGTTCAGCTACTAAACAAAATTAAGTTGAAATGAAAAAATTATTATTTATACTTGCACTAATCTCTTTTTCTACCCAAGCACAAACTGCTAAAGGAGTTAAAATTGGATACATAGATATGGAATATATCTTAGAAAAAGTGCCCGATTATGCTGATGCTATTAATCAATTAGAGCAAAAAGCACAAAAATGGAAGCAAGAAATTGAAGTTAAAAAGGCAGAAATCACCAAGTTAAAAGAAAACTTAAAAACGGAAAGAGTACTTTTAACAAAAGAATTAATTGAAGAAAGAGAAGAAGAAATTGCTTATTTAGAAAAAGAGCTTCTAGAATACCAAGAAAAAAGATTTGGACCTAAAGGGGATTTAATTATTCAAAAATCGGTTTTAATAAAACCTATTCAAGATCAAATTTTCACTATAGTTCAAGATGTTGCTGAACAAAGAAAATATGATTTTATTTTTGATAAATCATCAGATTTAACCATGTTATTTGCCGCTCAAAAATATGACATTAGTGACTATGTTGTAAAGAAATTAACTGCTTCTCAAAAAAGAGAAGAAATGTCTAAAAAACAATTGAAAGCCTTGGAAGCAAAAGAGGCACTTGATGAAGCTGTAGAAGAGAATCCTGCATTTACAGAAAGACAAAGAATTTTAGATGAGAAAAAAGCTGCAAGAGAAAAATTACTGGAAGAACGCAGAATAGCAAATGAACAAAAGAAAGCTGATGCCGCAGAAAAAAGAAAAAAATTATTAGAAGAACGTGATGCTAAAAAAAATGGCACAGTAATTGAAAATAAAACTTCTGAAGGTGATAAAGACGAAAAAACAGAAGATAAAAAAGAAGAAGGTTCTAAGCAAGATAAAGAAATAGTAAAAGAAGAAACAAAAAAACTATCTCCTGAAGAAGCTCGCCAAAAACTGATTGAAGAGAGAAACAAAAAACTCGAAGAAAGAAAAAAAGCTTTAGAAGAAAAAAAGAAAAAAATAGCAGAGGAAAGAGAAGCTGCTAAAAAAGCAAAAGAACAGAAAACAGAAACAGAGAACAAAAATTAAATAACTTAAATTTTAAAATCAAAAATGAAACAATTAAAAACTTTAGCAATTGCAATCGTACTTTTTATTGGAACGCAAGTTTCAGCTCAAACAAAAGTTGCTCATATAGATGTACAAGCTTTAATGACTTCTATGCCTGAAATGAAAACAGCACAAGATCAAATGAAAAAAATTCAGGAGACTTACGATAAAGACTACAAAAACATGGTAGCTGAATACCAAACAAAATTACAAAAATACGAGCAAGAAGCTCCAACTGCAGGAGACGCTTTAAACGAAACTCGTTCTAAAGAAATGCAAGACATGGGTGCTCGTATCCAACAATTTCAACAAACAGCTCAAAAAGAATTAGGCCAAAAAGAAATGGACTTAATTAAACCAATCATGGAAAAAGCTCAAGCTGCTATCAAAAAAGTAGCAAAAGAAAAAGGATTTAACTATGTATTGGATTCTACTACAGGAAGTGGCGTATTAGTTGCTGATGGTACAGATTTATTAGCTGATGTTAAAAAATCATTAGGTTTCTAATTAATTCAAAACAGAATTTTAAAAACTGCTCAATCTTAGTTTAGATTGAGCAGTTTTTTTTATTTTTGTTATCATGATAAACAAAAAACCCATAGGCCTATTTGATTCAGGTATTGGCGGAACATCCATATGGAGAGAAGTTCACACGCTAATGCCTAACGAAAACACTATCTATCTTGCAGACAGCAAGAATGCTCCCTATGGACTTAAATCTAAAGATGAAATTATAGCTCTCAGTTGTAAAAACACAGAATTTTTACTCGAAAACAACTGCAAAATTATTGTTGTAGCCTGCAATACAGCAACTACAAATGCCATTAAAGAACTTAGAGCTAAATACGATGTTCCCTTTATAGGTATAGAGCCTGCAATTAAGCCAGCAGCACTTCAATCTAAAACTCAAACAATCGGCATACTAGCTACAAAAGGAACGCTTAATAGCGAATTATTCCATAAAAATGTATCAAATCATCCTGATGTAAAAATAATTGAGCAAATAGGCCATGGTTTAGTTCAATTAATCGAAAATGGCGATATGGATTCTGCAGAAATGGAAGATTTATTAAAAAGCTATTTAAACCCAATGGTGGAAAAAAACATCGACTATTTAGTGCTAGGCTGTAGCCATTATCCTTATTTAATCCCTCAAATTCAAAAAATTATTCCACCACACATTAAAATAATTGATTCTGGTGAAGCAGTAGCTAAACAAACACAAAAAATATTAGAACAAAATCACTTACTAAATCATTCAAATGAAAAAAGCTCGCAAATATTCTATACGAATAGCGAGCCAGAAGTTTTAAAAACTATACTAGGAAATCGTGAAACTGTGATTTATAAGAATTTTTAGTTTATTCTTTAAACCAACCTGAATACATCACATAATTATTTGAAATACGTTCAATTTCACCTGCAAAATCACTCTGATCTATATCTTTAACTTTCTTTGCAGGAACACCCGCATAAATACAACCCGATTCTACAACTGTATTTTGGGTAATAACCGAACCTGCAGCAACTATTGAATTACTTTCAATTACACAATTATCCATAACTATTGCTCCCATGCCTATTAACACATTATCTTTTATCGTACAACCATGCACGATAGCATTATGTCCTATAGAAACGTTATTTCCAATAACTGTGGGATGCTTTTGGTAAGTACAATGAACTACTGCACCATCCTGAATATTAACCTTATTTCCAATTGTTATGGAATTAACATCACCTCTTATTACAGCATTAAACCAAACACTACAATTAGAACCAAAAGAAACTTCTCCTACAATAGTTGCATTTTCAGCAACATAACAATCGTCTGGGATTTGAGGAAATTTCCCATTTACTTCTTTGATTAACATAATTAACTCTTTTAAAAAAAATGTCCCGATAAATCGGGACAAATATACTTGAAATTTTTATTCTTAATTAACAGCTGGACAATTACAATCCCATTGTTTGTCTTTACAGAAAACATTAATACCTAAAGTAATTTGGTGAAATCCACCATTATCAAACTTAATATCACCCATAACATGACTGTATGTATATGAAAACATAAAATTATTATAATTAACACCTAAAATTGGTGAAACCCACTGTAAATTTTGTTTACCACCTTCATACTGTGCGCTATCAAAACTTCTTCTATATGAAACTGCAGCCCATAACTTACCAAAATCAACTGCTTTATAAACTTTAAGATTTAAATCAATTGAAGATTCTTTAGTTTCAGAAATACGTTGATACATTAATGATGGCTCGAAAAGCAATTTGTCTTCATTTCCAAAAACAGCACCTACACTCCACAATAATTTACTTAAATTATCAGATTCAAATCCTTCCGAATATAGTTCTCTTCTTTGGCTTGCTAAAAAGTTTTTCATAGTTACATGAGTAAAGAAATCCATGTAGTGATACGAAACCCCTAAATCTATATTAAAATAAGCATCTTTTTGAATTACTCCATTAACGATAACTGGATCATTTCCTGTAAAAGTTGAACCATCTAATGTACTTTGAACAAAAGCAGTGCTTAATCCAAAAGATAATTGATTTAAATCAACAGTACCTCTAGAAAATCTCAAATGGTGAGCATAAGTTAATTTAGCCCCTTTTTGAGAATGATAACCATTTTTATCATTAAATAGAATTACTCCAACACCAGAAACACCATCTTCATCTATTGCTGTATTAAAACTAACTGTTTGTAATGATGGAGCTTCATCTTGTCCAAACCATTGTTGACGACCAGTTAATCTAACTTTACCACAATTAGCAGCACCTGCCATTGAAGGGTGAATTAAATAATAATTATCCGACAAATAATCCGAATAAACAGCTATTCCTTCTTGTGCAAAAGAAAATTGTGCCAATAAAAATGCTAAAATAAAATAACTCTTTTTAAAATTCATTGTAGTTATTGTTTAATGAAAACATACTTCTTACTATTCTAATCAAACTTCTAGGTTTTAAAATTAGAACATTATTAATAAAAAACAACTAAAAATGTGGTTTTTTACTACGAACTTGCCAAAGATATAAATTTTTAGGTTTCTTTTACAATTCGCTTAAAATATTCTTAAGTTAAATTTACATTTTTTTAATGATTAGAATACAAAAAGAGCTTTTCTAACTTTTAAGTTCATCAAAATCTAATAAAAAGTTAAATAAAAAAGTCTATATCCAAAACAAACCACAAATCTTTTGAACTTTGTATCTTTGCAAAAAATTAATTATCATGCAAGTAATCGCAACTAAAATAACTCAAAATCCAGCCATTGTAAAATTTGAATTGGATGAAATAATCGTAAGAACAGAGAATTTTGAATTCAAAAACATTGACGAAACGCAAAATTCACCTTTAGCCAAACAATTATTTTTCCTTCCTTTTGTAAAAACAGTTTATATTTCTGGAAACTTCATCGCTATTGAAAAATTTTCAATTGTAGAATGGGAAGATGTTCAAGAAGATGTGGCTAATCAAATAAATGAGTTTATTTCAAATGGTGGCATTATCATACAAGTTGATGAAAACAAATCTAAAAAACAGCCTATCACCGTTTATGCTGAAACCACCCCTAACCCATCAGTTTTAAAATTTGTTTGCAATAAACTTTTAACTAAAACGGCTTTAGAATGTAAAAACATTGATGAAACAAGTGCTTCACCTTTAGCGAAAGAATTATTTAAGTTTCCTTTTGTGAAAGAAATTTTTATTGACGAAAATTACATTTCAGTTACCAAATTTGCTGTGACAGAATGGGATGAAATCACTTTAGAGTTAAGAACTTTCATTAAAGAATACATCGAAAACGGAAATACTGTAATTGACGAAACTGCCATCGTAAAAACAGAAATCCACCAAAAACAACAAGAAGCTTATTTCGACACACTTGACGTAACTTCACAGCAAATCATCAACATTATTGAAGAATATGTAAAGCCTGCTGTTCAAAGTGATGGCGGAAACATTATGTTTGAATCTTTTGACCCAATAGAAAAAAGAGTTAAGGTAGTTTTGCAAGGTGCTTGTAGTGGTTGCCCATCGTCTACCTTTACTTTGAAAAACGGAATTGAAAACATGTTGAAAGATATGTTAAAAGACGAAGCTATTAAAGTAGAAGCTATTAACGGATAATTTCTAAAGTTTATAAAAACAAAAAAGAGCCTTACGGCTCTTTTTTTTATTTCTTATTGTTTTGCTGATTAAATTCTTTAAACAATTCTAATAAATTCATAATAGATTTAATTAAATCATTTGTTTCAAGAAGTAATGAGAAATACAACTTACTGTTTTTTGGACTTGTTTCAGTTGTTCTAATTCTTGTAATCTGTTTCGTGATTAATTCAGATACCGTATCTAAGAACACTTTTTTATCTCTTAAAATTTCATCTAATTTAGAGAAATCTTCTGTTTTAAAACTTTCTTCTAAACGGCTGAACAATTCTTGCAATTGCGCATCAACTATTTTAAGATCACGAATTTGATTGAATTTTAATTTCTTGTGATTGTTATTTACATGTGAATGACTGCTTGATGTTATGTAATCAATCGACTGCACCATGTCTTGTAAATAACCTAAAATTAAGATATAAAATTTACTTGCTTCAACAGAATTTTCATCTAAATTCTTAATAAAATAGAAAACATTACTTTTTAACTCATCAATTTCTTTTTCAAGTTTTTTTAGTGATTTTTTGTTTTCTTTAAGTTTAGCTAAATCTTGTAAACCTAAATTATCAACCACATTCGAATATAATGCACTTGTTTTTCTTAAAACCTTAGAAATTTGAGAAGAACTTTCTGTAATCATTTCTTTTAACGTTACAATATCTTCTTTTCTTAAGCTTTTAATTTCTTCTTCTTCTTTAACTTTCTTTTTGTGAATTTGGTTACTTCTGTAGAAGAAAATTGCTACAATAATCATAAAAGCAAAGAAGGCAAATACTTCCCCAACAAATAAGATGTAGGCAATGATAGCAGACGATAAGAAAGCCGCTAAAGCGGTTACAAACCAACCTCCAATTACATTAAATACTCCAGCCACACGATATACAGCACTTTCTCTATCCCAAGCTCTATCAGCAAAAGACGAACCCATTGCCACCATAAAAGTTACATAAGTAGTAGATAATGGTAATTTCATAGAAGTTCCGATAGAAATCAGAATCGAAGCTACAATTAAGTTAACAGAAGCACGTACCATGTCAAACATAGGTTGCTCATCTCTTTTTCCAGTATATTCTGGCTGAACAAACTGCGCATCTAATTTTCTTTGTAACGATTTTGGCAAAATAAAACTAATAATGTTACCTAAATACATCATAGCACGAACTAAATTTCTTGATAAATTATTCGCGTTGTATTTTTCGTTTCCTTCTCCTTGTCTTGATAAGTTCTGTTCTGTTTCAATTACAGATTTTGCTTTTTTAGATGTCCATAATGTGTAAACCATTACTAATCCAGCTAAAGCTAAAAAGATGAAAGGCGCTGGTAAATTTTCCTTTTCTAAACCAGACATCATAAATTCAGTTGCTCCAACAGTTTGTCCAGGTGCAGCCCAAATTTCAAAAGCTTGATAAGCAGCAATTGGAACACCAATAAAGTTAACCAAATCATTTCCTGCAAAAGCAAGTGCTAATCCAAAAGTACCAACTATGATGATAAATTTAAAAACACTGTATTTAAAAACACTTATTAATAATTGACAAACAATTGTCCATAAAATTAATGAATAAGCAATAATTGTAAATGGACTTTCTTTAATAAAATCTTTTACTTCAGAAGGCACAAATGTTATTGATTTTAATCCTTTTACCAAAATGAAAAAAGTAATAGCTGTCATAGCAACTCCTCCAAAAAGTGCCGCAACATATTTATATCTTTTTTCGATATGGAACGTAAAAATTAACCTTGACACATATTGTACTAACGAACCTAAAGCAAAAGACAATGCCACAGAAAGCAAAATACTATAAACAATTTCTGAAGCTTTCTCAGTGTTGATATATTTCCCTAAAGTACTAAAACTATCATTACTTACATATACTTTATAAACAGCTAATGCTACAGAAGCTCCTAATAAAGAGAAAATCACAGAAACCGTTGTTGAAGTAGGTAATCCTAGAGTATTAAAGACATCAAGTAACAATACATCGGTAATCATTACCGCTAAAAAGATGATAATTACATCATTAAAGCTAAACATACTAGGTGTAAAAATACCATTTCTGGCAATTTCCATCATCCCGTTTGAATAAAGTGCTCCAACTGCAACACCTAAACTCGCAACAATCATAATTGTCTTAAACGAAACTGCTTTTGAACCAATTGCTGAATTTAAGAAATTAACCGCATCATTACTTACTCCTACCATTAAATCGGTAACCGCAAGGATAGCTAATGCAATTAACATAATAATATAAATCTGCTCCATTTTTTTATGAATTAATTTGGTGCAAAAGTCCTCCAAGATTTTTAATCTAACGTTAATTTAATGTTATCAATTTTAACAAAAAAGTGTTCTTAGAAAAAAATCCTTAACTTTAATTTAAAATTAAATCTATTCTTATGGCAGTATTAAAAGTAATTGAAGTTCTGTCTAGCTCAACAGTAAGTTGGGAAGACGCAACAAGAAAAGCAGTGGCTCAAGCAGCAAAATCATTAAAGAACATTCGTTCTGTTTATGTACAAGATCAAAGTGCTTCGGTAAAAGACAACGAAGTAACCGAATTTAGAGTAAATCTAAAACTAACTTTTGAAATTGAATAAATTTAAAAAAATATTTTAAAGTAAGCGTTCTAAAAAAGTACGCTTTTTTTATACTTTTTATAAATCGTAAAAGAATCTCAGAATATCTTTGCAAAAAAATTAAGCATGAACCCAACAGAAATCCAAAATTACATCGAAACCATAAAGAAATTAATCTTAGAATATTCTCCCAAATTTGTAGTAGCCATTATTATTCTTGTATTTGGATTGTGGGCAACAAGTTTTATCACCAAGACAGCTAAAAAAGTAATGATAAAACGCAATGTAGAATTAACACTTTCTAATTTTATAGGAAACTTGATTTTTTGGACATTACGTGTTTTACTTTTTGTAACTGTAATTTCAAAATTAGGTATTGAAACATCAGCATTTGTAACCATTTTGGGCGCTGCAGGTTTAGCGATTGGTTTATCACTACAAGGTTCGCTTTCTAATTTTGCTGGTGGAATTTTAATTATTCTTTTCAAGCCTTTTAGATTAGGAGATACTATTGAAGCACATGGAGAAACAGGAAAAGTAGATGAAATTTTGATTTTTTCCACAAGATTAATCACCGCAACTAATCAAGTAATTTATATTCCAAACGGAATTTTATCCAACGGAAAAATCAAAAATTATTCGCAATTAGGAATTAGAAGAGCCGATTTAGTTTTAAAAACAAACTATGATTCTAATTTTTCTAAAATTAAAACTAGTATTTTAAATTTTACTTCTTCTCACGACTTAGTTTTGCTAGATCCAAAACCAGAAATTTTAATCACTGATTTGTCTGAAACCACAATTGTTTTTACAGTGAAAGTTTGGACAAATAATAACGATTACCCAAAGGTAACTTCTGATATTTTAGAATTTAGTAAAAGTGAAATATCGCTTTAACTATTTACTCAAAACGAAATCTTTCAAATAATAAGGTTCAAAATAAGCGACATCAACAAAGTCGCATTTTTGATATTTATCAAACGACAAATGACTCATTTCGTTAGCCGAAGGAAAAACTACATCCGAATGAAAAACAAATTTAACATCAGTTAAAGTGTTTTTGAATTTTTCAGTGCCATCGCCTACTAAATGAATTGTTTCTGTAATTTCTTGATAAGAAGTTTCATCAATAATTTCGGCTTGAGTGTTTCTAATTTGATTGTGGTTTTTATCGTAGAAAGCAGTAAAAACTTCCATTCTACGAGCATCAATCATTGGAATGATAATACCGTCTTCAATTTGAATTTGTTTTGCTAAAAGTTGCAATGTATCAATAGCAATCATCGGAATATTCAATGCATAGCATAATCCTTTTGCAGAAGAAACACCAATTCGTAAACCTGTATAAGAACCAGGCCCTTGACTTACCGCAATTGCAGACAAATCAGAAAATTTTAAATTGCTTTCCGAAAGCAATTCTTCAATAAAAACATGTAACTTTTCTGCATGAGAAAAATTTTGCTCTGCAATTTCTTTACAGGCTATTGTTATTCCATCCTTTGCTAAAGCTACTGAGCAATTTTTTGTTGCGGTTTCAATATTTAGAATAATTGACATAATCCGGTTTTTGAAATGCAAAGTTAAGAAGATAAACGTGTAAAAAAAATAAGGCGCAGTTTCCCACGCCTTATTTACTCAAATTAACTAATAAGAAATCTATTCTTTACTATCTTTTTTGTCTTTTTTATCTTTTTCTGTTTCCACTCGAACTTTATCATTAGAAACTAAATCTTTAGAAACCGTTGTATAAGGCCCAACAATAATCTCTTCTCCTGGCTTTAAACCTGAAATGATTTCGATATTACTATCATCTTGAATTCCAGTTTTTACTACTCGTAATTTTGCTTTATCTCCAACTTTTACAAAAACACATTCATATTTTTTATCGCTTTTAGGAGCTGTTCCTTTTTGCTCTTGCTCTTTCTTTTCTAACTCAGCTACTACATCTTTTTTTACAGAAGTTGTATCATCTTTTACCACAACAGCACTAATTGGAACCGCAACAATATTTTCTTTACGTTTCGTGATAATATCAACCGTAGCTGTCATACCTGGTCTAAATGGAGAGAAATTCTCTGGCTTTCCTTCTAATAAATCTTGGTACGATTCTTTTAAAATTCTAACTTTTACTTTAAAATTTGTAACCTGATCAGCTGTTAAAGCCGTACTTGCTGAATTAGAAATACTTGTAACAATTCCTTTAAACTCTCTTTTTAAATACGCATCTACTTCAATATTAGCTGAATCTCCAATGCTAACTTTTACAATATCATTTTCGTTTACATCAACTTCTACTTCCATATTATTTAAGTTAGCAATTCTAAGAATTTCAGTTCCTGCCATTTGTTGCGTTCCTAAAACTCTTTCTCCTAACTCAACATTCAACAACGAAACAGTTCCGTCTGCTGGTGCGTAAATCGTTGTTCTACCCAAGTTATCTTTTGCTTCAGTAACCGTTGCTGAAGCACTTTGTACTTGGTAATAAGCCGATTGCTTATTAGCAACAGCTACTTCATAAGCCGATACAATTCTATCCCATTCTGATTTTGAAATAATTCCTTTATCGAACAATTTTTTATTTCGGTCGTAATTGGCTTTTGCTTCTTTAACCTGAGCATCAGCTTGACTTAACCCAGCTTTTGTAGTTGACATAGAAGCTACTGAGCGGTTTACTCCAGATTCATATAAATCAGGATTAATTCTTACTAATAAATCTCCTTTTTTAACTTGTTGTCCTTCTTTAATAGGCAATGCAATAATTTCACCTGATACTTCTGAAGATATTTTCACCTCAATTTCAGGTTGAATTTTTCCAGTAGCAGAAACCGTTTCTACAATTGTTGTTTGAGCAACTTTTGATAATTCAACAATTTTTGAATCCTCATTATTTCCGATAACTCCACCTTTTTTAAGCCCAATTAACAATAAGATTAATCCGATTGTGCTCCCTAATAAAATGAATATGGTTTTCTTTGACATGACTAGGTATTTAAATTTTATTATTGTTTTTTGATTAATGGAATTCCAAAATAGAATTCTAAAATTTTTGTTCTAAAAATGTAATCGTATTTAGTTCTCAAAACTTCTGATTGTGCATTTTCATATGCAAAAGATGCTTGAGAAAAATCAAATGAATTCATCAAACCTACTTCAAAACGTTCTTTAGAAAAATTGAAAGATTGTTTTCTAGCTTCTAAAGTTTTTTGAGCTGCTTCGAAAGATTTTTTAGCATTTAATACATCGTTATATGCTTGGTATACATTACGCTCTAAATCTAGTTCTGCTTGTTTTAACTGAAACTCCGTACGTTCTTGATTGATTTTTGCACGTTGAACTCTTCCTCTTGTAGCAAATCCATTTAAAATTGGAACATTTAACTGTAATCCAACTGCTGTACCATCAAACAATGATAACTGATCTGCAAAATTAAATGGAGTACTTTCAGACCAACGAGTATTATACCCAACAAAACCAGTTAATGTTGGCAAGTAAGACGAGCGTGAAATAGATACATCTTTTTTAGCAATATCAACATTTGACAAAGCAATTTTTACATCTTTAACCGATTCTTTTGCTTTAGCCAAAATAGACTCTTGTGTTTCATTTAGCACATTAGACATTGGCAAATCAATTACTTCGTCAGAAATATCAAATGTGGCATAATCTTCCAATAATAAAGTTTGACACAATGCAATTTTAGAAATTAGAAGTGCATTTTCAGTACTAATAATTTGTTGTTGCTGAGTAGCATCAGTAGCTTGTAATTCATAAATATCCCCTGCCGGAAGAGAACCTGCTTCTATTAACTCTTGAGTTCTTTTAATATTTTCTTTAGTAACTAAATTTTGATTTTTTTGGACTTTCAATTGTTCTTTATTGAACAAAATTTGCAAGTATGAATTAGCTACCGAAAGCGCAATATCGTCTTTCATCTTATCTAATCGATAAGAATTTGCAATTTTATTTAATTTGGATCTTTGTAACGTTTTCCAATTTGCTAATCCGTTAAACAAAGTAATATTCGAATTTGCACCAGCTGAAAACGATTTAAATGTTTCGTTTTGAAATTGGTTAGTAACTGGATTAATACTTGCTCCTGTATTGATACTATAATTTGCATTAGCATTCAAAGTTGGTAAAAAACCACCTATAGCTTCTAGTTTTTCAATGTCTGAAGTTTTCAAATCTAACTCTGACTGCTTTATAGAAATATTGTTTTGAATGGCATAATCCACACACTCTTCTAAAGTCCATTTCTTATTCTGAGCCGAAAGTTGAAAACCAACTAACAATAGAAAAAGAACTATTTTTTTTGTTATCATTTTATGCGCTTTAATTCTCATTTCTTATAAGACCTCTTTTTTATTATTTTGTTACAGCATATCGATTAAAATTTTACTTTTACACCGAAAATTAGATTTGCTATGAAAACCTTTCTTGTAGTTTTTGCTTTACTTTTTACAATAGCCTTGACTGTTTCATGTGGCACCACAAAAAAAATTGAAGCCTTAAAACCTTTACCATCAAACAATAATTCAGTTGTTTTTAAAAACAAAGTTTCTTTTATATCAATGCCAGTTGAAATTACTCTTAAAGAATTAGAGCAACAATTGAATAAAAATGTAACTGGATTAATCTACAATGATTCTATCTTAAGCGACGACAAAACCGAGATGAAAATTTGGAAAACAGCACCAATAAAACTAAGCGAAAAAAACGGCAATATCATATCTATTATTCCTTTGAAAATTTGGGCAAAATTCAAATATGGAACTGATTTTATGGGATTGAACGACACTCGTGAAGTCAATCTAAATGGCACTATAACTTTAGATAGCAAAACCCACTTATCGAATTGGAAATTAACCACTATTTCCAAAATAGAAGATTTTGAATGGAGTGAAAGTCCAACTATTTTAGTTGCTGGAAAAAACATCCCAATAACTTACATTATCAATCCAACACTCAGCTTATTCAAATCTAAAATATCTAAAAAAATTGACGAAGCTATTGATAAAACTTGCGATTTCAAACCTCAAGTGTTAGCAGTTTTAGAAAAATTAAGCACTCCTTTTTTAACCAGCGAACAATATGAAACTTGGTTTAAAATGGTTCCTCTGGAATTATATGTTACAGAAGCCAAACTTACCAAAACTAAGATTATGCTAAACATGGGTTTAAAATGCAACATGCAAACCATGGTGGGTCAAGAACCTAAAAATAGCTTTGATGCAACAAAAATTATACTAAAACCTGTAACCACAATTCCTGAAAACACAACAGCTTCTATTGTAGCAGTGTCTACATATGAAAGTGCAAGTAAAATTGTAACCAAAAATTTCCAAGGTCAAGAATTTGCATCAGGAAGTAGAAAAATTGTGGTTCAAAAAGTAGATTTATGGCAAAAAGACGGTAAAATGATTATTGCTTTAGATGTTTTAGGAAGCATTAATGGTACTATTTATTTGTCGGGAATTCCGAATTACAATCCTATTTCGAAAGAGATTTACTTTGACCAAATGGATTATGTGTTAAATACAAAAGGGATTTTAACCAAATCGGCAAATTGGCTTTTACAAGGAACCATTTTAAGAAAAATTCAAGAAAACTGCCGCTACTCGATAAAAGGAAATTTAGAAGAAGGCAAGAAAAGCATGAATCCATATTTATCAAATTATTCACCAATGAAAGGTGTTTTTGTAAACGGAACTTTAAACGATTTTGAATTTGAAAAGGTGGAATTAACTGATAAAGCTATCATTGCATTCATCACCACTTCAGGAAAAATGAGTATAAGTATTGACGGAATGGAATAAAAAAAGGCGTTTCAATTGAAACGCCTTTTTTTATTTAAACTTCTTTCTTTTTACCATATTTTAATCGGTAAATGGCGTAACCTAAAATACCAACTAATATGTATGGAATTGCCATTAAATATACAATTCCGTCGTTAACAGCCTCAGCTTTTACTCCGCCTTCTTCACTTTCAAGAGCTGCTCGACACATGGCACATTGGGCACTTGAGATATTAGAAAAAAGAGAAAAGGATATAGTAAAAACTACTATTTTTAAACTTTTGAATTTAGTTTGCATAATACGGAGAAATCATTAAATACACCACAACTCCTGTAACGGCAACATATAACCAAATTGGGAATGTAATTTTTGCAATCTTTTTGTGTTTATCAAATCGTTGTGACCAAGCTTTTACATACGTAGTTAAAACCAATGGAATAATAATAATTGATAATAAAATATGAGTAATCAATATAAAATAGTAGACATATTTAATCGCTCCTTCTCCACCAAATTTTGTAGAATCAGAAGTCATGTGATATGCCACATACATACCTAAAAAAGCAACCGAACATGCGATGGCAACTTTCATTAAATTTTCGTGTAATTTTCTGTTCCCATTTTTGATGGCGATAACTGCTGCCACCAAAACAACAGCTGTTAATCCGTTGATAGTTGCATAAATTGGTGGTAAAAATGATAATGGTTGCACATCATAACCTAATTTTCTTAGATTAACTCCAAAAAGCAAAGCCACAACTGCCGGAATTGCTACAGATAAAACAACAATTAGTTTGTTATATTTTGTTTCTTTATTCGTTTCCATATTATTCATCTAATAATTTTTTGATATCTTCTTTTATAGCTTCAACTCCAGAAGCCTCTAACCCATCGTAATACAAAATTGGATTCCCTTGAGCATCTTTTCTGCATCTGATTTTTCCATCTTTATCTACTAAAGCAAATAAACCTGAATGTTCAAATCCACCAGCTACTTTGTTGTTTTCGCCAGCATATAAGTTAAAACCTTTGTTAGCTAAACTGTAGATGTATTCTTTATCACCGGTTAAAAAATGCCAATTGTAATGTTTTACCCCTAATAAATTAGCATGCTCTTTCAATACTTGAGGCGTATCTTTTGCCGGATCAATCGTAATGGAAGCTATTCCGAAATTAGGATTCCCATAAAATTCTTCTTGCAATTGCAACATGCTTTGATTCATTTTTGGACAAATCGTTGGACAAGTTGAAAAGAAAAATTCCACTACATACACTTTCCCTAAATAATCTTTTTCGGAAATAGATTTATCATCTTGATTCGTTAATTTGAATGCTGGAACAGGACCAATTTCTACTAAATCTGATTTTTGAAATTTTGCAATAATTTTAGGCACAGCCCAAATTCCAAAAATCAATATAATAAAAGAAATACCTATGTATGATTTATTTTTCATCAGTAATTACTTTTGTCTTTCAATGTTTTCTTTGATGTTATCTCTAAAAGCATCTTTTCTTTCGTTCTTATTCTTTTTAAGTGCTAAACGATATTCACGTAAAATAATCTTAATATCATCTGTCATTTCATTGTGTAAATCGGCTGCCGAAATGGTGTTATAACTTTCTTTATACTCATTTTCACCTTTTCGATTTTTACCATTCCTACCGCGATGATTTAATTCTTTGTCAACAATAATAACAGCTGGTGTTCCTTTGTTATCATCTAACTGACCATTCAATTTGTAACTATCATAGAATTCCTGAATTTTTTCTGGAGTTGAAAAAACAAACTTCCAACCACTCATATCTCCTGTAATAGGAGCTAATTCATCTATGATTTGTTGACATTCTTTTTCCTTTCCTGAAGGAACCACCATAATCATTTGGAAATCTTTAAACCCTTTGTATTTATTATAAATCTTCTGATTCAGATTGAAAAAGTTACCTCGATTTGTAATTACTTCTGTACCTACAAAACCTAAAACAGTAATTTTTCCTTTCATTGCCTGTTTTGTTCCGTCTAAACTTGACCAATCGGAAGGAATTTCTTGATTGTTCTTAGAAATCGTTGGTAAAAAAAGAGAATTATGAGATGCCGTAGAAAACACCAAATAAATGGCGATTGGCAATATAAAAAGAGATATGAGGACTAATTTATTTTTCATTAGATGAAACTAATTTTGTTCATACAAAAGTAAAAAAAATCCCGATGTAAATCGGGATTATATATTAGAAACAAGTGTTAAAATATCCACTTTAAGTGACCTGTTTTGAAAACTTCGTAAACGTAATCTCCTTCTACTAACAAAATAAAGCATAAGTAAAGGATTAAGAACGTAACTGTCCAAACAATTGATCTTCTAAACCATTTTTTTTCACCTTCCATGTGCATGAATGCCCAAGTAATGTAATATGCTTTTACAATAGTTAAGATGATGAACAACCAGTTCAATAAATTCATTCCTAAAAAATTAGTGAAAAATAATGATTTAGGTTTATAGATTCCGAATAAAACCTCTACTATAGTAATTACAGATAGAATTCCAAAAACTATCCAAATTCTCTTTGTATTTGATTCGTGTGCGTGTGCCATGATATACTTTTATTATATAATTATACTAAATAGAAGAAAGTAAATACGAATACCCACACTAAATCGACAAAGTGCCAGTATAATCCAACTTTTTCAACCATTTCGTAGCTTTTTCTCTTTTCGTAAGTACCTAATAACACATTAAAGAAAATGATGATATTAATCAATACTCCAGTAAATACGTGGAATCCGTGGAAACCTGTGATAAAGAAGAAAAAGTTAGCAAACAATTTATGTCCGTATTCGTTTCTAACTAAGTTAGCACCTTCAACAACATATTTAGCTTCCGCTAATCTTTTTAAAGATTCTTCTCTTGATAAAACAGTTTTGTGTTTTTCAGCATTTAAATATTCTGAACGAACTAAAATAGACTCATCAGCTTTGAAACCTTCTACTACTTCATTAACTGAATATGTAGGCAAAGTAGCTTCATTCATGAACCAAACTCCATCATTTCTATCTAATTGCTCTCTAGACTCTGGCAAAGTTGTAGCAAATTCAGCTAAAGCAACTCTTTTAAAAGTTCCGTCTTCTTGTTTTTGAACAAATTGTAAGATTGAACCTCCTTTAGTTTCAACAGCACCATATTCTCCTTTGATGAAGTTCTTCCATTCCCAAGCTTGAGAACCTAAGAAGATAAAACCACCAATAATAGTTAAAAACATGTAGAATGCTACTTTTGTTTTTTTCATGTGATGACCAGCATCAACAGCTAAAACCATAGTAACTGAAGAGAAAATTAAGATAAAAGTCATTAACGCAACATAATACATTGGCGCATTTACACCATGTAAAAATGGAAAGTGGTTAAAAACTTCATCGGCGATAGGCCAAGTTTCAATAAATTTAAATCTTGAAAAACCGTACGCGGCTAAGAACCCAGAAAAAGTTAATGCATCTGACAAGATGAAAAACCACATCATCATTTTACCATAGGTTGCTCCTAATGGTCCTGGACCTCCGTCTAAAGCGTGTTCGTCTGAAATAACTGTCGCTCCCATAAATTTTTTAATTGTTAAAAAGTTCCCAAATTTATTATTTTTTTTCTATTTGAAAAAATAGAAAAATAAAAACAAATAAACCCAAATAAAATCCATAAAGTGCCAATACATCGCACTTAGCTCTATACCAAGGGTTTGAGCCGAATTGTATTTTTGTTTATAATGATTATAAATTACTACTAAAAGCGAAATAATACCTCCCAAAAGGTGAGCAATGTGAACCAAAACAGCAATATACAAGAATGAAGTCGTTACATTACTTTCACTTCCTGTAAAGAAATAGCCATTTTCGATTACTTGTCCAAATCCTTTAAATTGTAATACTATAAACGCAATTCCAAGCGCTAAAGTAAGCAATAAAAAGGTTGTAGCCATACTTCTGTTATCTTTTTTTGTAGCTTGTAATGCTAAATAAAAAGTAAAACTACTTACTAACATAGCTACTGTACTGATTACAAAAGCAGAAGGCAATACAAAATCTTTTAACCAATCAGGTCTTGACTTACTTACAACGTAAGCACTAGTTAATCCTGCGAAAATCATACAAATGCTAATCATTCCAAACCACAATAACAATTTGTAGGTTTTGCCTTTGCGAGCTTGTTCTTCTTCCAATGTCATTCTATTTTCCATAACTATCGTAAAAATTTATCTATCACATATATTATCTGCAACAAAGAAATATAAGATACACTTACTATCATTAATTTTCTTGCTGCTTTTGCATCCATTTGTTTGTGTAATTGTACCGCATAAAACAACATCCACAATCCTAATAAAAATACGATTACCGCTGCAGTTTTCGATAAAATCAAGTTACCAGTAAATCCGAAAGCTGGAATTATGGAAGCTAAAATCATCCAAATGGTGTATAGTATCGTTTGAAGAGCGGTTTTTTTGTCTTTTTTACCTGTTGGCAACATGAAAAAACCTGCTTTTTTGTAATCGTCATATAAAAACCAACCAATTGCCCAAAAATGAGGAAATTGCCAAAAGAATTGAATAATAAACAACGTTCCTGCTTCAATTCCGAAGTGACCTGTTGCCGCTACCCAACCTAACATAAAAGGAATAGCTCCAGGAAAAGCTCCAACAAAAACAGAAAGCGGAGTTAACGTTTTTAATGGCGTGTACAAACTCACATACATGAAAATCGAAATCGCGCCAAACATAGCGGTTTTAGGATTTACATTGTATAAAATAGCTAATCCTAAAATAGTTAAAACGCAACCTAAAATAAAAGCATTTTGTTTAGAAACACGACCAGAAGGTAAAGGACGATTTTTAGTTCGGTCCATTTTGGCGTCTAATTCAATTTCGATGATTTGATTGAAAACATTGGAAGCGCCCACCATGCAATAACCCCCAACAATTAATAGCACTAAAACTAGCCATTGAAAAGGTTGTTCCTCATTAAATCCTAACAAATAACCCGCAATGGTAGAAACCACTACACTAATAGATAACCGCGCCTTTGTGATTTCTACAAAGTCTTTGTAAAGAGATTTTTTTATTTGAGGTTGTGTATTCGTGTCCACTTTAGTGTTTTTCGCTGTGAAATTGCGCGCAAAGATACGATATGAAAATTAGAATTTAGAATTTAGAATTTAGAAAATTCGTTAAAAGTGGGAAATATTGAAAATTGTTTATCAAAAACAATTTTCAATATAAGAAATTATCAATCTTATTTAAATTGAAAATTTAATCTAATATCATTTTTAGGTTTTGTAATTTGTTTTCTTAATTCTTCTTCACTTCTAAAATAATATCTAAAAACTTCAGATTTGATGAATTTTTCAGAAAATATATCACATTCAATCTTTACAAACTTTACTATTTTTTTATCTTTAACTACTTTTAAATCAGCATCAATATTTTCGTCTTTAAAAGTTTGATCATCAATTATAGGTGTAATATAATAAACCTTATTGTTTACAATTTCAAACATCCCATTAGAACATGTATCTGTGAAAAAATAGAAACTATTTAAATCAAAATCATAAACCGAAAAAATCATTCTCATCGCTCCTAAAACACTTACCCTCAAATTCTCTTTTATGTAAAAAGGAAAATAGCAATCTGTAATTGGAATAAAATCTGAGATAATATATTTTTCTTTGTTTAAAACAAAAACAATTTGGGAATCGTAATTCTCAAAATCTATACTTTCTATGAAATTTTTAGTATTATCACTCTTTTTAGTATTGAAAATAGGAATTGGCAATAATTCTAAATCTACTTTTTTTGAAACTGTATAAATGGTTTCTTGAGAATTATTAAGAGTGTCAGGATTATTTTTATAATATTCATAACACTTTTCAAATTCTTCTTTAGCCAATTTATTTATGCTCGTTTTATTAATAATAATCTTTTCCTCTAATTTTTGAGAATAAGAAAATTCAAAACAAGTAAGTAGAATATAGATTATTAATACGTTTTTCATTTACAACTAAGTTTTTAGAACCTAAAAAAATTACTTTTTATTGTTTTCCATAAAATTGAATAAGTCTTGAATCGTTAATTCTTTTTCGATTTCTCTTACTTTTTTCTTTTTAAACAAAGTATCAAATGAAATTAGAGTACAAAGCTCCGTTTCTTCTAAAAAATATTGTTTAAAATTAAATGTATCAAATGAAACATTAAATTCTACTCCTAATTCTTGAAATAAATAAAGAACTTCATCTCCATCGAATTCAACATTGAAATCATTTCTTACTATACTTGAAGGAAATATTTCATCTTCATCATAAGATTTATTTTTAATAAACGAAATCAAATTATCTAATGTTAGTTCCATTTTTTCTTATTTAAAAGAGATTGTAAGATGATTACGAAAGTCACCGAGCAAGACCACTAATTTATAGATTTCTCTATTACATTATTTGAATTTAGCTTTTCTCTATTCTTATTAGCCCCTATAACAAAGAATAATCCAATTAAAAATATTATCATTAAAACCAAAAAACCTCCAAGTTTATCTTTCTTAAATGATCTTTTTAAAAAAATTTCATTTTTAACTACTAAATAATAATTAATCATATAAATCGCAACTCCAAAAATCAAAAGCACAAAAATATTATCTATATTAGGGATAGTCTTATCAGTCCAATAATAATTAAATAAAATTAGCACATAAAAAACAAAACATAAAAAAACACAACTGAAAATAGCCGTTGAAGTAAGTGCCATTTTGTGATTTTCTTTTGAAAAATCCCTAAATGACGAATAAATTCTAAATAAAAAATAATAATAAAAATTCATGAAATTTATTTTACTTAATGATCAAAACCTGAAGTTGCCCATTCAAAGAAATTAAAAAGTAAAAATATTACCATAAATATATTTATTGCAAAAACTAACTTTTTAACAATGTGATTCTTTGTTAACAAAGCAAAACCATTTAAAGCAGCATAAGCTAAAACCAATATTCCAAGTAGTAAATTCCATTTTTTAAAATTTTCGATACTCTGATATTTCCATTCTGTAGCATTTTCAGAAATGCTATAAACATGAATGTATTCAACTGAATTTTTAGAGATAGTATTAATTTCCAAAAACAAACCAAAAGCTATAATTATACTTATAACTATAAGTAAAATAGAATTAATTTTAAAAAAAACCTTCATTAAACTATACTAATTTTATAAAAAAATCTTGTCTTCGTAATTTAATTTTAAATCCACTAATAATCAAAATACCAGTTAAATAAATCGCTTCTTAGTCCTATTGAAAACCAAGTCGTGTTTGATTTTATGGTTGCCGCAGTTTCAGCTGTTGGATCAAAATTTCTGAACATTACATTTCCGAAAACTTTTAAATTATACGCTGGATTTACTAAATATCCTACTTGTAAATCAGCAATCATAACGGTAGTTTTATTTCCTTGTGCAATCGAAACTCCGGTGTCGTATGGACGATTTTCATCGTAATCTAAATAGATATTTCCTCCGTAGTTGAAGTTGTCTGTTCCGTTGTTGAAATCAAATCCGCGTTGGCCGTAAATTAACTTGGCATCAGCAAAATATCTTCCTTTGTAATAACGAGCAATTGCAACGAATTCTCTAAAATTCGCTCCCCATAAATGCCCCATACTTTGGTTATTATGCCCATAATTGGTAATAGGATCACTATGAGAATACACATAAGGACGTACTTGGTTGTATTCTACTTGAAGCAATAAGTTTTTCACCTTAAAAGCATCGTAATACTTCGCTCCTATTTGGTAAGCAAATTTATTTCTCCAACTTTGATTGCTTTCTTTTACATCGCCAATAGCAAACTCGTCAATTAAAAACTGTCCGTAGAAGTTAATTTGATTGTTCCATTTGTATTTTGAAGTTAATCCAAGCAATGCATTTCCGGTTTTAGACGATGAGCCAAACTCAACCGTTCTGTAAAAAATTAAAGGATTTACGAAGTTGAAATCGAAACCTCTATCATTGGTATTTGTCCAAACCACATTTTCAAAGAAACCTAAATTCCATTTTTTAGTTACATTCCAACTCAAATAATGACTTGCCATGTATTTTGTAGCATAAGTTCCATCTATTGTGGCCGCATCACGAACATCTTTCAGCCACATATACGTGTTTGTATATTTAATTTTCCAAAAAGAAGTATTTATTTTAAAGTAAGGATAAGGGCTTGCACCATCGCTTTGTAATAATGAGCGATAACCATCACCTAAGAAATTTCTTCCGTAACCCAGTTGCAGATTTACGAATTTACTTGGTTGGTATTTAATATTTGCTTCTGCCAATGGAAAATCATAAGCATCATCTTTAAAACGTTTTGCAATTCCAATCCCTGGAATAATTGCTGGATTTCCACCTGAAGGTCGAATACTTTCTGCATAAGCATTATAGTAATCAGCAAATCTACCTTGACTTTCATAAATGGAAGTTGTAAAAGTTAATTCCTTTCCAAGTCCACCATTAACAATTAAACCTCTTGTATTTACAAATGTATTGGACGCTTCACTCTCAGTGTCTTTTCCTATTCTAAAATCGAAAATTGGATTTAAAGTAAACCAATATTCTTCACCTTGAATTGCAACTAAATTTTCGTTCCATAATTTTCTTCCCCACCAAGATGCTTTTTGTTTTGCAAAAGATTGATTTGCGGTTTCAAAATCATAATATTTCGCTACTTCATCATACGAATAGGGCTTTGATGCAGTATGATTATTACTTCCTACTTGATTTAACAAAGCGTCAAAAACACCATAATTTTGATGTGAAAACTGCACAATTCCCGAGCTTTTAAATTGTGGATTTTCAAATGGTTTTATCACTAAATCATTATATTCTGATAATTCCTTTTTGTTATCAATTAAAACGGTATTTGTTTTGGCATACTTTGTAGCTACATCCTCTTGCGTGTTTGGAGCAACTAAAGGAATATTAATTTTTATAGAAAATTTAGAATACGTTGGTTTACCTGAATAAGTAGCAGGAGAAACTTTTGGTAACGATTCAAAAACGCGAGCTGCTTCTTTTTTAAGTGACTCGTGAGCAGCATCGGTATACAAAACCTTGAAATTTCCGACAGTATCTACTTCAAAAACAGCAATTACTATTCCTTTGTAGTTTTGCTCTTGAAGCTCTTGTGGCACTTTAAAATTATTATAAAAATAATTTTGAATCGTATTATAAAAACAAGATTCTTGTTGTTTGCCAATAGCATTTACACAATCTGGAAATACTGGAAATTGTTCGTTAGACGAATTTTGAGCAAAAGTTGTTAATCCAATGAACAACAATAGTAAACAATATATTTTTCTCATTTGGTTATTTTTAATAATCGCTATTTGAAATTTCACCATTTGCAATTGCTTTTGCGGCAGATGTACCAATTCTTTTTACTCCCAATTGAATCATTTCTACTGCTTCTTCATACGTTCTAACGCCTCCGGCTGCTTTTACCGGTAAAGGAAATGAATTTTCTAGCATTAATTTGATTGTTGGAACTGTAGCACCATTTGGAACTCCTTCCGGTGTTTTATAAAAACCTGTAGATGATTTAACAAATACTTTGTCGTATTCTTTTTCGCTAAAATTAGCAATTACCACATTTTTAATTAATGTAGTAAGTTGCACAATTTGATGATTATCTAATGCCGCCACTTCAATAATCCATTTTACAATTTTATTGTGAGCCAAACCTAATTTTGTTCCCTGAACAACTTGTTCTTTCACTGCATCAACTTCACCTCTTTTGAATGCTTCATAATCCACAACGTAATCTAAATCGTCAGCACCATTTTCAATAGCTTGTTTGGCTTCAACTAATTTATCTTCTAAAGTTCCGTTTCCTAGAGGGAAATCGATAACTGTTCCAATAGTAACCTTTGAATTAGCCTTTTGAATCATTTTTTTTGCCAATACTACTTTATCTGGTCGAATCATGATTAATTTAAAATCGTTATCGATGGCTTCTTGGATACAATTTATCACAACTTCCGTATTCTCATTTTCAGAAAGGTTAGCTTGAGCAGCTGTTTTAAGATACGTAGAATCTAAATATTGTTTGACATTCATATTACTTAGGATTATAATGTGTAAAAATAAAAAAATCCCATCGAAATGGGATATTTTATAGTAATTATATTTATTTATTTCATTCTGAATCCAACTGGAATACTGTATTTGATTTTAACAGGTTTATCAGCATGTGTTGCAGGGATAAGCTTTGGGATTTTTCTAACTGCTCTTTCAGCAGCTTTTTGCATATCAATTGTAGCTCTTTTATTATCTAAAGCTTTAACATTTGTTATCATTCCTTTTTCATCAATAACAAACTCTACCAAAGCCACACCTTGTCTCCCTTTTTCTAAATCATTATCTGGATACACAAGATATTTAGTGATTGCTTTCGCCATTTGCTCATCAAAACATGCTTTTTGCTCAACTCTGCTCAAGCCTTTACAAGCCTCAAACATTGGTAAATTATCTACTGAATAAGGAGTAAACTCTTTAGGCAACTCTTCTTTTCCAACTCCATTATCTTTAGGGTCTTCTGTTGGAGTTGTATTTGGATTAGTGTTTTGATTATCAGGATTCTCTTGAGGCGTTACTTTAACACTAGTATCATCTTTTTTAGGCTCTTCTTTTGTAGGTTTAAAAACATCTGTAACTCTAGTTACTTTAACAGTAACTGGCTTACTTACTTCTTGTTTTGTTACAGGAGCTGGATTATACACAAATGTTGGCTCAGGAGTAATTTCAATTGGAGGAATACACCCAATAGATTTAGTAATATCCTTAAAATTAAATTCTAAAATAAAAAGCACAACTAACATAGTGGCAATTAAACCAACTTGAAAATAGATAAAACTATTTTTTACTCTTTTCGGAAAATCAACATTTGCTTTCATGATTATATAGATTAATAGTTAACACTTTGTTAATTAATCTATACAATTTATATGCCAAAAAAAAATCCCAGCTAAAAAGCTGGGATTTAATATTATTGTAATTTGAATGTAATCGGCTGACTATATTTTACTTTTACAGGTTTACCTCTTTGCATACCTGGTTTAAATTTTGGTAATTTTTCAATTACTCTTTTTGCTTCTTTTTCTAAAAGTTCTCCACCTTTAGGTCCTCTAACTTGTACATTTGAGATACCACCGTCTTTATCAATTACGAATAAAACAGAAACTCTACCTTGAATACCATCTTCCATAGCTTTTTCAGGATACTGTTGGTTCTTTTTAATGTGTTTAGCCATTTGCTCCATAAAACAATCTAAACGTTTGCTTTTTTCAACTTTTTCACATCCAGGAAAAACAGGAACGTCTTCAATTACAGCGAAAGGAACTTCCTCATCAATTTCTTCAGCTGTTCCACCCTCTTCACCATATGAAGAAGCTGTATTAATTACAACTGCCTTATTTTCATCTACTTCTGTAGTTTCAATTTTTTTGTCTTCAATAACTTGTTTGTTATCTACAATTTGAATTACTTCAGGAGCTGGTGGTGGTGGTGGTGGTAATTTTTGTACAGGCGGCATCGTTAAGATAACTTCCTCATCATCTACAACCATATTGTCTGCTACACTAATTTGTTCCGTTTCTTCTCTTGGGTCTTCAGTTTTCATTTCAATGCTTACATAAGTTAACATTAAAATTGCAGTAAGGCCAATTAGAAAATATAGCGAACTATTTCTCTTTGGATCAACATTAGGATTTTTCTTTACTTCCATAATTTTAATTTTGAGGTGCTAATATAGTTAATATTAGAAATGTTTTAAAAATATTTATTAAAAATTTTATTTTTTACAACAAAAAAGCCAATAAAACCTACAATTGCTCCTAACGAATTAGCGAACATATCATATAAATCAGCTTCCCTTGTTTTAGTTAATACACTTTGAAGAACTTCAATAATTATGCCATACAATATTGCAAAAGCAACAATTAACAAATCATACTTGATATTTAAATAAGATTTTACAGTTGCAAAGCTCCAAAGAACAACAAATACAAAATAAAACAAAAAATGTACTATTTTATCGTTCCCAAGTATACTCACTTTAGGGATATTATTAGAACTCACCAAACTTGCAACTGTAATTAAAACAGTCCAAATTATAGCGAGAAATAAAAAATTACGCTCCGATAAGTGCTTTATAATCTTCACTCGACAAAAGTGCTTCTACTTCAGATGCATCAGAAATTTTGACTTTTACCATCCAACCATCACCGTAAGGATCAGTATTTACTTTTTCAGGATCTGACTCTAATGAATCATTGAATTCAATAATTTCTCCAGATAAAGGCAAAAACAAATCTGAAACTGTTTTTACAGCTTCAACTGTTCCAAAAACTTCGTCTTTATCTAAAGTTTGATCTAAAGTTTCCACTTCTACATACACGATATCTCCTAATTCTTTTTGAGCAAAATCAGTAATTCCTACAGTTGCAACATCTCCGTCAACTGAAACCCATTCGTGGTCTTTAGTGTATTTTAAATTAGTTGGTATATTCATTTGGTTATAATTTTTTGACGTACAAATGTAATTGTATTTATTGAATTGAAAAAAAGGTTTTTGTTATTTTTTTGTATAAAAAAACACCCGTTAAAAAAAATACTTTTAACGGGTGTTTTACTTTTATCTTTTAATTAATTAATTTCCAAAATTATATCTTAAGGTAAATCCACTTCTAATATTAGTTGTTGGAAAAGAAGTTGAAATAACCGCTTGGGAGAATTGATGATCATAAAAGAAAATTGCCGTTAAATATTTACTAAACGAATAATCTGCCGTTAATTTAATTGACCATAAATCTTGTCCTCCTCCTAATTGATTGTTGTCATAATCTAAATATCGAACAATAGTATTACTTTTTCTTAACGAAAAATCTGCCTTTATATTGATATCACTTTTTATAACTCCAGCAGCATTATCCGCTAAAGCAGAATTAATTGTTACATCTTTAATTCTATACCCAAGACCAATGATATATTCGTTATCGCTAACCTCGGTAAGTAAATTATTATCAAAACTCATATTAAGCGTTCTTCCTTTTTTAATTTCAGCTAATACTTTAAACGAATTTTTCAAAGTCATATCAAGCTTCACCAAAGGATTAAACTGTTCCGTTAAATTGACGTTTGACACAATTTTATTAGCATAAAAATTACCATTCGCATCTACTGGAGCAGCATTTAAATTAGAACGAAATGCATTTACATTATAACTTGCTCTATAACCATGTTGAATTGAGAATGTTTTGAAGTTTTCTTTAAACCAAGAATAACGCATCAAACCTGTATATTTAACAGTCCAATTTGGCAATGGAGTGTTTCTGAAAACTCCTGTTGCTACTTTTCCAGCATCTTGTCCAGAATAGGCTGCAATAAACGATGGCAATAATACTTGTTGGCTATTTTTACCATAACCAACTGGGTAACCTTCAGCATCTCTTGGGAAAGTTGTAGATCCGTAATAGCTTTCTGCCAATCGATTTGCAACAACCAATCTGTTATCTCTCAAATCTTGAAATGCTTGAGAAAAATTCACATCACTTTGTGAAAATGAAGTTTTAAGTAAGACTGTTGAAATATTAAAATTACCAAAATCATATGGCGAACGAGAATTATAATTTCCACCCGTTACATCGTATTGTTCTGAAAAATTATATGTGTAAGAACGTTCTGCACTTAAATCAATTTTCAAATCAGGAAACACCTCTAACTGAGCCGTCAAATTCAATTTAGTATTTTCAACTTTTGTAAAATTTTGATTAAATTCTGGAAAACCAGTTAACCAACCATTTCTTGCCGCTTCATAACGCACATCTGCTTGACTACCAAAAATAAAACCTAAAGTAGGCTTTGAAGAACCAAAAAACCCTAAACCAGGTAAATATCCTGGCAAGAAAGTACCTTTGTTTTCTGTATAATTTACTTGAATGTTTTTTACACTTGTAACAACACCAATTAATCCCGACATAAAAAGATTACGCTCATTAGAAATGTTTTTATTTCCTGCAGATGTAACTTTTTGCCCTGGTTTTGGAGCAGCTTGTTTTTCTTTTGTGTTAGCTACGTTTTTATTTTTGTTTGATTTTGTTTTAGTTAAACCTACATATTTATAAAACATATCCATGTTAAATGTAGTGTTCAATTTATGAGAACTCGCATTTTGTATCGTATTCCCCAACTGATATAATGTTCCATCTTCAGCCTCAATACTTGAAAAAGCATCTGACGAACGTTGCCAGTTATAATCTCCAGTATAAGTATAAGTAGATTTTACAAAACTCAATATTGGCAATTTATTAATTGGAAGATCATAATTTACCACAAATTGTTGGTTGTGCTGATTAGCTGTTCCTGTATTCCAGTAATCATCCCAAATATCCAATCCGTCAATTGGCAGGTTATTTTCATCCAAATAATTTCTAACGATATTATTTGAAGCAGCTGTATAATTTACACGTAATGATTTTGTAATATTATAATTGAACCCATATTGATAATTGAAGAAATAATTTCTTCTGTATAAATCTCCTAATCCAATACCTTCAACATCTACTAAACGGAATCTTTGTTTGTTAAACTGTCTTAATATCGTAGAACTGAAAGAAATATTTGTAGGCAAGAAATTAAAATTAAAATCACTTAACAATTTATAATAATTACTCTTTTTAAATACTTTAGTTTCTTTAAAAGGCTCAACTGTTAATGGTTTAAATGAGAAAGCGTAATCAACCGTAGATCTATTTTGTTGATCAATTAAATTTTCAATTTCATAATCATGATGTTGTGTTTCATTTAATGAATATGATAATGTTAAATTCTCAACATCATAAAAATGAGGTTTTTTCTCTGGATTTTTTTCCTTTTTAACCCCAATCAAGTTGATACTTGTTCTCTTAGTATAATCAATAGCTCTGTTTTCAATATTAGAACGCTCAGCTGGGTCTGTTGTTAAATCTAACAATTGTTGTAATTCAATATCCTGATAAAAAGGATCATATTTAGGAGTTATTGTTTCCTCACCAACCCCATAATTAAAAGGAAGATTAATTCCCCATTTCTTTGGCAATAATTTCCCTAAATTTATATTAGTTACAATATCGTATTGAAAAACATCTTCTCTACTTCTTTCATTTGGACCTTGTTCTAAAGACCCAAATCCAATAGTACTCATTCGAGTTGTAGCGGAAACAGTTGCGAAATCAGCTAAATTGGAATCTAAATTAGCAACTGCGGCATAACCGCCTTTGTTATCCATATCAGACATACGTAACTCATTAAACCAAACTTCTCCTCTTTGAATTTGTCCTGATTTATTTTTAACCCCAATCATTAAAGTTCTAACTAACCCAAAATTAGGATTCCCCTTTATCCCTAACGTAAGCCTATCATTTGAAGACCCTATATTTTCCTCTTCAACAAAACCAATTCCGTTTGCATCATAAGTAATAGATGGATCATTAGCCAATGCTAATATTTTCAATTGTGTTAAAAGTGATAGCGGCACATCTATTTCATTTTCTGATGGCCAAATTCCATCAGCTGAAGATTCTCCATAAGCAGTAACTTTTAAAGGAATTTCTACTTGATAAAAGTTGTCTGTAAAATCGTTTCCAAATCTAATGAAAGCTGTTAAATCATCATCTTGCAAACCACCAGTCTCTGTTGCTTCTGCATGCAAAAACATACGTAATTTTTTATATTGACGCATGTCAACACTAACATTTTTGAAAACTGCTCTAGAATCATTTGGCTGTAAACCATTCGCTATGCCTCCTGATTTATCATAAACTCTTAATGACAGTGATTGTTCATTCTGATTTATTACAGTATTGTTATTATATAGTTGCTCTCTAACAACACCTGGAGGCGTTACATATTTAATTGGTGTTCTATCCCCATTCTCCTGAATATTCAAAGCAACAACATCAAACGCTGTATTATCATCATCGGGTTCTGGATCATTAAAATCTAATGAATTTACATAACGTCTCCATTCGCCTCTTACTAAATCTAATGCTCCAAAACGCAATGTAACTTCATCTTTAAATCCAGTCATATACATACGCATAAAACGAATCGATCTAAAATCATTTATAGGCCCTACTTTATTCGCATCTGTAAATTCTTGAATTGGAATTTTATATAAAATCCATCTAGCATTAGCTGTTTGTCCGTTTGGCAATACATCCGTGAATTTTCTTGAATCCACAATGTAGTTTTGACCAACTGGTACTCCATTGTCGGTATCAGGATATTTCAATATAGGCACTTCAAACTTAAAGTAAGCATTAATGGTATTCATCGTATTGTCTCGATTGATATCTTCAACATCTGGATACGTTGTATTACCTCTATTTGCATCAGTTACTGTAACAGGAGAGTTTCCTTCAAAGCCGTTATAATTTTTATATCGCGTAACGATATCACCTGTTGTATTTAAATAAAATTGATAATTATCTGCTGATGGATCCAATTGAGATGCAAATGTTGGGAATTTTGCAACTTCATCGTTATCGGTTAACCCATCAAATCCTGCATCTTGAACCGCTCTATTTGCTCCATTAGTATCAAATGCATAAATTAGTGATTGTGATGCTGGAACTTCTCCCCAAGAAGTTGATACTACTGGCTGAATTGAATTCTCTTCAGGCAAACCATTTTCATATAACTTTCTTCCATCTCTCAAAATATCTTCTGAAATTTCACCTAAATTGAATACTATTTTTCCAGTGTTAGTAGGATCTGCAACATCACCAGGATTTCCGTAGTAAGGATCTAATACCCAAAACTGAATATATTCAACATTTGACTGTTCAAAATTTGTTGAATTTATAGAACGCATAATTCCTCCCCAATTTTCAGGAGCTTCAAGATCTGTAAATTGATTAGTAGCAGCCAAAGTAGGATTAAAATTATACGGACCTCTATCTTTTGGATAATAGGTTAAATCTAAAGTATTAATAACAGTTGATTGTCCTTGAGCAATATCAGTAACTGGATATAACTCTCTACTAAAAATTCTTCTTGTTTTATTCAAAGACAAATCTGCATCAGAAATTCCTGCAGGAGGTTGAACATAAAAAACAGGATCTATACTATACCATGACATTTTAGCTCTTTTGAAACCAACATTCAAAGCATCTACTGTGGTTTCATTTGATGTTGGATCACCGTCAAAAGACTCTTCTAATGGAATACTTGCTAAAGACCATGCTTGTGGGCTTCTCATATCAATTGTTGATTGCGACCCTTCAAAATCATCTATATAAGATGTAGATTCTCCATTAAATTGATCCGCTTTTGATGCTCCTGGTTTTAAATAAGCTATTTCTCCTCTTAAGGAAATATTTGAAGGCACATCGGTATCAATATTTGGAAGTTTATTTACTAATCTAGTTAAAAAAGGAACTTCAGTTGAGTAATTTCCATTAAATCCAAAAATAGTATTGTTAACAGACTCTTGTCCATAATTTGATTTTGTAGTAAATGGTCGCTCCGACATGTTTAACAAAGTTGCACCTATCAAAAACTTGTCATTGAACTTATGTTCAACATTGAAACCCCAAAATCTTCTTGTTTGCTGACCAAAAACTGAATTGTTTTCTACTGAGACTTCAATAGGTGTACTAGCTAAAGATGGATCTAAAATATTCACCTTACCCATCTGATAATTAACTGTATAGTCAACACCTTCAACTAAAACTCTTCCTCCAGCAGTTACAACAACAGAACCCTGTGGCACATTAAAAGCACCAATTGAAATTCCATCGCCACCCATGGATTTAAATCGTCCTTTTAATTGAAATTTATTTTTAGCACTTTCTTGTAAAGCAGCAGCTTGTGTTGTTTTATATAAATTTCTGAAAACGTACTTAGCCTGATTACTATTATAAGTTAATGGATCATCGTAATTTTCCGCAAGTGTTGAAACATCTAATTTATTAAATAAGTGTTTCCCAAAAGGTTCAACTTTCAAGAAAATAATCCTTCCTTTTTGGGCATCAACTGTTAAACCTGGATAAAAATCAAAAAAACCGTCTCCTCCTTCTTGAGGGTCATTGGTGAAATTTAATTTATCTAAATCAAATACTTTAAGTAAAGGAGTTTCAACAACATCCGCTGGCAAAGGATCAACCCCAGATTGTGTAATATAATTTAATGGAGAAGGATCCGTGTATAATATATTTAACTTAAAATCATCTTGTTGTAATTGAGAACCTCCTGGAATTTGATAGATGTTTTTCATCATTATATTCCATGTTGGCATTGTGAAAAAAGGACCAGAACCTCCTACTTGATATTTATCAATTGTCAAATTACTCTTTAACAATTTCAAAATTAAAGCTTGAGAACTTGGAACACCTGAAGTATCTACGTTTGTAGCATCTACTCCGTCTGTACCAAACTCTCCCACTTGATAAACTTGATCTCCAATTGTATATTGATAAGCTACTGCTAACACTTCATCATTTGCTAAACGCTGATTAAGCGAAATATAACCAAGCTGTGGATGAAATGTATATTCGGAAGATGTTAATTTTCTTGCATTTTCTAATTTAGCAAAGTCAACTCCTTCAGCCATTCCTGGAATATTAAAACCATTAGACGCGGTAGAAACATCCCTAATAGAACTATTCAAAAAATTACTCCCAATATTTGTTGGGTCAAATTTGTTATTTCCGTTATTTGATGGATTATCAGTAGCTACATTATAAAAAGTTGGGTTAGCAGTTACATTAACATGCACGGTTTCTTCTGGTAAAACATTGGTCAAAGGACCTTCTCCAATATCTTGTAAGGCTACAATGTTTCTTAAATTATTTTCAGTTGAATTTACTCTATTTTGCTTATTTGTAATCCAAACCTCAATTCTATTAATTTGAACACGTGAGTTCACATATGGAAAAGTTTCCAAAGATTTATCATACTTATCTCTAAAATATTGTGATAAGAAATAGTGACGATCTACATCATAATCTAAAGCAAACAATTCAAAATCTTGAAGCGTACCTCCTCCTTGAGCGGTTACTGATTTTGTCTGAGACTTTTGTTCTGAAAAAACACCAGTGAATGTTGTTTTACCAAATTGTAACTGAGCTTTAACCCCAAATAAACTTTGTGCACCTCTAATTAAAGAATTTGACAATGGGAAACTAACATTACCCACTTCAATTTTTTGAATGATATCATCTTCCGTAGGGGTGTATTCTAATTTTATTAAATTTTGAAAAGCAAAAGTAGATTGTGTGTCATAATTTACATTGACATTCAAACGTGTTCCTACTTTTCCTTGTAAACCAACGCTGATTCTCTGATCAAAATCAAAACTTGTTGTTTTTCTGTTTCTAGGAGAAAAAGATGGATTATCTTGTTTTGTAAAACGAACTCCTAAATCCAACTCAACAGAACCTGTAGGTTTTACATCAATTGTATTTCCACCAAAAATAGTTTCAAAAAACTTAGAATTTACATAATATCTTGGCAATAAATTTTTCTTTGCCTCCTCAGAACCTGCTTTTTTACCGTCTATTGCAGCAGATTTCTCCTGATAATATTTACGCATTTGCTCACGAAGAACTAATTCTTCATATTGCTTTGGCGTAAGTATCATAGGATAGTTAATATTAAATCCGTCTACAGAACTAGTATAGATATAACGATCAGATGCTGGGTCGTATGTATATTTATCCAATATACTTACAGGATTAGGCAAATTTAACTTTCCTAAGTCAACTCCAGTTTTTACAGAATCTTTTTCCTCTTCGTCTACTTGAGCTTGTAGCGAAAAAGAAAAAAGCATACATAATAATGCAAGGCTATATTGTAATTTATTTATTGCTTTTATGTTTATGTTTTTCAAGTTTTATAAATTTTTTAAAGCTTGTTTTATTAAGTTTTCAACAGTAGCATTTGGGGTTTCTCTGATGATTTTGTCGATTACTTTTTCGGCTGCTTTTCTTGCAAATCCTAAAACTTCTAAAGCTGATAACGCTTCATCTTTATTTGTATTGCTTTCAATGACCGAAACTTCATCTAAATTGTACACTTTTAACACTTTTTCTTTTAAATCTAAGATAATTCGTTGGGCTGTTTTAGCTCCAATTCCTTTCATCGATTGCATCGTTCCTACATCATTTGAAGCAATTGCCTGAATAATTTGACTAGGCGCTAACGAAGACAACATAGTTCTAGCAGTACTAGCTCCAACTCCAGAAACTGAAAGTAATAATTTAAACAATTCACGTTCTTGTTTTTCCACAAAACCATACAACGTATGAGCGTCTTCTTTTATTTGCAAAAAAGTGAATAATTTCAGACTTTCAGAATCGGGTAATAATGAATAAGTGTGTAATGAAATATTGATATGATAGCCCACACCATTACAGTCAATAATGACTTCGGTAGGTGTTTTTTCAACTAATTTTCCTTGAATGTGCGCTATCATATTTGTATTATTTGTTAAGCTTTCTTCCTTTTTCTTGAGCGTCTACAACAGCTACTGCTGCCATATTTACCATTTCTTCCACGCTTGCTCCTAATTGAAATACGTGAACTGGTTTGTCTAATCCTAAAATAATTGGACCAATAGATTCTGCCTTATTCAGCTCTTTCAATAATTTGTAAGTGATGTTTGCAGCATCTAAATTAGGAAAAATAAGTGTATTCACTTTTTTATTTACCAACTTTGAAAATGGAAACTTACTTTTTAGCATGTCTGGATTCAAAGCAAAGTCCGTTTGAATTTCTCCATCCACCACTAAATCAGGGAAATTTTCATGTAAATAAGCTACTGCTTGACTTACTTTACTTGGTCCTTCATTATGTGATGAACCAAAATTTGAGTACGACACCATTGCAATTACTGGCTCCATTCCGAACATTCTTACGGTTTTAGCTGTCATTAAAGCAATTCTAGCTAAATCATCAGCAGAAGGATTTGGATTTATCGCTGTATCCGATAAGAAAATTGGACCTCTAGTGGTCATCATCATATTGGTTGTCGCGATTTTAGAAACACCTGGCGCTTTATCAATTAATTGAATAACAGGCTTAATCGTTGAAGGATAACTTCTTGAATATCCAGTTACCAATGCATCTGCTTCACCTGTGTTTACCATCATTAAACCAAAATAGTTACGCTCACGCATCCATTTTTCAGCATCTAATAAGGTAATTCCTTTGCGTTTTCTGGTTTCCCAAAAATGCTTCGCATATTCTAATCTCTTAGCTTCAGATTCTTTAGTTTTTGGATCAAAAACTGGCACTTCAGTATCGAAACCAATTTCATCTTTTAATTCTTTGATGATTTCTTGGTTTCCTAATAAAATTGGGAACCCAATACCTTCTTCATGTACAATTTGCGCTGCTTTTAACACATCAATTTGATCTGCTTCTGCGAAAATGATACGTTTTGGATTCGTTCTTGCTCTGTTAGTTAACAAACGAATCATTTTATTATCAGAACCCATTCGTTCTAACAATTCGTCTTTATATTTTTCCCAATCGGTAATAGGCGCTGTTGCTACACCTGATTCCATAGCGGCTTTGGCTACGGCTGGTGGAACTGCCGCAATTAATCTTGGGTCAAAAGGCTTTGGAATGATATAATCGCGACCAAACGTTAATTTGGTTTCTCCATACGCAATATTTACTTGCTCTGGAACTGATTCTTTCGCTAATTCCGCTAAAGCGATAACAGCTGCTTTCTTCATTTCCTCATTAATTTTAGTCGCTCTAACATCTAAAGCACCTCTAAAAATAAACGGGAAACCAAGCACATTATTTACCTGATTAGGATGATCAGAACGGCCTGTTGCCATAATGATATCTTTTCTTGTATCGATAGCTAAGTTGTAGTTAATTTCAGGTGTAGGATTCGCCATCGCAAAAACGATAGGATTATCCGCCATTCCTAACAACATTTCTGGTGTAACGATATCTCCAGATGACAATCCGATAAACACATCAGCACCTTTCATAGCGTGTGCTAAATCGTCATAATGTTTATCCGTAGCATAAACACGTTGCATATCTGAAACTCTTGGGTCGTCTTTTCGTAATGCACCTTTACTGTTGAACATTATCACGTTTTCAGGTTTCACGCCAAAAGAAACATATAAATTAGCACAAGCAATAGCAGCCGAACCTGCTCCAGAAATGACCATTTTCACATCTTCCATTTTCTTGCCTGCTAATTCTACTGCGTTCAATAAAGCGGCCGATGAAATAATAGCGGTTCCGTGTTGGTCATCGTGCATTACTGGAATATTCAATTCCTCTACCAAACGTCTTTCAATTTCGAAAGATTCTGGTGCTTTGATGTCTTCTAGGTTAATTCCTCCGAAAGTTGGAGAAATATTTTTTACCGTTGCAATGAATTCTTCGATGTCTTTTGTTCCAACTTCGATATCAAAAACATCAATATCAGCGAAGATTTTGAACAACAACCCTTTTCCTTCCATTACAGGTTTTGAAGCTTCTGGACCAATATCTCCTAAACCTAAAACAGCGGTTCCGTTTGTTATTACGGCTACTAAATTTCCTTTTGCGGTATATTTATAAACGTTATTAACGTCTTTTTCAATTTCTAAACAAGGTTCTGCAACTCCAGGAGAATAAGCTAATGCTAAATCTCTTTGTGTAGCATACTTTTTGGTAGGAACAACCTGAATTTTACCAGGTGTAGGTTTTGCGTGATATAATAAGGCTTCTCTACGTTTACTATCTTTATGCATGGTTTTATATTTTACTAACTTACAAATATAGTAGTATGCACATTAAATGGGAAATTATTTTGGCATTCTTTTGAAAAAAATAAATGGATTATTTATTGAAGTTGATTTGGTTTTAGACTTGAAGGAATATTTTACAAAACAAAAATACTTTACTAGTATAAAATATTCATTTAAGGAAAAAATTGGGTTAGCCAACCATTTAACAAATCATCAAAATAGCTTTCAACATATTTTTGATATTTTTTAATAGGTATTTCTTTTAAACCATCTTTTGGAATAAATTTAATTGAATCAGGCGCTGGACATTCAACAAAAAAAGAACTATGCTTCGGATTTTTCTCATCAAATACAATAAAATAATTAGCCCCTTCTAAAGCTTTTTTACTTGTACTATCCCAAGCTAAATAAATACTATCATTTACTAAATATCTATATTCAACACCACTATTACCGCTACCATAAGTATTCCGTAAAGCTATTGCAGTTGTAAACTTAGCATTGCTATATAAGACTTTATTTTCATAATAAATATAATAAACTACAGATAAGTAAATTAAAACTATGAGTAAAAAAATCTTGACCAATGTATTTATTTGTAATTTCATCTATCATTTTATTTCACAAACAAAAGTTTTATCTTCTTAAAACCTGTCATTAACAAAACTGCTACTAAACCAAATGCGATTCCAACACCAAATTCAGCTATTGTTGATGGAATACTATGTGGTACTAAATGATGAATATATTCGATATTATGCAGAAAAATACCTCCTGAAACTAAGATAAGCGCAATAGTTCCTACGACAGCAAGGAATTTAATAACAAGTGGCAATGCTTTAATCAAAATACCACCTAAAGAAGACAAAAATCCTTTATCGTTGCCTTTTCGCATTAAATAAAATCCGGCATCATCCATTCTTACAATTAAAGCTACAATTCCGTAAACTCCAACGGTAGCAATAATAGCTACAAAAGTTACACTTAAAATTTGGGTAATCAATGGATGTTCTTTTTCCATTGCTGTTCCTAAGGCGATAATGACAATTTCAAGCGAAAGAATAAAATCGGTTTTAATAGCCGAACTTACTTTTGCTTTTTCAGAATTTTCGTTATCTTCCTCAAGCTTACTTTCTTTGATAACTTCTTCGCCTTTTTTTGCACGATGAAAAAGATATTCTATAATTTTCTCCACACCTTCGTAGGCTAAGTAAACTCCTCCAATAATTAAAGCGGCTTTAATGGCTGGCGGATACAACCAATTCAACACAAAAACTACTGGCAGAATAATTAGTTTATTGATAAACGAGCCTTTTGTAATTGCCCACAACACAGGAATTTCTCTTGAAGCTAAAAATCCAGTTGCTTTTTCGGCATTTACTGCTAAGTCATCTCCTAAAATTCCAGCTGTTTTTTTGGTTGCTAATTTACTTGTCATTGCTACATCGTCCATCAATGCAGCGATATCGTCTAAGATTGCGAAAAATCCTGATGCCATAATATTTAATTTTCTTTTTAATAACCCTCAAAGCTACGTCAAAGTTTTCTTTTGGAAAATATTTTTTGTCTGAAAAAGTTTATACAATTTTATTTCTTCAAAAAATTGATATTACGAAGCAAGCCTTCGTATTTGGTTCGTTTCACAGCAGAATTTTTAAATACTTTCTGAAAAGTATCCACCGTAATTTCTTCCCAATCCGATTTTGAAAAATTTAAAATATCCGAATTCGTTTGAAAAAGCGGTTCATTATGTGGTTTTGAAAAACGATTCCACGGGCAAACGTCTTGACAAACATCACAACCAAACATCCAATCGTCAAATTTACCTTGCATTTCTTGTGGTAAATTATCTTTCAATTCAATGGTGAAATAAGAAATACATTTGCTTCCATCCACAACATAAGGTGCAACAATAGCTTCTGTAGGACAAGCATCTAAACAAGCAGTGCAAGAACCACAATGGTCGGTTGTTGGTGTATCGTAATCTAATTCCAAATCGATAATCAATTCGGCAATAAAATAGAACGAACCGACTTTTTGGGTGATAAGATTACTATTTTTTCCAACCCAACCCAAGCCACTTTTTGCCGCCCAAGCTTTGTCTAAAACCGGTGCCGAATCTACAAAAGCCCTGCCTGAAACCTCTCCTATTTCGGTTTGAATGAAATGTAATAATTCTTTTAATTTTTCTTTTATGACATGATGATAATCTTGTCCGTAAGCGTATTTTGAGATTTTATACGAATCTTCATTTTGAAGTTCTGGAGGATAATAATTTAGCAACAAAGAAATCACACTTTTAGCATCATCTACCAAAAGCGTTGGATTCAATCGTTTGTCAAAATGGTTTTCCATATAACTCATTTGACCGTTCATTTGATTGTTTAACCAATTTTCTAAACGAGGTGCTTCTTCTTCAAGAAAACCAGCTTTAGAAATACCGCATGACAAAAAGCCGAGGCGTTGGGCTTCGGCTTTTATCAACTGTGTATATTTTTCTTTATTGTTTATCAAACTAAAATAAACCTCCTTGAATGTTATTTTTAATTTTGCCTAAATGTTTATAGGCTTTTTCAGTCACTTCTCGACCGCGAGGTGTTCTCATAATAAATCCTTCTTGAATTAAGAAAGGTTCGTATACCTCTTCAATAGTTTCACCACTTTCGGAAACAGCGGTAGCCAAGGTTGATAATCCAACTGGTCCGCCTTTGAATTTTTCGATTATGGTTAATAGAATTTTATTGTCCATCTCGTCTAAACCGTGTGCATCAACATTAAGTGCTTTTAATGCAAATTTTGCAATTTCAATGTCGATTTTACCGTTTCCTTTGATTTGAGCAAAATCTCTAACACGGCGCAATAAAGCATTAGCAATACGAGGTGTTCCTCTACTTCTGCCAGCGATTTCTATTGCAGCTTCCATTGTAATTGGCATCTTTAAAATGGATGAACTACGTTGCACAATTGTGGTTAATAATTCGGTATTGTAATATTGTAATCTACTCTGAATTCCAAAACGAGCACGCATTGGAGCCGTCAATAATCCAGAACGAGTGGTTGCCCCAACTAAAGTAAATGGATTTAAATTGATTTGAACCGTTCTTGCATTTGGACCCGATTCTATCATGATATCAATCTTGAAATCTTCCATTGCCGAATACAAATATTCTTCAACTATAGGGCTTAAACGGTGAATTTCATCAATGAATAAAACATCTCTTTCTTCCAAATTGGTCAATAATCCAGCTAAATCACCTGGTTTATCTAACACAGGTCCTGAAGTAATTTTGATTCCAACGCCTAACTCGTTTGCCAAGATATTTGCCAAGGTTGTTTTACCTAAACCTGGAGGCCCATGAAACAACGTATGATCTAAGGCTTCTTTTCGCAAATTAGCTGCTTGTACAAAAACAATTAGATTTTCTAATACTTGTTCTTGTCCGGAAAAATCATCGAAACTAAGTGGGCGCAACGCTTTTTCGATATCAATATCTTGCGGAGAATAGGATTCTTTATTGGGATTCAAATTATCGTTCATAAAAGCAAAGATAAGTAAAGTTATAAAACAAAAACCTCTCCGATTGGAGAGGTTTGTATATTGTGGAAAAAATCTTAGTGATGTAAAACTTCTTCTCCTTCTTTCATTGGTGTGATTTGAGTAACAAAGTCTTCATCATGACCTGGTTTACTGTAATCATAAGGCCATCTGTGTACTTCAGGAATTTCTCCAGGCCAGTTACCGTGAATATGTTCTACTGGAGTAGTCCATTCTAAAGTATTTGATCTCCATGGATTTTGAGTTGCTTTCTTACCATAGAAAATACTATAGAAGAAGTTCCAGAAGAATACGATTTGGAAGGCAGCTCCAACGATAGCAAAAATCGTAATCAAAACATTCACATCAGCTAATTCATCAAATAATGGGAAAGCTGAGTTAGTGTAGTAACGTCTTGGTAAACCAGCCATTCCAATAAAGTGCATTGGGAAGAAAACTCCGTAAGCACAAACAGCAGTTACCCAAAAGTGAACGTAACCTAAGTTTTTGTTCATCATTCTACCGAACATTTTAGGGAACCAGTGGTAAACACCAGCAAAGAAACCGTAAAGTGCAGAGATACCCATTACTAAGTGGAAGTGAGCTACTACGAAATACGTATCGTGAACGTTAATATCTAAAGTTGAATCTCCAAGAATAATACCCGTTAAACCTCCAGTGATGAAAGTAGATACTAATCCAATAGAGAATAACATTGCAGGATTTAATTGTAAGTTACCTTTCCAAAGTGTTGTAATATAGTTGAACGCTTTTACAGCAGATGGAATCGCAATTAATAATGTTGTAAAGGTAAATACTGAACCTAAGAAAGGATTCATTCCTGAAATAAACATGTGGTGACCCCAAACAATAGTTGATAAGAATGCAATTGCTAAGATAGAAGCAATCATTGCACGGTAACCAAAAATTGGTTTTCTAGAGTTTGTAGCAATAATTTCAGAAGTAATACCTAAAGCTGGTAATAATACAATGTATACTTCAGGGTGACCTAAGAACCAGAATAAGTGCTCGAATAATACTGGAGAACCACCTTGGTAATGTAAAACTTCACCTTGAATGAAAATATCTGATAAGAAGAATGATGTTCCAAAACTTCTATCGAAAATTAATAATAATGCCGCAGAGAATAATACTGGGAAAGATACAATACCGATAATAGCTGTTACGAAGAAAGCCCAAACTGTTAAAGGCAATCTTGTCATCGTCATTCCTTTAGTTCTTAAGTTGATAACTGTAACTACGTAGTTCAATGATCCCATTAATGAAGATGCAATGAAAATAGCCATAGAAGCCAACCATAAGGTCATACCTAAACCAGAACCAGGAATTGCTTGTGGTAAAGCACTTAAAGGAGGGTAAATTGTCCAACCTGCAGAAGCTGGTCCTGATTCTACAAATAAAGAAGCAATCATGATAACACAAGAAATGAAGAACATCCAGAAAGAAAGCATATTCATAAATCCTGAAGCCATATCACGTGCTCCAATTTGTAATGGAATTAACAAGTTACTAAATGTACCACTTAAACCAGCGGTAAGTACAAAGAATACCATGATTGTTCCGTGAATAGTTACCAAAGCAAGGTAAATATCGTTACGCATTACTCCATCTGGCGCGAAATTATCTCCTAAGAATACTTTGAAAATTTCGAAAGATTCTTCTGGCCATGCAATTTGCATACGGAAGAATAAAGATAAAACAACTCCAACAATACCCATCAATAAACCTGAAATAAGGTATTGCTTCGCTATCATTTTGTGATCAAGACTAAAGATGTATTTAGTAATGAAAGTTTCTTTATGATGACCGTGATCGTGTGACATACTAATTCTATTATATTTAATATAAAATAACTTATTTAATAACTTGAGCTACAACTTTAGTTGAATCAACAGCTACAGCTGGAGTAACTACAGCTGGTGCTACTGCAGGAGCAGGAGCATTAGCTTCTTTCCATTGCTGTGCTAATGTAGGTTTTTCAGCTAACCATGCTTTAAAATCAGCAGGTGTATCAACAACAATTTTCATTTGCATGTTGTAGTGAGATGCACCACAAATTTTATTACATAATAATAAATAATCAAATGTATATGGGTCTAAAGCTACACCACCTTCAGCAACAATTTTCTTACTGTTTTTAGTTCTGATTTTGTTGATTTTATCAACTTTAGCCATTATAGCTTCATCAGATCTCATATCAACAGTGGTAACTGTTGGAATAAAAGAAAACTGAGTAATCATACCAGGAACACAATTCATTTGTGCTCTAAAATGAGGCATATAAGCTGAGTGTAAAACGTCTTGTGAACGCATTTTAAAAATCACTCTTTTACCAACTGGCAAATGCAATTCAGTAACCACTTTATCATCTTGAGCAGCTGGGTCAGCTAAATCAACTCCTAAAGTATTGATACCTTCGATTAATCTTACATTTGCTTTTCCTAATGTTTTATCATCACCAGCATAACGCGCTTCCCAACCAAATTGTTTAGCGTATAACTCGATAACAATAGCATCTTGCTCGTCTTCTTTATCAACAAACATGATGTCGTTCCAAGTATATAAACCATACATAATTAAACCAGCTAAAACGATAACTGGAATAATTGTCCAAATAGCTTCTAACCTATTGTTATCTGCAAAATATAATGCTTTTTGACCTTCTTTACCTCTATATTTGAAAGTAAAGTAGTGCAATAAGAACTGAGTAATAGTTTGAACAAAGAAAATTAATACCATAGAAATAGCCATTAAATTATCAACGTCTTTACCATGCTCAGAAGCAGGAGTGCCTAATACTAAATCACCCCAAGCATATAATGAATAAATAGTGAATACATAAATGAAACCAACAAAGGCAAACATTAAATAACCATTAACACTATTATCTTTATCATTAGCAATTTCATCATTGTCTGAAGAACCGCCAATTTGGGTTAAATCAAAAATTTTAGTTAATTGCCAAACTGCAATACCGACTAGAACTAAAATTATAAATACCAAGAAACTTGTCATTTTTATTTCTTTTTAACTATTAATAATGAAAATGTTTACTTTCCTCAATGAAAGGATTTCCTTTTGGAACTAATGGAGCCTTAGTTAAAGCTGTAAATACAACGAAGATAAATAAACCTAAGAAGAACATTAAAGCTCCAATTTCAGGAATACCAATAAACCATTGATCACCAACTGTTGCAGGCATAATCATATTGAAGAAATCAACATAATGTCCAAATAATATTACGATACCTGCCATAACTACAATCCAAGTTAAACGTTTGAAATCTGTATTGATTAAGATTAACAATGGGAAAATGAAGTTTAAAGCTAACATTCCGAAGAAAGGTAATTTGTAGTGTTCGATACGAGTTACGAAATAAGTAACCTCTTCTGGAATATTTGAATACCAAATCAACATAAATTGAGAGAACCACAAGTATGTCCAGAAAATACTGATACCAAACATAAATTTAGCTAAATCGTGAATATGACTTGTATTAACATGCTCTAAATATCCTTTAGATTTTAAGTACAAAGTAATCATTGCAATTACAGTAATTCCACTTACGAAGAAACTTGCAAATACATACCATCCAAATAAAGTACTGTACCAGTGTGGGTCAACAGACATAATCCAATCCCAAGACATAATTGATTCAGAAACTATAAAGAATACTAGGAAAAATGCAGCTAATTTGAAGTTTTTCTTGTAAGGTGCGTTATCTTCAGCGCTATCTTGTGCTAATGAATTTTGTCTGAATTTGAAACGAACAAAATTCCATACAACTAAAATAATTGCTGCAGTTGCTAAAAATCTTCCAACACTTAACCAACCTTTTTTAAGGAAAATAAGTTTGTCAAATTTAACTGATTCTGGATTAACAACTTCAGGATCCATCCAAACAAATAAATGGTTATAATGCATACCAGCCGCAACTAACAATACAAAGAAAATAATAGAACCTGGTAATAAATACGCAGTAATACCTTCCATTACTCTAAATAAGATTGGAGACCAACCTGCTTGAGCTGCATATTGGATAGCGTAGAAAGCTAAAACCCCAACCGAGATTAACATAAAGAAGATACAAGCAACATACAAGGCAGCCCAAGGCTTGTTTTGTAATTGGTGTAAAACATGTTCTAAATGTTCTTTATGATCATCGTGAGAATGAGCGTCAGCTTTAGCATGAGCATCGTGATTGTCTGAATGAGCAGGAGCTTCAGCAACAGCTACAACAGCAGTAGTATCTTCTGCATGTGCAGTAGAATCAACTGAAGTAGTATGAGCTGCGACATGTGTTGAATCTATAGCATGAGCCTCAGCAACTTTTACAGTATCAGCTACAACATGAGTATCTACAGCATGTGGAGCAACTTTCTCTACATGAGCAGCTTCATGTCCATGATGACTATCTGCTAATAATTTTTCTACATCCTCAATTGTTTTAGGAGCTGCCATGAAACCAATTCCAATACCAATTGCACCTAAAATCATTAGGACGAATGAAAAAGTTTTTAATTTACTTGAAAACGTGTACATATCTATTATTTTCAAAAAGTTTTACTATTATAATCCAGCTTTTAATTTTAAAACGTAGTCTGCAACTACCCAACGTTCTTCTTGAGACAATTGGTTAGCATGAGAACCCATAGAATTTAATCCATAAGTAACTACGTGAAAAATACTTCCATCTGTAATTTCTCTATCTTTATAACTTGGTACTCCAAGGAATTTTTCTTTAACCACTAAATTTCCTTTTCCATCACCTTTTTCACCGTGACAAATTGCACAATAAACAGTGTATAATTCTTTAGCTTTATCAGGATTGATTGCTGTAGAATCTAATGGAGATTTTAAAGTTGCTTTAGCTAAAGCATATCCTTCTGGTGTATTTGGAATATCGTAAGGAACAAATCCTCTTTTAATTGATCCCTTTGCAGGCACTTGAGCTTCCACTCCTCCTTTAAATACACTATGCTCAGAATAAGTCTCATAAGAAACCGCCTCGTACATATTAGGGAAAAACTGATAGTTTGGTTTTGCTTTATCGAAACATGAAGTTGCCATGAAAGACAAACCTACTACTGCTACTATTTTATATAAACTTTTCATAACTATCTATTAATGCTTTTCTACAACTTTAACTTCAACTGCTCCAGTACTTGTAAAGAAAGAAACTAATTCTTCTTCGTTACAATGAACACCAACTTCCATTAAAAAATGGTCATCAGTTGTTCTTACATCTGGATTTTCAGCTTTTTTAAATGGCCATAATTTACTTCTCATGTAAAAGGTAATTACCATTAAGTGAGCTGCAAAGAAAACCGTTCCTTCAAACATAATAGGCACAAATGCAGGCATGTTATCAATATAACTAAAACTTGGTTTTCCTCCAATATCTTGAGGCCAATCATTTATCATTACAAAATTCATCAATGTAGTGTAAATTGAAAGTCCAACTAGACCATAGATAAATGCACAGATAGCTAGTCTTGTTGGTGCTAAGCCCATAGCCTTGTCCAATCCGTGAACTGGAAAAGGTGTATAAATTTCTTCAATATGATGATGAGCTGCTCTTGTTTGTTTAACAGCATCCATTAAAACATCATCATCATTATATATAGCGTGAATTACTTTATTACTCATGATATTAATGATTATCTGAATGATTATGACCGTGTTGTTCTCTTTCTCTCTTATAATTATCTCCAGAACCTTTTAAGATTGTTTTAACCTCTGCCTGAGCAATTACAGGGAAACTTCTAGAATATAATAAAAATAATACGAAGAAGAATCCGATAGTTCCAATATAGATACCAGCATCAACAAAAGTTGGTTGGAACATAGTCCATGAAGATGGTAAATAATCTCTATGTAATGAAGTTACGATAATTACGAAACGCTCAAACCACATACCTACGTTTACTACAATTGAAATGATGAAAGACGCCATAATGTTAGTTCTAATTTTCTTAGACCACATTACTTGTGGAGAAATTACGTTACAAGTCATCATTAACCAATATGACCACCAGTAAGGACCAGTTGCTCTGTTTAAGAATGCATATTGTTCGTACTCAACTCCAGAATACCAAGCTACGAATAACTCCGTAATATATGCACAACCTACGATAGAACCAGTAATCATAATTACGATGTTCATTAATTCGATATGTTGGATTGTGATATAATCTTCTAGGTTAGATACTTTTCTCATAATGATAAGAAGTGTATTTACCATTGCGAATCCTGAAAAGATAGCTCCAGCAACGAAATATGGAGGTAAGATTGTGGTATGCCATCCAGGAATTACAGAAGTAGCAAAGTCAAAGGATACAATAGTGTGTACAGAAAGTACAAGAGGAGTTGCTAAACCAGCTAATACAAGAGAAACCTCTTCAAAACGTTGCCAGTCTTTAGCTCTACCAGACCATCCAAAAGATAAGGTAGAATAAACTCTTTTTGTAAAAGGAGTTACGGCTCTATCACGTAGCATAGCAAAGTCAGGTAATAAACCAGTCCACCAGAAAACTAATGATACTGATAAATACGTAGAAATTGCGAATACGTCCCATAATAATGGAGAGTTAAAGTTAACCCATAATGATCCGAATTGATTTGGAATTGGTAATACCCAGTATCCTAACCATGGACGACCCATGTGAATAATTGGGAATAAACCTGCTTGCATTACCGAGAAAATCGTCATTGCTTCTGCAGAACGGTTAATTGCCATTCTCCATTTTTGACGGAATAATAATAATACTGCAGAGATAAGAGTTCCGGCGTGACCGATACCTACCCACCAAACGAAATTGGTGATATCCCAAGCCCAACCTACTGTTTTATTTAATCCCCATGTTCCAATACCAGTGGTTACAGTATAAATCATACAACCTAATCCCCATAGGAAAGCGGCTAATGCAATTGAAAATACTGTCCACCATTGTTTGTTTGCTCTACCTTCTACAGGTCTAGCCACATCTACCGTTACATCGTGGTAAGATTTACTTCCTACTACTAAAGGTTTTCTAATGGGTGCTTCGTAATGAGACGACATAATCCTTTATATTGTTTCTATTAATTAATACTTATTTATCGTTTCTAACTTTCACGTGATACATCACGTTTGGTTTTGTTCCGATGTGCTCTAATAAATGATACATTCTGTCTGATTCTACTAATTTAGCAACATCTGATGCTGAATCATTAATATCACCAAATTTCATAGCTCCACTTGAACAAGCAGCAGAACAAGCAGTTTGGAATTCATCCTTACCTACAGCTCTACCTTCACGTTTTGCTTTCAATTTAACAGCTTGAGTCATTTGGATACACATTGAACATTTTTCCATAACTCCACGAGAACGTACATTTACATCTGGATTGATAACCATACGACCTAAATCATCATTCATATGATAATCGAACTCGCTATTTTTGTTATATAAGAACCAGTTGAAACGTCTTACTTTATATGGACAGTTGTTAGCACAGTAACGAGTACCAACACATCTGTTGTATGCCATGTGGTTTTGACCTTCTCTACCATGAGATGTAGCAGCTACAGGACAAACCGTCTCACAAGGAGCGTGGTTACAGTGCTGACACATTACAGGTTGGAAAGCTATTTGAGGATTTTCTGAAGGATCTTCCATACTTGCAAAAGTATCGATAGAACTCATTAATCCACTTGCAGATTCTTTTAATTCGATATCTCCAGCAAAAGTTTCTTTAGAAGAATAATATCTGTCGATACGTAACCAGTGCATATCTCTACTTCTTCTAACTTCATCTTTACCTACAACTGGCACATTGTTTTCTGCATGACATGCGATAACACAAGCACCACATCCAGTACAAGCATTTAAGTCGATAGATAAATTAAAATGATGACCAACACTTCTGTCAAAAGAATCCCATAAGTCAACTTCTGTAGCAGCTGTTGGTTTATGATCTAATGATACCATTGGAACAGGATTCCAAACTTTAGCATCTTTAGTATTGAAAACTTCTAATGTAGTTTCTTTGATAATATCACCTCTACCCATTAATGTTTTTTGTAACTGAACACAAGCAAATTCATGCTCACCTTCCACAACAGTAATAGTAGCTGATTGATTCGAGTTTAAGTTAGTGTATAAAGCATAAGCATTAACACCTACTTGCATCTCTTCTTTTAATCCTAATTTTTTACCATATCCAAAAGCTAAACCTAAAGTTCCTTTTGCTTGACCTGGTTGGATAATTGCTGGAACATTCTCTAAAGTAGCGTTACCTGCTTTAATTGTAACATAACTTCCGTTTAAACCCCCGTTAGCCACATTCCAGTTTTTAACACCTGCTGCATCAGCATCTGCTTTAGAAATAGTCACATAGTTATCCCAAGATACTCTTGTAATAGGATCTGGGAATTCTTGTAACCATGGATTGTTTGCTTGTTGCCCATCTCCCATTCCAACTTTAGAATATAAAACTAAATCGAAGTTAGAAGATTTTGATTGTGCTAAAGCTGAAGCTGCCGAAGCATAATCAGCAGAAACTGCAGTTAACGGACTTGCTACAGAAGCAACAAAACCATCATGAACTGCTTGATTCCAAGATTTTCCAGCTAAAGAAGTAACTGAGAAAGATTTTAAGAAATCGTAATAAGCAACTGTATTGTCTGTCCAAGTTAATAAAGCTTCTTGGAACTGTTTTGTATTGAATAAAGGACGAATAGTTGGTTGCATAATGCTGTAATTACCTCTAGTAATTGCAACATCTCCCCAAGATTCTAAATAATGTGGAGCCGCAGCAGCAATTGAAGTTAAAGTTGAAGTTTCATCTTCTTTCATAGAGAAAGAAACTGAAAGTTTAACTGATTTTAAAGCTGCTACGAAATCTTTTGAATTTGCTAAAGTATACGCTGGATTAACACCATTCATAATTAAAGTGTGAACTTTACCAGCTTTCATATCTGCTACTAATTGAGCAACTGCTTTTGCATCACCTTTTCTTGTAAGGATAGCATCAGAAGGATTGAATGCCTCAGACTGTAATGCATTGTTAATAGCTAAAACTACTAATTGCGCATTAACATCATCTAAACCAGTTACAATAACACCTTTGTTTTTAGCATCTTTAAGCTGCTTAGCTGCTTTTGCAATTTGAGCATTTTTTGGTTGAGCACCATTTACAACAGCATAATATAAATCAGCTAATGATTGTTTTTGTTGCGCAACTGTCATTGGAATTCTAACATCTGCATTAGCACCTGCTAAAGACATATTAGATTCAATTTGAATATGTTTAGACATCATTCCGTTTTTAGGAATACGACCTTGAGCATATCCTGCATCAAAACCTCCTCCTTGCCAATCTCCTAAGAAATCCGCACCAACAGAAACGATAACATCTGATTTTGAAAAATCATAATTAGCCAAAGCTCTTACACCATAAACTGCTTGAAAAGCATCTAAAGCGTTTGATTCAGAAACTGCATCATAAACAACATGTTTAGTTGTTGGATATTTAGCAACTAAAGAAGCAATTAAAGCATCTGTTGAAGGACTTGCCATGGTGTTTGTTAACACTACTACATTTCCACCTTTTGCTTTTGCATCTTCTAAACTAGCTTTAACTTTAGTGTTTACGTCAGCCCAAGTTGCATCTTTACCAGCAATTTTAGGTTGTTTTAAACGTAAACTATCATATAATGAAAGAACAGAAGCGTGAACTCTTGCATTTGCTCCAGTTTTTGCTCCTTCTAAATTATTGTTCTCTACTTTAATAGGACGACCCTCACGAGTTTTGATTAAAATATTAGCAAAATCAAAACCATCAGCCATTGTTGTTGCATAATAATCAGCAACACCAGGAATAATTTCTTCTGGTTGAACTACGTAAGGAATTGACTTTACAACAGGACCTTCACAAGCTGCTAATGAAGCTGCAGCCGTGCTAAATCCAACATATTTCAAAAAGTCACGACGAGTAGTTGACGAAGCAGACAAAGATTCTTTATCTCCTAAGAATTGGTCAACCGGAATTGGTTCCACAAACTCGTTGTTTCTTAGCGTCTCAACAATAGAACTATTTTCGTTTAGTTCTTCAACACTTTTCCAGTATTTTTTGTTTGATGCCATTGTATAGTATATTAGCTTCTTAAATTATTTTATTAATAGTGACATTTACCACATTCTAAACCTCCCATTTGAGCAGCAGTTAACTGAGATACTCCGTATTTTTTAGAAAGTTCTTCATGGATTTTTTTGTAGTAAGCATTATCTTCTACTTTCACATTTGTTTCTCTGTGACAGTTGATACACCATCCCATTGTTAATGGAGCATGTTGTTTCATGATTTCCATTTCTTCAACTGGACCGTGACAAGTTTGACACTCAACTCCTGCAACAGTTACGTGTTGAGAGTGATTGAAATAAACGTGATCTGGTAAATTATGAATTCTAACCCATTTAACTGGTTTAGTTTTTCCTGTATATTTTTGTAACGATTTGTCCCATCCAACAGCATCGTATAATTTAGCAATTTCACCATCGTAAAACGCTTTTGAATGCTCTTCAGTTGCAGTAGTTTCAGCTACTTCACTAATGTTTTTGTGACAGTTCATACAAACATTCAAAGAAGGAATGTTAGAATGTTTACCAACTCTTGCTGCAGAGTGACAGTATTTACAATCAATTCCGTTTTCACCAGCATGAATTCTGTGTGAATAATGAATTGGTTGCACTGGCTCATATCCTTGATCAACCCCAATTTGCATCATCCATCCGTATGCAAAATAAGCAGAAACCAACAATAACAAGATTGCAGAAACTAATACTAAGAATTGATTTTTAGCGTATGCTCTGAAAACATTCATTAATGAACGATCTTTTTGCGCAACCTCTAATCCTTTAGCACTAGCAATTTTAGTTAACATATTATTCACTAAGAACAACATAACAACTAACATTATCATTACTAATGAAAGCACTCCTAATATAACATTATTAGAAACACCAGATTCATCAGTAGCTGTTTTTGCATCAGGTCCAGGAACCGGAGTAGCAACAACAGGAGCTGGCTCAGAAGTATAAGCAATAATATTGTCAATATCCTCATTTGACAATTGTGGAAATGCAGTCATCGGAACTTTATTATTATCCTCAAAAACCTTTACAGCTTGCGCATCTCCTGACTTGATTAATTCTCCACTATTCTTTATCCACTTATACAACCATTCTTTGTCATACTTAGCCTCAACTCCACGAAGTGCTGGACCCGTAGCTTTTGCATCTAATTTATGACATGCCGCACAATTGGTATTAAATAATTCTTTACCCTTTGCCGCATCCTGAGAGAACGCAGATAAAGAAGTCACTAGCACGAATGCTACACTGAAGAAAATCTTTGAAAACGATTTATGGTTACCCACCTTTTTCATATTTAAAATGATTATCGACTTAATTTGGTATACTTTTAGATATATGTTATCTAAAAACAACACGTTATTTTTTCAAAACTCCGACAAAAATACAATATTCGAACTATTATTAAAACCTTAATTTTATCTTAAAATGTAATTTATATTTGTTCTAAATAATTTTTAAGCATCCTATTATCATCTTAAATTGTATTTTTGTATTAAAATCACTTGTGTATGAAAAATTTATCAAAACATAACTTATTGTACTTCTTTATTCTATCTTCTTTTTTTTGTTTGAGTTCGAACGCTCAGGACGGAAAAACAAACATTTCAGTTGATCCAAAAATCGATCAACTATTGAAAGAAAAAAGAAAACTAAATACTGGTTTGTTTTTAAACGAAGGATATAAAATTCAAATTTTTTACGGAAATAGCGAAGAATCTAAGAAGAAATTACAAGAATTTAAAAAAGAATTCAAAGACCTTGATGGCACTATCATTTTTAACAGCCCCAACTATAAAGTATGGATTGGCAATTTTAAAACAAGAATAGAAGTAGAACGTGTAATGCTTGACATAAAGAAAAAATACCCTACTGCTTTAATCATCAAACCATCAAATTAAAAAATAAAGAACAATAAAAAAGCCATTCATTTGAATGGCTTTTTTATTGTCTATAATTGAACTATTTCAATTTTTTCTTAACCTCTACCTCATGGAATCCTTCAATTAAATCATACTCACGAATATCGTTGTAATTTTTAATCTGCATACCACAATCGTATCCTTTAGAAACTTCTTTAACATCGTCTTTGAAACGTTTTAAAGTAGCTAATTCACCAGTGTAAATTACAACTCCTTCTCTAATTAAACGTATTTTAGAATTTCTAAAGATTTTACCATCAGTTACCATACATCCTGCAATAGTTCCCACTTTAGAAACTTTGAAAATTTCTCTAATTTCGGCTGTACCTGTGATTTCTTCTTTCATCTCAGGAGACAACATTCCTTCCATTGCATCTTTTAAGTCATCAATTGCGTCGTAAATAATTGAATAGTTACGAATATCGATTTCTTCTTTTTCTGCTAATTGTTTTGCATTTCCTTGAGGACGAACGTTAAATCCGATAATAATTGCATCGGAAGCAGAAGCTAACAATACGTCAGATTCAGTAATTGCTCCAACTCCTTTATGAATAATGTTGATTTGAATTTCTTCGGTAGATAATTTAGAGAATGAATCCGATAATGCTTCAACAGAACCATCAACGTCTCCTTTAAGGATAATATTCAATTCTTTAAATTGTCCTAATGCAATACGACGACCGATTTCAGCAAGCGTAATGTGTTTTTGCGTACGAACCGATTGCTCACGTTGTAATTGTGTACGTTTAGATGCAATTTGTTTTGCTTCTCTTTCGTCTTCGTAAACATTAAATTTATCACCCGCTGTTGGTGCACCATCTAAACCTAATACAGATACCGGAGTTGATGGACCTGCTTCTTTGATTTGATGTCCTCTTTCGTCAAACATGGCTCTAATTTTACCATGATTTTTTCCAGCTAACACATAATCTCCAATACGAAGTGTTCCTGCTTGTACTAAAATAGTAGAAACATATCCTTTTCCTTTATCTAACTGAGCCTCAACAACCGTTCCAAGCGCAGGTTTTTTTGGATTTGCAGTAAGCTCTAAAACTTCTGCTTCCAATAATACTTTTTCTAATAATTCTGAAACACCAGTTCCTTGTTTAGCAGAAATATCGTGTGATTGGTATTTACCACCCCAATCTTCAACTAATAAATTCATTCCAGCTAATTGCTCTTTAATTTTTTCTGGATTAGCCGCTGGCTTATCTACTTTATTAATAGCAAAAATCATAGGAACACCAGCAGCTTGCGCGTGACTGATTGCTTCTTTTGTTTGTGGCATGATATCATCATCCGCAGCAATTACGATAATAGCAATATCCGTAACTTGAGCTCCACGTGCACGCATCGCGGTAAACGCCTCGTGACCTGGTGTATCTAAGAATGTGATTTTTTCGCCATTTTCTAAAATTACTCCGTATGCTCCAATATGTTGTGTAATTCCTCCTGATTCACCTGCAATAACATTTGCCTTACGAATATAATCTAATAAAGAGGTTTTACCGTGGTCAACGTGACCCATTACGGTAACAATTGGTGCTCTGTGTACTAAATCTTCTGGATTATCTTGAACTACTTCAGCAGCTTCTTCAATATCAGTTGTAATAAATTCAACTTCAAATCCGAACTCATCTGCAACGATAGACAATGTTTCTGCATCTAAACGTTGGTTCATCGTAACCATGATTCCAAGCGACATACATGTTCCGATTACTTTTGTAATAGGCACATCCATTAAAGATGCAATTTCACCTACAGTAACAAATTCTGTTACTTTTAATGTTTTACTTCCTTCTTCTTGTGCTTGTAATTCATCATCAACACGTTGACGGTGAGAATCTCTTTTATCTCTACGGTATTTTGCCGATTTCGATTTATTACCTTTTCCTTGTAATCTTTCAAGAGTTTCTTTAATTTGATTTTTAACGTCTTCTTCAGAAGGCTCTACCTTTTGAATAATTGGTTTTTTACCTTTATTAAATCCACCTCCAGCTGATCCTCCTTTAACAAACTCTTTCTTAGGTCCGCCAGCGTTATTGTTTGCTCCAGGAGCTCCAGGTCCGCCAGGTTTAATAATACGTTTACGTTTGTTTTTATTGTTATTATTAGCAGCATTTGCCCCACCAGCATTTGGTGCTTGAGGAGTTCCTGGCTTTTTAATATCTTTTTTAGGATCTTCTTTTTTCTTTTTAGGTTTTTCAAATTGAGATAAATCAATTTTTTGACCTGTAAATGTAGCTCCAGAAAGTTTTTGATACTGCGTTTCAATTTTTTCTTCTGCAGCTTCCTCTGAAGAGGCTTCTGCTTTTACTTCAACTTCTTTATCAGGCTTAACAATTTCAGCTTTTTTAACCACTGGAATTTCTTCCTTAACCTCAGTTTTAACAGGCTCTGGAGTTTTCTCAACAACTGGTTTTTCTTCTGCTACAACTGGTTTTTCTTCTGTTTTAACAACAGGTTTTTCTTCAGAAACTGGCTTTTCAGACTTAACTTCTTGTTTTTTAGGATCTAAATCGATTTTACCAACTGCTTTTGGAGCAGATAAAACTGCTTTAGCTTTGATAATCTCTTGTCTTTGACGCTCTTCTTCCTGCAAACGCTTTGCTTCTTGTTCTTTTTCTAGTTCGCGTTTAAGCGCCTCTTTCTCTTTTCTTTTTTCTTCACTCACTTCAAGAGAGGCTACCTTATTCCCTTTGTCAGCAGAAAATTGACCGCATAAGACTTTGTATTCCTCTTGTGATATTTTAGCATTTGGACTTGACTCAATTTCATGACCCTTTTCTTTAAGAAAATCCACAGCTCTATCAAGAGAAATATTTAACTCCCTTAAAATTTTGTTTATTCTTATTACTCTTTCTTCAGACATATAACCTTTTTAAAATTCTTTGTATTGTTGTGTTGTTTGGTTAAAGAATTATCCTTCTAATTCTTCTTTTAATATATTCATTACATCTAAAATAGTTTCCTCTTCAAGATCAGTTCTTCTTACCAAGTCAGCAACATCTTGATTTAATACGCTTCTAGCTGTATCTAAACCGATTTTTTCAAATTCTTCAATTACCCAAGCCTCGATTTCATCAGAAAATTCTCTTAATTCCACGTCATCTTCTTCTTCTGTAATACCTTCACGGATAACATCAATTTCGTAACCTGTTAACAAACTCGCTAATTTGATGTTATTCCCACCTCTACCAATAGCTTTAGAAACTTCTTCAATTTTTAAGAACACCTCTGCGGTTTTAGCTTCTTCGTTAATTTTAACGGTAGAAACTTTTGCAGGACTTAAAGCTCTAGTAATATATAACTGAGCATTTGTTGTATAATTAATTACGTCGATATTTTCGTTTCCTAATTCACGTACAATTCCATGAATACGAGAACCTTTCATACCTACACAAGCTCCAACAGGATCAATTCTATCATCATAAGAATCTACCGCTACTTTAGCTTTTTCACCTGGTATACGAACTACTTTTTTGATAGTGATTAAACCATCAAATACTTCAGGGATTTCTTGTTCGAATAATTTTTCAAGGAATTCTGGAGCAGTTCTTGACATGATGATTTGAGGTTTATTACCTTTTAATTCAACATTTTCAATCACACCTCTTACATTATCTCCTTTTTTGAAATAATCGTTTGGAATTTGTTTTTCTTTTGGCAAAACAATTTCATTCCCTTCATCATCCATCAAAATTACAGCTTTTGGACGAACATGATGCACTTCTGCAGTATAAATATCACCAATTAAATCTTTAAATTGTTTGTAAAGATTTGTGTTATCGTGCTCATGAATTTTAGAAATTAAGTTTTGACGTAATGCCAAAATAGCTCTTCTTCCTAATTGAATTAATTTTACTTCTTCAGAAACATCTTCACCCACTTCAAAATCAGGTTCAATTCTTCTTGCTTCAGACAAAGAAATCTCAGAATTAGGATCCTCTACTTCTCCATCTTCAACCACAACACGATTTCTCCAAATCTCCATATCCCCTTTGTCAGGATTAATGATGATATCGAAATTATCGTCAGATCCGTATTTCTTTTTCAATGCATTTCTAAATACATCTTCTAAAATTGCCATTAGTGTAACTCTATCGATGAGTTTATCGTCTTTAAATTCTGAAAACGATTCGATTAATGCAATATTCTCCATGTCAACTCTTTATTTAAAATGATATTATAACAATTGCTTCTTTTATATTCTCGTAAGGAAGTTCCAGTTTTTTATCAACTGTTTCTTTTCCTTTTCCAATTTTTTTAGGCTCACGAGCCTGCCACTCCAAAGTAATTTTTTCATCGTCAGCTATCGTCAATTTCGCTTCAACTTCTTCCGATGTAATGGTTTTAACTTTTAGAGTTCTACCAATATTTTTCTTATATTGTCTTACTAACTTTAATGGACTTGAAACGCCAGCTGAAGCAACTTCCAAAGAAAAATCTTGTTCTTCTCGATCTAAATTATTTTCAACTGCTCTACTAACATCGATACAATCCTGCAAATTTACACCAAAATCACCATCTAAAATAATACTAATTTTATTAGCTTCATTAATAGATAAATCAATCAAAAAAAGATGTTCACGCTCGGCCAATGCCGCATCCAATACTTCTTGAACTTTATTTTTAAATGTCATATTTTTATAAAAAGAGGCACGCTGTGCGTGCCTCATAATCCTTAGTCCTTTAATAACGATGCAAATATACAAATTTTTTTGAATTAAAAAAAAGATTGTCAGTTTGGATATTTTTTGTACTTTTATGGTGTAATTCATTTTACACCATTAAAATAACCTAAAACAAACTTATGAAACGAATTTTAGTACCAACCGATTTTTCAAAACACGCAGAATACGCATTAAAAGTTGCAGCACAAATCGCCAAAAAGAATGACGGAGAGATTTTTTTACTACACATGTTAGAATTACCAACAACTGGAAATGACGCTGTTTCAAGAGCTCACGACATACCAGAACTGATGTTTTTCAAAAATGCAGCCGTAGCTAAATTAGATGAATTAATGGATGCCGATTATTTAGACGGAGTTAAAATTTCAAGAATTATTCAATTTGAAATGGCTTTCGAAGGAATTATTAAAAACGGAGAAGCTCATAATGCCGATTTAATTGTCATGGGATCTCACGGAGCAAATGGTTTCCAAGAAATGTTTATTGGCTCTAACACAGAAAAAGTAGTAAGAAATTCTGATGTTCCTGTATTAGTTATCAAAAGAGAAGAAGAAACTTTCAATGCTTCTAAATTTGTATTTGCTTCAGACTTTTCAGACGAAATCAAAAAACCATTTGAAAAAGTAGTTGAATTTGTTAACAAATTTGGCTCTCACCTTTATTTAGCAAACATCAATACTCCAAACAACTTTAAGTCTACTAAAGTAGCTCAAAAGCAAATGGACGAATTTATTGCAAACTTCAAAGTAGACAACTATTCAACTCATATTTACAATGATGTAAATGTTGAAAAAGGTATTTTACATTTTGCGAAAAGCATTGATGCTGATATTATTGGAATGAGTACACACGGAAGAAAAGGTTTATCACACTTCTTCAACGGAAGTATTAGTGAAGATTTAGTAAATCACGCTAAAAGACCCGTTATTACTTTTAAAATCTAATTTTAAGATTTTTATTCATAAAAAAAGACCACAATTGTGGTCTTTTTTTATGAATAACTAGCACTAGATTAACCACTTGTATAAAATAAAAAACTCCGCTTATTTCTAAGCGGAGTTTTGTTGGCCCACAAGGACTCGAACCTTGAATGACGGTACCAAAAACCGGAGTGTTACCATTACACCATGGGCCAATACCTAACAACCTTTTCGATTGCGAGTGCAAATGTAATGTATATTTTTTATTCTGCAAATTTTTCTAAAAAAAATATTAAAAAAATTATTAAACCGAAATCGTAAACAAAAAAATAGTTTCTTTGTAGGAGAATATAGAAAAATCAAAATATAATATGAATTCATTCAACTTTAAAAAGTGGAACACTATTTTAGGATGGTCTACTTTTATGGTAGCATTAATTACTTATTCATTAACTGTAGAACCTACAATGAGTTTTTGGGATTGTGGTGAGTACATCGCAACTTCAGCAAACCTAGAAGTAGGCCACCCGCCTGGAGCACCATTATTCCAAATGCTAGGTGCTTTCTTTGCTATGTTTGCCTTTAGTCCAGACAAAATAGCTTTGATGGTAAACTACCTTTCTGTATTCTCTAGTGCTTTTACAGTTCTTTTTATGTTCTGGTCGTTAACCATATTATTAAAAAAATTAATTGGTAACGAAAAAGAACTTTCAACAAACAATGCTATTATGATTTTAGGTAGCGCTGCAGTAGCAAGTTTATCATTCACTTTTACCGATAGCTTTTGGTATAATGCAGTAGAAGCTGAAGTTTATGCAATGGCAACTTTTCTAATTGCATTATTATTTTGGTTAGGATTACGTTGGGAACAAGAACTTAACACACCAAGAGGCAACAAATGGTTACTAATTATTTCTTTAGTTATTGGACTTTCATTTGGTGTTCACTTTATGGCTTTATTAGCATTTCCTGCAATTGGGTTTTTATATTTTTTCAAAAAATACAATAATATAACCATTAAAAGCTTCTTAATTGCAAATGTGGTTATCATTGCTATCTTACTTTTCATTTTTAAACTCTTACTCCCTTACACATTAGCTTTCTTTGGTAAAACGGAAATTTTCATGGTAAATAGCCTTGGAATGCCATTTAACTCAGGAACAATATTTGCCTTTATTTTAATTATTGCGGCTTTTTATTTTGGATTAAATTATACCAAGAAAAAAGGACATGTTTTTTATAATACATTAATCTTATCCACTCTTTTCATCTTGATTGGATTTTCAACTTGGATGATGTTACCAATTAGAGCAAATGCCAACACTCCAATTAACGAAAACAAACCTTCAGATGCGGCAGAAGTTTTAGCTTATTACAATCGTGAGCAATATGGAGAACAAAAATTATTCTATGGCCCTCAATTTTCAGACACTTATTCTGGCTTAGATCCTGTCACTCCTTATTTAGACGATAAGCCTAACTACGAGCGTGATTATAAAACAAAAAAATACATCATTACTAACGATTATATCAACGCGAAACAAAATACAGATGATGCTCATAAAGCATTATTACCAAGAATGTGGAGCAATGAACACAGAGAAAATTACATGATTTTTACTGAACCATTAGAGTTTAGAATTAATCCTGAATATGCTCATGAAGACGAATTAGTTCAAATTGTAACCCAATTTAGAAAAGCACACGCTGCTGGAGAAATTGACGAAGCAGATTATGATAAATTCTTAAAAGGATATGGTGAATATTTAATTGTAGACAAACCAACATTTGCTAACAATATGAAATTTATGGTACAATATCAATTTGGATATATGTACTTACGTTATTTACTATGGAATTTTGTAGGAAGACAAAGCGATGTACAAGGAAAATACGACAATACTAATGGGAATTGGTTAAGCGGTATTGATTTTATTGATGAGATGTTTATAGGAACTCAAAAAAATCTACCATCTGACATGCAAAATAATAAAGGAAGAAACACTTATTTCTTCTTGCCTTTCATTTTAGCAATTATCGGAATGGTATTTCATGCAAAAAGAGATGTAAAAAGTTTCTATGTATTACTTACTTTATTTTTATTCACTGGATTAGCATTAAAAATATATTTAAACGAAAGACCATTTGAACCAAGAGAAAGAGATTACGCATTAGTAGGTTCATTCTATGTGTTTGCCATGTGGATTGGGTATGGAATTTATGCCATTTTTGATACTTTAAAAAAATACATTCAACCAAAAGTAGCCATTCCTGTTGTGTTGGCTGTTTCATTATTAGCTTCTCCAGTGGTTTTAGCAGCTCAAAACTGGGATGACCATGATCGTTCGAACAAAGACACTGCGTTAACAATGGCGAAAGCATATTTAGATTCTTGTGAACCAAATGCCATTTTATTTACCATTGGTGATAACGATACTTTCCCATTATGGTACATGCAAGAAATTGAAGGCTATAGAACCGATATTCGAATCGTAAATACAAGCTTATTCATGACCGATTGGTACATTGACCAAATGAAAATGAAAACGCACAATTCAGAGCCTATACCTAGTTCTTTTAACAGAGAACAATACAAAGGAAGTAATAGAGATTATAGTTTGTATGTAGAAAGAACTAAAGAACCTTTATTATTAGATGAAATGATTAAATTCATTGCACTAGATGATGAAAGAGCTAAAATTGAATTAAATAATGGTCGTAAAATTAATTACTTCCCATCCAAAAAAGTAATTTACCCTATTGACAAAGCAGCGGTTATAAAAAACAAAGCTGTTTCAGAAAAATTTTATGATTCAATTGTTCCTGCTATCGAATTTGAAATCAAAGATGATGCACTTTACAAAAATCGTTTGATGATGTTAGACATCGTAAATCAAAATAACTGGAAACGCCCTATCTATTTTACTGGTGGAAGTTTTGGTGAGGACGATTATCTTTGGATGAAAGATTACCTTCAATTAGACGGAATGTGTTTTAAATTAGTACCAATTAAAACGCCTGCAGAATCTCCAAGTCCAATGAAAATGGGACAAATTGATGCTGATAAAATGTACAATATTGTAATGAAATGGGATTGGGGTAATAGCGGTAAATCGATTATCTATCACGATCCTGAAACACGTAAAAACAGTATTAGCTATAGAACGAATTTAGCTCGCTTAATGGAAGCTTTAATCATGGAAGGTAAAATGAATAAAGCAGAAAAAGTTATTGACTTGGCAATGGAAAAAATGCCTGTTCAATATTTTGAGTATTATTCAATGCTTGAGCCATTTGCGATTGGTTATTACGAAGTAGGTAAAAAAGAAAAAGCAAGAGCTATTATTTCTGAAGTCATTAAAAAATACCAAGAAAATTTAACGTTCTATAACAGCTGGAAACCAAGTGAACAAAACTTTGGAGCTATGGATATTGTAAGTGACATTGAATACTACAGAAGTTTACTTCAAGTTGCTGAATCGGCTGGGGATATAGAATTCTATAACAAAGAAAAAGTGAAGTTCAATAATTTCAACAAAATGTTTGAACGTTTTGGAAGAAAAATGGAATAACTAATTTTCAAAATATAAAATGTTCCAAGTGAAAGAAATTTCGTTTGGAACATTTTTTTTATACTAATTTTACAAGATGAACTTCAATTGGGTAAAAACAAATAAATGGATTAAAAAGATTTTCAATAATCTGGTTTGGGATATTCCAAATTCGGATAAAAAAATCTATTTAACTTTTGATGATGGCCCAATTCCTGACGTAACCGAATGGGTTTTAGATATTTTAAAATCCGAAGAAATCAAGGCGACATTCTTTTGTATTGGTGATAATATCAAAAGGCATCCAGAAGTTTATAAAAGAATTTTGTCTGAAGGCCATCAAACAGGAAACCACACCTTCAACCATTTAAACGGTTGGAAAACCGATACTAATCATTACATCGATAATTTCAAGTTGTGCGAAACTGAACACTCGAAACTCGAAACTCAAAACTCAAAACTCTTCCGTCCTCCTTACGGAAAAATCAAACCAAGTCAATCAAAAGCAATTCGACAATTTGGTTATAAAATAATCATGTGGGATGTTTTGAGTTATGATTTTGACTCAACCATTTCAGCAGAAAAATGTTTAGAAAACGCAATTTCAAATACAGAACAAGGAAGCATTATCGTATTTCACGATAGCCTGAAAGCAGAAAAAAATCTGAAATATGCATTACCAAAAGCAATACAAATTTTAAAAGATAAGGGGTTTGTTTTTGATGTAATTTCTTAGGCTTGTTCTTGCACTAAAGAAATCAATGTATTCGCATCAAGTTCGCCGCTTTGTCTCCATACCATTTGACCTTCTTTATAAATCATTAAAGTAGGCAAACCTTTAATACGAAGCGCTTCAGCTAATTCCTGATTTTTATCCACATCAATTTTAATTACACGTGCTTTATCTCCTAAAGCAGCCGCAACGTGACGAATTACTTCATTCATAGCTACTGAAGGTTCATTCCACTCTGTAAAAAAATCGATAAGTACAGGTACTTGAGCATCGATAAGTTCTCCAAATTTTGACATAAATTGAATTTATTAGTATCAAAAAAATAATTTTCACACGAAAATAATATACAAATGTAGCATTTTTACTGAATTACGCTACATTTTCTCCTTTTTTTAGTTCAATAACCGTTATTTCGGGCATAATTCCTACTCTACCAGGATAAGCATGGAAGCCAAAACCCCGATTTACATAAATATATCTTCCCGCATTTTCATACAATCCAGCCCATTGTTTGTAAACATATTGCACAGGACTCCATTTTACCCAACCCGGAATTTCTATCCCAAATTGGAAACCATGTGTATGACCAGAAAGCGTTAAATGATAATGATTGTCATCGTGCTGAATTTTCTCATCCCAATGACTTGGATCGTGACTCATTACAATTTTAAAATCTTCTTTCTTTAAACCTTTTGAAGCTAATTTTAAATCTCCTCGTTCACCAAATTTTCTTCCCCAGTTTTCAACTCCAACAATTGCTAATTCCTGATTGTCTTTTTTGATTTTCACATGTTCATTCAACAATAATTTGAAATCAATTTTATCATGAATCGCTTTTATTCCTTCAAAATTAGCTTGTTTTTCAGCTTGAGATTTCCAATCTAAATATTCGCCATAATCATGATTTCCTAAAATAGAAAACTTTCCGAATTTCGGATTATGAATTCCTTTGAAAGTATCAATCCAAGGATCCATTTCGGTAGCGTGTGTATTTACGATATCTCCAGTAAACAAAACCATATCCGAATTTTGCTCATTAATCAAATCAATCGCATATTGGATTTTCTCTGCATCATCAAAACTTCCACTGTGAACATCCGAAATGTGAGTAATCGTGGTACCATCAAAAGCATCTGGCAAATCAGGAAAAAACAAGGTTTGTTTGATTACTTTGTAATTGTATTTTCCAATGGTAATTCCATATAAAAATGAAGCAAACGGAATAGCAGCTATTCCTAAAGCAATCTGACTTACAAAACGTCTTCTTTCAGGTAAAAAACCTTCAGAACCACTTTTTGTTATCACGCCAATTAATCCAGCAAAAAAGCGGATAATGTCTTCTCCAAATAATATGATAGTCAATAATAATTTTGGCACATAAAGTAGTAACAACAACCCAAAAGTCAACATGGTTTTTGGTGTTTGCCCTACACTTCTATCAAAATGATATAATTGATAAACAATATAAAATAAAGCGATTGCAGATGTTATATAATAGAAAATAAAAAACCACTTCGATTTTATCAAAGTCTTAAACGCCTGAAAAGCATAGATTTCCAGAATGACAACAAATACTAAAAAAACAATCCAACGAATCATTAGCTCTTTTTTTTTGCAAAGTAAGGAACAAGTTAGACAAATTGATGCTGCATTAAATGAATTTTAACAAAGTTTTTTTAAGCAAAGAATTGTACTTTTACATTTTAAATGAAATTTCAGAACAATGTCACAAAAACGTCTTTTCCTTCTTGATGCTTACGCGCTTATCTTTCGTGGGTATTATGCTTTTATAAAAAATCCTCGTATCAATTCGAAAGGAATGGATACTTCGGCCATTATGGGATTCATGAATTCTTTAATGGATGTAATTAAACGCGAAAAACCAGATCATTTAGCCGTAGCTTTTGATAAAGGTGGAAGCGATTATCGTTTTGAAATGTATCAAGAATACAAAGCGCACCGTGACGAAACGCCAGAAGCGATTAAAATTGCTGTTCCCTATATTCAAGAATTATTAAAGGCGATGCATATTCCAATTATCGAAAAAGCGGGTTTTGAAGCCGATGATTTAATTGGAACTTTAGCAAAACAAGCCGAAAAAGAAGGTTTTCAAGTTTTCATGGTGACACCTGATAAGGATTTTGCCCAATTGGTTTCAGAAAATATTTTCATGTACAAACCTGCCCGAATGGGTAACGATATCGAGATTTGGGGAATTCCTGAAGTCTTAGAAAAATTCGAAATCGAGCGTCCAGACCAAGTAATTGATTTCTTAGGAATGATGGGCGATTCTGCCGATAATATTCCGGGATTACCTGGCGTTGGCGAAAAAACAGCTAAAAAATTCTTAGCGGAATACGGAACTTTAGAAAATTTATTAGCCAACACGCATCAATTGAAAGGTGCGATGAAAGAAAAAATCGAGGCGAATAAAGAGTTAGGACTTTTATCGAAAAAGTTAGCTACTATCCTACTCGATTGTCCGGTGACTTTTGATGCTGACGATTACGAATTATCAAAACCCGATGTTGAAAAAACGGATGCTTTGTTTCAGGAACTAGAATTCCGCCAAATGAAAGCGCAGTTTGATAAACTTTTTGGAAGCGGAAAAGAATATGACGAGATTGATTCTAACGGAACTAATTCAGACACTCCACAACCTACTAAAAAAGCGCCTGCAAAAAAATCAAACGAAGACCAATTTGATTTATTCGGTTTTAGTGATGAATCGGATGAATCAACTGCGAATCATTCGTATTATGCAACGTTAGAAAACACGACGCATTTTTACCAAATTATTCAAGGCGATTTACCAGTAAAATTATTAATGCAAAATCTATTGAATCAAACTTCGGTTTGTTTTGATACTGAAACTACTGGAATTGACGCTTTGAATGCCGAGTTAGTAGGAATGTCGTTCTCTTTCGAAAAAGGAAAAGGATTTTACGTTCCGTTTCCAGAAAATCAGGAAGAAGCACAAACATTAATTGAAAAATTCCGACCATTCTTCGAAAATGAAAACATCGAAAAAATCGGTCAGAACATGAAATACGACTTGAAAATTCTTTCGAATTACAACATTCAAGTCAAAGGAAAATTATTCGACACCATGATTGCGCATTATCTGATTAATCCTGATATGCGTCATAATATGGATGTATTGTCGGAAACGTATTTGAAATATGCGCCAAAATCGGTTGAAACTTTAATTGGTAAAAAAGGTAAAAATCAATTGTCGATGCGCGATGTTCCTTTGGAAGACATTAAAGAATATGCAACTGAAGATGCCGATATTACTTTCCAATTAAAAGAACATTTCCAACCTATTTTAGAAAAAGTAGGCACTAAAAAATTGTTTGACGAAATCGAAATTCCGTTAGTTCCTGTTTTAGCGGATATGGAAAAAGAAGGTATTCGTTTGGATGTGGAATTTCTAAAAAGTATGTCGGTTGACATGCAAAAAGAAATCGATGCATTGGAACAACAAATTTATGAAACTGCTGGTGAGAAATTCAATTTGGCTTCTCCAAAACAGTTAGGCGATATTTTATTCGACAAACTAAAAATTGGTGGCGCGAAACAAAAGAAAACCAAAACCGGTCAGTATGCTACTGGTGAAGAAGTGTTGAGTTATTTGGCAAATGAACATCAAATTGTGCGCGATATTTTAGAATGGCGTCAAATGGTGAAATTACAAAGTACGTATATTGATGCGTTACCAAATCAAGTTGATAAAAAAACAGGTCGAGTGCATACCGATTATATGCAAACGGTTGCCGCTACAGGTCGTTTGAGTTCGAATAATCCAAACTTACAAAACATCCCTATTCGTACCGAAAGAGGAAGACAAATTAGAAAAGCTTTCATTGCACGCGATGAAAATTACACCTTACTTTCTGCCGATTATTCTCAAATTGAATTGCGAATTATTGCTGCTTTATGCGGTGAAGAAAACATGATTAAAGCGTTTCAAAATCACGAAGACATTCATAAAAGTACGGCTGCAAAAGTATTCAATGTGCCTTTAGACGAAGTTACCAAAGAGCAAAGAAGTCACGCGAAAACCGTGAACTTCGGAATTATTTATGGCGTTTCGGCATTTGGATTGAGCAACCAAACCAACTTATCAAGAAAAGAAAGTGCGGATTTAATTGAAGCTTATTACAAAACCTATCCAAGATTAAAATCGTTTATCCAAGAGCAAGTGGATTTTGCTAGAGAAAACGGTTATGTAGAAACCATTTCAGGAAGAAGACGTTATTTAAAAGACATCAACTCAGCCAACGCAATTGTTCGTGGTGGTGCGGAACGAAATGCGGTGAATGCGCCAATACAAGGTTCGGCTGCGGATATTATTAAAATTGCGATGATTAACATCCACAAAAAATTGACTTCTGAAAATTGGAAATCAAAAATGTTATTGCAAGTGCATGACGAATTAGTATTTGATGTACACAACTCCGAATTAGAAAAAATTCAACCAATGATCAAACACGAAATGGAAAACGCATTCAAAATGGCAGTTCCGTTGGATGTGGAAATTGGATTGGGTAAAAACTGGTTGGAAGCGCATTAGGAAAGTGGTCAGTGGACATCCCGAAACTTCGGGAGCAGTTGGCAGTTGGATTAGTTTTGTCATTTCGACGTAGGAGAAATCTCATAATTTAATTTAAATGAAAATTTTAAAGAAAATCATAATAATTTTAATCATTATAGTTTCTGTAGTAATTATAATGATTAATGACATTAATGATAGAAATCAATATTATTCAATTGTTACTCCTGATGAAGAATTAAAAACATTTTTTATGCACAAAACTTCGGAAGAACAAGAAAAAGCTTATAAAGAGAATTTTGGAAATGAAGAATATAAATTCCCAAGAAAGAAAGTTGCCAAGGTTAAATTGTATCAAAACAAATTTTTAATAAGTCGATTAACTTCGAAAGATATTTCTGAAACTGATAAAATTAAACTATTAAACTTCTTTAATAACCCAGAAAATTTTAGTTGGGGAGAAACTACTTGGAGTTTAGACGAATCTGAATATATTTTGAGATTTTTTGACGAAAATGAAGTTGAAGTTGGTAAAATTTGGCTTTGTTTTGAAGGTTGTGGAATGACGAAATCAATTCCTTTTTCGCCAAACATGAAATATGGCGGATTAAGTAAATCTGGAAAAGATAAGATTAAAGAGATTCTTAATGATTACTGAAAAAGAAATAATTGATTTCATTGAAACAGAATATTGGAAATCCAATCTTCAGTCGAATTCTGATATTTTTGAAACAGTAAGAATTAGCGGCGATGATTGTTATGAATTAATAGAAAAGTTTTCCAAAAAATATGATGTTGATATATCAAACTTCTTATGGTATTTTCATCATGAAGAAGAAGGAAGTTGGAATAGCATTGGAGGATATTTTTATAAATCTCCTGACAAATTGGTTAAAAGGATTCCAATTACACCAAAAATGCTAACAAAGTTTGCTGAAACAAAAAAATGGGAAATTAATTATCCATATCATAAACTTCCTGAAAAAAGAAAAGACATTCTACTTAATAAAATTGTATTAATTGTCACCTTAATCCTGGCAATTATTGGATTCTTAATTAATGTAATGTGATAAATTTCTTCCAATCATTTTGCCATTTCAAATAATATTTAGATATTTGTCTAAATATTTAAATTAATATGAACGCAATTTTCAAAGCCTTAAACGACGAAACCAGAAGAGATATTCTGGAATTGCTGCGCAAACAGGAAATGACGGCTGGCGATATTGCGGACCAATTTCATATTTCAAAACCCAGTATTTCGCATCATTTAGATATTTTAAAACGTGCCGATTTAGTCACGAGCGAGAAAAAAGGACAATTTGTAGTCTATTCTTTAAACACTACAATTGTTGACGACATTTTACAATGGATTATTACCTTAAAAAAATAAAGTATGGAGAAGTTTAAAAAAGAAATTCCGTTTTTAGCAATTGCATTAATTCCTTTTGTTTATCTAATTTACATTTGGAATCGTTTGCCAGAAAAAGTACCCATGCATTGGAATGGCGCTGGAGAGATTGACCGCTATGGCGATAAAAAAGAATTGGTTGTCATGCTATTTATGTTGGTAGGAATTACTTACATCATCTTTTTAGTGATTCCGTTCATAGATCCAAAGCAAAAATTACAAAACATGGGCAACAAACTGAATAATTTACGAATGATTCTTACTTTATTCATGTCGGGTTTAGCGGTTTTTATTTTGTACAGTGTGCAACAAAAAAGCAGTAATCCTGGATTTGTGTTTGCAATTATTGGCTTGCTTTTTGCTTTTTTAGGTAATTATTTCAAAACCATAAAACCGAATTATTTCATTGGAATCAAAACCCCTTGGACATTAGAAAACGAAGAAGTTTGGAAAAAAACACATATTCTAGGTGGGAAACTATGGTTCGTAGGCGGACTTTTAATGGCGTTTACATTTTTGTTACCAAACGAAATGCAATTGTATACTTTTTTAGGAATTACTGCCGTTATTACAATTGTTCCGATTGTTTATTCCTATTTAGAATTCAAAAAAATCAAAAATCAGTAACAAAATAAAATCTCAACTACTAATTAGTAAAACAAAAAATCATGAAGAAATTACTATTACTTTTTGTATTTGCCATTTCTACTTTCACTTTTGGACAAGAAAAATTTGAAAAAATAGATAGTTTACTAACCTATTTAAATAGCAATAACAAATTTATGGGTTCGTTAACCATTCGTGAAGGTGAAAACGTTGTTTTCAATAAAGCCTATGGTTTTGCTGATGTTGAAAAAGGAATTAAAGCCGATCGCTTAACGAAATATAAAATAGGCTCAATTACCAAAACATTTACAGCGGTAATAATCATGCAATTGATTGAAGAAAAAAAACTAACACTTCAAACCAAACTGAATCGATTTTACCCAAAAATCCCAAATGCTGAAAAAATTTCGATTTACGACTTATTGCACCATAGAACAGGAATTGTAGACTACCTTAATGGTGATACCATAACTGGGCAAAACATTTATCGTCTTCATACAAAAGAAGAAATGATTAACAAGATAACTGCTTATCAACCGTTATTCGAACCTGGAACAAAACACGAATATAGCAACTCAAATTACAGTTTATTAGGCTATATCATCGAATCGATTACTAAAAAATCATATGCTGAAAACGTTCAAAATAGAATTTCAAAAAAAGCAGAATTAACCAATACCTATTTTCCTCAAGAAAAGATTAACTCAGCAAATAATGAAAGTTATTCTTATATGTTCAACGGAGAAACATGGGGGAAAATTGAAGAATGGGATAATTCGATTGCCTATTCAGCCGGAGCCATCATTTCAACTCCTGCCGATTTAACCCGATTTATGTATGCACTTTTTGAAGGAAAATTAGTAAAACCCGCTTCTTTAGAACAAATGAAAGAAATCAAAGATGGTTATGGAAAAGCTTTAGTGCAATTTCCGTTTGGAGAAAGACGTTTTTATGGTCACACGGGCGGAATAGAAAGTTTTAGAGCAGTTGTTGGTTATTATCCAACAGAAAAATTAGGAGTTTCCTTAATTGTAAATGGCGAAAATTTCAACCGAAACGACATTATGATAGGAATCTTAAGTATCTATTATAAAATGCCTTTCCCATTTCCTGTTTTTACAAAAATAGACGCAAAGGAATTAGTAAAATACACAGGAACTTATGCATCTAAAGATTTACCTTTAAAAATAACTGTTACAGAAAAAAATGGGGAATTATTAGCCCAAGCAACTGGTCAAAGCGCATTTCCCTTAACCTTTAAAAAAGAAAATACTTTTGTATTTACAGGAGCTGGAATTGAAATGGTATTTGGTGACAACACTTTTGTACTAAATCAGGGCGGAATGAAGTTTAACTTTACAAAAGAATAATATGCAGAACACCCTCGCTACCATCAAAAGTATTACCAATAGTAAATATCTCGATATCATTGGAGTGGTTTTGGTGGTGGGCGTTTCGGTGTATTTAGAATATTATAAAACTACTTACGATTTTAGTTTCGATGGAAAGAATTACTCGTTTTACTTGGGTTACTTTTCGATTTTAAACACTTGCTTATCCATGATGGCGACTCGATTGGTCACCAAGAAAAACAACATTGGAAATTTAATTAGTACTTGTAATACCTTATTAAGTGGAAGTATCGATTTTCTTTTAGGAAATATCGGTGCGATTTTAACGTATCCTGTTTCGTTTTTTGGAAACTATTTTGCCTTTAGAATTTGGAAGAAAAAACAATATTTGAATGCGATTGATGGTATCTTTTTCCGAAATATGGCAATAGGCTTACTCCTTTCACTAGTACTGAATTACATTGCTTTCACTACATTTTCAGACAAAGCGATTGATTGGAAATTATTTTTTGCCATTGCTATTCCGGCCGGAATTAGTTTTGGTGGCACATTTAATATAGGTAGAATGTATCCCGACAATTGGATCAATTGGCAAGTATATAATTTATTCAAAATTGTACAAAATGTAATGCTGATGAACATTGCCAACACAGCAAAATATGTGTTTTATATGTTCAATGCGATTTTGGGTTATATTACTTGGAAGGATGATAAGAAGATGCAGAATTAAAATAAATTTCCAAATTGAATATTTAAATTAATACTCTTTAGATTTTAATTATCCTCTTTCATCATTTTTTCATACTCTTGAGTTGTGTAAAAATACTTAAACCCATTTAGAGAATTAATTTTCCACTTACCATTTTCTTTATTAGCTTTTACTCTATAGGTATGAGACATTTGTTCATCCCAAGTCCAAATAAAGCTGGCAATATCTTTATTTATTACCAAACTATCAATAGTTAATGTTTTCCAATAATTATCTGGATAATCTTGACAGCCGCACCAATCATCAGCACCAGTTTCCCAAAGTGATATTCCATCATTCCTATTTCTCCATTTTAAGTCTGCTTTCCTAATTGAAGCATCTATATTTTTAGCTATTTCTTTGTGTTTGTTCAAGAATTCGATGCTGAAGAAATTAGTCATTTTGAAAACCTCGGTATTGTTTTGATATTTATCCCAGTCTATTCCAATAAAAATACTATCTCGTTCATCCTCATATTTATAAGGAAAATCCTCAGTTTCGTTATTCATGTGCCACTCATAAACTTGCCTAACAAGATTTGTTAATTCTGTGCTATCAATATTTGATTGATTGATTGTTGTGCTATCTTTTGCGATTATATTATTTTGAGCCTTTTCGCTACAACTAAAAATCAAGATTATAACCAAAATTACAAAGTAGAAATTTAAAACTCTCATAATATATTTTCTAAATTAATTCAATTTCCTAGTAGATTCTCTCTGACGCAACTCCGTTTTAATTACGACAGTTTTCGGTTGGTAAAACTCGTCTTTAGAATTAAGTTTGTGAATTAACAGTTCTGCAGCTTTGGCTCCAATTTCCGGTGCGTGTTGACTTACCGTAGATAAACTCGGAGTTAATCGTCTTGACCAAACACCATCGGCAAAACCAATAATATTTAACTCTTCTGGAATTTTGATTCCTTTTTTAAGCGCCATTTTCATAGCAGCTGTTGCACTGTGTTCGTCCAAAGCAAAAATAGCATCCATCTTTTTAGAAGCAATTAACTCTTGTAATTTCAAATCGAAATCTTCAATTGAAGTTTCTAAAATAATTAACTTATTATCAATTGGCATATTCCCATCGGAAATGGCTTTTTGGTAACCTTCTAAACGCAATTTTCCAACACTCAAATTATTTATCGTAGAAAGTAAAGCGATTTTTTTACTTCCCAATTTTATCAAATGCGAAGTAGCATCATAAGCCGAATCAAAATCGTCTACCACCACTTTATCGCAGTTAATACCATCGGCTACTCTATCAAACATAACGATAGGCGTTCCGCTATTCATGATATCTTTAAAATGTTTATACTCTTTTAAGGATTGCGTTTCTTCAGCAATAGCCACAATGAAACCATCAATAGTTCCATTGTTCAACATGTCCATAACTTGCTGCTCTTTATTGAAAGATTCATTTGAAATTCCGGTAATCACATTATACCCTTTTGATAAAGCTTCTTTTTCAATACCACTGAAAACTTTCGCAAAAAATGGATTTAAAATATTAGGAATAATTACACCTATAGTATTAGTACGCTGATTTTTTAAATTCTTGGCAATACTATTAGGTTTGTAATTCTGCAAAGCGGCATACTCTTGAATTTTTATTTTGGTAGCTTCACTGATTTCTGGACTATCACTTAATGCTTTAGAAACAGTAGATATTGATACGCCAAATTCTAGGGCAATTTGTTTTAGAGTTGCTTTTGCTTTCATAAATATCAGTTAAGAGGTAAAAATAGTGTATTTCTTGAATTAAAAAAAACAACTCCACTCGAATTTTACATAATGGTATGGACTTTAATAAATTAGAAAAAATAATATTTTCTATAAGGGGTTTGCAAATCTAATAAATAATTGTACTTTTGCACTCCCTTTATTGGGAATGGAATGTTTAATTTAAATTAATTATTGTGAACACATTAAGCTACAAAACAGTATCAGCCAACAAAGCAACTGCAGACAAGCAGTGGATTGTTGTGGACGCTGAAGGGCATAACTTAGGTCGTTTATCTACAAAAGTAGCAATGCTTTTAAGAGGTAAATACAAGCCAAGTTATACACCGCACGTTGATTGTGGAGATAACGTAATTGTTATCAACGCAGAAAAAATCAACCTTACTGGTAACAAGTTAGATGACAAAACGTACATCAGACACACAGGTTACCCAGGAGGTCAAAGAACTTTAACTGCTAAAGTAATGCAACAAAAAAACCCTGCATTATTAGTAGAAAAAGCTATCAAAGGAATGTTACCTAAAAACAAATTAGGTGCTGAATTATTCCGTAATTTAAATGTATATGTAGGTTCTGAGCACAAACATGCTGCTCAAACACCTAAAACCGTTAACCTAAACGATCTTAAGTAATGGGAGTTATTCACAAAATCGGTAGAAGAAAATGCGCTGTTGCACGTGTTTATGTTTCAGAAGGAACAGGAAAAATCACTGTTAACAAAAGAGAATTCACTAACTACTTCCCAACTGCAACTTTACAGTACAAAGTTATGCAACCAATGTCTATGACAGAAAATGCATCAAACTTTGACGTTAAAGTAAACGTATATGGTGGTGGTTCAACAGGACAAGCAGAAGCTGTGAGAATGGCTATTGCAAGAGCAATGTGTGAAGTTGAGGCTGAAAACAGAGCTATCCTTAAACCAGAAGGATTATTAACAAGAGATCCTAGAATGGTTGAACGTAAAAAATTCGGTCAGAAAAAAGCACGTAAGAGATTCCAATTCTCGAAACGTTAATATTCGATATTTATCAGAATATTTTTTCAGATACATTTTTACAATTAAAATTGAATTAAAAACAAAGTTGTCGATATTCCTTGTAAAAAGGGAATTAGTTTAGCATCTAAATTTTCAAGACCAACGCAAGTGACTACTTGAAAATTGCTAATCACGGAACGTAAACTATTACACAATGGCAAACAAAATTGACGTTAAAGAGTTATTAGAAGCAGGTGTACATTTCGGACACATGACTCGTAAATGGGATCCAAACATGGCTCCTTACATTTATATGGAGCGTAATGGTATTCATATCATTAACCTATATAAAACTGCAGCTAAAATTGAAGAAGCTAACGAAGCTTTGAAAAAAATTGCTGCATCTGGTAGAAAAGTATTATTCGTTGCTACCAAAAAACAAGCAAAAGATATCGTTGCTGAGAAAGCAGCTGCATGTAACATGCCTTACATCACTGAAAGATGGCCAGGTGGTATGTTAACTAACTTCGTAACTATCCGTAAAGCTGTTAAAAAAATGGCTTCTATTGATAGAATGAAGAAAGACGGTACTTTCATGACTTTATCTAAAAAAGAAAGATTACAAGTAGATCGTTTACGTGCTAAATTAGAGAAAAACTTAGGTTCTATTGCTGACATGTCTAGACTTCCAGCAGCTCTTTTTGTAGTAGACGTTAAAGCTGAGCATATTGCAATTAAAGAAGCACAAAAATTAAACATTCCAGTTTTCGCAATGGTAGATACGAACTCGGATCCACGTCCAATTGATTTCGTTATTCCTGCTAATGATGATGCTTCTAAATCTATTGATAAAGTTTTATCTTTAGTATCTGCTGCTTTAATCGAAGGTCTTTCTGATAGAAAAGTTGAAAAAGACGAATTACCAGCTAAAGAAGTAGAAGCTACTGAAGCTCCTGCTACTGAAACTGAAGCATAAATAAATTAAATTCCAAGAATTAAATTCCAAATTCCAAACTTGTTCTAACTTTTAGTTAGCAATTTAGTAAAATTGGAATTTGGGATTTAGTGATTGGGATTTTTTACTTTTATAAACAACAAATTAAAAAAAATACAAAATGGCAAATATTACTGCTGCAGACGTAAATAAATTAAGAACTATCACTGGTGCTGGAATGATGGATTGCAAGAAAGCATTAGTGGAAGCAGAAGGAGATTTCGATTTAGCTATCGAAAACTTAAGAAAAAAAGGTCAAAAAGTAGCTGCTAACCGTTCAGATAGAGAATCTACTGAAGGTGCTGCTATTGCTGTTATCAACGCAGACAAAACAGCTGGTGTAGCTATTACATTAAACTGTGAAACTGATTTCGTAGGTAAAAACGAATCTTTCGTAAAATTAGCTACAGATTTAGCTAACCAAGCGTTAAACTATGCTACTAAAGAAGAATTATTAGCTTCTGATTTCAACGGAATTACTGTTGCTGATAAATTAATCGAGCAAACTGGAGTTATCGGAGAAAAAATCGAAATCGGTGCTTTTGAAAGATTAGAAGGTGCATTTGTTGGATCTTACATCCACGCTGGTAAAATTGCTACTTTAGTGGCTTTATCTGCAAACGTTGATGGAGCTGACGAAGCTGCTAAAAACGTAGCAATGCAAGCTGCTGCTATGAACCCAATTGCTTTAAACGAAGCTGGTGTTGATGCTGCAATCATTGAAAAAGAAATCGAAATTGCTAAAGAACAATTAAGAGCTGAAGGTAAACCAGAAGCTATGTTAGACAATATCTCTAAAGGTAAAATCCAACGTTTCTACAAAGATAACACTTTAGTAAACCAAGATTATATCAAAGATAGTTCTATGAGTGTTGCTGCTTACATTAAATCAGTTGACGCTAACTTAACTGTGTCTGGATTCAAAAGAGTTGCTTTAGGATAATCATATTCTAAACACATAAATACAAAACCTTAATTCTTTAACAAGAGTTAAGGTTTTTTTCTTTTCAAAATACTGTATATTTGGGGTAATCGAAAAAAATAAAATAGCCTTGAAAAAAATTGCTCTTCTATTAGCCCTTGTATCAGTTTCCTTATTTGCACAAGAAAAAAAATACCAAAGTTTGCTGTGGGAAATTAGCGGTAATGGCTTACAAAAGAAATCATATGTTTACGGCTCTATGCACGTAAGCGATAAGGTTTCATATCATTTATCCGATAATTTTTTTAAACACCTTCAAGAGGCTGATATTGTAGCCAATGAAAGCGAACCAAGAACTTGGACTACGCTTTTTGATTTGTTTAGCTTTTATAGTCAATATACTAATCAAGGGAAATTTTACACCAATTTTTACATCAAACCGATTGAAAAAGATAATTTATACCCATTGTTTAGAAGTAGTAATTATAACCTTATAAGTTTACTTACTAGAACTGACGAAGCACAAAAAGATTATCAAGAAGAAACCTATCTAGATATGTTTATCTACAGAACAGGTAGAAAATACAACAAAAGAACCGTAGGTTTAGAAGACGTAAAGCAATCCACTTTAAACATCATGATGGCACAAGCTAAAATGGACGAAAGTGAAGTGGATAAAAACCGTCAAGCCATTTTAAAAATTTTAAAAAACAAATCCTACGACCAAGCACTTAACGATTATTACAGAGAAAAAGACTTAGACATGATTGATTCGTTAACCATGTTAAGTTCACCAAAATCGTTTTTAAAAGCCATGCTTTTTGACCGAAACGTTGAAATGGTTAAAAACATGGATTCGATAATGAAAACCGGAAGTTTGTTTAGTGCTATTGGAGCCGCTCACTTGCCAGGTCCAAAAGGAGTAATCGAATTACTTAGAGCTAAAGGATATAAAGTAACACCCGTATTTGGAAACTACACCGAAAAAGGAAAAGCAGCTAAAAAACAAATAGAAGAATACTTCACAAAGCCAGAATTAAAAAACAGAACAACTGCCGATGGTATGATTTCATTACCACTATTTGAAATTGTTTTAGAAAATGGAGAAGATTTAGAATCTCCAGATTTAGTAAATGGAGGCTTTGTAAATGTAAAAAGAAAACTTTTAAACGATTTCATAAACAAGAAAAACAAAACATTCAATATCAAAACATTAGACAGTTTGTTTTATGAAAATATTCCAGGAGAAATTCTAGAAAAAAAATCGTTTCAGGAAAAAAATTATTGGGTTTACGACATTAAAAGTAAAACCAAAACAGGCAACGCGCAACGTTATCGCTATTACATTACTCCGCTAGAAATTATTACAGTAATTATGGGCGGTGAAGGCGATTATGTAAGACGTTTTGAAGAAGATATTTTTTCAAAAATCGAATTAAAAGACAATAAAAACACTTGGGAAAAAATCAGTCCAAGAAAAGGAAATTTTGAAGTACAAGTTCCAGCTTACAATACTTACATTGGAAATAAAAACAATAGTAAAGACAATTCGGATATTGCTATTACGGCTCTAGATGAAAAGAAAAAGAGCTTTTACTTTTTAATCGAAAAAACGCTTCCTGAAATTGATAATTTAGAAAATTCGGAATACGAATTGAAGCGAATTCACCAAGAATTTTATGCTCAACATGAGTTAGATTCTACCCAAACTAAGTTCAATAAAGACCGAATTGCTTTCTTCTCTAAATCGAGTATTGAAAACAGAGAAATTCAATTGAAATCGCAATTAAATGGCAACAAATATTATCTTTTAGGTACAGTTAATGCAGAAGAAACAGATGCTAAACGTTTTTTTGACTCGTTTGAGATTAAACCTTCTATAGATCCTGAAAGTTATAGAATATTCCGAGACACTACCAATCACTTTAGTATCGAAATTCCAGAAAAACAGAATGAACACTTAGACTTTTTAGTTGAAAGAGAACTTCAAAACGGAAGTAAAAAGAAAAACCATTTTACGGCGCAGTCAAAAAACTACCAATTTTTAGGAAGTAATGGTTCTATCATTCAACTTAACTATTACAAATATCATCGTTATGAGTCTGAAAAATCATTAGATTCTATCTGGAAAAATTATCGCAAACAAATTATTGGAGATATTACTGTAAATGAAACCCCAGCAGATATCGAAGGGGATAATGAAGTAATTGAAGTGCCAATTCCAGAGGAAGATTTCAATTTAGCTTCCGATTATATGTTTTCAGATTGGGATAAAAAGTTATTTCCAAAAGAAGAAAAACTAAAAATTATTGACGAAAAAATTAGTTTCGACAAAGATAAAAACGTTCATACTTTTGAAGCTATGGTTTCTAAACCAAGTTCAAAACAAGCTATTAAATACAAGTTATTATTAAACGGAAATACCATTTACGAGCTATCAACGTTGGTTGCAAAAGACTATGACAATAAAGATCCATTTGTAGAAAAAACATTCCATTCGATTGCTCTAGAAAACAAAAACACAGAGAACATTTTAGAAAATAAAATGGACTTATTTTTAAGCGATGTTAGAAGTAAACACGACAGTATTCGTTATTCTGCCTTAAAATCAATAGAGCATTTAACTGTTGGAAAAGAAGATTTACCAAAGTTTAAAACCTTCCTAAATACTTTTAAATTCAAAGATGATGAAACTGAAATTTTAGGGGAATTATATGAAAAATTAGGTCAAATCAAATCGCCTGAAGTCATTACATATTTAGAAAATGCTTACAAGAAAGAAAACACAAATACTGTTATTCAGTTTGCCGTTTTAAGAGCATTGACCTTTCAAAAAAGCAAAGAAGCATACAAGAAAATTTTAGAATTGTTAGAATATGATTTACCAATTTCAGACAATGAATATGAAATTATTGGACTCTTTAATCATTTTGAAGAAGATTTAGAAAATAGTCAGGTTTTGTTTCCAAATATTTTTCAATACTACAGCATTAAAGAGTTTCATGAGCCTATTGTTTCTTTTACACATCAACTTTTACTAAAAAATCATGGTAATGCAAAAAAATTAAAATCGTACAAAAAAATGATTTTAACTAATGCAAAACTAGAGTACAAACGTTTAGCTAGTTGGAAAAGTAAACAAAACTTCAAAAACGAAGATGAAGACGAATATTATGAAGAAGACGAAGCTCCAATAGAAGATTTCATTAGTTATTATACCATTTTATATCCGTTTAAAGCAGAAAAAGATGTGGCACAACTATTTAAAAAAGCAACCGATTTAAACATTGAAGAATTAGATTTAGCTTTTGCCGAAGTACAATTGGAAAAAACCAACCAAGTTGATTCACAAACAATGGATAAAATTGTTGGAAATGAAAAAATTCAGTTTATTGGGTTTTTAATGATGCATCACATGAAACAAAATTCGTTCTTAACGAAATACGATGAAAAAACTATTGCCATGGCTGCCGAAATTTACTCGGAAGACATCGATAAGAAAAAAGACTCATTGTCATTCTATGATTCTAAGGAAATTCGATTTAATGGTAAAAAAATCATGTATTTCTTCTTCAAGAAAATAAACATCGAAGAGAATTCATATAATTCAAATCAACAACAAATAAGTGGCATTGCATTTATCATTGAAAATGGAAAAATTAACATTAAGGAATATTGTAAATTAAATGCCAAAACCTATTTAGAAGAAAAAGAAATAGATGCCATAATTAAAAGCATGATAGACGAATCGTTAAACGATAATCACAGAAGAGCCTCTTATGGTAAATTAAAAATGAATAATAATCTTTTTGGTGATTTAGAAGACTATTAGTATGTTTCATAGAAAAAAAGACATTATATACGTTGTTTTAGCTGGGATTTTCATTACCAATGCATTAGTTGCGGAATTAATTGGTGGAAAATTAATCCATGTTGGCAACACCGTAATGAGTTTAGGTATTTTACCTTGGCCCATTGTGTTCATCACCACAGATTTAATCAACGAGTATTTTGGTGAAAAAGGTGTAAAAAAATTATCATTCATAACCGCTGGTTTAATTGCCTATACCTTTTTTTTATTACTAATAGGACTTCAAATTCCAGCAGTAAAAGGTGATGGATTAATATCTGACGATCAATTTAATGCGGTATTTGGTCAAAGTATGTGGATTATAGTAGGAAGTATTACTGCTTTTTTGGTATCGCAATTAATTGACGTCACTATTTTTCACTTTGTAAAAAACCGAACTGGAAAGAAAATGCTTTGGTTAAGAAGTACAGGTTCAACTGTAATTTCACAATTATTTGATAGTTTTATTGTTTTGGGAATTGCCTTTTGGTTACCTGGAAAAATAAACGGCGAAACGTTTGTAGCATCTGCATTTACAGGATATTCAGTTAAACTAGGAATTGCTATTTGTTTAACGCCTTTAATTTATCTCGGACATTATTTAATTGACAACTATTTAGGAGCAGAAAAACATGGAAACTAAACAAAGATGCGCTTGGTGCGAAAAAGATGATTTATACCGCAATTATCACGATAACGAATGGGGAAAACCAGTTTATGATGATGAAACTATTTTCGAATTTTTGATTTTAGAAACATTTCAAGCGGGATTAAGTTGGTATACTGTTTTAGCCAAAAGAGAAAATTTCAGAAGAGCATTTGATAATTTCGATTTGAAAAAAATTGCCAATTATTCAGAAGATAAAATGGCGCAATTAGCAGAAGATACTGGAATTATTAGAAACAAATTAAAAATTAAAGCAACAATAACCAATGCACAAGCTTTTATAGAAGTGCAGGAAGAATTTGGAAGTTTCTCCAAATATATTTGGGGATTTGTGGATGGAAAACCAATTGACAACCAACCTAAAACCTTAAGCGAAGTAAAAGCAACTACACCTATTTCAGACGCATTAAGCAAAGACATGAAAAAGCGTGGATTTAAATTTGTAGGTTCAACTGTTATGTATGCACACATGCAAGCTACTGGAATGGTGAATGACCATGTTGTAAATTGTCACACAAGAAAATAAAAATATGAGTAACGACCCACTTCACGGAAAATCATTAAAATCCATTGTAGAACAATTAGTTGACTTTTATGGTTTTGATACTTTGGCAGAACTCATTAACATCAATTGCTTCAAAGAAAATCCATCAATAAATTCAAGCTTAAAATTCTTAAGAAAAACGGATTGGGCAAGAAAAAAAGTTGAGGAATTGTATGTAAGAACTTTGCCTAAACTTTAAAAACAAAAAGGCTGTCAGATGACAGCCTTTTATTTACAAACTATAAATATAAATACCTAGCAAAGTTAATATTACATAAAGTAGTATTAATAAAATTTCAAACTTATATTTATAGAGAAACTTCATTAATTTTTAATCAATTTATGTGACTCAGAATTACCATTAGCATCTGTAACTTTAAGTAAATAAACTCCAGTATTAATGTTTGAAATATCAATACTATTTGTTCCATTAGCTAATGATTGATTGTAAACTAATTTTCCTAATAAATCATAAATTTCTACTGAAACATTTTGTTGCGAAACAATATTGAAAATTCCCGTTGAAGGGTTAGGATAAATAGTAATACTATTTACATTTTCAAAATCTGAATTTCCTAAAGTTGCACAAGTATTACCTATTGTAATTGTTGAACCTGATCTCCAGTTTGAAGTAGCTCCTGTTAAAGCAAAACTAGTTAAAGTTCCATTGTTTGCATTACTAGAACTGTCAAGAAGTGAAGTAACTGTTGAATTGTTCACGCTATCATTACCTTGGTTAAACTTGTAATAAGCAACTAATTCAGGTTGTGATTGTGCTTCACAATTCATTGTATTCATAATATCTGTAGCTGTTAAAGCCATATCCCACAATCTTACTTCGTCTATATCACCATCAAATCTTTCAGACGTATTAGATCCAATACTAAAACTAGTTGTTCTCGAAGGAATTACTCCTGTTTTTGCAGATGAATTAGCTAATACTCCGTCAATATAGATTCTCATTGTAGTTCCATCCCAAGTTCCAGTAACATGTTGCCAAGTATTTAGAACAACAGAACCTACAGCTGATACACTTGTATAACCACTTCCGCTATCTAACCAAAAAGCATAATTTGCTCCATCACGTCTTAGCATCATTTGCATAGAATTATTATTCGTTGGATAATTATAATTACCTACAATAGTTCCTAAACCAGAATTAGTTTCAGATCTTACCCAAGCTTGGATAGTAACTTTTGTTTTACCTGTAAAATAAGTAGTTAATCCAGAACCCAAATCTACCACATCATCAATTCCATCAAAATTCAAATGAGTTGCAGGTGCAGGTGCGTTAACTGTTACCACAATTTCAACTCTGGTACTCTCACAACCATTTGCATTTGTTGAAGAAACCCAATAAGAAGTGTTTCCTGCAGTAGCAGTACTTGGAGTTGGAGCTGTTGTAGAACCTGTTCCTCCTGTTGCTGTAGTATACCACATTAATCCTGTTCCATTTGCACCAGTTGTAGCAGTTAAAGCAGAAGCTGTGTCTCCTTGATTATAAGTTACTGGTGTTGTTACTGATGCCACCGAAGGCACAATTGAACCTGTTGCTACAGGTGAACCTACTAAAAAGTTAGAAGTAGATCCGTTTAATGTGAAATTTGTTATTGTTCCGTTAGGCCCTGTTGTTGCTAACAATGTCGTAATTGCTGAATTGTTAGCTTGATCAACTCCTTGATTGAATTTATAATAAGCTATCAAACCAGACTCTGTCCCTTGTAATTCGCAATTTTTAGTGGCTAATAATTGATCTGGTGTTTTTGCTATATTCCATATTTTAACTTCATCAATTGATCCGTTAAAGAATTCACCACCATATCCTGAAGCACCAATCATATAAGGCTGAGCAGATGTTTGTAAACTGTAAGCTAGAGGGATGTTTACTGATGCTGCTTCTATTCCATCTATATAAAGTTTCAATGTGGTATCATTATAAACCATTGCAACATGATGCCAAGTATTTGCTACAATTGAACCAACAGAAGTGTTAGCTCCATATGCTCCAAAACCTAAAAATCCATTTAGTCTTGATCCATCAATTCTTAAATTGAATTGAGCTCCATTCGAAATATGATTCCCAACAATAGTTTTTACTCCAGTAGTATTTGGAACATTAATCCAAGCTTCGGCTGTAAAGAAATTAGCTCCATTTAATGTGCTCGATAACGAACTACCTAACCCAACCATATCATTTGAACCATCAAAATTTAAGTGAGTTGCAGGCAAAGACACCGTCACAACAATTTCTGTTCTTGCACTCTCACATCCATTTGCATTTGTAGAAGAAACCCAATAAGAAGTATTTCCAACCGTAGCAGTTGAAGGAGTTGGAGCAGTAGCTGAACCTACACCACCTGTTGCTGTAGTATACCATAATAATCCTGTTCCGTTTGCACCTACTGTTGCAGTTAATGCTGATGCTGTTGCTCCTTGAGCATAAAAAACTGGAGTA
>NZ_JAPCIO010000019.1 GCF_025909975.1 Flavobacterium lacisediminis | reverse complement strand
TTTTGCACTTAAAATATGAGCTAAACTATAACTCATTGTAAAAATGGCTATTTTATCTATTCCAGTAAAACTGTACGCAAAATTTTAATTTAAAATAGCTTCTAAATATGTCAATTTTATATTTTTTTGGAAGATAGAATAAAAAAAGTTTGTACAAGAAGTATCCATGTTTAACTTAGTGCATAATTTATTGAGGTTAGATACTTTGTTTAGTATAAGAACTATTTTTCTTTCCACCATTTTATTATTTCATTAGCTTTAATTGGAATTGGCCCTAAGAGATTTCCAGAGTTACTTATAATTCCTTTTTGATTGGCTGTAAGTGTTAGTTTAAAAATTTCATTGTCATCTACAATTTCGACAACACCTTCAAAAACATTGAATATTGAATTTCCTAATGAATCCACTTCAATTGAAAATTCTGTACCTCTTATAGAACAAGTGCCTCCATGTACTCTAACCTTTAATTTCTTTCTTAATTTACTTATTTCTTTGTTAGCTTCTGAAATTATGTCCTCTGTAATTTCTGCTGCTTTTTCTGACACCAAATTATTTGTTATATACACATTTCCTCGTTGAATTTTGGGAATATTTGTACCATTTTCATCTGTAACGATATTCATAGCCGAATTTTGACCTAGCATAACATCTTCACCTCCTTTTTCCAAGCCATAATGTAATTTAATACTACTATTTGGTCCTGTTTTAATCCAATCTCCTGGGGATAAATCTATTGGTTGGTCAGCGGTTAGTTGTTTTGCATGTAATTTTCCGTCTACAGATTTCATCACAGTTACTTCTCCTTTGAACGATGTAATTTTACAGTTAAAGTGTATTGAAGCTTTCCATTTATTATCATCTAAACCTTTATATTTTAATTCGCCTCCACTATCGAGTTTTTTATATTCACTCATCATTTTATTGTGTTTGGCTTGTGCAATGGAATCGTTACGCTTTTTTTGTAATGCTATCAATGCAGCCAATCTTTGCTGTCTTATCTGTTCATCTTGCTGTCGTTTTAATTTTTCAGCTTCGGTTTCTTTTGAATTTGAACTGCTATTGAATACACTATTCAGCATATTTGAAAAAATAGCACCCATTATTTCTTGCTCAAAAGAAGAACTTTTTACGGATGACTTCGAACTCGTACTCGAACTCATATACTTACAACCAGTATTATGTTTGCCATTCATTCCACCGCAACCTAAACATTCAATGCCTGATTGTGCCATCAATTTTTGATGTGGTATTATAATAAAACTTCCTAATATGATCCAAAGGATTACAATATTTATATTAACTTTCATATTTATATTTTTTTATTTTTTAACAAATAACTCCCATTCATAAATTTTATCCTGCGCTTTTCGGGCATCTTCAGTATTAGGCAAGAGTATTAAATATTTTTTCATATTCATTATAGCTCGTTTAAAATCTTTTATATTTTCTTTAAGTATTGCCATGTTATAATACGCATACGGATATGAAACAGGATTTATTTTTAGTACTTTTTCGTAATAAGAATAAGCGTCATAATACTTTTTGTCTTCGGCTAGTTGATTGGCTTGAACAATGAATTTTCTTTGTTCTTCAGATATTGTTTGATTTTCCAGTGACTTATATTGTTCTACGATTTTTTTAAACAATTCAGGTTCGTTGTTTATTTTCATATCTTCATCTTTTCTAAATTTATCAGAAAGTGGCAACATTAAATTATATAATAAAGTTATTCTTTTTTTAGATTCTTCATTAAAATAAAATCGTCCTGCTTTATATTTTCCATTAGAACGATAAGGAAGTGTAATAAGTAATTTTGAACCAACTCTTATACTAGGTGTTTCAGCATCATCTACACTTGTTATAGTGTCTATAAGAGAAATTCTTTTTCTTCCTTCTTTTGTGATAAACAGAAGACTGTCTCCACTAAATACAATTTTTTCATTAGCTTCAATTTGTAGTTTAGTCATTGTTTTTGTATTTATTTCATCACTTATCCAGAATACCCATTTGTATTCATTAATATATGATGTAATCTTATACATCAATGAATCATTAAGATTTGAATTATTGTTTTGAGAGAAAGTATTTATACAAAACAAAGTGAGAATGATTATTAATTTTTTTTTCATATTATTGATGTGTAATTTTAAACTCCCATTCATAAATTTTATCTTGAGCTTTTCGGGCATCTTCAGCATTTGGCATTAATATCAAATACTTTTTCAAGTAAAAAATGGCATCTATTAAACACCTTTCTGCAGAATCTGGCAAGCGAATTTCTTCGTAATTTTCGTAACTTTGAATTGATAATAAGGATAGATTGTAATATGCATCTGGAAAATTAAACTTGTTTATTTCTAATGCTTTTTTCATTTGAGTAATAGCATCAAATAATTTCTTTTCTTTGGCTAATGCATTTGCTTGAACAATATACTTTCGTTGATTTTCAGAAACAGGTTGATTTTTAAGTATATTATCAATCTCGCTGTATTCTTTTTCGAAATCTTTCAGTTCCAAAATTTCTTTATTATAGCTTATAGTGAGTCTTAATGTTCGAGCGGTAGCAGTTAACTTGGGTATTAAATTTGAGTCCCAAAGATATATTTTATTACTTTCATAAATGCTTCCATTGTATGTAAGTTTTATGTCATTTAATTTAATTTCAAATGTTTGAGCAGGAATTTCGTAAAATTTTGATTTTTTGCCACATTTACAGCATACGCCATTGTTTTCAGTAAATCTAAAAGGATTCCTACTTTCAAATTTTAACAATGAGTCACTAGAAAAGTAGATGGAATCCAAATGATTTATATAACTTCCTTTTTCATCAAAATGGCTATATTTAAAACCTGATTCTGTGATTACCTCATTTTTACCTTTAAAAATGATGTAAATATTATTTTGGTTTCCTAATTTACAACCTTTATGGTACGCCTCCCCCCAAAAAGCTATAGATTCTATATCATTGAGTAATTTTAAGATTTCTTTTTTTAGCTCTTCAATATTTTGAGGTTGTTTTAACCCCATAGCAACAGAATCGTTCAAAGTTTGGCTCTGTGCAAAAAAATTATTAGTCAATAAAAACATAAAAAAAAATATTGTTTTCATGATAATAGTTTTTAATATTTAATATACATTTCCCATTCATAAATTTTATCTTGTGCTTTTCGAGCATCTTCGACATTAGGAGAAATAATTAGATATTTTTTCAAATTATAAATGGCAAGTGAATAATCTTCAAGTTGGGCAGCTATCAATGCAGCATTAAAATAACCTTGAGGATAGCTGTACGGATTTACTTGAAATACTTTTTCATAAATTTCCAATGCTAAAGTATATTTTTTTTCTTCGTTTGCTGCATTTGCTTGCACAATAAACTTTCTTTGTTCTTCAGATACATTAGGTTTAACTTCTTTAGAGAGATATTCAGATGATTTAATTTTAAATTCATCTAATTGATTATTCATAGTGGTAATTTTATAATTGGTTTGTGCTTTTTTTAAAATAGCAACAATGGCAGTTAAATTTGTGTAAAACACATTGCCTTGATTTTTTTTAAAACACACTCCTGCATTTTCTTCAAACCAAACATAATCGTAATTTATACCATACGAAGGACCTGAAACATAGTGGATATTGTTTGTAATATTAACAAAATAAATAGTTTTTATTGGAGTCCCGCTATTAAAAAGTTCTAGTCTATTGTCAAAAATTTTAAGTTTGGGTTTCCATTTGTAATTTCCATCAATCACAAACCAACATTTGGTAGAATTAACTTGATCCTCTAAATTTTTAACCAAAAGCTTTGCCTGTTCATTATTTGGAGGAAGTTTTAACCCCATAAAAACAGAATCGTTCAAAGTTTGACTCTGTGCAAAAAGATTATTAGCTAATAATAAAATAATAATAATTATTGCTTTCATGATAATTGTTTTTAATATTTAACATACATTTCCCATTCATAAATTTTATCTTGAGCTTTGCGGGCATCTTCGGCATCAGGCATAAGTATAAGATATGCTTTCATTGCATAAGTTGCTTGATAGTAATATCCAGAATGAGCCAATATCAGAGCCATGTTGAAATAGGCATTCGGATAAGAAAACTTATTTACGTCTATTGCCTTACGATATAGGAGTAAGGCATTGACATAATCTTTTGCATCATTGGCAACGTTTGCTTGAATAATAAATTTGCGTTGTTCTTCGGTTATTTCTCTGTTTCTCCCTAATTTTATGTATTCGTCTCGAAATTTTATTAATTTTTCTTCCGCTTTTTCTGAAGCATTAAAATTTAATTTTAAGATATTGAAAGAAGTATAAAATTTATCTAAGTTTTCATTACATTCCTTTCTGAGATTTTTTATAAATTTTGTTGTTTCAGATTCAATATCACATTTTGCACAGCCGCAGGTTATTTTATAATTTTTATAGGAAATGTATTTCGCAAAATAACTTTCGTTATTTTTTTTAGTTATTTTATCCATTTTTAAACTATCTAGTAAGTTCAGCATCAAATGTGTTAATTTTCCTTTATTTTCAACATCATCAATTTCCTTTAAAAATAATATTAGATATTCATTTTCTATAACATAGCCCTCGCATTGGTAAAAAGTTTCTACTTCTAAACCATCTAAACGTTTGGTGGTTTCAGTAATAAAATAATTTTTCGGCATCTTATCCAAAAAACTTACGGCATCCACCTCGGTTTTAATTTCTTGTGCATTAACTTGCAATCCAAATAAAGTGAAAATTACAAAAAATGAAATTTTTAGGGCTAAGACTTTAATTTCACTAATTTTTAATATAATTCCTTTCATATATTTATGTATTTAAATTGTTTTTCTCTGTTTAATTTGTGTATTTGTACAGACCTAACCAGTCAAATTATTAAGAAAAAATGTATTTGATATTAAATTAATATATTCAAATTTAAGAACAATAATTTTAAATTAAAATGATAAAAGTCAGTTTATTAGGTAAATAGTGAAATATAGAAGTATGTCGTATCCTATTTTTAAACAAAATATTTTACTAAATTAAGTTATTTTTTTTTTATGGATACACTAAAATTCAAGATTAAACCCAAATAGAATTAAAATCATTGAGAACAATATAAAATATAGACTTGACGAAATAAATCTATTCCAACCTAAAATTACTTCAAAACCTTAGCTAACCATTCTACACACATATACAACTATTTTTTTGTAGTTATTTAACTAATTTTTTAGTTTTTAATTTTACTAACTGTTTCATTTTCTATTAATTTTATAGTCCAAATAAAAAGTAAAACACCAATAATTCCGAGTGTTCCCATAAAAAGCCAATTG
>NZ_JAPCIO010000018.1 GCF_025909975.1 Flavobacterium lacisediminis | reverse complement strand
TGTTTGACTTGTTGTAGGAACCGCTGAAGTTAAAGTTATTACAGGAACTGCCGTAACTACGACTGTGTTAGAAATAGCAATTGGGGTTGAACAACCTGGTAAGGTAATCGAATATTGAACTCCATCAACCCAAGTTATACCACCAACTCTCGTAATAATAATTGTATTTGTTGCTACAGTTGTAGTAACAGTAATTCGTTGTAAAACATCATTTGGTCCAGCACTAAATGCACCTATATTAGCCGTTCCATCAGAAATATTAACACTTCCTGCATTAGTATCTCTTGCAATACTAATCGTAATAATTGTACCTGCAGGAACTAAATGTTGTAAAGTAATTGTTTGTGTAGTATTTGCATTATCAATTGAAGCACAATTGGTTGCATTAGCAGCAGCTCCTAAAGCAGATATTGCACCAACAGCATTTGCTGGATTAATACCTCCTGCAACTGACAATCCATTACCTACAACCGTAGTGCCTGCAGCTGCAACATTAGTTGCATTTAAGGTAGTATTAGTTACTATAGAAGGAACTGTAACAGTTGCTGTTCCAGCAGCACTTAATGTTATCGTTTGTGGTGCTCCACCATTTATATTATAACTAATAATTGCATTAGGAGTTCCTGTAAGATTATATACAGCATTATTTCCTGAACAAATTGGAGTTGTTGAAGTAATACTTGTTAAAACCGGTGCATTATTTACGTTTATAACGCCAGTTGCAGTAGCTGGAGTACAACCACCTCCAGTAGTCGTAACGGTATAATTATATGTTCCTGATGCTGTTGGTGTTCCAGATATAGTAAATACTCCAGCTGAATAAGAACCTGTAACACCTGCAGGTAAACCTACAACCGATGCACCAGTTGCTCCACCCCCAACTGCATATGTAATATTCGTAATTGCTGAATTAGCACATACAGATTGATTTGTAGTTGCTGCCGCTGATGTCAATGTTAAAGATGGACCAGGAGTTACAGTAACCAATACAGTATCTGTCACCACACAACCACCAGCACCATAAGCTGTTAATGTATAAGTTGTTGTAGCTGTTGGACAAACTGATGGAGTTAAAGTATTAGCGCCAGTCATCGCCGTAGTTGGAGACCAAACAAATGGAGGATATGTATTATTAAATGTAATTGTCCATCCAGTGATCGAACCTGAAAATAATCCAGCATCATCTTGAACAAAAAGTTCCCAAGTACCATTAGCCGTACAACCATTTAAGGCAGTAAAGGCTTGCTCTGGAGCATAATTACCTGTAAAAGGAGCTGTAGTATTTCCCGCAGAACCTATAACATTTACAGCCGTTGGAGTAAAACAAGTACTTGTATAGTTAGCTCCCGAACCTCCATTATCAGTTGATAACTCCAATAGAGTTCCATCAGGACATCTTAAAAAAATATCCAAATCAGAATCCCAGCCATGAGTTAAATTAATACATACTGAAGCTATAGATCCTGCTGCTATTGTAGTAGGAAAAACGCCTGAAACAGAAATCGGTGAATTAACACCTGTTGCACTTCCATCGGGAATTGCATAAGATGTTGAATTAGAAAAAGGAGCAGGTCCAGTATAGCCAGTAGCATTAGTAGCTCCCGATAAGGTGACACAAGCACCCGAACAGGTTGATGTATCAGTACCTGCATTTACTGTCGGAATTGGACTAACAGTAACTGGAATAGTAATCTGATTTTGACATCCACCAGGAACAGTTGTTACTAATAAAGTAACATTGTAGGTACCTGTAGCAGCATATGTATGAGAAGGATTTTCTAAATTAGAAGTGAAGCCATCTCCAAAATTCCAACTATAAGTATTACTTCCAATTGTTGTATTTGTGAAATTTGTTGCTTGACCTAGACATGCTGCAGAAGCTGTAAAAGAAGGTGTTGGACTTGTAAATGTGGCTGTTGTGCCAACAAAATCTAATACAAATCCAAAATTAGACGATGCCGTGAACCTGTCTACTAAAATTGCATATGTTTGACCAGCTGTAACTGTAATCGTATTTTCACATCCTAAACCAGCTCCACACAAACCTGTTGCACCAGTAGTTGCATCCCAATTACAAACTAATTCTGTACCAGGACAACCAGTAGTAACATTATAAACAGCAAAATCATAATCTACAGATCCATTAGGTGTAATTGTAAAATCTAATGTCCCAGTAGTAGCAACTGTAAATGTATACCACCATGCAGCACGTTCACCTGGCGAACCAAAACATGATGGATTTGTTTGAACCAAACCAGGCCCTCCTGTACCATTGGGAATAGAAATATTGTTTCTATTACACAAAAATTGTGCTGTATCACAATCCTGAATCGGTGAAGGTGGCGCTATAGGTAAAGTTTCTTGAGCACAAATTCCAAAAGTACCAGTTGAAGTACCATTTCCATCAACCATAACATAGTAAGTATTACCAATTGTTAGGCCGTGTAAAATAACATTTGTATGTAATAGTCCTCCTGCTGTATTTACATCTTCCTGACATGCTAACTGAGTTAACGATCCACAGGTACCACTGTAAACACCAATTTGAGTATTTGCTAAAGTTCCAGAAAAGTTAGTCGATAGTTCTATATCAGCAGTTGTTGCTACAAAAGAAAACCATACTGTATGGCTTCTAGTTGCAGGAGCCCAACATGCTGGAGCCGGGTCAGTACCTACCGTTGTTGCAGCTACATTTGTATAAAGTATAGAAGTACATGAGCCATTTGTAACCGTTAAAGGAATAGCACTTGCACAAGCATCATTAGATGGCTGAGCAAATATATTTTGCACATTACCAAATATAAATAATACTACAATAGCTAAGTAATTTTTAAATCCCATATTCTTAAATTTTAGTATTAGAAATATTATTTTTTATTGGCTCTTAAATATTTTAAATAAGTAACCCTATCAACCGGTTTATCATTTACAATATAAAATTCTTCAGGAGATGTTTTTACTTTATCTGGATAATTCTTTTTATCCATCTGTTCATTAGCCCCCTTGGAATCATTGTCATTCGATTTAGAAACAACAACAACATTTTTTGTGTTTTTTACACTGCTATTTTTTGAATTAGCAGTTTTATTTCCCTTTTCTTGAGCTATAGCAAAAAAAGAAAAAATACTGAAAAAAATCATTAAAAAAATTTTCATAAATACATTTGTTTTTGGTTGATTTCAAATTTTATCAACAACGTCTTTATAATTTATTTTTGTTAAAAAAGTAATAAAATATTAAAGTTTTGTTAATAAACAAATATTAAAATATTTTTTGAATTTTCAAATAATTAACTATATTATTTTAAAAATATTTAACAAGACCAATAATATTAGGCATAATAAATATAAAAAAGTAAAATTAGTTACGGTTTTAACAAAAAAAACCACCTTAAAAAAGGTGGTTTTATAAAAATTACATCGCTAAAATTAACGTTTCAACGCAAAATGCGCTTTAAACTGTTTTTTTGTTCCGTTTTCTAAATAATCAACGGTAAACCAATAATCAGTTGATGGCAAATTTTCTTGATTATAAGTTCCATCCCATCCTTCTGGTTCGGCTGGACGAATTTCTTTTATTAGTTTTCCATATCTATCAAATATGTATACTATCGCCTCAGGTTGGTCTTGTAGTCCAATAATATTCCATGTATCATTTATTCCATCACCATTAGGTGTAAAATACTGTGGGTAATTAACTACTAATACTGTCTGAACTATATAAGTACAACCTTGAGTATCTATAACTGTTATTACATGCGGCCCCGCACTAACGTTTGTAAACACATTGGAAGTTTGTAAAGTACCTTCATCTAACGAATACATTAAAGTACCATTTCCTCCAGTTACATTTACCGTTAAAGTTGCATTGCCAGTAAAAAAGTTACTTTGTATTACTGTAATACTAGCTGCAGGATTAGTAGCTGTAACATTAGCACTAACAACTTCAGAAACACAATTTGTTACACTATTAGTAGCAACTACACTATATGTACCAACAGCATTTGCTGTATAAGTAGCAGTATTTGAATTTGGAATAGCCACTCCGTTAAAGTACCAAACAAAATCATATGTTACATTATCTAACCCTGAGTTTAATTGATACGTTTGAAATGTATTTCCTGCATCATCAACACAGATTGATCCATCTGTTAAAACTGGTTTTGGCAACGGATTAACAATTACTCTTACGGTAATTGAAGTACCAGAACAACCAGCAAATGTTGGTGTAATTATATAGTCTACGTAACCAGGTACATTATCAACTGAAGTAGTTAAATTTTGAATAATAGTGTACGTTGGTCCAGGTTCACTTCCAGCTGTAGCTCCATCAACACCAACTGCATTAACTGTCCAATTGAATACAGTACCCGCATTAAAAGTCGATAAAAATATATTAGTAGGGAGAACACCACTACATAAAGAAGGGTGCGTTGGATCTGCAAACAACTCTGGACGTGGATTTACTAAAACTGTAACTGTCTGTGAAGTTCCAACACAACCATTAAACGTAGGTGTTATTTGATAAGTAACAGAACCTTGTGAAAGACTAGTTGCAGTTAAGATTTGTTGGATACTTGTACCCGTTCCATTTGACGCCCCTAAAACTCCAGTACTATTTAAAACAACCCAACTAAATACAGTTCCTGGAATTGTACCAGTAAATGAAATATTAGTAGTATCACCTGAACACAAAGGAACAGAACTACTTGCTACAGCTAAATCTGGAACAGGGTTTACATAAACTCTAACAATTTGTGGCGCTCCTGAACAACCATTTGCTTCAGCAATTATCGTATAAACCACCTCTACTGTTGAAGTTGTACCTGCACTAACAGTTAATGTTTGATTTATACTTGTTCCTGTACCACCTACAGCTCCTATAACATTTCCTCCTGTCACCGTCCACGAAAATACTGCGCCAAGAACGTTATTACTACTTAATTGAATATCAGTAGTACCTCCTGAACAAAAAGTCGGAATATTGTTAATTGCTGTGACATTAGGTCTTGGTGTTACATTAATTCTAATTGTTTGTGCTGGGCCAACACAACCGTTAGATGTTGGAGTAACCAAGTAATCTACATAACCACTACCTGTTAAAGTGCTTGTCAATATCTGTGAAATAACATTTCCACTTCCATTTGTTGCACCCGTTACATTTGATTGTTGAACTACCACCCAACTAAATGTTGTACCCGAAACCGTACTACTTAAATTAATACTTGTAGAAGTTCCTGAACATATAGTAGTTTGTGTAGGAGTTATAATTACATCTGGAATTGGATTTACAACTACTGTAGCACTTCCTGTTTGTGATTGACTACAAAATGGCGATAAAGAAGAAGCAATATTAACTACTGTATAAATACTATTTGATGTTAAAACAGGCGTATTTAAACTTGCTACTCCTGAAGTACCAATTGAAATTGTTTGATTTGCACCACTATCAACTGTATATGTAACAACAGTGTTAGGTGTGGCTGTAAATATAACTGTTCCAGATGCTCCTTCACAAATTGAATTAGCCGTAACACCTACTAAAACGGGTAAAGCCGTAATTGTAATATTAAATGTACTACTTCCTACT
>NZ_JAPCIO010000017.1 GCF_025909975.1 Flavobacterium lacisediminis | reverse complement strand
ACTCATGTTATACATGTATTGGGTGTAGTGTGGGTCTTGCTGGGCTTGTAAATCTGCCGAAAAGGCAATTACTCCTAAAGTTACTAAAAATAGTTTCTTCATTATTTTTTTATGTTTTTTTAAAGTTGGCTGCTACAAATTGTAGCAGCCTTACTTTTATTAACGTTCTCTGTTTATATAAATCCAACCTGTTTTTGTCTCTAAATCTGTAAAATCAATCACAAAATAATAGGTTCCATCTGGCAATTCATTTCCATTATCTGATTGGCCATACCATTCATTTTCGTAACTTGATTTAGAGTATACTTTTGTTCCATATCTATTGAATATTTCAACCTTTTGAATATTATAGCTTGATAAATCCCAAGTATCATTTAAACCATCCCCATTAGGAGAAATTCCTTTTGGAATTGCACAAGTAATAACATTAACTGTTAAGAAACCTTGGTCTGCACAAAATTCAGCACTAGGAGTAAATGTATAAATTAAAACCCCTGTATTACTTGTATCTATAATTGCTGGACTCCAAGTTCCTGTAATTCCTTCCAAAGAAGTTAATGGTAATGAAGTATCATTTGAATTCAAACACAAATCTTCAACAGAATTAAAAGTCGGCAAAGTTCTATCAATAATTTCAACAACTAATGTTTGATTAGAAGCACACTGCCCTGCATCTGGTATAAATGTATAGGTTGTAAATCCAACTAATGAAGTATCAATTAAAGAAGGACTCCAAGCTCCTGTTATACCATTATTTGAAACCAATGGTAATAAGGGAGCTGTTAAATTTTCACAAATAGGGTCAATAGAATCGAAAACGGGAGACACTAAAGGGTTAACTGTAACAGTAGTTGTTACTGGAACTCCTATACAGCCATTTAAAGAAGGCGTGATTGTGTAAACTACACTTCCTGCAACAGCAGATGTTGTTGTTAACACTTGAGAGATTAAATCACCTGTTCCTGCTGAAGCACCATTAACATTTGAACTTACTATTGTCCAACTAAATGAAGTTCCTGCTAAAGAACTAGTTAAACTTATATTTGTAGTGTCACCGGAACAAATTACTGGCAAACTATTATTTACTATTACATCAGGTATTGGATTTACAACTACAGTAGAAACATTTGTTAAAGCTGTTGAACAACCAGACGCAGAAATTGAAGTCAATTGTAAATCAACATTTGAAGTTGGAGCTGCAATAGTTATAGTACCATCTCCATTAAGATCTAAGACAACAGTTTGTGAAGCTCCACCATTTATTGTGTAACTCACAGTAGCATTTGGTGTACCATCAATATTAAATACTGCATCGCTACCTAAACAAATAGGAGAATTATTAGTAACTGAAAGCAACACAGGAATTGGATTAACAATGACTTGCAAAGTGGCTCCCACAACACACTGACCTGGTGTAGGTGTAAACGTATAGGTAACTGTTTGGGTATTATCTACCGCTGGAGACCAAGTTCCTGTATATCCTTCATCAGAAGTTAAAGGCAATGTGATTGCATCTCCTGAGCAAAATGGTCCAATTGCAGTAAAAGTTGGAGTATATACCGGATTTACTAAGGTTATTTGAGTTGCATTTGAAGTAACACATCCATTTATTGTAAACAAGAAGTTATCATAAACTCCAGCATTTAATCCTAACAAAATAAAAGATCCGCTAGCATCTGCAATATAATTTGCTGGACCAACTGGATTTCCATCATCATTATAAGTTAATGAATACGTTTCACCTGGCGCTAAATTACTGATAGTAATAGACCCTTCTGTACCATTACATGTAGTTGGCTGAGTAAAAGTAAATGTAGGTGGATTCTGAATAGTAAAGTTTGCTATAAAATTTAATCCTCCATTATTAACCAGAATAGAATCATCACAATCAGTAGTAGAATTACTATCTCCAACGACTGTAAAATAAACCTCAAATACATAATTTCCTGGAGGATATGTTGTAAGATTTATTGGAGACTCTAAATCAGATAATACTTCCTGCCATTTTTGATCACCAGGATTACAAGGACCTCCTGAAGGGAATGTTCCTGCCCCACAATTTTCAAAAAATGGTAACACTAATGAATTAAAAGTACCCGGAGTTGATGCCACAGGATACACTCTATAGTTTAAAGTTGCTCCACAAACATTTGCAGTTAAAGTTTTAAATGTTTTAACTTCCGCACCTCTAATAATCAACTGATTAGAGTTTTGAACATAAGTTCCTAAATTAGAATTTGGAAAAATATTTGCAGGTGGTCCGATAATACTCGTTCCTGATCCTGTAATGTTAAAAAATTCGCCTTCACCTGTTGTTGAACAATTATCAACCCAAACAGCTGTAGCAAAAGAATTAAATGCACAAGTTGTTAATACTTCAACAAATAAAGTTGTTGTTGCAGCACATTGACCAACAGTTGGAGTAAAAGTATACGTTCCCGAAGCGGTATTACTTACTAAAGCAGGAGACCAAGTCCCTGTGATACCTTCATTAGAAGTTGAAGGTAATACTGGAGCTGGAGCACCTGAACAAATTGGAGCCGGCGCAATAAATGTAGGTACTTCTTGGTCAATAAACTGAATGTTTATTGTATCCTCAACATTATTTAAACCGCAAGTAACAATACACTTATAATCGCCACTTTGATTAACCACAATTGAACTTGAAGTAGCTCCAGGGATTAAAATATTATTGAAATACCATTGATAGCCATCTGCCGCAATAGCACTTGCATTTATTGTATAAGTTGGTTGATTACAAACTATTCTATCAGGTCCTAAGCTAACATCACAAACAATATCACAATTAGTAGTTCCTGCTCCAGAAGCACCTATATTAGTTTGAGTAAAAGTAACAGTACCTGGCTGGTTACTAAAATTAGTAATCAATATTAAATAATAATTTCCTGCAACTGCATTTGCTATGGTGAAATTCTCGATTGATACGAATGAATAACTACAAGCTGCAACATTATTCGGAATTGAAGTATTTCCATCTGGGAAATCATATAAGTTATTACACATTGTGTTAAATTGTGCAGCTGTAAAAGGCCCCCATGCAATAAAATCAACATCAATTCCTGCACCTGTAGCAGTACTTGTTTGTGCAATTTGTAAATTTAAATTTCCACTTTGCTCTACTTGCATAAAATACCAAGCAGGATTTGGAGATGTACCTAAACAGCCTATTGACCCATAGCTAGGTGCTCCTGTAGAATTTGTATATACTAAACCAGTATTACCACAAAATGGTGAAGCATCAGTACAATTTACAGGTGTTCCTATACATAAATTAAATGTAGTAGTTTGATTCGGAGTAGAAGTAAAAGTATAAATCCTTACATAATAAGTTTGCCCAGGAATTAAAGCATTAGCGACACTACTATTTGGGTCACTACAATATAATTGAGTTAATGAACCACAAGAGCCACTATATACAACATGATATAAATCTGTAGTACTTCCTGCTACATTCACTAAAGATATATAATGAGTAGTACTTGTTGCCGTGAATTGAAACCAAACATCATCATCTCTAGTTCCTCCACATGTACTTCCTTGAGATGATGCTGTAGCTCCCAAAACCGTACCATTTGCTAATAATTGGCAAGATGTATCTGAATTTACTGGAGCTATAACTGCATTAATACATTCATCATTCTGAATTAATGTAGCAAATGTAGTACCAGTAGAAACAGTACTTTCGTCAACTCCTGGGTTACAAATAGAACGTACATATGCCTTATATTGAGTTCCACTTGTTAATCCTGTATATAAATAAGGTCTTGTTGATGTTGTTTGCCAACCTGGTGTTGCACCAGTCGGTGCTGGATCATTTGCTGGTAAAACTAATACTTGCCACTGTGTTGCTGGACCATTTTCTGTCCAGTTTACATTTGCAGTGGTTTGAGTTATTCCTGACAAAGTAACACCTGATGGTCTTGGACATGTTGGAGCTGGCGCACAAGTAATATTTGCTGTCCATCCTGATCTAACTACCGAAGAATCAGATGTAAAATTAAATGTTAAACATCCATTTGAAGTTGATGCAGTAAAAGTAGGAGGTAAAGTAGTCCCTGTGTATGTTCCCAATAGAGTTCCAGCTGTACTGTTACCATCATATATTCTTAAAAAATCCCAACCAGACTCCGTATTAAATGAAGTAAAAGTAACTGTTACTAATTCACCTGAATTTGTAGGACAAATTACGGTAGTAATATTTTCATTATTTGCATAATTACCAGTCACTCCACCTGAATCAATAAAATTACCACCACAGATAGGAGGTGCTGCTGTAGTTGTAAAATTTCTAACTACTGACCAAGGACTCACATTATCTGCCTCACAAATTGTTCTAACATAATAACTATAAGAAGTTAATGGAGATAATCCTGTGATTGTAAATGGATTTGTAGGAGCACTCACAATAGTCCCTGTCCCAGGTGTAAAGCCTTGAGGACCATATTCAATTTCCCATGGCCCTACTGGGTTTGGACTTGTCCATGAAAGATTTGCTGAAGTAGAAAAAGCGGTAACATTCAAAGTTGTAGGTGTTAAACACTTTTGATCTACTTTAACTTGATCGACTAACCATCTGTCACCCGCATCATTTTCCATTACAAATGCGATATAAACATTTTGTCCAGCATAAGCAGCTAAATCGACAAATTTTTGTTGATAATTTTGATAATCAAAATCAGTTTCGGTCCATGTTTGTATAGTTGCAAAATCACCTGGTGTTGTTTGAGAAACAGTAGAGACACGAATTGTGTATATACTTCCAAAATTACCTAATTGAGATTTACGTCCATAAAAACGTAATTGACCGTTTGCAGGCACTAATACCTGAGGCGTGACTAACCAATCGACGGCTGTTGTTCCGTCTGTTACATTCTGCCCATTTATTCTTGCTGAAGCTACTCCAGAATACACAAGTGTAGCGGTTGTGTTACGAATCCATAAATTGGATCCATTTGCATTGTCGAATACTGCCCAACCAGTTGGTGGAAAAGTTGTACTTTCAAAACCTTCATTTAGCTGAGCAGAAACAAAAGTTGAGAAAATCGACATGAAAAAAAGTAATAATTTTTTCATTGTTACTATATAGTTATGGTTTGATTAATTCTCAAAGTTACATAATAAATTAATCTACACGCTTAATATCGATGAAATACGTTTTTTGTCGACGAAATACAAAAAAACCCTTGATAAACAAATATCAAGGGCTTATTAACTTGNTCACAATTAAGAATTCACTTCTTCTGTTTTGTGCGTGTTGTTCTTCGGTACATGGTTTGCAAGCTACTTTTGGTTCGCTTTCTCCAAATCCTTGTCCTGAAATTCTATCTTTTGCTATTCCTTTGCTGATTAAGTATTGAACAGTCGATTTTGCTCTTCTGTCTGATAAGTTCATGTTGTATTTATCACTTCCTCTACTATCGGTGTGTGATTTTGCGAATATCACCATGTTTGGGTTTTCGTTCATAACTGCAACTAGCTTATTTAACTCTGCTGCTCCTTCTGCTGTAATATTGCTTCTGTTGAACTCAAAGAATATTGGTTGTAAAATAACTTCTTTCTCTGTGATGATTGGCATGATT
>NZ_JAPCIO010000016.1 GCF_025909975.1 Flavobacterium lacisediminis | reverse complement strand
CTGCAGTTATGTGGGAGAGTATGTCGCCGCCTTTCTTTTGAAAACCCTTCATCTAACGATGAGGGGTTTTTTGTTACCAATATATTGTCCCGATGGGAATAAATGTTATATAATTATTAAACTAAAACCAATTCAGCGTTAGGGATAGGAGTATTTGTTTTACTTGTTAATTGTTTGATTTCTAGTGTTTTAGGTAGCTAATTAATATGAGTTCGGATAGCCTGACCCTTGGGGAACGCCCATAAAAAAATCCGACTCTTGTGAAGTCGGATTTCGTATTTTATCTTTAATAGTTTTATTTCAACGTACTCGGGCAAACATATGCCGTTAAAGGAACATCAGTAGTTCTGATGCCGGCCATACCTTTTTCTACGTTAATCATGTTGTGGTAACCTCTAGCTTTTAAGATTGACGACATAATTACAGAACGATAACCGCCCGCGCAATGAATGAAGAATTTTTCGTCTTTTGGTACTTCAGCTAATTGTTCGTTAACGTAATCTAATGGAATATTTTTCGCATTTACCACATGTTCGGCTGTGAATTCTCCTGGTTTTCTTGAGTCGATAACTGGAGCGGTTTCGTATTGTGCTGCGAAAACTTCTGGGGAAATCGATTCAATGCTATCGGTTTCGTAACCTGCGGCTTTCCATGCTTCGATTCCACCTAATAAGAATCCTAAGGTGTTATCAAACCCAACACGAGATAATCTAGTGATGGTTTCTACTTCTTTTCCTTCTGGTGTAATTAATAAAATAGGTTGTTTAGTGTCTCTAATTAATGCGCCTACCCAAGGAGCAAATTGTCCGTGTAATCCAATGAAAATGGAACCTGGCACATGTTCTTTTACGAAATCATTCTCGTTTCGAACATCTAAAACTAAAGCATCTGTTTGATTGGCAACGGCTTCAAACTCTTTAGGATGTAAAGGCGTTTCAGCTTTTGACATCACCGCATCTAAACTTTCATAGCCTTGAATATTCATTAATACATTCTGAGGAAAATAAGCTGGAGGAGGCGTCAATCCGTCTAATAATTCTTTGATGAATTCTTCTTTTGTCATATCGGCTCTTAAAGCGTAGTTGACTTTCTTTTGATTGCCTAAAGTATCGGTCGTTTCTTTACTCATGTTTTTTCCACAAGCACTTCCGGCACCGTGATTTGGATACACAATTAAATCATCACTTAATGGCATGATTTTATTGCGTAAAGAATCAAATAAATGACCTGCTAAGATTTCTTGCGTTAAATCTTCTACCAATTCTTGTGCTAAATCAGGTCGACCCACATCTCCAATAAATAAAGTATCTCCCGTGATAATTCCGTGTTGTTTTCCGGTTTCGTCAGTAACTAAATAACATGTACTTTCTAATGTATGTCCAGGTGTATGTATAGCTTTAATCGTTACGCCACCTACTTTGAACTCTTGCCCGTCTGTAGCTACAATACATTCAAAATTTGGTTTTGCTGTTGGACCATAAACAATTGAAGCTCCTGTTTTCTTAGCCAAATCTAAATGTCCCGAAACGAAATCCGCATGAAAATGCGTTTCAAAAATGTATTTGATTTTAGCATTATCTTTTTGCGCTCTATCCATATAAGGTTGTACTTCTCTTAATGGATCTACAATTGCAGCTTCGCCATTACTTTCAATGTAATATGCCGCGTGAGCAATACATCCTGTATATATTTGTTCGATTTTCATATTCTTTATTTTTTACAAATTTACGTTCTAAATTTTATTTCTTCTGTACCCAAAGTTACATTTACATTTCTTTTAACAAGATAATGGCAGCCATGAGCAATACAAAGTAAGCAAAAATCTTCTTTAATTGGCTTTCATTCGTATATTTTGTAAGGTACATTCCTAAAAATATTCCAACAACCGAAATAGCTGAAAACGTTAACAAAAATATCCAATCGATTACCAAATTCTGCACATCACCGATAAATCCTACCAATGAGTTCATGGCGATAATGAATAGGGAAGTCCCAACGGCTTTTCGCATTCGTAATTTGGCAAATAAAATTAACGATGGGATTATTAAAAATCCGCCACCAGCTCCAACTAATCCTATTATAATTCCAATAGTGAAGGTTTGAATTCCTATTAGAATTAGATTTCTTTTTTCTTCGTTATTGTTATCTTGACTTTTCTTTTTTAGTACCGAAAGTGCTCCAAAAATCATAATAACTGCAAAAAACAACATTAGAAACGTGTTTTTCGTGATTAGAATTGGTGATTCTATAATGATTTCAGGAATTCTTGGAACTATAAATTTTCGGGTTAAGTAAACGGCTATGAAAGACGGAATCGCAAAAATGAATCCGTTTTTGATGTCTACCAAGTTTTTTCGGTAGTTTTGAATCGCGCCAAAAGTAGAAGTAGTTCCTACGATAAAAAGCGAATAAGCTGTCGCAGTAACAGGACTTATACTCATTAAGTACACCAAAATCGGAACTGTTAAAATAGAGCCACCGCCACCTGTTAGTCCTAAAACTAATCCAATAAATAATGCGCCAACATAGCCTAAAATCTCCATTAGAATTGAAGGATTTCTATTTTATTTCGGTGTAATTTGATTTTTCCTTGCAACTCTAACGCTTTCAATAATCGGGAAATTACGACTCTTGATGTATGCATTTCGTAAGCGATTTCTTGATGTGTATTTTTAATTTCAGTATCTCCAATTACTTTTGCCTTATCGGTTAAATATTTGTACAAGCGTTCGTCTAAATTCATGAAAGCCAAGGTGTCAATCGCTTCTAACATTTCGTTTAAACGGACATTGTAGCTGTCAAAAACAAAGTTTCTCCACGTTTTATATTTGGTCAACCATTCTTCCATTTTCTCTACTGGAATCATTAGCATGGCGCCATCGGTTTCTGCAATAGCACGGATACGGCTTTTCGATTGTCCCATGCAGCACGTTAATGTCATGGCACACGTATCGCCTCGTTCTAGGAAATACAACAATAATTCATCACCATTTTCATCTTCTCTCAATATTTTAATCGCTCCCGTTAATAAAAGCGGCATCGTTTTGATGTAATCTCCAATTTCAATCAGATAATCATCGGCTTTAAATTCCTTGTAAATTGCCACTTTTGCAATTTCGTCCAATAAAGCTTCTTCAAAAATATAGCTGTACGCTTGATCTAAAATATCTCTCATTTGTAATCCTTTTTGTAAAGATACTCTAATATCGTTTAATTTTTTTGTAACTTATGTTACAAAATAAATAGTATGAACTTATTTAACATGCTTTTAGTCGATTTTTTTGAAAAATAAAACAGAAAAAAGAAATATTTATAAAAAAATATAGTAAATTTAGTTGGTTTGTTATAAATACTTTTAATAATGAAAGCGCCTTTGATTCCAAATAATGAAGTCGAACGATTAAATGAACTATATTCATTTAAGGTACTTGATTCTTTTGAGGAGAAAGATTATGACTATATCACTCACCTAGCTTCTCAAATATGTAATACAAAATATTCGTTGATTACTCTTATTGATAAAGACCGTCAATGGTTTAAATCTAAATGTGGTATTGGTATAAATGAGACACATAGAGATGTTAGTTTTTGCGGTCATGTAATTGTTGAAAACAAAGACGTATACATTGTTGAAGACGCTAGAAAAAGTCTAACTTTTTTTGATAATCCATTTGTAGTTGAAAATCCAAATGTTGTTTTTTATGCAGGGGTACCTTTGCGTTCAGAGAATGGTTTTGCTTTAGGTACTTTATGTGTTTTTCATGATGATTTAATAGAATTATCAGAGGACCAATTGTATTCTCTAAAAGGACTTGCTAATCAAGTAATGAACTTGCTAAATTTAAGAAAAACCAATTTATTTTTAAGTGAGCAATCAAAATTATTAGAAGCGAAAAATAGTAATTTGGAAGATTTTTTTAAATTTTTTAAAGATTTAATTGTTGTAACAGATTTGAATTTAAATTTGGTCAATTCAAATGAATCTTGGTCTAAACATTTTGAAGATAAAGAATTAAGAAGTGGAGTTAAAAAATTTTTAGATTTTGTATATTGTGAAGACAAAAAAGTTGTTGAATTTCAAATTGAAAAAGCACTAAAACTAAGTATTTCTGAAAATTTTGTTTGTAAAATAAAAGATAATAATTCCGTTTTCAAGGAGATTATTTGGAGAATATATTTTTTAGATAATAATTATTATTTTTATGGTAGGGATGTCACTCATCAAAAAAATACAGAGTCAAATTTACTAAAACTACTTAATCTGTCTAAATCGCAAAATGAGCGTTTACAAAATTTCGCTCATATTGTTTCACACAATTTGAGATCTCATTCAACTAACATTAGTTCATTAGTTCAATTAATAGGAGAAAAATATCCCGTTAAAGAAAATGAATTTTTTAAAATGTTATTGTTAGCTTCTGAAAATATGATTGAGACCACAAATAACTTATCGGATGTTGCTCTGTTGTATAGTTCAAATAAGGATGAAATAAATAAATTCAAATTAAAAAAATTAATAAAAAAGTCTATTGATACATTTCAGCTTGAGTTAAATCGAAACAATATTTCAGTTGATATTAATGTTCATGAATCAATTGAAATTTATGGGTTTGCGGAATATTTAGATTCGGTATTTCAAAATCTAATTTCAAATGCAATTAAATATTCCAGAGAATCAAATTACAAGTTTTTAAGGATAGTGAGTCATGATGAAGAAAACTATATAAAACTAAGTTTTGAAGATAATGGACTTGGGATAGATTTATCTCGTTATAAAGACAAGATTTTTGGAATGTATAAGACTTTTCATTATACTGAAAATTCAAGAGGTTTAGGATTATTTATTACAAAAAATCAAATGGAAGCGATGGGAGGATGGATTGAAGTGGAAAGTGAAGTAAATATTGGATCTAAGTTTAATTTATATTTTAAAAAGAATAATGATTAAAAAAATCGCTATTATTGATGATGATCCTATTTTAATTTTTACATTAAAATATCAAATTAATAAGATTAATTCAGAATTTGAAATATCTCAGTTTTCAAACGGAAAAGAAGCATTTGATTTTTTTTCTGATGATACTAATTCCGCACATTTTCCTGACATCATTTTTTTAGATATAAATATGCCAATTTGGGATGCTTGGGATTTTTTAAATGAATGGGAAAAATATAAATTTGCAACTTGTCCTTTGATTTATATCCTTTCAAGTAGCATAAATCCAAAAGATATACAAAACGCAAAAAAATATTGTTTTGTAAAATCCTTTTTGATAAAACCTATAGATTTTGAAAACCTAAAATTAATTTTAACGTATTGAATTTTTTTAAATGTATAACAAAAACAATTTTCATAAGTATACATTTTGTGAATTTATTGAAATAGAACCAAATAAGATTTCTAAAATCAAAACAAGTTACAAAAGCAAATCGGGTAGCGAATATTGTTTTACTGAGGAAGGTGTTTATCGTATTTCCAATCACTGGGGAAGAGCTGCAAATTGTAGGTGGAGATTAATTTCAGAAATTAAAAATCCAAATCAGAAAGAACGAATTGGTTATGCAAAATGGACTGATTTTTATCCTAATAATGAAACCGAAAACTTTTTTTATGTAGAAGTAAATTTCGATACCAAGGAAGTAACCTTTCAACACAAAAACAATCCAAACTTCGATGAAAAAGCCGTTTTGCGAAATGCTTCCGAGACTGCAAAAATCATTCGACAAATAAAAGAAATTTTAGAATCGGATGCTTGGGCGAAATATTTGGATTATAATGATTTGGAGGAGCTTCGAAGAGATATAATTCAGAAGTTAATTACCACAAACATCCCATTACAAACGATAAAAAAAGAGTTATACTAAAACCATGGAAGACCAATTTACCACAATAAAAAAAGATATTCAATTGATTATTGATAACATGGCTATAAAGAATTTTTCTGAAGCCAGCATTAAATTAATTGAGGTAAGTGATGATTTAGATGACATGATGGACGCAACTGATGATGTATTCGTATTGAGAGAAATTAGTAAATATCAAGTATTATTGAATCATTTGCAGATTAAAATGAGTACGAAAGAATAATTAAAATAAGGTTAATTGTTCTTTTTTAGGTTTCATTTCACTCAGAAAAGGAATTGTTTCTAAAACGTTATATTGTTTTCTTTCGGGATTAAAAATTGAATTTTATATTTATCAGGAGCTAGTTCTTTTTAAACTTCAATTGTTTATTTGTGCAAAGGAGTTCTTAAATAGAAATCATTCAATTTATAGTTAATTGTTTCTTTCAATATATTAACTGCTTCATAAAACCTATCAGAGTAAAGACTATAAAATATTTTTGTTATAATATTTTCAGTTTAACACTTTTGTATTCCATCACTTATTTTTTGAATAGATTATTCATGTTATTTTGAATAACATAATTTATTTATTTCTATAATATTTTATATAAGATTACATATTACATAAATATTTATAGTAAAATAGTACTTAAAATTCAACGAATAAACTATTTACTAATTAATTTAATAAAAATTATTCTGATTTACATTTATTTAAAGTTGTAATGGTATTAAAAATAAGGATTTTATTTATTATTTTATAAATCTGAAATACAAAAAAGTACTATTTTTTGTTATTTTTTATTTAAATGGATTTATAATTTTGGACTGTAATAATAGTTTATCTCCAAAATCTAAAAGTTAATGAGTTCATCCCTAATACAATCTGTAAGAAATATTTTTAGTGTTTTTATTTTGATGGCTGGAATATCTGGATGGTCTCAAAATATATTAATTAGTCAGGGAGGAACCGTAAATGTTTCTGGAGGCGAATTTTTTTATGATGCAGGAGGAGCTGCTGGTAATGATGGAATTACAAACTATACAATTACATTACTACCTCCAGCAGGTAAAAGTGTATGTGTGGATTTTACTTCTTTTAGTTCTTTTGGCTCTTTAGAAATATTTGATGGAACAACAACTGCTGCAACAAATATTGGCTCCCTAAAAGGAAATTATGGAACTGCCTATAATGCAGCTGGAAGTCCTTATAATACAGGCCAACCTGCATTAGGAGGTGTTGTGCAAGCGGAATTAAAGCCTGGTATATTTTGTGCAAACAATGCAACAGGAGCCTTAACCTTTAGATTTACTAATGGAGGTTCTCAATCAACAGGATGGATTGGAAATGTAATTACGTACGTTAAAGCCACTACAGGATGTACGGTAAATATAACAGCTTTACCCACAACGTTATGCTTAGGAAGTTCAACTGTACTCACAGCTACAGGAACAATTGGTTCAGGGTTAATAAATAATGACTTCAATTCAAGTTCTTTAGGAGCTGGTTGGACTGGTACCCCAGGTGGAGTGGCATTTGTTAATGTACTTTCATGTCAGCCAAATTATGGTTACAATACTCAAAATACTGATGGATCAATTTTTGCTTGGATGCAAAGTGTTGCAGCACCTAGAATTTTAGAATCTAATACTTTTGATGTAAGTAATGGTGGTGTTTTAAGTTTTGATTTTAGAGAAGCTTCAGATGATAACGGGGGAAATGGATGCGAGGCACCAGATGATAAAGAAGGAGTTTATATCCAATATTCAATAAATAATGGTACTTCTTGGAACAACATGAAATTGATGTTTCCAAGTATAGAAAGTAGCTTTCCTTCTGCAGCTAATATAGGATGTGGTACATATGTTTATAATTGGAATACTACTACTGTGCCAATTCCTGCAGCAGCTATGACAGCAACTACAAAGTTTAGATGGTATCAAAATTCATCAACAACAGCTTCTCAAGATAGTTGGGGAATTGACAATGTGAAAATTATAAAAAATAATCCTTCAACATTAACAATAACGGATTTATCTACTAATACTGTAGTAGCAACTTCATCTTCAACAACAGCAAGTGTTACAGTTTCACCTTCATCGACAAGAATTTACAGAGCTACAATAACGGATGGAGTAACATCTTGTAGTAACGATATTACCGTAACAGTTAACGGAACAACTCCAACAACAATAAACTATGCAGGAAGTCCATTTACAACTTCTTCAGGTGTTTCTAGTGTAACCATTACTAACGGACCAGTTACTGGAAGTTATACCTCGTTTCCTGCAGGGTTGACAATTAATGCAACTACTGGTCAAATTACTCCTAGTACTAGTTTACCGGGTACTTATACAGTTTCTGTACCCACTACATGTGGAACTGCAACCACTAATGTAATTATCTCTTCTTCTACTTGTGCTACTTGTGCAACGCCAACATGTCCTGTAATTTCAATGACAACGTCAACTGCAGCTTTAGGACAAACAGGAATTGCTACTAATTTAGGTGTAGCTGGAGATCAATTAGGAAATTCTCCTCTTGTTCCTGGCCAATCTATAACAATTTGTGTTCCAGTAACGGTAGTTTCTGGGGCTACAATTTTAGGGTTTAAACAGTTAACATCATCAAGTCCAGCAGCTTGTGGAAGTTCGACAGAAGAAGTAATTTCATATCAATTAACGAGTACAGCATGTGGTGCAACAATTCTACCAAATAGAACAAATGCATCATCCGTTGCAAGTGGTTTTAATCCTGAATGGGATGGTCTAGCCGCTGGAAATTATGTACTTTGTTTTACAATGAATGTAATTCCAAGTGCAGTTTGTACTAGTGTTGATTTACAAGGGCTTGGGTATTATAATGTCGTGCCAGTATGTTCTAATCCAGTTATTTCAACTCAGCCATTAACTACTCAAACCGTATGCGTTAATTCATCTCCAACGACATTAACAGTTGCTGCTTCAGGCACTTCTTTAACATATCAATGGTATTCTAATGCTACAAATTCAAATGTAGGAGGAACTAGTATTGCTTTAGCTACATCAACAACATATGTGCCATCAACTTTAGTTTCAGGAACTTTCTACTATTATTGTGTAATTAGTAGTGGTGGTTGTAGTACAACTTCATCAGTTGCAACAGTTGTTGTAAACAATTCGATAACACCAACATACACTAAAACTATAGTAAATTGTTCTGCAGGTTCTATTTCATTTACTTCAGTTCTGCCTACAGGAACAACTTTTGATTGGGTAAGTGGACCTTCAGGTTATACTTTTCCAGTAGGTTTTACTACACCTTCAACTACGAATACAAGTTTATCTGGTTTACCAGCGGGAACCTATTGTGTGGATATTACCTCACCTACAACTTCAGGAGGAGTAGTTACTTCTACTTTATTTACAGAAACTTTTGAATCAGGACTAGGTAATTGGACACTTGATAATACTAACGGACCTAATATTTTTGTATTAAATAATCAATATGTAGGAGGAAGCTGTGTTACTGGTTTAGGAACTTTTACAGTCCCAAATGTTCCTAATCAACCCGTAGCAATTACGTCGGGACCTAATAGTAATTATCTACACATCAAAGCAACAACTACAACTGGTGCAACATGTGGAGCTGGTTCAGTAAATTTTATTCCATTAAATGCAAACTTCGATGGGCAAACATCTGACCAAAAAGCAACATTAAATACGGTAATTAATACTGTTGGAAAAACAAATGTTAGATTTAATTTTTATTGGTTAGCACAGGGAGAAACGAATGCCAATGGTTCTGATGATTATGGTAGCATTGAATATAGTATCAATGGAGGAACAACTTGGGTTATGGCTGGTGCAAAATTAAGAAGACAAACTACTTGGCTTTCTGATTTTAGAACAGATCCTTTATGGGATAATCAGCCTAATTTAAGATTCAGAATAAGATGGAATAATGATGCAAGCTCAAGTATTGATCCACCTATTTCTATTGATGAAATTGTTATTACAGCTGATACTAGCACAACTGCTTCTTGTGGAGTAACAGTTCAAGAGTGTATTACAATTAATGCAACACCATCCGTACCTACAATAACAACAACTGCAGCTACTTGTTCAGCAAGTGGAACAGCTACTATTAGCAATTACGCAGCTGGAATCGCATATGTTTTCAATCCAACCGGACCAACCGTAAGTGGCACTGGAGCTATCTCAGGAATGACTAATGGTACAAGTTAGACAGTAACCGCATCAACCGGAAGTTGTACTTCTGCTTCATCATTAGCTTTTAGTACTGCAGCTCAATTAGTAACACCATCAGTACCTACAATAACTACAACATCTGCTACTTGTTCTACAAGTGGAACCGCTACAATTAGCAATTACACTTCAGGAATCACATATGTTTTCAATCCAACAGGACCAACAGTAAGTGGCACTGGAGCTATCTCAGGAATGACTAATGGAACGAGTTATTCAGTAACCGCATCAAANNGGAATCACATATGTTTTCAATCCAACAGGACCAACAGTAAGTGGCACTGGAGCTATCTCAGGAATGACTAATGGAACGAGTTATTCAGTAACCGCATCAAATGGAAGTTGTACTTCTGCGTCATCATTAGCTTTTAGCACAGCAACGCAATTAGTAACACCATCAGTACCTACAATAACCACAACAACTGCTACTTGTTCTACAAGTGGAACTGCTACAATTAGC
>NZ_JAPCIO010000015.1 GCF_025909975.1 Flavobacterium lacisediminis | reverse complement strand
AGTATACGTATAAGTAACATTATAAGTTCCAGCGGAAAGTCCTGACGAATCAAACAATCCCGAAGTACTAATATGATCTCCGCTCCAAGTTCCTCCTGAAGGTGAAGCCGTTAATTGAACAGTAAATCCAGCACAAACCGGTGAGTTATTCGCAACAACTACAGGAAGAGGATTTACTGTTAATGTACCTGAATCTTCCCCATCACAGTCTGTGTTGTGATTACCATTTACAACAATTACTTTATAAATCCCTCCATTATCCCCTAAAGTTAGAGCTGGGGTTGTATAACTATTATTAGTAGCATTAGGAATCAAAACATTGTTTAAATACCATTGATAAGAGAACCCAGAAACTAGAGTAGTCGAGAAGGTAGCTGTTGAACCAACACAAGCTTCTTCATCATCTACAGAGGGTGTTGGATTATCGTTGACTATCAAATTTGCAGTACAAGGAACCAGAGTCGGCACCCCATTTTTATCTGATACGACTACAGAATAAATTCCTGCTACACCAACTGTTATTGATGATGTTGTAGCAGTAAATCCATTGGGACCTGACCAAACAAAAGAATATGGCGCACCTCCCGATCCGTTAATTCCTGTTGCAGTGAAAGTTGCAGTGGCTCCAGCACATATTTCAGCAAATGAAGGAGTAATTGAACAAGTTGGCGGAACAATAACAGAATTAGATGCCATTTGTTGATCCTGACTTCCTAAGGTAATACAATTACTAAGCGGTGAACATATGTTGTGAATGTGAAAATGGTAAGGAGAACCACTAATTGTTGAAGCACCATTACCAATACCCCAACCAGCACAAGAAGCAGTAAGTTCTGCACCAATATGACATCCTAACACCAACAATACTTTTGTTGAAGTAGGCGTAAAAGTCACAGTACAATATGTCTGCTGAGTACTTGCTCCATCTTCATTTCCCCATACATAAGTAATATTTGAAACGGTCCCATTATAAATCCAAATTGAATTTTTATCAGGAAAAGCTGCATCAGCATTCTGCTGGCAAGCCATTTTTAATGCCGTTTCATTGTAGTAACTAGCAGGTACACCACCAGTATTAAATGCATTTGGAATAGGAAATACATAAGTTGATTTTACAGGATTATATCCAGATAAACCATCTAAAGGACTAACGGTTTCTTCAATACGATTTGGTCCAGTAAAGAAATCAAAAGCATGTTGACCATCACTTCCTTGGATTATGTTGATATTAAAGGTAACCGATGCTGGCTGTCCAGCTGTTAAACCATCTAACTCAATACGAGTGGGAATGGATTGTCCTTCTGTAAAATGTGAATTAGTTCCCTGAGCATTTCCATTTGCCCAATTAACTGGGCTTGCGGGCGCTGAAGCTGGACCATTTTTTCCCCATTGAGAATTATTTGTGTTTGACTGACCAAATGAAGAAATCTGGCTAAATACTAAAAGTAAAAATGCTAAACGATAAAACCAATTTTTAATAAATTTCCCTTCTTGTGAAAAAGAAGTAAGGCACCAATCTATAAACACCCTCGTTAAATGCAATAAGGAGCATTTAAACAATCGGGTATTCTCACGATAAAATAAGATAATTTTTTTCATAATAATACGGTTTTTAATACCATATCATTAGTAAGTTAAGATAGAAAGAGCTTTGAATAATGTTGAAAAATTTCCAATCATGAATTGAAATTTTATAAAAATTATACACGAAAAAGTAAAAAAGAAAATTATTAATTGATTATTGTAGGGGGAAACATTGCTCATTGCAATGACAATTAATCAATAGAACCATCTAAATAATTTGTTTGATTTACATTAATGAAATAAGGCAAATCAGAAATCAATTTTAAAACCTTTCTTGGTTTTGTTGTTACAAATTTAACTCTATTTTGATTAAACCTCTAATAAAATAAAGCCGATTTTTAAACTTTAACTTTTTAACAAATCATTATTAATCAATAGTTTACATTTAAAAAAATAAAAAAAATGAAGACTTTCTTCATACAAAAATAACTTAACAGATGTAATAAAAAAAAATCCGTTTAAGTACATTTTATAGCAAAATAAAACAACAAAAAATAATTTAATTCCCTTTTCAAATTTTTTAAGAAGAATCCGAGAATAATTTTCCTACGAAAATATTTATATTAAAAACACTGATTATCATATAGTTATATTTTTTCTTAAAAAATACCTCCGAATTTTTAGCTTATATCTTACAAACTTTTAAAAAATAGTGTATTTCGTCGATTTTATTGTTAATTTCGTCGATGATATGTTTTTAAATGTTTAGTTTTGAAGCAGTTAACAAAATGAAGATGACCATGAAAAAACTAATCTCTACTACTCTACTTTTAATTACAATTACTTCAGGATTTGCACAGAGCAAAAATGATTTATGGAAAAAAAGCAATTCAAATGACGCTTTTAAAAGAATTCCAAATTCCCACTTACCTAAAAAAAATATTTTTGAATTAGACTTTCCTGTTATGAAAAAAATGTTGAATACTTCTCCAAAAAGAGATAATTTCAACATCTCTCAATCTAACACAATTATTACATTGCCAAATGGAGAAGGCAAATTGGAAAATTTCAAAGTCTACGAAAATTCTATAATGGCACCAGAATTATCTGCTAAATACCCTGAAATAAAATCTTATGTAGCAGTTGGAATTGATAATCCACATGCTCGTGCTTATTTTAGTTATTCTCCATTAGGATTTAAATCCATGACATTGTATCCTAATAAATCTGCAGTTTTTATTGAACCAATATCAAATGATTCAAACACATATAGTGTATATAAAAAATCCGACAAAGAAGAAGTACTAGAGAAATTTGAGTGTAAAATGATTGATGAAGCTATGAATTCCTTTAATCCAACAATTAACACCACAACTTTTAGAGGAGCTGATGATTCAAAATTAAGAACTTTCAGATTAGCATTATCATGTACTGGTGAATACGCAGCCTACTTTGGAGGAACTAAAGCAGCAGCTTTAGCAGCAATGAACAATACCATGACTCGAATTAATGGTATTTTTGAAAAAGATTTTGGAGTTAAATTGATTCTTATTGCAAATAATGATTCTATTATATATACAAATCCTACTACAGATCCATTTTCTGATCCAGCAAATTATCCAAATTGGACAATTGAAAGTCAAGCAAATTTAACTGCAGTAATTGGAGAAGCTAATTATGATATTGGACACTTATTAGGCGGTGGCTTTACAAATAGTGGAGATGCTGGTTGTAGAGGTTGTATTTGTAATGATAATTCTAAAGGTAGAGCTTATACAAGTTCGTCTTCCAGCAATTATCAAGGTGACACTTTTGACCTTGATTATGTAGCGCATGAAATGGGACATCAATTAGGTGCAAACCATACTTTTACACATATTAACGAAGGAACAATTGCTCAATTAGAACCTGGAAGTGGCTCAACTATCATGAGCTATTCAGGACGTACAAGTAAAGATATTGAATTCGATTCTGATGCTTATTTTCACGCTATTAGTATTCAACAAATTACCGATAACATTAAAACTAAAACTTGTCCTGTCTTAATTTCAACAGGTAACGCCGTACCTGTGGTTAATGCCGGAATGGATTACACTATCCCTAAAGGAACACCTTTTATGTTAACTGGATCTGCTACTGATGGAAATACTGAAGATGCATTAACCTACAGTTGGGAAGAAATGGATTTAGGCACCTCTACTACTTCAGTACCAAATGCAACAGCAACTTCGGGACCTCTTTTCAGATCATTTTCGCCTCGCACTTCACCAGTAAGATATTTTCCTTCTATAAATTCTATTTTAACTGGGTCTACAACAACAGCTGGAAGAGAAATTATTTCAGAAGCATTACCTGGTGTTGCACGAACTTTAAATTTTCGTTTAACAGTTAGAGATAACAGAATTGGAGGTGGAGCAAACAATACAGATGATATGGTTATAACTGTTGACGGAATTGCTGGTCCATTTACAATAGATACACAAAACACTGCGGCATCCTACCCTTCTGGAACTACGCAAACTATCAATTGGACAGTTGCGGGTACAAATGCAAATGGAGTGAATTGTGCTAATGTAGATATTTTATTATCAACTGATGGTGGGCAAACATTCACCATTGCTTTACTTACTGGAACTCCTAATGATGGTTCTCAAAATATTGTAATTCCAAATATACCAGGAGCAACTAATAGAATCATGGTTAAAGGAAGTAACCATATCTTCTTTGATATTAACAATGCTAATTTTACTATTACTGCTCCGGCTACTGCTGATACTACTGCCCCTACAGCTTCGACACTTTCTGCTTCAGGAACTACAACATCAAGCACTAATTTATCTTGGACTCCGGCTTCAGACAATGTAGGAATTAGTGGTTATGACGTATATCAAAATGGGATTTTAAAAACAACTACTTCAAACACAACAGCTATTATATCTGGTTTATCTTCTTCAACTACTTATAGTTTTTATGTAAAAGCAAAAGATGCTGCAGGAAATATTTCGTCTGCGAGTAATACTACAAACGTAACTACACTCGTTCCAGCTGACACTACTGCACCATCAGTTTCTACGNGCAGGAAATATTTCGTCTGCGAGTAATACTACAAACGTAACTACACTCGTTCCAGCTGACACTACTGCACCATCAGTTTCTACGCTTTCTGCTTCAGGAACTACAACATCAAGCACTAATTTATCTTGGACATCTGCATCGGATAATATAGGAGTAATTGGATATGAGGTTTACCAAAATGGGATTTTAAAAACAACTACTTCAAACACATCTGCTATTATATCTGGTTTATCATCTTCAACCACTTATAGTTTTTATGTAAAAGCAAAAGATGCAGCTGGAAATATCTCATCTGCAAGTAATACTGTAAGCATAACAACAGCAACAGTAACTTTAGTGGCTATTACAGAATATTGTAACTCAACTGGTGGCACATCGAGAGAATACATCAATAAAGTTCAAATCGGCACCATTAATAACACTTCTGGAAATAATAACGGGTATGGCAACTACACATCAATATCGACGAGTTTGTCTATTGGCTCTTCAAACAAAATTACAATTACACCATCATGGATTGGTGCTTCAAGAGCTGAATCTTATAATGTATGGATTGATTTTAATAAAAATGGAACATTTGAATCAACAGAATTAGTATTTACTAAATCAAAGGCAAAAACAGCTACTGTAAGTGGGACAATAAATATCCCTTCTTCTGCTTTAACTGGTTCAACAAGAATGAGAGTTTCAATGAAATACAACGCATCTTCAACTGCTTGTGAAGCATTTGCAAATGGAGAAGTAGAAGATTATACAATCAACATTACTTCAGTTGTAGCAAAAAACTCAGAAGAAGTTATAATAGAAACAACAGAAGTGACAAAACTTGATTTCAAATTATATCCAAACCCTGTTAAAGGAGATATGATTAATTTCTCAGAAATGGAAAACACCGCTACTTCATACAGAATTTATAATCAAATGGGACAACAAGTAGCAAATGGATATATTGAAAACAACTCTGTAAATGTAGGTTCATTAATGCCAGCGATATATATTATTGAAGTTGCAGATGGAAAATCGGTAGGCACAAAACGATTTATTAAAGAATAAAGAATTCCCCAAAAAATCTTAATTAGATTTTTATAAGCTGTTCGAAAGGGCAGCTTATTTTATTTATAGCCAAATTTAGGGCATAAAAAAATCCCACATTTCTGTGGGATTTAAATTTTGGTGGGCGATGAGGGGTTCGAACCCCCGACCCCCTCGGTGTAAACGAGGTGCTCTGAACCAGCTGAGCTAATCGCCCCAAAAAGATGCGCTACTATTACCGTATTGCGAGTGCAAATATACAAGGAATATTTGTATGTGCAAGTGTTTTTGAAAAAAAATTACACAATTTCAGCCACTACAAAAGTACTTCCTCCAATGTAAATAAAATCAGAATCTTTAGCCAAATTTATCGCTTCTTCATAAGCTTCTGAAACAGAATTAAATACTTCTCCATACAATCCAAATTCAGTTGCTTTTTTCTGTAAAATTTGTGGTTCTAACCCTCTTGGGACATTTGGTTTACAGAAATAATAATTGGCATTTTTTGGAAATAAGGGTAAAATCGAATCTAAATCTTTATCATTTACTACACCTAAAACTACATGAAGGGTTTTAAATTGGTGTTTTTGAATTTGATTCAATACTATTTTTAATCCGTGACTGTTATGAGCTGTATCGCAAACCGTAAAGGGTTTTTGTTTTAAAATTTGCCATCTACCAAGCAATCCGGTATTTTGAATTACATTTTTCAATCCTAATTTAATATGATTTTCTTCGATATTAAATTGTGATTGTAATAATTTTATTGTTTGAAGAACCGTTTTTTTATTATGCATTTGATAATCTCCCAATAAAACACATTCGTAAGTAACTTCTGAATTATCTTGAGCAAAATAAATTGATGCGCTTTCAAATTTCGCTTTAGCAACAAAAACAGGTTTTGTTTCTTCTGAATATTCTCCAATTACAACAGGAATATTAGATTTGATAATTCCAGCTTTTTCAGCGGCTATTTTTGGTAATGTATCTCCTAAAAATTGAGTATGATCAAAACCAATATTGGTAATTACAGAAACTAAAGGAGAAATTACATTGGTAGAATCTAATCTACCTCCCATTCCAACCTCAATCACAGCTACATCGACTTGCTCTTTGGCAAAATAATCAAAGGCTAAACCAACTGTCATTTCGAAAAAACTTAATTGATTGGCTTCGAAAAACGATTTATTTTGAGCTACAAAATCAACAACAAAAGCTTCCGAAATCATTTCTCCATTAATACGGATGCGTTCTCGAAAATCTTTTAAATGAGGCGAAGTATATAATCCTACTTTATAACCAGCTTCTTGTAAAATTGACGCAAGCATAGACGATGTTGAACCCTTTCCATTAGTTCCTGCTACGTGAATCGATTTGAATTTTATTTCTGGATGTTGCAAATGTTCTACCAACAACAAAGTATTGGTCAAATCTTTTTTATAGGCTGAAGCGCCTTGCATTTGAAACATAGGTAACTGGTTAAATAACCATGTAGTTGTTTCTTGATAATTCATTTTAAATGGGATAACAAAGAATTATTATTCTCCTACTTGGAAATTCACTACCACAAAACCAATTTGGGTTTCAGGTGCGTTAGCATCAGGTTGCCATTTGAAAGTTTTAGCAGTTTCCAATGCGGGATTTACTAAGCAAGGATTAGTATTAGTTGTTCCTTGAGAACGTTCGGCTTTAATTACATTTCCTTGACGATTTACCCAAATTTTAACCACCACTTTTCCAGATTCATTACAATCTTGAATTCTTTTACTGTTACCTGATAATTTTCTTCCAGCTAATCCCCAACCGGTTCCTTTTCCTGTTCCAATTCCATCACCAGAACCATTTCCGTAAAAACTATTGGCGTACAAACTTCCGTTTGGATTCCCTTTATCGCCACCTTCAGCATCATCTCCGTGACCAGATTGTGATGTTCCGTCTTGTTTTGGGCCTTTAATAATACTATTTAAGGCACTATTGCTAGGTTTTGTTGGCTTGGTTTCTGTTGGTTTAACAACAGGTTTCGTTTCAGATGGCTTTGTAACCGGTTTTTTTATGTCTTTTTTAGGCAAAGTTACTGGCGCTTCTTCATCTTGCGTTAAGACATCGTCTTCTTCTGCCGGAACAGGTTCTGACTGTGCTTGATCGGGTGACATTTGCACGGGTTCTGTTGGTTGAATTTCTCCACTACCCGTATCGCTGGTTCCAAAGTTAACTGCGATTCCGTTTTCTGGTGGTGGATCCATATACGTTAATCCGAAAATAGTAAACAACAGAAAAAGTATCACAAAAATAACAGACGTTATTGTGAATGATTTTTTTTCTTCTGATGTTTCTAAAAATTTCATTTTTTATCTATTTTGGATTTACCGCAATAACCATTTTTATTTGATTTCTATAGGCTATTTCCATAACCTTAACTACTTTTTCATGAGGAACAGATTTCTCGGCTCTTAAAACAATAGCTTTATTATCAGAATTAGCCATTAAAGCCATTAATTGGTTTTCTAAATCGGCTTCATTCACTTGATCTTTATCTATGAAAAAATTCAAATCTTTATCAATACTCACCGAGGTGCTTTTGTTGCTATCAGTTTTTCCTTTTGCTTTTGGCAATACTAAATCAAGTGCATTAGTAGTTACCATAGTAGAAGTTAGCATGAAAAAGATAAGCAACAAGAATACAATATCGGTCATAGACGACATATTGAATTCTGTTGATACTTTATTTCTTGTTTTACCTAACTTCATTATACTGGTTCGTTTAATAAATCTAAGAAATCAACTGCATTGGCTTCCATTTGGTTCACCACTTTATTGGTTTTAACAACCAAGTGATTATACCCAACATATGCAATAATACCAACTACTAATCCTACAACCGTTGTTGTCATAGCTGTATAAATTCCTTCCGCTAAAGCACCAACTTCAATTTGACCACCACCACTAGCCATTTTATGGAAGGCAAGAATCATACCAACAACTGTTCCCAAGAAACCAACCATTGGTCCGGCTCCTGAAATAGTAGCTAACATACTAGTGTTTTTCTCCAACTTATATAATTCTAAGTTTCCAGCATTTTCTATTGCAGTATTAATATCTTCTAATGGTTTTCCTATACGAGAAATTCCTTTTTCGATTAATCTTGCAACAGGTGAATTGGTTTGTGCACATAACATTTTGGCAGCATCAATTTTGCCCGACATAATATTCATTTTGATGTTGTTCATAAAACTAGCATCAATTTTAGAAGCTTTATTAATGGCCATTAATCGCTCAAAATATAAAAATAGAGCAAAAAACAACTGAATAAAAAGAACCAACATGATTAATTGGCCTCCAATTCCACCACTAGTTAATAAACTCCACATGGATAAGGTTTGTTCTGTAGGTTGTGCTTCTGTTACTACTTGACTAGCAACCGCTAAACTATCGGCTTGAAGAAATAAACTCATAGTGTATACTTAATTTTTAATTAAAACGTATATAAATTCTAAATATTGTTATCTAATGTAATGCTCAATAAATAAGAAAGCCATTGCTCCTACGATAAAACCTGCAAAAGCTAACCAAGTGATTTTTTTTAGGTACCAAATGAAATCAATTTTTTCCATTCCCATGGCAGCTACACCTGCAGCAGAACCGATAATAAGCATACTACCTCCAGTACCTGCAGAATAAGCAATAAAATGCCAAATTGAATGATCAATTTCATATGTATACATTCCCATAGAAGCAGCAACTAAAGGTACGTTATCAATAACAGCTGACAAAATTCCTAATAATATTACCACAACATCCATATTAGGAATAGCATTAGAAATACTTTCAGCAGCATAACGCAATGTACCCACTTCAACTCCATTAATCGTACCAAAAACCAAACTTTCTAGAGCAGCAACAGCCATTAAAATTCCTAAAAAAAACAAGATACTAGAAATCTCAATTCTAGAAAGCGCTTTGTTAGCTGAATATAAATGTTTTCTACTTTTATCAAAATTATCTTCTGGGTGAATGTATTCAGAAACTAACCAAACTACTGCTAAACTTAGCATCATTCCCACATAAGGAGGCAAGTGTGTTAATGTTTTGAAAATTGGCACAAAAACTATTGCTCCTAATCCCAACCACAACATTGTTTTACTACTCAATAATCGTTCTCTATCTTCGTGAGTTTTCTCATCAACTTCAATATTGCCCTTAAAAATTTTCATTCTTGAAGCTAAAGCGAATGGTACGATAAAACATAAAATTGCTGGAATGATAATATATTCTGATAAACCTCCTGCAGTTACTTTTTTAGCAATCCACAACATAGTTGTTGTAACATCTCCAATTGGCGACCAAGCTCCGCCAGCATTTGCAGCAATAACAATTAATGAGGCATACCAAATACGTTCTTCTCTATTTTGAACTAATTTTCTCAATAATGAAATCAATACTATCGTTGCTGTTAGATTATCAATTACAGCAGACAATATAAAACCTACTATGCCCGTAATCCATAATAATCTGATTTTACTTTTGGTCTTAACCATGTCTTTTAGGACATCAAAACCTCTATGTAAATCGATTAATTCAACAATAGTCATAGCTCCAATTAGGAAAATTAAAATTTCAGCTACTTTTCCTACGTGATGCAAAAGCAACCCTTCGAACCCATGCTCCTGCTGATGAATATCACCAGAATTAATATTAAAAATAGCTCCATGTCCATCAACTACAGAAAACCATCCATTATGAAAACCTATTGCAAGCAAAGCCCACATCAAAGCCGCCATCATAAGTGCTGGCACAGTTTTATCTAATTTTAAAGGATGTTCTAAAGTAATAGACAAATAACCTATTACAAACAGAAGTATTAATATTGCTTCCATGATTTATTTTTTATACAAGTTGTTTCAAAGCGATTTCAAAAGCAGTTGCACTAATGTTCTTTTTATCAGAATTTATAGCATGTGCATTTTGAATTGCGTTTTTAATTCTGTTAGAAGTGTCAGAGAAAATAGCTTCGTCTGTCATTTGAACTTTTTTCTCCATGAAATAAGCAAAAACTCTTGCCATACCACAATTTGCGATAAAGTCAGGAATTAAACTCACTTTTTTATCAGTTTCTTCCATAATTGGACCAAAGAAAATTTCTTTATCAGCAAAAGGCACATTCGCACCACTTGAAATCACTTCTAATCCAGAAGCAATCATACTGTCAACCTGGTCTTTAGTAACCAATCTTGAAGCCGCACATGGAGCAAATACTTGAGCTCCCATTGACCAAATCTTTTCATTGATTTCAGCAAATGGAATCATGTTAGCAGCAACTAATTTATTTCCGTCTTTGTTTAAGAATAATGTTGTAATTTCTTCGAAAGAGAATCCGTCTTCATTAATAACACCACCATCTCTATCGATGATTCCAACCACTTTTGCACCCATTTGAGCTAAATAAAAAGCAGCTGCAGAACCTACATTTCCAAAACCTTGAACGATAGCTTTTTTACCAACAATTGTTCCTCCATAAATATCATAATAATGACGCGCCGCTTCTGCAACACCATAACCAGTAATCATGTCGGCAACTGTATATTTCCTATTTACATCAGGAGAGAAATTTGGATTTTCAATCACTTTAATAACTCCTTGACGTAATTGTCCAATTCTATTGATTTTATCTGCTTCAGTTGGTTTAAAGTGACCATTGAAAACACCTTCTTGCGGATGCCAAACACCACAATCTTCTGTCATTGGGATAACTTCGTGAATTTCATCTACATTTAAATCGCCACCAGTTCCGTAGTAATTTTTTAATAATGGAGAAACCGCTTTATACCATCTTTCTAAAACACCTTTTTTTCTTGGATCGTTTGGGTCAAAATTAATACCCGATTTAGCACCACCAATAGCTGGTCCTGAAACCGAAAACTTAACTTCCATAGTTTTAGCTAACGAAAGTACTTCGTTCATATCTAACCCTTTACGCATACGAGTTCCTCCACCTGCAGCTCCACCTCTTAACGAGTTAATTACTGTCCATCCTTCTGCATCTGTTTCAGGGTCTTTCCAATTAAATACTATTTCTGGTTCTTTGTTTTCAAATTTCTTTAATAAATCTTTCATTGTGTTGGTTAATTTTTTTGGTTTTACAAATATACATATTCTGTTTAAGCCCCGAAGCCTAAACTACATTTTTTAGTTTTTTATAACATTTACATAAAAACTACTCCAGAAGAGTGATTTTTATTAGCTCCTGTTACTGAGGACAATACATTAATTTCATTTCGTAATCGCAATACACCTAGAAATGCAAAAATCAATGCTTCCTTAAACTGAATGGTTTTATCATCTGGAATTACAACTTCAGTTGTAGGTAAATAATTATGCAATCTCTCAATTAAAAATCGATTATAAGCGCCACCTCCTGTAATGAATAATTTCGCATGAGGTTTATCACAAATCTTCGCAATTTGAATAGCTATATGTTCTACAAAAGTTCGAAGTTTATCTTTTACGTCAATTGAAAAAGAATGCATAAGTGGGAAAATTTCAGCATTTACGAATTCCATTCCGAGTGATTTTGGATAAGATGCTTTATAAAAATCCAAACCATTCAATTGTTTCAATAAATCCTGATTCACATTTCCAGATTTTGCTAAATTCCCAGCATCATCATATGGAAAACCTAATTCATTCGCATAAAAATTCAAAACGGTATTTACGGGCGAAATATCAAAAGCAATACGGTTCCCATTTTCATTAAATGACACATTCGAAAATCCGCCTAAATTCAAACAATAATCATATTGAGAAAAAAGCAATTCATCACCAATCGGAACCAATGGCGCGCCTTGACCACCAAATTGCACATCTTGCACTCTAAAATCGCAAACAATCGTTTGATTAACTAAATCCCGAATCATCGGAAGATTCCCAATTTGAAGTGTAAATCCGTTTTGGGGTTGGTGTAAAATAGTATGACCGTGACTACAAACGGCATCAATTTCGGTAAGATTATGTTTGTAAATAAAATCGGAAATTATCGAAGCTAAAAGTTTTGTATAACTTATATTCAATTCCTCTAATTCTGAATGACTGAAATGAATCGCATTTTTCAATTTATTAAGCCATTCTTCAGAATAAGAAACAGTTTCGGATTGAAAAATTTCAAACGTCCAATTCTCTGAATGATTGAATTTTATGTAAGCTAAATCGACACCATCTAACGATGTGCCCGACATAACTCCGATAACGTTATAGTTTTCTTTAAACATGGGTTAAAATTACAAATTGTTATTGAAAATTTGGTAATTAATCTTTACATTTGGTTCCTGAAATTACAAAATAATCAAACATTACATCTAAATAATATGGATTTTAAATTAACCGAAGAGCATTTAATGATTCAGCAAGCTGCTAGAGATTTTGCTCAAACAGAATTATTACCTGGAGTTATTGAAAGAGACGAACATTCAAAATTCCCAACAGAACAAGTAAAAATGATGGGAGAACTTGGGTTCCTAGGAATGATGGTTGATCCAAAATACGGTGGTGCTGGATTAGATAGTTTATCATATGTTTTAGCAATGGAAGAAATTGCTAAAGTTGATGCTTCTGCAGCGGTTATCATGTCAGTAAATAACTCATTAGTTTGTGCTGGTTTAGAAAAATATGGTTCAGAAGAACAAAAAGTAAAATATTTAACTCCGTTAGCGAAAGGTGAAGTTATTGGAGCTTTCTGTTTATCAGAGCCAGAAGCAGGTTCAGATGCTACATCACAAAGAACAACTGCTATTGACATGGGCGACCATTATTTAGTAAACGGAACTAAAAACTGGATTACAAATGGTGGAACAGCTTCTACTTATTTAGTAATTGCACAAACTGACGCTTCAAAAGGACACAAAGGGATTAACGTTCTTATCGTGGAAAAAGGAATGCCAGGTTTTGAAGTAGGTCCAAAAGAAAAGAAAATGGGAATCCGTGGTTCTGATACACATACTTTATTATTTAATGATGTAAAAGTTCCTAAAGAAAACAGAATTGGTGCTGACGGATTTGGTTTTGCTTTCGCGATGTCAACATTAAACGGAGGAAGAATTGGAATTGCATCTCAAGCTTTAGGTATTGCGCAAGGAGCTTATGAATTAGCATTGAAATATTCTCAAGAGCGTGTAGCTTTTGGAAAACCAATTTTTAATCACCAAGCAATTGCATTCAAATTAGCTGATATGCATGTAAAAATTACATGTGCTAGATTGTTAATTCATAAAGCAGCAACTGAAAAAGATAATGGTGAAGATATTGCACATTCTGGCGCTATGGCTAAGTTATATGCTTCTGAAATTGCTTTAGAAGTAGCAAACGAAGCCGTACAAATTCACGGCGGAAATGGTTACGTAAGTGAATACCACGTAGAAAGAATGATGCGTGATTCAAAAATTACACAGATTTATGAAGGAACTTCAGAAATTCAAAGAATTGTTATTTCAAGAGGTTTAGTAAAATAGTTAAAACCTTAATTAAATAGAAATCCGACTTCAAAAGAGTCGGATTTTTTTTATGGTATCAATCTTAATTACTAATAACATTTTTAATATATTTATTCATAAAAATCAAATCTTAAAACCAAAGCTAAATGTCCATTCTAAAGAAAATAAATGAATTAATTAAAGGGAAAGACCTAAAATACATTTGGGAACAATTTACAGTAGAAAAAAATGGTACACTAAAATCTACTTCTGGGGATTTATTTGTTGAATATTCTCATTCTGGTTTCTGTTTTAAAATTACAAATCATACTCATTATATAACTTCTGGAGGAAGAACATACGAAAAAAAATATATGATAGGAATAGTCCAATTTAATAACCCAACTAAACTTGAATTGTGTATAACAAAAGAAGATATACTAACAAAAATCGGCAAAATCTTTAACATAAAAGACATTAACATTAAAAATACAGATTTCGATAAAAAATATTTTTTAAAAAGTAATTATGAATATAAAGCTACATCAATATTAAAAAGTGAAAACCTCTTAAATTTAATTGTTGCATTAAATCCTGATAGATTAGAAATTACAAATAAAAATGGATTATTTGATGAAATTCCAGATAAAGGCAAATACATGCTATATTTTGCTAAACAAGAAAAATTGCAAACTATAGACCAACTCAACCAAATTCATTCACTTTTAAATAATTTCATTGAAATTCTAAAAAATAACTATTCTATTCATTAAAAATAGCATTTCCACTAACTAACTTATCCAACACAGGTAAAATTAAACCAATAAAAAAACACCCTACTGAGGTGGTTTTTTAGTCTCGTAGAGACGCTATATTGATAACAAAAAAGCCCTATCAAAACTGATAGGGCTTTTCAAAAGAA
>NZ_JAPCIO010000014.1 GCF_025909975.1 Flavobacterium lacisediminis | reverse complement strand
AACTAATAGATAAGAATCTATCGAAAAGTAGATAAGAATAGGTCGTAGAGAAATAATTGAAAATATAGATTAGAAAATGAATGTAAAATAGATAATGAATCTATGGAAAAGTAGATAAAGATAGATCAAAAATAGATTGAAGGAATAATTGAAAAGTAGATTCGAAAGTGAATGAAATAAAGATAATTAATCTATCGAAAAGTAGATAAGAATAGGTCAAAAATAAATCAAAGAAATAATTGAAAAATTAAGTTCGAAAATAAATGTAAAATAGATAAATAATCTATCGAAGAGTAGATAAATATAGGTCAAAAAAATAATTGAAAGATGTAGGTCTAAAAATGTGATTTTATAGATATACTATAGGTCAAAAATAGATCAAAGAAATAATTAAAAAAGTAGATTCAAAAGTGAATGAAAATAGATAATTAATCTATCGAAAAGTAGATAAGTATAGGTCAAAGAAATAGTTGAAAAAATAGGTCTGAAGATAGAATTTCATAGATATATTATAGGTTAAAATAGATAAGATAGATCATGATTAAGTTTAAAAAACAGCCTACTAAAATTAACACGTTTTAAAACTTATTAATTCGGAATAATATAGATAATTGCACATCTATAACCTATATAAAGTTTTGATCAAAATGTTCTTTATGAAAAATAAAAAAAACTAGTATCTCACCTATGAAGACACTAGTATTTCTTTATAATTCATAGGTAATAAACCTTTCAAACTCTCAATTATTGCTCTGAAACTCTCCAAACCTATTTCTACCTTTTCTATAATTTCTTCTGCAAATTAAAAATATATCAAAACATTTCATTCAGCAGCTCATTTTCAATAGGAAAATCCGGGAGTAGCCATTGAAGCAAACTGCTGTTAGCGGTTCGGACTTGTTTTTCGTTATTCTTTTTCAAATAAAAATCTAGTTGTTCCGTCACTATGATTTATTATTTTTTTGTTCTTCAAATTAATGGTTAAATCTTTTTGTGTCAGAACAAATTCGTTTAAAAAGTCTTTTTCTGTCATTCCTTGTCCGCCTATGAATTCATATTTGCCTTTTTCCTTTTCAGCTTCAAAATTTCGGAATGTGCTCAGTCCATAAGAAATGTCATTTAATATAACATTGTTTCGGACTTTCCAAAATAGAAAACTTGTCCTAACTTTTAAAGGCTTGTCGTCAATCCTAAAAGCAGTCAATTCGTTTTCCTTGATTGAATAACCTAATAATTTTCCTTTTAATTTTCCGTCTTTTAAACTGTCAAGACTTATTGTTTCTGCATTCGTTTTGGCAAAGTCACCAAGTTTTGTTTGGTGTATAAACAAAATTCTTTGATTTAATGAGTAGCCACAACCACCCTTATTAAAAATCATATATCCATTTCCGTAAAATGCAAGTCCGAAAATTATCATTGCTGGAATTGTCCATAGTCTTGAAAGTCCTTTTAACTTCAAAATACTTGCAATGAACAAAATAGTAGAACTGATTAACAAACTATATCCAATTAGTCTTGAAGTCAAAACTGGATAATATCCTGTGCAAGTTGAACTACAACCGCATCCAAAGTCGCTGTAAAAAAAGTTTTCAAAAAAATAGTAAATCAATCCTAACAAAGTTGTCAAGATTATTGTCAGTAGAATTCCTATTAACTTTTTTGTCTTTGTCATTTAGAAGTTTTCATTCTGTGCGGTGTCCTCTTTTAGCCTGACCGCTAACTAGTAAAGACCATCAAATATATACAACTTTTTTAAATTTTGATTGTTATAATTTCGTCTAATCTTGTTGTGTAGGATTTTGATAATTTTTCTTGTTTCATTTTCCATTGTCTGCCGAGGGATTGGTTAGTGAACTTGATTTTATTTTTTTTCAACAATTTCAAAATTTTTAGTTTCTGTATTGTAATCCTTCTTTATACTTTGATATGTTTTAGATTCATATACAATGTTTTGTTCCATTATACCAAATCCGTCTGATGGATATAAAAATCGGTTTTTTGAAGCATTTTCATTATCTCCTTTTGTTTGAATTGGTTTCGATTCTGAATCGACTGCTTTGTTTTTCTTTATCCAAGAAGAATAAAGCTTTACTATAATTATCAAACTTACTATATAAACTAAAATCATTTTGTTTCTTTTTTGTTATTAACTCTGATTTATCCTTATTATCAGTATTCATTTATAAAAACAAATATGCCTTCCCTATTTCTTCTTTTAATTTATTTTCATCTAATTTTTGCATGTTTTTTAAGTAAAAAAACATAATGACTTTACTTGAAATATAATCATGTAAATATTTGGCATTTTTAAAATAGGAAAAGTCCATAAACGAATTTAATACTTGTTGAAGTTTACTATTTTGTTCTGATAAAAGAAGTGATTTAGAAATAGAAAAGTTTTTTAATAATGGCTCATATTTAATTAAAAAAGAATATACATTATCCGTGTTTTGCTTGTCTAAATTATTAAATTCACCAATACAATCTTCAATAATCTCTTTTTCTGAAAAAAATTTTATCATTCCATCAATCCAATAAAATAAAGACCAAAAATCACCAAATTTATTTTCTTCGCATGTATATTTTAAAGTTTCAAGTTCTATTTCTTTATTTATATTTATCCAGTTTACTAAAGTTTCAAATGAAATATTACTCTTTAAAGAAATTGATAATTCTTCAATGGCAGAATTTGTTTGTTCTATTAAGACATCTATCAATTTACTGATTTTATTATTTTAGAATGTAATCCTTTGTATTCATATCAATTTCTACCTTTCTAATATAACTTGGACAACACCTTGGATCATAATCAAGATGTTCCAGATAGGTAGCATAGGCAACATTATTTTTAAGACTGTCAACATACAAATTACCATAACCAATTTTATCTCTTATTTTTAAAAAAAAATCTTCTGTTATGGTATAATCTTTATTATTGTTTGACAAAATTACTATTTCATTTTGAGCATTGTTCAAAGCCGCAGCTGCATCGCATGAAACTATATTATAGACCACTATTGCATCAAGCATATCATCCTCGTTAATATCAGCAAAGTGGTACTTTATTAAAGAATCTGATGGAAAACCAATAGTAGGCAACGATTTTGTTACTTCTAAATCATTATCAGTAAAGTACGATAAATTACATCTTTCAGCATTCAAATACTTACCCATTTTAATTTGTTCCTTTTGCCAAGATTTGAATTTATTAACTAATATCAATTTGTTTTCAGAATGATCTAATTTATTACAACTTATTGAACTAAGTAGAACGAAGTAAATAAATAATATTTTGATTTTTAGCATTGTAAATGATTTAAAAATTAATTAAATTAATTTTTTTAATACTGTATTATTCATTTTATTTCGATTGAATTTTTATAAGAAAATTTACTTAATCAAATTAAACTCCAAAACAATGGGAATATGATCTGAAATTTCTCTTGCTTCTTTTAATGTATTAAAAGATTCATAAAAATGAATTACTTTAGAATTAACCACACTAATTTTCGAATTGTTATACCAAATATTGTCAAATTCAGAGGCCAAACATTCTTCATTACTACACTCCCTTTTTAATGAAGTTTTTTGGTTAACAAAAACAGGCAAGTACCCTATATTTCGCAAAGGATTAAATACGGTATGTGATTGAGGACAATTAAAATCACCCACAAAAAGTAAATTCAATTTTGGATATTGCTCGGGTAGAAATTTAAAATACTTGATTTCAGTTTCGGGTTGTCTGCTTTTGGTTATGGCGTGAAAATTCGCAATAGTAAACTGCTTTCCGTTATAATCAAATGTACAATAGTAAGGTTCTCTGTCAATTTCTAAATGATATTTTTTCTCCAACCAAGCCTCTCCTACTTTTTTAACTTTACTAGTTTTCCATAAAAATGCATAGCGTTCCGTTTTATAGGCACTACTACTAGTTGGGTCACTTATGGTGTAATCCCATTTTGAACCTTTTCTATTAAGTTCATCCGCTAATTTGGCTACAGCTTGTGCTCCACCATCTCCAGCAACCACTTCTTGTAATGCCACAACGTCATAATCTTTAAGAATATTGACTATGTATAATAAATCAGATGGTGACTTAGAACTTCCTAAATTCTCTACATTCCAAGAAATCAGCTTAACCTGTGAGAAAAGCGGACTAGTTATGAAAAGAACTAGGAGTAGAATTTTTCTCATTTATTAGTTTGTTTAGACAAAAATAAGGATACTAGCAATCCGATCCCAACAATCACATCCACAATATTCCAAATGGTTCTACCCAATGCAATTTTAATAAAAGGTTGAAATAAAATAGCCAAAGCCAGATAAACAAATGCTTCATTTTTATACCCTTGTTCATTTGCTTTAAAAGCTAAATAACCAAACCCAACTAAAGCAGCAAAACGAACAAATTGATAATAGCCGTAAGGAAAGTCGATTAGACAACCCAAGAGGAGAATGGTTAGAATTAGTTTAATAGATGTTCTCATTTAAATCGAATTATAAAATTTTTTAGCGTTTTTTAAGTAAATAACTAACAAAGCTACTCCAATGTATGATATAAATAATCCAACTAACGACCACGTAAACACATCATACAAACCATGCAAAATTGCAGGAATCATAATTGCTAAAATCCATAACGAATAACGCTTTGTAGGGTTAATAAAACAAAAAGCCAAAAAATAAGCGCTAATTCCTGACCAAATGGAATGTAAAAATGGTAGTGAAGTCAAACGTGCAATATTTAGAAAAAATGATTCGTTGTATTCTAGTTTAGAATTTACCGTAATTTGATACATTACGCCTTCAAAAACACCGAAACCGATTCCTGAAATAAGTCCATAAAAAACCATAGTTTGCGGAAGTTGGGGTTCTTTTGCGTATTTTAAAAAGAAAAATACAGGTAGTATTTTAATAAGCTCTTCAAATACACCTACACCAAAAGTAAATCCTATAACTCTTTCAATAAACGAATTATTATCTCCTATTAGTCTGTAAAAAGGGTTGAATTGATTAATATTGAGAATAGAAACTAAAATGAATATTGCAATTTGAACAGTAAAGAAGATATAAATTGCTTTTTTAATTTTTACTTGATTTGTTTTGAATAACTCATAATAAAACAATCCCCAAATAGATGAGAAATATAATGCTATTGCATAAAATGTAAATACCGATGCATTAGTAAATTTTATTAAAAATGCAGGAGCTAAACCAATGATTGAAATTAGTAAAAGCTTGTTGTCGCTTTTAAAATTTTTAAATGAAAATGAATCTTTAGGTAAAAGCAAATTCAGTCCTAAAGACTGAATTTGCTTCATTATATTACCATTGTTTTTGATGCTTACTTTAACTTGATGTTTTTTTAAAATATCGCGAACTGAAACCTCTTCTTTATTAGAAACTACTTTGTCTTGCAAAAGTATTTGACCTAAATTGACATAGTTTTTAATTGTATTGATGTCGTAAGGTCCGAATTGATTTCCATTTCTTGTTATAAAGTATTGCATATCATTTTATTTATTCTGCTAATTCCTCTTCAATATCATCCTCTTTTTTATCTGGGAACATTACTGACAAAATTACTGAAATTAAAAGTACTCCACCAATTACCATTAATGAAACAACTGATTCAATATGATAGAATGGTGCGATTATCATTTTAACTCCAATGAAAGATAAAATTACAGCTAATCCGTAAGGTAGTTTATTAAACAAATGAATGAAATTATCTAATAAGAAAAATAAAGCTCTTAATCCTAAAATTGCAAAAATATTAGAAGTATATAAAATGAATGGGTCATTTGAAATTGCAAAAATTGCAGGAATTGAGTCTACCGCGAAAAGTAAATCTGTAAATTCGATAACCGCAACCACAACTAAAAGTGGTGTTGCTAATTTTTTACCATTTTCATAAGTAAAAAATTTATCCCCATCGTATTTATCACTAACGCTAAAAATACTTCTGATTAATTTAGCACCTCTAGTATTGTTGTAATCTTCATCATCATCTTCATCACCTGCTGACCATGATTTAATACCAGCATACACAAGGAATAAACCAAACAATGTTAAAATTATATTTGGTTTAAAAAAATTTAATTTTTCATAATCAATTTCAACGCCTTCATTGTGTTCTAAAATAAAATTAAAACTTCCTAAATTAAAACTAGGCAAGTATGTGAGTTCTATAAAGAATGCACCTGAGAAAATAAATATTGCTCTTAATACTAAAGCTCCAATAATACCCCAAAAAAGTACTTTGTGTTTATTCTGGTTGGCAACATCAAAGAATTTGAATACTAAAATGAAAACGAACAAATTATCTACCGATAACGCTTTTTCAATCCAATAAGCTGATTGAAACTCATAGAATTTAGTGGCACCAGCATAATAATAAACTAATCCACTAAATGCCATTGCTAAAGAAATCCAAACTAAAGACCATGTTATGGCTTCTTTATTTGAAACTTCATGGCTCTTTTTGTTAAAGATACCTAAATCTAATAAAAGCATGAATAAAACTGCAACTCCAAAGGTTACTATTAACCAAGGATGTTCTGCGAAAATAGGATGATTGTCCATTTTAATTATAATTAAGAGTTATTGAATTTTTTATTTATTTGCTAAAGTAATTAACATTACCCTACCGCCTTCTTCTTTAGAAAGCAATATTTGTTTTCCATCGGCTAATTCTAACATTCCACCAATAGGAATGTCAATGTTTTCAGTTTTGTCCACTAAAGACGTTAATTTTTGATTTACAAAAACCCATTTGTTATTGTGAAAAGTGAAATAGCCAACAGGTACTTTTTGAGCAGCTGTTAATCTTTCATTTCTAATGATATTTTTATTTACATGCCATTGGAACAAGTATTGGTTGTTATAGACCATTAAACGATGGTTTTCAGGTTTCCAAACGCCTTCTTTAAATTGCGAGTAAAAATCTAAAACAGGTAATGTTCCTTGATGCTTTGTACCACAAAATGGACATTTAGGTGTATTGGTGTTATCAAAAACATACCATTTTTGTTCACAAGAACTATTGCCACATGTTTGAACTAAGTCAGAAGTTTTTAATAACGCATTTTCCCATTCGTCAGCTGTTGGTCTAGCCATAGGATTATGCAAACCATCAATAAATGCTCTATCAAAAAGTGGTTTCAAATAGGGTCCAGTAATTGTATATGGCAATTTATCTATATCCGACCAATATTGATCCCATTTTGAGACTTGATTCATCTTTGGACGATTACTCTTATCAGTAGGATGCTCAATAAACAAAGCCTTTTCTCCCATAGATAATAAGTCATCCTTTTCTGTATCTAAATCATGTACTTTACCTCCTTTCAAAGGATGTCTGTGCAATAGATACATATAAATTAAACAAGCTAAAGCATGTAAATCAGTTAATCTATTAGGAAGTTTTCTATTTGGGTCGTTTTTACCTAAGTGTTTTGTTGCTAAAACTTCAGGAGCGATAAAATCCGCTGTACCAATTACCTCAGCAGCAAATATACCTGGAACTACCAAACCATCTAAATCAATCATACAAGCAGAACCGGTTTGTGGGTCAACAAGTACATTATTATAAGATAAATCGGAATGAGAAAGCCCCATTTGATGCATTTTCTTAACTCCTCTAGAAAGATTTACACAAATTTGAAAATAGTTTAACCAATTACCTAATTCGGAATGATCTAAACTTAATGGAAATTGTCTATTTCTAAATTTTGCACCTGCAAACCATTTTCCATTTTTTTCTTCTCCCTTAATTAAATCTTGAGTAGCATATCCTTTTTTAAAGAAAAATTTTGAATTATAAATTGGAACTACAATTCCAGTTTTTCCATTATGTTCAATAACGTCAGTTGGCCATCTAAATATTTCATCTAAATAATAATCACCTCCTTCGTTATTCTTAATACGAGTTAAATAATCTGACGTGATTTTTTTTAAACGCTCTTTTTGATTAAAATCCTGTTTTTCTTTAAAAATAGCCACTACGTATTTTTTGTCGGGACTAAAATATACGTTTTTTGCAGTACCACTTTTAGGTTCTCCTGTATCAACATATTGATAAGAAGTACCATTTAGAATTGATTTTACTGTTATTATCGACATTTTTAAAAATTTTAATTAAAAAACAATTGCCAAAGTTCTATCATCATGGTTTCCTGGACTCCAAAAATCCATCCAAGTTGAAAGTTGGTTTGCAATTTCGGTATTGGATTCCTCAAAAACCACTTTTGCATTATCTTCATTATTACCTTGTAGGTCTTCAATGAATTCTTTCCATTTTTCTAATTTTTCAAGATTAGCCTCAACCACAAATTTTGCATCATAAATTCCATCAGTCATTAACATCAAATATGAAAAATCATCAATAATTTTTAATGCAAAGCGAGTATAAAATTTATCGCTTGTAAAAATTTCAGGCATTGTAATAAATCTTGTTCCTCCACCAAATTCACCCACATCTAACCAATTTAATAATTTTAATTCCGTAAGATCTTTGTTTATTACTGCAATTGGGCAATCACCAACACCAAATGAAAGTACTACATAACCAAAGTCATATTTTTTAAATAACGAAAAGATTAATGTACTGTGTAATTCTTTTATTGGAAACTCATTTTTATTTGAGAATTCTTCTAATTTATTGTAAACGTGTTTAGCACAACCTCCTAGGTAATTATAGATAAATTTACTTATTTGAACTTGGCTTGATTCTTTTACCTCAGTTTCTTTTACTATATCTGCATTATCATTAGTTGTGACTTCAGCATCAGTAATAGTTTCAGTAACATTATTTTCTTCAATTGGTGGTTCTACGACTGTAGAATTACTATTACTATCGTTATAATGATTTAGAATAAGTTGGTCAAAATTATTAACAACTTCATCATTAAAATTAACTTCGAAATAATTAACTACTTCGTTACAAGAGATTTCAGAACCTTTACGTGAGTTTTTAGCACTACCCGCACCATCTGAAACTGCTATCACGCTCCAACCTGTTTTTTCAAAATGATGAAAAGCAAAATCATCATCGCGGAATGAACCTACATTTGCATGAGAACGACCTCTTTTAGATGAAACTACTATATTCTTGGTTCCTAATTTATCAAATACATTAACATTATCTTCCTTCCAAAATCTATCTGTTTTATCACTCTCTTTATTTTGCCAAAGTGATTTAGGGTCAGCGTTAATAATTAGATTTATTGCTTTTTCATTCAACGTACTATTTTCATTTTCCCCTTTTACTCTAAATTTCAATTTTATTTTGAAATCACCATTAGCTGTAGGAGTTCCGTAAATTCGCTCTTCATCTTTATCATAAGACAAGCCCATTTCATCCAAACCTTCAAATTCAGAGAAAATAATGTTACTCCAGTTTAATTGGATAAAATCAAATTTATAATCGTAGGCTTTTCCAACCGTTCCATTAGGAACTTGAACTTGATTGTTTATAATATCATTAATACTTTCTCTAATTCTCCAATTTTCCATAATGCTTTTTTGTTGGTTAGAAATTAATTCAACCGATTGTATTATTTCTTCATCAATTATAAACTTTTCAAATACTTCTTTATTCTTGTGATTTAAAGTAATATTATTTCCTGTAAAAAGTTTTTCTATATAGTCTTTTGTATATGACATTTTAACCTAAAGTTCTATTAACATCGAATCCTCCTTCACCAGCTCCATAAGTTCCTTGATTTCCACACCAAGGACAAGTACTAACTTCCTCCTGACCTATACAATGTATTTTACCACACTGACACATTGCAAAACCAAATTGATTTCCACAACATGGACATGAAGGAGCTCCTACTAATTCATCACTATTGATTTTAGCATTCATTTGCGAATCATCAGAGAGTTCAAAATAAGAGTTATCTATTTGAAAACCACCAACCAATCTGTAAGATCTTGTTTCAAGACCAGCAAAACCAGAAGGTTGAATAAATTTTCGATATTTCATCAAATAAGGGCGTTTTGTATTTTGGCACTTAGCCGACAAAACCACATAATTATTATCAACGTATAAATTTGGAGTAGGTTGTTTTGTTAGGTCAATTTTAGAAAGGGTATTCCCATCCATTTCTGCTAATTCAAAACCTGAAGCATTTCTTTCAACACTTACACTACTTGTTTTAATTGAGTCGGTAATCCATTTGAAGAATTTTTTATAATCTTCTTCAGTTGAGTTTTTGAAATGCAATACATTTTCGGTTAATTCGCTCAAAAGTTTTGTATCTGTTTCATCTCCAAAAGAAACCGCAACTAAATTAGCAGTTTTAGCCCAATTTTGTTTCCATTCATTAATAGCCACTTTGGAATCATCAGTTGGAACGCCATCTGTAAACAAAAATACGATTGGTTTCCAATCTCCTTTTTGCTCGAAAGTTGTTTTTACCGTATTTTTTCTTAATTCGTACATTAAATGACCTAGACCTTTGCCTAGAGAAGTTCCTCCGCCAATTGGAAATTTAGGTGGATAGAAACTTACAATTTCTTGTAATGGTACAAGCGTTTTTGCTTGACCTGCAAAAACAATAATTGACACCCATACCGTTTCAATTGCATGCGGGTCTTGTTTTATTGCTTTAATAATGGTTGCCATTCCATCTTCTACAAATTGGATTTGTTCTCCAACCATAGATTCAGAAACATCTATTAAAAAGTATATTGGTAGTTTTCTCATAAAATACTATATATAGTGTATAAGATTGATATTATTGTTAATACAAAAGTCAATGCGGTAAGCCAAACAACAATATTTGCTAATAATTTGTTATATTTATTATATGTATAATAAACTAGAAATGAAAAAAACACAGGATACCAAAAATTGAAAATTGAAAATTCTGTATGATTTAAATTGTAATTTATTTGAACAACAATAAAAATCCATATGAAGTTTAGAATTAATACTAAAATTATATTTGGAATTTTTTTCTTAAAATCATAAAAGCCTTCATCATCTATTTTTTTATCTAATTCATTTAGATTAACTTCAATAGGAAATTTTTCATTAACATCTTCGATACTTTCAATTAAACCACGATTTAGTGCTTCCTGAACTGCAGCTTCTATTGCAAGTTCTTGATATTTATTTCTAAATTCTAAAACCTCCAATAGTTTTTTATCAGAGTGTTCACTCATTTTTTTTGAAAAACAATTCATTCTATTCAAATTTAAATTATTACTCTCATGACTATTATCAAAATGATAATTAAAATAATAGGTGATGATAAAAAACTAGATGTATTAAAATCTGATGGTTTATTTTTATAAGTATAAATAGTTGCAGGTCCATGAAAATTATAACTTGAAAAACCCTCACCTGACAAAAAATTAAAAAAAGAAAATTTACTATTAGTCTTTGATAAAGAATCCAAAGAATAAGCGTATACTTCCTTTGGGTCAATTACTAAGGACTTCCCATTTTCAATGATTATCTCTTCCAAATACAACCAATTATCTTTTTTTAAAAAAACTGTCCCTGTCCCTGTTATTTTCTGTTTAAATAACTTTCCATATCCAAATAAACTTCTACCCCAATTAGAGTCTAAATAAACATCAACTATTACATCTTTTGTTGAAGCAAAAAAAGCACCTGATTTAACAATTAAACTTCCATTAATTTTCTTTAAGTCAATTATCAATATTTCTGAACTTAAACTATTTCGATAAAAAAATGAAAAGCCATCATTATATCTTAATTTTAAATTTTGATCTATATTTGATAAGTTCTCATATTTAACAATTGAAAAAAAAGATTCACCTCCTAAAAATCGCTTAATAGATTTAAAAAGGTTCATTTCGATTGGCATATATTTTATTCCTCCATCACAAAATGACATTGCTCCCCTCTCACTTAAAAATATTTCTTTTGGTTTTAAGTTAATGTCAAAAATTCCGTATGTCTTTAAATTTACATCCATAATCAAATTACTAATGTTATTTCACTTGGTGGCGGTGGTAATGCAACGCTTTCCCCTGTTCCTTGACTCTTGTTTCCTTGTTCAATAGTTTCGGAAACCCATTTAAAGAATTGTTTTAATGTAGCACTATCCGCATTATCCAGATGTACAACATCATCAGTAAGTACTTTTAATTTTGAATCATCTGCTAAATTACCAGCAGCACATGCCACAATAGCTCCAAAATTCAAGTTTCTCACTCTAGGTGCAATTTCATTATATAATTGAATGTCGGATGGTTTACCATCAGTGAACAAAAAAAGTAATGGTTTCCAGTCACCCTTTTGATTTTCTGTGCTCTTTTTTATGTCTGATTGCACTTTAGTGTAAAGTAGTTCCAAAGCCTTTCCTGTATGGGTAGGACCACTTTGCGGACAAGTTATCTCAGGTAATTGAAACATTGCTAATTCAGTAAGCGGACAAACTTCATTAACATCACGATCAAAAGTGATAATGCTAATCCAAAGCGAATCAAGTGCTTGTGGGTCTTGTCTTAGTGTATTAATCATTCCACTAAGTGCATTATTTAAAGCGTGAATAGGTTCACCATACATTGAACCTGAAGTATCTAATAAAAAGTAAACTGGTAATCTTCTCATTTTTATTTTTTTCTGAATATCGAACGAATTAACATATTTCCTAACTTTCTTTCCAAACCTCCTCTTGTTGTAGGTACACCTGTTTTTCTGGCAAAACTTTGTTTCATACCTGTTATGCCTAATAACCTTAAAAGTGAAAATGAAAAACCAAATTTTGACATAACTAACTTTTATACAACAATGTTTAATTCTGCAGGAGGTGGAGGTAATTCATTAAGACCTGTAACGTCTTTTCCACTATCTTCAACTTTTGTTGAGGAAACACCGATTGATGCTGTTACCCATTGGAAAAACTTTCCAATACTAGCACTATCAGCTGTATCTAAACTAACCACATTTTCAGTAATTTGCTTTAAAATATTTGTATCAGCACCACTACCGGCAGCACATGCTACTGTAAAAGCGGTTTTACGTTGCTTAAACTCGTTTAAACCTGATTGCCAATCATCCGTAGGAATACCATCTGTCATTATAAAAACTAAAGGTTTCCAATCACCCTTTTGTTCCATAGTGGTTTTTGCCACCTCATTATCGATTTTATTTGATACTAGTTTCAACGCATCACCTAAAGCGGTAACTCCTGTTGCTTTAATATCTACCATTTGAAAGGAAGCTAAATCAGTCAAAGGAATAATTTGTTGTGCAACACTATCGAAAGTAATAACACTTATAAAAGCCGTTTCTATAGCTTGTGGGTTTTGTCTTAGTGAAGAAATCATTACTTGAACACCATTTTTAACGGCCTCTATAGGTTCTCCACTCATAGAACCTGATGTGTCTAACAATAAATAAACTGGTAATCTTCTCATAATTTCTTAATTTGTTGGTATGTTATAAGTTTGAATGTTTTCAACATTGATGTTGTATGTTGAAGTATCTGCTTCTGGATCATTTTGAATTAATTCAGATAAAACAGCTTGAGTAATATCTTTACCTCCAATAATATGGCTATATAAAGCTCCAATAGTATAAATAGGACCCCATGGAAGTCCCCACCATCCTATAAAAAAGTTGAGCAATACGTAGGAATATGAATATTTAAAGGAATTTTCATCTTCTCTAATAAAATAAATGTTAGAACTTCTTTTCAATGTCATAATTACAAAAGAAATAGTATAGGGGAAAATCACAAATTTCCCCCCTTTATTAACTAGTTCTTTGATTTGGCTTACACTTAAGCCTTCGATATTTTTTATTAACATATTACAAATATGATTTCATAATTCTATGAATTGTCTGCCCTAAAAACGTATCTTCTGTTGGGTCTCCTATAGCACTAAATTTCCATTCTCCGTTTCTTTTATACAATTTACCCATGATAATAGAACGTTTACCACCATATTGTCCTTCAGCTGAGACGTTATAGTCAGCAAATACTGATTGAACTCTAGTTGGAGTACCTTCGTACATTCTAATTTTTGCATAAGGAATTTGAGAAAAATCTTCAGATCCTGCATTATTTAAAAAGAAGAAAATTTGTGAAACATTAGAATTTAACTTGTTTAAATCAACAGTAATAATTTCATTATCAAGACCATCATCTCCACCTTTATCTCCTTCTAAGTCATCACCAGTATGTTTCATAGCACCGTCAGAAGTAAGTAATTTTCCTTTTGGTAGTCCAAATTGTTGTAAAATCTCTACTCTGTATAAAGGTGAATATAAGTGATCACAAATATTATTTTGGTCATCTACTAAAACACAACTTAAGTCCAAATCAATGTTTTGAACTGATTTTGATAATCCAAATAATGTTTTCTTTTCGATTGCGCCCCAGTTAACACCAACACAAAAATTAGTAAGAGTTTCCCCTGAAGTTTTTCTTAAATCAATTTTTTGACCTTTTGCTAAATTAATTGCCATGTTTATTGTTTTATATTTAGTTATACTTGTTTAAATAATCTTGTAATCCACCTTTCATTCCCATACCAACTGCTTCAAATTTCCATTCATTGTTTCTCTTGTATATTCTTCCAAACTCAACAGCTGTTTCAATTGAGAAATCTTCATCTAATTCATACTTTAAAATTTCTTGATTAGTATTTGTATCAAATATTCTAATGAACGAATTCCTTACTTGACCAAAATTTTGCTTTCTAACCTCAGCATCATGAATAGTTACAACTAAACATATTTCAGATGCATTATTGTCAATTTTACCAAGGTCAACATTTACTTGTTCGTCATCTCCATCTCCATCTCCTGTTAAATTATCACCTGTATGAACCACAGCTCCATCTGGTGAACTCAAATTATTGTAAAAAATGAAATGACCATCAGAAAGTAATTTTTTGTTTTCACCTAACACAAATACAGATGCATCTAAGTCAAAACCTTGCCCTGTTGAAGATTCATTTGTATCCCATCCAAGTCCAATTGTAAATCTAGGAGAGTTAATATTTTCTCTTTGCCCTTTTTGTAAATTAATTGCCATTTTTAAATTGTTTTTATAGTTGTCAAATTTTTATTGTATTCTCTTATTTGATGATAATTGTTACTAATTGATAATAGGAATAACTCTTCTCTTCTGAGAGAATTTATACTATTCAACAAAAGCGTTAATTCATCCTCATTTAAATTTAAAATATACTTTACAATTCGAGTATTGAATTGAAAGTTGTCTCTGTTAACTACATCAATAATTTCTTCAATACCTTTTACTGAGAAATAATTAAAGTAATTTTCTATATTTGGATGTATGTCTTTGTTTACTAATTCAGCGAAATAAAGAAAGTAAAAGTCTCCTTTTACATTATATTGACTTAGGATTTTGTTCACTGTATGCTCATGACTACCAGTGATTTTAATATCATCTAAAAAAAGACAAAATTTCCCATTTATAAATTCTTTGTCTATATAATAGGTGTCATTTGAAATTAATTTAACTCTATCTTCAAAATCAAGATTCCCATAATCTGTAACATATGTTTGATTTCTGTAAATTTTTGATTCAATAGCTGCTTTTTTATTATTTTCAAATAGAAATTTGTTTAGAAATTCTTTAAAATAAAAACACAGAAAATTGGAAGCAGTTGGTATGGATAAATATGGACTTGGCAAAATAATAATTTCATTTTGTTCAAGTATTTTTTTACTGTTACTAATTATAAATCCATCGAAAAGTTCTTTAGCAAATTTTTTAGCAAAGTCTTTATCACCAAATTTAAACCAACTATAATCAGAAGGATTAAAGGTTAAATTACTTTTGGAAGTTATTTTATGTAAACTATATGATTTATTCAATTTGTCAATTTTTAAAATGTAAAGTTGAAAATCCGAAAGCTTTTGCTCCATCACAATCTGCTATCAAATTATCACCTATGTGGAGAACTTGGCTTTTAGGAAATCTATTTTTAATTGCTATTCTATCATAAACTAAGTTGAAAATTTCAACATTAGGTTTTGAATAATTACACTCATCAGAATAAATCTGAAAGTCAAAAAAACCACCTAAATTATTTTTATCTAATAACAACCTTAAGGTTTTTCCTTTAATGAAACCTGTATTACTCAAAACATTCATAGTTATACCATTATTTTTTAAATCGTTAAAAATTTGATGTGTATAACTATTAATAAACATTGGTTCATTTTCAAAAAAAATCTTTTCCGATTCTTTATAAAACGCCTCTAACATTTTTCGGTTCAATTTGTTTATATCATAACCTAATGAACTCAATATTAAAAGATAAATCTCATCTGTATCTATATTTTTTCCAGTCTTTTCATTGATGGAATTACAAACAACATCATAGTATCTAACTTTTTGAGATACTATTTCAATGTTATACTCTATTTCAAAAAAATCTTTAAATAATTGATTTCTCTTCAATTTATAAATTGGATTTGATTTAATCAATGTCAACCATAAATCAAATGAAATATGATTATAATCAAGTCCAACTAAAAAATCTATTGACTTTATTATTTCCAATTATTTAATTATTTGACCTGAATAATATTTTTCCAAAAAGTATCCTAAATCCGCTTTATATCCAATTCCAGAAGCTTCAAATTTCCACTGTCCATTTCGCTTGTAAAGTCTACCAAACTCTACACCTGTTTCAATTGAAAAATCTTCGTCTAATTCATATTTTGCAATTTCGGTATTAGAAGCATCGTCAACAATTCTTATGTATGAGTTTCTAACTTGACCGAAATTCTGTTTTCTTCTTTCAAAATCTTCAATTGTTACTACAAACAAAATTTCTTGAACTCTTTCATTAACTTTATTTAAGTCAACTTTAATTGCTTCATCATCATCTCCATCACTATTTCCTCCTGTCGGATCATCTCCTGTATGATTTAACGAACCATCAGGTGAATTCAAATTATTGTAAAAAATAAAATACTCTTCTCCAAGTAATTTTCTATTTTCATCAATCATAATTGCTGAAGCATCTAAGTCAAAATCATGACCTGTACCCTCATTAGGATCCCAACCTAAACCAACGGTAATTTTTGATAATCCAATATCAATTTTTTGTCCTTTTTGTAAATTAATTGCCATATTAAAATATTAAAAAAATAATCCTATCCTTTAAACCTCAATCCACACTCCCCATCATAACAATAACTCTTCTTAGAGCCATTATATACTATGGGAGCTTGAAGTTCTACTTTCATAAATTCTAAATAATTGTATATCGTACGCTCTGATACATTGATTTTCTCCGCAAAGTCTTTCGGACTTCCCGTTAGTTCAACCTCAATCAGTTCATGAATCTTTATGATAGTGCGTATATCCAAACGTTTACAATTATATCTTAAATTACTGCAACCAGAATGCAGTATGTTAATCGTTATCAACAATTTCATTTCAAACTTATAAACTACAAACTTCAAATCCGTACGGAAATCCGTACGGGCAAAAAAAAAGGAGTGCTTTTTTTTAAAACACTCCTAAAAACTAATTATTTATGATTTGTTAAGGCTTAATCGGATTGTTACCTCCTTGACCTCCTGTGTCACCTTCGCCAATAGTATCTCCCTCTTTAAGAACTACTGAATAATCAAACTCTTGAGGTTCTGAATTTACCTTTGGAGATGAAAACACCTCATTATCGTCGTTTGAACAAGAAACTAAAACGCTTCCTAATGCTATAAAAGCAACCACTAAATATTTTTTCATTGTAGTAATTTTTTAAAATTGAACATGAGTTAGGCTGATCGGAAATGGATCCGAAAACAACTTCGATTTCTAATCGATTCTCCTTGACGGAGTATTTTGTGTGGGAAGTGTTAGCGTGCTACTACAGAACTTGCATTTTATACTTCCCGAATAAAAATTCGGTTCTGCATAGCAACACTATTTTAAAATCAGTTTTGTACATTTGTTTCAATAGCTAGTTAAAACAAGAACTAATTCTGAGGCAAAGGAATTACGTTTTCGAGTGAGTGTTTATAAGGAATTCCTGAAATTCCGACTATTCCTTAAGATTCCTAATTAATCCGTTATGACAACAAGAACACACGCTTTAGAAGACTACAAAAAAGCGATTAAAGAACAATACGAAATTGAAAAACAAGGAAAATATTCTAGTTTTTTGATAGCACCATCAAGAGCAAAACTGCGTCAACTGTGTGAGGAAAGATTAAAAGAATCAAATGAAAAAGAAGATAAAGTTAGTTTTCATTTCGTTTTTGGTTTTGAATATGAAGCAGGTAATCGATACAAACTACAAGCACAAACTGATAAATTCAGACCTATTGAAACTTTTTTTAAAGGTGAAACCGATTTAGCTGATTTTGAAACCATCAACATAGCAGCGTTACTTGTAGATTTTAAACCAAGACCTTTTAAAGTTTTTATTTCAAAATATAGTGGAATAGAAACTATTAAAGAGGAAACATTATTAGAGGAAGGTTTATCTGTAAAACCTGATTATGAAATACAGCCTCCAATATCAGAAGAAAAAAAGAATTGGAAAAATAAAGCAGGTATCGGTTTATTGGTTATAGCAGGTCTTTTTTCCGTGGGCTATACCACTAAAAATTTAATTATTGAGGAAAAAGAATGCATGCAATGGCAAACCGACCATTACGAATATATCGATTGCAATAGTAGTACTTCACAAGGAATTTTAGAAATTCCAGTAGAACCAGCAGATGAAAGTAAAGCCAAACTCAGAAAAATTGAAGTAACGGAAACCACCACTTTCTTCGTTAATGATAAACCAGTAGTTTGGTACGCTAAAGTAAACGGAGAACCTGAATTTTTCAATACACACGGATTCCATCCTATTACTGGAAAACCGCTTAAGCCTATTACTAAGTATATGATTGATAAATGGGTGAAGCATAAAGAATGAATTCTAAATCATAATAAAGCTTCACGTAGTAAAAGCTAAACATAAAACCAAAGCAAAAAAGAGGCCTAAGCCTCTTCCTTTATTTAACAATTGCTTGTACATAAAACATTTCATGTCTACCTGTTCCTCTATTGTATGTAATACTTACACCTCCCTGCAACTTCCAATTCTTTTTCAAATACTCGTTTATTTGTTGCTCTAATTCTGTGATAGAAATTCCTTCGATTACTTTATATTCTTTCATGATTGATTTATTGGTTTTAAATTTTTTAAATACTCATAAAATTCTATAGACCAAACGATTTTATACTCGTAAGCTATGGGATTAAAAACTTTGTAAGCTATTAAGTGACTTTTCTTAAAATACAAATTCTCTAGCAATAGCACTTTTTCCTTAACATTTTTAAATTCGGGATGTTGGTAAGAAAAAGTTAACCCTACATCTTCTGGACGAATGAAAAAATTGGAATTTCTAAAACCCAATACATTTTTAAAAAAAGGATGCGCAAATTTCTCATGTAATTGAATTGTATTTTTCCAATGAAACTGTATTGGCTCTTTACTAATGATTTTCTTCATGAAAGGAATAGTTTTATGACTTTCTAAAAGCGGAAACTCATACACGTCAACTAATTGTAACTCTCTTTCAATATAATGCAATTGTAATTCATTATCGTAATCTTGATTAAAATTGAAACCTAATATCATATCTTCATTGATATAGAGTTTAGACAAAACTTCGCCCGATAAATTTTCAGGATTCACTACCCAACGTTTTCTCTTTTTACTATTCGCTTCTTTGTCAGATTCATAAAATGGAAATTGAGAAACAAGGTTAACAATTTCTTCATTGCTTTTGCCTTCAATATCAAAAGCTTGTATGTTTAGTTTGTTCATTTTTTTTAAATCTTTAAATACCTCAATAGTTTCAAAAATACTATTGAGGTATTGCTCCTTAATTATTTTTTAGGTGTATTTCCTCTTCCTGGTCCAGATGGTTTTCCGGTTTTACTAGGATAATTAGGATTAGGTTTACTTGTTGAAGTACTACTTGGTTTTGAACTAATTCCTCTACTTGTGCCTGAATTTGCATTTAATTTACTCATGGTTTTTGGTTTAAATAATTTACCTACTCGTTAGCTTTTCGGATTCCGCTTTAATTACAAACCAAAAGTCATAAGAAAAAAAATGCTGATATAATATTGAATCATATCAGCTCACTATAAAGAATAAAAGCGGTTTTTTGAGGAATGAAAGCGGTTATTTTCGAAATGATTTTAAAAACGATTGATAATTTTCAGAAACGGGCAACTTCATAGTTTCCAACTTTCCAAAAGCATTAAACACTTCTACCTCAATAACTTCCTCCTTCTTATTATAGTGTTTAATGTGGTTAACGTTTACACGAAACGATTTATGAATGGTAATAAACTGAGTTTTCAACATTCCTTTGTCTTCCATTTTAGAGAAAGAAAAATCAATTAAATTTTCTGCTTTTCTATTGGTAAAATAAATTTGTTTGTTGTTCGATTCGGAGCCACTGGCTTTATCAGCTACAAGATATACAATAGATTCTATCGCTATTTTTGTGCGTTTTTGTTTTCCTAAATCAAGAGTGACATAATGCTGGTTCCAAAAGAATTTAACCTCTTGTAAAAAGCGAGTAAAGGTCTTTTGAAACTCATACTCAGTAAAAGGTTTCGTTATATGATCAACACACAACGATTCCTCACGCTTTAAACGTTCCATTTCCTTAACATATTCAGGCGTATTACTGCTAGCAAATAGAACAGGTAATTTTAATTCAAATGCCACCTCCATTCCTGTCATATAAGAATCTCCTAAGTTCAAATCTAAAATCAAAATATCAGGCTTAGATAACTTAACCTCTTGTAAAAAAGTCTTTGCCGTTAAAGAAGCAGTAACGATTTCAACAGGTAAAGCATTTAAAAATCTTTGATTTCTTTCCAATTGTTCTGGATTGTCGTCTAAAAGAGCTATTTTCATTTTATATTCTATATTATTTTATAAACATTCAATATTAAATTCATTTTCCTAGTCATTCCCTATTTTGTTAGGCTGAACCTGACGAAGTATCCTGCTCTGTAGGCTTTTGATTTACGAAGTAAAAGCTGTCATTCCGCCAAAATGGGAAACTCCTACACTGCAGACATTCGCTTCATGCAGTAAAAGCTGTCATTCCGCCAAATAGGAATCTCCTACAGAGTAGGCTTTTGCTTTACACAGTGAAGTAACACCTCACCTCTTATAAAACACCTCAAAATTATTCCCCGTTTTATGCCAATCATCCCCCTCTTTCACATACATCATTTCTAAAGGAAACTCCGTACTAAAACCATTCATACCATCATTCATGGCACTTAAAACAGCTAACCTACTATTCTCATTTACCTCATCCAATAGAAAAGCTAAAATCAAAATAGCTTCATCATTTCTAGTCATACCAAAATGATACACTTCTTTAATACTAGAAACTTTTGAAAATGCATTACACAATTGCGCTTTGTGGGCTCCATAAATAGGCTGTTTTGGGTACCAAATCAAAACTTCAGTATCTTCTTTAATAGTAATTTCATTAGAATTAGAAACGTTGCGTTCTAGTACAAACATGGTGTCTTGGTCACTATCAATCACAACTCGACCAAAATTTTCACGTTCAGCAATTTCCATGATAGTTTTTGATGGAATAGCAATGTAACCCATTTCCTCTTTAGTCCATTTTGATAATGCCTCCTCAGAAGTAAAAACACCCAAGACCAGTAAACCATCTAAATTATATACCGTTGCAAAATCAATTACGTCACCACCTTTTGATTTTTCCCACCCATTAGAATGCTCGTGCTTATCGGCAGTTGGTACAAATAGAAAAGAACGTGGTCCATACAATTCTTCTATTACTTTTCCATAGTTTTCAGGCATTTTGTTATAATGATAAGCTTGTATCAATTGCAATAAAACCGAATTATCAGGTGTACATTCAGCTTCTTTTTTTCCGAGTAGTTTGTTGAAAAGTTTCATTCTATTTTAATTTCCCCACTTAGGATTCAATCTTCTCATTTCCTTTTCCAATTCCTCAATATTGTTTTGACAAATTGAAATATCTTCTTGTGCCAAAGCAATCTGACTTTCCCTTTCGTTTGCTGTTCTTAGAAATTTAAACTCTGTTACATTGACTAATTTCTTGTTAGCTTTTCTAAGTTCTTCGCGTGCAATATTTAATTCGTTGTCGATTTCATTGATTCTTTTCTGTCTGGCTTTTTCTCGTTCCCTTTCGATGCGTTCTTGTTCAAGGCGTTCTTTTTCCGCAATTATTTCTTTCTGCTTGGCAATCTCTTCGTTTTGAATTTTTAATTGCTCGTTATAAATTTCTGTCTCTTTATTTCCTTTTTCAATTTTATCTTTTTTGAAGCTTTGCATCATTTTGAAAGTTAAAGAAAGTAGCAAAACAAATATTCCAACGGATATAAAAAACGTTTTTTTTCTCACTCCTAATATCTTGTCTTCCTCCTCAACTTCAATTTCTTGAAGAGGTTTTTTTATAGGTGGCGGCGTTTTAAATGTTTTAATTGGAGGAGGAACTGAAACAAAAAGAGATTTTAACTCCTCAATTTCTTCTGCATTCTTCCAATCTTCTAATCCTTCATACCAAACTTTAGTAGTTCTAGTGATTTTTTTTGTTTTTAATTCCTCTAAATTAAATGGACCTTGTTGTTCGTCGTCAATAAATAAGAAAAAGGTTTTCATCGATATTGATAATTTTTATTAAACTTTCTTTTGATTATTTTACACTTGCATTGATAACCTCCCAGCCTAAAGTACTTACATTACTGTAAGCTTTCACCTTTAGTTTAAATTCTTGTTTACTATTAGGCGGATAAAATTCATAAAGTGTATAATCTTCAGAACCAATTAGAGTGTTTGTCTTACTATAAAAATTCACTCTAACAGTAACATCTTTATACGTTGTTACGGTTGCAGTATTAGTAATAACACCATTAATTTTTACTTTATCACCTATAAAATTAGTATTGTAAGTTCCATCTGCTTGTAAATAATTTAAAGGACTATGGCCTTCAATTTCTTGAATAGTCATTACACTTTCTTGATAAGTTGATGTTGAAGATTGTTTGTCAATAATATTCAAAACAAATAGTATTATGAGAGCTATTAAAACCGCTATTGCCAATCTTTTCAAAATTTTGAAAAGCTTTGAATAATCTTTTTCCTCTTTTTGAATTGGTTGTTCAGATGTTTTATTTTCGGTATTATCTTTTTTCAAAGGCGGTGGCAAAACTGGAAACAGAATTTTCAATTCTTCTATTGTTCCAGCTTCTTTCCAATCTTCCATGCCTTCAAACCATACCTGAGTATTACGGGTAATATTTTGTTGTTTTAATTCTTCAATATTGAATGGTCCAATATTCTCTGTACCATTGTGTAGATAATATTTATTCATTTTATTTTTATTTTTTAAATTCTGTAATGCCAATTTCGACCGACTTTATCTAAGTCAAAAGCATTTCGTTTAAGTATTGTTTACAATAAGATTGATTTATTAAATACGACTTACAAATCTCTTTTCTTTATCACTATTCCATTGTACTTGATATGTTTTACCATTTATTTGATCTAACAATATGAAATTATACATATTGTTTGTTTTATAAAGAGTAAACCTGCCTTTTACTTCGACTTCATCTGACATTAAAAGTGAACTAGAATTTAATATAAGTTCTCCTTGATAACCATCATCTGAAATTGTAAAATGTACTTGCCACATTTTTCCATTTCGTGTGTCTAATTTTATAAAAGTCCAATAATTATCTGTTGGAAATAATTGATAAATAGCATTTTCTGAAATTTGTTTCTGTTGGACTGTATTAGTAGCTTTTAATTGGTTTTGACCAAAAGAAATAATAGTAAATAATACAAATGCCAATGTAAAAAATCTTGTTTTCATATTGATGTGTTGTTTTATGTTTATAATTAATTTAGTTGTATTTATGCTGACTGCTAGCAATGATTATTGCTGATTCATACTCTCGTTTAAAAACTTTATAATATATTCAACAGCTTCATTTAATCTTTCATCTACCAATGTGTTCGGAACTCTAATCGTAAAATAACCTCTTCTAAATGAATGATAGGTTCTTTTCAAATCTCTTAAAGCCTGATTAGAATCATAGTGATGATGCATTCCATCTATTTCAATATTAAATTTATGTTTTGGAATAGCAATATCTATATGTTTATAACCATCAAATTTTTCAATTACAGCAGGTACACCATTTGTTTTTAAAGCCAAATACAAATCGATAGTTTGTTGGGTGGTATAATTATCCCATAACAATGCTCTAATCCAATCTTGATGAATTCTGCATAATGGATGACTAAAGTGATTTAATGAATAATCATAAATCTCTGTAGAAATATTATAACCGCATTCAATACAAAAGTATTTCATTATCTATCGATAAATTTTATTATTATATTTTGAATTTCCTTTTGCCAATCTTTAATTTGATTTTCAACATTTATCATTATAATGCTGCACTGCTTACTTTCATCATGGGTTCCCTCTTTATCAAAATAATTTCCTGATTTAATTGACTTACTTTCACTTGGATAAACCAAAGCCACTTTCTCTGCATCGAAATATTCGTGATAAACATACATTTGCCTTAAATCATCTGGTGACGGATTGTAGCCATTTAAATTCTTCCACTTGGTATCTAAAACGATTTTTTGACCAGATGTTGTTTCTATGTAAATATCAGGTTTCATAGAGGTTCTTCTCCCATTTTCAGGCTTCCAAAAATACTTAAAAGTTTGTGGTTTAACTTTTGAAAAATCGACTTTGTTTTTCTTTAAGCTCACATAAATAAATTGTTCCCACAACAAATTCATATCAAACATTAGTGCTAAAACATGATTTCGCCCTTTACTTATATCTGGATGATATTGTAACAAAAGTAATTTAGCAATATCTATGGCTTTCGTGTAATATTGACTTTTTCTATTAAAAATTAGTTTCTCAAAAGTGGAGGCACTAACTTTCATATCTGGCATTTCAGGAAAATTTAAAAGCAAAGCACCTATCCTTCCATTCAAACTGGTATTTGTATTAATCAGCTTCAACAATTTTAATGCTTTGTACAATATAAAATGTAAAGTGTGTTCTACATCATAGGTAGTATGACGGACATAAAAGCGTTCCTGATGCGTTAAGTTGTATTGTATGTGTTTACTGAATTGTAAGCTACCTTTTAAAGCAGTAACATTGCCTTCTTTTTTTCGGTATTTTTTTATTAATCCTGTATGCAATAAATATTCTAATTCCTTAACATACAGTTCAAAATACAAATCTAAAACAGTATTAGGTTTTATTTTTAAGTTACTTGAACTAGTTGATTTAATATCAAAACTACCTACTGTTTGTAACATGCCAATTAACAAGTCACGCCATTTTTTATCTTCTTTTTCTGAATGCGGATTTCTATCTACTTTTGGTAAAACTTCAATTAATGTATTTCCTACTTGTAATACTCCAACATGTTCATTAAACTGTACCCCATTATAAACTAATTTATAGAAAGGCACCCCATTTCCATAATAGCGCTCCAATGCTTCAAATTGATCTTTGGTGATTCTCCTTTCACCTTTATCAAATCGAAGTATTTCATGTTCAAATACGACTATGTTTTCTTTTGCTTTACTCAAACTTCTTATTCATTAAAACTTGAATAGCCTTTTCAAAGTTCATGGCCACTTCAGTGTTTTTTATTTTTAAAACAAAATTATCGGTAACTCTATAATCAATAATTTCATACACATTTCTTTCCTCAAAATCATTAGCAGAATCAGTATCAAAATCAGCAAAAACAGTAGTTTCTTTTTGATATTCTTTCAGTTTAACAAAACCTTTTCCTAAAACCAGTCCAATTTTCCCATAATCCCCAAAGAAGTATTCTTGTAATAATGGAATAATATTTTTGTAGAAAGACTCAACAATAGATGTATACGTTTTATTCAAAAAATATGCGTGTCCAATGGCATGATCTTTATCTATTAGTTTCTCTATTCTAGTATTAATAGTTCTTAAAATTTCAGAAGCCTCATAGTCTGAAATTTTATACTTCAATCCATATAAATCATATTTTGGAGGCATTTCAACAAAACTAAAACGTCTTCTTAAAGCGGTATCTAGTGCTTCAACGCTTCTGTCAGCCGTGTTCATGGTACCGATAATGTATAAATTAGGAGGAACACCAAATTTTTCTTTGCTATATGGTAAAGTAACTTCTAGTGCTTCTTCTTTCCCTAGACGTTTACTGTCTTCAATTAATGTTATTAGTTCCCCGAAGATTTGAGAAACGTTACCACGGTTAATCTCGTCGATGATTAAAACATATGGTTTTACTAATTTATTCTTGATTTGTTCTTTTGTTAATTTATCAAATTGCTCTTTAACTTCCTCGTAAGTTAAATCCAAATTATCAAAATGAACTGCATCAATCTCTCCTTTAGTATCTATAACAAAATCATAGAATTTTTTATAAACTGCAAATAGTTCGCAATGGATATGGCCAACTAATGGATGTAATTCCGTTTTGAGATTTTTAATTTTGTTAGGTTCAATTCCTTCAACCAAAACTCTTTTTAATTTTTCCTTAGTTACACTAAAAGTATGTTGCCCTTCAGAAACTTTCTTATTATTACTCCATAAATACTTAATTAAAATAGAGTCTTTGTTAGCATTAACTAACATTATTTCAACTCCTGTTTTAGTCTTAAAAATGCCTTCTCTTTTACCTTCAAATGGTTTTATGTTTTCAATAAAATCATTATATAAATTTTCAAAATCATCATTACTTTCATTTTCACTACCATCTTTAATATATTCAATCAAAGCATTTTTAGTGATTGTTTTGAATATTCCATCTTTAATTGCGTAGGTTACTTTTTCATTTTTTGTTTCAGGCTTAATACCTTCAATAAAATCTTCATACGACATACTTTGATGAAATGTAATAAAATCAATTTGATTTTCTTTTGCTTTCTTTTCAAACAAATCTTTTACAGCTTCTCTATTATCAAAATTCAAAGCTTTCACTTCTTCGTCATTTATTATTTCTAAAGCATTATTTATAGTATTAAAAGTTTTTCCTGTCCCTGGAGGACCATATAGAATTTGGTTTAATGGCGTTTTCAAAATAGTTCCTTTTTTATTATCAATTTCTAGTGCGTAGTTTCTTAATGTATTTCCAAAGGTTTCGTCAAGTTTTAAAAGTGCTTGCTCGATTTTTTCATTTATCTTTGGATCACTAAATTCAATGGACTCAAAATAGGCTAAACTTAATTCCTCAGCACCATGATCTTTATTCCAAAAAAATTGTTCAGACAATTTATCATTCAATAAATTTTTATACAAATCTTGTTTTGACTTTTTATGCTCAAAATGAATTTCTACACATACTTTTTGGGGATGTTTTGGTCTAGTAATTAGTTCATAATGACAGAAATCTTCTTTACCTATGATATTTTTAGAATCACTAATCCATATCCATTTTTTTCCTTTTCTTTTGTCATTAAAAGTAAAATCATGAATATTTGTTTCTGAAAATTCAAGATAACTTTTAAAATTTTCAATGATTTCAGAAAAAGAATTAGCCAAAGTAGTTTTCTTCCATAAATCAGCTGTGAAATCAAAATAATCTTGTTCAAGTACTTTCTTTGAAAGTATATAACGATTTAAATCAGTATATTTTTTACTCACATCAGTATATCCTAATGATTGAGCCGATTCTAGTAATGATTCTTTTTTGAATATATTAACCACATTAAAATTACCATATAAAAAGGCTATTTTCCATTTATAGGCATCTCCTAAATCAATTTCATCGATATGCTCGATTGAATTGTTTTGCGTATTTTCAATAATAGCTAATAGAATGTTTTTTATATTCTGAAAAGCCATTTCTTTAGTATCGCCATATTTTTTTGCCCAAGAATATTCTCCATCCGTTAAAAGACTCTCTTTGGTTGTTGTAGATTCTAAATTACGTCTTTTAAATATTCCGAATTTATAAGCAGAACCACCCCAAATACTTCCTAAGTGATACGTTTTAGCCTCCAACCAATAACAAAAGGAGGTTTTATCTAAATTAGTATATTCCTCTAATGTCATATTTTGAATACGAGATAAAGGCCATTCTTGTAAAAAGGTTTCTTTTAGTTGGTATAAATTTTCGTTCATCTAATTAAATATTTTAAGCCCTCCACTCTTTAAACTGTCCTTCCGCCTGTTCCATGATTTCTTGAAGAATAGCATTTAATTCTAAAATACTAACTTTCCCACGCAATTCTTTTTTGACTGCTAAACGAATGGCTGCTTTCGCATCTTCTTTATTTGTCCAGTCGATTTGTAGGTTGCTTTTTACGGCTTTTACTACGTTGTGAACTACGTCTTGAATAGGACCCGCTTCGTTGATGATGTCTTTTTTAGCCGCTAGAATATCATAAAATGCTAACTCTTCATCCGACAAACCTAATTCTGATTTTCGTTTGTCTTCGTCTTGCATTTCTTTGGCACGTTCTACTAATTCGGCAATTGTGGTGTACGAATCAATCGCATTGGCGTGATAACGGTCAATGACTTTTTCTAATTCCTCTTTTAGCGAAGTGTATTTCNTCTACTAATTCGGCAATTGTGGTGTACGAATCAATCGCATTGGCGTGATAACGGTCAATGACTTTTTCTAATTCCTCTTTTAGCGAAGTGTATTTCTTAATATTCTGAGGCAAACGCATTCTGATTTCGTCTTTCAAAATATTCTTTAAAAGTTCAATCTTAATCGCAATACTGTCTTTATCTTTCTTAACGCCTAACAAGAATTGCTCATCTAAAATAGAAATATCGGCTTTTTCAATACCTGCCATCGCAAATACATCAATAATATCATCCGATTCGATACTTCTACTAATC
>NZ_JAPCIO010000013.1 GCF_025909975.1 Flavobacterium lacisediminis | reverse complement strand
AGCTTCCACTTGATTGAAGAACATATTCAAAGCCTGTTCCATATCTATGGTAGGTTCTCCTTTCCCACCGCCACCTGTATATTTATCGGTTGCTTTTCTTAATTGGTCGCCAATACCGATGTAATCTACAATAACTCCCGAAGGTTTATCTTTAAACACACGGTTGGTTCTAGTAATGGCTTGCATTAAATTATGCCCTTTCATAATCTTATCTACATACATCGTATGCACACAAGGCGCATCAAATCCTGTTAACCACATATCACGAACAATAACAATTTGCAATGGGTCTTTCGGATTTCTAAAACGTTTCTTTAACGCTTCGGTAGCTTCTTGTGTTCTAATATGCGGATTCCAAGTTATTGGGTCTTTAGAAATATTTCCTGTCATCACCACCGCAATTTCAGGACAGCCTTCCAACTGCGATAAAGCATCGTACATTTTAACGCTATTTCTTCGGCTCATACACACAATCATTGCCTTTCCTGGCAACGTTTCTGTGNACTGCGATAAAGCATCGTACATTTTAACGCTATTTCTTCGGCTCATACACACAATCATTGCCTTTCCTGGCAACGTTTCTGTGCGATTGGTAAAATGCTTTAAAATGTCTTTGGCAATCTTTTCTACACGCTCTTGCGAACCTGCGGCATCTTCTAAAGCGGCCCATTTTAAATTGCCACTATCTTCTTGTTCCCAAGTTAAGGAATCTACATCATTATCTAAATTTTCATTCGCTAAATGCAACTTGGCTAAACGTGGTTCATAATAAATAGGAACTGTTGCTTTATCATCTACTGCTTGTTTGATGTCGTACACGTGAATGGTTTCTCCAAACACTTCTTGCGTATCGGCATCTTTGCTATCTACTGGCGTTCCTGTGAATCCTATAAACGAAGCATTAGGCAAGGCTTTACGCAAATTAGAAGCAAAACCATCTAACAAACCATATTGCGTTCGGTGGGCTTCATCAGCCATCACAATAATATTTTCTCTTTCCGATAAAATGGGATGTTCTAATTCTCCTAAGGTTTCATCATTTCCTGATTTCAAACGGAACTTTTCTATCGTGGTAAAAACCACACCGCCACTTCCTGCGGATAATAATCGTCTTAAATCATCGGTAGAATCAGCATGTTGTACATCGCCTACTAAATCTTTAGCTAACACAAAATTTTCATACAATTGAAAATCCAAATCACTTCTATCGACTTGTACTACGATGGTAGGATTTTTTAATTCGGGTAGGCTTCGTAAGATACCTGCGTAAATAGCCATCGAAATACTTTTTCCGCTTCCTTGTGTGTGCCAAATGACTCCAATACGTCCATCACCATAAGGGCGAATGGCTTTTTTAGCCGCTTCAACTGCAAAGTTTACCCCAAAGAATTGGTGGTATTTTGCGCCTTTTTTAATCAACGTGCCGTTATGGTCTTCAAAGAAGACAAAGTTTTTAATGTAATTCAGTAAGCGTTCTTTTGGAAACAAACCAAATAACAACGTATGCATCTGAAAATCATCTTCTATGGTAGTAATGCCATCGTTACTTTTCCAAGCGGCATACCATTCGTTAGAAGCGTTGAACATACCGTGTTGGGCTTCGTTACCGTCGCTTACTATTGTGGCTACGTTGTATTCAAACAAAAGTGGAATATCTTTGGTGTAATGTTGAATTTGATTGAATGCTTCTTGTAAATTGGTATTTTCATCAAACCAGTTTTTCAATTCAAAAACGATTAACGGAAACCCATTTACATACACAATCACATCGGGACGGCGTTTGTTTTTGCCTTTAATGCTCAATTGATTCACCACCCAAAACGTATTGTTTTCAGGGTTTTGAAAATCTATAGGATACACGTGAACGGCTTTTTCGTTTCCGTTAGCGTCTTGGTATTCGTAATCTAAACCTTTAGTGAGTTTTAAATGAAAATCTCGGTTGCGGTACAACAAATCAGTGCCTTTATTGTTCACAAACTCCGCTACAATTAACGGATACAACTCCGCAGGCAAATGCGGATGCTGTTGTTGTATAAACGCTAACAACGTAGCTTTATCCACCACTTCGTTTTCTGGAAATGTAAACGTAGTGCCGTGTATGTGGCTATACCCTAAATCGGTTAACCAATCGATGGTAGCTTGTTCTATTTTGGCTTCTGTTGTCATATTCTCTTTTTCTTGTTGTCATTCCGACTTCTTTTGTCATTCCGACGAAGGAGGAATCACATTATATTTATTCTCTTTATGCGATTCCTCGTAGCCTCGGAATGACAATTTTCATGTTGCTTTTTTCTATCATTCCGACGAAGGAGGAATCTCATTTTACTTTATGTGATTTCTCGTACCTCGAAATGACAAAGGATACGTTTACTCATTCTTTGTCATGCTCACTTCTTTTGTCATTCCGACGAAGGAGGAATCTCATTACTCTTCACAAAACGATCATTCAAAAAATCAAAATTTTCATTAAATGAACGAATCAAATCTAACTTTTTTTCTCGTCGCCATCCTTTAATTTCTTTTTCTCTTGCAATTGCCTCTTGAACCCAAGTAAACTTTTCATAAAAAACCAGAAACTCTAAATTATATTTTGAAGCAAAGGTTTTAATACCATTCTTGATATTTTCACTATGCTCAGATAATCTTCTTGGCAAATTATTAGTCATCCCCACATAAAAAGTAGAACGATATTTATTAGTAATGATATAAACATAGTAAGACTGATAGCCTTGTGTATGTTCAAACATGATATTGTTTACTTTCATTTTCGTTCTCTTTTATCATTTCATTTTGTCATGCTGAAGCAAGGAAGCATCTCATTATCCCAACCTTAACATTATGTGATTCCTCCTTAGGTCGGAATGACAAACGATGCGTTAATTCTCTCTTTGTCATGCTGACACAAGGAAGCATCTCATTATTCTTTTCTTTATCTTATTTACTCTCTTTGTCATTCCGACGCAGGAGGAATCACATTACGCACTTCCCTTTATGTGATTTCTCCCTCTGGTCGAAATGACAAAAACCTACAGAATGACAAAACTACTCTCTAAACTCCTTCAACCTTACCTCACCACTAATTAACTTAGGCAATAAAGTATCCCGCAATTGGGTTAAGGTTTGGTTTTCTAATTCATTTTTGTTTATCAAATTAAAAAACTCTTTTACTAAATTATTAAAATCATCAAGTAAATGAATTTCATTTGGAACCACAAATTGATGTAACATCAATTCAGACCAATGTCGTTTATAATCATTCATTTTTACTTTATCTTTTAAAGCTAAATAAACCAAATAAGTATAATCTTTAATATTAGTTTTAAAAGGTATTAAATTGGGACCAACCGAAAAATTTTCACAAATTAACTCCATTCTACAAGTATGATCACCAAAAATCAAAAGTGGATTTTCAAAATCAGCATTAAAGTCTGGTTCATTATTATGAAAACCTAAAATTCTAGCTGAAGATTGGTCATAAACTCTTATTTTACCTAATTTTAAAATATTATCTTGTGTATATTTATTTTTTGGTTTTAATCTTATAATTTCCTCTTTGATGTTTAATATTTTAAAGTTCTTTGGTATACTTACAGAATTATTTATACCAAATATTTCACTATCCACAAATTCACCATCTTGAAACGGTCCAAAATCTACAAACCAGTGTTTGTATAACGCCATAGCCATTTCTTCTAGAGTTTTGTTGATGGATAGGTTGTTTTCGATTTTGTCGTCGATTGTGGAAAGGATTGAGGCTATGGATTTTTGTTCTTGTAGGTTTTCGGGGATTTTTATTTCAATCTGGCTTAAATCACGAATAGGTAATTGTGGTTGAGCACTTCCTGATGTTCTTGAACTTATTTGTTCTTGAAAAACACTTGATTTGAAAAGTTGATAAACATAAGAAGAAGAAATTTTTGCTTCATCAACTCTAATAACAACCATTCCAGAATTAATTCTTACATTTTTGTAAATAAAGTTTTCTTTATAATAACCTACATTACCAATAGTTCCTCTAGTTGTTATTATAATATCGTTCGTTTCAAGTTTTCCTTTTCTTAACAAACTATCTTTTTCTTCTGATATAAAACTTAATTCTGAAAACTCAAAACCAGTTTTAGTGATGTTTTTTGCACTTAAAAATAAGCAATAACCATTCTTTAAAAATTCATTTTTACTAGGATAGTTTTTACCTCTATCACCGTCAATGATTTGTATAGAATTAATTTCAGAGAGTTTATATGTTTTCCAGTTGTTTGGCATTTATTTTTTTGGTTTTTAAGCAACTAATTCGCTTTTAATTCGCTTTTAATTCGCTTTTAATTCGCTTTTAATTCGCTTTTAATTCGCTTTTATTTTTTTTATTTTATATTGAAAAAACGGCTAACTTCTTTATAAATAGGCGTTTTCAAATTTTGTTTTAAAAAATTATTTTTCATTTATTTTTTTTTAGCCAAAATATAAGTTCTGTTTTTGTTAGCACCTAAAGGCTTAATTTTTTCTAATTTCACCAATTCATATAAACATTTTTGTATGTCTTTCTCTTCTACATCTTGAATATTTGAAAAAATTTCTGATTTAGATTTTTCACCATTATATTTCAAAAACTCAAGAATTAAATGTTTTAATTGTTCTTTATCAATAGTTTTTAAGGTAGGAGATATTTTTAATTTTGATTGAGAAAATAAAGAAGGATTCAATAAATATTCTGTTCCCTTTTTTACTCCTCTTGTTATCAAAATTGATTTATCTAACAAAGTACCAATCCAGTTTCTCATTCTATCTTCATTGGTTAGCTGGAGTTTGTTTGTTAGTTTCGTTGCAGATATTTTTTTCTCCGAAGCAACAATTCCTAATACAGTAAACTCTTTTTGAGTTAATCTAAAGTGTTGAGAAATATATTCAATAATTTCTAAAGCTTCTTTATTTACAATTCCTGAATATATAGTAACACTGGTTTTATTAATAGTACTATCTATAATAGGCAAAGGTTTTATATCTCTTGCTAGTTTTTCATAAATTAAATCATAACCCGAACCTTCTCCTTCCATCAAACCTAAATCATGTAAAACATTTATAAAATGTGGATTTCTACGATGACGTTCATGCAAAATATTATCTTTGGTGATACCAAAAGGTAAACCACCTGGATTTGTAATTATCAACCTATCTGAATAAACTTCAATAAAAATATCTCCAGAAATTGTAAATCGTTTATGAGCAATTGCATTAATCAATAATTCCCTAATTACTTCTTTAGGATAATTTCTAATTTGCTTTCTAAAAAGACCACTTGAAATTTCAGTTGTATAATTTAATTCTGTTGCCTCATTTTCAATATCTAAAACTAATTGCTTTGGATTATGTAAATGAAAATGCCAATCTTTTTTTCTGATTTTTTCTTCAAATTCATTATAAACTATATACTGAACAGTGATAGGATAACTTATTCTAGCTCTTTGTTGTGGAGTTCCAAACCATAGTACACCCAAATTTGTTAAATAACCATCAATTGTAATTAATTGATAATATTCTAATATTTCTTCATGTGATTTATCTTTTATAAAATCAGAAACCAATTTAGATTTTTGAATATCTTCAATAAATTTTGAAACATCATCAATATTTGAATCCTTCCAAAATATTTTCCCAACAGAAATTAATTCCCATTGGAAGGCATTTTTTTCTGAAGCTAAAGTAGTTAACTCTTCTCCTGAAACAGGAACACTTTTATCAGTTATTCTAATTAAAACTTTACCAGATGATGTAGTTGCAATTGTTCTAGAAGACGGTAAAACCTTAAATTGAAAATACTGTCCTCCATTCAAAGCATCAACTATTTCAGGATTAGCAAGTGCAACAGAATCAGTTAAATCACGAAGTCTGGTAATAACATTATTTACATCTTCTATTTTAATTTTTTGTTTTGAATCTGGTAATTTTTCTTCATCCTCTATCCCAACAACTATTAATCCACCTTGAGCATTTGCAAAAGAAACACAAGTTTCAGACAAACTCTTTAAATCTGCTGATTTTCCAATTACTTTCTTTAAACTTTTGTATTCTATATTTCCGTCTTCTGTTGGCATAGACTAAATTTTATTAAAATTCTCCAAAATCTTTTGCTGCAACTCATTCCCTTTCGCAAACTGCTTTTGTAAGGTAGCTTGTAAATTGGCCATTTTATCTTCAAACAAAATACCGTCGTCTGCTACTTCTTCGGTGCCTACATAAATACCTGGGGTAAGTTTGTAGTCTTGGTTGCGTACTTCTTCTAAAGTGGCAGCGTAGCAGTAGCCGTCTATGTTTTCGTATTTGGCGGCTGAGGCTCTCGAAGTCCGCCAAGCGTGGTAGGTTTGGGCTACTTTGTCAATATCGGCATCGGTAAACACACGTAGTTTTCGGCTTTCCATAGTACCCATTTTACTGGTGTCTATGAAAAGGATTTCGTTTTTACGTTCGCGGTGTTGGCCGTCTTTGCCGTCTCGGTTTTTACTTAATATAAAAATACAAGCAGGTATGCCTGTAGTTAAAAACAATTTATCGGGTAAACGTACAATACAATCAATCATACTGTTGTTTACCATAAACTCACGTACGTTTTTTTCTCCTTTGTTGTTGGAAGTCATCGCCCCATTTGCCATTACCACACTCGCTGTTCCTTTATTGCTCAAATGGCTCCAAAAGGTTTGCATCCACATAAAGTTGGCATTGCCATCGGTCGTAAATTCTTCTTTGGGTCCAAACAAGCGTGGGTCGTTTTCAGGTAAGTCTTCTGGGTGCCACTGGCTCACGTTAAAAGGAGGATTCACAATAATGTAATCGGCTTTTAAATCAGGAAACTGATCGTTCAATAAAGAGTCGCCTAAGCGTACATCAAACGATAAATCACGTAACGCCAAGTTCATTTTACACAAACGCAGCGTTCCATCATAGCGCTCTTGTCCGTAAATAGCAATGTTACGTTTGTCGCCTCCATGACTTTCTCAAAACTTCAACGATTGCACAAACATACCGCCACTACCACAAGCGGCATCAAATATTTTACCTTCATACGGTTCAATCATTTCTACCATCAAACGTACAATACTACCAGGTGTAAAAAACTGCCCTGCACCAGAACCTTCTGCCAAAGCAAACTTTCCAATGTAGTATTCATACACACGACCTAAAACATCGCTTTCAGGGTTTTCCTTTTGCGATAACTTAGGATTAGAAAGTAAATTAATCAGGCCGCCCACTTGGCGAGCCGTTAATTGACTTTTTACAAAAATACGAGGTAATATCCCCTTCAAATCAGGTCTAAACTTCGCCAAAGTAGCATCTAACACATCAAAAGCATCATCTACAATTACTTTGATATTGTCTTGTTCGGCATTTGATTTTAAGTATTCCCAAGTAGCTTCTTTGGGAATGATATAAACATTTTTAGATAAATATTCATCCGCATCTTCCAACACATAGTTGATTTCTGCTTCGTCTGTCGTAAAATAATTGGAGTTTTTGTCGTGTACTAAAGCCGTTAATTCTTCTCTACGCATCTCATATCGCTCGGACATGTGCTTTAAGAAAATCATCGGCAACACATAGTCTTTGTATTGATTTTCAGCTACTGCGCCACGCAATTCGTTAGCGGCTTTCCAAAGTTCTTGTTCAAAATTTATATCGGCTTTTACGGTATTTTTACTCATAGTGGTTTTAAAAATCTTATAGTCCCAAACATAACGAAAAAAAAAGGTATTTACAACCCGTAAAACTACCTGATTTTGAAACCAGGTATAAATACGTAGGAACTTTCTTAGCGAAAGTAAATAAAGGGATTGAGATAAAAATGAGGAAAACCGTATTTGTAATTGATAATTATTAAAATTGACAATTATTCATTACTTATTTAGATTGAAAACCATCATTTTAAAAAGCATAAAAAATATTTTTTTCATAAAAATTATCTAATCAAAATTTTTAGTAACTTTATGAAATACATTATTTTGCTATGGATAATCAATACCAAATAGGTCAGATACTTCGCTTTAAAAAACCCAAATTTAAACTTTGGGAAGATGACTATTATTTTGTTGTAATAGGATATAAAAACGGAGAATTGTGGATGCAAGTACTCAACACAAATGATGATTTTGAAACGGGCTATACAATAGTACCAGAATCTGAAAGTAGTTTTGAACCCGTTGAAGTTTTTAGTTTCCAAATCTTAAAAACGGAGGCAAGAATTAAGGAAGTTTACTCACAGGAAATAGTTTACGGAGAAATAATTTATGCAGAAGATATTGATTGCCCTATAGTCTTCACTCCTGCCGCAGAAGGTTTGGAATCTAATATTTACTTTGGAATGGGTGAAGAAAATTTCCCCGACTTTAAAGGAAAATTATTTATAGAATATCCAGATATTTTTTATTCATAAATGTATCTGATATTTACCTCCTGAGTCCAATTCAATTATAAAAGCGTTACTTACTATTTAATCATTAAAATACTACTTAGATAAGATACAAATCCACTACTTCTTTTTTTTATCTAAAATTAATTCCTGAAAATTTTGACTATAAAATTCTGCTCAATAACTTCAAATCTTCCTTAAAAACGTTCGATATACCTCCGCTCTGCTCCACAATCAACATTGATTATCAATGTTTTACAAAATTTACACCCAATTTTACACCCAGTTATGTAAAGTTGGGTGTTTTTTTAAGGGGATATTTTGATGGTAATATTTAAATTTTATGTTTATAAATAACTTTTAATTATTAATTAACCTTTCCCCCCATTATTAATTGTTATACTTCTTAAAATTCTCAGCTTGTTCAAAAATCTCTTTATACACTTCGTCCCTATCGACTGGTGGATAATCGTTTTCTGCCAAGAGAATTATAAGGTCTACCTTAAGTTCTGCTTTAATATCATCACGTTTACTCCAATCTGTATATTTTGCTTTGTCATCAACTACCGTTTTTACTTTTTGAGCCAATGCAATTAACTTGTCATTTGGATAACTGAAATCATATTTAACCGCTAATGCTTTTAAAATATCGTAAAAGGCTTTTTCTTCAAAGTCAATACCTAAATCTTTGAATGAATCTTTTTCTTTTTTAAGGGCATAATACAAATCGATAATTTCATCGGTAAAGTCTTCTAGTACTTCACTTCGTAATACATCGCTTTCTTTGCGTTCATTGTATTTATCTACAATGGATTGTAAACGTTTTGAAAAATCAATTCCAGTAATTTTATTAATCTTTTTAACGTCATCTATTGCCTTAGCTAAAAGCTTTTGCAATAGTTTAATTTTGGTATTCGGTAATTTGATTTTATCAATTTTTGCCATGTAATCATCAGAGAAAATATCAATTTCGGTTTGACTATCATCTCCTAATTTGAAAATTTCTTCTACCCCATCACTCTCAATTGCATCTTGAAGCATTTGCTTTACACGATTATTCATTTGAGCGGTATCAGGAGCTACACCTTTTGTTAATTTGAATACTATGGAACGAACCGCTAAGTAAAAATGGATTTCGTCTCTTTGCGTTTCAGTAAAAGCCCCACTTCCAGAACAAATATCATAAGCCGATTTTAAACGTTTTACAATGTACATGAATCGTTTTTCCAACTCTTGTGTCAATTGGACAAACTCAGCTGCTTGATTTAATGTTTTTAATTGTTCTAACGGAACGCCTGACAAATATCCTGAAGTATCAAACTTATGGAATAGTTTACCCAGTAAATCTAACTGGTCTTTAACCACTACAATGGATTGCTCAATATCTTCAATATTTTGATTATCGGCATTGTTGTAATGCGCTAACGCTAGATTCATTTGTTTTTTGATTCCGATGTAATCTACCACCAATCCTTTTTCCTTGCCTTCAAATTTTCGATTGACACGAGAAATCGTTTGAATCAAGTTATGTCTTTGAATAGGTTTATCAATATACATCGTATCTAAAAAGGGTACATCAAAACCTGTTAACCACATATCTACTACGATAGCAATTTTAAAATTAGATTTTTCATTTTTAAATTGTCGGTCTAATTCTTTGCGGTCGTCTTTAGTTCCTAGCGCATTATACAAGTCTTCCTCATCATCTTTCCCTCTGGTCATCACCATTTTGATGCGTTCCATTGGTTTTATTTCTTTTTTATCTTTATCGGATAACTCAACACCATCTGCAGCTATTTTCACTTCACCCCATTCTGGTCGTAAGGCTAGAATGTTTTTATACAATTCGTATGCAATTGGTCGGCTACTACAAACAAACATTGCTTTGCCACGAACTGTTGCTCCTTCAGCTATTCTGTTCTCATAATGGGTAACAAAGTCTTCGGCTACGGTTTTCAAACGAGTTGGGTCGCCTATGATGGCATTCATTTGTGCCATCGCTTTTTTACTTTCTTCTATTTGATTTTCATTACTACCTTCTTCTGCACAACGGTTGTAATAAGCTTCAATCTCCTCTAATTTATGATTATTCAATAAGACTTTAGCTGCTCTTCCTTCATACACAATACGAACGGTAATTTCATCTTTAACCGATTCGTTCATGGTGTAAGCATCAACAATTTCTCCAAAAACATCAATGGTAGCATCGATAGGAGTTCCTGTAAAACCAACGTAAGTAGCATTAGGTAACGAATCATGTAAGTATTTAGCAAATCCAAATGTTTTTCTTACCCCATGTTCTGAAACGACTACTTTTTGATCTAAATTGGTTTGACTTCTGTGTGCTTCATCCGAAATACAAATGACATTTGTTCTATCAGTTAGTAATCTTGTGTCCTCTGTAAACTTGTGGATTGTAGTTAAGAAAACACCCCCGCTATTTCTTCCTTGTAGCAATTCTCTTAAATGCGTTCTACTTTCCACACTAATAATCGATTCGTCACCAACAAAACCTTTTGCATTGGTAAATTGACCTGATAATTGGTCATCTAAATCGGTACGGTCTGTTATGATTATAATTGTTGGACTTGAAAAATGAGTACTTCTCATTAACAAACGACTTAAATACAACATCGTGTAACTTTTTCCACAGCCTGTCGTACCAAAGTATGTTCCTCCTTTACCATCACCTAAAGGCTTTTGATGGGTTTTTATATTTTCAAAAAGTTTGACTGCCGCATAATATTGTGGATAACGACAAACGATTTTTTCATTTTTTTTAGAACTATCAGGTAAATAAATGAAGTTTTGAATAATATCGCGTAATCGCTTACGATTAAACATACCTTGAATGAGTGTAAACATGGCATCTATACCATCCACTTCATTGGGCATGCCTTCTATTTTTCTCCAGGCATAAAAGAACTCATAAGGCGCGAAAAAGGAACCTGATTTGGTATTCACACCATCACTAATGACGCAAAACGCGTTGTATTTGAATAACTCAGGAATATCTCTTTTATAACGTGTGGTTAATTGCACATACGCATCATGAATGGTTGTGTTTTCCTGAATCGCCGTTTTAAATTCAAACACCACTAATGGCAATCCGTTGATGTATAAAATCAAATCAGGAATACGCATTTCGTAGCCTTTTATGGCTAATTGATTCACGATTTTATAAGTGTTGTTATCCTTTTCGGAATAGTCAATCAATTGGATGAATATATCTTTTTGATTACGGTCTTCACGTTTTAGTAAAAAGCCATCACTTACCATTTTCATGAAAGTTTTATTGCTTTCATATAAATCAGAGGAAGGTAATCGTTCCAAATCACGAATAATCGAATTTACTTCTGAATCCGTAATGTTATCTTTAGCGTAATTGGACTTCAAATAGTTCTTTAAATCAGCATCTATCAATACTTTTTCAGTAACGATATGACCGTACTGCGTGGGTGGTTCTGATACGCCTTGAAACTCATTTTTACGCACTTCACCACCTACAAGATGCGTCATTTGCTCTTCTTGTAATAAGTGGATAAATGCCTGTTCTAATTGTGCTTCTGTGAATTTCATTCTATTATTTTCTTAGACTTAGTCGATAGCTTAGTCGTTTTTAAAATTTTCCATTATATCTTTCATCCTCTCTAATAGGATTGAAAATGATTTTGAATCCCCAATAATCATATTCTCTTGCATGACTTTATAATCTTGCTCCCATTCTTTACTTATTGCATCAGGTGGAATAATTTGTAAACTGTTCCTATTATGCTTGTCATACGATATTCCTCGCAATGGTGTGATGGTTTTTCTATGCTCCACAATATGCTCAAAAAGTTCTTTATTCTTGTAAGCACTTGTTGCATATTCGGTATCCATTAATCGGTCTAAATCATATAAATGACGCGATAATCTCTCGCTTCGTATTGCCTCTAAAGGTTTTGAAAACTCCTCATGTAGTAGCAACACTTTTTCTATAAAAGTTCTAGTCGGCACTACAACTTTTACTATTGTCGGTTTTTGAGCAAATGGTAAATGAGCGTATTCGGCATCAATAAACGAAATTACTTCTCTTTCTTCAGCAGGTTCTGTTAAAGAGCGAGCACCCATTTCTATTAAAACACGAGGTTGGATATACGGATTATCGTTTGGAATTACAGGATTATAATACACTTCTAAGGTGTTTGGATCACTAGTATCATCCACTTTATCGTTGTATTTAATAGTGTACATATTTGTAGAAATACCAAGATTTGAAAGTTGTTTTATCAACTCTACTCTAAAATCATTTATGATAAACGAACCTGATGCTTCTCTTAATCTTTTAACAGCCATTTTTGAAGGTAACTCTTCAAAACCTAAAAACTTTCTATCAATTATTAAATCTACATCTTCCGAAAATCGATTGATTATATGGTAGGCTTTACTTAATGAGGTACCGCCTTTAAAAATAATATTTGTAGCATATTCCGATTGAAAAATAGCTTGTAAAATAATACAAACCCACCCATCTTTTTCTACAGCATAAGCAGGCAATCCTGTTTTAACAGCAGTTTGCGTTATTATATTTTGCTTTTGCTCCGTTGTAAGGTTTACCCACATAGTTTAGTTTCTTAATTCATTAATTCTTTTCTGTACCCAAACTGGAGCAAACTTTAATTGCGATTTTAGAATCTCATGATCTAATTGCAATGCAAAAGGTTTTAATTTTTGCAAGTGCAAATCCGTTACTTTGTCCTGCCCTATTTCTTTTAAGGCTTGCGTGATAAGCAGTAACAATTGATCTTTGATAGCTAAATTTCGGGGTGTTGTCTTCTTAAATTGAATGGTGCGATTTCCTATGGTTATTACACGTTGTGCACCATCTGTCAAATACACTGCTTTTAAAGGTATTTGCGTTGTGATTCCTAATTGATACAAAGCCAATGAACCCGTTGGTGCTATACGAGCTTTATCTCGCTTGGCAATTTCTAAAGCAATTTCTTCTGTAGTTGGATATAATGTACCTAACAACACATCCTTCTTAGGTACTAAATAAATACCTTGTGCCAAACGCTCTAATAAACCCTCTTTTTCTAAACGTGACAATACCTTTCGGATGTTCTCTGAAGAACCGAATTTTACAAAATCATCTGCGAAAAAAATTTTACCCTTAGCAGATTTTTTAATCTTTAATTCTATCTGATTATGTGAGGATTGCACGCTTTTTATTTTTTAATTGTGTCACAAATTTAGTAAATATTTGTGACAAAAATATATTTTATTTGACTTTTACACATAGAACCCTTATCTTTGGGTTAACCCAAAGATAAGGGTTCTATGACTAAACAACTACTTCATTAAGCTTTCTATAGATAGATAATAAGCCATCTCCTTCTAACTTTTCTACAATAAATTGAGATAAATTAACCACCTGATTTTCATCAAGAACATAATGGTTTACCGCAAAATGACACCAACTAGTATTCTTATTTTCGTAAAAATCAGGCTTTATTAATGATTCTTCTTGCTCTGAAAAAGAAATAGTTTTATATCGTTCCTTATTTTTTAATAAGTCATTTTTCATTTCAACAATAAGAACTAACCTTTTTTCAACCGTTAATAATTGCTCAAAGAATACTGTAATCATTAGATTTTTATTCTTTGGCGACAAGTAAAAGCGTAATCGCTTGTTTCCTTCTCCTTTAGAAGTTAACAGGTTTAATTTTTCATTTACTAACTCACAAGCTTGTTCCACCTGGTTATAAATATGCTCTCTAACAGCAAAATGAAAATTTTTAACTTCTAATATTTTGGCTTGATTATCAAAATAAAATTTTAATTCTTTACTATCCATTTCACTTTTGCTCATATTTAGGGTGTTTTGATAAAAATCTTTTAGAAAAACCACATATTTGTCTTTGGCTTCCATTAGGTAATTACCTAAATTTTGAATGATTCTTTTTTGGAATTCTAAATGGGTAATATTTATGAAATGTGGGTGCGTGACATTGAGTTTGTTTAAGGTTAAAACAATACCGATTTTATTTTCTTCCAGATTATCCGTTACTTTAGTAGAACTCCAGTAATCTTCTAAATCATTGTTTAAGGTATGATATACTTTGTTTTCAATAATTATAGCGTGGTCATTACTATACAGCAGTATATCTATTCTACCATTCTTTTTGGTAATTACTTCTGTATTAACATTAAAATCTGTAATTTCATTTACTTTTTTTTGAGCACCAAATTTTGTTTCATTAATCAATTCTAATAAGCTGTTAATAAATAAATCATGCATTCCATGTACTTCTGAAATATTAAAATAAAACGCATAAATATTAGACATCACGTTTTCATAATGCGGTTGCTTTGCAATACCTAAAAAGGTTTTAGGACGTTTTTTTATTTTGGGAATGATATTCTTATTTAAAAAATCTTCTAAGGCTTTTATATCCATTTTAGGCTTTTAGTAATTTTATTTTATCATTTTCAGTATCATTATTGAGCTCTTTTAATTTCTTTACTGACAAACGATAATTGTGCTTGCGTTCATTGGGTAAATGACATAGCATCTTATTATAAATTAAGACTCCTAAACCATTGAAAACTTCTTCAAAAGTACCATCTTCCTTAAGTTGGACTGCAATGAAATACTGAGGCATATTAATTAAGTCTTTTGTGAAATAAAAGTAATTATTAAAAGACGCTTTTATCTGTACCTTTTTATTTTCATCACCTGTGACAAAACCATCATGAACTGGTGTGTTATCTCCATAAAGCGTTAAACCATAATGCTCTGCTACTAAAACTTCACCTATATCGCCGACTAACTTACCATCTAAAGTAAAACTTTTGTTATGAAGTTTATACTTTTCTTTTAAAGATCTTGTTATAGCTAAAAGCTCTTGGATTTCTTGCATGAATAATTATCTATTTCTTAGCCAATCTTTAAGTAACATCATTTTATTATTTCCGTTTACAGATGGAAATAAAACATAAGTTCCACTAGCTCTATATTCACCTTTATAATATTGAAGATTTTCCAAATTAATGATATGGGGATAAATCTCTAAGTATTCATTTCCTGAAAAATCTGAATAATCTTTCTTAATTGGAAGAATTGCAATATTATTGATATACTTAGCTGCATCTCCTAATCCAAGTTCCCAATTGCACCATTTAGAATTAATAGCTGCTTCTGTAGCTAATAGTATAAATTTATCATTCTCTTTAATTTTTTCTTTTATTCTAACTGCTGTTTGCCCTGAAGTAGTTTTTGGCATTCCTTCATCTAACCAGTCTACGTATACATCAACACCATTTCCTTTTAAGAAAGAAATTGCTCCTTCTAATTGTTCTAATTCATCATGTTTATGAGAAAGAAATATTTTAGTTTTTAAAAATTTAGATTCATTTTTAAAACCCCTCAAACTTTCATTTAAAGTGAGATTATAAGTTTTAGTTGATTTTCTAAAACTTCTTAATTGTGATTCATTAATAATACTCATAATTATTTGATGGTTTTAGTGATATTATATTGATCTTTATTGTCTCTCAACTCAATAGCTTTATTTAAATAATAATTAGGTGAGATTTTAAATTCTTCCCATTTAACGGATTTTATATATGAAAAATCACCATGATATACAATTGTACCATTTGAACATAATCTTGTTTCACTCTCTTTTTTATTAAACATATTATCTCTTAAAATTTGAAATAAAAAAGGAGTATTATAACTTGTACAATTGCAAACACTATTATGTGTTAGATAGTATTCATAACTTCCAAATTCATCCGGAAGAACTATAGCTAAAATTCCATTTGACAAACTAGTGCGGCCAGATCTAGTATATTCCTTCAAAGAATAAGAAATTTCCCAAGGAATCCATTGGTCTATTTCCGCTTGCCAAATATGTTTCATTCCTTTTGAGACAAGTACTATTGTAATACTACTATCATAAATTTTATCTCGTAATGTAGAAGCAATATACTCATCTGAAAAATTCGCAAGGCTTTGTCCATCGTTTTCCCCTTTGTAAATATGGTCTTCACTTGATAATATCCCTGCTAATTCATTAACATAATGCCTTGCTTTTGTTTGAACTTTTTGTTTACCCCAAAAAGTATCTTCATATACATTTAAATCTTCAACATAAGTATCTTCATACTTATACGAAACAAATATTTTTCTTCCCATTATTTTACCCAATTAGAAAAATTATTATAACCATTATTATCTATCCAATCATAAATTTCAAATGCTTCAGATAGTCGATGAATTTTACCAATAAGTTCTTTATCTACTTCTTTTACATTCCAACCTTCAAGGTCAGGATATTTAATCCATTTATTATTTATGAAATCATGTAAATTGACTTTTTTTCCATCATCACTAAACGAAACACCTAAATAATATAATGGATTCTCACCTAGAGGTTTAGTTTTTTGATCTTTTCCTTTAATAGAATTGATATGCACACAAAAAATATGATTACCCACTTCTAGGCTTTTCATAATTTCATATGAAACCCATCTTCTATTAAATGTTTCACTTCCCACTAAAATACATGTATTACTTGTGTTTTTTAAACCACTATTTATAAGTCTTTTCAAGGCTAAATCACTAGTTTTCTTAGCATCTTCCCAAATCGAAGAGTCAAAAAAACCAGCTGATTGTCTATCTGGTTTTGTTAACCAGTGATTCCTAACCACATTAGCTCTAAAATCAATTACATCTTGATAATGAAAACTAAAGAATACCCTTTTAGCCATACCTACTTTAATATTTTATCGATAATATTTAAAATTTGATTAACAGATTTATCCAAATCATCTTTGTCTAACTGTAGTTTAGATATATCTTCAATTAATTGTTTGGAAATTCTATGTTTTTCGAGTTCATTAAATATTTCTTTAGACATATAACCAGTGTAATAAATAGGAATAGGAAATAATCCTTTTTCTAATGCAATCAAAAACTCCCTTTTAACTCCGCCAGCATTTTCAGTGCCTTTTCCTTTACCTTCATCTTTATTTCCAAAAACAAATATTATTATTCCAGCTCTTGAAATCATTTGATGGCGATACTCTTCCCATAATTGTTTTAAATCTTTTCCGCCTGAAGGAAATTGAGGAAATGGTTTTATAATTAACTGATTTTCAGAATATTTTTTAGGATTAGAATATACAGCATCTAAAGCTCCATTTATTACGGCACTTCCAACTCCTAATCCAAAACCGTTTACAACATTTAAATTCTTCTTTATTAATTCTTTTGAAAGTAAATGAATAAATTGTTGTGCCTCTAATGGTGTAAAATCTCCGTATTCTATTGCGCTACCAGAAATGAAAACAGAATGAGAATTGTATCTTCTTTCTATTTCAGCTAAAATTTGAGTAATGTCTGAATAATCATCAATTAAAATTGTCGTAATTCCATATCTTTTTAATTCTGAAATAAATAATTGTTGCTTTCTTAGATTATAATCTAGTTCTGCTTGATCTTGTTTAAAATCATTCAAGTTATACTTTTTGAGAAGACAATAATGTTCCCTTTCTTTAGTTTTATACTTGAAATTTAATCTACTTAAAACATGGTCAATGTTTGGATCAGCGAAACTAAAACCAATAAACAAAAAAGTTTTTGAGATTAATTCTCCACTTAAAGTTGTGATAAATGCTTCATGTGTACTATAATAACCCTCATAATCTTCCTTTGTGAGAATTGCATCACTAGGAAAACCTACATCGCCATGCATTTTATATAATACTAAGTCTGCTTTTGGTTTGTTTTGAAATAATTGTTTAACACAATGCTTAACATCAACAATTTTGTTAAACTTATTATAAGTATCTTCAATTAAATTATCATAATTAGTTGTCCATATTGTATTGTAAGGAAGGCGAGCAATTATTCTATGATTTTCAGTTTCCTCAACTTCTTCTATAAATTCTTCAAGTATTTTTTTATTTATTCTAGCTCGTCCATTAGAATTTACATGATATTGGGCAATAGATAACAAATCATACTCTTTGTGAATGTCTAAATGTAATGACTCCGCGATGTCAGTCAACAAGCCTTTCCAGTCAACATAACCAGCACCACGAGAAATACCAGCACCAATAAAAATTGATGCATGCCCACTTCTCAAATCTTTGACATAATCATTTATAAAAGCATTGATTTCAGGTTTATTAATATCCATAAATTTTGTATTTTTAATTTTAACTTTTACCATCTTGCAAAGAGTTACCTTGTTTACAAGATATTCTTTTTCTCAGAATAACTCTTAAACAAAAAAATAGCCATTGAACCAGCTAAATTCACAGCAAGTTCACTATGTCTAATACTTGGTTTTATATTCGTTTTACCTTTTCCATGAGCATCTCCTAATTTATTTCGTAATGCTCCTAAGCCTGTAACAACACTATTAACTCCTCCCAATATTTGTTTAAATATTCCTTCATTATGAAGTTCAGGAGCTAGATTTAAGGACTTTGCTACTTCTTTGTATAATACAGGAAGGTCTGCACCGTCATTATAAATAATAGATTGATCATCAAGAATATGTTTCAATACACTTTCGATTAAAGTTCTGGCAGCTGTGATTGCTCCTTCTGGATCACTTCCCTTTCTTTCAATTGCTTTTTGCCACAATTCATGAATATGTATTTCATCAAAAACAATTATTTCATTTAAAGGAGAAATATTTCCCGTTTCAAGATGAGAAAGTAAATCATTAAATTCACTCCAAATAAACTCTCTTCTTTCCTGATATGTACTGTAACGAGCTTTTATAAAAGTCCAAAACTGATCTATTGTACGATTATTGTTTAACCACTTTGGTAATAAATGAGAAATGGATTTATTATCTAACAATTTTAATCTACATTTAGCAAAAGTATCTTTATCAAAATTGTCTCCAGTAGCACGCATTATTAAATGATCTTGAAAGTATTGAGCTAATTCAAAATCATTTAAAGAATCTATATGTTTTAATTCATCATTCATATAACCAATTCATTTCTAATATTAACTGTCGTAATTTTTACCAATAACAACACCTTTAATTCCTTTAGTTTACAGCTTTATTTAATTTAAGAAAACAATTTATCATAGTCACCAAGTTCATTTATTTCTGATTCTGAAAAACTAACCTCTAACTTTTCCAGCTTATCAACGTCTATTATCGAAGTACTTTCAATTAGTTTTTTTATTTTGATATTTAACCAATCGGAATTCCAAATAGGCATCTCATTACCAATAACTTTTTCACATAGTTTACCTGAATATGAAAGGTCTTTGTCTATATTAAGTGTTAACCTTTGTAACCAAACATCTAAATAATTTGTATTTGGTAATTGCTCAAACTTTTTACGAATTTTAGTTATTATATCTTTTTGATATTGAACATCTTCAATTTTAGTTATTAAAAAACTAATAGAACCTGTTACAAGGGGATATAAACGAGGATTATTATATGCCAAATTAATTAGAATACTTATTAATACATCTGGATGGTTAATTGCTTTATTTTCTTCTGAGTCATTTTCTTTTATTGAATCTTCTCGTCTTTTAAGCCAATCTAAAAAATGCTTAACTTCTTTGTATAAAGTGCCAGAATTAGGAAAGTGTTCTCCTAAAACATACAATTGTAATAACCATTTTTGAATATTTTCAGTTTTTCTTTTGTTATAAATCCAATGTATTTTGTCGGGTTTAATCGCTCCTAAAACTAAATCGTTATTAGAAATGGTTTTACCATTATTAACTTTAAAATTCAATCCCGATAGTACCTCGGATAATTCTTTGGCTATTTCGGCAGATTGCTGTTCGTTTTTTGTAAAAATTCTGTAATCATCTCTATACCTGATAATTTTGTAATCAGTAATATCTTTTTCATTAAGTCTTTCTGTAAGAAGCAAATCACCATAACCCAAAACTATTTCTGCTATAAAATCCATTAAAACAGAACCTTGTGGTATTCCGTTAGTTTGTCCATTGGACATATCTTGTATTCCCCAATCAATTACGTTACCTATAAACTCCTGTTTATTTCGGTTTTCAGACTTTTTAGCATCCTCTTTTCCATGAAGTGCCCAAACAATACTATGTGTATATAATGCTCCGTAACAATCTGTAATATCTAAATGCAAAACATGATTATATTCTAACGCCATTAAAATTGAACGTTGTTCTACATTCTGCCACCATTCATAAATTTGATTTTCTTTAGCAGATTTTTCCTTATTTTCGGTTACTGGCAAACTATGACACTCAATTTTTGTATTTTCAGAAAAAAGTTTAAATCGATTAACTATAGTTCCCCAATTATTTTCTTCTGTTATATTATGAACTAGATTAACATAAATTGCTGGATGTATTAATTGAAATGGTCTCCATGATAATTTGCCATCTTTATTGTTTAGAATTTTATAATTTACATCATCTAAATCTCTAACCTTGATAGCTGTTCCTAAATCTTTTTTTAAATCTTTATTTAGTAGTTCTTTATCTAAATTTTCTAATAAACCTTGAAAAATAAAGTACTCAGGTAATTCCACAGAAAAATAGTTTTCTTCTTTCAAGAAAAACTCTTTGGCGTCGTTATATGTTAAATCTAATATCGTTTTCATATTTCTAATTCTCAACCCTCGTCATCTTTGCCAATAACAATTCCTTTAATTCCTCTAGCTTTCGATTTTCTATCCCTTTTAAACCTATCATGCCAAAAATTGGTTTAACTTTTTCCTCAATTTTGGTTACGAAATCAAAGCCAGGATATTTAATTTCAAAATTTCTCAAATCGCCTAAAAGTAAGTTTGATTGAGTTGACCCACCTGCTAATTCAATAATTTCGTTTAAATGAAATTTTAAAAGCAGATACAAGTAATGAGTTTTTGACATATCAGATTTAGGTTTTAAAATGGCTACACTTTTCTGAAAAGTTGTTCGATTTGTTTCTTGAAAGTCCTTTACTATCGCCATTCTACCTATTGTACCTGCATTTGTTAGTAAAATATCACCTGGTTTTAAATCGGTTCTTCTGTGTGTTTCCTCAAAATCTATTTTTGTTATTTGTCTTGCGTTAGTATAAATTATATCTCCATTGATAATATCTTTCACACTAATAAAATAATAACCTGAATTTATTTCATCAACACTATCACCATGTTTACCGTCTGTAATTAAAGAGCAAAGATCACCGAGTGTTCTAATCTCAAATTTATTATCTTCAAAATCTACAAACCATTGCTTATATATCGTTTGTGCCGTTTCTTCTAGTTTGCAAATCAATTGGTTGTTTAGTGCAATACGGTTTTGAATGGCGTTGTATTCTCTAACTATTTCTTGTTGTTTCTCTATAGATGGAATTGGCAACATACAATCACATAAAGCATCCCAATCAAATCCTCCTCTAATGGCACTATCACATTTAAAATCTGCGTATCTATCAAATTCACTTCTTCTAAACCACATCATCAAGTATTCTGGATTCAGTTCCTTTTTATCATTTACTTCAAAAACAGTGTAGGCAGGAGAAACCAAAACAGGGTCATCATCCGTTTTTAAAACCACAGGAAATTTATGAACTCGAATCACTGACATAAAGTCGCATGAAAATTGCCATTTATTCACAACTTTGTAGACACTCATATCAGTTCCAACAATGTTGGAAGTTGAAACTCTAAATTCTTTGGTCATACTAAGACCAACTAAATTTGAAACTTTCAAATCTCTGTTTCTATTTTCAACTTTATGAATGTAATCGCCTAAACGCTTATAATTCGATGGCATAACCTAATTCTTTAAATACGGTTAATAAATCGTTTTTCGATTGCGCTTCTGCTTTCAATAGTTCGGCAAACTCGGTTTGTAAACCTTTCATTTTATCTTCAAAATCGATGTTTTCATCACGGTTCACAAACGTTATGTACTTACTTGGCACCAACGAAAAGTCTTTCGCTACAATTTCATCAATAGAAGCGGCATAACAAAACTCAGGTACGTCTTGGTATTTGGTTAAGTTGGTTTGCCAATTATGGTAGGCCTCGGTGATTTCAATAATATTTTCGTCTGAAAATTGGGTGTATTTTTTCTCAAAAGGAATGCCTTTTTCTCTTAAATCTAAAAATAGAATTTCGTGCTGTCTGTCACGGTAGTTTCTAACAGCATCAGGTAATTGAACCGTTCTGGCTTTTTTATTTTTATTCAAAATCCAAAGCGTAACCGAAATATCTGTGGTATAAAACATATTTCTCGGTAAAATTACAATAGCTTCTACCAAGTCGTTTTCAATTAGTTTTCTACGAATTTTATATTCTTCGCCACCACCAGAAAGCGCACCATTAGCTAAGATAAAACCTGCTACACCATTTTCAGAAAGTTTTGCCACCATGTTTAATATCCAAGCGTAATTGGCATTACTGGTTGGTGGCACATCGTAACCTCTCCAACGTGGATCGTCTGTTAGTTCATCGCTAGCACGCCAATCTTTTTGGTTAAAAGGTGGGTTCGCCATGATGAAGTCGGCTTTTAAATCAGGGTGTTGGTCTTTTCCAAACGTATCAGCAGGAACATCACCTAGATTGGCAGCAATACCTCTAATGGCTAAGTTCATTTTAGCAAGTTTATAAGTCGTAGCTGTATATTCTTGTCCGTAAATGGAAATTTCTTTTTTGTTTCCGTGGTGGTTTTCAATAAACTTAATACTTTGCACAAACATCCCACCCGAACCACAAGCAGGGTCATAAATAACGCCTTTGTAAGGTTCAATCATTTCAGCGATTAGGTTTACAATGCTTTTAGGGGTGTAGAATTCGCCTTTCCCTTTTCCTTCAGCTAAGGCAAACTTACTTAGGAAATACTCATAAACACGACCCACAATGTCTTGCTGTTTGTCTTTTATGGTGTCAATGTTGTTGATGGTATCTAACAAAGCCGCAAGCTTACTCACGTCCATATTCAAACGAGAGAAGTAATTATCAGGCAAAGCACCTTTCAAAGCGGGATTGTTTTTTTCTATGGTGTGTAAAGCGGTATCAATTTTTAAAGCAATATCCGCTTGTTTAGAATTTTCAATTATAAATGACCAACGTGATTCTTCTGGCAAGTAAAAGATATTTGACATATTGTAGAATTCCTTCATCTCTAGGAATTTCTCTTTATTGTCGGCAATTAACTCTTTTCTGCGCTCTTCAAATTTATCACTAGCAAATTTTAAGAAAATCAAACCTAATACTACGTGCTTATACTCAGATGATTCCACGGTGCCACGCAATTTATTTGCGGAATCCCATAGTGTTTCTTCGATGCTTTTTTCTTTTTTTACTTTAACTGCTTTTGCCATTCTTTGCTTTATTTTTCTTATAAACCTCAAATCTACTAATTAAAATCAAGATTTCATACCCGTAAAAATACCTGATTTTCAAACCAGGTATTTTTACGGGGGTACCTTCGGGAGCTAAAGTAAATAAAGGGATTGAGATAAAAATGTGGAAAACCGTAAAAGGTTATAAAAAAAATTAGTCCGCAGATTTGAATTTTTTTGGCTTAATATTTTTTATTTTTTTATTGTTGAAAAAGAAAGATAAATCTTTCAAAAGAATTGGATTAGAATTCTTAAATTTACATCAGAAAATATTTTTAATCGCGTAAGCTGTTAAATTGGAACACGGAAAACTAGGAATCTTCTGCAAAACATCCAAATTTAATAGGCTTACGCCTGTGCAAAATACTTGCGTGGGCGTAGTCTTCTGGATGTTGGGTCTCCTAGTACCTCTGTGTCGGTTGGCTAATGTCTCACGCTTTTTTTGGCACTTATGAAAGAAAAAACAACAAAAAAAAGCAGTACAACTGCTTTTCAAAAAATTCTAAACTACTTATTGTTTCAAGACTTTACTCCTCCTGACTTTAGTTCTGGGTATACTAATCTGTCAGAAAGTTTTATTGAAAATAACAAAACAGGAACATCAACAGAAGACATTCTGAATTCAAAATTAATTGACATATTTAAAATTCAGTTACTTAATCTGAACTATGAGGATAGAGGCGAAATCATTGATACCATATTAGATGATAAAAATAGTTATGATGTTTTATTGTTTTTATTTACTATGGAAATAGAAAAACATTTCAAAAATAAACCTGATAACATTCAAGCTGAATTCTTAAAAATGTTGCTCTATTATCAGTCAGACAACCAATTAAATACGCTGATTCTTATCTATTTCAGATTATATTTCGTTGATTTATTCGAAACAAAGTTTTCAAAAAGTTCTCAAATTTCGGAACAAGAATATGAATCTGTTTTGAAAATTTATATAACAAAAAAAATCCAGTTTGAATAAATTTATTTTAAAGAAATTAATTCCAAAAAATCACTTTCACTCATATCGAAAACAATTTTATTTTTTGAACCAAATGTTGATTTTTCAATTGAATATAATTTACCAAACTTTAAAAATTTATTCTGAATTCGAGCGTTTTCAAGTGTGATTTGGTCATATTTTTTATTTAATTCCATGTAGCTCTTACGGTGCTCTGTTAATTTATTTTCATATTTTTCAGTAAGTTGTTTTGTGATTTTTTCTTCAATTTCTTTTTGGATTTCAGAGTTGTTTTCTGAAGGTTTTCTATACGCTTCTGATAGCAATATTCTCTTTCTAATATCTCTTAAATCTGAAGTTATTTCAGTCGATAAAATACGGTATATTGGGTCAATTTTTATTTTTTCAATGTTACGAACAATTGCAATAACTCGATTATTATCTGAATTAAATTCAATCATTTTTTCTTCTAATTTTTTTAAAAGTCCACCAAAACTTTGTTTTGGATTTACAGGATTTGTTTCAAAAAAATACATCATATCGTCAATTAAATGGATGTTGGTTTTGTAACCAAATCTGTTTTGTAATGTTACCCATCTGTCTGCTAGAGTTCCTGATAAACGGATGTCTTTATTTTGTGTCATTTTTTTCATTTCCGTAGTGTTAAATATTTGATTATAAATTAATTAAATTATATTTCCGTATTATTTCCGTAAGATTTAAAAAACTAACGTCGTATTTACTGGTAGAATGGAGTGTTAACTCCGTTCCGTCTTGCTTATTCAAGACATACTTTTAAAATCCTATTTAAAGCCATTCATTTAAGTCTTTGAAATCTTTATAAAATACTCTACTATCTTTTGCATTTTTAAATTTTTCTTGAGTTGATTTTGTATACAAATCTCCAGCTGCATCATTATCAAAATACAATTCAATTTCTTCATAGTTTGATAAAATTTCATCACATCGATTTATCAATGCTATTGAATTAAGAATTAAAAAATCAGAATCAGATTTAAACTTGTTTATGAACGATAAGTAATCAAAAAAACCTTCAAAAATTCTTAATTTGTTTTTATAACCTTTTACCATTAAAGAAATATCTTTTTTTCCAATACAAATCTTTGCATATTTGGAACGAATTTCGAATCCATTACTTCTGTTTTGAAATCCTATTCCGAAATATTTTTTTCCATTTACTTCATAATAGACTTCTTTTAAATTTGATTCGATTTCGTAATGATAAATTTTTCTGTTTTCTAAATATTCTTTCAAAGCAAAATGTTGTATTTCAACTACTTTAATTATGTTTACTTTAGTTTTAGCTTCACTAAAATTGGATGCAATATTTTTTTGCTTTTGAAAAGAAAAAATAGATTCATCTGAATAGTTTTCTAAGAACTTTAAAACTTCTGGAATCGAATAATTGAATTTAATTGCAATAAAATCAATAATGTTCCCGCCCCTTTGTAAACTATGATCAAACCATCTGTTAATTTTAGTATTGATTTTAAAAGAAGGTGTTTTTTCTTCGTGTAGAGGACTGGAATACCAAAGATCAAATCCAATAGTTTTTGATGGTGTATAATTCATTTTTTGCAACACTAATTCTAGTGGAATTTGCTTCGCTTTTTCTATATTCATTTTTAGTTTTATCTAAGTATTTGCCATTTTTACTTACCTACTTACCTAAACCAGTAAATTCAAGTGTTCGCAACATTTTTATAAATTACCTAATACTTACCTACCTACCTGAGTTTTTTAGGTAAGTATAGGTAGGTTAATTTATATATACTTACCTTAAAAAAAGTCATATTCTATAAGGGTTTAGGTAAGTAGGTAAGTTAGGTAAGTACATTTTCTAATTATTCATTATTTCAACTGGACTAATATTGAACTTTGGCTTTGCCAAGTAGCCATATACTTGCTTTTGAGGATGTTTTATCCTAGAAAATTTGAAACCACTCAGTGCCTTACCAATTTTCTCTCTGCTCAGTTTTAATCCCAATGGAATTAGTTTTGTCATGATTTCTGTTGATGTATTGAAATAGATTAAATTCTCCGTTTTTTCGAAGTATTTAATTACCATTTCTTGCTCAATTGTCAGACTAGTATATTTCTCATTTCTCTTTTCATTATCAATGATATCTTGCTGCGTTAATTCCGGTTCAAAATTCTTGTCATGATATGCTAAATAGTAAGCTTGTGACCAGACATCGTCCATGTCAATTTCTTTAGAGTAATTAAAATCGATTCTTCCGATAACATCAAAAATTATCCATCGAACCGAGCCAGTTTCATCTGTAAGGAAATCGACCATATTTGTTGAACCAACGAATGAGCAAATACGAGGTAAATTTTCAGCTCTGCGTTCGTATGGAAGTCGTTCGTTAATGAAAACCTTACTGATTAGAGATTTTAAGTAGTTTACTTCAGTTTTTCCAATTACTGATAATTCCTCCAGGTTAATAATTAGGTTCTTGCACATCTTAACCCGAGAATCCTTGTCGGTTCCAATATCTTCAGCAATGTAATTAGACAGCTTTTTTGGAATGAATTTTTGAAAATATGTTGATTTTCCAGCGTGTTGGTCACCATTTGCAAGAACAAGGCAATGTTTGTTTATTTTATCTTTTTCAAAAGCACAAATAACCGCTCTCGCAAACCATTTTTTCAAATGATAGGCAAATGCTTCATCATCATTAGTTTTTACATAAGAAGCAAGCTTTTTGATGTAATCAACTTGATTATTCCATTTTGGCAACTCTAAAAAATATTCTTTGATGGGATCATATCGTTCAATAAGGTTCGACTTGATTAATATTTCGAGCTTATTGTAATTGGTTTCAATGTTATTCCTGGTTAACTCAATTAAGAGTGAATTAAGGTTTAACGACTCCCAATTATCATTTCCATTGATATTTATCTCATAATCCAAAGAAATGGTATTGAACCGAATTCTATATTTAGAATTGATGTATTTGATAATTCTATCAAATATGGTATTTGATGCAATATCAGACTGATACAGCACATTTTGTGATTTGTTTTTCATACAATAAAAGAATTATTGTATATTTGCAATGCAGATATACAAAGAGATTACAAAGTATAAGCACGATTGAACGGCGAATTCAATTGTGCTTTTGTTTTTTAAAGAAGTTTGATTTCAATAAGACCAAATTACTTTCTCCCACCCTTTTCAACTTTTGCAAGTTTCATGGCTAAATCCGCATCAACAATAATTTTTCTACCAATTTGAGTAATTGCAGCATCAATCTTTTTGCTTTTTTTCAAACGATTTGCAGTTGGTTTACTACACCCAAACAATGTTGCAATTCCTTTTATACCGTAAACATATTTTTTTGATTGAGTATTTTGGTCTGTATTAATTGGTGTAATCTCGTTAGAGGTTTTATTATTGATAAATAAAAACTCTTCTGTAGTTAACTGAAAAAGTGGCTTTTTTAATAATTCTTGAATTTCCATAATATTAAACTGTTGTATTAAACAATAGCCTTGTACAGAGGCTTTCGATGTTCGAACAGTGTAAAATTATATTCAAAAAAAAGGGGAAATGTGGGGATTTGAAAAAAAAATATTTTTCAAAATACTGATTTTCAGTGTTTTGAAAAATATTTTTAATTTAAGAAGGGGATTTGAAAAATTATGATACTTTATTTACTCATTTTTTAATATTTCATTCAATTCATCGACAAAATGAATAGCTTCTGAAACCTCTTTTCTTTTATTATACTCTACTTGATTGGACTTCTTATTAAAAGAATCTATAAGCTCTAAATTATTCAAAATTTCATCTCTCCATTCTTTTTCATCATTTAAATCAACTTTTTCAGCCAATTTTTTAATTAAATGGCAAACATATATTATTTTTCCTTTTCTAATTTTTAAATCTCCTTTTTTACTAGAAAGATTCAAATAGTTATAAAAAATCTTACTTGTTGTACTCTCAAAATATTTATCATTACATAGTTTAAAAATTTTATATGTAATCCCCATATTTAAGTATTCTTTAACTTGAAAATCATTTAATCCATCATCTTTATATGAATTCAAAATACTTAAAAAAGAAATACTTAAAATACTAATTTCAGAAAATTTATTATTGATATATGGCAAAACAAAATATAAGATATGCTCTCTTTTTTTATGTAACGTATCTAATTCTTCATTTTCCCGATCATATAGCTGCTTCTTGTAAATGTACTCTTCCCAAATAGGGTCATGTTCATTTTCTTCTGCCTTTTTAAAAAACCTATCCCCTAAATTACCTCTGCTTAACCAATAATCTTTAAATAAAACATCAACTTCTTTTTGTTTTAAACTAATATTTTCATCAAAGCAACTTGATTTTATTCCACATAATTTATTAACGTCAAGAGAATCAAAAAGTTCTTTATTTCCTTCATATAGTTTGACATTTTCATTCAAAACAATCTTAAAAGCATTAAATTTTGATTGAAAATTTAATGCTTCACTACTTTCAAATAAAACCATCTCTAACTTTTTTATATCTTTAATTTCTTCAAAAAAATTAATTACTATTTCTTGTTCATCAAAACCATAAAGTCCAGTTTCAATAAACTTTGCATAAATTGAATTAACTTCTCTAAACGAGGTTATATAAGTGCTTAACTCCATACCTAAGTGAGATTAAACTTTTTCATTTCATTAGCCTTTAACTCATTAATAACATCAATATAAGGTTTCATTGATTTATAATCTGAGTGTCCAGTCCACTTCATCACAATTTGAATGGGAATCCCAATGGAAAGTGCATAGCAAATAAATGTTCGTCTCCCTGCATGTGTACTCAAAAGTTCATATTTTGGTGTAACTGTGTCAATTCTTTTCGCTCCTATGTAGTAAGTTTCATGTATAGATTCATCGAAACCCACAAGCTCAGCCAGTTCTTTAATGTAATCATTCATTTTTTGATTACTAATTACAGGAAGAGCGTTGTCATTTTTAAACGGCACATCTTTATATTTATTTAGAATTGCACTAGAATAATCATTTAAGTCAATAAATAAGCTATCACCGGTCTTAACAGTTGTGATTTCGATGTGATTGTTTTTAATATTACTTTTTTTTAAATTATATACGTCTGAATAACGAAGGGAACTATAACAACAAAAAATGAATACATCCCTAACTCTTTCTAAATATTTTTTTTGTTCGGGAATGACAAATTCCCGAAGGCTTTTTAATTCATCTGGTGTCAGAAAAATTACTTTTTTTGCAACAATTCTTATATTTGGCTTAAACTTTTCAAAAGCATTTAAACGATTATATCCTTTCTCATAAGCCCAACGAAGAAACCACTTAAGAAAGCCTAATTGCTTTAAAATTGAAGTATTTCTCATTTTCTTGATTTCACCAAGATATAATATATAATTATTCAATCCATTTTCATCAAAATACTCAAATGTTAAATCTGATTTAAAAGTAGATAAGTGAACCTTAACACTTTCAAACTTTTGCAAAGTAGATTTTGCCCAATTTTTTTGTCTACCATTCACATTCTTAAATTCATCATATGCAATTATAAAATCATTTTTAGATGATCTGATGGATTCATTAGACTTTGATTTATTTAATTCAACAAATTCTTTTTTTAATATTTCTACAGTAGGATTAATGTTTTTAGTTTCAAAAACTTTAAAAATATCTTGAATTTGAGTATAATACTTTTGAAGGTCGCTATTAATATCAGATGCATTTTGCTTTAATTTATTAATACATCCATTTTTTACTTTCTGTTTTTCAAAATCCCATTTAGCAACATCAATACGATAACCAGTTGAAAAATCAATCCTGTTATTAGAAAAAATAACTCTCATACGAATTGGAACATTATCAATAATAGGAATACCATCTTTCTTCCTATTCTCTAATGAGAAAATTATATTACGCTTAATATTTGCCATAATTGGGTGTGAAAAAATTACACCCAAATTTACACCCAGATTTTGAGTTATGCAATAATATTTTGTGATATTTTAATTAATTATAAAAAACTAATAACCTGCTAATTAACAGGTTATTGAGTGTTTTTGAATTTTTATGATACCATAGGTGATAGAGTCTCCGACTCCACTAAAGTGGACAACTCTATATTTTTGTAGATTTGTTCACTTTTTTTATTTTCTAAAATACTGTTAATCAACATTATAACTCGCAAAACTTCGTTAATTCTTTGAGTTCGACATTTTTTTCCGTCAAAATAGATTTTTTCAGGAAATATCGAACTTAATAAAGCTTTTTTATCTCCTACGGAGCCATTTTTATAAAAGTTATTTAGATTACCTAAAACTGAAATACCTGACTTTAACCATTTACCATATGTAAGATCAGT
>NZ_JAPCIO010000012.1 GCF_025909975.1 Flavobacterium lacisediminis | reverse complement strand
CTGATAACAAGGATTTAATATTAAAAGTTTTTTTTAGGGGTTTGCCGCAAGGAACACAAAGGTGGCGTAATGGTCGCGAAGGTAATTGTTCGAATGTTTTGTTTTATACTATATATATGTATAGTTTCAGGTTGTGGGCTTAACTGCGTTAAGCAGTAGCCTGCTGCGCAGGAGATTCCTACTTCGGCGGAATGACAAAAGCAAGAACAAGAACAAAAGCAAGAACAAGTACAAAGTGTTGCTCGAGTTACGAGCCAGTGAAATAGTTATCTGGAATACCTAACGTCTTGCCTAGCCCCGATGGGAGTGGAAATCCTTTTTCTTTTTTGTTGCCTTCGAGTGCCTCAGGTAACAAAAAAGAAAAAGATTGTAGCGGACAGCGGGACTGAGAGTCTTTATGGAATGTAAAACGTGTGCTTCTAAAAAAATTATTCTTTAGGTGTTGTTTTAGGCTGAAGTTTAATTTTATTAATCCAGTGTTCGTTAAGTTTGTCGAAGTCTATGGCTTTTTTGGCTTCTTGTTTTGAGAGTTGCCCTTGATTGAAAGCCGCATTTAGAATACCTTCTATATGGTAGTCTTCTTTTATGTCGTATGGTTTGTACTCGGTTTTGAGGTTGATGTCGAATAAATAGGCTGTGGAGTTTGCCCAAAAGGCTTTCCAACTACTTTTGTATTCCTTAATTAAATCGAAAGTGGTGCTTCCGGTTTGGCGGTAAATTAGTTTGACTAGGATTTGACCGTCTTTACGAGATAGCTTTTTTAAACGCGGCTCAAATTCTTCCTCTAAATATTTTTCTACGATTTTAAAGTATTTCTTTTTTTCGCGACTGGTTTTTAGTTTTGCCATGGTGGCATTTAACTGTGTTAATTTATCAGCCGTTAATTTTGCATACGGATATACTTTAAAGATTCTTCTCTTTAATATTAGTTTTGCTTTTTTATCTTCATCCATAGAATACACACTATTGGGAGTGAAGATGATTTCTTTTAATTCGATAGAATATACAATAGACGAATCCTGTTGCGTCATTTTTAACGTATCCGTTTCGGTTTGAGCAAAAGAACAAGTAGTAATGAACAATAAAAAACTACTCAATAATAATTTGTACATGGTGTTTGTTTTTATACTTTTTAACTCACTGCAAAAAGTAAACCAAAATTATCGAAATATTGTGAAACTCTAATTACTTATTTCTATTTTAGCAAAAAATTATAGTTAAGATGAGTACAAAATCGATATTAAAGAAGTCGTCGATGACTTTTTTAGAAAATTATTTGAATAATGCTTCGCCAACAGGATACGAATCGGAAGGGCAAAAACTTTGGATGGACTATTTAAAACCATATGTTGATACCTTTATTATCGATACCTACGGAAGTGCTGTAGGAGTTATTAATCCGGATGCGCCTTATAAAGTAATTATTGAAGGTCATGCCGATGAAATTTCGTGGTATGTGAATTACATTACCGATGACGGATTAATCTACGTGATTAGAAACGGAGGTTCGGATCATCAGATTGCGCCATCGAAGCGTGTAAACATTCATACGAAGAAAGGCATTGTTCGTGGTGTTTTTGGTTGGCCAGCGATTCACACTAGAGGCAGAAGCGGAAAAGCAGAAGAAACAGCAAAAATTGAAAACATATTTATTGATTGTGGTTGCTCAACGAAAGCCGAAGTAGAAGCTTTAGGCGTTCATGTGGGTTGTGTGATTACGTATCCTGATAATTTTGAGATTTTAAACAACGATAAATTTGTATGTAGAGCCATTGATAACCGCATGGGTGGTTTTATGATTGCCGAAGTAGCGCGTTTATTAAAGGAGAACAAAAAGAAATTGCCTTTTGGATTGTACATTGTGAACTCGGTGCAGGAGGAAATTGGTTTGCGTGGTGCCGAAATGATTACCCAACGCATTAAACCAAACGTTGCCATTGTAACCGATGTTTGCCATGACACGACTACGCCAATGATTGACAAAAAAATTGAAGGTGATTTAAAAATGGGACGCGGACCTGTTATTGCTTACGCTCCTGCAACACAAAACATTTTACGTGAAATGATTGTGGACACAGCTGTAGAAAACAAAATACCTTTCCAACGTCATGCGACTTCTCGCGTTACGGGAACTGATACTGATGCTTTTGCATACAGCAATGGTGGTGTTGCCTCGGCTTTGATTTCGTTACCGTTGCGTTATATGCACACTACTGTAGAAATGGTTCACCGCGACGACGTAGAAAATGTAATTAAATTAATTTACGAAACGCTATTGAAAATTGAAAATAACGAAACATTTAGTTATTTTAAGAAATAAAAAATTAGTTCGAGCGAAGCGAGAACCGTTTTTTACAACTAACACCCAAAGTCCTCATTTTTTGAGGACTTTTTTTTCGCATTTTTGAAATTTTAACACAAACTGCAGAAAAACTACAGCAATTAGGTGGAGAGAATTTTGTTATATTGCAGGAGAATTGACTTTATCAGTAGTAAACACCCAAAATTGGGTAGATATGTATGATTTTGTCAGACATATAAACAAGTTGTGAGTAATGCTAAGAATAATACGTTAAAATGACACCAATTCAGAAAACAAAAACAGAAAAGAAAGTATTAAGAATTTATGTTGATGGAAAATGGAATTCAACAGAATTTTCTAATCTATTTGAAAGTTTCTCTCTTTTATATCAATTACTGATTGAGCTAGATAAAATACAAACTGACGAATCTCAGTATTACTTAAATGTTCCTGATAGCCAACTTTCAAAATCACTATTGAATATTAATGGTCAATTATACAAGAAACTAAATTTTCCAGAAGCTTATGAAAATGAGAAAAAATTCGAAGGAATGTTTATGTCTCCACTTCAGTATCTTTCAGAGTTAGAAAGAGAAGTAATCGAAGATTTAGAGATAAAAGAGATAAAATATGCTTCTCCTGGTTTTACTGATTTCGCAGGAATTGGAAAAATTATAGAACAGTTATTTAATATTTTGAAGTATTATTTTCCAAATAAAAACGAGCGTTTACAGAATCAAATACTTCAGCAAGATTTAGTGTCTAAAAAGATTTCTAATCTTCAAATACTAGGATATTCAAAGAAAGATTTAAGAAAGCTTTCCGATACTCGAAATAATGCAATTTTGAATTTAAAGCAACTTGAGCTTGAAGATAAAATAAAAAATTTCGAAATACAGGACTTAAATTAGAAGCACTACTCACAACAGCGGTTTCGCGCAATTGCTAGTTTTATCTTTCTTGGAAAACACTCTTAACTTCAGTATTTCTTATTACATTTTTCTTTAACTTGCAGCTACTGACGCGAAGTCGCGGAACGTTATAGACCATTTTGGCTAACCACAAGAGATTAACATTTAAAACAAAATAAAGATGGCATTTCACTTTTCATTTACCGTTCCTGATCACAAGGAAAGACTAACTGCACGAGTAGATAATTTAATAAAAGAATTTGGTTTAAAATCTGAACCTACAAAAAGAGAGAATGGAATTAAATACTCATTAACTTTTAAGACTGAGGAAGAAAAAAATGCTTTTAATAAGGCGCTTTCAAATGCAGTCCCAGAATTATGGAGAAATGAGAAGTAAATTGAAATAGAAGCGAAAAACAATATGAATAGATTTTATATAATTGCGTCAGAAGGCGAAGAACCCGAAAATGAATTTATTATTAAAAATTTTGGTGATAAAGTGCCTCAAAATAAAGTATACATGGCAACTCAGGGATATATAGATATTCGAAAAGATTACATTCCTGCAAAACCTAAAGATTATGATTTAAAATTCATTGCACATCTACGTACTCTAAGTCCAGTATATAAAACATTTGAATTTTTAGATTTTCATTTCGAAAAATATAATAGCGATAAGCAAGAATTTTTGAAACAAATAAAATATTCCGTATTGCCACTATTAAGTAATAATAAAACTTATACTAACATTATTAATGAATGGCTTGAAATGAAAGAACCTAAAAAAACAACTGAATCTACAAATTATACTATAAAAACAGGTGACATTAATGCTCCAGTTCAATTTCAGCAAAGTGTAAATCATTCAAATCAAACTCAGTCTTTTGACTATTCTGCTGAACAAATTCAAGATTTCTTTAAAATTCTAAAAAGTGATATAGTGAATTTAGAAGAAGCTAAACAAGAAGAATTCAATACGGAAATCGAATATGCTACAAGACAATTAAATAAAGGCAAAGATATTAGCTCTCAATTAACTGAAATTGGTTCCTTAATACAAAACACTGGAATTTCATTTTTTGTTAACCTTGCTTCTTCTGGAGTTTTTGAAGTAATAAAACCATACTTAGGTCTATAATTAAAAACAGCTTATAACAGCGGTTTAGCGAAATTGCTGTTTTTAACTATACGTATTCACGATAAAAATTTATCTTTAACAGAGAATAATTCGTTAGCCGGTATCTCAACTGAAGCTAAACTTCAAAACATTGTCTGTAATCATAAGACAAACCTCGCTGTAAAATAAAAAACCATTAAAAACAGAAATATGAAAAGAATATTTATTTTAGGTGTATTATTAGTATCAACATACACATTTGCCCAAAACAAAACTGCCACAACAGAAGATGGTAAAAAAGTAATCCTTAAAAGCGATAAAACTTGGGAATATGACGAATCTAAAAAAGAAGCTAAAAACACTTGTGTTATTGAAACTGGCTTTAAAGAACCTAAATATAACACAAGTAGCTCTTGGAAAAAAATGGGCTCTACAGTTGATGATTTAAAGAAGCATATTTCTGTTGATATGGAAGTAAAACAAGACAAAATAATTTTACTTGAAGTTTCAGAACAATTAGGTAATGGGGTTTATATTGTTTGTGTTGATGGACAAAAAATGAAATGGAGAAGAACAGGTTCTATATTCAGAAAAGATGGAGAAGATGTTTTAAATATGAAAAACGAATAATAATTGTAACATAAAAAATAATAAAAACCACAAAAAATCCCGCTTTCGCGGGATTTTCTATATCTTATCTATTCTGTAAATAACTCAAAACGTTTTTCTCAATTCTTTCATTGATGTTGGAAATATCTGCTTTTACGAATTTTTCTCCAATGATGTTTTCGAATAACTCAATGTAACGTTCTGAAACTGTTTCAATGTATTCGTCGGTCATGTTTGGAATTTGTTGTCCTTCTTTTCCTTGGAAACCGTTTTCAATTAACCAACGACGCACGAACTCTTTTGACAATTGTTTTTGTTCTTCGTTGTTGTTTTGTCTTTCTTGGTAGCCTTCTGCGTAGAAATAACGAGAAGAATCAGGCGTGTGGATTTCGTCGATTAATACGATTTGTCCGTCTTTTGTTTTCCCAAACTCGTATTTCGTATCCACTAAGATTAAACCACGAGATGCTGCAATTTCAGTTCCTCTTTGGTATAAGGCTCTGGTGTATTTTTCTAAAACTAGGTAATCTTCTTCGGTTACAATTCCGTTAGCTAAAATAGCTTCGCGAGAAATGTCTTCGTCGTGAGAACCGTTATCCGCTTTAGTTGTTGGCGTGATGATTGGTGTTGGGAATTTATCGTTTTCTTTTAAACCTTCTGGCATTTCCACACCGCAAAGGATTCTTCTTCCTGCAGCATATTCACGCGCTGCATGTCCTGATAAATACCCACGAATTACCATTTCCACTTTGAAAGGCTCACATAAATGTCCTACCGCTACGTTTGGATCTGGAGTTGCTACTAACCAATTTGGTACAATATCAGAAGTTAATTCCATGAACTTCGTAGCAATTTCATTTAGGATTTGTCCTTTGTAAGGAATTCCTTTTGGTAAAACCACATCAAATGCCGAAAGACGGTCGGTAGCCACCATCACTAATAAGTCATCGTTGATATTGTAAACTTCTCTAACTTTTCCACGGTACACCGATTTTTGACCTGGAAAATTGAAATTGGTAGTTGTAATTGTATTCATTATGTTGTGTTGTTGTTTGTCGTGCAAAAGTAAACTATTTATTTTCTTCCAAAAATTATTTCATAAAAAAAGAGAAGCTCTTTTGAACTTCTCTTTGTTATTTTTTTTCTACTATTTAAACATAATATTATACGTTACCCCAACACCTAAAGAGCGAATGGCAATGTCTTCGGCAAAAGTATTTTGGTAATAGCCGTAAATATTCCATTTTTTGTTGTGATACCCAATTTGTGGATTAATATACAATCCTCCCGAATTATCAACATTAGTTAAGAATCCGTAACCGAAATCGGCACCTACAAACACTCCTTCAGTTTGAAAATAATATCTCGCGAAACCTGCTAAAGGAATCACTCCGAAATCATCAAAGTCATCTTTTCCAAAAAAATGATTATACCCAGAAGCAATACCAATTCCAAAATGCGGATTGAACAAATATTGCCCTCTCACATCTACTCCCACATTGAAAGACGAAATATCTTTTACATCTCCCACAGGAACACCAGCAGTTAATCCTGCTTTAAACCAAGAATTCTTTGTGGTAATATCCACTTCAGGAATTTCTTGTGCATAACTTAAACCATAACATAACGTGGCTAAAAACAAAACGACTTTTTTCATACTTGTAAATTTTAAGGTTTACTTTTTAACGAGGAAAATTGAGGTTTTATTTTCTAAAGGGTTGAATTATAAGATTTTTTTAACTTTTATGGGATTACCTATTTAATGAAAAAAGACGCTAATAAAAGCGTCTTTTTGACTAAGTTAGAATATTATAAGTTTCCATTAAACAAACAATTGAAGCAAAAACATAAAACCATTTATTTCTGAAATTCAAAAATGCTAAAAGACAATTTATCACAATAATTCCACTAAAAATCAAATAAATATTTTTACTCTTATAAATTGAAAATCTTCCAAAAAAATCGGAACCAAACGGATAATTACTTGAATCTATAAAACAAATTTGAACTAATTCTGAAATTGAAACTATTAGAAACAACGATATAATTATTGATAAAATAACTTTCATTTATAACAAATGAATTAATCATTATTCTCAATACTCTTATACGCATCAATAATTTTCTTCACTAATCTGTGACGCACGATATCTTTATCATCTAAATAGATAATTCCCACACCTTCTACATCTTTCAAAATTAGAATCGCTTCTTTCAAACCTGAAATCGTTCTTCGTGGTAAATCCACCTGACCTGGGTCGCCTGTAATCATAAATTTGGCATTTTTTCCCATACGTGTTAAGAACATTTTCATTTGGGAATGTGTGGTGTTTTGCGCTTCATCTAAAATTACAAAGGCATTATCTAACGTTCGTCCACGCATAAAAGCCAAGGGCGCAATTTGAATGATTCCTTTTAAAATGTAGTCTTCTAAAGTTTGCGGAGGTAACATATCGCGCAATGCATCATATAAAGGTTGCATGTACGGATCTAGTTTTTCCTTCATATCACCTGGAAGAAACCCTAAATTTTCCCCTGCTTCAACCGCAGGACGCGTTAAAATAATTCGTTTAACTTGTTTTTCTTTTAAAGCTTTCACCGCCATTGCCACACCCGTATAGGTTTTACCTGTTCCGGCTGGACCAATAGCAAACACCATATCGTTTTTGTGAATGGTATCCACTAGTTTTTGTTGATTAGGCGTCATCGCTTTAATTAGCTTACCTCCTATTCCATGCACTAAAATTTTGTCTCTGTCGTGCATGTGTTCGGCATCATGTTGATGACTTGTTTCTAAAACCCTCAAAATAACATTATCATCTATACTGTTGTAACGCGTAAAGTGATTCATTAATCTTCTGAAGCGATTTTCAAATTCATCCAAGATTTCAGGCTCACCATACGCTTTAAGAGTAGTTCCTCGTGCTACGATTTTAAGTTTTGGATAATACTTCTTAATAGATTCAAGATGAGCATCTTGCGCACCCCAAAATTCTTTTGGAGCAATGTCGACTAATTCAATGATTCTTTCGTTCAAAGGCTTTCTTTTTTTAATTATTTTTGAAACGCTAAAATTATAGTAGCTTTGCAATCAAATTTAGTAAAAACTACTGTTGGATTTCAAATAAGTTATAAACAAAAAAATGTCAATAATTACGCTAATCACCGATTTTGGACACAAAGACTACTTCGTAGGCGCTTTGAAAGGCAAAATTCTGTCGGAACAAAATGACGCGGTTATTGTTGATATTTCGCACGAAATTGACTTATTCAACACATTAGAAGCGAGTTACTGTATTGAAGCCGCATATTCTAATTTTCCAAAAGGCACCATTCATATTATTGGAGTGGATAGCGAACGTGTTGGCGATACCCAACATATTGCCATGCAATGGGACGATCATTACTTTATTTGTGCAGATAATGGCATCTTGAATACCTTAATTCAGAAGAAAATCCCACAGAAAATTGTTGCTATTACTATTCACGACAGATTGAATACCGATGTGAGTGATATGGATGTTTTTGTAGCCGTGGCTTGTCATATTTCGAGAGGTGGTTTGCTGAATGTTATTGGAAAGGAAATTCAAACATTAAAACCGGTGAGTGTGTTGACTTCTGCTATTTCTGATAATTTAGCTGAAATAAAAGGACAAATCGTGTATATCGATTCGTTTGGAAATTGCGTTACTAATATTTCGCAAAAACAATTTAACGATACGGTTAGAGGTAGAAAATTTGAAATCATCATTAAAAATAAAAAGATAACCCGTTTGCACAAAAGCTATTCCGATTTTCCAGTTTCTGATACGAAGCAACTGAAAGATTTAGAAGGCGACTTCTTGGCTTTATTCAACGAAAATGGGTATTTAGAAATTGCTATTTACAAAAGTAATCCTAAAACAGTGGGTTCAGCCGCTACTTTATTAGGATTGCATTTTAGAGATAGTATTTCGGTAAAATTTAAATAAAACAAATTATGTTCATAAGAATTGTAAAAATGCGTTTTCAAGAAGATAAAATCGAAGCTTTTTTAAATAATTTTGAAGAAGTGAAACACCACATACGAAACTTCGAAGGAAACCGTTTCTTAGAATTGTATCAAGACAAAAACGACAAACGTATTTTCTTTACCTATAGTTATTGGGAAAACGAAGAAGCGTTAGAAAATTACAGAAAGTCGGCTTTGTTTGATGGCGTTTGGACATACACAAAAACGCTATTCAGCGACAAACCTGAAGCTTGGAGTGTGGATAGATTGGTAACATTAAATTAGAATTTAGAATTTAGAATTCAGAAATTAGAAGTTGGAGTTGAGAGTTAAAAAACTTGAAACTTGAAACCTGAAACAAACAATAAAAAATGAAAGCATTATTATTACGAGAAATAAAATCCTTTTTTGGTTCGCCAATAGGATATTTAGTCATCGGGATTTTTCTTTTACTCAACGGATTATTTCTTTGGGTTTTTGAAGGCGAATTCAACATATTAAACTCGGGTTTTGCCGATATGAGTCCGTTTTTCAAATTGGCACCATGGATTTTAATTTTCTTAATTCCTGCCGTAACCATGCGCAGTTTTTCGGATGAGAAAAAACAAGGAACTATTGAATTGTTATTTACCAAACCGCTTTCTAATTGGGACATCGTAAACGGAAAATTCTTAGGCGCTTTAGTTTTAATCATTTTAGCGATTGTTCCAACGATTATTTATGTATTGACGATTTCACATTTTGGAAATCCGCAAGGCAATATTGATATGGGAAGTACGCTAGGTTCGTATTTCGGATTGTTATTCTTAATTGCTGCTTACACGGCGATTGGAATTTTTGCTTCTACTTTATCAGATAACCAAATTGTGGCATTTATAATTGCTGTTTTTTGTTGTTTCTTTTTCTATTTCGGATTTGACGGCATTGCTTCTTTCCTTGGAAATTATAGTTCGATGTTTGCTGCTTTAGGAATGGATTATCACTTTAAAAGTATGAGTCGCGGTGTGTTAGACACGCGTGATATTGTGTACTTTGTGAGTGTGACGTTTTTATTTTTATCGGCAACGGTTTATCAACTTAAATCTTTGAAATGGTAATGAAAGAAAACAAATCAAAAGCTTTAAAGCAATTAGGAATTGTATTTTTAGCGATAATCGTTATCAATTTAATCAGCAACTTCTTTTTCAAACGTTTCGACTTAACACAAGACAAACGTTATACTTTATCGGAAACGACCTTAAACATTATAAAAGATGTAGAAAGTCCGTTATACATTGAAGTGTATTTAGAAGGCAACTTTCCACCAGAATTCAAGCGTTTACAAAACGAAACCAAACAACTTTTAGAAGAATTCACGGCTTATAATTCAAACATCATTTTCAACTTTAAAAATCCGATTGAAAAAGAGGAAACGCGAGTAGAAAAAATGAAAGAATTCTACGCGAAAGGCATGCAACCATTGAGCATCACCGTGGAAGACAAAGGAAAACAATCGCAAGAAGTGGTTTTTCCTTGGGCACAAGCAACGTATGGCGATAAATTCACGAAAGTGGCTTTATTGAAAAACTTAATGGGAGCTTCAACGGAACAAAAAGTGATTAGTTCGGTGCAGCATTTGGAATTTGGTTTTGCAGAAGCTATCAATAAAATTTCGAAAGAAAAACAAAAGAAAATCGCAGTAATCAAAGGTAACGGAGAAGTTTTAGAACCTTTCATGGCCGATTTCTTAAGAACAGTTAAAGAAAGTTATTACATCGGACCTTTTACATTAGATTCGGTAGCAAAACAACCAACACAAACTTTAGAAGCGCTTAAAAAATACGATTTAGCCGTAATTGCTAAACCAACGGAAGCGTTCACCGAAGAAGAAAAACAAGTGTTAGACCAGTTCATCATGAATGGTGGAAAAACCTTGTGGTTAGTCGATGTAGTTTCAGCAGACATGGATAGTTTGTACAACGAAACCGGTACTATTTTAGCATCGCAACGCGAATTGAATTTGACGGATATGTTCTTCAAATACGGAATTAGAATCAATCCGTTATTGGTGAAAGATGAATATGCGACTCCTATCAAATTAGCATCAGGAAATCAAGGAAGCGAAACGCAAATGCAAGAATACACTTGGAAATTTGCTCCGTTTATCTATCCTACTTCAACGAATCCGATTGTGAAAAACATGGAAGGGATTAAGTTTGAATTTGCTTCTCCAATCGAAATCCTGAAAAACGATATCAAGAAAACGGTTTTATTGAGTTCGTCTGAATATTCGAAAACCGTTGGAACACCAAGTCCGATTTCATTAGATATGGTTACAGAAGAAACCACTCCTGAAGAATATGAAGGTAAAGGCTTGCTTCCAGTAGCAGTTTTAATGGAAGGAAAATTCAAATCAGCTTACCAAAATCGTATATTACCATTTAAAGATAATTCGTTCCAAGCAACTGGAAAAGACAATAAAATGATTGTTATTTCAGATGGTGATATTATTAAAAATCAATTGGATAAAGGTGTTCCATTAGAATTAGGTTTCGATAAGTGGACGAATCAATTATATGGCAACAAAGAGTTCTTAATGAACTGCGTAAATTACCTTTTAGACGACAACGGACTTATTAACATCCGTAGTAAAGATGTTGATTTACCACTTTTAAATAAGGAAGAAGTGTATAAAAATTACACCATGGCTCAAATGATAACTGTCGGATTACCAATAGTTATTTTGGCTATCTTTGGGTTTTTATTTACTTTCTTACGCAAAAGAAAATACAGCCGCTAGTTGTTGATAATTTGTTTTTGCGTTTGAGTATAATTAGAATATATTTGTGAAATATAAAATCAAATCACGATTTTAAAATACAAGATGATGAAGTTTATAGTATCGAGTTCGTATTTATTAAAACAATTACAAGTTTTAGGAAGTGTTATCAACAGTAGTAATACCTTACCTATCCTTGATAATTTCCTTTTTGAATTAGACAGCAACCAATTAAAAGTTTCAGCTTCTGATTTAGAAACAACGATGACGGCAACGTTAGAAATTGATTCTACGAGTCAAGGAAGTGTTGCTATTCCAGCTAAACTTTTATTAGATATCTTAAAAACATTTCCAGAACAACCGTTAACTTTTACTGTTGAAGACAATTCAACTGTAGAAATTAGTTCAAACTCTGGTAAATATGCGATTGCTTACGCACCAGGAGAAGAATTCCCTAAAGCCGTAGTTTTAGATGATCCTTCAAAAACATTAGTTCCTGCGGAAGTATTAGCAACTGCAGTAAGTAAAACAATTTTTGCAGCTGGAAACGATGATTTACGCCCTGTAATGAGTGGTGTTTTCTTCCAATTTTCACCAGAAGGATTAATCTTCGTAGCTACAGACGCTCACAAATTAGTAAAATACGCTCGTACCGATGTAAAAGCATCACAAGTTGCTGATTTTATTATGCCAAAAAAACCTTTAAACATTTTAAAAGGAATTTTAGGCGCTTCTGACGCTGAAGTTTCAATTGAATATAACGATTCAAATGCTACGTTCTCATTTGAGAATTATGTGTTGACTTGTCGTTTAATTGATGGAAAATATCCAAACTACGAAGCAGTTATCCCAAAAGAAAATCCAAACAAATTATTAATTAATAGAGTTCAGTTTTTAAACTCGGTTCGTCGTGTGGCTATCTTTGCTAACAAAACAACGCACCAAATTCGTTTAAAAATTGCTGGAACTGAATTGAATATTTCGGCAGAAGATATCGATTATTCAAACAAAGCAGACGAGCGTTTAACTTGTGATTACCAAGGAGACGATATGCAAATCGGTTTCAACTCACGTTTCTTAACGGAAATGTTGAATAATTTATCAAGTGATGAAATCCAATTAGAAATGTCGATGCCAAACAGAGCGGGAATTTTAACTCCAGTAGACGGCTTAGACGAAGGCGAAACAGTTACTATGCTAGTAATGCCAGTAATGTTGAGCAACTAATTTACAATATTTGATTTTACAGAATTAAATCTGAAAATCTTATTACCAACCTTAACTAACTTTAAAAACCACTTAGCTTCGGCTTTAGTGGTTTTTTAATTTTTATTTAAACTCAAGGATTAAATTTAAACGCAAAGAGGCAAAGTTTTTTCGCAAAGAACGCAAAAGAAAACTCGGTGTAACTTAGCGCTAAACATTGCGGGACTTTGTGTTACTAAAAAAACTTTCAACTTCTAACTCCTAACTTCTGACTTTAAATTATCTTTGCAGAATTAAATTTAGAACATGATTCCACAAGAAACCATAGTTGCGTTAGCTACACCGTCTGGAGCGGGTGCGATTGCTATTATTCGATTATCCGGTGCAGCTGCTATTACAATAGCTGCTGAAGTATTTCAATCGGTTTCTGGGAAAGATATTACGAAACAGAAAACCCATACCATTCATTTAGGACATATTGTGGATAATGGAAAAGTGTATGACCAAGTGTTACTTTCTATTTTCAAAGGTCCGAATTCGTACACTGGGGAAAATGTAATTGAAATTTCGTGTCATGGTTCTACTTTTATTCAACAACAAATTATCCAATTATTGCTTCGTAGAGGCGCTAAAATGGCTCAGGCAGGTGAATTTACCTTGCGTGCTTTTTTAAACGGGAAATTAGACTTATCACAAGCGGAAGCGGTTGCTGATTTGATTGCTTCGGATAATGAAGCGTCTCATCAAATTGCGATGCAACAAATGCGCGGTGGTTTCAGTAACGAAATTGCCAAACTGCGTGAAGAATTATTGAATTTCGCTTCCTTAATCGAATTAGAATTAGACTTTGCGGAAGAAGATGTAGAATTTGCCGACAGAACTCAATTTCATGATTTATTAGAACGCATTGAGTTTGTTTTGAAACGTTTGATTGATTCGTTTGCAGTTGGGAATGTAATTAAAAACGGTATTCCAGTTGCGATTGTGGGAGAACCAAACGTTGGGAAATCGACTTTATTAAATGCTTTATTGAATGAAGAACGCGCGATTGTTTCCGACATTGCAGGAACAACTCGAGATACGATTGAAGATGAATTGGTTATCAACGGAATTGGTTTCCGATTTATTGATACGGCAGGAATTCGTGAAACACAAGACCATGTAGAAAGTATCGGAATTCAAAAGACTTTTGAGAAGATTGAACAAGCTCAAGTTGTAATGTTCCTTGTTGACAGTACCGAATTAACAATGGAAAGCTTAGAACGTTTAAAAGTGGAAGTTGAAAAAATTAGAAACAAATACCCACAAAAAGCTTTACTTACGATTTTTAATAAAAAAGATAAACTAGAAGAGAGTTTACTTCAAAATCTAGAATCACAAATTGAGAATTCAATTTTCATTTCTGCAAAACAAAAAGTAGGTATTGAAGAGTTAAAAAATGAATTAATGTCCTTTGTAAACACTGGTGCTTTGAGAAATAACGAAACCATTGTAACTAACACACGTCATTACGATTCTTTACTGAAAGCTTTAGAGGAAATTCAGAAAGTAAAATGGGGATTAGATTCAGGTATTTCTTCTGATTTAATGGCAATTGATATTCGAAGCGCATTATATTTCTTTGGTGAAATTACTGGTGAAGTTACGAATGATGAATTACTTGGGAATATTTTTGCTAATTTCTGTATCGGAAAATAAAACCGCTTTCTCTTGATTTACTTTTTGTTCTTTTACTTGACTAGCAAGTATTTACAAGTCTTTATACTTGTTTATGATTTACCTTATTAGTACATTTGTTTCATCTCATGTACACCTTCATACTAAAAAGGTGTAAAAATGTACACCTATGAAAATCACTTTAAAAAAGAAAAAGCTTAAGAACGACAAGTACAGTCTTTACCTTGAATATTATAAAGGCTCACAATTAGATAAAGACGGTAAAAGAATTCATATAAGAGACTTTGAGTATTTAAAACTATATCTTCATCAAAATCCACTTACTGCTGCTGAAAAGAAAGAAAACAAAGAAACTGAACTTTTAGCGGAGCAAATTCTATCTATCAGAAAAGCTGAATTCTTTCAAGGCAAGTTTGATATTAAAAATACTTCAAAATCAAAAAGACGCTTCCTGGATTTTTTTATTGAAAAAACTGAAGAGAAAAGCGATTCCCCAAAAAACTACGGAAACTGGACCGCTACATTTCTACATTTAAAAAGATGTATCAATCCTAATTTACTATTTGAAGAGATTGATGAAGAATTTGTGAAAATGGTTCGTAACTACTTTGACAAGGAAGCAAAAACTAAAAGTAATTTACCTCTTTCCCTTAATTCAAAATACTCCTATCTGAATAAATTTAAAGCATGTTTGAGAGCTGCTTTTGATGAAGGCTATCTATCGATCAATTATGCTTCAAAAATCAAATCTTTTGAGCAAGCTGAAAGTCAAAGAGAATATTTAACCTATCAAGAATTACAAGCTCTCGCTAGCACAAATTGTAAATACCAGGTACTTAAAAATGCTTTTATTTTTTCCTGTTTAACTGGATTGCGTTGGTCTGATATCAATACTTTAACCTGGGGCGAAGTTAGAGATGAAGACAATGGAATTAGTAGAGTAAATTTTCGACAAGAAAAAACAGATGGTGTTGAATATTTATACATCTCAAGTCAGGCAAGAGCATTACTAGGTGAAAGACAACAACCTTCAGAAAGGGTTTTTAAAGGTTTAAAATATGGAGCGGTTTACAATAATGAGATTGTACGTTGGTGTAACAGAGCCGGTATTTCAAAACACATTACTTTCCATAGTGCTCGACACACAAATGCTGTGCTTTTACTCGAAAATGGAGCAGATATTTATACCGTTTCAAAACGTCTTGGCCATCGAGAGATCCGAACTACAGCAATTTACGCTAAAATTGTAGATCAAAAAATGAAAGAAGCAGCCAACTTAATTCCTGAAATAAAACTTTAGTAAAATGATATATAATTATTACAAGAGAAAAGAAAAATATTTTAAAATTTTAGATATTTTAAGAGGTGATTTACTTACAGATTCTGAAATAAAATCTGTAAAAGCGAATGTCAAAAAAATGAATGAATACCATTTTTTTAATCTTCTTAATGATTTAATATACTACAAATCAATTCATAATTTAACTATAAAAGAACTAAGTTGTTTTTTTATAACTGAACAAAAAGTATCCTACGAAAATTACTTGTTGCCTTTTATGGATTCATTTGATGATAATAAACATGTGTATGAAACATATTTATCTTTAAATTTCAGAAATGAATTAGAAAATATAGTTGATTATCTGATTAACACTAAAGAATATCCTAAATCAACTCTCAGAACAAAACTCTTATATCTTAAGGATTGCATTTATAATAATAACTTTTTAATGATAGAATGTGCTAAAGAATCTTTCATAAGTTATTGTGATAACATTGAAAATTCAAATGAAAATAGTACAAAAATATCCTTCTCTCTTGAAGTAATAGGAACACTAAATGAATATGAAAATGAATTAAATTCAATAATTAAAAAAATCAATAAAAAAATAGACTCTTTGAATACAGTAATACCAAAACGAGGAAATTATTTGGTTGACTTAGATAATGAGTTATTAAAAGATCTTTATTCATTGCTGGAGAAAAACATGTTTATAGATCAAAATAAAACTACTCAAAATCAATTTATTCAAGTATTAAAATCTAACTGGGAAGATCATAATTCAATTATTCATCTTGAAATGGATAACAGACAATTTTATACCTTCATTTCTAAAATGGATGAGTACTTAGGCTTTAAAATTTCAATTCCCTCAATTGAATTTGCTGAGAACATTGAAAATAAAAATGGTAAAATCAAAGCAAACTCAATATATTCTTCTAAATCAGGAAAAATAATCCCTCCAAAAAGAGAGACAGAAATCGATTATATTGTAAAAAAAATTAAATCAAAAGTTTAAGATTCTTAAACACTTAATCTTTTTTTATTTTCCTATCATGACATTTGTTTTCATAATCTTAAAAAATGAAAAAATATGAACTCAAATGAAACAATTATCATTGAAAAGCTTAATAAGCTTGAAACATTACTAGTCAGTAGTGTAAAACAAATTTTAACAGTAGAAGATCTAATTAATTACACTGGATTCTCTCGTAGTTATATTTACAAATTAGTACACAAGAATATACTACCGTATTCTAAACCAAATGGAAAAACTTTGTTTTTTCAAAAAAACGAAATTGACAACTTTCTTCTGCAAAATAAATCCTCATCAATTTCACAAATTCAACAGAAAGCAGTTGACTACACTTTAACTTCCAAAAAATAATGCGCTCAACTTCCGCAAAACTGAGCGCATAAATTTATCATTAACTAATAGTTCCTTATACCGCAAATATAAGGATAAAACTGAATTGAACTATGAACTTAGATATTCCTTATATCCGAGTAGGAACCTCCTACTTCAAAATCATTGAAAAACCTTTAATATCTGGTGATAAAGTTAAGGTTATGGTCAGATGGAACCGAGAAACCATCATTAGTGATCATGGAAAAACATTTGTCGAAAAGATTCTTAAACTAGATGGCTTTTGCTGTATTCCCAATCATCTTGATTACAATTTAATTATCGAAAACTTTTATAACACTTATAATGAATTAGACATAAAACCAATAGAGGAAAATTTATCATTACATCAACTTGAAAATAATATTCCAAACTCATTAAAGTTTGTCAAACACGTGTTTGGGGAGCATTTTGAATATGGATTAGACTACATAAAAATTCTATATGAACGGCCTACTCAAATTCTACCCATACTCTGTTTAATTAGTAAAGAAAGAGGAACCGGAAAAAGTAGTTTTATCAAATGGATGAAATCCATTTTCGGCTTAAACATGACTTATATTAAAGGTGATGCTTTTAACTCTCAATTTAACAGTGATTGGGCTAGTATGGTGATAGTAGCAATTGACGAAGTGTTCTTTGACCGAAAAGAAATAACCGAACGTTTAAAATATCTCTCTACCACAGATAAAGACAAAATAGAAGCTAAAGGAAAAGATCGACAAGAAATTGAGTTCTTTGCAAAATTTATTCTTTGTTCTAATAACGAAGATAATTTTATCCAAATAGATGATGAAGAAATTCGTTTCTGGATTAGAAAAGTAAAACCACTTCAATCAGAAGACGTACATTTTTTAGAAAAACTTAGACAGGAGATACCTTACTTTTTAAAATACCTTTTAACTCGAGAGTATAAAAGCAAACAGAAAACTCGAATGTGGTTTACTCGTGAACAAATTATGACTGATTCATTAATGAAGTTAATGAGTAATAACAAGGTTGAACTTGCATTACTTGAACTATTTAATGAGTGTTTCGAAAAAACTGAAGAAACAGAACTTTATGTATCACCAGGAGAAATTTTAATAATGCTAAAAAGGATAAATCCTAAGCTCTATATTGAATCTGCCAATGAAATAAGAAAGATTCTTAAAAAGTGGAATTTAGAGCCTGAAAATAACACAAAATCATATCAAGGAATTGAATTTTTGAGTCACGGAGAATTTGTAAAAATTGACCGAAGAGGACGTTTTTACACCATAAAAAAACCTTTTTTCTCTAAAATTTTTGATGCAGTGATGCAGAAATAGGTTAAATAATTAAATAACAACAAGTTAGCTTGCATCAAACTTTGCATCAAACTCAAAAAACACCCTTTTTGATGCAAGACTGATGCAGAAAATAAAACAAGTTTGATGCAGTGATGCAAGAGTGATGCAGAGTAAAGTACTGAATTACAAACAATTAAATCTTTTCTGCATCACTGCATCAAAAAAAATCAAAATTTTTACTTTACAATGAATATCGAAAAAGCAAAGCAAATTCCAATAGAAGAAGTTCTGAAAAAAATGAATTTTAAACCATCAAAAACTAATGGTTTTGATGTCTGGTTCATTAGTCCATTTCGAGACGAAAAAACTCCTTCTTTTAAAGTAAATACAAAAATTAATCGGTGGTATGATCACGGAATCCAAAAAGGAGGAAATATCATAGATTTTTTGCAGCTGAATAATAATTTAAGTATTTCCGAAACATTGAAATATCTAGATAATCTAACAGATGGAGTTATTTTTTCTTTTCAAAAGCAAGAACTTTCTAAAAGCTTCAATAATGAAGTCACTAATGAAATTGAAATTATTAAAACGATTGGAATACAGCATTATGCATTAAAAGATTATTTAGAAAAAAGAAAAATTCATTTAATAGACAACGAACCTAATCTTGTAGAAATTCATTATCAGCTTAAAGAAAAAAAGTACTTCGCTATAGGTTTTAAAAATAAAAGCCAGGGATTTGAAATTCGGTCTAAATATGCTAAAATATGTATTGGCAAAAAAGATATCACTTTAATTGAGAATCGCTCAGATACAATCTGTGTGTTCGAAGGATTTATGGATTACCTCTCCTATCGCAATTCAATTTATCAACTTGAAGAAAAAAATTGCGACTATTTGATTCTAAACTCAGTTGCCTTAATCAATAAATGCGAAACCATTTTGAATAATTATAAAGCAATTGAACTCTACTTAGATAATGACAAACCAGGAGAAAAATACACAGCTGAAATCTTATCAGTTTACAAAAATGCGATTGATAAAAGAGGTTTGTATTTAAAATATAAAGATTTAAATGATTGGTTAATTAACACGTCAGAAGAGTAAACCATTCGGGGATGTTATAGCTCACTAGAACTAGGTTGATTTTATGTTATTTTCTTAGGAAGAAATCAACCTAGTTCGTGAGCTCTCCCGAGGGGGTCTGCGACGCTAAAATTAGAACATATGGCTAAAAGCTCAATTCATTTTGAAAATGTAAAAAATACTAGTCAAACCCATAATTTAAGAAAAAGGGATTTCGATTATGTTAGAAAAGATTTGACTCCTTTGAATAAATCATATGGAGACATGAAACCACATCCAGAAGTTATTGATGAATTTAAAAAAATTATCAAAGAAAAAACTGGTAGAACAGCTCAAGCAAAAGCAAAATTCTTAATCGAGGGAGTTTTCTTATTTACCGAAAAACATTCAAATGAAGATTTGGTTCAAACTGCAAGAGAATTTGGCTCAAAATTCAAGGTTATAGTTAAAGAACTTCATATTCATAGAGATGAAGGTCATTATGACAAACAAACCAAAATATGGCATCCAAATTTACATGCGCATATAGTAGTCGAAAATATCGACAGGAATACAGGAAAATCAATAAAATGGAATAAAGAAGATTTATCAAGTATCCAGGACTTTTTTGCTCAATCATTAAAAATGGAACGGGGAATAAAATCAGATAAAAAGCATTTATCTGCAATTGAATACAAAATCCAAAAAGAGCAAGAAGATTTAGAAAGACTTTTAACTAATCAATTAATTACTGCCAACAAAGATTTTCTAGTAATTCAAGGCTTGATTTTAAGAGACTTCAAGAGAAATGTATTAGATGATGAAACAAGTAAAAAATTTATTGATTTTGTAGCTAATCACCCTTTAAAAAGAGATTATCTTAATAAATTAGAAGAAGTTAATAAAGTAAATCAAAAAACACAAGGGAATAAAAGAAGACTCGGACGTTAACCGAGTCTTCTCAATTACAATTTCATATCAAAATTTCCAATTGCTCTGATTGTATTTTCATATTCTTTCAGTGATATACTATCATTTTTTTCTAAACTAATGTGAAAAATTTTTTCAAATTTAATGGCAAAAAACATGAAGATATATTCACTTACTATCCCCTCACTGAGATAATTCCTCATTAGGTCTAAAAAGAACTCATATTCTTCTATTATCTCCTCCTCTGTCAAAAAAATCTCATCTTTATCATTATCCATCAAGTACTTCATAAACAATACGTGCATAGTTCTTCTATCTTGAGTAACAATATTTGTAATGATTTTTCTGTATAAAGGGGTAAGTTGATATAGATATAATCTTAATTTTTCCTCAAAATAGTATAATTTATAGGGTTCTTCAAAATCGAAATTTCGTCTTCTAGACTCTAAATATTCTTTAGATAATTTTGCAGAAGTTGAATTTACAAATTTTGGTGAAATACTTAAATTGAATAGAATCAGATTAACAAAAGGTTCTACTAAATCATAATTGTAAGTAATTTGATCTTTATAATTCATAAGCATAAAAAAAATGCGTGAGACATTAGCCAACCGAAATAGAGGTACTAGGAGACCCAAAAACCAGAAGACTACGCCCACGCAAGTATTTTTACTGCACAGGCGTAAGCCTATTAATTTTGGGTTTTTAAGAAGATTCCTAGTTTTCTATTTCCAAATTAATAGCTTACGCGATTAAATATATTTTTCTGATGTAAAAATAGAAATTCTAATCCAATTCTTTTTAGTCTTTTCTCTTTCTTTTTTCAACAGTCAAAAAAAGAAAATAAAGACAAACAAAAGCAACAAACTAGCGGAAACTATTTTTATCATTTCATTTACGGTTTTCCTCATTTATTTTATTTTCCCTTTGTTTACTCTTGTTTCCAATGGTACCCCCGTAAAAATACCTGGTATCAAAAACAGGTATTTTTACGGGTTGTAAATACCCTTTTTTTTCGCTATGTTTGGAACTATAAGATTTTTAAAACAAATATGAGTAAAACTACCGTAAAAGCCGATATTAATTTTGAACAAGAACTTTGGAAAGCTGCCAACGAATTGCGTGGCGCAGTAGCTGAAAATCAATACAAAGACTATGTGTTGCCGATGATTTTCTTAAAGCACATGTCCGAGCGATATGAGATGCGTAAAGAAGAATTGACGGCTTTAGTACACGACAAAAACTCTAATTATTTTACGACTGACGAAGCAGAAATCAACTATGTGTTGGAAGATGCGGATGAATATTTATCTAAAAATGTATATATCATTCCCAAAGAAGCTACTTGGGAATACTTAAAAGCCAATGCCGAACAAGACAACATCAAAGTAATTATAGATGATGCTTTTGATGTGTTAGATGCTACTTTGGCAAAGTTTAGACCCGATTTAAAAGGGATTTTACCACGTATTTTTGTAAAAAGCCAATTGACGGCACGCCAAGTGGGTGGACTGATTAATTTGCTTTCTAATCCTAAGTTATCGCAAAAGGAAAACCCTGAAAGTGATGTGTTAGGACGTGTGTATGAATATTACATTGGAAAGTTTGCTTTGGCAGAAGGTTCTGGTGCGGGGCAGTTTTTTACGCCTGGCAGTATCGTGCGTTTGATGGTAGAAATGATTGAACCCTATGAAGGTAAAATCTTTGATGCCGCTTGTGGTAGTGGCGGTATGTTTGTGCAATCGTTGAAGTTTTTAGAAAGTCATGGAGGCGACAAACGTAACATTGCTATTTATGGACAAGAGCGCTATGATGGAACGCTGCGTTTGTGTAAAATGAACTTAGCCTTACGTGATTTGTCTTTTGATGTACGTTTGGGCGACTCTTTATTGAACGACCAGTTTCCTGATTTAAAAGCCGATTACATTATTGTAAACCCACCTTTTAACGTGAGCCAATGGCACCCAGAAGACTTACCCGAAAACGACCCACGATTGTTTGGACCGAAAGAAGAATTTGCTACCGATGGTAATGCCAACTTTATGTGGATGCAAACCTTTTGGAGCCATTTGAGTAACAAAGGAACAGCGAGTGTAGTAATGGCAAACGGCGCAATGACCTCCAACAATAAAGGTGAGAAAAACGTGCGTGAGTTTATGGTAAACAACAATATGATTGATTGTATTGTACGTTTACCCGATAAATTGTTTTTAACGACAGGCATACCTGCGTGTATTTTTATATTGAGTAAGAACCGAGACGGCAAAGACGGCCAACACCGCGAACGTAAAAACGAAATCTTATTCATAGACACCAGCAAAATGGGAACTATGGAAAGCCGTAAACTACGTGTGTTTACCGATGCCGATATTGACAAAGTAGCCCAAACCTACCACGCTTGGCGTAACAACCCCGATTGTCATGCTGAACTTGTTTCAGCATCTAATACAACCTACAGTAACATAGACGGCTACTGCTACGCTGCCACTTTAGAAGAAGTACAAAAACAAGACTACAAACTAACTCCAGGTATTTATGTAGGCACCGAAGAAGTAGAAGACGACGGTATTTTGTTTGAAGACAAAATGGCAAGTTTACAAGCTACTTTACAAGAGCAGTTTGCGAAAGGAAATGAGTTGCAGCAAAAGATTATAGAAAACTTTAATAAAATTTAATTTATGCCTAGAAATTTTAATTTAGGATTTTATATCAAACAAGAGCATATATCAAAAGCTGTAGACTTGTTGAGTTTGCAATTATCTCAGACAAACCCTTTATATAATGTTTCAGATTTATCTATTTACAAAAATGATACAACTCCAATTGAAATTGAAAAGTTTTATCAGGAATATGTAAAAAGAGATGCGTTTTATTATTTTCAAAATAAATTTTTCTCACTAAGTTACTATAATATTCAAAGAGCTTATAAGATAAGAGAATTTCATTTTCTTTCTAAAGATTTACTTGTAATGTATTATTCTCTAGGTTTTTATATTTATGAATTATTAGAAAAGTATATTAATGATATAATTGAATTATCTTCAAAAAAATCTTTTAAAACATTTTATGGCGGAAGAATAAATTTTGAAAATCCCAATAATTCAAATATTTTTTACTATCAAGACTATCAAGAATTTTTAAAACTAAAAGAAAAATACACAGAGCCAGTTGAAGGTAAGATTAAATATGTAATTTCATTAGATATTAAAACATTTTTTTATAGTATTGATCATCAACTTTTATTAGAAATTATTGATAGGAAATCCAATCCAACATCTAAGAAAAAGAATAATTATGATGATTACTCTAAAGAAGCTATAGAGTTTTTTTTAAAATTTATAATGGCAGATACAAAAGGTTTACCAGTATCATCTCAAAACATTTTTTCAAGTTTTTTAAGTTCAATTTATTTATCTGATTTTGATGAGTTCATAGTTGATAATTTTTTAAATAATGAGAAGTTTAAATATTTAAGATATGTTGATGATTTTTATTTAATTTTTGAAGAAGATTCTGAAAGGAATACAAGAGAAATTAGAGAAGAAATCTATACAATTGAGAATAAAATAGCTGATTTTTTAATTGATAAATTAAAACTTTCAGTAAGTACATCAAAATCAGACCGTACTATTATTAAAGATATAAATGATCAAATTGATTTTTTAAAATTAACTGGTTTTGAAAGTCCTTTTGAACAAGAGTTTGATGAAGATTTTTTAAATGATTCTATTTTAAAAATAGATATTGAAAATAAAAAAGCACCAGAAATATTTGATAATTGTATTGATATACTTGTCTCATTAAAACAACAAACCAATCAATTATCTCAGCTTGAAATTGATAATAAAGATTCTGCTTTTTTAAATTACATTTTGATTCACAAAGAATGTTTGAATTATTCAAAAAGTAAAGAAGCAATTAATAAAATTATAGAATCCCAAATATTTAGTGATTTTGAATGTTTAGACTTCATCTTAATAAAAAACAAGGTAATACTTCATTTATTAACAATTGATAAGGAAATAAGATTAAGTTTCTTTGAAGCTTTAAAGAACTCCTTTTCAAATAATAATAGCATAACTCAAAAAGTTTCGGTTTTAGATAAATTTTTACATCAAATACAATTTTTAATTGGCCAACTTAAAGATGCTAAAAAAGAAGAATTAGAAAAAGAGTATGCTTATTTTATTTCTGAATCAAAAAATATACTCAATAATTTAATTCAATTAGAAAATAAGTATTTTTCAATTTTATTTAAAAGTATTGATGATTCTTTAGCTCTTAATAATTTTAGACCAATTTATAATCCTGCCTTTTTATTAGATGACAATTGTATAGCATTAATTCAGCAAATTAAGCAAAGAGTTGTTGGTGAAAAATTAGGTTATTATAATGTTTGTTTCAATCATTTTTTAAATGAGTTTCAATATTTTTTTGAAATAAAACATATGGAATCTAAAGAAGTTAAATCATTAGAAATAAGAAACAAAATGTCAGAACTTGGATTTAAAGTTGGAGAAATAAACTTTGTAGATCATTTTTTTGAAAGAAGAAATCAAAATTCAATTTCTCATACAAATAAGACAGATATTGGTTTTTGGGGAGTAAGTAAACAAGAATATCTACACTACAACGAAAACTTATTACCTATTATTGAAAAAATATTTTTATCATAAAATAAACTAAATGCCAAACAACTGGAAAAAATATAAACTCGGAGAACTCGGAGATATTAAAGGAGGTAAGCGTTTACCAAAAGGAGAGGCTCTTATTACAACCAAAACAAAACATCCTTATATTAGAGTTACTGATATGGGTACAAGAACAATTCCAATTGAAAAATTACAATATGTTCCAAATGATGTTTTTCCTAAAATTTCAAGATATATAGTAAACAAAAATGATTTAATTCTTTCAATTGTGGGAACAGTTGGTTCAGTTTCAATAATTGATGAAAAATTAGACAATGCTAGTTTGACTGAAAACTGCGTTAAAATAACCAATCTTAAAAATATTGATAGCGAATATTTATATTATTTTTTAATTTCTGATATTGGACAATTTGAGATTGTTAAAGGGATAGTTGGTTCAACTCAACCTAAGTTGCCAATTTATAATATTAATAATCTAGATATAAGTTTACCTTCTTCTATCCAAGAACAAAAATCCATCGCCTCAATCCTTTCCGCCATCGACGACAAAATCGAAAACAACCTATCCATCAACAAAACCTTAGAAGAAATGGCTATGGCGTTATACAAACACTGGTTTGTAGATTTTGGACCGTTTCAAGACGGTGAATTTGTAGAAAGCGAGTTAGGAAGGATTCCTAAGGGTTGGGAGGTGAAGAGATTGGAGAATTTTGTAGAAGTTCTTTCAAAAGGTACTACTCCAAGAATGAAAGATGTTGAAGGATTAGAGAGAAAAATACCATTTCTAAAAGTAAAAGATATTAATTCTGATGGAGAAATAAATATCAATGGACTTGAATTAATTCCTGAAGAAACTCATTTGAAGGATTTAAAGCGTTCTATACTTCTTGAAAATGATTTGTTGTTTTCAATTGCTGGAACTATTGGTAGAGTTTCAATTGTTACTGAGAAGTTGAATAACTCAAATTGTAATCAAGCTTTAGCTTTTATTAGACTTAAAGAACGAGAAAAGTTTAAAGCAATTATATATTATTGGTTAAAATCTGATGATGTTCAAAATAAAATCCAAAATTCAATTGTACAAGGTGTACAAGCTAATGTTAGCTTAACAGTTTTAAAAGAATTGGAATTAATAGAACCATCAAATGAAATATTAATTGATTTTGCAAATAAAGTAAATCCTATTTTAGAACTTGTTTTAAAAAATCAAAAAGAAAACCAAACCTTAACCCAATTGCGGGATACTTTATTGCCTAAGTTAATTAGTGGTGAGGTACGATTGAAGGAGTTTAGGAATTAAAAAATAGAATATGGCTATGTATGGTTATTCAGAGCGAGGTATTATAAATTCATTACTATTTACAATAGGTAATGATGTATCGCTTATGAATGAGTTTATCAGTCTTATCAATATACCCACGCTTTTTGAACAGGGTAAACCAAAAAGCTATGATATTTTGTTAGAACAATCTTTTTCACAGTTTGGTGATGCTGATTTAGTCATTATCATGCACTATGAAAACAATCAAAAAAGTAAAGTATTATTCATAGAAGGAAAAGTCAAAACCTATCAAAAAAAGCATTGGAGTATTCAAAAACAATATGAAGAATTTAATAAAGAAGGCAAAATCAAAAAGAATACATCCAATTTATTTTTTCAATTGCATCTAAAAAAACTACTAATCGATAATGCTGAAAAAATTAGTAATAATGAGATAGTAGAAGAACCGTGGTATGAGACCCAAAGAAGTATAGGCAAAAACGATATTGTTAAAAATGCCTTTAATAAAGTAAAAAACTGTGATGCTTATTATATAGGGTTAATCCCTTCCACACAAAATGAAATAAATAATTTTGTAAAAAGCAATGCCAACTCTGATACGGTTACTATTCTTAATAGTATGCATTTTCTAACTTGGCATTTAGTAAAAGAATTTTGTGAAAATAAGGAATTAGAGGCAGTATTATTAAATTTTAAGTACAACGAGCAGCAAATCTTTTAGTTGTAAGACATAAAGTAAATTATATTATGACAACAGAAGCCAAAATAGAACAAGCTACCATCGATTGGTTAACCGATTTAGGGTATAGCCACATACACGGCACTACGTTTACGTTTCCAGAAAGCGAAGTGGTGGACAAAGCTACGTTGCTAGCGTTTATAAAACAACAGCATCCGCATTTGCCTGTGGAGTTGTATCCGTTAATTGTGGCGGAGTTTGTGAACAATAAAGGCGCTGATTTGTTGTATCGCAACCGCGATTTTCATTTAAAACTAACCAAAGGGTTAGATTACGAATACCAAGACGCGAATGGAAACGAAAAAGCCGTTCACGTGTATCCTATAGATTTTCAAAACCCTGAAAACAATACGTTCTGGGTAGTGAATCAATTGAGCATTAAAGGCAAAAACAAACGCCGTCCTGATGTGATTGTGTATGTCAATGGTTTGCCTTTAATTGTTTTTGAATTGAAAAACTGGTTTGATGAAAACACCAATTTACAAGAAGCATTCAATCAAATTCAGCACTACACCAAAGATATTCCACTCTTGTTTGAATACAACGTTGCCACCATAGTAAGCGACGGTAACGAAGCCCAACACGGTATGTTCAATGCTTCCAACGAATGGTATGCGGCTTGGAAAAGTATTAACGGCACTACCATAGTAGAAGACGATTTTCAGATGCATACCTTGTTATTAGGTTTGTTTCCAAAAGAACGCTTACTAAATTACATTAAAAATTTTGTCTTTTTTGAAGACCATAACGGCACTTTGATTAAAAAAGGTGCAAAATACCACCAATTCTTTGGAGTAAACTTTGCTGTTGAAGCCGCTAAAAAAGCCATTCGCCCTTATGGTGATGGACGTATTGGGGTCATTTGGCATACGCAAGGAAGCGGAAAAAGTATTTCGATGGCAATTTACGCAGGTATCTTACGAAGCCTACCTGAATTGAAAAACCCTACTATCGTAGTACAAGTCGATAGAAGTGATTTGGATTTTCAGTTGTATGAAAACTTTGTCTTGGCCAAAGACTTAGTAGGCGATGTTCAACATGCCGATTCTACCGATGATTTAAGACGTTTACTTTCTACAGGAAGTGGCGGAGTGGTTTTTACCACGATAGAAAAATTCCGTTTAAAATCTGGAAATGATGAAACCTTAGGAGAATTAGAACATCCTATTTTATCAGAACGCGAAAATATTATTGTGATGGCTGATGAAGCCCACCGAACGCAATATGGTTTGTTAGATGGTTTTGCTTCTAATTTGCGTAAAGCCTTGCCTAATGCTTCGTTTATAGGATTCACAGGAACGCCAGTAGATAGCAAAGATGCCGATACGCAAGAAGTGTTTGGAGAAACCATTCACGTGTACGACATCAAACAAGCTGTAGATGATAAAGCAACGGTTCCAATTTATTACGAACCACGTTTAGCCAAGTTGCATTTAGCGAATGAAAATTTAGATTCGGATGTGGATTCGCTAACTTGGGAACAAGAAGATAGTGGCAATTTAAAATGGGCAGCTTTAGAAGATGCCGCAGGTTCGCAAGAACGTGTAGAAAAGATTGCCAAAGACATTTTAAAGCATTTTACCAATCGTACCGAAACCTTACCAGGAAAAGCCATGATTGTGTGTATGAGCCGAAGAAATAGCGTGAAAATGTATGAAGCATTAACGCAATTAGAAGGTTGCCCTGAAATTGCTGTGGTGATGACAGGAAATATTTCTAAAGACCCAATTACATGGAATCCGCACATAAGAACCCAAGAAGCTACCGAAGCATTAAAGAAACGATTTAGAAATCCGAAAGACCCATTGCAAATTGTAATTGTTCGTGATATGTGGTTAACAGGATTTGATGCGCCTTGTGTGCATACGATGTATGTAGATAAAATTATGAAAGGGCATAATTTAATGCAAGCCATTACCAGAACCAACCGTGTTTTTAAAGATAAACCTTCGGGAGTTATTGTAGATTATATTGGTATTGGCGACCAACTACGAAAAGCAACCGATAAATATACGGGTGGCGGTGGAAAAGGAGAGCCTACTATTGATATGGAACAGGCTTTGAATATGTTCTTCAATCAAGTGGAAGCTTGTAAAAATATGCTACCTGAAACTATAGATTATAGTCAGTGGAAAGCTTTACGTGAAAGTGATAAAATGTTGTTGGTAAAACAAGCTTTAAACGCTTTATTAAAATACGATGAGGTTGCCGACCAATTTATGATGGAAGAAAAGAAACTGACTGGCTTGTTATCCATTGTAAAATCGCAACCCGAAATTCAGGAATTTGCCATTGATATTTTGTTTGCGCAACACGTTTCAAAAGCAATACGAAATGCTAAAACGGTAAAAGGAAATGGTAGAGCTACTCAAAACGAAATCAAAGAGTTGATTAGTAGAAGTATCGAATCGGATGATATTATTGATGTATTTGCCATGGCAGGTATTGAGAAAGCCGATATTTCCATTTTAGATGAGCAGTTCTTATTAGGCGTTAAGAAAGATAAAGACAGCATTACGATTAAGATTGAGCTTTTAAAGAATATTTTGAAAGACGAAATCAGAATGCGTTTGCCTCAGAATATTAAAAAATACACTTCACTTAAAGAAGAATTAGAAAAAGTAATTGACCGTTACCACGCCAATGCTATTGATTCTTATACTACAATAGCAGAATTAGTAGAACGTGCTAAAGAAATGCAAGACGAAGACAAGCGTAAATCGGAATTAGGTTTGTCAGATGAAGAGTTAGCGTTCTATGATATTCTAGCCGCTAAAAAAGACATTATCAACGAAGCGGGTCCAATTCAAGACGTGGTTCACAACGTAGTTAAAGCCGTTAAAAGCAACCTCCAAATCGACTGGACCAACAAAGAAGATGCGAAAGCCGCCATTCGTTTAGCAGTCAAAAAAGAATTGCGTGGTAAAGTAAGTATTTTAGAATTAAATGCAATCCTTCAAGAGATAATGGAACAGGCAGAAGGACAGTTTAAAGAGTGGAGGGCTTAGTTTATTATTATGTTTGAAAGTAAAAAAATAATTGAGTTTCAAAATTTCTTGAAGCAAGATACTTTTAATCGATATGAATCTTGGAAACATTGTTACGAAGCCTTTAATGATATTTCAAAAGACAATGATTATTTAGCATTGCATCTTGGTTTTTATTTGGCAAGTTGGGGCATGTATCGAGGTTCAACAGGTTTACTGCAAAAGGATTATAAAATCCATGTTGGTGCAGTGGCTATCATAAAAAATTATCATAAAGACTTGAGATGTTCCAAAGATTTTGAAGTTTCAAAACAGCATATAGGAACAATTATCCAACTTAAAAAAGAGTTGTATGATTATTATAATGGCTTCTTATATCAGACTAATAGAAACACTTTTGAAAAGAAGCCTCCAACAGATACTTTGTTGTCAAAAATAGTATTAGGAACCTTAGGATGTAATCCAGCTTTTGATCGATATTTTAATGATGGTGTAAAAGTAAAAAAAATCAATGCGATAAAATTCAATACTAGTTCACTAGAGTTATTAATGGATTTTGTAGAAAATAATAAAAATAAAATATTAGAATTACAGGAATTATTTTTAAAAGAAGATAAAGAATACTATCCCCTTTTTAAAATAGTTGATATGTATTTCTGGAATGAAGGTTTTAAAAAAGGAATCTCAAATGAATAGACTTATTATAATTGGAAACGGCTTTGATTTAGCTCATGGATATAAAACCAGTTATTCTAATTTTTTAGAAAATTATTTGATACAAATTTTAAATCAATACTTTACTAAACATGAATATGAAGATGAATTAATAAAATTTAATTATCAAGCTATTCAATTTAATCAACCATTTGAAGGGGTTAAATCAATTGACGAAGCCTTTAATCACATCAAACAAATCCGAGAGAGATTACCAAAAGTAATAGAATTTAAAAGTAATTTTTTTGAAGAATTATACAATCAATTTAATCATCAAAGATGGGTAGATATAGAAAATCATTATTTTTCGTATCTAAAACGTTATTCAAAAGCTTCAAATAATGATTTAAAAGGAATATGTCAACTGAATAGTGAATTTGAATTTTTAAAAAGTAAGTTGGTTGAATATTTAAAAAGAGCAACTTCCGAGATTAGACGTGGTAGAGTTAATCATATAGCAGAATTAACAACTAAACCATTTGAGCAAGAGGAATTTGTAGATATTTTAGGGGAAGATAGAATTCCTAAACAATTATATTTCTTAAATTTCAACTATACAAACACAATTGAATATTATACACCATATATACCTAAAACCTTTATGTATGATGTTAATTTTATTCATGGTGACTTAGAAAATATCGCAAATCCAATAATTTTTGGTTATGGAGATGAGCATGATAATGATTATTTAGAAATTGAAAAAAGAAATATACATGAACTATTAAAGCATATCAAATCTTTTCAATATTCTAAGACTTCTAACTATCATAATTTGCTGCGTTTCATACAGGCAGAACCATTTCAAGTATATGTTTTAGGACACTCATTAGGTCTTTCTGATAGAACGATGCTTAAAGAAATTTTCGAACATGATCATTGCAAATCAATCAAACTTTATTACCATCAAAAAAATGAAATTGAAAATGATTTTACTGAAAAAGTCTATGAACTTGCTAATCATTTTACAGATAAAGGCTTGATGAGAAAAAAGTTAGTCCCATTTGAAAAATCTAAAAAATTGTAGTCTAGTTTGTTTTATCTTATATGACTATTTCATCCCTCTAATTTAATAGTTACAGCACCTACCAAATTACCTCCAACTGCTAATAATTGAGAGAAGTAATCATAAGGATTAATATTTGTATTTTTCAATAAGCCTTCTAACATGGATCCTTCAGGAAGTAATCCATCAAAAAAAGGCGGAAATGAATTATAGCTATACCTTTTTTGACTTATAGGCATCGTTAGTGAAACTAAATCGCCTTTGTAGTTATTATCATATTCGAAATAATATTCAGTTGATGAAATTTCAGTTAACACACCTGCTCTAATATTGTGAACATAAACAATTGCTTTTCTCATAATTACTCTTTTACCAAATTTACCTTTTTTCTGTAAAATAATTAAATCATGCGGTGAATAAATAGTTTATTCACCGCATTTTTTGCAGTAAAATTTATTATATCTTATAAATTTAAAACACAAGTAAAACAGGTAAATACCAATATTAATAAATAATAAAAGCATTAAAACCTGTATTTACCTACATAAAAAATTAAAATATTCACCTATAATACATTATTAATCACTATATTTGTTGGGAAATACCAATTATAATAATAATTTAACTCAATAAAGATGGAAAATACCAATATAAATTGGATTGCCATGAGTGATTCAGCTATCGTAAGTCAAATTGGAGCATTCATTAAAAATGAACGATTGAATAGTAACAGAACGCAAGCTCAATTAGCAAAAGAAGCTGGCATAAACAAATGGACGTTAGGTCAAATTGAGAATGGTGAAGCCATTACATTACTTTCATTAATCCAAATATTAAGAGCTTTAGGTGTTTTACCACTACTAGATATCTTTTCAATCAAACAAGAAATAAGCCCTATAGAACTCGCAAAAAAAGCCCAACAAAAAAGACAACGCGCTAGAAACAAGGATAACAATACTACTAAAAAATCTGACTGGTAATGATTACAACCGCTTTTGTAAAAATATGGGGAGAAACCGTTGGTGCCGTTGCTTGGGATAAAGCAACAGGCATAGCAAGTTTTGAATACGATCCTAAATTCATAAACACTAAATATGATTTAGCCCCAATAAAAATGCCGATTACTAATAGTAATAAACGTATTTTTTCATTTCCAGAACTGAGAGATGTAAAAACATTCAAAGGATTACCTGGGCTATTAGCCGATGTATTACCTGATGATTATGGAAATCAACTTATTAATAGTTGGTTAGCACAAAATGGTCGTCCTGAAAACAGCATGAATCCTGTAGAACTTTTGTGTTTTATAGGCACACGTGGAATGGGTGCTTTGGAATTTGAACCATCACAACTGAAACCAAATAAAAGAGCATTTGATATTGAAATTGATAGTTTAGTAAACATCTCTAGAAAGATGCTTACTAGAAAAGAAAGTTTTGAAACCAACTTAAATGTGGATGAACAAAAAGCAATGCTAGATATTCTTAAAATAGGAACTTCAGCAGGTGGTGCTCGTCCAAAAGCAATTATAGCTTATAATGAAAAAACCGGGCAAGTAAAATCAGGACAAACGATAGCTCCAAAAGGTTTTGAACACTGGCTAATTAAATTAGACACAATTAGCGATGTACAGTTTGGAGAAAGTACAGGTTTCGGAAGAGTCGAGATGGCATACTATCTTATGGCTAAAGCATGTGAAATTGATATGATGGAATGTAGACTTATGGAAGAAAACGGAAGAGCTCATTTTATGACAAAACGTTTTGACCGTGAAAATGGAGACCAAAAACACCATATACAAACCTTGTGTGCCATGCAGCATTACGATTTTAATCAAATAACAAGTTTCAGCTATGAACAATTGTTTCAAACGATGCGTATATTACAACTTCCTTATCCACAAGCCGAACAAATGTACAGAAGAATGGTGTTTAACGTTATCTCAAAAAATTGTGATGATCATACCAAAAATTTTGCTTTTAGATTAAAAAAGGATTCAGAATGGGAATTAGCTCCAGCCTATGATATATGCTTTGCATATAGTCCTGACAGCACATGGGTAAGCCAGCACAATTTGAGTTTAAATGGAAAAAGAAAAGACATAACTAAAGAAGACTTGTTGATGGTTGCAAAAGCAATGAATATTAAAAAAGCGGATAACATTATAAAGCAAATTAGTGATACTGTAAACAAATGGAATACGTTTGCAGAAATCACGAGCGTGGAAGAAAGTTTGAAAGAAAAAATTAAAAATTCTCACTTAATTTTATAAAGAAATATAGCATTGAGAAAACAATCAAAATAGGTTTTAAAACCAGAAACAAAAGCTTAAAATTACTGCTATAGCGGTAAAAAATAGCATTTTAATAAATTTATGCGGAGGGTGTCTAAAAAGTAAGAATTTGTCATTCCGAATTTATTTCGGAATCTAAAATTATTGAAAATCAGTAGTTTATAAAAGCTGAAACGAGTTCAGCTTGACAAGATTAGGACTTTTAGGACAGCCTCCACATAATTTGCGGAGATTGTATATTTTTTCTTTCGAAAGCCTAAAAAATCGTAAATTTGTAAAAATTATTTTTTTCCTTTAATAATTAATTTTCGTAACACCCCGAGTACACCTCTACCCTCTTTAACCCCTTTAAATAAAGAGAAAAAAGATATTGTATCGGGAAATAGATTATTATGAATTAATTTTAAAAGAAAAAGCACCACTTAAAACAAGTGATGCCTTTTCAACTAAAAATCAACTATAAACTATCTTTATTTCTTCACAATTAAGAATTCACTTCTTCTGTTTTGTGCGTGTTGTTCTTCGTTACATGGCTTGCAAGCTACTTTTGGTTCGCTTTCTCCAAATCCTTGTCCTGAAATTCTATCTTTTGCTATTCCTTTGCTGATTAAGTATTGAACAGTCGATTTTGCTCTTCTGTCTGATAAATTCATATTGTACTTATCACTTCCTCTACTATCGGTGTGTGATTTTGCGAATATCACCATGTTTGGGTTTTCGTTCATAACTGCAACTAGCTTATTTAACTCTGCAGCTCCATCTGCTGTAATATTGCTTCTGTTGAACTCAAAGTAGATTGGTTGTAAAATA
>NZ_JAPCIO010000011.1:32024-37642 GCF_025909975.1 Flavobacterium lacisediminis | reverse complement strand
CAATTGGCTTTTTATGGGAACACTCGGAATTATTGGTGTTTTACTATTTGTTTGGACTATAAAATTAGTAGAAAATGAAACAGTTAGTAAAACTAAAAACTAAAAATTTAGTTAAATAACTACAAAAACAGTTGTATAACTATAAAAATAGTTTATCTTTGATTTATCAAAACGATAAGTCATGCAAAAATTAACGAACAAAGAAGAAGAAATCATGCACATTTTATGGAAGCTAAAAAAAGCTTTTGTAAAAGACATCATGGAAGAAATTACCGACGAAAAACCACATTATAACACACTTTCTACTATTGTTCGTAATTTGGAAGAAAAAGGCTATGTAAGTTATACTGCTTACGGAAAAACGCATCAATACTTTCCAATCGTTCCACTTGTAGAGTATCGAAAAACGTTTATGAATACAGCTATTGATAATTATTTTAATAGTTCGTATAAAAATTTAGTTTCCTATTTTGCTGAAGAAGATAAAATTTCGGCAGACGAACTTCGTGAAATTTTAGCGTTAATCGAAAAAAAGAAATAGTATGGAAAATCTACTAATTTATTTTCTAAAAGTAAACGGACTCATTGTTTTGTTCTACTTGATGTATGTTTTGTTTTTAAGAAAAGAAACTTTTTTTACTTCAAATCGTTGGTATTTGATTAGTGGTTTGGCTTTGTCTATAATTATGCCATTAATCACATTTACCAAAACCATTTGGGTGGCACCTACTCCACTTCCAGAAATTAATTTAGAATCAAGCACAGTTACATTCAATTCAGTAGCACTTCCAGTAGAAGAAACTGCATTAGATTGGACACTTATTTTGGGTTGGGTTTATGCCGTAATTTCGTTGTTTTTGTTAATAAAAATAGGAATTGAAGTGATTTCGTTTTTTAAAAAAATTCGGAACCTCATACAACATAAAAATTCACAATATACCATGGTAGAACTTAATACGATTGAAAATCCGTTTTCGTTTTTTAGTTACATTGTGATAAATAAAAACAAGTTTACCGATGTAGAATTACAACATATTTTAACACACGAAGGCATTCATGTAAAACAAAAACATTCATTTGATGTACTAATCGGAAAAGTGTTTTGTGCTATCTTTTGGGTAAACCCAATTATTTGGTTGTACCGAAAAGCCATGTTACAAAACCTCGAATTTATTGCCGATAATGAAACTTTTCAGCAAATCGAAAACAAATATTTATATCAAAGAACATTATTAAAAGTTGTGACTCATCAACACGACTTAAGTATTACTAATCAATTTTATCAATCATTAATCAAAAAACGAATCGTTATGTTACACACAAATCAATCCAACAAAAAGAATGTTTGGAAGTATGCTACCATTCTTCCGCTATTAGTAGGTTTTATGTTACTGTTTCAAATTGAAACGGTAGCCCAAGTAAAGGAAGTTACAATTTCAAAATCAATTACCAATAAATTAATTCAATTTGTAATTGATAAAAATACAACAGATGAGCAAATAAAAGAAGAAACTGAATTATTAAAAAAAGAGCATAATATAGACTTAAAAATTTCAAAAATTAAACGAAATGCTAAAAATGAAATCACTTCTTTAGAAGCCAAGTTTGAAGATAGTGATAAAACTTCAGGAAAAATTTCAATTAAGGGAGAAGAAGCTATAGAACCTATTCGCTTTTTTAAAGAAATAAATGAAAACGGAAAAGGAAATATTGGTTTCGACAGAAATAACATTTCAACCGTTTTTGCGAAAATGGATGCTGATCAACTAGAATGGAATGATGCTCAAACTATCGAAATAAAAAAATCAGATACAGATGAAGTGATTTACATCATAAATGGGAAAGAATATTCTAAGGAGGAAATGAAAGATAAAATCGTTGAATTAGACGGTGCCATCGAAATGAATGAGAATGAAAAGAACGGAAAAAAAATTATGATTTTTAAAGGAAATTCTACCATTTCAGACGAACCAAAAACCATTATTTATCTTGACGAAAAAATGATTTCTGAGGATGAAATGAAAAGAATAGATGCAAATATCATCAAATCAGTGGATGTAAATAAGGGTAATATCAAAAAAGAAATTAAAATTATAACTAAAAATTCTAGCGGGTTACCAGAAGATGCAGAAATTTATATCAATGGTAAAAAATCAACAAAAGAAGAATTAGACAAAATCGAAAAAGAAAATATTGAAACCATAAATATTAATAACAATAACGGCAAAAAAACAATTGAAATTCAAAAGAGAAATATCAAAACTATTTCGGGAGGTACTTGGAAAGAAGTAGAAACTGAAATACAAAAAAGCAAAACTGATTCAGGAAAACCCAAAACTATTGAACTTAAAAGTGGAGATGTTGTAGTTGTTTTTGATGGTGATAAAATTAAATTTCCTGGTTACCCAACGCAATATTTAAATCAATTAAAATTAGAATTTAAAGGTAAAATTCTTGAAGACAATATTGATTTCTTTAAAAATTATGAGTTTGAAAAGATTAAAGATCTTATCATCATTGAAGATGAAATGTCTCCAAAAGAAAAGAAAAGAATCAAAAAGATAATTATTGAAACCAAATAACAAAAAATCCCGAGTGAATCGGGATTTTTTATTTTACTATATTTGCCAAAAATAATTCGATGTTTAAAATATTAGCCAAACTCAACAAAGCACTTTTACCAAGTTTTACCAAACAAGGTTTAGATCCTATTAAAGCTAAAAATTGGCAAAAAGCAATTATTGCTTACCGCTATTGGGTAACGGTAAAATCGTTAGACTAATAGGTTAAAGCTGCAAAAATTTCTTTGCTTCCTAATTTTTCTCTTCCATTTAAAAACGATAATTCCATTAAGAAATTCATTTGCACAATTTCACCACCTAATTGTTCTACTAACTCACAAACCGCTTTTGCTGTTCCTCCAGTAGCTAAAACATCATCGTGAATTAAAACTCTATCCCCTTTTTGAATGGCATCTGTATGTATCTCTAGAGTATCGGTACCGTATTCTAAAGCATATGAAGCGCTTATGGTATCAAAAGGCAGCTTTTTAGGTTTACGAACAGGAACAAACCCCGCATTCAATTTTTGAGCCAATAAAATCCCAAAAAAGAAACCACGACTCTCTACTCCTATTACCTTATTAATCTTTTTATCAGCTAACGTACTGGCTAACAATTCCAAGCAAGCTTTAGTCGCATCAGGATTACTTAATAGAGGTGTAATATCTTTAAATCCAATTCCTGGTTTCGGAAAATCCTGAATATCACGGATATAGTTTTCTAAGTTCATTTTTTATATATTTTTTCTGTAATTGGTTTGCAATTTACACATTTATCTCTATATTTGCACCCGCATTAAGGCCTCGTGGCGCAACTGAATAGCGCATCTGATTACGGCTCAGAAGGTTACTGGTTTGAATCCAGTCGAGGTCACTAAAAGCTCTGTTTTTACAGAGCTTTTTTTATTTCATTAAGTGACTAACTACCATAAAACCACTCATTACAATCATCAAAGCATCTTCAATAATGGTTACTGTGCTCATAGGAAGATTAAAAACTGTACCTAAACAAGCGCATTGAATCTTCTTTTTATTTAGCACCGATTGCAAAACTCCTAATATACTTAATGACATTACAACAAGTGTAACTGAGTTAGTTATTAACGGACGAAAGTTCAATAAATAAGCTATACCTAAAGCTAGTTCAATGAAAGCGTATGTATAAGCCCAAATTGGAATCCTTTTAGCGATAACATCATACATAACATAACTTTCTGCAAATCCTTTTAAATTTAACAATTTAAAGAACGAAAAAGTCAAAAAGAATCCACCCATAAAATGATTCATCCATTTCATAGCCAATTCGCTAAAAGACATTTTTGTCCCTTTCAGTGTGTCAAAAGCCATGATTGAAGTTACTAATGCAATGTAGAAAAAAATCAACAAAATAGGTTTATAAGTTTCAAACCAACTCTTCTTTTCTTCTTCTTCAGTTGCACCAAATGAAGTAAGAACTTGAATTTGATATTTTGTATCTAGGACTTTTTGAAGTTCAACTAGAGAAATTTTTGCATCCATTGTAATAGTGGCTGAATTTGTTTCCTTTGCAATAACAACATCTGTTACGTGATCCAAAGACATTAAGGCCGATTTTACCTTCTCTTCGCAGTTGGAGCATGTCATTCCTGTAATTTGATATTGATGTGTCATAAGTTTATTTTTGGATCGATATTATCCTATACCCTATAAATTTATGAAAATATAACCAGAGTATTGGTTTTAAAACTAATATTATTAAAACCTTTTTATTCAATATTTAAGCAAAACTTAGATTTTAAGACAAAATTCTAACAAGCCATTGTTTATTCGACTACCTTGGAAAAAAAAATAAATGTCGATAGAAAAGCGGGTGTTGCAGGTAGAAGAATTATTTCAAAAACTTGATGTAGAAATATCAGAATTTAGAGGACATACAAAGCTAAGTTGTGTCGCAGGTTGTGGAAAATGTTGCAATCATCCAGAAATTGACGCGTCTCCCCTTGAGTTTTTACCATGGGCATTTCATTTATTTTTAAATGGTGAAGCTGAAAAAGTCTTACTGAAATTAAACAAAGAAAATTCTGTAGCTTGCTATATTTACAAACCGTTATCTTTATTAAATGGCGATAATGGAAAATGCAGTAATTATCCATACAGAGGTTTAATTTGTCGCCTTTTTGGATTTGGAGCAAATACCGATAAATATGGTCAATTGCGATTGGCAACATGCAAAATTATCAAGGAAGGACAAGCTGAAAATTATAATAAATCAACCGAATTAATCAACAAAGGTTTACCGGTTCCTATTTTTACAGACTACTACATGAATTTATCCCAAATCGATTTTCAATTGGGAAATGTAATTGTTCCAATAAATAAAGCTCTCAAATTAGCTATTGAAGAAGTATTACAATATTACGCCTATCGTCCAATGCCAAATGGTCATTTTAATTGTGCTTAACCTAAATATTTTTCACCGATCACTTTTCGAATCGAAACAAAACCTATTTGATTCAAATCAATTTCCGAACGCTTTACCCAAATCAATTCCTGAATTTCGTCTTCTGCTTCTACTTTAATTACATCGGAATTTAATTCACATTCGTAAAAAATATCCATTGTTCTATAGGGAACGTTTTTGTATAAATAATTATTTGGAGATGTTGTGATATATTTCAAATCGCTATTTGAAATTTCTACACCTAATTCTTCTTTTATTTCTCTACAAGCGGCTTCTTCTGCCGTTTCATTTGGGTCGATAAATCCGCCAGGCAAATCCCATTTTCCTTTGTCTGGGTCTACATTTCTAACCGTAAACAATACTTTATCTTCAAACGTAAAAACAATCGCAACAGCGGCCGCTATGTTATGATAATACGTAAAACCACAATCATCACATAAAAACCTACGGTTATCTGGAAACGTAAAATGGGTTGAAGCACAACTCGGACAAAATTTGAAAAAAGTCATTTTTTTAGTGATTAGTGATTAGTGATTAGTGATTAGTGATTAGTGATTAGTGATTAGTGATTAGTGATTAGTGATTAGTGATTAGTGCAAAGTGATTAGTGATTAGTGA
>NZ_JAPCIO010000011.1:0-31834 GCF_025909975.1 Flavobacterium lacisediminis | reverse complement strand
TTTACTTTTTACTTTTTACTTTTTACTTTTTACTTTTTACTTTTTACTTAATAACTATCTTTGTCACATGAAGCATTTAGTCATCATAGGAGCCGTTTGGCCAGAACCAACTTCAACAGCAGCGGGAAGCAGAATGTTGCAACTCATTTCCTTGTTTCAAAAGCAAGATTATGAAATTACATTTTTGTGTTCGGCTTCAAAGTCGGATTTTTCGTTTGATTTGAATCAGATTTCGGTTAAAACCAAAGCAATTCAACTGAATGATAGTAGCTTTGATGCTGAAATTAAATCATTGAATCCCGATGTTGTCATTTTTGACCGATTCATGATTGAAGAACAATATGGTTGGCGTGTGATGGAAAATTGCCCGAATGCTTTACGAGTTTTAGACACTGAAGATTTACATTTTTTACGAAAAGCTAGAGAAATGGCTTTCAAACAAAATCGCGAGTTAGTTTTTGAAGATTATATTTCCGATGTTTTTAAACGCGAAATGGCTTCGATTTATAGATGCGATTTGACGTTATTGATTTCTGAATACGAAATGCAATTGGTAACAGAAACATTCAAAATGGATGCTTCTGTTTTATATTACTTACCTTTTCTATCGGAAGAAATTAATACAAATGTTCCTTTATTTGAAGAACGAAACCATTTTGTAAGTATTGGCAACTTTTTACACGAACCAAATTGGCAAACCGTTTTAGCCTTAAAAAAATGTTGGAAATCGATTAAAAAACAACTTCCCGAAGCAGAACTTCATGTTTATGGCGCTTATGTTTCGGAAAAAGCGAAGCAATTGCACAACGAGAAAGAAGGATTTTTAATTATAGGAAGAGCCGAAAGTGTTGCTGATGTATATTCAAAAGCAAAAGTTTTGTTAGCCCCTATTCCTTACGGAGCTGGTTTGAAAGGCAAATTGTTTGAAGCCATGCAATTGGGATTACCTTCAATAACCACAGAAATGGGAGCTGAAGCAATGAACGGCAATTTAGATTGGAACGGATTTATAACTTCCGATGAAGATGATTTTATTGAAGAAGCTATCGAATTGTATAAAAATAAAACTGTTTGGGAAACCGCTCAAAAAAACGGCTACGAAATCATTGAAAAACGTTTCAAAAAGGAATTATATGAAACTGACTTTATGAATCAAGTAGAAAATCTCAAAGAAAATTTAAAAGCACATCGTAGCAAAAACTTCATTGGACAAATTTTGCAACATCAAAGTTTGCAAAGTACTAAGTACATGAGTAAATGGATTGAAGCGAAGAATAATTAGGAACTGTAAGTTAAAAGGAAAACTTTTTACTTTTAATATAAACTACCCATGAATCGTCTCCGATTTTCCGTAGCTTTCAATCACTTTTGCTTCAAATTCTAACCATTCTTCCCAACGCTTTTTAACATCGTAACCTTCTTCTGCTAATTCGTGCGCAAATTGTAAAAATGAAGTATAATGATTGGCTTCTGAAATCATTAATTCTCTATAAAAAACAGCTAATTCTTCGTCTTGAATATTATCGGAAAGTACTTTAAAACGTTCGCAACTTCTGGCTTCAATCATGGCGGCAAATAACATACGCTCAACAATTAAATGCTTGCGATTTCCAGGTTTCATGAATTTAAATAAATCGTTTACATAACTGTCTTTTCGTTCACGTCCTAATACCCAACCACGAGCTTTGATGATTTCATGCACTTGCTCAAAATGATCCAATTCTTCTTTCGCGATTGATGTTAACTCAGTAGTAATTTCTGTAAATTCAGGTAACAAATTAATTAACATCATTGCATTTGATGCCGCTTTGATTTCGCACCAAGCGTGATCAGTTAGAATCTCTTCTAAATTACCTTCTGCTATGTTGGCCCATCTTGGATCTGTTGGTAGTTTTAAACGAAACATATTTTTAAGTAAAAAGTGAAAAGAAAAAAGTGAAAAGTTAATTTTAAAAACTTTAAAACTATTTCTTGAACCAAATCAATATTGCAAAATTATCGTATTTAAATTGAAATTCCTAAATTAGAAATATCCCATTTTTTATTAATATTATACTGAATATGCCCGTTTTTAATTTCTAAAGGGCAATCAAAGTTATTAGTATATAAACCACCCGTTCCTAAGCCTTGTGGCATTGGATTATTTAAGGTAAAAGTAAATTGGGTTATCGCATTCAATCCAATATTACTTTCTAAAGCAGAAGTAATCCACCAACCGATATTTAAACTTTCAGCAATAGAAATCCATTCTAAAGTTCCCTTAAAACCTCCAACTAAACTTGGTTTTAAAATGATGTACTGCGGTTGAATTTCTTCAAGTAATCTTCGCTTATTCTCAATTCCAAAAACACCAATTAATTCTTCATCTAAAGCGATTGGAAAGGGCGTTTGTTGGCAAAGTAATTTCATTTCTTGAATGTGATTCGCTTTTATAGGTTGTTCTATACTATGTAATTCAAATTCATTTAATTGATTCAACTTACTTAAAGCTTCATTTGAATTAAAAGCACCATTGGCATCTACCCGAATTTCGATAGTTTTAGCATCAAAATTTTGTCGAATGAATCGTAATAAACCTAATTCCTTCTCGAAATCAATAGCACCTATTTTTAGTTTTATACACGAAAATCCTTGCGCTAGTTTTTCTTCGATTTGGGTTTTCATGAACTGCTCCTCTCCCATCCAAACCAAACCATTAATCAACATATTCTTTTTGCCTTCCGTAAATTCTGAAGGAAATAATTCGAAAAGTGATTTAGATTGTAAAGACAGAAACGCCATTTCCACTCCAAATTGAATCGAAGGAAATTCCATTAACTCATCCCATAATTGGTCTTTTCCCAAATGAATATTATGACAAACCCATTGTAATTTTTCTTCATAATCGGGTCTGTCATCAATAGAAAGCGTTCGTAAAATACCACACTCACCTATTCCTGTTTTTCCGTTTTCTTCCAAGATTAAAAACCAAGTTTCTTTCTCGGTCATTACACCACGAGAAGTACCACTTGGGCGTTTGAAATTGAGGATGTATTTTTTGTAGGTTGCTTTCATATTCAAGTACAATGACAATTTCAAGTACAAATTTCAAAATCTTGAAGTTGATTTTTGAAATTGAAATTGATTAATTTAATCTAATATTCTCAATATTTTCTTGAAATCATCTACATTCAAACCTTTTGATTTATAAAATTCTATATCAAATTTAGCCTGTTGAATCCATGAGGTTTTTACATCAATATTGTTACTCTTGTATTTTTTATGTATTTCTTTAGCCTCAGAAATATCTTCATTAAACACTAAAGCATTTGCATATTTTAACTGATACCAAAGTTGATTATTATCTAATTGAGTCGCTTTAAAATAGGATTCCTTAGCCTTAACAAATTGTTTCGTTTCTATATAAATATCTCCTAAAGCACTGTAATCTTTAGCTTGTGCCCATTTGTTATCTACAATTTCTTTTAAAATATAATCAATCGCTTTCTGATGTTGGTTTTTCTTATAAAAGTCCCAAGCTGTTTTTCTTTTAAATTCTAAAAAATCGTTCATCTGTTTGGTGTTTTGAACTGCTTGAATCGCAAGATTTTGAATACTATTTGCTTTTTCAGATGGCAATAAATCTTTAAATTCCTTGTATTTATATTTTCCAATTATTAAATCTATAAATTCTCCAGAAAAAATTTCTTTTTTAGAAAGCGAACTAACAAAATCTAACCTTGTAATTTCTGCTTCAAGTTCTTTCTTATTTTGTTTGGTCCAACCTCTACTTGCTTTATAATCCACCCAAGGAACGACTTCTAAGACAATTTTTTGGTTCATAACCCAATTCTGACTTTCGAATCCAAACCATAAATTAGGTAAATTGGTCAAGCATAATGAAGATGACGAAATCAACTTGGCGTCTTTGTTTACTTTTTCTTTTTGTTCCCAACACGCTCTATCCGTTTTTCCTTCTTTCAAAAATAAATTAGCTGCATTTGCTTCTTGAAATAAAGCAAACGTACATTTATCATCTCCCGAAATTGCAGATGTTAAATGAATCGCTCCAGCTGTTCCTTGACTAATTCCGGTTGGATCTGGAATGGCTTTTAATACCGAAACCAAACTTGAAGTTAGTTTTTGATTTTCATCTAAAACGGTAATTCGGTATACGAATTCGGTAGTTCCAACAGGTAAATCTTCGGCTTTAATAAGTGTTCGTTTTCCTGCTGAAAGTTTAATTTCTTTTGTTGTAGCGCGTTCTTTGTCCCAAAACCCATCTTTTTGAGAAAAACTCGATACTGAAATCAATATGGCTAATACTAAATATAAAAGTTTATTCATTTTATTTTTTTTAAACACATAGAATCATAGTTCTACTTTGTTTGCTTTTTTTAAGGCGTTACACTTTACATAGAAAACATAGCTTAAAAGTCCTATTTTCTATCTTTTATTAATGTTTAATTTTCTCTTTTTATTTTCATTAATTTCATGATTTCTCATTAAATTATTTTTCCTTTCAATTGTCTTATAATCTTTGTATGCCCATAAAGAAAAAATGAAAAGCAGTAAACTCAAAATAATTATCCCATTACTATCTATGGTACCTGAATATAAACTTCCAGTTTTACTAAATGAAAAGCCATATGTTGAACTATTTAAAACCTTCATCACAATACCTATAAGTAAAACTAATATTGCTATGTAAAATGAAAGTTTATATAAGATTTTACTCATTTACATTTATTAAATAATTAAACACAAATCATAAAATGGAAAAACTATGTGCCTATTGTGTTTAACAACCATTCAATTTTTGTACCAAATTTACAATTCAATACTTTGCCCGATTTCTAATAACATCAAATCTTTTCCTTTATCGAAAAATTTGCGTTTAGCGTCTTCATGATTGATTTCGATATACCCAAACGTATCAAAATGGTAACCCAATACTTTATCGCATTGTACAAAATCTGAAGCAATAATAGCATCTTCTACATCCATTGTGAAATTACTTCCAATAGGTAAAATGGCTAAATCCAACTTAGTTCGCATTGGAATTAATTTCATATCCATTGTTAAAGCGGTGTCGCCAGCAATGTATATATTTTTGTGTTCGCCCTCGATTACAAATCCGCCAGGTTGTCCTCCGTAGCTTCCATCAGGAAAAGAAGACGTGTGAATAGCGTTTACATATTTAACCGTTCCGAATTCAAAATCCCAACTTCCGCCGTGATTCATTGGATGGTAATTAAAACCTTTATTTCCGTAATGTGATGCAATTTCGTAGTTAGAAACAATAACCGCTTCTGTTCGTTTAGCAATTGCTTCCACATCTAAAATATGATCTTGATGTGCGTGAGTTAGCAAAATAAAATCAGCACTTAAAGTATTGATATCAATATGTGAAGCCTTTGGATTTCCTGAAATAAATGGGTCAACTAAAATGTGAACATCATTTACTGTAATTCCGATACAAGCGTGTCCGTAGAATGTGATTTTCATAACGTTAGATGTTAAATTAAAAATTTAATTAAGACAAAATTACTAAACTTACTGCTAAAAGCATGCTAATTAAAAAAGTACTCAAAGCCACTTTTTTTAATTCGGAATCTAGTTCTCTAGGAATTTTGTTTTTATTCACTGTTTTTAAATGATTGAACAAAATAATAAAAACAAAACCGAAACTATATTGTGGCAATGAAAACAGCAATTGATTCCCAAAAAGAATCAATAAAAGAAAAGCAGAAATTATCAATCCATAATGATATACTTTGGCGTTTTCAGAACCTAGTTTTACAACCAATGTATTCTTTCCAGCGATTTTATCATTTTCAATGTCGCGCATATTGTTTAAATTTAAAACAGCAACGCTAAGACAACCAATAGCAAAAGCAGGTAAGAAAAGTAAACCATCTAATTCCTTTGTAAACAAAAAATTAGAACCAATAACAGAAACTAATCCAAAGAAAATAAATACAAATAAATCCCCAAAACCGCTGTAACCGTATGCGCTTTTCCCAACAGTATATTTAATAGCTGCACCAATAGAACCAATTCCTAACAAGATAAAAATCAAACTCAGTGCAAAATTTTCTTGTCCGAATGCTACGTATATTAATAATAAAGCGATGATGAAGGTTAAAATCGCAGTAATAATAACTGCTTTTTTCATTTGCTCAGCGGTGATAATTCCAGCCGCTACCAAACGTTTTTCGCCAATTCGATTAGCATCAGTTCCTTTTACGCCATCACCGTAATCGTTGGCATAATTGGACAACACTTGCAATCCTAATGTAGTTAGCAATGCTAAAACCACAATTCTCCAATCGGAAAATCCTTGATAATAGGCATAAGCGCTTCCCACAATAATTCCAGAAACTGAAAGTGGTAAGGTTCGTAAACGTGCTGCTTGTATCCAGTGTTTCATTATATATTGTTATTTAAAAATTGCCATCAGTATCAAAATTCCAAAAGCTATTGAAAATGGCGCGCAAATTCTCAAGTATATTGGTCTTAATGTTTCAGCAGCTTTTGTTGAAAATTTGTGATGTGTTTTAATTGGTGTAAGCATCAAAATTACAGCAGAAATGATTAAAAAGTAGCCAAAAACGCGAAAATATAATTCATAAGCATTCGTTTTAGCGGAAATGACAAAACTTATTCCTAATAACAAACGAACAATCAATTCTCCATAATTAATTACAATAGTACTTCCAGCTTTACCAATTATAGCTCTTGCTCTTTCAGGATTAAAAAACATCAAAAAACCAGAATATATCAGAAATAATCCAAAGACAAAAACGATACTTTTCGAAATTAATTCCATTTAATAAATTTAATTACATCCAATTCTTATCAGAAGTTTCCACTTGATACAACCAATAATTAGTTAATTGCTTCACTTTAGAATAATTTGTTGTTGAAAAATTAACTGTTCCACCGGCAGTTGAAAGACGAACAGAACCAATATCAGCTGGCTTTTGCCAAAAAAACTGTTGGGTTTCAATGGCTTGAATTTTATAAGGTTCAATAATTATTGTATCAATGTCCCATGCGCCATTTTGCTTGATGATAAAATCATTGGAAACAAAAAGTTTATAATTTTTAAATGAAAACCAAATCAATACAATGGCAAAAATGGCAAAAAAACTGGTGTAAAGTATCCATTCATTCCAAGTAACAAAGTGCAATTTATAATTTATTACTATTGAAATTAAAACTGGTACAACAAGAAGAAAAAAGGTATTGACTGCAAATTTTCTCCAATTAGGTAAATACTTCTTCCCTTTTTCTGGCAATTGATTTAACAACAAATTCAGAATAATATCGCGCTCGCTTGCGGAGCATCCTGGCACTTCGATTTGGTCTTTTTCCTTCACTTTTTCTACATCGCTAGAAGCCTGATGAACTCCAATAGTGGTAACATCTAACTTCTTTTGAAAATAGTTCTGCGTAATTTTAATTTTTTGAACTTTATTCGGATTCAACAACGTGTTTTTTGTAGATAATAATCCGTAAGACAATACAATCGCTTGCTTGCTTTTTTGAATGGTAAAATCAAAATATTTTAGAATGGTACGAAATAAGTTTACTATCAAAATAAGCACAATAAAAATCCCTACAACTATCATAAATGAAGTAATATTAGGCAATGCATCCAAATAGTTCGTTACTTCATCTTCGTTGATTACATCTGTGTTTAACTGTTGTAGATTTTCAATAATTGTTGTAAAAAAGACAAAAATTAAAGCAAAACTTTTGATATAATTCGATGTAAAGCCAATCTTTACCAAACTCAATATTCCAATTTTAATGAAAGAAGTCGGACTTTCTTCAATTGCAACTTTTTCAGAGTCGACAATCGTTTCTTGTTGCGAATGATTGATTAATCGCTCTTTTAAAATAGTGGCTAAATCATGTGAAATAGCACTAATAGAAGCTTCTTTTTTATCACTTCCAGCAGTATCAATTTCTAATTTATGAACTCCGACTAATCGCTGAATTAAACTCTGATTGATATTAACTTGCTGAATTTTATGTAACTGAATAGTAATTCTAGTTTTATTGAAAACACCTTTCTGAATGACAAATTCATTGTTTTCTTCATCTATGTGAAAAGTAAAAAACAAATATTGTAAGTATGAAATCACACCAATTATAATCACAACTCCTGCTATACTTCCAAAAAAAACAAGTTTGTTGAGTGAGTCAAATTTCACCAACCATAATAACAACATAGGCCACAAAGCACGAACCGTCTTCTGCAAGGAATTGGCAAACATGACCAAAATCCCTGGAAGCGATTGACGTTGGGGTTGCGAGAAATCGGTTGATTTATTCATTTTCTGCAGTTAAGAATGATTCGTTTGAAAATGGTTCAATAACTTCTTCCTTCTTAGGTGGATTGATTTTTTGGGAAACCAAATTTTTAATAATTTGGGCATCAGCCAAAAGCAAACCCGGAATTTCTAAATCCGAACTACTTCCACCCGCGGTGAATAATTCGATAGAAGCCAAACCTAATTTGCGAGAAATAAACCCTTGATGTAAAGCCACATGTTGTACTCTATTGAAAGGAATAATTGTAGTTGTTTCAGAAATTAAACCTGATTTATAAATGGTGTCATGTTCTCTAAAAGCATAACCTTTTTTATTGAAACTAAGCTTCGTAAAAACTATTAATCCAGCAATGAAAACCAAAATTCCAATAAGAATTAATATCCAAGTAGTACTTGAAAAAGCATCTTTTTTAAAGTAAAATAAGGTTGAAAATCCACCAATTATTAAAATAAAAAGCAATAAAAAATTAAAAAGTAATACGTTTATATACTTTGGATGAAGTCCTTTTAATTGAACTTCTTCAAATTTTGGAAGTTGGTCAATTTCGATTGGATTATTTGAGAATTCGTTCATAGTTTAAAATTTAAAACCAACACCTACATTAATAAAATGCGTATTTGCAGTTCCATCTATATCATTAGAATTTACAGGGAAATATTTGTAACTTCCTTCAATAAAAAGCAAATCTGAAACATGATATTTTAAACCTGGATTAATTGTAAACCCATTAAAATTCAACTTTTTTTCTCTTTGCGTAAGAGCTGGATCCATTGGATCAAGAATACCCGTAACATATTTTATTTTATTAGAAAAGAAAGCGTATCCAATACCAAAGAAAGGTCTTAATTTACCTTTAAAAGCATCTACTTCAATACTTGCATTTGGATTCCAAATTAAAATATCATTTGGAAGAAAATAATCTCTAGATTGCAAATAATCGATACTTAAACCTCCAAAAACCGAAATTGTTTCGTCTTTATAAACCGCGTAATTACCTGAAATTCCAACAACACCATTAAACCCGTCGCTGATAATGTTTTCATTACGAAGATTCCCAACGTAGTGAACTCCTACTTGAAATTTAGTCTCTTTTTTAACCTCTTTACTTTCTTGAGCAATTGATAGATTACTTAACAACAGTAGTAGCCCGAATACGATTTTTTTCATAAATCTATTTTCTTAATAATGAAAATCTTTATTCTTTTCTCTTTTTTCTATTATCTAATTATGGTAAATATTTCTTTTCAAAGTTAGGCTTACGTTTTTCTAAGAACGCGTCTCTTCCTTCTTTTGCTTCGTCTGTCATGTACGCTAAACGAGTGGCTTCACCTGCAAAAACTTGTTGACCTACCATTCCATCATCAGTTAAATTCATGGCAAATTTTAGCATTTTAATAGATGTTGGTGATTTTGCTAGAATTTCTTGCGCCCATTCGTAAGCTGTATCTTCTAACTCAGCATGTGGAATTACGGCATTTACCATTCCCATTTCAAAAGCATCTTGCGCTGAGTAATTTCTACCTAAGAAGAAAATTTCTCTAGCTTTCTTTTGTCCCACCATTTTAGCTAAATAAGCCGAACCGTAACCACCATCAAAACTAGTTACATCTGCATCCGTTTGTTTAAAAATAGCGTGTTCTTTACTCGCTAACGTTAAATCACAAACCACATGAAGCGAGTGTCCGCCACCAACAGCCCAACCCGGAACTACACAAATAACAGCTTTTGGCATGAAACGAATCATACGTTGTACTTCTAAAATATTCAATCTGTGGTAACCGTCTTCCCCAACATAACCTTGGTGTCCACGTGCTTTTTGATCGCCACCACTACAAAAACTCCAAATTCCATCTTTAGAACTTGGTCCTTCTGCAGAAAGTAAAACTACTCCTATTGAAGTATCTTCTTGGGCATCATAAAATGCTTCAATTAATTCTTTGGTTGTTTTAGGACGAAAGGCGTTTCTAACGTCTGGACGATTGAAAGCGATTCTTGCAACGCCATCACATTTTTTATAAGTTATATCTTCAAATTCTCTAACGGTTTTCCAATTGATTGTGCTCATTTTTCAAATATTTAAAATAGATATTGTAATTTTTTTTAAATGTAAATTTCCGTAAAAATAATTCATTTTTTGCATTATATTGCAAGTTCAAAACAATTAGATTCATGAAAAAACTATATATAGGATTACTGTTTGCATCTGGACTATTTTCGGCTTCGGCTCAAAACTATGAATTTCAGAAAGTTAATGATGTCGAATGTTTGCCGGTCATCTCTCAAGATAATACAGGAACTTGTTGGAGTTTCTCAACTTCTTCGTTTTTAGAATCGGAAATTATTCGCTTAACAGGAAAGAAAATCGACCTTTCAGAGATGTTTCAAGCCCGAACCACTTATTTGGCTAAAGCCGAAAACTACGTAATGCGTCAAGGAAAAGCTAATTTTAGTGAAGGCGCTTTGGCACATGATGTAATTACTAGTATGACAAAAAATGGTTTGGTTCCAAATAGTATTTTTGATGGTTTAAGTGATGGAGAATCGAAACATAATCATGCTGAAATGGTAGCGGTTTTAGAAGCGATGTTAAAAACGTACGTTTCAAGTCCAAGTGGTAAATTATCTAAAAATTGGAAACAAGCGGTTAATGCTGTTTTGGATATTTATTTAGGAAGTATTCCAACCAAATTTGAATACGAAGGCAAAAATTATACTCCAAAATCATTTGCTGAATTCACTAAAATTAAACCTGAAAATTATGTTACCTTGACTTCATTTACTCATGAAGCGAATTACAAACCGTTCATTTTGAATATTCCAGATAATTTTTCAAACGGTAGTATGTACAATTTGCCTTTAGATGAATTTATTGCCAATATTGATAATGCATTAGCAAACGGTTATTCCCTTTCATTAGATTGTGACGTTTCTGAACCAACATTTTCAGGAAAATATGGAGTGGCTTTTGTTCCAGAAAAAGAAGAAGATACAAAAACCGGTTTAGCCGAAATTATCATTGAAAAAAATATCACACCTGAATATCGCCAACAAGAATTTGAAAATTTATCTACCACTGACGACCATTTAATGCACATCGTTGGAAAAGTAAAAGACCAAAAAGGAAATGTATATTACAAAGTAAAAAATTCTTGGGGAAGCGACGAAAAGAAAGTGGCTAACGGTGGTTATGTTTACATGAGTGTGCCTTATATGAAATTAAAAGCAATATCAGTTATGGTTCACAAAGATGGAATTTCAAAAGAAACTAAGAAGAAGTTAGGATTGTAATATGATTTTTAAATCGGCCACAAGCAAAATAAATAAGTACATTTTAATTGGTGCGATTGTTTTTATGTATTTAATGACAATTCCAACATTATATGACGATTCGATTGAGCCTTTCCTTATTATTTTTGGAATTAATCTAATCATTACACTATTTTTGCTTTGGACATATAAAACTACTTTTTATATTTTAAAAAATGATACGCTAATATGGAAATCCGGCCCATTAAAGGGGACTATTGAAATAAAGAATATCAATAAAATTGAATATCACAAAGGAATTATTGTGCCAACAATTTGGAAACCAGCATTAAGTCATATAGGTTTAATTATCACTTATAACAAATATGATGATATTTACATTTCGCCCGAAAAAAGCGAACAATTTATTACACAATTATTAGAAACAAACCCAAATATTACGATTAAGAATACCCCATATGATTTATAAATTACTCACCATAAGCCTATTATTTTTAGTTACAAGTTGCCAAGATAAGCCTGACAAAGCAAAAGAATCCACTATTAAAGATAAGGAAGGGAATGTATCTGAATTTGCTGTTAATTTTTCACCTCTTACCACTATTTATAAAAAAAGAATGGGAAATGAAGTGGAAGCATTTTATGACTCAAAATTCAATTCAAAAGATTTTAGTGGTTCGTTTTTAGTAGCAAAAAATGGCGAAATTCTATATGAAAATTATAGCGGATATGCCTACAAAGAAAAAGGCGATTCCATCAAACAAAATACACCTTTGCACATTGCTTCAGTGAGTAAAGTGATTACGGCTGTAACCATTTTAAAATTAGTCGATGCTAAAAAACTAAAATTAGATGATTTAGTAACTTCTATTTTACCTGAATTTCCACACGAAAAAACAACCGTGAGGATGTTGTTGAATCACAGAAGTGGTTTACGAAATTATGCCTATTTTACTGATGATAAAGGCGTTTGGGATAAAAAGAAAACACTAACCAATCAAGATGTTTTAACACTTTTAGCTACAAAAAACATTGGTTTAGAATCAACACCTGGAACTCGTTTTGGGTATTGCAACACCAATTATGCTTTATTAGCTTTAATCATTGAAAAAGTTGAGAAAAAGACTTATCCAAAAGTGCTTCAAGAATTAATTTTTGATCCATTAGGAATGAAAAACACCTTTGTTTTTGATGATTTAACAAAGCAAGACAGCGTGAGTCAGTCTTATAAAAATAATTATTTACGATTGGCTTTTGAATATTTAGACCAAGTGTATGGAGATAAAAACATCTACTCCACACCTCGCGATTTATTACAATTTGATTTGGCTTTATATTCTGATAAATTTTTGAGCCCAGCTATGAAAGCCGAAATGTTAAAAGGTTATAGCTATGAACGTAAAGGAACCAGAAATTATGGTTTAGGAATTCGTATGTTAGAATTTGAAACTGGACAACAATATTTCTTTCACAACGGTTGGTGGCATGGAAATACTTCATCTTATGTAACACTGGTAAAAGATTCGGTTACGATAATAGCGATTTCTAATAAATTCACAAGAAAACCTTATCAAACAAAGAGATTGGCTCCAAAATTTGGCGATTATCCGTTTAAATTTAATGATGAAGAAGGCGAATAATTAACCGATTTTCACCGAAGTCATCGTTAAAGAACCACCAACTGCTTTATCGTTAAAGAATTCCACTTTATCATTATCAGTTTGTAATGCCAAAATGTAGAGTAATGGATAATAATGATCTGGAGACGGAATGGCTAATGTAGCTGATTTGTTTAGTTTTTCATATTGAATTAATTCTTTATGAAAACCATTTGAAATTTTATTTTTGAAAATTTCATTCATTTCTAAAGCCCAATCAAATCCGTATTCGGGTTCGTTTAATTTATCCCAAGCTACCATTCGTAAATTGTGCACCATATTACCACTTCCGATAATTAGAACTCCTTTTTTACGAAGTGAAAGTAATTGTTTTGCTAATTCATAATGATAAGCTGCTGGTTTGTAATAATCAATACTCAATTGCAAAACCGGAATATCTGCATTTGGATACATGTGTTTTACTACCGACCAAGTGCCGTGATCTAATCCCCAATCGTGGTCCAATTCCACTGCCGGATTTGTAATTAGTTTTTGAATTTCTGTCGCTAATTCAGGACTTCCAGGTGCTGGATATTGCACATCAAATAACGCTTGTGGAAAACCTCCAAAATCGTGAATCGTTTTTGGATTTGGCATTGCGGTAACTAATGTTCCTTTTGTTAACCAATGTGCTGAAACCACCACAACTGCTTTTGGTGTTCGAATTTCTTTTCCCATTTGCTGCCAACGTTTTGAAAACTCATTATCTTCAATTGCATTCATAGGCGAACCATGTCCTATGAATAAAACGGGCATCTTCTCCTCTTCTTCTCCTAATCCTTTTGTCCAATCATAGAACGGTTGTATACTTGCCATTGCGATTCCTCCTGAAAGTAATGTTATGAAATTCTTGCGATTCATAAATTAATACTTGTATATACAAATATATTGATTAAATTCAAATTAAATACTAATTGATTGTTAAAAACGTTATCTCTAAAATCATACGAAATGAAAACCCTTATTTTATTACTAACTATCTCATTAACTAATTATTCAGTTATAAAAACAAGCATTGAAAAAGATAGAAATTTGTTGCAAAAAAAATACATTTCAAATGAAAATAAATCAGAAACAATTGAAGAAGCCAAAACTAAATTAACAGCCTATTTATATAACGATATTTTTAATAATTGGTATTCAACTAAATGGAGCTTTGAAGGTCATTCTGAAATACCAAAACAAGGAACTATAGCTTGTGGATACTTTGTTTCAACCACTTTAAGAGATGTAGGATTCAATCTAAATCGATACAAATTAGCCCAAAAAAGTCCAGAAGAAGAAGCAAAAGTAATTGCATGCGGGACTTCGATTGAGAAACGTGAAAACATTTCTAAACAAGAATTAAAAAATTATTTTCTAAAACAAAAAGATGGGATTTATTTTATTGGATTGGATTTTCATGTAGGGTATATTTATAAAAACAATCAAGAAGTGTATTTTATTCATTCCAATTACATTGAAAATAAAGGGGTAATGAAAGAAACAATTGAAAATTCTAAAGCCATTGTGAGTTCAAAATATTTTATTGTTTCCATAACTCATAATGACAACTTAATAAAGAAATGGTTACTAAAAGAAATTGTAACTACAAATTAAGTAATTCGATTTTAAAATTTCTTAAAACAAAAAAAATGGAAATTACATTTAGAAACAATGCTAACCAAAAATACTTGTTATAATCATCAGTATTTACAGCAATTTCATACAAATTTAAAAGTGGTAAAACTATGATAGCTATCCAAATAGGAATCCAAATAAATTCAGTTTCAAAACCAATAAAATGTATCGTTTCAAAATTTTGAAAAATTGCCACAAACGTGAGGAGTAAAACCAATACGCTTAGAAAAAGATATATTTTATTCTTTGTTGTCATTTTACACCAAATAAATCCCGTCTTCTTTGATTTCGATTAACTTTTGTTTGTATAAATTTCCAACGGCTTTTTTGAAATTCTTTTTACTCATTTTCAATACCGTTTTAATGTCTTCTGGATGCGAATTATCTGTCAAGCGCAAAAAACCACGATTTGCTTTTAATTCGTCTAAAATAATTTGAGATGAAGGTTCAATTGCCTCTACTCCTACTTTACGAAGTAAGACATCAATTTTCCCATCAGGGCGAATGTTTTTGATATAACCAACGGTTTTCATTCCTGGTTTTACATCTGTATATACTTCATTTTTATAAGCTAAGCCTTTGTACTTCTGATTGATAATAACATTGATTCCACCATCTGTAATATGAGAAATTAATATATTAACTTCTTCATTGGGTTCCAAATCAACATTTTCATTTGTCAAATACTTGTTAGTTCTACTTGAAGCTACCAAACGATTCGTCTTATCATCCATATGCATGTAAACCAAATATCGTTTTCCAACTTCCATTGGTCGCGCTTGTTCTTTGAATGGAACAAATAAATCTTTCTCTAATCCCCAATCTAAAAAAGCACCAAACTGATTCATGTAATTTACTTTTAAATGCGCAAATTCATTCAGTTTGATATAGGGTTTAAGTATAGTTGCTACAGGACGTTCTTCATGATCAAGATAGATAAATACAGTTAAATCATCTCCTATAGAAAATTCTTTTGGCACGTATTTATTCGGTAACAAAACATCATCTTCTTGTGTTTCTTCACTTCCTAAAAACAAACCAACTTTAGTATCTCTTAATATTTTTAACGTATTGAACTCTCCTATATGTAACATAATAAAATAAATAAAGTGCAAAGGTAAGCATTTTAAAAATTAGAATTTATAAATCGGAAATCCAGAAAATGAAAAAACCACAAATCATTAACTGACTTGTGGTTTCTATACTTATTTTCAAAAATTTAGATTCCGATTTCTACTTGGAAACGAACGTACCAATTTTGTTTGTTATTTCCGTCGAAATAATCTAAATCAGTTAAAGTAACTTCACCTTGTAATTTGAAAGCATGTTCCCATAAATATTTAGTAACACCTAATGAATATTGCTTAGAATCAGGAGTTAATGCTTGAATATCTTCGTGCATTTTTTGAGTAGAAAAACGACCGATAATTTCATAGTTTGTTGGAAAAACATAACTTAATTGATAATCCATTCCGCTTCCTACTGGTACATAATTAAATTCTGTAATGTCCTCAGGATTAAATGCAATTGGATTTTTTGCTGAACGAGACATATAACTTGACATAAATGCCCAACCATTATATTTTAACATAGCATCTAATAAAACCGATTTCATTGTTTTTTGTTCGAATAAATCATTTCCAAGCTGTCCTTGTGTTCTTCTAGCTAAATTATTTTGATGAAATGCACCTGATAATAATAATCTTGGTTTTTCTTCACGAGCTACATCTCCTTCAAAATTAGTTCCGTCTTTTTTAAACGAACCAAAAGGCATTAACTCTAATTTTCCAGTTAAAGCTACTCCATCATCAGCAGATTTTGTCCAGTTTCTTCCTTCTCCAGTAGTTACTGCCGTTTTTACATTGTATGAAAATTTATCTTTGTTTTCATTCAAATAGTAGGCTTGAAAACCAAAATCTCTATCGATTGTAAAACGAGCATTATTAATACTTCTATCTGTTAATTGTAAAGCTCCTGATGAATTTACACGTTGTCGATTTCCTGGTAATTTCGTTTGCCCAAAAAGGAAACTCCAATGCTTATTTGGACGATAAAAAACAGCAGCATCACGAATAATATTAATATTTTCTCCGTCTTGAATTTCTCCCACATCACCTGGCGCAAAGGACAATTGAATTACATATAAAAAGTGTGGATTACCTACATAACCATCAAAACGCAAACGTAAACGTCTAATTTCTCCTGAATAAGCTGGATCAGCATCTTCATTTTGAATATATGTTACACGATTTTGCATTCTAAAACGAATATTTAATTGGAATAAACTATCAGGCGATGTTATTCCAAGTCCTTTTCCATAACTATAATATGGAAGAGCAGCCAACTTTAAATCGTTGTCCTTGAGTGGTACTTTTACTTCTTGAGCGCTTGAAAATGCTGTAGTTACTAAAAGTAAAAATGTAATAATTTTTTTCATTTGTTATGTTGTTGTATATTTTTTGCAAACTTAACATCATTTCAATGTTAACTATGTTAAGTTAATATTACCTTTGCAAAAAATTAATGTTATGTCAAATATTTACATCGGATATCATTTTACAATTGCTCCATTAGAATTAGGAAGTGAAATTTTAATTGCTGAATTAGGTGAAAAAGCTTTTGAAAGTTTTATTGAAACCGAAACAGGAATTTCTGCTTATGTTCAAAAAGATTTATGGAGCGAAACTATCTTAGAAGATATTCAAATTTTAGATAATCCTGAATTTAAAATCAATTATACTTTTGAAGAAATTGAGCAAGTAAATTGGAATGAAGAATGGGAAAAAAACTTCGAAGCTATTGAAGTAGACGGAAAATGTCATGTGAGAGCGCCATTTCATGAAAAAACAAATGCTGAATACGATATTGTAATTGAACCAAAAATGAGTTTTGGAACGGGTCACCATGAAACAACTCACATGATGATTCAACATATTTTGGAAACCGATTTTTCGAATAAAAAAACCTTAGACATGGGTTGCGGAACTGCAATTTTAGCCATTTTAGCTGAGATGAAAGGTGCACAACCTATTGATGCCATTGATATTGATAATTGGTGTTATTTAAACTCAATTGAAAATGCAGAACGTAATAATTGCAAGCATATTTCGGTTTACGAAGGTGATGCTTCTTTATTAGTTGAAAAAAAATACGACATTATCATTGCAAACATCAATCGTAATATTCTTTTAAACGATATGCAACAATATGTAGATTGTTTAAACGAAAACGGGATTCTATTCTTAAGCGGATTTTATACTGAAGATATTCCTGTAATATCAGAAAGTTGTACTTCGAAAGGATTAACCTATGTAAAACAATTTGAAAGAAACAATTGGGTTGCATTGAAATTTGTGAAATAGTTAGGAGTTAGGAGATGGAAGTTTAACTTTTTTAAATCTTAAATTTGATTTCTGAATTTGAACTTGATTTTTGAACTTGATTTTTGAATTTGATTTTTGAATTTAAATTTGATTCAGTATTTTTGTAAAGAACTTTCAAACGTAAAGAAAATGAGCACGATAGAAAAAGTACAAGAAGAAGTTTTAGTAGCAGAAGCTGTTGGTGTTAATAACGAAATTGTATTACATAATGACGATGTAAATACATTTGACCATGTTATTGATACATTAATGAGAGTCTGCCAACATGATGAATTACAAGCTGAACAATGTGCTTTATTAGTACATTATAAAGGCCAATGCACGGTTAAAACGGGTCCGATTGACCAATTAAAACCACAATGTTCGGCATTATTAGATGCAGGATTAAGTGCTGAAATCATATAAAAAAAGTCCCGAATAATTCGGGACTTTTTATTTAACTCATTTTACCAATAGCACAACTTACATAAGATTTAGCTTTAGCTCCTAAGCTATTTGCTTCACCATCTTCTGGGTAACCTAATGCTTTTAATTTGGTTTTAACTTCATTTAATTTTTCTTCCGTTTCATAATCAAATGTTACAGAACTATCTTCTACGTGTACTGCAACATTTTTAACGGTTTCAATATCAGTAAGCCCTTTGGTAATGGTATTAGCACAGCCACTACATTTTAAATTTTGTATATAAATTGTTGTTTGCATAATTTTAAATTTTGATTACTCAAATTTACAAAATATAGCACCAACAAACCGAAACAATTGCTACTTTAACTTAACTTTAATGAGGCAATTTGTCTTTTAACAATCCATATATATAAGTTCCTAACAACGCTCCTATTAATACTACAGCAATTGCGTAAGTTCCGGTACCTAAAAGAATAAAAATAGGACCTGGACAGCTTCCTACTAAAGCCCAACCTAATCCAAATAAAATCCCTCCAATAATATATCTCCAAAAACCTCGCTCCTTCTCTATAATATGAATTGGTAAACCTTTATAGTCTTTAATTTTAAATTTTTTAATCATTTGAAGTCCTACAATACCTGTAAATAAGGCCATACCAATAATTCCATACATATGAAACGATTGAAAATGGAACATTTCATAAATACGGTACCAAGAAACTGCTTCAGCTTTTGTCAAAACAATTCCGAAAAATATTCCAGTAAGAAAAAATCTTGCTAATTTCATAGTTATGCTGTTTTAAAAATTATTGGTAAAATAAAATGTGCCATTGCTAATCCACCTATAAAGAAACCAATAACCGCCACTAACGAAGGTAATTGTAAATTACTTAATCCAGAGATAGCATGACCTGAAGTACAACCTCCAGCATAACGTGTACCAAATCCAATTAACAAACCACCCAACAAAAGAATTGCAAATCCTTTAGGAGATTGCATCGTTTCAATACTAAAGATAGCATCAGGCATTAGTTTTCCATTAGGAGCATCAATTCCAAGTGTTTGCAATTGAGAAACAGTATCAGGATTTATATTAACACCACTTCCATTTGATAAAAAGTAAAACGCGATAAAACCTCCAACAAAAGCACCTAACACAACAGCTAAGCTCCATTTTTGCTCACGCCAATCCATTTTAAAAAAATCACTAAATTTTCCAGCTCCTGCCATAGAACACATAGTTCTAAGATTAGATGACATTCCGAAAGATTTTCCGAAATATGTTAAAATAAGCATTGTCATCCCAATTAAAAAACCAGAAATAGCCCAATGCCATGTTCCAAAAATCAATTCCATAGTTGTTTACAATTTTGTACAAAAATAGAAATTCAAATTGGTATTTGTAACTTTTGTTACATTTTATAGTAAATTTGAAGCATTAAACAAATGCTTATCAAATGAAAAAGTTTTCAATCGAATTCAAATGGGCTATCATTACAACAATTATATTTTTAGCTTGGATGACTTTAGAAAAACAATTGGGTTTTCACACTGAAAAAATCAAATGGGAACCTTTATTTAATATTTTATATATTTTCCCATTATTTCTGCTTTACTTTTTAGCTTTAAGAGAAAAGAAAGTAAAATATTATAATGCCAATATGAATTGGAAACAAGGTATTATTTCTGCAATCGTAATCTCTTTTATCATTGTGGTCTTTAGTCCTATTGCCCAATTTATTCTTCATGAATTCATAAGCCCTAACTTTTTAAGTAATACCATCAACTACACGGTTGAAAGTAAAAAATTATCATTAGAAGAAGCAAAAGAATACACAACATTATCTAGTTCAATATGGAAAAATATTTCAGATAGTTTATCTTTTGGAGTTGTCATTGGCGCGATTGTTGCATATATTTTAAAAACAAAAACCAACTAAAATGAAATACTTGTTTACTTTATTCATAGCTTTTTTGCTTACTAGCTGTGTAAGTACTAAATCAACTATTAAAAATGTTGACAACACCGCTTTGCGTCCATTAGTAAAAGATAAAGCTTATATCATTACTGAATATGCCACTGATGGTAAATATGGATATGATCAGGATTATCCAATTAATATTGGTTTTATAAACGAAAAACAAGAAGATATTAATATTCAATATTATTTCAGTGGACTTGAAGGTCCAAATGGTGAAAAAATTAGCTATAAAAAAGTAGATACTTGTTGCCCTTTTCCAACAAAAAATAGTTTGATGGGTGCTGGAACTATAGGTATGTATGAAGTAACATTTGAAGGAAGTAATAAAAAAATCACCTTGTATTTCAATATTTATGAAAAAGGAAAAATCCTATGTCCAAAAGGATTTTCAATTAAAAAATTTCCAGCAAGAGATAAATAAAAACTATTTTTTAATCTGTAACATAAGTAACCTTTTCTACTGCTGTAGGAAAGGTTTTTCTTTTTATCTTTGCAACTTCAAAATCAACACAAAATGAATTTAAAAAACATTCCACAAATAAAACATACAGAAAGCGGTAATTTCTTTTTATTAGCAGGACCATGTGCTATTGAAGGTGAAGAAATGGCTATGCGAATTGCAGAAAAACTAGTTTCCGTTACTGATAAATTAGAAATTCCTTTTGTTTTCAAAGGTTCTTTCAAAAAAGCAAACCGTTCTAGAGTAGATAGTTTTACTGGAATTGGTGATGAAAAAGCATTGAAAATTCTTCAAAAAGTATCAAAAGAATTTGGAGTTCCAACCGTTACTGATATTCATACGAACGAAGATGCGGTAATGGCGGCTGAATATGTAGATATTTTACAAATTCCAGCTTTCTTAGTACGTCAAACGGATTTAGTAGTAGCTGCTGCCAATACAGGTAAAACTGTAAACTTAAAGAAAGGACAATTTATGAGTCCTGAAAGCATGAAACATGCCGTGCAAAAAGTATTAGATAGTCACAACGAAAATGTAATGGTAACTGATAGAGGAACTATGTTTGGATACCAAGACATGATTGTAGATTTCAGAGGAATTCCTACGATGCAACAATATGCGTCAACCGTATTAGATGTAACGCATTCGCTACAACAACCAAATCAAACTACTGGTGTTACAGGTGGTCGCCCAGATATGATTGAAACTATTGCAAAAGCAGGTATTGCTGTTGGAGTTGACGGTATTTTCATTGAAACACATTTCGATCCTGCAAATGCTAAAAGCGATGGTGCTAATATGTTACACTTAGATTACTTTGAAGGATTAATGACAAAACTAGTAGCCATCCGCAAAACCGTAAATCAATTTTAATTTTTTATAACTTCAAATGAAACATCCATTTTTAATGGCTGTACTAACTTTTTGTGTTTTTTCACAGTACACCTTTTCGCAAGAAACAGTCGAAAATCCTGAAAAATTCACGAGTAAAAACAAAGGGAAATTCTATGTATACTGGGGAGGAAATAGAGAATCTTATTCCAAATCTGATATCCACTTCAAAGGTGCTGATTACGATTTTACTTTATATGATGTTGAAGCTCATGATAAACCTAAAGGTTGGCATTGCGATTATATCAATCCTGCAAGAATGACTATTCCACAAACTAATTTAAGGATAGGATACTTTATAAATGATCACTACAATATTTCAATTGGGGTTGACCATATGAAATATGTTATGTACAACGACAGAAGAGTTAATTATTCAGGTTATTATCCAAATGCAGGATCGTACAATGAAAATCCTGTAGATGGACAACTAACATTAGACGAAGATTTTTTACTTTTTGAACATACAGATGGCTTAAACTATGTAAATACTGAATTTTCTAGAGTGGATGATATTTCATCACTTTTTAAACTACCAAATACTGATAAATTTCAAATTAACATCTCTGAAGGAATTGGAGTTGGATTTTTATACCCAAAAACTAATAGCACCTTACTTGGTAAAGAACGTCATGATGATTTTAATATAGCTGGATATGGTATTTCTGCTAAAGCAGCTTTGAATTTTACCTTCTTTAAATACTTCTTTATCCAAACTGAATTAAAAGGAGGATTTATCGATATGAATAATATTCGTACCACAAAAGACCCAGCAGACTCTGCAGAACAACATTTTTGGTTCTTACAACGTATTATTGCTGTTGGAGGAATTTTTAGATTGTAATATTTAATATTGTATTAGAAAGCCACGAATTTTTAAAAGTTCGTGGCTTTTTATTTATAAAGTAATTTTGCTTCCGAAATAACATCAATTAAAATAACATTATCTATTTCTTCAATAGAAAAATAACGCAACGATTTAACGGTATTTCTCTTTTCATCAACCAAAGTTTCTTGATTTCTTTTCAGTTCAAATCCTTTGGCAAAGCCAAGATCTAAAAAACCTTTTTTATGATTGGGAGCCAAATAACAAAATGGCTTTTTCTTATAATACACATACGGAATGCCCCATTTGAAAAGTAATTCAGATTGCGAAAGCTCCTGCTCTACTACTGCTAATACATGTAACATCATCGCTTGGTATTGTTCAGGTTGGCGGAGTATATATACTTCTGTGGGTTTCATTTAAAAAAACATTTTTTCAAAAATAATGTAAAAATTGTTTGGTCAACAAATTATTTATTATTTACTTTGTATTTCAAAGTACTTTAAAATGGAAAACGAAAAATATCTTAACGACATTACCGAAATCAAAAATTTGATGAACAAATCATCACGTTTTATATCTTTGAGTGGTTTATCTGGAATTTTAGCTGGAATTTATGCTTTAATTGGGGCATGGTTAGCTTATAAGACCATTTACTTTGATACTTCAACAATGGGCGCTTATCGCAATTTAATCATTTCTGAAGCTGCTGTAATTCGATTATTGATAATAGCAACATCCGTTTTGGTGTTGTCAATTGTAACTGGAATTGTGTTAAGTATCAGTAAAGCGAGAAAAAGTCATGAAAATGTATGGAATACCGCTTCAAAAAGATTGGTTATCAACTTTATGATTCCTTTGGCAACTGGTGGATTTTTTATTATCTTTTTAATCGAAAAAGACATGTTGGGTTTAGTTGCTCCATTAACTTTGATATTCTACGGATTAGCCTGTGTAAATGCTAGCAAATATACTTTGGGAGATGTTCGTTATTTAGGAATAACCATGATTGCTTTGGGATTATTATCTACTTGGTTCTTGGGTTATGGCTTATTATTCTGGGCGTTAGGTTTTGGAGGTTGTCACATTTTATACGGAAGTTTAATGTATTTTAAATACGAGAGAAAGTAATATGTATTTTTTGATTGGATTAAGTTCTCTTTTATTATTATGTATATTTTGGCTTAGAAAGAAAAAAATAAATTATTTTAAAATTATCTTTTTTTCGTCAGTTATTTTATATTTAATCCCCATTTTAGCTTTTCAATATGAAAGTTATATGATTAAACAAGAAATGGAAAAGTACGACATTAATAAAGATGGATTTTTCTCAAAAGATGAAATGACATATGAGTTGGAAGAACTTGAAAATAATTTAATAAATGATTCTGGATTTGGAATTTTTGCCTTTTTTGGCTACCCTTTTTGCTTATTATATACAATCATTTTAGCTTTAATATTTCATATTGGAAAAAAACTTTTAATGCCTTTACTCATAAACCATAAACTTTTAAACTAAACATGCTAAACATCATCCAAAATATCAACAAAGCCTTTGATCACCGAATTCGTTTGGGGATTATGTCGGTATTGATGGTGAATGAAAGTGCCGATTTTAATATGCTAAAGGAACTTTTAGGCGTAACAGATGGTAACTTGGCTTCGCATACTAAAGCGCTAGAATTAGAAAATTACATTCAAATTGAGAAACAGTTTATTGGCAAAAAACCCAACACAAAATATAGTGCTACAAAAGAAGGAAGAATTGCCTTTACTTCTCACATCGAGGCGCTTGAAAAATTAATCAAAAAAAGTTAAACCTATTTTTTTATCTACATACTTTGAAATTCAAAGTACTTTTAAATATTTGTTATGAGAGATTTATTTATAGAAAAAATGTACGAACTCAGTAAAAAACCGTATCAAAAATTCTTTAAGAAAGGAAAAGCTTGGGAAGTTAAAGTCAATCAATTGATTCAACTTCCAAATGATAGCCTGGGATTTCATTTAGGATGCTTTTTGCTGAAATACAATTTTGAAATCCAACCTAAGTTAGAAGACCATGATATTATTCACGTGCTAACCAACACTGGAATTTCAGTTGTGGAAGAAATAGGTATGCAATATTATCTCTTTGGCAACGGTAAACGAAGCTTGTATTTGATAATGGTAATCGTTTCTGGAACACTCTTCTATCCTACTCGATTTTCGTATTTCAAACAACAATATAAACGAGGGAAGACAGCACATGAATTCTACGGATTGGATTTTTTAAATATGCTTTCGATTCCACTAACTCACATTCAACAAACCTTTAATATTCAATAACATGAACAAACTCATTAACATTAGTATGACCATCGGAATTTTATTCTTTATCGGAATTGAAATTACAAAAAACATCAGTTCAGAGGCTCAAACAAAAATAAAAACCACATGGAAAAAGATTTTTTAAAACTTCCTCTTGCTATTCAAATGGCAATTGTATCGTTTGGAATTGGAACAATTCTGTTTGCTTGTTTTTTCTTTGTGAAGGATAAAATGCAAATGGTAGTAATAGGCTATAATTTTGTAATTATATGTTTCATTGTTAATAGCTTAATGCTATTAAAACTAATTTATGATTGGTTTAGAAATCCACATAAAAAGAAAATAATCTTAAAGCAGATGATTATTCTATTACTAAACATACCAATAGCTTATGCCTATTTTCTCATTCTTTATTATTCTGTAACATCAAACTCACCTTATAAATTTTAATCATCATGGAAACACAATTTCAACAAGAACCAAAAGTATCGTTCTTTCAAACCACAACCGCTAAAATGATCATGGTTGGGATTCTAACCTTAGTATTAATCATTCCACTTGCTTTAGTGCAAGAATTAATCGTAGAAAGAAGCCAACGCCAAAAAGAAGTCATTACTGAAACCACTGCCAAATGGGGAAATTCCGTTTATTTTTATGGTCCTATTTTAAAAGTGCCATACAAAGACCCTATGACGGGAGCCAATAATTATGCTTATTTCTTTCCAGAAGAATTGAATAACAAAACCGAAGTTACCATGGTAAAACCTTTGGAAAGAAGCATTTATAAATCAAATGTTTTTACTACAAAAATGCAATTTGAAGGTAATTATACCACACCTAATTTCGTTTCAAAAGGAATTCCAGCCGAAAACATTTATTGGAATCGAGCTAAAATTATGATTCGTACCACCAATTTAAAAAGTCTAAAAGACGAAGTAAAAATGAAAATTGGGAATCAAAATTTAGCTTTTGAATCGGTTGCTAATAATGTGAACGATAGTATTGAAAGTTTAGAAACTAATTACTTTGATTATAAAACGATGGAAAGCCAAGCTTCATTTAATTTTACAATTTCATTCAACGGAAGTAAGCAAGTAAAAATAGTTCCAATAGGAAAAACTACCGATGCTAAAATGACATCGAATTGGAATTCGCCTAACTTCAATGGAAACTTCTCTCCTATTTCAAGAGAAATTACGGATAAAGGTTTTGAAGCAAATTGGAAAGTATTACATTTCAACCGTCCGTTTGCACAACACTATTTTGAAAGTTTACCAGAACTAGGAAAATACGCTTTTGCTGCAGATTTCATTACGCCAGTTGACGAATACCAACAAAACGAGCGTGCATCTAAATATGGTTTTTTAGTAGTCGGATTAACGTTTTTAATCTTCTTTTTAATTCAGTCGATAAGTAAAATTAACATCCATATTTTCCAATATTCGATGATTGGAATTGCTTTGATTATGTTTTACACGTTATTGATTTCCATTACCGAACATAGTACGTTTTCGTTTGCTTATTTAGTGGCAGGAGCATCGGTAATTGTTTTGATTTCGCTCTATTCGATTTCGATTTTAAAGGATAAAAAATTCCCGATGTTCATCGGCGCTTCGTTGAGTGTTTTATATACTTTTATTTATGTGATTATTCAACTTGAAGATTATGCTTTATTAGTAGGAAGTATTGGATTGTTCTTGATATTGGCAGCCGTGATGTATTTCTCTAGAAAGATTGAGTGGAATAAATAAAAACAAAACCTCCGATTGAAGATTATCAATCGGAGGTTTTTAACGAGTTTAATAATTTCATCATATTCTCATAAGAAGCTACATTCATCATCCTAATTATAATATTTGAATTAAAAACTTCGATTTCTAAATCAAAACTTGAATTTAAATTTTTAAAATAATCTGTGATTACTTTGTCTTGAGTAGATTTTTTAATTATCTCTGTTATATATCCTTTAATTATTTCAGTATTTTCATCAATAAATACACTCATAATATTTTGAATTATTGGCTGTTTAATAAAACAATAATGTCCCGAAAATTTGAAATCCTTAACCCAGAAAACAATATTTGTATTCTCATTTCTAGAGTGATACTTACTATTAATAGCTTTTGAAGTTGTATTAGCTATAAAAATAGACAGATTATTTTTATGATACATATCTGTACAAGTCCAATCTTCAAAACTTGTAAATGTTATAGAGTTTTCTAAAAATTCAATTTCAGATTCGGAGAAGATTTGAAAATTAAATCCATTATCCAATAAATAATTCTTAATTAAGATAAACTCTCTTTCTAAATCACCATCTTCTGTATAGTATTTATTCAAAACATGCTCGGATGTTCTCCTATTTTCATCATAGAAAACAATTTCATCAGGTATTTCATCAGAATATTCATATTCATTCTGAGTTTCGCTTACTTTCATTTTTTCTCCTGTTAAAGGATCATCTAAAAGAGCAATAATTTCTTTATTTGATAATGGCTTTTCTTCTTTTTTTGCTAATCTTCTTTTTTGATCAATTTTAAGAACCCATAAACCAATTACAAAAACAAAAAAAGCAACTGAAAAAAGTACAATAAAACGTGTTTCCATAGAAATGAAATTAAAAAACTCCAAATGAAAATTAGTTTCAAATTGGAGTTTTTTATTTTATTATGAGTAAATTACTTTTTACTAATTAATGACTCCCCTCCACTTCAATTGCATCTACATCAATATTCTGTTTTTTCAAAATACCTTTAACTAGAATGGCAAATAAAGTTAAGTAAGCAAAACAAACAACTGCTACAATATATGATTGGTGAATTCCAATAATATCAGATAATTTACCTTGCAATGGAGGAATAATTCCACCACCTAAAATCATCATTACCAAGAAAGCTGAACCTTGCGAAGTATATTTTCCTAATCCAATAATTGATAAACTAAAAATCGCTGGCCACATAATACTACAAGCCAATCCTCCTGATAAAAAGGCGTAAATAGCAACTGTTCCAGAAGACATTAATCCAATTAACATAGCAGCAATTCCAAATGTTCCAAAAATCATTAAAGTTCTTGCTGGTTTATCTTTACTCCAGAAGAAAGCAGCAATTTGTAACACCACACAAACAATGTAGTAATACAATGGCTTCATATCTTTACCCGAAACAATATTAATTCCTAAAATAATACCAAATGCAATTAAAGGTACAATTACTAAAGCAATGATTTTCTTTGTTCCCTGTAAACTAAAGGCGCTAATAGCTCCAGCCCAACGCCCAATCATCAAACTTCCCCAATACATAGAAACATAAGGCGCAATATCGGATGATTGTAAACTTCCAAATTCCTCTAATTTTAATAACTCTCCTAAATTACTTCCAATCGCTACTTCTACTCCAACGTATGTAAAAATGGCTAACATTCCTAAAACTAATTGCGGATATTGCATTGCACCCCAACCCTCAGCTTTCTTTTGAGCAGCAGTATAAGAGAACAATAATCCTCCAATAACAACTAACAAAGCTCCTGTTAACCAATACATTCTAAATTGTTCAATATCTTTCTTTAGTACGGTTAATTCGGCTTGTTTTTTCTCAATTTCTAATTTATGAGAAGCAATTTGATCTCCTGTCAAGTCTTTTAATTTACCAATAGCTTTTGGCGTTTGAGCCACACTCAAATCATATTCTAAAGTTTCTATTTTCTTAGCTTCAGGACTCTTGTAACTATTAAAAACAGGGGTAAACATTACGGCTAATAAAATGGTCATAACGACTAAAGTTCGTAATGCTTTGTTTGCTTTTTCTATAGGTTCGTTTGCAATTCCCGTTGGTACTTTTTTAGAAAAATAAAATAAAGCTGCAGCTGCAATAAATAATAATCCAACTCCAATATAAAGTAAAACTACTTTATCTAATCCAAGTGATTTGATTTTATCATCCGATATCGTTTTAGCTGAACCAAATAACGCTAAAGCTACAATAATAGGTCCGATAGTTGTTCCCAATGAATTAATTCCTCCTCCTAAATTTACACGGCTAGCTCCAGTTTTTGGATCACCTAATAAAATAGCAAAAGGATTAGCAGCTGTTTGCTGTAAAGAAAATCCTAAGGCTACAATGAATAAACCTACTAGCATTCCAGCATATAAATTAGCTTCAACCGCTACAATCATAGCTCCTGCTCCTAAAGCAGAAAACAATAATCCGTAAACAATACTTTTCTTATATCCCCATTTTCCTACTACGTCTTTACCTGAAGCGTTTCCTAATGCAAAAAGCAATAAAGCTCCAATATAATAAGCGGTATAAAATGCAAAATCGACTAACTGAGATTGAAATTGGTCTAAAGAGAAATAACTTTTACAAAAAGGAATAAAAATATTATTTCCAGCTGCGATAAATCCCCAGAAAAAGAAAACCGTAATCAGCGTATACAATGCCGGATAATTTGTTGAATTTTGTTTGGTACTCATACTTTATAGTTTATTGGTTGTTTGTATAAAAAATTACAGTAAAATTGAAATTCATAAATAATCTTACAAATAATTTCTAAATATACATTTATTCATCTTTAATAAAATTGATTTTAAATAATTTTATTAACGAAAACGTTTTCGTAAAAGATAACCCATTGGTATTAAAAACAAAAAACCCGATTTACATCGGGCTTATTTTATTTTGAAGATAGTACTTCAATTTTTTCATCTACGTAATCTTGTAGGTATTTGAAGCGTTCTGTCAATTTTCCGTTTTCAGTAATTTTAGCTCTTTGTAGAATTCCGTCTTTATCTCCATTAAAGAAAGCAGGAATTACATGTTTCATAAACATTTCACCAAAACCTTCACTAGCGTCTTTTGGTAATTCACAAGGTAAATTATCAACTGACATCACCATGATAGAAGCCGGATGAGTATACGAAACTTCTTTGTGTTCGCTTGGTAAGTAACCGAAAAATGGGTCTGCAATAGTTGATGCTTTAATCGTACAAGCCACTGGTCCATCTACATCACAAGAAATATCAGCTACAACTTGAATTTTATTATCAGCAGCACGAAGCATATCACGAGTTAAAATATCAGGCGAACCATTTCCGTGAAAATGTCCAGCGATGTACATATCTGCAACTTTCGTAAAACGTTCAAAATTAGAAACGTAATCTTGTGGGTTTTTATAAAAATCAGCATTATCTAAAACCTGACCATCAATACGTTTGTTATAATCTAATACGTCTATTTGAGTGTAAACTGGCTCTGTGTATTTTTTGTTTAAGAAATCATCAACACTAACTTGTTTGATTTTTATTCCGTCTAAAATTTCTTTAGCTCCCATTCCTACTTTACCATGACCAGTAAGAACAATTTTAATATTTGGAAGCGTTTGACGTTTTAAACGAGCAATTAAATCTTCTTTACCACTTAAGGTTTCTGCTTTTGGTAAAGTGAATAAATCGTATTTGATTCCGAATCCTCTAAATCCATTATAAGCCCCTACTAAACCAGCATAACGACCAAAGCCAATCAATCTATGATTAGTTGCATCAACAATCGTTTCATGATCGTATAACTCGATATTTTTATCTAAAATAGCTTTTAACAATTTGCGATTGTATGGCTGTTTTTTAATCGTGTGCGAAAAGAAAAAGTACTTTTTATTTGGAATTAAAGCATCAACAGGAACTTCTTTTACTCCAAAAAGAACATCACAATCCGACATATCGGCAGTGACATTTAATCCTAAATTACGATATTGGTCATCAGAGAAGATTCTGATATCTGAACTTTCCACTTTTATTTCCGCTTCTGGATGTTCTGATTGTAAGCGTACTAACTCTTCTGGAGTAAAAACTACTCTTCTATCCGGTGGATTTTTTCTTTCTTTGATGATTCCAAACTTCATAGCCAACAGTATTTATAACTGAATATTGATTTAATGTTACAAATATAACTTTTTACTTTAGTTTGCACAATAGTTTTTTTATTGAAAAATTGGTAGTATTTTTGGCTCACTTTTTGAGTATAATATTATTCAAAAAACACTACTTATTACACATGGGGTCGACTGGTTTTGACAGCGAGTGGAATTGATTAGTAAGCACGTCGAGCATTGTATGTTTAGCTCGTAAATCCAAATGTACAAACCTATAAACGGCGAAAATAATTACGCTTTAGCTGCTTAATCTGAATTATAGTAAGATTTGCCAAGTTCCTACTAGGTAGGAAAGCTGGATTCTCCTCAAAAGCCTTGGTTTATGGCGGTTGGTTTAGGAGAACCGTAAATGTAAACCTAGAGAAGGTAATGCTTTAAATCCTTCTTGACACTGATAAAGCTAAGCAAAGAGTGGCGGTTTCTAGCCTTGCTCTTTGTCGAAAATTCAAGATGAAACTAAGCGTGTAGAAAGCTTTTTGATTGCTTGTTTGGACGAGAGTTCGATTCTCTCCGACTCCACTAAAGTGGACAACTCTATATTTTTGTAGATTTGTTCACTTTTTTTATTTTCTAAAACGCTATTATTCAACATTATAACTCGTAAAACTTCATTAATTCTTTGAGTTCGACATTTTTTCCCGTCAAAATAAATTTTTTCAGGAAATATCGAACTTAATAAAGCTTGTTTATCTCCTACAGAGCCATTTTTATAGAAGTTATTTATATTACCTAGAACTGAAATACCTGACTTTAACCATTTACCATATGTAAGATCAGT
>NZ_JAPCIO010000010.1 GCF_025909975.1 Flavobacterium lacisediminis | reverse complement strand
GAGAATGGAGTTAAAAAACAATTTAAAGCACACTTCTCATTAATAAGATAAATGAAAACAAGTCCTAATATATGGAACAAAATCGTAATCGTAATAAATACCATTATTTCGATTGGACTTTTAGTTCTAATTATTAAGTGTAGTTAACAAATGGAAAATATAAATATTTCAATTAGTATTATAAAAAATATTCGTGTTATATAGACGGATTGGTTTGATTATTATAAGCCTTTTCCGTTTTTAGGGAAAGGCTTTTTTTATTTTAAAATTTTAAAAATTATGTATTACAACGAAAACACCACCATTTTTTTAAACGGTCAATTTGTAAAAGTAAAAGATGCTCCAGTAAGTATTTACAATCAAACAATGCATTATGGTAATGGCGTATTTGAAGGTATTAGAGCCTACGATACTCCAGATGGTGTCCGAATTTTCAAAGCAAAGGAACACTATGAAAGATTGCATTATTCCGCAAAAGTGATGCATATTAATTTGAAATATACTGAAAAGGAATTAGAGCAAATTACATATAAGTTACTAGAGCTTAATGATTTAAAAGATGCTTATGTCAGACCATTAGTGTATTTGGGTGAAAATATGTCATTAACTCCAACTGATGAAGTTCATGTGGCAATTATGGCTTGGGAATGGGGAAAATATTTAGGGGATTCATTACTTAGATTGATGTTATCATCGTTCCAAAGACCCAACCCTAAATCATGTTTTGTTGAAGCTAAAGTAGTTGGACATTACACGAATAGCATTTTAGCAACTACAGAAGCTAAAGCAAATGGATATGATGAAGCTTTATTAACAGATATGAATGGGTATATCGCAGAAGGTCCTGGTGCTAATTTTTTTCTTGAAAAGAATGGAAAATTAGTTACAGCTCCATTAGGAAATATTTTAGCAGGAATAACGCGTCAAACGGTTTTAGAAATAGGAAAAGAATTAGGGTACGAAATTGAAGAGAAATTCTTTACACCCGAGGAAGTATTCACAGCAGATAGCGCTTTTTTCTGTGGAACTGCAGCTGAAGTAATTGGAATACAGTCGGTTAATGATTATAAGTTTCCATTAGATTGGGAAGATTCAATCGGTTCGGTAATTCAAAAGAAATATAAAAGAAGAGTGGCGCATAACGAATATCAAAACGTATACTTATAATGGAATTAAATAAATATAGTAAAACGGTTACGCAAGATCCTACGCAACCAGCTGCTCAAGCTATGTTGTACGGAATTGGTCTGACTGAAAAAGAATTAGCACAGCCTTTCATCGGAATTGCTTCAATGGGTTACGATGGGAATACTTGTAACATGCATTTGAATCATTTGGCCGCTTTGATAAAAAAAGAAGTGAATCAAAATGAAATGGTGGGTTTAATTTTTAATACGATCGGAATTAGTGACGGAATTACAAACGGAACTGACGGTATGCGATATTCATTAGTTAGCAGAGAGATTATAGCGGATAGTATCGAAAGTGTAGTTTCAGGACATTATTATGATGGAGTAGTGGCTATTCCGGGTTGCGATAAAAATATGCCAGGAAGTATCATCGCCATGGGAAGATTAAATCGCCCATCTATTATGGTTTATGGTGGAACAATTGCTCCAGGTAAATATCAAGGAAAAGATTTGAATATTGTTTCAGCTTTTGAAGCATTAGGAGAAAAAATTGCTGGAACAATATCAGAAGAAGATTTTAAAGGAATCATAAAAAATGCTTGCCCAGGTGCAGGTGCTTGCGGCGGAATGTATACGGCAAATACAATGGCTATTGCGATTGAAGCCTTAGGAATGAGTTTGCCTTATTCAAGTTCTAATCCAGCAATAAGCGTCGAGAAGTTTCAAGAATGTGAATCAGTTTCGTTTTACATGAAGCAACTTTTGGAGCAAAATATATGTCCTAAAGACATCATGACTTTCGAAGCGTTTGAAAATGCATTGACTGTTTTAATTGCTCTTGGCGGAAGTACAAATGCCGTTTTACACATGATTGCTATGGCTAGAAGTGTTGGAGTAACTATTACTCAAGACGATTTTCAAAGAATTAGCAACAAAACACCTTTGATTGCCGATTTTAAACCAGGTGGAAATTATTTAATGCAAAACCTTCACGAAAAAGGCGGCGTTCCAATGGTTTTAAAATATCTATTAAGCAAAGGAATGTTGCATGGAGATTGTTTAACCGTAACATCAAAAACAATTCGAGAAAATTTACAAGAGGTTTCAGATATCGATTTCGAAACACAGAATATTATAAAACCTATTGAAACTCCTATAAAACCAACAGGCCATATTCAAATTTTATATGGAAATCTTGCTCCGAAAGGTTCTGTCGCTAAAATTACTGGAAAAGAAGGTGAATTTTTCAAAGGTCCAGCTCGAGTTTTTGATGGCGAAAAAGAATTAATTAAAGGTATTGAAGATAAAAAAATAAAAGCAGGAGATGTGGTGGTTATTCGCTATGTCGGACCAAAAGGCGGGCCAGGAATGCCAGAAATGTTAAAACCAACATCCGCTTTAATTGGTGCAGGTTTAGGAAAAAGTGTCGCATTAATTACCGATGGTCGTTTTAGCGGAGGAACACATGGTTTTGTAGTAGGACATATTTCGCCTGAAGCTTATGATGGAGGCACTATTGCTTTAGTTGAAGATGAAGATGTTATTGAAATTAATGCAGTAGACAACACGATTCATTTGCATGTGAGTGAGGAAGAATTAACAGATAGAAAAAACAAGTGGCAGCAACCAAAGTTAAAAGTAACTAATGGCGTGTTATTAAAGTATGCCAAATTAGTTACCGATGCTTCAAATGGTTGTGTAACCGATGAATTTTAGAAAATGAATACATTAGAGATAAAAGAAACAGAAAAACAGAAATCTGAGACATTAGTTTCAGGAAGTGTTGCTGTTATTGAAGCCTTATTAGCGGAAAATGTTACCACTATTTTTGGATATCCAGGTGGTGCCATTATGCCAATTTATGACGCTTTGTTTGATTATAAAAAGCAATTAAATCACATTTTAGTCCGTCATGAACAAGGTGCAACTCATGCCGCTCAAGGATTTGCGAGAGTGAGTGGTGCAACTGGAGTTGTATTTGCAACAAGCGGTCCAGGTGCTACCAATTTAGTTACGGGTTTAGCAGATGCTATGATTGATTCTACTCCTTTAGTTTGTATTACGGGACAAGTTTTTGCCCACTTATTAGGAACGGATGCTTTTCAGGAAACCGATATCGTAAACATAACATCGCCAGTAACGAAATGGAATTATCAAATTACAGATGCTTCCGAAATTCCTTCAGTTTTAGCAAAAGCTTTTTATATAGCAAAAAGTGGTCGGCCAGGTCCTGTATTAATTGATATTACCAAAAATGCTCAATTGCAATTATTTGATTATGAAGGTTATCAAAAGTGCGACTTCATCAGAAGTTATAAACCACAACCTGATATCCGAATTTCATATGTAGAGCAAGCAGCCGAACTCATCAATCAAGCTAAAAAGCCGTTTGTGATTTTTGGTCAAGGTGTGATTTTAGGAAATGCAGAAAAGGAGTTTTTACAATTCATTGAGAAAGCAGGAATCCCTTCAGCATGGACGATTATGGGGATGAGTGCTATTCCAACGAATCATCCCTTAGCAGTAGGTATGTTAGGTATGCATGGAAATTATGCACCTAATCTTTTTACTAATGAATGCGATGTTTTAATTGCCATTGGAATGCGTTTCGATGATAGGGTGACAGGTCGTTTGGATAAATATGCGAAACAAGCAAAAATTATTCATTTGGATATTGATCCAGCCGAAATTGATAAAAATGTGTTAGTAAACGTTCCAGTTTGGGGAAATTGTAAAGAGACTTTGCCTTTGTTGACGGAAAGAGTAGAACAAAAATCACATCAAGAATGGATTACAAAATTTCATCAAGCAATAGCCATTGAAACGGAAAAGTTAATTGAACCTGAATTATTTCCTGAAGAAGGTGAAATAACAATGGGTGAAGTGATTCAATTAATTAACGAATTAACCAACGGCGAAGCAGTAATGGTTACGGATGTGGGCCAACACCAAATGATAACGTGTCGCTATTCACATCAAAACAAAACCAGAAGTAATATCACTAGTGGTGGTTTAGGAACTATGGGGTTTGCTTTACCAGCGGCTATTGGTGCAAAATATGGAGCACCAGAACGGACCGTAATTGCGGTAATGGGTGATGGTGGTGCACAAATGAATATTCAAGAACTAGGAACCATTATGCAGTTCAAACCTAATGTAAAGATTCTGATTTTAAATAATAGTTTTTTAGGAATGGTACGCCAATGGCAAGAATTATTTCATGAAAAACGATATTCTTTTACCGATATCCAAAGTCCCGATTTTGTTCAAGTCGCAAAAGGGTATGGAATTAAAGGAAATAAAGTGGCTTTACGAGAAGAGTTAAAATCGGCTTTGCAAGAAATGATTGATTTTCCTGAGTCGTTTTTGTTAGAAGTTGCCGTTCGAATGGAAGACAACGTTTTTCCAATGGTGCCGCAAGGAAAAGGCGTTTCGGAAATTGTTTTGTGTAAAGAAGATATTTAATTGAAAGAAGATGAAAAAAGAATTTACCCTTACAATATATACAGAAAATCATGTCGGACTAATTAATAAAATAGCCATCATGTTTTCAAGAAGAAAAATTAGTTTAGAGAGTTTTAATACGTCACCAAGCGAAGTGCCTAATATTTATAGATTCACTATTGTAGTTGTTGAAGCAGAAGCTGTCGTGAAGAATTTGGTAAAGCAAATTGAAAAGATTGTAGATGTTTTCAAGGTGTATTGCAATACAAATGATGAGATTGTTTGGCAACAAATGGCATTGTATAAAGTGCCTACTGAAGTTATCATCAAAGAAGTTAAAGTAGAGCGTTTGCTAAGAGAATATGGCGCAAAAGCGGTTGTTATTCGAAATGATTATACAGTTTTTGAAGCCACAGGTCAGGGAGAAGAAATCAATAAGTTATTGAAAAAGCTAGACAAGTTTGGTTTAATAGAATTTGTAAGAAGTTCCCGAATAGCCATTATTAACGCAAGCGAAGGTATTCATAAAAAAGTAGTAGAAATGGAACTAAAAAATCCAGCATTACAAACAATAAACAACGAATTTTTAGATAAAAAGGATCAAGTATTTCAAATGTAAATTAAAATTTAAAAAGAAAAAATATGGCAACAATAAATTTTGGAGGAGTTAATGAAACCGTAATCACAAGAGACGAATTCCCATTAGAAAAAGCACAAGACACATTAAAACATGAAGTAATTGCTGTAATTGGTTATGGCGTTCAAGGTCCTGGACAATCTTTAAATTTAAGAGATAACGGATTTAATGTAATAGTTGGTCAACGTAAAGGTGGAAAAAGCTGGGAAAAAGCGATTGCAGATGGTTGGATTGAAGGAGAAACTTTATTTGATATTGATGAAGCTTGCGATAATGCTACAATCATTCAGTATTTACTTTCAGATGCTGGTCAAATTGAAGCTTGGAATACGGTTAAAAAATATTTAACTGCGGGCAAAACACTATATTTTTCTCACGGTTTCGGAATCACATTTAATGAAAAAACAGGAATTGTACCTCCAGCAGATGTAGATGTAATTTTAGTTGCACCAAAAGGTTCTGGAACTTCTTTAAGAAGATTGTTTTTAAAAGGCGAAGGAATTAATTCTAGTATCGCTGTTTTTCAAGATGCCACAGGTAGAGCAAAAGATAAAGCCATCGCATTGGGAATTGGAGTCGGTTCTGGTTATTTATTCGAAACAGATTTTCAAAAAGAAGTGTATTCTGATTTAACCGGAGAACGAGGAATTTTAATGGGCGCTTTAGCGGGTTTGTTCGAAGCGCAATATAATGTATTACGTAAAAACGGACATTCGCCATCAGAAGCATTTAATGAAACAGTTGAAGAATTAACCCAAAGTTTAATGCCTTTAGTAGCAGAAAACGGAATGGATTGGATGTTTGCTAATACTTCAGTAACTGCTCAACGTGGCGCTTTAGATTGGAAAGGTAAGTTTAGAGATGCTACAACACCAGTTTTTGAAAATTTATATGATGAAGTGTCTTCAGGAAGAGAAGCGAATCGAGTGATTTCTGAAGGAAGTAAAACGGATTACCGTCAAAAATTAGAAGTAGAATTAACTGAAATCCGCGAATCTGAATTATGGCAAGCAGGAGCAGCAGTTAGAAAGTTAAGACCAAAATTAAACTAATGACCTTATTTGAAAATATAGTAAAAGCTCAAGATAATTTGAATGGAGTGGTAATTAAAACACCACTCCAATTCAGTATCAATTTGTCTGAAAAATATCAAGCTTCGGTATATTTGAAGCGAGAAGATTTACAACAAGTTCGTTCTTATAAAATTAGGGGAGCTTACAATAAAATTAGTCATTTAGATGAGGTTCAAAAAGAAAAAGGAATTGTTTGTGCAAGTGCTGGAAATCATGCGCAAGGTGTAGCTTATTCTTGCCAATTATTGCAAATTCATGGCAAAATTTACATGCCTAAAACAACTCCAAATCAAAAGATAAAGCAAGTAGAATTGTTTGGAAAATCATTTGTTGATATTGTTTTGATTGGAGATACTTTTGATGATGCATTTCATGCGGCTAAACAATTTTCAAACGAAAATCAATTAGAATTTATCCATCCCTTCGATGATTTAGAAGTAATTGCAGGTCAAGGAACGGTTGGATTAGAAATTCTTTCAGAAAAAGTACCATCAATTGATTATCTTTTACTTCCCGTAGGAGGTGGAGGTTTAGCAGCAGGTGTTTCTACTGTTTTCAAAAGCTTAAGTCCAAATACTAAAATAATTGGGGTAGAACCAGAAGGAGCTCCTTCCATGCAACATGCCTTATATCAAAATTATCCAGTAGCTTTAAATACTATCGATAAATTCGTTGATGGAGCAGCAGTAAAACAAGTTGGTAATGAAACATTTTCTATTTGTAAAAACACTTTAGATAGAATGATTTTAGTTCCCGAAGGAAAAGTTTGTTCTACAATTCTAAAATTGTACAATGAAGAAGCTATGGTAGTTGAACCCGCAGGAGCATTAGCTATCGCTTCTTTGGATTTTATAGCGAATGAAATTAAGGGTAAAACTGTAGTCTGTGTTGTAAGTGGAAGCAATAATGATATTGAACGAACAGAAGAAATAAAAGAACGTTCTTTACTATATGAAGGATTAAAACATTATTTTATGATTCAATTTCCACAACGTCCAGGTGCATTAAGAGAGTTTGTAAATGATGTTTTATCAGAATCTGATGATATTACTTATTTCCAATTCATTAAAAAAAATAATAGAGATGTTGGACCAGTTGTAGTTGGCTTGGAAGTAAAAAATGAAGAAGATATTGTTTTTGTTAAAGCTAAAATGCAAGATAAAGGCTTTCAATTTCAATATTTAAATGAAAAAGAACCTTTGTTAGCGTTGTTGATTTAAATAAAAAACCCTGTAAAATCAATGTTTTGCAGGGTTTTTTGTGGAGCAGAGTAGAGGCGTTTCGAACTTTTTTAAGGAAGATCTGAGACAATTATATTTGATATTTCTAAAATTCCAATGACAAAATCAATTGAAAACAAGAAGAAATGACCTTGGTCTTAATTCGTTTTCTTATAGCTCCACACAGCTAAGCCATTAATTAATATTGCAAAAATTAAAATTACTACTAAATTAGGTAGTACTTCTTTAAGGCCAGCACCTTTTAATAAAACCATTCTTATAAACTCAACGAAGTAACGAATAGGATTTAATAAGGTGATGTTTTGAGCCCATTTTGGCATACTTTCAATAGGTGTAAATAAACCACTCATTAATATAAAAATTACCATAAAAAACCACGCAATAAACATCGCTTGTTGTTGTGTTTCAGTGTGGTTAGAAATATAAAGTCCAAATCCTAAAATTAAGAGTAAATAAATAGAAGTAAATCCATAAACTAAAAGAATACTTCCTAACATTGGAACATTAAAAACTACTTTTGAAATAACTAATCCAACACTCAATATAATAAGTCCAAGCACCCAAAAAGGGAATAATTTTCCAATTATGAATTGATATTTTTTAATAGGTGTAACATTAATTTGTTCTAAAGTTCCTAATTCTTTTTCTCTAACAATATTCATAGCTGAAAGAAAAAGCGTTAGCATTGTTACCAATAAAACTAATATTCCAGGTACCATAAAGGTCTTGTAATTTAAAGTGTTATTATACCAAAATGAGGGTATAGTTTCAATCCTACTAAGAATAATTTGATTTTCAGTTGTATTATAAATTTTAACAGCAATATCTTGATTTACTTGTTGTACTATTTGAGAGACATAAACATTTTGAACTCCTGCTGTAGCAGCATCTATGGCATTAATTTGGATTTGTAATTCTGCTTTTTTTTCGTTTTGAAGCATTTTTTCAAATTGATTGGGAATTTCTATCACAATGTCTGTACTTCCTTTTTGTAAAAAATCTAAACCTTCTTTTGGGTTTGTAAGTTCTTTAGTCACACTAAAATAACTGTTAGCATTAAATTTATCTTTTAAAACACGTGAAGAAATAGAATTATCTGAATCTATAAATGAAATTCTAATGTTTTTGACATCAAAAGTTGCTGCATTAGAAAGGATTAATAGTTGTAATATTGGTAATATAAATATCAATCTCAGCATGCTTTTATCTCTAAAAATTTGCTTAAACTCTTTCTGTATTATGAATAAAATAGTTCTCATTTTTTAAATTTTTATTCTAATCGGGTTTTGTAATTTTTGATACTTAGCCCAATAAAAATCAATGTCATTAATGTCAAAATCAATGTTTCTTTGATAATATAGCTTATTCCTACTCCTTTAAGCATAATTGATTTTACAATAATAATAAACCATTTTGCGGGAATTATATTATTCATAATTTGCATGGGTAATGGCATGGACGAAATAGGAAAAATAAATCCTGAAAGTATTATAACAGGAAGCATTAACCCCATTAAAGAAAGCATCATTGCGGTTTGTTGCGAATTTGAAACTGTTGAAATCAAAATGCCTAATGAAAGTGCCGTAATGATAAATAGAATACTTTCAAAAGCTAATAAAAAAAGACTTCCTCTTATTGGCATTCCAAAAATAAAATAGCCCATTGAAACAATAACAACGGCATTTATAATTGATAAAAAAACGTAAGGAAAAACTTTTCCAATAATCACCTGAAAAGGTTTTAGAGGTGAAACCAATAATACTTCCATAGTTCCTAATTCTTTTTCTCTTGTAATAGAGATAGAGGTCATCATGGCAGAAACTAACATTAAAATCACTGTCATTACACCAGGTACAAAGTTAAAAACGCTTTTTAGTTCAGCATTGTATAACATTCGAGTTTGCATAACAATTGAAACACTTTGTTTTTGAGTTGTGTTTTTTTGATTTTGATAATTTTGAATTATGGATTGTGTATAGTTTGTAATAGTATTAGCAACATTAGGTTCTGTAGCATCAGTAATAACTTGAACAGTTGCTTTTTTTTGATTTTCTAATTTTTTCGCAAAGTCTCTTTCAAATAGTAATACAGCTTTTATTTTTCCATTTTTGAATTCGGATTCAATAGCTTTTTCATTATCTATTTGATTCTCTATATTAAAATATTTTGATGCTTTTATTTTTTGGATAATTTTCTCAGATTCAGCATCTTTTGCATAATCTAAAATGGCAATATCTACATTGTTGATTTCGTTTGTTATAGCAAAGCCAAACAGTAAAATTTGAGCAATTGGCATACCAAATAGTATAAACAATGATCGTTTGTCTCTAAAAATATGGTAGAATTCTTTTTTTACAAAACCTTTAAATCGTTTCATAGTATATACTTTTATTCAATATTTCGAGCTAATTTTAAGAATACTTCATTCATAGAGTCCACATCAAATTGCTTTTTTAAGTTTTTAGGTGTATCCAAGGCTTCAATAACACCGTCTACCATAATAGAAACACGATCACAATATTCGGCTTCATCCATGTAATGTGTGGTTACAAAAATAGTGGTTCCTTTATCTGCTTCCGTATAGATAAGTTCCCAAAATTGTCTTCTGGTTATAGGGTCTACACCACCTGTAGGTTCATCTAAAAAAACAATTTTTGGTTCATGTAACAAAGAAACTGAAAAAGCTAGTTTTTGTTTCCATCCCAATGGTAATGATCCTACTCTTGATTTTGTAATATCTCCTAATTGCAATTCTTCAATAAGTTCAGCTGTTTTTTTCTTAATTTGTTTTCTTGAAAGACCATAAATTCCTCCAAAAAAGGTAATATTTTCCTGAACAGTTAAGTCATCGTACATTGAAAATTTTTGGCTCATATAGCCAATACTTTTTTTAACTTCGTCGCTTTGGGTATGCACATCAAAACCCGCCACGTTTGCATTACCGCTTGAAGGATTTGAAATACCTATTAGCATTTTCATTGCTGTAGTTTTTCCTGCGCCATTTGCTCCAAGAAAGCCAAAAATTTCGCCCTTATTTACATGAAAAGAAATTCCTTTTACAGCAGTAAAATCACCAAATTTTTTGGTAAGATTTTCTACTTCTATGACTTTTTCATTACTAATATGGTTTACCATTTTTTCATTTTTTATAAATCCATAAAAACATCTTCAATTGTTGTAGTTGCTTTTTGAATAATAATATTTGTATGCTGTTTTTCTTCGAGATAAATTTTTAATTTTTGAAGATCTAATTCGATATTATTGTCGATGTAATGCACATACTCGCCAAATGCAAAAACACTATAATGAGTTGGGAATTTCTTTAAATGTTCAATCAATTGATGCATTTTATTGGTTTTTATGTCATAAATCGTTTTTTTGTATGAGCTAACTATATTTTCGGGGGTATCAATTTTTAGAATTTCACCTTTTTGAATTAAGGCGATTCGGTCACACAAAACCGCTTCGTCCATATATGGAGTAGATACTAAAATTGTAATTCCTTTTTGTTTTAAGCGTTTTAGCATTTCCCAAAATTCTTTTCTTGAAACGGGATCTACACCAGTTGTAGGTTCGTCTAAAAATAATACTTCTGGTTTGTGAATTAAGGCACAACAAAGCGCTAATTTTTGTTTCATCCCACCTGATAATGCACCAGCTCTTCGATTTTTAAAAGGTTCTATTTGCACGTAAATATCTTCAATCAAATCGTAATTTTCTTCAATAGTTGTTCCGAAAATTGTCGCAAAAAAAGCTAAATTTTCAGCAATCGTTAAATCTTGGTATAACGAGAATTTTCCGGGCATATAACCTACTGAATTTCGAATTTCTTTTACGTTTTTTATTATATCGTGCCCTGCAACAATAGCATTACCTTCGTTTGGAATCAATAATGTAGTTAAGGTTCTAAAAAGCGTTGTTTTTCCAGCACCGTCGGGACCAATTAAGCCAAACAATTCTCCGCTTTTCACTTCAAATGAAATGTTTTGTATGGCAGAAACATTTTTAAATGATTTTGATATGTTTTGTACTGAAATACTCATTTCGCTTTATTTTATCAAAAGAAAGTTACTTTCTTCATGAGCGTCAATCCAATGTTTTATGTTGATAGGAATATTTACATAACTACCAGATTTTAGATTTATTTTTTCTCCTTTTTCATCATTATAAGTTGCATTTCCAGATACACAAACTAAGAGTGCTGGTACTTTTGTTATATGCTCTGCTAATTGTTCATTTTTTGCTATTTGTAATGAAATTACTTTAGCCTCTGTTGGCTGAAATAAAATTTGAGTTTGTACTGCTTTTTGTTCAGTATGTAGGTTTTTTAAATTCATAGTATTTGTTGTTTTTAAATTTGATTCAGATGTTTTACATCCAATAACTATTGATAATACTGCGATTATGGCAATTTGTTTCATTCTTTTATTTTTTTTGATTAATTAATACTATTTATTTTATCCAGATCTCTGCAGGCATTCCAATTTTTAAGCTTCCATCATTTTTTACTCTTATCTTAACTGCATAAACTAGATTAGCTCTTTCTTCTTTGGTTTGTATAATTTTCGGCGTAAATTCTGCTTGTGAACTTATCCATATAATGTTTCCAGTATACTCTTTGGTTTGTTCAAAATCATCTATTTTTACTTTAACTTGTTGTCCAATTTTAATACTTGATAATTGAGTTTCTGAAATATAAACACGTAGATTCATTTCTTCAAGATTGGCAATCTTGTAAAGTGGTTTTCCAAATGTTGTAACTTCATTAGGTTCAGCATACTTAGTTAAAACAGTTCCTTTAATAGGGTTTACTAAATTGCATTTTTTTATTTGATCGTTAATTTTTTCAATTTGCACCGAAAATGAATTGGCTTCATTTTTAATAGGTGCATTTTGAGTTCCTACACCTTTAATTTGTTCTTCAATGACTTTTACTTTTCCATTAATTTCATCAACTTGCCTTTTTGTAGCAGCATTTTCTGAAAACATATTTTTAATTCGGGTTTGTTCTATTTTTGCTGTTTTTAATTGTTCTTGTAACACTTGTTTTTGAGACAACACATTTCCTGATTTTGAACTAACTGTTTTTTGAGATGCTATAAGTTGCATTTTAGTATAATATAATTGCAAAGTATCAATTAAACCAACAGTTTTACCTTTTTCCACAACATCACCCTCTTCGAGGTTTAGAAACTCAATTTTTCCATTACTCTCAGACGAAACAGTTATTTCTGTAGTTTCAAAATTTCCATAAGCATCTGCTTTTTCATTATTTTCATTGCAACTTATTATAAACATTGCTAATACAAGTAAGGCTATATTTTTCATTTTAATTTCCTTTAATAATTTGATAATTTGCTTGAGTTAATTGTAGCTGTATTTGGTGTGATTTTTGATTGTTTTTTGATTCAAAAAGTTTATCAATTTCATTTAAATATTCCGAAGTTGTAATAACACCATTTTTCATTTGAGCTTCAGACGATTTTACTATTTTTTGGCGTAAATCAATTATTTCTTCATCCGATTTTAGTTGTTGATTTATTTTTTGAATTTCAAAATCTGTTTCTTGTAATTGTCTATTTAAGTTTAATTGAAAAGTTTCTTTTTCAGATGCTATTAATTGTTTTGATATTTCAAGAACTTCTTTTTCTTTTTTTGTTTTATTCCAATCAAATAATGTCCAATTCAATCGAATTCCTGTCACATAAAAAGCTTCAAATGAATTATTTAGCATGTTCAATGCGGGGTTTCCGTAACCGCCTTGTATAAAAGCATTTAATTTAGGGAGATTTGATTTAGAAACGATGATTTGTGAAGCTTCTAATTGCTGGTTTTGTAAATTAAAAAAATCAAATTCAGGACGTAATGCTTCTGTAGTTTCTAATGATATTGAATTTTCTAAAATTATATTCTCATCAAAATTTGTTGCGGTTAATTTTTCTAGATGATACAGTAGTTTTCTTTTATCAAATTGTAAATCGTTTATTTGTTGTTGAATTTTAATGATTTCAGCTTCTAAAACTTGCTCAGAAGCTGGCAATATTGCACCGAATTTAACAGCCGTTTTCACTTCTTTGTTCTTCTCTATTAATAAACTCATTTTTGATTGCAATAATTCATTTTTTTCTTGCAATAATAAAATGCCAAAAAAGTATTGGTTAACAATATTTTTTAATTGATATAGAGACACTTCAATTTGTTGTTGTTGTGTTTTAAATTGAATTTCTTTTAGTTTTGACTGAGCATTTAACAATCCACCATTATAAATCAGCTGATTGACATCAAGAGTTGCTCTGTATTGGTCTTTATTTAATGGCTCTATAGTTGCATTAGGTAGTGAAAATGGAATTTGTGTTACTTCTGACTGATAGGTTGCTTGAGCGTTTAATGATACTTTTGGTAATTTATCTAATTCTATTATTTCATTTTGTAATTTGAGCTGAGAATTTAAAGCTTCATTTTGTTTAGATAACGGATAATTAATTCGTACTAATTCATAACATTTATCAAGAGAAATTTTCTCTTGTGCATTTGTATAACCATATAAGGTTACAAAAAAGATTAAGATTAGATTTTTCATTACTTTTTAATTGAGGTGATAATTTGTTCGTAAATATATTTTTTACGTTCTTCCATTAGTTGCATAAATTCTTCATTAGATACCTGAATCATACCTTTAAGCAAAGCTTGAGCTGCAAAAGGAAAAACTGTCATTGAAAAAATATCTATCAATAATTGTTTTGGATTAATTGGTTTTAGAATACCTAACTTGATTTCATTTTCAATTTGATGAATTAATTTTGTTGGATCTGGTCGATTCTCTTTTTCAAGAAATTTTGTTACAAACTCAGGGTTATTATTCATTTCCTGAATTATGAATTGTGGTAAGAATGGATAATCTATTACAAATGAAATATAACTATCAGTGAATTTTTTTATCTTTTCAAAGATGGAATCTTGAGATTTAAATATTTCATTTATTTGTGGAGCTAATTTTCCAAATGCATTCATAAATACAGCTTCAAATAATAACTCTTTGTTTTTGAAACAATAGTGAAGCATGGCCTTATTTATACCTGCTTCATCTGCAATTTCTTGCATTCTTGCTCCTTTAAACCCTTTTAATTGAAATACTCTAAATGCGGCCTCAAATATTTTTTCTTCTGTTCTCATAAGTTAACTATTTGGTTTAACCATTTGGTTAACAAATGTACTTTTTTTATTTCAGTTTAACTATTAATAAATCATTTTAATATTTTTTTAACTTTTTTTTGAAACATGATTTTTATCATATTAAAGGATGTTTTTGTCTTTTAATTTTGACCTATAAAATGATAGTAACGAAACTATTATTTAAACCAATATTTAAAACTAATTTTTCTACCATGAGTAATTTTATTAAAAAAGTTTTGGTATTATGTGTAGCTTGTGCGGCAAGTATAGCATGTAAACAAAACGGTGACTCAACCACCAATTATGCTGATATTGCAGTTGGTGATCAAATGATTGCAGAACTAACAGCACCTCCATTTGTTCCAAAACCTGTTGGAGATCGTCCTGCTAAAAAATTAATTGTAAACATGGAAATCAAAGAAATCGAAGGAGAAATGGCCGACGGTGTTAAGTATGTTTACTGGACTTTTGGAGGTAGTGTTCCAGGAAGTTTTATTAGAACTAGAGTAGGTGATGAAGTTGAATTTACTTTGAAAAATCACCCAGACAACAAATTACCTCATAACATCGATTTACATGCCGTTACAGGTCCAGGTGGTGGAGCAGCATCTTCTTTAGTAGCGCCAGGACATGAAAAAACATTTAATTTTAAATGTATTAATCCTGGATTGTATGTGTACCATTGTGCAACAGCTCCTGTGGGAATGCACATTGCAAACGGAATGTATGGTTTAATTTTGGTAGAACCAGAAGGTGGTTTACCTCCAGTAGACAAAGAATACTACGTAATGCAAGGTGATTTTTATACGAAAGGTAAATATGGAGAACCAGGAATGCAACCTTTTGACATGACAAAAGCAGTAGATGAACATGCGGATTACGTAGTCTTTAACGGAAAAGTAGGTGCTTTAACAGGTGATAAAGCTTTAACCGCTAAAGTAGGTGAAACAGTTAGAATTTACATGGGTAATGGTGGTCCAAACTTAGTTTCATCCTTTCACGTTATTGGAGAAATTTTTGATAAAGTACATATAGAAGGTGGTGACATGATCAACAAAAATGTACAAACTACTTTAATTCCTGCTGGTGGTTCAGCTATTGTAGAGTTTAAAGTGGATGTTCCTGGAACATTTATTTTAGTAGACCATTCCATTTTTAGAGCATTTAATAAAGGAGCCTTAGGAATGTTAAAAGTAGAAGGAGCCGAAAATGCTAAAATTTACTCAGGTACTACTCAAGAAGGAATATATCATCCAGAAGGAGGAACCATTCAAAATATGCCAAAAACCGGTAATGGTAAAGAAGTTGTAGTTAATAAAACTTTAAGCCAACAAATGACAGATGGTAAAAACATTTATTCAAGAACTTGTTTTGCATGTCACCAGTCAGAAGGACAAGGTATTCCTGCAGCGTTCCCTCCGCTATCTAAATCAGATTTCTTAAATGCAGATCCAAATAGAGCTATAAGCGCAGTACTTCATGGTTTAAGCGGCGAAATTAAAGTGAATGGTAAAATATTTAATTCAGTAATGACTAGTCAAAACCTTACGGATCAAGAAATTTCAGATGTTTTAACTTATGTATATAATAGTTGGGGAAATAACAAAACAAAAGTAACTCCAGAAATGGTTAAAGCACAGAGAGCAAAACCAGCACCAAAAACAAAAGATATACATTAATATAAAAAAATAAAGAATGGAAGCTCAATTTATTAAACGATTTCACTACTGCCTAATTTTATTATTTTGGGTTTCCATTTCTTTTTCTCAGGTATCCGAAGATATGGTAACCATAGGAGCAGGGAGTTATGTTCCTTTATATGGAACTGCAGATAAAAAACCAGTTTACATCAAATCCTTTTTGTTAGATGTATATCCGGTTACAAATCAAGAATATTTAGAATTCTTAAAAACCAATTCGGCTTACCGAAAATCAAAAATCAAACGTCTTTTTGCCAATACTACTTACTTATATGAATGGAGTGGCGATTTGAATTTCGGTAAATTAAATCCGAATGCGCCTGTTACCAATGTTTCTTGGTTTGCTGCAAAAGAATATTGCGAATGCCAAGGTAAAAGATTAGCAACATTAGATGAATGGGAATATGTAGCCATGGCAGACGAAAAAAGAAAAGATGCTCGTTCACGAGAAGAATTCAATAAATACATCTTGAGTTGGTATGAAAAAAATAAAACTTACAACAATTCCGTAGGGAAAACATTCAAAAATTACTGGGGTGTTTACGATATGCACGGACTAGTTTGGGAATGGACTTTCGATTTTAACAGCATCTTTTTATCAGGAGAATCTAGAAAAGATAAAGATACCGATAAAGATTTGTTCTGCGGAAGTGGTTCTGTCAACGCAACCGATTTAATGAATTATGCCGCTTTTATGCGCTATGCTTTTAGAGGCAGTATAAAAGCGAATTACACTACAAAAAATTTGGGCTTCAGATGTGCCAAAAACATCTCTAATTGAGTTTTCAATTAAAAAAATATGTCATGAAAAAGATAATTTTACTAGTAATTGCCTCTATTTTTATTTTAGGATGCAATTCAAATGAAGAAAAACAAAATATAAAAGATAAACCTATAACCGATTTATCAATTTATAATTTGCCTGAAAAATGGACCAATCAAGACGGAAAAGATATTGAGCTGAAAGATTTGAGAGGAAAAGTACTAGTTATGGTGATGATTTATACTTCATGTAAATCAGCTTGTCCAAGATTAGTAGCTGATATGCGAAATATTGAATCTAAAATTCCGGAAGAATACAAAGATAAAGTCCAAATGGTTTTAGTAAGTATCGATCCAACAGTAGATACTCCAAAACGATTAAAAGATTTTTCTATCGAAAATAAAATGACTGGAAATCAATGGGTTTTCTTACGTTCTAATGAAGAAAACACTAGAGAGTTTGCAGCGGTTTTAGCAGTAAATTATAAAAAAATATCTCCAATTGATTTCTCACATTCCAATATAATTAGTGTATTTAATGCGGAAGGTGAATTGGCATTCCAACAAGAAGGTTTAGGAGTTAGTTACGATAAAACGGTTTCAAAAATCAAAGAAGAAGCAGCGAAAGTAGAGTAGTGGCTTCCAAAAAAAAACAATAAAAAATGAAACTTCATAATAAAATTCTAGTTGCAGTTGCTTTTGCAATTTCGACAGCAGGTTCTTTTGCTCAAGAGTTAGACGTCAACCTACAAATTAGACCTCGATTTGAATACCGAAACGGATTCAAAGAATTAATGAAAGATGAGTTATATCCAACTTCATTTGTTTCCCAACGCTCGAGGATGAATTTCTTTTACAAACAAGAAAAATTCAAAGCCAATTTATCATTTCAAAATGTTAGAGTTTGGGGTGATGTGGCTACAACTTCTCCATCAGATAAAAACGGAGTAGCGTTATTCGAATCTTGGATTTCGTATGATTTCAATACAAACTGGACAGCTAAATTCGGTCGGCAAGTTCTTTCGTATGACAATCAAAGAATCATGGGCGGTATCGATTGGCTACAACAAGGTCAAAGTCACGATGCAGTTTTGGTTACAAATAAGAAAAATAACTACCAAATGGATTTCGGAGCTGCGTTGAATAATAACAATGAAGCTCTTTACGAATCAGCATATGTGACGAACTATAAAAACATGCAGTTTATTTGGTTCAACCAAAAATTCTCAAAACTAAGTTTAAGCTTTTTAGCGTTGAATAATGGCTATCAATATGAAAATTTGATAGAAAATAAATTTCAAGTTGCCTATTTGCAAACCCTTGGAACTTATGGAAAATGGGTTACTTCAAAATTTTATGGTGATTTCGGTTTGTATGCTCAAATGGGTGAAGCTGCAGTTACTAATGATAAAGTAGATGTTGGTGCGTATTATGCAGGATTTAATTTAGGTTACAAATTCACAGTTCCGTTTAAAGCCGAATTAGGTTTCGAATATTTATCAGGTAAAGATCAAAATGATACCGATACTAAAGTAAAATCATTCTCGCCATTATTTGGAACTAACCACGGCTTCAATGGTTTAATGGATTATTTCTACGTCGGAAATCATAAAAATTCGGTTGGATTACAAGATTTTTATACCAAATTCATTTACGATAAGAATAAATGGCAAGTAACGTTATCGCCACATTTATTTTATAGTTCGGCATCAGTTTACAACATGACTACTTTAGAAGAACAAGACTATTATTTAGGAACAGAAATCGACATAACAGGGACTTATAAATTAGATAAAAACTTTATAATTTCTGGAGGTGTTTCTAAAATGTTTGGAAGCAACACTATGGAAATTTTAAAAGGAGGGAATAACAACAATTGTAACAATTGGGCTTGGGTAATGGTATCATTTAATCCGCAATTGTTTGCATATAAAAAATAGGTTAATTAATTATAAATAGGGTTATTGTTAATTAAAAAAGGACTGCTAATATAAAATTTAGCAGTCCTTTTACTTTAAAAAGAGTCGCCATGTAATTATGACGACTCCGTTTAAAGAACCTAATTAACTAATAAAACTTATCTTGTAAAACAACGGCACTTGGAAACAAAATATTATTTTCTAAATGAATGTGCGCATGTAAATCTGCTTCAAATTCTTGTAGCATTTGGTACGTTACTTTGTACGTGTTACAAGCATCTGCAGGCGGTGTATAATTGTTTGATAATTCTACAATTTTTTCAAATCTTTCGCCTTCATTTTCATGTTCTTCCATCATCATAGCAATTGGGTTGGCTACAGAACCAAATCCAGGAATATTTATAGGTGAATTATTTCTATTGGCTTCCACCATTTTTTTGATGAATGGAAATAAAATTAACTCCTCTTTTTTCATGTGTTGCGTTAATTCATCAGCACTTCTTTTGAATAATTTTTTAATTTCAAAAAGTTCTGGATGTTGTGCACCATGTACTTGCTCTAGCTTAATTAAAAACGAAAGCAATTGCGGGATTTTGTCTTCCACATAACGATGGTGTTTTTTTTCAATATAATCAATCAATAAATCCAATTCCCAAGATTTAAAATCAATACCTTGATTATTGTTGTTAGATGTTACTCTTTCTAATTCATCTAAAAGAGCAAATTTATCTATTCCTTTTTTTGCACATACTTCATCAATAGTTCGGTTCCCTTTACAACAAAAATCGATACCTAATTGGCTAAAAACACCAGCAGTTCTATAATCATCTGCTACTATTGTGCCTACTGTTTTGTTTGAATCTATAACCATGTTTCTAAATTTAATTTAATAAAAGACAAATCTATCTTTAATATATTTTTTATTGTATGATTCTAATCATATTTAATGACTTTTTTTGTTAGTTATTTTGCTATATAATTAAAAAGGATAAAAATATCTTTAATTATAAATTATTCTTAACTAATATCTAAAATATGTTATCAAAATCACAAGCACGAGCATTTTTTTTAGGTGGAACAGTAGTTACCTTTTTAGTCTTTATTGGATTAACTATCTATTCGTTCATGCCTAAAAATGATCAAACTTATCATGAAAAGATTGATGCAAAAGTTATTCGAGGAAAAGAAATTTGGGAATCGAATAATTGTATGGGTTGTCATACCATACTTGGTGAAGGAGCGTATTATGCTCCAGAACTTACCAAGGTAATTGAAAGAAGAGGAGAAGGCTACGTAAAAGCGGTCTTACAATCTCCAGTTCCTTGGGGGCCAAAAGGCAGAAAAATGGTCAAATACGAAATGAATGATGCCGATGCAGAAGCGATGGTCGCTTACTTTAAATGGATTGGCAACATTGATTTGAATGGTTTTGATCGAGTGGTTTCTCCTTTAGCTAAAGACAAAAAATAATCCAAAATATAGAGTTATGAAATATAAATCACAAAAAGTAGCGTATTGGTTCTTTGGATTATGCATGTTATTATTTGCATTACAAATTATCTATGGTTTTATTATGGGCTTTGCCCGAATTGGAATGGATGGTCTTCATGACTTTATTCCGTTCAATACAGCGAGAGCCGTTCACACTAATTTATTAGTAGTTTGGTTATTAACCGGTTTCATGGGTGCCGCATATTATATTATTCCTGAAGAAGCGCAACGAGAATTAGTCAATGTGAAATTGGCTTATGTACAGTTGATTTCCTTAGCAGTTGTTGGAGTTTTAGCTATCGTTGGGTATCACTTTAATATTTGGGAAGGCCGAAAATTCCTTGAAATTCCAAGAGAATTAGATATTTTGGTTGTTATCAATGTTTTACTGTTCTTAGGATTAATCCTCACCACTTTATATAAAGCAGAAAGACGAACAACAACCTCTTTGGTTTTAACAATGGGATTGGTTTTTGCAGCATTGTTATATTTACCTGGTATGATTTGGTTCGATAGTCAAGTTACCGATTCATTCTTCCGTTGGTGGGTAGTCCATTTATGGGTTGAAGGAGTTTGGGAACTAATCATGGGAGGTATTTTATCGTACTTATTAATCAAACTTACTGGTGTTGATAGAGAAGTTATTGAAAAATGGTTATATGTAATTGTAGGATTAACGTTCCTTTCAGGTTTATTAGGAACAGGTCACCATTATTATTATATAGGAGTTAATAAAATTTGGTTAATCGTAGGTGGAATTTTCTCAGCATTAGAACCATTAGCGTTCTTAGCGATGGCATTATTCGCAGTGTACATGTATAGAAAAGGTGAAAAATCACATCCAAACAAAATTGCTTTATTCTGGACAATCGGCGCTTCTATTGTATCTTTTGTAGGAGCTGGGTTATTAGGTTTTGCACATACATTACCACAAACGAATCTTTACACACACGGAACATTAGTAACGGCAATGCACGGTCACTATGCATTCTGGGGTGCTTATGCTATGATTGTTTTAGCAATAATCAGCTATGCGTTGCCCAATTTAACAGGAAGAAAACGTTACAACAATACAAGTGGTCATATGGCTTTTTGGTTGTCAAATGTGGGAATGTTAGGAATGACGGTAGCTTTTGGAGTTGCTGGTGTTGCTCAAGTATATTTAGAACGTAAAATGAAATTAGATTTCATGGATGTTCAAAATGAAATTGCAATTCACTTCGTAGTGTTACTGCTTTGTGCAACACTTTTTACAACAGGAATTACATTATTCATTATTGAGTTTATCAAATATGGTAAACCCACAGATGAAGCACTTGTAAAAGAAGAATAGTTATTAATTATTTTGGTTAGAAATTTAAAATTAATAGCTAACCGAGACCAAGTGCCCAGAGTTGTCGCTGCCAGCATTTGGTTTCGGTTTTTTTAAAATAAATTGTCATGATAGTAGCAGAAAAAACAATATTTTATAAAGCAGTAGGTTCAGAAATTGAAGTTTTCAATCAGATTAACCAATTGCAATTGCCTTTATTATTAAAAGGGCCAACAGGTTCTGGAAAGTCTCGTTTTATCGAATACATGGCGAATGAATTGAATAAAACATTAGTCACCGTAAGTTGTCACGAAGAAACTTCAGCAACCGATTTAATTGGACGTTTCATTATCAAAGGAGCCGAAACCATTTGGATTGATGGACCTTTATCCATAGCCGTAAAAAACGGATATATTTTATATCTAGATGAAGTTGCCGAAGCACGACCAGATGTCATCGTAGCCATTCACTCCTTAACCGATCACAGAAGAGAACTTTTCATTGATAAATTAGGAGAAACTATTAAAGCACATCCTGATTTTTTATTAGTCGCTTCGTTTAATCCTGGCTACCAAAAAGGATTTAAAGAATTAAAACCATCAACTCGTCAACGATTTGTAGCACTTTCATTCGATTATCCTAATCCAAAAGTTGAAACAGAAATTTTAATTAACGAAACAGGAATTGAAGCTGATATTGCTCAAAAGTTAGTTACTATAGGAACTAAAATTAGAAATCTTACCGAATTAGGTTTAACCGAAACCGTTTCTACTCGATTATTAGTTGACGCAGCCAAATTGATCAACAACGGATTACCAAAACGATTAGCGGTTCACGTTGCCGTTGTAGAACCTTTAACAGACGAACAAGAAACCATTCAAGCCTTAAAAGATTTGTGTGATTTAATGATTTAAAAGAATTGAAAAATGGGCTTTGAATTAGATGAGATTATTTATAAAAAAGTACTCAAATACTTTAAAAACAAGCGACTAAATGATGTTGAAACTCTTAGCCGTCAAATCAACTTGTCTGATATTAAACCACGATTAACACTTTTTGCAAGAGCCATCTCTGGTGCTCCAATCGAAATTTTTCCTGCCGAACGCGAAGGGGGTTACAAAAACAAAAACTTTTTCTTACCAATTAATTGTTCGCTATTTCCAACAAAAGAAGAAAATCTAAAATTCTATTTTTTTAGAACGGTGTATTTGAGTGTTCAAAAACAATTGAATTTGAATTGGGATAACCAAGACAATTCACCTGAACTTTCTTTGGAAAAAGCTACTGAAACCGCACCATTGGTTTTAGAAAAAATGTTTCAGGATTATCCATCCATGCAAGAGTTTTATTATGATGCGGTGTCAAAATTACCCATCAATAAAAAAGATCAAACCATTGATTATTCTTGGTTGTACGGAAAATGGATGAAAAATTCGCCTGACATCGAAGACGAAAATGTATTAAAAAACTTTGATGACAATACTAAGAAAATTCAAAATAACGTAGTAGCCGAAACCACACTTCATGCAAAAGCTGTAGAAGAAATCGAATCGCTTACGATTGACAAAAAACAACAAGAAGATTACGTATTAATGCACAGTTTCGAAAAAATTGAAACTGCGGAAGAATTCAACGGAAATTGGCGCGATTTTGATGGTGCCGATGATTTAGAACAACATCAAGAAGCTTTAGAAGAAATGAACATGCGATTCACCGTTCGTGTAGATGATATGGTGCATTCCGTTTATCAAGCAGATTTTGTAGAAAATACATCAATAGCAGAAAGTGCTGAGGTAGATGAAAAAGGCTTCCATTTAAAATATAACGAATGGGATTTCAAAAAACGAAATTACTTAACAAACTTCTGTAAAGTATATCCGAAAACCCAACTTAAAACTCACGCAACTTATTATAAAAACACGATGGCAAAGTACAAAACCACTTTAAATGGTTTACGAAAAATGCTTACTAGCGTGAATAATAAAATGCAACAACAACGAAGACAATTACAAGGTGACGCTTTCGATTTAGACGCGTTAACCGATTTATATACCGATATTCATTCTGGAAAATCGCCTGACGAACGCATTTATTTATCCCAAAGAAAGAAAAATAAAGAAATTGCTATTTTGGTTTTGTTAGACATTAGTCTTTCAAGCGATGGTTATGCCGCTGGAAATAGGGTGATTGATGTAGAAAAAGAAGTTTCCATTTTATTTGGTGAAATTTTACATGAGTTCGACATCGATTTTGCCATTGACGGATTTTATTCCAAAACCAGAAATTTCACAACCTATTTAACTTTGAAAGATTTCAACGAAAGTTGGAACAAAGCCAAACATAAAATAGGCGCCGTTGAACCTAATGGCTACACTCGAATTGGTCCCGCTTTACGTCATGCAGGAGCAAGAATGGATCAATTAGATGCTAAAAATAAATGGATTATTGTTCTTTCCGATGGAAAACCAAACGATTACGATAAATACGAAGGTCAACACGGTATTCAAGACATTAAGCAAGCGTTGCGAGAACTAAATGAGCGAAAAATCAATTCGTATGCCTTAGCCATTGAAGCGCAAGCCAAATATTATTTACCGCAAATGTTCGGTCAAAATCATTATCAAATATTAACATCTCCTGAAGCTTTGCTGAAATCATTGGTAAAACTTTATGAGAAAATCAAACATCAATAAAATGTCAACATCAGAAATACATACAAACGTGATTGAAGGACATCCCATTCATACTTATTTCGAAGAAACCGATTTAATACATCAATTATTAGAAGAATTAAATACCATTAATCCAAAAGAAGAATTTCAGAAATTCTATAATGTCTTTAATCATTTAGCAACAGTTGAAAAACGTTTTGAACGAAAAGAAAATCAATTATTTCCGTTTTTAGAGCAAAAAGGTTGGACAGGACCATCGCGTAATATGTGGTCGTTTCACGATACGATAAGAGAAATGTTTCGCATTGTTAGAAAAAATTTAGAAGAACAAGATTTTACTTCAGCCAAACACAATACCAATTTAATAACTCAAAGTTTATATCGCTTATTGGATGTAGAAGAAAATGTGTTGTTTCCAAATGCGTTGGATTTATTATCAGAAGAAGATTGGATTAAAATGCGAAAAGGAGAAGAAGAAATTGGTTGGATGTTATCAGAAGTGCCACCAAAATTCCCAAAAGAATCGGAATACATTCATCCATCACAAGATACAGAACGCAGAACAGATGTTGTTTTTGACGAAAAAGCAGCACATTATGATGAAGGTTACATGACGGTTGAACAAGTAAACTTGCTTTTCAAAACCTTGCCAATCGATTTAACTTATGTAGATGAAAACGATAAAGTAATTTTCTACAATCGAGGTGAAGAACGTGTGTTTCCAAGAAGTGCTGGAATTATTGGCAGGGAAGTTCGTTTTTGTCATCCACCGAAAAGTGTCGATACCGTTTTACAAATTTTAGAAGCCTTTAGAAAAGGAGAAAAAAATGAAGCGTTCTTCTGGATAAATTATAAAGAACGTCTGATTTATATTCGCTATTTCGCAGTTAGAGATAAACAAAAAAAATACAAAGGCGTAATCGAAATGTCACAAGACATCACCGAAATCAAGCAAATTGATGGCGAAAAACGATTGTTAGAATGGAAATAATTAATTAGAAAATTATGAGAATTATAGGTGCCATTTTATTCAGCATTTTTATCCTTTTTATTTTTTCTTGTGAAACAATAGAACATCATCATGTACCTAAAACAGCGGATGAAGCATTAAAAGAATTGATAGAAGGAAACAAGCGATTTGTAAACAATAAATTGATGCATCATGATTTTATTGATGAAGCACACCATTCAGAAAAAGACCAACATCCGCACACTTTTGTGTTGTCTTGTATCGATTCGCGTGTACCGCCCGAAATTGTTTTTGATCAAGGAATTGGAAATTTATTTGTAGCGCGTGTTGCTGGAAATATCGAAGACGACAATATTTTAGGAAGCATGGAATATGCTGTTCAGGTAAAAGGAACCAAATTATTGGTTGTGTTAGGACATTCCAATTGTGGTGCGGTTCAAGGAGCAATTGATAATGTGAATTTGGGACATCTTACGCAGTTAACCAATCAAATTAAAGTCGCTTTTAGCCATCACAGAACGTATCCATTACCAGAACATTTATCCAATGAAGCAGGACGATTAAACGTACTTTCAACCATAGATCATATTTTGTCATCAAGTCAAATTATTAGAGAATTGGTCAACAAGAAAAAAATCAAAATAGTAGGAACTTTTTACGATTTACACACTGGAAAAGTCGAATTATTACAATCATGAACAATACAAAATCAATATATTATCCACCAGGAGGCATTTTAATCTGGATAATCATTTATCTAGAACTCATCACTTTTGGAATGGCCATTTTAGCTTTGGCTTATTACGGTTCAGAAGAACGTGAATTGTTTCACAATGGTAGTTTAAAACTGAATAAAACAATTGGAACTATAAATACGATTCTATTGTTAACCAGTGGATTTTTTGTAGCCAAAGGAATTCATTTTTTTAAAGCATCCAATGTTAAAAAAACAGTATCCTATTTCAATTGGGCAATGGTTGGAGGTTTCGGATTTCTAGTTTTAAAATCAATCGAATATTATGAAAAATTAGCTGTTGGTTTAGATATGGATTACAATTCGTTTTTTACTTTTTATTGGTTGTTAACGGGTTTTCATTTTATACATGTTATCGTGGGATTAGTAATTTTAATAGCAATTACACTTTCCATCAGAAAAAAACAAACAGAAGCATCCTTTGAAGATATCGAAGCCAGTGCCAGTTTTTGGCACATGTGCGATTTAATTTGGTTGCTTTTATTCCCAGTACTTTATTTACTTTTTTAAATGATAGATTATGAAAGACACTATTTCTTCTACGTTTATTTTGTTGTTAGCACTTACCGTAATCGCAGCTTTTTTAGCATTAAATGTAAGTGCAGAAATTATGGCAATAACAGTTGTAAGTTTAGCTTTAATTAAGTTTTGGTTGGTGGCTTTTCAGTTTATGGAATTAAAAAAAGCGCATCCTTTTTGGAAATATTTGATATTAGGTTTTGGTGGTTTAATGGGAATCATTTTAGTGATTTTACTCTAAACTCTTCCAATTTTCAAAGCATGATAATAATCATATATTAATCTGAAGGATTGTACTTTATTTGTCAATATTTATTTCGTTAAGAAATAAATCGAACTCAAAAATAACCAAGAAAACAATATGACTTTACAAAAAAACGTACACACTTTTCACATTCCCGTTATGGGATTGGCTTTCACTATTGATAGTCCAATGCGAGTGGCGCAATACGGAATTGATTCTGTAATTTCTATTATGGATGACGATTTGATTGAAAAAATGACTGCTTTTTATGCTGAAAAATTCAAGCAACCTTATGAAGAAATCTCGCAAAAAGTAGATGATTTTAGAGCTAAAAGAATTACAAATTATTTGAATTTACTCGATACAGTTGTCACTCAAAAGTTCGAAGCATTCAAATTGGAATTGATTGAAAAAATAACGCAATTAGAAGATTTTATCGCCATTTTGCCAACAACTTCGGAATTAAAAATCAAATTAGAACATTTAATAGATTCAGGAAAAAACAATATGATGGAATTGAAAACGATTCTTGACCATCATTTTGCACCAGGAAGTATCGATGTAAATATCATGACGAAAATTGACAAGGATAATTTTAGTGATGACGAACAATTGCCTCTAATTTACAACGATGCTCATGCCGCTTTGAGAGGTTTTGTAAATAGTATAACAAATTCATCGGTAGTTTTTTCTGCTGGAATGAATCCAAGATTGTACAGTTACATGGAAACTTTCGATGCTTTTTATCCAAATGCAAACGGACAATTTCAAAAGAAAATCATTTTGAAAGTGAGCGATTTTCGTTCGGCGATGATTCAAGGAAATTTTCTAGCTAAAAAAGGACTTTGGGTTTCTGAATACCGAATCGAATCAGGTTTAAACTGTGGCGGACATGCATTTGCAACCGACGGATTTTTATTAGGTCCAATTCTAGAAGAATTCAAAAACAAGAAAGAGGAATTGATTCAATCGGCCTATTCACTATTTACAAATGCTTTAGCGTCAAAGAATAAAATAGTTCCAAACGAACCACCGATTTTAAAAATCACAGTTCAAGGAGGAGTTGGAACAGCAGAAGAACATCAGTTTTTATTAGATTATTATCAAGTGGATGCAGTAGGTTGGGGTTCTCCATTTCTTTTAGTTCCAGAAGCTACTTCAGTTGATATAGAAACTAGAAAGTTATTAGCGGAGGCAAAAGAAGAAGATTTGTATTTGAGTAACATTTCGCCTCTAGGAGTTCCGTTCAATACCATCAAAGGAACAACCAATGACTTTTTTAAAAGCCAACGTATTGCGTCTGGAAAAGCCGGAAGTTCGTGTCCTAAGAAATATTTAGCATTAAGTAAAGAATATAAAAAAGAAGGAAGTTGTACCGCATCTAAAAAACATCAAGACAAGAAAATAGAAGAATTGGAATTAAAACGCAATAGCATTTCCTTCGAAGCTTACATAAAAGAATACAATTCAATCACAGAAAAATCATGTTTATGTGTGGGATTAGCAAATGCTAGTCATATCGAATTAGGTATTCCAATTAAAGGTCAAGCACAAGGAGTAGTGGTTTGTCCTGGACCAAATATTGCTTATTTTTCTAGAGAATTTTCTTTAAAAGAGATGATTCAACACATTTACGGAAAAAAAGAAATCGAAAATCATACCGAAAGACCAAATATGTTCGTAAAAGAATTGGGATTATATGTTTCTTATTTCTTAAACCAAATTAATCAAACTTTAGAAATAACTCCTCAACAAATAAAAAAATGGGAAACATTTAAAGCGAATCTTTTAAATGGAATTGAATATTACAAATCAGTTTTTCAAGAAGATAACTCAAAAATTCAAAATGATATTACCAAATTAGAATCGCAATTAAACAAATTAGAATTCAATACAATTTCAATTTAAAAGATAATTACTTAATACTGAGGGGTATTTAATTTTTATAAACAGCCTTTTTTTGTTCAACAATTGTTAATAATAAAGATAAAAATATCCTTTTTTATGATTGTAATCATACTTTTAAAGCGCTCAATTTCAGAAATTTGTAGTAATAATTTTAATATTAAAATATCATGAACAAATCAATTTTACTTGTTTTATCTCTTGCTTTAGCTGTAGCATGCGGTAAAAAAGAAGCATCTGCTGAGGATAATTATCAACCTGCTGGAGGTGAAGCAACAACAGAAGCAGCCGCTGATCCGGCTTCGTATGATCCAAAACGTGGCGAAGGAAAATACGACACTGTTGAATTAGGCGCAACATTAGACCAAGCAATGGCTTCTAAAGGGGAAGAAGTTGCTGGTGTAAAATGTACATCATGTCATAAAATGACTGATGAAAAATTAGTGGGTCCAGGTTGGAAAGGAGTAACTGAAAGAAGAACACCTCAATGGATTATGAACTTTATTACTAATCCAGATCCTATGATTGACAAAGATCCTGAAGTGCAAGCACAATTGGAAATTTGTTTGGTTCGTATGCCTAATCAAGGTATTTCAGACGATGAAGCTAGAGGAATTCTAGAGTATATGCGTAAAAATGACGGTGTAAAATAAACGTAAAAAGGTATTGTGTTAAGTGAAAGTAATGCGATACCTTAATTTAACTACATATATCATGAAAAATAAATTTGTACAGGCAATTTTAGTAATTGCCTTGGGAAGTGCGTTTGTGACTTCTTGTAAGCCAAAAAGCTCAGGAGATGCTGTAAGTGGCGACGCTGCTGAGAAAGCGTATGTTGCACCAGGAAAATACGATGAGTTTTACAATTTCGTTTCAGGTGGTTTTAGTGGACAATTAAGTGTTTACGGATTACCAAGCGGACGTTTATTCAGAGTTATTCCTGTATTTTCGGTTGACCCAGAAAAAGGTTGGGGATACAGCGAAGAAACAAAACCAATGTTAAACACTTCTCACGGATTTGTACCTTGGGACGATTTACACCACACCGAAATGTCTCAAACTAACGGTGAAGTTGATGGTCGTTGGGTTTTTGGGAATGCTAACAATACCCCACGTATTGCTAGAATTGATTTAAAAACATTTAAAACGGCTGAAATTATCGAGCTTCCAAACAGTGGAGGTAATCACTCTTCTCCATTCATTACTGAAAATACAGAATATGTGGTAGCGGGTACTCGTTTTAGTGTTCCTGCCGATTATTCTAATGGAGATGTTCCAATCAATACTTATAAAGAGAATTACAAAGGACATATCAGTTTTGTAAGTGTTGATAAAAAATCGGGAGAAATGGATTTGGCTTTCCAAATTGTAACTCCTGGTGTAAATTTTGACCTTTCGCATGCTGGTAAAGGAAAATCTCACGGATGGTTCTTTTTCTCTTGCTACAATACAGAACAAGCCAACACATTGTTAGAAGTAAATGCTTCTCAAAAAGATAAAGACTTTATCATGGCTGTGAACTGGAAAAAAGCAGAAGAGTACATCAAAGCTGGAAAAGGTAAAAAACAGAAAGTGAAATATGCGCACAACACTTGGGATGAGCATACACACTCTGCAAAATCTGTTATGAAAGATGAAGTATTGGTTTTAGATGCTTCTGAATTAAAAGATATTTGTTATATGATTCCTTGTCCAAAATCACCTCACGGTTGTGACGTTGACCCAACAGGAGAATTCATCGTAGGTTCTGGTAAATTAGCAGCTTTAATTCCTGTATTTAGTTTTGATAAATTACAATCTGCCATCAAAGGGAAAAAATTTGAAGGCGACTATGGAGGAATTCCAGTTGTGAAATACGAAGCAGCTTTACATGGTGAAGTTCAAAAACCAGGTTTAGGTCCATTACACACAGAATTTGACGGAAAAGGAAATGCTTATACGACTTTCTTCGTTTCTTCTGAAGTTGTGAAATGGGATATCAAAACGTTAAAAGTATTAGACCGCGTTGCAACTTATTACTCAGTAGGTCACTTATGTATTCCTGGTGGAGATAGTAAAAAACCATTTGGTAAATACTTAGTAGCGTACAACAAAATTACTAAAGACCGTTATTTACCAACAGGTCCTGAGTTAGCGCAATCAGCACAAATATTTGATATTAGTGGCGATAAAATGAAGCTGATTTTAGATTTCCCAACCATTGGAGAGCCTCACTACGCACAAGCAGCTCCGGCAGATTTAATTCGAAACAATGGTCAGTTGAAATTCTATAAATTAGATGATAACAAACATCCATACGCTGCAAAAGGTGAAAAAGAAGCAAAAGTAGTTAGAGAAGGAAATAAAGTTCATGTGTACATGACCTCTATCCGATCTCACTTTGCTCCTGATAACATTGAAGGCGTTTTCTTAGGTGATGAAGTATATTTCCACATAACCAACTTAGAACAAGATTGGGATGTACCTCACGGATTTGCTGTGAAAGGTGCTAATAATGGTGAATTATTAATCATGCCTGGAGAAACTACTACATTAAAATGGATTCCAGACAGAGTAGGAACGTTTCCATTCTACTGTACCGACTTCTGTAGTGCGTTACACCAAGAAATGCAAGGATACATTAGAGTATCTCCAAAAGGTTCAAATGTTCCATTACAATTTAGTTTAGGAACAAACGTACCAGCAACAAAATAAATTTTTAACAAAAGGGGCAAAGTAACTTTTGTCCCTTTTTTAAACTCAATTTTATGGAAACTACAAAACTTGCTTTAGTTTCAAAAATCATTTTATTTATTATTGCAGGATTGTTTATAGGTTCTTTATTCGTTCCTATGTGGCAAATCGATTTAGATGCGCCTCAATATCCTGAAGGTTTGGTACTAAAATTACACGCTAATAAAATTGGTGGCGATGTAGAAATCATAAACGGTTTAAATCACTACATAGGAATGGCAACTTTGCACACCGAGAATTTTATCGAATTTAAAATTTTGCCATACATAATTGGTGCTTTTTCACTTATTTCGTTAGCTTTAATTTTTATCAATAATAGAAAATTCGTATTAGCATTTTTCGGAACCTTTATACTTTTCGTTATCTTAGCAGGAGTAGATTTTTATCGATGGAATTACGAATACGGACACAATTTAGATCCTAATGCAGCTATTAAAGTACCTGGAATGGCCTATCAACCACCGTTAATTGGATACAAACAACTATTGAATTTTGGAGCCTACTCGATTCCTGATATTGGTGGATGGATGTTAATTGGTGCAGGTGTAATGCTATTTTACATTGTATTTAAAGAATTCAATTTATTCAAAAGAAAATAAACCATTTAGTTATGAAGAAGATTGTACTTTTATTTTCGTCGATTTTTATGATTTCGTGTGTTTCAAACGAACCAAATCCTATTAAACTTAATGTTGATACTTGCGAATTTTGCAAAATGACCATTTCAAACGGAAAATTTGGTGCCGAATTATTGACTAAAAAAGGACGCTATTACAAGTTTGATGATTTGTCTTGCATGTTATTATACGCAAAAGAAAATGCGAATGTACAAGTACAATCTTTTTTTGTTAACGATTACGCAAAAGACAATACTTTAATTCCAGCCGAACAGAGTTTTTACTTACGTGGAGGTTCTATAAATTCTCCCATGCGAGGTAATTTTGCAGCGTTTGCATCCGATAAAGACCAAGATAATTTTCAAAAACAACTTAATGCCAAAATGTTAACTTGGGAACAAGTTTTCACAATGTATTAATGAAAAAAATTAGTTTCATAGTATTCCTTTTGTTTTTTTCAATTGGGAAAGCAGCTACTATCCAGGTAGGTGCTAACTTTTCAGTTAAGAAAATCAAGCAAGCCCTTGCATTAGCAAAAGATGGCGATACGATTATTGTACATTTTGGTGTTTATAAAGAGGGAACGATTTTGATCAATAAAAAGATTCATTTCGTTGGTAAAAACTTCCCTGTTTTAGATGGTCAGAATAAAAATGAAGTAGTGTCAATTAACGCTGATGATGTGGTGGTAAAAGGATTTAAAGTAATTAATTCAGGTTATGCCGCTTTAAATGATCCTTGTGGAATACGAGTTTATGATAAAAATAACGTACTTATTCAAGGAAATATTTTAGATAATAACTTCTTCGGAATTTACCTTCAAAACAGTACTAATTGTATTGTTAAGAATAATGTAATCAAAGCATATGGTAAGGCAGAGCAATTGATTGGAAACGGAATACATTGCTGGAAAAGTACTAATCTGCAAATTATTGGAAACAAAATTACGGGGCACCGAGACGGTATTTATTTCGAATTTGTAACGCAATCTGTAATTTGGAGAAACATTGCGAACAACAACATACGTTACGGATTACATTTTATGTTTTCTAATGATGATGCTTACATAACCAATGTTTTCAAGAACAATGGAGCAGGAGTAGCCGTAATGTTTACTAAAAACGTAAAAATGTTTAATAACTATTTCGAGGAAAATTGGGGCGATTCAGCTTACGGATTATTACTAAAAGAAATCTCGGATAGTTATATTTTCAATAATCGTTTTGCACGAAATACTTCTGGAATTTATATGGAAGGAACGTCTCGCATCAAAGTGGAGAAAAACATTTTCGAATCGAATGGTTGGGGAATGAAAATCCAAGCCAGTTGCATGGAAAACGAGATCGTAAACAATAATTTCTTAAAAAACACTTTCGATATTAGTACCAATGGAAGTTTGGTTTTAAATACGTTCAATGCTAATTATTGGGATAAATATGAAGGTTACGATTTGGACAAAGATGGAATGGGAGATGTTCCTTATCATCCGTTAAGCTTATTTGCTGTTCTTACCGAAAATACGCCTTCTGCTATGTTATTATATAGGAGTTTTATGATAACGCTTTTAGATAAATCCGAAAAAGTATTGCCCAGTATAACACCTGATAATTTTATAGATAATAAGCCTTTAATGAAGTCACTGCCGCTATGATTGAAATAAAAGAATTAAACAAAAAATTTGGAAAATTTGAAGTTTTAAAGAACATCAATCTTTCTTGTAAAAAAGGAGAGTGTATCGCTTTAATTGGTCCTAATGGTTGTGGAAAAACCACTTTGATAAAAGCGGTTTTAGGAATGGTGTTACCAGATTCGGGTACGATTCATTTCAACGGAAACTCTGTTTTAGGTGAGTATTTGTATCGCGAAAAAATTGGCTACATGCCTCAAATTGGAAGATATCCAGATAATATGACGATTGGTCAAATTATCGAAATGATAAAAAAGATTCGTAATTCAGCGGATGATTTGGATGAAGATTTGTTGCACGCTTTCGAATTAGAGAAAATGTTTGACAAGCAAATGCGAACTTTATCCGGAGGAACCACGCAAAAAGTAAGTGCTGTTTTAGCATTTCTTTTTAATCCAGATGTACTGATTTTGGACGAACCAACTGCTGGTTTAGATCCGTTAGCGGCTGAGGTTTTAAAAGAAAAAATTATCAAAGAGAAAGAAAAAGGAAAATTGATTTTGATTACATCTCATTTACTAAGTGAATTAGACGATTTAATTACAGAAATCATCTTTATGCAAGAAGGAAAAGTGCATTTTCATCAAAAAGTAGAAGAGTTAAAAGCGAATACAGGAGAAGGAAAAATCTCAAAAGCGATTGCCAAAATTTTAAAGAACAAACAAAATGAACCGAATAATTAAAATCATATTATCCGACATCATCCGAAACAAGATTGTTTTAGCTTACACGCTGATTTTGTCAATTTTATCTTGGAGTTCTTTTGAGTTGGAAGATAATTCTGCAAAAGGATTATTGACTATCTTAAACGTAATTTTATTTACAGTTCCATTGGTTTCAATATTATTCGCGACTATTTATTTGTACAACAGTGCTGAGTTTATTGAGCTTTTGCTAAGTCAACCTATAAAAAGAAGAAAAATTTGGTTGAGTTTGTTTTTCGGACTTTCATCGGCAATGGTTTTTGCTTTTTTTATTGGAGCAGGGATTCCATTATTGATTAATTCTCCAGATAGTATCGGTTTTATGATGTTGCTCAATGGATGTCTAATTTCGGTCATATTTGTTGCTTTGGCTTTTTTGAGTTCAATTTTAACCCGAGATAAAGCAAAAGGAATTGGTTTAGCGATAATGATTTGGTTGTATTTCGCACTATTATTTGACGGAATGGTATTGTTTTTATTGTTTCAATTAGCCGAATATCCAATTGAAAACATGATGGTAGGTATTACCGCTTTTAGTCCGATAGATTTGGCTCGAATTCAAATTTTATTGCATCTAGATGTTTCAGCAATGATGGGGTACACGGGCGCTATATTTAAAGATTTCTTTGGTACATCCATTGGCTTAATTGTTTCTTTTGGATTGTTGAGTTTATGGGCAATTATTCCGTTCTTCATTTCGATGCGAAAATTCAACAAGAAAGACTTGTAATTTCTATATAATCAAATTACAAAATGAAAACAGATATTAGAAATAGAAAAGATATTGAACTTTTAGTCGATACCTTTTATGATAAAATCAAAACCGATGCAGTTATCGGTTTTCTGTTTACCGAAGTTGCCCAGGTAAATTGGGAAACTCATTTACCCAGAATGTACGATTTTTGGGAAAACATCCTTTTCTACACTGGAAATTACAACGGAAGTCCCATGCAAGTACATAAAGATTTACATAGTAAATGTCCAATGAAACCCGAACATTTTGAACATTGGGTAATTTTATTTACTAAAACAGTTGATGAATTATTTGAAGGAGAAAAAGCTACTGAAATAAAAGAAAGAGCACTTAATATTGCTAATGTAATTATGTATAAAACCTTAGGTTAATGTATCATCATTTCTTATTAATTATCCATTTATTAGCTGCAACCGTTTGGATTGGAGGACATCTTATTTTGGCTTTTCGTTATTTACCTGAAGCCATCAAAACCAAAAATTTAGAAAAATTAAAAGCTTTCAAAAATAAGTTTGAACCTATCGGAATGCCTTCTTTAATTACGCTTGTGATTACTGGAATTTTAATGGCCTACGATTATGATGTTACCATTACCAAATGGTTTTCCTTCTCAAACGGAATTGAAAAAGTAATTTCCATCAAACTTATTTTGTTTATTACTTCGTTAACATTAGCCATTTCGGCCCAACTTTTTATTTTTCCAAAGCTTACCCCAAAAAGATATTATTATGTTTCGATTCTTATCATAGTTGTAACTTTGATTGCCATATCGATGTTGGTTTTAGGTTCTTTAATTCGATTAGGAGGCATATAAAATAAAAAGCGTAAACTGTTGAAGTCTACGCTTTTTACCTTTATAAAAGATGAATTAATAATTGTTTCTTATTTTGGAAGTAAAACGTCGCCAATTACGTGGATAATTCCATTTGATGTTTCAATGGATGCCACAATTTCGGAACCGTTTACGAATGTTTTTCCGTCTTTTTTAGTGATTTTTACTTTTCCACCATATACCATGTCAAATTCTTGACCGTCTTGCATGTATTCTGTTTTTAATGAACCTACATAAGTGTGATAGCCTAAAATGTTTTCTAAATCTCCTTTTTTCTCAGGTTTTAATAATCCTTCTACGGTTCCAGCAGGTAATTTATCAAATGCGGCGTTAGTTGGTGCAAATACAGTAAATGGTCCAGCATTACTTAAAGAAGTTACTAATCCTGCAGCTTTTACTGCTGTAACCAATGTTGTGTGATCTTTACTTCCAATTGCAGTTTGTACAATGTTTGGGTTTGATGTTGCATCTACTACATTTTCTTGTCCGCCAGATGATACTTCTGTAGTTTCAGATGTTGCTTCTGATGCCGTTTCTTCGCCTTGTTTACATCCAAAGGTGATTAGTAAACTTGCTAATAATAAAGTTTTAATGGAATTTTTCATAATGTACAATGTGTAAAAATTTATATACACAAAGTACTTGATTATCTGAAGATTATTTTATGAGTTGAATCATAAAAAATACTTTTTTATCTTTTTTTTGAATAAAAAGTTGTCCATAAAATACTTGCATAAAGAAGTATGGCAATCCCAAATAAACTCTCGTTTATGAAAGGAATTAAAGTGTAGCTTAATGATGCAACTCCTTGAATTCCTAAAACTACTTCATTAAAAATAACTCCAAGACTAAATAAAATCAGTCCTAAAATGGTTTTTTTATTTATTGCTACAAAATCATTTGCATAAACGTAAAATAGAAGAAATAGCGAAATGATAGCTAATAAAATCAAATGCAAATAAGCAATCACAATTGGTCGAAAACCAAAAGCTAATTCACTTATTGCGGGGACGGTTGAACCTAATTGCAATAAAAATTTTACGCTTAAAGCCAAACTGATAAAAACAATTAAATATTTTAAATATTCTGGAAGATTAACAAAGATAGTTTTGTTCTCTTTAACAATAGTTTTCAATAGTAAATACCAAACAATTACTTGAACAACAGCAGAAATGGCAGTTATACTATAAATCCAAAGAGGTAAATCTAACCAAAGCGTAGATAGAAAATAGCCCGCAATACACGACCAAAATAAAAGTATAAACGATTGAGAATAAATACGATTTGAACTATTTGTGACTTTTAAAAAGTCCAACAATAATCCCATACAAGCAAAGAAAAACCAGCCATTGTATTGAAAATGCAAATAATAATAAATGGAAGCCAAATACTCATTTTGATGAATGTTTTTAGTTGCCATCATGTAAGCCAAAGCAAAAGTTCCTAAAGACGAAATCACATTAAAAAATAAAGCTGCTTTGAACCATTTTATTGCTACGGAAGATTTTTCAAGTTGTTTGCAATCTTTAAAGAAAACGTAAGTAAACCAGTAAGAAATAAAAATAGAAAGGGTTGAAAAAGTAATCGAAATCGCTCCATAACCTTGTATAATAAAGGAAATCAGCATTACATAAGAGCAAATTAAATTGCCAATTAAAATAAGATTGTATTTCTTAAGTGCTATTTTGTGAAGTGTATCATGTTTTTGTAAAAAGGCAATGAGCAACGTCATTAAAGTATGCGTAACCCAACCTGCAAATGCAAAATGAGAATGCGAATGTTGTAAACTTTTTTGATCGAGAAGTGGAAATTCAAACAGAATTTTATAACGCATTAAAAGTCCTAATAATGCAACAAGCATAAGATTAAAAATCGAAAATCGAATCCAAAAAGTTGTTTTAAACGACATCAGTAATATAATTTATGATTAATAATTTCTACTTTATCCGTCTTACTCAATCTTGAAAGTTCTCTAATAACCGTTTCTACTCTTAAACCAGTAAAGTTGGCAATTTCTTGTCTTGTATATGGAACCAATTCTTTTTTAGGGCATTCTGGGTTTTTATGAGCATTTAAAAACGCTAAAATTCTAAATTCGGGTTTTTGGTTTACAATGTCTTTTGTTGTTCTTGCTTTAGTGTGAATTCGCTCCGCCATTAGATTTAAGAACTGTTTCTGAATAAAAGGATATTCATCTAAAATTTTTAAAAATTTCTCCTTTGAAATCTTTATTAGTTTCGAATCTTTAAAGGCTATTGCGGTAGAAGGATAAATTTCATCAATAAACAAAGGTGGTTCTCCAAAACTCTGACCATTTTTAAAATAGCCTTGAGTAAATTCTTTTCCTTCTTCATTTGAATTGAACATTCTTACGCAACCCTCAATGATTTGATAATAAAAATTTGCCGATTCCTCTTCATAGAAAATAATTTCATTTTTCTTGTACTCTTTGGCAATAGCTCCCCAAGTAAATAATAAATCTAAATCTATCTGCATAAAGGAGTTAAGTTTAAGGCTTTATTTTTTTTAGATAAAGCACAAATTAATCTCAATAAAATTAAACAAAATATGACTGAAATCATATTAAACGCTAATTTATTTCATGTAAATTTGTTCCATGAAGCAATTACTAGTCATACTAACACTTTTAATGTTTTTAAAGCCAATACTTCCGGTTTTAGAATACGTGGTTAATTATGATTATATTGTTAATGAACTTTGTGAAAATAAATTGAAGCCAGAACTAAAATGTAATGGTAAGTGTCATTTAACAAAAGAATTAGCAAAAGCTTCAGAAGGTAATTCTGATAATTCTTCTGATAAAAAAATAACTTTCGAGCAAACCGAAATTGTATTTTTTCAAGATATTAAACCTATAGAAATTAGACAAATTTATTTTTTAAATAAAACTTCTATTGGCAACAATTATTCTAACTTATACTTTCACATGAATGATAGTGCCTTCTTTCATCCACCTACATTTATTTCTTAATTAAATATTGATTTTTGTTAGTTCATTTTCTGAATTAACCTAATCAACTTATATCATAATTTCTCTGAAAAATTAAATTTCAGATGCAATTACAATCACTTTAATTAAAAAATACAATGAAAACTTCAATAAAATATATTGTAGCAATTTTTGCTATGGCCCTAACTTTTGTGTCTTGTTCAAACGATGATGAAACTACTGTAAATGAATTAGACGGAATTACTAAATTTAAAGAAATTACAAACGATACACATACTATTGAATTGTATTCTCACATGGGAAGTTTAGAACAAGGATACAATGAAATTAGCTTACGAATCAAAGAAAACGAAACCAATAATTATATCAAAAATGCAGAAGTGAGTTGGTCTCCACTTATGCACATGACTATGATGACACATTCATGTCCTTATTCAGCTTTAGAAAAAGTAACTGAAAACGGAACTTTATATGAAGGCTATATCATGTTCCAAATGGCTCAGAATGACACAGAATATTGGGATTTAAAGATCGATTACACAATCAATGGTGTGGATTATACTGCTACAGATGTAATTGATGTGCCAGCTTCTGCAAAACGAAAAGTAAATACATTTACGGGTTCAGATGGTGTTAAGTATTTAGTTGCTTACATTGAGCCTCATCATCCAAAAGTTGCTGTTAACGATATGAAAGTTGGTGTTTGGAAAATGCAAAACATGATGATGTTTCCAGTTGTGGATGGTTGTACTGTAAAAATCGACCCAAGAATGCCCAGTATGGGAAATCATACTTCTCCAAATAATGTTCATGCGACACAAGCTACTACTGGTGGATTATACGATGGAAAATTATCGTTGACTATGACGGGGTATTGGAAAATAAACCTACAATTAGCTAATGGAGAAGGAACTGTTTTAAAAGGAGAAGAAATAACAGAAACCGTTACTGCTAGTAGTATTTTCTTTGAAATTGAATTCTAATAATCTCATCTAAAAAAGGTCATTATCTCTTTTAGTAATGACCTTTTTTAAAAAATACTTATCATGAAAAAATTAGTAGTATTTTTTCTGTCATTTTCCTTTTATTTTTCATTCGGTCAGGAAGTAGATTCTCTAAAAACCAAAGAACTTAAAGAAGTTTTGGTGGTGGGAACAAAAGCACCATTGCATGAAAAACAAGGAAAAACACTCGCTACTTTAGACGAATTTTTGCAAAAATCAACCAAAGTAGATTTAATTAAAAGAGGTGCTTATGCCTGGGAACCTATTATTAATGGTATGGCATCCGAACGCACTGTTATAACTATTGACGGAATGCGAATTTTTGGCGCCTGTACTGATAAAATGGACCCAGTAACTTCGTATGTTGAAGTATCTAATTTATCAGAAGCTACGATTTCATCAGGACAACAAGGAAGTTGTCATGGAAATACGATTGGTGGTTCCATCGATTTAAAAAGAAGCCAACGCCAATTTACCAATGCAGGTTGGGAATTCTTCGTCAACTCAGGATATGAAACGAATAACCGTCAAAAAATCATTGGTTCAGCAATCAACTATGCCGATAGTTTGTTTTATGTAGATACCGATGTGATGTTTCGCGATGCTGAAAATTATAAAGCAGGAAATGATAAAGAAATTTATTTTTCACAGTTCAGAAAATTGAATTTATCGGCTACTTCTGGTTATCGATTGTCTCCTAATAAAAACATTGAAGCTTCAGTAATTTTTGATAGAGCTACCGATGTTGGTTATCCTGCATTACCAATGGATGTTTCTTTGGCTGAAGCTTTGATTACTTCGTTGAAATTCAATTATAAACCTAATTCAGATCAAATCGATAATTGGGAAACCAAACTCTATTTCAATACAATTACGCACACAATGGACGATACGAAACGCCCGGACGTTCCTATTCACATGGACATGCCAGGTTGGAGTGATACCTATGGTTTTTATTCTAAAATCAATGGAAAATATAAAAAACATCAATTTTTAGCTAATTTGAATTCGTTTTACAATCGTTCCGTTGCCGAAATGACGATGTATCCATCCGATCCAAACGAAAACTTAATGTTTATGTACACTTGGCCAGATGTTCGTACGTTGTATTCTGGAATTTATTTGGAAGATAATTACGAAATCAATTGCCATTCTAATTTGAAATTTACTACGAATTTAGGGTTTCATAATAACAACGTTGCGAGTGATTTCGGCTTGCAAAGTTTACAGATTTTTTATCCAGAAATGGAAGCTTCAAAATCTCGATTTCTAAAAAGTGTTTCCACTAATTATTTCTACAACAAAGACGGAATTTCTTATGGATTCGGAATGGGGTATGGAGAACGTGCTCCATCAGTTTCAGAAGGATATGGTTTTTATTTATTTAACAGCTTTGACGGATTTGATTACATAGGAAACCCCAACTTAAAAAACGAAAAATCTTTAGAAGTGAATGCCAATATTGGTTTCAAAAATGCGAAATGGCAAACTAAAATATCAGCATCGTATTTTCACATTTACGATTATATCATCGGAATTCCTGATGCTTCGGTAGCGCCTATGACTATTGCTGCCAATGGAATAAAAGTCTATACCGCTTTAGATTATGCTACTATTTTATCTTCTGATTTTACGGTAAGTTATCAATTATCAGATTTCTGGATTTGGAAAGGACAATTTGTCTACAACTTAGGTAATGATAATGAGAGTAATGGATTGCCTTTTATGAGTCCGTTTAACTACATGACTTCTTTAGGATTTAGACCAGGAAAATTTACCTCTGAAATAATTTTAAAAGGGAATGCCACACAAACCGAATACAATACTTTTTATGGAGAAGACAAAACGCCTGATTATGTGATATTGAACACTAACTTTGGTTACAAATTTACTTTTGATAAAGCTAAATTAGTACTCAACACAGGTGTTGAAAACGTTTTCGATTCCAATTATACTACCTACACCGATTGGAAAAATCTTCCAAGAATGGGACGAAATATCTTTATAAATTTGATGTTTCAGTTTTAAAATTTACTGCTTTTTAGAAGAATTGGTTTTACAAATCACAACGACTTTAAGAAAGTTTCCCCTGATTTGATGCCTAAAGCTAATTCTTCTAAATTAGTGGTTTCTAACATGTGAGCCAGTTCATTTCTTATACTTTTAAATTTATCATGTACTGGACAAGGATGCGTTTCTGAACATTGTGATAAACCTAATCCACAACCATGAAAAACAGCATCACCATCAATTGCGTTAACAATTTCAACTAAAAAAGTTGTAGCAATCCGTTTTTTTGGAATATAAAATCCGCCATTAACACCTTTAACAGAATCAATAATTCCAGCTTTAACCAATATTTGTAGAATTTTGGCCGTAAAAGCTTGTGGTGAATCAATTTCTTTAGAGATATCAACAAAACCTACTTTTTTTTCTTCTAAAGAATGTTTGGCAATAAATATGGTAGCTTTTATAGCATAATTACATGATTTTGAAAACATAATCGGTTGTTAATTATAAAATTAAGTGCCAAATATACAATGTAATTAGTATTAATAGGATGATTTTTATCATCACTTTTTCAATTAAATATTCTTTAATAAGGAAAATCGAATTTGTTTTTTTTCCAAGATTTGACAAACAAATACACGATAAAAGTTCCCATACTTAAAAATAAAATCGTTCCAAATATAATGAATAGCAATACCCAATTTCCACTAGAACTACTCATTTTGTTAAAGCTTTCATTAGCTAAACCGGCTTGCCATATCGCACGATGAATTCCCATCCCAATCAATGAACTCAGAAAAAGGAAGAGTGTACCTTGTACTACCCAAAAGGTAATGGTACCAAAGTGTTTCCATTTACTGTTATTAAAAGTAGGTTTTATGAAATAAAAGGCAGCAGCAATGATAATCATGGTGTTAATTCCAATGGTGGTTCCCATCGCATGAGCCACTGTAATGTGTGTTCCGTGTGTGAACAAGTTAATCGCGGGAATTGACATAAATAGCGCAAGTGTTAAGTTAATGGTTACCCAATAATCAGCGGCCATTAAAAAGCGGTATGGGAAGAAATAATAAAATTGCTTATTTTCTTTAATTTGTTTGCTCCATTTATAAAAAATGCGAATCAAGATAATCCATTCGGTCATACTCACGGCATAGGCAATGTAATGAATGAATTTTTCGGTTGGAAGCAAGTAAATATGATGTCCCCAATTGAACATCAAATTAAACATTCCTAAAAAATACATCGCAAATGATAGTTTTTGGTAGGACGATTTTTCGTCGCCACTAATTTTTTCCATCAAGTAAAATGCAACACCATAAATGATTTGATTTATAGCACCCACGAGCGAACCATTTACTTTCCACTGAATGGTCATATCGGCAATAAAATGCTCTCTGAAATAAGGAAAAATCCACAAATAATTTTCAATGAAAGTAAAAATAAAGAATACCAATCCGGTTAGCCACATCCAATAATATACAGGCCATTTTACTTTAAATCCAATTTGATGAATATAGAACACCAAGAAGACAATGAAAGAGATAAAAATAGGCAAAGCCCACACTGGATTGAATTCCCAATATTCTCTTCCTCCAAAATCACCTGTAAAGTAACTGTAGAAAATCCCAGTTAAAGCAATTATCCAAAGCGTAAAATGAATGTATTGTAGAAAGGTACCAAACTGTGAAGTTCTTTTTTTCTGAATGATTAAAGTTAAAAAACCTAAGCCCGCTGTTATGATGCCTAAATAGGCACTACTCACATGAAGTGGTCGAAGCGATAAAAATCCCATTACACCCGATTTTGGTTCGGTTATTCTGTAGCTTTCGGAAGCTAAATGTCCAAAAAAAAGTCCTGCTAACAATAATAACAAGGCGATTCTGATGAGCCAAATTCCAATATTTCTCATTTCTTTTCTAAGCTAAAAGTTCCTAGTATTTCAGGCTGATAATCCTGTGGATTTGAAGTTCCCGATTGATCTACATTTTTTAAAAATTGCAAAAGCGCGTTCATTTCCTCTTCCGATATTTCAAAGGCTGGCATTTGCTTAACACCTGATTTTACTATTGCTCTAATGTAATATTCGTTATTGCCACTTCTGGAATATACATTCGTTAAATCGGGACCCAAATAACCGCCTAAACCATACAATTGATGACAAGTATGACAGTTGTGTTTCTGCCAAACCAATCTACCTTCGGCTACTAAATTAAGTTCTTTTTCAGAATAAGGACTTGGACTAAAAAGTGGAATAGCATAAATCCAAACACTAAACGCTATGAAACAAACGAAAAGCACCAAAAAAATGCGTTTTGGATGGGCAAATAGGTTCAGCATTACGAAATAGTTTTTTCTTTTTTAACCGATTTTACGCGGTATCTTTTGGGTAAACAATCTTTTAAAATGATTTCTGCGGTTTGAATTAGATTATAAGTTTCACATAAAAAAGGATGTGAATTATAATTTTTGAATTTCATTTTGAAGCGTTTGCTCATCTCGGTGACCATTTCATATACTTTTTCAGTGTTTTTGGTATTGGCATACAAAGAATCGTATTTCATGAAATGTTGCAGTTGGTTTTTAAATTGCAAAACTTCGTCATGATGAATGTTTTTATAACGAATAGGGATAATTTCAACCTTATTCATTTTAATAGTATCCATTAGAGAAATCAAATGATTAGCCGAATCATGCGCATAAACAATCGCTTCCAATAGTGAATTAGAAGCCAATCGGTTCGAGCCATGAAGTCCCGTGTGCGAACATTCTCCAATGGCGAACAATTGTTTGATAGAAGTAGCTCCCATTTCATTCACCACAATTCCGCCACATTGATAATGCGCAGCTGGAGTTATCGGAATTAAATCTTTGGAAACATCAATACCATTTTCAAAACAATAATTATAAACCTTTGGGAATTTCGTTTTGAAAGTTTCTATCTGTAAATGTCTTACATCGAGCCAAACGTGTTTAGAATGTTCTTTCTTCATTTCGTCAGAAATGGCTTTCGAAACAATATCTCGAGTTGCTAATTCACCATCAGGATGATATTCGAAAACAAAACGCTCCATTTTATGATTTAAAATATGAGCTCCAAATCCTCGAATCGCTTCGGTAATTAAGAACGCCTGACTTTTATTAGGTTCGTAAAGCGCTGTGGGATGAAATTGAATATGTTTCATTTTTTCCAATTTAGCGCCCGCTCGATATGCCATCGCCACACCATCTCCAGTAGAAACAAATGGATTAGAAGTAACGCTAAACACTTGTCCAGATCCACCGGTTGCTAAAACAGTTGCTTTTGCTACGATGGAAGTCACTTCACTTTTTTCATCAAATCCAATGATTCCGATGCATTTTTGATTATCTAGCAAAACATCTGTGGCAAAAAAAGAAGTTCTTATGGTGACATTCGCCAAATTTTGAACGACTTGAATCAACTTGGTTTCAATTTCTAATCCTGTTTTGTCTTTGTGATGTACAATACGATTTTGAGAATGGCCGCCTTCTAATCCTAAATCCAATTCGCCTGAATTATTCTTATCTAATTCCACGCCCCATTGAATCAATTCTTGCAATCGGGCAGGAGCTTCTGTAATCACATGTTCGACTACTTTTTTATCGCAAATGCCTTTTCCTGCAAGTAAGGTGTCTTGAATATGTTGTTGGTAACTGTCTTTGATAAAGTCGTGTACTACGGCAATTCCGCCTTGAGCGTAATAGGTATTGCACTCGTCAATGGAAGTTTTGCTAAGTAAGGTGATTTGTAGGTTTGGATTTTGTTCACTGAGATATTTCGCTAGAGATAATCCTGCTAATCCTGTGCCTACTATTAATATATCTGTTTCTAAATTTTGCATGATGTTTTAGTTTAGCGCTAACATTCTTTGAATAGGAAGTAAAGCTTTTTCGATGATTTCGTTATCCAAATGTACTTCTGGACTTTCATCTTGTAAACATTGATAGAGTTTTTCTAAGGTGTTGACTTTCATAAACGCACACTCACTGCACGCACACGTATTGTCTTCTTTTGAAGGCGCTGGAATTAATGTTTTGGTTGGATTATCCAATTGCATTTGGTGTAAAATTCCCGCTTCTGTGGCTACGATAAAAGTGTCATTCGAACTAGTTTTTACATGATTCAACATGCCTGATGTCGAACCAATGTAGTGTGCTACTTTTAAAATATGCGTTTCCGATTCAGGATGAGAAATGATGGTAGCGGTTGGATGTTTTTTATATAAGTCGATTAATTTTTCTAAAGAGAATGCTTCGTGAACAATGCAAGAACCTTCCCATAAAACCATATTTCTTCCAGTTTCAGCAATTAAATATTCACCTAAATTTTTATCAGGAGCAAACACAATGGGTTGGTCTTCTGGAATGGAAGCAATCACTTTTTTAGCATTGGAAGAAGTACAAACTATATCGGTTAAAGTTTTCACTTCAGCTGTGCAATTGATGTATGTTACAACGGTATGATTTGGATATTTTTCTAGAAAAGCTTTGAATTCATCGGGTGTACATCCATCGGCAAGCGAACAACCTGCTTTTACATCAGGAACGATTACTTTTTTATTAGGATTGACAATTTTAGCTGTTTCTGCCATAAAATACACTCCTGCAAAAACAATAATATTAGCATCAACTTGAGATGCTTTTCTTGATAATTCTAGACTATCACCTACAAAATCCGCTATTTCTTGGATAGCTTCTTCTTGATAATAATGGGCTAGAATAACTGCATTTTTCGCTTTTTTTAATGCAAGAATCTTTTCTTTTAAATCCGTAATCGTTTTCATTAAAGGATATTTTTATCTTTTATATAAACAAATTTTTTAAAGCTTAAGAAAAGTCTCTCCAGCGTTGAATTCACTAATTAAATCCAATAGAGACGTTTCTTTCAATGTTTTTTTTAAATTTTCACGTAATGGTTTATATTTATGATGAAATGGACAAGGTTGTTTGTCGGAACAATCGTGAAGTCCTAAACTGCATCGGTCAAATAAGTCATTTCCGTCGATAGCTTTTACCAGCTGGTCTAATTTTATTTGTTTTAATTGTGCTTTTTCAATTTCAAATCCACCACCATTTCCTTTAATCGATTTTATGATGTCGGCTTTTACTAATCGCTGCAATATTTTAGCTGTAAAAGGTTCTGGCGATTCAATTTTTCTGGCAATATCCCGAATACCACAACGTTTACCTGCTGACGATTCTGAGGCAATGTAAATTGTAGCTCGTATAGCATATTCACAGGTTTTCGAAAACATATTTAAAATTTACACAAAGTTAGGGATTTTAAATCATCGAAATATGATTTTGGTCATATTCTGATGAATATCCTTTTCCGAAATAGATTGCGAATCGGGGAGTGGTGCAATGGTGTTTTGATAGTTTCTAAAGTTTTGAATGAAATAGGTTTTATCGTAACCTAATTCTACTAAAACGTTTTGCATCGAAGCAATATCATCAGGATTTAGTAAAGAAGAATGATACGTAGTACGAATTTCAAACGGAATAGAACTATTCTGAAGTAATTCAAAGCAAGAAATGAATTGTGAATAAAAATCCGATTTTGTAATAGCAAAAAATTTCTCTTTGGTGCCTTTAAAATCCAAAGCTACATAATCAATAAGCTGTTCTTTAATTAGTTTTTCAAGTACTTTAGGCTGACTTCCATTGGTATCCACTTTGATTAAAAACCCTAAACTTTTGACTAATTTGATAAATGGAATAATGTCTTTATGAATCAAACATTCGCCACCACTAAAAACTACGGCATCCAACAGATTTCTTCTAGATTTTAAAAACGAAATGATTTCGGAAAAGTAAAACATGCCTTTTCCGAAAACTATTTCTGGATTGTAACAATAATCACATTTCATATTACACCCTGCAAACCATAAGATACAAGCCGATTTATCAGGATAATCTAATAGGGTGAAGGGTGTAAAACTATGAATGGCTTTTTTGTTTAGAAAATCAAGATTTACATTCTCTAAAATGGGTACGTTGTTTGTGTTCACCTTTTTTTCCAATATTAAAACTTTCTACGGGTCTGTGATAGCCCATTACTCGTGTGTAAACCAAACATTTGGTTCTCTTTTCATTGTGTTGAAGCAAGGCTTCAGTGGTTTGTGTTTGCATAAGATGTTGTTTTTAAGGTTGCTAATAATTCTTCATCGCATTTAGGACAATATTCGTGTTCGCCATTTAAATAGCCGTGTTTAGGACAAACGCTAAAAACTGGAGTTACCGTGATGTAAGGCAATTTGAAATTGGTAATTACTTTTTTAACAAAATTGCGACACGCTTCTACCGAACTCAATTTTTCATTCATATATAGATGTAAAACCGTTCCTCCTGTGTACTGACATTGTAAATTGTCTTGTAATAACAAAGCTTCAAACGGATCTTCGGTGTAATCTACAGGGAGTTGCGAACTATTTGTATAATAAATATTTTCGCCTTCTCCCGCTTGAATAATATCGTAATAGCGTTTTTTATCTTCTTTGGCAAAACGATATGTAGTGCCTTCTGCTGGAGTCGCTTCTAAGTTGTATAAATTGCCTGTTTCTTCTTGATAAGCTCTCATTTTGGTTCGGATGTGTTCCAAAATTTCAGTTGCGAATACCATTCCGTTATCCGAAACAATGTCTTCTTTTCCGTCGGTGAAGTTTTGAATCATCTCGTTAATTCCGTTCACACCAATTGTAGAAAAGTGATTTCTGAAATGTGGCAAATAACGTTTGGTATAGGGAAACAAACCTCTATCATACATTTCCTGAATGAAAACGCGTTTTTTCTCTAAAGTTGCTTTCGAAATTTCTAACAAACGATCTAAATCGGAATATAATTTGGCATTATTGCCTTTGTTTAGATAACCTAATCTTGCCATGTTGATTGTTACTACACCAATACTTCCCGTCATTTCAGCACTCCCGAATAAACCGTTGCCTCTTTTTAATAATTCACGTAAATCGAGTTGTAGGCGACAGCACATACTTCGTACGGCATTCGGTTTATAGGCATTTGGATTTTCAACTTTATTTCCGTTTTCGTCATAGGTATATTGACTTCCGATAAAATTCTGGAAATAAGACGAACCGATTTTAGCTGTATTTTCGAAAAGAATATCTGTGTTTTCTCCGTACCAATCAAACTCTTCAGTAATATTAACCGTTGGAATAGGGAAGGTGAAGGGTTGTCCATGCGCATCGCCTTCAGTCATAACGGTATAATACGCTTTATTGATGAGATTCATTTCTTTTTGAAAATGTTCGTAACGCATTTCAATTACATCTGAAACGCCTCTTTCTTGTGCTCTTTGTATAAAGTCATCATTGTTAATTCCCTTGAATAGATGTTGTTCGTTTCGTGTTGGAATTTGCTCTTTTAAATCGTCTGGAACTACCCAATCCAAAGTAATATTCGTAAACGGCGATTGTCCCCATCGTGCTGGAACATTCAAATTGTAAACGAAACTTCGAATCGCTTTTAAAACATCTTCATACGCTAAATTATCTTTGAAAACATAAGGAGCCAAATACGTATCAAAAGAACTAAAAGCCTGAGCACCTGCCCATTCGCTTTGTAAAATCCCAAGGAAATTTGCCATTTGCCCTAAAGCTTCTCTAAAATGACTTGGTGGTCTGCTTTCTACTCTGCCACGAACACCGTTAAAACCTTCATTTAATAAAACACGTAAACTCCAACCCGCACAATAACCGGTTAAGCAATCTAAGTCGTGAATGTGAATATCGCCATTTCGATGTGCGTAGCCTTCTTCTTTCGAATAGACTTTGTCTAACCAATAATTTGCAATGATTTTTCCAGCAACATTATTCACTAAACCTGCGTTGGAATACGAAGTATTGGCGTTGGCATTGATGCGCCAATCGGTTTGGTTGGTGTATTCTTCTATGGTTTGGGTACTATCAACATAAGTGGTGTCATCATTCAAGCCTAATACGTGTTCGCGTTGAAGTTTTCGAGTATGACGGAACAACATGAAAGAACGCATTACTTCATAATGTCCATATTCGTAAAGTGTTTTTTCAATTTTATCTTGAATATCTTCAACTGCCCAAGTGTCTTGATGAGACAACAATTGGAACACCGTTTCAATAACTTTTAGATTTAAAGTTTCGCTTACACTGGCAAAAGCTTTTGTAATGGCTTCTTCTATTTTGAAAGGTTCAAAGGGTAAATACGTGCCATTTCGTTTGATTACAAATTTGTCCATATTACAGAATTTTATTGTGGTATGGAGCAAATTTAGATATTAAAAAGACTTTTTAGTCTTGTTTGAATAAATAGTAATCAACAATTTAATTGTAATTATTGTTAATAAGTTGTCGAATAAAATGTTTTGTTATGTTTTTAATTTGTAAAAAAAAATATAGAAAACGTAGAAGCAGGTTTAGATAGTTTCAGAGCAATAATTGCGAGTTTGAAAGGTTTATGACCTATGAATTATAAAGAAAAACTAGTGTCTTCATAGGTGAGATACTAGTTTTTTTGTTTTTAATAAAGATCATTTTGATCAAAACTTTACATAGGTTATAGATGTGCAATTATCTATATTATTCCGAATTAATATGTTTTAAAACGTATTAATTTTAGTAGGCTGTTTTTTAAACTTAATCATGATCTATGTTATCTATTTTAACCTATAATATATCTATTAAATTCTATCTTCAGACCTATTTTTTTAACTATTTCTTTGACCTATACTTATCTATTTTTCGATAGATAAATTATCTATTTTCATTCACTTTTGAATCTACTTTTTTAATTATTCCTTTGATCTATTTTTTGACCTATAGTATATCTATAAAATCACATTTTTAGACCTACATCTTTCAACTATTTTTTTGACCTATATTTATCTACTCTTCGATAGATTATTTATCTATTTTACATTTATTTTCGAACTTAATTTTTCAATTATTTCTTTGATTTATTTTTGACCTATTCTTATATACTTTTCGATAGATTAATTATCTATATTTCATTCACTTTCGAATCTACTTTTTCAATTATTCCTTTAATCTATTTTTGATCTATCCTTATCTACTTTTCCATAGATTCATTATCTATTTTACATTCAATTTCTAATCTATATTTTCAATTATTTATCTTCGACCTATTCTTATCTACTTTTCGATAGATTCTTATCTATTAGTT
>NZ_JAPCIO010000001.1 GCF_025909975.1 Flavobacterium lacisediminis | reverse complement strand
GGTAGATATTCCATCAGATGAACACGTTGGTGCTGTAGTTGAAATCGTTGGTTGTGATGGAACTGGTAATTGCGCTGCATTACTAAAAGATAATGATGATGCTGAAGTACAAGAACCAACTGTAGCTGTTACCGTATAATTGGTTCCAATAGTCATACCCGAGATTAATCCCGTTCCATCAACTGTTGGACCTGCCGGTGTGAAAGTATAAGTAGTTCCTCCTACATAATTCGAGATCTGACTAAAACCATTTGCTATACATGTTGGTGCTGTCGTATTAATTGTAGGAACTGGTGGTGCTCCAGCAGGAGGATTAATAACAACTATTGTAGCTGTAGAAACACAATCTGAAGCATCTCTAACAGTTACGTTATATGTGCCTGGGCTAATCCACTAAAAGTTGTACCAGATTGATAAACAACATTATTTATACTATATTCTAACCCTGCTCCTAATGGCGCTGTAACAACAATAGTTCCTGTAGTAACAGCACATGTTGGCTGTGTAACAGTAACCGAAGGTGCTACGGGTGGAGTATCACAAATTAAACTAGCTGAAACTAGAATATCATACGTACAAGCGGTACCTGCAAAACCATCTAAAACAATTAAATAACATTGATTAGCTGTTGCGGTAAAAGTATAATTGTAATCCATTGTAGCTCCTGGATTTTGACAAACAACAGAAGTAGCTGTACCAGCAGTAATTTGAGCACAAGTCGTTCCGGGACCATAAATAGATAATTGTAAACCTTGAGTACTATTACAAACTTGATTATTTACGTTTAAATATGCCAATTGACCTACTGGCCAGTTTGCAGGGGCACACCATTGGTACCAAACATTATTTTCTACGGAACCAGAAGCTGGATTTTGACAAACACTAGGTCCGTCAGCTGTACTATCAGCATTTGTAGAAGTATAAGAAACGTTATTTTGTAAAAGAAGTGCATTTGAACAAGCATCATTAGTTGGAACGTGAGGCACAGTACTAGTAATACATGTTGCAGCTGCATTTGCAGCAGGATATCCACTAAAAGCAGCGGCAGACTGAGAAACCATAATATAATAAGTTTGTCCTGCAGTTAGTCCAGTCACATTTAAAGTTCCATTAATAGGAATCGAAGCTCCACAAGCAATTTGAGTTAAACTTGTACAAGCTCCTGAAAAAACGACATAATCTCTTTGCTCAGCAATAGCAGCGCCAGATCCTGCATAGTCTGTTAAATTTGTAATTGTAAAAGATGTTGTAGTTGCAACCACTTCTATCCATCTTACTGATTGAACAGTCTCATTATCTGTGGTACATGCTGGGTCTATTGTACTTGTACCAGTCATAGTAACATTATTCCCTGAAGCTTCTTCTGTTTGATAATGCCCTGCATATTGCGGTCCAGATTGATTTCCACAACTTGTATATGGATATAATTGTAAAGCATCACAAGGGCTACTACCCGCTTGTGAAAAAACATTTATACCTGAAAAGATAAGTAATAATAGAATAATTTTTTTCATATTACTGTTTATTAATTTTTAAAAGATGTTACTAATACAAACTCTTCAATATTTTTATTTTTACCTTTCTTCAAGTCTTCACGAGAAAAAATTTTAATTCTTCTCATATCATCTATTTGGATATAAGCTAATTCAAAATCTTTTCTTAAGTCATGAATTTTTTCAAGCAATTCAGATGTTATTGAAACAGGCTCAACATCCATTTTAAGAATTTCTAACTGAAAAGTTCCTTTTGCATCTTCTAAATTTTTAACTTTGTCTTGTGAAAAAGACATTACAGAAAATAAAAAAGAAATTATTAAACAAATTTTTTTCATATTGTGAATATTAACAATTAATTAATAATTCGTTAAAAATATACTAATTTTGATAATATGTTAATTTTTAACCTTTTAATTCGATAAAATGCAAAAAAAATCGTTTATTAACATATTCTTAACTAACTTTTAACTTGAAAATCTACTTCGCATCTGATCAGCACTTTGGAGCTCCAACTCCAGAATTAAGTTTTCCTAGAGAACAAAAATTCATTCAATGGCTTGATATCGTTAAGCAGGATGCTGACGCAATTTTTTTATTAGGAGATTTATTCGACTTTTGGTTTGAATACAAAACAGTCGTCCCAAAAGGATTCGTAAGAGTTTTAGGAAAATTAGCTGAAATTAAGGATTCTGGCATTCCAATTTATTTTTTTGTAGGAAATCACGACTTATGGATGCACGATTATTTCCAAAAAGAGTTAAATATTCCTGTTTATCATGATAACCAAGAATTTACTTTTAACGATAAAACATTCTTAATTGGCCATGGAGATGGAAAAGGGCCTGGAGACATGGGTTACAAAAGAATGAAAAAAGTCTTTACTAATCCGTTTTCAAAATGGTTATTTCGTTGGTTACATCCTGATATTGGTGTGAAATTAGCCCAATATTTATCAGTAAAAAACAAATTGATTTCGGGAGCAGAAGATGTAAAATATTTAGGAGAAGACAATGAATGGTTAGTACAATATTGCAAACGAAAGTTAGAATCAAAACAATATAATTACTTCGTTTTTGGTCATCGTCATTTACCATTGGAAATCGAATTAACCGAAAATTCTAAATATGTGAATTTAGGCGATTGGATTGGTTATTTCACCTATGGTGTTTTTGATGGAGAAAAAATGGAATTAAAAGAATTCAAAAACTAAATTGTTTCTAAATCTTTTTCGATATCCAGTTCTCTGAATTTTGGTGAAGCCACAGCGGTAACGCCTACAATTCCTAAAGTCATCATTCCACCAAAGACCACAGCTGGAACAACTCCCATGATTTTGGAAGCCAAGCCGCTTTCAAAAGCACCCAGCTCATTAGATGAACCCACAAAAATAGAATTCACAGAAGACACGCGTCCTCGCATATGGTCAGGGGTGTAAATTTGAAGAATAGTTTGTCGAATAACTACTGAAATTCCATCGGTAACTCCACTTAAAAACAAAGCTACTACAGATAACCAAAAGTTAGTTGATAAACCAAAAACGATAATACAAACTCCAAATCCAAAAACAGCTAACAATAACTTTTTACCTGCTTTTTGATGTAACGGAATGGATGTAGCCACTAACATTGTTATTAATCCACCAATAGCCGGTGCTGCTCTTAAAATTCCAAAACCTTCAGAACCTACTTTTAAAATATCTTGAGCAAAAATCGGCAACAAAGCCACAGCTCCACCAAACAAAACCGCAAACATATCAAGCGAAATCGCATTTAAAATGGTTTTATTTTGAAACACAAAAGACAGACCTTCTTTCAAACTCTTAAAAATAGGTTCACCAATTTTTGGATTTAAAATCGGCTTTCTTTCAATTTGTGTTAGCACGATTAAAGCCATTATCACACAAAAAACCACAAAAACCAACGACCAAAAAACCCCAAACCAACCAATCGTAAATCCCGCCAATGCTGGTCCGATTACTGCTGCCACTTGCCAAGTAGAGCTACTCCAAGTAGCTGCGTTTGGTTGTTCTTTTTTAGGAATAATCAATCCCAACAAACTAAAAACAGACGGAATTAAAAAAGCCCGAATGATTCCGCCAACAAAAACTAAAGCGTAAATTCCGTAAAGAATCGTGTTTTTGGAAAAGGAATTAATAAAATTTGGATGAACTAAAAGACATAACAAGGCGCTAATTGTTGCTAATCCTGAAAAACATTTGATTAACAAACCTTTTTTCTCGTTTTGATCCACAATGTGTCCGGCAAACAATGCCATACTAATCGCTGGAATGATTTCCATTAAACCTATTAATCCAAGTGATAATGGATCTTTTGTGATGCGATACACTTCCCACTCAATCAATACAAATTGCATCGACCAAGCCAATACAATAAACAATCTCATGGCTAAAAACCAGCGAAATTCGGGTATTCGTAAAGATGAAAATGGGTCTTTTTTAGCCATTTGAAGCATTAATGTCGCGTAATTGCAGTTGCAAAGTTACAGTATCTTTCCATTCGTTTTCTTCTAAAGAGAAAATTGCATCAAATTTATTATTGTGAGAAACCAAGTCTAATTTATTGCCCAATCCAAAACCAATTGCTCCAAAAGATTCCGAATTGCCTTGTTTTACAAATGCTTTCAGATGTTCGTTATCAGAACCTAATGCTTTTGCATAACCTGAATCGGTTAATCCTTTCGCTAAAAATAAAGGTGTCATATTTTCAGGTCCGAATGGTTCAAATTGCTTCAATAAACGCATCAACTTTGGGTTAAGTTCTGATAATTCGATTTCGGCATCGTATGAAATTTCAGGAATCAATAAATCGGGATGAATGGTTTCTTGAACGACTTTTTCGAAGGCATTTTTGAAATTTTCATAGTTTTCTTCCAAAAGTGTCATTCCAGCTGCATACATGTGACCACCGAATTGTTCCAAATGTTCGGCACAAGCTTCCAACGCATTATACACGTCAAAATCTTTTACAGAACGTGCTGAAGCTGCTAATTTTTCGCCACTTTTCGTAAAAACAATTGTCGGACGATAATAATTTTCTACCAATCTTGAAGCGACAATTCCAATAACGCCTTTGTGCCAATTCTCTTGGTATACTACAGTTGAAAAACGATTTTGCTCGTTATTTTCTTCGATTTGAAGTAAGGCTTCTTTCGTAATTTGTTTGTCTAATTCTTTTCTGTCGGAATTATGTTGTTCGATTTCGGAGGCGAATTGTTCCGCTTGATCTAAATCGTATTCGGTTAATAAAGCAACCGCTTCGTTTCCGTGCTTGATTCTTCCAGCTGCATTGATTCTTGGTGCGACGATAAAAACTACATCCGTAATCGTCAAGACTTTCTTCTTTACATTTTGAATCAAAGCTTTTATTCCTGGTCGCGGATTCGAATTAATCACTTCTAAACCAAATTTTGCCAACACTCGATTTTCACCCGTAATTGGAACAATATCTGCGGCAATGGCTGTTGCAACCAAATCTAAATACAACACTAAATCATCAATGGTTTGGTTTCTATTTTCGGCTAAAGCCTGAATCAATTTAAACCCAACACCGCAACCACATAATTCATCATACGGATACGAACAATCGTCACGTTTTGGGTCTAAAACCGCAACCGCATCGGGCAAAATATCACCTGGTCGGTGATGGTCGCAAATAATAAAATCAATATTTTTTGCATTGGCATAATTGACATGATCAATCGATTTGATACCACAATCCAAAGCTATAATTAAGGAAATATCGTTGTCTTCGGCATAGTCAATTCCCATATAGGAAATGCCATAACCTTCTGCATATCTATCTGGAATATAGGTCGCCACATTCGGATAAAAACTGCGTAAATAACTTGATACTAAAGAAACAGCAGTTGTTCCATCGACATCGTAATCACCAAAAATTAAGATATTTTCTTTGTTAGCAATGGCTTTTTCAATTCGCGCAACAGCTTTGTCCATATCTTTCATCAAATACGGATTGTGTAAATCGGCTAGAGTGGGACGGAAAAAGGTTTTGGCTTGTTCGAAGGTTTCAATACCTCGCTGAACTAATAATTTTGCGATGATTTCATCGACTTGAAGGGCGCTCTGAATGGCTTGTACTTTTTCTGGATTTGGCTTAGATTTTGGATTCCAACGCATAGTTTTAAAAATTAGAATTTAGAAATTAGAATTCAGAACTTTAGTTTGAACTCTATTATTTTGGCTTATATACTTGAATGACAAAGGTATGAATATTTTTTATTTCAGCCACAGATTGCACTGATTATAAGGATTAAATCCGTGGTAATCCTGTAATCCGTGGCAAAAATTTATTGTTTATGATAAAAAATCGCTACCTCAACTTTTGCAAATTGACGGAACATTTCCATCACGCCACAATATTTTTCTACTGATAAATTCACGGCTTTTTCTAGCTTTTTCTCGTCTAAATTATCTCCGTAAAAATGATAATCGACTTTTACTGTGTGATAGGTTTTTGGATGTTCTTCGGTTAATTCTCCTGAAGTTTCAATTTTAAAATCTGCAACTTCTAACTTCATTTTTTCCATTAATGAAGCGACGTCTAAACCGGTGCAACCCGCTAAAGCCGATAACATCAACGCTTTAGGACGCAAGCCGTTTCCTTCTCCTCCGTTTTCTGGACCGGCATCAATTGAAAAGATATCGCCACTAGGGTTAGTGGACTCAAATTGCATGTTACCTTTCCAGGTGGTGGTTATGTTGTGTGTTTCCATCGTTTTTAATATTATGCTATTGAACAAAATTTACAATTAATGCTAAACATTTTTGGAATCCATAATGCTATATTGAGAGCAAACAACAATATTAGAAAACCAGTTTTATTTTTCTTGAAGAAAATCAAGTATAAAGAAAATATAAAACTTATTACAGCAACCAAAAAAGTAATTATCATTAAATAATCTCCTTTTGCTGAATGACTATTTGCAAAAATTTGAATATTTGGAATGACTTCAAAATTAATTGTAATGTTTGTTACAATTATGACAAAAAGAAAAAATCCTATTTTCTTAAAACTCATTATCCTTTAGTCTTAATTAAACCCCCAACACAAACCACAATCTCTCCTTTAGCCGGTTTCGCTTCAAAGTGTTTTAGTACTTCTTCGGCGGTTCCTCTTACAGTTTCTTCGTGTAATTTGGATAATTCTCGAGATACTGAAACCGGTCTGTCGGCTCCGAAATATTGTACAAATTCGGCTAAGGTTTTGTTTAATTTGTGTGGCGACACATAGAAAATCATGGTACGATATTCTTCTTGTAAGGCTAAAAATCGGGTTTGCCTTCCTTTTTTATCGGGTAAAAATCCTTCGAATACGAATTTATCATTGGGCAAACCGCTATTCACTAACGCTGGCACAAATGCTGTTGCTCCTGGCAAACATTCCACATCAATTCCGTTTTCCACACATGCTCGTGTAAGCAAAAATCCTGGGTCGGAAATGGCTGGAGTTCCTGCATCGCTAATTAAAGCAATGGTTTCGCCAGATTGTAATCGCTTGACCAAATTTTCAACGGTTTTGTGTTCGTTGTGCATGTGGTGGCTGTGCATGTGCGTAGCAATTTCGAAGTGTTTTAGCAATTTTCCACTGGTTCGCGTGTCTTCTGCTAAAATTAAATCGACTTCTTTCAGTACTTTAATTGCACGAAAAGTCATGTCTTCTAAATTGCCTATTGGCGTTGGAACTATGAATAACTTACCCATTTATGAAAACTTTTTCTCGATAATTTCCATAAAACGCGCTTCAAATTCTTCGTTGCCTTCCCAATTGTTATAATCAGGTTTTACGAAATCCAAAACAAAAGATTTTGCTTCTTCAAAACTATCAAATGTATTCAGTTGGGAAATCACTCGGTTGAAATCATCCGAACTTCCGCCAAATAACTTCTTCTCAAATCCGATTCTATCGTTCAAACCAAAAGAAATCGTTTTGTTTAATCTATCGTTTAACGAACTTATTTTTGGTTCATGACTTACTTTCTCGAAAGTTGCTTTCACCTCTTCTTCTAATGCTTTTGGCGTTTCGGCCACTACAGATTCTGGTTGAATTTCTTCCTTAACTTCTACAACTGGAGTTACGGCTTCAAAAATAGTTTCAGATGCTTTTTCTACCTCAGCAGGAACATCTTCTACTTTTACAAAATCTAATTCTTTATAATCGTGTACCAATAAATCTTCAAAAGAAATTTGTTTCGCTGGTTCTTCTGCTTTTGGAGTTTCTGCAACTGGTTCTTCTTCGATTATTTCTTCCTCAATTGGTTCTTCTTCCATTGGAGTCATCAAAACCTCTTCCTCTTCTTCGTCATCTTCCACAATTAATTCTGCGATTACGACTTTTTCTTCCGCAATTGGTTCAGCAATAGTTTCTTCTACTTCTGGAGCAACTTCTACTTTTACTTCTTCCGGAGTTTCAACAACTTTATCCTGAATAGGCGCGTTGAAAACTTCGGTTGGTTTACTTTCTAATTTTTCAGCTAAAACTTCTTCAGAAATTTCGTTTTTTACCAATTCGAAATTCTCTTCATAAAAACGCAAAATCGTCAATTGATCGTACAAATTTTTAGCTTCTTGCTGTAATTGAACCGTTTCTGAATGGTTTTTTAACTTTAAAATTCGGTGCGCAATACTGATTAATTCAGCAGATATTCTTTTCTTCATAACTTTAGGCTGTAGCGTTTACTATATCGATTGTTTTTTACTATTTTTGTTTTGCTTACAAATGTAGCAGAAAATAATTTTTAACGTACGAAAGATACAAAATGTTTCTCGAAAATACCGTAAATCAACAAGAACAATTTGGCTGGATTGAAGTAATTTGTGGCTCAATGTTTTCGGGTAAAACCGAAGAATTGATTCGCCGCCTAAAACGCGCTCAGTTTGCCAAACAAAAAGTGGAAATCTTTAAACCGGCTGTCGATACAAGATATGACGATGAAATGGTAGTTTCGCACAATAAAAATGAAATTCGTTCTACACCTGTGCCAATTGCTCAAAACATTCGAATTTTAGCACAAGGTTGTGATGTAGTAGGTATTGACGAAGCGCAATTTTTCGACGATGAAATTGTTGCCGTTTGTAATGACTTAGCCAATTCAGGAATCCGAGTGATTGTTGCTGGATTGGATATGGATTTTAAAGGAAATCCTTTCGGACCAATGCCTGCGCTTATGGCTACTGCCGAATATGTTACAAAAGTACATGCGGTTTGTACACGCACTGGAAATTTAGCTCATTATAGTTTTAGAAAATCGGATGATAAAAGACTGGTAATGCTTGGTGAAACCGAAGAATACGAACCATTAAGTCGTGCTGCTTATTTTAAAGCTATACGAGAAAACATGGAAGTGAAAGATGTTGAAATTGTAAACAAGCAAAAAGACGATAATCAATAAATTGAATCTCAACCTAACTCATATTATTTCGTTTTGTAAAGGCGTTTTTCACGGAAATTCGACTGAGTTTACCGCAAGCCATATTTCGATTGACAGCCGTTCGTTGCAAAATGGAAGCAATACTTTGTTTTTTACCATCAAAGGACAAAATCACGATGCCCATTTGTATTTGGAAGAGTTGATTGCAAAAGGCGTTCGTTATTTTGTGGTCGAATATATTCCGGAACATTTATACGAAAAAGCGAATTTCATTATCGTTGAAAACTCCTTGAAAGCGTTACAACAAACTGCGATTGGATATCGAAAACAATTCGATTTTCCATTTGTGGGAATTACCGGAAGCAACGGAAAAACCATCGTAAAAGAATGGTTGAATTTCTTGTTGAGTCCGAATCATTTGATTGTTCGAAATCCGAAAAGTTATAATTCGCAAGTTGGCGTTCCATTATCGATTTTAGCGATTGAAGGGAATTATGATTTTGGACTTTTTGAAGCTGGAATTTCGTTACCCAATGAAATGTCAAATTTAGAACACATCATCCAACCGAAATACGGCATTTTAACGAATATTGGTTCGGTTCATGATGAAGGTTTTGCAAATCGCGAGGCTAAAATAAAAGAGAAAATTAAACTTTTTGAAAATTGTTCTGATATTTTCTTGGAAAAGAATGCTGAAATTGAAGCTTTACTTCCAAAAAACAGTCAAAAACATACTTGGAGTTTTACCGATGAAAGTGCGAATCTTTTCGTTTCAAAGAAAAATGAAAATGGTAAAACCGAATTAACGTTCAAAAACGCAACCAACACTTTTAGTATAACAATTCCGTTTTCCGATGAAAATTCGATTGAAAATGTAATTACTTGCGTGAATTTCATGCTATTTTTAGGCGAAGAAATTGCGTTTATACAAAATAGAGTTGCCGAATTATATCCAGTAGAATTAAGACTTCAAGCTAAAAAAGGAATCAACAATTGTTTGGTCATCGACGATAGTTATTCGGTGGATTATCAATCGTTGAAAATTGCGTTGGATTTCTTAGAACAACAAAAATTACACGATAAAAAAACAATTATTTTATCCGATATTTTCACGAGTGGCATTGCTGTGGAAACGCTTTACAATCAAGTGAAACAATTGCTTTCGAAAAATAAAATTGAACGTATTATTACCATTGGCGAAACCATCGGAAAACAATTAAACGATTTACCCAATGTGATTTCGTTTGCCACTACGCAAGAATTTTTACAACAATTCAACACGCAATCGTTTCAAAACGAAACTATTTTAGTAAAAGGCGCGCGTGGTTTCAACTTTCATGAAATTGTGGTTTTATTGGAAGAGAAAAATCACGAAACCATTTTAGAAATCAATCTCGATGCGATCAGTCACAACCTGAATTTCTACAAATCCAAACTAAAACCTGAAACCAAAATCATGGTGATGGTAAAAGCGTTTGGCTACGGAAATGGTGGTTACGAAATTGCAAAATTGCTCGAACATCATAAAGTCGATTACTTAGGTGTAGCTTTTGCCGATGAAGGTATCGAATTGCGAAAAGCTGGAATTACGACTCCAATTATGGTTTTAAATCCCGAAAATAGCAGTTTTAGAGCCATGATTGCTTATAATTTAGAACCCGAAATTTATTCCATTACAGGTTTACAAGCATTTTTAAAGATTGCCCAACACCAAAATATTTCCCATTATCCGATTCATATTAAATTGGATACCGGAATGCATCGTTTAGGATTTGAACCGCATTTGATTTCCGAGTTATGTTCGTTGCTAAAAAACAACAATTTCGTTAAGGTAAAAAGTGTGTTTTCGCATTTAGCTGCGAGTGATGATTTGCAATTTGATGATTTCACGAAATTACAATTTCAACGCTTTGATGCGATGTATTCTGAATTAGAAAAAGTACTGCCTTCAAAACCGATTCGTCATATTTTAAACACGTCTGGAATTTTCAATTATACGGAAAAACAAATGGAAATGGTGCGATTGGGAATTGGTTTATATGGTATTGGAAATTCGGAACAAGAATTGAAAGTACTAGAAAACGTAAGCACTCTAAAAACCATCATTTCCCAAATTAGAGTAGTTTCACCCGAAGAAAGCATTGGTTACAGCCGAAGATTTCGAGTAACGCAAAAAATGAAAGTCGCAACGATTCCGATTGGTTATGCTGATGGCATTCGAAGAGCTTGGGGCAATGAGAAAGGATTTGTTACCATCAACAACCAAAAAGCGACCATTTTAGGTTCGATTTGTATGGACATGATGATGGTTGATGTTACGAATATTTCATGTAAAACTGGAGATGAAGTGATTGTTTTTGGAAAAAACCCAAAAGTAACAGAGATGGCAAATGTTATTGGCACGATACCTTATGAAATTCTAACTGGAATTTCGCAACGGGTTAAAAGAATTTTTTACAAAAATTAACATTGTGTTAAAATTTTTGTATTTTCGTTAGTATAAAAACAAAAACTAACTCTTAAAATTAAAAACTATGGGATTTTTTGCAGATTTTAAAGCCTCTTTAATGAAAGGCGATGTATTAAGTTTAGCTACTGCTGTTGTAATTGGTGGTGCTTTTGGTAAAATTGTTGGCTCTGCAGTTGACGATGTAATTATGCCAATTGTTGGGCTAATAACAGGTGGAATTGATTTTACTCAAAAATTCGTTGCATTAAACGGCGAAAGTTATGCAAATCTTGATGCGGCTAAAGCAGCAGGAGCAGCAGTAATTACTTATGGTAACTTGGTACAAGCTATTATTAACTTCGTAATTATTTCGTTATTTATTTTTGTAGTTTTAAGAGCAGCAGAAAAAGCGAAGAAAAAAGAAGAAGCAGCTCCAGCGGCTCCAGCAGGACCATCTCAAGAGGAATTGCTTACACAAATTAGAGATTTATTGAAAAAATAGTCGATACCGCTACATTATATATTCTAATTAAACCACGCCTTTGGCGTGGTATTTTTTTGATGGAAATTGATTAGATTTGTTATAGGCACGGGATGTAATTCCTGTTTTATATTAATTAAAAATGGAAACATATAACTCACAAAAACAGATAAATGGTGCTATTATATTTATATTATTTTTTGGAATAATATATTTAATAGCAAAAAATGATATGGACTTTGAAGAAAATAGTATTGCAGATAATAAGATTGAAACAACATGTCAAGTTTATAAATTCTATAGTAATAGAAGCTTCAGTAGATATTATTACAGATTCCATTTTAATGGGAAAGAATGTTTTGACAGCGAAAATATTCCAGGTGGCGAAAGAGAAAAAACCATCGGAAAATATTATAAAGTCATTTTTTCATCTAAAAATGTGAAATTTTCTAAAATATTTTTAGACTATGAAGTCAAAGACACAATACAAATAAAAAAAGCTGGATTTTAACTAAATTAATTATGAGAAATTACATTGCCTATTTCGTAATGATTGCGCCAATAATTGCATACAACATATATTGTTTTGCTACAAACGTACCTAATAGTGGAATTGATTTTGGTAAAGTTATAATTTCATTTTTTTTAGGAATTATTTCTTATAATTTAGGAATGAAGATTAAGAATAAGGGGGAAGTTGAGTAGCTATAAGAAATTAGCTTTATAATCCTTTTATTAATTTAAATATTTCCAAAATGTACCAAAAAATCAACGATTCAAACATTACCAAATGGGTTGTTAGACTATTAATAACCTTTAATTTTATATTCTCAGTAGTTGTAAGAAACTCAATTAGTGAATATTATTTTGAAGGATTTGTTCTTGTTCTTATTGCCTTATGGCTCAGTTGGTTTCATAAATACTTTATTGCTTTATTGTTCATGTTACTTTGTATTTTTACATTTTACCTCAACATTTGAATATTTTAAAAATCCTGTTACAAATCAAAACTTTTGTTATAATTTCATCAATATTTGCTAAGTCGTTTGAATATTCTATATTTTTGCATCATTAAATAACACACATCAAAATGAAAGTAGCCGTAGTTGGCGCTACCGGAATGGTAGGCGAAATAATGCTTCAAGTATTAGCAGAACGTAATTTTCCTGTAACGGAGTTAATTCCAGTTGCTTCTGAAAAATCAGTTGGGAAAGAAATCGAATGGAAAGGTAACACCTATAAAGTAGTAGGTTTACAAACCGCTGTAGATATGAAACCTGAGATTGCTTTGTTTTCGGCAGGTGGAGAAACTTCTTTAGAATGGGCTCCAAAATTTGCTGCTGCAGGAACAACCGTAATCGATAATTCTTCTGCTTGGCGTATGGATGCTACTAAGAAATTAGTCGTTCCAGAAATCAATGCAAACGTTTTAACTAAAGAAGATAAAATTATTGCAAATCCAAACTGTTCAACGATTCAAATGGTAATGGCTTTAGCGCCTTTACATGCCAAATATGATATCAAACGTATTGTAGTTTCTACTTATCAATCGATAACTGGAACTGGTGTAAAAGCCGTGCGTCAGTTAGAAAACGAATATGCAGGAATTCAAGATGAAATGGCATACAAATATCCAATTCACAGAAATGCAATTCCTCAATGTGATAGTTTTGAAGCAAACGGTTACACCAAAGAAGAAATGAAATTGGTGCGCGAAACACAAAAAATCTTAAACGACAAAACCATCGCGGTTACAGCAACTGCGATTCGTATTCCAGTCGTTGGCGGACATAGTGAAGCCGTAAACATTCAGTTTGAGAATGATTTTGATGTGAACGAAGTGCGTCAAATTTTACAAAACACGCCTGGTGTGACGGTTCAAGATAATTTAGATACTTACACCTATCCAATGCCAATTTACGCACAAGGAAAAGACGATGTTTTCGTAGGTAGAATCCGAAGAGATGAAAGCCAACCAAACACCATCAATATGTGGATTGTTGCCGATAACTTAAGAAAAGGAGCAGCTACGAATACAATCCAAATTGCGGAATATTTGGTTGCGAATAACTTGGTATAATTTTAAACACATAGACACATAGTTTATTTTTATAGATTTAAGGATGTTACACTTTTTTGAGTTCACATCAGTCTTAAATTCTATGTTTCTATGTGTTTCAATACACAACCACGAACTAGCGAATAAGTCATCAAAACTTAAAAATTCGTTAATTCGTGGTTTGTTTTTTGGCTTTGTTCTAAAAGCAGTATATTTGTGATGGTGAAAAAGAAATTATTACATATGAATTTGTTTTTGATGCTTGCAGTATTATTTGCTGTGAGTTATCAATCTATTCACACTTTTTCTCATGATCACCATTTAAAAACAGAATGTTGTGATGATTCTCATCATTTGACTTTTAAAACTTCTGAAAAAACGTTTACTGAAAGTGAAGATTGTCCCGTTTGTGATTTCAAATTTGCGGCTTTCCTTTCACCTGAAGTATTTCATTTTGACTTTATTCCTTCTTTTTACGAAATTCCGTATCAATTTAACAGTAATGAATCTTGCGTTACGTTTGAAGGGAATTCGTTTTACCTTCGCGGTCCGCCTGCTTTAGTTTAAAAAATATATTTCGATATCATTACAAAAAATAATGATACGTTGTTGTTACATTTAAACTAAAAGAAATGCGATTCTTATCGATATTATTTTTCTTTTTGGTTGGCTTTTTCGGATATGCTCAAGTTACAATTACTGGCATTATTTCAGATGAAAATGGCTTACCACTAAGAGATGCTCACGTACACATTGCCAATAAAACTACTTCAACCGATGCAAACGGAACTTATGTTTTATCAGGCATTCCAAAAGGGAAACAGAAACTCTATATTTCGTTTATAGGCTATTATGCTATTGAGGAAACTATCGAAATTTCAACCGATTTAACTATTAATCGACGATTGAAACTAGATATTACCAAGTTAGATGATATTACTATTCGACAACTTTCCAATTCAAAAAGCGAAAGTAGTAACGAACAAGTCTTGAAAAGTGCTACTATTGAAAAATTTAGTAATCAAACCTTGGGTGAAGCCTTGAAAGAAGTTTCTGGAGTTTCTATTTTAAAAACGGGAAGCACTATTGTTAAACCAGTAATTAATGGTTTGCATAGTAATCGTGTGCCAATTATCAATAATAATGTTCGATTAGAAGACCAACAGTGGGGAACCGAACATGCACCTAATTTCGATATTAATGCGGCTGGAAAAATTACCGTGATTAAAGGTGCTTCGGCTTTGCAATATGGCGGTGATGCTATTGGTGGAATTGTTGTCATCGAACCTGAAGTGATTAAAAAAGATACTTTAGTTGGAAAAACAATTCTTAACTTAGCCTCTAACGGAATGGGCGGAAGCTTGAGTTCAAGTATTCAAAAGGGAAATCGTTATGGTTGGAGTTGGAATGCTTTGGGAACTTTCAAATATTTAGGCGATCGCGAAACGCCAGATTATGTGTTGTCAAATTCTGGAAATCGGGAACAAAATTTTTCGGGAGGCATTCGTTTTGCTCAAGAAAAGTATAATTTCAATGCGATGTACAGTTTTTACAATGCGCAAATTGGAATCATCAAAGCAGCTCATATTGGAAATGTGAATGATTTATACAATTCCATCAACAACCAACAACCAAGCGTAATTGAACCTTTCACCTACTCGATTGATGCTCCAAAACAAGAAGTACAACATCATTTAGCAAAAGTAAATTACCAAAGATGGCTAAACGAAAACACTTCGATTGATTTGCAATATGCATTTCAATTCAACAATCGTTTAGAGTTTGATGTTAGAAGAAGTAGTGCAAATACTAACAAAGCCGCTTTAGATTTACAATTGGCAACGCATACTTTTTTAGCTGATTATAAAACGAATGTTGGAAGTTGGAGATTGAAATCGGGTTTTAATTTGGGTTACCAAAATAATTTTGCGAATCCAAAAACAGGAGTTCGTCCACTAATTCCGAGTTATGAAAAATTAGATGCTGGCTTGTACGGAATTGCAGTTTATAAATTCGACAATGCTACTTCTTTGGAATCGGGAATTCGTTATGATTTTTCGACTATCGAAGCAACAAAATATTATTTGAAATCAAGATGGACTGAACGTGGTTATGATGCTGAATTTTCACATTTTATTGTGGGTGAAGAAGGCAATCAATGGTTAACGAAACCTACTTTTGATTATCATAATATTACAGCAAACATTGGATTTAGAAAGCAATTTCATCATGAAATGGAATGGTTAGTAAATGTGAGTTTGGCTTCTCGAAATCCAAATCCGTCTGAATTATTTAGCGATGGATTACATCATTCAACTGGTCAAATTGAATTAGGTGATTTACGATTAGAAAAAGAGCAAGCCTATAAATTCAACACCACTTTTAAGAAAGATTGGAAATCGTTTCAAGTGCAACTTAATCCGTTTATTAATCGAATTTCAAATTTCATTTATTTGCAACCTATTGGTTTTGAAACTACTATTCGAGGCGCTTTTCCAGTTTGGGAATTCAAACAAACAGAAGCTTTGTTGACAGGTTTTGATATCAATACCAAATGGAATATTTCCAACCATTTTTCACACGAGTTAGGAATGGCTTATGTAAACGGGCAAAACTTAAGTACTGACGAGTATTTAATTGATATGCCGCCATTTGTAATCAACAATAAAATTCAATATAAAAATGAATCTTGGTTCAATTTCGCAACCGAATTAAAAAGTGAAGTGGTTTTCAGACAAAATCAATTCCCAAATTACAATTTTGAAACTAATATTATTGTAAATGATGCACTAACTCCGGTTATGGTTGATATTAGTTCGCCACCAAAAGGCTATCATTTACTGCATTTTTATAGTGAAATGACGTTTAAAATCAATAAAAAGAACAGTTTAACCACTTCTTTAAGTGTACAGAATATAATGAATACAACGTATCGAGATTACCTAAATCGCCAACGTTTTTTTGTAGACGAAATGGGTAGAAACATTCAAATTCAATTAAAATTTAATTATTAAAAAATCAAAACATGAAAAATTTAAAACTTATCGCACTTTTAGTAATTCCAGTAATATTTTCAACTTCTTGTTCTAACGAGGATACTCCTGTGAACGAGGAAGAAGTTATCACAACTGTAACTACAACACTTGTTGGAGGTGGACAAACTATCACCTTAACTTCAAGAGATTTAGATGGTGACGGACCAAACGCACCAGTTGTAACTGTTTCTGGAAATTTAGTAGCTGGAACAACTTACACAGGTTCAACAACATTTTTAAATGAATTAGCCGATCCGATCGAAGACATTACAACAGAAATTGTTGAAGAAAGTTTAGATCACCAAATTTTTTATTTTTTAAGCGGAGCATTAGGAAATATAACATATAGTGCTACTGATTTAGATTCAGAAGGAAACCCAATTGGTTTACACTTTAATTTTGTAGCAGGAACTTCTGGAACAACAGGAACTTTAACTGTAACCTTGAGACATTTACCAAACAAAACGGCTCCAGGTGTTAGTGAAGGAAGTATTACAAATGCAGATGGAAACACTGATGCAGAAGTTTACTTTCCAATTACAGTAAACTAACCCAATTACTATAAGATAAAAAAAACGGCTGAAATTTCAGTCGTTTTTGTTTTTTAACAAATCTTTAGAATTCAAATGAATATCTTTGTTTTAAACATCAAATACAATATGAAAAAAACAATAACAGTATCGGCTATTGTTTGTACACTTGTTATGAACGCGCAAACAACAAAAGTTAATTATCCCGAAACGAAAAAAATCGACCACGTTGACACCTATTTTGGTGAAAAAATTAACGATCCGTATCGTTGGTTAGAAGACGACCGAAGCGCCGAAACGGAAGCTTGGGTGAAAGCTCAAAATGTGGTTACTTATGGTTATTTAGAGCAAATTCCATACAGAAATCAGTTAAAAACCCGCATGGAAAAACTATGGAACTACGAAAAAATTGGAGCTCCATTCAAAGAAGGAAATTATACGTATTACTACAAAAATAACGGACTTCAAAATCAATCGGTTGTTTACAGAAAAGATAAAGCGGGTAAAGAAGAAATCTTTTTAGATCCAAATACATTTTCAAAAGACGGAACGACTTCTTTAGGTGGATTAAATTTCAGTAAAGACGGGAGTTTAGCAGCCTATTCTATATCAGAAGGTGGAAGTGATTGGAGAAAAGTAATCGTAATTGATACCAAAACTAAAAAAATTATTGGTGATACAATTGTGGATGTAAAATTTAGCGGTGTTTCTTGGTACAAAAACGAAGGTTTTTATTATTCAAGCTACGATAAACCTGTTGGAAGTGAATTATCAGCAAAAACGGACCAACATAAATTATACTATCACAAATTAAACACATCGCAAAAAACAGATAAATTAGTTTTTGGTGGTGATATAAAAAGAAGATATGTTGGCGGTGGCGTTTCGGAAGATGAAAAGTATTTATTCATTTCGGCAGCGAATTCAACTTCTGGAAACGAATTGTATTACTTGGATTTATCAAAACCAAATAGCAAAATCGTAACGTTAATTAACAATTACGAAAACGATAATGATGTTTTAGATAATAAAGGTTCGAAAATTTATTTGGTAACGAATTACAAAGCGCCAAACAAACGCGTGGTGACTTTTGATTTATCAAATCCAGCAAAAGAAAATTGGAAAGATTGCATCGCTGAGACTGAAAATGTATTGTCGCCAAACACTGGTAGCGGTTATATTTTTGCAAGTTACATGAAAGATGCGGTTTCATTCATCAAACAATATGATTACAACGGAAAACTAGTACGTGACATTCAATTGCCAGGTGTTGGAACAGCTGGTGGTTTTGGTGGAAAAGAAAAAGAAACTACTTTGTATTTTTCATTTACGAATTATGTAACCCCAGGAACTATCTATTCTTTTGATCCAAAAACAGGAAAATCAGCAATCTATCAAAAACCAAAAGTTGATTTTAACTCGGCAGATTACGAATCAAAACAAGTGTTTTATACTTCAAAAGATGGCACAAAAGTTCCAATGATTATCACTTATAAAAAAGGCACAAAATTAAACGGACAAAATCCAACTATCTTATATGGTTATGGTGGATTTAATTCAAGTTTAACTCCTGCTTTTAGTATTTCTAATGCCGTTTGGTTAGAAAATGGTGGTGTTTACGCTGTTGCAAATTTACGCGGTGGTGGAGAATATGGTAAAAAATGGCACGATGCAGGAACCCAAATGAAAAAACAAAACGTTTTTGATGATTTCATTGCAGCAGCTGAATATCTAATCAAAGAAAACTACACTTCATCTGATTATTTAGCGATAAAAGGTGGTTCGAATGGTGGATTATTAGTGGGTGCAGTTATGACACAACGCCCAGATTTAGTAAAAGTGGCGTTACCAGCAGTTGGTGTTTTAGATATGTTACGTTACCACACATTTACCGCTGGAGCAGGTTGGGCATACGATTACGGAACATCTGAACAAAGCAAGGAAATGTTTGAATACATTAAAGGTTATTCACCAGTTCATAACGTAAAAGCTGGTACAAAATATCCAGCAACTATGGTAACTACAGGGGATCATGATGACCGAGTAGTTCCAGCACACAGTTTTAAATTTGCAGCTGAATTACAAGCTAAACAAGCTGGAGACAACCCGGTTTTAATTCGTATTGATGTAAATGCAGGTCACGGAGCAGGAAAATCTGTGGCAGCAACTATTCAAGAAAATGTAGACATGCAAGTCTTTACACTTTACAATATGGGTGTTAAAGAATTAAAATAAAAAAGAAATACTAAACTAAAAAAGAGCCATAAGGCTCTTTTTTAGTTTTTATACTATTATGATTTTGGAAGTGGTGCTCCTACAGCAATATCACAACGATGACCTTCTTGACCATGAGGTGGATTCATTCCTGGAGGTGTTGATGAGCCCACTATCGTGGCCGAACTAGATTTTGAATTAACATTCATCACGGGTTGCTCAACTGTTTTTGTATTTACTACAGGTGTTATAGTTTGTGGTTTTGTTTTTTGAACAGGCTTAGAATTCAAAGGCGCTCCCACAGCAATTTCACAACGATGTCCGGGCTGTCCGTGTGGCGGATTCATTCCAGGCGCTGTTTGTGTTGGTGTTTGAGTAGTTTGTTGTACTTGTTGTTGTACAGGTTGGATTTGTTTTCCCTGATTCCCAACTCTCTGTTTTAACCAAGCCTCACCTGAAAAAGGTTGGGCAGGTTGTTGTGTTTCTTCAACTGGTTTTATTTCCACATCTTTTTTACAAGAAACAAACAATATTGAACTTAAGATACTTACTAAAATTATATTCTTTTTCATTGTAGCCATTTTTATAGTTCTCAAATATAAAACTTTATATTTTGATTTGGAAAAAGTATCTACAAAATTAATAATTATAGACATAAAAAAACCTCACATTTCTGAGAGGTTTCGTACCCGGAGTGGGAATCGAACCCACACACCTAAGTACACGAGTTTGAGTCGTGCGCGTCTACCAATTCCGCCATCCGGGCAATGGGAAATGATGGTTAAATCATTAAGTGGGTGCAAATGTAAAAAATATTTCTGCAATTCATAAAAAAATAGTTAAAAATATCCTTTCAGAGTTCGATTTTATTTCTAAATTTGCACCTCGTTAACACGACACAACACTAACTAACTACTAAACAATAAATTAACATGCTGTATCAAGAACCAGAAGCAAAAATTTTTGCATGTTCTCAGAGTGTGTATTTAGCAGAACAAATTGCTGAAAAGTATGGAGTTCCGCTAGGTAAGATTACGTTCTCTAAATATAGTGATGGCGAATTTCAGCCTTCTTTTGAAGAGTCAATAAGAGGATTGCGCGTATTCCTAGTTTGTTCTACATTTCCAAGTGCAGACAATTTAATGGAATTATTATTGATGATAGATGCAGCAAAAAGAGCATCTGCCAGACATATTACCGCAGTTATTCCTTATTTTGGTTGGGCAAGACAAGACAGAAAAGACAAGCCAAGAGTGCCAATTGGAGCTAAATTAGTTGCAAAACTTTTAGAAACTGCTGGAGCAACCCGAATTATGACCATGGATTTACATGCCGATCAAATTCAAGGTTTCTTTGAAAAACCAGTAGATCACTTGTTTGCTTCAACAATCTTTTTGCCTTATGTGAGAAGTTTAAATTTAGAAAATTTAACCATCGCATCTCCAGATATGGGAGGATCAAAAAGAGCATATGCGTATTCTAAATTTTTAGAATCTGACGTTGTAGTTTGCTACAAACAAAGAAAAAAAGCGAATGTAATTGATACAATGGAGTTAATTGGAGACGTAAAAGGCAGAAATGTTATTTTAGTTGACGATATGATTGACACTGGTGGAACATTAGCAAAAGCAGCTGATGTAATGATGGAAAAAGGAGCATTAAGTGTAAGAGCAATTTGTACGCACCCTATTTTATCAGGTGAGGCATACGAAAAAATAGAAAATTCTAAATTATTAGAATTAATTGTTACCGATTCAATTCCGTTACGAAAAGAATCAAAGAAAATAAGAGTAGTAAGTTGTGCTCCATTATTTGCAGAAGTAATGCACATGGTACAAAACAACAACTCTATTAGTGGAAAATTTTTGATGTAATCAAGAGCAACCACATTAGTACGTATTTATTAATTATATATATTTTACAATGAAATCAATTACGATTAAAGGATCAGAAAGAGAAAACGTAGGTAAAAAGGCAACTAAAGCCGTACGTGATGCTGGAATGGTTCCTTGCGTTATCTACGGAGGAAATCAGCCAGTTCATTTTGTTGCAGACGAAAGAGCATTTAAAGATTTAGTTTACACTCCAAACGCACACACAGTTGTAATTGAGTTAAACGGAACGTCTTACAATGTAATTATGCAAGACATTCAGTTTCACCCAGTTTCTGATAAAATTTTACACATTGACTTTTTCCAATTAAGTGATGACAAAGAAATCATCATGGAAGTACCAGTTAAAATTACAGGAACTTCTCCAGGGGTATTATTAGGAGGTGTTTTACGTTTAAACCAACGTCGTTTAAAAGTTAAAGCTTTACCTAAAAACTTACCTGATTTTGTTGAAGCAAGTATTTCTGAATTACAAATGGGTAACAAATTGTATGTAACTAAATTAGAAACAAACAATTTCAAATTAATGCACCCAGACAACACTGTTGTTTGTCAAGTAAGAATTTCTCGTGCTGCGATGAAAGCTGCTCAAGAAGCTGCAAAAGCAGAAAAAGGTGGAAAAAAGAAAAAATAATTTCTTTACAAACTATACAAAAAGAAGCATCAGTTTTACTGGTGCTTTTTTTATGCTTTCAACTTTCTAAACTTTGCACTACTTTTACATCATGAATTGGTTTTTAACTCTATTTAAGAAAAACAAACAAGAAGACACTATTCCAATGAAGAAATTCTTAATTGTTGGGCTTGGAAACATTGGCTCAGAATACGCAAATACGCGACACAATATCGGTTTTAAAATTTTAGATTACATTGCTAATCAGGAAGGAATTTCGTTTCAAACGGTGAAATTAGGTGAAATTGCTGAGTTAAAAATAAAAGGAAGAACTATTCTGTTATTGAAACCTAACACTTACATGAATTTAAGCGGGAAAGCGGTAAAATATTGGTTAGAAAAAGAAAACATCGAAAAGGGAAACATGTTGGTTATTACCGATGATTTGAATTTAGCTTTTGGAACTATCCGAATTAAAACCAAAGGAAGTGATGGCGGTCATAACGGACTTAAAAACATCCAATTATTATTAAACTCGACTGAATACCCACGTTTTAGATTTGGCATCAGTGACGCCTTTAAAAAAGGGCAACAAGTCAACTATGTTTTAGGTGAATGGGACGCAGAAGAAAAAGAAAAATTAATAGAACGTCTTGAAATAAGTTCAGAAATAGTAAAATCCTTTGCTTTAGCAGGTTTAAATAATACTATGAATACTTATAATGGAAAATAAAAAAGGGAAGCTTAAAGCTTCCCTTTTTCTATATTACAAAATTGTATTTATTGAACTACAATCTTTTTTACTTCTTTTCTAGCACCATCTTGAACAGTTACAAGATAAACTCCTGACTGAACACCACTTAATTGTAATGATTCGTTAAACAAACCACTATTATCATAAGTTTGAGTAAAGATTTCTCTTCCTCTGATATCATGAACATTTACTTTAATATCATTTCCAGAATTTGATGTGAATTGAATATTGAAGTTACCGTTATTAGGGTTTGGATAAACCACTAAGTCATTAATTTGATTGCTATTCGAACTTAATGGTTGTGTTGTACAGAAATTTAAACCCCAACTATTTAACGAACCTCCATCTCCAGCATAATTATCAGCAACTGTTAGTGTCCACGTACCTGCTGAATTTTGTCCATTAAATGTTGATAATGCTTGAGTTGGAACAACAACCCCTGATAAAGCTGGATTTCCAGTTCCACAAATAACAGCTGAACCTGAATCATCAACTGTAACATTCATATTGTCATTATCGCCACATGGCTCAACTAATACATTTAAAACCGTACCTAATGGACTAGTAAGTGTAATCGTTAAATCTTGAATGTATGTATGCGTAATATTCAAATTCACATTTACATCTGTTATCACAACACCAGATGCTACATTCAAAGTAGAAGTTACTGTATTTGCATTGTTACTTCTAATTGTTTTAGGAACATCTACACTTGATGTTAAACCACAATTTGTTTGTCCTGTTTTAAAATTATAAGTAGCGCTATAAACTCCTTCGCAACCAGCATTTTTAGGCTTAACTCTCCAATAATAAGTGGTAGCATCAGCCAAACCATTTAAAGAATATGTTGTTCCTGTAACATTTCCACTATAAACAATTGTAGTAAATGCTACATCAGTTGCAACTTGAACATCGTAAGATGCTGCTGCTACATTTGCTGGCCAACTCAAACTTAAATTTGTAAATTGATTTATTGCATTATTTGCAGGCGATGTTAATGTTTGTGTACCAAAATTAGAATTTAACAAATCTAAATAGAATGGAGCTGTTTTTGTAACAGCTCCAGAAGTTGCTGTTACGATTACAGTATAAAGCCCTGGTGCCGCACCAGCAGTGTTACCTATGGTCATAGTAACCGTACCATTAGCATTTATTGATGTTGGAGAAAAAGCAACAGTTGTTCCCGCAGGGTTACCCGATGCTGAGAAAGTTGTTGTGCCAGAAAAACCTGCTAAAGCTTTATAATCTATACTGTAAGATGTGTTTGCTCCTTGGCAAGAAGATTTATTTTGTTGACCTTCAACGCCATTAAAAGCTATTGACATTGTGCTTGTAGCTGCCGTAATAGTAAAGTTTGTATTTGAAACATCAAAGAAGATGTTATCCCATCCTTTAACCATTATTCTATTTGTAGTACCTGCAGTATTAGGAACTGTAATTGTTTCAGAACCATCATTTGGCACTTTGCTAGCTAATAAAGTTGTAAAACTTGTTCCTCCATTCGTTGATAAATAAATATCAACAAATTTAGCATTAATTCCATTAACATCAGTACCAGCCACATTCCATGTAACTGTTTGATTAGTTCCTGCTGCCCAAGAAATAGCTGTATTAGGAGCACTAACAAGAAAAGGACCTGCAGTTCCATTGACAGTTACTTTCATTAAATCCGTAGCCGTTTGACCGATTCCTGAATTATTATCTCTAACTGTTAAAGAGAAGTTTAAATCTCTAGCAACTGATGGACAAACTTCCCAAGTATTTGAAGTTGCACCAGTTAAAACCGTAGCCATATTTGGCATAAATCTAGTTGCTGAAGATGTTCCCCATATAGATCTAAACATTGGACCTACCGCTCTCGTAGCTGTAGGAGCAGCAGTTGTGTTTGGATTTTCAGGGTCATTTTGTTCCCAAGTATAAGTTATTGGATCCCCTTCAGGATCTGAACCTTGACCAACTAACATAAATGCTGTTGATCTTGGAATTATATAATCTCTACCTGCATTAGCTGTTGGAGGGTTATTAGCAAGATTTGTCAATGGTAAAGTTGGTTGACTTATTCCAAACTTTACATTTTGCATAATATCTCTAATATTTACATAAGCAAAATATGCATCACTAGCTCCTTGAACATTTGAAGCACAAATACCAGCATATGCCATAATCGTAGATCCTGATCCTGGCTCTACTTCTGTTGCTCCACTTCCTGAACGACAACCTGAGCTACTTTGTGTATGATAACCTCCAAATTGATGACCCATTTCATGCGCTACATAATCAATATCAAATGGATCTCCTGTAGGATTTGGAAGACCTGTCATACCTGTTCCTTTGTGAAAACCACCATTAGGATCTGTACTTGGACTACAAACACAACCTATACAACCCGCATTTCCTCCTCCAGAAGTATTAAAATTATGTCCAATATCATAGTTACCAAAGCCAACATTAGCATCAATAGTAACTCCTGTTTGCACATTGTATTCCCCATTCCAAGGATCTGAACCCGTTGCTCCAATATAAATTAAGGCGTCGTTATTAGCAATAAAAATCATAGTAATAGCTAAATCATTTTCATAAACACCATTAACACGCGTCATCGTAATAGCCATTTGAGCCTGAACTCTTCCTTTTCTGGTAGCTATTGGGTCTGTATCAGCACCATCAAATAAATTACCATATTCTGCAGTACAAGACTGGGCTAATCGATAAGTTCTTAAAACTTTATCATCTGTGTCAGCTCTAAAAGTCGCACCTGCTCTTCTATCACTTTCCAATGTAGGTAAATGAGCACCTTCATCTGTTAAACACTCAAATGACTGAGCACTTCCTAAAAGGCTAGCTCTGTTATAAACAATATAATTCTGTGTGTCTTCTGTGTAAGGATCTATAAAAGCGGTACTTTTCCCTGCAGATAAAACCATACTATGTAAACCGAATTCTGTTACAGAAAATCTAGCAATTGCCGTAACATCATCTATACCTTTTCCAACATAAGACTTGATGTTTGGATATTTAGCAGCTAACCCTGCCTCCATAATAGGAGTTTCTAAAATTCTAAATTGTTCTAATTTTCCTTCAGCATTAGGCAGTTGAATAACAACATTTGAAACACCTTGAAATTCCCCTCTAACGGGTGCATTACGTAATTGGCTTTTCATGCCTTGAAGATCTAATTTCCACAATTGATATTCTTGCGGAAGAGAGGCTCTTCTAACTTTTGGTAAATTTTCAATCGCTTTTCCTTCAACTAAATTCCACACTCCTTTACCCTGAGCATGCATATTAAAAGAAGAAAAAAGAACTAAAATAATTAATAGTAAGTTTTTTTTCATTTTTGGTTAAGTTTATGATTAATAGTCAAATATATAATTTTAAATATAAATTTTTGAGTTTTTCACAAAAAAAAGAGAAGACTTTCGTCTTCTCTTTGATTAAAATACTTAAAATTATGATTATTCAACTATAATTTTCTTAGTTAAATTTTTAGAACCATCCTGAATTTTTACTAAATAAATTCCAGATTGAACATTTTCTAATTGAATAGTTTCGTTAAATAATCCATTATTCTGATATTGTTTATCAAAAATAACTCTTCCTCTTATATCAAAAACTGAAACATTAATTTGATCAGAATAAGGAGTAAATTGAACATTAAAACTACCATTATTTGGATTTGGATATAAATTAATATCACTGAAAGCAAAACTCTCAGAAGGCAAACTTGCTTGTCTAGCAAATGAATAAACACCTTGTATACCGTTTGTAAATGTTGCTGTTAAAGTTACGCCAGTAGCACCAAACGAACCTATTGTTACAGGTTGGATTTCTCTTGTTACACCATCTCTAACAACATATAATAATGATCTTGCATTTCCTGTAGCAGCTTCCCATCCAGCGATTTCAGCTTCAGTAAAATAGAATGTGATTGTTGAATTCCCTGTAACCACATTTGCAGGAGTGATTGTAAACTGTTTTGACATTGCAAAGTTAATTGTTCCAGTAACTGAACCATATTGTAACGCACCAGTTCCTGATCTTGTTACAGCAACAGAAGTACATCCAAAGTCAGTAGCACTATTAACAGTTATACCTGTCATTATATTTCTTGCAACAGAATCATAGAAAGTAGCAGTACCTGCACCTTTTAAACCGTTATTACCACTAGTCGCTGTATTAACAGCTGTCTGAACATTTGTATTTACAGTAGAAGTCAATAATACAGAATCTAACAACAATAAACCTGTTGCAGTATTTAAATTACTATGTCTGAAAACAATATAACCAGTTTGACCTGCTAAAGCTAATAAACTATGATTTCTTAAAACAGATGCTCCGTTGCCAATTGTAGTCGCTGCCTGTAATACTGTTCCTGAAGTTATATTTGCTTCAGTTGAAACGTTTGTTGTAAAATAAACAGTATAATTACCAGAAGTCGCTCCATAACCAGCCATAATATAAGATAAATTTACTGCTACAGCTCCAGATGGAATAGTTACCTGAGGGCTAATCATATAATTATTTGGTGTAGCATTACCTGTACCTCCTAAATACGTTCTACTTTTTTCAGAATATGCACAAACACCAACAATGGTATTAGGAGCTGTACCAATACCAGCCGCACCATTAACCGTTCCCCATGTATCTGCATCAGTATCAAGCAATGTCCAACCTGCTGCATCTTCAAAATCTTCTGTTAATATTGTATTAACAACAGTACTTGATGGAGCTACATCATCATTAAGAATCGAAAAAGTTAATTTATTCCCTTCAGGATTTGCCACAGCATCTCCTCCGTTAGCATTTACTGTAAAATTAATAATAACATTTTCAAGAGATTCAATATATGCATCATTATAAACTCTAACTACTAAATTTTGATCCGCCGTTGAACCTGAATTAAAAGTTACTGTAGGCGTCATGATAGCAAAGTCATTTGAATTTGCTGTAGAAGCACCATCTATTGTAAAGGTCACTACTGCATTTGCCGTTGGTGCTTTATTAATATTTAAAGGAATTGTGTAATCCGTAAAGCTACATCCATCACCTTCAGTTTTATCAGAATTTTGAACTCTTGACTCACAAACTAAACGCTTAAACTGAATTGTAGCTTGTGGTGAAGTACAAACTGTAGAAACCAATAAATCATCTCTACGTGGAGAATTCATTAAAACGGCTAACATTCTATCCTTTTGTTCTTGAGTAAACATGTTCATACAGCCATCATCCGTATAATCCATATAATTCTGGATTTGATCGACACCTGGTATTGTTGGACAAGAGTCTGTACCCGTTGGACAACCAAAGTTAGCCGCTGCAGACGCAGGAGTATCTGCGCAAAAATCTTCATTAGTTGCAACGTTTGTTGTTCCTGAAGGACAACCATCATCACCCCAAATATGACGCAAACCTAACATATGCCCAACCTCATGAGTCATTGTTCTTCCTTTATCATATGCAGTTCCTCCGTATGAACCAGTTGGAAACAAAGTTCTTGAACCCCAAGTGTCAAAACTACAAACTACACCGTCTGTAGATGCTTCACCTGTAATACAATCTTCAGCAGGCATTCCATTTAAACCAGATCCTGTAGGAAATTGAGCATATCCTAAGACACCTGCTAAGTCTCCTCCAAATCGGAAAGTCCACATATTTAAATATTTAGTAGGATCCCAAATTGTTGCTGCTTTTGCTGCCTCAACATCTGCCTCTCCATAAGAAACAATTGCTCGGCTTACTCTATCAATACCATTTGTAGGATTACCATTTGGATCAACTACAGCCAAACAAAATTCAATTGTAGTATCAACCCCAGCTCCGTTACCAGGAGTACCGGCTAATTTTCTAAAGTCTTGATTAAAAACCGTTATTTGCGACAATACTTGACCATCTGCAATATTTTCACCAGTTCCTAATGCATCACCGTTGTGAATAATGTGGACAACAACAGGAATTCTTATTACAGCAGGAAGTCTGCCTTCTGAACGTTGTTTTTTAATTTCTTTTAATTTTGGAGCTAACCAAGCCTCAAAAGCCTCATCCGAAGGCGCTAAGCCTCTACTCTGTTTGCTTTTTAAATATTCTGTGCTTGCGCATCTAACAATTCCATTCGGACCAAAAGATCTAGCTGCGGAAATGCCATTTTTAAACGTTTCATCTGATTTGACTAAATCTTTAGTTTTTAACTGTTGAGAAAAACCAAAAAAACCAGAAATCAACATAAAACATAATAGTAAATTTTGTTTCATAATAAGGTAGTTTTTAGGTAAAGAGCAAAGATACTAATTTTTAGATATTTAACAAATAACTTACGTGTTGTTTGATTTTTTTTAAAATAAATTCATTTAAAAAATTTTAATTCAAGCCCTTTACAATCAATACATGGTAAAAATCAAATAATATATATTAATTTCAAAACTATTTAAACAAGACAAAATACAAGTTAGAAAATAATTTTATTTATCTAAATTGCTACTAAATTTAACAAAGTCAAATTATATTTGCACAAACAATTTAATTTTGAAAACTCATTTTTCAGTATACACCTTCAAACCTTTAAAACCATCGATTATAACTATCGGTACTTTTGATGGTGTTCACTTAGGTCATCAATCAATACTAAAAAAAATAGTTGATGCTAAGAATTTAGAAAATACAGAAAGCGTATTACTTACTTTTTTTCCGCATCCTAGAATGGTTTTACAACAAGATGCTTCTATTAAATTGTTAAATACTATTGATGAAAAAGCGGAATTACTTGATAAATTCGGCATCGACAACCTAATTATTCATCCTTTTGATGCGGCATTTTCAAATTTATCTGCTGAAGAATTTGTGAAAGAAATTTTAGTTGACAAATTAAACATTCATAAAATTATTATTGGTCACGATCATCGATTTGGAAAAAACAGAACAGCTGATATTAGCGATTTAATTTCTTATGGAGAAAAATATGGGTTTGAAGTTGAACAAATTAGCGCTCAAGAAATTAACGAAATTGCGATTAGTTCTACTAAGATTAGAAAAGCTTTATTAGAAGGAGAAATTCAATTAGCCAATCAATATTTGGGCTATTCTTATTTTATTACAGGAAAAGTTGTTGAAGGAAAAAAAGTAGGCAGAACTATTGGATTTCCAACAGCTAACATTGAAATTAAAGAAAATTACAAATTACTTCCAAAAAACGGTGTTTATATTGTATCAAGCCAGATTAATGATGTGATGCATTATGGCATGATGAATATCGGCAACAACCCAACATTAGGTGAAAATGAACAATCAATTGAAGTACATTTTTTTGGAATAAATGAAGATATTTATAACGAAAAATTACAAATTTCGTTTTTAGAGCGTATACGCGAAGAACATAAATTTGAATCTATAGTAGAATTACAAGCCCAACTTGAAAAAGACAAAATCTTTTCTCTTGCATATATTCAAAATTTAAAATGAAAACATTATTCAAAGAAATAGATAACAGTCCATTAATTGTTTTCCGAATTTTCTTTGGATTTTTAGTTGCTTGTGAAAGCTTTGGCGCAATACTTACAGGATGGGTTAAACGAGTTTTGATTGATCCACAATTTACTTTTTCTTTTATTGGTTTTGAATGGTTACAACCTTTTCCTGGCAATGGAATGTATTTTTATTTCATTACAATGGGTGTTTTTGGATTAGCTATTATGCTCGGATATCGATATCGAATAGCTATCATTTCATTCACCATTTTATGGGCTGGTGTTTATTTCATGCAAAAAACAGCTTATAACAATCATTACTATTTATTACTTTTAATAAGTTTCCTGCTGATTTTTCTTCCAGCAAATCGATATGCTTCTATAGATGTAAAGCAACAAAGAGTGAAAGAGGAAAAAACAATGCCTTATTGGATTAGTCTTTTATTTATAGTTCAAGTTGCTATTGTTTATGTTTACGCATCCATTGCTAAATTTTATCCAGATTGGTTGGACGGCACTTTTACAAGAAACTTATTAGTAAATTCTACAGAAATCAGAGCCTTAAAAAAACTATTTATTCAAAAATGGTTTTATTTGTTTATTGCCTATATGGGAATTATTTTTGATTTACTAATTGTACCTCTTCTTCTTTTCAAAAGAACTAGAATTATTGCATTAATAGCTTCTTTATCTTTCCATCTTTTTAATGCAGTTTTCTTAGAAATTGGCATTTTTCCTTTCTTTGCTCTAACTTTTGCTTTATTTTTTTACGAACCTGAAACCATCAGAAGAATATTTCTTAAAAAGAAAACAAGTGTTGAAAATGAAAATTTACACCAAAATTTCTACGGAAAAAGAATTGTTTACTTTTTGATGATTCCTTATTTAATTATTCAACTTTTACTCCCACTTCGTCATCACTTTATTGAAGGGGATGTGCTTTGGACAGAAGAAGGGCACCGATTAAGCTGGCGCATGATGCTTAGAGAAAGAAACGGATACATTATCATTAGAGTAAAAGATTTAAAAACCGGAAAAGAATCAATTTATAATTACGGTAAAGAGTTAACAGAAAAACAAGCTCTGAACTTAGCAACCAAACCCGATTTCATTTGGCAATATTGTCAACGTATTAAAGAAAATTTCAAAGGAAAACCTATAGCTATTTACATCGATTGTAAAAACAGTATTAACAGAAAAGAATATAAAACACTTATTGATCCAAAATTTGACATGGCAAAAGCTAAATGGGATTATTTTGGTCATAATGAATGGGTTTTACTTCATTAAAACAAAAAATCCCGATTTTCATCGGGATTTTATTTTATTTATTCATTTCTGTGAAATATTTGTAGAATAACGGGATCGTTTCAATTCCTTTTAAATAATTGAAAACTCCAAAATGTTCATTTGGCGAGTGAATGGCATCACTATCTAACCCAAAGCCCATTAAAATAGTTTTACTCTTTAATTCCTTCTCAAATAACGCTACAATTGGAATACTTCCCCCAGAACGAACCGGAATTGCAGGAACACCAAAAGTTTCAGTATATGCTTTGTTTGCTGCTCTATATCCTACACTATCAATAGGCGTAACATAACCTTGTCCACCATGATGCGGTTTTACTACAACTTTCACTGATTTAGGAGCAATACTTTCGAAATGTTTTTTAAACAATTCTGTAATTTCTTCCCAATCTTGGTTTGGCACTAAACGCATCGAAATTTTAGCAAAAGCTTTGCTTGCAATAACCGTTTTAGCTCCTTCTCCTGTGTAACCACCCCAAATTCCATTTACATCTAATGTTGGACGAATCGAATTTCTTTCATTGGTAACATAACCTGCTTCTCCGTGAATATCTTCGATATCTAAGGCTTTTTTGTATTTCTCTAATGAGAAAGGCGCTTTTGCCATTTCGGCTCTTTCATCAGCAGATAATTCTTCTACTTTATCGTAAAAACCAGGAATCGTAATATGATTGTTTTCATCATGTAACGAAGCAATCATTTTGGTTAATACATTAATTGGATTCGCAACCGCTCCACCATATAATCCTGAATGTAAATCTCTATTTGGCCCGGTAACTTCAACCTCAACATAACTTAAACCTCTTAATCCAGTTGTGATTGATGGTTGTTGGTTAGAAATCATTCCTGTATCGGAAATTAAAATTACATCATTTGCTAATTTCTCTTGATTTCTTTCTACGAACCATCCTAAACTTTTTGAACCTACTTCTTCTTCACCTTCAATCATGAATTTTACGTTACATGGCAAGCAATTGTTTTGAATCATATACTCAAACGCCTTCACATGCATGTACATTTGACCTTTGTCATCACAAGCACCACGAGCAAAAATGGCTCCTTCAGGGTGAATTTCTGTTGTTTTAATTACAGGTTCAAAAGGTGGCGAAGTCCATAATTCCATTGGATCTGGTGGTTGTACATCATAATGTCCGTACACTAAAACCGTTGGTAAATTTTTATCGATGATTTTTTCTCCGTAAACAATTGGATAACCTGGTGTTTCGCAAAGCTCTACGAAATCGCAACCTGCTTTTTCTAAACTTGCTTTAACTGCCTCGGCTGTTAATACAACATCGTGAGCATAAGCGCTATCAGCACTTACTGATGGTATTTTTAAAAGTTCGATTAATTCGTTTAAAAAACGTTCTTTATTTTCTTGAACGTATTGTTTTATATTGTCCATTGTGATTGTTTGATAAAGTTCAAAAATACGAAATTGATTTTAAATGAAATAAAAAAAGCCCAATCTTTAATCGATTGGGCTTTTGAATAAAAGTATTTTGAATTTAAAAAACTATTTTCTTAGTTACTTTAGTTCCGTTTTCAAGTGTAACCTGAACTAATAAAGCAGTGTTGTTTTTTTGAATTTTAGACGTTTCAAATGTATTAGAACTCATAACATTAGAATCGAAAAGTAATTGACCTAAAACAGAATAAACTTTAACATTAGCAATTAGTGCTTTATTTGAAACTACTTGAATAGCATTGTTTGAAACCACCATTACTTCATTACTTGAAACAAAATCATTATTTCCTAATGTTTCATTGTTATATCGTAACACAAATCTATTATTCAATATACCTGCATTAGCTGAGAAAGAATATGGAGATTGTCTTAAATCATGAATAATATTTAAATCTTTATCCTCTAAATAAATTGGTAAATCAGAAGCAACACCATCTAATGCAGCAATTGCAATTGAATAATTACCGTTTGCTACGATATTAACCCCTAAAGCCACTCTATCATTTGTGTCAATTGGATACGATTTTCCTTGTATAGTTAACAAATCATCTTCTAACAAAGAATAAATTTTCATTGTTAGTCCAGCAGCAGTAACAGCATCAAAAAGACGATCTTTTGCTGCAGTTGCACCTTCAGCATATCCTACTAAAGTTCTATCTGAATTATTTTCATTATCTACAATATCTAACCAAATTCTTGAGGCTACTAAACTAGGATTGTCTTCTCCTTGAGCATTTCTATAAAACTGATTATTAGCATAAGAAGCACTTCTTAATGCATTATTAAAAGTAATATTTTGAGTTGCTGCAGCACCATCATTCATTTGAACAAAGAAACCTTGTCCACCAGCAATATAACCATTAAAGCCTACAGGACCACTTACTGTACCTAAACCATTATACGTTATATAATCTGCAGGTGTATAATTTGATGGAGAAGTTCCATAAAAAGGAGAAGAAATTGCTGAAGACGGCAAACTTGTATGCGTCCACAAACGTACTGCTCCTTCAATATTTGTGTTCAAATTCAAGAAATCTAAAGCACGAATAGCTGATGGATATGGATTACCAACTAAATTCCAGTTATCATCAAACTTTGTTACCTGAGTTCCATTAGTTCCATTGTAATTTGCTCCAGTAAAACCACCTCTAGAAATAGGAATTGTTATTATACCGTTGTTAGGAGTACCATTATTAAAAGTTGCAGTAAAATTTTGAGCTACATTTGTAAAACTTTCTGGACCTTTAACGATATATCCTTTTCCTAAAACCATAGTTTCTCCACTTCCTGAAACCCAATTTCCAAAACCACCATTAGTATTAACAATGGTTGGATTCCATTTAAAAATAAACAAAGTATTTGTCAAGGGAGAAACTCCATTTACATTGAAAGCGCTAATTGGTGATGACCAATATACATAATCATTTTTACGAATAGAAACCGTTCTCTCATATGAAATATTTCCAGTATTAACAGCGGCGTCATCAATTTGAACCAATGATCCATTATTTAAAACATTCAAAGTTCCATTTACTGTGATATTACCCGAAACAGTAATATAATTATTAGCTCCAATATTAGCAGTTCTACCTGCATTTACAGTTAAACTACAACATTCAAAACTTCCGTTTGTTGCTGTATTATAATTCCCGTCAATAACAACTACTTTCTTTTTATCTGGCGCTCCATTACTCCACGCTGCACCATTCCAAGTAGTAGTTGAACTTCCACAAGTCCAAAACTCACCAGTAAACATGCCTCTTCCAAAAGTTGCCGCTAAAATTGTATTATCTGAGCTTCTATAATCAAAAGATAACACCTTAACATCTTTCATTCCATTATTTGATCGAACCCAGTTTGGAGACGCTGCATTAAAATTTGTAGTAGCCCAAACTCCTAGTTCTGTCCCAACAATTACCTCATTTAAAGCGAAAGGGTTTTGTAAAATACATTTAACTGGTAAATTAGGTAGATTCCCTTCTTTGTTTTGCCATGTCGTTCCACCATCTGCAGTGTACCATACACTAACTACACCATAATTATGAAACGTAACAAAAATATCGTTTTCAGATTGTCCATAACGAATATCAGAAATCGCACCCAACCAAGCTCCATTTCCAATAGATGCCCACGTTGGTGTCCCATTCGCACTATTTAATCTTAACAATCTACCATTAGCAAGTCCAACCAAAAGTCTATTTGCAGTATATGGCGAAGGTTGTAAATACGTAGGAATATCATTTAATAAAGCATCAGACAAAGTAGCCTGCGTTGTTAAAGTAGCGCCTGAGAATCTGTATATTCTATAATTTGTACCATTTGTACCATTTGTGTATAAGATATTAGAATTACTATCATACCCACTTTGGTTAACAAAATCTCCATCTGCCGTATTATTAACAATAGTATTTAATGCAGCACCATTCATGTCTTTTCTATAGTAAACATTATATACGTAAGAAGAAATCATAAAATCATCTTGCTTATCGATAAAAACCCAACATCCATCTCCACCAGAAACAGCAACTGAAGAAGCTGGTGATCCAGGAGCGTTATTAATAAACTGCGAACCATTATCCTGAGCTCCAGCTAATAATTTTTGTGTAGCACCTGTTTGATTAATAGCTGCTTTATAAAACTGTGTAATGTTTAAACCGTTATTTCTTGATGCAATTGAAGCAGCTCCAACAGCCCCAGTGTTTGAATAAAACACACCACCATCGTTTCCTAATACCAATCGAGATGAATTTGCAAAAGCAATACAATGATGATCCGCATGTACCAATGGCACGTTTAGTGCAGCTAAGTTATTATTGTTAGACCATTTTGAAATTTGAGTAAAATTAGTCCCTCCATCAGCAGTTCTAAATAAGTCGATTCCACCAATTATCAATGTATTATCATCATTAGGGTCAATACCTATTAATAAATCATAAAAACTTTGTCCTCTTGTAAAATCATTTGCTGGGATTCCGGTATCAACGTCATCTGGAATTGCTCTAAAAGTTGGAGCAGTAGCAAAACCATCTGTTGTTACGGCAAAACGAGCTAAATCTCCAGCTCCAGATCTATTTTCCAATAACACATATAGCTTATTAGCGGTTTGCTTTGATGCTACAATTTCCACTCTACCATTGTTACCTAAATTTCTAACATTTGTCCAAGTACCACCATTAGTAGTAGAAAACACCATTCCGCCAGCAGCTCCAAAAGCATAACTGTATTTTGTTCCCATCCATAATTTCCCATCGGCACCAATTGCGAATTTATTTGGGGCATAAAATTGATTAGATGCATTTTTAAGCACTGCAACATTTAATCTTGCAAAATTTGTTCCATCTGTACTTCTGTATAAACCTATTGAATTAGACCCTAAATAGGTAAACCCTGCTGTCCCACCAGAAGCCGCAGTAACCTCTTCTGTATATGCCATAGCATCAACACCAATAAAAACTTCCGTTTGATTTGTTCCTGGGTTATTCCAAGCTACTATATCTTGAATGTAAACTATATTATCCGCCACATTCGCTGTTGCTGCACCAAAAATATTTACCCAGTTTAGGCCGCCATCTGTAGATTTATAAACACCATTCCCGTTTACAGCACCCCATGTATATACTTCACCAGTGCCTAAATACATGATATTTGAATTATTTGGATCAACAGTAATACACGAAACCGCCAAATTTCCTGGAACTCCATTAACTTGTTGCCATTGAGTGGCTGCTGAAGTTATATCATTATTAACCCATAAGCCGCCACTTACTCCACCTGCAAAAACCTTGGTAGTGCTTCCTGGAGCAAACATAAGAGTACGAACTCTTCCTCCAACATTGTTTGGACCTCGTTCTACCCAAGCGTTATCTACAGCATCTCCCGGAACTCTATTCGTAAGTTCAAGTGTTTTTAATCTTTGTTGTAACTGTAACGTTGCTTCTGGCTCTGGTCGCTCTAAATGTGGATTAGCAGTATATAACCATTCCTGCTCATAAAAAGCATTAGGAGGTAAAGACAACTCTTTTCTTTCACTCTTAGATAATTGTTTCGTCTTGGCAAAAGGGTGATTACGAAGAAAAGATGCGTATTTCCTTTTTAACTCTTCAATGGAGTCTAAATCTTTTAAAGAAGAGTGATTCTCAATCGTATTTTCAACAGTCGTTGATTGTTTTGATTGATTTTTTAAAGAACCATTTTTAGAATTATGTCCTTCTAAAATTTTAGATTCTTCGATTTTTAAATCTGATTTTATACTAGAAGTATTAATTACAGATTTTTCAATTCTTTGTTTTTCAGTTTTTTGTTGCTCATTATTATTTGAGCTTAAAAAAGCAAACGCAACAACAACTATTACAAAAGCTGAAGCGTAAAGTAATTTTCTTTTCATTTTAGGTAAGATTGGGGATAACAAATATAATAAAATAACCTAAAAAACAACTTTTATTAAAAAGAAAAAGCGACTATATCTAGTCGCTTTTTCTTTTTAATCTTTAATTTATTTAGTAAATAAGTTTCTTAGATACTTTTTTACCATTTACCAATGTTACTTGAATAATTAAAGGTGCATTATTTTTTTGCAAAGTATTAATTTCAAATACCTCTGAATCGATATCGGTTTTGTTTATTAATAACTGACCTAATACATTGTGAACTTGAACACTTTGAATGCTCTCATTATTCGAGTACACTTTGATTATATCTGTTGACGAAACTAAAACATCTGAATCATTATTAAAATCTTCGCTACTTAATGTTTCATTTGTATATCTAATAACAAAACGATCACTAAAAATTCCTGCATTTGACACAAAAGAATATGGTGATGCAGATAAATCATGAATAACATTTAATAATTTATCTTCTAAATAAATTGTTTGACCTTGTGCAAATATCCCATCTGCTTTTCTTATAGCAATTGTAACATTACTGTTAACACCAACACTTAATCCCATAGGAACTTTATCATTAATATCAAACGGGAGACTTCTACCTTGAATAATGAAAGGCTCTTTGTTAATTAATGAATAGAAACTAATAGTTGTATTCGGTTTATGAATACAATCGTAGAAATGATCCCTTCCATAAGTTGCATTTGAAGCATACCCTAATAATGTTCTATCAGATTGACCTGTGGTTGTATTAACAACATCTAACCACATTCTGTGCTTTTCCTGATCTTCAAATGATTCAGCAACAGATGAATTTCTAAAGAAATCACTATTGTTATAATTTGCATACCCTACACCAGTTCTAAAACTATTATTAAAATCGATTGTATTTGGTGTAGAAGCAACATGCAACATATTAACCATAAACCCTTGTCCAGAAGCAATTTTTCCAGCAAAAGTATCAGGATCTGTAGAACCTAAACCGTTATATTTTATATAATCAGTTGCAGAGTAATTGTATTGATAGTTGTTATAGAATGGATCAGTAATAGATGTTGGCAACAATCCATGTGTCCAAACCCAAACAGCACCTTCAATTTTTGTTTGATTTGCTACTAAAAACTCTTCTGCGTCAATAGCAGAAGGATAAGGGTTTCCAACTAAATTCCAGTTATCATCATATTTAGTTGTTAATACGTTGTTAGTATTGGCCGGCTCCGCATCATAATCAGCTCCATCAAAAATTCCTCTTTGAATAGGTAAAGTAAATGCGCCGTTATTTGGTTTACCAGAAAAAATAAGATTCATTGCTTGAGCTGTTGCAGCACCATTAGACGCTCTTGCTATATATCCTTGTCCTTTGGTCATGTTACCAGATGCATTTGCCCAATTCCCTAATGTACCATTCGCATTTGCTGCTAAAGTATTCCAATAATAGCGGTATGCATTTGGTAAACTCGCCACTGCAAAATTCTCAACTGGCGAACTCCAAAATACATAATCCAAATTACGTACTTGTGCCGTTCTATTTACTTGGAATTTTGTTCCCGTGTAAACACCATCATTAGTATCGGTTTCGTTTACTTGAATAAATTGACCATTATTTTGAATGGTTAAATCACCATTATGAGTTAATCTATTATTTACTCTAACATAACCAGTGCCATCAATATTTAAAACTCTTCCTGAATTAATTACTAAATTTCCTTCCGCAACTAAATCATTGGAAACACTAGTGTCAAAAGAATTATTTAATATGACATTATAGAAAACTTCCGTTCCTAATGGTGTTACGTTATTTATTATTTGCGGAGCTGTTCCCGTAAAGTAAACGGTTCCATTTCCTTCTGAAAATGCTGCATTTCCAACACTATTTGTCCAATCTCCAAACAAATATAACTGACCATCAGCAGTGCCAGCATTACTGTCGTCCATATCTAAAACTCCAGATCCTGAAATTTGAAGATTTCCATGAACTTCTAAAACATTATTTGAAGATGCTTGTATTTGAACTGTACTTCCAGAAATATTTAAATGATTTGAATACGCAATATCTGAATACTCATTTGAATATGGTGCTGTGTAATCTATAACTGCAATATTCATTGCTGTTGCATCAACCGTAACATCTGTAGTAACACTTGGAACTGATAAACCTTCCCAGTTTGCACAATTAAACCAGTTCGTATCTACATTTCCTACCCATTGTCCTGAAGGATTGCTTGGGCCAATTTGAAATGTTTTTCCAGCTCTATTTGCAGCACTACTTGTGGCATCTAAAGTATATCTTCCTGTGCTTAAAGTCCAATTATTTGTAACATCAGATATTCCTTGCACAATTTGTCTTACAGTTGCAATACCATGTTGTTTATCATTCTCATAATATCCACTAATTGCAGAAGTACTAGCACTTTCAACATTAAAACAAGTTAATGCTGCAGGCAATCTCGATTCTCTTGAATTTCCTCCAGAAGCATCTCCATTACAAGCACTAGTAATAGGAACCCAAGCCGCACGATTCGTTAATCCGTGTAAAAGTGTTCCACTTAAATAATAATTTGCTTGTCCTATATCTAACGTACCATCAAAAGTAAACGCTCCTTGTGCTAAATACATTTGATCAGAACCACTTGTAGTAATGTTTGGCGAAAAGAAAACACCATTTAAAACGCTTCCTGAAAAATCTGCTGTTCTGTTTGTTGTAGTAACTCCTGTTATTATATTAACACTTCCGAACCAATTAATTGTTCCATTGGTTCTAAACACTAAAACAGAACCTGCCGGAATATTTGCAGCACCCGTGTAAGTAATTGTTGCTTGATAAGGCTGTTCATCAGCGTTATCTCCTCCACCTCCCCATTTATCGGTTCTAACATTAGCTGCTGCACCCGCTTCATATCTTGAGTTTACAATTAAAAAAGACGTTCCTGGTGCAATATCAACCAAAGTTGCAACTAAATATTCATCTTCAGCCCCTGCACCTAAACATTGACCATCATACCCTACAAACACCAATTCTCCTGGTTTAAATACAGTTCCCACTGCTGGATTAACTGTTAATGTAGCAGCGTTGGAATTCAAATTACTACATGGAGCAGAAGCAATTACAATGCAACGATATTGATAACCACTCATAGCTAATGTAGCAGCCGAAATATTCAACGTTGCAGTAGTAACATTTGAATAAGGCGCAATATTTGATAAATTGACAAAACCACTTCCGGTATCTACTTGCCATTGATAAGTTAAACCTGAGCCTGTTGCAGCAACTGTAAAACTTGCATTTGCATTAACAATAGTTGATGCATTAACCGGCTGAGTAGTAATAACTGGTGTATTATTTATGGTTACAGCATATGGACCGATAGCATTTACTGACCAACACATTGCTACTGAATCATAAGCTCTTACATAATAATTACCTGATGTAGTAACATTTAAATTGGCATTTGCATTATTTGTTTGACTAATTCCTATAGCTGTTGTTTGCCAATAATAAACAACTGGTGCAGTAGCATTACCTGAAAAACTCAATGTTGTACTATCACACGCTGGAGTTGTTCCAGAAATAGTCCCAGTTGGATCGGCTGGTGGGGTACACAATAAACCACAGTATACTTTAAAATCATCAATAGTTCTTTGAGCGGTACCCGAAGATCTGCTATCTAAAAGTCTTATGTAGTATGTTCCGATATTGTATGCAGTTAAATCAATAGTTTCTAATTGACACGTTCCTGTAATTGTATTGATAGTAGCAACATTTGTCCACGGTCCTGCATTACTAGTAGAAACTTCAACATTTAAAACCCACGCATCAGTTGTTCCACTTCTTCTCTTGTAGAAAGTAAGTGTTTGTGGATTTACAATAGCAGGTGAAACAACAAAATCTCCTGTATTGTTAAAAACCACACCTTGGGCTCCTTCACAAAATTGACCACCTAAAATTGTTCCGCTATTTATCCAAGTTCCTGGTAAACCAGACTCAAAACCTTCACTTAAACATGGCCCAACCGCTAATGTGATTACCAATGTTTGAGTATCTGTTCCCGCAGCATTTGCAGCAGTAATAGTTACATTAAAAGTTCCTGTCACTGTTGGTGTACCAGAAATAATTCCTGTCACCGTATCTATAGATAAACCTGCCGGTAAACCAGTTGCATTATAACTCGTTGGCGAATTAGTTGCTGTAATTGTATAGGTAAAAGGCGAACCTTGATTACCAGAAGCAGTTAAGCTACTTGTAATTACGGGCGCACTTATTCCATTTCCTTGAATAGCGAAAGTATATGGGTTTTCATTGCTATCATTATTTGCAATGCTTAAAGTTGCCGTTCTTAAACCATCTGCTGATGGATCAAAAGTGATTTGAAAAGTTGTGCTTCCAGAAGCTGCGATACTATTTGACGGTATTGCAGTAACAGTAAAATCAGCTGAATTAGTACCTGAAATAGTAATGAATGGACTAACCCCTGTTAAACTTAAAGTAGCGTTTCCTGTATTTTGAATAGTGAAAGTCCTAACTATAGTTCCAGAGGTAGTTGCAACAGAACCAAAATCCGTATGGTCAGCTAAAGCAGGTGTTGCATCTCCTGAAACTATTGAAACTGCATTTCCTTGTAAATTTATTTCTGGAGCTGTTACTGTAAGCACACCATTTACATTGGTAGTACCATTCCAAAATCCGCCATTAAATCCACCATAACGGAAAGCGCCTGTACCTAATTGAAATCTTGAAGCGTAATAGTACGTTCCAGCTGGTAATGCCGAACCTATTTCTGCTTGATATTCATCATTATTTCCTGATTGTACATTGAATGTAGCTGGAATCCATGTCCAACCAACCGTACTTGGGTCATTATTGGTTGTATTATAACCTATCCAACCTTGAATTCCTGCTCCTTGACCAGCTGCTTCAGTAACACCCGGCTCATAAACTTGCGCATATACTGTAAAAGTTCCACCTGCTAAAATAGTTCCTGTAGCTGGAAATTGAACGTTACAAAAATCAACTACTGATGGATTAACAGTTAAAACACCATTCACGTTAGTTGTACCATTCCAAAAACCTCCATTATAACCTCCATATCGAAACGGACCTCCATTTAATTGAAAACGTGAAGCATAGTAGTAAGTCCCTGGCGCAAGTGCAGAACCAATATCCGCAACCAACTCATCATTATTTCCAGATTGCACATTAAATGTTGCAGGTACCCACGTCCAACCAGCTATACTTGGATCATTATTGGTTGTGTTATATCCTATCCAACCTTGAATTCCTGTCCCTATACCAGCAGCTTCTGTTACTCCTGGCTCATAAGTTTGTGCATATACATTAAAAACTCCTCCTTGAGTAATTGTTCCATTTGCTGGTGATTGTAAATTACAGTAATCAACTGCATCGGTCAAAACTGCACTAGTCGTTCCATTTAATTGAACATTTACTGAATTAGTTGAAGTATCAAAACCACCAGTTCCTCCTGTTCCAGTTGCTCCATATCCATAAATCCTAAAAGTAGTAGTAACTGTTATATTCGACAACCCGCTTATTGTTATCGTATTCGATGTACCAATTGCTGCTGTTGGCGCAACAATTCCAATATTACTAGCAAATCCATCTACAGAAGATCTTAAAACTACATTTTGAGGACCAGTCCCTGACTTATCCCAGTTAAAAACTAATGATGTTGGAGTAAAAGAAAAACCAGCGTTTGGAGTAACTATAAATTGTATATAATCATTTCCAGCTACAGCCTCTGCTATAGTATTTCCTGCAGCTGTATTCCCAGTATTAAACCATCCTGTACCACCAAATCTATTTGCATTAGCAGCAGGAGTTATAGTACCTTGAGTAAGATTTGATGCAGCGACATTAACATTATTGAAGACACTTGGCTCAGTTGTCTCAGTACCAGTATTACCAAAGGTATTCCATTGTAACAACTGAGAATACGAATCCTGATTTTTTAAAAATCCTGACACTAGAATAAGCGTAAATAGTAATTTTAATTTCATAACTTTGAATGAAAATATTAGATTTGGTTAAATTTTACCTTCTTTGATTAAAAAAAAGCCTACAAAGATAAATCATAATTTTTTGATTTTAAAATATTTACTGCATTATTAAATTGTTAACGAATTGAAAACTAATAAATCCGCTTTTTCCTTGAAAGAAATCTATGCTAAGATGGAATACTATTGCGCCTATCAGGAGCGATGTTACAAGGAAGTAGAAGAAAAATTATACTCGTTTTCTGTTAGTCAATCTGAAAAAGACGAAATTTTGACTTATCTTATTGAAAATAATTTTATTAACGAAGAACGCTTTGCACAAAGTTTTGTTCGTGGCAAGCACAATTATAAATTTTGGGGTAAAAATCGCATCGTAAACGAACTAAAATTTCGAAATATCTCTTCTCGAAACATTCAAACCGCATTAAAGGAAATCCCAGAAGCTACTTATTTGCATAACTTTCACACCTTGGCAGAAAAGAATTGGGAAACCTTCGCAGCACCAAAAGGACAAAAAAGAAATAAAAAATTCGTTGATTTCTTACTTCGTAAAGGATATGAAACGAGTTTGATTTATGAGAAGTTGAACGAATTGACTAAAGATTAGATTGCTTCGTGTCTCGCAATGACTATCTTTGCAAAAAAAATAATCAATGTTAGAAAATAAAGACCAGTCAAGAACCAGCTTATCACAATTAGGCGAATTTGGTTTAATTGAACACTTAACTAAAAACTTTAGTATTACTCACGAGTCTACACTTAAAAGCATTGGAGACGATGCTGCCGTTTTAGATTTTGGAGATAAAAAAGCGGTAATTTCCACCGATTTATTAGTGGAAGGCGTTCATTTTGATTTGGCTTACATGCCGTTAAAACACTTAGGATACAAAGCGGTTGTTGCCAATGTGTCTGACATTTGTGCGATGAATGCTACTCCAAAACAAATTACAGTTTCGATAGCGGTTTCAAATCGTTTTCCTTTAGAAGCTTTGGAAGAATTATTTGAAGGAATTACGTTAGCCTCAAAAATTTACAATGTAGATGTAATTGGTGGCGATACGACTTCTTCCCAAAAAGGATTAATTATTAGCATTACCGCTATAGGTGAAGCGAATTTAGAAGATATCGTATATAGAAACGGAGCGAAAGAAAACGATTTATTAGTGGTTTCGGGTGATATTGGTGCTGCTTACATGGGATTACAAGTTTTGGAACGCGAAAAACAAGTATTTCAAGTAAATCCAAACAACCAACCGGTTTTAGATGATTACACGTATTTAATTGAACGTCAATTAAAACCAGAAGCACGTAACGACATCAAAGAATTATTGGAGAAATTGGAAATCAAACCAACATCAATGATTGATATTTCGGACGGTTTGTCGTCGGAGATTTTACATTTGTGTAAGCAAAGTAATGTAGGTTGTAATTTATACGAAGAAAAAATCCCAGTTGATCCGCAGTTGATTAATGTGTGTGAGGAATTTAATTTAGACATCACAACTGTAGCATTAAGCGGTGGCGAAGATTACGAATTGCTTTTCACTATTAAAATGGAAGATTTTGACAAAATCAAAGGCAATCCAAACTTCACCGTAATCGGACATATGGTTGCGGCTACCGAAGGAAATCATTTAATTACAAGAGCAAATACTAAGATTGAATTAAAAGCTCGTGGTTGGAATGCGCTTTCTGAATAGTTTACAGTCTCAGTATTCAGTCTCAGTATTAATAACTTTAAAAAGTAAAACCCCAGATTTCAATTGAAATTTGGGGTTTTTATATTTACTTTGAGCTTTTTACTTCAAAACTACATTTTCATCAACCAATTTCTCATGGAAACTTCATTATTGATGATATCTCGTAATTCTGAAATTTTCACTCTGTCTTGTTGCATCGAATCTCTGTGACGAATAGTTACCGTTTCATCTTCTAATGTTTGATGATCAACCGTAATACAGAATGGCGTTCCAAGAGCATCTTGTCTTCTGTAACGTCTTCCTACCGCATCTTTTTCATCATATGCTACATTGAAATCCCATTTTAAATCTTCTATGATTTTGTTAGCAACTTCTGGCAAACCGTCTTTTTTAACTAAAGGCAAAACAGCTGCTTTTGTTGGTGCTAAAACAGAAGGCAAACGTAAAACGGTTCTTGTCGAACCATCTTCTAAGGTTTCTTCTTGTAACGCTTTAGAGAAAACAGCTAAGAACATTCTATCTAAACCAACTGAAGTTTCTACCACATAAGGCGTGTAATTTGAATTGGTATCGTTATCAAAATATTGTAATTTTTTACCTGAGAATTGTTCGTGCGCTTTCAAATCGAAATCAGTTCTTGAGTGAATTCCTTCCAATTCTTTGAATCCGAATGGGAAATTAAATTCGATATCAGCAGCTGCATTAGCATAATGAGCTAATTTTTCGTGGTCATGGAAACGATAATTTTCTTTTCCTAAACCAAGTGATAAATGCCAATTTAAACGTGTGGTTTTCCAGTATTCGTACCATTTCATTTCTTCACCTGGTTTCACGAAAAACTGCATTTCCATTTGTTCAAATTCGCGCATACGGAAAATAAATTGTCTTGCTACGATTTCGTTTCTAAACGCTTTACCCGTTTGAGCAATCCCGAAAGGAATTTTCATACGACCGGTTTTTTGAACGTTTAAGAAGTTTACGAAAATACCTTGAGCAGTTTCTGGACGAAGATATAAATCCATTGCGTTTTCAGCAGAAGCACCTAATTTTGTTCCGAACATTAAGTTGAATTGCTTTACATCAGTCCAGTTTTTTGAACCGCTATCTGGACAAGCAATTTCTAATTCTTCGATTAAAGCTTTTACATCAGCAAGGTTTTCTGTCTCTAAAGAGCGAGCCATTCTTTCTAGAATTTCTTTCTTTTTAGACAAATATTCCATCACACGTGGATTGGTTGTTTTGTATTGCTCTTCATCAAATGAAGCACCAAAACGCTCACGAGCTTTGTCAATTTCTTTTTGTGCTTTTTGATTTAATTTCTCGGCATAATCCTCAATTAAAACATCGGCACGGTATCTTTTTTTAGAATCTTTGTTGTCGATTAATGGATCGTTAAAAGCATCAACGTGACCTGAAGCTTTCCATGTCGTTGGATGCATTAATATTGCAGCATCTAAACCTACAATATTCTCGTGCATTTGCACCATTGCTTTCCACCAGTATTCACGGATGTTTTTCTTTAACTCCACACCATTTTGAGCGTAGTCATATACTGCGCTTAAACCATCGTAAATTTCGCTTGACGGAAATATAAATCCGTATTCTTTTGCATGCGAAACTACATTTTTAAAAATATCATCTTGTTTTGCCATACTGCAAAAGTAAAAATAGGAATGAAATAAAGAAAAGAAATTAAGGAATAAAAATAAGAATTATTAATATTCGAAAATTGTAGTGCCAATTTTAACAAAATCGTGGTAAATATTAATTTTATATTTACCTTTTATAGTTTTCTTTTGCTCCAAATTAACATAAGTACAAACATCAGTGTCTTGTTTTTGATAGTTTGCGTTTACTGAAGCACTATATTGTAATTTAACATTAGTATCTGATTCTACAGAAGTATTTCCTGATGAAATAATTTGATTTTTAGGATTTACTACCTGAACATAAATAGTTTTATTACCTGAATTAACCAATTGGTTTTCTTCCAAAGTAAAACAAACTCTTAACTGTTGAATTTTAGACTCACTTAAATTATAGCTATCAGAATAAATTTTAACCCCTTTTGCATTTACATTTAATGCTGACAATTGAGAAGTTTTAGGAGCTGTTTTAGAATTAGAAACTACTAAAGGATTCGTATTAGTGTTTGAACCAATACTTTTTTCATTTTGCTTTTGTTTTGCAAAGAAAACTATTGAATCTTCGATCGAATTAAATTTTGAGTCTTTTCTCTCTGATTTATTACCAGATTTAACTAAACTAAACTCTTCATTAAAACGAATACTATCTATTTTATTTTTAGCACTAACCGAATCGTATTTATGCAAAATCTCGGTTAACTGACTTTCAAGAACTTTGTTTTCTAAATCAGAGCTCTCCACATAAGCATTAAAATCGTCTGAAATTTTATAATATTTGACACCTAAAAACAACGACAATAGCATCAATATCAAGATGCTAATTTTTGTTATTTTATTTTTTCTACGTGTCATTTTATAAACTTTTTTATAAATTTATTTAAAAATGTTAATGTTGCTATAATTAATCGATAAAATGCTAAAATATCTGATAAACTTACTTTTTCCAAAACTTTGCATGGGTTGTGACTCATTATTACTTCAAAATGAAAAAATCATTTGTACAGAATGTAATCACAATTTACCTTTTACCAATCATCATATTTTGGAGGGCAATGATACAACAAAAAAATTTTATGGCATAATTCCGATTGAATTTAGTGCATCAATGCTTTATTTTCACAAAAAAGGAATTGTTCAAAACTTAATCCATAATCTAAAATACAAAAAACATCAAGAAATTGGAACCCTTTTAGGAAAATGGTACTCAAAAGATTTAGAATCAATTGCAAAGATAAAAACAGTTTCTGAAATAATTCCAGTTCCACTTCATAAAAAAAGATTAGAAGAAAGAGGTTATAATCAAGTTACGACTTTTTGCGAAGCGCTTTCAAATGAACTTAATATTCCACATAATACTTCTTTACTATATAGAAGCAGATATTCTAAAACACAAACAAAAAAAGACAGAGAAAACAGAAAAGAAATAACTAAAGCCTTATTTGATGTAAATTTCACTGAAGCAGACTACAACAAACATTTTTTGCTTGTAGATGACGTAATGACATCAGGCGCTACCCTAGAGGCTTGTGCAAAAGCATTATTAAAAATACCAAACAGTAAAGTGAGTATTGTGACCATTGCTTATACGCTATCATAAAAATTACTAAAAGTTGTATGTTTGTACTAATTATAGTCGTTATTTTGCAACACCATTATTTAAGAAAATGACAAAATTTAAACACATAGCCTTTTTACTGGCAAGTCTTTTATTATTAACTAATTGTGCAAAAAGAGGCACTATTACTGGTGGCGACAAAGACACAATTGCGCCTAAAATCATCAATAGTTCACCTGATAATTTTACTACCAATTTCAAAGGAAATGAAATCAAAATCAATTTTGATGAATTAATTAAAGTGAAAGACATCAACAAACAATTGATTATTTCGCCTCCAATGAAAAAACAACCTATAATTGTACCGCAAGGAAGTGCAAGTAAATATATTTCAATTAAAATTCTGGACTCTTTAGCACCTAACACAACTTACAGTTTCAACTTTGGGCAAAGTATTACGGATAACAATGAAGGAAATCCTTACTCTCAATTCAAATATGTATTTTCAACTGGAAGTTATGTAGACTCATTAACAGTTGTAGGAAAAGTTAAAGACGCTTATGAACAAAATCCAGATAGTTTTGTTAGTGTTATGCTGTATGACGCTAAAACATTTACTGATTCAACAGTATATAAAGAAACACCTCTATATATCACAAACACTTTAGATAGTTTAAAAGCGTTTTCTCTTGAAAACTTAAAAGAAGGCTCTTATAAGATTGTTGCGTTAAAAGACAAAGCAAACAACAACAAATACAATCCAGATACTGATAAAATTGGGTTTATCGACTATCCAATTACTGTTCCAACGGCAGATATGTTCGAATTGGAATTATTCCAAGAAAAGAAAGCATTTAAAGCTGTTAAACCAACACAAGAAAGCAATAATAAACTTTTCTTAGGTTATGAAGGAGATTTTAAAAACACTTCTATCACGGCCACATATAACAACAAAGAAGTGCCTATTAAAATTAGTAAATTCCCATCAAAAGATAAAGATTCTGTTCAAATTTTTTATCCAAATGTAAAAATGGATTCTATCCAGATTGCTGTCAAAAATGGAGCTTATTCTAAAAATTTTACCTCTAAACTCAAAAATTTAAAAGAATCAGACTCTTTAGATATTGAAAACAAAACAGGTGCTGTATTAGCATTTAGAAACACTTTCGTTTTGAAAACAACTACACCTATTTTAACAATTGATGAGTCGAAAATTATATTGAAAAATAAAGATTCTGTAGCAGTAAAGTTTACCTCAAAATACCATGATTTTGATCAAGAAATTTCTTTTGATTTCAAAAAAGAGGAAGACGAAAAATACACAATAGAATTGCTTCCGGGTGCTATAAAAGACTTTTATGACAAAGCAAATGATTCATTAAAATTCAATTTTGCCACCAAACAACTTTCCGATTATGGGAACTTAAAAATCAATTTAACAAACGTAAAACGTTTTCCTTTTATAATTGAATTGTTAGATAAAAATGAAGTTTTATATACCGCTAGTTCTGCAAAAGAAACGAGTATTTCTTTTGAAACCATTGAACCAAGATTATACACTATCCGAATTATTTATGACGACAATGCTAATAACGAGTGGGATACTGGAAATTATTTAGCCAAAAAACAAGCGGAAGAAATCATTTACTTTCCAAAAGTAATTGATGTTAGAGCCAATTGGGATGTAGAGCAAGATTTTATTTTGGATTAGAGAATAGTAAAACCATCTCTATCATTTAAAAAATTCAATTTTTGACGGGTTTCTTGTTGAGCATTTTTGTCTAATTCGAAGATAAAAACTCCTAATTCATCTTCGCAATCCAAAATTGTATTTCCTAAAAAATCAATCGCTTTAGAATGACCAGGATACTCCAAATGATTAGCATCTTCACCTATTCTGTTAACTCCAATGGTGTAGCACATATTTTCTATGGCACGAGCTTTCAACAGCGCATCCCAAGCATTAATACGTGGTTTTGGCCAATTGGCAACGTATAATAACAAATCGTAATTCTCAACATTTCGAGCGAAAACTGGGAAACGTAAATCGTAACAAATTTGTAGGCAAATGTTCCAATTGTTATAATTTACAATTACTTTATCATTCCCTTTTGTATATACTTTTTCTTCCCCAGCTAAAGTAAACAAATGGCGTTTGTTGTAAAACTGCACTTCTCCAGATGGAAAAACAAAAACCATTCGGTTATAGAAATTGTCATTCTCTTTAATGACTAAACTTCCCGTTATGGCACAAGTTTTCTTTTTAGCTAGTTCTTTTAACCAATTAATTGTTTCGCCTTCCATGGTTTCTGCAACAGCGGATGGATTCATGGTAAAACCTGAAGTGAACATTTCAGGTAACACAAATAAATCAAACGATTCGTCTTCGTTAAGAAAATATTCTTCAATAAATGTTCGATTGATTACAGGATTTTCCCAAGCTAATTTGGTTTGAAAAAGGGCTACTTTCATCAGATTTGAATTTGGTTTAAAAATACAAAAAAACGCATCCAAATGAATGAATGCGTTTTATTATTTTGAAGTTTCAATGAATTATTTCAAAGAAGCTTTTAAGTATTCTCTGTTCATACGAGCGATATTCTCTAACGAAATTCCTTTTGGACATTCTATTTCACATGCTCCAGTATTCGTACAATTTCCGAAACCTTCTTCGTCCATTTGACGTACCATGTTTAAAACACGTTGTGTAGCTTCAACTTTACCTTGTGGTAATAAAGCATATTGCGATACTTTAGCTCCAACGAATAACATCGCTGAACCGTTTTTACAAGTCGCCACACAAGCTCCACAACCAATACAAGCTGCTGCTTCAAACGCTTTATCTGCATCAACTTTAGGAACTGGAATTGAGTTAGCATCAATTGTATTTCCAGAAGTGTTTACCGATACGAAACCTCCAGCTTGCTGAATTCTATCGAAAGCACTTCTATCAACCACTAAATCTTTGATTACAGGGAAAGCTTTACTTCTCCATGGTTCGATGTAAATTGTATCACCATCGTTAAACATTCTCATATGTAACTGACACGTTGTAATTCCAGTATCAGGTCCGTGAGCACGTCCGTTGATGTATAAAGAACACATGCCACAAATACCTTCACGACAATCGTGGTCAAATGCTACTGGCTCTTTCTTTTCGTTAATTAATTGCTCGTTTAATTGGTCTAACATTTCCAAAAACGAACTTGCAGTAGAAACATTATCTAATTTATAAGTTTCCATGCTACCTTTAGAACTAGCGTTCTTTTGACGCCAAATTTTAAGGTTTATATTGATATTTTTTGCTGCACTCATAATATTTTATTTGTAATTTCTAGCTGCAATTTTAATTTCTTCGTATTTCAATTCTTCTTTGTGAAGTTCTTCTTTATTGATGTCATCACCTTTGTATTCCCAAGCTCCAACAAATTTGAAGTTTTCGTCATCACGTAATGTTTCACCTTCTGCATCTTGATATTCTTCACGGAAGTGACCTCCACAAGATTCTTTACGTTGTAAAGCATCCATTGCCATTAATTGACCTAATTCGATGAAATCGGCAACTCTTAATACTTTTTCTAACTCAGGATTTAATTCATCTGCACTTCCCGGAACGTAAACATCTTTGTAGAAATCTTCTTTTAATTGAGCGATTTCAGCAATAGCTTCTTTTAAACCTGCTTCATTTCTTCCCATTCCAACTTTATTCCACATAATTAAACCTAATTTTTTATGGAAATAATCAACCGATTTTGTACCGTTGTTGTTTAAGAATTTGCTAATTGAATCTTTAACTCTAGCTTCTGCTTCTATGAATTCTGGAGAATCTGTTGAGATTTTTCCAGTTCTAATTTCGTCAGCTAAATAGTTAGAAATTGTATAGGGTAACACAAAATATCCATCTGCTAAACCTTGCATTAAAGCCGAAGCTCCTAAACGATTAGCTCCGTGGTCAGAGAAGTTAGCCTCACCAGCAACGAAACAACCTGGAATTGTAGATTGTAAGTTATAATCAACCCAAACACCACCCATAGTATAGTGAACAGCAGGGTAAATTTTCATTGGTGTTTCATAAGGATTTTCATCCGTGATTTTTTGATACATAGTAAACAAGTTACCATATTTCTCTTCTAACCACTGTTTTCCTAAAGCAGTAATTTCTTCTGGAGTTGGATTATGATTTCCTTTCGCGTAAGCAGATTGTTTTCCTTTAGTTTGAATTTCTGTTGAGAAATCTAGGTAAACTCCTTCGTTAGTATCATTTGCTTCGATACCGTGTCCAGCGTCACAAACTTCTTTTGCAGCTCTTGAAGCCACATCACGAGGAACTAAATTTCCAAAAGCTGGATATTTTCTCTCCAAATAATAATCTCTATCTTCTTCTGCAATTTGAGTTGGTTTTAACTTACCTGCTCTGATTGCTTCTGCATCTTCTTTTTTCTTTGGAACCCAAATACGCCCTGAGTTACGTAACGATTCAGACATCAACGTTAATTTTGACTGATTTGTTCCATGAACTGGAATACATGTTGGGTGAATTTGTACATAACATGGGTTTGCAAATAATGCTCCTTGTTTGTGGATTTTCCATCCAGCCGTTACATTACTTCCCATTGCGTTTGTAGAAAGGAAATATACGTTTCCGTAACCTCCAGAAGCAATAACAACAGCATGTGCTGAATGTCTTTCGATTTCTCCTGTAATCAAGTTACGAGCGATAATTCCACGAGCTTTCCCATCTACTTTAACCAAATCTAACATTTCGTGACGGTTGTACATTTTTACACGACCTAACCCGATTTGTCTTGATAAAGCTGAATATGCTCCTAATAATAATTGTTGTCCTGTTTGTCCAGCAGCGTAGAAAGTACGTTGTACTTGTGTTCCACCAAATGAACGGTTATCTAACATTCCACCATATTCGCGTGCGAAAGGAACTCCTTGCGCCACACATTGGTCGATAATATTTCCTGAAACTTCTGCTAAACGGTGAACGTTTGCTTCACGCGCACGGTAGTCACCACCTTTAATTGTATCATAAAAAAGACGGTAAATACTATCACCATCATTTTGATAATTTTTTGCTGCATTGATACCTCCTTGAGCTGCAATTGAGTGCGCACGACGAGGAGAATCTTGAAAACAGAATGCTTTTACGTTGTATCCCATTTCTCCAAGAGAAGCGGCAGCAGAAGCACCTGCTAAACCAGTTCCTACCACAATAATATCAATTTTTGGTCTATTATTTGGAGCAACTAATTTCAAGTGATTTTTATGATCGGTCCATTTATCTTTTAATGGACCAGCTGGTATTTTAGAATCTAACTTCATAATATATACTGATGTTGATTATTTTTTAAGATGTAAGAAAACTGGAATAATTGCAAACAATAGTGGAACTATAATTGCAAATGCTCTTCCGAAAAACTTAATAGCCGGTGTAAACTTATTATTAACACCTAAAGATTGGAAGGCACTTTGAAAACCATGCCACAAGTGAAATGCTAAAGCTAACATAGCTAAAACATAACCAATTGTAAAATACAATCCGTATTTTGCATCTTTGAAGAAATCTACCGTTAATTTGTGTAAATCTTTATAACCGATAAATACAACTTCACCTGTTTTCTTATTTACAATTTTAGTCATGTCCTGAACTTCCAAATCGTATTGACCTTGTGTCTGTGCTTTAATCATCTCGAAAAACTCTTTAGAAAGTTTTCCTGTTTGATCTAATTGCATAAATGGCATTTGAGAATCTTTTGTACCAACTAACTGAATTTGTTTTCCGCCCATTCCATTGTCAATTTCTTTTTGAACCAAAGGCATGTTTTTATCAAAATGCATTTTTGCCCAAAAATTCACCATGTGAGTAGCGATGAAAACCAAAATCACAGTTCCTAAAACAGCCATATTTCTTGAAGCTAAACTACTTGAAGAACCATCTGTTTTAGCATAACCAATTGGTCTTGCTTTTTTGTTTTGAATAGTCAACATAATCCCATCAATAGCATGGAATATAATTGAAATGTAAGTAACATAAGAAAGTAACTTAACTGCAGGATTGGTGGTCATGAATAATGCATATTCATTGAATTGCTGACTGGTTCCGAAAATCAATTGAAGATTTCCTGCCAAATGCCCCGCCAAAAACAAGCATAGAAATAAACCTGTAAGAGCCATCCAGTATTTTTTTACGATAGATGACTTTAATAGTGCCGATTTTGCCATAATTTTTATTTGATTGTACTAGTTTAATAAAAAATCAAACAAAAATAAGGCTATTTGAAATTAACTACAACCTTTTCGAGCTAATTTATAATGATTTTAAAATGAATTTAACTATCGTTGAATATCAAGGGATTAAAGCAACTGAGTCATGTAAATATATACTATATTAGCAAATATATTTATTTTACATAAGAAGGTATCAATCCTCTTAGCCCCATATCTACTACATTTTCCCCTATTGAAGGTTCATATTTACCATCTGCAGTTACTTCTTGCCATTCAAAACTATTATTAGTAGAAAGTGATAAAGTAATAACAACATCACGAGTTTCATTTCCGTTAATTACTAAGTTTTGAGCAAATTTACGCGTTACCACACACGACCCTGGTGGAATTGGCGAAGTAGCAGCAATAGGGTTTGGAACTGTTGTAGCGCCAGCAGGGGCTTGGCCTGATGTTGCGTATGGAAAATCATTTAAAGCAAAAGCCCAGTATCCTTGCAAGCGATTCCCGTTTACTGGAAACGAATTGTTTCCTATGGAATGTGTTGTAATATAAGTATTATACCCAACAAAACTTGCTAACTTCCCTAAATAATCATTCCCTGCATTTCTAACCGAAATAGTATATTCTTGATACGCTAAAGAAACTCTTACATATTCATAATTTCCTTGCGCCACTTGACTTAATGGAATTCTTAAAAAAGCTTCACCTTCTCCTACAATGACAGCCTTACTGAAATCAATTGCTACTGAACCTCCCTGAGTAGTTTCATCTGCATGATATAATATTGTTCCATCTCCTAATTGTGTGAAAGCTGTAGGCGCCAATTCAAAATAATGAGCACTTATTTTTTTAAAATCCGGAGATTGAGCAGCATGACCCGTTGGAATTGCAGCTGGTTGACCCAAATTATTCAAACGCACTTGATCAGGATCAAACTTAAATTTAATAATTAAAGAAGGTTCTTCAGCAGCAGTATTATCTTCGTTTTCACAAGAAAAAAAAGAAACAACCGAAACAAGAACCAAAAACATTCCAACTATTTTTTTCATGACACTAGTTTTATGTGTAACCGAACACTCCTATTCGAATCACTTTATCTTAACGAAAAATTAACAGCAAATAGTATGCCTTTTTTACTATTTTTTTGAATTTAAAATTTCAAATGATTTACTTTCCGATGACTTATCTTTAGAAATAGTTAGCTTGTACTTCCCAACGGGTAAATAAAACTTCTTATTTTCAGCTTCTTTGATTTTGATATTTTTATCTTTTTTATTCCAATTATCAGCTACATTTTTAGTCATTGAATAATCAAATTCAAATGTATTCAATCCTTTTTTTGCAGCTACTTTTTGAGTATGAACTACTATTCCTGCTTCATTTGTAACAGAAACATTTACCATTCCATCAGCGTTTGAATAAAACCAAATTGTTTGCGAAGGCTCACTTGGTTTCCCCCACGCGTAATTTTGAGTTCCCCATCGGTCTGATTTTGTTCTATCATTTACTTTAAATAAATGTAGACTTTTAGCCAAAACGTCTTTAGTCAATTCCTGAACTTTAGAAATATCCATTTTATAAACCGAACGACCATGAGTTCCAACAATTAATTCTTTTGCTTTCGTTTGAATTACCGCATCATGAACCGCAACATTCGGCATTCCGTTTGAAAAATCTTGCCATGTGATACCTTTGTCTATTGAAATGAATAAACCATTATCCGTTCCAATATATAAAATGTTTTCATTTGCAAAATCTTCAACTATGACATTTACCGCTTGTGTTAATCCATTCGAAATTGAAGTCCAAGTCGCACCAAAATCTTCCGAAACATAAGCATAGCTTACAAAATTATCGTTTCTATACCCATTCAAAGTCACATAAACTCTTTCTTTTTTATGAGACGAAGCGACAACTCTTGAAACCCATAAATTTTGAGGCAAATTACCCGAAATCAATTGCCAAGAAACACCGCCATCTTTTGAAACATGAATTTTTCCATCATCGGAACCTACATAAAGTAATCCAAATTGGAATTTACTTTCTGAAATAGTCGAAATAGTTCCAAAAGCTACATTTCCTTCTTTAGCTCCGTTTGTTAAATCACTTGAAATTCTTTCCCAAGTTTCGCCTTGATTCATAGAACGGTGTAAAAACTCAGAACCCATATACAAAATATCTTGATTGTGCGAAGACAATAAAATAGGTGTTTGCCAATTGAAACGATATGGTTTTTCTCCTTTTGGTGCTTTTGGCGTGATGTAATCAAACTTACCTTCTTTCTGGTTGATTCTATAGTAGTTCCCAAATTGATAACCTGTAAAAACCACATTTGGATTGCGACTATCTATTTGAATTTGCATACCATCGCCACCAATTAATTCCTGATACGGATATCTCCCTTCTTGATGCCAACCAACACTTTTCTCATAATTATTATTTCCAAACCAAACACCATTATCTTGCAAACCTCCATATACATTGTAATTTTCTTGATAGTCCACATTCACCGCATATAATTGGCCTAATGCTTCATTATTGCATTTTATCCAATGTGCTCCGTTATCATACGAAATATTTACACCGCCATCATTTCCGTTAATAATATGATTTGGGTTTTCAGGATTTACCCAAGTAACGTGATGATCCGCATGCACATTTTCTTTTGAAATTACAGTAAATGTTTTTCCACCATCTTCAGAAAACAATAATGGAACACCACCAATATAAACACGATTTTGATTTTTCTCATCTACCGAAATGTTCGCAAAATAGTATCCGTAAGTATAAAACATGTCGTCAATATACTTTTCATGTGTTCGCTTCCACGACTTTCCACCATCTTCTGACTTGTATAACTCACAACCTATTACTTCTGTTTGAAACAAAGCTTCGTTAGCGTCTTTTGGCTTATCAACTTTACTATTTGGCCTTTTATTTTGATTATCTACAATCGCATAAATCAAGTTTTCATTAATCATTGCCAAACCAATTCTTCCCACACCTTCATTCGATGGAAATCCGCTTTCTTTGGTTGAAATTAATTTCCAAGAAGTTCCGCCATCTTCACTTTTATAAATGCCTGATTTTTCTCCATCACCATCAAAATGCCACGCTTTTCTATCTTTTTGCCAAGACGCTGCAAACATGATTTTTGGATTGTTTTTAGAAACGGATAAATCAATAATTCCAGTATCTTCCGCAACAAACAATGTTTGTTTCCAAGATTTACCACCATCAGTTGATTTATAAATACCTCGTTCTTTATTCGTTGTATATAAATGACCAACAGCTGCTACTACAATTTCATTCAAGTTACTTGGGTTGACCCAAATTCGGCTAATATGATGCGAATCTTTTAATCCTAAATTTTCCCAAGTTTTTCCTTTATCCGAAGATTTTAAAACCCCAACTCCAGAATAAGACGAACGCGAAGCATTCACTTCACCAGTTCCTACCCAAATTGTTCCCGAATTCCAATCCACAGTAACCGAACCACAATTAACCGTTTCTGCCGAATCCATCAATGGAGTGAAAGAAGTTCCGTTATTATTGGTATACCAAAGTCCGCCTGTAGCATACGCAACATAAAATTCAGTAGGATTTTTTGGATTTACTGCTAAATCTACCACACGACCACTCATAATCGTTGGTCCGATATTCTTAGCTTCTACTTGATTAAACAAAGAATTTTGAGCGATTGTAGATTGCACAATCAATAAAAACAGGATAGTAATTTGCTTCATCTTGAAAAAATTTGTTGAAAATTAGCCAAAACATTGCACTTCTACAAAATTTCTAAAGTATTTAACAACTTTTCATTTTTATCTTTTTATTTTTGGAAATCGAAAAAAATCATAAACCATGAAATACCATCAAATAGACCGCGATTTATACGTTAAAAACAGAGCTAAGTTTACAGCTCAAATGAAACCTAACAGCGTTGCGGTATTCAATTCAAACGATATTTATCCGGTAAGTGCTGATAGTACTTTGCCTTTTGCACAACATAGAGATATTTTATATTTATCGGGAGTGGATCAAGAAGAAAGTATTTTATTGCTTTTTCCTGATGCGCCTTACGAACATTTGAGAGAAATTTTATTCTTAAAAGAAACAAACGAGCATATTGCTATTTGGGAAGGTGAAAAACTTACTAAAGAAAGAGCTTTTGAGGTTTCTGGAATTAAATCGGTGATTTGGTTACAAGATTTTCACAAGACTTTGAAAGAAATCATGGCGTATGCCGATACGATTTACATCAATACTAACGAACATTATAGAGCCGTTATTGAAACTGAAACTCGTGAAGCGCGTTTTATCAAATGGTGGAAAGAAAATTATCCTGCACATAAAGTAGAAAAATCGAATCCTATTTTACAAAGATTGCGTTCGGTAAAAGAAAGCGAAGAATTGGATTTAATCCAAAAAGCATGTGATATTACTGAAAAAGGTTTTAGAAGAGTATTACAATTCGTAAAGCCAAACGTAATGGAATACGAAATCGAGGCTGAATTTGCGCATGAATTCTTAAGAAATCGTTCGAAAGGTTTTGCTTACACGCCAATTATCGCTTCTGGAAACAATGCAAATGTGTTACATTACATTGAAAACAACCAACAATGTAAAGCCGGTGATTTGATTTTATTAGACGTTGGTGCAGAATACGCTAATTATTCAAGCGATATGACGCGTATGGTTCCAGTTTCTGGTCGTTTTACAGACAGACAAAAAGCGGTTTATCAATCGGTTTTAAATGTGAAAAATGAAGCCACTAAAATGTTGGTTCCAGGAACTTTATGGAAACAATATCATGTAGAAGTGGGTAAAATCATGACTTCTGAATTACTTGGTTTAGGGTTAATCGACAAAGCCGATGTACAAAACGAAAATCCAGATTGGCCAGCGTATAAAAAATATTTCATGCACGGAACAAGTCACCACATGGGATTAGACACTCACGATTACGGATTATTACACGAACCTATGCAAGCCAATATGGTATTCACCGTTGAGCCAGGAATTTACATTCCGAAAGAAGGTTTTGGTATTCGTTTAGAAGACGATATGGTGATTCAAGAAAAAGGTGCTGCATTTAATCTAATGCGTAATATTCCAATTGAAATTGAAGAAATTGAATCGATAATGAATAGTTAGTTTTCAGTCTCAGTTTACAGTATAGACGGTTTGCAGAAATGTGAGCCGTTTTTTATTCTTATTTGTCAAGCTGAACTCGTTTCAGCTTCTCATCCTCATTTAAAGATTCTGAAATCGAAGATTCAACGAAGTTAAACGAGTTCAGAATGACAGAAACTAAACCGAAGGAATTATTTCCACCACCATTTCATTCCCGGCTTTGTCGTAATAACTGCAAATCATTTTATCCATTACTACAATCCATTTTTCAACACCTGATTTGGCGCAGTCGTTTAAAAAAGTCATATAATCAGTGTTGCCTTGTTGGTGCGATTTTAAGTCTAATTTGAATTGCTCAACGTTACTTTCATCAACAATAGTTAAGGTTTCTGAAAAACCTTCTGAAGATATTTGAAAATCATTAGCACCATAATAATTAGTATGATTATCAAACACAAACGTTTCGAAAGAAGTCACACCAAGTGCAATAATGTCTTGCATGTATTTTGGAAAATCGGCACCACTTTTTACTTTGGCGTGTGCTTCGTGGATTTGTTGGATGGTGAACATGGAGGATGATTTTATAGTGCTAAAATACGTTTTTTTACACAATTATGTCATTCTGTAGGAATCTCTTAAAGAGATGCTTTCAATATGACAAACTAATCGGAAAAACTTAGCGCACTTCGCGAAAAAACTTTGCGCCCTTTGCGTTTAAACTTTACCTTTGCCCACATGAAAACCACGAACTTCAAAAACACTAAAATCAGTTACACCGACCAAGGAAAAGGAACGGCAGTGGTTTTATTGCATGGTTTTTTGGAAAATCAATCGATGTGGAAAGCGTTTATTCCTGAATTAGTTAAAAAGCATCGCATCATTACTATTGATTTATTAGGTCATGGTGAAACAGAATGTCTAGGTTATGTCCACACGATGGAAGACCAAGCCGATATGGTGCATCATGTGTTGCACGAATTAAAAATCAGGAAAGCGGTTTTGATTGGACATTCGATGGGCGGTTATGTGGCGTTGGCTTTCGCCGAATTATATCCCGATAATGTTAAAGGAATTGTATTACAAAATTCCACTTCAAGAGCTGATAGCGACGAACGAAAAACAAATCGCGACCGTGCTATTGTGGCGGTGAAGCAAAATTATTCGGCTTTTATTCGCATGAGTATTGCTAATTTATTTAGCGAAGACAATCGCGAACGCTTAGCAGATATTATTGAAGAAGTAAAATTAGAAGCTTTAAAAACACCACTTCAAGGTATTGTTGCTGCGTTAGAAGGTATGAAAATTAGAAAAGACCGTGAAGTTATTTTACATTTTGCTCCATATCCAATTCAACTAATTTTAGGCAAAAAAGATCCCGTTTTAAATTACGATGACAATCTAGAACAAATCGAAGGTACACAAGTGCAACTCACCACTTTTGAAGACGGCCATATGAGTCATTTTGAAAACCAAGCGGAATTGTTAGGAGTTTTGAGTGGTTTTTTGAAAAGGGTTTAATTTAACCGCAAAGCACGCAAAGTTTTTTCGCAAAGTTCGCAAGGTTTTATTTCAATTATACTTTTTCTTTAAACGGAATTTCAGCATTAAAAATTTCCAAAATCAAAGTTTCTAATTCTGCTTTAAAATCTTCTAAAATTTCACTAGAAATAGCTAATTCGGTGTCTTTTCCTTTTCCTAATCCAAAAGGTAAAAAACCACTTTTCATGTTTTTGAACGAAACAATTCCCGCTGAAACTTCTCGGTTTTGTTTTAATTCGTGATTTTCAAACATCAACGCATAACACAACAACTGAATAATTTTTTCATTTTTAATATCCGAAGTCAAATCAGTAAAATCGTTAATTTTTAAGCTATTGCCCAATACTTTACCCGTTTTGTAATCGATAATTCTGATAGTTCCATCTCGCTCTTCAATTCGGTCGACTTTACCTGCAATTTTTATTGGAAAGGGTAATGATTTCACTTCTATTTCACAAGACAAACTCGCTTCTAACAATAGTACTTTTATCGCTTGACCTTCTTCGATATCTTTCTTTTCTATTTGTAGAAAATTGTAAACATTTCGTTTCGCCACTTCAAAAGCTAACAGGTTTTTACCTTTTGTTATTTCACCTTCTTTGTATATTTCTTTGAAATGTTTTAGAATAACCTCGTCAATTTTTGTTTCCATCGCTTCAATATGATGCAATGCCAAATACTGATTCAAATAAGGTGTATACAATTCTTCCAAAGCATTGTGAATGATGGTTCCCAACGTATTCACTGCGATATTTTCCTCCACTTCATCGGCTTCATTAATACGTAAAATACGTTGCATGTAAAACTGTAATGGATTTCGAATATAATTCGTTAAAGACGATGGCGAAAACCCTTTATCCGTTGCGATTTCGTGTAAACGGGTTAAGATTTTATCTGTTTTTGGAATGGTTACGGGTTCGTATGCTTTTTCAGGTAAAACGGCATTATAAATTGTGCTAGTGATGTTGTGTTTTGGTTGTTTCTCGATTTCCAATTGGGTAATGAAACGGCTTTTTTCACCCGCATCAATTCCTTCATTGTCGGTATTATAAAGCAACCAAACATTTTTCGCGCGCAACAACAAATGATAAAAGTGATAGCAATAAATCGCATCTTTTTCTTTGTACGTTGGTAAGCCAAGTTCTTTCTTCACATCATAAGGAATGAATGAATTCTGTGATTTCCCAGCTGGAAATTTACCTTCGTTTACTGAAGTGATTATCACGTTTTCAAAATCCAATACGCGGCTTTCTAAAACACCCATTACTTGAAGACCACTCAAAGGTTCGCCTTCGAAAGAAACTTCCGCTAAATCGATAATTTGCTTATAAATTGCCTGAAGTGATGGCAAACTTTCGATTTGATTATAGGTTTCGTGATAATTGGTTAATTTATTTATCGTTTTAAACACTGAATACACGAAAGCTTTTGTTACTTTCTCTTCACTATCATCGTTACTTAAATAGAATTTTATGGTTAGTAAAATCGAATTCAAATTCGCTAAAATATCGGAAATTGAATCATCCCAACGTGTAAATAATAATTTGAAGAATTTGTTTTCTGTGTTTGGATATTTTTCTTCGAATAAACTGAATAATTTTTGATTGGAAAAGAAAGTGAAATTGTTGTTGTTAATCACTTTTACAACTTCTTCCACTTTACAATAGGGTTCCACCAAAGGATGATTTAAAATATCTAAAACTTCTTTGTAATAGAAGGTGTAGCTTTTTTCGTTTCGTTGTTTGGCATTGGTATGCAACTTGAACAACTTACTAATCAACAGATGCGCCGGATTATTTTTACTTGGATAACCCATTGTAATATTCAACGCCTCAACCGATTCTGGCAAACCATATAAAACAGGAAGCAGCAGGTTTTCATCCCCAAGAACAACAGCTGTTTTTTCTAAATTTGGGTTTTCAGATTGAATTTTTTCAATAATGGTTCCTACAATTTTAGCTTGACCGATGCTTTTTGGCGTACCAATAATTTCGATATTTTTTTCCTCACTAAAGTGATTCACTACCCATTCAAAATCTTGATTAACGAAAGTCATCCATTCTTTTTTGAACTTTCGAATGAATAGACCAGCGTCATGATAGGAATCATTCAAAAACACCTCATCGATATCCCAATAAATTTTGGCTTTGTTTTCGTTAGCTAGGTGCTTGAATATACGTTCTTCCGCTTGATTTAAAGCATTGAACCCAGCGAAAAAGATTTGATTGGTAATGGTTGTGGTAAACGTAGCTAGATTTTTAACTGCTTCTCTATATAATAACCCTTGATAACCGATTCCTTTTTTTAATAAATGATTATAAAAAGATTCGTAGTATAAAGGTAATTTAGCCCAAAACTCTAAATGTGTATCTATTAGTTTGGTGGTATTTGATGGTTCTAAATTCCAACGTTTCAAAGCTTCAATATCTTCTAAATAAGAAAACACATGGCTTGGATCTAATAGATATCTATCGATTTCATTAAAATCTTGAATAGCAGTTTTTGCCCAAGTAGCAAATTCTTCAAATGTTTGTTGTTTGGCTTTTTCGGTAACGGAGAGATAGACTTCGTAGAATTCAAATAACAATTCAATAGGATCAATCGTGCGAAAACGAGAAATTTCTTGAATAAAATCTTCAATACTTATTATAGTTGGCGCAAATGAAGTGGTTTCTAATTGATTTTTTAAACATTCCAAAAGAAACACTTTGGCTCTTTTATTAGGTAAAACAATCAAACAATTCGATAATTGAATATCAGATTGCGATAAAATAGTTGCACTTAACTTATCTAAAAAAGTATTTTGTTTCATTTTATAAAAATAAAAAAACGCCCCGATAAATCGGGGCGTTTCCTATTATTTTTTTGAAAGAAATTATTTAACTAATTTCACTTCTACTCTTCTGTTGTTAGCTTTACCTTTAGAAGTTTTGTTAGAATCTACTGGCATAGACTCACCAAAACCTTTAGAAGATAATCTAGAAGCATCAATACCGTTTTCAACTAAGAAGTTTTTAACAGCAGCAGCTCTATCTTCAGATAATTTTTGGTTCATTGCATCTTTACCATCTGAATCTGTATGACCTTCTAATGAGAATTTAGCAGTTGGGTACTCTTTTAAGATAGCAGCCATTGCTTGTAAAACTGGGATTGTTTGTTTTTGGAAAGAAGCTTTACCAGAGTTAAACAAGATAGTTTTACCATAGTCATTTAATTTTTTCATTGTATCGTCAGATACTTCTGGACAACCATTGTTAGCAACAGTACCAGCTACAGTAGGACATTTGTCATCTTTATCAGCAACACCGTCACCGTCAGTATCAGGCCATGGACAACCAGCGTTATCTTTAGCTCCAGCTACAGTAGGACATTTGTCATCTTTATCAGCAACACCGTCACCGTCAGTATCAGGCCATGGACAACCAGCGTTATCTTTAGCTCCAGCTACAGTAGGACATTTGTCATCTTTATCAGCAACACCGTCACCGTCAGTATCAGGCCATGGACAACCAGCGTTATCTTTAGCTCCAGCTACAGTAGGACATTTGTCATCTTTATCAGCAACACCGTCACCGTCAGCATCTGGACATCCATTCATCATTTTAGTACCTTTCTCATCAATACAAGAATCTTCTTTGTTGATAATACCGTCTCCGTCGTTATCAGGACAACCGTTTAATTCTTTAGTACCTGGCTCGTCAATACAAGCATCTTCTGAATCTTGAATACCGTCTTTATCTGTATCAGGACATCCTTTGAATTCTGGTAAACCAGCAACCTCTGGACATGCATCATCTTTGTCATAAATACCATCACCATCTGTATCTTTACCTCCAAATTTGAAAGTTAAACCAGCAAAATGTTGGATATGAGTTGGGATATCAGCGTTTGGCGTTCTATTATCATCAAATGAATGTTTGTAAGTAGATTGGAATTGTAAACCAACTCCTTCAGTTAACCAAAAAGTTAAACCTAAACCTCCATTTACAGTACCTGCAGAAGCATCACCAATAAAGTTATAACCTCCACCAATGTTGATAGATGGATCTAACCATTTAGATTTTAACAAATCCATGAAGCTGTATTTAACCACAGCATCAAAAGCATAATAAGATAAGTTTCCTGGGTTAGAAACAACATCAGTTCCTTCAGTTCCTGGAACTCTAGTAACCCATTTGTCGATTCTGTTTACAGAACCTGTTAATCCGAAAGAAAATCCATCTCCAACGTATCTAGATACGTTTAAGTAAGAAACTGAAGGTAAAATGTTCCAGTTTTTTTCTACGTTAATTAATTGGATGAATTTTGGACTGTCATTACCAACAGCACTAACTTTAGTGTCAACTCCATTTACCCCAAAAGACACTGCCCATGGGTTGTTGCTATCTTGTGCTTGTGATGTTAAACCAGCAAACAACAAAGCTGCAGCAAATAATTTGTTAAGATGTTTCATACTTGTTTTATTTAATTACAATGCGTTATAATTGGAACAAAAGTAATACGTTTTTTTTAACTACAAAAAGTTTTGTTAAAAAAAATTACTTTTTTATAGGATTTTACTTGATTATCCCTAATTTTTTGGCAACTTCTGTAAAAGCTTCAATAGCTTTATCTAAATGTTCTTGTGTATGTGCTGCTGATAATTGTACGCGAATACGAGCTTTATCCTTTGGAACAACTGGAAAGAAAAACCCTATAACATAGATTCCTTTTTTTAACAGTTCTTCCGCCATTATTTGCGATAATTTGGCGTCATAAAGCATAACTGGCACAATTGCAGAGTCTCCATCAATAAAATCAATACCTGATTTTCTTAATCCAGCTTTGAAATAATTCGTATTCCATTCTAGTTTATCTCTTAAAGTCGTGTCTTTTTCTAATAGCTCAAAAACTTTTAATGAAGCTCCTACAATAGATGGCGCTAAAGAGTTTGAAAATAAATATGGACGCGAACGTTGGCGTAAAATTTCAATCACTTCTTTTTTTGCCGTTGTGTAACCACCCATTGCGCCACCTAAAGCTTTACCTAATGTTCCTGTAATGATATCTACTCTTCCCATTACGCCTTTAGCTTCTAGTGTACCTTTTCCAGTAGCACCTATGAAACCAGCTGCGTGACATTCGTCAACCATTACTAAAGCATCATATTTATCTGCCAAATCGCAAATTTTATCTAATGGCGCTACTAATCCGTCCATTGAAAAAACGCCGTCAGTTACAATTAATTTAAAACGATGACCTGCTTCAGTTGCTTTGATTAACTGTTGTTCTAAGTCTTCCATGTTATTATTTTCATAACGGTAACGTGCTGCTTTACACAAACGAACTCCATCGATAATCGAAGCATGATTTAAACTATCAGAAATAATACAATCTTCTTCTCCTAATAAAGGTTCAAAAACTCCGCCGTTAGCATCAAAAGCTGCTGCGTATAAAATTGTATCTTCTGTTCCGTAAAAATTTGCGATTTTTTGTTCTAATTCTTTGTGGATATCTTGAGTTCCGCAAATAAAACGCACTGATGACATTCCGAAACCATGAGAATCTAAAGCATCTTTCGCCGCTTGAACCACTTCTGGATGTGATGACAATCCTAAATAATTGTTCGCACAAAAATTCAAAACCGTTTCGCCAGTTGAAATTGTAATTTCCGCTCCTTGTGGAGAAGTAATAATGCGTTCTTTTTTAAATAATCCGTTATCTTGAATCGTATTTAATTCGTTTTGTAGGTGTTGTTGGATTTTTCCGTACATAATATATTAATCGTTTATGGTTGTGTTAATGGTTACAAAGTTACTATTTCTATACTTTCTCCTATATATATGAGTGCTTTTTTTGCAACTGTAAAATTCATTTCTTGTAAAGCCAATTCATATTCTTCTAATTGCGCTTTGTGTTTGTTGTGTTTTTCTCCTGTTTTATAATCTAACAAATACGCTAAATTATTTTTAATTACAACCCTATCTGGTTTGCTGTTTTTATTGGCTTTTTTAATGATATTTTGCTCATTAAACACTTTGGCATCAGGTTCAAAATATTCTTTTAATTCCGAATGATTGACAATGTTTTGAATCGTTTCTTTGAAAACTTCTTGTTGAGAAAACGTAATCAATCCTAATTCAGTTGATTTTTGAATGGCCAAATCCACATCGTCTTTCGTATGAATAAACGCCATGATTTCATGCAAGATATTACCGAAATTAATCGCATCTTGCTGAATGGTTCCCCACATTAAAGCTTCGCGTTGTGCAATTTTGATATTTTTTGGATTTAACTTATGGGTTACAATACCAATTTGATTGTTTTTACCTTCGTGAGCTTTGTTGGTTGAAATTCGGGTTGGATTTCCGAATTCGTATTCCAATTTTGTATCTTCGTATTTGCCTGAATTCTGTAAAAACTCTATAAAATAATACGATAAATTATTGGTAACCAAATCGCCTTTTTTGGTTGTAAGTTTATTCGAAATCACATACAATTGTTCTTCAGCTCTCGTTAATGCTACATATAAAACGTTAATCGTATCTAAAACTTCTTCTTGATTTTTGGTTTGAAAAATGCTTTTAGCTTCGTTCCCGTAACTTTCGACTTCTTTTCTGTTATTGATTAACGCTTTTGGCAAATCAATATTCGAATCTTCAAGCGGAATCCATAATTTGTCTTTAATTTTTCTCGAAAAATCTTCTTCGGCAAACGGAAAAATCACAACCGGAAATTCTAAACCCTTCGATTTATGAATCGTCATTATACGAACGGCATTGGTTCCCTCTGGTGACGGAATACTTTTTTGGTAGCCAATTTTGTCCCAATATTCCAAGAAATCAGCAATGCTCGATTGTACTTTTACATCTTTTTCCAACACCAAATCCAAGAAATATTGCAAATACGAAGTATTCACTTTGTCATTTAAAAACGTCGCAATCAAAATTTCGACTGCTTCATACAACGATTTTTTCTTGCAATTTTTGAACGAAATTTCAATACCAATGGTTTTCAAAAACGTTTCTAATTCTTCCGAATTTTTATCTTTTGCAGTCAAAATAAAATCATGAATTGCTACTTCCGATTGCAGATATTTCGCAATAAAATACAAGAAATAGACTTTTGACTCATCATCTTTTGGATTTTTTAAATAGCGAAGCAATGCAATCAACAACTTTACTTCAGTCGCATTTTGAATCAATAAAGTTTCCGAAGATAAAATCGGAATGCTGTTTTCGGTTAAGAAATTCGCCAACTTAATTCCAGGTGCTTTTGTTCGCGTAAGCAAAACGATATCTTTGTATTCAAATCCGTTTGCGATACATTTTTCAATAGTTCTTAACGTTTGATTCAAGTAAAATTTATCTTTTACCGAAATCGAATCGTTGTCTGAATCAAAACCTTCAACTTCGGTTTCATCTTCTGGCACTTCGATAAACGACAAATTCACATAACCTCCGTTTTTGGAATTGATTTCTTGATGTGAAAGATTTTCGTATAAATTTTTATAATCTGGATTTTCAAATTTATCTGATAATTGCTTAAAAAACGCATTGTTAAACTGAATGACTTCGCTGTAACTTCGGTAATTCGTTCCTAAACGAAGTGTTTCTTTGTCTTTATTAGAAAACGGATTGTGTTTTTTATCTTCTTTAGCTAAATCGATAAATTGTTCGGCTTTTCCGCCACGCCAACGGTAAATGGCTTGCTTTGGATCGCCCACCAACATCAAAGTTCCTTGCTGACCAAAATCGTCTTGACCTGATAAAGCATTATCGATTAACGGAATCAAATTTTGCCATTGCATTACCGAAGTGTCTTGAAATTCATCGATAAAATAATGACGGTATTTTTCGCCCAAGCGCTCATAAATAAAAGGCGCTGGCTGATTTTGTATTTCGTTGTGAATAATTTTATTGAAATCGGAAATCGAAACTAAATTTTGTTCTTCCTGAATTTGTTTGAATTCTTGATAAATCGTGTTTAGTAACGAAAGTGGATTTAGGTTTTGCAGAAAAGCTTCGTACATTGAAATTTTTCCTGATTTTTCATTGATTGAAATAACCGAAGCTAAAATTTCGGAAGCGTTTTCATCAATAAAATCTTTATCGGATTGTGGAACGGTTTTGGAATAACCACTTTCTGAACCATCTAAATATTTGATTACAGTTTCATTAATCGCAATTTTCTCATCAACGATTTTCTCTAAAAAATTAGGAACCAAACTTCTGTAAAACGATTTTCGAGAAACACCATTCGTATCAATTTTATCCAAAATAGTTTTAGCAACAGCTTTACATTCCGATTTTAACTCTTTAATTTCTTCCTGCAATTTCTTTTTGATGACACCAAAATCAGCCAAACTCTTATCAGCCATTTCTTTGATTTCTTCCGAATTATTTTCGTTTGTAATCAGTTGGGCAACCTTTAATAATTCGGCAGAAATATCCCAATTTTTATCGTCGTCGGTTTTTTCTTTTGAAAATTCGATTAATAATTTAGTCAGATTTACATCATCTCCGGCTTTAGAAATTACCAAATCAATGGCTTCTTGCAAAAGCGAATCGGTTTCCAATGAAACTTCAAAATTCGGAGGTAAATTCAAATCTTGTGCAAACGTTCTGATGACTTTATGCGTGAATTTATCAATCGTAGAAATATCAAACGCCGCATAATTATGAATGATATTTTTGATTATGGCTTTCGATTTATCTTTTAAGGTAGCGATGCTTAATTTGGTTTCCGAGGCAACATCTTTTAGCAATTCCATCGCTTTATCGGAAGTGGTATCAATGGAAAACTCGTACAAACTGGAAACAATTCGGCTTTTCATTTCTTCCACCGCTTTGTTGGTAAACGTAATGGCGAGAATTTTTCGATACGCATCATCATTAGTGGCTAAGAAAAGAATTTTTAAATACTCTTTCGTTAGCGTATAGGTTTTTCCAGAGCCAGCCGAAGCGTCGTATATAGTAAATGCTGCTGTTTTCAAATGTTATATTTATCTTAATAATAGTGGTATAGAAACTATCTATTTTTGATTCCGAAGTTTAATTTGTAAATTTGGTGAAAATATTACTAATCTAAAAATAAAATATCATGGCTTTTGAATTACCACAATTACCTTATGCATACGATGCATTAGAACCACATATTGATGCAAGAACAATGGAAATTCACCATTCTAAGCACCATAATGCTTACGTTACTAACTTAAACGCTGCAATTGCCGGAACAGATTTAGAAGGAAAATCTATTGAAGATTTAATGAAGAATTTAGATATGAACAATATGGCAGTTCGTAACAATGGTGGTGGACATTATAATCACACAATGTTTTGGGAAATTATGTCGCCAAATGGTGGTGGATTACCAACAGGTGATTTAGCTAATGCTATTGATGCTGCGTTTGGTTCATTTGATGCTTTTAAAGCAGAATTTTCTAAAGCGGGAGCTACTCGTTTTGGTTCAGGATGGGCTTGGTTATGTGTTAAAGATGGAAAATTAGAAATTTGTTCTACTCCAAACCAAGACAACCCAATTATGCCAGGTGTTGCTTGTGGTGGACAACCAATCTTAGGAATGGATGTTTGGGAACACGCTTATTATTTAAATTATCAAAACAGACGTCCTGATTATATGGAAGCATTCTTTAATGTAATTAACTGGACGGAAGTAGCAAAACGTTTTGCTGCAGCGAAATAATTCAGAATAAATAAAATTAAAAAAGGCGAGGATTAAAAATCCTCGCCTTTTTTGTTACCAAGTTTATTATAATAAAAAAGGTGAAATTGCTTTCNAATAAAATTAAAAAAGGCGAGGATTAAAAATCCTCGCCTTTTTTGTTACCAAGTTTATTATAATAAAAAAGGTGAAATTGCTTTCACCCTTTTTGCCCCAAATCTACCATAAAACTTAACCTACTAATTTTCTGGTAGGGCTAAAGTAGTATAAGATGTTAAGTAAGCATAAAAAAATTGTTGAATAACACAAAAAGTCGATGAAATGCATCTAAAAAAACAAAACAGTTATTTTTTTAATTTTTTATAACAAATTCGATGTGTTTAAGGTAAAAAAAAGGCACGCATTGCGTACCCTTTTTGCCCCAAATCTACCATAAAACTTAACCTACTAATTTTCTGGTAGAGCTAAAGTAGCACAAGATACTATGCTTGCATAAAAAAATTGTTAAACGAATAAAAAAGTCGACGAAATGCAATTTTTATTAAAATACTTATATCATCAAGCTAAAAACTTAGTTTTTGGGCAAAAAAAAAGGCACGCATTGCGTACCCTTTTTGCCCCAAATCTACCATACAACTTAACCTACTAATTTTCTGGTAGAGCTAAAGTATGGTGAGATTTTGTATTACTATAAAAAAATTGTTAAACGAAATAAAAAGTCGATGAAATGCGTTTTTTAATACGCTCTAGCATCTTTTCCTTCATAAAAATTCATGAATGCTCGGTTTACTACACGATTTCCTCCATCAGTTGGATAATCTCCTGTGAAATACCAATCGCCTAAATTCTTCGGACAAGCAATGTGTAAATCTTCAACTGTTTGATAAATGATTTTTACTTCAGCTTTTGTGTCTTCTGGCGTAAGCATTTCGGCAATTTTATCAGAAATTTCTTGATCAGTAAATGGTGCATAAATTTCTTTTACATAATTCACTACATCAGCATCACTAAAATCTTCTTGTGCTTTCGATTTTTGGTAGACTTCTTCTACTATATGATATAAATTGCGTTCTTTTAATAAATCTAAGGCCGCTCTAAACGCTACTAAGCCTTCTAATTTAGCCATATCAATTCCGTAACAATCTGGGTAACGAATTTGAGGTGCAGATGAAACTACGACGATTTTCTTTGGATGCAAACGATCCATCATTTTAATGATACTTTGTTTTAAGGTAGTTCCTCTCACAATACTATCATCAATAATTACCAAATTATCAGTAGGTTTCACAACGCCATACGTTACATCATATACGTGCGCTACTAAATCATCGCGACTGCTATCTTCAGTAATAAACGTTCTTAATTTGGCATCTTTAATTGCGATTTTTTCCGTTCTGATTTTAACTGAAAGCAATTCTTTCAAGGTATCTTCAGTCAATGTATCTTTTTGCTCGATAATCATTTTGGCTTTTCTCTGATTTAAGAAATCTTGAGCCGCTTCTGACATTCCGTAAAAAGAAGTTTCTGCTGTATTTGGAATAAACGAGAAAACGGTATTATCGGTATCGTTATCAATTGCTTTTAGAACACTTGGAAAGATTAATTTTCCTAATTCTTTACGTTCTCTGTAGATTTCAGCATCGCTACCGCGAGAAAAATAAATGCGCTCAAACGAACATGCTTTTTTGATTAATGGTGTTCTTACTTCCTGAATAGAAACATTTCCGTTTTTCTTGATGATGATAGCGCTTCCTGGAGTTAATTCTTGTACTTTTTCGAAAGGTACATTGAAAACCGTTTGAATTACCGGACGTTCTGAAGCGACTACTACAATTTCATCATCTTCGTAGAAATACGCAGGACGAATTCCGGCAGGATCGCGCAAAACAAACGAATCGCCATGACCAAAAAGTCCAGCCATTGCATAACCTCCATCGAAATTACGAGAAGCACGTTCTAAAATGCGTTGTACATTTAATCGTTCGCCAATAATTGGAGAAGCTTCTTGTTTAGAAAAACCTTCTAATTTGCATTGTTTGTATAATTCGGTAACCTCATCATCTAAGAAATGTCCGATTTTTTCCATTACGGTAACGGTATCGGCCATTTGTTTTGGATGTTGTCCTAAGTCAATTAAGTTTTGAAACAACTCCTTTACGTTAGTCATATTGAAATTTCCCGCAACAATTAAATTTCGGTGCATCCAATTGTTTTGACGTAAAAATGGGTGAACACTTTCGATACTATTTTTACCGAAAGTTCCATAACGAACGTGACCTAAAAACACTTCTCCCAAATATGGGATATTTTGCTTTTGAAGTGCCACATTGTTTTGATATTCTGGATGTTCTTCTAACTCGCGACTGATTCTGTCGTTAATTTGAGCGAAGATATCCTTAATAGGTTGCGGGTCGTTTGAACGAATACGGCTGATGTATCTTTCGCCTGGATTTACATCCAATTTAATACTCGCTAATCCAGCTCCGTCTTGACCGCGGTTGTGTTGCTTCTCCATAAGTAAGTACATTTTTTGTACACCATAGAAAGCGGTTCCGTATTTTTCTTTATAGAATTCTAACGGTTTTTTTAATCGTAGTAATGCAATTCCACATTCGTGTTGTATAGCGTCACTCATAAGTTGTTGTGTTGTTGTAGGTTGTTGTATTTTCTTTTTTTAACACATAGATTCATAGTTAAACTTAATGTAAAAAAGTCGCTTCACTCGAAATAGATGACATAGCTATGTGTGAAATTTATTTCTTGTAATCAACTAATTCATAAAAACTTAAACTATCTGCCTATGTGTTTTTATATTTATTTTTGAAACAAAAAATGCCCCGAAATTTCGAGGCACGTTTTTATTCTTCTAATTCTATTTCAAATTGTGTTAAGGCTTTGAATTGTTTCAAACGCGCATTCACTTCATTTTTATCTAAATTCTCCATTCGTTCTGTTCCAAATTTCTCCACACAGAAAGAAGCTAAATTTGAACCGTAAATAATAGCGTTTTTCAAATTGCTAAACGAAATGTTTTCTGATTGTGCAATGTAGCCTGCGAAACCACCTGCGAAAGTATCACCAGCTCCTGTTGGATCAAACACTTCTTCTAATGGTAAAGCTGGAGCAAAGAAAACCTCTTTGTTGTGGAACAATAATGCACCATGTTCTCCTTTTTTGATAACCACATATTTTGGTCCCATGGTATGGATTTTAGCCGCTGCTTTTACCAAAGAATATTCTCCTGATAACTGACGCGCTTCTTCATCGTTGATGGTGATAACATCTACGCGTTTGATAACGTCTAATAATTCTGGTAAGGCACAATCCATCCAAAAGTTCATTGTATCTAAAACAACTAACTTTGGTCTTTCAGACATTTGGTTTAAAACACCTGATTGTACAATTGGGTGTAAGTTTCCTAATAAAACTACATCCGAATTTTTATACGCTTGTGGCACAACTGGATTAAAATCAGCCAAAACGTTTAATTCAGTAACTAAAGTATCTCGAGAATTTAAGTCGTTGTGGTATTTTCCACTCCAAAAGAAGGTTTTTCCACCTTTTACGATTTCGATTCCTTCTATATTTACTCCTTTATTTTCTAATAAATCTAAATATTCCTTTGGAAAATCTTCACCAACCACAGAAACTACTGCTGCATCTACATTAAAAAAGTTAGACGCTAAACCAATGTAAGTCGCGGCTCCACCTAAAATTTTGTCTGTTTTTCCGAAAGGTGTTTCAATAGCATCAAAAGCTACTGTTCCTACTATTAATAGTTTGTTCATTAAATTGAATTTGAAATAAGGTGCAAAGATAAGTTTTTGTTTAGAAGTTTAAAAGTTTATGAGTTTAAAAGTTTAAAAGGTTTTGAAGGTTAGGATTTTGCGCATATTTATGCTCAAAAACCTTATTCATAAATTAATTTTATGACTATCATAATTTAATACTTTCTAATTTTTTAACAATTTTAATAGCTAAAGAATATTTTTGAAAAATTTTAATAAATAAAAAATATGAAAAAAATTAAATTATTAATGCTTTTTGCACTTTTCACAGTTTCTGTAAACGCGCAAGACTATGTTGATATTTTTAAATTATCTTTAAATAATGCGACATTAGGAAATGTAGACAATGACTACGAAACAAGTGTAAACAATCTAAATATGGAAGTTTACTATCCTAAAAAGTTATCTGAAAAAGCTGTTTTATTAACTGGATTTACGGTTGAAAACACACGATTAAATTTTTCCCAAGCTTCAGAAAGAACTAGTTTAACTATGACACGTTTAAACTTAGGAATGAAATACCAACATTCTGAAAAATGGTCGGGTACCTATGTTTTTCTTCCAAAAATAGCATCAGATTTTGATAATATTGGTTCAAATGATTTCCAATTTGGAGGATTAGCTGTTTTAGATTATCAATACAATGAAACTTCAAAAGTTAAATTTGGATTATATGCTTCGTCAGAAAACCATGGTTCTACTATTACACCATTAATTGGTATTTGGCATCGATCAAAAAACAATAAATTTTACATAAATGCTACTTTACCAATTCGTATGGATGCAAATTACGCATTAACTAAAAAATTTAGTGTAGGTACTGACTTACTTACCTCAATTAAATCCTATAATTTATCAGAATTTAATTCAGACTTTTATACCCAAGAAGTATCGATTCGTTTTGCTATGTATGCAGCACTTGGGTTAATGGAAAACTCAATCATTTTGAGAGGAAAAGTTGGATTTGACACAACAGATTATGGTGTGTACAGCAGTAACGAAAAAGTGGGGGCGCAAGTGTTAACATTTCCATTAAGTACTGATAAAAGAAACCGACTAAATTCGGAATTTGATTCTTCTATATATCTAGGATTTGATGCGATTTACCGATTCGATTTAACAAAGGAAACTAAATAATTACAAGGAGCTGAAAAGCTCCTTTGTTTTATAATTGATTTAAAAGGTGAAACAAAATTATTTAGAAAATTGTAGATTTGAATTTTACAAAATCGATGAAAGCACACCAAATAAATATTATCAATTTAAGAAAACTCTATTTACTTGCTTTAATTGGAGTAATAATTTCAATCTTCACATTGATTTTATTAATATCAGTTATAGTTTATTTGTTTCCAAAATTTGATTATATCAGTTTGCTTATAGTGATTTATTCAGTTATAATAGGTAATTTAATATCCAAAATCATAACAAATAAATCCTCGAAATTGATTGAAATTAAAATCAATAAGTCAAAATTAGAAATTGGTGATGAACAATTTTTACTTGAAGCAATTGACAAAATTAAAATCAACAACTTTATATTTACTTATTATCCAAAATTAACAATCATTTTTTTTGACAATAAAAAATTTACAATCAGAATTGACAGAAGTGAAAAAGACTATTCGAAACTTTTATTCAATTTAAAGGAAATAATAATTAATGGAAGAAAAATTATGTGAAAATCTACGACAACTTCCCTTCTTCTCTTTCGTAAAACTCGTCTATAGATAATTTTTCTTGTTGCGATGCCATAACTGCTAATTCATCGCAGCGCTCGTTTTGAGGATGACTGTTGTGTCCTTTTACCCATTGAAAATCGACTTGGTGTTGGCGATATATTTTTAAGAAGCGCATCCATAAATCGGGGTTTTTCTTGGCTTTGAAGTTGATTTTTTCCCACTGAAAAACCCAACGCTTTTCTACCGAATCCACCACATATTTGGAATCGGAAACGACTAAGACTTTAGTTTTTGGGTTTTTTAATTTTTCTAAACCTACAATTACCGCTAATAATTCCATTCTATTATTGGTAGACAATCGGAAACCTTCGTAAAATTCTTTTTTATACGGAGTTCCTACCATTTCCATCACCACGCCATAGCCAGCCGGACCAGGATTTCCCTTGGCAGCGCCGTCTGTATATATGTGGACTTCGTGACTCAAGTGAATAGTAATTAGTGATTAGTGATTAGCTTTCCTATTACTTCAGGAAAATACTGATGTTCTAATTCGTGGATTTTATGCGCAATTTCTTCCGCGGTTTTGCAATCTTCGATATTTACTGATTTTTGAAAAATAAATTCGCCTTCATCGTAATGTTCGTTTACATAATGAATGGTAATTCCGGTTTCTTTTTCATTATTTTCTAAAACTGCTTGATGCACATTCATGCCATACATCCCTTTTCCGCCGTATTTTGGCAACAACGCAGGATGAATATTAATCACTTTTGGATATTCTTTTAATATAGACTCAGGAAATTTTAGTAGAAATCCGGCTAAAACAATTAAATCAGGTTGAAACTGATGTAATTTTTCCAAGACGAAACCTTCATTTAATTGCGCTTTGTTAAAAACCACTGAAGAAATGTTATGATTTTTTGCTCTATCTAACACTTTGGCATCTGGTTTGTTAGAAAAGATGGCGACTACAGTTCCTTGGTTATTTTTTTTAAAATACCTGATTATTTCTTCGGCATTTGAGCCATTTCCGGAAGCAAAAAGCACAATATTCTTCATTTTCTATTGATTTCTTCCCACAAAAAAAAGAATAAAAATTGGTAAAAAATAAAAAAAAGAGGCCTTTGTGAATTATTTTTTTTAAATTCGTGGTCACATTTAGTAACAAAAAGGTTGTTTTAAAATAAAGTTTTTTATTTTTGCCAACAAATTAAATTAAAAATTAAAAGATTATGTCAGACATTGCATCAAGAGTAAAAGCGATTATCGTAGACAAATTAGGTGTTGACGAAAACGAAGTTGTAACAGAAGCTAGCTTCACAAACGATTTAGGAGCTGATTCATTAGACACTGTTGAGCTTATTATGGAGTTCGAAAAAGAATTTGATATTCAAATTCCAGACGACCAAGCTGAAAACATTGCTACTGTAGGTCAAGCTATTTCTTACATCGAAGAAGCTAAAAAATAATAAATAAAACGCCCGTGTGCATTTTTTTGCATGCGGGTTTTTATTATTTTAAGAAATTAGACTATTTTTGATTGAATTTCAATCACATTATATTGAAATACCCTTGTCTCTTTACTATTATAAACTAAAGAAAACACGGGTATTATTTGTTTAAACGATATTTTAAAAATAAGGATATGCAATTAAAGCGTGTTGTTGTAACTGGCCTTGGAGCATTAACCCCAATTGGAAATTCCATTCAAGAATACTGGGATGGTTTAATTAATGGGAAAAGTGGTGCTGCACCCATAACGTATTACGATACAGAAAAACATAAAACAAAATTTGCGTGCGAAGTAAAAAACTTCAACATCGAAGATTATATGGATCGTAAGGAATCGCGCCGATTGGATAAATTTGCTCAATATGCCATTGCTGCAAGTGACGAAGCGATTAAAGACGCTGGAATTACTTCAGATAATGTAAACAAACATAGAGTAGGTGTAATTTGGGGTGCTGGTATTGGAGGTTTAGAAACTTTCCAAGATGAAGTAATATATTATGCTAAAGGTGATGGAACGCCAAAGTTCAATCCTTTCTTTATTCCTAAAATGATTGCCGATATTGCTCCAGCTCATATTTCTATGAGAAATGGCTATATGGGTCCTAATTATACCACTGTTTCAGCTTGTGCTTCTTCGGCTAATGCCTTAATCGATGCCTTCAACTACATTCGTTTAGGAATGTGCGATGTTATCATTTCAGGTGGATCTGAAGCGGCTGTAACCATTGCAGGAATGGGTGGATTTAATTCTATGCACGCCTTATCAACAAGAAACGAAAGTCCAGAAACAGCTTCAAGACCTTTTGATGCTACTCGTGACGGCTTTGTACTTGGAGAAGGTGCGGGTGCATTAGTTTTAGAAGAGTACGAACATGCAAAGGCACGTGGTGCTAAAATTTACTGTGAAATTGGTGGTGGAGGAATGTCTTCTGACGCTTACCATTTAACAGCTCCACATCCAGAAGGAATTGGAGTAATTGCAGTAATGGAAAACACATTGCGTGATGCTGGAATGTCTCCAGAGCAAGTTGATCACATCAACACACACGGAACTTCTACACCTTTAGGTGATGTTGCCGAATTAAAAGCAATTAGTCATGTTTTTGGCGCTCATGCTAAAAATATTAATATCAACTCAACTAAATCGATGACAGGACATTTACTTGGTGCTGCTGGTGCAATCGAAGCAATTGCTTCTATTTTAGCTATGCAACATAGTATTGTTCCTCCAACGATTAACCATACTGTTGTAGATGAAAACATTAACCCAGAATTAAACTTAACTTTAAATAAAGCGCAAAAACGTGAAATTAAAGTAGCAATGAGCAATACGTTTGGTTTTGGTGGACACAATGCTTGTGTATTGTTTAAAAAATTGGAAGACTAAACACATGCGTCGTTTATTTAATAAAATAAGAAAAAACTCCCGTTCTCCAGAAGACGGGATTTTTTTTGAAAAAATTACCAAAATACTAGGTTTTGAACCTATAGAGCTTAGATATTACAAAAAAGCATTTACGCACCGCTCTACCAACAAAGTAGACGAGAAAGGAAATCCGTTCAATTATGAGCGTTTAGAATTTTTAGGCGATGCCATGCTAGGTAGCGTAATTGCTGCTCATTTATATAATGAAGTACCATCGGGAGACGAAGGGTATTTAACTAAAATGCGTTCAAAAATTGTCAGTAGAGAGCATTTAAACGAACTTGGACGTGATTTTAACTTGCTTCAATTTGTAGAAAGTAAAATCAATTCAAATCAGTTTGGTGATAATATTCACGGTAATTTATTTGAAGCATTTATTGGTGCTATTTATTTAGACAGAGGTTTTACATATTGCGAAAAGTTTATCCAAAATAAAATCATCAAACAATATGTAGATATTGCCAAATTAGAAGGAAAAGTTATCAGCTACAAAAGTTTAATCATTGAATGGTGTCAGAAAGAAAAAATGTCCTTCTTTTTTGATTTTGTGGAAGATAACGGTATCGAAGGCCAGAAATATTTTGGGGTAAAATTGCTTATCGACCAAAAAATTATTGCCCGAGCAAGAGCTACTTCTAAGAAAAAAGCAGAAGAAAAAGCATCGCAACGTGCTTATTTTGCTTTACAAGAAAAAATTTCAAAAAAATAACCCAGTACTAAAACGTTTTCGTTACTAAATTAACGTTAAGAACACGTAAATGGGTACTTTTTAATAGATTTTAGTCTTATCTTTACAACTTAAATTCTGGTAATGGCCATTCATAAAATTCAAATAAACGATTTTGTTTCAGATGATTATGAGCTTATTGCCGTGCATTCATCTTTAGATGATTACAAATTGGCTTATATGCTGAACAAGGAATTAGGCATTCAATTAAGTAAAAATCTTGCTTATGTAGAAATTGCCATTCCCGAAGGAAAAAGCGCTTTTAGTAATTACATTTTTGATGATGAAAAAAACGATGTTGTTTGGACGTTAATCGAAAACAAAACCACGATTATCAATTCCAACAAACAAACAACCTCATTATTTGAGCAAGTAGACATCACTGTTTTTTTACTACCCGAATTTAAAAAAGCCGATTACCTTATTAAAATTGAAAATATCGATTACGGATTTGACTCAGAATCCATAGTTGATAAAATTCAAGAGATTAAAAATGTAACTACGGCTTACACGATTGATATCACGAACTTAAAATCTAAAAATAATTTAATTTTTTAATTAAAATGCCAACAAACAAAAAGACTAAAATTGTAGCTACGCTAGGCCCAGCCTGTAGTACAAAAGAAGTAATAAAAAAAATGATTGATGCCGGAGTTAACGTATTTAGAGTTAACTTTTCGCATGCTGATTATACTGATGTTACCGAACGCATTCAAATGATTAGAGAGCTAAACGAAGAGTTTGGCTATACAACTTCAATTTTAGGCGATTTACAAGGTCCAAAATTACGCGTAGGTGTAATGAAAGAAGATGTAGTAGTAAGCAAAGGCGATATTATTACCTTCACTACTGCAGAAGACATCTTAGGAACAGCTTCGAGAGTATACATGAACTACAAAGAATTTCCAAAAGATGTAAATCCAGGAGAAAGAATTTTATTAGACGACGGAAAATTAATTTTTGAAGTTACTAAAACCGATAAAAACACCGAAGTTGAAGCAGTTGTAGTGCAAGGTGGTCCTTTGAGATCAAAAAAAGGAGTAAACTTACCTAACACTAAAGTTTCGTTACCTGCTTTAACTGAAAAAGACATTCGCGATGCGATTTTTGCGATTGAAAATAAAGTGGATTGGATTGCTTTATCCTTTGTAAGAACGCCAAAAGACTTAGAAGATTTACAAGATTTAATTGCAAAACATTCCGATCATAAAATTCCAATTATTGCCAAAATTGAAAAACCTGAAGCGGTTGAAAACATTGACAAAATCGTAGCGTTTTGTGATGGTTTAATGGTTGCTCGTGGTGATTTAGGTGTGGAAGTTCCAGCGGAAGAAGTGCCTTTGATTCAGAAAAAATTGATTCACAGAGCAAAAACAGCTCGTATTCCGGTAATCGTGGCAACACAAATGATGGAAACTATGATTACGTCTTTAACTCCAACACGTGCCGAAGTAAACGACGTAGCCAATTCGGTTATGGACGGAGCGGATGCCGTAATGTTATCAGGAGAAACTTCAGTAGGAAATTATCCTGTGGAAGTTATTGAAACTATGACCCGTATTATTGAAAGCGTGGAAGATTCACCACTTATTAAAGTGCCTATTTCGCAACCACAAATAAAAAACAGTCGTTATATTACCAAATCGATTTGTTATCACGCGGCTCAAATGGCTGATACCATTAATGCAAAAGCGATTACAACCTTAACAAATTCTGGTTATACTGCGTTTCAAATTTCGGCTTGGCGACCAAAATCGCATATTTTAGTATTTACTTCTAACCGAAGAATTTTAACGCAATTGAACCTTTTATGGGGTGTAAGAGCATATTTCTATGACAAATTAGTAAGTACAGATGACACGATTGATGACATCAATACCATTTGTCAAGAAAAAAAATACGTTAGAAAAGGTGATATGGTAGTTAACTTAGCTGCAATGCCTATCGTAGCGAAAGGAATGGTAAACACATTAAGAGTTTCTGAAATAGAATAATCTCATTGCTACATAAAAAAACGAGTGCTAAAGATATTTTTAGCACTCGTTTTTGTTTTATATATGTTCGTTTTAAGCTGCTATTTTTTCAAACGCAATAAAATTAGTTACTTCTCCTTTGTGATTGAAAATTGGAAATCCTTTGATGTGACATTTATACAACGAACCATCTTTGCAATAATTAATTACATTTTTCTCAAACGGTACTTTGTTTAAAATGGCATTTCTGATTTCGTTGCTCACTTGTAAATCGGTTTTGGCGCCTTGAAACATTTTTGGTGAGTTCCCAATGACTTCTTGTGCTTCGTAACCGTTCATTTTTTTGATGTTTTTACTAGCGAAAACAATTTTTAATTGGGCATCAGTAACCACAATTACGGTTTCGTCTTGTAAACTTTCTTTATAATCCCAAACTGATTTCCATTGATTTTTATTAGCTATTTGATGTAACGAATTTACATCGTGAAGCAATACATTAGTTTGCAACAAATACTGAGAATAAATATCCCAAGACACTAGCGGCATTGCTTTTATAGCGCCATTTTCATGCTGTTTTGCAAACGCAGCATCGTAAACTTTGAACTCCATAACGATTGTAATTTGGGATAAAACTAAAAAGAAAAATGAATCAATAGCTTAGAAAAGACAACTTTAACGCTTGTTTAAGTGGGGAAAAGGAATGAAAAAACCTCCGTTTTGAATTGAAAACGGAGGTTATGTTTTAGCTATTTGGTTGCTAGCGCTAGCTGGGGGAGAGGTTAATTCACTTTTGTTAAAACAATGTTCATTGGTACTGAAAAATTTTCACCTGAATGAAGTGGTCTAACGCTTTTCACTGTCCAATGTGCATTTAAAGGAGTATTTCCTAAATTTGTAATTTCCATTTTTACATTTCCTTCTAAAACCCCGCTTCCTCCATTTGCGCAAGTATCTTCTAAATATGCACCATAAACTGTTGAATTATATGGGGTGCCAAATATTGACCATGTTGATGTTATATCGTTTTGTGGAAAATATTTTACTGAGTTATGAATGATAATTTCATTTGGTAAATCAGCATTTTGTATTATTTGAAATTTTCCATACAGTCTATCCATAAAACTATTATTTTCTGTTACTAAAGGTTTCATGCTTTCTTTCCATAAAATAACTCTAAATGTTATATCTCCTGTTGTATTTTCCCATGTCCCCACAAAGTTTGTAAAATTATTATCTAAATCCTTAAAATATTTATTGGTATTATCACCTATATTATAAGTATTTATATTAACTATTGTTTGTGCTTTACAACTTATAAAAGTAAATAGTATTAAAATTTTAAATATATTTTTCATAGTAATTAATTATTTTAAAGACAAGGTTGTTTATCAATGTTTCCTGTTGTTTGATTAAATGTAACTTTTTCAAAGCTTGTAAAAGTTGAATTTGATTCTAAAAGAGATAGTCCTAGATTATTATTCTGTAATAAGTTTAAAAAAGCTATTTCATCATTTAGTGGTGTTGTATTATAATCAATAATTGGAGATGGATTGGGAACAAGTTCACCATAATATTTAGAAGCTAGTTCCACCCTTTTAGTTGCAATATTCATATCAAATAAAGGGTCTCCTTTAACCGCGAAAAATTTTAAGAAATTTTGCGTATTTTCAATAGTTAAAGCATAATATGTACCATCAGCAGTTGCTAAAAAGGCAACAAAATTATTTGTGTCTATTTTATTCTTTTTTAACAAATCTGCTAGCGCAACCAAATCAGTCCAAGAAAAAACGGAGTATGTTGTAGAAGCAGGACTATTATGTGTATGTGCCATGAAAACATATTGTCCTGATGTGGGCATTGGAAAACTTACTTCTCCTGAACTTGTTGAAGGAGGAGTTTGTATTACAGATGCTGAAGTTAACTTATAACGACCCCATTCGTTTGGATCAGATACTTTATTACTCATATTGGATAATTCCGTTTGAATATTGGCAATTGATTTTAAATCGTTGATTTTATCACAAGGAGTTCTTTGATATGCAGGAGGACAAGTTCTACAATTATTTAGAGGAGTTGTCGTGGTTGAACCACTACCTGAGCCTCCGCCACCATATTGCCCAGAGCCACTACTAGTGCCACCACCTCCACCATCATCACAAGGAACTAATGAAGATTGCCAAGTCCATGTCCCAGACGTTGCTGTATATGTCCCATTACTGTAATAAGTACACTGATCCCAAGCTCCGATGTGTGACAAAACATAGCTTAAATCATGAATGCCTTCTGGACAAGTATTACCTGGTATATAAACTGGATTATCTTCATAGCAACTACCATTGTAATAATATTTACCTGTTACTTCACTTGCAATTATTGAATTTTCAAGAAATATTTTGTTTATTTTACCGTTTAAATCTACAAATTCTCCGTTGTCAATCATATCTAATTCTTGTTGAGTAATGTTGTATTGAAATAAAATTGTTTCATATTCCACTTCATTCTTTTTGCTTACAACCACATTTTCTAATAAAAAATCACTTCCATTAGGTCTAGTAATTTTGAATGTATAAGAATTATAATTACCATCTTCAATAAATATACCATTATCGGTTTCAATAGAAAAATTATTTATGGTATCATTAATAATTCTATCAGAAGATGAATTGGTTTTAAATCTACTTTTTGGATTTGTTAATTTTTCAAAAGCCTTTTGATTTGTAATTACATTATTTATAGAGATTGGCTTTACCTTGATTTTTGAATGATTATGATTATGTTCATGAATTTCATAATCTTCACTACAGCTAAAGATAATAAAAGCAATCAAGATGAAAGCAAATGGAATGATTTTCTTGAGTTTGTGTTTCATTTGCATACGTTGTTTTAGTTAATAATTATTTTAATTTATTTATAGTTTCAAAAATTCTGATTTAAAGAATCTAATCAAAAATCTCTTACAACTTATTTATAACATAAAGTTTATGCTATTTTCAAGGCGCAATTTAAAACAACTTATTAAACCCGTTGCTGTAGTTTTTCTGCAGTTTATGTTAAAATTTCAACTTTTTTTAAAACTCAAACTTCAATTGCACCGAAACACTTTTTTGAGGTAAAGTGGTTTTGGTTTTTTCTTCGTTGTTTAAATTGTGGATGGAAATTCCTAGTAATCGAACGGAGTTTCTCAAACGCTCTTGATAGAGTAAATCTTTAGCAACGTCTAAAATGATGTTCTTGTCGTTTACAAAATACGGCAATGTTTTGCTTCGGGTTTGTAAAGTGAAATCGGAGTATTTTATTTTTAGGGTGATGGTTTTTCCTGATATTTTACTTTTTTGGAGGCGTTTTTCTAATTCTTTGGCAATACTTAGCAAGCGTTCTTCCATGAAAATTTCTGAGGATAAATTTTCACCAAAGGTGCGCTCCGCTCCCACTGATTTAATTTTTCGGTTGGGTTTTACCGCACTATTATGAATGCCACGCACAATTTGGTAGTAATGCAAACCGCTGTTTCCAAAATGCTTTTCGAGATACTCTAACGGTTTTTGCTTTAAATCATAACCTGTAAATATGCCTAATTGATACATTTTTTCAGCAGTAACTTTGCCTACACCATAGAATTTTTTAACGTCTAATTTTTCTAAAAAGGCTTCTACTTCATCTGGATTTACCGTTTTTTGTCCGTTAGGTTTGTTGTAATCGGAAGCGATTTTGGCTACAAATTTATTTACGGAAATTCCTGCCGAAGCTGTGAGACCAACTTCTTCAAAAATGCGTTTTCTGATTTCTTGAGCAATTAAAGTCGCGCTGGGATTGCCTTTTTTGTTTTCGGTTACGTCTAAATAGGCTTCATCGAGCGATAGCGGTTCGACTAAATCAGTATAATCAAGGAAAATTTTTCTAATTTTCTTCGAAATTTCTTTGTAACGGTCAAATCGTGGTCGCACAAAAATTAAATCGGGACACAATTTTTTTGCTTGAATGCCACTAATTGCACTTCGAACACCAAATTTTCTAGCTTCGTAACTTGCTGCTGAAACCACACCACGAACTTCGCTTCCACCTACCGCCAAAGGTTTTCCTTTCAGCTCAGGATTGTCCATTTGCTCTACCGATGCATAAAACGCATCCATGTCAACGTGAATTATTTTTCGGTAGTGCTCGCTCATAAATTATTCGGTAGGAAAAAAGAAACTCATTGGTTTTCTAAAGAAATGTTGTTTGATAGACGTAATAATTGGTCGTAACTCCGCCAACGGAATATTGCGCGAACGAAACGCCAACCCAAGCGACAAACTAAAACTCACAATAAAGTTGATAAAACCAATAATTCCGATGCCTAAAATACCCCAAAATAACATCACATTATCTACCATATAATCGGCACCGTAAATGGCTAAAGCTAAGTTTCCGCTGGCAAACGTAATATGTCGGATGTCTAAATTCAACCCTAAAAACAATCCAACCGAAGCCGTACTTCCTAAGAAAACACCAAACCAAAAGTTGGAAATGATTCCTGCCCAATAGCGTTCGTACCATTTTGAAATTTTTTCAGCTCTGGCTTTTCCGAAGTTTAATTTTAACAACGGATGTTCTTGAATTCGGTAATACACATCAAAATGTTTATCACGATTCGCAATACTTCCTGAGATAATTCCAGATAAGAACAAGAAAAATCCAGCAATAGCAGCATGAAAAATCGCCATAGAATGTATCGGACTTAAATCGGTAACTAATTTTTGCCATTTGGTTTCGGCAATATTGTAATCAAACGCTAAATCGATTAACCAAATTCCTAAAAGCGCTACTGGAAAAGCCATCACGACATTTCCCACAAAGGCAATAAACTGCGAACGAAACAATCGGGCGAATAAAACAGCAAAACTGTTGTGCTTTTCTCCATCTCCGCTGGCTTGCTTTTTCAAACCATCTTCCAAAGCGCTAATTAACGCTGCAGCCGTCATAGCAGGCTGTTTTGTAGCTAACGTAAATCCTAAAACATAAATCGCAATAAAACCAAACGAATAATTCATACTATAGAAAAAAGCATGACCAAAGTCAGATGCTTCTACTTTTGACAATAGTAATTTTATAATACACAAAAAACCCACAATCAAACCACCGCCAAGCGCTGCGTATAACATTTTGAAATATTCGGTTTTCGATTCGGTAATATAATGTTCGCCTGTTTTTGCGGTGTGTTGCGTAATTTCGTAAGACAACAATTGCGTGCTTTCGGCAAATAATTTTCTAACGTTGGTTTTTAAACAATTGTATTTAATTAGTTTGATGGCTAATTCTATCGATTTTGATTTCTTTTCTTCGGGTTTATCAATCACTAAAAGCGGCATCAAAACACCAATGCGATACAAATGTTGTTTTATGCTTAATAGGTTTTGGTTCACACGTAACGAAATTCCGTATTTAGAAGAGTTTTGAAAGGCTTTCTCGACAAATTCGTTACATTGTTTATATAACACCAATAATTGCTTGAAATTGATATCTGATGAAGTCGTATGAAATTCCGATTCCTTGTTTCGGATGGTTTTTTCAATAGCGTATAATTCTTTTTCAAAAGCCGCAAACGGACTTTCTAAACCAGAATATTCGGGCACCATTTTCATTACATCGGTTTCTAAAGCTTTTCCACTGGTACGTTGCGACAATAAATTAATCGCTTCCATTACTTCGTATAAAGGCGCATTAGGTTCCACTGATTCGTAAATGGTTTCAAATTGAAACAAATCGAATAGTGTTTCTAATTCTGCTTTCGGAATTTTATTAATCCAAATTGGATCAGAATCAGCATAAAAAATCTGATTTAAAACGTATTGTAAAGTATCTTTTGGTGCTTGATAAGGTAAGATTTTAGCGAAAATTCTCTTTTTTACTTCATAAAAGAAATCGATGTCTTGTAAAATTCCTGCATCGGTTAAAATGGCATCGAAATTTTTATTTTGCAACACAGTTTTTAAATAGGCTACAAAATTTTCTCTTTCCGTTTGATGATTCGTAAAGAACTCAATTATAGGGAAAATACTAAATTTTTCAAGTTTTTTCGGGTTTTTCGGACGAATAGCATTCACCAATTGAACCAATATATCGATATCGTTCTCTTCGTTTTTCCAAAGCTGCAATTCATTAAAATAATTTCTAATGATGGCGTCGGGTGTTGTATTCGTTTTTCTTCGTAGCATCTTCCTGATTTAGGTCTAATATGGGTAAAGATACAAATTGAAAGGTTTTTTTCGTAATTTAGATGCCTAAATAAATATTAAATTTTGGTAGAAATAGAACGCAAATTCCTCGTTAACAATCGCGATTTCATCTCAGAAAGCAGCGAAAACTTTAGAATTGTTCAAGGTTATCTGAATTCAAATGCTGAACGAACCGTTAGAGTTAGAATCAAAGGTGACAAAGGCTTTTTAACCATAAAAGGTAAAGGAAACGATTCGGGCATGAGCCGATTTGAATGGGAAAAAGAAATTGCTATTTCGGAAGCCGAAGCTTTATTCTCACTTTGTGAAAAAGGAGCTATTGATAAAATTCGATATAACGTAATGCATGAAAACCATCTTTTTGAAGTCGATGTTTTTTTTGGCGAAAACGAAGGTTTAATTGTTGCCGAAATTGAACTACAATCGGAAAATGAATCTTTTTCTAAACCCAATTGGTTAGGTGAAGAAGTCACTTCTGACGAACGTTATTACAATGCTTATTTGAGTAACCACCCTTTTAAATCTTGGTAAAATGAAAGTACTTTTTGGAATACTTGCACTAGTATTATTGTTTGCTTGCGGTTCAAACACTGTTGTTTATCCAGACAAACCGAAAACCAATCACGAAACCTTTAGTTACAAAGAAGGCGATACTACGTATGTGATGCAGAAATATTTCTTGGTCATGCTAAAAAAAGGTCCGAATCGCGAACATTCGAAGGAAGAAGCGGCGGAAATTCAGAAAAAGCACATGGAACACATCAATTGGTTAGCTAAAACCAATAAAATCAGTATTGCAGGTCCGTCTGATAAACACGAAACTATTGCGGGATTTTTACTTTTTAATACCGAAACCATGAAAGAAGCGGATAGCTTAGCAAATCTGGATCCAGCCGTAAAAGCAGGAAGATTGGTTGTTGAAACGGTGCCTTGGTGGGCTTCGAAAGGAAGTAAATTGAAATAATTATTCTACGATTTCTAAACTCACACGTAAAAGCGAGCGTCCGTTATTGTGCGAAATATCTAAAAATGGACGTTTTGCCAAATCGATTTCTCTATTTCGAGTATGTGGTCCTCTATCGTTGATGGTTACGATAACGCTTTTGTTATTGGCTAAATTGGTGACTTTAACTTTCGTTCCAAATTTTAGCGTTTTATGAGCGGCCGTGTATTTTTTGTTACTAAAAACTTGTCCGCTTGCGGTTCTTCTTCCGTTTAATTTGTCAGAATAATGCGAAGCTTCAACATTTTTCTTGTATAGTTTAGTTTTTAGATTGGCTATAGAATCGGCTACTCGAATAGAGTCTGATTTTTTTATCGAATCTAAAATTTGAAGCGAATCTTTTTTCTTAACCGTATCATTTAAAGAAGCTTTTCTAACGAAACCTGATTTTGTTCCATTAGAAAAGCTTACTAATGCAGTAACAAGTAATACAAACGATATTATTAGGATATTTTTCTTCATAATTTTATGATTTTGCAAACTTATTACCAAAGATTGTACCAAAGACTAGTTGAACCAATTAGCCCAAGGAAGTCTTGATAAGATTAACACTAAACCTAATGTATAGAAAACGGCAATCTTTTTGAATTTTCCGTTGTTACTTTCTTCTTTTTTATGTTTCGACCATCCGATTGTGATTACTGCTAATGCAATAATGTTAACTAAAGGATGCTCTAACGAAGTCAAACGCATAGCAGCGTCTTTCATGTTTCCTAATTGCCCAGCGCCAAGTGGAGAAACAAAATACAAAATCAATCCAATTAATAATTGAATGTGACAAATAATCAAGGTAAATAAAGACAAGCGTAAATCTTTGTCTGTAAATATTTTTTTAGAAGTTAATCCAAAAATGGCATTAATAGAAGCCAATAACAATAAACCTAAAGCGGCATACGCTAAAATAGAGTGAACAGATTGAATAGTTTCGTACATACCTAATTTTTTTAAAGTGAATTACAAATATAGGAAATTAAAAAACCTCTTACTCAAAAAAATGAATAAGAGGTTTTTATATAATGTATTACCAAAACTTATTCCAAATAGGCTTTCAACAAAAATGATGTTGAACTATCGTGATTTTTAACCTCTTTTGTTACGATTTCATCTAAGATAGAATTCGCTAGTTGTTTCCCTAATTCCACACCCCATTGGTCATAACTGAAGATGTTCCAAATGATACCTTGCACGAAAATTTTGTGCTCGTACATGGCTACCAAAGCTCCTAATGTTTCTGGAGTTAATTTATTAATAAGAATGGTATTCGTAGGTTTATTTCCCGAAAACACTTTGAAAGGCAATAGAAAATCGGCTTTTTCACCTGAAATGTTTTGTTTCTCGAATTCTGCTTTTACTTGCGCTTCCGTTTTACCCATTAATAAAGCTTCGGTTTGCGCAAAGAAATTCGACATTAATTTGTCGTGATGGTCTTTGTTTCCGTAAAGCGATTGTTTGAATCCGATAAAATCCGTTGGAATTAATTTGGTTCCTTGGTGGATCAATTGAAAAAAAGCGTGTTGGGAATTCGTTCCTGGTTCACCCCAAATAATGGTTCCAGTTTGATAATTTACTGGTTTTCCATCTCTGCCAATACTTTTTCCGTTGCTTTCCATGATACCTTGTTGCAAGTAAGGTGCTAACTTCTGTAAATATTGGGTATAAGGAATTAAAGCTTCGCTTTCGGCACCAAAAAAGTTGTTGTACCAAATGCTCAATAAAGCTAAAACTACTGGAATATTTTTGTCGAAAGATTCGTTTTTGAAATGTTCGTCCATTTCGTTAGCACCTTTCAATAATTTATCAAAATTATCGAATCCAACTGCTAAACTTACGGATAAACCAACGGCACTCCATAACGAGAAACGACCTCCAACCCAATCCCACATTGGGAAAACATTATCAGGATTAATTCCGAATTCGGTTACTTTTTGGATATTCGTTGAAACCGCTACGAAATGCTTCGCTACATCCTCTTGTGAAGCTGATTGTAAGAACCAACTTCTGATAGTTTCAGCATTAGATAAGGTTTCTTGCGTAGTAAAGGTTTTAGAAACTACTACAAATAAAGTCGTTTCTGGATTTAATTTTTTGATTACTTCGTTAACGTGATCGCCATCTACATTGGAGACAAAATGAACGTTTAAATGATTTTTATAGAATTGCAAAGCTTCTACAATCATGGCTGGACCCAAATCAGAACCACCAATTCCAATATTTACGATATCGGTAAATGGTTTTCCTGTGAATCCTTTTCTATTTCCTGAGATAACTTCGTTAGAGAAGTTTTTGATTTTGTTTTTTACCGAATACACTTCTGGCATTACATTAATGCCATCGACCAAAACATTGGCTGATTCTTTCGCGCGTAAAGCGGTGTGTAAAACGGCTCTGTTCTCGGTTTGATTGATTATATCGCCTTGAAAACAACTGGTAATCGCTTGTTTTAAATTAACTTCGTTAGCTAAATTTAATAACAAATCTAATGTTTCTTGATTGACAATATTTTTAGAAAAATCAACTAAAAAATCATTCCATTGAATGTGAAATTTTTCAGCTCTATTTGAATCAGACGCAAACAAATCTTTCATTGAATTTGCTTGCATTTTCTCAAAATGTAATTGTATTTGCTGCCAAGCGGCAGTTTGTGACGGATTTACTTTTGGTAGTGCCATTATTCTTTAAATTTTACTGCAGTTATACTATCCAATTCTTTCTTTAAAGGAGCAATATGCGCTAAATATTTTTGTTTGTGTGATTCATTCATTGGTTCAGCATTTGGCAATTTCAGCCTAAGCGGGTCAACTTGCACACCATTTTTCCAGAAACGATAACAAACATGAGGTCCGGTTGCCAAACCTGTGCTTCCTACTTTACCTATTACTTGCCCTTGTGATACACGTTGTCCGTTTCTCACTGTTATCTTAGACATGTGGAGGTATTGTGTAGAATAAGTAGAACTATGACGGACTTTTACAAAATTTCCATTTCCTGCGGTGTAACCTGTTCGTTCTACAACTCCTGAAGCTGTTGTTTTAATTGGTGTTCCATGAGGTGCTGCGTAATCAGTTCCATTATGAGCTTTAAAACGCATTTGCACTGGATGAAAACGTCTGCCTGAAAAACGAGACGAAATTCTGAAATAATCTAAGGGTGCTTTTAGAAACATACTTTTTAAACCTTTTCCGTTTTCATCATAAAAATCTTCCTGTTTCTGATTTTCAGACAATTTATATGGAAAAGCAAAAATCTTTTTCCCTTTGTGTTCAAAATAAGAAGCCTCAATGCTTTCTACACCTACGTAAATAGAGTCATCAATATAACGTTCATTAATCGTAACCGCAAATTTATCGCCTTTTTGAATTTTAAAGAAATCGACTGTGTAAGCATAAATATTGGCTAATTTATTTGCTAAACCAGCGCTAACTCCTGCATTACCTAAAGTTTCAGACAATGAACCTTCTATTTCCGCTGCTACGACTCTTCTTCTTAAAGTAGTAGGTTTTTGTTTGTTAGATACAACAATAGAATCTCTAAAATCAACAACTGTATAATTAATTCTGTCTTCTATGTAAACTAAAGCTTGTAATGTATTTGGCTTTTCCTTGTCTAAAAATAAAATGTAAGGTTTCCCTGCTTTTATTCGTCGAACATTGAATGAATCCTTTACTTTTTCAGTAACATCGTGGATTCGTAAACTATCTTTTAATGGGAATTTTTCTAGTAATTTTCCAAACGTATCACCCGAACGAATAGTATCTCTAACCACTTTATAGTCGTTAAATGTAAATCCGAATTCTTTTATGATAGGTTCTTTTTTTACTGTTGCTTTTTTAGCTTTCTCTGCCTCATCTTTCGAATTACAAGCGGTAAAAAAAGTAACAAATAAAATGGCTAGTACTAAATATCTCAATGTTTTTTGTTTTGTGCGCTATGCGGTTATTCTCCCCAGTTATCTAATTCTTCTTTCGTCCATAATTCAGGGAAGAATATTCTTTTTTGGTATTTTGGTAACATGTATTTTTTCCAATCGCTTCCACCTGTAGCTTCGTGATTTCCTGGAACACTCTCGATGTATTTTTTAGCAGCGTTAAAGTGACCCATTACCCAAGTAATATTAACTGTTTTGTCATAATGACGCATAGCAGCTACTAATTCAGGATTTTGTTGGTCAGTTTCTGGCAATTGTTTGAATTTTCTCCACAAATTAATTGTGTTGTATTCTTCCATCCAATCTAAGAACACTTTTTTGTATTTTCTTTCGAATTCCAAAATTAAATACGATTTTTCACCAGTATGATAATCTTTTCCAGCCGCTTGCCAATACAAATGCTCAAAAGCGTGGTCATATGGAGTATTTCTATCTATGGTAGCTCTGAAACGGTTGTCAATTAAGTTGATTAAATCTGTAGAACTGAATTCGATTAAACGATATTGTGCCGATTGAAATCCACTCGCTGGTGTTAAAGTATTTCTGAATTTTAGATACTGTTCCGGCTCCATTCCGTCTTTCATGATATCGAAAGATGTGGTTAACATATCAAAATAACGACTAATTCTTCCTAATTTCTCGGTAAAATAATCAGTTGTTGGTTTTTCGTTATGACATAATTGGTTCATTTCCCATAGAATCATTTTGAACAACAACTCGTTTACTTGATGATACATTACAAAAACCATTTCGTCTGGCAAAGTGGTTCGTTGAGTTTGAAGACTCAAAAGCGCATCTGTTTGAATATAATCCCAATACGTGATGGGTTTAGCCCAAAGCAAACCTTCCAAATGAGTGGATGTATTTTGATTTATTGCTTCAAATTTATCATGAAGTTGATCTAATTGTTCTTGAATTTTAGGAGTTACTTCCATTATTTTTCTACTTTAACTTTGAATGAATTTTTTAAACCTTTAAAAGCTTCTAAATCGGCTTTTAAAGAACCTACTGCTAAACTTGCTTTTAAACGGATTGGAATTTTATTGTCATCATCTGAAATCCAAACTGTTAAGCTTTCTTCTTCTTTAAATACTCTACCTGCTTGAACATAGGGTTTAAATATCATACAAGAAACTTTTCCAAATTTAGTTTTTATATCTTCTCGACCAACAAATTTTAACTTAAACTTTGTGGTTTCATTATCAAAAAACATATCTATTGCAATGGATTCACCTACTTTTAATTTATCAATTTTTGGATGGTTTCTCAAATAGTAAAATGATGACACAATATCTTGTATGTCTTCTGGTACTGAAAATGTTTTTTCGGTTTTGTGTTTATAATCTTTAACTAAAACGGTATTTCGTTCTTGATTAAAAAAGCCTTCTTGATTTTTAGTATAGCCTCCTTCATTAATTTTTCTAACAAACTGATATGGTTTTCCCGTTTGTTTATCGAAATAACTTTCATAATTATCATCTACTTCAAAGAAAAACTTGGTCATTCCTACTGTCCAGCCTTTTCCTATAACGTGATGTACTTTTTTATTGTTTTTAACGGCGTCTTTGATTTCCAAAGTGGCATAGCCGGCATTAACCATTCCATAGTGAATTCGAAGTTTGAACCACTCTCCAGTTGTATATGCATTTTCTTGTACTACAAAGGAATTTGTAAACACAAATAAAACGAGAAGTAAGATAATTTTTTTCATAGTTTATTCATTTTTAGAAATGAAAATGCAATTTCTGTTCCAAAAATACTAAAACAAAAAAACCCAGTCAAAAATATGACTGAGTTTTTATGCTATTAACCAACCAAAAAACTATAAATTATGAAAATTTACTGTCAAAACAAGGCAAACTACCTCCCTGTTTTGCGAGTGCAAATGTAGAAATGTTTTTTGAGTTATTCTTAGTTAAATTTCAACTTTAACATATTTTTATCAAAAATGACACTACTACAACGTTATAATTTAATGAATTGTTAATAATTTATCGTTTTTATAATGTACCTCGCAATTCTTGTTCGCGTTCAATCGACTCAAAAAGGGCTTTAAAGTTACCTGCACCAAATCCTCTTGCACCCATTCTTTGAATAATTTCGAAGAAAAGCGTTGGACGATCTTCAACTGGCTTGGTAAAAATTTGCAATAAATATCCTTCTTCGTCAGCATCAATCATGATACCTAATTTTTGAAGTTCGTTGATATCTTCTTTAAATTTAGACATGTGGTCTTTTAATCTTTCAGGAATTGCATCATAATATGCTTGAGGAGGTGTACTTAAAAATTCAATTCCTCTTGCGCGCATTTCTGCAACTGTTGTTATAATATCATCTGTTGCAACTGCAATGTGCTGAACTCCTTCACCTTCATAAAAATCTAAATATTCTTCAATTTGAGAACGTTTTTTTCCTTCTGCTGGTTCGTTGATAGGAAATTTAATTCTACCATTACCATTAGACATTACTTTAGACATTAAGGCAGAATATTCTGTAGTAATTTGTTTGTCGTCAAATGAAAGGAAATTTACGAATCCCATAACATCTTCAAACCATTTTACCGCTTCGTTCATTCTGTTCCAACCTGTATTACCCACCATGTGGTCGATATATTTTAATCCTACTGATGTTGGATTATAATCAGAGTTCCATTCGCTATATCCTGGTAAAAAGATTCCGTTGTAATTTTTACGTTCTACAAAAATGAAAACCGTTTCCCCGTAAGCACCATAAATACCTGCGCGAACTACTTCTCCATTTTCATCTTTTTCAACTACAGGCTCAAAATAAGATTTTGCACCACGTTTAGTCGTTTCTTCGTATGAATGACGCGCATCTTCAACCCAAAGTGCGATAACTTTAACACCATCTCCGTGTTTTTTTACGTGCTCACCAATTGGCGAATCACTATTTAAAGCTGTAGTTAATACCAAACGGATTTTATCTTGTTTTAACACGTAAGACGCTTTATCTTTTACTCCAGTTTCCAATCCTGCATATGCTAATGATTGAAATCCAAAAGCGGTTTTGTAAAAATGCGCGGCTTGTTTTGCGTTACCTACATAAAACTCTACATAATCTGTTCCCATTAAAGGTAAAAAATCTTGTGCTCCTTCAAATATTTTTTCTAATCCGTATTCTACTGATTTTATTTCTTGTGACATAATTCTAATGTTTTTAAAAATGGTAATACATTACCAAAAGTTGTGTTTAATTTTTATTCTTCTAACCAAGATTGAAAGTACGTGTCATCTGCAATACCCATAGCATCTTCTGTAACCATTAATGGTTTGAAAGTGTCTACCATTACAGCTAATTCTAACGTTTCTTTTTTACCAATACTTCTTTCAGCTGCTCCAGGGTGCGGTCCGTGAGGAATTCCAGCAGGATGTAAGGAAATGTTTCCTGGTTTTACATCGTTTCTGCTCATGAAATCACCATCCACATAATATAATACCTCATCAGCATCAATATTACTGTGGTTGTATGGTGCAGGAATAGATAATGGATGATAATCGTATAACCTTGGTACAAATGAACAAATTACGAAAGCATTTGTTTCAAAAGTTTGGTGAATTGGTGGTGGTAAATGAATTCTTCCTGTAATCGGTTCGAAATCATGAATTGAAAATGCATACGGATAATTAAAACCGTCGTATCCAATTACATCAAACGGATGTGAAGCGTAAACCATTTCGAAAATTTCGTCTTTTTTCTTTACTTTAATTACGAAATCACCTTTTTCGTTGTATGTTTCTAATTCTTCTGGACGACGAATATCTCTTTCACAAAATGGCGAATGTTCTAAAAGTTGTCCGAACCAGTTTCTATATTGTTTTGGAGTGTAAACAGGTGAATGTGATTCAACGATAAACAAACGATTGTCTTCGGTATCGAAATCCATTTTATAAATCATTCCCCTTGGAACTACTAAGTAATCGCCATATTTGAAATCTAAATTTCCTAACATGGTTCTTAATTTTCCTGTTCCTTTATGAATGAAAATCACTTCGTCTGAATCCGTATTTTTATAAAAATAATCGGTTGTTGACTTTCTAGGTGCAGCTAAAACGATATGACAATCCGAATTTGTTAAAACAATTTTTCTACTTTCTAGAAAATCGTCTTGTGGCTCAATTTCAAACCCTCTTAATTTATAAGACTGAATGTTATTTGACTTTGCGATTTTTGGCGCAACACTATATTGTCTTCTGATTTCTTTAACCTGAGTAGGTCTTTGCTCGTGATACGAATTGGTTGACATACCGTCAAAACCAACTGTTCCGAACAATTGTTCATAATACAAATCGCCGTTTGGTTTGCGGAATTGTATATGACGTTTATGAGGGATATTCCCTAGTTTGTGATATATTGGCATTTTTTCTTTTATTAAAAGTTCTGTAATAGCTTAAAGCAAGATTATAAAATCTCACTATAAATCAAAAAGAAGTTATGCTCACTCAGGATTTCTCTTGATGAGGAACTTTAAATGCGAAAGTAAGTCTGTCCAATTTTTCATCATTACAAATATCGAAAAAAATATTTTAAAACCAAAATCCTACTGAGAACCATGTGTAATGATCTCTAGTTTCTGGCGACCATGAGTGTTTGATTTCTACTGGTCCAATTACTGTTTCCATTCCGTAACCTACAGAATAGCCTGAATAATTAGGCTTTACCAACCAAGTATCTAAAGTATCAAAAATCTTATCTCCAACATTAGCAAAGTTAGCAATAAAATTTAAATGATGCTTCTTAAAAATCTCATAATCTGCTGTTAATAAAAGTTTTACATAACTATCTCCAGCAATACTTAAAAAATCATAACCAAAAAAGGGCTTGATGTTATTTACTTGTTGAAATCCGTAACCTCCTAAAATAAAATCAAAATAAGAAACACTTCTTTCGCCTACTGCAAAACCACCTTCAGTTTGAAATTTAAGCGTCATATTTTTAAAAACGGTTTGTGCAACACCAAAATCAGCTTTTGCTACTGAAAATCGTTCAAAATTATTTTTATAATCAGATGAATAAACATAAGAACGTATCTCAGAATTAAAATTCCAGCCAGTTCTTGGAAAATACTTTTTATCAAATGAGTCATATTTTACAAAACCAAATACCGACAGATAATCACTACTATCAAAAACAGGATCTGTGTTTTCTAGTGTTTCCGATTCTAATCGTAAAAATTTAAATTCTAATCCGCCACCTAATGAAAATTTTTGAGCAAAAATGGTTTGCAAATACGCTTGGTTACTCAAGTCGAAAAAATCTACATTAATGGCACTTGCTGTGGTATTAAAAATAGCATCATCAGCAATGTTACTTGTAATGTTTCTATTAAATGTCGTTAACTTTGAATTGAACCCAAAACTCCAATGAAAGCCATTATCAATATAATAATCAAAATTATAACGAATATTATCACCTAAAATAACATCTAATGAAGCTACATCGTTTTTAGCTATTAGCCGCTTTTTAGTGTAGTTCAATAAAATTCCACTTTTAAACAAATCATCATAGTGCAATCCAAATTTCAAGAATGTATTGTTGTCATTTTCCTTTAATTGCAAAATTAATTTGTCGCCATCTTGCATTTTTTCAAATGAATAATTGATAGCGCTAAAATTTTGTGTAGCATTTAAATTTAAAATTCCCTTTTGCAATTGGGCATTAGAAATTTTGGTATTTCTTTTGAACTTTAATTTCCCTACAATGTATGCACGAGTATAATTATCCAGTTTATTAAACACAATATCTTTGATATAAATAGAATCTTGAAAGACTATTTTTTTATCATTTTTTGAATTTGAATTTCCATATGGTGCTAATTCCTTTATAAATTCTAACGCTTTTTCTTTCCCTTTTGCAATAATTTCATTGCCTTTTTCAAAATCTACAACGGTATAGCCTTTAATGTCTGGTTTGATGTAAATATCAGTTGCTTTTTGTTTTCCCTCCATTTTTTCAATCATGGAAAAATTATTAATCTGTGCTAAAACCGATGTTACCTCTTTCAATTCTTCTCTAGTCTTTAAACCATCCTGAACGTCAACACCAATTATAATATCCAATCCTCTTGCTTTTAGTTCTTCAACAGGATAATTATCTATAACTCCACCATCAATCAATAATCTTCCGTTCATTTCAACTGGGCTGTACAACGTAGGCAACGCACCACTGGCAATCATATTTTGAGCTAAAACCCCAGAATCCAAAACAATTTTTTCGCCAGTTTCAGCATCAGTTGCAATACATAAAAACGGAATGGGTAACTCGTCAAAATCTCTTATATGACTTACTTGTTGTGTTAAAGAAGAAATTAGATTGAAATTATAAAGGCCTTTAGATAAACCAGAAGGTAAACCTAATTTGAATTTATTAAACGGTAGCGTTAAGGCGTAAATCTCATCATTTCGTTTTTCGTAAAACGATTTTGATTCCCTAGGTGTGTAATCTTGAAGCAAGGCATCTACGTCAATTTTAGAAAAAATAGAATCTAATTGCTCTGCATTATATCCAGACGCGTACAATCCGCCCACGATGGCTCCCATACTGGTTCCAGCAATGTAATCTACCTTAATTCCGAGCGAATCAATTACTTTAAGAACACCAATATGTGCCAATCCTTTTGCACCACCTCCACTAAGCACAAGTCCTACTTTTGGTCGCTGATTTTCTTGTCCTAAGCTGATTTGGGTAAAAATTAGTAGGCTTACAAACAAGAGCAGTTTTTTCATTTCTTTTTATAGGGATTTATTCTTGTAAAAGTCGGAAATTTTTTTGGCTTTTGAAACACCTACAACTTCAGAAATTGCTTTTTCGTCGGCATTTTGCAATCTTTTAACACTTTTGAAATGTTTCATTAATGTAATCATAGTTTTTTCGCCAATTCCAGGAATGCTTTCTAAGCTATTCGTTAACGCTGATTTACTTCGTTTGTCGCGATGATGTGTAATTCCAAATCGGTGCGCTTCGTTTCTTAAAAACTGAATCACTTTCAAGGTTTCCGATTTTTTATCCAAATATAACGGAGCTGAATCGCCTGGATAAAACAATTCTTCCAAACGTTTTGCAATTCCGATAATGGCAATTTTGCCTCGTAATCCTAAATCATCAATACTTTTTAATGCTGATGATAATTGCCCTTTTCCACCATCAATAATAATCAATTGTGGCAACGGCTGATTTTCATCTAACATTCGTTTATATCTTCGGTACACGACTTCTTCCATCGAAGCAAAGTCATTTGGACCTTCAACCGTTTTGATATTGAAATGACGATAATCTTTCTTACTCGGTTTTCCATCTTTAAACACTACACAAGCCGAAACGGGATTCGTTCCTTGAATGTTCGAATTATCAAAACATTCAATATGTCTTGGTTCAACCGATAAACGCAAATCTTTTTGCATTTGCGCCATGATGCGATTGGTGTGTCGCTCTGGATCAACGATTTGAATTTGCTTTAATTGATCTAATCTGTAATATTTGGCATTGCGTTCTGATAATTCTAAAATTTGCTTTTTATCGCCCAATTGTGGAACAGTAACTTTAATATTTTCGCCCAAATCAATCACGAATGGAACCACAATTTCTCTGGAATTCAAATGAAAACGTTCACGCAATTCTACTACGGCTAATTCTAACAATTCTTCGTTGGTTTCGTCTAATTTTTTCTTCAATTCCAATGTATGCGAACGAACGATGGCTCCATGCGAAATCTGTAAAAAATTCACATACGCCATTGTTTCATCGGAAATAATCGAAAACACATCTAAATTGGATATTTTCGGATTCAAAATTGTGGAACGCGATTGGTAATTTTCTAAAACCTCGATTTTTTCTTTAATTTTTTGCGCTTCTTCAAACTTCATTTCCATTGCCAAATCAGTCATTAATTTCTTAAAATCTTTCAAACTTTCTTTGAAATTTCCCTTTAAAATTTGACGGATTTTTTCAATCTGACTTTGATAATGCTCCAAAGATTCATAACCTTCACATGGTCCTTTGCAATTTCCAATATGATATTCCAAACACACTTTAAATTTTCCCGAATCGATATTAGCTTTCGATAAATCGTAATTACAAGTTCTAAGTGGATACAATTCTTTAATTAAATCCAAAATCGTATGAACGGTTTTAAAACTAGTATAAGGTCCAAAATATTCCGAACCATCTTTAATCATTTTTCGAGTGGAAAATATTCTGGGAAAACGTTCGTTTTTGATACAAATCCAAGGATAGGTTTTGTCATCGCGAAGCAACACATTATAACGCGGTTGCAGCTTTTTAATTAAGTTGTTTTCCAACAATAATGCATCGGTTTCCGTTGGAACAACAATATGTTTTATCGCAACAATTTTCTTTACTAAAACCGATGTTTTATAATTATCGTGATTCTTTGTAAAATACGATTGAACGCGCTTTTTTAAATTTTTCGCCTTCCCAACATATAGAATTTTTCCATCCTTATCATAATACTGATACACGCCCGGATTATCGGGCAAAGTTTGGATTTGAAGTTCTAATGGTGTTTGCATTTTTAAAAAAGAGGTAAAGAACAAAGATAAGAGAATTGTTTTAATTCGCACGCGGATGAAACGGATGCTTTGCAGCGCTGATTGGAGCGTTATTTTTTACACAGAGATTCACAGAGCTTTTTTTGATTTTGATGCTTTTGAATAGAGTTACACAGAGACGCTTTACTTTAAACTTTTCATTTCTTCAATTTGTGTTCCAAAAAAATATTGATTTTTGAACTTGAACTTGCCCTTGTTCTTGAACTTTTCGTATTTTTAACACCTTAGAATCAACCAAATGACAGCCTCAAAACCACTTGTAATCCTTAAAGAAACCATTTTAGCTGGCGAAAGCAAAACCATTAACATGGAAATTGCCAAGTTGCACACCATGAATAAATTGAAGATTCCAATAATTGTGGAGCGTTCAAAAATTGATGGTCCAACAGTTTTATTCACCGCTTGCTTGCATGGTGATGAAATCAACGGAACCGAAATTGTGCGCCAGTTAATCATTCAAAAAATCAACAAACCTAAGCGAGGAACGATAATTTGTATTCCGATTATCAATATTTTCGGATTTGTAAATCAAACTAGAGAATTCCCAGATGGTCGCGATTTGAATCGGGTTTTTCCTGGAAGTAAAACGGGTTCTTTGGCAAGTCGTTTTGCGTATTATATTTTAAAAGATATTATTCCGCATGTAGATTACGCTATCGATTTTCATGCGGGTGGCGCCAGTCGTTTTAATGCTCCACAAATTAGAATTGTGCCAGAAAATCCAGAATTAAAAGAACTTTCCGATGTTTTTAATGCGCCTTTTACATTGTATTCGAAGAATATTTCGGGTTCGTTCCGAAATTCTTGCGATAAATTAGGCGTTAAAATGTTGCTTTTTGAAGGCGGAAAATCATTAGATATAAACCTTCAAGTTACTGAAGAAGCCGTGGAAGGAACCAAGCGTTTTTTAGATCATTTAGAAATGCTAAATCCGAGAAAAAAAGCAACAAAAAAAGACAACAAAACCATTTATATAGAAAAATCTAGTTGGATTAGAGCGAAATATTCCGGTATGTTTCATGGTTTAACTACGATTGGTAGTTTTGTTAAAAAAGGCGAATTATTGGCTACTATTTCTGATCCTTACGGAAAAGTAGAGCACAAAATGAAAGCGCCACATGAAGGTTATGTAATTAATGTAAATGATGCGCCTATTATTTACCAAGGCGATGCTATTTTTCACATTTCTACTCACTTAGAATCAGAAAGCTAACAATTATCATGTTTTTATTGAATTAGTACCTGTAATTTCGTCAAAATTTTTAGGTATGAACTTCTGGAAAAAACTTACACACGAAGAAAGAAAAGCCCGAATTGATAAGGCTTTGCATGATAATGTTAACTTCTCAAAAGATGCTTCTTTAGGCTATCCGGCTTCTAAGTTAGATAGTCGCGTTTTTTATGATGATGCGCCTTTTTTGAAAGATGCACCCACGCTTCAAACCTATGTTGCGAATCCAAATAACATTGGTTGTCACACTTTTGGCACTTCTGAAAAAGCATTTTATGGTACACAAGAAATTGAACGTGAAGTTTTAAATGTAATTGCTGTTGATATTTTCAAAGCTAAAGAAAACGAATTCGACGGCTACATCGCTCCTGGTGGAACGGAAGCTAATATTCAAGCCATTTGGGTTTTTAGAAATGAATTTCTACATAATTTTGATGCGAAATTAGACGAAATTGCCATTTTAGCATCGGAAGACACGCATTATTCGATTCCAAAGGCTTCTAATTTATTGCAAATCGATTGGTTGAAAATTCCAGTTGGGTTTGAAAACCGTGAAATTGATGTGAATGCATTGGATAACATCATTTCAGAAGCTAAAAATAATGGTAAAAAGTACTTCATTGCCGTTTCAAATATGGGAACAACCATGTTTGGTTCGGTTGATAATCCAGATGATTATACTTCGATATTAGAAAAACATAACGTTACTTACCGTTTGCACATTGATGGTGCTTATGGCGGATTTGTGTATCCGTTTAGCAATCAAAAATCGAATATCAACTTCAGCAATCCGAAAATAAGTTCAATTACGATTGATGCGCACAAAATGTTGCAAGCGCCTTATGGAACAGGTGTTTTTGTTTGTCGAAAAGGCTTAATCGAAAACGTATTGACCAAAGAAGCAGAATACGTAGAAGGCATGGATTTAACGCTTTGCGGAAGTCGTTCTGGCGCGAATGCCGTAGCGGTTTGGATGATTTTATTTACTTATGGCGCTTATGGTTGGTTTGAAAAAGTGAGTATTTTACAAATGCGCACGCAATTTTTATGTAACGAATTAGACCATTTAAACATTAAATATTTCCGTGAACCGTTTATGAATATCGTAACGATTCATTCGGAATCGATTCCAGAAAAAATTGCTGAAAAGTACGATTTGGTTCCGCAACAACACAACGAAAACAACAAATGGTACAAAATTGTGTTAATGGATCACGTAGAAGTAGAACATTTGACTAAATTTATAGACGAATTGAAAGCGTCTGTAAATGGATAAGAAATCGTTAAGGCAAAAGGCAAAAGCTGAAAGGCAAAAGTTAACTCAAGAGGAAATCGAAGACAAAAGTTTAGCGATTGCGAACCAATTGTTGCGAATGGACATTTGGGACAAATTGTATTATCATTTGTTTTTAACGATTGAAGAGCAAAAAGAAATCAATACCGAATATATTCTTCAAATTTTAGCGGGAAAAGATAAAGAAATCGTCATTTCGAAGTGCGATTTTGCTACTTTAGGAATGACGCATTTTTTATTGACCGATAATACCAAAATCAAAAAGAACAATTACAACGTTCCAGAACCGGTTGATGGTTTAGAAGTGCCTGATGCGAAAATTGATGTGGTTTTTGTACCGCTTTTAGCTTACGACAAGCAAGGAAATCGTGTTGGGTATGGAAAAGGCTTTTACGATAACTTTTTAAGTAAATGCAAGCAAGAAACAATTAAAATTGGGTTGTCGTTTTTTCCTCCAGAAGAAAAAATTGAGGATGTTTCGGAAAATGATGTGAAATTGGATTTTTGTGTGACGCCTGAGGAGATTTATAAGTTTTAATTTCATTAAAAACGATATTCTATTTTTAAAAGCAAATACCTTGGCATTAATCTATACTCTGTTTGATAAATAGTGATATCCGAAATACTATAATTTCTATATGTTTCAGTATTAAAAAGATTATTACCTGAAAGGGAAAATGTAAGTTTATTTTCTTTTACAATATATCGAGCTTCTAAATCTAAGAAATAGTATTTGTTGTTTTCTTTGTCTAAATTTCCAAAGAAATAATGTTCAGCTTGGGCTTGGATATTAAACTTATCACTAAACATAAACGACAAATCTAAAAAACTCATATTATCTGTAAAATCATTTTTAATGGTTGTTTCAACTTTATTGAAATTCCATTTTGAACCAATATGATAATTGAAGAAGCCTCTAAAACCTGAACGCAATTCAAAACCATAATTAGTGTTAATGTTTTTTACTTCACGTAAATTAGAATTATTTACAATGTTTTTAAAATTGGTTTTCGTTACGCCTAAATTAATTTTTAAATTCGATTTTATGGGTTTAAAATAATAATCAAAACTTGATGAAATTGATAAAAATCCACGGTCTTTTATTATGATTTTATCAGATTGCGAATAGTTTTGTGCTATAATAGAATTAGTACTATAAAAATCATTGTTTTTTGAATACATGATAAATGAATTTGCAAAAAACTTTTCTCCCCAACTACCATAAGTATAATTTATGACAGCACTTGAAGAATTTAATTGATTAAATTCTTCCAAACCTCTAGAAAAGGAACGATAACTGGTTTGAACATAACCAGAATAAACATCTAATACATTTGAATTTGTGGTATTGTATGTGTAAGATGTTACGATTTTATTTCTCTCGTTAATTTGCCAATCTAAACCAATTTTTGGAATAATAAAAAAAGGTTTCTGATTATATTCTACATCAAAATTTTCGAACTTGTTGAATAATTGATGAAAATCGGATTGAGTTAGTAACGTAAAACTATTTAACTTAAATCTATATTTAGCTGATAAGTATAAATCATTCGTAGTATATGTTAGATTATTTTGATAATCATTTGGAAATGATAAGTTATTTTGATTTTCTAATAATTCAAAACGAGTATTTAAATAATCTATTCTAATTTGATTACCTATTTTAACTTCTAACAAATCACCATTTTTCTTTTTATCTAATAAATGTGCTTCAACACCAGCAAATTGGATCTTATTTTCACTAAACTGCATCGTATTATTTGCGTTTTCTGAAAATAAATCTTCAAAAATGAATTGATTTACAGAATAATTTTGAGGAGTTTTTTCGTTTACATAACGGCTTGAAAGTAAAAATACTTTATTTTCTTTAAACTTATTTGTATAAACTAACTTTTGGTCAAAAAGTTGGTTATTTGAGTTTAAACGTTCATTAAGTAAATCGTTGTTGAACAATAATTCACTTCTGTTTTTTTCGTTTGTTTTGTTAAATTTCCCTATATATTCTATCGTTGTAGTTTTGGATACATCATAAGTTAAATCTACTTTTCCGAAACCAGTGATTTGAGTTTTTCTACCTATAAAATCTTCAATATTAGTAAATGTTGTATTGCCAACGGAAAACTGCTGGAGACCATTTCTAAAAAAATCATTTTCATCAGTGTTTAAAAAACCTAAAGTTTTAAGTTTAACTTTATCTGAGATTGTGAAAATACTATTTAAAGACAACATCTCAGTATTATTAAGGCTTACCCTTTTTTCCTTTAAATTTGGAGTGTCAAAACCAATACGCAACAAAGTATTAACGTTTTGGTTATCACCAATACTTGCAGGTTCATCAAAACGATATGGTCGAATTAAGTGATTGATGTCGCCAGTCGCATCATAACCGGTATTGTTTAGATTAGCAAGAAAGTAGTATTTAGATTTCTTACCAAAATTCATTAAATTAGCTTTTGCGTCATAACGATTCTCTGAAAACAAACCATAACCTAAACTTGTATTTCCAAACCAAGTGCGTTTATAATCATCTTTTAAAGTTAAATTAAGCGCAACTTTTTCACTATTTTCAATGCCTTTAAGGTGTTTATTATTAGAATAATTTTGTAGTAATTCTATTTTATCAATTGGATTAACAGGCATGTTCTTAGTAAGAATTTTATATCCTTTTTCAAACATATCATCACCATCAATCATTACTTTTTCAATTTCTTGATTGCCAACTTTTATGGTGCCATCACTATCAATATTTAATCCTGGTATTTTTCTTAATAAATCTTCAATTACTTGCTCATTACCTTGTTTGAAAGAATCTGCATTAAACACAACAGTGTCATTTTTAATTGATATTGGACGTGAATTCTCAATAATAACTTCATTTAATTCTGTTATTTTTGGTCTTAGCACAATGTTGATTGTTTTAATTTTGTTTCCAAAATCAAAACTAAACTCCTGTTTTTCTTCACTATATCCTAATAAATTTACAACAATATAATATGTCCCTTTTTCAAATATTTGAAATTCATAATTACCGTATTCATCTGTAAAAGTATATGCTATTAATTCTCTTTTATCATTCTCTAAAATAACACTTGCCTCAGATAGATCTTCATTATTCTTTGAACTTATTTTACCTTTTACTATTGATTGTGAAAATGATAAATTAGCTGAAATTAGAAATAAAATATTTACTATTAAATATTTTATCCGCTTAGAAAAAATGGCTGTAAAAAAACTATAATATGAAATTTTCATTAAAATGAAGATAAATTATTTGCAAAACTCTTCGAAAAATTATTTTATGACATATTAATTAAATGTTTTTCTCTCCCTAAATTCGTTTATAGGTTCTTTTTCTTGCTCTGTAGTATACTCAAAGCGAACATTAAAATCTCTTCCAGAATTTCTGGATTTAATAATTTCTATTTTTTCTTTAATTTTTTCAATTCTTTTTTTGTTAAAATCTTCAAATGATATTTTTTCAAATTTAGAATCATCTTTAACTTTTGAATTAATATTATATTTTGAATTAATGTATGGGTATGAAATTAATTTTGCTTCCCATTTATATATTCCTTCTTTATCTTCTGCCATTAAAATTACACCAGGTAGACCGTTGAGTTTCCATGGGCCAAGTGAAACGGGTATTTTTTCAGTATACCATGCTTCATATTTTCTTCCTCTAAATTCCGTAGTTGCTTTTTTACATTCATAGTTACCTATTTTTTTTATTTCGTTTAATAATTTCCACTTCATTTTTGGCAAACCTTCATATACAGCATATTTTTTTTTTAAAACAATATTGTCAAATAATTTTTCGGTTAGTATTTTCTTTTTTCTATCAATTATAATTTCAGATAATATTTCTTTAATATTATTTACTCCAACTGACTCACCATCATCAATCTTTTCTTTTTTAATTTTTTTTATCACTTTTGAGCTATAAAATGAGTAATCATTTGAAACAATTAAAGTACCTAAATCTAAATTGATTATTGATGGTGTAAATATCCTAAATTCATTATATTCAATTTTTAATAATTTATTTGGAGTTTTTTGACAAACAGAAAATTGTGTTACAATTAATGCTGTTATGATAAATATCTTTTTCATTTTTTTAGAATAAATAGTAAGGCAGTTTTATTTAAAAAACTGCCTTACTGATTAATAGTTTCATCTTAATATATTATGGATTTTGCGTTTGCCACACTTCAAGTGCCGCAGATAAGGCATTTGGACTACCACAATTAAAATTATCTGCCAAAACAATTACTTCAACATAGCCCAATGTTTGTCCTGTATTAGCATCGTAAATTCTATATCTGCAAGTTTTAACTACTTCTTCAATAATTGTAAATGAACTCAAAGAAATAAAAAATAAAATAATTACAGAAAACATTATTTTTTTCATTTGCTTAATATATTTTGCACCATTAAAGGACCTGTGCGGTTAGGTTTCGTCCAAACTTTCTTTATTTAGAGAGTTTGTGCAAGATTCTTATTTAAAATCTTGTTGTGCCCTCCATTCGTTTACCGGCTCCTTTTCTAAAAAAGTTGAATATTCATAACTAAATTTCATTCCATCACGATTAGCACTTCTTGATTTAATAAGTTCTATTTTAGCCTTAATAGCATCAATTCGTTTCTTATCAAAATCTTTGTATGAAATTTTTTTAAACTTAGGATTATCTTTAATAATTGTATTAAAATCAATTTCTTTCCCTTTGAAAGGATATTGAATACTTTTTACTTCCCATTTATAAACACCCTCAACATCTTCAACAGACAAAATCAATCCTGGCAATCCTGAAAACTTCCAAGGACCTGAAGAAACAGGTATTTTCTCAGTAAACCAAACTTCATAAGTTCTTCCTCTAAAAGTAGTTTTTGCTTTTTTACAATTATAATTACTTATTTTTTTTTGTTCATTTAAAATTATCCATTTCATTTGTGGTTTAGCCTCATTAACTGAATAATAATTTTTCAAAAAAAGATTTTCATATAATCTTTCAACAAGTGTTTTATTTTTATTATTTATTAATATTTCTGAAAAATCTTTATTTTTACCATTATTGATATTAATAACATCTGATTTTTTTTGACTTCCATTACTTTCAGTTTTAATAAATTCAGATTTATAAAACGTATAATCCTTAGAAAAATATAATTTTCCAGACTTTTTAATAATAATTTCACTATTCTGTTGAACAGTTTCATAATATTCAACTTTTAAACTATTATCTTGAGAAAAACAAAAAAAAGAAACAAATAGAAAACAAAAAAAAATTACACTTTTCATGTCAATCAATTATTTAAGGAAACATTTCATGATAAGCATTATAGCTTCCTATAGCATAATGCATTGCTGAACTACTTCCACAAGGAACATTGTCTGGCATACCACTCACTGTCCAATAACCAAGAAATTCACCGTTAGAATACATTGCATAAGTACAAGAATGCAGAACAACTCCATCCTCTAATATAACTGAAGTTGATTTTTCAATCTTAGCAGTAATTTGCTCCGTTTTCTCTAGTTTTGTTTTGGTATTAATAGTTACATTTGAAGCAAAAGTAAAGCTTCCTACTAGCATAAATACTAGTGATAAAAATGCTTTTTTCATGATTAAAAATTTTATAATTAATCTAACATAATTATAAAAATTTCACACCACTTACAACAACAATGTAATAAGTGGTACAAACAAAGTAATAAGTGGTAATTTTTAAGGTTGCTTTATACTAACAAACCATATTATTTCATTTTGAATTTATTACTCAGCCGAAACTTCCTCTTTATCCGCATGAGCAAACGCTCTTTTATTAAATACAATCAAAATCCCAACACCAGTTGAAATTGCCACATCAGCTACATTAAAAATGGCGTTGAAAAAAGTAAAGTGTTTGCCACCCCAAATTGGTAACCAAGAAGGTAAGTTTCCTTCCCACATTGGAAAATAGAACATATCTACTACTTCACCGTGAAACCAAGTACCGTATGGTTGGTCGGAAAAAGCTGTTGCTACTTGATGATAACTATCGTTAAAAATGACACCATAAAAAACCGAATCGATAATGTTTCCTAAAGCGCCAGTAAAAATCAAAGCAATAGCTACGATTAAATAATTTGATGCTTTTTTTCTTACTGAATCCCACAACCACCAAGCAATTCCTCCTACGGCTACGATACGGAATAAGGTTAAGATTAATTTCCCATGTTCGCCCGGAATTTCAGCACCCCAAGCCATGCCTTCATTCTCTATAAAATGAATTTGAAACCATTCTAAACCCATTACTTTTATGGATTCTCCAATAAAAAAATGCGTCTTGATATAGATTTTTGAAATCTGATCAATTAATAAAATAGCAATGATTAATAAATAGGCTTTCTTTAACGACATGTTCAATTTTTTTGCAAAAATAGTGTTTTTATTAAATAAAAAACGCCCCAAACGGAGCGTTAGTATAATTTTGTAAAAAGATTAACGTTGCAAGTTTTTTGCTTCGATACTCATAGTTGCATGAGGAACGATTTTTAAACGCTCTTTACTTATTAATTTGCCTGTAACTTTACACAAACCATAGGTTTTGTTTTCGATACGAATTAAGGCATTTTTTAAATCTCTAATAAATTTTTCTTGACGAATAGCTAGTTGTGAATTGGCTTCTTTACTCATTGTTTCACTACCTTCTTCAAATGCTTTAAACGTTGGCGATGTATCATCAGTTCCGTTATTTAAGTCATTCATGTAAGCACTCTTAATAAGCTCTAAATCACCTTTAGCCTTTTCTAATTTCGCTTGAATTAACGCTTTGAATTCAGCCAAATCAGCGTCTGAATATCTAATTTGCTCCTCTACCATAATTTCAATATTTTTTTATAGTTATACGTCGATTAAAAACCTTTCGGTTCTTATTTTGAAATTAATATACTTGTTTTTATATCATCAAACTCAATTTCCGTACCATTTTCAAGGTTTTCCACAAAAATTAACGATTCGGTTAAGGTTTCTGACTTAATATACGATTCATTAGCTAAAACGGCTTCCTCAACTTGAGCATTTTTTTCCATTTTAACGGTAATCTTGTCAGTTACTTCAAAACCAGAGTCTTTTCTGATATTTTGGATTCTGTTAATCAATTCTCTCGCGATACCTTCTTTTCTTAATTCATCGGAAATCGTAATGTCTAACGCTACCGTAATTCCGTTTGAATTGGCTACTAACCAACCCGGGATATCTTGTGAAGAAATCTCAACATCTTCTAGTGATAAAGTTATACTTTTTCCTGAAATATCCATAACCAGCTCCCCATCACGCTCTAATTTAGCAATTTCTTCCTGTCCAAAATTCTGTATCTCTTTGGAAATCAATCCCATATCCTTACCAAAACGTGGTCCCAATGTTTTGAAATTAGGCTTAATTTGCTTCACTAAAACACCAGAAGCATCGTCTAATAATTCAATTTCTTTCACGTTTACCTCAGCCATAATTAAGTCAGAAACTGCCTCAATTTCAGCACGCTGATTGTCGTCAAGTACTGGAATCATTACCTTTTGCAACGGTTGACGCACTTTGATCATTTCCTTCTTACGAAGCGATAAAACTAGTGAAGAAACCGTTTGTGCTTTCATCATTTTGCTCTCTAACGACTTATCAACAAAGTTTTCAACCGAAACTGGGAATTTCGCCAAATGTACACTTTCAAATGACTCAGAACCTGTAGCTTGTGTTAAATCTCTGTAAAGTTTGTCCATAAAGAACGGAGCAATTGGAGCTGAAAGCTTCGCAACCGTTACCAAACACGTATAAAGCGTTTGATAAGCCGCAATTTTATCTTGCGCATATTCGCCTTTCCAGAATCTTCTTCTACACAAACGAACGTACCAGTTGCTTAGGTTTTCCTGAACAAAATCAGAAATAGCTCTTGCTGCTTTAGTTGGTTCGTAATCTGCATACGCTTCATCCACTACTTGAATTAAAGTATGTAATTCGGATAAAATCCAACGGTCAATTTCTGGTCTTTCTTCTAATGGAACTTCCGCTTCAGAATAAGTAAATCCATCAATATTAGCATATAACGAGAAGAACGAATACGTATTATATAACGTTCCAAAGAATTTTCTACGAACCTCAGCCACACCTTCGATATCAAATTTTAAGTTGTCCCAAGGATTTGCATTCGAAATCATGTACCAACGAGTAGCATCTGGACCGTATTCTGCCAAAGTAGTAAATGGATCCACCGCATTTCCTAAACGTTTCGACATTTTCTGTCCGTTTTTGTCCAAAACTAATCCGTTTGAAACTACGTTTTTATAAGCGATTTTATCGAAAACTAAAGTTCCAATCGCGTGTAATGTATAAAACCAACCACGTGTTTGATCGACTCCTTCCGCAATAAAATCAGCTGGGAAAGCTTTATTTTCATCGATTAATTCTTTATTTTCAAATGGATAATGCCATTGTGCATAAGGCATCGCGCCTGAATCGAACCAAACGTCAATTAAATCGGTTTCGCGTTTCATTGGTTTTCCAGATGGAGAAACTAAAACAATTCCGTCTACTACATTTTTATGTAAATCCACCAAATCGTAGTTGGCTTCGCTCATGTCGCCAATTTTGAATCCTTTGTATGGATTTTCTGTTTGGAAACCTGCTGCGATTGCTTTTTCGATTTCGTTGTACAATTCTTCAACTGAACCAACTAACATTTCTTCGGTTCCATCTTCACTTCTCCAAATTGGTAGAGGAATTCCCCAATATCTTGAACGTGATAAGTTCCAATCATTCGCGTTTTTCAACCAATTCCCGAAACGACCTTCTCCTGTAGCTTTTGGCTTCCAGTTGATAGTTTCGTTTAAATCGAACATTCTATCTTTGATTTCAGTTACTTTGATAAACCAAGAATCTAATGGATAGTATAAAATTGGTTTGTCCGTTCTCCAACAATGTGGGTAACTGTGTACGTATTTTTCAACCTTAAAGGCTTTATTTTCTTCTTTTAATTGGATAGCGATTTCTACGTCAGCTGAACGTTCTGGCGCTTCACCATCGTTGTAATATTCGTTTTTAACGTATTTACCTGAAAAATCCCCTAAACCTTGGATAAATCTTCCTTGTAAGTCTACCAATGGTACCGGATTTCCGTTTTCATCTAAAACCAACATTGGCGGTACTTCTGGAGTTGCTTCTTTGGCAACTTTAGCGTCATCTGCTCCGAAAGTTGGTGCAGTATGAACAATTCCTGTTCCGTCTTCTGTAGTTACGAAATCCCCTGAAATTACTCTAAACGCATTTTCTGGGTTTTGATACGGTAATGCTAATGGTATTAATTGTTCGTAACGAATTCCTACTAAATCAGCACCTTTTGCTTCAACTAAAATTTGGTATGGAATCTTTTTATCATCTGATTTATAATTGGCAAAATCTGCTTCTGATTCCGCCACAAAATACTTTCCGCCGAATTGTTTTCCGACTAAGTTCTTCGCCAAAACCACATTTACTGCTTCAAAAGTATATTGATTGAATGTTTTCACTAAAACATAATCGATTTTTGGGCCAACAGTCAATGCTGTATTTGATGGCAACGTCCAAGGAGTTGTCGTCCAAGCTAAGAAATGAATGGTTCCAAAACCTTGTAAAAAGCTTGGTAAGGTTTCCTCTTTTGCTTTGAATTGAGCTACAATCGTTGTATCCGTAACATCACGATATGAACCTGGCTGATTCACTTCGTGCGAAGACAAACCTGTTCCCGCTTTTGGAGAATAAGGCTGGATGGTGTAACCTTTGTATAGTAAATCTTTGTTGTAAATTTGTTTTAGCAACCACCAAACAGTTTCCATATATTTGGATTTGTAAGTCACATACGGATCTTCCATATCTACCCAATAGCCCATTTTTTCGGTAAGGTCGTTCCATACGTCGGTGTAACGCATAACGGTTCTTTTACACGCTTCGTTGTATTCGGTTACCGAAATGGTTTTTCCGATGTCTTCTTTGGTGATGCCTAATTCTTTTTCGGTACCTAATTCTACAGGTAAACCGTGTGTGTCCCAACCTGCTTTACGCTTAACTTGGTAGCCTTTTTGAGTTTTATAACGACAAAAAATATCTTTAATAGCACGTGCCATTACGTGGTGAATTCCAGGCAAACCATTTGCTGATGGTGGTCCTTCAAAAAACACGTAAGGTGTAGCTCCTTCACGAGAAGTAACCGATTGTTCAAAGATGTGGTTTTTTTTCCAAAAATCAAGAACTTCTGATGCTACTGTTGGCAAGTCAAGTCCTTTGTATTCAGTAAATTTTGTGCTCATTTTGTCGCTTTCTTAAATCAATTTGCGAAAGTAATGATTTAAAGGTAAAAGGCAAAAGGTAAAAGGTAAAAGTTAAGACTTAGGAAAAAACTTCTTTTAAAACTTCTAACGATTTTGGTTTTTTGAAGCCATCAAGATGTAAGGTGTAGAAATCTAAGAGGATTTTTAGTAAAATTTGACGTTCAATACCGGCAAATACTTTTTGGTCAGCATCAAATTTTAAGTCTAATAATTTTTTGAACAAATGCGTTTCGTGTTCGGTTAACGAATTTACACTTTGAAAAGGCGTAAAATAACCTTCTTTAGTATCAAAAAAAGGAAAATCTATTTCGGTTACATCGGGATAAAAACCTAAGTATTTAGTAACTTCCATCATTAAAATGAGGTGAAAATTTGCCATTTCATCGTGCGTATCCAACCAAAGAAGCGCCGTTTCCAAAAACGAGAATAAATTTTGATTTTTCTCTTCTTCTTTGATGGCGTGATGTAAAATTTCGGAGAGAAAAATTACAATCGTACTTTTAACAATGTCTGTACTTATGGAATAATAGCTGTGTGCTAATCGGATTTCTTTAAAATGTTCGAGCGTTCCTTTATTCTTGTGATTAGCTTCGATTTCAATAATCGTTAATGGTTGAAAATAGGCGATTTTTTGATTGGCTTTTTTGTTAGAATAAGCGCTTTGTACAAAATAACTTTTTAAACCATCGGATTGTGTGAAACACTTTACAATCAAGCTTTTTTCTTGAAACTTTAAGGAAGAAAGTACGATGGCTTTAGTTTTGACTAGCATTGGATTATCTAATAATCATAACTTTCTTCACTGTTGAATCCGTTGCGTCTTCAGATGCTACAAAAATCATATAAACACCCGATGCAACTTTATGTTTTCCGAAAGCTTTGGTGTCCCATTCGATAGTTCCTCCTGATGAAGTGGTTTCATAAACTAAATTTCCTTCGATATCTGAGATTTTTATATTGGCTTTATCCGTTAATCCACTAATTTTTACTGTTCCCAAAAATTCTGGTCGAACCGGATTTGGATATACAAAAACATCGCTTAAACTATCACTTGGTTTGGTTGAAGTTCCTAAAAAAGACACCATTCCTTTGTCAGTAGCAAAAAACACTTCTCCTGAAACACCATCAATTTCAATATCGTTGATGTTATCACTTGGTAAAGGGGAATTGTTTTTGGTAAATCGATAAATCGTTTCTTGACCATCCGATGACACTAAGAAAACCCCACCATCAGCAATAGAAACCCATTTTCTATTGGCACCATCTACAGCAATATCTAAAATAGTTTGTTGGTAGAACAATTCTTGTGCTAAATCACCTTCTTGAATGATAATCGCATTTGTAGTTAACTCATCTGAAGAAACAAAACGATCAACAGAAACAGTTCTCAAACCTGCAAATGTTCCTATCCATAATTGATTTCTATTGTCAATAGCAACACAACGAACGTCATTGTCAGGTAAATTCCCATTGGTCGAATTAATTACAATAAATTTGTTATTGTAATTTTCATTAAATGCAATTAATCCATCGTTAATAGATGGCACCCATTTGGTTTTATTTTTATCTATCGCCATCGTACCATATCTACCCGTAGCAACTGTTGGTGCTACACCGGCAAGATTGTAGGATTGCCATTGTCCATTAGCGCGCAAAACCTTTATTGCTTTATCAACAAAAGCATTGGATACCCATAAATTTGCTTCTTTATCAAAAGCCGGACTATTGATCCGAATATCAACATAACTTGGATTTCCTGGCACAATTAAAGATTCCAAACCATTTGGACCTGTATTTGTATTGTTAAAAAGTTCAATGTTATCGCCTTCAATTTTAAGCAATCCCGAAAAATAAGAAGTAGCATATACCAGATTTGGATTGTTCGGATGAATTATAATATCGCAAATAGACTTGGCTTGAAACAAATCTTCGTAGGGAATTAATTCCCATCCATTATCTTTTGAATACTTACTAATTCCAAATTCATCTAAAGCATACGGATTATATTGACGCGTATAATCGCCATAAACCGCCCATAAATAATTAGGTGCTTTTTTTACTCTAAAAATATAATTTCTAACAGGCCCGTTAGGTGACATGGCTTCAAAAACAGTAGGATTTGTTAAAGAGGTAGAAAAAAGACCATCTTTTTCTGTTCCTATATAAATTATTCCACCAACCACTGTTGCTGCTTTAAAAACAACATTAAAATCTGGAATTTGTGTGATGTCTACTAAAACACTATAGGCTTGATTTAAAACGAATACATGATTTTGAGTAGTAACTATTAACTCTGTTCCATTTGTTTTGATTTTAAGTCCGGCTTGGTTTTGATTTAAAACTTGCTGAAACACTGAACCGTTGTATCTATAAGTTCTATAATTAGAGTTCATGGCTACCAATTCATTATTAAAGGTAACAATTCCTGTCCAAAAGCCAGCATCAAAAGTTTGCCATTGACTAAAATCATATAAATTAGGATTTGCTAAATCTCCTTTTCTAATACCAAAACTTCTAGTAACCGCATAAATTTGATTGTTTAGTACGGTAGTTTGTAGCACTTCTGTTTCTTCACCAGCTGTTCCAATAAAATAAGTTATAATGAATTCAGAAGTTACAACATCCATAACGGAAATTCCATAATCTGTGGCAATGTAAAGTTTGCCTTCGTGTTCAAAAAAATCGTTGATTCTCTTTTTATTTGGTGGTACAGGAACTTCGTTAATAATATCAACCTTTGTGGAAACTGAACCATCTGAATTGATAATTAACAACAACCCATTTGTATTTCCTGCGAAAGTTTTATTAGTGGTTGGTGAATGATGAATAGTGGTTATGGATTCTGGTTTTAATCCGTTAATAGAATTAAAAATTTTTAAATCACTTAAGGCAATTGCTTTAGAAAAAACCGCATTTTGAGTAGCTGCATATACAGCATCGGTTGCTGATTCCACATCAACAATTTCATTGTATGAAAAATATCCTTTCCATAACTGACTAGTCTGTTGCCCATAAAAAATTTGGGTAATTAAAAAGATATAAATGGAAATTGTCTTTTTCATTGCAAGTATTTAATACAAATATACTACAAACGTAATAAATTTTAGTTTTGATATATTTAGAAAAGAAAAAAGCTCTTTTAGTTTCCTAAAAGAGCTTTTTATATTTTGAAAATTGTTCTTAAACTACTCCTTGAGCTAACATAGCGTCAGCTACTTTAACGAAACCAGCAATATTGGCTCCTTTAACGTAATTTACATAACCATCTGCTTCAGTACCATATTTTTTACACTGACCGTGAATACCTGTCATGATGTCTTTTAAACGAGCATCTACTTCTTCACTTGTCCAGTTTAAACGAATAGAGTTTTGAGTCATTTCTAAACCAGATGCTGCTACACCTCCGGCATTAGCTGCTTTTCCTGGCGCAAATAATACTTTTGCATCTAAGAATTGTTTGATAGCATCTAAAGTACACGGCATGTTTGCTGCTTCTGTTACACACATAACACCATTAGCAATTAATTTTTTAGCGTCTTCTTCGTTCAATTCGTTTTGAGTTGCACATGGAATAGCTACATCCACTTTTGCTTCCCATGGACTTTTCCCTTTATGAAACACAGCACTTGGGAATTTTTCGGCGAAACTTTCTGCTCTATTGTTTCCACTAGCTCGCATTTCTAACATGTACTCTATTTTCTCTCCTGAAATTCCTTCAGCATCATAAATATATCCATCAGGTCCAGAAATAGTAACTAATTTTCCTCCTAATTCATTTACTTTTAACGCAACACCCCAAGCTACGTTACCGAAACCTGAAATAGCTACTGTTTTTCCTGATATATTTTGTCCAATAGTACTTAACATTTGTTGTGTAAAGTAAACAACTCCATAACCTGTTGCTTCAGGACGAATTAAAGAACCTCCATAAGCTAAACCTTTTCCGGTTAAAACTCCTGTAAATTCGTTTCTAATTCTTTTATATTGACCAAACATGTATCCAATTTCTCTTGCTCCAACACCAATATCTCCAGCTGGAACGTCTAAGTCTGGACCAATATGACGGCATAATTCTGTCATAAATGATTGGCAAAAACGCATTACTTCAGCATCAGATTTTCCTTGTGGATCAAAATCAGAACCTCCTTTACCACCTCCCATTGGAAGTGTAGTTAAACTATTTTTAAATACTTGTTCAAAAGCTAAAAACTTAAGTACAGATAAATTTACAGTTGGATGAAAACGAAGACCACCTTTATAAGGTCCAATTGCAGAATTCATTTGAATACGGAATCCTCTATTCACTTGAATTTCCCCTTTGTCGTCCACCCATGGCACTCTAAAGATTACTGAACGCTCTGGTTCAGCCATTCTTAAAAGTACATTTTTTCCATCATACTTTTTTTCGTTTGCAATAAAAGGCATTACTGTTTCAGCAAATTCTCTAACAGCTTGTAAAAATTCTGGTTCGTTTGGATTTTTGGCTTCTATAAGAGCCATAAAATCATTAATTTTTTGTTCCATTATACTATAAAACTTGTAGATAAACTAATTCGTTAAATATGTGTTTTTTTTCTTAAATTATGGATTTCGCAAAATTTAAGTCGACAAATATACATTTTAAAAATTACTTGGTATATTTTTAATAAAAATTTATAATGTGAGATGTGTCTTTTTTAATGAAGACTACCGATATTTTTTTTTATGCAAGAAAAACATTCTTTTTTTTTTGAAGTGAAGTTAGTTTTTATATATTTGTCCGATAATGGAAAAATTTTAGCGATGACTAAAAAAATTAAATACCTACTGATATTGCTTATAGGAGCAAATTTTTCGATGAATGCGCAATTTGGCTTCTCTCACGAAGTTGGAGCTTTTATTGGAGGAGTTGCTTTTCAATCTGATTTTGGTGTAAGACATGATTTTGAAACTAACGCAGGAAATACTGGAATTGGTGTTGGTTTAGTACACTACATGAACTTTGCTTATCGTGCGGAATGTAATTGTTACACTCCTGAAACTTATTTTAATGATCACTTCAAAGTTCGTTCTGAGTTATCTTACAACAGTACTAAATTAGAGCATTTTGGTAAATGGGCTGAAAAAGAAAGTCTTGCTGGTGCACAACTTAGAGCAATGAAAGGTGAAGCTAAAGTTACAGATGTTGGTATGCAATTAGAATACTTTCCGTTAAGTATTCGTGAATTTACCGCTACTGATGGAGCTTGGGCGCCATTTTTGGGTCTTGGTGCACATTACTCATTCTTTGACAACAACACGTATTCAACTTTACCAGGTGGATTAGATAATCCAAATAATGTTTATCCTAGATATTTACCAGATGGTTTTTCTTCGGAAGGAGGAAGTACTTGGTCTGTAGTATCTTCTGTGGGTACGCGTTACAAGTTAACTGAACTTTCGGATTTATTCTTTGAATTAAGATGGCAATACTACTTTTCTGACTGGGTAGATGGTTTAAATAAAAACCCAGACCTTTGGAAAGAAAACAAAGCTAACGATTGGAACTTATGGTTTCACTTTGGATACATTTATTATTTAGATTAATAAATTAATACAATAAAAAAAACCCGATTCTCACGAATCGGGTTTTTTGTTTTTAGTTGTTTCTACTATTTAAAAGCTTGTTCTAAATCTGCTAATAAATCTTCGATATCTTCAATTCCAACACTCAAACGAACTAAATCATCAGAAATACCCACTTCTTTTCTTTTATCTTCTGGAATAGATGCGTGTGTCATTAAAGCTGGGTGATTCGCTAACGATTCAACTCCTCCTAATGATTCTGCCAAAGTAAATACTTTTAAATTTTCTAAGAATTTAATCGCATCTTCTTTTTTACCTGACTTGAAAGTAAATGTTACCATTCCTCCAAAACCACTCATTTGCTTTTTAGCAATTTCATGAAATGGATGCGAAGCTAATCCCGGATAATATACTCTTTCTACTAAAGGATGATTGTCTAAATATGCTGCAACTTTTTCACCATTTTCACAATGACGTTGTACACGTAAGTGCAATGTTTTGATTCCTCTTAATACTAAGAAAGAATCCATTGGTCCTAAAGTTGCTCCCGTTGCGAATTGTTTGAAATGTAATTCTTCGCCCAATGTTTTGTCTTTAATGATTAACGCACCAGCAATAACATCTGAATGACCTCCTAAATATTTAGTTGCCGAATGCATTACAATATCAGCACCTAAATCAAGTGGTTTTTGTAAATATGGCGTTGCAAAAGTATTGTCTACAGCAAATAAGATATTGTGCTTTTTAGTAATCTGAGCAATCGCAGCTATATCCGCTAATTTCATTAATGGATTAGTCGGTGTTTCTACCCAAACCAATTTTGTGTTTTCATTAATTAACGATTGGAATTTCTCCAAATCATTCATATCTACAAAATGAAATTTGATACCGCTATCTTTGTATAATCTTGTGAACAATCGGTATGTTCCACCATATAAATCGTCCATTGCGATGATTTCGTCACCTGCTTTGAACATGCGTAACAAACAATCTGTTGCTGCTAATCCAGAAGAGAAAGCCAAACCTCTAGCACCGTTTTCGATACTTGCCAATGATTCTTCTAATGCGGTTCTTGTTGGATTTGCTGCTCTACTATATTCGTAATCGCCCACTGGTTTTCCAGGACTTGATTGAACGTAAGTCGAAGTTTGAAACACAGGAGGCATTACCGCTCCAGTTACTTTTTCATGATGTTGTCCACCATGTATCGTTTTCGTATTGAATTTCATTTTAAAAAATTTTTACAAAGGTAAATAAAAGTTGTTTGATGCTGCTTTTTGAATCGTTAACAATTCGCTAAATATATTTCTTAATCGACATCATAATTCCCAAATGAATGCCTTCATGATAATTATTAAATTCCATCGCTTCCTTTAATGTTCCCAAATGAAATCCCGTTTTGGTTTGATAGGGATGAAATTCTTTGAAAACGCCTGCTTCAAAATCAGATTTGGTTTTTTCAACCATTTCGGATAGTAATTGTTTGATTTCATCAACTTCTGCTTGAGTAGTTTTTCCATCTGGACGTGAACCGTTTTGGTATTTCTCAAAAAGGGAGTCTGGAATATGCATTGGTAAACCCGATAACGCATACACCAATTTCTGTTGGGAAACGATAACGTGACCTATGTTCCAAATCAAATTATTGCTCATTCCTTGTGGAATTGTATTCAATTGCTCTAAGGAATAGCTGTCTAAAAAATTTTGATATAATCCTCGGCTGGTTTGCCAAATTCTAAAAGTTGCTTCCATTACTTAATTTTTTATAAAATTACTGATTTTTAGAATTCAAAAGGCTGTATTTTTGTGCCAGAAAATGAAAAACTAATAAAATGAACAAAATATACTATTTGGCTTCGTGTGATACGTGCCGAAAAATCATCAAATCGTTGCCGAACTCTAATAAATTAACGTTTATTGATATTCGCCAAAATCCAATTTCGGAAAGTGATTTGGAAGAAATGTATCAACTTTCAGGAAGTTACGAAGCTCTTTTTAGCAAAAAAGCACAATTATATAAATCGTTAGGTTTAAAAGATAAAAATCTAACTGAAGCCGATTACAAAAAATATCTTTTAGAACATTACACGTTTTTGAGTCGTCCTGTTGTTCTTTTTAATAATGAGATTTTTATCGGGAACACACAACCCAATGTCCTTAAATTAACGAAAGCCCTTCAAAGTGTCTAAAAGAAGTTGGGCGTTATTTGCCGCTACATTAGTTTCCATCATTTACGGTGTAACCTTTACTATTGCGAAAGATGTTATGCCTAAATACGTTGACGCTTTCGGATTTATCGTTATGCGTGTTGGTGGTTCAGTATTATTATTTTGGTTGATTTCATTTTTTGGACCAAAAGAAAAAATCGCCAAAGAAGATTTTCCTCGAATTGTTGCTGCTGCGTTCTTCGGAGTAGCCTTCAATATGCTGACTTTTTTCAAAGGATTGAGTTATACTTCGCCCATTATGGGAGCCGTTTTAATGGTAACCACGCCCATGATTGTCCTCGTTTTATCCGCATTCATCATGAAAGAACGCATGGAAAACAGAAAAGTATTAGGAATCATTTTAGGATTAGCTGGGACAATAACTTTAATTCTTTACGGAAAATCTTTGATCAATGCGACCAATGCAAGTTTAGGAAATTTATTGGTTTTTGTAAACGCGGTTTCCTACGGATTTTACCTTATTATCGTGAAGAAATTAATGGATAAATACAACGCCTTCACCTTCGTAAAATGGATTTACACTTTTGGTTTTCTGATGGTATTACCTTTTGGTTGGGGCGAATTTCAAGCTATTGATTTCGCTAACTTACCAACGGATATCATCTGGAAAATTGGTTTCGTAGTCGTGTTTTCAACCTTCTTAACGTATTTGCTAAATTTAGTTTCCATGCGCGAACTAAAACCAACAACAGTAGCAGTTTTCATTTATTTACAACCACTTTTTGCCACTATTTTCGCCGTAAGTTTAGGAAAAGACGATTTGAGTTTAGTAAAATTGATTTCAGCGGTGTTGATATTTGTCGGAGTTTATCTTGTTACCCAGAAAAAGTAGGCAGTCTCAGTTGACAGTCTCAGTATAGGACTGAAAACTGAGACTGTGACTGAAAACTTTTTCATATCTTTGAAGACATTTTTATAACAATATGATACAATCCATGACGGGTTTTGGGAAAGCTTCTTTGCAATTACCAACCAAAAAAATTACAGTAGAAATCAAATCGCTAAACAGTAAAGGTTTAGACTTAAATACTCGAATGCCATCGGTTTTTCGTGAAATGGAATTGGGTTTACGCAATCAAATTTCGCAACGTTTGGAGCGTGGAAAAGTAGATTTTTCGCTTTATGTGGAAGTAACTGGCGAAGAAACGACTTCAAAAATCAATGTACCAATTATAAAAGGGTATATCAACCAAATGAAAGCCGTTATTCCAACAGCAGATGAAACGGAATTAATGAAAATGGCGGTTCGTATGCCCGATGCATTAAAAACCGAGCGCGACGAAATTGATGAAAACGAATGGAAACAAATCCAAACCGTGATTGATGAAGCCTTGGAAAACATCGCTAATTTTAGAAAAGATGAAGGTGCTTCTTTGGAAAAAGAATTCCAATTGCGCATTTCAAACATCAATAATTTAATGAACGAAGCGGTTTCTTATGATGCTGAACGCGTTGAAACTGTAAAGACTCGTTTACGTACTGCTTTAGATGAATTAAAAGTAAATGTTGATGAAAATCGTTTTGAACAAGAATTGATTTTTTATCTTGAAAAATACGATATTACCGAAGAAAAAGTGCGTTTGGGCAACCATTTGAACTATTTCTTAGAAACATTAAATGGAACGGAAGCTAACGGAAGAAAATTAGGTTTCATCACACAAGAAATGGGAAGAGAAATCAATACCATGGGTTCTAAATCCAATCATACCGAAATGCAAAAATTGGTGGTGATGATGAAAGATGAATTGGAGAAAATTAAGGAGCAAGTTTTGAATGTATTGTAATCGGATAAGATGGGAATTATTCTATTGTTTTATTTTATTATCATTTTTGTAATTATAGGATTATCCATTTTACAGATTTTTAAATTGAGAAAAGAAATCAATTTTAATAAAACAATATTTTACAGCATTTTAGTATCAATACTTTTTTTACTCATTACCGATTTAAAATATGCAAATTCAAAGGAAGTATATGCTTTCGAACCTTTTTTTCTGATTCCATTTATGACAATAGTTATTCCTTTTGTTTTGGGAGCTATTCTAAATGTTTTAAAAAAAGAAAAATTAAAAATTATTTCTAATTCATTAATAATTAGTATTTTAATTTCAATTATAGTAATGATAATTTTTAATGAATATTTAGATGTAATCGAAAGGTTTAACTTGAAAATTTATTATTAAACACGCAACACAATGAACAACGGAAAATTATTAGTATTCTCTGCGCCATCGGGTTCAGGAAAAACCACTATAGTACGACATTTATTAGCCCAACCCGATTTGAATTTAGAATTTTCAATTTCATGTACAACACGCGAACCACGTGGCGAAGAAGTACACGGGAAGGATTATTATTTCATCTCTTGGGACGAATTCAAAAAGCATATTAAAGCAGAAGATTTCGTGGAATGGGAAGAAGTATATACCGATAATTTCTACGGAACTTTAAAAGCCGAAGTAGAACGAATCTGGGCTTTAGGAAAACACGTAATTTTTGATATTGACGTAGCAGGCGGATTGCGTATTAAAAGCAAATTTCCAAACGAAACATTAGCGGTTTTTGTAAAACCACCAAGTGTCGACGAATTAAAACGTCGCCTAAAACAACGTTCTACAGAAAGTGAAGACAAAATTAACATGCGTATTGCAAAAGCATCAGTAGAATTAGCAACCGCACCACAATTTGACACTATCATCAAAAATTATGATTTAGATGTAGCTAAAGAAGATGCATACAAATTGGTAAAGGATTTTATTAGTAAATAAAAAGTAGAGCACAAAGTCTCACTAAGTTTTGCACCATGTAGCACAAAAAACTTCGTGAATCTCTGTGTAAAACTTCGTGAAACTCTGTGTAACAAAAATGAAAATCGGATTGTATTTCGGAACATTCAACCCAATTCACATTGGGCATTTAATTATTGCCAATCACATGGCAGAGCATTCCGATTTGGATCAAATTTGGATGGTGGTTACACCACACAATCCGCACAAGCAGAAAAGTTCGTTGTTAGATGATTACCATCGTTTGCACATGGTGCATTTGGCAACGGAAAACTTTCCAAAAATCCAACCTTCGGATATCGAATTCAAATTACCGCAGCCGAATTATACCGTAAATACCTTAGCGCATTTACAAGAAAAATTTCCAAAACACGAATTTTCTTTAATCATGGGCGAAGACAATTTGAACTCGCTTTACAAATGGAAAAACTACGAAGTTATTTTGCAAAACCACAATATTTATGTCTATCCGCGACTAAATTCAGGTGAAATTGATGAGCAATTTGTTAATCATCCTAAAATTCATCGTGTAGGCGCGCCTGTAATAGAATTATCCTCAACCTTCATTCGCGAAAGCATTAAAAAAGGTAAAAATGTAGTGCCGATGTTGCCTAATAAAGTTTGGGAATATGTGGAGCATAATATGTTTTATAAGAAGTAATTATCTCTTTTTCTTATTTACACTTATTACGTAAGTACACAGATAATCTTCATTAATTTTTATATGTAGATCAAAATTACCTTTTTGATAAAAATTATATTTTATTTCAACAATGTCATCTTTCAAACTAATTAATATTGGAACTTCAGTTTTTTTATAATTTCCTGACACTATCTCAATTCTAATCGCATCTAAATCAATTGTTTTATCTTTTTTTAATTGAAAAATTATCTCATCCCCTTTTTGTACTTCCAAGTTCATATTTAATGGAAAGACAGGAATTAGATTGTTTTTAAATGATTCCCCATAAATTAAGGGTAACTCTGAAAAGTCATAAAAATTTAATTTCTCTTCATTAAGTTGCCATTTAGAATCAAAAGGGAAATGATTTTTTATAAAATCTTTTGGATTGGTTAAAAAATAACCATCATTATAATTCAAATTAAATGTATTTCTATTTAAATCAAAAGACCCGCTAGACCATGTTGCATCACATAAATACCACTTTGAATTCAATTCTACCGCATTCCATGAATGATTTTGATCATTAGATTTTTTAAAATCAGTTTCTGCTGTCCGACCATAACCATTAATTATTTCACACTTTATATTTGCTAAATTAGTTAGTTCTTTTAGTAAATAGGCGTAACCTGTGCAAACCGTTTTCTTTTGTTTTATTAATCTTTTAAAAGTCTCTTTACTAATCTCCTTATTCCATTCTAAAAGTTTAAAGCTATCATTTTTAAATTTGTCTCGTTTTCTACTGTTCTTTTCAAATAAGTAGTAATCATTTTCCACATTAGTACAGACCCAAATATATATAGCTCTAAATTTTTCAACATCACTTGATAATGATTTTGTTAAGTTATAAGATAATTTGGGTAAGTCATTTAGATTTTCACCTTTAAGTTCATAAGCTATCTTATCGGCTTTATTGAAGCTTATGTTTTTAAAATCATCGATTTGCGAGAATGAAGAACAACTTAATAAGACAAAAAAAAGAAATTTTAATTTAATCATTTAAAAAATATCTTTAATTCTCTGAAAAAATGTTTTTTTAGATTTATAAACTTTTTTCACATCGACTTCTCCCACCATAATTAATTCTCCAGAATACGAATCCATAGCAATATCTATTTTCATTAAATCTGAAATTGTAAATTCTTTAGTTTTGAATCCAATATAACTTACTATTATTACATCTCCTACATTTAATTTCTTATTAAAAATAAAATTCCCATCGAAATCTGTACTTGTAGATAAATTAGTGTTTTTTACAGTTACACTTGCGCCTGCTATTGGGCCTAATTCGTCAAAAACAAACCCTTTAGTTATTTCTTGCTCAGCTATATTTTGTTTAGAATTTTTTGCCTCAATATTCTTTATTTCATGATTAATTGTTTCTTTTTCAGTAGTTTGACTAAACCCTTCATTAAATGTAAATAATGACAAAAATGAAACCCCAAGTAAACTTTTATAAAATACTTTTTTACTTTTATGGTTACTATCTAAATAACTTTCGCAGTAATTTTTAAGTTGTTTTTCTAAAAAAACACCACAAGTTTTTTGTTGATTTTTACTAAAAAAATCAACAATTTCATTATCTGTGAAATTTCTAAAGTCAAGAACTTCCTTTCTGCAAGAATTACAATAACCACCTTTGTCAGTTCTTTCAAAATTTTCAAATTTTTGACTACAGGGTCTATTTATTGAGATATTCACTTTGTCTTTAATCATTTGAAATAAAAAATTAATTTATAACCAATATCAGATCAACCAAAAATACTAAATAATTATCATTAATTTTTATAATTTATTTTGCCTAAGTTAACATTCCTTTACCATTCGTTCCCAATCCCATTGCGTAACTTTGTCGAGATGCTGAACTAAATTCAGCAAGACAATTATTATGTTAAACTTCGAATTATACAATCCTGTAAATTATGTCTTTGGAAAAGGACAAATTGCTAAACTAACTGATTTAGTTCCTTCAAATACTAAGATTCTGCTTGCTTATGGTGGCGGAAGTATCTTTAAAAATGGTGTTTATGACCAAGTAAAAGCCGCTTTACCCAACCATGATATTGTAGAATTTGGTGGTATTGAACCGAACCCTCGTTTTGAAACCTTGATGAAAGCAGTTGAAATTATTCGTGCTGAAAAAATTGGTTTCATCTTAGCTGTTGGTGGCGGAAGCGTGATTGATGGCGTGAAATTTATTTCGGCAGCCGTTAATTTTGAAGGTGACGAAGCCGATATTTTAAAAAAACGTATTTTATTTAAAGATGTTTCTAAAGTAATCCCTTTTGGAACAGTTTTAACCTTGCCAGCAACAGGTTCAGAAATGAATTCAGGAGCAGTAGTTACAATTGAAGCTACTCAAGAAAAACTTACTTTGGGCGGAAGTGCTTTATTTCCAGTATTCTCAATTGTAGATCCAACAGTCATTACTTCGTTACCAAAAAGACAGTTACAAAACGGAGTTGTGGATGCGTTCACACACGTAATGGAACAATATCTAACGTATACACACGATGCTTTACTACAAGACCGAATTTCAGAAAGTATTTTACAAACATTAATTGAAATTGGTCCTGATGTAGTGGAAAATCCTAGCGATTATAAATTGGCTTCTAACTTTGTTTGGAGTGCCACCATGGCATTGATCGGCTTGATTCAAAAAGGTGTTCCTTCGGATTGGGCAACACACATGATTGGTCATGAATTAACCGCTTTATACGAAATTGACCATGCGAGAACGCTGGCTATCATTGGTCCAAATTTATACCGCGTGATGTTCGACACGAAAAAAGACAAATTAGCACAATACGGTCAACGCGTTTGGAACATTCAAGGCAATTCAACTGAAGAAATTGCAGAAAAAGCGATTGAAAAAACGGTTGATTTCTTCCACAAAATGGGCATGAAAACCAAAATTTCAGAAAACGCAGAAAATATCGAAAAAACAGCCGATTTTATCGTAAAACGTTTCGAAGAAAGAGGTTGGAAAGCTATGGGTGAAAAGCAAAACATCACTTTAGAAAAAGTGAGAGCTATTGTAGAAATGAGTTATTAAAAAATACCTATTCATCATAATAAAGGCGCGGAGTTTTTCTTCGTGCCTTTGTATTAAAAGAGTTTCGCAAACGTTTTTTGTAAATCCTTTTTAAATGACTATTTTTGATGTTCTAAATTAAATCGTAAAATGGAAAAAAAGCCAAAATTTGCAGTCATTGGAGGGGGAAGTTGGGCTACTGCAATTGCGAAAATGCTTTGTGAAAATCAAGACGAAATTGCTTGGTACATGCGAAGTACTTATGCTATTGAGCATTTAAAACATCAAAAACACAATCCAAATTATTTGAGTTCGGTTGCGTTTGACACCAATAAATTAAAACTTACAAATGACATCAACGAAGCTGTTGCTTATGCTGATTATGTGATTTTTGTAGTTCCTTCTGCTTTTTTGAGCAAAGAATTAGAAAGTTTAACCGAAAGTTTGGAAGGAAAAGTTATTTTCTCTGCGATTAAAGGAATTGTTCCAGAATCGAGCTTAATTGTTGGCGAACATTTTCATACCAAATACGATATTCCATTTGATAATATTGGGGTAATTACGGGTCCGTGTCATGCGGAAGAAGTGGCTATGGAACGTTTATCTTATCTTACAATTGCTTGTAGCGATAGAAAAAAAGCCAAATATGTGGCTAAAAATCTGAGCTCACACTACATCAAAGCAAAAACTACGGATGATATTATTGGAACAGAATATGCAGCCGTTTTAAAAAACATTTATGCTATTGCTGCCGGAATTGCGCATGGTTTAGGCTATGGCGATAATTTTCAAGCAGTTTTGATGAGTAATGGTATTCGTGAAATGAAGAAATTCATTCGAAAAGTACACAAAATGAAACGAAACATTAATAATTCGGCTTATTTGGGCGATTTATTGGTTACTGGATATTCGGTATTTTCTCGAAATAGAATGTTTGGAAACATGATTGGAAAAGGCTACACCGTAAAATCAGCACAAATGGAAATGAGCATGGTGGCCGAAGGATATTACGCTGTAAAAAGTGCCTACAAATTAAACAAAGAATACGGAGCTGATACTCCGATTATCGACGCCGTTTACGAAATTTTATACGAAAACAAAGACGCTAAAGCCGTTTTTAAAGAACTAACAGATAAATTAAACTAATACATGCTATCATTAAAAACAGGTTCAATCGATCATTTAATTGATCATCCTGGTATTATTACGGCTTTTACAATTACCATCATTGCGATGTTGGTTTTAGATTTAGGAGTTTTAAACAAAAAAGGTCACGTAGTTTCCAATAGAGAAGCGGCTATTTGGTCGGTAATTTGGATATCTTTAGCCATGGGATTCAGTGGTATTATTTATCACTACATGGGTGCCGAAAAATTCATGCAATTCCAAGGCGCGTATTGGATTGAAAAAGCGCTTTCAGTTGATAATTTATTCGTGTTTATCTTGGTATTTGGTTACTTCAATGTTGCAAAAGAAGCCCAACACAAAGTATTATTTTGGGGTGTAATTGGCGCTTTAGTTTTTAGAGCAATCTTTATTTTTACTGGAGTTTGGTTGCTAAATTATACGTATTTACCCGAAATGGAGCTTTTTGGTCAAGTGGTGAAAATCAACTACCTTTTAACTATCTTCGGATTAATTTTAATTGTTGCTGGAATCAAATCGGGCTTTAGTGATGAAGAAGATGAAGGTAGTAAAGATTTTAGTAAAAGTGCCGGTTCTAAATTTGTACATAAGTTTTTTAAAGTAAGTCCAAATTTTGATGGTGATAAATTTTTCACTGTTCAAAACGGAATCAGAATGGCAACCCCTTTATTTGTGGTGGTTACTATTGTTGAATTTACCGATTTATTATTTGCTGTAGACAGTATTCCAGCTATTTTTGCTATTGCACCAGACGATCCATTTATTTTGTATACGTCTAATATTTTTGCAATTTTAGGATTACGTTCGTTATATTTCCTTTTGGCGAATTTTATGTACATGTTTAGTAAATTGAAATACGGATTAGCATTTATCTTAGCCTTTATTGGTGTAAAAATGATTGTAGCGCCGTTTTATCACATCGAAACTTCTTATTCTTTAATGGTGGTAGGAAGTGTTTTAATCTTGTCTGTAATCGCTTCTTTGTTGTTTCCTGATAAGGATTAATTTCAAAACATATATCAAATAAAAAAGGTTGTCTATTAAGACAACCTTTTTTATGCTTAAGCTTTACTTTATCGTAATCTCATCAACAAAAATAAACGCATCACCACCAGCGCCTTGATGCCATTCTGGTAATTTACCGAAGTTTTTTGCGATGACTTTTACGTAACGTGCTTTTTTACCTTTGGTTTCGTTTGATGTGAAATTTAGAATCGTATTTTCTTCTAATTTTGGATCTAACGTATTGTTTACCGAACCGAAATACGTAAAATTCACATTATCATCTGAAATGTAATAATCGACTTTTGTTGGCATTAAAATCCAAGAACGTTGGTCTTGTAAAAAACGTGCTGAAATTTCATTAATATTTTTCACTTCTTTTAAATCCACCACCGCTTCAAAATCTTGACTTTGGTAGCCTTGCCAATCGCCTTTTCTCCAGTTTTCGGTTCCTAAAATACCATCTAACAACCCTTCTGGACCACCCGCATGATATTGCGGATTGTATTTTGACTTAATTTCAATTGTGTAATTGTTTGGTTTTTTGAAGAAGGTTGCGGAAATTCTTTGACTTGTATAGTTTGGTTTAGGCTCAACTAACCTTTTTGGCATAGTTTGAGCAAAAATTATCTGTGAACTATTAATTTCAATTGGATATTCATACTTTTTAAATGGAAGAATTCTATTGCCATTTAAATCTTCAGAATAGAAATACATATCTATGTTGTCTTTATTGTATAATGAAATAGTTAATTTATCCTTAAAAGCCTTGCTTTCCGCTTGAATTACAGGAACTGGGATTATTTCTTCAATAGCATAAGCTGAATTCCAATCAATTTCTTCAGAAGATTCAATTTCTTTCTCTTGTTGAATCGCTTTTTGTTTATTGATTTTTCTTTGCTCTTCAGTAATTACAGCCTTCTCACCACTTTCAAGGTTTACAAATATTTTATCAAAATATAAATCGTTTTCATAATGATGAATAATACTTCCAGGACAAACTGGATATTCACTCATAACACTCAACACATACCAAGCGCTCATTTGACCGCAATCTTCGTTTCCAATTAAACCATCTGGCGTATTAGTATAAAAATTGTCTAAAATATATTTAACTTTTGCATTCGTTTTTTCTGGTTTTCCCACATAATTGTACAAATATGCCATGTGATGACTTGGTTCGTTTCCGTGAGCATATTGACCAATTAAACCCGTAACATCGACTTGTTCTCTACCGGTAGTTTTGCTTTCGCTGTTGAACATTTCGTCTAATTTGGCTTCAAATTTTTCGGGTCCGCCATAAGCTTGAATCATTCCCTCAATATCTTGTGGTACGAAAAACGAATATTGCCATGAATTTCCTTCGGTAAAATTATTATTGACTTCTCTTGGATCGAAAGGTTTGTCCCAACCTCCATTTTTCTTTGGACGCATGAAACCCGTTTCCCAATCAAAAATGTTTTTCCAATTTTGAGAACGTTTCATGAAATACTCGTAATCCTTTGGTTTATTTAAAATTTGCGCCATTTGAGCAATACACCAATCGTCATAAGCATATTCTAAGGTTTTAGAAACGCTTTCGTGTTCGTCGTCAATAGAAATGAAGCCGTTTTTCTTGTACGCATCCAAACCTAAAACATCACGCATCGCTGAGGCTTTACTGGCTTCAAAGGCTTTTTCGTAATCAAAACCTTTTATCCCTTTTACCATTGCATCTGCAATAACCGAAACAGAATGATAGCCAATCATACAATCGGTTTCATTGGAAGCTAATTCCCAAACCGGTAATCTGCCCCCTTGTTCGTATTGTTTGATGAAAGTATTAATGTAATCGGCAGTTCGTTTTTTATCAATCAAAGTATACAACGGATGCGCGCCTCTAAACGTGTCCCAAAGCGAAAATACCGTGTAATAATCAAACCCTTCGGCAATATGAATTTTATTGTCTCTACCACGGTATGTTCCATCTAAATCTTGTGCGATATTCGGTTGCATCATGGTGTGATACAATGCTGTGTAGAAAATCGCTAATTTATCTTTATCATCAGAAGTAACTTCAATTTTTGATAATTCTTTGTTCCAAAGTGCGATGGCTGCTTTGTGCGCTTTATTGAAATCCCAATGTTTGATTTCGGAACTGTTTAATTTGGCTCCTTCATAACTGGTTGGCGAAAGCGATACTTTTACGAGGATTTTTTCGCCTTTTTTGACTTTTTTTGAGAAACTAGCTTTTGTAATATTTCCTAAATATTCTGAACTAGCAATAGCTTTAATCATTTCTAAAGGCACATTAAATTCTATTCGAGCATACACATATTGATCTCGTGCCCATGCCTCACTTCTTCTTAAAATCTCAATAGTTTTATTATCGATAACACGAATTTTTCCATCTAATAATTTATCTCTATGATGTAAATCGATAATAATATTCGCATTTCCAGCTTTATTAAACGTATATTCATGAAAACCAACACGAGTTGAAGTCGTTAAACGCACATCGATATTGTGTTTGTCTAATTTCACGGAATAAAATCCAGCGGAAGCTTTTTCATTATCATGTGAAAAAGTAGAAGAATACACTTTATTATCAAACGAAGGTTCTCCCATTGTCGGCATCAACATGATATCTCCATAATCTGAAACACCTGTTCCATTCAAATGCGTGTGGGAAAATCCGTAAATCAAATTGTCGGAATAATGATAACCGCCACAGCCATCCCAACTGCCATCGATTCTTGTATCTGGAGACAATTGCACCATTCCGTATGGCACCGTTGCGCCTGGAAAAGTGTGTCCGTGACCGCCTGTTCCTATAAATGGGTTGACGTGTTTGGCGAAATCTTGTGCTTGGGAAATAGTAGTAGTTAAAAAGGCTAAAGCAATAAGAAATGGTTTCATGTTGTGTTGTTGAAAAAATTTCTTAAAGGTAAAAATATTTTCTTTTTTAACGAATGATAACTCAGATTTACACAACTTTTAAAAATAAATTATTTTTATTGGTTTCCTTTTTCAGCAGAATTAATCATTTTTATAGCTGCCTTGGCTATTGAATTATTTGGAAATTCAGTAAGCAATCTTTCGTAATATTCTTTAGCCTTTTTTCCGTCACCAATTTGACCGTAAGCAAAGGCTATATTGTTTAAAGCCATTTCTCTATAACTTATTTTTGACGAACTTAACAATAATAAATAGCGATATTTGTCCAAATATTCATTTTGCTTGAAAAAATTATAGCTTTCCTGAAATGAATTAATTCCTTCTAAAAATTGATTTTTTTTAAATAAGGACAATCCTTTTCTATGACTTTTAGGTATAAAACTTCTCAAAATATAGCTAATTGACAAATAAGTTATGGCTCCAAATAAAACGGCATTTTTAGGAGAAATTTGATGAAATACAAGCAATAATAATCCCATAAATAAAAATTGTGGAATTACCGATATCCAAGCTGTTTGTCTAATTGTTGGTATTTCAGAAGCCATATTTAAAATCTAATTCGCAAAAACACCTCTTTTGTTGATGATTGGTAAATCGGCAGTGGCTTTTTCGTTGATGGTGTTTACTCGAAATACAAAGGTTTTATCATATAATTGACCGTTTGAAAAATACGACAGCATGAATTCGTTATTCAATTGTAAGACATTGTTTTCTAACAATTCTACTTTAACAGCGGTTCTTGGTTCTACTTTTGCAAACGCATGACGGAATGTTCCTGTTTTGCGTTCTTCGCCATTGATTAAACCATAAGCGCGTGAAACTACCATAGCCATTTCCAGCAAATCATCGGTATCGTTTATCAAGTAAGCATACCAAGAATTCTCCATGAAATCGTCGTTCCATTCTTGGAAAGCTACAATGTGAACGCCTTCTACTTTTGGGATGATAATGTCTTTTTTCATAGTAAGTGAGATTGCTTCGTTCCTCGCAATGACTAAATTGATGATTTGAATTGCTCTAAGAAACGTACGTCGTTTTCATAAAACATACGGATATCGCCAATTTGATACAACAACATCGCAATACGTTCTACTCCCATTCCGAAAGCAAAACCTGTGTGTTCGTCTGGATTGATACCACAGTTTTTCAAAACGTTTGGATCTACCATTCCGCAACCACCAATTTCTAACCAACCGGTTCCTTTGGTAATTCTATAATCGGTTTCAGTTTTTAATCCCCAATAAATATCAATTTCAGCACTTGGTTCTGTAAATGGGAAATACGAAGGACGTAAACGAATTTTTGATTTTCCGAACATTTCTTTCGTGAAATACAACAACGTCTGTTTTAAATCGGCAAACGAAACGTCTTTGTCAATATACAATCCTTCCACTTGATGGAAAATACAGTGTGAACGCGAAGAAACTGCCTCGTTACGGAAAACTCTTCCTGGAGAAATCGTACGAATTGGCGGCTTGTTGTTTTCCATATAACGCACTTGTACTGATGAAGTGTGTGTACGCAATAAAACATCAGGATTGGTTTGAATGAAAAACGTATCCTGCATATCTCTTGCTGGGTGATATTCTGGTAAGTTTAATGCGGTAAAATTGTGCCAATCGTCTTCGATTTCTGGACCTTCGGACACGTTGAAACCAATGGTTGAAAAAATATCAATCATTTGATTTTTTACAATAGAAATTGGGTGACGAGAACCAATGTTCATCGCTTCTCCTGGACGCGTAGTGTCGCCGTAAATTCCTTTTGCTTCTTCTTTATTTTCTAAAGCGTCTTGAATGGTTTTTACCTTTTCTTCTGCCGAAGTTTTCAATTCGTTGATTACTTGTCCAAATTCTTTCTTTTGTTCGTTTGGAACATTTTTGAATTCGGCAAAAAAGTCTTTCAACAAGCCTTTACTTCCTAAATATTTAATTCGGAAGGCTTCTAATTGTTCTTTATTATCGGTTTGAAAAGATTTTACTTCTTCAATATGGGCTTTAATCGTTTCTGTCATCGCTCGTTGTATAAAGGTGCAAATTTAGTTATTTTTAGTGATTAGTAAATAAAAAAGTGAATAGTAACTAGTAATTAGTGATTAGCAAAAAATACAAAAGAAGAAAAGCTAATTACTAATCACTCTTCACTAATTACTCTATCAATTCTTTCTCTAAAAAGTAACTCACAATCGCTTCTTTCATTAGCACGGCTTGTTCACCTGCTTTTAATGGTGGTAATTCTTCTTTTACTTTGTAATGCGGCCAACCTTCGTTATCAAAATACTCAAATTCGTAGTAGCCGTAAGGTTCTAACAAACGACAAATGGCAATGTGCATTAGGTTTACTTTTTCATCTTTTTTGAAAGTAGCATGAATTTTTCCCAATTCTTGCACGCCAATTAGGTAGATAATTCCTTCTAAATCAAGGTCTTCTCCGCCTGAAAATTTATCTGATAATATGTTGACAACGCTTTCCCAACGCTGTTTTAATTGTTCGTCTCTTGACATGTTTTTGAGGTTAAGGGTTAAGGATTAAGGGTTAAGGTTTCACCTAATTACCATTTACCTAACACTAAATTTCTGCAAAGATAACAACAGAAAGCTACTTTCAACAATTCTTTTATCTTTGTTCTTTATTCTATTTTCTTTAATATGAGTTTTATTGATATTGTTTTTGCGGTTTTATTAGGTTTTGCGGTTTATAAAGGATTGAAAAACGGACTTTTTGTGGAAGTCGCCTCTCTATTAGCCTTGGTTGCTGGAATTTATTTAGCGATTAAGTTTTCGAGTTTAGTAGGTGCGATTTTTACTGGAATTGTCCCAAGTTGGAATCCGAAATATATTGAAATAACCGCTTTTATCATTACATTTTTGTTGGTGGTGATTGCAATTCATTTAAGCGCAAAAATTTTAACCAAATTAGCTGATTTTGCTTTTTTAGGTTGGATTAACAAATTGGCTGGTGTAATTTTTAGCTTGTTGAAAACGATTTTAGCGTTGAGTGTTGTGCTTTTTATTTTTGAGAAAATCAACATCAATAATATGCTACTTTCAAAAGAAACGCAAGACAATTCGATTTTTTATAACCCGATTCAGAATATTTCAAAAGCGATTTATCCTACGATTGAAGGTTGGTATGAGGAGTTAAAGAAAGGTGTTTCCGAAGAAAAAACTAATTCTTAGCTTTCACTTCCTTAATCGCTTCTTTGTCAATCCACGCTTTGGTTTTGTCGGTTAGTTCTACTTGTTTCCAATTGCCTAACTCTTCTAAAACGAAAACTTTTGTGCCTTCGTGAAGCGTTACTACATCTTCAGAACTATTTTTGGGTTCAGCTTTTAAAGTCGTTGATTCTGCAAAAACAATGGCTGGATTGTAATTTGCATCAAATTTCTTCTGTAAAAATGCTGAGAATACGGTTATGCCAATTCCGACTAAAAACAATAGAAATAAACTGAAAAACGTTCGTTTTAGAAACACGGTATTTCCAAAATAATACCCTAAAAAAGAAAGTAAACTCAAGAAAGCGATAAAAACGGCAATCCAAGCCCAAGTATCGTAATGAAGTTTGGACGTGAATTCTTTTACCACCTTCTTAAAACCTACTTCTGGAAGGATTTTAATGTCGTCTATTGCCGTTTTTTGAGCAAATGATAGATTGGTTTGAATAGCTTCGTCATATGGGTTTAAAAGCAATGCTTTTTCGTAATTGTAAATGGATGGCGCTACTTTGCCTAATTTGTAATAGCAATTGGCAATATTAAAATACAAATCGGCCGATTCGTTGCCTTGGTTTACAATGCTTTCAAAAGATTTCAACGCTTGTTCGTAATCACCTTTGTTATATAAATCGTTTGCTTTTTTGAAGGTAGCATCGATTGATTCGCTTGCATTAGCAAATGAAACCAAAAACAAAAGGAAAAGTATAATCTTGTTTTTCATTATTTCAATTGTTTTTCAAGTTCTGAAATTCGTTCAACAGCTCGTTCAAAATCATTTGTCATGGCAATATCTGTTGCTGGTGCATATCTTGCAAATTCGCAATCGTTCATTAATTCCATGAATTGAGAAATACTTTGTTCAGAAGCGTTTCTTTGTTGTAACAATTCGATGATATTGTCTTTGCTCATCTCCACAGTTTCAATGTGTAATTTCGCTTTTAAGAAATTGTGTAAGGCTTTCTCCATTGCCATATAAAACGGAACTTTGTCGCCCATTTGTTTTTTAGCTTCGGACAAATATTTCTTCACTAATCGGTTATTATTTCTAACTCGGTTTCCTACAACATCGGCATCTTTTGCTTCTTTTTGTTTTCTAGCAATCATCACAATCGGAATCAATAATAATGGTGCAAATAACAAACTATAAAACAATCCTGAACCTAAGAAATCTTTTCTAGAAGCAGAAATAAACTCGGTTTTCAACTTATTGAATTGGAATACTTCTTTTTTCTGAATGGCTTGTTTATTAGTGCTTGGTGTATTGGCTACAAATGTTCCGTCACCTTCCGCTACATCAATGGTAATTTCTTTTGAAGTGATAGTTTTATATGATTTACTTGCCAAATCGTAGTACGAAAACTCCATTGGTTTAATCGTATATTTTCCTTTAAATTGAGGAATAATGGTGTATTTGTCCGAAATTTTTCCGGTCATACCTGTAACTGGAGTTTGTACATTTTCGGTATGAGCTGGTTCGAACATTTCTAAAGCGCTTGGAACCACAGGTTTTGGTAATGTAAATAATTTTAAGTTTCCTTTTCCTGAAACACTAACTTCTAAATCTAAAGATTCGCCCGCTTTTAAAGCAGTTTTAGATGGTTTTACTACAAAATCAAATTTTCCAACCGCACCTGTAAATCCAGCTGGTTTTCCATTTTCGGGAAGTGGTTTTACATTGATGGTTTGCATTCCTGTAGAAAGCGATTTTTGAATTACACGCATTTCGTATTCGCCAAACCAATCGCGACGGCCTGTTGGCACCTCAGCATCTAAATCAATTTTGAATGGTTCTATAGTTTTTGCTCCAGCTTCTAATGGATATAAAATTACTTTGCGAAGCACCACCATACTGTAATCTTTTCCGTTGTACTTTCCTCGTTCTGCAGTTAATTGCTTCATGTCGATATACTGGCTCCAGAAATCATTGTATTTTGGTGCTTTGAAATTTCTAAAATTACCAACGGTTGATCGAGGTTCGAAATATAGTTTATAAATTACAGTAACAGGTTCGTTTACATATGGATTTTTAGTTGACATTTCAGCTACCAAATGAATTCCTTCTCCAAAATTCGCATTGTTCTGCTGACCTGGATAGCTTGGCATTTGAATAGGATCAGTTATAGTGATTTTTATAGGGGCCGATTTATAAACAGTTTCGTTGTATTCTATAGAAGCAGCACCAATGGTAAATGTTCCTTTTTTTGTAGGTGTTAAATAGTAAATTACTTGTGTAGAAATTTCTCTTTTTTGAGTAACCTTACCATTAATTATTGTAATTGACGTTTGGTTTCCTTTATTGATGAAAGGACCTTCGGCTTTAAATCCGGGAAACTTTGGCGGCACAAAATTATCGCCTTCGTTATTAATAGAAAACACCAATTGAATTCGCTCATTTAAACCATAAGAACTTCTTTCTGTTTGCGCTTCAAATTTTACTTGAGCGGAAACAGATGTATAAATTATTGAAATTAATAAAGCTAATATTATCTTTTTCATGAATTACCAATCTTTTTCATTTGAAACCGGACGCGCTTTTACTTTCTTCGCATTCACTTTGTCCTGCACTTTCTTCTCTGCATTATTAACCGCATCTAAAATATTATCAATGCGTTGTTTGTCGGCGCCACTTGGCTTTGGATTTTCGTTTTTATCTTCTTTTTTATCTCCGTCACCTTTTCCTTGTTGGTTATTGTCTTGTTTATCATTGTTATTCTGATTGTCTTTATCAGAATCTTTTTTGTCGTTTCCTTTATCTTTTGGTTGCGGTTTATTGTCTTGACCTCCTCCGCCTTTGTTATTTTTTTTATCTTTTGGTGGGGGTGGAGGTGGATTTTCTTTTTTCTTTCTTTTTGCTAATGCATAATTATAGCGCGTTTCTTCATCATTTGGATTATTGCGTAACGCATTTTTATAGGCTTCGGCTGCAGCTTCATAATTTTTTTCCAACATGAAAGTGTTTCCTAAATTATGATAAATTCGATGCTTTTCAGTTTTGGTTTTAGCTGTTTCTAAAGCTTGAATGTATTTAATTTTCGCTTCTCCTTGTTGGTTCTGACGGTACACGCTATTTCCTAAATTGTATCCAGCAACTGCTTTTTTTGGCCCTTTTTTAGATTGCGTAACTCGGTACTCGGCTTCTGCATCAGTATATTTTTTTTCTGTGAAAGACTGATTTCCGTTGTATAGATTTTTATCTTTCTCTTGACTGAAAAGCGTGATGCAATTCAATAATAGTAATATGTAAATTATCTTACGCATGTTTCTTTTCATTAAATAAGTTCAACTTTTGCACCCATGCTGTTTTTTTCTCCAAAAGGAAAATATCTACTAATAATAACAAAAACCCTAACGCTAAAAACCATTGATATTGCGATTCAAAATCGGCAATTTGTTGTGATTCAAATTCAGATTTTTCTATTTTATCTAATGATTTTTTAAGTTCTTCAACCACTTCTTTTGTTGATGTACCAACAATATATTTTGACTTGGTTTTATCGGCAATATTTTTTAAAACTTCAGGATATAATTTTGTTGTAACCGTTTGTCCTTCTTGGTCTTTTTTATAAGAAGCGATGTTTCCTTTATCATCTCGTAATGGAATTGGACCTCCTTTTTCAGTTCCCACTCCAATAGTCAAAATGCGAACGCCTTTTTCTTTTGCCATTTCTATAGCATCTTCTGCGCCTTCACCATGGTCCTCACCATCAGAAATCAGGATAATTAGCTTGCTAGTATCTTTCACATCAAAATAATCAACTGCTAATTGAATGGCATCGTTAAAAGCTGTTCCTTGAGAAGAAACCATGTTGGTATTCATGCTTTGCAAGTACATTTTAGCAATGCTATAATCGGTCGTCATCGGTAAAACTGGATAAGCGCTTCCGGCATAACCTACAATTCCTACACGGTCATTTCCTAATTGGTTGATGATTTGCGAAACGATTTGCTTGGTTTTTTCTAATCGGTTTGGTGCTACGTCTTCGGCTAACATACTTTTTGAAATATCGACCGCAAACACAATATCAATTCCTTGACGTTTTACGGTTTCCATTTTGGTTCCCATTTTTGGGTTTACCAAAGCAATTATAATGCAAGCCAATGCCAACAACAAAACACCTAATTTTAAAATTGGTTTGAATTTGGATTGTTCTGGAACTAATTGGTTGAATAATTCCAAATCGGCAAAAACAGCTTGTCTTTTTCTTTTCCAAAACAAATTGAATAGAAAAAGTGCCACTATTATGGGTAATAGCGCTAACAAATAAAAATATATTGGACTTTCTAATTCAAACATTTTTTCTTTTTCTAAACGATTCCTCTAAAAACTGAATTTCTCAACAATACCTCAACACCTAACAACACAAAAGCAATTAAAACAAAAGGTTTGTATTTTTCATCGTAATTGTAGAATTTCTTCTCGTCAATTTCCGTGGTTTCTAACTTATTAATTTCGTCGTATATGGCTTGTAATTTTTTATTCGATGTTGCTCTAAAATATTTCGCATCGGTTGCTTTTGCAATTTCTTTCATCAGTTTTTCATCAATTTCTACTGGCATCATTCTGAAAACTAATTTTCCATTGGCGTCTTTTGCCACAGGAAACATCGCTTGTCCGTTTGTTCCAATTCCGATCGTATATACTTTTATACCGTATTCTTTTGCGATTTCAGAAGCAGTTCTTGGGTCGATTGTTCCTGAATTATTCACACCATCTGTCAATAAAATGATGATTCTACTTTTCGCTTTGCTGTCTTTTATTCGGTTAATAGCTGTTGCTAAACCAACACCAATTCCGGTTCCATCTGCAATAATAGAATCATCGTATTCGATGGTTTTTAACGATTGTAAAATGATGGTTTTATCTGAAGTTACAGGAGTTCTCGTATAACTTTCCCCCGCATAAACAACTAAACCAATTCTATCGTTAATTCTATCTTGCACAAACGTTGAAGCTACTTTTTTCAATGCTTCTAGACGATTTGGTTTTAAGTCATTGGCCAACATACTACTCGAAACGTCGATTGCCATTACAATATCAATTCCTTTTGTGGTTTTCGATTTTGAAGTTACATCAACGCTTCTTGGTCTTGCTAATGCTATGATTATTGAACTTAATGCTATTATTCGTAACACGTATAAAAACGGTTTCGCTTTGGCTAAAAAAGTTCTGTTTTGTTTGAATGGTTCCAACGAACTCATTTTTACCGTTGCTGAAAGTTGGTTTCTTTTATAAAACAACCAAGCTATTGCAATCGGCAAAACCAAAAACAACCACAAAAATTCCGGATTTAAAAAGGTTACTTTCCCCATTATTTTGCTGCTTTTCTTAGTTCGATTGAATTCTGAATTTTCTCTATAATTTGTTTCGCATGTTCGTCTTCTTCTTTATAAATTAAGAAGAATTCCTGAGCGCCACCTGGTTGAGCTAAAACCATAATTTCATATTCCATTTTCACATCTTCTTCTCTCACAGGATCAAAAGCAGTAAATGTTCCGTAGGCTTTTTTACCCGAAAGTCCTTTTACATTTTCGAATTCGCCTGTTTTTACAATAATATTTTTAGCTCCAAATTTTTCTAATTCTTTTAAATCCGTTTCAAGAGCTACATCTAAATCTAGTTTTGTAGTGTCTTTAAAAGCGGTTGTGATTAAAACAATAGAAAAATTATCAATAATACTTCCATACATAAATCGACTATTCGATTTTACATTTTCAGGAAGGTTATTCTGAATTTTCTCATCGTTTTTACGTTTTAAAACTCTTGGAGTTGAAATAATAATTGCAGGTTCTCCATATTCTGACGTTATCCATTCTTTCTCTAACAATTCTTCGGTAGAATGTCCAATGTAATTGTCTTTGATGAAATCGAATCCAACTGTGTAACCGAAAATTACAACTGAAGCCACAAATAAAAACATCGAAATTCCGATAGACATCACTAAACGTTTGAACTTTTGTTTTTGCATTTCTTTCTTGCGAACTTCTTCTGCAAAAAGGATTGCAGCTTGGTCTTCGGTTCTTGGTAAAGCCTTATCGATTATTAACAAAAACTTATCGATGATTTTTTTATCGGTTTCAATTTCAAACAACATAGGTTGCGATTTAGCGAATTTTACTAAATCCGAATTTTCTAAAACGCGACTGAATTTTTCTAAATCTTCACGATTTACAAACATTTTCTTGTCTTTAATCGCTTTTTTTAGGGATTCTATTAATTCACTCGAAGTACTTTCCATTGCTGGAATATGAACCGATTCCTCGATGTACGTTCTGGTAATATCAGTCATTTCAGAATAGTATTCTTTGACATCACCGCGTTGTACTAATTGTTTTTTATCTAAGTTTTGAAGATACGCAATCGCTTTTTCAATTGGCGAAGCGAAAAATTCTTCTTTTTGTTCTTTGTCTTTTTGGAATCTTTTGATGATTAAGTACGAAGCAAATCCAGATGCGATAATCAACACCAATAAAATCAGTAATTTCCACCATTCGCTCATCGATTTTTCTTCGGTAGCGATGATATCTTTGATGTCGTACATTTGTTGTTTGGTAGTATCAACTTTTACATCGTTTACCAAAATCGAAAGCGAATCAGTACGAAATTCTTTTTGATTGATTTTTACCAATAATTTCGGAATCACATAGCGTCCCGAATCAAATTGGGTTAACCCGTATTTTTTGATTAATTCGTATTCATTGTCGTTTTTTATGGTGTCAATTGGATAGGATTCTAATATTTCTAAAGCACCAAAAAACTTTCCAGCAGGAAAAACCACTTTATCTTTTTCGTTTACTTTTGCTTTGATGGTTAAATTGAATTGCGATCCAATTTTAATTTGGGTAGAATCAATAGAAGACGAGATTTGTTGAGCAAAACCCAAAAATCCGAACAATAAAGCAATATATAAGTAAAGTTTCTTTTTCATTTTTCTTAATTACGCGCTTTAAAATAACCTAATAATTTGGTTACATAGCTTTCATCCACTCTTGAACTAATTGTTCCTGCTCCACATTTTGAAAAAATATCTTTGAAATAATTTACGTTTTCACGATAGTATTTTTCGTAATCCATTCGAACTTTATTTGATGTTGTATCTACCAAAAGTGTTTCTCCTGTTTCAGCATCAATCATATTTACAATTCCAATGTTTGGAATACTTTCTTCTCTTTGGTCAAAAACTCGAATTCCAGTTACATCATGACGTTTTGAAGCAATTTTCAACGTGTGTTCGTAATCTTGCACCATGAAATCGGAAATTAAAAACACAATCGCTTTCTTTTTCAAAACGCTTGATAAATATTTCAACGCTTGCGATAAATCGGTTTTTTTGCTTTTCGATTCGAATTCGATTAACTCGCGAATGATTCGTAAAACATGCGATTTTCCTTTTTTAGGCGGAATAAACAATTCGATTTGGTCCGAAAATAAAAGTAAACCAATTTTATCATTATTTTGAGTAGCCGAAAACGCTAATGTCGCTGCGATTTCGGTAATCATATCTCGTTTTAACTGATTTTTTGTACCAAAACTCTCCGAACCTGAAATATCAACCATTAACATCATGGTTAATTCGCGTTCTTCTTCAAATACCTTTACGAAAGGTTCGTTATAGCGCGCGGTTACATTCCAATCGATAGCTCTTACGTCATCACCGTATTGGTATTGGCGTACTTCTGAAAAAGTCATACCGCGTCCTTTAAAAGACGTATGATATTCGCCCGAAAAGATGTGATCACTCAATCTTCGGGTTTTGATTTCAATTTTTCGAACTTTCTTTAGAATTTCTTTGGTATCCATTTCTATTAGTTGGCAGTCGCAGTTGACAGTCGCAGTTTAAAAACAGTATTATCTGAAAACTGAGACTGAACACTGATAACTAAATTAAGGCACTTCAACTTCGTTAACAATTCTGCTAATAATGTCTTCTGTAGTTACATTTTCAGCTTCAGCTTCGTATGTGATTCCGATTCTGTGACGTAATACATCGTACACAACGGCACGAACGTCTTCTGGAATTACATAACCTCTACGTTTGATGAAAGCGTAACATTTAGCAGCAGTTGCTAAGTTGATACTTCCACGTGGCGAAGCTCCAAAACTGATTAATGGTTTTAGACTTTCTAATTTATATTTTTCTGGATAACGCGTTGCAAAAATTAAATCTAAGATGTATTTCTCGATTTTCTCGTCCATATATACTTCACGAACAGCTTCTTGAGCTCTTAAAATTTGTTCAATAGAAACCACTTGGTTTACTTTTTCAAAAGCGCCTTTTAAGTTTTGACGAATTACCAAACGCTCGTCTTCCATTTTTGGATAATCGATAACGACTTTCAACATAAAACGGTCAACTTGTGCTTCTGGTAAAGGATAGGTTCCTTCTTGGTCAACCGGATTTTGCGTTGCCATTACTAAGAACGGTTTGTCTAACTTAAACGTTTCATCACCAATAGTAACTTGCTTTTCTTGCATCGCTTCTAACAAAGCCGATTGCACTTTTGCAGGAGCACGATTAATCTCATCGGCTAAAACGAAGTTAGCAAAAATTGGTCCTTTACGAATGGTAAAGTCGTTTTGTTTGATATTATAAATCATGGTTCCTACAACGTCTGCAGGCAATAAATCTGGTGTAAACTGAATACGACTGAACGAACCGTGAACGGCTTGAGAAAGCGTATTAATTGCTAAAGTTTTTGCTAATCCGGGAACTCCTTCTAATAGAATGTGTCCTTGTCCTAAAAGTCCAATTAACAATCGTTCTACCATTTGTTTTTGACCTACAATAACTTTGTTCATTTCCATTGTAAGCAAATCGATAAAAGCACTTTCTCTTTCTATCTTTTCGTTGATTGCTCTTATGTCTAATGCAGCAGCATTTTCTTCCATATCTTGTGTTTTTTTCGAGGTACAATTAAGTTCAAAATTTTAACATTTCAAAATTGAAAAAAAATTTAGTGGTTTGTTGTTAATAATTGGTTAAAAAAACAAAGGCAACTACCTGAAATAGCTGCCTTTTTGAGAATTTTATGATACTTTAACTTAATTACTTCTATTTAATCAGAAATTGTACTGGTTCCGGTATCGGTATTTACTCCATTCACAACCACCACATTTTCAATAATTAAAGGTGTGAAAGTAGATGCTGGATCTGGTGTTAATGTAAGTGTATAAGTTCCTGCTGGTATTCCGTGAAGATAAAATACCCCTTCCGAATCTGTAAGAGCAGTAACCTCAACACTGCCTACCATAACTGAAGCAGATACCTGATAAACCCTGAAACAACAGTTCCTGAAATAGAACCCGAATTTGCTACTGAGCTAACTCTTAAAACGGGACTTAAATTAAAAATACCCGAACCACCAGCTTGTACCACTATAGATCGATTTACATCGAAATCTATCAAAAAATCATACGTGAAATTTGGTTCAAGTGTTTGATTTACTTGCAATTTTAAACCTGATTGTTGTGAGCTTGGTGTGTTCAATGGGTAAGTTATTCCATCTTTTACCACCGTATTATTATCCCCTAAAATCAATCTAATTTGACCTAAAAACCCTGAAGGAATTTGACTATCCGACAAAGAAGCTGTAACTCCCCCTGTTAAATCGAGTAGATTGTAAATTCCTGGATTAGCAATTCCTATACTTACCCATCCATTTTCATCTGTTCCATTAGAATTTTTTATTTTCACATCAAGTATTTCAACATTAACTTCGTCATAATCTCCCGGATTATCGGTTATACCTACTTTAATTCTTGAAGTTCCTGGAGAATTGTCATCCGAATCAGAACAACTTAAAACAAAAACGCTCAGAACAAGAATTGAAAAACAACTTAATAAAATTTTTTTTAAATTTTTCATGAGACAAATGTTTAAATTAGTATATTCATAATGTCATTTTGACATCATACAATTATATATAAACAACGCTATATCAATTATTTATTATAAAATTTAACACCAAAACACAAACTTTATGAAAACTTTGTCAAGAATAATCGCAGGAACAATGAATTGGGGTATTTGGGACAAAAACCTAAGTACAACAGAAATGGCACATTTGATTAATCTTTGTATCGAAAATAAAATCACCACTTTTGATCATGCCGATATTTATGGAGATTATACAACCGAATCACAGTTTGGAAAAGCATTTAGCGAAAGTAAAATTTCAAGAGATAAACTACAATTGATTACCAAATGCGGTATTCAACACACAAAAGGAAGAGAAAATAAAATCAAACATTACGATTATTCTGCAGCATATATCATTTGGTCGGTAGAAAATTCATTGAAAAATCTACAAACAGATTATTTAGATGCTTTGCTTTTACACCGACCAAGTCCATTAATGCAAGCTGATGAAGTTGCCGAAGCGGTTGAAAAATTAAAATCGGAAGGAAAAATTAAATCGTTTGGTGTTTCTAATTTTACACCTTTTCAAACGGAACTTTTGCGTCAAAAAACTGAAATTTCGTATAATCAGGTTCAGTTTTCAGCAACACATCATGAAGCTATGTTAGACGGAAGTTTTGATTATATGCAGATTCACAATATTCAGCCAATGGCGTGGAATCCTTTAGGAACTGTTTTTAGAGAAAATACGGAGCAAACTTTTAGATTGAGACAACTTCTTGCCACTCTTGTAGATAAATACCATGTAGGTTCTGATATTATTTTATTAGCTTGGATTTTACAACATCCGGCAAATGTTTCACCTGTGGCGGGTACAGTAAATGTGGCGCGAATTCAGCAATTATCAAAAGCTCATAGTTTAGAATTAGACAAACAAGATTGGTTTGAAATTTGGACAACAAGCATGGGAAATAAGGTTCCTTAAAAAAAGTAACTACTAAAAAATGATAAACAAACGCTTACTTATCAAAAACATTCTATCTCATCACGATGAGAACAGTTTTTATGATAAGAAGCGTCAGTTGAATTTGCACACTAAAGAAGGAAAAGCGAAATTTTTAAAACACATTTGTGCGCTTTCGAATTCTAATCCGAGCAACAACTCATACATAGTGGTGGGTGTGGAAGATGAATCGAATGAAATCGTTGGTGATGACTTTTTTGATGATAGCCGAATTCAGAATTTGGTGAATGCTTTTTTGGAGAATCCGCCTAAAATTCAGTACGAAAATGTGCCTTTTCCTAATCTTCCAAAAGATAAAGTGGTAGGATTGGTTACGATAAAACCTAAATCTAAAACTTCTTATTTTAAAAAAGGAATTCACACCATTGAAGCCAATAGTACTTTTGTTAGAAAAGGGAGTAATACTTCGCCTACGAAAGAGAAAATTCCATATTCGAAACAGAATGTTGAAACAGTTATTAGCATAGAAAATAGCTCACGTAATAGCATTGCGCATACGTTAGAAAGTGTTTTGGATTTCATCAACAATCGCCATAAAGACATTCCTTCTAACTATCTTGTTTTTAAAGAATTGTTTGTGGTTTGCTGGGCCGGAAATAAGAAGAAGATTCGAGATAAAGTATATTACTCGAGAGTAGATATTGAGTTGATTAATGAACAAGTAAAATTATTTTATTCAGCATTAGATGAAGTTAACATTGAATATGATGATAGTACGTTTTCTATTACCGAATACGTTTCTTTAGGGTTAAATGATAAAACCAGTTATTATCCGTTTGAAAAAGTAACATTAACTTTTTTTGATAATGGCTATTACAAAATGAATTCGGAAATGTTATTTGAGCCACCTCAATACAACCGAAAAATGTTGCATCATATTTATAATTCAAATTTGACCTTATTAGGAAAACTTCAAAAAGGATTGCCTTTACAAGAATCAGAAAAAAGAGATTTGGAGAATTTACCTCACATTCTAATGATTTGTTACTTGAATGGATTTGATGAAGCGAAACAAAAACTAATTGATGCTAAACCTTTTTTGAAATCACTAGAAAATCCTATGATTTATATCTCATTTAAAGAAGTAATGCGAATTTTAAGAAAAATGAAATACGATTAATACAGCTTTTTGTTTTTTATAAAAAGGATTAAAACCAAATAAGAAACAAAAAGAAAAACCCCTAAAATGTAAATCAATTCAAATTGTGCATGATACCCTATGCATTTGGAAAGCAATGTACTACTCTCTAAAAAGAGTGTATTGTACGTTAAATCGATAACAGTATAAAGCCATATTAAACTCAAGAACAACAAAAACAGCAATATTTTAGTGTATAGTTTCATCCTTTATTTATTATAGAAATTACATTGTAAATGTAAGGACGCTTTTTGGATGGGTTGCTGTAGTTTTTCTGCAGTTTATGTTAAAATTTCATATCAAACCTCTTTTTTTTGCTTCTTTAATAATGTCCTCATCAGAACCTTTTTCAATATTAAAGAATTCTTTTATATGCGCCTTCCTTTTATCAATGGCGCTCAGCGTGATGTTAATATATTCGGGCATATTTTTAGTCTTTATACCCTGTGCAAGTAATGTTATGATTTGCTGATAATGTTCGTCTAATAAAAAATCATTCGCCATTAAATCATTAATGTTTTGTTGAACCGTTCGGCTTCTGTATTTATTTCCAATAACAATTTGATGAAATGCGTTTAAAAGTTCTTCTGCTGTAAAATCGCTTTTAACTAAAAAACCTTCGGGTTCAATTTCTCTATGAATTTTATAAAGCAAAAAAGATTCGATATGAGAAGTTAAAATTACAATTTTCGAACTTGGCATGTACATTCTAACCAAAGTAGCTAAATCGTGTCCTGAGTGAATTTTTTGCTCTGGAAAAGCAGGCAAACTCAAATCGATAAAAACAACATCATAGGCTAATTTACTTTGGATATCAGTAATTAAATAATAAGCACTTTCACAATTATAAGCTGGCGTAACCTGAATTTCATAATCCAAATCGTTGAATGAAAGAATGCTCTTATATCCTTCTATCATGGAAGGATGATCGTCTATCATTAAAATATTTAGCTTTTTGTTTTCCAAGTTTGAATGCGTTATTTGACTTTATAATTTGACTTTTAGTTGAACTTTGGTTCCTTTGTTTGTTTCAGAAGTTATTTTTAGTTTTCCGTTTATGGATTCTGCACGACTTTCCATGTTTTTTAATCCGATTCCTGATTTTGATTTAGAAACTTTAAATCCTACTCCATTGTCAATTATGTACAAATATAAAAATCCCTCTTCAATGTATAAACTTAGTGAAATTTTTGTTGCTTTTGCATGTTTGTTAATGTTATTCAATGTTTCCTGAATAATTCTATAAACATTCATTTTTATAAGAGCCGAAATTGTTTCAATCGTTTCATCTGGAGCGATTAAACATTCACATTCGGTTTGATAGGTTTCTTTTTGGTTTTGCAATATTTGTTCTAACAAACTACGATAACTGCCTTTGGCAAAAAAAGCGTCATTATGCAATTCATGCGCGATAGTTCGAATTTCTTTTTCGATATTCTGAATACCATTAATATGTTCTAAACATTTTTGAATGGTTTCATCATCCCTTTTTTTAGTTAAAACAAACAAATTGAGTCGTGTTCCCGCCAATTTATTCATTACACTATCATGAAGTTCTTGAGAGATTCGTAATTTTTCTTTCTTTTTTACTTCGTCTATTTCATCTTGTTTGTCCAACATCAGTTTATAAATTTCTTCATTCGCTTTTTGTTGCTCTTGACTGAAAAGTAATTCTTTATGCTTGCTGCGTTGATACAAAATAATATAAAATAAAATTCCAAAAGAAAACACCAAAAGAGAGGAAACTAAGATGATTCTAAATTGATTTGAAATGGCTTCTTTTTCTACAATTATTTCGTCCGTTTCGTATTCTATTCGAGCTAACTTATTACGTGTAAGTCTTTCTTGTTGTTGTAAACTATCACTAAGTTTAATGTATTCTTTAGCGTATTTTAACCCTTCTTTAGGTTTTAATTTAGTAAAGAAATCGAGAGTGGTTAAAACTTCTTTGTTGTAGTTAGACTCTTTAGCCAGACTATTGGCTTCTTGATTGTATTGAAGCGCAGTTGTAGTATCTTTTTTGGATAGGTAATATTCTGTTAGATGGATTCTGCTGTTAATTCTACTATAAATATCCCCAATTTCATCGCTAAGTTCTAACGCTTTTTTGAAATCTTTTAAACCTTCATTTTTATTTATTTTAAAACGGGAATAAGCATAATTATCTAACAAAGAGGAATGCAATACAGGTTGAATTTCTCTAAGATTATTAATTTTTAATCCTTCTGTAAAAATTTCACTAGCTTCTTTAAATTTACCTAAATTTAAATATACAAAACCAATATTGTTTAAAGCTTGTGCTTGAAGTAATGGTCTATAATTTTTATCTTCTATTTTTCTGATTTGCGCTAAAGATTTTTGATGGTATTCTAGTGCTTTTTTGTAATTTTCTACAGCTAATAAAGAACGCCCTAAATTTGCATAACATTCAAAAACTAAAATTGGGTCATTTAATTCATTGGCAATATTTAAGGCAATAATTGTTTCTGATTCGCAACTCAAAAAATCTTTCTCATATAACAAAATATAAGCCTTATGTAATTTAGTATTTGCAAGATTAAGCTTATCCTCTATTTTTTTATATATTTTTTCTGCTCCTAAGTAGTAATAATAGGCGCTATCGTTTTTAGAAAGAGAAAAATAATAGTCCCCGAGATAATATTCTGCTTTGGCAATATTTAAAGAATCATTATTGGATTTAGAAAGAGCTAAAATTTTATTAGTTGTTTTTTTATATTTTTCATTTTCTGACAACATAAAATAGCGATTAGCTATTCTAAAATAATTACTAATTTTCATAGAATCTGTACTACTTGCTCTATGAATAATAATTTCAGCAGAATCAATATATTTTAATCGAATTTCTTTGTCTAAATTTACATTTGAACTGTTTTCAAAACAGGAATCTAATTTTTTCTGAATATCAAGATTTTTCTCATTTGAATTGCATCCAACGAGAAAAAAGAAACTAAGAAAAATCACAGCCTGTTTCAATTAAAAATATTTGTTTGTAAACAAAAATACTATTAAAAGATAATTATTAATCCTTTTTTACAATAATTATAGGTATTCTGCTATTTAATGTGTTATCTACATTTATTTTTTCAATATTTTCAATTTTATAAGCCATTACTTTTTTTATTGAATCATTTTCTTTGTTATTGGATATATTTGACAAAAACAAAGAACTTACAATTACTACTACCATTGTTTTCATAATTTATTATGTTTTAAAGTTATTAATCTCTTTTTATTATAACAGGTGGTGTATTATCAGCTTCCGTAGCTAATGAATCTGTAGGAACTACATCCCCATCCTTAAATTGCGCATTTTGAATATTTTCTGTTACTTTTACACTTTGTTCAAGTGCGGCATCATACTCGTCTGTTGTGCATGAAAAAAAGGTAGAAGCTACTAATGCTAAAGCAAATAATTGAATTGAATTTTTCATAATGTTTTGATTTTGAAAGTGTTTGTTTGTTATTTTTTGGTGTTTTTTATCTTAAAGAACAAAATTAAAGCCCATGGAAACATAAATTGCTGTAGTTTTTCTGCACATTTTGTTAAAATTTGAGTCAAATTATACTTAATTATGAGAAAATTCGTACTTGGAGATATTCATGGTGGATTAAAAGCAATTCACCAAGTTTTAAAAAGAGCTAAGGTTACCCAAATGGATACTTTAATTTTTTTAGGGGACTTTGTTGATGGTTGGAGCGAATCTCCAGCTGTTCTGGATTTTTTAATAGAATTACAAAAACAACAACCTTGTATCTTTATTCGTGGTAATCACGACGAACTTCTATTAGATTGGTTATTAGGTAATAACGAAAATATTGATGAAAAATTGTGGTTTCAACATGGTGGAGAAGCAACGGTTTTATCCTATCAAAATATCGACACTGATACGAAAGAGAAACACATTCAATTTTTACAATCGCTTCAAAATTATCATTTAGATAATGAGAACCGACTGTTTATTCACGCTGGCTTTACCAATATGAAAGGTGTGGAGCACGAATTTTTTAAACCTTTATTTTACTGGGATCGAACACTTTGGGAAACCGCTTTATCATTGGATAATAAACTCTCAAAAGATGCGATAACGTATCCTAATCGATTAAAAATTTACAAAGAAATTTACATCGGTCACACACCAGTTACTAAAATTGACGAAACAATTCCGGTAAATAAATCTTGTGTTTGGAATATTGATACTGGTGCTGCTTTTAAAGGTCCCTTAACTATTATGGATGTTGACACAAAACAATTTTGGCAAAGCGACTCATTACCAGATCTGTACCCTAACGAAAAAGGAAGAAATTAATTTATTCGTATATTTGTACTCAATTTTAATTATAATACGATGAAAAAATTTTTAGCCGTAATTTGTTTATTAGCCGCAATCCAAGTCTCTAATGCGCAAGTTTTTAAAGGAAAAGGAGATACTAAATTTCAAGTTGGAGCCAACTTACAAGAAAAAGGTTCAGGAATAATTGCAACTTATGATAGAGGAATAGGCACAAACATGTCGTTTGGTTTTACTTCTTTATATTTATTAGGAATTGAAGAAGTAGCTGGTGAAAAACCAAATTTTGACGATCGTTTTGATTTAAGAGCTCGTTTTAGCGCCAATATTGCCGATGTTTTTGGAATTGAAAAAAAAGTAGACGTTTATCCTGGTTTAAATATTGGAATTAAAAATTTTGGAGCTCATTTAGGTGCTCGTTATTTTATTACCGATGGTTTTGGTTTATACTCTGAAATTCAGTTACCGATAGCACATTACGATAATAACCCTGTTGGATTTGAAAAATATAACAATCAGTTTAACTTCTCAATTGGAGCTTCTTTCAATTTATAAAAAATTGTAAAAAAACGTATTAAAGGAAGTCGAAATGGCTTCCTTTTTTTATTCGGGTTGTAGTAAAATGGTTCTTTGTTGTGGGATAACGTGACAAACATCGGACGTAACACTTATTACCTCTGAAATGTACGTTACATAACCCGTTTTTGAAACCGTAATTGTATAATTTCCTTGTCTTTCATAAGCACCTGAAAAAACAGGTTCAGCACTATCAAAACTTTCTAACGTTTCGGAATAACTTCCATCAGTAGCTACAACAGAAACACCTTCGTTTAAGTAAGCATTTGTTTCGGCATCTTTTATGGTGATGTTCAAACCAGCTCGTGCTTCTTCTGTACAAGCAATTCCGTTATCATCTTCGTTACATTGTGTAGCTAATAATAATGGAGCCACAGCTATGATTAAGAGTAATTTCTTCATATTAAGTAGATTTTAATCGAATAATCAAAGATAATTAAATTCAATTTATAACTTTGTCCCAAATTATTTATTTACGTAAAATCCATTCAAAATGAGTGTAATAGAAAAAAAACTGAAAGACCGCAGTGGTTCAGTTTGCGAAATTAGTGGTGCCGAACATGATTTAGTTGTGTACACGTTACCACCTCACACTGCAGAAAGCTTAGAACATTCGGTTTTAGTTGCGAAACATTTAAAAGACCAAATTGAAAACCCAGAAACCATGAATGAAAACGATTGGAGAGGGTTATCAGATAGTATGTGGAATGAGCATTTACCAGTTCAAATTTTATCTTGGCGTATGTTAGCACGTTTAAAAAATACTGATTTATTAGATATGATGTATCTTGACGAAGAAGCATTAGAATGGGCAAAAGCAACCGGTGAAGGCGAAGAAGAAGACGAAAACAAAATTGTACATAAAGACAGCAACGGTGTAACCTTATTAGATGGTGACTCAGTTGTATTAATTAAAGATTTAGATGTAAAAGGAGCTACTTTTACCGCAAAACGTGGAGCTGCCGTACACAACATTAAATTAGTTTGGGATGATGCAAACCTTATTGAAGGTAGAGTGGAAAACCAAAACATTTACATTTTAACACAATACGTGAAGAAAACGAAGTAGTTTTCAATAACTAAAGAAAACAAAAAACCCTGCAATTGCAGGGTTTTTCTATATCCAAAAAGTAACTAATCACTAATTACTTTTCACTAATCACTTTTTTTAGAAATCAAACTTAATACCTTGAGCTAATGGTAACGCTGTTCCGTAGTTAATGGTGTTGGTTTGTCTTCTCATGTAGGCTTTCCATGCATCAGAACCTGATTCACGGCCACCACCTGTTTCTTTTTCACCACCAAAAGCACCACCAATTTCAGCACCAGAAGTTCCAATGTTTACGTTAGCAATACCACAATCAGAACCCGCAGCCGAAAGGAATAATTCCATTTCTCTCATGTTGTTCGTAAAGATAGAAGAAGATAATCCTTGAGGAACTGCATTTTGCATAGCAATCGCTTCTTCAATTGTGCTGTATTTCATTACGTATAAAACAGGTGCGAAAGTTTCGTGTTGTACGATTTCGAACTCGTTTTTCGCTTCAATAATACATGGTTTTACATAACAACCACTTTCGTATCCTTTTCCTTCTAAAACACCACCTTCTACAATTACTCTTCCGCCTTCAGCTTTTGCTTTTTCGATAGCGTTTAAGTAATCTTGAACCGCACCTTTATCGATAAGTGGACCCACGTGATTGTTAGCATCTAATGGATTTCCAATTTTTAACTGTGCATACGCTTTAGCTAAAACGTCTAATGTTTTATCGTAAACACTTTCGTGAACAATTAATCTACGAGTTGAAGTACAACGTTGACCTGCTGTTCCTACCGCTCCAAAAACTGCTCCTACCAATACCATCGATAAATCTGCTTCTTGAGAAACGATAATCGCGTTGTTTCCACCTAATTCTAAGATAGTATTTCCAAAACGCTCAGCCACAGTTTTTGATACGTGACGACCAATTCTTGTAGAACCTGTAAACGATACTAATGGAATACGTTTGTCGTTATTGATTAAATCTCCAGACTCGTTACCAACTACTAAACAGCTGATTCCTTCTGGTAAATTGTTTCTTTCTAATACCGTTTGAATGATGTTTTGACACGCTACACCACATAAAGGCGTTTTTGAACTTGGTTTCCAAATACAAACATCACCACAAATCCAAGCTAACATAGTGTTCCAAGACCAAACCGCTACTGGGAAGTTGAAAGCCGAAATGATTCCAACAATTCCAAACGGATGCCATTGCTCATACATTCTGTGCATTGGACGCTCTGAGTGCATTGTTAATCCGTGTAATTGACGTGATAAACCTACTGCGAAATCACAGATATCAATCATTTCTTGAACTTCTCCAAGACCTTCTTGATACGATTTACCCATTTCAAAAGACACTAATTTTCCTAATGCTTCTTTATGTTTACGTAATTCTTCTCCCATTTGACGAACGATTTCTCCTCTTTTTGGAGCCGGAACCAAACGCCATGTTTTGAAAGCTTCTTCTGCAGCACTCATAGCTGTTTCGTAATCTTCTTTTGTTGAAGATTTTACTTTTCCAATCAAATCTCCTGTTGCTGGTGAATATGATTCGATGATTTTTCCGTTAGAAAACCACTTAGTTCCAGTAGAAGTTCCTTCGTTAATTTCTTTAATGCCTAATTGTTGCAAAGCTTCTTGCATACCAAATTGAATCGCTGCTTCAGATATCATTTTATAACTTTTTATTCGTTTTTTGTTAAATTTTTACAAATGTAAAAAATATATTTTAATAATTGTGTGTCTCAAGTTACACAGCTATTTTTTAACTATTTCTTAGTCGTAAACTTAGGATTGGTTTCCATTACAGTACCGCATTTTTTACACGTTCTTTTTTCTTCTGAATTATAGAACGTACTAAAATGAGGTAAGAAATCTTTTTCTATATCGTGTAATTCGAAATATACTTCGTGTAATTTATGATTGCAATTGTCGCAAAACCAAAGTAAACCATCATTGAATCCTTTTCCAGCGCGTTTTCTTTCGATTACCAAACCAACAGAACCTTCTGTTCTAGAAGGAGAATGTGGCACTTTAGCCGGATGCAAATACATATCACCAGCTGAAAGTTTCATCGCTTTCTTTTTCCCATCTTCCTGAATGTAAACTGTGATTTCACCTTCTAATTGGTAAAACAACTCTTCGGTTTCATTGTAGTGATAGTCTTTTCGTGCATTGGGTCCACCCACAATCATTACAATATAATCTTCCGATTCTACATATAAATTCTTATTACTAACGGGTGGTTTTAACAATGCTTTGTTATCCTCAACCCACTTTTGTAAATTAAACGGTTTTCCTATTGCCATCTTTTTTGCATTTAAAATGTAAAGTTACAGAAAAAGAAAAAGGTTAGCTGCATTTTATTGCAAACTAACCTTATTAAATTATTATCATTGAAATTACTTCACTTCTTTCACTAAATAAATATAAACTGGAAAGTGATCGGAAAATCCAGGAACTCCGTTTTGATTACGAAGTGGGTAGCCTTTATACTGACCTGTTTTCTGTATTAAGAAAGGCTTGTTGTAAATACCTGCTTTCCAATATTTGAAAGAACCATAATCATTTTTGTCTTTAGGGATAAATTGCTGACTTACCATAATTTGGTCAAAAATATCGCCTGAATCTCTATAAAATAAAGTAGCATGACCTTCTTTTGCCATTTGCTCAAAAGGATTGTAAATATCTCTTGGTTCTTTTAATTCTTCTTTTTTCAATTTAGCGCCAATGCCCTGCTTTACACTTTTATTGTATGCTCCATCATTCAAATCTCCCATAGTAATAATTTTAGCATTAGGATTAATTTTAATAATTGAGTCTATTATTTTTCTATTTAATCTTCCAGCTGCTTCTCTGTATGGACTACTCTTTTTCTCTCCGCCAGAACGCGATGGCCAGTGATTCACAATAATATTAATCTCTTCCCCATCTAATAAACCAGTAACTAATAGCTGATCACGAGTGTAGATTCTTTTAGTTTTTTTGTCATAATTAACATTCTCCTCAACTTCTTCTTCTTCTTTTTTGTTTTTTTTATCAGAAGTAGATTCTGATTCATATACATACAAAGGAACATTGATGTAGCTTGTAGGTTGAAAATGTTTTTCTTGATATAAAAACCCTACATCAATTCCACGCTTGTCAGGTGAATCAAAGTGGACAATTTTATATCCTTTATTAATTAAGGTTGGGTGTTTTACTAAATCTTCTAACACACCACGATTCTCAATTTCACATCCCCCAATAATTACTGGAGAATTTTTTTGATTTTCGCTTGTACCTAATTCGATAAGAACACGGCTTAGGTTGTCTAACTTCTTTTTATAGTTTTTTGTATTCCAACCATTAGTAGGTGTATATTCTTCATCGTATGTATCTGGGTTGTTAATGGTATCAAATATATTCTCTAAGTTATAAAATGCTACTGTGTGCACTTTAAATTTTTTATCCTGAGAAAAAGCGCTATTTACAGACAAAATCACGGTAAATACAGCCAAAAGGTGTTTAATTTTCATAAATCAAATGTTATATTAATATCAAGTTTATTACAAATTGGGTGCCAAAGGTAAATAATATTATTAAAAGTTATACATTTGCAGGCTGTTAAGTTTTAAACTACTTAACGTTAAATAAGTATTAATTATAATATTCTTTATGAAAAAACTTGTATTAAGCACTTTACTAGTGCTGCAAGCTGTTTTTGTTTTTGCACAGCAAAATCCAGCCTTAAAAGGTAAGGTTATCGATGCTAAAAGTCAAAAACCATTACAAAATGTAGTTGCAACTATTCAAAGCACGAATCAATCTGCCTTGACTGATTTTGACGGAAATTTTGTATTTCAATCAATTCCTGGTGGAGAACAAGTATTGGTAGTTAAGTCTACAGGATACAACCAACAGACATTCGTGTTAGAGCCAAATAATGGAGAACCATTAGACTTAGGTGTAGTTGTTTTAGAAGAAGACGTTACTTCTGAACAACAATTAAGTTTAGTAACTATTACTGAAAATGACTTAGGAGATGACAACAGTGGGTCGGAAAGTACGTCGGGCTTATTACAAGCAACGAGAGACACCTACCAACAAGCTGCTGCTTTTAACTGGGGGCAATCTCGTTTTAGAATTAGAGGTTTAGATAATGAATATGGTGTTACCATGATTAACGGTTTGTCAATGAACAAATTGTATGATGGAAGACCACAATGGAGTAACTGGGGTGGTTTAAATGATGCAACAAGAAATCAAGAATTCACTATGGGTTCTGCACCTTCAGATTATACTTTTGGTAGTGCTTTAGGAACTCAAGAAATCAACACAAGAGCTTCATTCTACCGTCCAGGTTCAAGAATTTCGATGTCGGGAACAAACACTAACTATAGTTGGAGAATGATGGGAACTCACGCATCTGGTATGAACAAAGACGGATGGGCATTTGTAGTTTCTGCATCAAGAAGATGGGCTGAAGAAGGATACTTTGAGGGAACTGATTATGCTGCAAATTCATTATTTGCAAGTGTTGAGAAAAAGATTAATGACAAACATAGTTTGAATTTAACTTCTATTTATGCTCAAAATAGTAGAGGAAAAAATTCTCCAAATACTGAAGAAGTGAATAATTTAATGGGAATTAAATACAATTCTTATTGGGGATGGCAAGATGGTAAAAAACGTAATTCAAGAGACAAAGATGTTGAAGAGCCAATTACAATGTTATCTCACTACTGGAAAATTACTGAAAAAACAACTTTAAATACAAACGTTGCTTTCCAAACGGGTTCGATTGGTAACTCAAGATTAGATTACCAATTAGGTAATAATCCTGACCCAACTTACTACAAAAACTTACCAAGTTACTTCAGTAATTTAGGAGGCTATACGCAAGACCAATTAACTCAAATTGGAAATACTTTTAGATCAAATTCACAACTTGATTGGAACGCAATGTATATTGCAAATCAAAATAGTGCATTTGCAGGAAGAAGTGTTTACGTTTTATACGAAGACAGAACAGATGACAACCAATTAAGCGCAAACAGTATTTTAAACTCAAGTATTTCAGAAAATGTTAGTTTAACTGCTGGTGCAAATTTTAGAAAATTACGTTCTCATAATCACCAAAACTTATTGGATTTATTAGGAGGTCAATATTTCTTAGATATCGATCCTTTTTACACAGGAAATGCATCTCAATCTAACTTAAACAATCCTAATAGACAAGTTGGTGAAGGAGATACTTACGGATATAACTATTTATTACACGCTTTAACATTTGATGGATTTACACAATTCAAATTTACTTATGACAAAGCTGATTTTTATTTAGCACAATCTTTCTCTAGAACAGAATATCAAAGAGAAGGTCTTTACAGAAATGGAATTTATGCCGATAATTCTTTTGGAAAAGGTGAAAGTATCACATTTGAAAACTTCGGATTCAAAGGAGGTTTAACTTATAAATTAAACGGAAGAAATTATTTTGATTTCAACGGTTTATACCAAACTAAAGCGCCAAGTTTAAGAAACTCTTTCTCAAACGCTAGAATGAATAATGAAATTACTCCAGATTTACAAAGCGAAAGTATTACAAGTGCTGATGCAAGTTATATCTTAAGAGCACCAAAATTCAAAGCACGTTTAACTGGTTTCTACTCTAAAATTCAAAATGCTACAGAAATTTCATTCTTCTACGGAGAAGGAATTGGAAGTGCTGACGATGGTGGTGACGAAGATACTTTCGTTAGCGAAATCGTAACTGGAATTGAGAAACAAAATATGGGTGCAGAACTTGGTTTAGAATACCAAATTACTTCAACTATTAAAGCAACTGCTGCTGCATCTTACGGACAATATATCTATTCTGATAATGCTAAATTAAAAACAAATGATGATGCATTAGCTGCTGCTGGAAATGAAAGCTTAACAGATTTTGGAACTGTTTACATGAAAAATTACCACCAACCAGGTATGCCACAAACAGCGGCATCATTTGGTTTAGAATATAGAGATCCTAATTTCTGGTGGGTTGGAGCAAATGTTAATTACTTAGCTAATAGCTACATTGATTTTGCTAACATTTTAAGAACTGACAACTTCAGTATTGATAGCAGCACAGGAGATAATTACTCTGGAGCTACTCCTGAAACAGTAAGAGATATCTTAAAACAAGAAAAATTTGACAGCTTTACATTAGTAAACTTAACAGGAGGAAAATCATGGAGAATTAGTAAAGCAAATCGTAATACAGTAGGTTTCTTCGCTTCTGTAAACAACGTATTTGATGTAACTTATAAAACAGGTGGTTTTGAACAATCTAGAAAAGCAACTTTCCCAGATTTACAAGCTGATCAAGCTAACGGAACTCCTTCTTTTGGATCTAAATATTTTTACGGATACGGAAGAACATTCTTTGTTAACTTCTACATTAACTTCTAAAAAAATATACTATGAAAATAAAATTTTTAAAAACAATTTTCTTGTTGGCACTTAGTACAAGTGCTTTAACAAGTTGTGTAGGAGATGATGATTATGTTATTCCTACTGTGTATGACTACGCATTTACTGATGGATTTGAAACTAATTGGGCGGGTTGGACAAAATATAGTGTGACTGGGACTCAAGTATGGCAATTAGACACACAGTATGGTAATCCAGGAAATTGTGCTAAAATGTCTGGATATGCTGGAACAAGTAACGCAAATGAAGATTGGTTAATTTCTCCTGAAATTGATTTAAGCGAATTAACTACTGCCTATTTATCTTTTCAAACAGCTTCAAAATTTACTGGAAATGTATTAGAAATAAAAATTTCTTCTGATTATGCTGGAGGAGATCCTAATAGTGCTACTTGGACTGATTTATCTGCTACATTAGATTCTTCTAATAATTATACATGGACTAATTCTGGAAATATAGATGTTTCTTCATTTACTGGCGGAAATGTATATGTAGCTTTCAAATACACATCTACTTCTTCTGCTTCAATGACTTGGGAAGTTGACAATGTTAAAATCACTAAAAACTAATAGCTATGAAAAATTTAAAATTAGTATTAACAACAGCCATTTTAGCATCTTTAGTAGGATGCGTTAATGGCGACGATTATGGAACACCTGATTTATCGAATGATTGTGTAACAGAAATCGCAACTAAAGAAGTATCTGATATACAGGCTTTAGCAACTACAGACAATCCTGTAATCTATACTGACGATGACATTATTGAAGCATATGTAACATCAAGTGACGAAGGTGGAAATTTTTACAAATCGATATCATTAATTTCTGTTGACGGAACTAAAGGGTTTACAATACCTGTTGATGATTACAACTTGTACACAAAGTATGAACCAGGAAGAAAAGTCTATGTTCATTTAAAAGATTTATATTATTCAAATTCATCATTGACAGGTTCTTTTGAAATAGGTGGATTGTATAATGACCCTACATATGGGCCTGAAATCGGAAGAATTTCCGGTGTTGAATACAAGGATGTAATCTTAAGATCTTGTGAAGACGTAAACGAAGATGATATCGTAAAAAATTTAACGATTTCAGCTGCAAAAAACGATCAATATTTAAACATGTTAATCGAATTTGATGCGGTACAATTTACAGATGCTTCATTAGGAAAAACATATTTTGATGCTTCTCTAAATAATTCAGGAGGTGCAACAAATCACGAAATTACTGATGAGTTTGGAAACAAAGTTATCGTAAGAGCTAGTGAATATGCAACTTTTGCTTCAAATGCGGTTCCTTCATTCAATGGAAAAATCAGAGGGGTAATGACTAAATATAATGGTGTTTATCAATTTATGATTAGAACATTAAACGATGTAAACATGACTAATCCTAGATTAGCGATTGATTTATATCCACCTATCGGAGGTTCTGCTTTAGTTTACGGAGCTACTTTAAACGAGCCTTTCACGTCTTATACAACTACAAATCAACAAGTATTTCCTAAATACATTAATGATGCAGCTGTAGGAAGTAGATATTGGCAAAGAAAAGTTTTTAGTGGAAATACTTACATTCAAATGTCTTCATTTGGAGGAACTCCAGAAGCAAACAGAACATTATTCCTTGTTCCTGTTGACATGACTGCTGCAAGTACTTTCTCATTTGAAAGTAAAGCTGGTTTCCACAATGGAAATGTATTGAAAGTATATTATACAACTAATTATACTCCAGGTACACAAATTACAACAGCTACATTAACAGACATTACTTCAAGTTTTACAATTTCTCCTGGATTACCTTCAGGATATCCAACAAACTTTACCGCAAGTGGTGTTTACAATATTCCTGCTGGGGTTACTGGTAACGGTTTCTTCGTGTTTGAATATGTTGGAAATGGATCTTCTGGTCCTACAACAACAATGCAATTAGACAATATTGTAATCAACTAATTACAATTTCTATAAAATCAAAAGCGACTCAAATTGAGTCGCTTTTTTTATGCTTGCTATTTCGTACCTTTGTAACCTTAAAGAAAGATTATGTTAGAGAAAGAAGTTATTGACTTTGAAAAATCAATTGTAGTAGGAATTGTAACCCAAAACCAAAGTGAAGAGAAACTAAACGAGTATCTTGACGAATTGGAGTTTTTGACCTTTACCGCTGGAGGAACGGTTGTAAAACGTTTTTCCCAAAAAATGGACAAACCAAATCCGAAAACTTTTGTTGGAACTGGTAAATTAGAAGAAATTAAATATTACATCAAAGACAACAATATCACAACTGTAATCTTTGATGACGAATTAACGCCATCACAATCTAAAAATATTACCAAAGAATTAGATTGTAAAGTATTAGATAGAACCAATCTTATCTTAGATATCTTCGCACAACGTGCTGAAACTTCATATGCAAGAACGCAAGTAGAATTAGCACAATGCCAATATTTACTACCTCGTTTAACAGGAATGTGGACGCACTTAGAACGTCAAAAAGGGGGAATTGGAATGCGCGGTCCCGGTGAAACTGAAATTGAAACCGACCGTCGTATTGTACGCGATAGAATATCATTACTGAAAGATAAAATTAAAGTTATCGACAAACAAATGGCCACCCAACGAAGCAATCGTGGCGCCATGGTTCGTGTAGCTTTAGTAGGTTATACCAACGTTGGAAAATCAACTTTAATGAATGCTGTTGGAAAAAGTGATGTATTTGTAGAAAATAAACTATTTGCCACACTTGATACTACTGTTCGTAAAACTGTAATTAAGAATTTACCTTTTCTTTTAAGCGACACGGTTGGTTTTATTAGAAAACTACCGACTCAGTTGGTTGAATCGTTTAAAAGTACTTTAGATGAAGTTAGAGAAGCAGATTTATTGCTTCATGTGGTTGATATTTCACATCCTGATTTTGAAGATCATATTGCATCGGTAAATCAAATTTTACAAGACATTAAAAGTGCAGACAAACCAACCATCATGGTTTTTAATAAAATTGATGCTTTTAAATCCGTTTATTTTGATGAAAACGATTTGAGTGTTGAAAAGACTACTAAACATTACACTTTGGAAGATTGGAAAAAAACCTGGATGAGTAAATTAGGGGAAAGCAAAACCTTATTTATTTCGGCAACAGAAAAAGCAAACTTTGAAGAATTTAGAGAAAAAGTTTACGAAGCTGTTAGAGAAATTCATATTACTCGATTTCCATACAACAAGTTTTTGTATCCAGATTATAAAGATGCTGTTGAAAATGAATAAAAAAAGACCTCAAATGAGGTCTTTTTATTTTATTTAAGCTATTTTGAATTAGAAACCATAATTCACACCTAAACCAATAATTTGTTTGGTTTGAAAGCCTCTAAATGCATTGTCATCATAAATTGTTTGAAACGCAAAGTTTGTAGATAAGAATTTATTGATTTTCATCAAAATATTCAATTGGTAATCGATATCCACATTTTGAGGATCTTCTAAATAGTTAGAATAGAAATTTAAGATGTTTTCTACTGAAACATTTTCCATCAACTTGAATTTATAATAACCATTAACAGCGGCTCCTAATTCATATCGAGTTGTTTCTCCTTGTTCTACACCAAAAGACGAACCAAATTCTGTAAAATGATCATGAACTAAGATTAGTTTTGAAGTGGCTGGCGCAATATTTACTTTTAAATTATCGCTTTTCTTCCACAACATACCAGGTCCAAATTGAAAAAAGGCAGGTGAAAAGAAATGAGAAATTTTAACTGTTTGAGTTGCTGGATCTAAACCTGTATCCATTTGTGTTTTGAAATTGAAAAAGGCAGAATAAAACCATTCACCAGAAGCTTTTTTTCCTAAAAGAGAATTCAATTCAATTCTATCGTCGGTTTTTTGAGTATCAGCTCCTTTAATTTTAGTTAAACCGTAAGAAACAATCCATTTGTTATCCCAATTCCAATCGCCATTTTTATAATTGAAATCATAATTAAAACCAACATTTCCAGCGAAGTTATTTTGACCACCCGCTTGCCAATTACTAAAAGAAGATTGGTTCGCTAAAAAAGTAAAAACGCCTTTTCTGGTCCAATGTTTTGTTGTATCAATAGTTGTTTCTTGAGCAATACTAACCGTTGAAACAAATAGTATCAATAAAAAAAGTCTTTTCATTCCTTAAATTTTTAAAAATTAAAGGCGCAAAGGTACTTATTTTTGTTTAAACAAAGGTACAGCCGAGCAAGCTTCCCCAAACATAACACTTTTAGCAACTTTAATTAGTTTTTGAATCGCTAAAGTATAAACCTGATTTGGAACCGGTTTTTTAGAACAACCTTTCAAAATTACTGGTTTTTGAAAATAATCGGTATAATCGAGTTTGTTCAAAATATCTTGATACCATTCGATAACTGCTAATTCTTTATTTCCGTGAATTACTTTTAAAGCATGAGGAGCTATATAAACCGAAACTAAAGCAAATGTCCATGCTGGCAAAATAGCATCTGTATCACAATATAAGGCAACATATTTGTCTTCAAATTGAGACCAATCGTTGTTTTTTAATTGTTCACGAAAATCAGATTCTTTTAAAATGAATCCTTCCAACAACCATTGCGAAATATCTAAATCTACTACATGATTATCTGGATAGTAATCTTCTAAATCGAATACCATCAAGGAACTTTGTGCAACTTTATTTACTATTTCGTCCATATTCTAGTGTTCAGTGTTCAGAAATTAGTATTCAGCAAACTGCCTACTAAAGACTGAACACTGATTACTTATTTAAAGCATTCCTAATTCTAATTTTGCCTCTTCACTCATTAAATCTTTGCTCCATGGCGGATCAAAAGTAATTTCTACTTCACATGATTTTACGGCATCGATAGATTTTACTTTTTCCTCCACTTCTTGAGGCAAAGTTTCAGCTACTGGGCAGTTAGGTGATGTTAAGGTCATTAAGATTTTTACATCGTTGTCCTCGTTAATCATCACGTCGTAGATTAAACCTAATTCGTAAATATCTACTGGAATCTCTGGGTCAAAAATTCCTTTTAAAACTTTGACTACATCTTCGCCTAAGTTGATTGTATCGTTAAATTCTTCCATTTTTTTATTATTTATTGCTTCGATTGAAATGCTAAAGCATACATTTTTATTTGTTTTATCATTGAAACCAAACCGTTCGCTCTTGTTGGAGATAAATGTTCTTTTAATCCTATTTCGTCAATAAAATCGGTATTAGCATCTAAAATATCCTTTGGCGATTGATTAGAAAAAGCTCGGATTAAAATAGCAATAATTCCTTTAGTTAAAATAGCATCGCTATCGGCTGTAAAAACGATTTTCCCGTCTTGTTCTTCTCCGTGAACCCAAACTTTTGATTGGCAACCTTTAATGATGTTTTCATCTACTTTATATTGTTCATCAATTAAAGGAAGTGATTTTCCTAATTCGATGATGTATTCGTAGCGTTGCATCCAGTCGTCAAACATCGAAAACTCGTCTACAATTTCGTTTTGTATTTCTTTAATTGTCATTTTATTTTTCGGTCAGTTTCAAAATTTTGTTTACCAATTTTTCTATTTCAACTGGTGGAAAACCATGGTCAAAACCATTAGCTGGATATTCAACTCCACCAGAAATAAAAATTATATTCGCATGAGCCGCCCCATCATAATATCTTTTTTCGGTTGGCCATTTTAAATCTTTTACTTTTGATAAATCCACGGCTTTAGTCAAAGACTCTATTTCTTTCCAATCCGAATCTGAAATTTTTACTTTCTCTTCGTAATCTTTGAAATCGCGAACACGAGAAACATAAACAACTTGGTTTTCAATCTTAACAGCCAAAGCTAATCCGCGAGAATTTGCTTCATACTTAATTATTGGCATTTCTTTTTGCATTGATAATTCAGGTGTTAATGTGGTTGATGAAACCGAATCTTTCTGACAATTGCAACTTACAATGGTAATTAGAAGAGTTGCTAAAAAGGTAATTGCTTTCATGACTTAAATTTTTTAAGATAACATCATTTGCGCTTTTTTAACCGCTTCTACAAAGATATCAATTTCTTCCTTGGTATTATAAAAAGCAAAACTTGCTCTAATAGTACCTGGAATATTGAAAAAATTCATAATAGGTTGGGCGCAATGATGACCGGTTCTAACCGCTATACCTAACTTATCGATAATTGTGCCAATGTCATACGGATGAATGCCTTCGATGTTAAACGAAATGACTGAAGCTTTATTTTCACTCGTTCCGTAAATAGTTAAACCTTCCATTTCTTGTAATCTTTTGGTTCCGTAATCTAATAATTCTTGTTCGTAAGCTGCAATGTTATCAAAACCGACTGCATTCATATAATCAATCGCAGTTCCTAAAACAATTCCACCTTCGATGTTTGGTGTACCAGCTTCGAATTTATGTGGTAAATCGGCATAAGTTGTTTTTTCGAAAGTAACTTCGGCAATCATTTCGCCTCCGCCTTGATATGGTGGCAATTTTCGTAACCATTCTTCTTTTCCGTATAAAATTCCAACGCCTGTAGGTCCACAAACTTTATGTCCTGAAAACACATAAAAATCACAATCCAAAGCTTGTACATCTGGACGTAAATGCGGTGTTGCTTGTGCGCCATCGATTAAAACGGCAGCTCCTACTCCGTGTGCTTTTTTGATGATGTATTCAATTGGGTTAACCGTTCCTAACGCATTTGAAATATGATTAAGCGTTACGATTTTCGTTTTTTCGGAAAGTAATTTATCAAATTCTGAAATGATTAATTCTCCTTTTTCATTCATTGGTATTACGACCAACTTTGCTCCTGTTTTTTCACATAAAAATTGCCAAGGCACAATGTTGCTATGATGTTCTAAAGCCGAAACCATTACCTCATCACCTGCTTTTAATAAACTTGCAAAACCATTCGCCACCAAGTTAATTCCGAAAGTCGTTCCCGAAGTAAAAATGATTTCGTGATTATGCTTTGCGTTTAAGTGATTTTGAATCGTATTTCTTGACACTTCATAAGCATCCGTAGCCAATTGACTCAACGTATGCACACCACGGTGAATATTTGCGTTGATTTCGCTATAATATTTTGAAATAGCATCTATAACCACTTGTGGCTTTTGCGAAGTAGCACCGTTATCAAAATACACTAAAGGTTTACCATTTACTTTTTGCGATAAAATGGGAAAATCAGCTCTTACTTTTTGAACATCAAACATTTTCATACAATTTGAGCACAAATTTACAACTTGATTGTTTATAATTGGAATAAATAAAGGTTAAAATAGAATTAAAACTTCTCACCTGCTCCACCACCACTGAAACCACCGCCGCCAAATTCCATTGGATTAGATTGTGTTAGTGCTGGTGTGTTAGCATTCGCTAATGATAAAACGGCTTGAGCATTGAATAATAAAGAATCGTCTGAATCTCTATCGGGTTGGAAAGTAACGCCTTCTGTTTTGTTTTTTAATTGTTGGATAATCAAAAACGCTAATCCAAAAAGTAAAATTCCGCTAATAACCATTACGTATTCAATTGGAAAAAAATAGTAATAATGACCAATGGAGTAAAATCCGAACGCTAAAGTAGCTAATCCGGTGTATAAAACCAATTTATCCTTCCATTGGATTCCCAAATAGAAACAAAGCAACGGTATCAAAAAAGTGAGTCCGTAGAAAACGAAAGCAAGTGGAACATCTGAAGTATTTGTAATGGTTAAGTTCATTAAAGATTCGGATAATTCGCGAACTACTAAATAATTCATCGATAAATAACCTAAAAGCAAACTAGCCACTCTAATGGTGTCTAAGGTTTTGAAATATGTGTAGAAATTCTGATTTTTATTTAAATGCGAAACGAAAAAATAAACCGAAATCGCTAAAATCAATCCAACAAAAGACAAATAAAACTTGGGCATGAAATCATGCTCGACTATTAAATTGAAAAATATACCAACCAAACCTATGAAAGCCATTATAGCTGAAATTGTATTAATAAATCGAATAGCGAAAAACACACCCAAAACCAACATTGTTACTAATACTGGTAATACTGCTTCTGTAAGAATTCCGATACCTATTAAAAAAGAGAGTTGGGCGGAAAGTAAAAAAGCATCATCTAATCCATGTCGAAAAAACTTCATTCGAACCAAAACCTCTAATCCAATGTAAGCTAAAATCGCATACAAAAAGAATATAATTTGGTACTCATCGGAAACAATCTGAAGTAAAATCACCGCAAAAGCGCTTATTACAGATGAAAAAAGGAAATTTCCCAACAAAAAGAAACCAATTCGAAAGAAAATATTGGAATTCGATTTCAATTGCATTAATTGAGAACTAATTTTTTGTAATTGCTCTTTAGAAAGGAATTTCTTTTGGTATAATTTTTTAGCTTCTTCGGCCAAAAAATAGTTTTCTAATTCTGATTTATTGTACGCTTGCATTTTTTTTGGCATTAAATTGTTTGACTAATCGAATAAACAGATAAATACTCGCTACCACATAAAAAGGTGAAACCATAATCAATAATTCGTAAAAAGGTCCGAAATCTATAAAAGACAATATTTTTCCTCCTAATACATTTATACCAAAATAGCCATACAACAACATAAAAGCGAAAATTGACGTAGCTAAAACACGGTAACTAAATCGGTAGAAATAATAGACAAAACCAAGTAAAATGGGAATAAAAACATACCATTGTTCCGAAAGTAAGCCTGCAATAATACAAACTCCTAACAAATGCAAAGCAAACGTGGTGTAAACAAAATGGAAGTGAATTTTGATTTTATTTATCAAAGAATATTCCATCCAAACTAATAAACCAATCCCTAAAACTAATCCCGAATATGTCAATTGTAAATTAGAATAGACTTCATTTTGAAATATACTTTTTGGCGTAATAGAAATTCCGATAAAAGCTGCCAAACTAGTAATCGCTATAGAAAGTACAATTCGATTATCGAAATAATATGCAACAGCAAAACACAAAAGGGCTGAAATCAAGGAAACGTAAGCATACGAATCATCAAAAATTTGATATTGAAAATTGATGTAACCCAAAAAGATACATGCCAACAAACTTCCGGTTAAAACCAAATAATCATGTAACGGATTTTCGAACAAAACCTCATCATTGGAATACCCTTTTGCCTTTTTGAAACTGAAATAAAAGCAAACCAGCATCAAAATAAAATTAGCTGAAAGAATAGCTAAATGTCCAATAGAATCGATGTTGTTGTACACAATTACTCCAATTCCAGAAGTAAATAAGATTATAGAGAAGTAAATCATTAAAAGCAATTCGCTTCGTAACGAAAATATGCCTTTCTTTTGATAAATAGTAATTTTCTCTAAATCCTCATCATTCAAAAATTCTTTTTGATGGAGTTTTTGAATCAGTATTTCTGAAAAATGTGGTTTTTCCATGAATTAAAATTTGAATAAAGATAAGGAAAGTTTTACATTATCGCTAAAATAAAAAAACCGCCCAAAAGGCGGTTTTAAAATATATCTAAAATTTTATTACAAATCAAATCCCATATTCACGCCTAATTTGTCAGCGATAATACGAGCAATTTTTGCTTTTAATTCTGGGATTTTTACACTGTTTGTTACTTCACTTGTGAAAGCGTACATCAACAAAGCTTTGGCTTCTTTTTTAGGAATACCTCGTTGTTGCATGTAGAACATTGCACTTTCATCTAATTGTCCAATAGTACAACCATGCGAACATTTTACATCATCGGCAAAAATTTCTAATTGTGGTTTTGCGTTAATGGTAGCTTTATCGCCAATTAAAATGTTGTTATTTTGTTGGAAAGCATCTGTTTTTTGAGCTTCTTTTTCAACGAAGATTTTTCCATTGAAAACACCAGTTGAACTATCGTGTAAAATCGTTTTATAGTTTTGGTGGCTTTCGCAATTTGGTGTTGCATGTTGTACTAAAGTATAATGATCTACGTGTTGTTTATCGCCAATAATGGTAATTCCTTTTAATGTTGAATCAATTCTTTCTCCTTGATGATAGAAATTCAAATTGTTTCTCGTGATATTTCCACCAAACGAAAATGTATGCACTGCTACTCTACTCTCTTGCTTTTGAGCAATGTACGTATTGTCAATCAAATTCGCAGTTTGCACATCGTTTTGAACTTTGTAATAATCAACAATCGCACGCTTTTGAGCGAAAATCTCGGTAACCGAATTCGTTAAAACTGGATTGCTATTCAAACTCTGATGACGTTCTACGATTTGTACGTGAGCGTTTTCTCCAACGATTACTAAATTTCGAGGTTGTACCATCAAAGCTGCTTCATTTCCTGTTGAGAAATAGATAATTTCAATTGGTTTATCTACTACTTTACTTTTTGGAATGTTTATGTAAGCTCCTTCTAAAGAAAATGCTGTATTTAAAGAAGTTAAACTCTCTTCTTTACTAGCAATTTGATTGAAATAATTGTCAATCACCATTTTATATTTCGGCTTTGTCAATGCCGAAGACATCAAGCAAATATCCAAACCTTCATGCGTTGTAGAAGATAAAAACGAACTAAAAATTCCGTCGATGAAAACTACTTTGTAAGTGTCAATTTCATGTAAGAAATACTTTTTTACATCTTTAAATTCAATCGCATTATCCTTTTTTGGGAAAACCGAAAAATCATTTTTTAAAATAGCATTTAACGACGTGTATTTCCAAGCTTCCTCTTTTTTAGTAGGGAAACCTTTGTTTTCGAAATTTTTTATGGCGTTACTTCTTACCTCATGAAGTTCAGAATGTGTATCAATCTTTTCTTCAAAAGCCATGAAAGAAGCTAATAATTTATCTTTCAACTCCATTTTATACTGCTTGTTCGTTTTTAATCCAGTCGTAACCTTTTTCTTCTAACTCTAAAGCTAAATCAGCTCCACCAGTTTTTACGATTTTCCCGTCCATTAAAACGTGAACGAAATCTGGAACAATATAATCTAACAAACGTTGGTAGTGCGTAATCACTAAGACCGCGTTGTTTTCGTTTTTTAATTTATTTACACCGTTTGCTACAATTCGTAACGCATCGATGTCCAAACCTGAATCTGTTTCGTCCAAAATTGCGATTTTTGGTTCTAACATTGCCATTTGGAAAATTTCGTTACGTTTCTTTTCACCACCAGAAAAACCTTCGTTAAGAGAACGCGACAAGAATTTTCTGTCCATTTCCAATAATTCTGATTTTTCACGAATTAATTTCAACATTTCGTTTGCCGGCATTTCTTCTTTTCCGTTGGCTTTTCTACTTTCGTTGATAGCTGTTTTGATGAAATTTGTCACCGAAACACCTGGAATTTCCACAGGATATTGGAACGACAAGAAAACACCTTTGTGCGCTCTTTCTTCTGGAGCTAATTCTGAAATTTCTTCACCGTCTAAAAATATTTCTCCTTGAGAAACTTCGTAGTTTTCGTTTCCAGCAATGATAGAAGATAACGTTGATTTTCCGGCACCGTTTGGTCCCATAATCGCATGAACTTCTCCTGCCTTAATTTCAAGGTTGATTCCTTTTAATATTTCTTTGTCTTCTACCGAAGCGTGTAAGTTTTTTATTTGTAACATTTTGTAAATGTGTTATTTATTCTAATTTATGATTGATTATCCTACAGAGCCTTCTAACGAAATTTCCAATAATTTTTGGGCTTCCACTGCAAATTCCATTGGTAATTTATTCAATACTTCTTTACTGAATCCGTTTACGATTAAGGCTATGGCTTTTTCTGTTGGGATTCCACGTTGGTTGCAATAGAACACTTGATCTTCTCCAATTTTTGAAGTCGTTGCTTCGTGTTCAATTTTTGCCGAAGCATTTTTGCTTTCGATATATGGAAACGTGTGTGCACCACAATTATTCCCCATCAAAAGCGAATCACATTGAGAGAAGTTACGTGCGTTTTCAGCTCTTGCTCCTATTTGTACTAATCCTCTATAACTATTTTGTGATTTTCCAGCAGAAATACCTTTAGAAATAATGGTTGACTTTGAGTTTTTACCCAAGTGAATCATTTTCGTTCCAGTATCTGCTTGTTGGAAATTATTAGTAACGGCTATCGAATAAAATTCACCAATTGAATTATCACCTTTTAAAACAACCGAAGGATATTTCCATGTTACTGCCGAACCTGTTTCTACTTGTGTCCAAGAAATTTTAGCATTTTTCTCGCATAAACCTCTTTTGGTTACGAAATTATAAACACCACCTTTTCCTTCTTTGTTTCCAGGATACCAGTTTTGAACGGTTGAATATTTGATTTCGGCATCGTCCATTGCGATTAATTCTACAACGGCTGCGTGCAATTGATTTTCATCACGACTTGGAGCCGTACAACCTTCCAAATACGAAACATAACTTCCTTCGTCCGCAATTAGCAATGTTCTTTCAAACTGACCTGTTCCACCTTGATTGATTCGGAAATACGTTGATAATTCCATTGGACAACGAACACCTTTTGGAATATAACAGAAACTTCCGTCAGAAAAAACAGCCGAATTTAAAGCGGCATAGAAATTATCTTTCTGAGGAACGATTGTTCCTAAATATTTACGAACTAATTCTGGATGTTCTTTAATGGCTTCCGAAATCGAACAAAAAATAATCCCTTTTTCATTTAATGTTTTCTTGAAAGTCGTTGCAACAGAAACCGAATCTACCACGATATCAATCGCTACATTGTTCATTTTCTTTTGTTCGTCAACTGAAATTCCTAGCTTTTTGTACATCGCCAAAAGTTCAGGATCAACGTCTTCTAATTTTTTATTCGGATCGGCTTTTTTAGGTGCCGAATAATACGATATCGCTTGAAAATCTGGTTTTTCGTAATGCACATTAGCCCATTCAGGCTCAACCATTTCTAACCAAGCACGAAAAGCTTCTAAACGCCATTCTGTCATCCATTCTGGCTCTTCTTTTTTCTTTGAAATCGCACGAACAATGTCTTCATTTAATCCAATAGGAAACGTATCCGAGTCCAATTCGGTGTAAAATCCGTATTCGTATTCTTTATTTTCTAATTCGACTTTTAAGTCGTCCTCAGTATATTTGCTCATATTTTTTTGATTTATAGAGAGAAACTCTCTCCACATCCACACGTTCTTTGTGCATTTGGATTGTTAAAAACAAATCCTTTTCCGTTTAAACCACCCGAAAATTCTAATATAGTTCCAGCCAAATAAAGAAAACTCTTTTTCTCAACGGCAATTTTTACATTATTATCTTCAAATATTTTATCGTTTTCTCCTATTTCTTTGTCGAATTTTAAATCATAAGACAAACCCGAGCAACCACCACTTTTTACGCCTACTCGCACGTAATCTTTGGCTGCATCAAAACCATCTTCTTGCATCATGCTGATGATTTTTTTACTTGCTGTATCAGATACTTTAATCATTTCTTATTTTGATTTTGTCTAAATTAACCGCAAAGATAATCCATAAATTGCTTTTTACAAGAGTTGCTAACATTTTTATAACTTATAGATTCATAGTTTCTATTTATAGTATTTTTTGTAATTTGGCTGAAAATTGTTTTGATCATGAAATTACACCCAATTGAAGCTGGAAATTTTAAACTAGATGGTGGCGCTATGTTTGGCGTGGTGCCTAAAACCATTTGGAATAAAACCAATCCGGCCGACGAAAATAACTTGATTGACATCGCCGCAAGATGTTTATTAATTGAAGACGGGAACCGATTGACTTTGATTGATACCGGAATGGGAAATAAACAATCTGATAAGTTTTTTGGATATTATTCGCTTTGGGGTGATCACTCTTTAGATAAATCCTTAAAAAATGCTGGTTTTCATCGCGATGATATTACCGATGTTTTTATGACGCATTTACATTTTGACCATTGTGGTGGAAGTGTAAACTGGAACAAAGACAAAACGGGTTACGAAGTCGCTTTTAAAAATGCGAAATTCTGGACTAATGACAATCATTGGGAATGGGCAACGAAACCAAACGCTCGTGAAAAAGCATCATTTCTGCATGAAAATTTAATCCCAATGCAAGAAAGCGGACAATTACAATTTATCAATCGACCTGATAGTGATTTTGGTTTTTCAAGCGAATTAGGTTTCGATATTTTCTACGCTGATGGTCATACCGAAAAACAAATGTTACCACACATCAATTATAATGGAAAAACCATTGTTTTTTGTGCCGATATGCTACCAACTGCGGGCCATGTTCCAATACCATATGTAACTGGATACGACACAAGACCCTTGATGTCAATGGATGAAAAGCAAATATTTTTAAATAACGCTGCAGACAATAATTATTATTTGTGGCTAGAACATGATGCTCACAACCAAATTATAACGGTTCAGCATACCGAAAAAGGAGTTCGTTTGAAAGAAATTTTCAAATGTGAAGACATTTTAAAATAAAGTTAAAAACAACTATAATTGTAACAAATACAAAATACTTCAGTCCAATAACTGAAATTAATTAATTGAGAATATGAAGAAAATTTTTAGACCACTGTATTTAAGCTTAGCTTTAGGACTTGTTTTAGCAAGTTGTGGATCACAAAAAATGGTATCAACTCCGGTTGAAAATATTGATAACTTACCTTTAAAAACCACTCCTGTTGCTGAAAATGATTTGCAACGTTGGAGTCATTTAGACTTAGTAAAAGATACACTTCCTGGAATGAGTGTAGACAAAGCTTATAAAGAATTACTTAAAGGTAAAAAAGGGCAGAAAGTTATCGTTGGAATCGTAGATTCTGGTGTGGACATCAACCATGAAGATTTAAAAGCAGTGATTTGGACCAATCCAAAAGAAATTGCAGGAAACGGAATTGACGACGACAAAAATGGCTACATTGATGATATTCATGGGTGGAATTTCTTAGGAAATGCTGTTCACGAACAATTAGAAATGACACGTATTGTTAAGAAAGGTCCTGGAACTCCTGAATATGATAAAGCAAAAGCTGAATTGGCAGAAGAGATAAAAGGAATTCAACCTCAAAAGCAACAATTAGATTTCATTATTAATGCTGAAAAAGCATTGGTTGGCTATTTCAAAAAGAGCAATTTTACTTTAGAAGAAGTAAAAGCAATTCCTGCAACAGAAACATCTTTATCTCAAGCTAAAGCTGTTTTTACTCAAGTTTTAAGTAATAGCAGTAAAGCAGATTTTGACAAACAAATTGAAGAATTCAAAGATTACATCTACGGACAAGTTAACTATAACTTAAATGTAGATTTTGATGGTAGAAAAATTGTGGGAGATAATCCAGATGATTTAAAAGATACGAAATACGGTAACAATAACGTAATAGGTCCAGAACCAAAAGAAGCAAAACACGGAACTCACGTAGCTGGAATTGTAGCTCAAGTTAGAGGCAACAACAAAGGTGGTGATGGTGTTACAAACAATGCGCAAATAATGGCGTTAAGAGCCGTTCCAAACGGAGATGAATATGATAAAGATATTGCTTTAGCTATTCGATATGCGGCGGATAATGGTGCAAAAGTAATCAACGGTTCTTTCGGAAAATACTATTCGCAACACAAAGAATGGGTTATGGACGCAATTAAATACGCTGAATCTAAAGACGTTTTAGTAGTTATTGCTGCAGGAAACGAATCATATGATTTAGATGTTACTAACAAATATCCAAACGACACGTATGATAATTCACCTGAATTCGCTAAAAATGTGTTAATCATTGGAGCGCTTTCTCCATCTTACGGAACTAAAATGGTGGCAAGTTTTTCTAACTACGGAAAAAACAATGTAGATATTTATGCTCCAGGAGATAAAATTTATGCTACTACTCCGTTAAACACTTACGAATATTTACAAGGAACTTCAATGGCTTCTCCAAACGTGGCTGGTGTTGCAACATTAATTCGTTCTTACTATCCAAGTTTAACAGCTGTTCAAGTAAAACAAATCATCATGGAAAGTGGTACGCCTTTGAAAAACACAGTTACCATTGGTGAAGACAAACACAAAACTAATTTTGCTGATGCTTCAAAATCGGGAAGAATTGTAAATGCATACAACGCTTTAGTTTTAGCAGCTAAAATGGCTAAATAATAATTGTTGAAATCAAATTACTATTATAAAATCCTACAAGGCTTCATCGTCTTGTAGGGTTTCTTTTAAAACGCAACTATGAAAAAATTTCTTTTTTTAAGTTTATTTCCAATTTTAACATTGGCGCAAAACAATCCAAATCCAGGCTATTGGCAACAACATGTTGACTATAAAATGGAGGTAAATATGGATGTGAAAAAATTCCAATACAAGGGAAAACAAGAAATTGTGTATACCAACAATTCAAATGATACGTTGCATAAAGTATATTATCATTTGTACAACAATGCTTTTCAACCAGGAAGCGAAATGGATGCAAGACTTCAAGCCATTTCTGACCCTGATAAGCGAATGGTGAAAACCTTTAAAAAAGAAGGTAAAGATGTAAAAGAAAGTAGAATTAGCACTTTAAAACCGAATGAAATTGGGTATTTAAACATCGCTAATTTCAAACAAGATGGTGTTGCCGCAACCACAAAAGTAGTAGGAACCATTTTAGAAGTTACATTAGCAAAAGCTATTTTACCAAAACAAAAAACAACACTTTCCTTAGATTTTAATGGTCAAGTACCGTTACAAATTCGACGTTCGGGAAGAATTTCTGAAGAAGGAGTTGCTTTATCGATGACACAATGGTATCCAAAATTATGCGAATATGATTTCGAAGGATGGCACGCTAATCCATACATCGCAAGAGAATTTCATGGTGTTTGGGGAAATTTTGATGTGAAAATAACGATTGACAAAGCATACACGATTGGTGGAACAGGTTATTTACAAAACAAAAACGAAATCGGTCATGGCTATCAAGATGCCGGTGTACAAGTCGTTTATCCTAAGAAAACCAAAAATCTAACTTGGCATTTTTATGCACCAAACGTGCATGATTTTGCTTGGGGAGCGGATAACGAGTTCATTCACGATATGATTTTAGGTCCAAACAATGTGGAATTGCATTTCTTGTACAAAAACAAGAAAGAGAATTTAGAAAATTGGAAAAAAATGCAACCTAAAACTGCGGAATTACTAGCGTTTTTTAATGAAAATGTTGGGCCTTATCCGTACAAACAATATTCAGTTATTCAAGGTGGTGATGGCGGAATGGAATATGGTATGAGTACCTTAATCACTGGAAATAGATCTTTTGGAAGTTTAGTTGGTGTAACCGCTCACGAAATGGCGCATTCATGGTTCCAATTTGTTTTAGCCACTAATGAAACCAAACACGAATGGATGGACGAAGGATTTACCTCGTACATTTCTAATTTAGCAATGAACAAGGTATTGCCTCCTAAAAAACCTGAAGTTCCTTATGAAGATGCATATAATAATTACATTTATTTAGCAAAATCTGGGAAAGAACAGCCGTTATCCACTCACGCCGATCGTTATGATTTGAATATGGCGTATGGTATTTCAGCTTATAGTAAAGGAGAAGTATTTTTGGTACAATTAGGTTATTTAATTGGGCAAGAAAACCTCAACAAAACCATCAAACGATATTACAACGAGTATAAATTTACGCATCCAACACCAAACGACATCAAACGTGTTGCGGAAAAAGTTTCGGGTGCTAATTTAGATTGGTATTTGTTAGATTGGACATTAACAACTAACACTATCGATTACGGTATCAAAGAAGTTTCTGAAGCGAATGCCGCTAATACAAAAGTGATTTTTGAAAGAAAAGGAAGAATGCCAATGCCTTTAGATGTTATGGTGGAATACACCGACGGAACCAAAGAATTTTTCTACATTCCAAATACTTTAATGCGTTGGGAAAAACCAAATCCGTATGCAGGAATCAAAGGAAATGTATTAAAAGGTTGGGATTGGGCGTTTCCAACATTCACTTTTGAAATTGCAAAACCAAAAGCAAAAATAAAATCCATCACCATTGACCCAGAAAACTTAATGGCAGATGTAAATAAAGAAGATAATATCTTTCCAAAAAAATAAAATTTAAAAGCGACTTTCGGGTCGCTTTTTTTGTGTTCATTTTCAATCGTTGAGATGATAATTGTCATGATTTGCGTGTTTTGTCTTTCGTAATTTTAATGTGCAAAAAATGCAATTAAAATTAGTTATTCATTTAAAAAAAATAAAGTCATGAGCATTGCAACCAAAGACATTAGAAACGTGGTATTTCTTGGGCATTCAGGTTCTGGAAAAACCACCTTTATCGAGACCATGTTATTTGAAAGTGGCGTAATTCCACGCCGTGGTTCGGTTGAAAATCACAATACCATTTCGGATTTTACCGATTTAGAACACGAAAGAGAAAATACCTTATACAGCCACTTAATGCACGTTAAATGGCACAACAACAAAATCAACATCATAGACACTCCAGGTTTCGACGATTTTATTGGTGAAGTAGTTTCTTCGCTTAAAGTAGCCGATACCGCTGTAATTCTTCTAAATGCGGCTTCTGGCGTAGAAGTAGGAACTGAAATTGTTTGGGAATACGTTCAAAACTATCAAACGCCTGCTTTTCTTGTTATCAATCAAATGGATCAACCAAAAGCAGATTTTGAAACTACTTTAGAGCAAGCGGTAAATCGCTTTGGGAATAAAGTAATTCCGATTCAATTCCCTTACAATTCAGGTGAAAAATTCAATAGTATTATCGATGTTCTTCGCATGACGATGTATGTTTTTCCAGAAAATGGTGGAAAACCAGAAAAAATGCCAATTCCAGAATCTGAATTAGAGAAAGCCAACGCGCTTCATAACGCCTTAGTAGAAGCAGCTGCTGAAAATGAAGAAGGTTTAATGGAAAAATACTTCGAAAAAGGTAATTTAGACGAAACCGAATTAGCAAAAGGATTAACTATTGCGCTTGCTAACCAACAAATATTTCCTGTTTTCTGTGCTTCGGGATTGAAAGATATGGGAAGCGGAAGAATCATGGGATTTATTGATGATATTGCACCATCTCCAGCTGACAGACCAGCCAAAAAATTAGAAAATGGTGTCGAATTAAAATGCGATGCTTCAGACAAAACCACAATTTTTATTTATAAAACGCTTTCTGAACCTCAAGTGGGAATGGTTTCGTATTTCAAAGTGCTTTCTGGCGAATTGAATGCTGGCGATGAATTAGTTAATGCCGATAACGGAGAAACTGAACGCTTAACTCAATTATTCGTAGCCGAAGGTAAACAAAGAACTTCAGTAGAAAAATTAGTTGCAGGAGATTTGGGTGTAACTGTTCGATTGAAATTTGGACATTCAAACAACACATTGAATGCTAAAGGTGTAGAAAGAAAAGTAAGAAAAATGCAATTTCCTGATAGCAGAATTAGAAAAGCGGTTGCTACTGCTAATCTTGCCGATATGGAAAAAATGATTAAAGCATTCCATCAAATTGAAGAAGAAGATTTGACTTTTAAAGTGGAACAATCTTCGGAATTAAAACAAACTATTGTTAACGGTCAAGGACAATTGCATTTGGATTTAATCAAACATCGTGTTGAAAATGAAAACAATATCGAAATCGTTTTTGAAGAACCAAAAGTGCCTTATCGTGAAACCATAACTAAAGCCGCAAAAGCTGAATACCGTCATAAAAAACAAAGTGGCGGTGCTGGACAATTTGGTGAAGTTCATTTAACGATCGAGCCTTATTATGATGATATGCCAGAACCACAAGGCGTAAACGTTCGCAACAAAGAAATTGAGGAATTGCCATGGGGTGGAAAATTTGCGTTCTATTGGTGTATTGTAGGTGGCGCTATTGATAATAGATACGCTACTGCTATCAAAAAAGGCATCATGCAATCCATGACCGAAGGTCCGTTAACGGGTTCTAATTGTCAAAACATTCGCGTTTGTATTTACGATGGTAAAATGCATGCTGTAGATAGCAATGATATTTCGTTCCAATTGGCCGCTTCTCATGCGTTTAAAGAAGCTTTTAACGAAGCAAGACCTCAGCTTTTAGAGCCTTATTATCAACTTGAGGTGCTTTGCGAAGATGCCTACACCGGCGACGTTATGGGCGATTTACAAACCCGAAGAGCCATCATTCAAGGCATGGACACCGATGGTCATTATCAAAAAATTATTTCCGAAGTGCCACTAGCTGAACTCAAAGATTACGGCTCAACACTTCGTTCATTAACACAAGGAAAAGCAAAATTCAAATTGGAATTTAGTAATTATCAACTGGTTCCAACTCATGTTCAGGAAAGTTTAGTTATAAGCAATGCGGTTTTATCTGAATAATGAATGAATTTTGATTCTGGAAAAGCTTCTTCAAATCGAGGAAGCTTTTTTTGTGCGTATTTTTAACGTTTTAAAAAATAAAATTAAAAATTAAAAAATTTACTACTGATTATTAGTAAATTAGTATAAAAAATAAAACGGTGGAAATTTTAGATAAAAATAAAACGGTATCGCAATTAACATTACTATACATTTTAGTGGTTGTTGCCTTTTCCTTTTTTGATTTGAAATCATTTCCCATTCTTGAATTTCTGTTAGGTAGTATTCGGATTCCGCTTCTTATTTTAATGTATTTTCTTGCTTCAAAAATCAAAAGCACGCTCTATTTTAGCGCTTTAATTTTGTTCTTTTTTGCCTATTTATTCTTTAGAGAAAATACGCCTTTCTTTAATTTTATTGGAGCTATCATTTCACTTGCTTATCGCATATTAATCTTCATCATCGTTTATAAAAGTATTGAAAATAAAAATTGGTTGGCGATAGTTTTAGCTTCTATTCCTTTCTTTTTTATCTATCTGTATGCGTTACTTTTGATAGAAAGCGAAGTGAAAATAGATTTTTATCCATGGGTTGTAAACGGATTTTTAACATCTTTCATTGGCGGAATGGCTGCTTATAATTTCCTGTTTCAAGATAAGAAAAGGTTATATTGGTTAATTATAAGCGCCATTTTGTTTGTGATTCAAATTGGAGTTTTCTTAATCAACAAGTATTACTATCCTGATGAAATTTTAAGAATGTTAACCATTATTTTGTTTGGAATTTCCAACTTCACTTTTTACAAATTTGTAATACTACAAGAAGAATTAAAACTTAAATACACATCTTAGTTTAAAGTTTTCTAACTTTGCTCCATGAAATTCACTTATCCCAAACACGAAAAATTAAAAAGCAAAACTACGATTGACTTGTTGTTTTCAGAAGGGAAATCGGTTTCAAAATACCCATTACGTTTAGTTTATGTTGAAAATACGGAGCCAAATGCCGAACTAATTAAAATGGGTGTTTCAGTATCAAAAAAATACTTTAAAAAAGCGGTAGATCGCAATTATTTCAAACGTGTTTTGCGCGAAACCTATCGTTTAAACAAGCATCTTTTGATTGATAATTTAGAAAAACCACATGCGTTTATGTTTTTCTATCAAACAAAAGAGCGACTTTCCTATCAAGAAATCGAAGAGAAAACCATCCAACTTTTTCAAAAATTCAACGAAAGGCAGAAGTAAATTGCACTTTTGGTTTAATTTTTGCTCAAGATTCTTTACTTTCGTAAACTGGTATAATTCAATACTTCAACATGAAAAAATATTTCAGAGGAAAAATTATCATTCCTGTTCTGGCTGCGGGTTTCTTATTTGTTGGTGTTAGTTTCAAGAACGACTTTTTTGAAATTGCCAAGCAAATCGAAATCTTTACTGGACTTTTCAAAACCGTTAACCAAAATTACGTGGACGAAACCAATCCAGGTGAAATGATGGATAACGCCATAAAAAACATGTTGAAAGAATTAGATCCGTACACAGTTTTCTTTAACGAACAAGACGTTTTAAAATTCAAAATCAACAATACGGGAGAATACACTGGCATTGGCGCTATGGTGCAACGCAAGGAAGGAAAAGTTTTTCTAAAAGAAATTTACAAAGGATTTCCAGCCGATAAAGCCGGTTTAAAAGCTGGTGATGAAGTAATTCAAATTGGAGACATTAGCCTAAAAGAATACAAAGAAGATGCTTCGCAATTGTTTCGTGGCGCAAAAAACACGAAGGTTGAAATTCAATACATTCGTCAAGGAAAAACGCAGAACGCCACTATTATATTAGATGATGTTGAAATTAAAGCGGTTCCATTTTTCTCGCTTTTAAAAGACAACACAGGTTACATTGTTTTAACGAAATTTACTGAAAAGGCGAGCTTTGAAACCAAAGCAGCGTTATTAGAATTGAAAAAACAAGGCGCTAACAAAATCATTTTAGATTTAAGAGGAAATCCTGGTGGTTTATTGCATGAAGCTGTGAATATTTGCAATCTTTTTGTTCCTAAAAACGAATTGATTGTAACCACAAAATCGAAAAATCCAAAACACAATTTAGAATATCGTACCAAAAACGAACCTATCGATTTAGAAATTCCGATTGCGGTTATTGTGGATGGAAAAAGTGCTTCGGCTTCGGAAATTGTAGCGGGTGCGATTCAGGATTTAGATAGAGGTGTGATTTTAGGTACCAGAAGTTTTGGAAAAGGATTGGTACAACGTCCATTAGATTTGTCTTATGGAACGCAAGTTAAAGTAACGATTTCGAGATATTACACTCCTTCTGGAAGATGTATTCAAGCTTTGGATTATTCGAAAAAAGACGAAAACGGAAAAGCTATTAAGAAATCGCAAAACGAATTCAATGCCTTTAAAACCAAAGCTGGAAGAACCGTTTATGATGGCGGTGGTGTTTTACCCGATATGGAAATTGAAGAAACCAAAACAGCAACAATAACGGATGCAGTTATTAAAACGGATGCTATTTTTAACTTTGCTACGCAATGGTATTATAAAAACCCAACCGTTTCAGGAATTCCTAACATTTCAGATGCTGATTTTGTTGCTTTTAAAGCATTTTTAAAGCAAGAGAAGATCAGTTTAGATACCGAAACTAACAAAGCGCTTAAAAACGTGCTTGAAACGGCTAAAAAAGAAAAAATAGACACTCAAATTTCAAATGAATACAAACAATTAGAGTTGGCTATAGAGAAAAATCAGGAAATAGAATTGGACAAAAACAAGAACCAAATCAAAAAACTGATTCAGGAAGATTTAATTACACGTTACCAATATCGCGAAGGTTTATATCTATTTTACACAAAAGAAAACTTAGAAATTGAAAAAGCCATTGCTTTATTAAACAATCAAACGCAATACAAATCAATATTAAAAAAATAAGATGACACGTTTACTTTCCCTACTATTTTTATTATTTTCAGTAGTTTCATTTGCTCAAGAAGATGAAGAAGTACACTCGATATTTTTCGAATTTGACAAATACAATTTAAAGGAAGAACAAGCCGATGCCGTAGTTGCTTTTGTTAGCAAAATCGACACTTCGCGCATCGAATCGGTTCAGATTTTTGGGTATTGTGATGATCGAGGTAAAGACGCTTATAACTATACTTTATCTACAAATAGAGCCAATACAGTTAAAGATAAACTGATTGAAAAAGGAATTAAAAGTAAAATTATCATTACACTTGAAGGAAAAGGTAGAATTATGCTTGATGAAGACATGCAAACCAATGTTCCTGAAGCGCGCTCTAAAAATCGAAGAGTAGATGTAGTGGTAAATTTCAAACCTATTGTAATTGAAGATTTTAAAATTCCTGGTGTTTATAGTACAATTAAAAAAGACCGAATTGTAGGTGATAGAATTTATTTAGATCATGTTTTATTTGAAAGAGGCAGTAGCCAATTAACTTATAAAGCCAAGAAAGAGTTAGACCGAATTGCATTAGAATTACACAAATACAAAAACATCCATTTCGAAATTCAAGGTCATGTTTGTTGTACACCAACCTTCCAAAAAGAGGCTGTTGATCGCGATACAAAAAAACGAGAATTATCAATAAATCGCGCTAAAAGAGTATATAATTACTTTTTGATGAAACGTATAAGTAAAACTCGTATGACTTACAAAGGATACGGCAACACCCAATCTTTGAAAAAAGGCAGCACTTTAGATAGAAGAGTAGAGCTTTTAATTACTAAAAACGATGTGGTTCCGGTAGAACCGAAGAAATAGTTATTTTTTCTTCATCTGAATATGCGGAATATCGTCTTCTAAATACATTTCGCTAGTTTGGATAAATCCGTGTGATTCGTAGAATTTTTTCAGATATTCTTGAGCGGAAATCGTAATGGCAGTTTCATCGAAATTTTCTTTTATAGATTCAATTGAAACGCGCATTAAGTCATGTCCGAATTTTTTATCGCGGTATTTTGGGCTTACCGCAACTCGTCCAATCGAAGTTTCATCAAAATAATAGCCTTTGTTGAACAAACGAGAATATGCAGCCAAATCGCCGTTGAAATACCCTAAAACGTGAATTGCCTTCTCGTCTTTACCATCAATGTCTTGATAAACGCAATTTTGCTCCACTACGAATACTTCTGAGCGAAGTTGCAGTAAAGAATATAGTTCGAATGTAGAAAGTTCGTTAAATCGCTTTATTTTGAATGATATTTCCATATTAAAAAAGAAGTTCCCTTAATCGGGAACTTGATATTATTTTAAAAACTTAACCGATTGAATAATCGCTTCCAACTCGAAAACCAAATCACGCTTCGATTTTGACGGATTATAAGTGAATCCTTCCAAAATTAAATAGCGGTTATTTTTTGTGTCTTTGATTGCGTAGTTCACAAAAGGACCTGCCATGAAATCGTTTTTCAATTCCCAAGTTCCTTTAGTTAAATAGGTTTTTTTACCGTCAACGGTTACATCAAATAAATAAGGAGCATAAGCTGCTTCTGTAATCATCCAAGTATTTGGTAATGTTCCGTGAATGTTGGCTTTTCCAATTTCATCACGCATTGCTGTAATGTTAGCGATGATATTGTTATCTTTTTCTACTTTTTCAATTGGAACCTGATAAATTAAAATACTGTTATAACCTGAGGTAAATTCTTTTCTTAACCAAATGAAATTATCTTTTACCATGTCATATTTATATCCAAAACCAATTTGCAAGCTTATTCCAAATTTATCTTGTAATTTAGTATCTGGAACTAATGATTTTTTCATTCGAATTTGATTCTCAATAATTTCAGCAGCTTTAATTGTTTTGATAATCTCTGCCGATTTTTCTTCGAGAACATTTAAAACATCTTCTGTATCACTTCCAGAAATAAAAAATATATTTTGCGGTTTAGCAAATTTATTAGTAGTTGAAGTAAAACTAGCTTCTTTCCCTTTCTTCACAACAATAATATTACGGCTTTTACGAACAAACCCTTCAAAAACTTTTGTTGGATATTGATTTAAGGTGAATAATGGCTCTTCTTGTGGCAAACCATCTACTGGAGCAGCAAATTTTTTACGAATACTATCACCTATTTCTCCGTTCCACAAGTTATCATCTATAATAATCGAAACATTATTGATTTTTCCATTTGATTCTGATAAAATGGCTTGCGTGTCTTCTTTAGAAGTTTCTTTACAAGACAAAAACGATAGGGCTACAAAAGTTAAAACTACTAATTTTTTCATGGGTTAGAACAATTTATTATCCGTTAATTTTTAATTTCATTCCAGGTTGAATATTATCACCGCTAATATCGTTCCATTTTTTAATATCTTCTATGGAAACGCCTGGAAATTGTTTTGAAATTGAGAATAACGAATCGCCACTTTTAACCGTATAAGTCCCGTCATTATTAGATTTAGACTCTGTTTTAACGATTACTTTTTTATCCGAATAAATTTTTAATTTTTTTCCTGCCTGTATGGTATTTCCCTTTATGCTATTCCATTTTTTTAGTTCAGTTATGGAAACATTATACTTATCGGCAATTTTTCCTAAACTTTCACCACTTTTGATGGTGTGAAACTGTGTTTTTCGCTCAAATTTAGGTTTACTTACATATGTGGAATCCGCGTTAGATGCTATCGAATCTTTTGAAGTGGAAGTAATAAATTCCGATTTTGTTTTTTCTTTATAGGTTTCTAAATAATTCAAATAAGCGTAAATTTTCTCTTCGTTAGAAACAAATAATCCCATTTTATTTTTTGGCAAACGCAAGTAGTGCGGTTCATCTGCATCAAACGGAATTACCTTTAATTTATAAATCGGATTTAAAAACTCTAATTGCTCTTCCGAAATATCCAATAACTCCGCAATATGTTTGAACGACATTTGCTTTTTCACCATAATCGTATCGGTCTCAAAATAAGTTAATGGCGCTTTTTTAGGCATAATTCCGTGCTCTTTTTTGAACTCGTATATGTAAAAAGTAGCTAAAAAGGCAGGAACATAATTTGCAGTTTCTTTAGGTAGATTTTTACGAATGTTCCAATAATTTTGACTTCCGCCCGAACGACGAATCGCTTTTGAAACATTTCCTGGTCCGCAGTTATAAGCTGCTAAAACCATGCTCCAATCACCAAAAATTCCGTATAAACTTGATAAATATTGACAAGCTGCTTCCGTTGCTTTTAATGGATCGTATCGCTCATCAACATAAGAAGTAACTTCTAAATTGTATTGTTTTCCTGTTGGGTACATAAATTGCCACAAACCAGAAGCGCCAACTCTTGATTTAGCTCTTGGATTTAATGCCGATTCAACAATAGCCAAATATTTCAATTCTAACGGAATGTTATATTTTGCTAAATGCTCTTCAAACATTGGGAAATAATATTCTGAAATCGCCATTAAACGCTCAAATGCTTTCGGACGATTTTTCAAAAATGCCTTAATCGTGTTTTCCAGAGCAGGATGATATTCGATATTAAAAGGCGATTTAGCATCCATTTTTGCTAAACGCTTCTTTAGTAAATCGGTCGAAAGATCATAGCTAACTTCTGTATCGATATCTATTGAGGAAATATCGGTATACATGTCATTCGATAGCTCGAAATTCGCTAATTCCGTCAACCATCTTTCATCAATACAATTGCTAGTACTATGATTTACAAAGGTTGTTTTCAAAGAATCTAAATAGGACATCTTTGGTAACGGAAGTATATTTTCCTTTTCTGCTGTTTCCTGTGCAAAGCTAAAAAGCGACAGAAAAAGAGATGTTATTATTAAAATTTTTTTCATTCTGTTTTTTGTTTTTGGGGCATGCTAATCATTAATAACTTAATAACCAGCGTTTTATTGTATTCTTAATCTAAAATAGCTGCAATTCCAGGTAAGGTTCTACCTTCCAGCATTTCTAACATCGCTCCACCGCCGGTAGAAACGTAACTCATCTTTGGCTCTAATCCAAATTGTTTTACAGCCGCAACACTATCGCCACCACCAACAAGTGAAAAAGCACCATTTGCAGTTGATTCTGCAATATATTCTCCTAACGAAATTGTTCCGTTTGCAAAATTTTCCATTTCAAAAACACCTAATGGACCGTTCCAAAGAATAGTTTTAGAATCTAAGATTATGCGTTTGATAATTTCTAACGATTTTGGACCTGCGTCTAAACCTTGCCAACCGTCAGGAATTTTATTCACATCTACCACTTGTGTATTGGCGTTATTTGAAAAGGCATCGGCAGCAACAACATCAACTGGTAAATGAATTTGAACACCTTTTTCTTTAGCTTGTTTTAAAATTTCGATTGCCAATTCTAATTTATCGTCTTCACAAATTGAATTTCCGATTTTTCCACCTAATGCTTTTATAAACGTAAACGTCATTCCACCACCAATAATCATGTGGTTTACTTTATCTAAAATATTTTCAATTACTGTGATTTTTGAAGAAACTTTACTTCCTCCTAAAATCGCAACCACAGGTTTTTCAGAATTTTTTAATACTTTTTCGATGCTTTCAATTTCTTTAGCTAACAAATAACCGAAGCATTTCGCATCTTGAAAAAATTGCGCAATAATAGTAGTTGAAGCATGTGCTCTGTGAGCTGTTCCAAAAGCATCGTTCACATAAATATCACCTAAAGAAGCTAATTTTTTTGAGAATTCAACATCTCCTTTTTCTTCTTCGGCATAAAAACGTAAGTTTTCTAATAATAAAATTTCGCCCGGTTGAAGATTTTTTGCTGCATTTTCAGCAATTTCTCCAATACAATCCGAAGCAAAATGTACTTTTTGACCTAAAATTTCTTCCGTTTTTGCAACAATGTGTTGTAACGAATATTTCGCTTCAACTCCTTTTGGTCTTCCTAAGTGACTCATTAAAATTACACTTCCACCATCTTTCAATATTTTGTCAATTGTAGGCTTTGCTGCCTCGATTCTTGTAGCATCTGTAACTTTAAAATTTTCATCTAAAGGCACATTAAAGTCTACTCGGATAATTGCTTTTTTATTATTGAAATTGAAGTCGTTAAGTGTTTTCATTTGTGTCGAATTTTAATTTGAGCGAATGCAAATATAAATTATTGTAATTTAAATCTTTATAACAAATATCATATTTTGCATTTTTTTAAATTCTTTTAAAACCAACTTTTTGATTTCTTTTATACCAATTTTGGTAATTTTTGATTAGGTTTGTTCCATGCTTTTCAAAGATATTTTAGGACAAGAACATATTAAAAATCACCTAACTAAGAGTGCCGAAGCTGGAAGAATTCCGCACGCTCAGTTGTTTGTGGGACCCGAAGGTTGCGGAACGCTTCCTATGGCGATTGCATATGCGCAATATATTTTGTGTGGCAATGTTGGCGGAGAAAATGTAGGCGAAAACTCCACTTGTAACCTAAAATTCGAACATTTTTCGCATCCCGATTTACATTTTGTTTTTCCTGTTGCAGGAACTGATAGCGTTAAAAGTCATGCGGTTAGTGATAATTTCATGGTAGAATGGCGCCAATTTTTAACTGAAAGTCCTTATGGAAGTTTGTTTGATTGGTTGAAAAACCTTGGAATTCAGAACAAGCAAGGTTTAATTGGAGTTGATGAAGCAACAGAAATCAACAAAAAATTAGCATTAAAAGCTTATGAAGGCGGTTACAAAGTAATGATCATTTGGATGGCCGATAAAATGAATGGTCCTTCGGCAAATAAATTATTAAAATTATTAGAAGAACCGCCAGCTAAAACCGTTTTTATTTTAATTACCGAAAGCACAAGCGATATGTTACAAACGATTTTGTCGCGTTGTCAAGTGATTGATTTTATTGGCTTGAGCGAAAGTGTAATTGCAGAAGCTTTGGTTTCACGTGAAAATTGTGAGCCAACTATTGCTAAAAAAATCGCGCATCAAAGCGAAGGAAATTATAACAAAGCGTTGCATATTTTACGAAAAGAGGATGATGAATATCCTTTTGACGAATGGTTTGTAGAATGGGTGAGAAGTGCTTTTCGTGCCAAAGGAAATGCCGCTGCCATCAACGATTTAATTGCTTGGAGCGAAAACATTGCATCCACTGGAAGAGAAACGCAAAAACAATTTTTACATTATTGTATTCACTTCTTCAGACAAGCTTTATTAGTGAATTATAAGGCAAATGATTTGGTGTTTTTAGAAACAAAAGTGCCTAAATTTGAATTAGAAAAGTTTGCTCCGTTTGTAAATGGTGCAAATATTACAGATATTTACAAAGAATTAGAAGACGCTATTTACCACATTGAACGCAACGGAAATAGCAAGATCATCTTAACCGATTTATCTATAAAATTAACTCGATTAATCCACAAAAACGCATAATTATGACACAAGTAGCTCCACAATTATTAGTTTTAGCTTTATTAGCAATTACTTTCTTACAATCTGGATATGATAAAATTAAAGATTGGAAAGGCAATGTAGAATGGTTAACTGGTCATTTTGCTAATACTATTTTAGCAAAACAAGTTCCTTTTGCTTTAATGACAATTTTAATCTTAGAAATTGTTGCTGGTGTATTGTGTGTTTCTGGAATAATTCAATTAATTGCTGAGCCAGCCGTTACTGGTGGGCTAGGTTTTTATGGTGCTATTGTATCTTGTATTACTTTGCTTATGTTGCTTTTTGGACAACGTTTAGCGAAAGATTATGATGGGGCAAGAACCATTGTAATTTATTTTATTCCAGCAGTTATGGCGGTTTTTTGGTTGAATTAACCCAAACTCGCTTTATACAATCTCAACTCGTCCCAGGTAAATTTATCGCCGTGAATTTCTTTTAATTCGCCTAAACTTTCGCCTTTAAAATCTTTAAAAGCCGCTTTTAATTCTGAAATTTTATCTTCTGCTAAAATGTCGGAAAGTTGCACGATTTCCATTTGAATCAACTTGGTAAAATGGTTGTAGATAGTTTGTGGAGTGAGCTTTCGTTGCTTTGCAATTTCGTAAATCGATAAGTTTTGCTTCCACAATTCCAAAGTATCTTCGATAGTAGATTTCTTTGGCTCTTTTGTTTTTTTCTTTTTCGAATCGGTGTAATACGAAACGTCTTCATCGTCTTCTACTAAAGCAGCGTGAGAAGTTCTAAAGCGTTCTGCCACAACTACTAATTTATTGATTTTGTAGGTACTCATGTCTTCCGAAATTAAATTTTTCTTCGAAATTTCTTTTCCTTCGACAATGATATTCGTTAATAATTTTGCTTTTTTAAGTTGTAAAATCGCTTTAATTTGAAGCTCTTCTAGAACTAACAATTCATCATAAAATGCTTTTACTTTTTTGATGCGTTTTACTTCTTCGATTTTCAACAACAATTCTTCTGCGACAGCATCTAACGTTTTAAAAAAATATTGATAAGCCGCATCACATCGATCCTTCACGAAATTCACATCCAAATTTTCATCGTAGAAAATTTTCTGCAATTGCGATAGAAATTTTCCAGAAGGTTCTAAAATTTCGGCGATTTTTTCTTGTTGGTTTTTTGCCCAATTGTTATGCTTCGTTTTTGGCGATTTTGGTGCTTCGGAATTGTAACTAAACAAATGATTGCGCCATTCTTGACCTAATTCTTTGAAATCAAATGAATTAAGCAAAGTATTCAGCCAAAAAAACAACGTTTCTTTAGCTAACGAATGTTGCAAAATTTCTTCGGAAGCTTTGTTTTCGGCATAATTGAGTACTTCTTTATCGCTCGAAATACCATTCATTCGCAGCGGAGACAGTAAAATAAGCCCTTTTAACGAACGTAAACGCGATAAAGCCACATACGCTTGTCCGGGCGCAAAAACTTGCGATACATCGAGCGCTGCTTTGTCAAAAGTTAAGCCTTGACTTTTATGAACGGTAATTGCCCAAGCCAATTTGATAGGGTAGTGGACAAAAGTTCCAATGACTTCTTCTTCAATTTCTTTAGTATTTTCGTTGACTTTGTAGCGAATATTTTGCCATTCGTAGCGTTCTACTTCAATCGTTTTGTTTTCTTCGGGAAAGTGAACAAAAATTTCTTTTTCGGTTAACGAACTGATAACGCCCATTTTTCCGTTGAAGAATTGTTTTTCGAAATTCAAATCGTTTTTAATAAACATGACTTGCGCTCCGACTTTAAGTTGCAATTTTTCTTCTAACGGATAAATTTTTTCTGGAAAATCAGCTGTGATTTCTGGTAAATAGGTGAATTGCTTTCCTTCTAAATCTTCTAAAGATTTTGCATTTATTGTATCTGCTTTGGAATTATGCGTGGTTAAAATGATGAAACCTTTATTTTTCTTCAGATCAAAATTGGGTTGTACAAATTGATTCAGAATTTTAACATCATCCGAAGTGATTCTATTATGACGTAAATTGTTCAAAACATCAATAAACTCAGCATCGGTTTGGCGGAAAATTTTATCTAATTCGATGTATAAAGGCGGATATTGTTGAATAATGTGCGAATGAAAAAAGAACATACCACGATAATAATTCTTTAGCATTTCCCATTCTTCATTTTTCACTACTGGTGGTAATTGTAATAAATCTCCTATAAAAAGAACTTGAACCCCACCGAAAGGTCTTTCATTTCTGCGTACTTTTCGCATCATAAAATCCATGGCATCTAATACATCAGCACGCAACATAGATACTTCATCAATTACCAACAATTCCATATTTCGAATTACTGAACGTTTCACGTTATTCATCTTAAAATGACGTCCTAACGAATCGCGATTTTCGAATTTTACGGTGTCGGAAAAGTGTGGAAGTTGCTTATTATCAGGGATGAAAGCAGCAAAAGGTAATTGAAACATCGAATGAATGGTTACGCCATTTGCATTCAAAGCGGCAATTCCTGTAGGTGCTACAACAACCGTATTTTTATGTGTCGTAGCGATAATTTCTTTTAAAAGTGTGGTTTTTCCGGTTCCTGCTTTTCCGGTAAGGAAGATGGATTTATTGGTTTGATTAATAAATCTAAGGGTGTAAGTGGCTGCGGCTGATAATGGTTCCATATGGCGTAAAATTTTAAAAAACAAATATATAGAAACGAACAGAAATAAAAAAGTCCCGATTACTCGGGACTTTCAATTATTTTTTTTCTTCTTCCTTAGTGGCTACTTTGTCGTCTTTCTTAGTAGCTTTATAAGTCTCGTTAAGTTCTTTTAAAACTTCTTTTGTGATATCATAACCATCTTTAGCGTAAAGAACTGTTGCAGCATCACCTGTTCCGTAGATATAATCATATCCTTTTTTCTTACCGTAATCTTTGATGAATTTCTTTACTTCACTAATTAAAGTGTCTTTTAAAACCGCTCCTTCTTGTTGTAATTGTTGAATTAAAGCATTTTGTTCAACACCTAATTGTTGCTCTCTTTGTTGTAAAGCAGCACCCATTTGTTGTGCCCATTGTGGTCCTTTAGCTTGAGCATTTTGACGGAAATTTTGAGCTTCAGCCTGAAAAGCTCTTACTTTAGCTTCTAAAGGACGGCCTAATTCTTCCGACTTAACTTTGAATTTATCATCTTCATCTTTAAACTTTTCGTATTTCTCGATTATCTCTGATGTGTTGATATATGCTGTTTTGAATTCTTTTGAATTTGTTTCTGTTTTGTTACAAGCTAAAATGCTTAAAGCAACGCCTAAAATTAAAATGGCTTTTTTCATTTGATCTAAATAATTAATAATTTTTGTAAAAGTAATAATAAGTTGGTAAGTAGCAAATTTGTTGCTTTTTTATTTATTTTCCAACTATAAGGTTTTTTTATATGAATTTTTAAAAATGATAGATTCAAGTTATAAAAAACAACTCTCATAAATCATTCACAACAAATTTTCTAAAAAACGACAATAAATAACATAAAAAAACATCAAAAAACGTCTAAAATCGCTTTAAAATGATTTTTACTTGTTTTTTAGCACGTAAATATGCGATGAAAACTCCTTTTTAAAGAATCCCGACACATTTGAGATCAAACCGATAAAAAATCCAGAAATGAAATTCATTTTACCAGTTTTATATTTTTCTGATAAAAGTGACACATAAAAACTATCAAAGCACATTGGTTTAATATCTTCTAAATTCATATTTTGCTTGTCGAATAATTTTTCGATAGCTGTTTTTGAAAAATGCCACAAATGTCTTGGCACATCATAAGCGGCCCAAAACTCTTTATAATGATTTGCATCGTACGATTTAAAATTTGGAACGGCAATAATAATGGTTCCAGAAGGTTTCAACAAACGTTTTAATTCTGCAACTTGATGTTCAACATCTGGAACGTGTTCTAAAACGTGCCACATGGTAATCACATCAAATGAATTACTTTCTAACTTTTCAATCGTATCGCCAAATTTAATTCCTTTTCCAACAGCAATTCCTTTTGCTTTATCATTAGGCTCAATTCCTAAGATTTCCCAATTCTGATTTTTACATTCCAAAAGGAAATCTCCTGTTCCAGCACCAATATCTAGAATTCTTCCTTTCAAAGGTTGGTGTGAATTAATCAAACTAACTTTATCGCGAATGGCTTTTCTTTTGATGAAATGATACATTTTTTCAAATAGCGTACGTTTTCCATCGGTGTGAGAAATATAATCTTCAAATTCGTAATACGAACCTAATTTATCTAAAGTAGGTTGCGGATGCGTTTTTAAGATTTGATATTCTTCATTTAACAACAAGGAAAAAGATTCTCCAGAAACTGAAAAATCTTTAACGGTAATAAAACTTTTATCTTCTAAAAAATTCATTTATTATATTTTTATGCGAAAGGCTTATTTTAATAGGGTTGACGGCGTTGTTTCACGTGAAACATTTTTACTGAACACTAAAAACTGAACACTGAACACTTTCTTATCTACCCATGTATATTAACAACACCGAAATATCACTTGGCGAAACTCCACTAATACGAGATGCTTGTGCGATAGTTCTTGGTCGAATTTTATTTAATTTTTGTTTGGCTTCAATTGAAATCGATTGGATTTTATCGAAATTGAAATTATCTGGAATAACCATGTCTTCTAAACGAGTTAGTTTATCAGCATTATTTTTTTCCTTTTCGATATAACCAGAATACTTCACTTGGATTTCGGCTTGCTCAACTACTTCTTGATCTAAATCGTGTTCTTCAATATAAGCTGCTACTTTTTTAAATTTTCTAAAATCTTCCAAATCCAATTGTGGACGAGAAAACACTTTAAACATTTTATCAGGTTGACTCATTGGTGCAGAACCTTTGGCTTCTAATATAGGATTTGCTTCTTCAGGTTTTAAGCTTGTTTCTTTGAAGAAATTCACCATCGCATCTGATTGAGAGAATTTTTGTTCCATACGAATCATACGCTCTTCTTTAGCTAAACCAATTTCAAATGCTTTTGGCGTTAATCTAAAATCTGCATTATCTTGACGCAATAAGGTTCTGTATTCGGCACGCGAAGTAAACATACGATATGGTTCTTCTGTGCCTTTAGTAATTAAGTCGTCAATTAAAACTCCAATATACGCTTCATCTCTTTTAAGGATAAACGGTTCTCTATTCTGAACTTTTAAAGCTGCATTTATTCCAGCCATTAAACCTTGAGATGCTGCTTCTTCGTAACCAGTTGTTCCATTTATTTGTCCAGCGAAATACAAACCTTCAACTAATTTAGTTTCTAAGGTGTGTTGTAATTGCGTAGGAGGAAAGTAATCGTATTCAATAGCATAACCAGGTCTGAAAAATTTCACATTCTCGAATCCGGCTACCGAACGTAAAGCTTTGAACTGAACATCTTCTGGTAACGAAGTTGAGAATCCGTTGATATAATATTCACAAGTTGTCCAACCTTCTGGTTCAACAAAAAGTTGATGACGCTCTTTATCTGCAAAACGATTAATCTTATCTTCAATCGAAGGACAATATCTCGGACCTAAACTTTTAATTCTTCCGTTGAACATTGGACTTCTATCAAAACCTTCACGTAAAATATCGTGCACTTCTAATGAAGTATACGACATCCAACAAGAACGTTGTGTTTTTAATGGAGCGGTCAAATTCGAATACGAAAACTTTTCTGGAACATCATCGCCAGGTTGTTCTGTCATTTTAGAAAAATCCAAAGAACGACCATCTACTCGTGGAGGTGTTCCAGTTTTCATTCTTCCCGATTCGAAACCTAATTTTACTAAATCTTCTGTGATTCCGAAAGAAGCACTTTCTCCTGCGCGACCACCACCAAATTGTTTGTCACCAATATGAATCAAACCATTTAAAAAAGTTCCGTTTGTCAACACAACTGACTTTGCTTTGATTTCCACTCCAAGTGAAGTTTTCACCCCTACAATCTTTCCATTCTCTGCTAAAATTCCAGCCACCATTTCTTGGTAGAAATCCAAATTCGGAGTATTCTCCAACATAGTTCTCCATTCGTCGGAAAAACGCATTCTATCCGATTGTACTCTTGGCGACCACATCGCAGGTCCTTTTGATTTATTCAACATCTTGAATTGGATTGCGGTCTTGTCAGAAACAATTCCAGAGTACCCACCCAAGGCATCAATCTCACGCACAATTTGTCCTTTTGCAATTCCTCCCATAGCAGGATTACACGACATCTGTGCAATGTTTTGAAGATTCATTGTCACCAAAAGCGTAGAGCACCCCATGTTGGCAGCAGCAGCAGCAGCTTCACAACCAGCGTGACCAGCACCCACAACAATTACATCATATTGATTTAAAAACATCTTCTATAAATATTATGTTCCACGTGAAACATTTAAAAAAATTCTAGTTTATAAGCTTAATGTTCCACGTGAAACATTTGCATTTTTTCTTCTTCTTTCGAACGCATTAAAGCTTCGTCTTTTGGAGATTTATCTTTGTAACCACAATAGTGTAAAACACCATGTGATAATACACGTTTTAATTCATCTTCAAAAGAAACATTAAAATCATTAGCATTATCCTTTACTCGTTCCACTGAAACGAAAATATCACCTTGTATTAAATTTCCTACTGTGTAATCAAAGCTAATAATATCCGTTAAAGTATCGTGATCAAGGTATTCTACATTGATTTTATGTAGGTATTCGTCATCACAAAAGATATAATTGATTTCACCTTCATCAAATCCTTCGGATTCAATAATACGGGAAATCCAATCTTCATATTGCTCTTCGTTGTCGAGTTCGAAATCTGTTTCGTAATTAAAACTAATCATTGCTTTTAAAATAGTTTTGAACCTTCTGGTTAAAATTGGGTTGCAAAGGTAAGCTTTGTCTGTTTAATATTTCAACACTATTCAGATATTCTTTTAATTCCTTTGAAAGTGGAGTAGTGTTACCATTATAGTTTTTGTCATTCGTTTTAGATTGACGTTTAGTATCTTCTCCTTGTTGCTGAATCGCTTTATCTAATTTTAAAAGTTCGTGTTTTAAATTCAACATCTTTTGCAAGGTCTCGTTTTTAAAACCTTTATTAATTAGTTGTTTTTCGATATCTTTCATTTGATTCAAAGCATTCTGCCCTTGACCTGTCATACCTTCTTTTTCTAATGCTTTTTGTAAAGCATCACGCAACTGTCTTTGCTCTTTCAAAATTTCTAATACTTTACCTGCATTTCCTTCAGAACCGTTTTCTCCATCTTCACCATTCTCACCAGATTGTCCCTTTTGTTTTCCTTGACCGGGTTTTTCACCTGGCTTAACTCCCGGTTTGTCGCCAGGTTTCATTCCATCTTTCATTTTCTCACCAAGGCCTTCTTGTTGTTTGATGATATCTGGAAGTTGCATTCCACCTTTGCCTTGTCCCGGTTTTGGTTTTCCTTTTCCGGAACCTTGACCTTGCATTTCCATATTCATTTCACTTTGAACATTACTTAAATAATCCGCTAAACGATTGGCAGAGGTTAAAACGTATTGTTGATGTGAAGCTCCTTTCTGAATATTATTATCCGCTAATGTTTCTAAAGTCTTGTCTAAATTATAATGGATTTCACCAACTTCATTTAGAATCGTTTCAGTAATTTTTGGATTACGTAAAGCAACAGCAAACAAACTATCGTCAACGTGTTTGAATTGTAATTTTAAATCTTGTTGCTTTTTTAATACTTTATTCAATTGCAAAGAACGAACTTGAGATGAATTTGTAGTCTTAATTAAACTCTCTTCGTCGAATGAAAAAGCTAATAAATTATCTAGAATCTGACGAAGTAATTTAGCGTCTTCTTGCATTTGTTCCATTTCACCCGATTGCATAGATTGAGCCATTTTCTGACTCATCTGTTTCATCTTAGCGGCTGCCGATTTTTGCTTCGGTTTTGCTTTCTGTTGGTTTTGCTTTTGCAATTCATCAGAAGCTTTTTCCATGTCTTTTTTTACATCCTCTTGTTCATTCTTATCATTAGGAATATCCTTCGGAGCTTTTAATTCTTTATTTTCTTTATCTAATTCTTCAAGTTCTTTCTTAATATCTTCAAACTCATTATTGATAGCGTCTTGATTTTCCTTGTTATTTTCTTTAGTGTCATCAGCTAATTTTTCTTCCTTCTCAGCAAGCTTGTCTAATTTATCTACGATTTGTTCCGCCTTTTGTTCCACATAAAAACGTTTCGTCAATTCAACTAACTGTTCTAAATTCTGTTGTTGATTTTTTGCATTTTGTTTTAGTTTATCAGCTTTATCAAACAATTGCTCTTTCTCTAATTTCTTAGAAAGCTCTTCAAGTTCTTTTAAAAGTTTTTCATTTTTCTCTGCTTGCTTTTCAGCTTCTTCTAAACGGCGTAATAATTCTTCTTTGTCTTTATCTTGTGATTTTGGATTGAATTCTTCCAAATTCTCGGTTAACTTTTTAGTAAATTCTTTCATCATTTCGTCTTGTTGTTTTTGACGATTGATAAAATCTTCGACTTTCTTTTGATCTTTGAAATCTAAACTAGATTTCTCTTTATTCATTTTTTGAAGTTTATCCAATTCCGAAATTTGCTTCTCTTGATTTTGAAGCGATTTTTCTAAACTATTGATGTTTTCATTCTGCTCTTGCAATTGTTTGTCTTCTTTTTGGTCTTCAGTCAATTCATAATGAAGAAAAACAGATGATTTTGTGCTTTTATAATTGTTAACTACATCATTATCAAATACTTCAAAGTAATATTCGTAATTTACACCTTCTTCAATTGATAAACCATTAGGAAACGAATAAATAAATTGATCAACCGCTTGTTTGTTAATCGCTAAATTCGCTTTTCGAGTTGCAGAAGGATTTCCTTTTGGATAAAAAACAACTTGTAACTTCGATAAACCATGATCATCGGCAACTTGTCCAATCATCATTTTCGATTTTAACTTTAATGAATCAGGTGCAATTTGAACCGAAATGGTTGGATATTGATCTTTAATCGTTGCAATTTGATAAGACAACTTTTCAAACTCGTTGATGTTTCTATTCGATGTAATTACTTCGTAACTTAAATTATCCGATATTCTTCTTGAAAGCGAAAAGTTATTTTCCTTAGAAGCAAAAACACTCACTTGATTATTCGTTTTGAAACTTACTTTATCAGTTGCCAAAGCATTAATTCTCCAAGTTACAACCGTACCTACAGGAACTACAGCGTTTCCAGTTCCTTGAATCACTTCAGATTTTTTACCTAAATAGGAAGGATATTGCAAGACCATTTCAAAGTTGGCAATCGTTGGAACATCTACCACATTAATCTGATACTCTTTCGAATTTAATCCATTCGCTAAAAGCGAAAAAGTAACATCTTTTGACAATTTAGAAAACGTATATTCAAAAACTCCTGGTTTTGTGGTTTGTAAAAAATATTCTTCATCACCAATTTGAATAGCAATATTTTCAGGTATCACTTTTCCTTGTGTTTTCACTTGTAGTACAAAATCAGAATTCTGTTGTGCGGTTAATGATTTATTCAATACTACAAATTCAAAAGGAGCAGGCGGAGCATATTTCGTTTCATAATTCACTACACGAGCAAAACTATTCGAAATGATTTCGGAATTTCCAGTAACGAAAAAAAGTATCAATAATAGAATTGGAACAATCGCATAAGGCAAAAACTTTTTGTTCTTAGCAAAATTCACCGCATTCGAAAACGGAATCGGTTGTAACGAAGCTGCTTTTTGTTCGATAGAAGCCGCTAATAATTCCGAAGTTTGACTTTGATTTGCCAATTGTAAAAAGTTCAACAATTTATCTTGCACTTCCGAAAAGTGATTTCCGATGATGGCTGACGCTTGTTCGTAATTGATTCCTTGTTGTAATTTGAATAATTTAAACAGTGGAAAAGCAATGAATCGAAACAATAAAAACGATTCTACGCCAACGAACAACCAAAACAAAATAGTTCTTCCGGAGGTGGATAACCATAAAAAGTATTCAATCAATAAGGTAAAAATGAAATACAACAAGCCCAATCCGATGAAAAGAATGACTCCTTTTATCAGTTCGTTGGTGTAAAACTTCTTGATAAACCCTTCGAGCTTATCGAAAATAATGCTTTTTGCTTCCAAGATTGTTGATATACTGTTTATAACCGATAAAATTACAACATCTTGTGAGATTAGTCAATAGGTTTTTAGTGAAACTTAACATTTACAGAATAGGATTGTTAATAACCATAAGATTTTCTAAATTCTAAATTCTTACTTCTAATTTGTAATCGTATCTTTGCACAAAATTTAATGAAATGTCAGTAAGAGTAAGATTTGCACCTAGTCCAACTGGACCTTTGCATATTGGTGGTGTTCGTACCGCTTTATTCAATTATTTATTTGCCAAAAAACACGGTGGTACTTTCTATTTACGAATTGAAGATACCGATCAAACGCGTTTTGTTCCAGGAGCAGAAGCTTATATTTTTGAAGCTTTAGAATGGTTAGGAATTGCGCCAGAAGAAACCGTTGGAAAGAATGAAAAATTTGGACCTTATCGTCAAAGCGAACGCAAAGCGATGTACCAACAATATGCGGATCAATTGATTAATTCAGGTTGGGCGTATTATGCTTTTGATACAGCTGAGAGTTTAGATGCAATGCGTAAAGAAGCTGAAGCAAATGGAAATACGTTTATTTATAATCATTCAGTTAGAGAACAATTGGATAACTCGTTGACGGTTTCACGTGAAAAAGTTGAAGAACGAATTGCAAATGGAGAACACTATGTCATCCGTTTTAAAACACCTGTGAATGAAATTTTAGAATTAAAAGACATCATTCGTGGCGATATTAAATTTGATACCAATTTATTAGACGATAAAGTTTTGTTCAAATCAGATGGAATGCCAACGTATCATTTAGCGAATATTGTGGATGACCATTTGATGGAAACTTCGCATGTAATTCGTGGTGAAGAATGGTTACCATCAATGCCATTACACGTTTTATTATACAAAGCATTTGGTTGGAATGCTCCAGAATTTGCGCATTTACCATTGATTTTAAAACCAATTGGAAATGGAAAATTATCAAAACGTGATGGTGATAAAATGGGATTCCCAGTATTTCCTTTGGAATGGAAAACAGAAGAAGGAACTTCATCAGGTTATAGAGAAAACGGATTTTTCCCAGAAGCGGTTATCAACTTTTTAGCTTTATTAGGTTGGAATGACGGAACTGAACAAGAGATTTTCTCATTAGAAGAATTGGTAGAAAAATTTGATTTAAACCGAATTCACAAAGCAGGAGCGAAGTTTGACCCTGAGAAAAACAAATGGTTCAATCATCAGTATTTACAAAAGCAAAGTGATGCAAGTTTAGCGGAAAGCTTTAAAACTATTTTAGATAAAAAAGAAATCTCAACTTCTCTTGATTTGGTAAAAGTGGTTTCTTTAATTAAAGAAAGAGCGCATTTTGTGAATGAGTTTTGGGATTTAGCCGATTATTTCTTTGAAGCGCCAACATCATACGACGAAAAAGCAGCTAAAAACTGGAAAGAAGAAACACCAGGTTTAATGCAACAAGTGATTTCTGAATTGAATAAAATAGAAGATTTTACATCCGTTAACATCGAAACCTTATTAAAAGAATGGATGACAGCTAACGAAATTGGAATGGGGAAAGTAATGCAACCGTTACGATTAAGTTTAGTAGGCGCACTAAAAGGACCACATTTATTCGACATCATCGAAATGGTAGGAAAAGAAGAAACGGTTAAGAGAATAGAAAAAGCGATTGCTAGTTTATAAAAGAAAAGCCCTGATAATTCAGGGCTTTTCTTTTATAAATTTAATTTGTAGTTGTTCTTTTTAATTCTAAGTTCGCAAAATAAATATGCATTGCTTTTACAAAAAAATTAAAATCTTCCATTACTTGATATGTCTTATTGTGCAATCTATCTTTAACAAAAAATCTTTTATAACTTCCAGATGAATATCCCGTATTTGTCATATTAGAATAAGATCTACCTTCTGAAAAATCAAAAACAAATCTATATTTGTCTACATCTGAGAATTTATTGCTGTAAAATTCTGATTCTTTTACAAGTAAATAGTTTCCTTTATAATTCTTTTTAACAGCTCTTTTTACATAACCGTTATAATAAGGATTATTATCTTTTAAAATAACAATTAATACTTCATCTTTATTTACGCCAAAACGAGGAGGAATCGCATTATTTTCAACAGTATAAACTTTTTTCATTTTTTTTATTTGCTTTGCTTTGGCAAAATAGCATGATTGTAAAGTAATTACAACAAATAGTAATAATATTAATTTCTTCATAAGAATTAGATTTTAAATATGAAAGCGCAAATATAAAATATATGCGCTTTTAAAAAGTTTCTTTTTGTAAGTATTTTACAAATATATCGTAATCTGACCACTAATTAAACCAATATTTCCTTTCATTTTTTCATCAAGTAACTTTACGTTATCATTGTTTTTTAAGTTGCCAAAGAAATTCGTTAAACCGTATTGGTAACCAATTCTTGCTCTTACGTTTTTAACTCCACCATTAATTCCTACATAGAAATTCGCATTAAATTTCGAAACATCTAAAATGTCTTTGGCAATTAAACCGGGTTGATCTAACAATAAATTGTTTTCATCGTCTTTATCAATTCCTAATTTACCATTTACTTGTAAAACTGGGCCAAATTCTAAATTCAAATGGTCAGGTATAGCAACATAACTTGGTACAATATAAATTTGAACCGCCGACATTTTGAAATTCGTTTGTGTTTGAATGAATCCTTTTTGTGTTGGAATAGAAAAATTACTATCGGTAAAAAACATACCAAAACTCATTTGCCAATTGTTATAATAGTTTCCTCTAACACTTAAACCACCAATCCAACCAGTTTCGGGTGTTACTGTAAAATTATCGGTAAAAATATTCAATTGGGTTAAACCTGCTCCAATACCAATTCTGTTACTGTCTTTAAAACCACGTTGCGCCATTGCAACTGTTGAAAACAATAAAATAATAAAAGTTAATTTTCTCATATACTATTTTTAAATATTAAACCACATAGAAACAAAGGTTTTACACTAGTTAAAGTTTACCATAGATTACATTTTATATAGCTTTGATATCTATCTTAAATAAAATACCTTAAATTCAATATAAAAAATCTATGTTTCTATGTGGTTAAATTTCTTTTTAAATTAAAAGAAGCGCCAAAAGTAAACTTAAAAATTGGTTTTTGTAACTTTTTACTTTAAAAAGCGTATAATAGGTATAACTAAAACTATAAAATCATGGAGTTTATCATGTTCCCTCTTATTTTCGTTGGATTAATTGTCCTTTTATCTTCTTTCTTCACTGTAAAACAACAAACAGTTGTTGTTGTGGAACGTTTTGGAAAATTTCTTAGTTTGAGAAATTCTGGTTTACATTTAAAAATTCCAGTTGTGGATAGAATTGCAGGTCGCGTTAATCTAAGAATTCAACAATTAGATGTTATCATCGAAACCAAAACAAAAGATAACGTATTCGTTAAAATGAAAGTTTCGGTTCAGTTTAAAGTATTACAAGAAAAAGCATACGAAGCGTTTTATAAATTAGAATATCCACACGATCAAATTACGTCTTATGTATTTGACGTTGTGCGTGCTGAAGTTCCAAAATTAAAATTAGACGACGTTTTCGAAAGAAAAGATGATATTGCAGTTGCAGTAAAACGTGAGTTAAACGAAGCGATGACGACTTATGGTTATGACATTATCAATACGTTAATTACGGATATTGATCCAGATATTCAAGTTAAAAATGCGATGAACCGTATTAACGCAGCTGACCGTGAAAAAACTGCTGCTGAATACGAAGCAGAAGCAGGAAGAATCAGAATTGTTGCCAAAGCAAAAGCAGAAGCGGAAAGTAAAAGACTTCAAGGTCAAGGTATTGCTGACCAAAGAAGAGAAATTGCTCGTGGTTTAGTAGAATCAGTTGATGTGTTAAACAAAGTGGGAATTAATTCTCAAGAAGCTTCGGCTTTAATTGTTGTAACGCAACATTACGATACTTTACAAGCGATCGGTGCAGATGCAAATAGTAATTTAATTTTATTACCAAACTCACCTCAAGCTGGAAGTGACATGTTAAACAATATGGTGGCTTCATTTAGTGCATCAAACCAAGTAGGCGAAATGATGAAAAAAGGAAACATCAAAAAAGTTGCTAAGAAACATCAAAAAGACGAATTTGGAACAGAAGGAGAATCTGAAGAAGTATAAATAAATGCTGAACTAATCCCGAAACTTCGGGATAGCATGAAAAACGAAAACCATCAATTTTTAATTGGTGGTTTTTTTATAACCAAATGTTGGAAATTTATAAATTCAGTGATAATTTTTTAGATACAGTTCCAAAAAGAGAAAATCAGAATTAAATTACCTCAAATTTAGGTAAAAATTGAAATAAAGCGATTTTAGCTACTTTTACAAATCAAGATGTAAAAACACTTTACCTAAAAAAGTTTTTTTCTTACAATTCATTTATGAAAGTCACTTTTTTAAGTTTTTAATTATTAAAAATTAATTTTTGATAGATTTTATTAATAATAATTTTTAGTGATGATTTTTTAATTCTTTATCAAGATTTTTATATAAAACAAAAACGTGTCAGGTTTTGAAAACTTGACACGTTTAAAATATGATTTAGATGCTGAAATAAATTCAGCATGACAAAAAATCGAAAATTTTTATTGTTCTGAAATTTTTGCCCAAGTATCTCTAAGTCCAACCGTTTTGTTGAAAACTAATTTTTCAGCTGTTGAATCTCTATCCACACAAAAATAACCTAAACGTTGAAATTGGAAATGATCTAATTCTTTTGAAGTTTGTAAACTTGGTTCTACATAACCTGTAATTACTTTTAATGAATTTGGATTGATAAATTCTTTAAAATCAACTTCTTTGTCTTTATCTGGACTTTCATTGGTAAATAATCGATCATAGACACGAACTTCTGCTTCTTTTGCATGAGGAATAGAAACCCAATGAATCGTTCCTTTTACTTTTCTTTGACTTGCTTCTGTTCCGCTTCCTGACTTAGAATCTACGTCGTAAGTAACGTGAATTTCTGTGATTTTTCCGTTTTCGTCTTTTACAACTGATTCACCTTTAATGATATACGCATTTTTCAAACGAACTTCAGTTCCTAAAGTTAATCGGAAAAATTTCTTATGTGCTTCTTCTTGAAAATCTTCTCTTTCAATATATAATTCTTTAGAAAATGGCACTTTTCTGTAGGTCATTACTTCTTCTTCCGGATTATTTTCAGCTTCTAACCACTCTTCTTGTCCTTCAGGATAATTCGTAATTACTAATTTTACTGGATCTAAAACTGCCATTACACGAGGTGCAACTTTGTTCAAATCTTCACGAACACAGAATTCTAAAAGCGAAACATCAATCAAATTATCGCGTTTTGCAATTCCGATTGTGTTAGCAAAATTTACAATAGAATTTGGTGTATAACCGCGTCTTCTCATTCCAGAAATCGTACTCATACGAGGATCATCCCAACCTGTAACATGCTTTTCTTCAACTAATTGCAATAATTTACGTTTAGAAACAACCGTATGTGATAAATTTCTACGCGCAAATTCTCTTTGCTTTGGTCGCACCTTCGTAGGATCATAAATTTGATTCAAAAACCAATCATATAATTCACGGTGAGGTAAGAATTCTAACGTACAAAATGAATGCGAAATTTGTTCTAAATAATCACTTTCACCATGTGCCCAGTCGTACATTGGATAAATACACCAATCGTTTCCTGTTCTGTGGTGATGTGCGTGCATGATACGATAAATAATAGGATCACGCATCAACATATTGTTAGCGCCCATCGAAATTTTAGCACGTAAAACGTGAGTTCCTTTCTCGAATTCTCCGTTTTTCATGCGAGTAAATAAGTCTAAATTCTCTTCGATAGAACGATTTCTATAAGGGGAATCGGTTCCTGGTTGCGTAGGAGTTCCTTTTTGTTGCGCCATTTCTTCCGAAGTTTGGCTGTCTACATACGCTTTATCTTTTTTAATTAATTCCACTGCCCAATCATACAATTGTTGGAAATAATCAGAAGCATAACATTCTTTATCCCATTTAAAACCAAGCCATTCTACATCACGCTTAATAGCGTCAACATATTCTTGCTCTTCTTTAGATGGATTGGTATCGTCGAAACGAAGGTTTACGGGTGCTTTGTAATCGATTCCTAAACCAAAATTTAAGCAAATTGCACTAGCATGACCTACATGCAAATACCCATTTGGTTCTGGTGGAAAACGAAAACGTAATTTATCTGCTGACAAACCATTTTTTAAATCTTCTTCAATGATTTGTTCTATAAAATTCAATGATTTTTCTTCTGTTGACATAGTATCAAAAATTTATGCAAAGATATATAAAGTTTCATGGTTTAATACCTTAAAAATGGCTAAAAATTGGTAAATTTGGTATATAATAAAAGAAAAAATGGGAACTATTAAATTACAAAATATTCGCACGTATTCCTATCACGGATGCTTAATTGAAGAAGGAAAAATAGGCTCTGATTACCGTGTAGATTTAGAAATAAAAACCGATTTACGTAAATCATCTCAAACAGATGAATTAGCAGATACGGTTGATTATGTATTATTAAATAAAATTGTGGTAGAAGAAATGGCGATTCGTTCTAAATTATTAGAACATGTTGCACAGCGCATTATCACCAGATGTTTTGCGGAAATTCCTTCGATTTCTCGAATAAAATTAGCAGTTTCTAAATTGAATCCTCCTATTGGTGGCGATGTAGAAGCGGTTACAATAGAAATGGAAGAGTTTAGAAATTAGTTAATGCGTTATAATTTTGGAGTTTAGGGTAATTTTAAAAATTTTTTAAACTATAAACTTTTAAACTATAAACTTTTTATATACATTTGCAGTCCGTTCAAATAATGGCGTCTTGGCCGAGCGGCTAGGCAGCGGTCTGCAAAACCGTCTACCCCGGTTCGAATCCGGGAGATGCCTCCAAAACCTTCAAGGAAACTTGGAGGTTTTTTTATGGGATAATTTTTAGAAAAAATTAATTAAAAGATATATCGAATCCGTGAGATGCCTCCAAAACCTTCTAAGAAATTAGGAGGTGTTTATTTAACAATTGTAATTTTTAAAGGTGATATTTTACAGATGTATAAATCTAAACCTTCATCAAATTCAATTTGAAATTCGTGAATTTTTAAAAAAGTAAAACCTTTTGTTTTAAAAATTTCTGAATATGTTTGTTCATCTATTCTATTACCTTTAACCTCAATAGTTTTATCTAGAATTTTATTATCACTATCTATAAAACTTATAGTAAAACCAATTACATTAACTTTAAAATTAAACACAAAATCAGGCATATGATAACTCAAAAAAGCATTTTGAAATTCTTCCTTAGTTAATTCAACAATACAATTTTTATAACATCCTAAACTATTAATTGTAACAAATCCTGATGGCAATCCTTTAATTCTAAAAACATGTTCCTCAATAACTTTAGAACCATCAAAATTTTCTATTTCAACAAATACTTTGGTTTCACTACCTGAACCTGGGCGAATAACATATTTTCCTTCTTCATTTTTAAAAACACCATTACCATAAATTACATACGATTTAGCATTGTTAACCGCAATTGAAATAGGATTAGGAACACCACGATAAACGACGTTCATTTTATCTAAAGCAATAATACTTTTTGAAGCTGGAATAGTATCTTGAGCGTAACTATGAAAACTAATTATAAATACAAATAATAGAAGCTTTTTCATAGTATGAATTTTTGAAATTATTCAGAAACTGTAGTATCTGGTAATAGCTTATTAGTTATCATTTCTTTTTCTTTTGGGAAGAAACCTTGTAGGATAAAAAACAATCCAAAAATAGAGATAACCAAACTAATTACTCTTTTAATTTTGTAGATGTTAGCTGGAATTAATTTGTGTTTTAACTGTTTTGCTAATAATATTTTAGCTACATCAAAAGCTAAATAAAACGCTAAAATGGCAGCAAAAAAGATAGAAATTCTTGAAGTATCCATTTCCATTTGAGGTCCGTACGTGATAATAATCATCATCCAAAAACCAAGCACTCCAATATTGATGAAATTCAATAAAAAACCTTTAAAAAATAAAGCGAAATAATTCTTTTTTGGAATGTTATCGTCGTCTTGTTCGTCGTCTTGTTGTTTTTTAAAATTACGTTTTAACATGATAAAAGAAACTAAACCGTAAACCAACATGATAATTCCACCAATAATAAACAAAGTGGGATTATCTTTTAATTGTTCTAAAAGTTGATTGGTACTTAAATAAGCAATTAAAATAAAGATAATATCACCAAAAACAATTCCTAAATCAAAAACAAAAGCTGCTCTAAAACCTTTGGTAATACTAGTTTCAAGTAAAACAAAAAAACCAGGACCAATTGAAAAAGCTAACAAAAGTCCCCAAGGAATTGCGGTAAGTATATCGTGTAAATGCAAATTTTAGTCTCAGTCTCGGTTCTCAGTCGCAGTTTTGCAAACTAAAAATTGTTAATAGTACGAAATTACAAAAAAAACTGAAAACTGTGACTGAAAACTGTGACTAACTTTACTTCGCTTGTTCGATAGTTCCTCCAGCGATTTTCTTTTCGTTAATTTGTTTTGGTTTTCCGTAAATCGTAATTTCTCCACCAGCTCTTGTTTTAGCGTCTACAAAATCAGTCGCATATACATTTGCCATTCCGCCAGCATTTACAGTAACTACAGATTGTTGTGTTTTACAATCTTGACCATCGTATTTTCCTCCAGAATTGGATAAAATATCTTGGTTTTTAACTGTTCCTTTTGTAGTTACTATACTTCCTTGTGAAACACGAACTTGTAATCTATCGGCTTGTAAATTAGTTAGTTTTACTTCAGAACCTTCTTTACAAATGATATCAAAATTAATGGCAGAAATTTCATCTTTTGAAGCAATTCTACTTCCTTCATTAGCTTCTACAGCATCTAATTTTTTGTAATAAACCGTAGCGGAAACATCGTCGCCACTTAACATTTTTGTTAGAGGCATTCTGATTTTTAATTCACCATTTTTGTTTACCAATTCTACTTCTTGCGAATTTGCTCCTGTTAAAACGATTTTATTTTCAGATGAAGCAACTAAGTTAACATCTATTTTATCAAAAGCGGTTACTTTGGTAAAATCACCAACGTTTTTTTCGGTTTGAGCAAAAGCTATTGAGCTAATTAGTAATAAACTGTAAACTATTTTTTTCATTTTAATATTTTTAAATTCTTACAAGAAATTAATTACTCTCTCTTTCTCAAATAATGAAAATCTAATTGTTTTTTCACTAAATCTGCATTTTTTACTTTAACGTAAATTTCGTCTCCTAATTGTAAAATGTTTTTAGAAACTTCACCAACTAAAGCATATTGTTTATCATCAAAGGTGTAATAATCATCTCTAATTTCTCTGATTCTAACCATTCCTTCGCATTTATTTTCGATGATTTCTACATAAATTCCCCATTCTGTAACACCAGAAATTACACCTAAAAACTCTTCGTCTTTGTGATCTTGCATATATTTTACTTGCATGTATTTCACAGAATCGCGTTCGGCTTGAGCGGCTAAACCTTCCATTTGTGAAGAATGCACACATTTTTCTTCGTATTCTTCTTCACTTACACTTTTTCCGCCATCTATGTAAAATTGTAACAAACGGTGTGCCATAACATCCGGATAACGACGAATTGGCGAGGTAAAATGACTATAATAATCAAATGCTAATCCGTAGTGACCAATATTTTCAGTTGAATAAGCAGCTTTACTCATACTTCGAATTGTAAGCGTATCCACCAAATTTTGTTCTTTTTTACCCACAACTTCTAAAAGTAAATTATTCAATGAACTCGAAATATCTTTTTTAGAACGGAAATTTATCGAATAACCAAACTTAGCAATCACGGTTTGAAGATTGATTAATTTATCTTCATTAGGTTCATCGTGAATTCTGTAAATGAAGGTTTTCTTTTGTTTCCCAATGAATTCCGCTACTTTTCTATTGGCTAACAACATGAATTCTTCAATCAAATGATTCGCATCTTTACTTTGTTTGAAGTACACTCCAATTGGTTCAGCATCTTCATTTAAATTGAATTTTACTTCTACTTTATCAAACGAAATCGCTCCAGCTGCCATTCTTTTTCTACGAAGAATTTTAGCTAATTCATCCATTTTTAAAGTGGCTTCAACTATTGGTTTTGGAACAATATATTCGCTTCCAGTTAATGAAATTTCGGCTGGAATAACATCACTTTTAGTTTCGATGATACTCTGTGCTTCTTCATATGCAAAACGTTGGTCAGAATAGATTACTGTTCGTCCAAACCATGCATCTAAAACTTCTGCTTTATTGTTTAGTTGAAAAACCGCTGAAAACGTATATTTCTCTTCATGTGGTCGAAGCGAACAAGCAAAATTTGATAATACTTCTGGAAGCATTGGAACCACTCTATCAACTAAATAAACCGAAGTTGCTCTTTTATAAGCTTCATCATCTAAAATAGTTCCTTCTTGAAGATAATGGGAAACATCGGCAATATGAACTCCTATTTCGTAATTTCCATTTTCTAACACTTGAAATGATAACGCATCATCAAAATCTTTAGCATCTTTTGGATCAATCGTAAACGTTAAAACATCACGCATATCGCGACGTTTTTTAATTTCTTCTTCTGTTATTGAAGTATCAATTTTATTCGCATACGCTTCTACTTCAATTGGAAAATCGTATGGTAAACCATATTCAGCTAAAATCGCATGAATTTCTGTATTGTGTTCGCCTGGTTTTCCTAAAACTTTTATCACGGAACCAAAAGGAGAATCGGCTTTTTTAGGCCAATCTTCTAAAGTTACTAAAACAACATCTCCGTGTTCGGCATCACCAATTTTATTTTTTGGGATGAAAATATCGGTATACATTTTAGCATTAGCAGTGGTTACAAAAGCAAAGTTTTTTTGAATATCAATAACCCCAACAAATTCTGATTTTTTTCTTTCTAAAATTTCTAAAACTTCTGCTTCTGGTTTACGTGAACTTCTTCTATTGTAAATATAAGCTTTCACTTTATCACCATCTAAAGCATGATTTAAGTTAATAAACGGAATAAATACATCGTCTTCTAATTCGTCGCAAACAAAATAACCTGTTTTACGAGACGTCATATCAACAATTCCTTCGTAATATTCGGCTTTGGAAATAATTTGATATTTTCCAATTTCCGTTTCGTGAATTTTATCTTGTGCTTTAAGTATTTTTAAATCTCTAATTATTTCGTTTCGGCTTTTGGTATCGCTTAACTCTAAAACAGCAGCTATTTGCTTGTAATTAAAAGATTTAGAAGGTTCTCTTGAAAGTATTTTAAATATTTGTGCAGTAAAATCTTTTGGTTTATTTCCTAATTTTTTTGGTTTCTTACTCATTGTATCATTTTCAATTATTGGTTAAAGTTACAAAATACAACAATGTAAAACGAAAATGTATTTCAGTTTTAATATAAAAATAACTTATCGTAACTTTATAAAGTAAATCAATTCAGATGGAAAATTTTGTAACCGTTGCTGTTTTTAACTACCAACACGAAACTTTAATTATTAAAAATTTATTAGAGCAAGAAGGTATTGCTTACTTTTTTGAAAACGAAACTATCGTTGGAATCGATCCATTTGCTACAATTGCTTATGGCGGAATCAAATTAAAAGTACATCCAAACGATGAAGCAACCGTGAAAGAAATTCTAAAAAAACTAAACGAAGACGATCATTTAAAAATTGTTTAATTTTTTAAAAGCTGAAAGTTTTCAACATATATTAAAAACAAAAAAGGTTATCTAAAATTACTTTAGACAACCTTTTTTAAATGATAAAGTACTATTAATCAATTATTATTGTTCTTGTAGCTTTTCCTTGATTAGTTATTAATTCTACAAAATAATTTCCTTTTGATAAACTCGATATATTTATTTCTGTTTTATTTTCAGTTTTAATTAATTGTCCTAATGAATTATAAATATTTACATTTTTTAATTCTAAATTATTCTTTAAAGTAATATTTAAAATACTAGAAACAGGATTTGGATAGATTATAAAACTCTCTAAAATAAAATTATCTGATGTTAAAATAGCTGATAAATCAAAAACACGCACATGACCAGAATCAGATCCATTTCCATCATTATAATTAGATCCAATTGCAACTATATTACCATTATTTGATAAACTCACTCCACTACTTTTATCTCCAGCAGCCTCACCATTTATATCTTGTCCTATTTGAGTCCAAACTCCTGATATATTTTGGTAAACTCGTACGTGACCAGAATCAGATCCATTTCCATCATTATTAGCAGCGCCTATAACAACTATATTTCCATTACCTGATAAGTTTACATTTCCACTCCAATCACCAGCAGCTTCACCATTTATATCTTGCCCTATTTGAGTCCAAACTCCTGATATATTTTGGTAAACTCTAACATGACCAGAATCAGATCCATTTCCATCATTAAATATAGCACCAATAGCAATTATACTACCATCACTTGATATTGATAAACTTTGACCAAATAAATCACCGGCAGCTTCTCCATTTATATCTTGTCCTATTTGAGTCCAAACCCCTGATATATTTTGATAAACTCGTACATGACCTGAATTTGAACCATTTCCATCATTATTTCTAGCCCCAATTGCTATAATATTAGCATTACTGGATAAACTTAATCTAAAACCAAACCAATCACCAGCAGCTTCACCATTTATATCTTGTCCTATTTGAGTCCAAACTCCTGATATATTTTGGTAAACTCGTACGTGACCAGAATCGGATCCATTTCCATCATTTCCATAAGCTCCAATTGCAACTATATTTCCATCGCTAGACAAACTTAATCCTGCACCACTATAATCATTTAATGCTTCACCAATTATGTTTTGACCAATCTGAGTCCAAACTCCTGATATATTTTGATAAATTCTTACTAATCCTGAATTTTGAAAAATTTGATCACTTGAAGGAGAACCTAAAGCAATTATATTTCCATTACTTGATAAACTTATTTGATAACATTCTTCTCCTAAAATTTGCCCATTTATTTTCTGACCAATTTGAGTCCAAATTCCTGATACATTTTGATAAACTTTTACATGACCTGTAAAATTATTACTACCAACTGAACCAATAGCCACAATATTACCATCAGAAGATATACTTAAACCAGATGAACTCCAATCACCGGCAACTTCACCATTTATATCTTGACCAATTTGAGTTTGACTTAAACTAATTAAAGGAAACAATAAAAAGATAATATTTTTTCTCATTTTTATAAATTAAAATATTTTTCAAATCTAATAATATTTAAGTTTTCAACATTTATTAAATACAACAAAAAATATTTTTAATTTAATTTAAATTTATGATGGTTATTATAGCGTGTTAATATGTAGAATAAGTTTTTTTAAAGAAGTAGTTTTTAAAAGTTATCGTTACTTATACAACGTAATTAACAATTTAAAAATTTAGTAAAGAACTGAAAATAAGACCTTCTAAATTCTTTATTTTGTAGTTATCAACAGTTGTTGAAAATAGATTTTATATTCGTTTTGTAAATAACTTCAATTGTTGATTTCTGTTGAAAACTGATTTTTTTCTATTGATAACTTTTCTAAAAATTCGTGAAACTAAATTAGGATTTTTAATTCCGGTTTTGGATTACAAATTTTTTCTTTACAACCTAAAAAAACTTCTAAATTTCTATCCAAAGTTGTTAACAATAATTGTTAAATTAAGGTTAACTGATTATCAAGGATTTACGTAAAGAAATTAACAATGTGTAATTTTTAGTTTACTTTCTTATATAATTCATTGATTTTAAAGGATTTGTTTAAAAAAATATCAAAATCCAAATCATATTATTATTACTCCTTTATCTTTAGTATTTTTGCATATACAAAACACACAACAACTTATGAAAATTTCAATTGGAAACGACCACGCTGGTCCAGATTATAAAAAAGCTATTGTTCAATATTTAGAAGAAAAAGGACATACCATTTTTAATCACGGAACTGATACTTTTGATAGTGTTGATTATCCTGATTTTGGTCATCCAGTAGCGTATGATGTGGAATCAAAAAAAGCGGATTTAGGAATTGTAATTTGTGGTTCAGGAAATGGAATTGCGATGACAGCTAACAAACACCAAGACATTCGTTGTGCACTTTGTTGGACAAAAGAAATTGCTGCTTTAGCACGTCAACATAACGATGCTAATATTATTAGTATTCCAGCTCGTTATACTTCTATTCAGCAAGCCATTGAAATGGTAGATACTTTTTTAAATACACCATTTGAAGGCGGAAGACACGGAAATCGCGTGAAAAAAATCGCCTGTAAATAATCAATAATCTTAAAATCAATTCAAATGGAAGTCGTAAAATTAGATTTGAATTGTATTAAAAACACTTATAAAAAACGACCATGTGATTCTCACAAAGGAACACATGGTCATGCTTTGTTAATTGCGGGAAGCACAGATAAAATGGGAGCTACTATAATTGCTTCAAGAGCTTGCTTACGTTCGGGCGTTGGTTTATTAACAGTTGTTTTTTACCCCGAAAACAAAAGTGTTCTTTTCAATTCGATTCCCGAAGCGATGTATGCCAATTCTTGTGTGATAAGTGATTCATCACCTTATCAAGCTATCGGAATTGGTCCCGGAATTGGAGTTGATGAAGTAAGTCTACAATACATTTACGAATTGTACGAAAATAAACTTCCTGTTATTTTTGATGCCGATGCTTTAAATTTAATTGCGAAATACAAAATAGATTGGAAAAAATTTAATTTTCGATTTGTTTTAACACCACATCTAAAAGAATTTGACCGATTATTTGGCGAACATGATTCTGAATCCGAAAGAAGAACAACCGCGATTCAAAAAGCGAAAGATTTAAATTGTGTGATTGTTTTAAAAGGACACAAAACGTTTATCACTGACGGAATTCACACTTTTGAAAACACTACAGGAAATTCAGGTTTAGCAAAAGGTGGTTCTGGAGATGCGTTAACCGGAATGATTACTTCATTTTTAGCGCAAGGTTATACTACTTTAGAATCGGCTATTTTAGGAGTTTATCTTCACGGATTAGCTGCTGATATTACACTTCAAACACAAAGCGAAGAAAGCATGTTAATAACCGATGTTATTGAGAATATCGGATTAGCTTTTAAAAGCTTGAATTCCGAAATACAATAAAACAACCTGAAGTATCGCAATAGTATAAAAAGCGATTATAAATGAAAACTTATTGGTTTTGTGCTTGAAAAGATACATGCTTAAAATTCCACCAACAGTTCCACCAATAGCAGTTAATAAAAGCAAATTGAATTCCGAAACGCGTCTTTTATTGTTTTTAGCTCGCCATTTATCGTAGCCAAAAGTTAAAAAACAGAGGCTGTTAATCACAATTAAATAAATAAATAGTACTTCCAAAAGCTAATAATTTTGTCCAAAGATAGTATTTTAGCATTTCAATTTTTATTTACAATGACCAATATTCAATTCATTCAAAACCAAACCAACATTGCTCCAAAAAGCATTGAAGCTACTATAAAATTACTTTTAGAAGATTGTACGATTCCGTTTATTTCGCGTTACCGAAAAGACCAAACCGGAAATTTAGATGAGGTGCAAATCGAAGCCATTTCGAAATTAAACAAGCAATATGATGAAATCATCAAGCGAAAAGAAAGCATTCTAAAATCGATAGAAGAACAAAACGCACTTACACCAGAATTGAAATCCAAAATTGAGAACAGTTTCGATTTACAAGAATTGGAGGATTTTTATTTACCCTATAAAAAGAAGAAAAAAACCAAAGCCGATGTCGCTCGTGAAAACGGATTAGAACCATTAGCAAAAATCATCATGAGTCAAAAAAATGATGATATTGAGTTTTTGGCTTCCAAATATTTGAATGCGAATGTAAAAAATGAAGACGAAGCTTTACAAGGCGCTCGCGATATCATTGCGGAGTGGATTAACGAAAATATCTTTATTCGTAAAAATTTACGTCGCTTGTTTCAACGAAAAGGAGAAATCACAACAAAAGTCGTTAAAACTAAAAAAGACGACGAAGGAGCTCAAAAATTCTCCCAATATTTTGATTGGGCAGAACCGATTTCTAAAGCGCCATCGCATCGTTTATTAGCCATGTTGCGTGCCGAAGCTGAAGGTTTTGTGAAGTTAAATGTCGCTGTTGAAAAAGAAGAAGCTTTAGATTTCATCGAAGAAAACATTATCAAAAATAAAAATTCGGATGCCACAGAACATTTAGAATTAGCGATTAAAGACAGCTACAAACGCTTGTTAGAACCAGCTATTTCAAATGAAACCTTACAAGAGGCAAAAGCCAAAGCCGACATAAAAGCGATTGATGTGTTTTCCGAAAATTTACGTCAGTTGTTGTTAGCGCCACCATTAGGAGAAAAACGAATTTTAGCTATCGACCCTGGTTACAGAACCGGTTGTAAAATCGTGTGTTTGGATGAAAAAGGCGATTTACTAAACAACGAAACCATTTATCCACACGCACCACAAAACGACACCGCCATGGCGATGAAGAAAATTCGCTCAATGGTGAATGCGTACAACATTGAAGCGATTTCTATTGGTAACGGAACGGCTTCTCGTGAAACCGAATTTTTCATTAAAAAAATCGCTTTTGATAAACCCGTTCAAGTTTTTGTGGTTTCCGAAGCAGGAGCATCGGTGTATTCTGCGAGTAAAATTGCTAGAGAAGAATTTCCAAATTACGATGTAACCGTTCGTGGTTCTGTTTCGATTGGAAGAAGATTAAGTGACCCATTGGCTGAATTGGTAAAAATTGATCCAAAATCAATTGGTGTTGGACAATATCAGCACGATGTGGATCAAACTAAACTACAATCAGCTTTAGATAGCACAGTAATGAGTTGTGTGAATTCTGTTGGAATTAATATCAACACTGCTAGTAAATCGTTGCTGAGTTATGTTTCTGGAATTGGTGAAAAAATGGCGGAAAATATTGTTACTTATCGTTCGGAAAATGGACCTTTTGAAGATAGAAAACAATTGAAAAAAGTACCACGTTTAGGAGAAAAAGCGTACCAACAAGCAGCCGCTTTCATCAGAATTCGCGATGGAAAAAATCCATTGGATAATTCGGCAGTACATCCAGAAGCGTATCCTATTGTGGAAAAAATGGCAAAAGATTTGGGAATCAAAACCAATGAATTGATTGCCAATAAAGAAAAAATCGCTCAAATAAAACCAGAAAATTACATCACGGCAGAAATCGGAATTTTAACCTTAAAAGATATTTTAAAAGAGCTAGAAAAACCAGGTTTAGACCCAAGAAAAGCGGCTAAAATTTTTGAATTTGACCCGAATGTAAAAACCATAAAAGATTTACGAACAGGCATGATTTTACCTGGAATCGTAAATAACATTACCGCTTTTGGTTGTTTCGTTGATTTAGGAATCAAAGAAAGTGGTTTGGTGCACATTTCCCAACTAAAAGAAGGCTATGTTTCCGATGTAAATGAAGTCGTAAAAATGCATCAACATGTTCAAGTAAAAGTCGTTGAGGTGGATGAAGCTAGAAAGAGAATTCAGTTGACGATGATTTTGTAATTCTCTAAAATATAAAATCCCAAATTCTAATAAAATGGAATTTGGGATTTTAAATATTAAAAAGAAAAACTATTCTTTTTCTTTAGTTTCTTCTTCTTTTTTAGAATTTGCTGGTTGGTCGTCTTTGGCAGCGTTTTTAAATTCTTTAATACCAGTTCCAATTCCTTTCATTAATTCTGGAATTTTTTTACCACCAAAAAGTAAAACCACAATGGCAATAATAAGGATTACTTGCATAGGACCAATTGCTCCTAAAAATATAGCTAGTGCATTCATTTGTTCTAAAATTTAAAGTACAAAGATATAAAGAAATTAACAAATGATTATTTTTTAACGATTAATTATACAATTCGAAATTAGAAACCCGTTGTATTTAGTATATTTGTGTAATTAATATGTTTTAAAAATGGCTAATAAAAGGCTAAAAAGACAACTTTTATTAAGAAAATTATTCAACAAGAGAAGGTTAGTTATACTTAACGAAGACACTTTTGAAGAAACTTTTTCATTAAAATTAAATTTAATGAACGTCTTTGTTGTGGCAACCGTTGGTGCAATATCCATCATTTTTATTACTACTTATATCATTGCTTTTACACCTTTACGCGAATACATTCCTGGTTATGCTTCATCAAAATTAAAACAAGAAGCTTTAGAAATGGCCATAAAATCGGATTCACTTGAAAAATCGGTGAAAATCAACAATGCTTATATTGCTTCCATTAAAAAAGTGCTTACTGGTGATTTAGAATATGCTAAATTAAATAAGGATTCTATTAAAGCATTAGATGTATCTGAAATAGATATTTCAGGACTTACTCCTACAGAAAAGGAACAAGAATTAAGAGATAAAGTTATTAAAGAAGATAAATATAATGTATTTGAATCTTCAACACCTAAAGTAAGTTTTGTATTATTTCCGCCCGCACAAGGAAGTATTTTACAAAAATATAATGCAGGAAATAAACATTTAGCCGTTACAATCGCACTTACTAATAATACACCAATCAAAGCCGTGGCAGCTGGAACCATCATTTTTTCCGATTGGACGCCAAGTTCAGGATATGTGGTCATTGTACGCCATAAAGATGATATTTTGTCGGTCTATAAAAATGCGGCTTCTGTAACTAAAAAACAAGGAAACACGGTAAAAGCAGGAGAAGTTATTGCTCTTGCAGGAAATGCAAATACAGTTCAAAATTCGGGTGCTACGTTGCATTTTGAATTATGGAAAGATGGTTTCCCAATTGACCCAACGCAGTTTATCAATTTCAATTAACATGTCAGTAAAAGCTTTTGCAGCAAAATTATTTGCAAAAAGAATTCACGCTAAAACCCAAAAATGGGCCAATAATCCTGTTGAAACCCAACATAAAGTTTTTGAAGAATTAATCAGAGAAGCGGGTCAAACGCAATTTGGAAAAGACCACGATTTTGGTTCGATAAAATCCCATTCTGATTTTATTCAAAAAGTTCCCGTTCGCGATTATGAAGGCTTGAAGCATTATGTTGATAAAGTTGTAAAAGGCGAAGAGAATGTACTTTGGAAAGGAAAGCCTTTATATTTTGCTAAAACTTCTGGAACTACTTCTGGAGCTAAATATATTCCGTTAACAAAAGAATCGATGCCATTTCATATTCAAGCTGCACGAAATGCGATTTTGAGTTACATTCATGAAACAGGGAAAGCCAATTTTGTTTCAGGAAAAATGATTTTCTTGCAAGGAAGTCCGCTTTTAGAAGAGAAAAACGGTATCAAACTTGGAAGATTATCCGGAATTGTAGCACATTTTGTTCCGAAATATTTACAAAAAAACCGTATGCCAAGTTGGGAAACCAATTGTATTGAAGATTGGGAAACTAAAGTCAATGCTATTGTTGAAGAAACCATCAATGAAGACATGTCAGTGATTTCAGGTATTCCGTCTTGGGTGCAAATGTATTTTGAGAAACTGGCAGCAAAAGCAGGAAAACCTGTTGGCGAAATCTTTAAAAACTTCAATTTGTTTATTTACGGCGGTGTAAATTACGAACCCTATCGAGCGAAATTTGAAAATTTAATTGGAAGAAAAGTTGATTCGATAGAATTATTTCCTGCTTCTGAAGGCTTTTTTGCATACCAAGATTCACAGAAGGAAAAAGGAATGTTGCTATTATTGAATTCCGGAATTTTCTACGAATTCATAAAAGCAGACGAGTTTTTTACCGAAAAGCCAAAACGTTATACCATTGGAGAAGTAGAATTAGGTGTTAATTACGTTTTAATCATTTCCACGAATGCTGGACTTTGGGCATATAATATTGGTGATACGATTCAGTTTACGAGTTTAAAACCATATCGTGTTATAGTTTCGGGAAGAATCAAGCATTATATTTCCGCTTTTGGTGAACACGTTATCGGAAAAGAAGTGGAATCGGCTTTAAAAGAAGCAATGGAAGGAACTGATGTTCGAGTAAACGAATTTACAGTTGCACCTCAAATTACACCAACCGAAGGCTTACCATATCACGAATGGTTCATCGAATTTGAAAATGAACCAACCAATTTAGAAGATTTCGCATTAAAAATCGACGCTGCCATGCGCAAGCAAAACGTGTATTACGATGATTTGATAGTTGGGCATGTATTGAGAACATTAGTAATTACAGGTGTTCCAAAAAATGGTTTCCAAGAGTATATGAAATCGATAGGTAAATTAGGTGGACAAAATAAATTACCAAGATTAAGCAACGATAGAAAAATTGCTCAGTTTTTTGAGATAAAAGAATAAAGATGAAAGAAAAAAGAGTGATTTGGTTTTTTCTTATCGTTTCACAATTTACTTTTTCGCAAATCCATGGTGTAGTGAAAGACAGTATTTCTGGCGAACCAATTCCGTTTGTGAATATTTGGGTGGAGAATGAAACTATTGGAACTACTTCGGAAGCGGATGGAAGTTTTTTCTTGGAAGCATCCAAAGAAAAAAACATTGTGATTTCGGTTTTAGGTTATGAAAGGAAAACGATTAAAGGAAGTCAAATTTCTGTTGTTCAATTGAAACCTATGGCTTACGATTTACGAGAAGTAGTGATATTGAATAAAAAACAATCCAAACAAATTGAAATAGGCGATATCAAAAATGCTATTTTTCAATCATTTGACAACGGACCAAAAATTGAAGCCAAGTTCTTTCCATACCAGTCTTCGTACAGTAAAACAAAGTTTATAAAAGAAGTAACGATTTTCACAGACAGCAGAATTGAAGAAGCCACTATAAAGCTTCACTTTTACAGTGTGGATGAAAACGGTTATCCAGGCGAAGAATTGTTGACAAAAGATTATGTTGTTACTTTGAAAAAAGGAGTAATCAAACATCGTTTTAATATATCACAATTTGATTTGGTTTTTCCAGAAAAAGGAATGTTTGTGGCGTATGAAAAGTTGTTAATTGAGAGTAATAAAACCGGCACTAAATACCAACCTTATGTGTTATATAACTATGTAGAAAGAGATTTCTTTTATACTTATGCTTACGGAAAATGGAGTAAGCAATCAGGGAATAATTTGGAGAAAATAAGTGTAAATGAACCCTCAATAAACCTAATTTTAACCAATTAAAAATAAAAATCGTACTTTTGCAGGTTAGAAAAACAAAATATTAATGAAAGACATTAAAAACATTTCGCGTTCTAGAGCGCAAGAGTCCTCAGCAGCTATTGAGCGACTGTACATTACCATGAGACATTTATTTAACAGAGGTTTCTATAAACCAATGGGTGTTTCAGGAGAAACTTTAAGAGAAGCTTTATTAGCGCTTCGACCAGAAATTTACGGTACTATTGCAGAAGAAAAGGTAGAATTAAACGGACTTTTATATGTAATCGAACGTTTACCAATTGGAATTGAAGAATGCCGTTACATTAACTTAACTTCTGATGAAGGCTATTCAAATTCGCACTTTAAAGCGATTGTTCCTCCAAAAAGAAGAAGAAATTGTTACCGTATTGACGACGAACAAATGAATGTGGAAATCACACGTGGACGTTCGGATATTTACGATATTTTAACGCATTTGACCTTTATTTTTATCGAATCACATAAAATTAAAGATAGAGTTTTAATTGATGATGAAGGTTCGGTTTCACGTGATTGGCAAAAATTAGAATTAGCGGTAAGACAAACTAAAAAATTAAGTTTAATAGATCGCGAAAAAGCAATTTCTCATGCTGCTAACGTATTAGGAAGAACTTTTGCTGAAGTACAAGATATTTATGATGATTTCGCTACAGCTGAAGCGCCAGATAGATTCTTACACGTAGTGTATTGGTTAGGAAAATTAGCCATTGAAGAGGTTGTTGATAACAACAAAAGAACCATTACGTTTAGTCCAATTTTAAGAGAAAGATTAGGTCACCATATTTATGGGGATATATGGGCAACTACAATAAAAGAAGTTTTACAGCAAAATAATTTATTAGATAGACCTATTCATATTATTAGTGCAAATATGCATAGTGTAATGAATTCTATTTTTGCAGAACCAGTTTTAGGAAAAAAATACAAGAACACACCTGAATTTCAGATATTTGAAGATTTAAGTAGTTCATCAAATAAAGAGTTACGCAAGAAAGTAGAAGAATTTGCGTTACAACAAGGAATGATTTCATTACCAGATGCATCAGGAACCAATATCGACGTTCAAATTTTTGATACCGCTAAAATTGATTTCAAGAAAACCATTTTTGCTGAAGCTAAATTAACCAAGGAAAAACCAGTAATCATTGTAATGGATTACGCTTTTGGTGAGCAAGCATTTGAAACAATTGACGAGCTATTAAAACCATTTAAAGAAGAAAAGAAAAATAAAATTTTCTTAAATGTAGAATCGGTTTCGATTATGGGTAAGGCTGGAATTTTAGAGGGAGGAAAAGGAGATATAATGATTCCTAATGCACACGTAAATGAAGGAACGGCTGATAATTATCCTTTTGAAAATGAATTAACACAAGAAATGTTTGAAGGAAATGATATTCCAGTTTTTGCAGGACCTATGATTACGGTTTTAGGAACATCGCTTCAAAATAGAGATTTGTTGAAGTTCTTCCATGAATCTACTTGGCAAGCTATAGGTTTAGAAATGGAAGGCGCATATTATCAAAAAGCTATTCAATCGGCTTCAAAAATTAGAAAAAGTATCAATCCAGATGTAAAAGTTAGATACGCTTATTATGCTTCTGATAATCCATTAGAAACAGGAAGTACATTGGCTTCTGGTGGGTTAGGAACCACTGGGGTTAAACCTACGTATTTAATTACAATTAAAATATTAGAACAAATTTTTAACGTAAAATAAGTTTAAATGAGTACAAATTCTCAAGATCAAGAAATCGATTTAGGACAAATCGGAACTGGAATTAAAAACTTTTTTAATGGAATTATAAATTCTATTTTTGATTTTATATTTTTTGTTAGGAAGAAAATAGTAATTATTAGTTGTTTATTTGTTTTGGGAATCATTTTAGGTTTTTTAATAGATAAAAACTCAAAAAAATATACATCAGAAATAATAGTTTCTCCAAACTTAGGAGGTGTGGATTATTTGTATGCAAAAGTCGATTTAATAAAATCAAAATTAAAAGAAAACGATAAAGACTTCTTTAATTCGATAGGGATTTCAAATAAGGACAATATAATTGATATTTCAATTAATCCTATAATTGATATTTACACCTTTGTTAATACAAATACTGCAATTGCAGAGAATGCTCAAAACACTCAAAATTTTGAGCTTATGAAATTATTAGCCGAAAATGATGATATTAATGATGTTATAAAAAATGAAATTACTAGTAAAAATTATCCTCATCATAAAATTACTATTGTAACTTTAAATAAGGTTAAAGAAAATGTAATAATTAAACCAATATTAAATTATTTGAATTCTGATCAATATTTGAATAAATTATTATCAATAACAAAAGAAAATATTATCATTAAAATGAAGAAAAATGAAGAACAAATTCTTCAAGTGGATAATTTAATTTCTCAAATTTCTAAAAATATTGCTAAAGAAAAATCAGATTCAAATTTAATTTACAATAATGAAAATAATGAATTAAACGCTCTTTTTTCATTAAAAAATAATTTGATTAATGAAATATCGGATCAAAAAATAACACTTGAAAACATTAAAATTTTTATTAAAGATATTAGTGTAACTTCTAATTTTGTAAACAATAAGGGGTTTAATAATAAAATGAAGTTAATTTTACCCTTTCTTTTTGTATTTATTTACTTAGGATTTTTTAGTTTTATTTCGCTTTATAAAAAACAATTATCAAGAATAAAGTCATAATGAAAAACATATTAATAACTGGCGGTGCCGGATTTATAGGAGCTAATTTTGTTCCCTATTTTATTGAAAATAATTCAGAATACCATTTAGTAAATTTAGATTTACTTACCTATGCAGGTAATCTTGATAATGTAAAAGAAGTGGAAAACCACCCAAGATATACGTTTGTTCAAGGCGATATTTGTGATAGAAGCTTTATAGAAGCACTATTTCAAAAATTTCAGTTTCACGATGTTATTCATTTTGCTGCCGAAAGTCATGTAGATAATTCAATTTCTGGTCCAGAAGCCTTTATTAAAACCAATGTTTTAGGAACATTTAATTTATTAGATACCGCAAGAAAACTTTGGATGTTAGCACCTAATCAATATAATGCAGGATTTGAAAATTCGCGTTTTCACCATGTTTCTACTGATGAAGTTTATGGAACATTGGGCGAATCGGGTTTGTTTGAAGAAACCACACCTTATGCACCAAATAGTCCATATTCAGCTTCAAAAGCAGGTTCCGATATGATTGTAAGAAGTTATTTTCATACGTACGGAATGAATGTGGTTACCACTAATTGTTCGAATAATTACGGACCAAAACAGCATGATGAAAAGTTGATTCCAACTATCATTCGTAAGGCAATTTCAGGAGAAAACATTCCTATTTATGGAGATGGTAAAAACGTGCGTGATTGGTTGTATGTTTTAGATCATTGTAAAGGAATTGAATTAGCCTTCAAAACTGGAAAAGCTGGTGAAACCTATAATATTGGCGGAAGAAATGAGCGTAATAATTTATATATTGTAGATACCGTTTGTTCGATTTTGAATGAATTACAACCAAAATCTGAAGGAAAATATCAAGATCAAATTACGTTTGTAAAAGATAGACCGGGTCACGATTTACGCTATGCTATTGATGCTTCAAAAATCGAAAATGAATTAGGTTGGAAAGCTGATGAGAATTTTGAATCAGGAATTAAGAAAACCATCGAATGGTATTTACAAAAATATAACAACTAATGAAAGGAATTATATTAGCTGGAGGTTCAGGTACACGTTTGCATCCGTTAACATTAGCGGTCAGCAAACAATTAATGCCTATTTATGACAAACCAATGATTTACTATCCATTATCAACTTTGATGTGGGCAGGAATCAGTGAAATATTAATCATTTCAACACCTCATGATTTACCTTTATTTCGTCAATTATTAGGCGATGGAAGTAAATTAGGCTGTCGATTTGAATATGCAGTTCAAGAACATCCAAACGGATTAGCGGAAGCTTTTATTATTGGAAGAGAATTTGTAGGAAACGATAAAGTAGCTTTGATTTTAGGTGATAATATTTTCTACGGAACGGGTTTAGCTGAATTACTTCAAGCGAATAATAACCCAGAAGGTGGAATTATTTATGCCTATCACGTTCATGATCCAGAAAGATACGGTGTAGTTGATTTTGATGCCGCTGGAAAAGTATTATCTATAGAAGAAAAACCAGAACAACCAAAATCTAATTACGCAGTACCAGGAATTTATTTCTACGATAACGATGTTTTAGATATTGCCGCTAATATAAAACCAAGTCACCGTGGTGAATTAGAAATCACCGATGTGAACAAAGAATATTTAAATAGAGGTAAACTTCAAGTAAGTATTTTAGATAGGGGAACTGCTTGGTTAGATACAGGAACTTTCCAATCGTTAATGCAAGCAGGTCAATTCGTTGAGGTAATTGAAGAACGCCAAGGTTTAAAAATTGGTGCTATTGAAGAAGCAGCTTACCGAATGGGATTTATTGATGCAAATCAATTAAAAGCATTAGCAGAACCATTACTCAAAAGTGGTTACGGAAAGCACTTGATGAGTTTAATTTAACTAATTGTTATGCTGAGCTTGTCTGAGCAATTTTTTATACATAATGAATTTCATAGAAACCAAACTTAAAGGATGTTTTATCCTTGAACCAAAAATATTCAAAGACGAACGCGGTTACTTCATGGAAAGTTTCAATGAAAAAACTTTTCAAGAAGGCGTGGGTCAAAAAGTGACTTTTGTTCAGGATAACCAATCGTTTTCCACTAAAGGAGTTTTAAGAGGATTGCATTATCAATGTGGCGAACATGCTCAAGCCAAATTGGTTCGTGTTTTACAAGGTGAAGTTTTAGATGTGGCGGTTGATTTACGTCCCGAATCAGAAACATATGGTCAATATGAAGCGGTTTTACTTTCAGGTGAAAATCAAACCCAATTTTTTGTACCAAGAGGTTTCGCACACGGATTTTTAGTACTTTCAGAAACGGCAACATTCTTTTACAAATGTGATAATTTTTACAATAAGGAAAGCGAAGGCGGATTAATTTATAACGACTCAACTCTTAACATTGACTGGAATTTTCCTTTGGATGAATTGATAATTTCTGAAAAAGATCAAATATTACCTTATCTTCAAAACGCTAAGAAAGTATGGTAGTATTAGTTACAGGCGCCAATGGTCAGTTAGGACAATCCATTCAATTTATTGCGGATAAACATCCAAATATTCAGTTTGTGTATACCGATTTTCAAGAAATGGATATTACGAATCTTGAAAGTTGTCAAACCGTTTTTTCAAAATATAAACCTCAATTTTGTATCAATACCGCAGCTTATACCGCAGTTGATAAAGCAGAAAGCGAAGCAGAAAAAGCGCAATTAATTAATGCTATTGGGCCAGAAAATTTAGCTAAGATTTGTAAAGAATTTGATACTATTTTAGTTCATATTTCTACAGATTTTATTTTTGATGGAACTTCAAAAACACCTTATTTAGAGTCAGATATTCCAAATCCACAAAGTGTTTATGGACAAACCAAATTAGATGGAGAAATTGCTATTCAAAAGAATTGGGAAAAACATTTCATTGTAAGAACTTCTTGGGTGTATTCCCAATTTGCAAATAATTTCATGAAAACGATGTTACGTTTGGCTTCGGAACGAGATAACTTATCTGTTGTAAACGACCAAATAGGAACACCTACAAACGCTGTTGATTTAGCAGATGTTTTGCTAAATATTATAACTAAAGATGAGATCCAAATATCACATTTTGGAACCTACAACTTTTCAAATGAAGGTGTTTGCTCTTGGTACGATTTTGCTAATGAAATATTCCATCAGAGTAAAATTTCCATACATTTAAATCCAATTCCAACAGAAGCCTATCCAACGCCTGCTAAAAGACCGGCATATAGTGTTTTAGACAAAACGAAGATTAAAAAGGTTTTTGGTGTTTTAATTAAGGATTGGAAAGAAAGTTTAAAAGAAAGTTTAAACCAATTAAACTAATGAAAAGAGCCCTACTTTTTATCTGTTTTTCAATCTCATTATCTTTTTCTCAGGAGAAATCATCTGGATATTTTGATGTTCAACTTTTTAGAGGAAATATTATAAAACATACCGAAGATGTTGGGCATTTGATTTCAGATCATCCAGACGGATTTTTACTAAGTTACAACTGGAAAACTTTTGGAAAAAAAGAATGGGAACAAGTTTATAATTATCCCGATTATGGTATTTCATTTCATTATTTAGATTTTAATAATCAATATCTAGGGTATAATGTTGCCCTAGGATTACACTATAATTTTTACTTTTTCAATCGAAATTTAATGTTTCGAATTTCACAAGGTATTGGTATGACATCAAGTCCTTATGATAAAGAAACCAATAATAAAAACAATGCTTTTGGAACTAAAGTAATGGATAACAACTACTTTATGTTACAGTATAAAAAAGAAAATCTTATTAATCGAATTGGTTTTCAAGCAGGATTTATGCTAACGCATTTTTCAAACGGAAGATTTAAAGCACCAAATAGCGGAATTAATACTTTTGCCTTAAACGTTGGGTTGAACTATAATTTAGGTGAAAAGCAAGAATATATTAAGGATTCTTTACCAGCATCTACAACTTATAAAGAACGAATTAAATATAACATTGCATTTAGAACAGGTATTTCTGAAGGTCCAGTTCCAAATTTAGGACAACGTCAATTTTATCATATTGGTTTATATGCCGATAAAAGAATTGGACGAAAGAGTGCTTTACAATTAGGAACTGATGTTTTCTTTTCCCGATATTTAAAAGATTATATAGAGTTTGTTTCGGTGGCTTTTCCTCCCGGACATGAATCTTATACAGACCCTGATACTGATTACAAAAGAGTTGGATTGTTTGTTGGGCATGAATTATTCATAAATAAACTTTCTATTGAAACACAACTTGGTTATTATGTTTATAAGCCATTTGATTATGAAATTGATATCTATCAAAGAGTTGGGATAAAATATTATCTTTATAAAAATTTATTTACCGGTGTTGGATTAAAAACCCATGGCGGAAGAGCTGAAGCTATAGAAGCTACAATAGGAGTACGATTATAAGATGAGAAAAATTATTTTACATATAGTTACTTTGTGTTGCCTAATTTTGGTAATGAGTTGTGGTATTTCCGAAGATTGTTTTAAAGGAAATGGAAATCAAGTAACCCAAACATTTCCTTTAGAGAATTTCTCCAAAATAAAAGTTTATGATGGTGTAGGCTTAGTTGTTAAAGAAGGATCAAATTACGAGGTTAAAATTAAAACATCGGAAAATATCATTGACAACTTAGATGTTAAGCTAGAAGGAAATATGCTGGTAATTAAAGATAATTCTTCTTGTAATATTGCTAGAGATTACGGACAAACAACGGTTTATGTTACTATTCCAGATGGAACTAACCTGCCTTTAATTCAAGAACTAGAATTGCATTGTAAAACCGAACAAAAAATTAAATCCGATGGGATATTGCACTCACCAATTATTCGTTTGTTCTCAATTGGAGATGATGGTGATGGGGCAGGAACAGCTGATTTTCAAATAGCTGTAGATAACGGGCAGTTAGTTATTGAAAGCAATAATGTTTCCAATTTTTATATTAATGGAAATTGTACAGAAATGTTATTAAATTTTTATTTCGGAGATGGACGGTTTTATGGAGAAAACTTACAAGTTGAAAATATAAAATTATATCATAGAGGTTCAAACGACATGTTTGTCTACCCTGTTCAAAAAATAGAAGGAACTATTTTTGCAACAGGAAATGTTATTTTAAAAAACGTACCACCGATTGTTGATGTAGAAGAGGTTTACAGAGGAAGAGTAATTTTTTAAACATGAATCAAAAGAAAAACATCTATTGCTTAACTCCCGTTTATAACGACTGGGAAAGCTTTGTTGTTTTGATTCAAGAAATTAGTCATTTAAGAGACAACTTAAATGATTATAATTTTTTTGTAGTAGCAGTAAATGATGGTTCTACTGAAGAAATTCCAGAAGATTTTGATTTCAAGAATATACCTACTACCGTTTTAAATTTAAAAATTAACATTGGTCACCAAAGAGCTATTGCTGTTGGTTTACAATATATTTACAATGAAATTTCTGATTATGATTTTGTTGTGGTAATGGATAGTGATGGAGAAGATAAACCAAAAGACATTAAGGAATTAATCAACAAAGCAGAGCTAGAAAAAGAAAAGAAAATCATTTTTGCTCAACGTAAAAAACGTCAAGAATCTACTTATTTTAAGATTGGTTATTTCTTTTATAAATATTTGTTTTACTTCTTAACAGGACAAAAGATAAGTTTTGGAAATTTTAGTGTTATTCCAAAAAGATTACTTTCAAAAGTAGTACATCAAAATAACATTTGGAACCATTATTCGGGCGGTATCATTCAATCTAAAATACCATTTGAAAAAGTATTACTTGATAGAGGAAAACGTTATATGGGCGTTTCTAAAATGAATTTTAATAGTTTAATAGTTTACGGATTAAGTTCAATTTCGGTTTATTTTGATTTTTTATCTATTCGTATTCTTAGATATTCATTGTATGGAATAGGCATTTGTACTATTTCTGTTTTATATATATTATACCAAAAATTATTTACCGATAATGCGATTCCTGGTTGGGCATCAAGTTTGACATTGATTATTTTGGGCATTATTTTACAATTGTTTTCTGTAACCTTGGTTGTTCTGTTATTACAATTGAGTTCTAGGAAGCATATAAGTGGACCAAATATTAAGCAATATCTAAATTTTATTGAAAATGAAATAAAAGTAAATTTTTATAAAGACTAATAGATTAAACGATTAGCAAAATAATTTACAAGTAGGATTTTCAAATATGGAGATTCATTTTTTATTCAACCATTTATTACATTTATTGCTGTTTTTTGTAGAATTATTTTATATAGATATGTAAATTTGAGATCGCATAAGTTTAGCTTAAGTATTAGTTTTTATAATTGTAATATTGTTTTTTAGAAATCAATTTACCTTTAGTTAAGTAATAGGATTAGTTTTATATTTATAGAAAAAAAATAATAGATTTAAGTTTTAGTGAAAAAGAAATTAGCCATCATAGGAGCGAGTTATTTGCAGCTTCCCATTGTTTTAAAAGCAAAACAAATGGGGGTGGAAACACATTGCTTTTCTTGGTTAGAAGGAGCTGTTTGTAAAGATTTTGCTGATTTTTTTTATCCTATATCTGTTTTAGATAAAGATTTAATTTTGGCAAAATGCGAAGAAATAAAAATTAACGGCATTACAACTATTGCTACAGATATGGTAGTACCAACAGTATGTTATGTTGCGCAATCATTGAATTTGATTTCTAATTCGTATAGTTCTTCAATTATTTCAACTAATAAGTTTGAAATGAGAAATGCTTTTAAAAGAAATAGTTGTAATACACCTAATTTTATTGAAACTTCAACATCAGAAATCGATTACACTAAATTTGACTTTCCTTTAATAGTTAAGCCTGTTGATCGTTCGGGGAGTAGAGGTGTTTCAAAAGTAAATAACTTTAAAGAGCTCGAAAATGCAACTCTAGAGGCTATTAAAGAGTCTTTTTCAAAAAAAGTAATTATTGAGGAGTATATTGAAGGAGTAGAGGTTAGTGTAGAAACTATATCCTGGGAAGGCGAACATACGATTTTAACTATAACTGATAAAATAACAACAGAAGTACCTCATTTTGTAGAACTTGCTCATCATCAACCCACTCAATTATCACTTGAAATTCAAGAAAAAATAAAAAAGGAAACCATAAAATGTTTAAATGCATTAGAAATAAAATATGGGGCAAGTCATTCCGAATTTAAAATTACACCTAAAGGCGAAGTTTTTGTTATTGAGGTTGGCGCTAGAATGGGTGGAGATTTTATAGGCTCTCATTTAGTCGAATTAACTACGGGATATGATTTTTTGAAAGGAGTTATTGATGTTGCCTTAAATCAATTTCAACAACCTGTTTGTACAAAAAGTAAATGTGCAGGGGTTTATTTTTTATGCAAAGAAACAGAAAAATTATTGCCTTTTTTTAACCAAAAAAATGATTTTGATTTTCAAAAAGACATTCAAAATTTAGAATTAAAAAACATTACAAATAGTAACGATAGGTCGGGGTATTTAATTTATCAAGACAACAAAAGAATTGAATTATTATGACTTTATCAGTAGTTACAACATTATATAAATCAAAACCTTTTTTAGAAACTTTTCTAAAGGAAATTATTGCCAGTATACAAATAATTAAAATCACGGATTTTGAATTAGTTTTTGTTAATGATGGCTCACCAGATGATTCTGTAGAATATTTGTTAGAAAGAAAAAGTGATATTCCTCAAATAAAAATTTTAGATTTATCTAGAAATTTTGGACATCACTATGCAATACAAGCGGGATTAAATTATGCTTCAGGGCAATATATTTTTTTAATTGACAATGATTTAGAAACACCACCAAGCGTTTTAGTTGAATATTATAATGAAATAATAAACGACAATACTTTAGATGTTGTCTATGGTTATCAAGAAACAAGAAAAGGGAGTTTTATTGAAAAAAAAGCAGGAAGTATTTTTTGGATTTTAATTAATAAATTATCAGACACAAAAATTCCACACAATATTCTTACCGAAAGATTAATGACAAGGCAATATGTAAACGAGTTATTACGTTTACAAGACGCTAATTTATTTATTGGTGGTATGTTTTATTGGGTAGGTTTTAATCAAAAAGGAATTGCAGTAAAAAAAGGTTTAAGACAGGGCGCTAGCACTTACACCTTAAAAAGAAGAGCCGAATTAATGTTACAAGCTATTACTTCTTTTTCTGGAAAACCACTAGAATGGTTATTTTATATTGGTATTTCAATTTCTTTCTTTAGCTTCCTATTTTTAATATATTTAGCTTTTCAAAAATTAATTTATCAAGATGAAGTACAATTGGGTTGGACATCAATTGTAGCTATTAATGTTTTAATTTTAGGAATTATCTCTACCTTTTTAGGATTAATAGGTATTTATATTTTTAAAATTTTTAAACAAGTACAGGGCAGACCAAATGCTATAATAAAAAAAATATATGAATAAAAAGAAAATAGTTTTTTTGGTATCAGGCGGAGGTGGAACCTTAAAATTTATTTTTTTCGCGATTGAAAAGCTACAACTTCCAATTCAAATTGTAGGGATTATTGCTGACAGAGTAACAAATCTCGAAAAATTCGCTAATAAAAATAATATTTATTATAATCAAGTTGCATATAAAAGATCAGAACCCAAAGAACTACAAAACGAATTGAATCAATTAAAACCAGATGTTATCATTACAAACATCCATAAAATAATTGATAGTGATACACTTAATATGTTTCCTTCAAAATTCATTAATTTGCATTATTCGTTATTACCAAGTTTTGCAGGTTTTATAGGAATGGAAACAGTTGAAAAAGCGAAAGAACAAAATGTTGGTTTTATTGGCGGCACCTGTCATGAAGTAAACGAAATTGTAGATGCAGGTAAAATCATTCATCAAGGTTGTTTTGCAGTGGATTGGAATAACGACAAAGAAATTATAGATACTGTTTTTAAAACATCTTGTTTAGCAATTTTAGGTGGAATCTGTACTAAAATAGAAATAAAAAAAGAAGGTACAGAAAGAGTAATTATTAATGATAAAGAGATAATATTTTCTCCGAGACTTCCAGTTTCTAATTTAGATTTTGAAGAAAATTTTTGGGTTAAATTAAAAAAAGAACATGATACCATTTAACAAACCTTATTTAACGGGCAAAGAAACACAATATATAGAAGAAGCTGTAAAATCGGGCAAGATTTCTGGTAACGGAATTTTTACACAAAAATGTCAACAGTTTTTCGAGTCTAATTATGGCTTCAAAAAAGCTTTGTTAACCACTTCATGTACCGATGCGTTAGAAATGGCTGCGATTTTGATTAATATAAAAGAAGGAGATGAGGTAATCATGCCATCTTACACTTTTGTATCTACCGCAAATGCATTTGTACTTAGAGGAGCCAAAATCGTATTTGCCGATAGCATGATGAATCATCCAAATATGGATGCGACTAAAATAGAGGCTTTAATTACATCCAAAACAAAAGCAATTGTTCCCGTTCATTATGCCGGAGTAGCTTGTGATATGGATGTGATTATGGATTTAGCAAGAAAGTATGATTTATTTGTGGTTGAAGACGCAGCTCAAGCTATTGATAGTTATTTTACAGGAAAAGATGGCACAAAAAAAGCCTTAGGTTCTATAGGACATTTAGCAGCGTTTTCATTCCATGAAACCAAGAATATTATTTCCGGAGAAGGCGGAATGTTAGTTATTAATGATAAACAATTTATCAATAGAGCTGAAATTATTTGGGAGAAAGGAACCAATCGTTCTTCTTTTTTCAGAGGTGAAGTAGATAAATATGGTTGGGTAGATATTGGAAGTTCATTTTTGCCGTCAGAAATTGTAGCTGCATTTTTATGGGCACAATTAGAAAATTTAGAAAACATTCAAAAAGTTAGAAATCAGCTTTGGAGAGAGTATTATTTAAAATTAGCAGATTGGGCAAAGGAAAATGAAATTGAATTACCTCAAATTCCAAGTTATGCAACAAATAATGCACATATGTTTTTTTTAAAATGCAAAAGTATTGAACAGAGAACGCATATAATTAATAAACTAAAATCAAAAGACACTCACCCTGTTTTTCATTATATTAGTCTACATTCAAGTCCTTTTTATTTAGATAAACATGATAATAGAGTACTACCAAATACGGATGTTTTTACAAATACACTGTTAAGATTACCATTGTTTTATGAGTTAGATATACAAACTGTTATTAATCAATTATTAAATATCAAATGAAAAAAATTATTAATCAATTATTAAACAACAAATGGATAATATCAATATTATTTGTTGCAATTTTTTTAAGATTATACAAAATTGATTATCAGAGTTTATGGATGGATGAAATTTATACAATGAATATTTCAAATCCAGAAAATTCATTTTCGACAGTAATTGATGAGGTAAATAATAGAGATGGTTTTCCCTATTTATATTTTATTTTATTAAAAATATTTCATGCTTTATTTGGGTTTAATTCTATTATTGCAAGACTTTTTTCGGTTTTTGGAGGTATTATTTCAATATATTTAATTTATATATTAACAAAAAAAATTATTAATAAAAATACCGCATTAATAGTCTCTTTATTGTTTTGCTTAAGTCATTATCACATATATATTTCTCAAGAAGCTAGACCATATTCTTTATATTTAGCAGTAACTATTTTTGTTTATTATAGGCTATGGTGTTTTTTAAATGACAAAAGTTTAAAAAATGCAGTTTTTTACGGATTATCGGCAGGTTTATTATTAAACATTAATTTTTTTGGATTTATAAATCTTTTTAGTCAGTTTATTTTTATCCTTTTTTATTTTTATCAAACAAAACAAAAAATCTCAAAAGATATATTAAAACAGTTTTTTATAATTGGGATAATTACAATTCTAATATTTTTGCCAAACATTCAAAAATTTATATTACTTTTTGGAAAAGGAGAATTTTGGGTACCAAAACCAACACAAGATTCTTTTACAATAATGATTAAAGAAGTTTTCGGAAACTCAGAATTTTTATTGTTTTTGTATTTGGTAGTATTTCAATTCCTATTGTTTAATTTATTTAAACTAAAAGGAAATGTTTCAAATAATAATAAACTATTAGCATTCACATTTTTACTATTTTGGGGAGTTGTTTTTGTGCTATTTTTACTTGTTAAATCATACGGGGAAGTTTCACTAATACTAACTAGATACTTTACAAGTGTTATTCCAGTAATTTATATATTTATTGCATGGGGTATAAATGAAATAAAAAATAAATTCCTGAAACATCTCGCAATAGTTTTAATTATTATTTTTTCACTAATTAATTTGGTATTAGAAAAAAAATATTATGATTCACCAAATAAAGCACAATTTAGAGAAGCTTCAAATACAGTTATTGAAAACAACTCTAGAAAACACGAAGTATATACTAGTCAAAAGTATTGGTTTGATTATTATTTTAATAAGTCAGAACAAAATCCGGTAGTTGAAAAAGAATTTGAAACGTTAATAAACGAAATGATTAACGATTCATCAAAGATTCAATCTTTTTGGTATTTAGATGCATTTGGAAAAGTTTATCAACCAAGCGATAAATCTTTAGAATTTATAAACAAAAACTTTGTAATTGATGAATCTTTTGATGGATTTCAAGGGTGGGCGAAGCATTTTGTACTAACTAAAGAAACTCCTCAATTTATAAATCTTAGTGGATTAGATATAAAATCTACTTACAGTGGAGATTCATTTATGAATAACATTGAAATTTTTGATATTAAAGACAATTTACTTTCGGTTTCTGGATGGGCATATTTTAACAATATTTCATCTGAAGAAACAAAGTTATATTTAGTACTAATAAACAACAATACCCAAATTGATAGAGTAAAACTAATTCCAATTCAATCTATAAACAGGCCTGATGTTACAAGTTATTTCAAATGCGATTTTAACGCTGACAACTCTGGTTTTAAAGCAGATTTTGAAATTAGTAATTTAAATAATGAAGAATATAAAGTAGGAATTTATCTGGAAAACAAAAAATTAGCAAAAAAAGGATTGTTTGTTTCTGATAAAATTATTAAATAACAAAAAAAACTTTTACATTTGCGCAAATAAAAAAACGATAAAATGAAAAAAATATTTGTATTATTACTATGTATTTCAATGTTTTCGTGTAAAAATGAAACTGAAGAAAGCAAAAGTACTATTTCGACTACCGAAAACACACCTGTTGAATCCGTTGACAAAACATTAGTTAGAGTAGCATTTAACATTGTTGCAGAGAAAGATGACAAAGCTTGCTTGTTTTATACTGAAGACGGTACAATAAATTTTGATGATAAGAAAACTGTATGGGCAGATATTAAAGGATCAACTCAGGCTCAAGAGGTTGTTTTTAATTTACCAAAAGAAGTATTGCCAACACACATAAGAATTGATTTAGGAAGAGGGAAAAATCCAGAACAGTTGTATTATGATATAAAAGGTTTCAAAGTTACTTATCTTGATAAAGAATTTTCTGCTCAAGGAAATGATGTGTTTAATTATTTTTATCCAAATAAAGACATCAATATTATTACACCAAAATCTACTATGTTAAAAAAAGTTAGCAAAGATCAAGAAACAGGTGTTATTTTGTATCCTCACCAACCACTTTCGGATGAATTAAGTAAAATTGTAAAATAATTTTATTCAAATATTTTAAAAAAGTTACCCTTAATAGAGGTAACTTTTTTATTTTTATGAATTCATAAAATACTAAAATGAATTACGAAGAAAAAGCCCCCGATTATTTTTCTAATATTAGAAAAGACCTTATAAACTTCATAAAACCCAATTCAAAAGATTTAAAAATTTTGGAAATTGGAGCTGCTTATGGAGAAACGTTATTTTATCTTAAGGAAAAAGGTATTGCTTCAGAATGTGTAGGTGTTGATTTGTTTGAAGATGTTAACAATAAACAAAATTATAAAAACATAGATAGATTTATTTTTGGCAACATTGAACAAATCGATCTAAAGGAATATTATGGTTATTTTGATTTAATTTTATTGCCCGATGTTTTAGAACATTTGTTAGAACCAACACCTGTTTTAAATAAAATAAAAGAATACTTAAAGGAAGATGGAAAAATAATTGTCAGTATGCCTAATATTCGTCATTATTCTGCTTTAATTAAAATTTTTATTAAAGGTGATTTCAGGTATGAAGAAAGTGGAATATTTGATTATACTCACATGCGTTTTTATTGTAGAAAGAATATACAGGAGCTACTTGAAATTTCGGGTTATAAAATAATAACACAAGAAAGTTCTATAAAAAATTATAAAGGAAAATCAGCAGCCAAGCTTATAAATTTGATTACTTTTGGGATATTTGAAGAATTTTTTAGTTACCAATATTTTTTTGTAATTAAAAAATAAATGAATTACTTTAAGTCAATATCATAAAATGATTCAATTAAACAGTAGTTTTAAAAAGTTAATTTCATCATCAGGTGTAAATTTTATTTTTAGAATCTTTGGATTAGGAACTTCTTTTCTAACAACGGTTTTAATTACTCGTTTTTTTGGCGTAGGAACTTTTGGTGACTATTCATTAGTATTTGCTTTATCACAAATAATAGCTCTTTTGTTTACTTTAGGAATTCCTAATACTTTAATAAAAGTTATTGGAAACAATAATTTTACATTTTTACAAGCGAAGAAACTTTTGATTAAAGGTTTAAAGGGTGCTTTAATTTTCTCAATAATACCCGTACTATTTTTTTATTTTGGTTCAGATTTTCTATCCGAAAGTGTTTTTCATAATAAACAATTAGTAAATTATTTTTTAATTGTTTCAATTTCTATTCCATTATTTATAGTTCATGAAATTTTTCTTTATTTTTTGATAGCAACAAAAAACTTCAAAAAATATAATTTATTCATGTTTGTTATTCCAAACATATTATTGATATTGTTTTTATTTTTATTTTTTACTTTGGATAAAAATAATTACTTCACATTTATCGCTTTTTCTTTATCTATTTTTATTACCGTTTTGTTGGAAGCCTTAACTATTTTTGAGTTAAAACAACAGGAAGCAACTATATCTATCAGTACTTTAAAACTTATTAAAACTGCGTCTCCATTACTTTTTAGCAGTTTATTCATATATTTATTAAATTATACGAACATTATTATGTTGGGAATAATGTCAAACGACAAACAAGTGGGTATTTATAATATTGCCTATAAAATTGGAAGCGTTGGTTTTTTAGTAATAGTATCGGTAAGTACAATTATAACACCTAAAATGGCTGAACTTTTTGGTAAGGGAAATCTCGATCAATTGAAAAAACTTACACACAATTCAACCCGACTGATTGCTTTTTTGTCATTGCCAATAGTGTTAGTGTTAATTTTTTTAAGTGACTATATTTTGTCTTTTTGGGGAACAGAAGCCATCGCTGGAGGAAACACATTAATTATAGTTTCAATTGGGGTATTTTTTAGTGCTGTTGCGGGTAATGTAGATCAGATTTTAAACATGACTGAGAACCAAAATATTTTAAGAAATATAACTGTTTTTAGTTTTTTCGTTAACTTATTTCTAAGCTATCTTTTGATTCCTTTGTATAATATTGAAGGTGCTGCAATAGCTAGCTTAATAACCAATATTTTAATTAATGTATTGTGTTTGTATTACATAAAAAAGAAATTGGGTTTTTATACTTTATTTTAAAATGAATATTGAATTATCAGTCATAATTGTCAATTATAATGGAGTTAAGTATCTAAAAGATTGCTTAGATTCATTATATCTAAAATTAACTAATATTTCTTTTGAAATAATTATACTAGATAATAATTCAACAGACAATAGTTGTGTCTATATAAAAGAAAATTTTCCAACAGTTAAGTTAGTTGAGTCAAAAATTAATCATGGTTTTGGTAAAGGGAATAATGAAGCTGTCAAGCATGCGAAAGGAAAATATCTACTTCTTTTTAATAACGACACTATTTTATTAGATAATCTTTTACCAGCACTTGAATTTCTTGAAAATGACAGTAAAATTGGTGTTATAGGAATTAATATGCTTAACGGGAAAAAAGAGTATTTGCAAGCAGCAGGAAATTTCCCGAACTTCAAAAATATGTTTCAGTTTCAAAAACTATTAGATTTAGGAATTGAGTTTAAAAAAGGTAAGTTTACAAAAAAATATTATGAAGTCGATTGGTTAGTGGGTTCTTTTTTGATGTTAACTAAAGAAACATATTTATTAATTAAAGGATTTGATGAAGATTATTTTATGTACGTTGAAGATGTAGATTTATGTAAAAAAATTGCAGACGTAGGATTAAAACGCATTTTTCTACCTAATCTAAGTTATATCCATTATGTAGGATTTAATAAAAAGAAAAATCCATTACTAGTAAAAGGGTATAAAATTTATTTAAAAAAACATTTTAAAGGTATTTCAGTATTCTTCATTTCTTTAGCTTTAACTATTAATTCTTTTGTAAAATTTTTAAAATCTAGATTTTAAATAATTTATTCTGTATTTTTGGTCTTTAACAAAAATATAAATGAAGATTAATAAAGCAAGTTTTTACAATTCACTTCTAATTGTGATGTTATTATCACAAATTTATATACCTTCATTTAAGTTTAATGTGTTTTTTCAGTTGCTTGTTTTAAGTTTTTTCCTGTTTTATGAAAAACCTAAAATAAAAACTTCATTTTTAAAATCCTTATTTCCTCTTTTTCTTATTTTTTTTATTGGATTTGTTGGCATGATAATTTTCAAAAGACCAATAGGTTATGCCTTAAAAGATATTTTTCATTTTATTAAACCTCTTCAAGGGATTTTAATTGGTTACTTTTTCTATCAAATAGTTGATAATAAAAAAGTTTTTTTTCAAGCCCTAATAAAAGCGGCATCAATATCTGCTATCATACATATATTTATTGTTCTTTTTTTTACAAATCTTAGCTCGGGTTCAATACATGAAATTAGAGAATTTACTAGAGATAATTATTTAGAATTATTTGCTCTTTTTTTTGTGTTATATTATAAGTTTTTCTTTAAAGAAGAATTGTTTAATAGTATCATAAATAAGAAAATTATTGTTACTATTTTGTCAATTTCATGTGTATTATATTTTTCAAGAACTATGTTAGTTGCTTCATTAATTATTTTACTCTCAATTTATGGATATACAAAACTAACAATGAAATCGGTAAAGTTATTGTCTTTGATGGTAATGGCAATTTTGTTGTTTTACACTTATCTTTATTCTGTAACAATTGATAGGGAGGCAAGAGGTTTGGAAGGTTTTTTATATAAGGTTAAAATTGCTCCATCTGAACTTTTTGAAACGAAAATAGATAGAGAAAATCATAAAGATTTATGGGATCATTGGAGAGGATATGAAGCAAAGCGAGCTTTTGCGTTAATGAATGAAAAACCAATTAGTTATTTAACTGGAACTGGATATGGCTCTGTAGTCAATTTAAAATTTAAAGCACCCCTAGATGGTGGAAAAAAAGGAATGAAATATATTTCAGAATTACATAATGGCTATCCTTATTTATTATATAAATCGGGTATTTTAGCTCTTTTTTCATACTTAGCATTCCTGTTTTTCATGTATAAAAAAATATACATGAAATTTACCTTCGAAACAGTTTTCATCTCAGCGATGGCTCTTTTTTATTTTTTCACAACATTAACAATAACTGGAATTTATAATACAAATGACACTATTATATTTGTTTTAGGCGCTTTATTTTGTGGTTATTTCGAATCAAGAAAAAAAGTTGAATCATGATAAAAAAAGTTTTTCAAAAATTACTATTGCAAACAGGTAAATCATATAAATTGGATTCTGAGATTCCAGACCGATTACTTGTTGAATTCCTATTTGAAAGATTTATAATGATGATAAGAGGCTTATTTTTTATGAGGGGTAAAATTTTTTTAGGAAAAGGGTGTTCTATAAAAAATAAAAGAAATTTTTCATTTGGAAAAAACGTTACTATTGAAAAACACACAACAATCGATTGTTATGCTTCAGAAAAAGTAATAATAGGTTCGGGATCAAGAATAGGGGCTTATTCTTTGGTTACTTGTACAAGTCATCTTTCGAAGTATGGTAAAGGATTAAAGATAGGAGAAAATTCTGCTATTGGTCGTTTTTCGGAATTTGGTGCGGCCGGTGGTATTGAAATTGGTGACAATGTAATTATGGGCTCTTACATTAGCTTTCATTCAGAAAACCACAATTATGATGACACCTCACGCTTGATAAGAGAGCAAGGAGTAACTTCAAAAGGAATAATATTAGGAAATAATATTTGGGTAGGTGCTAAAGTCACCTTTTTAGATGGAAGTCAAGTTGGAGATAATTCTGTTGTAGCAGCAGGCACAGTAGTAAAAGGTGTTTTTCCAAATAATGTTATTATTGGTGGTGTTCCTGCTAAAATTTTAAAAGTAATTGAATAATGAAAAATATTCTTTTTATTCATCAGTCAGCTGAATTGTATGGCTCCGATAAAACTTTATTATTGTTGCTAAAAAATTTAAACAAAAATGAGTTTAATCCTGTTGTAATATTACCTTTTGATGGGCCATTAAAAGTAGCTTTAGAAAATGAAAACATAGAAGTTATAATAGCGCCAGTTTTAAAATTATATAGAAAATTATTTACTCCAAAAAATGTTCTAAATTTTTTTAAAGAAATAAAAATAGCATTTAGAATAGTAAATGAATTACATAAAAAACATCAATTTGATTTGATTTATTCAAACACATTGGCTGTTTTATTAGGAATTATGTTTGCATGGAAAAATAACATAAAACATTTATGGCATGTACATGAAATTATAGAAAAACCAAATCTTTTTAAAAAAGCATTTGTTAACTTATTGTCTTTAAAAAGTAATACATTTATTGTGTATAATTCTCAAGCAACGAAAGCTTTTTGGGAAGTAAACCAAAGAATTAAAAATAAAGGAATTGTAATTTGGAACGGAATTGAAATTAGTATGCCTAAAATAGGTTTATCTGAAATATCTGAAATTCGAACAAATTTATTTTCCTCACAAACTAATGAGATTGTAATAGCATTGGTTGGAAGAATTAGCCGCTGGAAAGGTCAAATGATTTTATTAGAAGCTTTTAATAATTTACTTCAAAATAATAAAGATATAAAGCTTATTATTGTTGGAGCCCCCCCACCTAATCAGGAGAATTTTCAATACGATTTAGAAGATAAAATCGCACAATATCAACTTAAAAGCAAAGTAACAATTATTCCATTTCAAAATGAAATTCATAAAATTTGGCAGGCAATTGACATCGCAGTTGTACCATCCACGGAACCAGAACCTTTTGGAATGGTAGCTATAGAAGCAATGATAGCCCACAAGCCAATTGTAGGGTCTAATCATGGAGGCCTAACTGAAATTATAAAAAACAACGAAACTGGGTTTTTGGTCACCCCAAATAGTGTGAATGATTTAGTAACCGCACTTGAAAAGCTAATTCAAGATAAATCGTTAAGAAATGAAATGGGCGAAAAAGGGTATTTAAGAGTAATTGAAGAATTTTCAGTGGAACAATATGTAGATTCTTTTGATAAGTTTTTTAAAAAAGTATAGTAAATAAACTTAAGATTAGCTTTCATAAACTTTCTTTTAAAAATAGTTCTAAAATAGTTACATTTGAAAAAATATTGTTTTTTTAATGAAGATTGCTATATTAGGAACACGAGGAGTGCCCAATCATTATGGAGGGTTTGAACAATTTGCCGAATTTTTTTCTGTTTATTTAGCTGATAAAGGCCACGAAGTTTATTGTTATAATTCGCACAATCACCCTTATCAAGAAAAAACTTTTCACGGTGTACACATATTACACAAGCATGATCCAGAGTATAAATATGGTACTTTTGGCCAGTTTATATATGATTACAACTGTATAATGGATGCTCGTAAAAGAGATTTTGATATTATTTTACAATTAGGATATACAAGTAATTCAATTTGGTTTTTTTTAATGCCTCAAAAAGCTATTAATATCATAAATATGGATGGATTAGAATGGAAGCGTTCAAAATATTCATGGCCAATACAACAATTTTTAAAAGTAGCCGAATGGTTAGCCGCAAAATCAGGTGATTATTTAGTAGCAGATTCTCTAGGTATCCAGTCTTTTCTAAAGAAAACATATAAAAAAGAATCCACTTATATTGCATACGGTGCTCACTTATTTGATTCTCCAAATGAAAATATTCTCCAACAATATCAAGTTGAAAAAGGAAATTATAATATGGTCATGGCTCGTTTTGAGCCAGAAAACAATATAGATATGGTGTTAGAAGGTGTTGCCTTAGATAAGGAAAATCAAACTCCTATTCTAGTTATTGGTAAACATGAAACAAAATATGGTGCATATTTAAAAAACAAGTTCAAAGATTTTTCTAATATTCGCTTCTTAGGTGGAGTTTATAATTTAGAACATCTTAATAACTTAAGATACTTTAGTAATTTATATTTTCATGGACATAGTGTAGGCGGAACTAATCCATCATTGTTAGAAGCCATGGCTTCACAAGCATTTGTTATTGCACATAATAATGATTTTAATAAAGGAGTACTTAAAGAAAACGCATATTATTTTTCAAACCCAAATGAGGTTAAAAAAATCTTAAATACTGTCAAAAAAAGTGATAACTTGCAATTTATAAAAAACAATTATCAGGCAATTGCAAACGATTTTAATTGGGAAAAAATAAATGGCGATTATTTACAACTCTTTGAAAAATGTATGGATCAATCTTCTAAACGAAAGTAAAACAAACATTTCTTTTTTACCGTTAGTTTTACTAATGGTTAGTATTCCATTAAAGCTAGGAATTAATAATGTTTTTTTAGTAATATTTTTTATTTCTGTTTTATTTAATAAAAACAAATCAAAACAAAATTTTTCAATAGTATTTTTAGCGCCAATATTTCTTTTTTTGTGGATGACTCTGTCATATTATTGGTCAATAGATGTAAAAAATACGTTAAAAGCTATTCCAAAAGAAATTGCATTATTTCTGCTACCCATAACATTTTTATTTGTACAATTTACAAATAAACAAAGACAAAAAGCCATTTCTATTTATAGTTATTCAATGGTTATCTTTACAATGTATTATTTCTTACGTGCTATTTTAAGGTATATAATAACTCATGATAGTAATGCCTTTTTTTACCATGGTGAAAACGACAATGATTATGGATTAGTGCCCAAATTACTAAATGCAATTCATGTTTCGGTTTTTGTTTCAATTGCTTTTTTCTATTTTTTTACTAAGGAAATTAAAACTAAATTGGATTATTTTATTTTATTTTTCTTATTTGGATTCATTACTCTATTATCTTCAAAAAACATCATTTTAGTTGTCATTTTATTAATTTTTGTTCAGATATTTTTTTATTCAAAAATTGCAAACAAAATGAGATTAAGAAATTTAGTTGTTTTATTATCGCTATTAGTATTAGTGTTTTCGTTTGGGAAAATTAAAGAGAGGTTTTATCTTGAATTTCAATCAAATTCAGAAAAAAGTATTTCTCATAATGTTGTTTCAGGATTACCAGAAGGAGTTCACAACGTTAGTATTTATGAAGCTTGGAATAATGAAAAATTTTCCCAAAATGATTTTTTCCCTGGAACAGCATTTCGTGTTTATCAAGCGAGATTGTTTTTTGAATTTCTTCAAGAAGAATCAATATTTTGGAATGGATTTGGGCTAAATGCCTCTTTCATAAAACTTGAGGAAAAAGGAAAACATTATAATGTTTTTTTAGGAAGTGAAACAGCAGAAGGGTATCAAAAGAAAAACTTTCATAATCAATATATTCAAAATTTTGCTGAACTTGGAATAATTGGATTTACCTTATTGATAATTATTTTATTGATAAATTTAAAAAACGCATTAAAAAGGAAAGATTTTGTTCATATTGTTTTTGCAGTTCTAATGATAAGCTTATTTTTGACAGAATCATTTTTATGGCGACAAAGAGGAGTTGTGTTTTTTGCGGCTTTTTATTGTTTGTTTAATTTTATGAATAAAACCCCAGAAAAGAAAAATTAAAATGAAAAGAATATTAATAACAGGTGCGGCAGGTTTTCTTGGTTCGCATCTTTGCGATAGATTTATTAAAGAAGGTTATTTTGTAATAGGTATGGATAACCTCATTACTGGAGATTTAAAAAATATTGAGCATCTTTTTAAACTTCAAAATTTTGAATTTTACCACCATGATATCACTAAGTTTGTTCATGTTCCTGGAAAATTAGATTATATACTGCATTTTGCATCACCAGCAAGCCCAATAGATTATTTAAAAATACCTATTCAAACCTTAAAAGTAGGTTCGTTAGGAACTCATAATTTATTAGGTTTAGCTCGAGTGAAAAAAGCTAGAATTTTGATTGCTTCAACTTCTGAAGTTTATGGAGATCCGTTGGTTCATCCTCAAACAGAAGAATATTATGGAAATGTAAACACAATAGGCCCACGTGGTGTATATGATGAAGCAAAGCGTTTTCAAGAATCAATCACGATGGCATACCATACTTTCCATGGGGTAGAAACCAGAATTGTGCGTATTTTTAATACATACGGGCCAAGAATGCGTTTAAACGACGGTCGTGTAATACCAGCTTTTATTGGACAGGCACTTCGTGGTGAAGATTTAACTATTTTTGGGGACGGAAGTCAAACACGCTCGTTTTGTTATGTAGATGATCAAGTAGAAGGCATTTTCAGATTGTTACATTCTGATTACCATTTACCCGTTAATATTGGTAACCCAGATGAAATTACGATTAAAGATTTTGCAGAAGAAATTATTAAGTTAACCGGAACTAATCAAAAAGTAGTATATTACCCACTTCCTGTTAATGATCCAATGCAAAGACAACCAGATACCACTAAAGCAAAAGAGATTTTGGGATGGGAAGCAAAAGTTTCTAGATCTGAAGGCATGAAAATCACATATGATTATTTTAAGACGCTTTCATCAGAAGAACTTTTAAAAGAAGAACACAAAGACTTTTCAAAGTATATATATTAGTTTATGCAAAAAGGTAGATATTCCAAATATATTAGGCCTATTGTTATTTTTGTAGATTTATTAGTCATAAACCTATTGGTATTGGTATGTCTTAGATCTGCAATGAGCAATTTTGGTTATCATTTAATTTTGTCTACTTTTTGGTTGATTATTGCTTATTATATTGGTTTTTATGAAGTTTACAGAACAACAAAAGAAATAACAATTTTTTCAAAATTACTCAAGCAATTTTTATTTATTTGGTTAATTACATTTGCATATATTGGTTTTAAATATAAATTTGTTACTACAAATGAGATTTTTACCTATATTTTGGTTTCTTTTATTGTTGTAAGTTTTTTTAAATATTTAGTTTTCTATTTATTAAAAAAATATCGAGTTCATTATAAAGGAAATATTAGAAGTGTAATAATTATAGGTTCTAAACAAAACACCTTAGAATTAAGCAATTATTTTACTAAAAACCCTTATCTTGGGTATGTAATTGTAAAACATTTTGATGTAAGGAATGACAAGAATATTAGTATATCAAATATTTTCGAGTATATTTCTGACAATAGAATAGAAGAGGTTTACGCTGCACTTGATGATTTGTCTAAAAATGAAACGGAAAAACTAATTGAATTTACGGACAATAGTATTATTACTTTGAGATTAATACCAGATAATAAAAGTAAATTATACAGAAATTTAGCTGTTGAGTATTATGGAATTATACCAATAATCGTTCTTAGAAAAATACCTCTAGAAATAGATATTAATAATAGGATAAAAAGAACTTTTGACATCATATTTTCATTATTAGTAATAATTTTTATTCTTTCATGGTTAACACTCATTCTTGGGTTATTAATTAAAATTGAATCAAGAGGACCAATCTTTTTCAAACAAAATAGACCTGGATTTAAAGAACAAGATTTTTTGTGTTATAAATTTAGATCTATGATGATTAATAAAACAACCGAAAAAGAAGCAACAAGAAATGATCCAAGGGTTACAAAAATCGGAAAGTTTATTAGAAAAACAAGTATTGATGAATTGCCTCAATTTTTTAATGTCTTGTTGGGAGATATGTCTGTCGTGGGTCCAAGACCACACTTGTGGGCCCAAAACAAAGCATATGGTACTAAAGTAAAAAAATACATGATACGTCATCATGTAAGTCCTGGAGTAACTGGTTTAGCTCAGGTCAGAGGTTTCAGAGGTGAAATTGAAACTGATGAAGACATGGTTAATAGAATAAAATATGATGTTTTTTATATAGAGAATTGGTCAATATGGATGGATATTAAAATTATCATCCAAACAGTAGTTAATATTTTTAAAGGAGAGGAAAAAGCCTACTAATGAACGCTTTAGTTTCCATAATTACACCATCTTATAATTCAGCAAAATTTATTGCTGAAACGATACAATCAGTGCAAAATCAAACCTATCAAAATTGGGAAATGATTATTGTAGATGATGGTTCTTCTGACGTAACGGAAAATGTGGTTTTATCTATCATCCAAAACGATAATCGTATTCAATTTCATAAATTAAGCCAAAATTCTGGACCAGCAGTAGCCCGAAATACCGGTATTGAAAAAGCGTCAGGAGATTACATGACGTTTATTGATGCTGATGATATTTGGTTCCCAACTTTCATCGAAAACAATATTAAAACTATTAACGAAACTGGAATTCCATTCGTGTTTTCGTCTTATAGAAGAGCCAATGAAGAATTAGAATTTGTGTATTCCGATTTTATTGTACCACATAAAGTTTCGTATACCGACATTTTAAAATCCAATTCAATTAGTTGTTTGACCGCTTTTTTAGATATTAAAAAGTTGGGTAAAAAATATATGCCACTCATTCGAAAACGTCAAGATATGGGGTTGTGGTTGAATTATTTGAAAGTGATTCCATTCGCTCACGGAATCCAAGAAACACAAGCTATTTATAGAATCAGAGAAAATTCACTTTCCAGAAAAAAATCGGATTTAATTAAATACCAATGGCAATTTTATAGAGAAGTTGAAAAGCTCAATGTTTTTCAATCGGCTTACTATATGTTGCATTGGATGTATCGCGGTTTTATGAAGTATAGAAATTAGTTTTCGACTTCGCTCAAACTGACAAATGAATCATAAATTTGATTGAAATTGCTTCAATTTCCCTCTTTTTGTTCTTTCCAAAACTTCTTTTCGGTTATAGGTAAAATGCAAGCCAGGTTCTAAATATTTAGCAATTGCTTTTTCAATTTCTTGAATTTGTTCCGAAGTCAATTCCACCGAGCTTACATAATCAATATCAAAACTATCCAATTTGGTTTGGCGTACGATGAATTCTTTTACGTTTCCATCGTCTTCAATTATACTTTTGGTTACGTAGTAAAACGTTAATCCTGGTGATTTTTTCCCACTTGGTAAAAGTGCCACATCGCTGGTTCTTCCAATTAATTTTTTCAGAATGGGTTTTTTCAACGTGCTTTTTTCATCTAAAATCCCAACATCGCCAATTTCATATCGAATAAATGGATGCGCTTTGTTGAATAACGAAGTAATAACTACCTTCCCTTCCTTTCCGTACGGAACGGGATGATTATTTTTATCTAAAATTTCTACAAATAAAGTTTCCGAATTCACTTGCCATTCGTCTTTCGGATTCTGAAAAGCAATTAAATCCAATTCCGAAGCACCATATTCATTCACAACCGGAATTCCTAAATGTTTTTCCAGCAGAATTTTATCTTCTTCAAACAACATTTCCGATGTCACCATACAAACTTTCAAGGTGGGACAAACATCGGTTAAAATGATATTTCGAGCTTGTAAATACTTTCCAAAAAGTACAATCGAACTCGTGTAACCATTAATGTAATCAAATTTTTTGGTTTTAAAATGTTCTAAAACGCCATCTAAAACTTTGTCCGATAAATCAAAAATTGGGAAACGATATCTTTTGCTTAAAAAGTCTTTCAAACGTTCTTTTCGATATCCAATAAAATCTAAAGGAATCCCATAAAATCGCGCTTGATATGATGAATTAAAATCAACGCCATACCAACCAAAACGATGAATAATCGAAGCCCATGTTATCGCATGCGCTTCTTTATCCTTAGCAAAAACAAACGGATCACCACTTGAACCCGAAGTTTTATTTACAAAAACAATTTTCTCTGAATAATCTTTGGAAAGTCGGTCTTTTAAAGGTTTTTGCAAATCTTTTTTGGTCAAAACTGGTAATTCGTTCCAATTTTCAAAGCTATCTTTTCCAACTAAATGCTGATAAAAAGCATTGTTTTTCAAATGAAATTCCACAATTTCTCGTTTTTTAGTTTCGAGATAATCTGGATAATCTGCTTCTGAAATTTGTAGAATTTTCTCAAAATCAGACTGAGCTTTCGCAATAGGAAAACCGCTTATTTTTAAAGAAAGATGAAACAAGTTGAACATTCGTTGGAATTTATCCAAAAGTAATAAATCTGAAAATAATCTTTCTTCTTTTTTCTTTTTTCTTTTTTCTTTCTTCTTAAGAAATAGTACTTTTGCCAAACAACATAACAACACACAAAATGACTATTTTACTACTTGGTTCTGGCGGTCGCGAACACGCATTGGCATGGAAAATGCTTCAATCTTCAAAATGCACTTCTCTTTTTGTTGCACCTGGAAATGCAGGAACAGCAACCATCGCAAAAAATGTAGATTTAAATCCGAATGATTTTGATGCCGTTAAAGCTTTTGTTTTACAAGAAAAAGTAGCAATGGTTGTGGTTGGACCAGAAGATCCATTGGTTTTAGGAATTTATGATTTCTTCAAAAATGACACTCAAATCAATCAAATTCCAGTAATTGGACCATCAAAAGTTGGGGCACAATTAGAAGGAAGTAAAGAGTTTGCAAAAGAATTTTTAGTAAAACACAATATTCCAACCGCTCGTTACGAAAGTTTCACCAAAGAAACAGTTGAAAAAGGCTGTTTGTTTTTAGAAACTTTAGATGCGCCTTATGTTTTAAAAGCAGATGGATTAGCTGCTGGAAAAGGCGTTTTAATCTTATCGGATTTAGAAGAAGCTAAAACGGAGTTACGAAATATGTTGGTGGGAGCTAAATTTGGACAAGCAAGTTCAAAAGTAGTAATCGAAGAATTCTTAGACGGAATCGAATTAAGTTGCTTCGTTTTAACTGACGGAAAATCATATAAAGTATTACCAACCGCAAAAGATTACAAACGAATCGGAGAAGGCGATACAGGATTAAATACAGGTGGAATGGGAGCAGTATCTCCGGTTCCATTTGCGGATGCTGTTTTATTAGAAAAAATTGAAACTCGAATTGTAAAACCAACAATAGCTGGTTTACAAAAAGACGGAATCGAATATAAAGGATTTGTTTTCATTGGATTAATCAACGTGAAAGGCGAACCAATGGTTATCGAATACAACGTTCGTATGGGAGATCCAGAAACGGAAGTAGTGATGCCAAGACTAAAAAGTGATTTAGTTGAAATTTTTGAAGCGATTGGAAGTCAGGAATTAGAAAAAATTACTTTAGAAATCGATGAAAGAGCAGCTACTACAATTATGGTTGTTTCAGGAGGCTATCCAGAGGATTATGAAAAAGGAAAAGAGATTTTCGGATTGGAAAATATCACGGATTCTATTCCATTTCATGCGGGAACAAAATTAGAAAACGGAAAAGTTGTGACTAATGGAGGACGCGTAATTGCTGTAACTTCGTATGGTAATGACTTTCAAGAAGCCATAAAAAAATCTTATCAAAGTATAGCTAAGCTACAATTTGATAAGATGTATTTTAGAACAGATATTGGTAAGGATTTATAATCCTTGCTAATATCTTATAAGATTATTTTAAAAATGAGTGTGCAGTTGTATCTTGCTCATCTTCATTGTTTGCTTTGAAGATGTTCAATTGCTTAATCCAATAAGTCATAGCTGCACAACAAATAATAATAAAAATCCAGTTTAAGATATTTGCAGTCCACCAATTAGTTAATTCTAATTCTCTTAATGCGTCCATTGGTAAGAATAAAAAATCTACGAAAAGTGATTGTATTCCTTCAAAAAATGATTTCATTTTGATAAAGTATTATATTTACACCACAAAAATATAAAATATTCGCATGTTAGCAAGCGTTTTTAGTAAAACAAGACCATTTAATTATTTAGTAATAGGAATTCTGTCGCTTTTTTTCTTTTCTATAAAGATAATTGCGTTGGCTAAACCTACTGCAGACTGGGTTTACTATGCCGAGCAGTTTGGTTTATATGTCTTGCTTTTCGCTTCTTTATTCATTCTAAATTTCATTACACTTAAAAACGGATTGACTAAAGGTAACAATTATGCGTTGTTTTTATTCTTTGTTTTTTTATTGTTCTTTTCTTCCATTTTCCAAAATAAGAACATTATTATTTCTAATTTTCTATTGCTTTTAGCCTTGAGAAGGTTAATTTCATTAAAATCTTTACTTCAAACAAAAGAGAAAGTTTTTGACGCTTCGTTTTGGATTTTCTTAGCTGCCTTATTTCACTTTTGGAGTATTTTTTATATCATTTTAGTTTTCATTGCCGTTATACTTCACGTTTCTAAAGATTATCGAAATTGGATAATACCTTTTATTGCGTTGTTTGCGGTAACTATTTTATTTTTCCTTGCCAATAGTATTCTCGACAATACTTTGTTGAGTACTTTGTTAGATAAAACATATATCAGTTTTGATTTTTATTACTTTGAAAATATTTACCAACGAATAGCTTTAGCGACTTTTACATCATTAAGTTTATTTGCATTTGTTTTGCATGTTTTTGATGTGCCAAACAAAGCCTTGAACATGCAATCGTCACACAAAACGATTTTGTTTTCTTTTATTCTAGGTGTCGGAATCTACGTACTTTCGGCTAATAAAAATAACGGAAGTTTAGCGTTCTGCTTTGGACCTTTAGCTATTATTGGCGCAAATTTTATCGAGAAAATTGAAAATAATTTAGTGAAAGAAATTGTGGTTTATGCTTTGTTAGGATTGGGAATTTTCTTCTTTATAATGCAATTATAATTTAATTCCGTAAGCCAAATCTCCAGCATCACCTAAACCTGGAACAATGTAATTGTGCTCATTCAATTTTTCATCTAAAGCCGCTACCCATAAATGACAATTCGAAGGTACATTCTCTTCTAAATACTGAATACCTTCTGGAGTTGCAATCACTACAGCAATATGAATTTCTTTAGGTTGGTGTTCCAAATGTAATTTGTGAAGCACAGCTACTAATGATTGTCCAGTAGCTAACATCGGATCAATTAATATCAAATTTTTTCCTTCAAATGACGGAGCTGCTTGATATTCTACTAAAATTTCAAACTTATCATCATTGTCATAATGATGACGATAAGCCGAAACAAATCCGTTTTCTGCATTATCAAAAAAGCTCATAAAACCTTGATGTAAAGCTAAACCAGCACGTAAAATCGAACATAAAACTACAGGTTCGGCAATGGTTGTGGTGTGTTTAATACCAAGTGGAGTTTGTACATCAATTTCGTTGTAATCAAGTGTTTTGCTTAATTCGTATGCCATTATTTCTCCAATACGCTCAATATTTTTTCTAAAACGCATGCTGTCTTTTTGGATATTTACATCACGAATTTGCGCCAAGAAATGATTAAGAATACTGTTTTGTTCAGAGATATAATGAATGTGCATTGGATTTATTTTTTATTTTCAGGATAAAAGTACAAAAAATCGCTATTTTTGTATCAATTTTAAAGCTATAATTATGTTTGCTGAATTTGCATTTCCCATTTTTGAACAAAGTATCAAAACATATCACATTATTGACGATGTTTATCAACCAGTTGTAAATCCTTTTGAAAAAGGAACTATTGAATATTTGTTATTTGCAAAAAATTGGGTAGATACGGTTCAATGGCATTATGAAGATATCGTTCGTGATCCAAATATTGACCCTGTAGCAGCTTTAGATTTAAAACGTAAAATTGATGCTTCTAACCAAGTTCGTACAGATATGGTGGAATACATCGATAGCTATTTCTTAGATAAATATAAAGATGTTCAAGTAAAACCAAATGCAAAAATCAATACGGAAAGTCCAGCTTGGGCAATTGACCGTTTATCGATTTTAGCATTGAAAATTTACCACATGAACGAAGAGGCAACTCGTGCTGAAGCTACGGCGGAACACAGAGCTAAATGTCAAGAAAAATTAAATGTTTTGTTAGACCAAAAAAACGATATGTTTACTTCAATCAGTCAATTAATTGAAGATATTGAAGCGGGCGACAAATACATGAAAGTGTACAAACAAATGAAAATGTACAACGATGAGGAGTTAAATCCGGTGTTGTATCAAAATAAAAAATAGTCATCATTTGATGTCTAAACCAAAACACATATTGGTAATAAGGCTCTCAGCCATGGGTGATGTTGCTATGACAGTTCCTGTGTTGAGAGCCTTAGTTTTGCAATATCCAGAAGTAAAAATTACGGTAGTTTCGCGTCCTTTTTTTCAACCTTTTTTTGACGGCATTCCGAATGTGAATTTCTTTGGTGTGGATTTGAATAAACGTCATAAAGGATTTATCGGTTTACTTCGTTTATTTTCCGATTTACGAAAATTAAACATTGATACAGTTGCCGATTTACATAATGTACTTCGTTCTAAAGTAGTGCGAACCTTATTCGCTTTAAGCGGAAAAAAAGTCGCCGCAACAGATAAAGGAAGAGCTGAAAAGAAAGCATTAACGAGTTTAACCAACAAAGTTTTTGCTCCAGTTAAACCAATGGTTGAAAGACATGTAGATACGTTCAAGCAACTTGGATTTGCTATTGATTTAACGAATGCTCAATTCCCAGAAAAAGCAATTTTATCAGAAGAAATTCTTTCAATCACAGGAACAAAAAATCAAAATTGGATAGGAATTGCGCCTTTTGCACAATATGAAAGTAAAGTCTATCCGTTGGATTTAATGCAAGAAGTAATTAATGGTTTATCTGAAAATAAAAACCAAAAAATCTTCTTATTTGGCGGAGGCGAGAAAGAAATTCAGTTGCTAAATCAATTGCTAAACCAACATGAAAATGTAATTGTTTTAGCTGGAAAACTAAAATTCAAACAAGAGTTAGAAGTGATTTCCAATTTAGACATCATGCTTTCTATGGATTCCGGAAATGCTCACATAGCTGCGATGTTAGGTGTAAAAGTGATAACACTTTGGGGCGCAACACATCCTTATGCTGGTTTTAAACCTTTCAATCAACCTGATGATTTTTGTTTGACTTCGGATAGAGAAAAACATCCATTATTACCAACTTCCATTTATGGAAACAAAAAAGTAGAAGGTTATGAAGAGGTAATGCGAACAATTCTGCCTCAAGCAATTATTGAAAAAATAAAAAAAGCCGTAACATTTTAAATTGTTACGACTTTACTAAAAATCAAACTATAAATTATTTTTTCAATTCTTTGATTAATAATTTTAATTCTTCAATTTCTTTTTTTAACTCTTCAATTTCACCTTGTTGTTCTTGTATTGCTTTTACTACAACAGGGATTATTTGATTAAACATTATTCCTGTAGGGTTTTCAATATTCATTTTTACGGGGTCCTGCCCTTCTTTTAAAACAAACCAATCAGATGTTTTTACTGCTTCAGGAATTACTTGTAAAACATTTGAAACATTAAATCCAATATGTTCATCTCTTTCAGCCTCTGTTGACATTCTACTTCCTATATTTACAGCTTCTTCTTTATATAATATAGGTTCTAATTGCATTATTTCTTTCAATCCTTTGGTAAAACTATTTCCTCTTTGAGCAACTCTGTTGTAGGTTGTTCCACTAGATGCAACAAAATTTCTAGCATAAACATCGTCCCAATTTCGTATAGGTCCTGATTGAAAAGGGCTACCTTTTCCTAAGTCAGCTCCAAAATTAGTCATAGGACTAAAACCAGATCCTTCAAAAAATATTTCATTTGTTCCATCTACTATATATTCAATTGATCCAATAGCTATAGCTGTACCTCCTGAACTTCCATTATGAAAACCTGCAACAAAATCTTTTGTATAACTAGAATTTCCCGTGTCACTAAATGTTGTACCATCATCACCATCAATAAAAGCACCACTTCCAAAATTGATATAATTACCATCAAAACTCGTATCCATCATTACACGATCAGATCCTTGTATTATCATCTCACCAGGAAATGCCGCCGATGTGCTACTGCTAAATATTAAATTATTAGTATCTAGGTTTAACGTTGTGTTCTGAGTAAGTGTACCACCAAGTTTTACAGTTGAACCTGTTAATGTTAAACCATTAGTGTAAGTATTTGATCCGCTACCAGAAGGTAAAGTTACAGAGTTCCCGTTTGAGATAGAAAGTAAGTTTCCAACTAAACTTAATGTTTGACTATCTGTTCCACTTCCACCTCCAGTAGGTGTAGCCCAATAACCATTTCCGTTTGCATCAGATGTTAACACTTTACCTGCAGCTTGTGTTCCATCTTCTAATCTAAAAGCATATGAACCAGGAATTGGAGCAGTAGGTATTGATAATAAAATGTTATCTATAGCTGCAGGAAATTGATTGTGAGTAGAGCTATCATTGCGCCATTCAAATATAATGCGCATTGTACTTCCTGCAAAAGCGCTAATGTTTAATGCTGCATTTGAATAGGTTGTCCAAGTGTTTTGTTGATTAAAATTAGCACCAACTTGAATTCTTCCAGCTCCAGCAGTAATTTGTGTTCCAGATACTGGTGTAAAAGAATTTGGTACTAACCAAACTCTGAAGTAATCATAATCAGTTCCCGACAATCTTTCACCGTTACATCTCCAATCAAATGAAAAGGTTGAAGTTGTTGTTCCTGTAGGTATTGCGACATCTCTGTAAGCAAAAGTAACATTGGATTGAGTTCCATAAGCATTTGTTGTTCCACTATCGTTTGAAATGTAAATGGCATTTGCAGGATTTCCAGCGGCACTACCAAACCTCCAATTATTGTGCGATGCTGTCGCACTATTAACAAACGTAAAATCGTTTGTTGTAAAGTTTTGGTTTAAAAGAGATGTAGTTCCTCCAATAGGTAAAGTTGTATTTCCAAAAACATGTAAAGTGGCTGTTGGATTAGTTGTATTGATACCAACTTGAGAATAACTTAGTAGAGTAGTAAATAATAAGCAAGCAAATAATAAAATCTTTTTCATAATATTAGATTTAGGTTACCTTAATATGCCGCAAATGTATTTTCATAATAATATACGAACTAAAAAAGGATGTCCAAGATTACGGAAAACGCACAAATTTCAGTATATTTGGAAGATATTTTCTATAGATTATGAATTTTGTAGTAGGCTTATCAATTACATCATTTTTATCATTTTTGATAACATTTTACTTTTTTTTAGTTAAAAAAGTACAATCTATGGTGTTTGCATTTTATCTAATTTGGTTTTTGGTTTTTATAAGTTTTTATATTTCGACTACGCCATCGTTAAGCTTAAATGAATCATTAATTAGTACTTTTGCTTTATTGTTTTTTGTATGGCTTATATTATTACCACCTTTATTATTTGGTGTAATACTTCAAATTAAAAAGAAAAGTCGATTACCATTTACTCATTTTTATCTTCCTGTTGCCGTTTTTATAATAAACATTTTTTCTATTGTATTTTTTAGTTTAAATCCTAAAAAAGATTCTTCATTTACCTATGAAGTAGTGGAAAATGTAATGACTTATGTAAACTATATCGTAATTCTGTTTTTGTTTCCAATTGTAACGGTTTATTACAGTTATTTGAGTTATAAATTATTGTTTCAATTAAACGAATTAAAAGGTTTGAAAAACGCTTTTCAATCTAATTTATTTCTATTTACTTTATTTTATAATTTATTTATTTTTTTATGGTTTTTAAATTATCTTTTTGATTCTTACACTATTAAATTTTTAATAAAAACCTACTTTTATGTTTACTTCCCCATTAGCATGTTTGTTCTTCAAAAAAACAGATTTAATGCAATAGAAGAAGTAAATCTATATGAGAAAATAAATGCTCTTTTTTTAGAAAAATTACAAGAAGAAAAGTTGTTTTTAGATAATTCACTCACTATTAGAAAAGCAGCAAAAATGATTGGAACAAATGAAAAATATCTTTCCAATGCGATTAATAAAATTCAAAATGAATCTTTTTCATCAATAGTAAATAAGTTCAGAGTGGAATTTGCCCAAAGACTATTGTTAAATGTAGAATATGAAAACTATACGATAGAAAGTATTGGAAATATTTCAGGGTTTAATTCTAAATCAAATTTTAATAGTGTTTTTAAAAAAGCTACAGGTTTAACACCTTCAGAGTTTAAAAATAAGAAAGGAGCTTAATTAGCTCCTTTCTTATTTTTAATTAAACATCATCAAAATCAATTTTAATAGTGGCGGTTGTCGGATGAGCTTGACAAGCCAATGTTAATCCTTCTGCGATTTCAGCATCGGTTAAAATTTGGTTCTTTTTTAAGACCGCTTCACCTTCTGTAATTCTACAAATACAACTGCTGCAAATTCCACCTTGACAAGAATATGGAACATCTAAACCTTGTTTCAAAGCCGCTTCTAATAAGGTTTGTTTTTGACTCATTTCGAAAGTCGTTTCTTCATCGTCAACTAAAATAGAAATTTTGGTATGACCTTCTGACCCTTCTATCGCAGGTGTTTCTCCAAATGAAGTTGTTGAAAACAATTCAAATTTTATATCTGAATCCGAAATATTATTTTCTTTCAATGTGTCTGAAACCAAATTGATCATCTCTTCTGGTCCGCATAAATAGAATTTTGAGAATTCCATTTCGGCATGTTTGTTTTTCAAGATGAAATTTACTGTTGATTTATCAATTCTACCAAACAAAGCATTGTCAGCAGTAGATTGACTGTACACATATTGTACAAACAAACGACCTACATATTGCAATTGCAAATCGTGTAATTGGTTGTGGAAAATGGTGTCTTTTTCGGATTTATTTCCATAAACCAGTACAAAAGTACTGTTTGGTTCCTCTTCTAAAACCGATTTTAAGATTGAAAATACAGGTGTTATTCCGCTTCCTGCTACAAAAGCTGCGTAATTTTTTTGACGTTCTGCTTTTGGTTCGAAAGTAAATTTTCCTTCTGGAGTTCCTACTTCAATTACGTTTCCAACGGCTAATTTTTCGTTGGCAAACTTAGAAAAGAATCCAGTTTTTATTGCTTTTACGGCAATTCTTAATTCGCCACTTTTTGGAGAAGAACAAATAGAATACGCTCTTCTAATTTCTTGTCCGTCAAGCGTAACTTTTAAGTTTACGTATTGTCCAGCAACAAATTGATAATACGATTTTAATTCGTCTGGAACATTAAAAAGAATCGAAACGGCATCGGCAGTTTCTTTGATGATTTCTTTAATGCTTAATTTATAAAATGATGACATGTGATTTATTTTTTACAAAAATAAAAAAAAGAACCCGAAGGTTCTCAATTTATTCCATAAACAACGCTTTTAATTCCGTTGCCTCGCTTGGTTTCATTTTTCCAGCTAAGACTAAGCTTAGTTGTTTTCTTCTTAAAGCGGCTTCGTAACGTTGTTTTTCTAATTCGGTTTCTGGTTCAATTGGTGGAACTGGAATTGGTCTTCCTGTTTCATCAACCGCGACGAAAGTATAGATAGCTTCGTTCGCTTTATTTTTAATTCCTGATTCTCTATCTTCAATCCAAACATCAATATAAATTTCCATAGAAGTATTGAAAGTTCTCGATACTTTAGATTCAACGGTTACTACACTTCCTAAAGGAATAGCTCTATTAAAAGCCACGTGGTTCACAGATGCCGTTACACAAATTCTACGCGAATGTCTTCTTGCGGTAATACTTGCAGCTCTGTCCATACGAGCTAGCAATTCACCACCAAATAAGTTGTTCAATGGATTCGTTTCACCTGGTAAAACTAAGTCGGTTAAAGTAGTTACCGATTCTGAAGGAAATTTTGGTTGCATTGTTTTTTTTGCAAAGATAATGAGGAATTTGAAAATAAAATGCATAAAAAAATCCCAAAACAGGGATTTTAATAATTATTATGCAAAGTGTTAAAAAATTATTCTATCATTAACCACGCTTCTGCATTATGTGTTTTTTGTATGTTTTTTCTATCGGTTTGCGCTTCTTCTAATGTTTTAAAACTTGCATAAACTACATAATATAATTTAAGTTTGTTCATTGGAAGCATCTTTGCGTTTTCAAAACCTGCTGCGTTTAATTCAGCAATTGCTACGTCCGCGTTTTCTACGCTTCTGTATGCGCCAGCTACTAAATGATAAGGCCTTTTTTCTTCAACTGGTGCAGCAACACTTAATTCAACTGCTTCAACTGGTGCATTAATTAGAAAAGTCGCTTGTTGAATTTGTTGTTGTACTTTCTCTTGAACGTTTTTCTGAACTGCTAAAGTTTGGGTTTCAATTTGTTGATTGTTGTAAGTCATGTAACCAAAACCACCAGCACCCAACATCGTTACAAAAACAGCTGCATATTTTAAATACGAGTAATCTTTCTTTCTTTCAGGAGTAAAAATAATTGGTGCTTTTTCTTCTAAAGCTTCTACTTCTTGTTTTAAAACTTCTCTTGTAATTTCTGGAGAAACAAAGCTGCTCAAACCAAACGAATCCGTTAAATAATTTACGGTGTTTGCTGGTTCAAAAACCCAATTCATTTCATTGTTAACCGAAATTTCGCCAATGTTTTTCAACACTACGCGATTGCGGTTTTGCAACAAATACGTCCATTCGTTCACCACATCACCAATTTTGATAACGGCTAATTCGTAGGACATTTTTTCTTGTAATGCCACATGATTTGCCAATAACCCATCATTATTTTTTACATTCGCATTAAACGAAACCACTTTTTTAGGTGGAAAAAACGAACTTGCGCTTCCAGTAACGTGAGCGGACACAGTTTCGGTTAAAAAAGCACCAAAACCAGGAACAGTAACGCACTGATAACGATATAATAAGTCAGATATGTGTTTTTCTATAAGCATAACAACAAAGTTAGATAATCAATAGCAATATCAAAATTTTATCAACAAAAATTATTAACAATTGCGATTTTTACTGTAAATAATTGGAAGCGAATGGCTTGGGTTTTCTTGGTTTCCATGTTCCTGCTTTACGTTGCAATCTTTTATTTGGTGCCTTCGAGAACCTCAGGCAACAAATAAAAAAGGATTTTCACTACAAATGCGAAGCATTCACTGAACACCAAATAAAAATATACGCTGCGTGAAGTAATCAGGGCTAATTAGGTTTCTATTTTCTTTTTTGGATTATTGCTAAAAAGAACTATTTTTGTTCTTCAATTATACGCCAAATAAATTTTATACACGCCATGACACAGTCAGAATTGTACCACACGCTTGCGCTCATGCAAGTGGAAGGAGTAGGAGATGTAATCGCCAAAAAACTCATCCAACATTGCGGAAATGCTACAGAAGTCTTCGCTTCAAAAAAATCCCAACTTCAAAAAATTGACGGCATTGGTTCGGTTGTAATTAAAAATTTGCAAGACAAATCGGTATTTGCAAAAGCGGAAGGTGAACTCCAATTCATTGCGCAAGAAAATATTTCCACCACTTATTTTCAAGATGAAAATTATCCCGAACGATTAAAACATTGCTACGACAGCCCTGTACTTTTATTTCAAGCGGGAAATATCGATTTACAGAATAGAAGAATTATCAGTATTGTCGGAACACGTCAAATTACGACGTATGGCATGGAATTTACTAAGAAATTGATTGAAGAAATTTCACCATTAAATCCAATAATTGTTAGTGGTTTTGCTTACGGCGTAGATATTTATGCACATCAAATAGCAATGGATTGTGGTTTGCAAACTATCGGCGTTTTGGCTCACGGATTGAATCAAATTTATCCGAAAGCGCACAAAAAACACATGGCTAAAATGGAACAAAACGGTGGATTTTTAACCGAATTTTGGAGCATCAGTAATCCCGATAAAGAAAATTTCATCAAACGAAATCGCATTGTTGCTGGCATTAGCGAAGCAACCATTGTAATTGAAAGTGCTGAAAGAGGTGGTTCGTTAGTCACCGCTAATTTAGCCAACGATTACAATCGAGACGTTTTCGCAGTTCCAGGAAGAACAACTGATAAATATAGTCAAGGTTGCAATAATTTGATTAAAACACAACGCGCTAATTTACTTACTTCGGCAGCAGATTTGGTTTATATTTTGAATTGGGAATTGCAACGCGAATCTCAAAAAGTAGTACAAAAACAATTGTTCGTTACCTTAACCGATGAAGAACAAATCATTTATGATTACCTTCAAAAAACTGGAAAAGAAATGATGGACATCATCGCTTTAGAATGTGATTTTCCTATTTACAGAATTTCTTCCATTTTGTTGAACATGGAATTAAAAGGAGTGATTAGACCTTTGCCTGGAAAAATGTTTGAAGTGGTTTGATTTTTTTTGGCTTATTTTTTGATTGAAATTACTAAATTTAGAACATGAAAAAAACACTCAGTATCTTAACGATAGTTTTGTTTTTATTCTCTTGCACCGAGAAAGAAAAAACCTATGAAGAATTAGAAGCGGAGGTTTTGTGCGATGTGTTGCCGGAAATTGCAAAGTATGAATTAAATCAAAATCAAAATATGTTTCTACCTCCACCTTTAGAAACAGATAGTTTGAAATTTTCTAAAGAAGAGATTCAACAATTGAATAAGAAACGTGATGAGGATTGGATTACTTTTAAATCAAAACTCAAACAAAACATTGAAATTGCAATCAAAAAAATTGATGAATTTAAAAAATATAAGTACGCAGTTATTGACACTTTACTTTCAGTAAATAAGCCATTTAATGAAGATTTTAAATATGAATATGATTCATTACCTGAGCGTAAATTAAGTAAAAATGAATTTGAAAAATCAAAACTTGATGTTACTTTAGTTTCTTACAAATACACTTTTGAAGGTGGTGTAAGAGATAATGAACATCTTCCACTTTCTGGGTTGAGTAGAGTTTTAATACACAAAAATGGAAAAGCTTATTTCCAATGTAATAAAATGTATTATCACTATAACGTATTTTGTAATTTCTCACAAAAGGAGAATAAATGGAAAATTGAAAAAATCATTAAAGAATAAAAAACCTCAAAATTTAGACTTCTAAACTTTGAGGTTTTTATATATTGAAATTTGAATTTTATTAATATCCCAACTTCTCTCTAACTCTTTTCAAAACACCATTCGCTACAGCACTTGCTTTTGCAGCGCCTTCAAGTAATAATTTATCTACTTCTTCTAAGTTGTTTATGTAGTAATTGTATTTTTCTCTTTCGGTTTTGAATTTCTCAACGATTAATTCAAATAAAGCTTGTTTCGCGTGACCGTAGCCGTAATTTCCGCCCAAATAATTGGCTTTCATTACTTCTGTTTGTTCTGTTGTTGCTAATAATTTGTACAAAGCAAAACAATTACAAGTGTCTGGGTTTTTTGGATCTTCTAATGCAGTACTATCGGTTTGAATCCCCATAATTTGTTTGCGAAGCGCTTTGTCATCCACAAAAATATTAATGAAATTGTTTCTCGATTTACTCATTTTTTGTCCGTCGGTACCTGGAATTAACATGGTATCTTCAGAAGTTTTTCCTTCTGGCAACACAAAGGTTTCGCCCATTTGATGATTAAATCTTGAGGCTACATCTCTTGTTATTTCAATGTGTTGCATTTGGTCTTTTCCAACGGGTACAATATTGGCATCATACAATAAAATATCGGCTGCCATTAGCATTGGATAGGTAAATAATCCGGCATTTACATCTTCTAATCTATCTGCTTTATCTTTGAAAGAATGTGCTAAGGTTAAACGCTGGAATGGAAAAAAACAACTCAAATACCAAGAAAGCTCAGTAGTTTGAGGCACATCCGATTGGCGATAAAAAACAATTTTGTTTGTATCTAAACCACAAGCTAGCCAAGCTGCAGCCGTACTATAGGTGTTTTGTCTTAATTCTGCTCCATTTTTGATTTGCGTAATCGAATGCAAATCGGCAATAAAAAGAAAAGACTCGTTATCAGGATTGTTTGCCATTTGAATAGCAGGAATAATTGCTCCTAATAAATTTCCTAAGTGTGGTGTTCCTGTACTTTGAACTCCGGTTAAGATTTTTGCCATTGTTTTTGTTTTAACGCTAAGCGTTGCTAAGTTGTTATTTAGAAATGCAAATGTAAAGTAAAAACAGAAAAGTAAAAAGAGATAGGTTTTATATAAATGATTACTTTTGGAAATCAAATAAACTTGCTAAATGAAATTTTTAAAATATCCGCTTACATTATTATATCGAATTTGGTTTTACATCTTGGTTTTAGTTCCAATCATTGTACTGTTTCCTTTTATTTTGGCTACGATCTTAAGCGAGAAAACCTATCCGTTATTTTTTAAAATTGCGAGGTTATGGTCTAAGATTATTTTAATTGGAATGGGTTTTAATTATTCTATTGAAGGCGATGAAGTTTTTGAAGATGGAAAAAGTTATATGTTAGTAGCTAATCATACTTCAATGACCGATATTATGTTGATGTTGATTGCGGTTAAAAATCACCCGTTTGTTTTTGTGGGAAAGAAAGAATTGGCTAAGATTCCAATTTTTGGATTTATTTATAAACGCGTTTGTATTTTGGTTGATAGAGCAAACAGTAAAAGTCGTTATCAAGTTTTTGAGCGTGCTCAAAAAAGAATTCATCAAGGTTTGAGTATTTGTATTTTTCCAGAAGGTGGCGTTCCAGAGGAGCACATTGTGTTAGATGAATTTAAAGATGGTGCTTTCAGAATTGCCATTGAGCATGGATTGCCAATTGTTCCAATGGTATTTTTTGATAATAAAAAACGTTTTTCTTATACTTTCTTCAGTGGAACTCCAGGAAAAATGCGCGCTAAAATTTATCCGATAATTGAAACTAAAGGGAAAACGTTAGAAGATAGAAACGCATTGAAACAACAAGTAAGAGATATCATTTTACAACCGTTGCTTGAGGATTTAAAATAAAAAAGTCCAAACGCATTTGGACTTTCTCAGTTTCATTTTAACTAGAAACGAAACAACTTAACTAAAAATTTAAGCTTAACCAACAAAGCTTAAAAACTAAAACTTACTCCGGTATACAAGCCTATAAAATAAGGCTTGAAGTTACCGGAATTTTCACTAAAAGTATTGATTTGGTATTTAAACATAGGTTGGAAATTAGCATTAAAGCTTTTCCAAAAATTATATTTAAAACCCAAACCGACATTGCTACTAAAATGTATATTGTTTAGATTATTGGCTTCACCAATAGTCATTTCTTGTCCGTTTGAAACAATAGATACCGAATTGTCATTTAAAATCAAAGTACTTAATCCTCCAATGATTTCTATTCCAAATTTTCTATCTAAAATTTTATAACCTAACTCTAAAGGAACTTCTACATAACTAATTTGTTGATTGATTGCTCCATCAAATTTATTTAAAAGATTGCCAGATACAGAAATAAAGGTACCATTGTCTTCGAGTTTGCTTTCGATGTTAATCATTTTACCTCGTGCATTTGTAGCTACATTTTGTATTGGTTTTGTTGTAGTAGCTTGATAAAAACTAATGTCTGAAGTATTATAATCAAGACTTAAATTGTTTACACCTGTTTTTAAAGTTAGTTTGTTATTGATAGCATAATTAACACCAACACCATAACTTACTGTATTGTTGTATTCTTTTTGATTGGCATTAAAACGGCTATCTAATGAGGAACCTTCAGCAATTGAATTAAAATAAACGGGCGATGCGTTTGTACTTACCGCCCATCTACTTCTTTTTTCTTTTTCTTTTTCATCTTCATTTTTCCCAGCCTCTTTTTCTTTTAGCAGTTCTTCTAATGGATTAATTTCTGGAGAAACTTCAGCCACTAGCGTACTATCGTTATTTATGACACTTTCTGATGAAACTACAATGACATTTATGGTGTCGGTGCTTTTTTTCTCAGTATCATTAATTGTATTTACGAAATTTGTATCAGTTTGGTTTTTATCAAAAAACGAATCTATCTTTTCAGCATTAATTTTTTCATTTTGATTTGATTTCTTTTTTGAATTTTTAGTTCCAACCCAATTGTTTGTATTATTATTTTTATCATCAGATAAAAGAAGAATATCTTCATTTGAAATTAAAGTTTCATATTTAGTTTTGTTTCTTTTCGCTTTTGATTTTTTAGAATTAGCTACAATAATTGAATTAGATTCTTTTGTATTATTGTTGTAACGAATTCCGGTTTTATTCTTTTTAGTATCAGATATAATTGAACGATTAGTTTTATTGTTTTTTTCCTTAGAGCGAATGTTTTTATTTTCGTTTGAAACAACTCGATTGTTTGATTTTTTTGAATGTATTAAATCAGAGTCAAATTTTGAACTTTTACTTTCTGTTGTGTTCTTCTTCTCTTCAGTTGAAACATTCTGATTGTTTACATTCGTATTTAAAGCATTGTTGTCTTGAGAATTTAAGTTTGAATTTTGACTATCATTATTTTCATTTTCAACACCAACAACCGTTTGATTAGTGGTATTAAATGGAGATGTGTTTTCCGTTGATTGGAAATTCCAAATTAAAGTACCAATAATGAATAATGAAGCAGCAATACCAGATAGTTGAAACCAAAATGGCACCACTCTTTTTTTCTTTTTCTTTTCATTTAATCGAGAAGCAATTGTATCCCAAGAGCCTTGAGGCGGCGTGGCTTCAAAGTCTTTAAATTTTTCTTGGAATAATCGTTCTATATTTTTCTGATCTTTCATTTTGTCTTTTTAATTGAATAGTTGTTATTCGATTCAATTTTGTCTTTTAATATGGCTTTAGCTCTCGCTAAATTTGATTTTGATGTTCCTATGTTGATACCTAACATCTCAGCAATTTCTTTGTGCGAATAATCATCCATCACATATAAATTAAAAACCAATCTGTATCGGTCTGGCAAAGATTGAATTATTTGAGTAAGAAATTCTATAGATACATTTTCGTCGTCTATTTCCACATCATCTGTATCTGGAATTTTCTCTGAAATAATTTCAAATACTTTTTGATTCCGATATTGTTGTAATGTATAATTTATTACAATTCGTTTTGCCCAACCTTCAAAAGAACCTGAATTTTTATATTGATTTATTTTGTCAAAAATCACTAAAAAACTCTCTTGTAAATTATCTTGTGCTTCCTCATAACTTCTCGAATACTTCAAACACACAGCAAACAACTTCGGCGCTAATAAGTGATAAAGTTGTTCTTGTGCTTTGGTATTGTTTTTAGTACATTCATTTATGAGTTGCTCTAAAATCAAACTGTAATTGTATTAATTAATTACGACATCTTCTGTTATATATTCATCAACACCTTGACCGTTTGTTCCTGTCCAAAACTTAAATGTATAAGTTTCAACTTCAGTTGGTTTAAACGCCAATTCCACTTCATAAGGACCTTCTTCTGTAGCATCTTCACAATTGTTTTCATTTAGTTTAATGGCTCTAATTGCAACAGTTCTTGTGTAGCCATCTTTTTCGATGTAAAAATCGTCATACAAATGGCAAGTTGTAGGTCTTCTGTATCTGACCTTAATATAATTTACTTCATTTATGTTAAAACCAGTAGCTGGCATTTCAACCGATTCTACAGGCAGTAGCACATATTCTGATTTTGGCTCGTCATCTAAACTACATGAGTTAAAAACAAACAAAATACTTAGTATTAAAAAGAACTTTTTCATTTTAATGATTTATTATATTTAATAGATTCAAATTTAATTAAAAGGTTGCGTGTATTTATAAAAAAAATCACGCTCTAGGCGTGATTTAATTTTTAAGCGTTATTTTCTTTGATTAGATCTTTGATTTTTTGTTCTAATTCGTCCATTAATTCTGGGTTGTCTTTAATTAATGCTTTTACAGCATCTCTACCTTGACCCAATTTAGTTTCGCCATAACTGAACCAAGAACCACTTTTTTTGATGATTTCAAATTCTACAGCTAAGTCTAATACTTCACCTACTTTTGAAATTCCTTCACCATACATAATGTCAAATTCTGCTGTTCTGAAAGGCGGTGCTACTTTGTTTTTAACTACTTTTACTTTAGTTCTGTTACCTAAAACATTATCTCCATCTTTGATTTGAGTCGATTTACGAATATCGATACGAACTGAAGCATAGAATTTTAATGCGTTACCTCCAGTTGTAGTTTCTGGACTTCCAAACATAACTCCAATTTTATCACGTAATTGGTTAATGAAGAAAACGGTACAGTTTGTTTTATGAATCGTTCCAGTTAATTTTCTCAATGCTTGTGACATCAAACGCGCGTGTAATCCCATTTTAGAATCACCCATATCACCTTCAATTTCACTTTTTGGAGTTAAAGCTGCAACCGAGTCAATAACAACAATATCAACTGCTCCCGAACGGATTAAACTTTCGGCAATTTCTAATGCTTGTTCTCCATTATCAGGTTGTGAAATAATTAAGTTATCAATATCGATTCCTAATTTTTCTGCATAAAAACGATCAAATGCATGTTCCGCATCAATAAATGCTGCAATTCCTCCTGCCTTTTGAGCTTCTGCAATGGCGTGTAATGTTAACGTAGTTTTACCTGACGATTCTGGTCCGTAGATTTCAATGATTCTTCCTCTTGGGTAACCATTTACTCCAAGTGCCAAATCAATACCTAATGAACCTGAAGGAATAGACTCTACTTCTTCCACTGCGCTATCGCCAAGTTTCATTACTGTTCCCTTTCCGTACGTTTTGTCAAGTTTGTCTAATGTTAGTTGTAAGGCTTTTAATTTTGCTTCTTTGTCTGAACTCATAATATTTGGCTTTAAATTGATTACAATTCTTTTTTTGTAAAAATACAGCTTTTTTCAATTGTGCCAAAAATTGTTAATATGTTTTCCAATTCATTTAAAGATTTGATTTTTAATCAATTTTATTACCTTTGCCCTCGAATTCTTCCATTTAGAATTCACAACATATTTCTCACTTAAACGTTTATAGCATGCAACTGTATAACACCTTAAGCGCAGAAGAAAGAGCTCAATTAATTGATGAAGCCGGAAAACAACGTCTTACATTATCTTTCTATGCGTATGCCAAAATTGAAGATCCAAAAAAATTTCGCGACGATTTATTTATCGAATGGAACAAGCTCGATGCTCTTGGTCGAACGTATGTAGCCAAAGAAGGAATTAATGCTCAAATGAGTGTTCCTGCCGAAAACTTTGAAGCTTTTCGTGAAACTTTAGAAGCCTACGATTTTATGAAAGGCATTCGTTTGAATGTTGCTGTAGAACACGACGATCATTCGTTTTTAAAACTAACCGTAAAAGTTCGTGACAAAATCGTAGCTGATGGTTTGAACGATGAAACGTTTGATGTTACGAATATTGGTGTGCATTTAAAAGCTAAAGAATTCAACCAAATATTAGAAGATCCAAATACGATTGTAGTTGATTTTAGAAATCATTACGAAAGTGAAATTGGTCATTTTAAAGGGGCTATAACTCCAGATGTGGAAACATTTAGAGAAAGTTTACCAATCATCAACGAACAATTAAAAGACTTTAAAGAAGATAAAAACCTAGTGATGTATTGCACCGGAGGAATTCGTTGCGAGAAAGCTTCAGCTTATTTCAAACATCAAGGTTTTAAAAATGTATTCCAATTAGAAGGCGGAATTATCAATTATGCTAAGCAACTTAAAGAGGAAGGTTTAGAAAGTAAATTCATCGGAAAGAACTTTGTTTTCGACCACAGATTAGGTGAAAGAATTACTGACGATATCGTTTCACAATGTCACCAATGTGGAAAACCTTGCGACAATCACACCAATTGTTTAAACGATGGTTGCCACTTATTGTTCATCCAATGTGACGAATGTAAAGCAGCTATGGAAAATTGTTGTTCTACAGAATGTTTAGAAATCACACATTTACCATTAGCCGAACAAGTTAAACTTCGTAGAGGAAAACAAGTAGGTAATAAAGTTTTCCGAAAAGGAAAATCAGAGAATTTAAAATTCAAACATTCTGGAGAATTGTCAGACAAACCTTTGGCTGTTGCCGAAAAAACGAAAGATATTCGCCAGAAGATAAAAGTAAAAAAAGTATTGCTTGGTAAAGCCGAACATTATTATGTGAAAGCACAAGTGGGACTTTTCGTTATAGAAAATCAAGAATTAAATGTTGGCGACAAAATTTTAATTTCAGGACCAACAACTGGAAACCAAGAATTGGTTTTAGAAAAAATGTTCGTAAACGGAACTGAAAATTCAGTAGCTAAAGTTGGCGATAAAATAACTTTTGAAGTACCTTTCCGAGTAAGATTATCTGATAAATTATTTAAAATTATTGGCTAATGACAACTTCGGGAAGAATTGAATTAATGGCGCCTGCAGGAAATTTTGAATCTATGCAAGCAGCTTTAGATAATGGTTGCGATTCCATTTATTTTGGTGTTGAACAACTAAATATGCGTGCTCGAGCAACAGTGAATTTCGTTTTAGACGATTTGCCTGAAATTGCACGTCGTTGCAACGAAAAAAACGTAAGAACTTATCTAACTTTAAATACGATTATCTACGATCACGATTTATCGATTGTAAAAACACTTTTGACTAAAGCTAAAGAAGCAGGAATTACGGCTGTAATTGCATCCGACCAAGCGGTTATTATGACGGCTAGAACCATCGGAATCGAAGTTCATATTTCTACGCAATTGAATGTGACTAATATAGAAACGGTAAAATTCTACGCTATGTTTGCCGATACGATTGTATTGTCTCGCGAGTTGAGTTTGCGTCAAGTAAAAAAAATCACCGAAGACATCGAAAAAGAACAAGTAAAAGGTCCAAGCGGTAATTTAGTTGAAATTGAAATTTTTGGTCACGGCGCTTTGTGTATGGCGGTTTCTGGAAAATGTTATTTGAGTTTACATTCGCATAATTCATCAGCAAATCGGGGTGCTTGCAAGCAAAATTGTCGTAAAAAATATACCGTTATTGACCAAGAATCTGGTTTTGAAATTGAAGTTGATAACGAATATTTAATGTCGCCAAAAGATTTATGTACATTAGATTTTCTAGATCAAGTAATCGATTCAGGAATAAAAGTTTTAAAAATTGAAGGTCGTGGACGTGCAGCTGATTATGTAGCAACGGTTATCAAAACCTATCGCGAAGCTATCGATTCGTATTACGAAGGAACGTTTACCAAAGAAAAAATCAACACTTGGATGGAAGCTTTGGCAACTGTTTACAATCGTGGTTTTTGGAGCGGTTATTATTTGGGACAAAAATTAGGCGAATGGTCGGATAATCCCGGTTCCAATGCAACTCAGAAAAAAGTATACGTTGGAAAAGGAATGCATTATTTCCCAAAATCAAGCATAGCCGAATTCAAAATTGAAGCCTATGATATCAAAAAAGGCGATAAAATTCTAATCACAGGTCCATCAACTGGAGCACAAGAATTAATTTTAGAAGATTTTTTTGTGAATGATGCCACTTCTGAAAAAGCAACTAAAGGAGATAGTTGTACTTTAAAAGTGCCGTTCCGCATTCGTTTATCGGATAAAATGTATAAAATTGTAGAAAACTAATGGTTGTTGTTACCCTTCAAAGAGACAAATGCATTGGTTGCAATTATTGTGTAGAAATGGCACCAGCACAATTTCAAATGTCAAAAAAAGACGGAAAATCGGTGTTAATAAAATCGGTTGATGCCAAAGGTTTTCACACTTTAAAATCTGCAGACCACACCATTGTTGAAAATTGTGAATTAGCAGCAAAGGCTTGTCCCGTTCACATAATTACCGTGAAAGAAACATAATTTTTTGGTTTACAATACTATATAAAGACCTATTTCGTTTTATAATGAGATAGGTTTTTTGTTTTTGTGCAACTTCAAAAGATTGAATTTGAAAGTTTCCATAAAAAATCAATATCTTTACGCTCAAAAACGTTTTGAAACGTAGTCCGCTTAAGGACAATCACTATATATTTAAATTATGGCATGTACAAACTGTTCAACCGCTGATGGTGGTGCACCAAAGGGGTGTAATAATAATGGGACTTGTGGCACCGATAGCTGCAACAAACTTTCGGTTTTTGATTGGTTGTCAAACATGACATTACCAGGAGGTCAGGCGCCTTTTGATGCTGCTGAAATCCGTTTCAAAAACGGAAGAAAAGAATTTTTCAGAAATACAGAAAAGCTAACTTTAGCTATTGGCGATATTGTTGCTACGGAGGCTTCTCCAGGTCACGATATTGGGATTGTAACTTTAACAGGAGAATTGGTTAAAATTCAAATGAAGAAGAAAGGCGATAATCCAGACAAAGAATTAGCTAAAATCTATAGAAAAGCATCACAACGTGATATCGATATTTGGACAGAAGCTCGAAATAAAGAAGAAGCGGTGCGTATGCGTGCTCGCGAAATCGCTATTAATTTGAAGTTAGAAATGAAAATTTCTGATGTAGAATTTCAAGGTGATGGTTCAAAAGCAACGTTTTATTACACGGCAAATGACAGAGTCGATTTTCGTCAGTTAATTAAAGAATTTGCACAAGATTTCAAAATCAGAATCGAAATGAAACAAGTAGGTTTCCGTCAGGAAGCAGCTCGTTTAGGAGGAATTGGTTCTTGCGGAAGAGAATTGTGTTGTTCTACTTGGTTAACCGATTTTAGAAGTGTAAATACTTCGGCAGCACGTTACCAACAGTTGTCTTTAAATCCACAAAAATTAGCAGGACAATGTGGAAAATTAAAGTGTTGTTTGAATTACGAATTGGATACTTATTTGGATGCATTGAAAGATATGCCTGATATGGAAACCAAATTGTATACCGAAAAAGGCGATGCATATTGTCAGAAAATTGATATTTTTAAGGAAATTATGTGGTTCTCTTATGCAAATGCTCCAGCACAATGGATGGTTTTACCAGTAGCAAAAGTGAAAGAAATTTTAGCCATCAATAAGAAAAAAGAACGTGTGGCGGCTTTGGAAGATTATGTGGTAGAAACGGTTCAAGAAGTAGAGAAAAAATTCGAAAATGTAGTAGGTCAAGATAGTTTAACACGTTTTGATCAACCTAAGAAAAAGAATAACAATAAAAACAAAAAACGTAAACCATCAAATTTCAAAAATGCTCCTAAAAAAGACTAAATTTATTGGATTAATACTGTTTGCTTTGCTTTTTTTCTCTTGCGATGAAAAGCAATTTTTTAGCGAATACAAAGAGTTAGACGGTTCTTGGAAAAAATCAGACACGTTGCGTTTTGCATTTGAACAAAAAGACACGGTAAATCCGTATCATTTATTTTTAAATGTGAGAAACAACAACGATTATCCGTTCAACAACATGTATTTGATTGTAACAATGAAAGAACCAGGTAAAAAACCAACTATTGCGGTGGATACTTTGGAATACCTAATGGCAAATCCAGATGGAACGCTATTAGGAGAAGGTTTTTCAGACGTTAAGGAAAGTAAGTTGTGGTATTTAAAGAATTTCAGATTTAAAAGAATAGGAAAATATAATGTTGAGGTAGTTCAGGCAGTGAGAGAAACTGGAAAAGTTGATGGTGTGTCAGAACTAAAAGGAATTACAGAATTAGGTTTAAGAATAGAAAAAATCAAATAACATGGCTACTAAAAAAGCAGTTACTAACGATTATTCCGAATACAAAAGAAAGTTTTGGCAACTTTTTATGTACGGATTTTTGGGAATCATTTTATTATTTTTATTTGCTTCTTGGGGGTTTTTCGGAAAAATGCCTTCGTTTGATGATTTGGAAAATCCAGATTCAAATGTTGCAACAGAAATTATTTCTTCAGATGGAGTAGTAATTGGTAAATTTTATAAAGAAAATAGAACTCCAGTTAAATATCACGAACTTCCACAACATTTAGTAAAAGGACTTGTAGCAACAGAAGACGAACGTTTTTACGAACACTCAGGAATTGATGCCAAAGGAACTTTACGTGCAGTTGTTAGATTAGGTCGAGATGGAGGAGCAAGTACACTAACCCAGCAGTTAGCTAAAAATTTATTCCACGGAGAAGGTTCAAAATTCATTTTATTCAGAGTAATTCAAAAAGTAAAAGAATGGATTATTGCTATCCGTTTGGAACGTCAATATACCAAACAAGAAATCATTGCGCTTTACTTAAATCAAGTAGATTTTGTAAATGGTGCGGTTGGAATTCGTTCAGCGGCTAAAATTTATATGAATAAAGAACCAAAAGATTTAACTATTGAGGAGTCAGCTTTATTCATCGGAATGTTAAAAAACCCATCTTTATATAATCCAAACCGAAAAAAAAGAGCAAAATTGGTTCTAGACCGAAGAAATACGGTTTTAGGTCAAATGGTTAAAAATGGTGTAATTACCGAATCAAAAAAAGAAGAACTAAAAAAACTTCCTATCAAGTTAGATTTTAAACCTGAAAGTCATTCCGAAGGAAGCGCTACTTATTTCAGAGAATATCTAAGAGATTACATGAAGAAATGGGTGAAAGATCATTTAAAACCAGATGGAACAGAATATGATTTGTATCGAGATGGTTTAAAAATCTACACGACCATCGATTCAAAAATGCAACAATATGCAGAGGAAGCGGTAACCGAGCACTTGAAAAATTTACAGAAAGAATTCTTCATTAATGCCAAAGACAAAGAAAATGCCCCATTTGTAGATATTACTCCAGAGCAAACGCAGCAAATCATGATGCAAGCCATGAAAAATTCAGAGCGTTGGAGAAAAATGGACTTGAATGGAAAAACTGAGGAAGAAATTATTAAGTCTTTTGATGTAGCAGCTAAAATGAAAATCTTTACATATGAAGGTGAAAAAGACACCATCATGAAACCAAAAGATTCCATCATTTACTACAAACACATGTTGCAAACAGGGATGATGGCTATGGAACCAAGAAATGGTCACATTAAAGCCTGGGTTGGAGGAGTTAATTACAAATATTTCCAATACGATCACGTTGGGCAAGGAGCAAGACAAGTAGGTTCTACTTTTAAACCATTTTTGTATGCAACTGCTATCGAACAATTAGGAATGTCGCCTTGTGATTCTATTATTGATAGTTATTTCACCATGCCAAAAGGCAAATGGGGAATCGATGCTGATTGGTCGCCAAAAAATTCCGATGGCAATTATAGAGGAACCATTACATTACAAAAAGCATTAGCAAATTCGGTGAATACGGTTTCAGCTAAATTAATTGACAGAGTGGGACCAAAAGCAGTTGTTGACATGGCGAAAGAATTGGGAGTTACATCTGATATTCCGGAACAACCGTCTATTGCCCTGGGTGCTGTAGATATTACTGTGGAACAAATGGTTGGTGCAATGAGTACGTTTGCTAATCAAGGAGTATATGTAAAGCCAACGTTTATTATTAAAATTGAAGATAAAAACGGAGTGATAATCGATCAACCTGTACCATTTACTAAAGATGTTGTGAACAAAGATGTTGCCTATGCTGTTGTGAAATTAATGGAAGGGGTTACTAGTTCAGGAACAGGAGCTCGTTTAAAATATGGTGGTGGCGGATTCATCCAATACGATTATAGTTTTGGAAATCCAATTGCAGGAAAAACAGGAACTTCACAAAACAACTCAGATGGGTGGTTTATTGGAATGGTACCTAATTTAGCCACAGGAGTTTGGGTAGGAAACGAAGATAGAGCAGCTCACTTTAGAGCCACAAGATTAGGTCAAGGAGCTACTATGGCATTACCTATTTGGGGAATCTTCATGAAAAAATGTTATGCCGATAGTGATTTAGATGTATCGAAAGAACCATTTGAAAAACCAGAAGATTTGCAAATAAAAGTAGATTGTTGGACACCTAAAAAAGTAGTTGATACCACAGCTGTTCCAACAGACGAGCCAGACATGGACGAATTCGGATTATAAACAACAACAAACCAAAATATGATTTCTAGAAAAGTTAATAACGTTAAAGAAGCGTTGGAAGGAATTCAAGACGGACAAACTATCATGTTAGGTGGTTTTGGTCTTTGTGGTATTCCCGAAAACAGTATTGCTGAATTAGTAAATAAAAATGTAGCCAATCTAACTTGTATTTCAAACAACGCAGGTGTGGATGATTTCGGATTGGGATTACTATTACAAAAACGTCAAATCAAAAAAATGATTTCTTCTTATGTGGGAGAAAACGCTGAATTTGAACGTCAAATGCTTTCAGGAGAATTAGATGTAGAATTAACTCCACAAGGAACTTTAGCTGAAAAATGTCGTGCTGCTCAAGCCGGAATTCCAGCATTCTTTACTCCAGCAGGTTTCGGAACGGAAGTTGCCGAAGGAAAAGAAACACGCGAATTCAACGGAAAAATGCACGTGATGGAATTGGCTTACAAAGCTGATTTTTCTATCGTAAAAGCATGGAAAGGTGACGAAGCAGGAAACCTTATTTTCAAAGGAACGGCTCGTAATTTCAACGCTTGTATGGCAGGTGCTGCAAAAATCACTATTGCTGAGGTTGAAGAATTAGTACCAGCAGGAACTTTAAATCCAAACGAAATTCACATTCCTGGAATTATGGTAAACCGTATTTTCCAAGGTGAGAAATTTGAGAAAAGAATTGAACAAAGAACTGTTAGACAAAGAAGTTAATCATGGCATTAGATAAAAATCAAATCGCAAAAAGAATAGCACAAGAAGTTAAAGACGGTTACTATGTAAACTTAGGAATCGGAATCCCAACTTTAGTTGCCAATTACGTTCGTACCGATATTTCAGTAGAATTTCAGTCGGAAAATGGAGTTTTAGGTATGGGGCCATTTCCTTTTGAAGGAGAAGAAGATGCTGACATCATCAACGCAGGAAAACAAACGATTACCACTTTGCCAGGAGCAAGTTTCTTTGATTCTGCTTTTAGTTTTGGAATGATTCGTGCGCAAAAAGTAGATTTAACTATTTTAGGTGCGATGGAAGTTTCTGAAAATGGAGATATTGCCAACTGGAAAATTCCAGGAAAAATGGTAAAAGGAATGGGTGGCGCTATGGATTTAGTAGCTTCAGCAGAAAATATTATCGTAGCTATGATGCACGTAAACAAAGCTGGAGAATCAAAAATTCTTAAAAAATGTACGCTTCCATTAACCGGTGTTGGTTGTGTGAAAAAAGTTGTTACGGAATTAGCCGTTTTAGAAATCACTCCAAATGGTTTCAAATTGTTAGAAAGAGCGCCAGGTGTTTCAGTAGAAGATATTATCAAAGCAACTGAAGCCGATTTAATCATTGAAGGAGAAATTCCGGAAATGAAAATCGATTAATAAAAGAGTTTATAATTTTAAACCTGATAGGTTACTCTAACCTGTCAGGTTTTTATATATTTTAAAGAAAATGAGCTTACCAAAAGTAATTCTAAAATCAGGTAAAGAAAAATCTATTCAACGTCGTCACCCTTGGATTTTCAGTGGTGCGGTTTATGGCGTAAGTCGTGAAATAAACGATGGCGAAATGGTAGATGTAGTCGATTCGAAAAACAATCATTTAGGAACCGGATATTTCAGTGATAAAGGAAGTATTGTAGTTCGTATTTTGACTTTCGGCGAAGAGACTTTTTCTGAAAACTTTTGGGCAGCCAAACTACAATCGGCTTGGTATTTGCGCACTCAGTTATTAGATTTTGAAGTTACCAATGCGTTCCGAGTGATTCACGGAGAAGGCGATGGCATTTCGGGATTAATTATTGATTATTACGATAAAAATTGGGTGATTCAAGCGCATTCGACAGGTGTTTTTCTTCAAATGGAGCAAATTTCTGAAGCCATAAAATCTAATTTTCCAGACTATTGCGAAACCATTTATTGCAAAAGCTCAGGAACTTTACCGAATACTGGAACTGATTATTTCTTATTCGGAAATAAAGCAGAAGCGGTTGCCAAAGAGAACAACATTTTGTTTTCAGTAAATTGGGTTGAAGGACAAAAAACTGGTTTCTTCTTAGACCAACGCGAAAACCGTAAATTATTAGGTGAATTCTCAAAAGGCAAAAAAGTGCTAAACACCTTTTGCTACACTGGAGGATTTTCAATTTACGCGATGAGCGCAGGAGCAGAATTAGTTACCTCGGTAGATATTTCTCAAAAAGCGGTAGATTTAGCAGCCAGTAATATGGAATTGAATTTTCCAAATGCTAATCATAAAGCAGTTGCTGACGATGTGTTCAACTTCATGAAAGAGCACACACAACAATATGATGTCATCGTATTAGATCCACCCGCTTTCGCGAAAAGCATCAAAAGTAAACACACCGCAACGCAAGCCTACAAACGTTTAAACATTGCAGGATTTAAAGCCTTAGCACCCAACGGAATTCTATTCACGTTCTCTTGCTCACAAGTCATAGACGATGTTTTATTTTACAACACAGTTGCAGCAGCAGCCATAGAAACCGGAAGAAACATCAGGGTTTTACACAAATTAGAGCAAGGACCCGATCACCCAACGAATATTTACCATCCAGAAGGTCATTATTTGAAAGGATTGGTGTTGTTTGTCGAATAAAGTATTGTAAAATGATTTTTCAACATAAATTTTCAGAATATAATGTTTTATCTAATGGAGCTTATGGTGGACATTATTATTTATCAGCAGAAATAGAATATACAGGAATAAAAAGGAAAATTATTGTGCTTTTTGATAACAAATCAGATGAAGTACAATTATTAGAAAAGGAAGAAATTTTGGTGACTGGTAATTTAACTGATGAGGGTTTAAATCAGACCTTAATTATGACTAATTCTTTAATTATCAAATAAAAAACCTGCAAGTCTTTCTACTCACAGGTTTCCTATTTTGCGTGCTTTGCGAAAAACTTTGCGCCTTTGCGTTTAAATTTTAAAATCATGTTCAAAAAATTACACACCATAAAATCAAAACTTTCAAATGAAGAAATCATTGCAATTCTTCAAGCTAAGGTTGAAAATTTTCATCGTGACAATTCTAAATTCGATTTTGAAGGAAATGTAAATTTAAGCGGAGAAATTAATATTAAGCCCACATTTGATTACGGACCAAGAAATCAATTTCGCCCAGAAATCTCAGGAAAAATTCATAGTAATCAAGTCGACTTAGTGTTTGATTTAAGTTCGATAATGAAAAAAGTATTGTGGTTTATAATATTAGTCGAACCTCTTTTTATTTTGTTTATTTATACTAAAATTCAAGAGAAACAAGTGTTGTTGTTTTTTCCATTTTTGATTGTTTTTATCTTAATTCTAAAATTCACATTTGATAGTAAAGTCAAAAAATCAATAACGTTATTAGAATCTTATTTTAAATAAAAAACCCGCAAGTCTTTCAACTCACAGGTTTGTCTATTTTCTATATTCTATTCTCTTTGTTCTAAGACTAAAGATTCATAAAAAAATCATTCCCTTTATCATCCGTAATAATAAATGCCGGGAAATCTTTTACGGTAATTTTACGAACGGCTTCCATGCCTAATTCTTCAAAATCCACTACTTCAACAGCTAAGATATTTTCTTTCGCTAAAATAGCAGCAGGACCACCAATCGAACCTAAATAGAATCCACCATATTTTTTACACGCATCCATTACTTGTTTCGAACGATTTCCTTTCGCTAACATAATCATGCTTCCACCAGCAGCTTGGAATTCGTCTACATAAACATCCATTCTTCCTGCAGTGGTTGGTCCAAAACTTCCTGATGGCATTCCGTCTGGAGTTTTTGCTGGACCCGCGTAATACACTGGGTGGTTTTTGAAATATTCTGGCATTGGTTTTCCAGCGTCTAATAATTCTTTGATTTTTGCATGCGCAATATCACGAGCTACAATTAAAGTTCCGTTTAATTTCAAACGCGTTTTAATTGGGTATTTCGATAATTCTGCTAAAATTTCAGACATTGGTTTATTCAAATCAACTTCTACTGCTGGTTCTAAATGAGGCGCTGATGTTGGTAAAAACTGACCTGGATTGGTTTCTAATTGTTCTAAGAAAATTCCGTCTTTCGTGATTTTTCCTTTGATATTTCTATCTGCTGAACAAGAAACTCCCATTCCAACAGGGCAAGATGCGGCATGACGTGGTAAACGAATCACACGCACATCATGTGTTAAATATTTTCCACCAAATTGTGCTCCAATTTGACTTTCTTGACAAATAATTTGTACTCTTTTTTCCCACTCTAAATCGCGAAATGCTTGACCCGACATATTTCCAGAAGTTGGTAAATTGTCATAATAGCCTGCTGATGCTTTTTTCACGGCTGCTAAATTCGCTTCTGCAGAAGTGCCACCGATAACGATAGCCAAGTGATACGGAGGACAAGCCGCTGTTCCTAAATCCATAATACGCTCGCGAACAAATTCGTCTAACGATTTTTCATTCAACAACGATTTGGTTTTTTGATATAAAAACGTTTTGTTCGCCGAACCACCACCTTTTGTTAAAAATAAGAATTCATATGAATTTCCTTTTTTAGCATAAATATCAATTTGAGCAGGAAGATTCGAACCTGAGTTTTTTTCTTCAAACATTGAAATCGGAACAATTTGTGAGTAACGAAGATTTTTATTTTGGTATGTATTGTAAATTCCTTTTGACAACCATTCGCCATCTTCTACACCAGTGTAGACGTTTTCACCTTTTTTAGCAACTACAATTGCAGTTCCAGTATCTTGGCAAGAAGGCAATTGACCTTCTACAGCTACAGCAGCATTTTGCAATAAGTTATAAGCCACAAAACGATCGTTGTCTGTTGCTTCTGGGTCTTCGATAATGTTTCTTAGTTTTTGTAAATGTGCCGAACGCAACATAAATGAAACGTCGTCCATTGCTTCTTGTGCTAATAATTCTAATCCTTTTGGATCCACCACTAAGATTTCTCTATCGCCAAGTTGTTCAACTTTTACGTAATCAGAAGTTAATTTTTTGTATTGTGTATCGTCTTTTAAAATTGGATACGGGTCTTGATATAAAAAGTCCATTTGTGTATGTTTTGAAAGGTAAAGTTACGGATTTTTGATGGGAATGGAAAAATGAATTAATTTAATGTTTTAGAAATTCTACATAATGTTTAGCAATTTTTTCTAAAAAGTCATCTTCATCAACTTTTGATTTATTTGCTAGCATTACAATTACTAATTTAGAACTTGGATAAATTTTTACTTCGCTTCTTGCTGAAATTGCATTTCCTCCATGTCCAAAATAAAAGTTTCCAAATTGATCTTTACCTGAGATTATACCAATTCCGTAATTAGTCTTGGTTCCATCAATTAATTTTTGGGATTTTATCAATTCAATAAGTGTTTCTTGTTTTAGAAGCCGATTTGCAAATAGAAAAGCATTTCCGAGTTTTATAATGTCCTCTGAAGTTGAAAGATGACAACCTGAGGAATAACTAGTATCATTGTAAACATAATCTGTGAACTTAACTTTTATATTATTTATATCTTTGTAAAAAGAAACTGTGTTTTCATCATAATTTCCATCATTAATAAATGTATTTTTCATTTGTAACGGATCAAAAACCAGTTCTTTTTGAACTTCATAAATATTCTTATTCTTAATTTTTTCAATTACAAAACTTAAAATTACATAACCATAGTTACTGTAAGAAAACTTGGTTAATGGTTTAAATAACAAATCATCTTTTTGAAAAACTCGGTAAAATTCTTTTTTTGAATAGTTGTTTTTTTTTGTCCAGTCTTCTTCACTTGGATTTCTAATTAATCCAGCAATATGACCCGCAACTTGTTTGATAGTAAAATCATATGGTTTTTTAGACAAACTATCTAAGTAAAAATATGGACTATGGTTCCAATTTATTGTCCCTTCTTCATGCATTTTTCCTAAAACAACAGCTGTAATCATTTTAGTTATGCTTGCTATTTCGAATTTTGTTTTTGAAGGAATAACTTCGGTTCTTTTTTCTAAGTCCGCAAAACCAAAACCTTCAGAAAAAACAATAGAATCATTGTAAGACACACAAATTGACATTGCGGGGATATCCTCTTTTTTTAAATATTTAATTGCAAGCTCTCGTGTCTTTTCATTTATTTTTTGAAAATTAGTTTGAGAAAAAACAGCAAAAGGAAACAACAAAAGGATAAATAATTTCATGTGATAAATTTATGTGCTTTAAGGTTTGTAAACTCTTTTAAAATTCGTTAAAAAAACCAACTCGCTACAAAAATCGCTGTAATTACACAAATCAAATCAACTAAAAGCATCATGCCTAATGTATAACGCGTGTTTTTTACGTTGATACTTCCAAAATAAACCGCAATTACATAGAACGTAGTTTCTGCACTGCATTGGAAAATACAACTTAATCTTCCCGTTAAGGAATCAGGGCCAAATTGCTTCATCGCATCAATCATAAACCCACGAGAACCACCTGAACTAAAAGGACGTAACATTGCAACAGGAAGCGAATCGGTGATTTCTTTAGCTACTCCAAGATGTGCAAATAAGAAGGAAATTCCGTTGGCTATATTTTCAAACAAACCACTGTTTCTGAATAGGGAAATCGCAACTAGCATTCCCATTACATAAGGGAAAATAGTAACTCCGGTTTTTAATCCGTTATTGGCTCCAGCAACAAAAGTGTCGAAAATAGTCGTTTTTTGTTCCACAAATTTCTTCTCTTGAATGAAGGAAAATATCAAAGTTCCACCGATGATTAATATCAATAATAATCCCGAAAGGTTTGAAGTAAAGTAATTTTTTCCGATTAAATCCAAGCTGTTTACGTAGAATAATAATCCAACGATGGCACCAATAACTCCCATTATAGCCGCTAATAACGAAGCGCTTTTGAAGTTGATTTTTTGTTTGATTCCGACTAAAAGAAAAGCAGCAATAGTTCCGATGAACGATGTAATAATACAAGGCAACATTACATCAGCAGGGTTGGCAGCATGTTCAGCAGCACGATAACCAATAATTGAGGTTGGAATTAATGTTAAACCCGCAGCATGTAAACACATGAACATGATTTGGGCATCACTTGCTCTGTCTTTATCAGGATTTAATTCTTGTAAACTTTGCATAGCTTTCAAACCAAAAGGAGTTGCCGCTGAATCTAATCCTAAAAAGTTGGCAGAAAAATTCAAGGTCATGTAAGAAATCGATTCGTGATTTTTTGGGATAGAAGGAAATACTTTCGCAAACAAAGGACTTAGTCTCTTAGCCAATCTTTCCGAAGCGCCTGAAATTATAAGCAATTCCATGATACCACAGAAAAAAGATAAATAGGCAATTAATGGTAGAATTAAATCAAACAAACTGCTTTTGGTCATAGGAAGTAAACCATCGGCTTTTTGTTTTCCGCTGTAGATTTTTACGGTTTGATTATTATAGATGTAGGTAGTGTCGGCATCCTTTTCGTTTTTATTAATAACGAATGTTTTGTCTTCCGCTTTTTGCACACTATCTTGTACAAATTTAGGCACTTCTTTTAAATACTTTTCACCTATTAAAAGAGGTTCGCCTTGTTTACCATTCAACACATAATCAATAGAATAGTATTGCGAAGAAAACAATCCGAAAACAATAAAAAAGATAGACGATATAAATATCACTAACCAGAATCTGCTTAAAACCATAAATTAATATTTTTTCGTAAATGTAGTGTATCTTAACTTTTAAAGAAAATTTTATTTAAATATGAATATTAAACTGTAAAATATTGATATTTATAAAATTAAGGATTTAAATAATTCTGTTTTATTTTAAAACTTTTTTTTTGTAATTGTGAAAAAATTATATATTTGTTTTATTAAATAACACTAATTAGCCCCAAAAAATGAAAAAACAACAATTATTTACCTCTTTTTTTGTGTTTTGTTGTGCGTTTTCTTTTTCCCAAACAAAAGATGATGTTGCTAAAATCACAAAAGATTATGATGTAGAAAAAATCCAACAGAAAATTACCTACTTTCAGAAGTTGGAAGAAACCGAAAGAGCTAAAGCCATAGAAGCAGCGAATAGAAATGGTTGGCCTATAATTATTAAAGGAGAAAATGGAGCCATTCAACAGTTGATGAAATTGACACCAGATGGTTTTCCGGTTTATTATGCAACCACAAATGTTGCAGCTGCAAGATCAACTAGAGCTAGTTTCTTAAATACAGGAGGAGGAATGGGCTTAACATTGGATGGTCAAGGAATGGTAGCTCGTGTATGGGATGGAGGAACAACAAGAAGAACACACAACGGTTTTGGAGGTAGAGTTACAACTATAGATGATGTTGCAGGAACCACTTATAGTGATCATGCTACTCACGTAACTGGTACAATTATTGCATTACCTTGGAACGCAGGTTCAGCTGGTGTTAAAGGTATGGCAACATTAGCAACAGCTAGAACATTTAATTGGGATAGTGATGAGGCAGAAGCTTTATCAGAAGTATTAGGTGGAATGTTGATTTCAAATCACTCATATGGAGTGCCTATCACAAGCGGAACAACTTCATTACCAGCATGGTACATAGGTGCTTATACTGATGACGCAAGAGGTTGGGATGAAATTGCTTATTTATCTCCTTATTATTTACCTGTAATGTCTGCAGGAAACGATGGTACAAATAACAACAATTCTAATCCAATTGCGGGGGGATATGACAAACTTACAGGAAATAAGACTTCTAAAAACACATTAATTGTTGCAAATGCACAAGATGCTGTAATTAATGCAGATGGATCTTTGTCGAGTGTAGCAATTAACACATCAAGTAGTCAAGGACCAACAGACGATAGGAGAATTAAACCAGATATTACGGGTAATGGAACATCATTAACTTCAACAGTTTCTACCAGTAATACAGCAACAGGAATTATGTCAGGAACTTCAATGTCGGGTCCAAATGTAGCGGGAACTTTATTATTGGTTCAACAACATCATAAAAACTTAACAAATAGTTTTATGAAGTCAGCTACATTAAGAGGATTAGCCTGTCATACCGCAGATGATGCTGGAAACGCAGGGCCAGACGCTAGATTTGGTTGGGGATTATTAAATGCTAAAAAAGCTGTCGAAACTTTAACAGGGAATGGATTAACTTCTTGGGTTTCAGAAAATAATTTGACTCAAGGACAAACATTTACGATGACAGTAAAATCAACTGGAGGAGCTTCAAATCCTTTAATTGCATCTATCACTTGGACTGACTTGCCAGGGGTTGCAAATAATGGTACTTTGGGTGATAATAATACAACTCCAGCATTGGTAAATGACTTAGATATTAGAGTGACTAAAGATGGTACTACTACTTTTTATCCATGGAAATTACAGTCAAGCCCAACTGCTTTAGCTATAAGAACAGGAGATAATAATGTAGATAATATTGAAGTTATAAAAATTGATACTCCTGCTGCGGGCGACTATGTAATCACTGTCACTCACAAAGGAACATTAGTTACTGGAGCTCAAAATTATTCTTTAGTTGTAACAGGAATTGTTTCTGATTTTGCATTAACTTCAAAATCAGATGATTTAATAGTTTGCTCAAATCAAGATGCTGTTTATACATTTGATTATAAACAGTCTGGAACTATGACAACTACGTTTTCTGCAGTTGGATTACCTTCTGGTGCTACGGCTACTTTTAGCCCTACATCATTAAGCGCTAATGGAACTGTAACTATGACTGTCTCTAGTTTAAGTTCAGTACAACCAGGAAATTATACAGTTGGAATTACCGGTTCAAATGGAACTGAAGTAGAAACAAGATTAAAACAAATGAGAGTCTATTCTGCAACATTTCAACCAACAGTTTTGACTACTCCTACAAGTGGACAAAATAGTGTAGCAACAACGGTTTTCTTTAATTGGAATTCTAATGTAAATGTTGAATCATATAATTTACAAGTATCAACTCAATCTAATTTTTCTTCATTCATCACTAATGTAAATACAGCTGAGAATAACTATTTAGTATCAGGCTTAACACCTGAAACAACTTATTATTGGAGAGTTGTTCCTTCTAACAGATGTGGAACGGCAGCAGCTGCTTCAGCAACGGTAAATAATTTTAGAACAGGTATTGTAAGTTGTGGAAATACATTTACTGCTACTGATTTTTCAAATGCATCAATTGCTACAACAGTAAATAGTATAGCGACTGTTCCAATTGTTGTTACAGGAGGTTTAACTATTGGAGATATTAACGTTTCTATAGATATTACTCACACGTACATACAAGATATGAAATATTATTTAGAAGGTCCTGCAGCTATTGGAAGTCCAATAATAACTTTATTTGAAGAACCGTGTGGAGATAATGATGATATCAATTGTACATTAGATGATGCCGGAGTTAACTTTACTTGTGGAACTGGAATTCCTTCTATAACAGGAACAGTTAAACCAATAGATTATTTAACAACTTTAAATAATTTACCTGCTGACGGAACTTGGATTTTAAGAGTGGTTGATTCTTACAACGGAGATGGTGGTAGCATTAATGCTGTTTCATTATCGATTTGTAATATTGCACAATCTTTAAGTACTCCAAGCAATGCATTAGCAGAAATTAAAGTATATCCAAATCCAACAAAAGGTATTTTGAATATTAATTTAGCATCTGATACCTTTGGAGAATCTACGTATATATTGTATGATGTTCAAGGAAGACAAGTTGTTACTAAAAAATCTTCAAATGCAATGGAAACATTAAATGTTGAAAATCTATCGGAAGGAATTTATATGTTAACTATTGAAAATGATTTAGGAAAAACTACTAGAAAAGTAGTAATTAATAAATAATTTATTTAGAGTTAAATAAAAAGGGAGCTAATTAGCTCCCTTTTTTTATACATGAATAATTTCATCTTCCACTAACAAATCTTCTCGTCTTAATCTCAGAAAAATTTGCGCTACTGCAATTACATCTTTTTCGCAATAGGTAATGATTCGGTCAATATCGTTTTCTACGTAAAAAACGTGCGCTACCTCGCTACCATCAATATCATCTTTTGGTGATGGAATTCCTAGCACTTTTGTTAATAATTTTAAAGAAGTAAAGTGTTTGTAATCGCCAAACTTCCATAATTCCAAAGTATCTAAATGAGGTACTTCCCATGGTTTTTTGCCGAATAAATTTAACTTATTTGGAAGTGCAATTCCATTGATTATCATGCGTCGAGCTATAAACGGAATATCAAATTCTTTAGCATTATGACCACATAAAACGTGTTGTGCTCCATTAAAATGTGTGTTTAGTAAATTAGAAAAATCGTTTAAAATTTTCTTTTCATCACCCCAAAAACTGGTCACACGAAAGTTTCTAATATCACCTTTATTTACAAAGTAACCCACAGAAATAGTAATAATTTTTCCAAATTCAGCCCAAATTCCCGCTCTTTCGTAAAAATCTTCTGCCGAGACTTCATCTTTACGTTGGTATTGTGTTTTTTGTTCCCAAAGTTGTTGTGTTTCGCTATCTAAACCACGATAATTGTGGTATTCTGGAACCGTTTCAATGTCTAAAAACAGAATGTTGTTTAAGTTAATTTTTTCAATCATAGAGAGTAGTAGTTGATTAATGTATTTATTTTTTGTTTTTTCTTTGTTCTAGCATATTGTAAGCTTCTTCTATATATGTATATAAGTCTTCGCTGTGAGGATCATAAGATGTTTGAACTCCTTTTAAATGACCTAATCTTACGATGATTAATTCATCTTCGGGAATTACAATTACAAATTGCCCTAAATGTCCGCGCATATAGTATAAATCTTTACCTAAAAAGTTGTGCATCCACCAACCATATCCATATTGCGGACTTTTTTCAAAACGTGGAGTGATACATTTTTTCACGAAGGCACTATCTAGTAATTGTTTGCCATTCCATTTTCCATTGTTTAAATATAATTTTCCAAAACGAGCAAAATCCCTAGCATTACTAGCAATACAACAATAAGCTTTTTCAATTCCGTCAGGAGCTTCGTCTAATTGCCAAAGCGCTTCATTTTCAGCTCCCATAGGTTGCCAAAAGTGTTTAGAAACATAATCTGATAAATGTTCACCAGTAGCTTTTTCAACACACATAGCAAGTAATTGTGTGGCACCACTTAAATATTTGAACGACTGACCTGGTTTTTCTTTAATGTCTAAACCAAGAATAACACCTTTTAAATCATCGTCAAAATAAGCGCGGGTTACAATTGAAAATGGGCTATAATATTTTTCATCCCAACTCAAGCCTGACGCCATAGAAGATAAATCACCTATGGTTACGTCTTTTGCATAATTACCTTTTAATTCTGGAAAAAAGTCTGTTACTTTTTGATCTAAGCTTTTAATTTTTCCATCCATAATGGCTTTTCCCATCGCCATAGTAACGACACTTTTTGCCATGGAAAAGGAATTGGATTTCGAGTTTTTATCAAATCCGTCAAAATAGCTTTCGTGCCAAATACTATCATTTTTTATGATAAGATAAGCAATGGTTTGTAGTTCTTTATGGTTTTTTGCTAAGACTTCAGTAGCTGGAACAGAGTTATAATCTGATGCAATTGCCCAAGGTTGTGCAATCCCTTTCTTGATTTCTCTATTTGGAAATTCTTTATAATCCTCTAAAAATGCAGTAGTGTAGCCTTTAAAATAAATGGTTCTTACAGCACGTAAAAGATAATCTACATCAAAAATGTACATTAAAATAATAATGCTCGCTAAAATAATAGTGAACCATTTAAAGAATTTAAGAAGGAATTTCATGAGCTACTTTTATAAGATTGCGTCATAAAAGTAGCAAAAAGTGATTTGATTTTATAAAAATCTAAAACAAACTTTCTTGCTTTACCGGATTTTCATGGTCAAGTAACCATTTTTTTCGCCACAATCCACCCGCATAACCTGTTAATGAGCCGTCGCTTCCAATGACTCTGTGGCATGGAACTACAATCCAAAGCGGATTTTTCCCATTGGCAGAAGCAACAGCACGAATTGCTTTTACATCGCCTAATTTTTTCGATAATTCTAAATAAGAGCAAGTTTTTCCAAATGGAATATGGAGTAATTCTTGCCAAACTTTTTTCTGAAATTCTGTTCCAGATGGATTGATTAAGAATGAAAATTCAGTTCTTTTCCCTTCAAAATAGTCTTGGAGTTGCAAAACAGCTTCTTTTAATTCTTTTGGGATTTTAGCTGAAATTTCAGTTTTCTCATTCATAACATGAATTTTAGAAACCCCATTTTCATCACCTTGAATTTCTGTGAAGCCAAGTGGCGTATTTATGATGGCTGTTTTCATTTTGTAAATATAAAAAAACCACCTATAAAAGGTGGTTTAATAAGATGTAAAAGCTGAATTAATAATATTGTTAAGATTTAATCTCTTCTTTTTTGTCAGTAGCTGGCTCTAATACTTTTCCTTTGAAAGACAAAGTTTTTACTGCTTCAGCTCCGTTTTCAGTAGTTGTAATTGTTACTGATTTTTGAAAAATACCACCAGATGCAGCATTAAAAGTAGCAGCAACCATTCCTTTTTCTCCTGGTTTAATTGGAGTTTTTGTGTAATTTGCAGCCGTACAACCACAAGCAGGTCTTACATTTGTAATTAAAATAGTTTCTTTAGTAGTATTAGTGAAAGAAAACTCATAAGTAACAGGTTTTCCTTTTTCAATATCTCCAAAATCATGCATTTCTTGATCCCATTTAATGTTTGATTGTTTAGGAGCTACAGGAGCTTTTATTTCAGAAGGAACTACTTGCATAGCTTTAGTAGTTTCTACTTTAACTTCTTTAGTTTGTGCAAATGATGCACTAGCTATAAATAAAGCTACAATTGATAATTTAATAGATTTCATACGCTATAATGTTTTTAGTTATTTTAAATTTGTCATACAAAACTAAAAAACTTTTAAGAGCGTCTTGTTAATTAAAAATTAATGATTGTTAATGAGATGTTAATGAGGTTTTTTAGAACCACTTTTTTTGTAATATCGATCTCATTATGAAGTTTAACAGATTTAATACCGTCATTTTTATTGGGTTTTTAGCAATTGTAGGTGTTATCATTATGCAATTGTTCTTACTTAATCAAGCCTATATTTTTGAGAAGAAAGACTTGGAGGATAAAATTCATTTTGCACTGCAAGATGTAGTGGAAAAGATATACCGTGACAATAAATCGGAATTACCAATTACAAATCCTGTAAAAAAAGTATCTGAAAATTACTTTATTGTAAATGTAAATGATGTTTTCGAAAATCGAATTTTAGAACAATATTTAAAACTCGAATTTGAAAAAGTAAAACTTGAGCTTGATTTTGAATATGCTATTTATGATTGTAGCTCAGATGCAATGGTATATGGGAATTATATTTCAGTTAACGGAAAATCTGAAAAATTTTGCAAAGATTGTTTTTCAAAAAATAGCGATTTAACCTATTATTTCGCGGTACGATTTCCTAATATTAAACAAACCTATTTTAAGAGTTTATCACAATATTGGATATTTACAGGTGTATTGTTTTTGGTCTTAATCATTTATGTTTATTCTGTTTTATTAATGTTAAAGCAAAAACGATATACCGATTTACAAAAGGATTTTATCAATAATATGACGCATGAGTTTAAAACTCCTTTAGCATCTATTTTAATTGCTTCAAATTATGCCAATACGCAAAAAGAAATTGTTGATAATCCTAGGCTGTCTAAATACATGCATATCATCATCAATCAAAGCAATAAACTGAACCAACACATTGAGAAAATTTTGTATGTTGCTAAAACCGAAAGCAAACAAATTGTTTTAGATAAAGCCAAGGTTGATTTAAATCAATTACTTGAATTAGTTAAAGAAAATATCATTTTAAAGCACCAGAAAGAAATTAAAATTGACATTCAACTACAACGTCATTTTATAATTAATGCTGATGAATTTCATTTTTATAATGTAGTGTATAATATTATGGATAATGCGGTAAAATATTCGGGTCAGGACCCAATGATCCAAATACAATCCAAAGAAAATGAGAGAGGATTACTTTTAAAATTTTCGGATAATGGAGTTGGAATTCCAGTTAATGATTTGCCATTTGTGTTTGATAAATTCTATCGTGTAGCCAGAGAAGACAGTAAAGATATAGAAGGATTTGGCATTGGACTTTCCTATGTAAAACGTGTTTGCGAATGGCATAAATGGAAAGTTTTTGCAATGAATAATGAAGATAAAGGAATTACAATATCCATTCAAATAAATAAAAACGATTATGAGTAAGAAACGTATTTTGTATGTAGAAGACGACGAAACCTTAGCGTTTTTAACATCTGATAATTTAGAACAACATTTTGAAGTAACTCATTGCAATAATGGAAAAGATGCTTTTCAACTTTTTTGCAAAGAATCTTTTGATTTGTGTGTTTTGGATATTATGTTGCCTGATATGGATGGATTTGAGATTGCCACTGAAATCAGAAAGCGCAATCAGGAAATTCCAATTATTTTTCTTTCTGCGAAAACTATGAAAGAAGACCGAATTAAAGGTTTGAAATTGGGTGCCGATGATTATTTGGTAAAACCATATTCGATAGAAGAATTGATTTTAAAAATCGAAATTTTCTTAAACAGAAGTCAAAAATCTAATGATAATAAACCTATTCAAAAAAATTATGTCTTTGGCAGTTTTCATTTTGAACCGGAAAATTATTTATTAAAAAATGATCATCAAAAAATAACCTTAACTGAGCGTGAAGCATCTTTGCTGAAGATGTTTTTAGATAATCCTAATACTGTTTTAAAACGAGAAAAAATCTTAATTGATTTATGGGGAAGCGATGATTATTTCTTAGGAAGAAGTTTGGATGTTTTTATTTCCCGATTACGAAAAATCATAAAAGAAGAAACCCACGTGAGAATTGAAAACATTCCGCGCGTGGGCTTTAAATTGGTAGTTGAGTAATCGCATTTTATTCGAAACTCATCATATATATTTCTAAAGCTTTACGTTCTTCAGCCGTCATAGCTTTGGTAATTGCAAAGTTCGTTTTCATGGTTTCATATTGCGATGAATCAACGATAGGTTCTCCTTCTTCGTTAATGAAAGCAGCAATACTAGCTCCTTTTTCTTTGTAAATCTTAGCAATTTCTTTTATTGACGGACCAATTACTTTCGTATCTGGTTTATGACATGCTGTACACGTTCCTTTCCCTTCGAAAAGTTCTTGCCCTTTAGCGAATAATGGATCAACTGTTGTCTCAGTGGTTGTCTCAGTTTTTTCTTCAACTGGATTTCCGTAAGCATCCGTTTCTTTTTTTTCACCACAATTAGTCAATGAAATGGCTAATGCAAAAACAGCGAATGATTTTAATATATGTTTCATTTTAAAATTATTTGTTTAATAAAATGGCTGCTTCTTTTGCGAAATATGTTGAAATCAAACTTGCACCCGCTCTTTTAATACACATTAATTGCTCCATCATAATTTTATCGTGGTCTAACCAACCTCTTTCCGAAGCCGCTTTAATCATGGCATATTCACCAGATACATGAAAAACTGTTACAGGAACATCAACTGCATTTTTAACTTCACGAACGATATCTAAATAGGCAATTCCAGGTTTTACCATGACCATATCAGCACCTTCTTCTACATCCCAAAGAGCTTCTTTAACCGCTTCGATGCGATTAGCGTAATCCATTTGGTAAGTTTTTTTGTCTTTTGGAACTTCAACGTCAGCATCTTTTGGCGCACTATCTAATGCATCACGAAACGGACCATAAAAAGCCGAAGCATATTTAGCCGAATAACTCATGATTCCCACATTATGAAATCCTGCTGCATCTAATCCTTGACGCAATCGAAGCACACGACCATCCATCATATCACTTGGCGCTACAAAATCAGCTCCTGCTTTTGCATGAGAAACCGCCATTTTTACCAAGGCATCATTAGTTGCATCATTGGCTACATCACCTTTTTCAATGATACCATCGTGGCCATAAATGGAATATGGGTCTAACGCTACATCAGGCATTACAATCATTTCTGGACAAGCCGCTTTAATAGCACGAATGGCTCTTTGCATCAAACCATTATCGTTCCAAGCTTCTTTTCCGGTATTATCTTTTAAATCATCGCTAACTTTTACATAGATGTTTACGGCACGAATTCCTAAAGCGAATAATTCTTTTACTTCTTCCACCGTTAAATCTAAAGTACGACGGAAAATTCCTGGCATAGAAGAGATTTCTACTTTCGTGTTTTCTCCTTCCATGATAAACATCGGGAACATAAAATCAGCCGGACTCAAGCTGGTTTCGCGAACTAAACTTCTAATAGATTCGTTTACTCTTAAACGACGACCTCTGTGTAATGGAAACATAATTTGTTATATTTTATAATTGAGGAATATAATTAAACCCAGTCAACTGGTTTTGCTAATATTTTCAGTAATTTTTCTTCTTCACTTCCTACTTCTGGATGATGGTCGTATACCCATTGCACATGTGGTGGTAGACTCATCAAAATACTTTCGATTCTTCCGTTGGTTTTTAGCCCGAAAAGGGTTCCTTTATCATGAACTAAATTGAATTCCACATAACGACCACGACGAATTTCTTGCCATGTGCGTTGTGCATCTGTATATGGTAAATCTTTTCTTTTTTCCACAATTGGAACATATGCTTGTAAGAAAGAATTCCCAACTTCTGACACAAAATTGAACCAATCTTCCATCGACATTTGTTCGGTTGCTTTTAAATAATCGAAAAATAAACCGCCAATTCCACGAGCTTCAAATCGATGTGCGTTCCAAAAGTATTCATCGCATTTCTTTTTATAGTTTGGATAAAATTCATGGTTATGTTTGTCGCAAGCATTTTTACAAGTTTGATGAAAATGTTTGGCATCTTCTTCAAACAAATAATATGGTGTTAAATCTTGTCCGCCACCAAACCAGCTGTTGATTACGTTTCCGTTATCGTCGTACATTTCGAAATAACGCCAATTCGCGTGAACGGTTGGCACCATTGGGTTTTTAGGATGAATAACTAAACTCAATCCGCAAGCGAAAAAATCGGCTTCTCCAACACCAAACATTTTTTGCATCGTATCGGGTAATTTGCCATGAACGGCTGAAATATTTACACCACCTTTTTCAAAAACATTTCCGTTTTCAATAACACGTGTGCGACCGCCACCGCCTTCTGGTCGTTTCCAAATATCTTCGCGAAATTTGGTACCGCCATCGATGTCCTCTAATCCTTTACAGATTTGATCTTGCAGGTTTTGTATGTAGGTGTAGAATTTATTTTTCAATTTAAATATGTTTTTTTCGAAGTTTTACAATTACAAAAATTCCAACAATAACTAATGTAATGATTAATCCAATGATTAGTTTTTTAGATATTTTATCTTCGCTTTTAGTAATTCTATTTTGATTATTTGGAGCAACATCGTTCTTGTTTTTAGAATCTGTTTTTGCATAAAAATCTTGTGCGAACTCAATGTCTAAATCTTTGTTTTCAATAACCCAATTTGTTTCTTTCTTTTCAATTTCAGCATATCTGCTTTTCCCAATTAGAATACCTTTTTTAACTTCTTTGAGCAATTCTTCATAGGTGTTTTTGTCACGTTCTTGCATGCTCAAAAACATTTGAATATTTTCTTTGGTTTTGAGAGAAACTGAACCGGCATTGTATAAATCAGAAGCCATATAAGCCATAGTTGCTAATCTTTTAGCGCTTGGTGTATTATAAGAATCCGCAAGTAACAAATCTCCAAGAGCATTTAAAAGTATAGGGGAGTTATAATTTCCAAATCGCATCATACCTAAAACTCCTTTTATAGCTTTTTCATTTTCTACTTCTGGAAGAAATTTTTCCTTTGAATTATTTTTTGCATTGTATTTTTCTATTAAAAAAATGTAAAAGTTATTAGATTCAGACTCCTTTTTTTTGTTTAACAGAATAAATTCAACAAGGTATTTTTGATATATTTCTCTTCCAAAGTGAGCCTCAGGATTTATTTTGATAGCTTTATTAATATATTTTAATCCTTCTTCAAATTGTCCATCATGGATATAAAAGGTACCAAGATTAGCGAATGTTTCATATAAATTTGGAGCAAATTTTTCTTTAAGCTTCATAAGCTCAATAGCTTTTTTGTCATTCCCTAATTTTGAATACGCCACTGCTAAATCATCAAAAAGTAAAGGGTCTTTATTTCCTTTATCAATTTGAGTTTGAATTTTAGCTATACGCCATTGGTAATATGAATTGGAGTGCCTGTCAAAATTCCCAGTCATTAATTCAAAAGCATCTGGAAACTTTTGTTTTTCCATTGCATAAGTGTCTCTATCCCAAAGGCACGCATTAATAAAGTTTGAAAATAATAAAATAAATACAGTTAAAATTGCTCTCATTTTAATTTATTTTTCATGTTCTAATTCATATAATTCCATATCCAATGGAGTTTCATTTGGAGGTGTGTATTCATTTAAAAGTGTTCTTTTCCATGTGAAACCACACTTTTCTGCAACTTTACAACTTCCAATATTTGTTTTATGAGCAATAATTTGAAATTTATTGAATCCTAAAACTTCAAAACCGTATTTTGTGGCTCGAGCAATAGCTTTTGACATCCAACCTTTGTTTTCGTATTCTGAACTAATACAATAGGCAAATTCTCCTTGTTTCGTATCCCAATTTATTTCTTTGATGATAATTAAACCAGCAATTTTTGAATTTGAAATATCTTTAATTCCAAAAGTAAATTCAGATTTTAAAGTGATTTCTTTTCTTTTTTCTTCAATATAACTTAAACTATCTTTTATGGATAGATTTTTAGATAATGTAATTGGAAAATAACGATTAAAGTTATCAAAATTCAAAACCATCATTTCAGATAAACTTTTTGCGTCATCTGATTGTAAAGTGATTATATGAAATGAATCGGTTGTTATCATTAGTTATTTTCTAAGTGTTTTGATCTTAGGAGGTTTGTATGTAGGTGTAGAATTTATTTTTCATTTTTTCCCCAATACTTTTTATCTTGGTAAAGACCAAGTCCTAATAAAATTATTCCTCCAAAAAACCCTATTAACCCACCTAGTATTTCTTTGTTTTGAAATTCTTTTGTATTCAAAATAATTTTATAATTCTTTTCAATTTGAAACAAATTCAAATTTGGCTTTATTGTGTCTTTAGATTCTAAATAATAAACCGTTATCTCGTCTCCAACTTTAATGTTTTCCTCAAAATAACTATAGCTGTTTGAAGAATTATAAGTCGCTAAAATTTGATTTAGACCTTGAATTTTTATAAAAAAAATATCAGATTTAAACGAACCTCTTCCGGCAACGGAATTGTTTTTATTCATTATTCCTGCTTCAATAACTTTTCCACTATAATTATTAATTTGATCTATATCGTAGCTACTTAATGTAAGAGCTTGATAAGCACCAAAAAAACAACATAATGAGAGTAGTAATGAACCTAAAAAATTTCCAATTCTCTTATAAATTAAAGGGATTCTCATTTAAATTCTACTTCTTATACTCTTTCACCGCTTCTACAAAAGCCTTCGCATGATCAACAGGAATATTTGGTAAAATACCGTGACCTAAGTTGACGATGTATTTGTCTTTTCCGAATTCGTCAATCATTTGATGTACCATTTTTTTGATGGTTGGGATTGGAGAAAGTAGTCGACTTGGGTCGAAATTTCCTTGTAAAGTGATGTTTCCACCGGTTAAATAACGCGCGTTTCTTGGCGAACAAGTCCAATCTACTCCTAAAGCTGATGCTTTTGATTTAGACATTTCGTTTAAAGCAAACCAACAACCTTTTCCAAATACGATAACTTCTGTTTCTTCAGCTAAAGCTTCTACAATTTGGTTGATATATTGCCACGAAAATTCTTGATAATCTACTGGAGAAAGCATTCCTCCCCAAGAATCAAAAATCTGAATAGCATTACAACCTGCTTTTACTTTTTCTTTTAAGTATAAAATTGTGGTATCCGTAATTTTTTGCAATAGTAAGTGTGCTGCAACCGGATTTGAAAAACAAAATCCTTTAGCAGTATCAAAACTTTTAGAACCTTTACCTTCTACAGCATAACAGAAAATTGTCCAAGGCGATCCCGCAAAACCAATTAACGGTACTTCGTCGTTCAACATTTCTTTGGTTAGTTTTACCGCATCCATCACGTAACCTAAAGTCTCGTGAATATTTGGGACAAAAACCTGATTTACTTGTTCGGCAGTACGAATCGGATTTGGAATTATCGGACCTAAATTGTCTTTCAATTCCACATGAATTCCCATAGCTCTTGGCACTACCAAAATATCTGAGAATAAAATAGCCGCATCTGGTTTTACAATACGAATAGGTTGCACGGTAATTTCAGCTGCTAATTCTGGAGTTTCGCAACGCGAGAAGAAATCATATTTATCGCGCAAAGCTCTAAATTCTGGTAAATATCTTCCTGCTTGACGCATCATCCAAACTGGTGGACGTTCAACAGTTTCTCCTTTTAATGCTCTTAAAAATAAATCGTTCTTAATCATTTTTGATTGCTTTAGGCTTTAAGCAATAGGCTATAAGCGTTTATAATAATGTATTACTTCGTAAATTACATTTTCAACAGTGGGTTGTGATGCAATTACAATATTTTCTGTTTTGTTTTCTAATGCTTTTGCAGTGGTGTTTCCAATACAAAAACACTTTTTATTTTCTAATGAATTCATTTCCAAAAAACTATTCACTCCAGACGGACTAAAAAATAAAATGCCATCAAATGGTTTTTTTATTTGGTGTAGTTTTAGTTTGGTTTCATATACGACAAATTCGTTGTATGCGATTTTCTTTTCCTGAAAATAATTTGGAATCGTATTTTTTCTGATGTTTCCACAGAAAAATGTAAACGAATTGTCTTTATATTTCGAATCGATTATTTGAATCAAATCTTCGGCATAATCAGCACTTTCAATAACGGTGAAACCTTTTTTTTCGAGAAAATTCTTGGTTTTACTTCCTACACACAAACAAGGTTTCAAAAGAATGTTTTGTACTCCCGATTTCAAAACACTTTTTACTGCTTGTTTACTCGTGAAAACTAAGTAATCATTTAGTTGAGGTGTTTCAAAAGAAACTGCTTTAGTTTGAATAAAATTCTTTTCTACAAGTTTCATTCCAGCATCAGAAAACTTCTTTTTTAACGCCTTTGAAAGTTTTTTCGTAGAAAGAATTTGAGTCATTTTAGCTTCTAATTTGATATTCTTCTTGACCTAAACAATAAGTTTCGATATCTTTATTATATCCGTAAACTACTAAAATATCATCTTCTAATACTACAGTATCAGGAGCAGGACGACCAATAGTTTCTTTTATAATTGATTTTTTTCCGATAAGATTACGTTTTTCTCTTTTACGAATAATAGTAACCAAAGTCAAATGATATTTATCGATAGAATCTAATTCAGCTAATGTTTTTCCGAAGAATTCAGGCTTAGCTTTTACTTCCGAAATCGTGAAGTTATCATCTAATTGATAGTTTTCCAACGTTGATTTGAAGTTGATTTGTTTTGTTAGTCTATCTGCTGACTCTTGCTCTGGGTGAATGATACTGTGAATTCCCATTGCCTCTAAAACCGTATCGTGAATAGGTGATAAAGCACGACTGATAATTTTTACATCACTCAATTTTTTTATGATTGCAGTTGTAATAATAGCAGCACCTTCATTTTCTCCAATTGCAACTACTACTTTATCTGCATCTTTTAAAGGTAAAGCTTCATACGATAATTCATTTGTTGAATCTAATGCAATAGCATGTGAAATTTTATCTTTGATAAGATTAATTTTTTCGATGTTTTTATCTACACCAATTACTTCGTTTCCTGTTTCAGTTAAGCTGATAGCAAGCGACATTCCGAAGTTTCCTAAACCAAATACTATAATTTTCATTTTTGGTAGATTAGTTAATTAATATATTTTCTTTTGGATATTCGTAGAATTGATGATTCAATCTTCGTAATAATCCAACCATTAAGTTGAGCATTCCAATTCGACCAATAAACATACAAGCAATTAAAACATATTTACTTGGTTCAGTTACTGTTGGTGTATAATTTAAACTTAATCCAACGGTACTATATGCTGAAAAACATTCAAAGGCTACGGTTAATAAAGGTGTTCCTTTTGGTTCAAAAATCAACATTGCAACAATTGAAATTCCTATTGTAATTAAAGAGATACATAAAATGGCAAAAGCACGTGAAGTAGATTCTGAAGAAATTCTTCTTCCAAATAATTGAATTCTGCTTTTTCCACTGGCAACAGCAAAAATATTTAAAGTTGCTAATGCAAATGTACTCGTTTTGATACCACCGGCAGTAGAAGCTGGAGATCCACCAATCCACATTAAGAAGATAATGAACAACAACGAAGGAACATTCATTTTAGCAAAATCTACCGCGTTAAATCCAGCAGTTCTTGGTGTTACCGAATTAAAAGAAGCCGCTGTAATTTTTCCAAAAAGACTATCGTGTTCTAATAAGGTATTGTTGTATTCTGAAATAAATAAGAAAATGAAACCACCTATTAACAACACTAAAGTAGTGTAAATTACAATTTGAGTATTTAAAGTGATGATTCGAACTTTTTTATGGATGATTCTTTTATCAAATAGTTCTACCACATAAGTTCTTATTTTTTGATAAAAATTAAATACAATGTTGTGACCTAAACCTCCTAATACAATTAATGTCATAATAATCCATTGTAAGAAATAGTCAAAACGGATAGCTTCATCATACAAACCAGCTGATAAAATAGAAAATCCAGCATTACAAAAAGCTGAAATAGAGTGGAATATTGAAAAGAAGAATTTGTTATCAATTGCATGATTATCTGCAATAGACGAATAAACAAAAATGGCACCGATAGCTTCCACAGCCAAAGTGAAAATAACAACATTAAGAGCAGCTCTAAAAACGTCTCTCATGCCATCGTGTGCAATAAAATCTTTAGTATTTAATCCTTCTTTAAATGAAGAACTTCCTCTAAAAAAGAAAGCAAAGAATGAGGTAAAAGTCAAAATTCCGATTCCACCTAATTGAATTAAAACTAAAATAATGGATTGTCCCACTACAGTGAAAGCCGTTGAAGTATCAACAACTGCTAAGCCAGTAACACAAACAGCACTTGTAGAAGTGAAAAGCGCATTAGTAAATGTGATTCCGTTTGTTGTGGCACTTGGTAACATTAATAAAAACCCTCCTGTTAATGCTAAAATCATAAAACTTCCTACAAAGACAATTGCGGGATTGAAATAAATATCATAGATATGACGCACCAACACAAGTAGTCTAAGGAGAAAATAAAAGATCAAACCTCCTTCTAATAGAGGCTTTATTTTTTGCAAAATATAATCTGTTGGGAATTCAAAGTTTAGTAATGATATGATTACACAAGTAATCATTATCCCGGTTAGTAACACCATATTTACAAGGGCTACTTTTTTATTACTCTTATACTTGTAAGTAAAAAACTTAAATGAATTGAAGGCTAATAATCCAATAGAAAGGAGTATTAAACCAATAACGTGAGGTGAATTGTAGTTTTCTTCGAAGTCATATCCAAAGTCAAAAACTATAAAAAGTAATACGATAATATCAAAAAAGCGATATAAATAATTGAGTAACGATTCTTTCTCCATTTTGGAATAAAATTACTTTTTTAAATCACGACGAATACTTTCCATTAAAGCACTTCCGCCGCTGTTTAAAATTTCTTCGGCACAATTTTTTCCGAAGTTTTTATAAGAATCAAAAGTACAACTTTTTTTGATTGTGTGTTTTTCTTTTCCGTCTAAAGAAAACAAAACGCCTTCAAAATTAATTTTATCTGAGGTAAATGTTGCCAAAGCACCAATTGGAGCTGTACAACCACCTTCTAGTGTTTTTAAGAATTCACGTTCAATATGTGTACAAATTTCTGTTTCTGAGTGATTTAGTTTGGCTAATGCTTCTCTGCAAAAATCATCTTTTTCCATTGCCACCACAACCATTGCGCCTTGTGCTGGTGCTGGAACCATCCAATCTAAATCGATATAATTTTCTGGTTTTAAGTTAATGCGTTCTAATCCTGCAGCTGCAAAAACAGCTCCGCTCCAATCGCTATCATGAAGTTTTTGCATACGCGTATTTACATTTCCACGTAAATCTACCACATTGTGATTTGGATATTTATTCAACCATTGCGCTTGTCTGCGTAAGCTTCCAGTAGCGATAGTTCCGTTTGAATTTAAAAAATCTAAATTGCCTTTGTGAACTAAAATATCTAATGAGTTAGCGCGTTCTAAAACAGCTGCTTGCACAATTCCGATAGGTAAAGCGGTTGGCACATCTTTCATAGAATGCACCGCAATATCTACTTGGCCATTTAACATGGCAATATCTAAAGTTTTGGTAAAAATTCCAGTGATTCCTAATTCGTAAAGTGGTTTGTCAAGAATGATATCTCCTTGCGATTTAACTGCTGTAATTTCGGTTTTATAACCTAAATCATTTAGTTTTTTTTGTACTGTGTGTGCTTGCCAAAGGGCTAATTCGCTATCACGAGTTCCTATTCGGATTGTTTTGCTCATTATTTTGCAACCGTTTCTAATTGGAAAATTTTTTCAATCCATTCAATACTTTCATCCACCATTGTTTCATCATCTTTTAAATGATTGGCAAAATGATTTGTGATTTTTTGAATTATTCTAGCGGTAATTAATTCGGCTTGTTCTTCGTCAAAATTAGCTAGTTTTTTTCGTTGGAAATTTAATTCTCCTTCTTTAATTGTATTCAATTTTGCTTTTAAAGCATGTATGGTTGGTGCAAATTTACGTTGTTTGGTCCAAGCGATAAATTCGTCTTTAATTTCGTCAATAATAGCTTCTGCTGCAGGAATATGTTTTTTTCTGTTCTCTAAAGTTTCATCTGTAATTTGCGAAAGTTCATCCATGTGAACTAAAGTAACTCCTTCAATGTCTTTTACATTTTCGTTCACGTTTTTCGGAATCGATAAATCTAAAATTAGTAAAGGTTTTTTCAGATTTAAAATGGCTTTGTCAACTGTTGGATTTTGAGCACCAGTTGCTACTACTACCACATCAGCTTTTTGAAGTTCTAACTGCAAATCAGCATAATCTTTAACTATAACATCTAGTTTTCTAGCTAATTTTTCAGCTTTCTCTTTGGTTCTGTTTATTAATGTGATTTGCTCGTGTTTCGTGTGTTTTACTAAGTTTTCACAAGTATTTCTTCCGATTTTTCCTGTTCCAAAAAGCAAAATATTTTTCGAAGCAATATCTTCTACGTTTTTAAAAATGTATTGAACCGAAGCAAATGATACCGATGTGGCTCCAGATGATATTTCAGTTTCATTTTTTATTTTCTTGCTTGCTTGAATAACCGCATTCACTAATCTTTCTAAAAAAGCATTTGCTAAATCAAGCTCTTTACTTTTTACGAAGGCATTTTTTAATTGACTAATGATTTCAAAGTCACCTAAAATTTGACTATCTAAACCAGTTCCTACACGAAACATATGTGAAATAGCTTCACTATTTTTGTATACAAAAGCTACTTTTTGAAAATCTTCAACTGTTCCCTGACTGTTTTCGCATAATAATTTAATTAATTGAAAAGGGTGTTGAGCAAAACCATAAATTTCAGTACGATTGCAAGTTGAGGTTACGATTAGGTTATCAATACCTTCTGCCTTGGCTTGATGCAATAAGCTGATTTTAGCTTGATCGTCCAAGCTAAATTTTCCTCTCATTTCTGCATCTGCCTTTTTATAACTTAATCCTATAGCGTAAAAAGTTGGATGCTTTGCGAATGTATTGTTTTCCATAAATATGTACTCTTCCTAAAAGTTCAACAAAATTATATTTTACCATTTTATAAAAACAACGCTCAAAGGACTTTTTGTGTCGCTTAAAGATATTTTAAGCTAATATTATCTTTTTACTATTATTTCTATTAAATTTGTAATGTATTCAAGGGCTGGCAATTGCTTTATATAGAATAATTCTAAATAAAATTTTATTTGTCAACTTAAAGTATATACGTAAAAATATCGCTATGGGTTCTTTAGAAGAAATTAAAATTGAAAACGAATTTATTTTATTGCGTTTTCAAAATGATAGTAATGAAACTATTAAAATTGAACGCCCTGTAAGTCAGGGGCTTATACAGTTTCATTTTGGAATTAAAGGAAAGGGAAAATTTATTTTTAATCAGGGAAATTATGCTTTAGATTTAAAAGAAGAGAAGTCTCTTTTGTTTTATAATCCACAAAAAGAATTGCCTATTCATTTGGAATTAGCTCCAAATACTTGGGTGATTTCAGTTATTGTTTCTATTAAGAAATTTCACGGGCTATTTTCGTCAGAAGCAGAAAATATTCCTTTTTTAAGTGATGAAAATAAGGACAAAAAATATTACAAGGAAAACGATATTAGTCCTTCGATGTCAATTGTACTTAGTCAAATCTTTCATTATAATTTAAATTCCTTCATTAAAAATCTATATTATAAAGGAAAAGGATATGAATTGTTGAGTTTGTACTTTAACCGTTCAGAAGATCCAAATGCTGAGCAATGTCCGTTTTTAATTGATGAAGAAAATGTTTTAAAAATAAGAAAGGCAAAAGATATTATTTTAAATAATATGGCAGAACCACCAGGACTTCAAGAATTGGCTGATCAAGTAGGTTTAAATCTTAAGAAGCTTAAAATGGGTTTTAAACAAATTTATGGCGATACCGTTTATGGATTTTTATTCGATTACAAAATGGATTATGCACGTCAATTACTTGATAGCGGTTCATATAATGTAAATGAAGTTGGTTTAAAAATCGGATACAGCACAGGAAGCCATTTTATAGCGGCTTTCAAGAAAAAATTTGGGACTACTCCTAAAAAATATTTAATGTCAATAAATTCTAATGTATAAAAAAAAGAGCCATTCGGCTCTTTTTTGCTTTTATTTTGTTTAGTTGTAATAATGAGCTACAATAATAACTTCATCGTCTCCGCCTCCAATTTGCATTTTAACAGCACCTGTCATTAAAGTGCTTGCCACAAAAAGTATTCCTGAAAACATTGGTGTATATGTTCCTGGTCCAAGTACAATATAGTCATGACCAGTTGCATAGAACTCTTTTCCATCTCCTTCTCCTCCGCCAGCTCCTAAAGAACTACCGTTTGTGTAAAAATTTCCACTATAACCTAGTGCACCCGGATTTCCACCAAAATCTACAGGGTCTCCATTATAATCTGTGGTAACAATTGGTCCTGCAGGACCACCACTACGTAAATAAACATAAAATTGAGCTGTACGTGCATGGTTATCATCAATTGGAATACCAGATTTAAATATCTCGTAAGAAAGTGAATAATTAATTTCAACAATGGCAGGTCGTGTTAATGTAAAAGTTGAACTTCCAGGACCTGTTACTCTTGGCCATCCTCCTGGTGCGTAACCTGAACCTACACCTGTTTGATTAATTACATTTGCATCAGCACCACCAGTATCTAATGGATCAGCTAAATAGTTGGCAGGATTAAATAATACTCCAATATTAGTAGGAACAGTATTTAAAACCAAATCACCATCGGTATCAACATAAACACGAGTATTCTCTTTGTTTCCAAGATTTAAGACATTATTAGTAGCATTAAGACCTTCTACTCTAATATTAGAAGTTGGTCCAGCAACGTGTAACTCTTCTAATGGCGTTGTGGTGTTAATTCCTACTTGACCAAATACTAAAAAAGTAAATAGTGAAAATATTGATGTTAAAATTTTTTTCATAGTAAACTTTAATTATATATTCGAATTTTTAAATAATCTGAAGAGCCCCCGAACCCTACATAGGTTTTTCTGTTATTTCCATCTACGGTTTCTCCATAAAACACCAATCTATGGTTTCCAGCAGGGATATTTCCATATCCAACACCGTGTATAAATGCATACCCAACGGAACCTTGAACATATGAAGTGTATGCTTCACCATGTAAACCATATCTTTTTGATAATTCTATTGCATCTAAACCATCACTATTATAATCAATATAAAAATAACAACGAACTGCTCTTGCGGAAATATCATTAAATGTTGAAGCGCCAGGAGCGGGTAAAATTTCATCCGACAGATCTATTGTCATTGCATATCGCACTTCTATTAAAGCCTCTTGTGGACTTGTAAAAGGGACTTGAACAATTTCTGAAACACCAATTGAAACGGTTTCGTCATTAGCTACAACTGTACCGTCCCCAAATGGTCCGTTTGGGACAAAATTTGGGACACTAATTAAAAAGTTTAATGGTGCGTTGGTTCCTACTCCGCCTCCAGTACTATAACCTGGAGGATTAAGTGTGAAATCTCCATCAGCGTTTACATAAAGAGGCGCAAGTTTTGTTCCATCATTTAATGCAGGTTCATTAATACTATTTAAACTTTCAACTCGAATTGTTGAAGTTGCGCCAGCTACGTGAAGGTCTTGTTGTGGATTATTAGTTTCTATACCAATTTGTGAAAACGAGAAACAACTAAATAACAAAAAGAAATATATAATATTTTTTTTCATAGTATAAAAATTAATATAGTTTTATAAATATTGAGTCTGGACCTCCAGCAAATCTTACAAATGTTGGTCGATTAGCGCTTCCTGAGCAAGCAGTTCCATAAAAGCGAAGCGTGTGTACTCCTGCTGGTAAAGGTATATATGTAGTTCCAGAATTATAAATATAACCCGTTGCTCCATCAGGAGCTGCTGCAGGGTTTGTTGCTGCATCATTTCTATTGAAATAACATTTTGAGCTAGCACCATATCTTCTAGTAGTACCTAATAAAACTGGTGTATTTAGTGTAAAGAAATTTGTAATATTTCTTGCATACGGGTCTTTGATTATTGTAAAAAGATTGTTTTGAAACACTTCAATACTTAAAGAATATTTTATTTCTACGATTGTAGGTCTAGTTAATGTAAAGACATATGAAGTAATTTGAGTAGTCTCATAACCATCGTTGGGCACATCTCCGGCTAAAATTGTTAGCGTGCCATTTATTGCAGCTGTTGAAAAGGCATCGTCACCATCACTATTGTCATAAGCTTCGGTTTTTAAAGTTAAGTCACCATTATGATCAACATAAACGGGATAAGTTTGGTCTACGCCTCCACCATTGAATGTATTATTAGTTGAATTTAATCCATCTACACGTATAGTTCCTGTTTGTGAACCTAGATGAAGTGCTTGTTGCGGAGTGTCTTCATTGATTCCGACACCACTAACTTGTGCTTTTGAGTTTACCCCAATAAAAAAAACTATCAGAAAAATAATTTTTGATTTCATACTCTACCTTTTGGTCAAAAATCGAATTATTTTTCTGATAATCAATAAAATGTAGACAAAAATCGATTAAATACAATTTTTGTCGATAAAAAACCTTTTTCTTTACAGAGTTAGTTAAAATAATAAGCAACTATTTGAACCTCATCCATTCCTACGCCTAAATATAATTTTACAGCTCCTGTCATAGCTGTGTTTCCAACAGCTAATTGTGCTGCAAACATAGGAGTATAGGTTCCGGGTCCTAAAACTACATAATCTGAAGCAGTATTTCTAAAATTTCTCCATTCTCCTTGGCTTGCCACACCATGTGTATTATTATAAAACTGACCATTAATTGCAAGAAGACCTCCTAATTCCATACAATTACTAGTAATACACCAAGGGCCTCCGTTGATTGGATTTCCATAGTAATCATTAATTACTGCTGGACCTAGATAATTATTTTGTCTAAAGTACATCGCAGTTTGAACAATTCTAGCTCTAAAATCGTCAATTCTAGATGTTGCAGTTACATTTTTTCCAACATTCCAGCTTACAGAATAGTTAACCTCAACAATTGCTGGTTTAGTTAAGGTAAAAGAAATAGCGGTTCCTCCAATAGGAATTCCACCTTGACTAAATCCTGCACCACTACCTACTTGATTAATTAAAGATGTTGGATCTTGTACATCTTCCAAATAATTTTCAGAATCAAATAATATTTCAACATTGTCTGCTAAAGTTCCTAAAATCAAATCGCCATCAGCGTCTACGTAAACAGGTGATGATGAAGCTGTTCCTAAGTTGTTAACGTTGTTAGGAGTGTTTAGTCCATCAATTCTTATTGTTGAATTTGAACCTCCTACATGAAGTTCTTCTTGCGGATTAGTTGTATTTACACCTACTTGCCCAAAAATTGAAGCACAAAATGTAAAAATAATTAGGGTAAAATATTTTCTCATGATTGTAGGTTTTAGTTATATACACGTAGTTTTAAATAATCTGTAGCGCCTCCAAATCCAACGCTTGTAAAAGTATTTGGAGGGTCATTAACAACTCCAAAGAAATGAATGGAATGTGTTCCTGGGGGTAAGGTTGCGTATCCTTGACTATTCATATATGGGTAGCCCAGTGAACCTCCTGCAACCGAACAGTAAAATTGTCCTTTATGGCCGTATTGTAATGCCTTCTCTGCAGGGCTTAATCCGTCATTATTTATATCAAAGCAGAAAAAGGTTTGTATGGTTCTTGTTTTACTGTCGTTAATATATGCTAAACTAGGAGTTAACATATTTGAACCCGATATTACTATTGTAACACCATGTTTTACTTCAACAGTACATGATTGAGGCACAGTAAATGTAGCGCTATAAATAAAGCCTTCAACGGTTTCTTGAGTTAGATCACTATTTATTATTCTTCCTAAACTATCATAAGGAGCGGGTAGTCCATCAACATTGTCTGGAATAAAATTTGGCACATCTATTAAGAAGTTTATTGGTAAATTTCCATTTCCACTTCCGCCTGCTGTATAGTTAGGTGGAGTTAATGTAAAGTTTCCGTTAGCATCTACATATACACGTGCATTTTTTATTCCGTCATTCAGTGGGTTATTTGCGTTGCTTAAACTCTCTATGCGTATAGTTGAATTATTTCCCGCAACATGTAATTCTTCTTGTGGGTTTGAAGTCCCAATTCCTACTTGACTAAATCCAATAGCTGAACTAAAAAGTAAATATAAGTATTGATTTTTCATAATTTTCTGAGTTTTAGAATTAGAAAAGAGGCTTAATGTAATCTAAAAAGTAGAGTGTCGTTTCCTCTAGCAAATTTTACGCAAGTGGCTAATCCTGTATTTGCGGTACTGTTTGTTATTCCTGAAGAAACCTCACCATAAAAACGAATTACATATGAACCAGCAGCTGGCAGAGTAATGTACGAAGTACTCGTGTTAAATAATTTACCTGTTTCACTATCAGCTGATCCACCTGTATAGCATTTTGCAGATTGTCCATATTTTCTTCCTGCGCCATTAACTTGAAAAAAAGTATTTACTCGTCTAGCTCGTCTATCTGAAATAGCTGTTTCTGCTGGATTTAAAAATACATCCATGCTAACATTGTATTTTACTTCAAGAATTGACGCTCTATTAACGGCTATTGTAAAGTTAAAAAGCTCACCTACCATTACGCCATCATTATCACCAGCAGGAAGTGTTACAACCGAGCCTGGCAAAATTGCATGATCGAGAGCATCTGAACCGTTGCTGTTATAAATAGGTTTAAATTCTAATGTAAGATTACCATCACCATCTACATAAAGCGGGTATGTTTCTGTTCCCCCGCCATTGTATGTTGAATTGGTTGCGTTTAGACCGTCAACACGAATTGTTCCACTTGAAGATCCTAAATGAAGAGCTTGTTGAGGAGTATCCTCGTTTATTCCTACACCTTGCACTTGAGAAAATGCTGTAGTTGAAACAAACCAAATGAGTAATTTAATGTAATGTTTCTTCATGGGCCAAGGTTTTTAATTATTAAATATTCAATAATTCTGTCACTAAGTTAAATATTATTTAATATAAAAAAAAATATATTGTTAATAATATTATAATTTTAACAAAATTTCGATGAAATGAATAATTTTTCCGACAAATAGTCATTTTTGCTTTAAGATTAATCTTACGTCATTTTTTTTTGATAATTAAATAGTATTTTTGAAAAAAAAAGAAAATGAAAAAAGGAGTATTATTAGTTAACTTAGGTTCGCCAGAAAGTCCAACAGCCAAAGACGTTAAGCCATATTTAGATGAGTTCTTAATGGATAAATATGTAATAGATGTTCCGTTTTTATTACGTGCTTTGTTAGTTCGTGGGATTATTTTGCAAACAAGACCTAAAAAATCAGCGGAAGCGTATGCAAGAATTTGGACAGATGAAGGTTCGCCTTTAATTGTTATTTCTAAAAAAATGCATCAAAAAGTAAAGCAATTGGTAGATGTTCCTGTAGCTTTAGCAATGCGTTATGGAACCATGACCATTCAAAAAGGATTACAAGAATTAAAAGATCAAGGGGTAACCGAAGTAATGCTTTTACCATTATATCCGCAACATGCAATGGCTTCAACTACTACTATTTTGGTTTTAGCAGAAGAATTACGTCAAAAACATTTTCCAGAAATGACTTTTACTAATGTTCCTGCGTTTTACAATAAACCTGATTTTATTCAAGCTTTGGCAAATTCTATCAAAAGACATTTAGAAGGATTTGAATACGACCACTTATTGTTTTCATACCATGGAATTCCAAAACGTCATATTCGTAAAACTGATGTAACCAAATCGCATTGTAAAATAGATGGTTCTTGTTGTAATACTCCATCACCAGCACATGAATTTTGCTACCGTCATCAATGTTATGAAACTACAAAACAAGTCGTAAAATTACTAGGAATTCCAGAAGGAAAATACAGCCAAACATTCCAATCGCGTTTAGCAGGTGATAAATGGTTAACACCATATACAGATGTTGAAATTAACAAAATGCCTGAACAAGGAATTAAAAAATTAGCGGTAGTAACACCAGCTTTCGTTGCTGATTGTTTGGAAACATTAGAAGAAATTGCAATGGAAGCTAACGAACAATTTTTACATCATGGAGGCGAGGAATTTATGGCAATTCCATGTTTAAATGATGAAGATGAATGGTGTGGTGTTGTAGCAAATTGGATCAAAGATTTTCAGAAACAATAAAGAAAAGACTTCTAAATGGAACTTTACAACTACATAAAATCATTACATTTAATCTTTGTTATTACTTGGTTTGCTGGGTTGTTTTACATTGTTAGGTTATTTGTTTATCATGCTGAAGCAAAACAAAAATCGCAACCAGAGCAAGATATATTGATTAAACAATACCAATTAATGCAATATCGATTGTGGTTTATCATAACTTGGCCAAGTGCTGTTTTAGCAAGTATTTTCGCTTTTTGGATGTTGTTTTTTACCGAAGTAGGCAAAGTTTGGTTAACTCAACCTTGGATGCATGTTAAACTAGCTTTTGTGTTTCTATTGTATTTGTATCATTTAAAATGCCACCAAATTTTCAAACAATTACAGAATAATGATGTAAAACATTCGTCAGGATTTTTCAGACTTTGGAACGAAGGTGCTACAATTATTCTTTTTGCAGTGGTTTTTTTAGTAATTTTAAAGAATGCTATTAATTGGATTTTTGGAGTTGTTGGTATTATAGCTTTTTCAGTTCTATTAATGTTAGGATATAAGCTGTACAAACAAATTCGAGAAAAAAACAACAGCTAATTTTTAGCACAGCGATGGACAGAATATTCAATTTTAAAAACCTTTCATTACGTGTAAGAATATTTCTTTCCATGATATTCTTAACACTAATTGCATCTGTCCTAATTGCAGCGGTTTCCATTTATCAATTTAGAAAAGAAGCGCGTGAATACCATCAAGATAGGCTGGAAAGAAAAGAAGTGGCCATTACAGAGCATATTAACTATGTGCTACAAACCACCACTTATCCACTAAGTACCGAAAACATCCCGTTGATTTTTAAAGATAAAATCTTCGAGTTGTCTGATATTCATAGTATGGAAATTAACTTTTTCGATTTAAAAGGAAAATTGTTGATTTCGTCTAAAGCAATTTTTAAGTTAGATAAAGACAAGCCAAAAATCAATCCATCCACATTAAAAATTATCCAATCTTCTTTAGATAAACGCTACATTGAGTTTTCAAAAGTCGATGGACAATCGTTTCGTTCTTCCTACTCCTATTTAAAGGACACCAAGTTTAAACCCATGGGTATTTTAAATTTGCCTTACGAAGAAAATACCGAGTTTTACGACAATGAAGTTCAAAATTTCTTAATTCGATTCGGACAAGTTTATATCTTCATGTTCTTAATTTCAATTATATTGTCTTATTTCTTGTCGAGTTATATTACAAAATCGTTAAAGATTATTAGCGATAAAATGGAAGAAACGCAATTGAATCAGCGCAATGAAAAAATTGTAATTGAAGATGGAAGTAAGGAAATTAACCTGCTGATTAATTCGTACAATACTATGGTGGACAAGTTAGAAGAAAGTGCCACTATTTTAGCACAGAGTGAAAGAGAACAAGCTTGGCGCGAAATGGCAAAACAAGTAGCTCATGAAATTAAAAATCCATTAACACCAATGCGATTGACCGTGCAAAGTTTTCAAAGAAAGTTTGATGCAAACGACCCTGATATTTCAAAAAAACTAGATGATTATACCAAAATAATTTTACAACAAATTGACACTATGAGTGCTGTGGCAAATGCATTTTCTAATTTTGCGACCATGCCAGCCCAACAGAATGAAACGCTAAATGTTGTTAACGTCGTTAAAATGGCAATGGAAATTTTTAATGAAGATTTTATTCAATTTTCGGCCTTAGAAGATGAAATCATTACAAAATTAGATAAAACTCAATTGATTAGGGTGATTACCAATTTGGTTAAAAATGCAATTCAAGCCATTCCCGAAGAACAAGAAAAGAAATTGGTTTTTGTTACAGTTTTTAGACAGGATAACGAGGTAAAGATTGCTGTAAAAGACAACGGAAAAGGAATTTCACTAGAAAATCAGGAGCGTGTTTTTGAACCAAAATTCACCACAAAATCAAGCGGAATGGGACTTGGTTTGGCCATAATTAAAAATATCATAGAAAATTATCATGGAACTATTACCTTTGAAACAGAACCTAATGAAGGAACTGAATTTTTAGTTTCGTTCCCAATAAATAAATAATAAAACAAGTAAAATGGAAAACATTCTTATTGAAAAACAAGACGCAATTGCGATTATAACTATTAATAGACCAACAAAATTAAACGCTTTAAACAAAGCTACAATTCAAGAATTACATGATGGTTTTAAAGCGTTAAACGAAGACAAATCAGTAAAAGCTATTATCATTACTGGAAGTGGCGAAAAAGCATTTGTTGCCGGAGCAGATATTTCAGAATTTGCCAATTTTTCAATAGAAGAAGGTGGTAAATTAGCTTCACAAGGACAAAAATTGTTATTTGATTTTGTACAAAATTTAAGTACACCAGTTATTGCAGCAGTTAATGGATTTGCTCTTGGTGGCGGATTAGAATTAGCAATGGCTTGTCATTTTAGAATAGCTTCAACAAATGCAAAAATGGGATTGCCAGAAGTTACTTTGGGTGTGATTCCTGGTTATGGAGGCACACAACGTTTAGCGCAATTAGTAGGAAAAGGGCGTGCTATGGAACTAATCATGACAGCAGGAATGATTGATGCAGAAACGGCTAAAAATTACGGATTAGTAAACCATGTTGTTGTACAAGAAGAACTATTAGATTTCACAAAAGGTATTGCTTCAAAAATTGCAAATAATTCAAGTGTAGCTATCGCAAAAGCAATCGAAGCAATTAATGCCAATTTTGAAGACGGAACGAATGGTTATGAAGTAGAAATTAAAAACTTTGGTCTTTCTTTTGGAACCGAAGACTTTAAAGAAGGGACAACCGCATTTTTAGAAAAACGAAAAGCAATATTTCCTGGAAAATAAAATATAAACCCAGAACTTAGTTCTGGGTTTTTTATTTAAGATTACTAAAAAATGTTTTAGTTATTTTTTTTAAGTATAATTGTTAAAATGTTTAATTTTGATTTGAAATAAATATTTTTTAATTATTTAACAAACAACAACACAACAATTATGTTAAAACAAATTAATGATTTCGTAGCTGAAGTTGCAAAATCAAACCCTAATGAACCTGAATTCTTACAGGCAGTACAAGAAGTAGCAGAAGCTGTTATTCCATTCATTGAAAGTAATAAAAAATATAATAACAAAATGCTTCTTGAGCGAATGGTGGAGCCTGAGAGAGTAGTTATGTTTCGCGTAGCATGGATAGACGATTCAGGAAAAACAAGAATTAATAAAGGATATCGTATTCAAATGAATTCTGCAATTGGACCTTATAAAGGAGGATTGCGTTTTCATCCATCTGTTAATTTGAGTATTTTGAAATTTTTGGCTTTTGAACAAGTGTTTAAAAACAGCTTAACCACATTACCAATGGGTGGTGGTAAAGGAGGTTCAAACTTTGATCCAAAAGGAAAATCAGATACTGAAATTATGCGTTTTTGTCAAGCGTTTATGGATGAATTATTCAGACATATTGGCTCAGATACTGATGTTCCGGCTGGAGATATTGGTGTAGGAGGAAGAGAAGTAGGATATATGTTTGGAAAATATAAAAAGCTTAGAAATGAATTCACAGGTGTATTAACTGGAAAAGGAATTTCTTTTGGAGGTTCATTAATTCGTCCTGAAGCTACCGGATATGGAACGGTTTATTTTGCACAAAGTATGTTAGCAACTAAAGGAACTTCTTTTAAAGGAAAATCGGTATTAGTTTCGGGTTCTGGTAATGTTGCACAATATGCTATTGAAAAAGCAACACAGTTAGGTGCTAAGGTGGTTACTACTTCTGATTCTTCTGGTTATATTTATGATGCAGATGGAATTGATGCAGAAAAACTTGCCTACATCATGGAAATCAAGAATGTAAATTATGGTAGAATTTCTGACTATGTAGCAAAATATCCTAATGCTAAATTTATAGCCGGGAAACGTCCTTGGGAAGTAAAAGGAGATATTGCATTGCCTTGTGCTACCCAAAATGAGTTAAATGGAGAAGAAGCAAAATTATTAGTTAGTAATGGATGTATTTGTGTTGCTGAAGGAGCTAATATGCCATCAACTCCAGAAGCAATATCAGAATTTCATAAGGCAAAAATCTTATTTGCTCCAGGAAAAGCGTCAAATGCTGGAGGAGTAGCTACTTCTGGTTTAGAAATGTCGCAAAATTCATTACGTTTAAGTTGGACAACAGAAGAAGTTGATCAAAGATTATTTAAAATTATGAGTGATATTCATGAATCTTGTGTAAAATTTGGAACTGATGAAGATGGATACATAGATTATGTAAAAGGAGCAAATATTGCAGGTTTTGTTAAAGTTGCTGATGCAATGTTAGCGCAAGGAGTAGTATAATTCAAAATACAATTTCATAAAAAAAGCGGTTTTCTATCTGAAAATCGCTTTTTGTTTTTATTCTTGTCCATCCCATTCCGAGTAAAATTGACTCAAAAAAGTAATCATAAAATCATGACGTTTTTGCGCTATTTTTTTACCGGTTTCTGTATTCATTTTGTCTTTTAAAAGTAATAGCTTTTCGTAAAAATGATTCAGCGTTGGAGATTCACTATTTTTATATTCTTCTTTCGTCATATTCAAGTTAGGCTGAATATTTGGATTGTATAAAGGGCGGTTTTTAAATCCGCCATAATTGAATGTTCTAGCAATTCCTATGGCGCCAATGGCATCTAATCGATCAGCATCTTGTACGATTTCTAATTCTTTAGAATTGAATTTTTTTTCAAAATTCCCACCTTTAAAAGATATATTTTCAATAATAGCAATAACATGCAAAATAATGTCTTCAGAAACATTTTGCGATTCTAAAAAAACTTTAGCTGTTTTTGGACCAACCGTTTCATCTCCTCCATGAAATTTTGAATCAGCAATATCGTGTAACAAAGCTCCTAACTTTACCACGGTCACATCACAATCTTCACTTTCAGCAATTAATAAAGCATTTTTATATACACGTTCAATATGAAACCAGTCATGTCCACCTTCGGCGTTGATTAATTGATTTTTTACAAAAAGTATGGTGTTATTGATTAATTGCATGTTTACAAGTTACAAAAAAATCCCAACTTTAAATAAAATTGGAATTTAGATATTAAGTTTTGAAAATCCTTATTTTACTAAAGCAGGCTCAACCCATTTAAAAAGTTGTCCTTCAGCTGGAACTACCATTCTTTCTGAAATTTTTGCCATTCGAGCAGGTAATTTCATAAGGTAATCACGTGCTTTTTCAGCTTCATCGGTAAGATTACCAATTTTATCAATTTCCCATTTTTCATTCAATTTTTTTAGAATGTCAACATAATCCATCGCAGTGTAAACACCTAATCGTTGTGCTGATTCTGAGAATTTTTCAAATGCAGTTCCAATGCTTTCACCTGATTCTCTAATCAAATGAGCTGGCATCGTAATTTTTTTCTTCATCATGTATTGAAATGACAACATCATTTCACTTGGATCTACTTCAAAAATACGTTTCACAAATTCGCTATACGCTAAATGATGACGCATTTCGTCTCCTGCAATCAAATTACACATTTTGTGTAGTTTTTTATCACCAAATTTCTTAGCCATTTGTGCCACTCTATTATGAGAAACATAAGTAGCTAATTCTTGAAAACTTGTGAATACAAAGTTTTTATAAGGATCTCTTCCTGTTCCAGGATCAAAACCATCGTTGATTAAATGATGAGTTGTAATCTCTACTTCTCTCATGTTTACTCTACCAGAAAGATACAAGTATTTGTTTAATACATCTCCGTGACGGTTTTCTTCACCTGTCCATTGACGTAACCATTTTGCCCAACCGTTATCTCCATTTTCTCCTTTTTGAGAAACGCCTTCAACATCCATTAGCCAAGTTTCGTATGTTGGTAAAGCTTCCTCAGTAATTGTATCTCCTACTAAAGTTACCCAAAAATCATAAGGTAAATCTTTCGCGATTTCACGTAATTCTTTTACTTCTTCTAAAAAATTCTCTTTCGAAGAATCAGGAAGCAAATCAGTAGGCTGCCATATTTTTTCGACAGGGATTAAGAATTCTTCCATGAAATGATCCACTTTTTTTTCTAAAAATTGCATCACTTCTAAACGGACATTTTGAATAGACATAGGGGCTATATTTTAATATGTTGTGTTATTATTGTTTCAGTTTTTTCAAAAATTTCCTCAAAAGGATATTCTGAAATTTTTAAAGGCTCATGGATGTTGAATTCTAAACGAGTTCCTAAGCCAAGAGGGAATTGCCCAAATTTAGTCATTTTCCACGAATTATTAATCGTTATTGGTAAGAAGTATGCATCTGGAGCAAATTTGTATAGCATTTTTAATCCGTTAACTGCGAATGGTTTAGGAGTGCCAGTTTTACTTCTTGTTCCTTCTGGAAATATAACTACCGAGTAATTGTTATTGTTGATTAATTCGGCTACTTTTTTAATTTCTGGCAATGCTTGTTTTGGATCTTTTCTGTCGATTAATGCAGAACCTCCATGACGTAAATTATAGGAAACACTTGGAATTCCTTTCCCTAATTCAATTTTACTTATGAACTTTGGATGCACTTTACGTAAAAACCAAATGATAGTGGTAATATCATGTAAACTTTGGTGATTTGCTACAATAACTAAAGGTTTGTTTTTAGGAACATTTTCTAATCCTTTAATATGATAAGTAGTACCAACAATATGAGCTGTTCTAACTAAAAACCAATTCAGATAGGCAACACTTAAACGGTGGGCATTGTATCCAAAAACATTGAAGCATATCCATTGAATAGGGTGAAAAATTACCAACCATAAAAGGAAGAAAATGTAATATATTATTGAAAGTGGGTATGAAAGGATTTTTTCCATATAAAAACCAATTTAGGCAAAAGTAAGCTATAAAATAAAAAACCACCAATATTTTGGTGGTTTTTATTGTATGCCAGCATAGTAACTTAGCAAAATTCGTTGTAAGCGTCTTTTAAATTTTCAGCAATTAATTCTGCTGGACGACCTTCGATATGATGACGTTCTAGCATGTGAACTAATTCACCATCTTTAAATAAAGCCATACATGGTGATGATGGAGGAAAAGGAAACATATGTTGACGCGCTGCATCTACAGCTTCTTTATCTACTCCTGCAAAAACCGTTACTAATTGCGAAGGTTTTTTAGCACCATCTAAACTCATTTTTGCTCCTGGACGTGCATTTCTTGCTGCACAACCACAAACAGAGTTGATTACTACTAACGTAGTTCCTTCATTTTTTAAAGCATTTTCTACTGCTTCAGCGCTATATAATTCTTGAAAACCAGCTTCTGTTAATTCAGCACGCATTGGTTTTACCATTTCTTCTGGATACATAATTTTTATGTTATAAGTTAACGAGTGGCAAAGTTACAAAGTTTTTTGCTTGTTACAGAAAACCAATTCATAAAGATTTGTTATGTTTACATTTTTAAAATATATTATATGAATTTTTTAGCGGAACCTGATGAGTTTTATATTAAAATTGGATTTTTAATTATCTTTGTTATTGGTTATTTAATTATTCAGAAAAATAACAACTTGAAATTGACTTTGCAGTATGTATTGTATTCATATGGAATTGCAATTTTACTTCTGTCGTTAAACATTTCTCATATTTTTCCAGGATTTCCAAATGATGTTTCAGAATTAGAAAACAAGAAAAAATTACTTTATCATTTGCAAAGAAATAATGATACTCTTGTTGAAATTACTGAAGCTTTTCGTGATTTAGTTTTAATAACATTTTTATTTTTGGTTGCGATTATTTCTAAAATCATCAAGTATTTTAAATTAGAAAATTCTTCCAAATAAAGCCTTTATAAATAATATTTTTGGGCATTTCCAAATGACTTGTAAATCTTCCCAGATTGAAGTTTCTTCATCTAAAAATTTAAAAATTACAGTTGAACTTCCTTTTTTAAACATCGAAGAAAATATCTTAGAACCTAATTCGTTTTTTGAGCTTAAAATATCCAATAATAACAAATCATAGAACCAAAATTTATCTTTTTTATGAAATTTCGTGAAGTCGGATTCTGATTTTAGAAATTGAACTAAAGCTTTTGATTTTTTTGAAGCGTTTTTAAAAGTATAACCTGTGCTAGCTTTTGTCCAACCGCCAGCCGAACCAATATTGATAACGTTCTTTGTGTTGTGTTTCCAGAAAGGATAACATGTCATCGGGATATTGCCTTGTTCTTTTTCGATGATTTCGTATTCCGTTATGCCAAAATTTTCAATGTATTTCTTGATTTCAGATTCATATTCTTCTTTTGAAAGTAAGTCTTTTGAAAACAATGTATATTCTAACAACGCTTCATTTTCGGATGTTGGTAAAACATACATAAAACGCGTATTGCCTTTTTGTTCCACCGAAAAATCCATGAAAGTAGCACAATTTGGAGTAAAAACAGCCTCTTTACTTTTGATAAACCAACCTACAAAATGTTGCTGTATCAAAGGAAATTTATTTTGCGCAGTAACAATTTCAGGATGGTAAATTGAATTAAAAATTTTGTTACAAGTAAAAGTTTCTTCTTTGGTTTTTACAACGCAATGATTTCCTAATTCTGTAAAATCAACTACTTTTTGATTTAGAAAATGGATGTTTTTATGTTCGGAAATCTTCTTGAAAATCAATTCATAAAAATCCAAACCATTGATTTTCTTGTATTGATAAGGCGTTAGTTCTAAAACGCGATTGAATTTTTCATTTGCAAAAATAGCTTGATTCCATTTTTTTGAGACGATTTCATCAAATAAATTGTTTTCATCCCAAAAGCACCAAGTTCTATCGTTTGTTTTTTTAGTATTCTCATCAATTAGCAAAATAGATTTTTCATCGAATTTTCCAGATAAAAGCATTTCATAAACGGTCATCAAAGCCGATAATCCTGAACCTGTGAAAATATAATGATAATGTTGCATTAAAAAATGGTATATCGAATTCCTAAAAAGCCTCTAATTCCTTGGTTGGGTGCATACACATAACTTGGGTCAAAAGTTAGTGCGTATGGATTTGTTGGTGTAGCTAAAGCATTTCCGTTGGTGTCATATTCAACACCTTCATCAAACGGATCGTTTGCTCTAGCAATTAAGAATGAAGCGCTTTTGTTTGGCGTCCAATTCAAAATATTTTTCACACCACCATAAAGTTCAAAACTACGAAATTTTTTATAAGTAAATTGTATGTTTTGCAAACTCCAAATAGGAGAGTACTCAGGCCTTGGGTCTAAATCACCTAAAATTGGCAATCGCATTGGTCCATATAAATTCCCAGTGTAATCGATGGATAAAAACCATTTTGGAATATCGTAAGTTATAGCCCAATTAATGCTGTATTTTTCCGTTAAAACAGGTGTTGAAATCACTCCGTTTTGCACATTTTTAGGTTCCATAATCGTAAAACCAACAATTGCTTTTAATCCAAAAGGCGCAACTAAATCGATATTACCACTTATTCCTAACGTTTGTGCATAGCCATTTAAGTTCGAATAAATAATTTGATCTGGATTTGTGTCGTAATCTGGAATAATTTGGTTGTTAAAATACGTGTACCAAGCCGAAGTTTCAAATCCTAAAAAAACACCGTTTTCAAATCTGATTTTCTTCAAATAATTCAAGTTGATGTTGTATGAAGTTTCAGGTTTTAAATCTTCGGTAATTACTACATCTCTCGAACCTGTTAAAGCAGCGTGATCTTCGGTAAATAAATTCACGATTCGAAATCCAGTTCCTGCATTAATTCGGAATACATCGTTTTCTGTTGGATTCCATTTGTAGGCAATTCTGGGTGTAAAAATGTTGCCGTGATTGTTGTTGTAATCGTATCGAGCACCTAATAAAAGATGATGTTTTTCAGCCAATTTTATTTCATCTTGAAGAAAAACACTATAAATTTTTGTTTGTTCTGCCGAAAGGGTAGCAGTTGTATTGTCGTCATAATATTGATAACGAAAAGCAGCTCCCAACAACAAATTGTGATTTTCTAGCTTTTTATCCCAAGTATATTGTCCAAAAGCAATTTTTTGATTCGCCAAGTAAATCGTATTTCCATACACCGAATTTTGGTCATGAGCGGTCATTGAAAACGATAAATACATATCTTCGGTTGTTGGCAATTGATATTTACTCAAAAGTTCCACACGTTTCGTATAAATACTTTCGCCATACACTTCCGAACCACCGCGATACGATTTGTTCCATTGCATTTCGCCACCCCAACGGTCTTCGTAAAAAAGGCGTCCTGCGATGGTGAATTCTTTGTTGTTTTTTCGTTCAAAGTTCCATTTGTTGAAGATGGAAATACGTTCTTGTAAGGTTACATCGGTAAAATTATCGTTGTTGTTGTCAATTGGTTGGTTGTAGTTGTAATAATTGATGCCGACTAAAGTAACCGCATTTTTACCAATGTTACTTTTAAATCCTAAATCCACATTATTTTCTAACCAAGAAGTCGAAAAAATATCTGCCGAAAACAACGGGGCATTCAAAGGTTTTTTTGTGATAATATTGATTAAACCACCAACCGCTTCACTTCCGTACAAACTTGATGCTGGGCCTTTTACTACTTCAACTCTGTCAATCAACGAATTCGGAATTCCTGATAAACCATAAACGGTTGAAAGTGCGCTTACAATTGGCATTCCGTCAATCGTAACCATGGTGTATGGACCTTCTAACCCGTTGATGTGTATATCTCCAGTGTTGCAAATGTTGCAATTTAGTTGAGGTCGAACACCATTTACATTTTGCAATGCTTCAAAAATATTGGAGGTTGGGTTTTTCTTTAAAAAGGCTGTTGTATACACTTCTACAGGAACGGGTGTTTCCATTCTTGAAACGGGTTTTAGTGTTCCGGAAATTACTACATCGTCTAATGTGTTTGAATCTTCTTGTAAGGTGAAATTGATTGTTAAATCAGAATTGTTTTCAAGTGTAATTTTTTTCTTTTCGGATTTAAACCCAATGTATGAAGCGGTAATTGTATAAGAACCGTTAGGAATATTTTCGAATTCATATAAACCTTTTTCATTTGTTTCAACTCCTTTGTTTAGCTCTTTTATATAGATATTGGAATAAGCTAAAACTTCATTATTAGCGGTCACTTTCCCTTTTATTGTGTTTTGTGAAAAGGTAAAAAACGAAAAAAATAGAGTTATATAAATAAATATTTTAGACATTATAAAATTAAATTTAGACAAATCTAAAAATAAAACATTTACAAAACTAAAAAAACTTTATATATTTGTCAAAATGAATTGTTTATGACCATTTCTGAAGAAAATTATATTAAAGTTATTTATCATTTGTCTTTGGTTTCTCCAAAAGGCGTCAACACGAACGCTATTGCGGGAATGTTAGATACTAAAGCTTCTTCGGTTACCGATATGATGAAAAAACTTTCGGATAAAGATTTGGTAAGTTACCAGAAATATCAAGGCGTTACCTTAACTGAAAAAGGTTTTCATTCGGCAAAAATGATTGTTAGAAAGCACCGATTATGGGAAGTTTTTTTGGTAGATAAATTAGGTTTTTCTTGGGATGAAGTGCATGAAATTGCAGAAGAATTAGAACACATTAAATCCGAACAATTGATTAATAAATTGGATGCTTTTTTAGGTTTTCCAGCAGCTGATCCACATGGTGATCCTATTCCTGATGCAAAAGGTGTGATTAAAAAAATTGAGAAACAACTTTTATCGGAAGTCGAAATTAATGCCTCGTTTCATTGTGTTGGCGTGAAAGATTCGTCTACCGATTTTTTAAAATATTTAGACAAGCAAAAAATAGCATTAGGTTCGGTTGTTAAAGTAATCGACAAAGAAGATTTTGATGATACTTTAACGGTTGAAATTGATGGAAAAAGATTAACGATTTCGAATAAAATTGCTAATAACTTATACGTACAATAATTATGTTTGATTCAATTATTCATTTTTTTGAAAGTATTGACCCGATTCTGGCTGCTTTTTTAGCAACCACATTTACGTGGGGATTAACAGCATTCGGAGCTTCGTTTGTGTTCTTTTTTAAAACTATGAATCGAGTAGTTTTAGATGGAATGCTTGGTTTTACAGGTGGTGTAATGGTTGCAGCAAGTTTTTGGAGTTTGCTAGCACCAGCAATCGAAATGAGTGAAGGAGATGGATTTATTAAAGTAATTCCGGCTGCAGTTGGATTTTTATTAGGAGCCATTTTTATTTTCGGATTGGATAAAGTGTTGCCTCACATGCACATTAATTTCAAAGAAACAGAGGGAATAAAATCGCCTTGGCAACGTACGACACTTTTGGTTTTAGCCATTACGCTGCACAATATTCCTGAAGGATTAGCGGTTGGGGTTTTGTTTGGTGGTGTTGCCGCTGGAATTCCAGAAGCTTCAATTGCAGGCGCCGTTACTTTAGCGATTGGAATTGGAATTCAGAATTTTCCTGAAGGAATTGCCGTTTCTATGCCGTTACGAAGAATGGGGATGAGCAGAACAAAAAGTTTCATGTACGGACAATCGTCAGCCATTGTAGAACCTATTTTTGGAGTAATTGGTGCTGTTGCGGTTACTTTTTTCACCCCAATATTACCTTACGCATTGGCTTTTGCTGCTGGAGCTATGATATTTGTTGTCGTTGAAGAAGTAATTCCAGAAACCCAACAAGATAAAAATACCGATATTGCTACTTTAGGTTTTATCGGAGGATTTATTGTAATGATGATTTTAGATGTGGCTTTAGGTTAATGACAAGCACAATCATCGCCACAAGGTTTTGATTTCTTTGGACGTTTTTTCCAAAAGAATTTCTTTACCAAAAAACCTACGGCTATGGCTAAAGAAAGGTAAACTAAGATTTGTTGTATATCCATAGTACAAAAATAAGAAAAGCAATCTCAATAATAATGAGATTGCTTTTTTATTAACTAAAACTAAATGAAAATCATTAAAATTGAGCTGCAATTCCGATAGATGCGCTGAATGGCATTCCAGGTCTTAATCCTGCTGGAACTCTTGAAACCAAATACGTAGTATCGAAAAGGTTATTGATGTTTCCAGTTAAACTAAAATGTTTGTTGAATTTGTATTTTGAACCAAAATCAACAACAGTGTTACTTGGTACAGAATTTTTATTTGGAATCGAACCTTGACCAGCAACTGTTCTAAATTCGCCACTGTATCTAGCTCCTAAAATCAATTCAAATTTCGCATGTTCTAAAGCAATCGAAGCATTAAATTGGTGTTTTGAAATGTATGGAATTTCATCTCCTTTTTCAATTGTTCCCCAAGCTCCGTCTGAACTTGCAAATTCGTTTACAAATTCTGTATCGGTTAAGGTATATCCAAAAGTAATTGGTAATTTGAATTTGCTTTCTTCTTTCAGTACTTGATAATTGATTAAGAACTCAATTCCTTTTACATGCGCTTCTCCAGCATTGAATTGGTCTAATGTTCCAGAACCACCACTTGCAGCTAAATCACTTCCTAAAAGATTTTTATAATCATTAAAGTACACTACTAACTCGCCACTGAATTTTTTATAATTATAACGCGTTCCAATTTCGTAATTCGTACTGTTTTCTGCATCTGTTCCTGGTGTGTTTGTTGGTGGCGCAAATCCTTTATGAACCCCTCCAAATAACGACACATAATTATTGAATCTATAATTGGCTCCAATTCCTGGTAACCAAACTTTTACATGATTGTCGTTTTTAACTAAGTTAACCCCTGTTCTTGTTACGTCATTCGTACCATAGTTTTTGTTTAACAAATCTATAGTTTCGAAACGAATACCTGGCGTAACAGTTAAGTTGTTATATTTTATTTTGTAAAGCGCGTGTGCTGCTAAAGCTTTTGCATAAGCAACTCTGTTATCTTGTGTTCCTGGAGTTCCAGCAGTAGTTAATACCATCGAACCATCAATCATTGCATAGCTATCATTCCATTGGAATCTGTCTTCGCTGTCTTTGTGATAACGTACACCAACTTCTAAATCATGATAAACATCACCCGTTAAGAAATGAAAATCTAATTTTGTTTGAACACCTTGTGCTAAATAGCCTCTATTGTTTGCTCTTACACGTAATGCATTGTTTGGTGAGTTTTGTGCACCAGTTACATAATCAAAAGCTAATGCATTTGTTGTTGGGTCTTCTAAAATTGCATTGATAGGATAAGTTGTTCCACCAAATCTTACATCGTTTAATTTATACCAGTTTCTTGCAAATTTATTACGATAAGCTGTTGTAGTTACACTAAAGTAGTTACTTGTTTTTAAAGTATGTGTAACCGAAAATTGATTGTTTTTTGTAGTAATATTATCTTTTTCAGAACCTGCATAACGCATGAAAGGCGAGTTATTAAAATCTTCTTCAGTTAAACCTAAATAAGTTTCGTTTGCATCTTCTTCAGCGTACACCATTTTAAAATCTAATGCATTATAAATTTTATTGGTGGGTTTCGATTGTACTCTAAATTTAGCCATTACATCTTTTTTGTCAAAACCTGTGTTGGCACCACTTGGTAAATTTTTAAAACCATCTGAATTGTAGTTTAAGAATTGAACTACAGCACCTACTGTTTCATTTGCAATACCAACGTTAGCAACAGTACGACTCGTATTAAAACTTCCGTAATCTGTTAAAAATCCTGCGCTAAATTTTGTTGGAATTGGAGCCGAAACAAAGTTAATGGTTCCTCCAGTAGTAAAAGGTCCGTATTGAATTTGGCTACTTCCTTTTAATATCTCAACAGCATTCATACGAGCAACCGAAGGAAAGTAATATGCTGCTGGAGCTGAATAAGGAGCTGGTGCAATTAAAACATTGTCTTCCATTAAAGTGATTTTCGCACTTCTGTCTGGGGAAGTTCCTCTTAAACTAATATTTGGTCTTAAACCAAATCCATCTTCTTCATAAACATTAACACCAGTAACGGTTCTAAGTACACGATTAATATCAGTATAGTTGAATTTTTGTAAATCTGCCGCTGAAATGTATGAAGCGGAACCTGTTTTATTAGCTGCTTCAAATTTACTTCCAATGATTTGATTAGCCGAAATAACAACTTCTTTTAAGTTTTTAACAGAATCTTTTTGCGTGTTGTTTTCCTTCTCTTGAGAAAATACCAAACCTGAAATTAATAGGGTAATTGGGGTAATTATATATTTCATCTTTATTTAGATTAATTCTACGGAGCAAAAATAATCACCAAAGTTTATTTAGACAAATTATAAATAAACTTTTTTAAAGAGATTTTTAGAATTGTATTTAATTTATTTTTTTAATAATAAATTTTTATTTTTTCTATTTAAACTATGAAAATATACGAAACTATTTAACAAAAACAGCTTTTTTTAAAAGTATATTCCTGCTCCAAATGTCATATAATTGTAATTTGGAGTAGCAATTTTTAAATGTTCGTAGCCTAAAGCGAAAAAATAATTCTGTTTATGGTATTTCCCTCTAATTTCGAATGAGTTTACAGGTAAGCCATTTATTCTACTCCAAATCATTGCACTATTAAAGCTGATGTTTTTTATAGCAAAAACATCGGTATGTAAACCATAAGAAAATCCAGTTTTTTGAACATCATTACCCACATAAGTAGCACCAAGTGTCCAACCTAAATTGAATTTTTTAAATCGAATTCTATCGTAAGCCACATTAAATTGAAATAGTGAAAGATTTGAATAGTTGTTAGTAATAGCATTTTTCTCAATTAATTCTCGATAATCACCTTGTATATAGAAATATTGAAAAGGTCTGAATTTTGCTTTTAGATGATTTCCGAATAAATTATTGTTGCTATACAGAAAATGATTCTCAACATCAAATCGCATCAAATTTCCATATTGAATACTGTCGTTTTCTTTTTGGAAATTTCCTGATTCACCATCAAAATAAGGATATTTAGATAATGGGTTGTATAAATGATTTTCACTTCTATAATCGCCGATAGTGGAATAAAAACTCACATATAATAAGCCTTCAACGAATAAGCCAGCTAATCCAAAATCATTTGAAGAAGAATTTCTACTTGAACTTGATGAACTTGAACTTGAGCTCGACGAAGAATTCGAAGTGTTTCCAGATTTTAATTCATTTTTTGACTTGTCAATCTTTTGAGAAAAAGAATTGTGTAAGGTAAGACTAAGTAAAATTACAAGTAATGTGTTTTTCATCAATTTTTGTTTCTTAAAAGCAATCAAAAAGTATGCCTTTATTTCAAAACTTGATATGCAATTAAAGCAGTTATGTAGGCAAAACCACTCATAAAAACCAACTGAATTATTGGCCATTTCCAAGAATTGGTTTCTTTTTTTACAATGGCTAAAGTAGAAATGCACTGCATAGCAAAAGCATAAAAAAGGAGTAATGAAATTCCTGTAGCAAAATTGAATATTTTTTCACCTGTTTCAGGATGCACTTCGGCAGCCATTTTATTTTTAATAGTAGTTTCTTCTTCGCTATGACTTCCTACACTGTAAATGGTGGCTAATGTGCCAACGAAAACTTCACGAGCTGCAAACGAACTTACTACGGCAATTCCTATTTTCCAATCGTATCCTAATGGACGAATAGCAGGTTCAATCGCTTTTCCCATGTATCCGATATAAGAATTTTCTAACTTAAAGGAATTTACTTGATCTTCAAATGCTTCAGTAGTGATGGTTTTGTTTTGATTTTGTTGGGTAATAATAGCTTCAGCATTATTGAAATCATCACTTAATCCGTGAGAACCTAAATACCATAAAATTACCGATAAGGCTAAAATGATTTTTCCAGCACCTGTAACAAAAGCTTTGGTTTTTTCTAAAACATTAATACCAACATTTTTAAACATCGGAATTTTATAACTCGGCATTTCCACTACGAAATACGATTTGCAACTTAATTTTAAATATTTATTAAGTAAGAAAGCCGAAAAAACCGCCATTCCAAAACCTAATAAATACAATGCCATCAGTGTTAATCCTTGTAAACTTAAAAAGCCAAAAATTCTTTTTTCAGGAATAATTAAGGAAATCAAAATAGCATAAACAGGTAATCTTGCTGAACAAGTGGTGAAAGGTGTTACTAAAATCGTAATTAATCTTTCTTTCCAATTTTCGATATTTCTCGCACTCATAATTGCCGGAATAGCACAAGCCGTTCCTGAGATTAAAGGCACAATACTTTTTCCAGACAAACCAAATTTTCGCATGATTTTATCCATTAAAAATACTACGCGACTCATGTAACCGCTTTCTTCTAAAACAGAAATGAATAAGAATAAAAAGGCAATTTGCGGAATGAAAATTACGATACCACCAATTCCTGGAATTAATCCTTCACTGATTAAATTAGTAAATTCTCCCGCTGGAAGGTGTTGTTTAGCAAGCGAGCTAAAATTAGCAAACGTTTCATCTATAAAATCCATTGGAATGCTACTCCAATCAAACAAAAACTGAAAAATAAGCATTAAAATTCCGAAGAAAATTACATAACCATAAATTTTATGTGTTAGAATTCTGTCGATTTTTGCTCGAATATCAGTTGCTTTTGAAACATCTATTTTTTGACCAATTTTCAATGTGTCATTAATAAATTGGTAACGTTTTATGGTTTCTTTTTGTTGTAAGCGTTTTAAATCGGCGTGTGATTTAGTAAACGAACTTTTAATTTCGTTACGCTCTAAATTTAAGAAATTGACATCTTGCGTAATTACCAACCAAAGTTTATACAACAACTGATTTGGAAACGCTCTTCTTAAATTATTAAAATAATCTGGGTCAATCGACGATGCGTGTAAACAAGGTTCGGTTGAAAGTTCCGTATAGTTCAGAATCAATTCTTTCAACTGATTAATTCCAGTTTTTTTTCTTGAACTGATTAAGGCAATTTTCGTTTTTAACTCTTTTTCCAAAACTGGAATATCCAGTTCAATTCCTTTTAAAGCCATTCGATCTGCCATGTTAATGACTAAAATGGTTGGAATTTCTAAATCTTTGATTTGAGTAAAAAGGAGTAAATTTCGTTTTAGATTTTCTACTTCGGTAACTACAACAGCAACATCTGGAAAATCTTCATCGTTTTTATTTAGTAACAATTCGATTACTACGTTTTCATCAATTGAACTCGCATTTAAGCTGTAAGTTCCGGGTAAATCAATGATTCTAGCTCTCGTGTTTTCGTTTAATTTGCAAACACCTTGTTTTTTTTCAACGGTAATTCCTGGGTAATTTCCCACTTGTTGATTCAATCCTGTAAGTTGGTTAAAAACGGAAGTTTTTCCCACATTTGGGTTTCCAATTAAAGCCACTTTTATAGGATTTGAACTCATGAGAATTAAATTTTAGTAACGGTAATTTCCCTTGCCGTTTCAATACGAATGGCAACATGAGAATCATTTACGTTGAAATATAAGGGATCACCTAAAGGCGCAATTTGAATTAAAGTAATGGAATTTCCAGGTAAACATCCCATTTCTAAAAGCTTTAGCGGGATTTCATCTAGATTGACCGAAGTAATGGTAGCTACTTCACCAATTTTAAGTTCAGAAGAACAAATTTCCATTTCCTTATTTAGATTGAATTAAAATACAAAAGTAAAAATTATAATCGGACTACAACTGATAATTGTCAACTTTAGCAAAATATTTATAAAAATTAATTTATTGGTTTTCACAAAGCCACAAAATATCTTCTAAAAGTTGTTTCATGTTCTTTGTTTTTGGGTCATCTGAAGGTTTGTCAAGATTGGTACCGTCATAAAAACCTCTAATTCGTTTGTTTTTATCTACCAAAATGAAATTTTCGGTATGTACCATGTCATAAATTTCTTCCGGTTTACCCGTTTTTACTGCCAAGTATGATTTTCTGGCTAAATAATAAATATCCTTTTTATCTCCAGTTACTAAATTCCAACGCGAGTCATCCACTCCTTTTTCAAGAGCATATTTTTTTAATACTTCTGGAGTGTCAATATCAGGAGTAACAGAAAAAGACAACAGTTTTACTTTAGGATTGTTTTTCAATTGATTTTGCAACCAAGTCATATTATCTGTCATTTTTGGACAGATAGTTGGACATGTAGTAAAAAAGAAATCGGCTACATAAATCTTATTTTCATAGTCTTTTTGAGTAATTATTTTCCCATTTTGATTGGTAAAAGCAAAATCAGCTATTTTATGATCGTTACCAATATGTTGCACGGTTGAATCAACTAATTCTGGATTAATATCTCTAGGAGAATATATAGGTAACATTTTCTTTGGAGAAAGAAGACTATAAATTCCTAAAAAAATAAGCACAGAAAGTATTGCAAACCCAATAATAAATTTTTTATAGCGTAGAAAAGAACTAAGCATTGCGATTTTTTTACAAAAATAATCATATTTAAATAATTTTGTGAAAAACCTGAGTAGACATTTGTTAAAATTATAATTTATTGATTTTCTTGATTATATTTGTGAAAATATACCATAAAACTACTAAACCATGATTAAAAATTACTTGATTGTTAGTTTATTGTGTTCCTTTTTAGGTTTTTCACAATTTAATCCATCTGCTCCATGGATGACTAACGTAAGCACAGCTAAAAACGGAGAGGCTACAATAAATGAAATGGTTGCCGCTTTCAATTCCTACTGGACTACTAGAGACAAAGACGTTAGAGGTTCTGGTCACAAGCCTTTTATGCGTTGGGAGTATCATTGGAGAAATTATACGAATGAGCAAGGATATATAATGCCTGCTGAACAATTATGGCAAGCATGGCGTCAAAAGAACCAGGCAAAAGCTAGTAGAAATACTACAAATAGAGCATTACCTCCAAGTAATTGGCAACCAGTTGGTCCATTTACACATACTAATACAGGTTCATGGTCTTCAGGGCAAGGACGTGTAAATATAGTTCATGTAGACCCATCAAACCCTAATACAATATATTTAGGATCTCCAGCTGGAGGAATTTGGAAGTCAACTAATAGCGGAACTTCTTGGACACCACTTACTGATGAATTACCACAAATTGGTGTTTCTGGTATAGCAGTTGATTATTCGAATTCAAATACAATTTATATTGCAACAGGAGATAAAGACGCAGGAGATTCTTATTCTGTAGGAGTTTATAAATCTACTGATGGTGGTTTAACTTGGGCTGCAACAGGTACAATGGGAGCATCTAACCCTTCAAGAGCTGGGGATATTGTTATACATCCAACCAATAATCAAATTTTATGGTGTGCTACAAATAATGGGATATTTAAATCTACTAATGCAGGTGCTTCATGGACTCAAATTTTAGCGGGTATAAATTTTTCACAAGGTAATATTAGATTAAAACCAGGTGACCCTTCGGTTGTATATGCCTCTGCAAGCAATAGATTTTACAGATCTACGGATACAGGTAGCACTTTTACAGCTGTTACAGTTTCTTCTGTAGCTTCAACAAGTCGTATAATTATTGATGTAACAGCTGCTAATAGTAGTTACGTTTATGCACTAAGTGTTAACAATAGTTCTGCTTTAAATGGAATTTATCGATCAACAGATAGTGGTGTTACTTTTACAAAAACTTCTGGGACTACAGATTTTTTAGAGTCAACTCAAGCGTGGTATGATTTAGCATTAGCAGCATCTCCAACAAATGCTAATGAAATTTATACCGGTTGTTTAAACGTTTGGAAATCAACAAATGGAGGTGCAGCTGTCACAAAATTAAATAATTGGAGTAGCCCAACAGCACCTAGTTATACCCACGCCGATATTCACTATTTAGGATTTCATGGTAATAAATTATTTTGTGGTAGTGATGGTGGTATTTATGTTTCTGATAATGGTGGAACAAATTTTACAGATTTAACAGCTGGTGTTCAGATTAGCCAGTTTTATAAAATTGCAGTATCTAAGCAAACGGCAGCCAATATGGTAGGTGGATTGCAAGATAATGGAGGTCATGCTTATAGTGGAGGTCAGTGGAAAAATTATTATGGTGCCGATGGAATGGATACCGCAATTAATCCAACAAATCAAAATCAATATTATGGGTTTATTCAGTATGGTTCTTCTATGTATATTAGTAGCACTGCAGGAAATTCAGCATCAGGTTCAGTTGGTTCCCCAGGAGGCGTTAACGGAAATTGGGTAACTCCATTATTGGCTAATAGTTCAGGTGAATTGTTTTCTGGATTTGGTAATTTGTTTAAATTAACTAGTGGTGCTTGGGTACAACAAAATGTAACTGCACTTGGTTCAGGTAATCTAGACTTAATTCATGTAGATCCATCAAATGATAATAATATGTATGTAGCAAATGGTGCTACTTTATACAAAAGTACTGATAGAGGAATTAATTTCCCACAATCTTATACAGCTGCAGCGAATATTACATCAATTGAAGTACATTCTTCAAATAGTAATATTGTTTATATAACAACAGCGGGAACATCAGGACAAGTTTTGAGATCAACAGATGGTGGAATTAATTTTTCAAATTTTTCAACTGGTTTACCATCAATTGGAAAAAATTGTATCGTACATCAAGGAAGAAACACAGATAATCCATTATATGTTGGAACAAGTCTTGGTGTTTATTACAGAGATGACTCTATGACTTCATGGGCTCCTTTTGAAACTAACTTGCCAAATGTTTCAGTTACAGATTTAGAAATCAATTTAGAAGACGCAAAATTAGTTGCCGCTACTTATGGAAGAGGGGTTTGGCAAACCAATATTCCAGTTCAGGTTCCAGCGATTGATATAAAATTTGTAAGTATTCAAAATCCTGGAATTAATATTAATTGTGGTGCTGTTGTAACACCACAAGTTCAAGTTCAGAATAATGGTACTTCTTCTATCCCTTCTGTAACAGTTAATTATACAATTGATGGAACACCATATAATTATGTTTGGAATAATGCTCTGGCTGCTGCAGCAACTGCAGTAATTGATTTGCCATCAGCTACATTAACAAGAGGGGTTCATAATTTAAATGTAACAACTACTACAACAAGCGATGCTTATTCTGATAATAACTCAGGAAGTACTCAGTTTTATGTAAATGATGCAGGAACAGTAGGTGTAACAAATGCATTTACTAATGCGTCAGATGCTTTAATTTCTTACAACGAAGGTACTTCTGGTTCACAATGGGTTAGAGGTGTTAGAAGTGGCGGTGTTATGGCTTCAGGCGGAAATACAGTATATACAACAAACCTTTCTGGAAATTACCCAGATATGGTAAAATCATATTTAGTTTCTCAATGTTACAATTTAAGTAATGTTGTAAACCCAACTATTAATTTTGAAATGAAGTTTGACTTAGAAGCAAACTGGGATGTTGTTTATGTAGAATACTCAACTAATTTTGGAGCTTCATGGTCTGTTTTAGGAACAATGGGTGCAAATTGGTATAATAGTAACAGAACTCAAGCTACAACAGGAAATGATTGTTACAACTGTCCAGGAGCACAATGGACAGGTACAAATACTACAGCTGCAACTTATACTTATCCGTTGAATGCATTAAATTCTCAAACTAATGTTATTTTTAGAATTGTTTTCCATTCAGATGAATCTGCAAACCAATTAGGGGTTAATATTGATAATTTCGTGATAAATGGAACTCTTTCAAATCAAAACTTTGAATTACAAAATATTGTATTGTATCCAAATCCATCTAAAGGAATTTTCAATATTGCATTAGGAACAGTAGAACCAACTTCAATTGATGTGTATGACATTACAGGAAAAATGGTATGGTCTAAAAAAGATTTTACAATTACTAATGCTGAAGTTTCATTAGATTTATCATCAGTTGCTCAAGGAATTTATTTTGTAAAAATTTCAGCAGACAATCAATCAACAGTTAAAAGAATTATTAAAGAATAACTATGAATAAATTCATCTTAAAAGGAAGTTTCGGCTTCCTTTTTTTGTCAGTAGCGTTATATTCTTGTAAATCATCACAAGAAGTAGCAACAAAAAAAGAGTCAGTAGGAATTAACGTTGGATATATGGATAAATCCGTAAATCCAGCCGATAACTTTAATCGTTATGTAAACGGAACTTGGTTAGATAAAACCGAAATTCCAGCAGACAGAACACGTTGGGGAAGTTTTGACGAGCTTCGTAAAAATACCGATGACGATGTAATGGCTATCTTGAAAGAAGCTATCAACGACAAAACTATCGATCCAAATTCAGACCAAGCAAAAGCAATTAGCTTATATAAAACTGTTTTAGATACTGTAAGCAGAAATAAAGCTGGAATTGATCCGTTAAAACCATATTTAGCCAAAATTAATAGTGTTCAGAATGCAGATCAATTAGTTGCTTTATTAGCCGAAATGGAACCAGAAATGGGATTAGGTTTTTTCGGAAGTTACATAGGTGCTGATGCTAAAAACAGCAACAAAAACGTAATTTATGTAGGAACAGGAAGCCTTGGTTTACCTGATAGAGATTACTACGTTTCCGATGCGCCAGACAACAAAGAAAAGCGCGAAAAATACATTGCTCACGTAACCAGAATGCTACAATATTTGGGTGAATCTGAAGCTACAGCAAATACAAATGCAAAGAAAATTTTAGCATTAGAAACTAAAATGTCAACTGCAACATTAGATAGAGTTGAGCGTAGAGATAGAAGAAAAACTTACAATCCAATGAGTTTTGCTGATTTGCAAAAATTAGCACCAACAGTAAAATGGGATACTTATTTTCAATCTGTAGGAATTGGAAAAGTAGATTCGTTAGTAGTTTCGCAACCAAAATATTTGCAAACAGTTGAAACTATCTTAAAAGACAACCAAGTTGAAGATTGGAAAGCGTACATGCGTTGGACAGCATTAAGAGGTTCTTCAGGATTACTTTCAACTGAAATCGAAAATGCTAATTTTGATTTCTACGGAAAAACCTTAACTGGTGCGGTAAAACAACGTCCAGCTGAAGAAAGAGCTTTAGCAACAGTTAATGGAAGATTAGGTGAAGCTTTAGGAAAATTATACGTAGCTAAAAAATTCCCACCAGAAGCAAAAGCAAAAGCGCAAGCAATGATTGCAAATGTAATGTTGGCTTTTGATAACCGTATCAACAATTTACCTTGGATGACAAAAGCAACTAAGGAAAATGCGAAAATCAAATTGAATAAATTCCGAGTGAAAATCGGATATCCTGATAAATGGAAAGATTATTCAGCTCTTGAAGTGAAATCTCCAGAACAAGGCGGAACGTATTTTGATAATTCAAGAATGTACGCAAAATGGAGCCACAAACAGAATATCGCTAAATTAGGTAAACCAGTTGACAAAGAAGAATGGGGAATGTCGCCACAAACGGTAAATGCATATTTCAGTCCAACAAACAACGAAATTGTATTCCCAGCGGCTATTTTACAACCACCTTTCTATGATTACAAAGCGGATGAAGCAGTAAATTATGGTGGAATTGGCGCTGTAATTGGTCACGAAATTTCACACGGATTTGATGATTCAGGTTCAAGATATAATGCTGATGGAAATTTAGTAAACTGGTGGAGTGATGAAGATTTGAAACAATTCACAACATTAGGAAGTGCTTTAGCTGACCAATATTCAGCTTTAGAGCCATTACCTGGAATTTTTGTTGATGGAAAATTCACTTTAGGTGAAAACATCGGAGATTTAGGAGGAGTTAACGCGGCTTATGACGGATTACAAATCTATTTGAAAGCAAACGGAAACCCAGGTTTAATCGACGGTTTCACACCAGAGCAACGTTTCTTTATTTCTTGGGCAACCATTTGGAGAAGCAAAATGCGTGACGAAGCGATTAAAAACCAAGTAAAAACTGACCCACATTCACCAGGAATGTACCGTGCTTATGTGCCGCTACAAAATGTGGAAGCGTTCTATAAAGCATTCAATATTTTACCGCACAACGGTATGTATTTACCTTTTGAAAAACGCGTGAAAATTTGGTAATCAAATTCAAAAAATAAAATCAAATCCCATCTTTTTAGGTGGGTTTTTTTATTTCTTCTTAATGGCTCGATTCACTAAATAAAGTCCAATAATAGTTATCGTTCCACCAATGATAATTGCAGTTGTCAAAGGTTCATTAAACAACAAATAGCCAAAAAACAACGCCACCATCGGATTTATGTAAGCATACAAACTACTGATTTCGGTTGGTAAGTTTTCCAACGCATAAATAAACGCAATAAACGTCAACACTGAACCAAAAACCACTAAATAACCAATCGACCACCAAGAAATCGCCGGAATTTCGCTCAACGGAACCGAAGTCCCATTAAATCCAATTACGCTTGAAATCACAATACTCGAAATCAACATTTGCAATCCCAAACTAAAATAGGGGTTGAAATTTGTCTTATTTTCTTTGATATAAATCGAAGACAACGCCCAAGTAAAAGTAGCAATTACCGAAAGTAAAATCCCAAATCGGAATTCAGGACGTAAGAAATCGTTGAGGTAATCGTAAAAAATGACGCAAATACCACCAAAAGCTACAATCAAGCCCACAACAGCTTTCCAAGATGTTTTTTGTCCGCGGAACAAACTGATGATGACAATCCAAAGTGGAAAAATAGAACCAATAATCGCACCTAAACCACTTGAAATGTATTTCACGCCCCAAGTACTCAAACCGTTACTCAGCATGAAATTCAAGACACTCAGAACCAAAATAGTGCGCCATTGTCGTTTGTTTGGCCAAGGATGTTTTTTGATTAAGAAATAAAGCAGATATAACAATCCGCCAAAAAGTTGACGCAGCGCTACCAATTGCATCGGAGGCATGTGTTTGACACCTTCTTTGGAAGCAATCCAAGTGGTTCCCCAGAAAAAGCTAATCCAAATTAATGCTAAAACGGGTAAACCAATCGCATTTTTCTTTTGTTGGATGTAATTGTGAAATACGCTAAAATACGCCATTACTAAATTTCTTTTTGGAACGAATAACCTAAAATGGTTTCCACTTTTTTACTGGAAATAATTTTACCTTTCGATTCTGAATCTTCCACAAAGGTAGGCAATGGCAAATTCAAAATTTCAGCTTTTTTGTGATAATATGCTTTACGTGTTGGATGCTGAGGTGCGACAGCATTGAAGGTTTGATTCCATTCCCAATTGTCATGTTGAACTTGTTTCAGTATCTCTTCAATAATTCCAATGCAATCTTCTCTTTCAATCATATTCACTGGCGCATCTGGATTTTGAACATTCGTTCTTCCTGCCAAAAATTTTATAGGATGACGATCATCGCCCAGCAAACCACCAAAACGAATTACCGTAGTTTTAAAATGCGAATTCGATTGTAAAAGTGTTTCAGTAATTACTAATTGTTTCCCACTTTCGGTATCAGGATTTGGTTGGGTTTCTTCTGTAATTTCAACAATTGGAAAACCATCACCATAAACCGAAGTCGAACTCACAAAAATAACTTTCTGAATACCCGATTTTTCAATAAATGGAATCAACGTTTTTACTTTATTTACGAATGTCATTTCTTGTGAAGTCGTAATTTCTCTTCTCAATCCTGGTGGTATATCAATCACTAAAACATCGGTTTCTTTCAGAAAATCTTCAATAGTTCCAATGATTTGATGTTCTTCCAACTGAATTTGGAAAGGCGAAATTCCAGCATTTTTCAATACTTCCAATTTACTTTCTGAAGTCGTAGAACCTTTTACTTCGTAACCTTTTGAAAGCAATGATTTGGCTAAGGGTAAACCTAGCCAACCGCAACCGAGTATGGAGATTTTTATTCCCATTTGTGTTTTTTTATGTAGGTATTTGTTGGAATATCGTAATCGTAGTAAATAACATATTTAAAACCAGCTTTAGTTAAAGTGATTGAATCTGGTTGAATTTCTTTGTTTAAATAAATATGACTGTTTTCCGGATTTTTTTTATCGAACACTACATTGAAAAACTTTTTTAAGTCTTTCTTACTAAATTTATTTTCATTTGATTCAGCAACATATCTTTGATTTTTATAGTAAAAGTAATATCTCAAATCACTAGTTTTTCCATGACTCTTAATGCTACTAGTTATACCAATTGTTTTACCATTATAATTTTTGATTTTATAATTATACTCCTCTTTTCTAAACTTTGAAAAAATCAGAATAAACACTATAGACAATAGAATTAGGAGGAAAATAAATTTTCCCTCATTTTCTTTTAAATAAGTAATGATTGTTTTTTTTTCTCTTTCTTCTTTCATCTATTCTCTCAACTATCTTTCTTCACCAACATATAAAAATCATCTTCCAAAGCGCGATAGCCTTGGTCGTACAAAAAGAAATAGGTGTTGCCAGTTTTGGTTTGCAACATACTTGTAAAAAACTCAAAATCGAAACCTTTGCTTAGTAATTTGGTTTTCGTGGTTTTTCCTTTGTCTTCTGGGTTGAGTTCACACAAAATGCGGTAATTTTTACGCAATTTGTTATTTATGTTTCGCATCAGATTATTCTGATCTTTGTTCATTTTGTTGTTGTACGCATTGCGGCACCCATCCGAACAAAACTTTTTATCTTCGCGACCTATAATTTTATCGCCACATTCTAAACAGGCTTTACTCATATTAGTATTTTTTAAGCGTATCCGTTAACCTTTAAGTTTTCTAATTCTTTGGTTTCTAAATTATATTCAATATTCCAATAATAACTTCCGCCATCTGAAATCCAAATTATTTCATTCAACCAATGCCAATGGTGTTCTTTAATAGATTTACTCCAAAGTGAATTTATATATAAAATTTTTTCGCCTTTGTTATTTATATAACCAAAGTACTGTCTTTTATATTTTTTTAAATTCTTGTGAATAATCGGAGAACGGGATTGATTTATCAGAGGATTATTCAAGAATTTTAGTTTAAATTTTAATGCATTTTCAGCTTTTATTATTTCTTCTTTTGTTGGTGTAAATCTATTTTGCTGCATTATTTCATTACTCGATTCTGGAAAAATTGCAACTTCAAATTGTCTTGTTTTGAAATGTTCCGCCACATTTTGAGCATAAATAAAACAACTAGATAGAAATAATATGATAATGTATTTCATCTTTACTTCTTAAAATTAAACTTCATTTCTTTACCACTATCTTCAAAAACTACGTAAAGATTAATTTCGTTATCTGAAATTTTTTCAAACGTAAATTTATCGAAATACACATGGGTTGGCGTGACTTTCACTAATCTGAAATTCTCACTTACTTCCGCTTTTTCCCAACCTTTCAATTCACCATCAAAGTGTTTGAGTTGTAATAAAAGGGTTTTCTCTTTTTCAATAATGTGTCCCAATTCATAAAAAGCGACTTTTCCATCAACAACTAATTTGAAACTAAACATCATCGAATTTCCAATCGGCTCGCTCCAAGTTTCTTGACAAATGCCACCTAAAGCTTCGCCTGTCCAATTACCAACAATCCATTTTACATCTTGTAAAGTAGCTCTTGGTGAACCTTTTTCATCGTTGTAATTCAAAGTGTTTTGTCCAAATGCGCTAAACGAACAAATAAAAAGTAAAAAATAAATACTTTTTTGGAAGATTGATTTTTTCATCTGTAAAGTCTTATAGTTAAAGCGAATATACAAAAATAATTTCCATTTACAAACGCTTACAAATATTTACAACCGATATTAAATAGCTAATTACCGAATAACGTTTTTTTCTTGCCACATCTTTGCACTGTCGAAATGAACGAATTATTAGTCGCAGTTTTCAGTCACAGTTTTCAGAAAATTAAAAAGAATGGATTTCAAAAAATTATTAGCCTATCAAAAAGCTTTTTCATTAGCTATGGAAATTAAAAAAGTATCTGAGACATTTCCAAAAGATGAAAAATACGCATTAACAGATCAAGTTAGAAGATCATCAAGAAGTGTATGTGCCAATATTGCAGAAGCTTACAGAAAGAGAAGATATATTAATCATTTTATAAGTAAGCTTACAGATTCAGATGGTGAAAATTCTGAAACTTCAGTTTGGTTAGATTTTGCTTTAGAATGTAATTATTTATTGAAGTCACAATATATTGATTTGGTAAATAAGTCAGAAGAAATTGGTAAAATAATAAATTACATGATCCTAAATCCAACTAAATTCGGTTGTAAATCATAAAATTAAATACCTGAGACTGAAAACTGCGACTGCGACTAAAAAAGTAACATAATTATTAACATTAAATATTTACACGCCATGAAAAACAGAGTACAATTAATCGGACATGTAGGTCAAGAACCAGAAATCAAAAACTTAGAATCTGGAAGAGTAGCTAACTTCACTATCGCTACGAATGAAAATTACACCAACGCCAAAGGTGAAAAAGTTGAACAAACCGAATGGCACCGAGTTTCCGCTTGGGGTAAAACAGTAGACATCATCGAAAAATTATTAACCAAAGGAACTCACGTAGCCATCGAAGGTAAATTAACACACAGAAGCTACGACGACAAAGATGGAAACAAACGTTATATAACGGAAGTTGTTGCTAATGAATTGGTTTTATTAAGCAAATAATCAAGTTCAAATTCAAGTACAATTTCAAAAGTCAATTTCAAATTTTGCGTCTCTGCGACTTTGCGAGATATTACAATTAACACAAACATTAAATATTTATACGCCATGAAAAACTCAGTACAATTAATCGGACACGTTGGTCAAGAACCAGAAATCAAAAACCTAGAAGGAGGAAAAAAATTAGCAAACATCAGCATCGCTACAAACGAAGTGTATTACAAAGACAACGGTGACAAAGTAGAACAAACGCAATGGCACCGCGTAACCGCTTGGGGAAAAACGGCTGATATTATCGAGCGTTTTGTAACCAAAGGCAAAGAAATCGCTATCGAAGGCAAATTAACACACAGAAGTTACGACGACAAAGACGGAAATAAACGTTTTGTTACCGAAGTTGTAGCAAACGAAATTTTGTTAATCGGTAAATAAGGATGTTATGCAAGTTAAAGTATTTTCAATCCGATTGGATAACGCATTTTTGGAGTACGATCAACAACAATTGAATGCTTTTTTGAATACAGTTACGTTTAAAAAATCGAGTTCGCAATTTGTTGAAAGTGAAGAAGCACATTGGTCGGTAATTGTTCATTATGAATCAGAAGAACAAGAAAAACCAGAACGATTAGAACGAAAATCTTACGAAGATTTGAATCCGAAAGACAAACAAGTTTATGGTTATTTGACTCAATGGAGAAACGAAAAATCAGAAGCTTTGAAACTGAAAAAGTATATGATTTGTCACAATTCAGAATTAATCGATTTAGCCATGTATAAGCCAAGTAACTTAGATGAATTGCAACAAATTAAAGGTTTCGGAAAACAAAAATCGGAACGATTCGGAGAAGATATTTTAGCCATTTTGAATGCGGTTTAAGATGAAAAGCGACCTTATGGTCGCTTTTTTTATTCAAAATCAGCAATTTATCAACACTAAAACGTTTTCGTAAGAGTGCGCGTTTTTTTATTTATTACTAAAAAGATAATTTTATTTTATCAAATTGATAATTATGAAGTCAAAAATATATTATTCTATAATTTTTTTAGCTTTTTTGTTGTTTTCAAGCCTGAGTTTTTCACAAGTAGGAATAAATACAACAAATCCTTTAAGCACGTTGGACATTAATGGAAATTTATCAGTAAAAACGGTAACGTTAAACGGAACGAATTCTGGAGGCGGTGGTTCGGCTTCACTAATTAATGATGGTGTTTATATTTCGGTTCGACCATTAGCAACAGATGATAAATTTCAACTACCAGATCCTACTTTAGTGCCAGGTCGTGTGTATTTTGTTAGAAATATTCAAAATTCTGTAACAGCTCAGTTAACAACAACATCTGGTATGTTTTTTCCTAAAAATTCTACTACAGGAAGTTCAAATTTATATATGTACGAAGGAAATTTGAGAACGGTTATTGTAATAAGTGATGGTGTGAATTGGACTTATATAAATTAAGAATCCATTAAGTTTTGTAATTCTTCAACAAATAATCCCATGTGATAGCCATCAACCAAACCATGATGTGCTAAAACCGTCATTGCCATAGTTTTTTTACCATTTTCGGTCATTAACTTTCCATAAGAAACTTTTGGACAACTATCTGGTAACGTATAACTTCTAGAATGCGTCAAACCTGTAAAGTTAATCCAAGGAACAGCAGAAAAATGAATAATATTATCAGGGAATTCTCTTGTAAAAAGTCCCGGTGTTATTTGAATTCTCTCAATTTCAGTTTGTACAATTTCAGTAAATTCGTGAATATCGGAATGATATTTCATAAAAGAGAATCCAAACGTTTTGTCTTCGCGCATGATTGTTGAAGAAGCGTCAATTTCGTCATAAAGCACCACATCATTTCCTTCAATTCGATATCTGAAATTTTCTACTCTGTTTACGGCAGCAATAGTTTTGTGTAAATAGTAAACAAAAAACGGAATTTGCATGGCTTTCGCCTTTTCATAAGCAATAGTCATATCAATTGTTGTTGTAATGCCAAAGAATGGTTCTTCGAAAGTACAGAAAAATTCAAAGTGTTCTTTTCGGTTCCAAGTGGATAAGTCTATTTTTTGCTTCATTTTAGTAAGGGTAAAATCTCAGTAATATCGGTAAACGATTTGAAATTATCGTGTTCAATTTCAAAATCAATTTTTTCGTATTCCCAAGTCGTGTGATACGGAATGTGAATGGCATGTCCGCCAATGTTTAGAACAGGTAAAACATCCGATTTTAATGAATTTCCAATCATTAGAAAATCTTCAGCTTTACAATCTAAACGACCTAACATTTTTTCGTAATCCAATTCTGCTTTGTCGCTCATGACTTCAATATGATGAAAATAAGCGCCAATTCCTGAATCGTGCAATTTACGGTGTTGGTCTTTTAGATCGCCTTTTGTGGCTACAATTAATTTATAACTTCCTTTTAGTTGTTCTAAAACTTCGGTAACATTAGGTAATAATTCGACTGGTTTTTGAAGTAAATCTTTCCCAATAGCTAAAATTTGCTCAATTCCTTTTCCCGAAATTTTATGATTGGTCAATTGCAAAGCAGTTTCAATCATTGACAATGTAAACGCTTTAATTCCGAAACCATACAAAGGCAAATTTTTCACTTGATGATTCAATATCAATCCCAAAATTTCCTGACTTGATGCATAATCTTGAAACAAAACACAAAAGCGTTCTTGCGCCTCATCGAAATAAGGTTCGTTGTGCCATAAAGTGTCGTCTGCGTCGAAAGCGATTATTTTTGGGTTCATTAGCTTTTAAATTTAAAAAAAGAATAACTTTTATTTTCTGAATCATAAGCACCAAAAAACAAATCAGATTTAAATTTAAAAACAGTTGGTCTTTCCAGTTTCTTTTTTTCTTCGGCAAATGCTCTTAATTTATCAAATGGTAATTTTTCTATTTCTCCGGAAATGTGATTAAAGTTTTTATCAAAAACAGAATTTATATAAATAACCTTTCTATTTCTGTAAGAATTTAAATTGTTATTAGAGAAACTAGCAATTATTATGCTTTCGATAATACTTCCTGTTGCACCACCTATAATACCACCAAAACTGTTGTATGGATTTGTTGTTTCATCTAATGAAACTCCTCCAATTGTGAAATACAATTTATTGTTTGAAGAGTAACAACTTAAAGAAGGATAAAATTTATTTATTTTTCTTAAAAGTTGGTTTGTTGTACCTAATACTCTTGTGTTTTTTACACTACCATTTTCTTGAATGATATCTGAATTTTTGAATTCAAAATCTTTTTCATCATTGATTTCAAATTGTTTTATCAGTTTTCCTTCAAAATCTTTAACTTCAACAATCATGTAGTTTGGATTTGATTTCATTTGGATAATAAAATTATCAACTATAAATGAGTTTGAATCTACGGAAAGAAAATCATTTTGTTTTATGTAAGGCTGACTTAATGATGAAACTGTTGCAGTATATTGTTTTAAGTCGATAGAGATTATTTGTGTAAAACCTTTATTATTGTCTAATGTCAGTATTAATTTATCTTCTTTTACATAAGATTTTCTCTTATTAGAACTTATTACCAACGAAGGTGGTGTTTCATTTGTAATGTTTTGAAATGTTAATTCTTTCTCAAATGCAAAACCTTCATAAAGTATTGGCCAAAGTGTTGAAAATCGATTTTCTTTATTAATGAATTTTTTGTCTGATAAATCGATAATTTTTTTCTCTAATGTTTGATTTTTTATGGAATGAAAATTTAAAATACTACTTCGTTTGTTAATGGTAATAATGTGAAATGTATTGTTAATGATAATTTTCTTTATGATTTCTTCCTCTTCGCTTATCTCTAATTCTAATATTTTACTTGAAACATTATTATTTCTGAAGTTAAATGTTTGAACCATTACTTCATTTTCTTTTGAATTTTGCCAATAAAGCACTGCGTTGCCATCTTCAAATCCATTACCGATTATACTTTTGAATTTTTTATCAGGTTTCGCGGTTTTCAAACGTACTTCTTGGTTTATGTTTTCATCAAATAATAGTGATTCAACATCTGTTTTGTTCACCAAAAAGAATGCTATTTTATTGTTTTGTTCGTCTATTGTATGAAAGTAGTCGGTTTTATTATCAATTTCTAGGTTAATACTTTTAACTAGTTCTTGAGAATAAGAGATACCATTTAAAAATAAAATTAGAAATAATACAAGTTTTTTCATTGAAAAAGAATTTTAAGATATCATCGCACCATTAATCACACCTTCCGCATCTGGATTTACGAAAACTAATTTTCCTTCTGCGTTGTTGGTTAATAATAACATGCCTTCGCTTTCCACACCACGTAAAGCTCTTGGTGCTAAGTTTACTAAAACAGTTACGCGTTTTCCAATAACTTCTTCTGGTGTAAAATGCTCCGCAATTCCAGAAACGATGGTTCTAACATCAATTCCGGTGTCCACTTTTAAAACTAAAAGTTTGTTGGCTTTTGGCATTTTTTCTGCTTCGATGATGGTTCCAATTCGTAAATCTATTTTGGCAAAATCTTCAAACGAAGCCGTTTCTTTTTGCGGTTCAGCTTTTGCATTTTCCACTTTATTGGCAGTTTTGGTTGCTTCTAATTTGTCTAATTGTTTTTGGATTTCGGCATCTTCAATTTGGGCAAACAAAATTTCGGCTTGACCAATTTGGTGACCTGCTGGTAACAAATCTGTTTTAGTCGTTACATCATTCCAACCTAACGTATCGATTTTTAAAATATTCGATAATTTTTTAGCTGTAAAAGGTAAAAATGGTTCCGATAAAACCGCTAAAGCAGAAGCAATTTGCAACGCTACATACATTTGAGTTTGCACTCTTGCCGGATTTTCTTTTACCATTTTCCATGGTTCTTCATCCGCTAAATATTTATTTCCTAAACGAGCTACGTTCATTAATTCGCCTAAAGCTTCTCTGAATCTGTAACGCTCAATTGAACTTGAAATTACAGCTGGATACGCTTTTAATTCGGCTAATGTTTGTTCGTCAACTTCAGAAAATTCGTTTGGAGCTGGAACAATTCCGTTGTAATATTTATTGGTTAAAACTACTACACGATTGATGAAATTTCCAAAAATCGCCGCTAATTCATTATTATTTCTTGCTTGAAAATCTTTCCAAGTGAAGTCGTTATCTTTGGTTTCTGGAGCATTTGCCGTTAATGCATAACGCAACGAATCTTGTTTTTCTGGGAAATCTTGTAAATATTCATGTAACCAAACTGCCCAGTTTTTAGAAGTTGACAATTTGTTTCCTTCTAAATTTAAAAATTCATTTGCTGGAACATTATCGGGTAAAATGAAACTTCCTTCCGCTTTTAACATCGCTGGGAAAATAATACAATGGAAAACGATATTATCTTTTCCAATGAAGTGAACCAATTTTGTATCGGCATCTTTCCAATACGGTTCCCAGTCTTTTCCTTCGCGAGCGGCCCATTCTTTGGTAGATGAAATGTAGCCAATTGGTGCATCAAACCAAACGTATAATTTTTTTCCTTCTGCGCCTTCAACTGGAACGTCAATTCCCCAATCTAAATCACGCGTTACAGCTCTTGGTTCTAAACCGCCATCAACCCACGATTTTACTTGTCCGTAAACATTTGGTTTCCAGTCGTTTTTATGACCTTCTAAAATCCATTCTCTTAAGAACGATTCGTAACGATTTAAAGGTAAAAACCAGTGTTTCGTTGATTTTAAAATCGGAGTTTCACCTGTAATAGTTGATTTCGGATTAATTAAATCGGTTGCGTTTAAAGTCGAACCACATTTTTCACATTGATCCCCGTAAGCTTCTGGATTGTCACATTTTGGACAAGTTCCAGTTACAAAACGGTCTGCTAAAAATTGGTCTGCTTTGGCGTCGTATAATTGTTCGGTTGTTTCTTCGATGAAATCTCCGTTATCGTATAATTTTTTGAAAAATTCTGATGCGGTTTTATGATGAATCTCCGAAGAAGTTCTAGAATAATTATCAAAAGAAATTCCGAAATCTAAAAACGATTGACGAATAATTCCGTCATATTTATCAATTACCTGTTGAGGCGTAATGCCTTCTTTTTTAGCTTTCATTGAAATCGCCACACCGTGCTCGTCGCTTCCGCAAATGAAAGCCACATCTTTACCTTGCAAACGCAAATATCTTGCATAAATATCTGAAGGAACATAAACACCTGCTAAATGTCCAATGTGAATAGGTCCATTTGTATAAGGTAAAGCCGCAGTAATCGTATATCTTTTCGGATTTTCTAACATATCATCGTAAAATTTGATGCAAAAATAATCGATTAGTGATGAAATCCCGAATTTTAATTGGATTTTGTTTACTTTTGAGTTAATAAAATCTGACTATGTATAGATTTATTTTAGTACTTATTTTAATTTCAAACTTTTCTCATTCGCAAAAGAAAATGAAAATTCCACCTTATCTTAAAAAAGGCGACACAGTTGCTATTGTTTGTACCGCTCGTAAATTTTTTCCAGAAGATGCAAAACCCGCTATTGAATTATTAGAATCTTGGGGATTGAAAGCCAAATTAGGCCGAACCATAGGTTTAGATAGTTGTCAGCTTGGCGGAACTGATGCAGAAAGAATTGCCGATTTTCAAGAAATGATGGATGACGACAATGTCAAAGCCATTTGGTGTGCGCGTGGCGGTTATGGAACGGTTAGAATTATAGATTCATTAGATTTTACCAAATTCAAAAAGCATCCTAAATGGATTATGGGATTTTCTGATGTTACTGTTTTGCACAGTCAATTGAATGTGGAACGCGTGGCGACTTTGCATTCGATTATGCCATTTACAGTTCCAAAAGCACCCGAAGAAGTAAAAGAAACGTTGCGAAAAGCACTTTTTGGAGATGCAATTTCGTATACAATTCCATCAAAACCATATGATGTAAAAGGAAAAGCTTCTGGTGAATTAGTAGGTGGTAATATTTCGATTTTATATAGTTTATTAGGGTCAAAATCATCGATTGATACAAAAGGAAAAATTCTCTTTATTGAAGATTTGGACGAATATTTGTATCACATCGACAGAATGATGTACAATTTAAAACGCAATGGATATTTTGAAAATGTAAAAGGAATTATTGTGGGAAGTATGGCCGATATGCACGATAACGAAATCCCGTTTGGGCAAAATGAAGTACAAATTATTACTGCAATTGCCAAAGAATATAACATTCCAATCGTTTTTGAATTCCCGGCTGGACATCAAAAAGACAATCGAACTTTGATTCTTGGAAAACAAGTAGATTTTGAAGTGAATGATAAAGAAGTGATTTTATCTTTCAAATAACTGAACACTAAAATCTGAACACTGAATACTTTAACAAATGGCGGAACACAATGATTTAGGAAAATTTGGAGAAGAATTAGCAGTTGATTTCTTAGAAAAAAACGGCTATGAAATCTTAGAAACGAATTGGGTTTTTGATAAAGCTGAAATCGATATTATTGCTCAAAAAGAAAATATTTTGGCAGTTGTTGAAGTGAAAACGCGTTCGAGTTTAGATTTTGGTTTACCACAAGAATTTGTAAAGCCTAAGAAAATTCAATTATTGGTAAAAGCTATAAATGAATACGTTACCCAAAACGATTTAGATGTTGAAGTGCGATTTGACATTGTCGCTATTCATAAAGAAAATGCAGAATTTGTTATAGAACACATCGAAGAAGCATTTTATTATTTTTAATGTTAAATTTGTAACAAATTGTTTTTGTTTTTATCTTTGCGCCCAACAAACAACTAAAAACATGAAAACAATATCTTCAGTAGTAGAGCAATACATTAAATCGAAGCCTTTTTTATTGAGTTCGCTTTCGCAAGGAATTATTAACTTGACTTCTTTAGCTCGTATCATGATGCCTGAATTAGAGGCGCATTTAGGTAAAGATGTAAAACAAGGCGCAGTAGTAATGTCATTAAAAAGACTTTCTGAAGAGTTAGATTTCAAAATCAATTATAAAATTTCAAAAGTCTTAAAAAATATTGGTGAGATCACGGTTCGTTCTTCACTTAGTGATTTTACATTTATAAGCTCAGACACACTTTTAGACAATCAAGCGAAGTTGATTTCGGAAATTAACAAACAACAAGATATTTTTTACACATCATCAAGAGGTGTAAATGAAACCAATATTGTAACTAGTACTTCGGTAGAGCCAATGGTTGAAGCTATTTTTAAGAATGAAAAACTAACACACAAGATTGAAAATCTTTCTTCTATCACTGTCAAATTACCACAAGAAAACATTTCAACTCCTGGAGTTTACTACTATATTTTTCAAAGATTAGCTTGGGAAGGAATCATTATTCATGAAGTAATTTCAACTACAAATGAATTTACGATTATTGTTAGTGATGATCAAATTGATGTAGCATTTAAGGTAATAAAAGATCTTAAAAACGTATTTGATTAACAAAAAGTCTACTATTTTTTTTCACTTCAAAAAAAGAAACGTATTTTTACCATTCTATACATACTAAAAAGCGATTTTAGTAGTTTAAGTACAAAAACGTTTTACATTGAAAAGCACTATATTTAAATATACTTTAGCGATTGGTTTTTTGTTTTTTTTAATAGCTTGTTCTGTTAAAAAAGACAAGTTTGTTAATCGTAATTTTCATGCTGTTACAACAAAATATAATGTTTTGTATAATGGTAATGTAGCTTTAGAAAAAGGACTTGAAGAGCTAAATCAAACTTATAAGGACAATTTTTGGGAAGTGCTTCCGGTTGAACGAACATCAGATGCAGAAGAAGCTATTTTACCTGGTCAAACAAAAAATAAAAATTTTGAACGTGCAGAAGAAAAGGCTGTAAAAGCAATTCAAACGCATTCTATGAATATTGCGGGAACTGAAAAAAATCCGCAAATGGATGAAGCTTATCTTTTGTTGGCTAAATCACGTTATTATGAAAATCGCTTCATCCCTTCATTAGAGGCATTAAACTATATTCTTTATAAATATCCTTTAAGCGATCGTATTTATCATGCTAAAGTATGGCGTGAAAAAGTAAATATTCGTTTGGATAACGAAGATGTAGCTATAAAAAACTTGAAAAGACTTTTAAAAGATGATAAAATTCAAGGGCAAGATTTAGCTGATGCTAATGCAATGTTGGCTCAAGCTTTTATGAATATTCAAGTTAAAGATACCGCAATTGCAGCTTTAAAAATTGCCAAAGAAGCAACAAATAACAACGAAGAAAAAGCAAGATATACCTTTATTTTAGGGCAATTATACGAGCAAATGCAATATAATGATAGTGCATATGCTGCTTTTGAAGAGGTGATTCAAATGAATCGAAAAGCGCCTCGTCGTTATGTAATTCAGGCTCATGCTAAACAAGCCCAACAATTTGATTATACAAAAGGAGATACATTAGCTTTTTTAGAAAAATTTAATAAGTTAATTGAGGATAGAGAAAACCGTCCTTATTTAGATATTTTAAATCATCAAGTTGGGGTTTTCTATGATAAAAACAGTAAGAATCAACCAGCTAAGAAATATTATAATAAATCTATAAAATCAGTTTCTAGTGACAAATATTTAGTGGCGTCAAATTATAGAAATTTAGGTGAGATTTATTTTAAGGAAGCGGATTACAAATCGGCAGGAAAATATTATGATAGCACACTTATAAATTTGAACGATCGTACAAGAGAATATAGAAAGATAAAAAAGAAACGTGATAATTTAGAAGATGTAATTAAATACGAAACTATAGCTCAAAAAAATGATAGTATTTTGTCGGTTGTAGCAATGTCTGATTTTGAAAGAAAAGCATATTATGACAATTACATTGTAAAATTAAAATCTGAAGACGATAGAAAAGCTAAAATAGCTGCTGAAAAAGCTCAAAAAGAAGCTAATTTACAAGCGAATAATAACAATTCAAAAGGTTCAGGATTAATAAATCCAAATACTAAAGGAAAAGATATTCAAATACAAAATCCAAATAATCCTTCTTTATTGCCGCCGGGTATGGGAGCGGATAATTCAAGTTTCTACTTTTATAATCCTGTAGCTGTTGAGTTTGGTAAGAAAGATTTTCAAAACAGATGGGGGAAAAGACCCTCAAAGGATAATTGGAGATGGTCATCTGAAAAAGTTGAAAGCAACTCTATTGATGAAGATTTGAAGAATAATGAAGCAGATAAAGATTCATTAGTAATTGCAGAAAAACCAGAATATACTGCAGATTTCTATTTAAAACAAATTCCAACAGACTCAAAACTTTTAGATAGTTTAGCAAAAGATAGAAATTTGGCTTACTATCAATTGGGATTGATTTATAAAGAAAAGTTCAAAGAATACGAATTGGCTGCTTCTCGTTTAGAGCAATTATTAAAAAACAAACCAGAAGAACGTTTGGTGCTTCCAGCAAAGTATAATTTATATAAAATTTATCAGCAAATTTCGCCTTCAAAAGCAGCGGATATGAAACAACAAATCTTGTCGCAATATCCTGAAAGCCGTTATGCTCAAATATTGAACAATCCAGAAGTTGAAATAACAGATAATGAAAATCCTGAATTGGTATTTAATGCTTTGTATAAGAAGTTTGAAAACAATCAATTAAGAGAAGTTTTTGTAGAAGTTGACGAAGCTATTTTTAGATTTGCTGGAGAAGAATCATTGCCGAAATTTGAAATGCTTAAAGCGAAAATAGTAGGAAGATTAAAAGGGGTTGAAGAATATAAAAAAGTATTAAATTTTGTTGCTTTGACCTATCCAAATACAGAAGAAGGAAAACAAGCCGAAAAAATGGTACAAATGGATGTTCCATTAGTAGAAGCACTTGATTTTGGTTTAGCTCAACCAACGAGTTACAAAATTATTTTCCCTAAAACGTATCCTTACGGCAAAGAAGTCAAAAATCTAACAGATAAAGTAGCAAAATACATTAAAGACACCAATGCAGTAGCGTTAAAATCGTCTGAAGATATTTATACCTTAACAGATAATTTCCTAGTAATTCATGGTTTCGACACCAAAGATGCAGCGATTTCAGTCTTAGCAGTGTTGCAATTGCATAAAAATTATAAAGTAAAAGATAAAGTATATATTGTTTCAACAGAAGATTACAAGATTATACAAATGAAGAAGAAATTAGAAGAATGGATTTTGTTAAATAAATAAACAGTAAATACCTACTATTATGTTTGAAAAAGTAAAAAATCAAGATCATTTATTAGGGAAAACCAATAGAATTGTTGACGGAACTACTATTATAGGAAATATTACAACGCAAGCTGATTTTAGATTAGATGGAAAATTGACTGGTAATTTTACTTCAGAAGGTAAAATTGTTATAGGTCCTACTGGCGAGGTAATAGGCGATATAATATGTAAAAGCATAGATGTTGAAGGTGTTTTTTCTGGGAAATTACAATCGGAAGGTATGTTAAATGTTAAGTCAAAAGCACACATAACTGGAGAAGTAATCGTTGGAAAATTAGCCGTTGAGCCTGGCGCACGATTTGAAGCGAGTTGTGAGATGAGGACTCAAACTAAATAATGAATTCTAATAATAAACAATCGAACAAGTGGTTGGCACTAATCAATATCCCATTTCAAATGGGATTGATTATTTTTTTTGGAGTTATGTTGGGACAATGGTTAGATGAAAAATATAAAATTGAAGGTTCTACATTAACGATAATAGTTTCATTGTTAGCTGTTTTTTTAGCATTATATAATGTAATTCAGCAAGTTAATAAATTGAATAAAGATAAATAATGATAAAAAAAATCTCAAAACTTTTAATGGTTTTACTTCCTTTGACTTTTGTTTTATACTTTTGTCAGGAATTTATTTTAAGTAATTTTTTCAATCATTTGGAGTTTAAATTAACAACAATTTCTATTTATTTTTTTCATTTTTTTACGGTTATAGTTTCGTATGTTCTATTAGTTATTGTAAATAAATATTTTTTTCCTCAAACAGGATATGCTTTTTTGGCATTTGGTATTATTAAAATGGGACTTTCGGTTTATTTTCTTATGCCAGTTATACAGTCGAATTTAGCAGATAAGGTGCCAGATGTTTTATCGTTTTTTATACCTTTTTTTTTATATCTGTTTTTAGAAACAATTTTTTCAGTTACATTACTTAATAGTTCAAATTTGAATGATAATCAGTAAACTATATTATTTGATTACTTTTTTTTAAAAATTATAATAATATGTTTTCATTTTTTAATTAATAATGTACCTTTGCACAAAATTTAGAGGAAATAAATTTTACTATTATTAGTATAAGTATATGAGAATAGCAAATCGCACAATTCAATTTTTGTTTTCATTATCATTTTTGATTTTACCATTAATGGCTTCTGCAAGCGGAGGACATTCAGAATCAGCTGATAAAGAGTTTAGCGCTACAGAACTTATTAATTCGCACATCGGAGACGCTCACGAGTTTCACATAGCTGATTGGAATGGTCACGCAATTTCGTTGCCATTACCTATTATTTTATGGACAGATAATGGATTAGAGATTTTTTCTGCTTCAGAATTTCATCATGATAACACAGGTCATCATGTAGCTAAAGAAAAATTTGTAAGATATAATGAAGTAATTTTTTATGCTGACAAATTTGAAACATTAAAAGAAGAAGATAAAAGTGCTTTTAATTTTGGGGCACGTCCTTTAGATTTTTCAATCACGAAGAATGTTTTTTCAATGTTAATGTCTGTTATCATTCTTTTGATTTTATTTATAACAGTTGCTCGTTCTTATAAAAAGAACAGCATGGCTCCAAAAGGATTAGCTGGTTTCTTAGAACCATTAGTAATTTTTGTTAGAGATGATATTGCAATTCCTAATATTGGAGAAAAGAAATATGGAAAATATATGCCGTATTTATTAACTATCTTTTTCTTCATTTGGATTAATAACTTAATTGGTTTAATTCCTTTCTTCCCATTTAGTTCTAACTTAACTGGAAATATTTACTTTACTTTTGTAATGGCATTTATTACATTTTTGATTACAACTTTAAGTGCAAACAAAGCATATTGGGGACACATTTTTGCACCACCAGTGCCAAAAGCATTGTATCCAATTATGTGGCCAGTTGAAATTATTGGTATGTTTACAAAACCATTCGCATTAATGATTCGTTTATTCGCTAACATTACTGCAGGTCACATTATTATTTTGAGTTTAATTTCATTGATATATATATTCAAAACAGTTGCAATTGCTCCGGTTTCAGGTGCTTTCGTATTGTTCATGAGTGTTTTAGAAATGTTAGTTGCTGCTTTACAAGCGTATGTATTTACTTTGTTATCAGCATTATTTATTGGTCAGGCTGTTGAAGAGCACGACCATCACTAGAATTGAGTTTTATTAATTATTAACTATATAAATATTTTATTATGGTATTAGCTGGAATCGGTGCTGGATTAGCTGTTATTGGAGCTGGAATCGGTATTGGAAAAATTGGTGGATCTGCTATGGACGCTATGGCAAGACAACCAGAAGTTGCTGGTAAAATTCAAACTGCAATGATTATTGCTGCTGCTCTTATTGAGGGTGTTGCTTTATTCGCTGTTGTAGTTGCATTAATTGCAAAGTAATTAAAGATAAACTTCTTACAGCGGTTGGCTGTAAGAAGTTTTTATTAAGAAACTAAATTAACAATATAGATATATGAACTTTACTTCACCAGAAAGCTTAGTATTTTGGACAACCTTAATTTTCGTTGTATTTTTTCTTTTAATGAGAAAATTTGCTTGGAAACCTATTTTAGGAGCAGTTAAAGGAAGAGAAGACTCTATTAACAACGCTTTATTAGCAGCTGAAAACGCTAAGAAAGACATGCAGAACTTGAAGTCTGATAATGAAAAATTATTAGCTGAAGCAAGAGCTGAAAGAGACTTGATGATGAAAGAAGCAAGAGAAATCAAAGAAAAAATGATTGCTGATGCTAAATCTGAAGCGCAAGCTCAAGGCGAAAAAATGATTGAATCGGCAAAAGCTTCAATCGAAAGTGAGAAAAATGCAGCTATGGCAGAATTGAAAAATCAAGTTTCTTCTTTGTCATTAGAAATTGCTGAGACATTATTAAAAGGAGAATTATCTAACAAAGAAGCTCAAACTAAATTGGTTGAGAAAATGTTAGGTGACGCTAAATTAAACTAATATCATGGCAGGAACTAGAGCAGCAATTCGATACGCTAAAGCTATTTTGGACATTGCCCAAGTGAACAACAGCACACAAGCTGTAAATTCTGATATGACTTCAATTGTTAACGCAATTAAAGACAGCGCTGAATTAAAAGATTTCTTGCAAAGTCCAATTGTTAAAGGTGAAATTAAATTTTCTTCTTTAAACGAAATTTTTGCTTCTGCTCAAAAAGAGACAAAAGGATTATTTCAATTGCTTTTAGTAAACAAAAGATTTGAATTATTAAATGATGTTGCTTTACAGTTCAATGCTTTATACGATGAACTTAACGGAATTGAGATTGCTAAGGTAACTACCGCTTTCCCAATTACACCTGAGTTAGAAGCTAAAGTATTGGAAAAAATTGCATCGTTTTCAAATAAAAATATTACCATTCAAAACATTGTAGATCCTGCTATCATTGGAGGATTTATTTTAAGAATGGGCGACAAACAATACAATGCATCTGTGTCAAGCAGACTGCAAAATTTAAAAAGAGAGTTTAGTAATTAATATACCATTAAAGATATATCAAAATGGCGGAAATTAAACCTGCTGAAATTTCAGCAATATTAAAACAACAATTATCAGGTTTTGAATCTGGTGCATCGTTAGAAGAAGTTGGAACAGTACTTCAAGTTGGAGACGGTATAGCTCGTGTTTACGGATTATCAAACGCTCAATACGGAGAGTTAGTACAATTCGAAAACGGATTAGAGGCTATCGTATTGAACTTAGAAGAAGACAATGTTGGGGTGGTACTTTTAGGACCATCAACAGGAATCAAAGAAGGTTCAACAGTAAAAAGAACACAACGTATTGCTTCTCTTAAAGTAGGAGAACAAATGGTAGGTCGTGTTGTGGATACTTTAGGTAACCCAATTGATGGTAAAGGTCCAATCGGTGGTGATTTATACGAGATGCCATTAGAAAGAAAAGCTCCTGGAGTTATATTCCGTCAACCAGTAACTGAACCATTACAAACAGGAGTAAAAGCAGTTGATGCAATGATTCCAGTGGGTAGAGGTCAACGTGAGTTGGTTATTGGTGACCGTCAAACTGGTAAATCAACAGTTTGTATTGATACCATCTTAAATCAAAAAGAATTTTACGATACAGGAAAACCTGTATTCTGTATATATGTTGCAATTGGGCAAAAAGCTTCAACTGTAGCAGGAATCGCAAAAATGTTAGAAGAAAAAGGTGCAATGGCTTATACCGTTATTGTTGCTGCAAACGCTTCTGACCCAGCTCCAATGCAAGTATATGCTCCTATGGCAGGTGCTGCAATTGGTGAGTATTTTAGAGATTCTGGTCGTCCAGCTTTAATTGTTTATGATGATTTATCTAAACAAGCTGTAGCGTATCGTGAGGTGTCTTTATTATTAAGAAGACCACCAGGACGTGAGGCTTATCCTGGAGACGTTTTCTACTTACACTCTCGTTTATTAGAAAGAGCTTGTAAAGTAATTAACAACGACGAAATCGCTAGAAACATGAACGATTTACCAGATTCTATCAAAGGAATCGTTAAAGGTGGTGGTTCGTTAACAGCGTTACCAATTATCGAAACACAAGCGGGTGACGTATCTGCATATATCCCAACAAACGTAATTTCGATTACTGACGGACAGATTTTCTTAGATGGTGATTTATTCAACTCTGGAGTTCGTCCTGCAATTAACGTGGGTATTTCTGTATCTCGTGTGGGTGGTAATGCACAGATTAAATCAATGAAAAAAGTATCAGGTACTTTAAAATTAGACCAAGCACAATTCCGTGAATTAGAAGCTTTCGCGAAATTTGGTTCTGACTTAGATGCTGTAACTTTAAACGTTATTGAAAAAGGAAAAAGAAACGTTGAAATCTTAAAACAAGGTTTAAACTCTCCTTTTACAGTAGAAGATCAGGTGGCTATCATTTATGCAGGTTCTAAAAACTTGTTAAGAAATGTACCAGTTGTAAAAGTAAAAGAATTTGAAAAAGATTTCTTAGAATACTTAAACGCTAAACACAGAGATACATTAGACGCACTTAAAGCAGGTAAGTTTGATGACGCTATCACTGACGTTTTAGAAAAAGTAGCGAAAGAAATTTCAGCAAAATATAATTAATTAGTCAATTAGACAATGTGTCAATTAGACAATTAATTGGCACATTGATAAATTGGCACATTGACAAATTAACAAAATGGCAAACTTAAAGGAAATACGTAATAGGATTACTTCTGTTTCATCTACGATGCAAATTACATCGGCGATGAAAATGGTTTCTGCTGCAAAATTAAAAAAAGCGCAAGATGCTATTACAGCTATGCGTCCGTATGCAGAAAAACTTACTGAGCTATTACAAAACTTAAGTGCAACTCTTGAAGGAGAAGTTGGTGGTGCTTTTACAGCTCAAAGAGAAGTAAACAAAGTACTTATTGTTGCAATTACTTCAAACAGAGGTTTGTGTGGTGCGTTTAATACGAATGTAATTAAACAAGCAAAAGCAGTTGCTGATACGTATGCAGGAAAACAAGTAGATATTTTTGCTATTGGTAAAAAAGGAAACGATGTTTTGCGTAAAACAAACAACGTAATCGAAGTTAACAATGTTATTTTTGACAAATTAACTTTCGAAAATGCTTCTGATATTGCACAACAATTAATGGATAAATTTGTGAAAGGTGATTACGATAAAATCGAAATCGTTTACAACGAATTTAAAAATGCTGCAACTCAAATTGTAAGAACACAACAGTTTTTACCTTTAGCTCCTATTGTTGGTGGCGAAGTAGTAGCTTCTGATTATATTTTTGAACCATCTAAAGAAGAAATTGTGTTGACTTTGATACCAAAATCATTAAAAACACAATTATACAAATCAATTAGAGATTCATTTGCAGCAGAACACGGAGCACGTATGACAGCAATGCATAAAGCAACCGATAACGCTACAGAATTAAGAGACCAATTAAAATTAACTTACAACAAAGCGCGTCAAGCAGCTATTACAAACGAAATCTTAGAAATCGTTGGTGGAGCAGAAGCTTTGAATAATTAATTTTAATTTAGATATTATAAAAAGTCCCGATTTATTCGGGACTTTTTGTTTTATATTTGTAAGAATAAATTAGTGTTTATGAAATATATTTTAACCATTTTTATTATCTCAATAACTTTTCAAAGTTGTCTTCATAATAATAAATTAGATGGCTTTGTTGAAGTTCAAAGCGAAATAAAATCAAAAAAAATTAAAACAGTAACTATTAATAGAGGAATTTTAACTTTGAATAAAACAATATATTTACACGGCAATTCCGTCCTTGTTTATAAAGATAGTTTTCCAAATTGGATAGAAGATCATGGTGCGCCAGACTTTAGTTTTGATGAATATATTTTCGAGCCAAGCATAACGGATATTGATCCGCCTTACATTTTATATAAATTTAAGGATGAAAAATATTTTTATGTAGTTAAGAATAATGATACACTAAAATTTGAGTTGGGTGATTTTTAAATTTATTATTTAGTTGTTGCTCTGCAAAGTCTCTCGATAGCGTGGAATTGCATTCTGTTCCCACGAAGAAATGTTTCCCGATTTATTCGGGACTTTTTTGTTTTATATTTATAAGAAAGATATATTTAAGTTTTAATCAGAATAAGTGTCAATTTATATACTTTACAATATCAATATATGAAAAAATCTTTTTTATTTTATTTAGCATTATTTATCATAATTGCATTTATCATTTCTTCTTTCTTTTCTTATAATGAATACAAGAATGTAAAGGAATTTTATAATACAAGAGTATCAGGAATTGTAATAAATAAAGAAAGAGGAAGAAATAGATTGTTTTTTCAATTAAATAATCAAAATGAAAGGATTTATCTTTATTGTGAAGATGAAGAATCTATTCAGGTAGGTGATTCTATTTTTAAAAATATAAATTCTGAAAAAGTTTACATTTATTACAACTCAAATAATAGATATTTTTATAGTCATACTATTTTTTTTGATAAACAATTGAAATATTATAATTATATTATTAACTAAATTCTCAAAAACACAATTTCATTTAACAAAACCTTTTTTCCCTCATTTACTTTTATTGGTATATTTGTAAGTAACAAACTATTTTCCAATGAAAAAATATTGCTGTTTCTTCTTACTACTTTTCACCTTTTTTGGTAATGCTCAAAATCTTCGTTTAGAAGACATCATGAAAGGCGATGAATTCATAGGTCACCAACCTGATAATCACCGTTGGTCAATCGATGGGCAAACCGTTTTATTTGATTGGAATCCGAATAACGAAATCGATAACAGCACGTATTTTTGGAACAAATCGAGTAAATCGCCTCAAAAAGTAACGACTTCAAATCCTATGTACGATTTGGATTTTATGGCAACACAGAAAGATTATGATGTTGTGTATTATACCAATCAAGGCGTTTTGTATGCGTATACCAAATCCACAAAAAAGATTAAAAAAGTCATTCAATTAGCAGACCGAATTGCCTCTGTTCAAAGAAGTAGTGATCCTAATATTATCTTTTTTCAGCAAAATCGCAATGTATATCAATTCAATACCAAAGATTTTTCGATTGTTCAATTAACGAATTTTAGAACTGGAAAAGAAAATAAATCGTCAAAAGAAGAAGATTCATTTCTAAAAGATCAACAAAAAGAATTGTTTCAATTTGTTCGAGATCAAGCAAAAGCAGACGATTGGTATGAAGCGCAATCCAAATCCAAAAAAGAGAAGTTTCCAAAAGAAGTTTTCTATGATAAATCTTCTTTAGAACAAATAAAAGCATCGCCTGACGGAAAATTTGTAACCTTTAGAATTTCAGATTATCCAAATCAGCCATCTACAAATGTTGAAAACTTCATCACCGCTGATGGATTTACGCGTCAAGAAAAAGCACGTGCAAAAGTTTCGGTAGAGGGTTTCAGTAAGCACAAATTCGGAATTTTCAATGTAGAAAAAGATACTACGTATTACGTTTCGTTTTCTAATTTATCAGGCATCAAAGACGCACCAAAATATTACCAAGAATATGAGGATTTAAAAGGCGATTCGGAATATGATATTCCAGTAGTAATGCAAAGTCCAGTGTATAGCAAAGACGGAAAAAATGCCGTGTTAGAAATCAGAAGTCAAGACAACAAACACCGTTGGATTGTACAATTGGATTTAGTTTTAGGAAAAATAACCGAGTTAGATCATCAACACGACGAAGCTTGGATTGGCGGACCTGGAATTCCAGGCTATAGTTTTAGTAGCGGAACTTTAGGTTTTATTGATAATGCTACTTTTTATTTTCAATCGGAAGCAACTGGTTTTTCACATTTGTACAAGTACAATTTAAAAACCAAGAAAAAAGAAGCATTAACAAAAGGCAATTGGGAAGTTCGAAATGTTCAATTATCGAATGATACCAAATCATTTTACATCATCACGACAACAACACATCCAGGCAACAGAAGTTTTTATAAATTAGACATCGCTTCTAAAAAAATGACCGGAATTTTAACAAACGATGGCAATTACGAAGTAGAATTATCTCCAGATGAACAAACACTTTTGGTGCGTTATTCGTATAAAAACAAACCTTGGGAATTGTATGTTGGTGCTAACAAGCCGAATTCCGATTTGAAACAAATTACGTTTTCAACTACGCCAGAATTCAAAAAATACAACTGGAAAACACCAGAAGTTATAACATTTAAATCGGAAGATGGAACGACAGTGTACGCTCGTTTGTACCAACCAAAAGTAGAAAACAAGAACAAAGCAGCAGTTATTTTTGTTCACGGCGCGGGATATTTGCAAAATGCACATAATTATTGGAGCACGTATCACAGAGAATTCATGTTTCACAATTTACTTACCGATTTAGGCTACACGGTTTTAGACATCGATTACAGAGCCAGCGATGGTTACGGTCGCGATTTTAGAACAGGAATTTACCGACACATGGGTGGAAAAGATTTATCAGATCAATTAGATGGAAAAAAATATTTAGTAGAAAAAGCAGGAATTGACGCTAATCGAGTTGGAATTTACGGCGGTTCGTATGGTGGATTTATTACATTAATGGCTTTGTTGACAAAACCTGGCGAATTCAAAGCAGGAGCCGCGTTACGTTCAGTTACCGATTGGGCGCATTATAATCACGGATACACGTCAAACATTTTAAATTTCCCAGAAACCGATCCTGAAGCATATAAGAAAAGTTCTCCGATTTATTTTGCGAATAATTTACAAGACAAATTGTTAATGTTGCACGGAATGGTAGACGATAACGTACAATTCCAAGACATTATTCGATTAACGCAACGATTTATCGAATTGGGTAAAAATAACTGGGATTTAGCTGTATTTCCAGTGGAAGCCCACGGATTTAAAAGAACGTATTCTTGGGTTGACGAATACCGAAGAATTTTAGACTTATTCAACGAAAATCTATTACAAAAATAAAATGCCACAGTTACTCGAATTAGGAACTAAAGCCGAAATGTTGGAGCAATTATCCATCATCCAACAATTATATCCCGATTATACGCTTGAAATTTATGGTGATTTGTTAGACAAAATGATTCCACATAATTACAAACAATTAATTGTAGTGGAAAACGGAATTACTATGGGTTTGGCAGGATTTTGGATAGGTACTAAACTATGGTCTGGTAAATATTTAGAATTAGATAATGTGGTGGTGCACGAAGATTATCGTTCCAAAGGAATTGGTAGTGTCATGACCGAATATCTCAATCAAAAAGCAATCGATGAAGATTGTAATATGATTGCTTTAGATGCTTACACGACCAATTTTGGAGCACAAAAATTCTACATGAATCATGGTTTTGTGCCAAAAGGTTTTCATTTTGTGAAATATATAAAATAGGAATTATGAAGAATTTAATTGTCGTTTTTTTGGTTGGTTTTTTAATATCATGTGGAACTGCGAATAAAGCAGAAGCACAATCTGAAATTGATGTTGCAGAAGCTTTTTATCAAGGTTGGACAGCAGGTGTTCGTGGTGGTGGTGGTGGAATTAATTTTAATTTAAAATTGAAATCAGAACTACCAGAAGGAGTAGAACTAAAACGCGTTATTTTTAAAGGTTTTGAAGCCCCATTAAGTCAACAAGATACTTTGTCTTATAATGCGGCAATCATAACAGGAGTTAATCAAGAAAGATTTGAAGGAGATAAAAAAAGCACATCATCTAGTCCAAAAAACAATATAGAACTTAAAGATAATGAGGCTATTCTAGTATTCTCAAAAAACGGGAAAGAATACCAACAAAAAATTACGAATGTAGTTGAAAAACCAGCTTTAGAATATCCTTCGGCAAGACCAAAGTTTTAATTATATTTGTTATACTAAAAAACGAATAATTTGAGTTCAGGTAAAAGTCTTTTCAAACAAACTTTAATTTATGGCATAGCAACAGTTTTGCCTAGAATGCTAAGCTTTCTTTTAGTAAGATTATATACAGATTATTTACCAACTAATGAATATGGGAAAGTTTCTGTTATTTTTTCATTTTTGGTTTTCTTTAATGTGATTTTATCTTATGGCATGGAAACGTCTTTCTTTCGTTTCTATAGTAAAGAAGAAGATAAAAATAAATTAATATCAACTTCAACAATCTCTCTTTTTTGGTCAACAATAGGATTTCTAGTTATATTTCTACTTTTCAGAAAAGACTTGTCAATTTGGTCAAGAATCAATTTAGAATACATCGTTTTCACAATTTGGATATTAGCATTAGATGCTTTGGCTATTATTCCGTTTTCAAAAATTAGAGCTGAAGGTCGTCCAATAAAATATGCAGTAGTTAAGATTTCAAATGTTTTAATTAACTTATCATTGAATGTTTTTTTCTTAGCATTTTTACCAAAATGGGCTACAAATACTGACAATGTATTTATTCAAACTATCTACCACGAAGACTTTCAAATTGGATATATTTTCGTGTCAAATTTAATCGCCAGTTTGGTTACATTAGTTTTCGTTTTACCCGATTATTTCAAAATCAAATGGCAATTTGATGTGGATTTATGGAAGAAAATGATGCAATACGGTTTACCTATTTTAGTGGCTGGAATTGCTTTTGCCATCAACGAACATTTCGATAAAATTTTATTAGAATGGATGGATATTGATTTGGCAGATATTGGAGCCTATTCGGCTTGTTACAAAATCGGAATGTTTATGGTGTTGTTCCGAACTGCTTATTCTTTAGGAATTGAACCGTTTTTCTTTAGTCATGCTAAAAATGAAAATGCTCCTCAGACTTATGCTACGATTACCAAATATTTTGTCATTTTTGGTTCGTTTATTTGCTTAGGCGTTATCGTTTTTGCCGATATTTTAAAATTAATTTTGGTAAATAACCAAAGTTATTGGTCTGCAATGAATATTGTTCCATTAATTGTTTTGGCGAATTTCTTTTTAGGCATTTACACAAATTTATCCGTTTGGTACAAGTTAATTGATAAAACCAGAATTGGTGCTTATATTTCAATTGTTGGAGCAATAGTAACTTTAGTTTTAAATCTACTTTTAATTCCAATTATCAGTTACATGGGTTCTGCAATTGCTACTATTTTGGCTTACGGAACCATGATGTTCATTTCGTACTACATGGGACAAAAAAAATATCCAATTCCATACGATAAGAAATCGATTTTCACTTATTTGGGATTGGCAATAGTGCTTTCGGCAATTTCATTTTATGTACCCATTTTACGTGAAACTTATGTATTCGGAATTGCATCTATCTTGTTTTTTGCTTACTTTGTATACCGAAACGAAAAAGAAACTATTTTAACGATTATCAGAAGAAAATAATATGCAAATTAAAATCATCAATAAATCAAATCACGAGTTACCAAACTATGAAACCATCGCTTCAGCAGGAATGGATTTGCGTGCGAATATTTCAGAACCCATAACCTTAAAATCATTAGAAAGAACCATTGTTAAAACCGGACTTTTCATTGAATTACCAATCGGTTTTGAAGCACAAGTGCGTCCAAGAAGCGGTTTAGCAGCAAAAAAAGGAATCACCGTGTTAAACTCACCAGGAACTGTCGATGCAGATTACCGTGGAGAAATCGGTGTGATTTTAGTAAATTTATCCAATGAAGATTTCGTAATCGAAAACGGAGAACGCATCGCACAATTAATTATCGCCAAACACGAACGCGCAGAATGGATTGAAGTATCAGAATTGTCAGAAACTTCAAGAGGTGAAGGTGGTTTTGGAAGCACAGGTGTAAAATAAGTGTTCAGAAAAAACATCAAAAATATAATCTTAGCGAACTTTGCGAAAAACCTTTGCGAGCTTTGCGTTTAAAATATAAAACATGAAAATAATCGTGCCAATGGCAGGTCGTGGTTCACGCCTTCGCCCACATACATTAACCATTCCAAAACCATTAATTCCTGTAGCAGGAAAACCAATCGTTCATAGATTAGTAGAAGATATTGCCGGAGTTTTAAATCAGAAAATAGACGAAGTTGCGTTTATTATTCATGAGAGTTTTGGTAAAAAAGTAGAAGAAGATTTAATTGCCATTGCTCAAAAATTAGGTGCAAAAGGAACTATTTATTATCAAAACGAAGCCTTAGGAACAGGTCACGCGATTATGTGCGCCAAAGATTCTTTAAGCGGACCAGCAGTTATTGCTTATGCTGATACGTTAATTCGTGCTGATTTTGATTTGGATACTTCAGCCGATAGCGTTATTTGGGTAAAACAAGTCGACCAACCAGAAGCTTTTGGTGTGGTAAACTTAAATTCAAACGGAGAAATTATCGAATTGGTAGAAAAACCAAAAGAGTTCGTGTCGGATTTAGCGGTTATTGGAATTTACTATTTCAAAGATGTTGCCGTGTTGAAAAACGAATTGCAATCGGTATTAGATAACAACATTATCCATGGTGGCGAATACCAAATTAACGATGGTATTAAGCAAATGATGGCAAAAGGCATGAAATTTGTACCTGGTAAAGTAGACGAATGGATGGATTGTGGAAATAAAGATGTTACTGTTGAAACGAACACAAGAATGCTAGGGTTTTTACATAACGATGGCGAACATTTAGTTGATTATGATGTGAAATTAGAAAATTCAACTATTATTCCACCATGTTACATTGGTGAAGATGTGGTATTGATTAATGCAACCGTAGGGCCAAATGTTTCATTAGGAAAAGGATGTCACGTGATTGATACTACCATAAAAAATAGTTTGATTCAAACACACGCACATATTAAAAATGCCAAATTAGACAACGCAATGATAGGAAATCACGCGAGTTTTGATGGTAATTTTACAAGTATTAGTATCGGAGATTATTCGGTTTTAGAATAATGTTTAATTGAATGTTAAAAAATGAGTTTAGGAATTTGTAGTGTAAATAATAAGCACTTAAAATTGATGATGATTTTTTCATCATTGAGTTTGCTAATGGCTTTAATTAGTTGTAATAAAGACAATAAAAAAATAACTTTAAAAACTGAAAATAACTACAAACAAAAAACCATATCAACCAACAATGATTTTTTAATTTATAAAAAGGGCGTTTCTGATATAAAAATTGGTGAGAATTTACCTGATAAAATAAACAAATATGAGTATATTAAATCTCATAAATTAGTTGAAGAAGGAAATGTAGAACCAATAGTCAAAATATGGCATAATAAAGATACATTATTTGAGGTGAGTTTTGTTTATGATTTAGAAAATCAAAATTTTAATGATAAGATTTCTGAAATTTTAATAAAAAGTCAAAAGTTTAAAACTAAAGAAAACATTGGTGTAACATCTACTATTGAAGATTTTATTAAAGAATATCCAAACTATTTTATTTGGTACACTTATATTAGCAATAATTATGTAATACAATCTAAAGATTTAGAGATACAATTTTTGCTTAATGAAGAAGATTATATTGGTAAAAAAGATTTAATGTCAGGTGATATGGTTGAATTAGAATTAACGGATTTTAAACCTTATTCAAAAATTAAAGCAATAAGAATCTTTTAAAAAAGATTGATTTATAGTTTATGGATTACATAAATTTTGATGATAATTTTACAAGTATTAGTATCGGAGATTATTCGGTTTTAGAATAGATGATAAAGAAAAAACACATAGCTTTATTTACATTCCTGCTTTTCAGTTTTGGGAATCTCTTGTTTGCGCAAGAAAATCCTGATGCGATTGCATTGGTGGATGACCAATTGGAAAATAATTTTTACGAAGCCATGAAACAACGCGGCATCGAAAATTACGATAAAGCTATTGTGGCGATTCAAAAATGTATTGAAAAAGAACCCAAAAATGCGGCATTTCAATATGAATTAGGCAAAAATTATTTGAGCCTAAAAAATTATGTTGATGCGGAAAGTGCCTTCAAAAAAGCGGTCGAGTTAGACAACAAACAACGTTGGTATTGGAACGGATTGTACGATGTGTATTATCAAACTAAAGATTATCAAAAATCTATTCCAATTGTAGAAAAATTAATTGAGTTTGATTCCAACATGAAAGAGGATTTGGTTTCGCTTTACATGAATACCAACCAACACGGAAAAGCTTTAGAATTATTGAAAGACATGGAATCGAAATCCAAGTTGACCAGTACAATGGAGTACTACAAACTGAAGATTCAAGAATCAAATGCCTATACAAAACCACAAAAAGAACAATTAGAACAAGCAATCAAAAAGAATCCAAAAGACGAACAGAATTACATTGATTTGATTGTTTTATATACGAGCTTCAACCAAGAAGACAAAGCCTTTGAAGTGGCAAAACAATTGGAAAAAGAAATTCCAAATTCCGATTGGGCGCATGTAAGTTTAGTGAAATTCCATTTGAATAATAATGATGGTACGAATGCTTCAAAATCAATGTTTAGAATCTTAGATAATGACCGAATGGATTTAAAAATCAAACACCGTGTTTTTAATGAGTTTTTGATTTTTGCAGTTAAAAATCCAACGTATTTAAAAGATATCGACAAAGCAATTCCATATTTTGATAACGACAGAGAAATTAATGTAGCTAAAGAAGTAGCTAAATTTTTCTGGAAAAAGAACGATTTAGAAAAAACTGCGTATTATTTCGAAAAAGGACTTAAAAAAAATCCAGAAGATGTAGAAGCGATGGAATTGTATTTAGAAATATTAATTCAAAAACAAGATTTTCAATTGGTAAGCAAGAAAGCAGAAGAATATTTGGAATCTTTTCCAACGCAATCGGGTTTTTATTTTTATGCTGGATTGGGTTACAACAAGTTGAAAGAATTTAAGAAAGCTAAAACCGCTTTAGAAAATGGCTTGGATTTTGTAGTGGAGAACCAACCATTAGAAGCTAATTTTTACAAACAATTAATTATAAGTTGCGAAAATTTGAATGATATGGCTAAAAAGGAATTGTATACCAACAAATTAAAGCAATTACAAAAATAAATGAAATCAATTATATCTGCCATTTTAATATTCTTTGTAGTAGGTTGTAAATCTAAGCAAGCGGTTGCATCAGCAGCGGCAAATGATAATACTGAGGTAACTAAGGTTATCAATGGTCACTATGCGAACGAACATAATTTTTCAACGTTAAACATTAGAGCTAACGCTAAATATGAAGATGAAAAACAGTCTCATTCTATGAATGCAGATATTCGGATTAAAAAAGATGAGATCATTTGGATTAACATAAAATTCTTAGGAATTCCGATGGCAAAAGCAATGATAACTCCAACCCAAGTGAGTTATTATGAGAAGATTAATAACACGTATTTTGAAGGCGATTTCAGTTTGTTAAGTAATTGGTTAGGAACCGAGTTAGATTTCAATAAAGTTCAAAATTTGTTTTTAGGAAAAGCTTTAGATGATTTAACAAAAGACCAGTGGATTTCTGTAGTGGTTGAAAAAATGTTTAAGTTGTCTTTGCCTACAAGTTCAGATGTTTCTAAAGAATTTTATTTTGAAGGGGCTAATTATTTATTGAAAAAAGAAACTATTAATCAGGAAAGTAAAAATCGAAGTTTAGAAATTCGTTATCCATCTTATAAAGAAGAAAATGGGATGTTTTTGCCAAATGAAATTAACATTAAAGCAGAACAAAAAGATAAAGTAACAATTGATATTGAATATAAGCATACAACATTTAATGAAAAATTGAGTTATCCTTTTTCAATACCTAGTGATTACACCGCTATAAAAATCAATTAATTTTTTATTTAAGTAAAAAAACTACCTTTGTAAAAATCTATATTGCATGAACCAATTCGTTAAAATTTTATTTTTCTTTTTTATCACAACAATGTGTTTTGCGCAACCTTCTGAACAGCAAAAGTTAGAAGAACGTAAGGCACAAATTCTGAAAGAAATTTCAGAAAATAAATCTAGATTAGAATCGGAAAAAAAGAAAGAAAAATCGGTTTTAAAACAAATTGATCAGCAAAAACAATTGATTCAACTTAGACAAAAATTGTTGAATACAACGGCAAAGCAAACTCGATTACTTAGTGATGATATTTATTTAACTCAATTGGAGATGAATAAATTAAATCGAGAATTAAAAGTATTGAAGGAAGATTACGAAAAAATGATTGTCAAATCATACAAAAGTAGAAACGAGCAAAGTCGTATTATGTTTATTTTGTCTTCTGAAAATTTTTTACAGGCCTACAAGCGTGTTCAATATATGAAGCAATATGCTGATTTTAGAAAAATGCAAGGAGAAGAAATTAAAATTAGACAACAGAAACTAAAGCAAGCTGAGATTAATTTAGAAAATAGTAAAAAAGAAAAAGAAAAAGTTCTAGTTCAAACAGAAAAAGAAAAGCAAGAGCTTGAAAAAGAAAAGCAAGAACAAGAACGCTTAGTTAAATCGATACAAAAAGATAAAAAGAAAATAGCAGCAGAGATTACTAAAAAGCAAAAAGAAGCTAAAGATATTGATGCAAAAATTAAAAAATTAATTGCTGCAGAAATTGCTGCCGCTAATAAAAGAAATGCTGAAAAATCAGGAACTACTGCGCCAAAAGCTGGAACTACTGCCGCTTCTAAGTTTGTATTATCAGCAGAAGGAAAAGTAGCTTCAGATAATTTTAAAGCGAATAAAGGAAAACTTCCTTGGCCGGTTGTAAAAGGATATGTTTCTTTACCTCACGGAGACCAACCACATCCAGTTCATAAAAATTTAACAATTCACAATAGTGGTGTTGAAATTTCTACTGAGCCAGGTTCTTCTGCAAGAGCAGTTTTTGGTGGTGAAGTATTACAAGTGCAAGTAATTTCTGCTAACAATAAAGCGGTTTACATTCAGCATGGAGATTTTATCACCGTTTATTTAAACTTGTCTTCGGTAAGTGTTACTAAAGGACAAAAAGTAAGCATCAAACAAAATATTGGAAAAATTCATACCGATTCATCTGGCAAAGCTGTTATTAAGTTTTTAGTGTTGCAAAATACCACTACTTTAAATCCAGAATCTTGGTTGAATATGTAAAACAAAATGAGGTCTAATGGGCCTCATTTTTTTTGAATTCCATATTATTTGTATTTTTATATTATAATTACAACACATGAATTTAGCGAACATCAAAATACTTCATATAGATAGCAATCACCCACTACTTTGGGAACAATTAGAACAAGCAGGATTTCATAACGAAGCTGATTTTATTTCATCCAAACAAGAAGTAGAAGCCAAAATTGAAAATTACCACGGAATTGTAATCAGAAGTCGCTTTAAAATTGATAAAACCTTTTTAGATAAAGCCACTAATTTACAATTCATCGCTAGAGTTGGTGCAGGATTAGAAAGTATCGATTGTGATTACGCTACAGCGAAAGGAATCCATTTAATTGCTGCTCCAGAAGGAAATGCTAATGCAGTCGGTGAACATGCTATCGGGATGTTATTATCGCTTTTTAACAACTTGAACAAGGCCAATAACGAAGTGAAATCCGGTCAATGGAAGCGTGAATCCAATCGCGGACATGAGTTAGAAGGTAAAACCATCGGAATTATTGGTTATGGCAACATGGGAAAATCATTCGCAAAAAAGCTTCGTGGATTTGATGTTACTGTTTTATGCCATGATATTTTACCGAATATGGGCGATGCCAATGCCACTCAAGTTTCACTATTAGAACTTCAAGAACGAGCTGATGTTTTAAGTTTACACACACCATGGACACCCGAAACCGATAAAATGATAAATTCGGATTTCATAATTAAATTCAAAAAGTCATTTTGGTTGATTAATACCGCAAGAGGAAACTCAGTTGTAACAGCAGATTTGGTTGAAGCCTTGAAATCAGGTAAAATTTTAGGTGCTGGTTTAGATGTTTTGGAATACGAAAAACTATCTTTCGAAACATTATTTGAAGGCGAAAAACCAGCCGCTTTTGAATATCTTTTACATGCCGAAAACGTATTGTTAACACCACATATTGCAGGTTGGACCTATGAAAGTCATCAAAAGTTAGCGCAAATAATTGTAGATAAGATCAAAAGTGTTTACCTATATTAGGTTGTAACAAAATTTGACAACTTAGACTTATAAGTAATATTTTTATATATTCGTAAAAACTAACTAAAACAAAAAACAAATGGAAGTAACCAACCAACAAGAAACTTGGAATCAGCCAAACAACAACATTCCGGTATTTAAAGTTGACCCAATTATGGTGTTATTATTAAGTTTTATAACTTGTGGATTATATTTAATCTATTGGAACATAAAAGTTTCTGAAGTTATAAATGCAGTATCAAACAGAGAAGTAATTTCTACACCAGTAGCTGTTTTTTCAGGATGTTGTTTGCCTGTAAATTTATATTTTTATTATGTTTTAGGTAAAGATGGTTTGCCTAATGTTTATAAAAGAACAGGAGAATTAGATAAAGATCAATCGACTTTGTTAATTATTTTAGGTTTATTCTTTCCTTTTGCAGCAGCAATGATTGTTCAAGGAGATGTTAATAGATTATACAATTAAAAATTTTGTTTTAAATAGAATTTTAGGTATTACAGGTGCGGCTTTAACACTTGTAATACCTTTTTTTTTATGGCTGCAAAACACGAATCATTCGTTAGATAATGAACAATCATTTTGCCCATTAAAAGCGACCACTGGTTTTCCTTGTCCTTCATGCGGAATCACAAAATCAATTGTTTATTTTTATGATGGGAATTTATGGAAAAGCTTGAGTTTCCACCTTTTCGGCCCTTTGGTTGTTGGGTTTTGTATTTTTATAATTGTTCTTTTTTTGGTAGAAATCAAAACAAAAAAAACCTACTTTAGAGACTGGTTTTATAATCGAAAATTAGCATATTATTTAGCAGCTTTTTTGATAGGATACCACATTATAAGATTAATCCTTTTTATACAAGAATATTCGTGGGATGAAATAGTACAACAAAGTATTTGGAAATAAAGGTTATAATTTAACATTAATCAACATAGTATGTTTCAATGGTATAAAAAAGTAGTTTTTGAAAATTATGCAAATTTCAACGGGAGAGCAAGACGTTCTGAATATTGGTACTTTGTTTTATTTAATATGATTTTTGCAATCTGTGCTTATTTATTAGATACAGTATTAAATCTTAATTTCGAGCCAGGCGCAGGAGGACCTTTTTATGTTATTTACATATTAGGTGTCTTTATACCTGGATTAGCAGTTGCAGTCAGAAGATTGCATGATCTTGACAAAAGCGGTTGGTTTTTCTTAATTGCTTTAATACCTCTAATAGGTCCAATATGGTTATTAGTGTTGTTTTTTTCAGAGGGAACAAATGGAAGAAATAATTACGGAGAAGACCCAAAAAATAATGGCAGCGAGATAAATGAAATAGGTAAAGAATAAATGTAAAAAGGCTAATCAATCGATTAGCCTTTTTCTTTTCTTTCCAATTCCGCTTGAAACTCTTCCATTACGGGTTTCATGGTACTTTCAGGAATATCAGATATTCGAATATACATTAATCCGTCAACCGCATTGTTGAATAGTGGATCCACATTAAATGCAACCACTCTTGCGTTTTGTTTGATATATTTCTTAATTAAAACTGGCAAACGTAAAGTTCCAGGTTCTAACTCGTCGATAATTTTGTCAAATTTATTTAAGTCTGACTCGGTTTCGTTAAAAACAAAATCTTTATCAGCGTCTTTTAGTTTTACTTTGAATTCTTTTTTCGGATGCACATATTGCGCAATATACGGATCGTAATAATGCGACTTCATGAATTCAATCATTAACGATTTTGAAAACTCAGAAAACTGATTGCTAATACTTACGCCACCAATCAAATATTTATGTTCAGGATAATGTAAAGTCGTGTGAACGATTCCTTTCCATAACAAGAATAACGGCATTGGTTTTTGTTGGTATTCTTTAATAATGAACGCTCTACCCATTTCGATAGATTTACTCATCATATCATACAATTCAGGTTCAAAACGGAACAATTCATGTAAATAAAAACCATCAATTCCGTGTTTTGGATAAATATGCGAACCTAATCCCATACGATAAGCGCCAGCAATACACTGTGCTTCTTCATCCCACAAAAACATGTGATGATAGTATTTGTCGTAAGCATCTAAATCTAATGATTCGTTTGTTCCTTCACCTACTTCTCTAAACGTAATTTCGCGCAAACGACCAATTTCGTGTAAGATATTCGGAATTTTATCAGCGGTTACGAAGTAAACTTCATAATTTTTACTTTGTAATAAGCGGTAATCACCATTTTTTAGAAAAGCCATCTCTTCTAAAATTTGATCATGATTTGCTGGTTTCGCAATTTGCTTTGGAGGTTTTGGAATACTTAATTTTGGTAAATTAATTTTACTTTCCTCTTCAAAAGCATTTGAAAGCATGTAGGTTTTTTTACGTAAGAAATCCCCATACGCTTCAATATCTTGGTATTCGTTTTGTTCTGCTACCGAAATAGGTTTTCCAATACGAACTTTAATTACTCTATCTTTTTGCGTTAGTAATTCACTTGGTAATTTTGCAGTTCTAAGTGTGTCATTTATTTTAGATAAGAAGTAAAATAATCTACTATTCTTAGCATGAAAATAAATAGGAATAACCGGAACTTGTGCTTTTCGAATCACTTTAATTGCGCCTTCTTCCCAAGGTTTATCTACGACTAATTTACCATCTTTATAAGTAGAAACTTCTCCGGCAGGAAACATTCCTAATGGTTTTCCATCGCTTAAATGACGTAACGTTTCCTTAATTCCAACAACACTTGATTTTGCATCTTTATGATTTTCAAACGGATTAACCGGCATAATGTACGGTTTCATTGGTTCGATGCGGTGCAATAAAAAGTTGGCGATAATTTTGAAATTAGGTTCTCTTTCAAGCATTAATTTCAAAAGTAAAATACCGTCAATTCCGCCAAGTGGATGATTAGAAATAGTAATATAAGCGCCGTCTTTTGGTAAACGTTTTAAATCTTCTTCGGGGATTTCGAACTTGATTTGGAATTCATCTAAAATAGCATTCAAAAATTCCAATTCACTCAAATGTTTGTTTCGGTCATAAATTTTGTTCAGCGAAGAAATCTTAAGCACTTTCATGAGCAACCAGCCCGAGAAAGTCCCGAAAACCCCATATTTGTCAGCATTAATTGCCTTTGCAACTTCTTTAGCAGTAACTAAACCCATTTATAATTTGTTTATTGAGCAAGAAACAAAGATAAGAATTTTGATGAATTTTCAGCACTTTTCATTTGCTAATAAAAAAGACGATTTTGTTATATTTTTTAGTAGCTTGATAGTTAGTGAATTATGAAATCGATGAAATCTAATCTTTATTTTTAAAAACCTTTTTCTTATATTTGGTCAAAAGCTATAGTAGTAAATGAAAATCATATCATACAACGTTAACGGAATTCGAGCAGCCATTACCAAAGGTTTTTTAGAATGGTTGCAACAAGCAAATCCCGATGTTATTTGTCTTCAAGAAATTAAAGCTACCGAAGACCAAATTCCAAAAATCGAAATTGAAGCAGCAGGTTATCCTTACCAATATTATTTTCCAGCTGAAAAAAAAGGGTATAGTGGTGTGGCAGTTTTGTCAAAAATCGAACCTAAAAATGTAGTTTTCGGAACTGGAATTCAGCACATGGATTTTGAAGGAAGAAATTTACGAGTAGATTTTGAAGACGTTTCTATTATGAGTTTGTATCTTCCATCTGGCACAAATATTGATAGATTAGATCATAAGTTCATGTTCATGGACGATTTTCAAAACTATGTTAATGAGTTAAAAAAAGAAGTTCCAAACTTGGTAATTTGTGGTGATTACAACATTTGTCACGAAGCAATCGATATTCATGATCCAATAAGAAATGCAAAGATTTCGGGATTTTTACCTGAAGAACGCGCTTGGTTAGATGGTTTCATGAAAAGCGGATTTATAGATACCTTTCGTCATTTAAACAAAGAACCACACAATTATAGTTGGTGGAGTTACAGAGCTAATGCTCGAAATAATAATAAAGGTTGGAGAATCGATTATTGTTTGGCAGCCGAACCTTTGAAAGATAAAATTCAAAGAGCATTAATTTTGCCAGAAGCCAAACATTCCGACCATTGCCCAGTTTTAGTAGAAATTAAATAAGAATCAATTAATCAAAAACGATAATACTAATGATTAGAAAAATTGCCCTTGCCTGCGTAGTTTTAAGTTTAACTACTTCATGTGTTTCTAAAAAAATCTATCAAGATTTAGAAAACAAATATGCCGATTTAAAGAAAGAACACAACGCTTTATCTGACGAAAATGGATTACTAAAAACCGATAAAAATCAGTTGGAATTAGATAAAAATAATCTTCAAACGGAATTAGATAAAACAAAGGCTGAACGCGATAAATTAGCGGCAGATTACGCTGCTACCAAAAAGAGTTTAGATAATTTGAAAGCGTCTTATGCAGCTCTTGAAAAAGACAGCAACGATGCTTTAGAAGCTAATATTAACAAAAACAGACAATTGTTAGCCGAGTTAGAAGCAAAACAAAAAGCTTTAGCAGCGGAACAAGATCGTTTAAACAAATTGAAAAAAGATTTAGAAGCTTCGTCAACTCGTTTAGCCGAATTAGAAAAAATGATGGCTGACAAAGAAGCGGCTATGAAAAAACTTAAAGAAACTTTATCTAAATCCTTAAAAGCATTTGAAGGTAAAGGTTTGACTGTAACTGAAAGAGATGGAAAAGTATACGTTTCTATGGAAAACAAATTACTTTTCGAATCTGGAAGTTGGACAGTTGGTTCAGAAGGAAAAAAAGCAGTGGATTTAGTTGGGAAAGTTTTAGGAGATAATCCAGACATTTCAGTTTTAATTGAAGGGCATACTGATAATGATAAAATCACAGGAACTATTGGTGGTGGAGTAGAGAACAACTGGGATTTATCAACAAAACGTGCCACAGCAATCGTAAACATTTTATCAGCGAATGCTAAAGTGAAAAAAGAAAACTTAACAGCTGCGGGTCGTGGTGAATATGCGCCTTTAATGAGCAACGAAACGGCTGAAGGAAAAGCAAAAAACAGAAGAATCGAAATCATCTTAACGCCTAAATTAGATGAAATTTCTAAAATGTTGAATGATCTATAACATTTCATAAAAGATTGATAAAAAAGGCTTGAGTTTAAAATTCAAGCCTTTTTCTTTGGGTTAAACTTTGTAACTTTGAACTTTAAATTTTCAAATCCTGAAATGAACTACACAACACTACCCAATACCGAACTAAAAGTCAGCAAAATCTGTTTAGGAACGATGACTTTTGGGAATCAAAATACCGAAAGTGAATCACACAGTCAATTGGATTATGCTCTTGAAAAAGGAATTAATTTTATTGATACTGCTGAGATGTATCCAATTGGTGGCAACGCTCAAATCTTTGGGAGTACGGAACGTCACATTGGAACTTGGATTAAGAAAATTGGTGCTTCAGAAAGAGAAAAACTGGTTTTAGCTACTAAAATTGCGGGACCAAATCGTGGAATGGAGTACATTCGTCAGCCATTAGATTTTTCAAAGAAAAGTATTCACGAAGCGGTTGAATTAAGTTTAAAAAACCTTCAAACCGATTACATCGATTTATATCAAATGCATTGGCCAGAACGTGTAATGAACATGTTTCAAAAGCGTGGTGTTCAGGAATTAGATCCAAAATGGCAAGATAATATTTTTGATGTATTAACAGTTTACGATGGATTAATCAAAGAAGGAAAAATCAAACATATTGGACTTTCAAATGAAAATCCGTGGGGTGTGATGCGTTTTTTAATGGAGAGCGAGAAACACGATTTACCAAGAATTTCAACCATACAAAATCCGTTTTCGTTGTTGAATCGATTGTATGAAGTAGGTTTGTCTGAAATTGGAATGCGTGAAAATGTTGGGTTATTAGCGTATTCGCCATTAGGTTTCGGATTTTTATCAGGTAAATATTTGAACGGTTATCCAGAGAATTCTCGTATGAAATTGTTCCCGAATTTTGTTCGTTATACTAACGAGAATTGTTTCAAAGCAACCATATTATACAAAGAATTAGCGGAAGCCAACGGATTAACCTTAACTCAAATGGCAATTGCTTTTGTGCATCGTCAAAAATTTGTGACTTCTACTATTATTGGAGCTACAACTATGGAACAATTGCAAGAAAATATAACTGCCTTCGATACTGTTTTATCAGACGAAATCGTAGCTGAAATAGAGAAAATTCAGGAATTAATTCCGAATCCAGCGCCTTAAAAAAAGTAATCAGTGTTCAGTTATAAGTAATCAGTTATATACTGAACACTTACTTCTGAACACTGATTTTTTGTCATTCTGAACTTGTTTCAGAATCCAGTTTGAGAAGCTGAAACGAGTTAAGCTTGACAAAGTGGTTTTTTACAAATTATCTATAAACTTATCCTTCGGATATTTGACCTTGTAACTAATTCTGAATTTCTTAGTTTCTCCAGCGCCTAGTTTTACATCCCAAGTTAAAATTCCGGTTTCTGTATTTACTTTTGCTTTTCCGTTGTCTAATAATTCTATGATAATTTCTTTATCAGTACTAATAGGATATTGATCTTTCAACAACATTTCAATCGCTTCTTTTTTGTTGTTTTTTACGGTGATATCGTAAGTAAAAGTTTGTTCTTTATACCCAGATAAGAATTTAGTTCCCGATTTATCAGCAATTTTTTCACGTTTGATGGCAATTTTTTTATCTCTTCCCATACTCAAATTCAACGTATCAGATGTTTGATTTGGGTTAATCATGGTTTTACCCACATACATGCCTTCGAAGATAATGTTCGCTTCTCCAGGTAATAAATTGAATTTAGAATATTCGCTAATTTCAGCTAACAAAAAGGCTTCTTTTTCTGCTTTTGGAACGGCGTAATATTTGTAAGTTGCTGGTAATTTTAAATCTTTCAAGGCAACACTATGCGCTTTTCCATTAGATAAAATGTCATATGGAATATCTATATCAAACGAAACATTTAATTGGTTTTCATTGATGGTAGTGTAGTTTGAGATAGAAGATTCATTGTCCTTTCTTTTTATTCCTACAGCTGAAGTTACCACAACTTCATTCATTTTAGTGTCATCATTTACATAACCATAATTTCTAGGATATCCATATCTCAAAAACCAAGCTTGTAAAATAGGAGCTGTATTGTTTTGATTTGGATTTCCACTTGAAAGTGTTAGTTTTACTTTTTTCCAATCGATTCCTGTGTTTTGTACCACTTTTGCTTTGTACATTAAATTGATTGGTGAGTTGATGTTGTCGGCACGTAAATCATAAAATGGTGACCACGAAGCATTAGCTGTAATGTAGTTGATATCTAAATTAACTGAACTCGCCGCATCGGTCATGACTTGTAAAACTAAATTTCCTTGAGAAGTTTTTTCTTGTTTTTGGGTATTCAATTCTAATTTAGAGTTCAGTTTTGATAATTTGTCTTTTAGCTTGTTTTCTTTTTCAATTAAAACATCAACTAAATTGCTCAATTCGTTTCTTTTAGCCCTGTAATAGTCCACCAATTTGATTAATTCGGTTACATTCAACCCTGAGTTTTGTCCGGCAACGTTTTGATTTTTATCTAATAAATCAATGGTTTTGGAATAGGAAACTTTTTCGTTGGCAATTTTTCCCATTTCTTTTTCGATAAGTACAATGCTATCACGCACTTTTTTAATCATCGGGTTACTTTCATCAATTTCATATTCCGAAATAAAATTACGTGTAAACTGAACTGATAAAACCGTAACATTAGCCGGAGCGCCAATCTGAATGGTGTTTTCATTGACATAATCCGCCACATTTTTAATGACAATCTCACTCGTTCCTGAAGGAAGCGTAACAGCTGCCGATTGTAATAGTTCGGCCGAATTACTGTAAACCGTTGCGCTTTTAATTTTAGCTGTTGTAAAAATTGGTTTTTGAGCAAATGTGATTGCTGAAAAACATAATAGTGTGAATACAAATATTTTTTTCATCTCTATAAACTTTAGTGTTTAATGTATAGAGTGAAATAAAAGTAAAAAGGTTGGGAAGCTTTTAAAAATTTTGTACAATTGTAAGAAAATATGGAATTATGAAACGTTTTTTTCAGTTGTTACTTTGTTTTGTTGGAGTTTGGGGATATTCTCAAAAAAAATATCACTTCAATTATGCACTGTCATATGAGTATTCTTCCGTCGATTCCAAAACTAAAAAGTCAAATTTATATTTAGTTAACTCTAAAAGTATTAACTATTATTTGGGTGAATCAAGAGACAAAGATTCCATAAATATGAATTTGATTTTTCTAGATCATACTGGTATTTCATCTGTATCAAGAATTGCAATTCAAGATTTTTATAAAGCAGAAGTATTTTCTAATGAATGTAATTCTGTAGTAAAACATACGAATCAATTTAAGAATAAAGCTAATGAATATGCTTTTGTGAAGCACAATGACACTTTAATTAATGATGTTTCTTATTTTCATTATGAAATAAAGTCTATAAAAAGTAGTAAATATCAGAAAAGAAAAAAAATTCAGTCTGCACATTTAATTATCGATAAAAATAGTCAAGAATTTACGCCTCTATTGTATAATCCACTGTTTTTTAACCTATATAGTAAAACACCAATATTACCAAATGGTTTATTTAAAATTATTTATTATACAAACCTAAAAGGAGAAATTACTTTCAAACAAGAACTTTTAAATGTGGTAAAAATTGATAAATATTTGACTATTCCAGAAGAATGTGATTATACTAAATCCCCAGAATAATCTTAGCAATCGTAAAATACGTCAAAATTCCTAAGATATCGTTACTTGTGGTAATGAACGGACCAGTAGCTAATGCAGGGTCAATACCATATTTATTTAAGATAATTGGAATAAAAGTTCCAATTAACGATGCCATAATAATTACCGAAAGTAAAGCAATAGCAACTGTATAACCTACATGAATTTCGTAGCCTAACAAGAAATAACTACCTGCCAATAAAATTACAGAAAGAATAACTCCGTTTAATAAACTCAATGAAAGTTCTTTTAATAATCGTTCTATAACAGGGCCAATAATGGTGTTGTTTGCCAAACCTTGAACAATAATTGCCGAAGATTGTACACCTACATTTCCAGCCATTGCGGCAATTAGTGGTGTAAAGAAAAATAATTCGGGATGTAAGTCCATTATCGGTTCAAAAATTCCTAAAACGTGTACTGAAATAAATCCTCCAAATAAAGCTAAAACCAACCAAGGTAAACGTGCTTTTGTTAGTTCTAAAATACTATCATCGGCTTCAACGTCTTGAGAGATACCTGCTGCCAACTGGTAATCTTTGTCGGCTTCTTCTTTGATTACATCAATAATATCATCAATCGTAATTCTTCCTACTAAACGACCTAATTCATCTACAACCGGAATCGCTTCCAAGTCGTATTTTTGCATAATTCGCGCTACTTCTACATCTTTTGTGTCTACTTTTACGTAGTCTACTTTTTTGATGTAAACTTGGCTAATAGGTGTTTTTGTTGAGGTAGTTAATAAATCTTTTAATGATAAACGACCTTTTAATCGCTCTTCATCATCAACCACATATATCGAATGGACTTTTGAAACATTTTCAGCTTGAGCACGCATTTCTTTCACGCAAGTTAAAACATTCCAATTTTCGTTAACTTTTACTAATTCTTTTCCCATCAAACCACCGGCAGAATCTTCATCGTAACGTAATAAGTCTACAATGTCTTTGGCGTGTTCAACGTCTTCTAATTCCGAAATTACTTGTTCTTTTTTGTGTTGCGGTAATTCAGCAATAATGTCGGCCGCATCATCGGTACTTAATTCGTCAAGCTCTTCAGCAATTTCTTTTGGAGAAAGGTTTTTTAAGATTTTTTCACGAACTTCTTCGTCTAATTCTAACAGAATCTCGGCTGTTTTTTCAGAATCTAAGGTGTTAAAAATATAAGCAGCGCCATAATCATCGAGTTCTTCCATGATTTCGGCAATATCAGCAAAGTGAATATCTTCAAGAAGCAAAAGTAATTCTTGCGACTTGTTTTCACTTATAAGTTGTTCTATTTCAGATAGAAACTCTCTGCTGATTTTAAACTCCATCGGCTGTTATTTTTTGGGTAATTTCGATAAATTGTTCCACCGTTAGTTGTTCTGGGCGGAGGTCAAAGATACTATCTTCTTTTAAATTATCAGAAAAATTGAACGTTTTTAAGCTATTTCGCAATGTTTTTCTTCTTTGTTGAAAAGCGGTTTTTACTACTCTAAAGAACATTTTTTCATCACATGGTAATGAGTAATCTGCTTTTCTTCTTAATCGCAGCACACCAGAATCTACTTTTGGTGGTGGATTAAAAACATTAGGTGGAACTGTAAACAAATATTCCGCTTCATAAAAAGCTTGTGTTAAAACCGATAAAATTCCGTAGACTTTACTTCCTTTTTTCTCGCAAATTCGTTGGGCAACTTCTTTCTGAAACATGCCGGCAAATTCTGGAATTTGGTCGCGCATTTCTAGGGTTTTAAATACGATTTGAGTTGAAATATTGTAAGGGAAATTTCCAATGATTGCAAAAGGTTCGTTATTAAAAACCTCGTTTAAATTGTATTTTAAAAAGTCTTTCGAAACAATATGATTTTCCAATTTTGGAAAGTGAACACCCAAATATTCTACCGATTCTTTGTCGATTTCAATTACAAAGGTTTCGGTTGGTTTATCTAACAAATATTTGGTTAAAACACCCATTCCTGGACCAATTTCCAAAATTTTTGAATAGCCTTCTAACGAAAGTGTATCAGCAATATCTTTTGCAATACTTTCGTCTTTTAGGAAATGTTGTCCTAAGTGTTTTTTTGCGCTTACTTTTTCCATTTTAATTTGTTTCTCCGTAGAATTCTCCCATTACTTCCAACTCAGTTCTAAAAGCTAACATTTTATCAGCAAAAAGGTGTAAACCTTCTTGGCGTAATCTTGGTGCGTGGTTTTGGTAATAGTCTTCTAATTTAGCTCTCGAATCGGTAAAATATTGTACAGCATACGTTACGCCTCCCATTTCTTCTTCTACTAAAACGCGAACCATTTTAGCATTGGTAAATAAACCGGTTGCTAAAACATCGTTAATATGTTTGTTTTGCATCCATTTTAACCAATCGTGGTGAATGCTTTCGTCTACGTTTACTGTTACGTTATATATAATCATTATTCTTGTTTAATCGTTTAACTAAAAATATCTTTTCTCTTGTTTCTTTCTTCTTTTCTCTAAATAGTGGTATCGCCTCTCAAAGTTCGGTATTGTTTTCTACTTTCAGTATAATACAAACTATCGGGGTGTTCTAAAACCATTTTTTCATATAGTGGTTTTGCTTTTTCATTGTCTAAAAGATATTTTCTATAAATCTCTGCGGAAAAAAATAAGGCTTCGTCTTTGTAAATTCCTTCCTTGTAATTGTCTAAAATATTTTGATAAAAACTTAATGCTTTTAGATAATCTTTTTTCTCTTCATAGATTTTCCCAACTTTAAACAATGTGCTTTCTTCTATACTCTCACCTTTATGTTTTTGCAAAATAGTTAAGAACGATTGTAATGCTTCTTCTTTTTTATTCTGATACAATTGCAAATCGGCTTTAGCATAAGCTTGAAGTGCAACTCTTAAACTGTCTTCGGCTGAATTGTCTTGTAAAAGCAAAAACATTTCGATAGCATCATTTGCAATTAACAAACTTGGCGATTGTTTCAAAACTTTTACTTGTTGTAAGGTCCAGTCGAAATCTTTTTTGTAGAAGTTGGCTTTGGCTAATTTTAGGCTGGCTTCGTGCGCAAGAACATCATTTTTTAAGTTGTCCTCTACTTGTGCATAATACAAAATAGCTTGATTGAATTTTTCATCATAAACCATAATATCAGCTAATTCCATTTTTACTTCTGCTTGTTCTCTCAGATTTAATGGTAATTTTAGTGCGTTTTGTAATAATTCGATTCCTAATTTTGATTGATTCAAATAAAACGTTTTAAAATGGGCTGAAAGAATTTGCAAGTCTAATGAATACGGACTAATACCGTATTTTTTCAGTAATTCTTGAAGTTTTAAATCGATAGTAGGATGCTCTTTTGAAGTTGCCGATTCCATTTCCATCGAAAGTAAAAAATGATGCGCTTTCATTTGTAATTCCAAATCCTGAGTGTTTTCTAAAACAAATTCTAAAATAAGTTTTGCGTCATCAAATTGTTTTTCTTCTACTGCCATACTTCCCAAAGTGACAATATTATAAAAACTATCTGGATTTCTTTTGTAAACCGCTTTCTCTTGAACAAATGCTTTTCCGTATTCTTTTTGTTGAACGAAAAACCAACTCAAAAACTGATTCCAATAAACATCTTGCGACTTCTGTGTTCTTAGTAATAAGTTTTTGCGAATGGAAGCAGCAAATGAACCATCGGAATCGTCCATTAAGTAACGAGTCAATTGATTTTGAACCATTGGAGTTCCATCTGGAGTATTGAAGCCGTAATCCAATAATTTGTTAAGCATCACTTCCAAATTACCTAATTGCCCTTGAATCATAGCAGTTTGGTAATCAAAATTTAGATTAGGGTTTAATTTTTGGCCTTTTTCGTAGGCTTTTAATGCCCATTCCAATAATACTTTTCTTTCAAAAATACTTCCTAGATTATATGCGAAATTGGCATTTTTATCAATTTCATTAAGTGCTTCTTGATATTTTTTGTCTGCTTCAGATTGTTTTTTTTGTAGTTGATAGATATAACCTTCTTCTACTAAAAGAGTAGGGTTGCTGTTTTTAGGCTTTAATTCATTTATAAATTTTAAAGCTTTCTCATATTGTTGCAATTGTTGATAACAATACAAAAGTTTATCCAAATATAAATGTTTGTTTTTTGAGTAAACTTCTTCAAGAATGGTTACTGCTTTTTCATATTCTCCAGCATCAATATAGTTGAATGCTAGTTGCTCGTTCTGTGCCGAAACCCAAAACGATGACAAAAAGAGAATAAAAAAAGCTATTTTTTGTAACATAAATAAAACAAATAATGTACTAAAGTAACACTTTTTAGCGTCAAATTAGTACATTATTTTATAAAGATTAACGTTTAGTTAATGATATCAAATCCAGTATATTTTCTTAAAACTTCAGGAACTACGATACCTTCTGGTGTTTGGTAGTTTTCTAAAATTCCAGCTAATACTCTTGGTAAAGCTAATGAACTTCCGTTCAATGTGTGTGCTAATTGGTTTTTACCCTCTTTGTCTTTGAAACGTAATTTTAAACGATTCGCTTGAAACGTTTCAAAATTAGAAACCGAACTAATTTCTAACCAACGCTCTTGCGCAGTTGAATAAACTTCGAAATCATACGTTAAGGCAGAAGCAAAACTCATGTCTCCACCGCATAAACGTAAAATTCTGTATGGTAATTTTAATTCTTGTAAAATTCCTTTCACGTGTTCTACCATTCCGTCTAATGCTTGGTATGAATTATCTGGATGTTCAATACGAACGATTTCTACTTTATCAAATTGGTGTAAACGATTTAATCCACGAACGTGTGCGCCATATGAACCTGCTTCACGACGGAAACAAGGCGTATATCCTGTACAAAGAACTGGTAAATCATTTTCGTTTAACAATACATCTCTAAAGATATTTGTTACTGGAACTTCCGCTGTTGGAATTAAATATAAGTCATCAACACCAACGTGGTACATTTGCCCTTCTTTGTCAGGTAATTGTCCTGTTCCAAAACCAGAAGCTTCGTTTACCATATGTGGTACTTGGTATTCTAAGTAACCCGCATCGGTATTTTTATCTAGGAAATAAGTGATTAAAGCACGTTGCAATTTGGCGCATTTTCCCTTGTAAACAGGAAAACCTGCTCCTGTGATTTTAACACCTAATTCAAAATCAATTAAATCGTATTTTTTTGCTAATTCCCAGTGAGGCAAAGCGCCTTCGTGTAATTTTGGAATTTCACCTTCTTGAAAAACGTTTAGATTTTCTTCAGGTGTTTTCCCTTCCGGAACGATGTCTGCCGGTAAATTAGGTAATTTGTATAATTCTTCTTGTAATTTTGAGGCAAAAGCATTCAATACTTCAGTAAGCTCTTTGTCTTTTTCACGAAGTTGAACTGATTTTTCTTTTAAGATTTCGGCTTTCGCTTTTTCGCCACTTTTCATTAAATCGCCAATGTCTTTGGATAGCTTATTCGACTCGGATTTGATAGTGTCTAATTCTGCTTGAGTTGCTCTTCTTTTTTCATCTAATGCAATAACTTCCTCGATTGCAATTTTAGCATCTAAGTTTTTCTTAGCTAATCGTTTTACTACTTCGTCTTTGTTTTCTCTAATGTACGCTATCTGTAACATAATATATAGGATTTTAAAGATGCAAATTTAATGAATTGGATTTAGATAATGTATAAAAAATATAATCGCTGGAGTGTTTTTGTGAATTGAGTAAATTCTCATCTAAACTACGTTTAAAATAAAGATATTATTGTATATTCGCTTAATTTTTGTATGAATTAATAAATTTAGATTGAATTTATTAAGTAATATTAAATATAGTTGTAATATGAATTTGCCCCTAATTCAATAACCTACATAAAAATGAAAAAAATTACCTTAAGTTTATTACTTTTATTTGGCGTTATCAGTTTTGCCCAAACGGATAATGTTGAATTTGAAAGAATGGTAGAAGCAGAAATGAAATCAGCTTCTTCTACACAAAATCTCAGAATTAATCCCAATACTCTGAATTATGATGTTACCTATCATGAATTACGATTTACTGTAAATCCAAACAATACAACGCCTTACATTAATGGTGTAGTAAAAACTACTTTTACAGCTTTGTCAAATATGAATGTTGTAACTTTTGATATGGCAACGGCACTAGTAGTGAGTTCGGTTACAATGAATAGTACTAGTCTTACTTTTAATCAAAGTAATTACGAACTAAACATTAATTTACCATCAACATTAACAACAGGAAATAGTGCAACAGTAGAAATTACTTATGCTGGTTCTCCTCCTCAAGCAGAAGGAGCTTTTACAAGAAGTACTCACAGCGGAACACCAATAATTTTTACGCTTTCTGAGCCTTTTGGGGCTAGGGATTGGTGGCCTTGTAAACAAGATTTGAATGATAAAATCGGAAGCTTTGATATGTATATTACTTGCCCTGATACCTACATTGGAGTTTCAAACGGATTGTTACAAAGTACAGTTACTTCAGGAGGAAATACAACGCGTCATTTTAGACATAATTATCCCATTCCTGCTTATTTGATTTCTTTAAATGTAACTAATTACACAACCTATAATATTCAAGCGGGTTTAGGGACAGCTGAGAGTCCATTTTTCCCTATTAACAATTATTTGTATCCAGAAAGCAATACGGCTGCAACTAGAGCGGCAATTGATGTTACTGCTCCTATTATGAATGTATTTGAGACTAAATTCGGGCCTTATCCATACAGAAATGAACAATACGGTCATGTGCAGTTTGGCTGGGGTGGAGGAATGGAACATGCAACGATTTCTTCGATGGGAGGTTGGAGTAGAAGTTTAATAGCTCATGAACTAGGACATCAATGGTTTGGAGACAAAATAACTTGTGGTTCGTGGAAAGATATTTGGTTAAACGAAGGGCTAACAGAATATACGGCAGGAATTATGGTTGAAGAATTAGATGGTGCTGCTAGTTTTGTTACCTGGAAAAGTAATAAAATAACAAATATTACATCTCAAACTGGAGGGGCAGTTTATTTAACGGATGCAGAAGCGTTAAATGTAGGTCGTATATTTAGCAGTAGATTATCATACAATAAAGGTTCTATGGTAACTCATATGTTACGATGGGTTATGGGTGATGCAAATTTTTTTCAAGCTTTACGTAATTATTTATCAGATTCAAATTTAGCTTATGGTTATGCAGTTACTAACGATTTAAAAGGTCATTTAGAAGCGGTGCATGGAAGTAGCCTTTCAGAATTTTTTAATGATTGGTTGTATATGCAAGGTTATCCTACCTATACTGTAATAGCTCAAAATTGGGGCGCAGGTCAAGCTAAAATAACTGTAAGTCAAACACAATCTCATGCATCTGTTACTTTTTTTGAAATGCCATTACAAATTAGATTAACTGGTGCGGGAGGTTTAACGCATGATATAGTTGTAAATCATACAACTAATGGTCAAGAATTTGTTGTCCCTGTGCCTTTTGTGGTAACTGGAGCTTTATTTGATCCTAACAGACATATTATTTCTCCTTTGACTACAGTGACTCTATCTAATGAATCCTTTGAATTAGAGCAAACAATTTCAGTTTATCCTAATCCAGCTAATGAAGAGTTGCATATTATGATGCCAACTACAACTCAGCTAGAGAAAGTGGAAATTTATAATACGTTAGGACAATTATTAGCAACACATTATACAGCAGATTTTAGAATTGATAACTTAAGTTCAGGAATGCATGTAATGAAAATCACAACTTCTGAAGGAGCAATTCATAAAAATTTTATAAAAAAATAGTCCAACAATAAAAATATGATGAAAAGTAAGGTGAAAACCTTACTTTTGTCGTTTAAATAAAAGCATAAAAATGATTCAAGTAGCACAAATATTATTCATATTATCCGTTTTAGTAATCCTTCACGAATTTGGTCACTACATCACAGCCAAAATGTTCAAAGTGAGAGTTGAGAAATTTTACTTGTTTATGGATGCTGGTTTTTCTTTAGTAAAAAAGAAAATTGGTGAAACAGAATGGGGAATCGGATGGTTACCATTAGGAGGTTATGTAAAACTTTCTGGAATGATTGATGAAAGTATGGATACTGAGCAAATGAATGCGCCTGCAGAACCTTGGGAATTCCGTTCAAAACCAGCTTGGCAACGTTTGATTATTATGTTAGGTGGGATTATTGTGAATGTAATTTTGGCTTGGTTGATTTTTACAATTATGTATGCAACTGTAGGGCAAAAATTTATTTCAACAGCTAAAATTCAAGAAAACGGATTGGCTTTTGGCGAAGTAGGTCAAAAAGCAGGTTTTAGAAATGGAGATAAAATTCTTTCAGTAGACGGAAAACACCAACCTAGTTTTAACCGAATGACTTTAGATGTTTTATTAGGTGACAAAGTTGAGGTAGAACGTAACGGACAAAAAGTTGATGTGATTTTAACCGACGAAATGAAAGGTGAAATCATCAGTAAAGAAGGAAAAGAATTTGTTGGGCCTCGATTTTCAAATACCGTAGTAGATTCTGTTGTTCCAAAATCGGCAGCAGATATGGCAGGTTTAAAGAAAGGAGATAAAATCAAAGCTTTAAATGGTAATGCTTTTACTTATTATGATGAGTTTAAAGAACGAATTTCAAAACATAAAAATGATAGCATTTCTTTGTCAGTTTTGAGAGGAACTCAAATGGTTGAATTGAAAGCAAAGGTTGATAAGGAAGGAAAATTAGGTTTCATCAACAAAGCATTAGATAAATTAGATTACGAAGTAAATAATAAATTGTCTTTCGGTCAAGCGGTTCCTGCGGCAGTAAAAGAGTCATGGTCGCTGTTAGTTTATAATGTAAAACAATTCAAATTAATTTTACGCCCAAAAACAGAAGCTTACAAACACGTTCAAAGTCCGATTGGAATTGCACGTCGTTTACCAGATACTTGGAATTGGGAATTTATTTGGAATTTCACAGCCTTATTCTCAATCGGATTGGCATTTATGAACTTATTACCAATTCCTGGTTTAGACGGCGGACACGCATTATTTACGATTGTTGAAATGATAACTGGGAAAAAATTATCAGACAAAGCAGCTGGGTATGTTCAAACCTTTGGAATGATTATCTTATTGACGTTAATGGCTTTAACTTTCGGAAAAGATATTTATCAATTAGTAGTAGACAAACTTTTATAATTTTTTCAATAAAATAATTTGCGATAACAAAAAATCAGTTTATATTTGCACTCGCTTAAAAGATATACAACTTCCTCCTTAGCTCAGTTGGTTAGAGCATCTGACTGTTAATCAGAGGGTCCTTGGTTCGAGCCCAAGAGGGGGAGCAAACTTTTAAGCAAAATATAAACCTTTGAGGTGATTCCTCCTTAGCTCAGTTGGTTAGAGCATCTGACTGTTAATCAGAGGGTCCTTGGTTCGAGCCCAAGAGGGGGAGCAAACTTTTAAGCAAAATATAAACCTTTGAGGTGATTCCTCCTTAGCTCAGTTGGTTAGAGCATCTGACTGTTAATCAGAGGGTCCTTGGTTCGAGCCCAAGAGGGGGAGCAAACTTTTAAGCAAAATATAAACCTTTGAGGTGATTCCTCCTTAGCTCAGTTGGTTAGAGCATCTGACTGTTAATCAGAGGGTCCTTGGTTCGAGCCCAAGAGGGGGAGCATTAAAAAAGCCAGTCATTCGACTGGCTTTTTTGTTTTTATACCTATTTTTTTTCATTTTACGAATTACATTTTAATTCTTGCCCAACTTAGATATTTTTTGTAACTTTAATACAGCAAATAGTTGCCTAATTAGTAAAATTAAGTACCATGATGAAAGTTGCAAAAAGAGTTGGCATTTGGATGGATCATTCTACAGCTCACTTAATGGAGTATTCAAGTGAAGATTATGAAGTAAATACTATAGCTTCTAAATTTACAGAACCTGTACATCAGAGTAAATTGTTACATAGTGAAAATAGTATGCATAATAAGGAGAATCAGTCCTTAAAAATATATTACAAAGAATTAATGGATATTATCAAAGAGTATGATGTTGTTTTGCTTTACGGTCCTACAGCTGCTAAAACAGAATTATCCAATATGATTCGCGAAGATCATCGTTTTGATAAAATTAAAATTGAAACGAAATCAGCAGAAAAAATGAGTCACAATCAACAACATGCTTTTATAAAAGACTATTTTTCTAAACTCCTAAATTACGAAAGTCCTTATTATAAATAATTTGAAGTCTTTTAATTTAAAAAAGAGGTTGTCATGTTTTTGATAACCTCTTTTTTTATTTTAATCTCGTCTCAACCAACCGGTAACACTCAATCGAGGTTTGTGACTTTCTAATACCTCATGAACCAATTCATTGCTCTTAAAAAATACCGTTTTTCTGTTTGTTGGCGCTATTTTTTGAGCCATATCACCATCATAAATGCACAATTCGCCACCATCTTCTGGTTGCCAATTTTCGTTCAAATAGGTAATCATCGAAAACTGTCGGCTCGAATTATCTTGAAATTGATCTAAATGTTTTCTATAAAAACTGCCTTTGTCAAACAACGCAAAATGAAATTCATAACCTGTAATTCCAGTATAACAACTTCGGTTCAAATACGACACAAAAGCATCTACTTGATCTAAAAATGCATTTTCATATTCATTATTGTTCGCTCGGTCTAACCAATAAATAGTATCACTTCTTATCGCCGAATTTTGAGTCAATTTTGCGGCATTTCCTATTCCTGCGGCTTTTAATAAATTTTGTTCTTTCAATTCAAACAATCTGTTTATCAAATGTTGCGCTAATTCTTCCGATACAAAATGTTCCACGATGCCCACTTTCGAATCCAAATAACTCGAAATTAAGGTTTCAAAACAATCTTCCATTTTATTTATGTTGTAAAATACCTCACAAAGATATCATTTCCTTTTTTAATTTGGGCGTTCCCACAAGGGTCGGGCTTTCCGTTACAATCTTTATTTGTAAAATTTAGCAATTTTACAAATAAAGGATTTCCACTACAAATGAAATTCACCGAACTCAACTAAAACTAAAACTGGGTGAGGTAATCCCTAACGCGAACCTCGTTTTCAATTAAAATTAGTATTTTTACAAAAACCTTTCAGCATGCAAAATCTTTTAAAAGTTTCAGAAAACACACAGCTTTCTTGGCGTAATTTAAGTATTCAAAATCGAATTTCTTTTCTGCCACAATTAGCTAAACTACTTTTAGAAAACAAAGAAGCATATGCAACTTGTATCACTACCGAAATGCATAAACCCATTTCACAAGCCATTGCTGAGGTTGAAAAATGTGCACTTCTATGCAATTACTATTATGAAAATGCAGAAACCTTTTTAGCAACGAAACACATAAAAACCGAAGCTTCTGAAAGTTTTGTCACCTACGAACCTTTAGGAGTTATTTTAGGCGTAATGCCTTGGAATTTTCCGTTTTGGCAAGTATTCCGATTCGCGGTTCCAACAATTATAGCGGGGAATACTGTTGTGGTTAAACACGCGAGTAACGTTCCAAAATCAGCCGAATTAATTCAAGAAATATTTGAGCAAGCAGGTTTTCCAAAAGGTTGTTATCAAGATTTACCAATTCCAAGTAGCGAAGTAGCAAACAGCATCGCAAATCCAATTATTAAAGCAGTTTCCCTAACAGGAAGTGAACAAGCCGGAATTGCTGTCGCTACCGAAGCTGGAAAACATTTAAAAAAATGCGTTTTAGAACTAGGCGGAAGCAATGCTTTCATCATTTTAGAAGATGCCAATCTTGAAAAAGCTGTTGAAAAAGCTGTCAATGCCCGAATGCAAAATACAGGTCAAAGTTGTATTGCTGCGAAACGCTTTTTAGTTCATGAAAATATCGCAGAAGAGTTTGTCGCTAAATTCAAAGTTGCTATTCAAAATTTAAAAACCGGAAATCTGTTAGATAAAGAAACTCAAATTGGTTCGTTAGCTCGAGTGGATTTAGCAGAAGAATTAGAAGTCCAAGTTCAAAAATCCATTCAAATGGGAGCCAAATTAATCATTGGAGGAACCCGAAAAGAAGCGTTTTATGAACCCACAATTTTAACAAACGTAACAACAGAAATGCCTGTTTTCAATGAAGAAACCTTTGGACCTGTGGCTGCCATCATAACTTTCAAAACTATTGAAGAAGCAATTAAATTAAGTAATCAATCGGAATTTGGTTTGGGAGTTTCTATCTTTACTCAAGACATTGATTTTATCAAGACTAAAATCCCATCATTTAATGAAGGTGCCGTTTTCATCAACGATATGGTGAAATCCGACCCAAGATTACCTTTCGGTGGTATAAAAAAATCAGGTTACGGAAGAGAATTAGCCGAAGACGGCATCAAAGAATTTGTAAATGTAAAAACAGTTGTAATTAATACTTTTTAATATGAAAAAACTAACCATCCTATTCCTAGCAACTCTAGGATTTTCCTGTAAACCTTGTGAGGAAAAACTCCAATCAGAGAAACAAAACATCACTACCGTTTTAGACAATTGGCACAAAGCAGCTGCGGCTGCAGACTATGAAGCGTATTTTGGAGCCATGTCTGACGAATCTATTTTTATTGGAACGGACGCCACTGAAAATTGGAATAAAAAACAATTTCAAGCTTTTTCAAAACCTTATTTTGACAAAGGAAAAGCTTGGAACTTTAAAGCAATAGAACGTAATATCTATTTTAGCGAAAACGGAAAAATGGTTTGGTTTGACGAATTATTGAGTACACAAATGAAAATTTGTCGCGGTTCTGGTGTTTTAGTGCAAGAAAACGGACAATGGAAAATTAAACATTATGTGCTTTCCATGACAGTTCCAAATGACAATGTAGATGAAGTAGTAAAAATAAAATCAGTAATAGAAGACAAAATACTTTCTGAAAAGAAATAAGAATAAACCGAAATAAAATTCAATCCCAAGATAATTTGTCTTGGGATTTTTTATGTCTAAATGTTAAAATTCGCTTTTTTTTCATTTCCAGAAAACCAAGGAGAAATTGTTTACGTAAATCAACTAAACAAATATCTCAAATAAAATGAAAATTAATAAAAAAGTCAAAATTGCTTTGGGAAGCATCTTCGGAATTTTCCTGATACTTTTTGTGGTTTTAGTGGTTCATATCGCCACGGCTAAACCTTTAGTAATTGATAATGCATCGCTTCAAATTAGTCGAATAGATTTCAAAGAACCAATAGATTCACTAAAAGCGAAAGAAATCCATCGAAATTTAAAATCCATTCCAGGTGTAAAAACCGATAGGTTGAATAGAGAAACTGGAGTTTTGGTTTTCTTTCACGATATAAAAATAGCCGATTCGAAAACTATTTATGACAAGTTAATAGCCATGGGAAATTACAAGGCTGAACGTTTTACATTGCCAAAAGAGTTAGAAAACAAAACGGCTTGCCCAGTGATGAATGAAGATAGCTTTAGCTATAAGTTTTCTAGAGGAATTCAACGAATTTTTAATTAATTTCTAAATACTATTACTATGAAAAATTTTTCAAAACTAGCCTTATTGGCTTTATTTATTGCATCGGGTGCGTTTGTTACTTCTTGTAGTGACGATGACAAAGCAGCAGAACCAGCATCTTTATATGCAAAATTAGGAGGAACTACTATGGTTGCTGATCCTAACAATCAAGGACAAATGATAGAACAAGGGAGATTGAGTTATCGATCTGTTGTGGATTCTACAATTACGTTAATTGTTTCTGATATTGTAGTGGGAGCAGAAGGTAATTTAGGAGAGCATTTTGCGCCAGTAATTTCAGAAGCTTTAAGTGGTAACACAACTAATGTTGCTATATTAAGTGATAATTTGACCGATTTCTTTTCGGCAAATACTGGTGGAGGAGCAACAAATGTTTACACAGGATTAGATATGGTTACAGCTCATGATCCAGCTCAAAATCCTCGTATGGGAAAAAAATCAAATGATGCAGAATACGATAAATTTATTGGATATGTAGGAGCAGCCGCAGGTTTAAATGGCGTAACTGATCCAGCACTTATAAATGAAGTTGTAGCTGTGTTAGAATCATTGAGAGCTCCTATCGTTCAGGAGTAAGTTTGTTTTTTGTTTTAATGGAAAACGCTCCGAGGAATCGGAGCGTTTTTTTATTTTTTATAGGTATGTTCGTTTAAGTTTTTGAACATATCTACGGTCATGTTTTCTAAATCAAAATCGTTTTTCCAACCCCAATCTTCTCTTGCCGAAGTATCGTCAATACTTGCAGGCCAACTATCAGCAATTTTCTGACGAAAATCAGGTTCGTAGCTTAATTCGAAATTTGGATAGTGTTTTTTAATTTCTTCACCAATTTGCTTCGGAGTAAAACTCATCGCTGCTAAATTGTATGCAGAACGAATTTTAATTTGTTCCGCTGGAGCTTGCATAATTCCTATAGTTGCTTTAATCGCATCGTCCATATACATCATTGGTAATTCTGAATTTTCAGATAAGAAACTCGTGAATTTTCCATCTGTAATTGCTTTGTGATAAATATCTACTGCGTAATCTGTAGTTCCTCCACCCGCTTCTGTACTCCAACTAATTAAACCTGGGTAACGAATACTTCTAACATCTACACCATATTGTTTGTGGTAATATTCACACCATCTTTCACCTGTTTGTTTCGAAATTCCATAAACCGTTGAAGGCTCCATTACTGTATATTGAGGTGTATTTTGTCTTGGAGTTGTTGGTCCAAAAACCGCGATACTCGAAGGCCAAAATATCTTTTTAATTTTCCCTGCTTTGGCTAAATTCAAAACATGAAATAACGAATTCATATTCAAATCCCATGCAAAAGCTGGATTTTTTTCAGCCGTAGCCGAAAGTAAAGCTGCCATTAAATATACATCGGTAATTTGATATTTTTCAAGTAAATGTTCAATTTGGTTATAATCAAGAGCGTTTACTACTTCAAAAATTCCGTTATTAACAACATCATTTTCTAATTTTCTAATGTCTGATGCGATAACGTTGTTAACACCGTAAGTTGCTCTTAATTTAGCTGTAAGTTCGGTGCCAATTTGACCACAAGCACCGATTATTAAAATTTTCGTATCCATTTGGTTGTGTAAAAGTGGTAACAAATATAACATTTAGAAGTAATTTTTTAGATGATTTTTTGTGATATTTTTACAAATTACCAGCTTAATTTAGATATTTAACAAATTAACATCTTTTAAATGATTATTCTTAATCGATTAACAATTTTGATATAAATGTAGTGTTAAGATATTATTAGAAAAGCCGCTACGTTTAGTAAACATTTGTACCTTTGCTTTTTAATCTAGTAAAATGAAAGTTTTTTTATATAGTTTATCGCTTTTAATTTTAACTCTGATTTCATGTGAGAATGAGAATCAGCAATTAGAAGCACAAAAAGTAGCCCAAAAAAATGAAGCCGTTTTTAAGAATATTTCTAAAATGTGGCAATTTAATTTTCCAACACCACGACCTGAGGTCGAAGCTACCCTAAATAAATGGGATCAATGGCGTCAGTTTGAAATTGAGATGTTACAAAAACCAAAATCTACTTTATCAGCTTTTCAGATGAAAACTAAAAACTTATCTAAAAGAGCTGATACATTAGCAATTACAATTCCGTTTGAATACAATAAACCTCAGATTTTGAGTAGAATAACAACTTTAAACACAAAATTGAAGTCATTGGAGACTTTTATGAATTTAAGAGTTATTCCAGAACAACGAATTGCTAAATTAATCCCAGAAATTAATGAAGAAGTAAAAGGTTTGTACAAACAATGGGATGAAATCATCATAAAAAAAGCTATTCCTAAGGAAATAGGAGAAGAACTTATGTTACAAGCTTTGGATACTACTAGAAACGCAAATCCAGATGAAATGCGAAAAAGGATGGAAATTTCTAATAAAATAAAATAAAAATTTTAAGTATATTTACTATCAAATAGTTACATATGAAAAAAAACTACATTTCTACATTTTTGTGTTTAATAGCTTTTGTTTTTTTACAAACTAGCCATGCTCAATCAACATTGTTTTCAGATAATGCTTCAAATTATGTTTCTTGGACAAATGGAGGGAATGCTGGAACTGGTTTTTCAACTTGGGATTTATGGACACAAAACACAGATGGAACTCATTTTGCAGGGCATTTTTTAGGAAGTTCTACAGGACAAGGTTTTGGAGATATTAATACTTTAGGAACTTCATTTTCTATGTATGCCAATCCTGGTGGAACTTTTGTCCAAGCTAATGCACAACGTTTTTTGAATAATACAGGTTCGCCAGCTATTGGAGGAAGACAATATTTGTTACCAGGGCAAACTTTTAAAATTGATTTAACTATTGCATTTAGGAATGGATACAAGGGAATTGATTTAATGGACCAAAATTTTAATTTATTATACAATTTTAATGTTGGTTCTGATATTTATGCTACAACTACAAATGCCAATCTTGGATGGACATATGACCAAGCTTCTGTTTTTCAATTGCAAGTCAATCAAACCGAAATTAATTCTTACGAAGTAATTATTACAAGAGGAGCTGATGTTTATAGTTCAGGTATTCGAACAGGACAATTTTCAGGGTTTAAATTATATGTTGGGAATACTGATGCAGGAAATGATCTAAATAATATCCACGCAAATAAGTTACTAGTTCAAAAATGTGCTATGACTACTACTTGGAATGGAACATCCTGGGATAAAGGTGAACCAAATGCAAATAAAAATGTTGTTTTCACAGGAAATTATTCCTCTTTGACTGATTTTACTGCTTGTTCAATAATGGTAACAAATAATGCCATAGTAACCATTAATTCTAATCATACTTTGTCAGTTGAAAACGGTGTTAATGTAGTTTCGGGATCAAACTTAGTTTTTGAGAATAATGCAGCATTGTTACAGACCAATTCTAGTGCTATTAATGTTGGTAATATTACTTATAAGCGAAATGCAGCACCAATGAGAGAGTTTGAATACACGTATTGGGGTTCGCCAATTATAGGTCAAGTTTTAAATGTTTTTTCGCCATTAACACTTTCAGACAAATTTTATTCTTACAATTCAAGTGTTGGGGTTAATAATTGGGTGTTAGAAAACTCAAGTAATGTTATGATACCGGGTAAAGGGTATGCCATAAGAGCGCCTCAAGGATATACTTCAACTCCTCAAGTTTTTAATGGCCAGTTTGTTGGGACTCCAAATAACGGAAATGTTCCGGCAAATGTTGTTGCTTTTAATCCAGGATTGTTAAATTATAATTTATTATCTAATCCGTATCCTTCAGCTATAAATGTGGTTACTTTAATTGATAATACTAATCTTGGAACCCTTTATTTCTGGACACATAATTCTGCGATTACCAACAATGTTTTTACATCAAATGATTATGCCATCCGCACAAGAACAACAGGAACTGCGGCTGTTACAGGAGGAACCGCTCCAGGATTGTATATTGCAGCAGGACAGGGATTTTTTGCGTCGGCAGGTACAACGACAACTATCAATTTTACTAATGCAATGCGTGTTCCAGGTAACAACGCTCAATTTTACAGAGCTATTCTAGACTTGCCTTTGAATTATTATTTTCACTTAAATATGACCAATACATTGGGAGCCTTTAAGCAAATTGCTGTTGGTTATCAAGAAGATGCTACTAATGATTATGATTTTGGTTCAGATGCTTTAGCATCAACTGAAGGTGCTATTCGTTTTTACTCTTTAATTCCTTCTTTAAGTTTTGGATTTGGAATTCAAGCAAGAGCTTATCCTTGGTCAATTAGCGATGTTATTCCTTTAGGTTATACTACGACGCAAGCAGGAACTTTTGATATTGCTATTGATCATTTTGATACTTTTTTCGCTGATAAAGATATTTTTTTAGAAGACACTAGCAATGGTACTTTTCATAATTTGAAAAACAGTGCTTTTAGCTTTTCAACGGCTATTGGTACTTTTGATACTCGTTTTAAAATTCATTATCAAGACACTTCTTTATCAAATGATGATTTTGCTGGAATTGAAAATTCGGTATATGTTTTTAAAGAAAATAACCTACCGAAAATCTTTTCAACACAATCAAATATTGCAAGTGTAATTGTGTATGATATGTTAGGAAGAGTTGTCTTTTCAAAAGATAGAGTAAACGCTTCAGAAGTTGTCCTTTCAAATTTAATAGCGAACAATCAAGCACTAATTATTAAAACAACATTAGAAAATAACGTTACCGTTGCTAAGAAATTCGTTTTTTAACAAACGTTTCCCTAATATAACCACTACTTTTCTATTGAAAACGTAGTGGTTTTTTTATTTTTGTAGTCAATTAAAAAATTCATTTTGAGCAAGTCCGACATTATATCCATTTACGATAAGTCACCAAAGATTGCCGTTTTAGAAAGTACATTCGCAGCGCGCCAAAAGTCTCAAATGACTGGTTTGGTTGGCTCGTCGTTGTCTTTTGTGGCACATTCACTGTTTAAAAAATCAGAACTTCCTTTCCTGATTTTATTCAGTAATAAAGAAGAAGCGGCGTATTATTTAAACGATTTGGAGCAATTAATTAATGCCGAAGACGTACTTTTTTACCCAAGTTCGTACCGAAGACCTTACCAAATTGAAGAAACCGACAACGCAAATGTGCTACTTCGAGCTGAAGTTTTAAACCGAATCAATTCGCGCAAAAAGCCAGCGATAATTGTTTCGTATGCCGAAGCTATTTTTGAGAAAGTCGTTACCCGAAAAGAATTAGAGAAAAACACCTTAAAGTTGTCAGTTGAAGACAAACTTTCCATCGATTTTATTAACGAAACCTTATTTGAATATAATTTTAAACGAGTAGATTTTGTTACCGAACCAGGCGAATTTTCCGTTCGTGGTGGAATTATTGATGTATTTTCATTTTCAAATGATAATCCGTACCGAATTGAATTTTTTGGAAACGAAATCGATAGTATCCGAAGTTTTGATGTTGAAACTCAATTATCGATTGAAAAACTGAAAAAGATATCGATTATCCCAAATGTTGAAAATAAATTACTGCAAGAAAACCGTGAAAGTTTCTTAGATTATATCAATGAAAAAACGGTTTTAGTGATTCAAAATACCGAATTATTAGGACAACAATTAGATAAATTATTCGATAAAGCCAATGAAGCTTTTGAGAAATTATCTAAAGACATACAGCACGCACCACCCGAAGAATTGTTTTTAAATCAAAAGCAGTTTTTAAAACGTGCGCTTGATTTTTCGGTGATTGAATTGCATGCAAATCCTGTTTTTAAAACCGATAAAAAAGTCGAATTTCATATTCAACCGCAACCTTCGTTCAACAAACAATTTGATTTGTTGTTGAATAATTTGAGCGAGAATCATTTCAACGGCTATAAAAATTATTTGTGTTGTTCCAATGAAAATCAGGCGAGTCGTTTTCATGATATTTTTGAAGATATTGATGAAGCCAATCACGAAAGTATTCGCAAGCAATATAAAACTATGGTGTTGCCTTTGTTTGAAGGTTTTATCGATGAAGAAAATCAAATTGCGTGTTACACCGATCATCAAATTTTTGAGCGTTACCATAAGTTTTCCATTAAAAACGGTTATTCAAAAAAGCAAACCATAACGTTAAAAGAATTGACTTCTTTGTCGGTGGGCGATTATGTAACGCACATCGATCACGGAATTGGAAAGTTTGGTGGTTTGCAGAAAATTCAGGTGGAAGGCAAAACGCAAGAAGCTATAAAATTGGTCTATGCCGATAACGATATTGTGTATGTGAGTATTCATTCGCTGCATAAAATCTCAAAATACAATGGCAAAGATGGCGCGCCACCTAAGATTTATAAATTAGGAAGCAATGCTTGGAAAACCCTAAAACAAAAAACAAAAGCACGTGTAAAACACATTGCGTTCAACCTAATTCAGTTGTATGCGAAGCGAAGATTAGACAAAGGTTTTCAGTTTGCACCTGATAGTTATTTGCAAAAAGAATTAGAAAGTTCATTCATTTACGAAGATACGCCTGATCAAATTACGGCGACAGCCGATGTAAAAGCCGATATGGAAAATGAACGTCCAATGGACAGATTAGTCTGTGGAGATGTAGGTTTTGGAAAAACAGAAGTTGCGATTCGTGCAGCATTTAAAGCGGTAGATAATGGAAAACAAGTCGCGGTTTTAGTACCAACGACTATTTTAGCGTATCAACATTACCGAACATTTTCGGAACGTTTGAAAGATATGCCGGTTACCGTAAGTTATGTAAACCGATTTAGAACAGCGAAACAAAAAGCCGATACGCTTCAAAAACTGCAAGAAGGGAAAGTCGATATTTTGATTGGAACACATCAATTGGTAAATAAAAATGTAGTGTTTAAAGATTTAGGTTTGTTGATTATCGACGAAGAACAAAAATTCGGAGTAAACGTAAAAGACAAATTAAAAACCATTGCTACAAATGTCGATACCTTGACCTTAACCGCAACTCCGATTCCGAGAACATTGCAATTTTCGTTGATGGCAGCGCGCGATTTATCGGTAATTACAACGCCTCCGCCAAATCGTTATCCAATTGAAACGCACGTGATTCGTTTTAACGAAGAAGCCATTCGTGATGCGATTTCGTATGAAATTCAGCGTGGTGGTCAAGTGTTTTTCATCAATAACCGAATTGAAAACATTAAAGAAGTTGCTGGAATGATTCAACGCTTGGTGCCAGGAGCAAAAGTCGGTATCGGTCACGGTCAAATGGATGGAAAAAAACTAGAAGAATTGATGTTGGCTTTCATGGAAGGCGAATTTGACGTTTTGGTCGCAACCACCATTATCGAAAGTGGTTTAGATGTGCCGAATGCGAATACTATTTTCATCAATAATGCCAATAATTTTGGATTGTCTGATTTGCACCAAATGCGTGGTCGTGTGGGAAGAAGTAATAAAAAAGCGTTTTGTTATTTCATTACGCCACCGTATTCGATGATGACAGGTGAAGCGCAAAAACGTATTACGGCTTTGGAACAATTTAGCGAATTAGGAAGCGGTTTCAACATTGCGATGAAGGATTTGGAAATTCGTGGTGCGGGTGATTTATTAGGTGGTGAACAAAGTGGTTTTATCAACGAAATAGGTTTTGATACCTACCAAAAAATCATGAATGAAGCCATTGACGAGTTGAAAGAAAACGAATTCAAAGACTTGTACCAAGAAGAAAATGACATTGAAACCAAAGAATTTGTCAAAGACATTCAAATTGATACCGATTTCGAATTACTATTCCCAGATGAATACATCAACAATATTACCGAACGTTTGAATTTATACAACGAGTTGAGCCAAATTAAAGACGAAGCTACCTTACAACAATTTGAACAAAAACTAATTGACCGCTTCGGGGCGTTACCAAAACCAGCTATTGCCTTACTAAACAGCGTGCGTATCAAATGGAAAGCAACCGCAATGGGAATTGAACGTTTGATGATGAAACAAGGCAAAATGATAGGGTATTTTATTGGTGACCAACAAAGTGATTTCTACCAAAGTAATCGTTTCATGAAAGTACTACAATTTGCCCAACGCAACGGCAATGTTTGTAAAATAAAAGAAAAAGAAACCAAAAATGGCTTACGTTTATTGCTGACTTTTGACAATGTGAAATCAGTGAATAAGGCATTGGAGTTGTTGGAAGGGATTTAAGAATTTTTTTGAAGTGGATTTGTGCACGATATTAAATTCCGAGCTATCGGGTTTTCATTTATTATATTTCTGATTGTTCGAAAATTTCATATAATCAATAATTAAAATTTAAAATACTGTGGATTACATATTTTACAGAATATACACTTATTATAACAAGAAAGATTATATACCAGTTATGATGGGTATTTATTTTTTATTTGTATTGGAACTCACTATTTTGTTTTTCTTGTCAGTTATTTTTAATTTATTGACAAATGGCTTGTTTTCTAATCAAAATATAGGGAAAGTTGTATTTTGGGTAGTCTATGGAGTTATTTTAGCTTTTCTTTTTGCCTTTAATGTTTTCCGATATTTTAAAAGAAATAAGTTAGAATCCATAATTAAACAATTTGAAAACAGCCCTTTAAATAAAAAGCTAAAAACGTGGCAGATATTTATTATGCCGATTTTAGTCGTTATTTTATCAGTTATGTTAATTGTATTATTTACTCGTATAAAGATAAAATAAATTATTAATTTGATGAATATTATCTACAATCTTTGTTGTTTTTGGAATATACTTTTTGTATCAAACTTATAAAAAGCCTGCTCCAAGGTTTAGTACTGATTTAAGAGGATATTTTGGAGGAATAGGACTTATTTGTTTGGGTATTTTGTCATTAATTGGAAAATTTAATTTATTTGAGACAATCAAAGGTATTTTTAATATTGATCTCTAAACAAATCATTCAAATCTCGTTTTTCTTTTAATTTCTTCAGTTTTTTCTTGTCTTGAATTGTGAAAGTTAGTAGCATGATGGCACAAATTACTACGTAAGAAAAAGCAACAACGCTATAACATAACGGATAATTGTAATCAAAATAATAGATTAAACTTTTCGAATTTCTTGCTGAGTATTCAGGAGCAATTAATGTAACTAAAACACCAACTACAACCAATCGTAACCAATAATTTTTCAAATAACTGGGACGATTTTCTAATTCTTGAATTTGGTAATCAAGACTTTTTAACCTTCGTTCTTTTAAATCACTCATAATTAGCCAAACAATTCACTCACCACATCTTCTATCTTAGCCACTAAAACAATTTTGATTCCCATATTTTTCAAGGAAATTTTATTGTGTTTGGAAACAAAAATCGTGGTAAATCCTAATTTTTCTGCTTCTTGAATGCGTTGTTCAATGCGGTTAACGGGTCTAATTTCTCCTGAAAGCCCAACTTCTCCTGCAAAGCAAAAACCTTCAGCAATGGCAATGTCTTCGTTTGAGGATAAAATAGCGGCAACAACCGCTAAATCAATTGCCGTATCTTCTACTGAAATTCCACCTGTTACGTTTAAGAATACGTCTTTGGTGCCTAATCGAAAGCCTGCACGTTTTTCTAAAACCGCTAAAATCATGTTTAATCGTTTGGCATTGTAACCTGTGGTGCTTCGTTGCGGCGTTCCATAAACAGCGGTGCTTACCAAGGCTTGAATTTCTAGCATTAACGGACGCATGCCTTCTAAAGTAGTAGCAATTGCCGTTCCTGAAAGTTGCTCGTCTTTGTGTGAAATTAAAATTTCCGATGGATTGTCGACTTCACGTAAACCAGAACCTTGCATTTCGTAAATACCTAATTCGGCAGTAGAACCAAAACGATTTTTTAATGAACGTAAAATGCGATACACGTGATTTCTATCGCCTTCAAATTGTAAAACGGTATCCACCATGTGTTCCAAAATCTTTGGTCCGGCGATGGTTCCGTCTTTCGTAATGTGTCCGATTAATAAAACCGGCACATTCGATTCTTTGGCATATTTAATCAACTCTGCCGTACATTCTCTAATTTGAGAAATACTTCCCGCAGACGATTCAATATAATCGGTATGCAAGGTTTGAATTGAATCGATAATGACAATATCGGGTTCAATTTCTAAAATTTGACGGAAGATATTTTGGGTTTTGGTTTCGGTTAAAATATAACAATTATCGCCATTAGAAGTAATGCGTTCGGCACGCATTTTAATCTGTTTTTGGCTTTCTTCTCCCGAAACATAAAGCGTTTTGTACGGTAATTTTAAAGCAATTTGCAATAGCAACGTACTTTTTCCAATTCCTGGTTCGCCACCTAATAAAGTTAAGGAACCCGGAACCAATCCGCCACCCAAAACCCGATTCAACTCGTTATCTGTTGTGTTCAATCGGATTTCTTGTGCGGTATCTATTTCTTTAATTAGTAAAGGTTTAGTTGCGGCTTTTGAAGTAGCACTCGTGGTTTTCCAAGCTACTTTTTCTTCTTTTTGAACCAATTCTTCTACAATGGTATTCCATTCTTTGCAGGCGTTACATTGTCCTTGCCATTTTGAATATTGGGTGCCACAATTTTGGCAAAAGAAAGCCGTTTTTACTTTACTCATTTGATGTTATTCCTTTTTCTCTGTTGGTTCTTCTGTAGGAGTTTCTGCAGGAACTTCTGCTGGAGCTTCTTCTGTTGGTTTGTCTGGTTTTCCTTTTAAAGCTTCCGCTCTGTTTAACATGAAATCTTTTGTAATTTCACGAATTGGCTCTTGCGTGAAAGCTCTTTGATACGTTTTAATAGCTCTTTTGTAGTTGCCAGTTTTTTCGTAATATAAAGCTTCGTGATAAGTTCCTAAAGTAGTCTTTGGATAATGTTTATTAGCATAATCACTCAAGGTTAATAACTCATTGTAAGCTTTGTTTTTCATGATTGCCGCTTCGATAGCTTTAAAATCTGATAATCTTGGTTTCATTTTAAAACCAAAACGTTTTTCTAATTCGTCGTATTTCGCAACTAAATAATCAGTATAACCTGCATCTAATTTTAAAATTTTATCTTGAAATTCCACCATTGAAATCGGTTGGTAACCATCAAAAATAAAATAAATAGCATTTGGAATCGCTTTAGCTACTAACGAATAATGCGAAGCACCTTTGAATGCATCGTTTTGATATTTAAAAGTAGCATTTGGAATCGCTTTGATGTTTGCGTCTAACTCTGCAGCTTTTTCGTTGATTTCTTTTAAATCACCTTCGCCTGTTGCTTGATAATAAAAAACAGGTTTAGTCATTTTTGCTAAACGTTCTGCTACGCGTTTTTCCATTTCTGGAGCCATTTCTGGAGCTAACGAAATATAGGCGTTGAAAATTGGGTTGTCTTTGTATAAATAGAAATTCAAGAAACCAGCAGTTGTGTCGTGTCCAGCAATCATTCGGAAAGGAATGGTACGATACGTTTTGTCTACATAAGGATATAATTCTTGCCCAATAAATTCAAAGAAATTTGCTCCTGTGCCTGATGGAAATCCTGCTTCGTCAAATTCGCTATCTGCAAAACGAGTTTCGCCATTGTTTTGATTTACTGCGATGATGATCATTTCAGGTAAATCGTCCCAATAAGCACCATATTTTAAAATTCCTTCAAATGGATCAAGTAGATATTCGCCGTCTAAAATTAATAAAGTTGGGTAGCTTTTTTCTGGACTTGTAGCATATGATGCAGGTGTTACAACTGTAAAAGTTCGTGTACCTAATTTTTTAGATTCGATAGTTTCTGGCGTGCGTTGTGCAAATAAGCATGACGATACCAGTAAAGCAAAAAGGAAAAGTTTGGTTTTCATTTTAAATAGTTTGGTTAAAATAGATTAGCAATTTACTAATTTATTTTTTATTTAAAATAGGTAAAAGCAAATAAGATAATAATCCTAAGAAAATGGTTAAAACTGTTTGTGATGTCCAAACCAAGTAGCCAAATGCGGCGCCTGTTTCTTCCGGTATTCCATATAAAAACAAAACAGTTGATATTGCTAAAGGATATGCTCCAAGTCCACCATTGGAAAAACCAACAGCAAGTGTTCCAAAAATAAATCCCATTACAACAATGTCAAAACTTATATTTGCGGTTTCTGGTAATGCAAAAATAGTAACGTAAAACATCATCAAATAAGAAAACCAAATAAAAAAAGAATGAAAAATGTAACTCCATTTGTCTTTCATTTTTAAGATGCTTTGCATGCCTTCAATTAGGCCAGAAAGTTTTTGTTTTAGTTTTAAAATGATGTTCCATTCTGCATAAATCCAAATTAAAATAAAAAGCACAAATAATATAAATCCTGAAATTGAAAGCCAAATTAGAGTTTCGAATTTCACCCCTTTTTCAATTAAAAATTGGTAAATCGTGTCAAATTGTATAACAAATCCGATTGCTAAAAAAAGTAAAAAAATAAGCATATCAACAATTCGTTCGGCAACTACTGTTCCAAAGGCTTTGTCAAAAGGAACATCTTCATATTTTTTTAATAAAGCTGCTCTCGAAATTTCACCTGAACGTGGGATAGTTAAATTAACCAAATAAGAAACGCAAACTGTCATTAAATCGTTACTGAATTTAGTTTTATAACCCAAATGTTGTAAGGCGTATTTCCAGCGATATGCTCTTGACCAATAGCCAAATAGAGCTATGAAAAGGGATAGAAAAATATAAAAGTAATCGGCTTTCAAAAAGCTGATTTTTGTTTTTTCTATTTGCTCGGTTGTCATAGTACTATATTGATAATACATGATTCCCAGTCCTATAAATAAAGGAATGATTAAGCTTAAAAATTTTCGGATTGGCGTTTTCAAACTACGTTAAAGAATTGTCTTTTTCGTTAGGGAAAACTAAAGTAGGTTTGAATTTTTTAGCTTCTTCAAAGTCCATAATTCCGTAAGAAATAATGATGATAATATCTCCTCGGTGTACTTTACGAGCAGCAGGTCCGTTCAAAGTGATTTCACCTGTGTTTCTAGGTCCTTTGATGGCATACGTTTCTAATCGCTCCCCATTGTTAATGTTTACGATTTGTACTTTTTCACCTTCAATAATATTAGAAGCCTCCATAAGTGCTTCGTCGATGGTGATACTTCCTATATAATTCAAATCGGCACCCGTTACGGTTACTCTATGAATTTTTGATTTTACTACTTGAATTTGCATGTTGCAAAGGTAATTAATTTAGTGAAATATTATCAATTAATCTGATATTCTCAATGAAAATGGCGATAAAACCGCGATATTTTTTGTTGGATTCTTTTTCTAAAACCGGCAAAAGTGTTGCTTCATCGGCAATTTCAAAATATTCTAATTCAAATTCTGGATGTTTTTTGAATTCGTTTTCTACAAATTTTATCGTTTCTTCGGCTGAATTTGTTTGAAAAATTTCTTTTGCCGAATTTAGTATATGATAAATAATAGCTGCTTTTTCTCTTGCAGATTCTGAAAGGCGTTCATTTCTTGAACTCATTGCTAATCCGTTTGCTTCTCTGTGAATTTGGCAACCATTAACTTCAACCGGAATGTTGTATTTTGAAACTAATTTCTTTACAATTTGAAGCTGTTGAAAATCTTTTTCACCAAAATAAGCTTTATTTGGTTGAACAATTTCAAACAATCTTTTTACAATCGTTCCAACTCCGTCAAAATGTCCTGGGCGGTGTTTACCTTCCATTTGATTTTCTAAACCATCGTAATTAAAACTTTCAGAAATAGTGTTTCCTTCATAAATATCTACAACTTCTGGAGCATAAACGATAATATTGTTGCTTAAATCTTGCATGATTTGCACATCGCGATCTAAAGTTCGAGGATATTTATCTAAATCTTCTGCGTTGTTAAATTGTGTAGGATTTACAAAAATACTCATCACAGTTACATCGTTTTCAGAAAGCGATTTTTCTAGCAACGATAGGTGTCCTTGATGCAGCGCTCCCATAGTAGGAACAAATCCAATGGATTTATTTTGTTTGATTAATGGGCTTAAAAAAGCACTTAAATCGGACTTTTTGTTAAAAATGAGCATTTTCTACTTTGTTATTTCAGGTGCAAACTTACTATTTTAGTGGATAAATCCATAAAATTTTGTAATTTTGCAAGGTTTTTTAAAACAATAATTAACTAGAATACATTATGGAAGACAAGAGGATATTGTATGTATCATCTGAAGTGGTGCCTTATTTAGCTGAAAACGAAGTATCGTTACAATCGTATGAAATGCCAAAAATGATTAATGATTTGGGCGGACAAATACGAATTTTTATGCCTAGATATGGTAATATTAACGAGAGAAGACATCAATTGCATGAAGTTATCCGTTTATCAGGAATGAATTTGGTGGTGAATGATATGGATATGCCTCTAATCATTAAAGTAGCTTCAATTCCTAAAGAGCGAATTCAAGTATATTTTATCGATAACGACGAATATTTCAAAAGAAAAGCAACTTTTTCAGATGAAGAAGGTGTTTTATATCCAGATAATGACGAAAGAGCTATTTTCTTTGCAAAAGGAGTAGTTGAAACGGTTAAAAAATTGAATTGGGTTCCTGATGTAATTCATGTTCATGGTTGGATGGCAGCTATGTTACCAGTTTATTTAAAACATTATTATAAAGACGAAGGTATTTTTGCGGAAACAAAAATCATTTCATCGGTTTATGAGCAAGGTTTTGAAGGAGAATTAGACAAAGAATTTATCAATAAAGTATTATTTGATAACATCAATAAAGATTCAGTTTCAGATTTAGTGTCGCCAACATATGAGAACTTAATGAAGGTGTCTATTATGCATTCGGATGCAATAGTGGCAGGTTCTGAAGTGTTGTCACCAACTTTAACAAAATTTATAGAAAGTTCGAACAAACCTTTTTTACCTTTCGCCTCTAAAGACACAATTAAAGAAGTATATACTTCGTTTATTAAAAATCACGTATTATAAAAGGGTTTTCTGCTATGAAAAAAAGTTTTTTAAAAATATTTTCTGTAATTACAATTGCTATTGTTCTTATTTCTTGTGATAAAGATTTTAATTCTATTGGCTCAGATCTTGTTGATGATGCTCACTTTGATTTAGAAGAATATAATGTTCAGAATATTGTTGCTTATTCAAAAGCTACAGGACCTGTTCAGTCGAATAATTTACCGGTTAACTCTTTAGGTATTTACAAAGATCCTTATTTTGGAACAACTAAATCACACATTGTGTCTCAAGTTGAGTTATCTAATGCAAATCCAACAATCGGTGAAAATGCAGTAATTGATTCTGTTTATTTGTACATCCCATATTATAGTACTTTAAAATCTACTAGTAGTACTGGAGAAAGAATATATGAGCTAGATTCTGTTTATGGATATTCTGAAGCAGCTAAGTTTAAGTTACATGTTTATGAAAATGGTTATTTCTTAAGAGATTTTGATCCACAAGAAGATTTTCTAAACACGCAAAAATATTTCACTAACGAAAAATTCTTGGTTGATGCATATAAAGGTACTGAGCTTTTGAATAATAGTGCTAAAGTTGCTCAAAACGAAGAGTTTGTAATTAGCAATAAAGAACTTTACATATATAAAACAAACGGAAGTGGATTGTATGTTGATAGTGAAGGAGAGGTTTTAGATAATCAAACAGATGTAACTTTAAGAGTAATTAAAGAAAGAAAAGCACCGGGTATTTGGTTAGATTTGAAAAACAGTTTTTTTCAGCAAAAAATTTTAGATGCAGCCGCTTCAGGAATGTTGTTTAATAATAATGTTTTCAAAGATTATTTTAGAGGATTGTTGTTTGAAGTAGAAGAAATTCAAGCTGATCAAGGAGCTCTTGCAATGTTAGATCTTTCTTTAGCAGAATTTAAGATACTTTTTAAATCTGAAATAGGTGGAGGTGAGCCTTTAAGAAGAACTCTTAGTCTACAAATGGGCTATAAGTCAACTGGAAACAAAAAAAGCAATACAATCAACTTTATTGAGCATACAAAATCTTCAAGCTATATTAATGGTCTAGCCTCTTCTAATGAAATTACAGGAGATGAAAAACTTTATATTAAAGGTGGAAATGGCTCTGTAGCGTTTTTGGATGTTTTTGGTCCAGATACTGATGGTAATGGTGTTTCTGATGAATTAGATGAATTAAGATTACATGTTTTGAATGACAAATGGTTAATTAACGAAGCTAATTTGGTTTTCAATATTGATAATGTTGCAATGGGATTGTCTTCTCAAATTGAGCCGCAAAGAATTTATATTTTTGATGCAACAAATAATAAACCTATTATTGATTATTATGCTGATCCAAGTACAAATACAGATCCTAAGAAAAGCAGACAGTCTTTTGGAGGTTTAATAGAAATTGACTCGGATAAGAATGGTATTAAATACAAGTTTAGAATTACTGAGTATATAAAACGATTGTTGATTAATGAAGATGAAAACAACAATACAAATTTGCGTATTGGAATTTCTGTTACAGAAACTATTAATATGCCAGAAAATGCATTTATAAACCCAGCTAATCCAATTGTAATTGGAACAGGTGAGGTAGAATTTGTGCCAGTTGCATCTGTAATGAATCCATTAGGGACTGTTTTATATGGTACTTCTCCTGTGACAGGGAATGAGGATAAAAAAATAAAATTAAAAATTTATTTCACTAAACCTAACTAGTATATGTGTGGAATTGTAGGTTATATTGGTCATAGAGATGCTTATTCTGTAATTATTAAAGGATTACATCGTTTAGAATACAGAGGCTACGATAGTGCGGGTATTGTTTTATATGACGGACAAGATTTAAAATTATCAAAAACCAAAGGAAAAGTTTCTGATTTAGAGGCAAAAGCCGAAAGCGAGAAAACAACTATTGGTAAAATAGGAATGGGGCACACACGTTGGGCAACTCATGGAGTGCCTAATGATGTGAATTCGCATCCACATTTTTCTAACTCTGGAAAATTAGTTATAATTCATAATGGAATCATCGAAAATTATGAGCCATTAAAACAAGAATTAATCAAAAGAGGATATACATTCAAGTCTGATACAGATACGGAAGTTTTAATCAACTTGATTGAAGAGGTTAAGAAAAAAGAAAATTGTAAACTTGGAAAAGCAGTTCAAATTGCGTTAAACCAAGTTATTGGAGCTTATGCGATTGCGGTAATTGATGTTGAAAAACCAGATGAAATTATCGTAGCTCGTTTAGGAAGCCCATTAGCAATTGGAATTGGTGAAGATGAGTTTTTCATCGCATCTGATGCAACACCTTTTATCGAATATACTTCAAATGCTATTTATTTAGAAGATGAAGAAATGGCAATTGTGCGTTTACATAAACCATTAAAAGTTAGAAAAATTAAAGATGATTCATTGGTTGATCCTTACATTCAAGAACTTCAATTAAACTTGGAGCAAATTGAAAAAGGAGGTTATGATCATTTCATGATGAAAGAAATCTACGAACAACCAAGCGTAATCAAAGATACTTACAGAGGAAGACTTTTGGCAAACAAAGGAATTATCCAAATGTCAGGTGTTGAAGATAATTTAGAAAAATTCTTAAACGCAAAACGAATCCTTATAGTTGCTTGTGGAACTTCATGGCACGCAGGATTAGTTGCAGAATATATTATTGAAGAATTTTCAAGAATTCCGGTTGAAGTAGAATACGCATCAGAATTCAGATATAGAAATCCTATCATCAATAAAGATGATGTAGTTATTGCAATTTCACAATCAGGTGAAACAGCAGATACCTTAGCTGCAATCAAGTTAGCTAAAGAAAATGGAGCATTTGTATTTGGAGTTTGTAATGTAGTAGGTTCTTCAATTTCTCGTGAAACACATGCAGGTGCTTATACGCATGCAGGTCCAGAAATCGGAGTGGCTTCTACAAAAGCATTTACAACACAAATTACCATTCTTACTTTGCTGGCACTTCGCTTAGCGAAAGCTAAAGGAACAATGAATAATTCTGAGTACCAACGTTATTTGTTAGAATTGGAAATCATGCCAGAAAAAGTGCAAGAGGCTTTATTAACAAATGATGTGGCTAAACAAATTGCTGAAATTTATAAAGATGCAACCAATTGTTTATACTTAGGAAGAGGTTACAACTTTCCAGTTGCTTTAGAAGGTGCATTAAAACTAAAAGAAATTTCATATATCCACGCAGAAGGGTATCCAGCTGCAGAAATGAAGCACGGACCAATTGCATTGATTGACGAACATATGCCAGTAATTGTAATTGCTCCTAACAAAGGACATTATGATAAAGTGGTAAGTAATATTCAAGAAATAAAATCAAGAAGCGGAAAAATTATTGCTGTAGTTACTAAAGGAGATACGCAAGTAAAAGCTTTAGCAGACCACGTAATTGAAATTCCAGAAACAAACGAACCGTTTACACCATTATTAACTACAATTCCGTTACAATTATTATCGTATCATATTGCAGTTTTAAGAGGTTGTAATGTGGATCAACCTAGGAATTTAGCAAAATCCGTTACCGTAGAATAACATTTTAAAAGCGAAATTGGAAGATTTCGCTTTTTTATTGCAAAAAATTCAAAAAATAAATTGCAAAATTGTTTTAGAAAAAACTATCTTTGCACTCGGAAAAATACATCATTTTTTCAACATTAATTAGCTATTAAATAAATACATAAGCAATGTCTAGAATCACAGGAAAAGTTGCACAAATTATCGGGCCAGTTGTTGACGTCGTTTTTAATGACTCAAATAACGAATTACCTAAAATTTACGATTCATTAGAAATCACTAAAAAAGATGGTACTTTATTAGTACTTGAAGTTCAATCTCACATTGGTGAAAACACTGTTCGTACCATTTCTATGGACTCTACAGATGGTTTGTCAAGAGGAGCAGAAGTAGTTGCTACTGGTGCTGCAATTCAAATGCCAATTGGAGCTGACGTTTTTGGTCGTTTATTTAATGTAATTGGTGATGCAATTGATGGTTTAGGAGATTTACCTAAATCTGGCGCAAATGGTTTACCAATTCACAGACCAGCTCCAAAATTTGAAGACTTATCAACTTCTTCTGAAGTTTTATTTACAGGTATTAAAGTAATCGACCTTATTGAGCCTTATGCAAAAGGAGGTAAAATTGGATTATTTGGTGGTGCTGGAGTAGGTAAAACAGTATTAATTCAGGAGTTGATTAACAATATTGCAAAAGGTCACGGTGGACTTTCAGTATTCGCAGGAGTAGGTGAAAGAACACGTGAAGGAAATGACTTACTTCGTGAGATGTTAGAGTCAGGAATTATTAAATATGGTGACGATTTCATGCACTCTATGGAAAATGGAGGATGGGATTTGTCTAAAGTAGATATGCCAGGAATGAGAGAGTCTAAAGCTACTTTCGTTTTCGGACAAATGAATGAGCCACCTGGAGCTCGTGCTCGTGTAGCACTTTCAGGATTATCTATCGCTGAATATTTCCGTGATGGAGCTGGATCTGACCAAGGTAAAGATGTATTATTCTTCGTTGATAATATCTTCCGTTTTACACAAGCAGGTTCTGAAGTATCGGCTTTATTAGGACGTATGCCATCTGCGGTAGGTTACCAACCTACATTAGCAACTGAAATGGGTGCAATGCAAGAGCGTATTACTTCAACTAAAAAAGGATCTATTACATCTGTACAAGCGGTTTACGTACCTGCGGATGACTTAACTGACCCTGCACCAGCAACAACGTTTGCTCACTTAGATGCAACAACAGTATTGTCTCGTAAAATTGCTGAGTTAGGTATTTATCCTGCAGTAGATCCATTAGATTCTACTTCTCGTATCTTAACTCCAGAAATCTTAGGAAACGAGCATTATGACTGTGCTCAAAGAGTAAAAGAGATTCTTCAAAAATACAAACAATTACAAGATATCATCGCCATCTTAGGTATGGAAGAGTTATCTGAAGAAGATAAATTAGCAGTATCTCGTGCACGTCGTGTACAACGTTTCTTATCTCAACCTTTCCACGTAGCGGAGCAATTTACAGGTATTCCTGGAGTATTGGTTGACATTAAAGAAACTATCAAAGGGTTTAACATGATTATGGATGGTGAATTAGACCACTTACCAGAAGCAGCGTTCAACCTTAAAGGTACTATCGAAGAAGCTATCGAAGCTGGACAAAAAATGTTAGCAGAGGCATAATTTTTAATAGCTTAAAGCCTAAAGCTTAAAGCCTAAAGCATAAAAAAATGATTTTAGAAATAGTATCACCAGAAGCTACATTGTTTAAAGGAGAAGTTACTTCGGTAGCAGTTCCTGGGATTAACGGTGAGTTTCAAATGCTAAATAATCACGCACCTATTGTTTCTTTATTAGCAAAAGGAAATGTGAAAATCAATGCTCAAAACATTAAAATTGAAAAAGAATTCGTTTCTAAATTCAATAAAGTAAATGAGCAAACGTATTGGTTACCTATTAATTCAGGTACCATCGAAATGAATGAAAACAAGATTATTGTTTTAGCTGACTAAGACAATAGATTTATAGTAAAAAGTCCTGCAAATTGCGGGACTTTTTTTGTTTTATGACTTTGTGATTGTATCGTATGCAAATTTTAATTTACTTATCACAATTTCAATTTCTTCTTCATTCAAATGCCCAAAACCAAAACGGATAGCACAAGTGTTTTTATCTTGATAAAGAATCGTTTTCGGAAGAAGTACATCTATTTTAGCTACTTCTTCAGCAAGTTGAATTAACGATATGGAAGGATTAAATTCAATCCAAATGGCTAATCCGCCTGAAGGCTTTTTAAATTGGATGGACCCGTTGAAATATCGCTTAAAACATTCGCAAGCATAATCTCTTCTTTGTTTATATATTATCGAATTTTTTTTCAATAAACGATGAATTTCACCTTCATAAATTAATTCCGAAAGTACTTGTTCTTGAATTAAATCACCTTGTTTGTCTAACATTTGCAGATAGTTTTTGGCTTCCGAAATCAAATTTTCTGGAGCGACCACAAATCCGGTTTGAAAACTAGGAAATAATGATTGTCCTAATTTTCCAAGATAAATTACCATTCCATTTCCGTCTGAAACTGCCATTGGTAACATGGCTGAGCCATCGAGTTGAAAATCGTAATCAAAATCATCTTCAATTATGGCAAATTGGTATTTCTTGGCAAGTTGTAAAAGTTGTAATCTTCGCTCAGCAGACAAAGTATTTGTAGTTGGGTAATCGCGATTGGAACACACATAAACACAACGAATCTTGCCTTTTGTAAAATGTTTTTCAATGTAATTGATATCTAATCCATTTTCGTCAATTGGAATGGTTTTGATATTTGCTCCAGCTTCCTGAAAAATCATATTAGCATTATAGTTACTCAAATTACCAACCAATACCACATCTTTCTTGCGAATTAGAAGTTGCGAGATTATATACAAACTCATTTCAGTACTTCTTGTACTGATTAAATTTGTGGGTTTGATGTGAAATCCTCTGGTTGCATTTAAAAAATTACACAATTGATTTTCAAATACAGAATAGCTATTTTTCGATGTGTTGTTCCATTTTGAAATCAATGATTTTCGTTTCATGGATGTACCATACCATTTTGAAAATTCGTGAATAGGATGTAATCTTAAATCGGCTTGACCATCGTTTAAAACGTATTTTGCTTCCGAAAATTCTTGTGTTGAAGCCAAGTGAAACGAAGTCTGAAAAGGGAATCCCGTAGTTTTAGGATAACTATATGCATCGTTTATTTTATTAGATCGCGCTTTGATGGAAGCTGTTTTTGGTTTTGGAACCAAGATAAAAGTGCCTTTATTTGGAATGATTTCAACCCAACCTTGCGAAGCTAGTTCGTCATAAACTGCAACTGCCGTATTTCTGTGAATGTTAAGTAATTGGCTGAAAACTCGTGTTCCAGGTAAAGCCATTCCTTCTTTTAGATAACCTCTTTGTATCGCATTTATAATTTGCTGTGAAATTTGAATATATACGGAAGTAGCACTTGATTTATCAAAGTGAATAAGTTCTTTCAGTAATACATTAGCCGGACTATCTTTCATTTTAAAACTGGACTATTTTAATCGTCCGGAAAGTTACGACTTTTGCACCGTTTTAAAATAAATTTCAAATGAAAAACAAATACTTTTTACCTGCATTACTTTTTTGCTCTATAATAGGAAATGCTCAAGAATCAGAATTAAAAACCGATTCTCTTAAAGAAGTTGTAGTTACTTCTTCTCGAATTGATTTACCTTTTAAAGAAAATTCAAGAACAATTCAAATTGTTACTGCAGAAGATATCAAAAAACTTGGTATTACAAATGTTGCTGATGCATTGCAACAACTAGCAGGTGTAGATGTAAGACGCCAAGGTGTAAACGGAATGCAAGCCGATTTATACATAAGAGGAGGTGGTTTTGACCAAACCTTACTTTTAATTGATGGTATTAAAGTGGATGATCCTCAAACTGGTCACCATACCATGAACTTAGCGTTGCCAATTGAAGTTATTAAAAGAATTGAAGTAATTAAAGGACCTGCCGCTCGTATTTTTGGGCAAAATGCATTTACAGGGGCTGTAAATATTGTAACTAAAGATGTTGCTGAAAATTCTTTAATAGCTAAAGTTCAAGGTGGATCTTTTGGTCAGTTTATTGCTGAAGCTACAGGTACAGTAAGTTTAAAAGAGAGTAGTCATATTGTACATTTTTCTAAAAACTTTTCAGAAGGGTATCGTCATAATACTGATTTTGACAATACTAATTATGTGTTGAAAAGTCAGTTTAATAAGAATAAATTACCAATTAATTTACTTACATCTTACTCTGAAAGAAAATTTGGAGCTAATGGTTTTTATGGAATTCCATCTGCAACAGAACAATACGAAGAAACTCAAGCAAGTTTAGTTGGACTTTCAACCGTGATTAAAAATGGAAATTTCACTTGGAAACCAAGAGTATATTGGAGAAGAAATCAAGACGAATACCACTACATCAGAAGTAATCCGTCTATTTATAGAAATTTACATATTACCAATAAATTTGCTGCTGAATTAAATGGTTCTTATGAATCAAATGTGGGAATCACTGGTTTTGGAGTAGAAATGGCTAAATATTACATTTCTAGTAACCGTTTAGGAGATAATTCGAGAGAAATGGTTTCTTTATTTTTAGAGCATCGTTTTCAGTTCTTCGATAAAAAGTTTGATTTAACTCCTGGCTTGGCAGTTTCTTATTTTTCTGATTTTGATAGTAAAGCTTTTCCAGGTTTAGATTTAGGATATCAAGTTACTTCCAATGTAAGAGTTTATGGAAATGTTGGATATACCTATAGAGTGCCAACTTATACCGATTTATATTATGTAGGTCCACAAGCTATCGGAAACGAAAATTTACAGCCAGAAGAAGCTTTTTCGGAAGAAATTGGATTAAAATGGACAACATCAAGATTTGATTTTGCTTTTGCGGCATTCAATAGAGATTCAAATGACTTGATTGATTATGTAAGATTAACAGAATCTGATTTAGTTTATACACCTCAAAATATTCAAGATGTAAACACAAAAGGTTTTGAATCTAATATGGAATATAGATTTACTGTAAACGCTTTGCAACAAAAAATCAAATTAGGATATACTTTTATTGAAGATGAAGTTAAAAAAACGGATGCAGCCTATTCTAGATATTCAATTAATTCTATGAAGCATCAATTTGTTGGAAATTATGCAATGCAATGGTTCAAAAATTTCAGCAATTCAATTGGATATAGATATGTAGAAAGAACTTCTGGAGTTAGTTACAATATTTGGGATATTAGCGCATCCTATCAAGTAAAAGCATTAGAGTTCTCTGTTTATGCTAATAATATTTTCAACACAGACTATGTTGAAGCAGGTATGGTACCTATGCCAAAAGGAAATGTTATGTTTGGTATGAAATACTTGTTTAAATAAGAAAAACTATTTTTATATTTGAAAAGGATTACAACATTGTAATCCTTTTTTTATTATGAATAATATTATAAGTTATCAAAAAGAAATTTCTTTTGTAAAGCGTTTTTTTGGAATTGCATTTACAATTTTAGGTGTTTTAATGCTTCTTTTAACTGGTGGTTTAATGACGCTTATTTTTATTGCTATAGGTTTGGGATTAAATACTGCAGAAGGTTCCGAAATCAATTTGTTTTCTAAACAGTTTAGAACCTTTCATACGTTATTTGGTATTAAAGTTGGAAAGTGGTTGCCAATACCAAATTTTGAATATGTATCAGTTTTTAAGACCAATGAAAGTCAAACGGTTAGAGTTATTACTGCGGAGACTACTCAAAAATATGAAATTATACATGTAAACTTGTTTTACAATCGTAATAAGCACATAACGTTTTATAAAACAGTAAACAAAGAAGATGCTTTTGAAGTAGCTAATCATTTCAAGTTAGCGCTTAATATAGATGTTTTAGATGCTACAGAAAACGAAAAGAAATGGTTATAAACAAAAAAAAGTCCCGATTTAATCGGGACTTTGTTCTTTCTAGGTAATCAAAAAATAATATATATTAGTCTTCGATAACTACTACTTGAGCAGCTACTTTACCTTTTCTTCCTTCTTCTTCTTCGTAGCTAACTGCATCACCTTCATTAAGAGATTCAACTCTCATTCCGCTTGCGTGTACGAAAATGTCTTTTCCTGTTTCATCATCTGTAATAAAACCGTAACCTTTTGATTCATTGAAGAATTTAACTTTGCCTGTGCGCATTTTTGTAATATAAAAAAATTAATAATACTTCAAAGATATACTTATTTACGACACGAACAAGAAAAAGTTAAAAATATTTCAAAATTACTGATTATCAGTGTCTTCTTTTTTCTTTGAACTTAAGTTTAGCATTCTTTCTCTCGTTTCTTTGTTCTTAAATCTCGAATATAAAAACAATGGCATTAAAACGAAAGCTACTAATAAAATTCCAATTCCAATCCATTTATCGCCATTTAAGCCGTTGTTTTTTTGAAAATATCCAAAAGAAATAAGGCAAGCAATGGTTACGATAAGACCAATTAGAATCTTTTTCATGTTATCTTAATTTAATATGTAATTCTTGTAATTGTGCTTCATCAATAGTTGACGGAGCATCAATCATTACGTCTCTTCCTGAGTTGTTTTTAGGGAAAGCAATAAAGTCACGAATCGTTTCTTGTCCGCCTAAAATAGAAACCAATCTATCCAATCCAAAAGCTAAACCTCCGTGTGGTGGCGCTCCAAATTCAAAGGCATTCATTAAAAATCCAAACTGAGATAAAGCTTCTTCTTTGCTAAATCCTAACAAATCAAACATTCTACTTTGTAATTCTCTGTCATGAATACGAATAGAACCTCCACCAATTTCGTTTCCATTTAATACCATATCATAAGCATTAGCGCGAACTTTTCCTGGTTCGGTTTCAATTAATGCCATGTCTTCTGGTTTTGGCGATGTAAAAGGGTGGTGCATTGCGTGGTATCTTCCGCTTTCTTCGTCCCATTCTAATAATGGGAAATCTACTACCCATAATGGCGCAAATTCGTCTGATTTTCTCAAACCTAAACGAGTAGCCACTTCCATTCTTAAAGCTGATAATTGAGTTCTTACTTTATTTGCGTTTCCAGATAAGATTAAAATTAAATCACCCGGTTTTGCATTGGTAATTTCGGCCCATTTTTTCAAATCTTCTTGATCGTAGAATTTATCTACAGATGATTTGAACGAACCATCTTCTTCACATTTTAAATATACCATTCCTGAAGCTCCAACTTGAGGGCGTTTTACCCAATCAATTAAAGCGTCAATTTCTTTTCTTGTATAATTTGCACAGCCTGGTGCAGCGATTCCAACTACTAATTCAGCTGAATTGAATACTGGGAAATCTTTATGTTGGGCAACAGCATTTAACTCACCAAATTTCATTTCAAAACGAATATCTGGTTTGTCATTACCGTAGGTTTTCATGGCGTAATCGTAAGTAATTCTTGGGAATTTATCTACTTCAATTCCTTTGATTTCTTTTAGTAAATGACGTGTTAAGCCTTCGAACATATCTAAAATATCTTCCTGCTCTACGAATGCCATTTCACAGTCGATTTGTGTAAATTCTGGTTGACGGTCAGCACGTAAATCTTCGTCACGGAAACATTTCACAATTTGGAAATATTTATCCATTCCACCTACCATCAATAATTGTTTAAACGTTTGTGGTGATTGAGGAAGTGCGTAAAATTGACCTTCATTCATTCTACTTGGTACTACGAAATCACGCGCACCTTCTGGAGTAGATTTAATTAAATATGGTGTTTCTACATCACAAAAACCTTGGTCAGAAAGATATTTTCTAACTTCCATTGATACTTTATGACGGAACAATAAGTTGTTTTTAACCGGATTTCTTCTGATATCTAAGTAACGATATTTCATACGAATATCTTCGCCACCATCGGTTTCATCTTCGATAGTAAATGGAGGCAATTGTGCTTCGTTTAAAATAGTTAATTCGGTAACTAAGATTTCAACGTCACCAGTTGCCATATTTGGGTTTTTAGAAACGCGCTCAATAACAGTTCCTTTAATTTGAATAACAAACTCTCTTCCTAAAGATTTTGCTTTTTCAATAACGGCTTTATCGGTTCTTTGTTCATCAAAGATTAATTGCGTGATACCATAACGGTCACGTAAATCAACCCAAATCATAAATCCTTTATCTCTCGATTTTTGAACCCAGCCTGCAAGGGTAACTTCTTTATTGATGTGTGAAGCGTTTAATTCGCCACAGTTATGACTTCTGTACATTTCTTGAAATTTTTTGCAAATGTAGTAACAAATATTAATTTTATTCGTTTAAATTTAATAGATTTGATTCAATAAATAACACTTTTAAAACATGAAAAAAGCATTCATTTTGTTTTTTGCCGCAATTCTTTCAGGATTTGCTCAAAATACAACCAATACCGTTTCTTTAAACGTAAAAATTGCAAATAGATTTTCGGACACGATTACTATTTCTTCGGGAAGATCTTTCAAACAAAAAGTTGGGATTAATAAAAAAGGTGAGTTTCAAACCACTTTTGAAGCTTCAAAAGATGGAGGATTATACCGTTTAAATGATGGTAACGAAGGAACTACTATGTTTTTGAAAAATGGTTACGATCTAAAGTTGACATTAGATACTAAAGATTTTGATGAAACTATTGTTTACAAGGGAAATGGGGCTAATGAAAATAACTATTTAGCTAAAAAAGCATTATCTGATGAAAAGTTTGAGATGGAGTTAGAAGCATTATTTGATGCTGACGAAGCTACGTTTAAAGACGCATTGGCTAAAAAGAAAGCGAATGATATTAGCATGATTGATGGGAAAGGTTTTGATGAAACTTTAGTAAAAATGTTACGTCCTTCGTTTGATCAAGAAGAAAAATTCTTGTTAGATTATTACAATCAAAAACTAGCAGCTAAGAAAATGGAAGGCATTGTTTCTCCATCATTTGATTATGAAAATCACAAAGGAGGAAAAACCAAGTTAGAAGATTTAAGAGGAAAATATGTATATATTGATGTTTGGGCTACTTGGTGTGGACCTTGTTTGGCTGAGATTCCTCATTTAAAGAAAGTAGAAGCAAAATATCACGGAAAGAATATCGAGTTTGTGAGTATTTCTGTTGATACAGAAAAGGATTATGAGAAATGGAAAAAAATGGTAGTTACTAAAGAATTGGGTGGAATTCAATTATTTGCTGATAAAAACTGGACTTCTGAATTTGTAAAAGCTTTTGGAATTAATTCAATTCCAAGATTCATATTAATTGATCCAAATGGAAATGTAGTTAAGGCGGATGCACCAAGACCTTCTTCTACAACATTAATTGAATTATTAGATGGTTTAGTGAAATAACAACCTCTATTTTTATATCCTATTTAAAGCCAATACATTACGTATTGGCTTTTTTAATGTTAAATTTTTATCCAATGTTACCAAATTGTTAAGCAAAAGTTTTTTTATTGTAAAATAAATTTTATATTTGTTTCTGTAATGTTAACCTAAAAAAGAAAAGACTATGAAAAAATTAGTGATTGCAGCAGTTTTATTGGTTTCAAGTTTGTCATTTGCACAAGAAGTAAAACCAAAATTAGAAGTGGTTGACCAAATGGTAAAAGCAACATATTATTATGATAACGGACAAGTAAAACAAGAAGGTTATTACTTGGATGGAAAATTACATGGAAAATGGATGGCTTATAACGAAGATGGCAGCAAACAATCTATTGGAGAATATAACAAAGGAACTAAAACTGGTAAATGGTTTTTCTGGAGTGACTCTTCATTAAGCGAAGTTGATTTTTCTGATAGTAGAATTGCTGAAGTAAAAAAATGGTCAAAAGATGTTTTAGTTAAAAACTAATTCAATTTAAAGTATAAAAAAAGTCCCGATTTTATCGGGACTTTTTTGTTTTATACTGATGGTAAGATTTCAGTTTCTTTGTTTTTTCGGTTCTTAATTTTGATTTTCATTCTGTTTAATAAGAAGAACATCACGGGAACAATAATCAACGTAAGGAATGTTGCAAATATTAATCCGTAAATAACCGTTTTAGCTAAAGGTCCCCAGAAAATTACGTTGTCTCCACCCATATAAATATTAGGGTTGTAGTTGATGAATAATCCGAAGAAGTCGATATTTAAACCAATTGCTAATGGAATTAAACCTAAAACCGTTGTAATAGCCGTTAACAATACTGGGCGTAATCTTGAACGACCACCTTCAACAATAGCATCAAAATAATCTTGTTTACTTAAGATTGATCCTTCTTCTAAACCTAATTCGGCTACTTTTCGGTCTAATAATAATTGGGTGTAATCTATTAATACAATTCCATTGTTTACTACAATTCCGGCAAGAGAAATAATTCCCATCATGGTCATAATAATTACGAAATCGTCTCTAAAAATTACTAATCCCAAGAATACACCAATAAAACTTAAGATTACGGTAAACATAATAATAGCTGGTTTTGAAATCGAATTAAACTGTGCTACCATTACTAAAATAATTCCACCCATTGCGATTAATAAAGCTTTGAATAAGAAAGATGAGTTTTTCTCTTGTTCTTCTTGTTCACCTGTAAAGGCAAAGTTGGTGTCTTTCGGCATTTTATAAGTTGCCATTTCTTTTTTAAGCGTACCAACAATTTCATTCGCATTATAACCTTCTAATACATTTGAATATACTGTAATTACTCGTTTTAAGTTTTTACGTTTGATGGTATTGAATGAAGATGTATTTGTTTTTTCTACTAACGCAGCAATTGGAACTTGTTGTAATCTTCCAGTAGCTTGGTCTCTAAATGTTACAGGTTGATTAAAAATGGCACTGTTATCATTTTTCAAATCTTCGTTAAAACGTACATTTATTTCATAATCATCTTTGTCTTCTTTATAGGTCGAAATTTTTTCTCCATATACAGAACGACGTAGTGTTTGACCAACTTGAGCGGTTGAAATGCCTAATTGCCCAGCAATTTTTCTATCAACAACAACTTCTAATCCTGGTTTTGATTTATTTACATCTAGTTTTAATTCTTCAATTCCGGCAATGTTTTTGGAGTTGATAAAATCTTTTACTTTTTCAGCTTCAATTAACATGTCATTATAATTTTCGCCAGAAATTTCAATATTGATTTTATATCCAGACGGAGGACCATTTTGATCTTTATCTACTACAATAGATACTCCAGGATAACCTTTAACAGCTGCGCGAATTTCATTCATCAAGTCACTACTGTTTAAACCTTTTCTGAATTTGAACTCACGCATTGAAAGTGTGATTTTTCCTCTGTGTGGCATTTCATTTTGCGAAGCACCATCAGTTTGAGGATTTCCAGCACCTTCACCAACTTGTGCTACACCAGATTCAACCATAAAGTTAAAATTCTCTTCATCGGTATATTTATTGGCTACAGCATATACTTTTTTCTCAATTTCTTTTGTAAAAGCATTGGTTTTAGCAATATCAGTTCCTTCCGGGAATTCGATATACGTTATAATTTGGTTAGGCTGATTTTCAGGAAAGAACAAAACTTTTGGTTGAGCAATTCCCACTAAAATAAATGAGAAAACTAAAAGGCCAACGGTTCCAAATAAAAAATAATAAGGTCTTTTACCGCTCAAAACATAAATCAGCGATTTTTTATAAAAGTTTTCAAGTTTTACTAATGAGACTTCCATAAAATATTTTTGAGCTCTTGACAAATAATATTTGTAAACCCAAAGCATTACAGCAAAGAAAACCATTAAATTTCCAATTCCTTTTAAACCATCTGTGCTGGTTGAAAAACCAAGAATTACTATAATTAATCCTATTCCTCCAACAAGGCTACTCAAACGAATTAAGGTTTTTTGAGACATTTCTTTTTCTTCTAATTGCATGAATTCGGCATTAATAAGTGCATTGATGACTAATGCTACAAACAATGATGAAAACAATACAACAGAAAGCGTCATAGGAAAATAAATCATGAATTTACCCATAGTTCCAGGCCATAATCCCAATGGGAAAAAGGCAGCTAAAGTGGTTGCAGTTGATGCAATAATAGGCCATGCAATTTCTCCAACACCTTCAATAGCAGCTTGCTTTCGGCTTAATCCTTGACTCATTAACGAATGTACGTTTTCTACTACTACAATTCCGTTATCAACTAGCATTCCGAGTCCCATTACTAAGGCAAATAATACCATCGTATTTAAAGTTACTCCAAATGAAGCTAAAATAATGTACGACATAAACATAGAAAGCGGAATGGCAAAACCAACGAAAAGTGCACTTCTAAATCCTAAGAAAAACATCAAAACACCTACTACAAGTAATACTCCAAAAATGATGTTGTTTACTAAATCATCTACTTGGTTAATGGTTCTTGAAGATTGATCATTTGCCATAGAAATTTTTAAATTCGAAGGAAAATAATCGTCTTGTGCTTGTTTTACAATTTGTTTGATGCTTTCTGTAGCCTCAATCATGTTTTTACCGCTACGTTTTTTAACATCTAACATTACTACTGCATTACCATATTCTCTGGCATGTGTTGTAGCTTCTTTAGGTTGAAATTTAATGGTTGCAATATCTTTAAGATACACAACGCCATCTTGTTTTTTAACCACAACGTCTTCCAATTCGGCAGGATTTTCAATTTCTCCTACTACACGAATGTTTTTCTTGATGCCGTTATTGACTACATTTCCACCAGAAATAGTTGTGTTTTCTCTTGAAACAGCTCCGATAATATCATCAAAACTGACTTGAGCTGCCGTCATTTTGTAAATATCTACTGCGATTTCCACTTCTTTTTCTTGAGCGCCACGAATAGCTGCTTCTTTAATTTGTGGTAATCTTTCGATTTTATCTTCTAAATATTCGGCATAATCTTTTAATTTATCTAAAGGTAAATCTCCCGATAAATTAATATTTAAGATAGGTTGTTCTTCCGCAATGTTTAAATCGAAAACGTTCGGTTCAACCTTTTCGCCTCCTGGCATTGTTGGCCAATCGGTTTCAGATTTTACTAAATCTACTTTGTCTTTTACTTTTTGTTTGGCTGCATCAACCGATATATCTTCATCAAACTCCACTAAAATCATAGAATAATCTTGAAGTGTGTTTGAGGTAATTTTAGTTACACCTGATATGTTGTTAAACTCTTCTTCTAAAGGTTTAGTGATTAATTTTTCAACATCTTCAGCCGCATTTCCTGGATTGATTGAACTAACGTAAATTTTAGTTTCAATAATTTCAGGGAAATCTTCACGAGGCATTGAATAGTAGGAAATTAATCCGCCTATCAAGATAATAGCTGTAATTACATACACGGTCATTTTATTATTAATCGCCCATGTTGAAATTCCGAAGCTTTTGGTTATTTTATTACTCATACCAATATTTTTTTAGTACTTATTTTTTTAAAATTTCAACAATATCTCCATTTTGAACACTTCTTGCGCCTTCAATAATGATTTGTTCTCCTTTGTTTAATCCAGATTTTACTTCAATATTTGCTCCAGAAGTTAAACCTACTACGATGGTTTTTTTGATGGCTTTTGGCTCTTTCCCAGAGGTATCAACTGTATAAATAATTTTTTCGCCAACTGCATTTTCAGTAACAATACTTTCTGGAACTAAAATCGCATTTGCTTTTTTGTAGTCTTCGATTTTTAAAACAGCTACTTGATTTGGACGTAATAAATTATCTGAGTTTGGAACCGCTACTTCAATACTAAAATTTCTATTGTTTGGATTGATGTAATTTCCAATTTGTCTCACTTTTCCTTTATATATTTTACCAGTAGATTTTACTTCAACATCTACGATTGCTCCATTTTTAATTTTCCCAATGAAACTTTCAGGAACATTTGCAGAAACGTACATATCTGATAAATTTACAATACGCATTAATTGTTGACCTGGACCAACAACCTGACCTTTTTCAGTAATTACTTCGTCAATAACACCACTAAATGGTGCTTTCACAATTGTTTTTCCAAGTTGCGCTCTCATTTGGGCAACTGCTTTCATTTGAGCTTCGTAATTTGTTTTTGCTTGTAAATATTGAATTTCTGAACCAATTTTTTTATCCCAAAGATTTTTTTGTCTTTCAAATGTAGTTTTTGCCAATGTAGCTTGTGTTTCCATTTGTGCCAATTGATTGCTTAAACCACCATCGTCAATTCGGGCTAAAATTTGCCCTTTATTTACTTTTTGACCTGATTTTACATACACTTGAGATAAAACTCCCGAATATTCTGGGTAAATAATAAGATTTTGTTTAGTATCAACATTTCCTTGAATGTCAATGTAATGCGTAAAAATTGTATCGTTAACAATTGCAGTTGTAACTAAAGCTGATTTTTTTAGTGTGTCTAATTCGGCAATAGCCAAATCAAGTTTTGCTAATTCAGCAGCAATAGCATCATATTGTTTCTGAATTTCTGATCTTGATGCTTTAATAGTTGCTAAATCTTTTGATTCAATCGCTTTATCAACAGATGCAGTTTTTGAATCACCTCCACAAGAAGTAATTAGTAAACCTAATAAACTGATGTATAGTATTTTTTTCATTGTGCGTTTTTATTTTTTATTGGTTAGTTTGTCTAAAGTTGCTTTTTTGTTCATTACATCAATCATAGCTTGTAAATAATCTTGTTGCGCTGTGTATAACTGACGTTGTGCTTCTGTAAATTCAAAACTTGTAGAAAGTCCTTCTTTGAATTTTATTTGTTGTTTGCCTTCGATTCTTTCGGCTAATTTTAAATTACTTTTTGATGCTGAATATTGCTCAATACTGTATTCGTAATCGGTTTTAGCTTGTTGAAATTGAAGTTTTAAACGTTGCTCTGTTTCAGTAAGCTGTGTTTTTGCTTGTTCAAAAGCAATTTTTGCTTGTTGGGTTCTGGCTCTATCTCTAAAACTACTAAATATTGGCAAACTAACATTTACACCAAAATTTGAATAATTGTACCATTTTTGTTGTGTTGAAATAATATCAAATTCATTAGAAAAAGTATTGGCACCATAGTTCAGTTGCGCGCCAATTGTTGGCAATGCTCTAAAACGTTCTAATTTTAACAACAAACGTTTCGATTCTTCGTTATTTTTTTGAATTTTAAAATCTACTGAATTTTGAGAATTAAATTCTTCCGCAAGCACAGCTAAATCAACATTTTTAAGTGCTAAATCGTCTAATTTTTCTGTAAGAGTAACATCATTATTGATGTCGATTCCCATAGAAATTTTTAGAAGATTCAATGCAATTTCAGCTCTTTTTTGTGCATTTGATAAAGAACTTTTCAATTGTGTTAACGTAATTTGAAGTTGCTCAACGTTTTCTTCCTCGGTTAAACCGTTTTTAAAAGTTTCGCTAGTTTCAAATAATGTTTTTTCTAAGGTGGTTTTGTTTTTTTCTAAGATTAAAACACTTTCTTTTGCTAACAGCACATTTCCGTATGCATTCGTAACCATTTCTTTTATTTCTAAATCGGTTTTTTCTTTTGCATTTTGTGAAATTTGCAAATACACTTTAGCCGATTGTAATCCTACAATATATGAACCATCAAAAATTAATTGGTTTAATGTTGCAGAAGCATTTGCGCTGTGTTTAGTTCCAAAGGCAATAGTTGAAATTTCATTTGGATCGCCACCAGGATTGAAAGCATTTCCAGAAACCCCTTGTACTTGAAAGTCAAGATTGTTTAAATATTGTAAGTTACTACTAATTTGTGGAAGTCCAGAAGCAGTTGTTTCCCATTTTTTTTGCTTGGCAGCTTCAATATCACGTTTTGCATTAATTGAAGTATAGTTGTTTTCAATAGCATGATCAATTGCTTGTTGCAATGTAAAGCTATAGGTTTCTTTTTTATCTTGTGCGTTCAAGAATACAGAAACGAACAAAAGGGTTAGTAATAGTTTTTGTTTCATATGGTGGTTAATGATTAAGTATTTGTGTTTCTAATTGTTTTTCAAGTTCTACTATTCCAGCTAATGATGCCATTGCTCTTATGTGGTATTCTAAAGCTTTTAATTCTAATTCTTGAGCATCTTTTTCAAGCATTGTGTTTTCGTTTATATTGAATATTAAAGTGTAATAAAACTTGACATAATTTTCAATATCTAAATCTTTTCGGTACAAACCTTCGTTGATTCCTTTTATGATATTGTCTCGAAAACATTCTTCACAAACACTAACTTGCATGCTCAGAACTTTCTCGTAAATTTCTGGATAATGCTTTTTTAACTGATAAATAGGAGAAGATTCTGCTGATTTGAACATTTCTTTAAACATTCTTCTGATTTCGAAATTTTCTTCAATGGCGTTAAAATTCTGTGCTACGATTGTGTTAATTGTTTCATGAATTTCTTTGTGCACCATTTGAACACTTTCTTCAATTAGTATATCTTTATTAGAAAAGTATTTATAAATTGTTTTTTTTGAAATACACATTTCGCAAGCAATATCATCCATAGTAATGCTTTTGAAACCCAGTCTCAAAAACATTTCTTTTGCTTTATTTATAATTTTATCTTTCATTTTTACAGTAAAATCTCTTTTTTGGATTTTATTTTCGGGTACAAATGTATAATGGAAACTTTTAACACCAAAATAGTTTCCATTGTTTTTACATAAATTTAACATTTGATATATTCGTGTCGTTTCAGAATATTGGAGTATTTTAGCAAAAAATTCAAATAATGCATTCTATATCGTACTATCAAGAAAAAATGAGTAATCATTTTTCGCAAATTGTTGCCAACAAAGAGCCTAAAAACTTATACGAACCTATCGAGTATATTTTATCGCTTGGCGGAAAAAGAATGCGTCCCGTTTTGACTTTAATGGCAAGCGAAGTTTTTAATGTGGATTGTGAAAAAGCCATTCCAGCAGCAACAGCGGTTGAGGTGTTTCATAATTTTTCATTAATTCACGATGACATTATGGATGATGCGCCTTTACGAAGAGGTAATCAAACCGTTCATGAAAAATGGGATTTGAATACCGGAATTTTATCAGGTGATGCTATGTTGATTTTAGCGTATCAATTCTTTGAAAATTACGAACCAGCAACTTTCCAAAAATTAGCAAAATTATTCAGTAAAACAGCTTTAGAAGTTTGTGAAGGACAACAATATGATGTAGATTTTGAAACCCGTGATGATGTTACGATTCCAGAATACCTAAAAATGATTGAATATAAAACTGCGGTTTTAGTTGGTGCTGCCATGAAAATGGGGGCAATTGTAGCCGAAACTTCTGAGGAAAATGCTGATTTGATTTATGATTTTGGACTGAATTTAGGAATTGCGTTTCAATTACAAGACGATTATTTAGATGCTTTCGGTAATCCAGAAACCTTCGGAAAACAAGTGGGTGGAGATATTATTGAAAACAAAAAAACCTATTTATACTTAAAAGCAATTGAGTTTTCTAAAGCAGAAGAAAAGCAACAATTATTGCATTTGTTTTCCATCCAACCTTCAGAAAACACAGATAAAATCGAATCAGTAAAAGCTATTTTTAATTCTTCTGGTGCAAGTGAAGCTACAAAAAATGCGATTCAAGACTTTACTTTCAAAGCATTTGAAACCTTAGAAAAAATGGATATTGAAAATGAAAAGAAAGCTATTTTAAAAGCTTTTGGAGAGAATTTAATGGGAAGAAATGTATAATCCACCAGCAAATATTGATGCCTTAATTTCGCAAGCCGAAGAAGAACATTTGTACTTTAAATTGATTGAGCAAGTAAATAAAGATTTTGCCTTAGCTAATGAATCATTAGATGTGCCATCAAGTATTTTTCCGTTTGAATTTAAGAATTTGGTACAAGAAAAAATTTACAAACTCATTCAATACAAATTTGCTGAATATCTGAATTTACTCTACATAATTGATGTTCCAGAAGATCAAATCAAAAAATTAGACGGTTCTGATTTGGTGGAATTGTCGGAACAAGTTGCTTTTTTAGTGTTAAAGCGTGAATGGCAAAAGGTTTGGTTTCGTAATAAGTATTAAAAAAATATCCTTACAAAAGGCATAAAAGCTTCTGCGTAAATATTGTCTCTGTCTTTGTGCAACACATTGTATCGAATTCCAATAGTTACATTTTCATTGCGATATCCTGCTCCAACGAACAAAGCGGTATTCCAAAAATCTTGAGAATCGCTTCCAAATGAATCATTAAAAGTTCTGTTTACTCTTAATTGTTCTAATTCGGTTGAAATTTGTAATTCTTCTATAGGATTAAACAAAGCCACTACACTACCACCATACATATTCGCTTTGTATAAATCACGTTGTTTTACATAGTTATATTGAACACCTAAACCCGCTGAAACGTATTGATTAAAGTTGTAAATAGCACTTGGCGCAACCATAATATCGGCATAACCATTACCAACTCCTAAGCCTAATACTCCACCAAATTGTACATGGTTCCAAAAATCACTTTTTGTTTTCATTTCGGTGTTTTCTTGTGCAGAAATTTCAGAATTAAATCCAAATAAAAACACAATACTTAGTAAAAGTGTTAATTTCATTACGGAATTCTTTTTCATAAATCAATTTTGAAAAAATTAATGTTATAAAAGTATAAAAATCCTTGAAAGATTATCATAAAATGTTTTACTTTTGCGTAAAATTTTTAATTAATAGGTCTTACCGACAACACACTATGGATAGGTTTTCCTTTTTAAACGCTGCACATACTGCATTTTTTGCAGATTTATACGAACAATATTTACAAAATCCAGATAGCGTAGAGCCAAGCTGGAGAAGTTTTTTTCAAGGATTTGACTTTGCGCAAGCGGGTTATGGTTCTGAAGAATTTGCCGCACAAGTAGTTCAAGTAGCTTCTGGTGATTCAGGTGAAATTTCTGAAAAAATGCAAAAAGAGTTCAATGTTCTGAAATTAATTGAAGGATATAGAACACGTGGACACTTATTCACAAAAACAAATCCTGTAAGAGATAGAAGACTTCACGGGCCTTCATTAGCACTTGAAAATTTTGGTTTATCTCAAGCCGATTTGAATACGGTTTTTGATGCAGCTAAAATGGTTAACATGAAACCATGTACTTTGGCGGATATCGTTAAACATTTAGAAAATGTGTATTGCCAATCTATCGGTGTGGAATACATGTACATTCGCGAACCACACAAATTAGAATGGATAAAAAATCGTTTAGACATTAACGACAATTTACCAAACTTTACTGCTGACAAGAAAAAACACATTCTTAAAAAATTAAACGAAGCAGTTTCTTTCGAAAACTTCTTACATACCAAATATGTAGGTCAAAAGCGTTTCTCATTAGAAGGTTGTGAAGCGGTTATTCCTGCTTTAGACGCTTTAGTGGAAGCTGCAGCTGACAAAGGTGTTGAGCAATTCGTAATGGGAATGGCACACAGAGGTCGTTTAAATGTATTGGCAAACATCTTCGGAAAAAATACTCAAAATATCTTCTCTGAATTCGACGGAAAAGACTACGATGAAGACGCTAACTTTGATGGTGACGTAAAATATCACTTAGGTTTAACTTCTGATAGAGTAACTGATTCAGGTAAAAAAATCAACTTAAATTTAGCTCCAAATCCTTCGCACTTAGAAACAGTAGGTGCCGTTATTGAAGGAATTACAAGAGCAAAACAAGATAGAAATTATCCAAATGATTTTTCAAAAGTCTTACCAATTGCCGTTCACGGTGATGCTGCGGTTGCAGGTCAAGGTATTGTTTATGAAATCATTCAAATGGCTAAATTAGATGGTTATAAAACAGGTGGAACGATTCACTTAGTAATCAATAACCAAGTTGGATTTACAACGAATTATTTAGATGCGCGTTCGTCAACGTATTGTACGGATATTGCTAAAGTAACTTTGTCGCCAGTTTTACACGTAAATGCTGATGATGCAGAAGCTGTTGTTCATGCGATGTTATTTGCTTTAGATTATCGTATGGAGTTTGGAACTGACGTTTTTATTGATTTATTAGGATACAGAAAATATGGTCATAACGAAGGAGACGAACCTCGTTTTACACAACCTGTTTTATATAAATTAATTGCAAAACATAAAAATCCAAGAGATATTTATGCGGAGAAATTAGCACAAGAAAATGTTATTTCGGCTGGATTTGTAAAAGAATTAGAAGAAGCTTACAAAGCAAAACTAGATGAAAATTTAGAAGCCTCTCGTAAAAAAGACTTAACTGTAATTACACCATTCATGGAAAATGAGTGGGAAGGTTACAAACAAGTTTCAGATGATGTAATGCTTCAAAAATTTGACACTAAGTTTGATAAAAAACAATTAGCTGAAATTGCTAAAACCATTACCGAACTTCCTGCTGATAAGAAATTCATCAGTAAGATTACGAAGTTAATTGGTGATAGAAAAAACATGGTGGAGACCAATAAATTAGATTGGGCAATGGGCGAATTATTAGCTTATGGTTCTCTAATGTCAGAAGGTTTTGACGTGCGTATATCTGGGCAAGACGTTGAACGTGGAACATTCTCACACCGTCATGCTGTAGTTAAAGTAGAAGATTCAGAAGAAGAAGTAATTCTTTTAGACAAAATAAAAGATAAAAAAGGAAACTTTTATATCTACAATTCGCACCTTTCAGAATATGGTGTTTTAGGTTTTGAATACGGATATGCGTTAGCATCGCCAAAATCTTTAGTAATTTGGGAAGCACAGTTTGGAGATTTCTCTAACGGAGCTCAAATTATGATTGACCAATACATTTCTGCAGGTGAAGATAAATGGAACAACCAAAACGGATTGGTAATGTTATTGCCTCACGGTTATGAAAACCAAGGAGCAGAACACTCATCAGCACGTATGGAACGTTATTTACAAATGTGTGCAAAACACAACATGTATATTGCCGATGTAACTTCGCCAGCTAACTTCTTCCATTTAATGAGAAGACAGTTAAAAACAGAATTCCGTAAACCATTAGTAGTATTCTCTCCAAAAAGTTTATTACGTCATCCAGATGTAGTATCTTCAATGGACGAATTAGCAAACGGACAATTCCAAGAAGTGTTAGATGATCCAAATGTTGCTGATAAAAAAGCTATCAAAACATTGGTTTTCTGTACAGGAAAAGTATATTTTGACATTATTGCACAAAGAGAAGAATTAGGTAGAAACGATGTGGCGGTTGTTCGTTTAGAACAATTGTTCCCATTAGCAGTTGACCAAATCAAAGCGATTATCGACAGTTATCCAAATGTTGATGATTATGTTTGGGCACAAGAAGAACCTAAAAACATGGGAGCTTATTCTTATATGTTAATGAATTTCGATTTAGTAAAATTAAGATTAGCTTCGCCAAAAGCATATAGTGCACCAGCTGCGGGTAGTTATGAACGTTCTAAAAAACGTCAAAAAAATGCCATCGCGATGGTTTTTGATAAAACATTATTTCAATAAAAAACAACTCAATTATCACCCTGAGCTTGTCGAAGGGTAAACTTTTTAAATAAAAAGATATGATTTTAGAAATGAAAGTCCCTTCTCCAGGGGAATCAATTAAAGAAGTAGAAATTGCTACATGGTTAGTAAAAGATGGTGATTATGTAGAAAAAGACCAAGCGATTGCTGAGGTTGATTCAGACAAAGCAACATTAGAATTGCCAGCTGAAGCAAGTGGAATCATTACATTAAAAGCAGAAGAAGGTGATGCTGTAGCAGTAGGTGCTGTAGTTTGTTTAATCGATACAGGTGCAGCAAAACCAGAAAGTGGTGCGGCTCCAGCTAAAGAAGAAGCAAAAACGGTTGAAGCTCCAAAAGCTGAGGCTCCAAAAGCAGCTCCAGTAGCAGAAAAAACATATGCAACTCAAGCGCCATCTCCAGCAGCTAGAAAAATATTAGACGAGAAAAACATCGAGCCTTCTGACATCGTTGGAACAGGTAAAGGTGGAAGAATTACTAAAGATGACGCTGTAAATGCAGTACCATCAATGGGAACACCAACAGGTGGAAACCGTGGTTCGGAAAGAACAAAACTTTCTATGTTACGTAGAAAAGTAGCTGAACGTTTAGTATCAGCTAAAAACGAAACAGCAATGTTAACTACTTTTAATGAAGTAGATATGACGGCTATTTACGCTTTACGTGATCAATACAAAGAAGAGTTTAAAGCTAAACATGGTTTAGGATTAGGCTTTATGTCGTTCTTTACAAAAGCAGTAACTCGTGCTTTACAATTGTATCCAGATGTAAACTCTATGATTGACGGTCAAGAGAAAATTTCTTATGACTTCTGTGATATTTCAGTAGCGGTTTCTGGTCCAAAAGGATTAATGGTTCCAGTTATGAGAAATGCAGAAACATTATCGTTCAGAGGTGTTGAAGCAGAAATCAAAAGATTAGCTATCAGAGCGCGTGATGGACAAATTACAGTTGATGAAATGACAGGTGGAACTTTCACAATTTCTAATGGTGGTGTTTTCGGAAGTATGTTATCTACGCCAATCATCAATCCTCCACAATCTGGTATTTTAGGAATGCACAATGTGGTAGAAAGAGCTATCGTTAAAAACGGTCAAATCGTAATTGCTCCAGTTATGTACGTTGCTTTATCATACGACCACAGAATCATCGACGGACGTGAGTCGGTTGGATTCTTAGTAGCTGTTAAAGAAGCATTAGAAAACCCTGCAGAATTATTAATGGGTGGAAATGTGAAAAAAGCATTAGAATTATAGAAATATAAACCCCAATAATAAAATCCCAAATTCCTAAAGAGTTTGGGATTTTTCTTTTCTTTGTATTTCAAAATTTAGCTATGAAAAAATCTAAGAAGCAAGCGGCCGTTGGTTTCATCTTTATTACCGTTTTGTTAGATGTTATTGGTTGGGGAATTATTATTCCTGTAATTCCAAATCTAATTAAAGAGCTTATCAATGGAGATATTAGTGAAGCAGCAAAATATGGAGGTTGGCTAACTTTTGCATATGCAATTACTCAATTTATTTTTGCTCCAGTCATTGGAAATTTAAGTGATAAATATGGCAGAAGACCAGTTTTGTTAATTTCTTTATTCGGTTTTTCGTTAGATTTTATATTATTGGCTTATGCACCAACTATTATTTGGTTGTTCATTGGTAGAATTCTATCTGGGATTACAGGAGCAAGTTTTACCACTGCATCTGCTTATATAGCCGATGTTAGTACAAATGAAAATCGAGCTAAAAACTTTGGTTTAATGGGTGCAGCTTTTGGATTAGGATTTATTATTGGCCCGGTTATAGGTGGATTGTTAGGGCAATTTGGAACAAGAGTTCCTTTTATTGCTGCAGCTATTTTTTGCATGCTTAATTTTTTATACGGTTATTTTATTTTGCCAGAATCTTTAGATAAAGATAAAAGAAGACCATTTGAATTGAAAAGAGCTAACCCAATAGGAGCTCTTTTACATTTGAAAAAATACCCTAATTTAATTGGATTAGTATTAGCGATTTTCATTCTCTATGTAGGTTCGCATGCCGTGCAAAGCAACTGGAATTATTTTACCATGTACCAATTTAATTGGGATGAAAAAATGGTTGGTATTTCTCTTGGAATCATCGGATTGTTAGTTGGAATCGTTCAAGGTGGTTTAATTCGTTGGATAAACCCAAAAATCGGAAATGTAAAAAGTATTTATTTCGGTTTAGCGTTATATACTATCGGAATGTTTTTGTTTGCATTTGCAACCGAAAGTTGGATGATGTTTCTATTCTTAATTCCTTATTGTTTAGGAGGAATTGCCGGTCCAGCATTGCAAGCAGTGGTTTCTGAACAAGTACCTCCATCAGAACAAGGTGAAATTCAAGGAACGTTAACGAGTTTAATGAGTGCTTCTTCAATCGTAGGTCCACCTATGATGGCATCTGTTTTTTATTATTTTACTCACAATGAAGCGCCTTTTTTATTCCCAGGAGCACCCTTTATTTTGGGAGGAATTTTAATGTTGATTAGTACGATTTTAGCATACCGAACACTGAAAAAAAACCATTCGAGCTAGTTATTTCAAATACAAAAAATGATTGCTATAATCAATAATTGCTTTTCCTTTTAGTAAAATATCGGCACCAATAATACCATCAACCGGTTTGGTTTTGTAATGACGAAGCGCATCATTTACATGACTCATATCAAAAACAATTAGGTGAAATTTATTATTTTTCCATCTTCCCAATTGAATTTCATTATTCCTTGCTAATTGCGTTTCAATTCCGGTAGCTCCAGCTCCAGCCGCTTTGGTTTCTGAAAATTGGGCATCTAATTTGAACTGTTCAACACTTTCAAATCCTACACAACTATTACTCGCTCCAGTGTCTAAAATAAAGTTGCCTTTTACGCCATTTATCTTTCCTTTGATTAATAAATGTTGGGTTTTTAGCACCGTAAACTTTATCTTTTTATATTTTTTTCCTTTTAAAAAGTCTTGTAAATCTTCCATACTTCAAAAGTAAATCAAATTTCTGAATCAAACTTTGTAACTTTGCGACTTTGTAACCCAATCAACAAATGATACTTACCGATACCCATTCGCATTTATATTCAGAAGAATTTGATTTAGACCGCAATGAAATGATGCAACGTGCTATAAATGCAGGCGTTTCTCGTTTTTTTGTTCCTTCAATAGATTCTAATTATACAACTAAAATGTACGAATTAGAAAAGCAATATCCCGAAAACGTGTTTTTAATGATGGGTTTGCATCCAACATATGTGAAGGAGGATTACTTAGAAGAATTGGCGCATGTAGAAAGAGAGTTGGCTTCTAGAAAATTTTATGCAATTGGAGAAATTGGTATTGACTTATTTTGGGACAAAACTTTTTTGAAAGAACAACAACATGCTTTCAAACACCAAATTCAATTGGCAAAAAAGTACAAATTGGGAATCAATATTCATTGTCGTGATGCATTTGATGAAGTTTTCGAGGTTTTAGAAAGTGAAAAATCAGATGATTTATTTGGGATTTTTCATTGTTTTACTGGTGATTTGGGTCAAGCCCAAAGAGCGATTTCGTTAGGAATGAAATTAGGAATTGGAGGAGTAGCTACTTTTAAAAATGGAAAAATCGACCAATTTTTAAATGAAATCGATTTAAAAAATATTGTTTTAGAAACCGATTCGCCTTATTTAGCGCCAGTTCCATATCGTGGAAAACGAAACGAAAGCAGTTATACTTTATTGGTTGCACAAAAGTTAGCTGAAATTTATCAGCTATCAGTGGAAGAAATTGCAAAAATTACTACAGAAAACTCTAAACAAATTTTCGGAATTTAATGTAAATTTAAAGTTGCAATTGATAAAAATTTTGTTCTTTTGTGAATTGTTTTAAAATAATTATGACAAAATTCGATTCTATTCGCCCTTATTATGATTCTGAAGTAAACGAAGCCTTGAAGTCTTTGTTGCATCATCCTATGATGAAGGCTATGATGGATTTTACTTTTCCAGAATTAGAAGATGAAGTTTGGAAAGAGCAATTAAGTAGAACCCATTCTATTCGCGATTTCCAGGTTAATTTTGTTTACCAATCCATTCAAAGAGTTTTGGAGAGAAGTTCGGAAGGACTTACCACTTCGGGTTTTGAGAAATTAGAACCTAATACTTCGTATTTATTTATTTCCAACCATCGCGATATTATTTTAGATACTTCTTTGTTGAATGTTTCATTAATAGATCATGGATTGGTGATGACGGCCTCGGCTATTGGAGATAATTTAGTTCAAAAAGATTTCCTTTTAAAATTATCAAAACTTAATAGAAACTTTTTAGTTCAACGCGGATTATCGCCAAGAGAATTATTACAAAGTTCTAAGTTGATGGCGGAATATATGTATCATTTATTGTCTAAAGAAAATCGTTCTGTTTGGATTGCTCAACGAGAAGGAAGAACCAAAGACGGTAATGATGCAACTCATCAAGGGGTTTTGAAAATGGTGGCTATGGCTAATGATGAAGTAAGAGTAATGGACTATTTTAAGAAGTTAAAAATTGTTCCTGTTTCTATTTCGTACGAATACGACCCAACAGATGCTTTGAAAATGCCACAATTAATTGCGCTTTCAAAAGACGAAGTATATATAAAAGAGAAAAACGAAGATTTCATTACATTATTAAGTGGAATCATCGGGCAAAAGAAACGTATTCATATTCATGTGGGTGATGTTTTAGAAAATGAATACGAAAAAATTATTGCTGAAAATGACAATAATAACAAGCAAATTCAAGCACTGGCTCAAGTAATTGATGATTCTATTTTACAATCGTATAAATTATGGCCAACAAATTTTATCGCTTACGATATTTTATACAAAACAACTCGATTTGAACATTTGTACAACGAAAAAGAGCGTCAATTGTTCGAAAGAAGATTAGAAATGCGAATTGACACCGACAATGAAACCATGAGAGAAGGTTTCTTGGCAATGTATGCTAATCCGGTTGTGAATAAATTGAAATATACTGATGACATCTCATAAACCAAAAATACTTTTAATTTACACCGGTGGTACCATCGGAATGGTAAAAGATTTTGAAACAGGAGCTTTGAAAGCTTTTGATTTTAATGAGTTGTTAAGCCGAATTCCAGAATTACATTTATTAGACTGTCAAATTGAAACTTTTTCATTTGAGGTACCTATCGATTCATCGAATATGAATATTTCCAATTGGCAAAAAATGGCCAAAATCATTGAGGATAACTATTCAAAATTTGATGGGTTTGTGGTTTTGCATGGTTCTGATACGATGTCTTATAGTGCATCTGCTCTAAGTTTTATGTTGGAAAATTTAGCGAAACCTGTGATTTTTACAGGTTCGCAATTACCAATTGGAGATTTAAGAACCGATGCAAAAGAGAATTTGATTACAGCAATTCAAGTAGCTTCGCTTCAAGAAAATAAAAAGCCAGCTATTCAAGAAGTGTGTTTGTATTTCGAATATAAATTATATCGAGGAAATCGAACTACTAAAATCAGTGCCGAACATTTTAATGCTTTTACGTCGCCAAATTTCCCTGAACTAGCAGAATCAGGAGTGCATTTAAAAGTAAATAAGGATATAGTTTTAAAGCAAAAAGCAAATAAAAAGCTAAAAGTACATACTGATTTTGATGATAATGTAGCGATTTTAAAGATTTTCCCTGGCATTAATCAAAATGTTTTAAATGCTTTTTTTGCCATTCCTAATTTAAAAGGGATAGTTTTAGAAACGTATGGCTCTGGAAATGCCCCAACTGAAGAATGGTTTGTTCGCATATTAGAGCAGGCAATTCATAATAATATTCATATTATAAACGTTACACAATGTAGTGGAGGTAGCGTATCAATGGGGAATTATGAAACAAGTACACAGTTAAAAAATATAGGGGTAATTTCTGGAAAAGATATTACTACAGAGGCTGCTATTACTAAATTAATGTATCTCTTAGGTCAAAATGTGTCTCATAATGTATTCAAGACCATATTTGAAACGGAAATTCGTGGAGAAATGTTTTAAAAATAACATATAAAATTTTTATACATGAGATTTTTTACGTTATTTAGCACCCTTAAAATTGAGTGTCGTTTCAATAGAGAGGTGGCCGAGTGGTCGAAGGCGCACGCCTGGAAAGTGTGTATACTCCACAAGGGTATCGAGGGTTCGAATCCCTTCCTCTCTGCAGAATGATATTAATTTTAAAATTTTATAAATATTTTTATATCTTTAAACCCAATTAACTAATTAAATTTAAGAACAAAAGCGATGAAAAGATTATTTTCTATTTTAGCAATCACGGGGCTTATGACTTTTGGAAATGTTCAAGCTCAAGATTCAACTCAAGCAGCAGCTCCTGCTACAGAACAAGTAGCTGATACAACTGCAACAGAAGCAACAACTGATGAAGCAACAGCTACAACTGATGAGGCTGCAGCAACTGAAGAAGTTACTTTTACTCAATCAATGAAAAAACGTTTCATTGAAGGAGATCCAATTTGGATGTCTCCTGTATTATTGTGTTTAATTCTTGGTTTGGCTATTGCTATTGAAAGAATTATTTACTTAAATCTTTCTACTATCAATACTAAAAAATTCGTTTCTGAAGTAGAAAATGCATTAAACTCAGGTGGTATTGAAGCTGCTAAAGAAGTTGCTAAAAATACAGCTGGTCCAGTTGCATCTATTTTCTATCAAGGTTTAGAGCGTTCATCTCACGGATTAGAGTCTGCTGAAAAATCTATCGTAGCTTACGGTGGTGTTCAAATGGGGCAATTAGAGAAAAACGTTTCTTGGGTTTCTTTATTTATTGCACTTGCACCGATGTTAGGGTTCTTAGGAACGGTAATTGGTATGATTGTTGCATTTGACCAAATTGAGTCTGCAGGATCTATGGAGCCATCATTAGTAGCTGGAGGTATTAAAGTAGCGTTATTAACAACGGTATTTGGACTTATCGTAGCGATGATTCTTCAAGTATTCTACAACTATATTACAGCTAAAATTGACTCTATCGTTAATGATATGGAAGATGCATCTATCAGCTTAGTTGATATGTTGTCAGATTATTTCAAAGAGAAATTAAACAAATAATACATTAACATATTATTGTTATGAACGTATACAAAATTTCAAAAATTGTAGTAATTATAATTGGTATTATTGCTTCTATTTTATTCATATCTGCTTTAGGTATGGAGATTTCAATGGAGAATAATTCTTATATTGTAGATTACTTTATATATGTGTCCTATTTAGCAATGGCGATTGCTTTCTTTTCTGTTATTTACTTTGTATTTAAAAACTTAATTACACATAAAGAACAATTAAGAAGAGCTCTTATTTCTTTAGGATTATTCGCTGCAATTGTTTTAGTAGCATTTATTCTAGCTGATAGTACTGAAGTTAAATTAAAAGATGGTGGAGTTATTTCTTCATTTTCATCAAAATTAATCAGTACAAGTTTGAATACATTTTATATTCTTGCTATTATTTCAGTTGGTGTATTAGGTTGGACTGGATTTTCAAAAATTAAAAGATAATAGATCATGGGTAAAAAAAGAGGTGCACCGCCAGAAGTGAATGCTGGTTCTATGGCAGATATTGCATTCTTACTTTTAATTTTCTTCTTAGTTACTACTACAATCGGAGTAGATCAAGGAATTAATAGACTCTTACCTCGTTATGAAGAGAACCCACCTGTTCCACCTATTAATGATAGAAATATTTTAACAGTTTTAGTTAATAAAGATAATCAGTTACTTGTTGAAGAGAAATTGGTTGATATTAAAGACTTAAGACAAACTGCTATTGACTTTCTTGAAAATAATGGAAAAGGAATATGTGCTTATTGTAATGGAAAAAAAGATCCAAATTCATCAGATAGTCCTGGTGATGCGGTAATTTCATTAAATAATGATGGGCAAACTACTTATGAAACTTATATTGCAGTGCAAAACGAATTAGTTGCTGCATATAACTTTTTAAGAGATAGAGAATGTAAGAAGCGTTACGGTATGACTTTTACAGAAATGGAGTACATTTTTAATGATCCCGCTTCTAAAGCTACCGAAGGTTTAGTTGAAGATTTAGAGCCGAAAGTAAAAAAGATTCAGGATTTATTTCCTATGAGACTTTCTGAAGCAGAGCCAAAAAAATAATTATATAATATTAAGAAAGTATGTCTAAATTTAAAAAGAAAACAACAGGCGAAACTCCTGCAATTTCAACAGCATCTTTACCAGATATTGTATTTATGCTTTTGTTCTTCTTCATGACGGCTACTACCATGAAAGATACTGATTTAAAAATTGAAAATACATTACCTAAAGCGAATCAAACTGCAAAATTGCACAAGAAAGAGTATGTAATGTATATTTACGCTGGAAAACCAAGTGAAAGATATAGATCAACTCTTGGTGGTTCTGATCGTATTCAATTAGCTGATAAAATGGCTTCGCCTTCAGAAATCAGAAATTTCATTATTACGGAAAGAGCTCAACGTAACTCAGAAGATGAAAAGTATTTAACTGCATCCTTAAAAATTGACAGACAAGTTAAGATGGGATTAGTTGCCGCTATCAAATTAGAATTACGTAAAATAGATCAATTAAAAGTAAATTATACAACAGCACAAGGAAATCCTGTTGAATAGTATTTTTATTTTATAAAATAAAAAAGGTACGCTACTGCGTACCTTTTTTTTATTAATTTTATAAAAAAATTTAATGCGACTATTTGTATCCCTTTTTTTTATGTTTTTTGTTGCAATTGGTTTTTCGCAATCAGAAAATAAAGCAGTTGTAGATTCTCTATTTAGAGAAGATCAGTTTTACGTTTCTATTTCATATAATTTTTTACAAAAAACACCTGATAACTTTAATCAATATTCTTTTTCAACAGGATTGTCAGCTGGATTTTTAAGAGATTTTCCAATTTCTGAAAATAGACATTGGGCTATTGCTCCAGGTATTGGGTATTCATTTAATGATTTAAAACAAACAATAGATTTATCTTCAATTACTAATAATCCCGATTTTGAATTGGTAAAGAGTAGAATTTTATTGCATTATATTGATGTGCCAATAGAAATTCGCTGGCGAAATGCTTCTCCTGAAAGTCATAAGTTTTGGAGAATCTATGGTGGTTTTATGGCCAGTTATTTGATTAATGGAAAGTTTAAATATGATGGCGACATTGGTTCTGGAACAGAAAACATAAACGATCTATTAAATAAATTTCAATACGCAACTTATTTGACTTTTGGTTTTAACACCTGGAATGCTTATATTCATTATGGTTTAAATCCCTTTTTTGATAAAGATAAAACAGCTACTGAAAATAATGTAACGACGCTGAAAATTGGTTTGATGTTTTATGTTTTGTAGTTAAAATGATTATAATCGAATTAATTTTTGGCTTTTTAATTGAAGTTCTCTTTGAAATACCAGGAGCTTTTTTTAGATGGTTATATTTTGGTCGTAAGGAATCATTCTCAAGTTTCATAAAAAGAAATAGTATCTATAATTACATAATTAGTTTTTTATTTATCATAACAAGTGGTTTTACAATAGCTTACTTAAACAATAGTAAATCTGTTGAAAATTGTATTTTAGATATGAAATTTCAAAGAGAGAATGAAAACCCTGGACCTGACTTGATTAGCTTTAAAATTTCAAGCAATGATATTGTTTTTGAAAATAATAAAGAAAAGTATGGACTTGTAGAAGTCATTATTGATGATAAGAAATCTTTTAAAACTATGATGTTTGAGATTTCTAAAATTGGAGAAAAACAATATGAATTAAATGTAAGTTCTCCTTATTTTACGTATAAAACTCATTATTCTGAAGAACAAGTATATTCGTTCTTTAATAACAAAGGTTTTACAATTTTTATAACTTTAGATGGTAAGAAGTTTGTTTTCGTGAAGTGTTAAATTTATTAATTTCTTATAACCAATACTGATACAAAAACACCTGTGGTCCAGCTCCAATAATAATTCCCGCAATAAGTTCTGTATAGGTGTGTGCTTTCATGTATAAGCGAGAAGAAGCAACCAAACCAATACAAACAATACAAAAAGCAATAAGGTTTACAAAAGGTAGTTGGTAATACATGCTCAAACCGAAAACAAAGCACGTTAATGCACTAATTCCTATCATGTGTAAACTTGCCTTGAATTTTAAAATAACGCTCGCTAATACAATTACACTGCTTAAAAATCCGCCAAGGAAAAAGAAATACAATTCTGCAACCGAATCTTGTGAAACACTGAATTTTATTAATACAAACAATAAAATAGCTTGAACGGCTATAGGCATTTTTCTTTCACTAATGCTGGCTTCTGTAAACGAGCTAACTACACCTAACGATCGAAATAAAAAATACATCGATAATGGCAATAACAAAGTCAATATTGTTACTTGTACTAAAGTGACAATTATTTGAGAGTTATAAAAAAATGAATTTGCAATTAAAAAGAAAAATAAAGTACCATATAAGGAAACAAATATGGGATGAAAGATATAAGAAAAAACAGGTAATATTTTTTTTAAATCCATAATGCTCTGTTAGATTTTCTTTCTCAAACGTGCTACAGGAATGTCTAATTGTTCTCGATATTTAGCAATAGTTCTTCTAGCAATTGGATAACCTCTTTCTTTTAAAATTTCAGCTAATTGATCATCTGGTAAAGGTTTCTTTTTGTCTTCTTCCGAAATTACTTGTTGTAATATATTTTTAATTTCGATAGTTGAAACCTCTTCACCTTGGTCATTAGTCATCGATTCACTAAAGAATTCTTTGATTAGTTTCGTTCCGTATGGTGTGTCAACATATTTGCTATTCGCTACACGTGAAACAGTTGAAATATCTAAACCAACCATATCAGCAATATCCTTTAGAATCATCGGACGAAGTTTTGTTTCTTCTCCTTCTAAAAAGTATTCTTGCTGATAAAACATAATCGCATTCATCGTAACATACAAGGTTTCCTGGCGTTGTTTAATCGCATCAATAAACCATTTTGCCGAATCTAATTTTTGCTTGATAAACTGAACCGCGTCTTTTTGAGAACTCGATTTTTCAGAAGTGTCTTTATAACTTTGCAACATTTCTTGATAATCTTTAGAAACATGCAATTCTGGAGCATTTCTTCCATTTAATAAAAGCTCTAATTCACCATCAACAATTCGAATCGTAAAATCGGGAACAATGTGTTCAACCATTTTCTGATTGCCGTCAAAACTTCCTCCTGGTTTCGGATTTAGTTTTTCAATTTCATCTATCGCTTTTCTTAATTGTTGTTGCGAAACGTCAAATTTTTGCAATAATTTATCGTAATGTTTTTTACTAAAAGCATCAAATTGCTGTTCAATAACTTGAATGGCTAAATTGATAGAATCCGACGGTGTTTTGTGTTTTAATTGCAACAACAAACATTCTTGCAAATCGCGCGCACCTACACCAGCAGGTTCTAAATCCTGAACCAAATGCAAAATACGTTCTACAGTAGCCTCATCAGTATAAATACCTTGAGTAAAAGCCATGTCATCAACAATATCTTGTGTAGTTCTTCGGATATAACCCATATCGTCAATACTTCCGACTAAAAATTCGGCAATATCGCGTTCGTCATCACTTAAAATAAATGTATTTAACTGATTGATTAAATCTTGATGAAAACTAACAGGTGCAGCAAACGGAAGTGATTTGTCATCATCGTCATCGCTGTAATTATTAGTTTGATATTTGTAATCTGGTGTTTCGTCGTTACTTAAATACTCATCGATGTTAATGTCTTGCGTGTCGATATGGTCGTTGTCATAATCGTCGTAATCATCATCGTTTGTGTTTACTTCGTAATCATCTGCTTCGTAATTATCTTCCTTGCTGCTTTCTTCCAAAGCAGGATTCTCAACCAATTCTTCCTGAAGACGTTGCTCAAAAGCTTGCGTAGGCAATTGAATTAACTTCATCAACTGAATTTGTTGAGGCGATAATTTTTGAGATAATTTGAATTGTAAACTGTGTTTTAACATTAATGTTTATTTGTTTAACTGATTAATCGTTTAACTGTTGAATTGTTTATCAAATTTACGATTTAACGCTTCAACAGTTAAACAATTTAACAAGATTCTAAAATTCTGCGTTTTGTGGTGTTCTTGGGAAAGGAATTACGTCTCTAATGTTACCCATTCCGGTTACAAATAGCACTAATCTTTCAAAACCTAATCCGAAACCTGAGTGAACTGCCGAACCGAATCTTCTCGTGTCTAAATACCACCAAAGTTCTTCTTCGTCGATTCCTAAAGCTTTCATTTTTTCTACTAATACATCGTAACGCTCTTCTCTTTGCGAACCTCCAACAATTTCTCCAATTCCTGGGAATAAGATATCCATTGCTCTAACAGTTTCTTTTCCTGGCTCAGTATTGTCGTTCAAACGCATGTAAAACGCTTTAATTTTTGCTGGATAATCAAATAAAATTACTGGACATTTAAAGTGTTTTTCAACTAAGAAACGTTCGTGCTCACTTTGTAAATCAGCACCCCATTCGTTAATGATATATTGGAATTTTTTCTTTTTATTTGGAGTTGAATCTTTTAAAATGTCAATAGCTTCCGTGTAAGAAACACGTTTGAAGTTGTTATCTAAAACAAAACTTAATTTTTCTAAAAGCGTCATTTCGCTTCTATCCGCTTGTGGTTTTGACTTTTCTTCTTCTATTAATCTGCTTTCTAAGAATTTCAAATCATCACCACATTTATCAACTGTATATTTGATAACGTATTTGATGAAATCTTCTGCCAAATCCATGTTGTCTGCCAAATCATTGAAAGCAACTTCTGGTTCAATCATCCAAAACTCAGCTAAGTGACGCGAAGTGTTTGAATTCTCCGCGCGGAATGTTGGTCCAAAAGTATAAATTTGACCTAATGCCATAGCAAAAGTTTCACCTTCTAACTGCCCAGAAACGGTTAAATTGGTTTGTTTTCCAAAGAAATCTTCTTTGTAATTGATACTTCCGTCTTCGTTTCTTGGAGCAGAACCATCAATTGGTAAAGATGTTACTTGGAACATTTCACCAGCACCTTCAGCATCAGAACCTGTGATGATAGGTGTGTTCACATAGAAAAATCCTTTTTCTTGGAAATATTGGTGAACTGCAAACGCTAATGTTGAACGCACACGCATGATTGCTCCAAACGCATTGGTTCTAACACGTAAATGAGCATTTTCACGTAAGAATTCTAATGAGTGTTTTTTAGGTTGCATTGGGAATTTTTCCGCATCACTATCTCCTAAGATCTCTAATTTTGTTACTTGAATTTCTACTTTTTGTCCAGCACCACGGCTTTCTGCCAATGTTCCTGTAACGCAAATAGCTGCTCCAGTTGTAATTCTTTTTAAAGTTTCATCAGGTGTGTTTTCAAAATCCACCACACACTGAATATTATGGATGGTTGAACCATCGTTCAACGCAATAAATTGATTGTTTCTAAATGTTCTAACCCAACCTTTTGCTGTTACTTCATGTAATGTTTTCGTGCTGTTTAAAAGGTCTATAACTTTTGAGTGTTTCATTTCGATTTATGATTTATAATGCAAATATACTATTTCTCGTTTGAATTTTCTTCTTCAATATCTTCTGCTAAAATATCTAATGTTGGTTCTTGGAATTCTTGTTGGTTGGCAATGGTTTTGTCTAAAGAAAGTAGCAAGGCTGGCAACAAAATTAAGTTGGAAATCATAGCAAATAAAAGAGTTGTAGCTACTAATCCTCCTAGAGCAACTGTACCGCCAAAATCTGAAAGCGTAAATACAGAGAATCCAAAAAACAATACAACAGAAGTGTAAAACATACTGATTCCAGCTTCTTTTAAAGTAGCATATACCGAACGTTTTATTTTCCAATCGTTGGCTTTTAATTCTTGTCGATATTTAGCCAAAAAGTGAATGGTATCGTCAACCGAAATTCCGAAGGCAATACTAAATACTAAAATGGTAGAAGGTTTAATAGGGATTCCCAAAAATCCCATCAATCCTGCAGTCATTACTAATGGTAAAATGTTTGGTAATAATGATACAATTATCATTTTAAAAGAGCGGAACATATAGGCCATTAATAAAGAAATCAAGACAATGGCAAAAATTAACGATTGTACTAAATTATCAATTAAGTAATGTGTTCCTTTTTCAAAAACATAAGCTTTTCCAGTTAATGAAACGTCATAACGTTCCTTTGGAAAAATATGATTGATTTTATCTTGTAATCGCTCTTCGATTTTTTTCATTTTATCGGTTCCGATATCTCGCATAAAAGTCGTAATGCGTGCATATTGACCTGTACTATCCACATAACTTTTAAGCATGTTTTCATTTCCTTTTTTAGTCGAATTTTTAATATAGGATAAAATGAATGCTTCTTCTTGTTTTGTTGGTAATTCGTAATATTCAGGATTTCCGTTGTAATATGCTTGTTTTGAATATTTGACTAAATTAACGATAGAAACGGGTTTTGATAATTCAGGAATTTCAATAATGGTTTCCTGAAGTTCTTCAATTCTTTTTAAAGTTACCGATTTTAAAGCGCCTTTTGGTTTTTTTGTATCAATTACAATTTCAAGAGGCATAACACCATCAAATTCTTTTTCGTAGAATAAAATATCTTTGAAGAAAGGTGCTTTTTTAGGCATGTCTTCTATAATACTTCCTGATATTTTAATTTGGTAAATACCAATAATCCCTACAATTAAAATGATGATAGAAGCTGAAAACACAGCTATTCGATGATGTCTTATGGTATTTTCAATCCATTGCATGAATTTTGCCATATAGTTTTTCCCCAAATGTGCCAAGTGTTTTTCCTTTGGCATTGGCATATAACTGTAGACAATAGGTATGATTATTAAGCATAAAATAAACAAGAAAACAATGTTTAATGACGCAACAATGCCAAACTCACTTAACAATTTACTATCGGTAAAAATAAAAGTACCAAAACCAGCTGCCGTAGTTAAATTCGTCATCAAAGTAGCATTTCCAACTTTTGAAATTACACGTTGTAATGACTTGGCTTTATTACCATGATTCTTAATTTCTTGTTGGTACTTATTAATCAGGAAAATACAATTAGGAATTCCAATTACAATAATAAGTGGTGGAATAATGGCTGTTAAAACTGTGATTTCATAATTTAAAAGGCCTAGTGTTCCAAAAGACCACATAACGCCAATAATTACCACAAACATTGAAATCATAGTGGCTCTGAAACTCCTGAAAAAGAAGAAGAATAATAAAGATGTTACACCTAAAGCAGCTCCAACAAATAAACCAATTTCGTCAATAATGCTATTTGCATTTAAAGTTCTAATGTAAGGCATTCCAGAAACGCGAAGATCTAATCCTGTTTCTTTTTCAAAGGCCGAAATTTTATTACTGTTTAAATGTTTTTCGATAAAGTCTTTACGGGCTTTTGTGTTTACAATTTTTTTATCCATGTAAACCGCAAAACGCACGGCACCACTTTCTTTATTAAAAAGCATGCCTTCGTAAAAAGGTAAATCATTAAAGAATTCTTTTTCCTTTTCTTTTAAATAGGAATCTGAAATGCTATCATTGTTTATAAAAGGTACTAATTTAAATTTTTGAGCTAAAGTGTCTTTTTCTAACACTTTTAAATCCTCAATTGAAAGAGTAAGTTCAACAGCCTTATCCTTTTTTATATCAGCTATAAATTTTTCCCAAGCTTTTATGTTTTTCTCATTGAAAAAATCTTTGTCATTAAATCCTAAGACAATTAAATTTCCTTCTTCACCAAATTTGTCTAAAAAAGAATTGTATTGAATATTTACTTCATGATCATCTGGTAATAAGTTGGCTTCTGTGAAGGTAAAACGCATGTTTTTCCACTGAAACCCCATAAAAATTGTAAAAAGTAGAATGAGAACTAATAATAATATTCTGTTTCTTAAAATCCTACTGGCAATATAATCCCAAAAACTGGTGCTTAACCACTTTAACATCTCTCAAAAATTAGGGTGCAAAGGTAAGTATAATTGCTTAAAATATTGGTGTTGAGCGTAATTTTTAAGTTAAAATTAAAAACCTAAATCTAAATAGTAAGAAACCTTTATAGCAATGTTGTCATCAAAATTAGGTAATTGGTTAGGCCCATATCTGTAAAATGCTACTAGACCAAACCCTTTAAAGATTTTATTACATTCAATTCCACTTTCAAAAAAACCATCTTCAAGTGTTTTATATCCAATTCCTATGTGTTGATTATTCTTGTTATTGGAACCCACAGCCATTCTAGTAACAACAGTAAATTCTGGGTTTATTTTGTATCCTAAACGTATTTTATTGAAAGTGTGTTTTAATTGTAATGAAGCATATTTATTAGAGAAAAACTCATTAAAATACATGGTTTCAAAACTGTTTTTCCCTGCAAATGTAATACGTTGTAAAATTGCATCTCTATTTAAGTTATTAGGTACAATACTGTATAAATGTGTAATTGGAACATCGCCAAAGGCAATACCAGTTTGCAATAAAATTGAACTTTTTTGACCTGATAAATAAGGTAATTCGTAATAGGTTTTGAAATCCAATTTTGAGAAAACAAAATCATTCTCAAGTATATTTGGTAAAGATTGGGTGTATTGAATTGAAAATTTAGGATGTCTTTTTTCATATTCAATTTTGCCAACAGGAGTTTGCATATAATTACTAAACGGATTCCATTGAAAAGCTAACTGAACAGCAGTAATGGTATAATCGGTATATGATTTTCCATCATTTATAAATGTGTAATCAAAAAGAGGCTGAATTTGGTTGTGAGAAATTCCAAAATAGCTTGAAGTTTTAGGTAAAAATTTACTCTCAATAAAAGCCGAACTCATTTTGTTATTATAGAATGTTGAAATGTTTATTGGTCGAGGATCATAGATTTTGAATCTTCTCGAATCAGTTAAAAAGTTAGTTTGAGCAATTTCGCTAATATCATCAGTATATGAAGCACTAACCCAAGTTTCAGAATTGTTGTGAACTAAGTATGAAGGTGTTATTCCGAATTTAAATTCTTCATCCATTAATCCATAAGCGCCATAAAAAGCAACTTTATATTTTTCCGAAAGTTTTGAATTGGTTACAGCTCCAATGCCTAATCTGAAACCTTCGAAATTGTTGTATTTAGCTATGCTGCGTAAATCAATATCAAAGATGGAAACTGGAAAATAACCATTTATAATTTTTCGACCCAAGAATAATTTATGTTCGATTTTTTCTGAAAGTGATAAACTATCGATTGAAGTATAAGTTCGGAGTTTTCTCTTATCAATAGTGTCTTTTTTGAAAACATTCCAGTAATCGCTTTCTTGTTCTAAACTTGATTTTGGAACTTCAATTTTAACTCTTGGTTTTGAAATAGAAATAGGTTTATTAATTTCAATATCAAATGGGGTAGATTCAATTGAAACATAGGCTTGATCAGTAGCATTTTTACTTTCAGTTAAATCTAAATCAGAACTAAATTTTATAGTACCCCCTAAGATTTTAATATCTTCATAATTATTACCTTTTGAAACTTTGAATTTTCTGTTTTTTGGAAACCAAATATCAATGTCTTTTCTATAATCAAATGTGTAGGTTGCATTAATGTTTACAACACCATAAATACGAAAGTAAGCTTTACAAATAGCAAAATTAATAGTGTCAATATATAACAAACCTCTCAAGCGATTTGTGTTGAGTTTTTTGGGTTCAAAGTAGATTCTGTAGGCGTTTCTTCCATCAATTTTTACAGTATCTATTAGTTTATAGTTGTATAATTTTCGTCCAAAATTTGAAATCGGATTTTGAACTGGAATTTCTAAGATTTCAAATGGATTCTCATAAACAGAATAGGAAATTAGTTTAAGTCCAAGATATTCATAAACGGGTTGTTTAAATCCAGCCATCCTAGTGGCTAAAACCGTTTCTTTGTATTGAGAATGATTACGTTGAATTAAATTAACTTTCTCTGTTTGATATAAATGTTGTTTCTCTGAGAATTTTTTAAACTTGTAATTTGTTGAATCTAATTTCATTAAAGGTTTTCTTAAAAACCTCTTTTTGTAAATAGTATCAATTTTTGAAGAAATACTATCTGGGTTTGCTGTTACTTGAAGGTATTCGTAGTTTTTATATTGAAAACTCGATAATCCTTTTTCAGGATCATTTGATTTACGATTTTCAATTACTTTTTTAATGATATTGTTAACGCCGTTTTCTGTGTAGATTTCGGCTTTTTTTTCGTTTAAATCGTTTACCAACTTAATCGTAATATTGGCAACCTTTGGTTCTGGATAGGTGATTTTTTCATAATAACCTTTAAAATTGACTTTTATTGGCACTTTAAAATCATTCACATTTACAGAGAATTTTCCTTCCCAGTCGGCATTGAATTTGGTGTTGTTATACGTAATAGTAGCAAAAGCAATAGGTACTTTTGTGTCAAAGTCAATAATTTGTCCTTTAATTTTGGTTTGTGCTACAAAACTAGTAGTAATGAAAAAGCACAAAAAAAGCCAAAAATATTTCATGTAGAGGAAGATTTTTTACAAATATATTCAAAATAAAAAATCCCGAGTGTTAATCGGGATTTAAAATTTAAGAAGATTATTTTTTCCAATGAGTTTTTCCATCAACTTCTTTAATTGAAATGATCTCTTCTGAATAAAATAAATCTTTTTCAAGTTCCTTAGCATTTAATTCAATTGTGACTTTCTTTGATTTTTCTTGCAATTCTGAAAGTTTGAAATGCTTAATTTTATTATATTCTTTAGAATTTAGATACACTTTTTTAATGCCATCTTCTGTTTCAAGTTGCAGATATGGATTTTTTAATAAATCGTGTTTGATCACATTTTTATAATAATCAATAAATTCTTTATTTTTCTCGTCCGTATCCATCGAGTTAATTATTTTCTCAATATTTAAGGCTTGATTATCTGTAAGGCCAGAAGGTGATGTCAAATCGATTAATTTGAAATATAAATCACCTTTAAGATTTTCAGATTCTTTACAGCTAAAAAGTAAAATTGCAATTAAGAATAATAGAGAGTTTCTCATAAAGTATGAATTTATCTTACCAAAATAATTAAAATAAAAACTCCCGAGTGTTAATCGGGAGTTAAATTTATACTTTCATGATTTCAGCTTCTTTAACTGCTAAAAGTTCATCTATTTTCTTGATGAAAGAATCGGTCAGTTTCTGAACATCTTCTTCGGCTTTTTTGCAAATATCTTCAGCAGTTCCGTCTTTTTCTTCTTTTTTGATATCAGAATTAGCATCTTTTCTGTGGTTTCTAATCCCAATTTTTGCATCTTCCGCTTCTGCTTTTGCTTGTTTTACCAAGTCGCGTCTTCTTTCTTCAGTTAATGCTGGAATATTGATAATAATGTTATCACCATTGTTCATTGGGTTTAACCCTAAATTAGCAATCATAATTGCTTTTTCAATAGGATGTAACATGTTTTTTTCCCAAGGTGTTACCGTTAGGGTACGAGCATCAGGAGCATTAATGTTAGCAACTTGCGACAATGGTGTTTGAGAACCATAATAATCTACAAAAACACCACCTAACATTTGAGGTGAAGCTTTTCCAGCTCTAATGTTTAAAAATTCTTTTTCTAAATGCGCAACAGAACCTACCATAGCTTCTTTTGCACTGTCTAAAATAAAGTTAATTTCTTCTGTCATCTCTCTAAATTTTTACTTTGTACTTCTAGTTTTGTACTTCGTATTTATATTGTTACCGTTGTTCCGATAGTTTCTCCTTCGCACACTTTTAATAAGTTACCATCTTTATTCATATCGAATACAATAATAGGCAATTTATTTTCTTGACTCAATGTAAAAGCAGTTGTATCCATTACATTTAATCCTTTTGCTAATACATCTTCAAACGAAATAAAGTCAAATTTTACCGCATCAGCATTTTTTTCTGGATCAGAAGTGTAAACACCATCTACACGAGTTCCTTTTAAAATTACGTCAGCACCCACTTCAATTCCTCTTAAAACTGCAGCAGTGTCAGTTGTAAAATAAGGATTTCCTGTTCCTGCACCAAAAATTACAATTCTTCCTTTTTCTAAATGACGCGTTGCTCTTCTTTTAATGTATGGTTCAGCAATAGCTTCAATTTTTAAAGCTGTTTGTAAACGCGTTTGCATTCCAGCTTCTTCTAAAGCGCCTTGTAAAGCCATTCCATTGATAACTGTAGCTAACATTCCCATATAATCCCCTTGTACTCTATCCATGCCGTTACTCGCACCAGCTACACCTCTAAAAATGTTTCCACCACCAATAACGATAGCGATTTCTACACCTTTATCGTGAATTTGTTTTATCTCTTCAGCGTACTCAGCCAAGCGTTGTGGGTCAATTCCATATTGTCTATCACCCATTAAAGCTTCACCGCTTAATTTTAGAAGAATTCTTTTGTACTTCATTGTGTTGTATTATTTGTGGTGCAAATATAGTTAAATAGCTTTTTTCTAAAAAAAATGTTTTAACATTTATGTTGCTAAATTTTCAAATGCTTTTTTTGCTTCGTTGTAACCCGTTTCAAAAATTAAATCCATCTTGGCTTTATTGGTTTCAAACGTACTAAAGTTAGTCAATTCTTTAGGTTCGATGATTAAATCGCAATGATTAAATTTTTGAAGATTGGAATTCGCCGTCAATAGTTCTAATGCTCTATAAGTAACCGATTTTATGGAATTCAAGTTTTTCGCTTCAATATTTTGAACTGGACTAACATATACGCCAATAATTGAATCACATTTTCCTTGTAACAAATCGGCTGGAAAATGATTTAAAATACCGCCATCACTGTATAATTTATCTTTAATAACGTAAGGCGAAATCATGCCAGGGACAGCCGTTGAAGCCAAAATCGCATCAACAATTCTGGTTTCGGGACTAAAAATTTTTAGTTTCCCTTTTACCATATCCGTTGCCGTGATGTAAGTCGGAATTTTTAAATCTCCAATTGTAGTAGTTTCTCCAAAAATCTCTTCAAAATATTTTTTGAATGATTCCGAATCCACAATTCCAGGTTTTTTAAACGTAAAATGTTTCCAATGAAAAAAGTAAATTGATTTGAAAAAATCTAAAATTTCTTCTGGTTTTTTACCAAAAGCATACATGGTTCCTACAATGGCTCCTGCGCTTGAGCCCGCAATACAAGAAGGTTCAATCCCTTGTTCGGTTAAGAATTTTAAAACTCCAGCATGAGCAATTCCTTTTGAACCACCACCAGAAAGCGCTAATCCGATTGATTTTGAAGTTAAATCCATATGTAACAATTCTTACATTTAATTTCCAAAATTAGACTTAAATTTGCCAAATAAAGTTAAGAAGATGATAAATACTATAAAACAAGCATTAGAAAATAGTTTTTCTTTTGCCGATTACAGAAAAAAAGTAACAAGTTTAATTGCTGAAGGGAAATCTACAGGTCACACGCAATCAGAAGATTTATTAAAATATTCCGAACTAAACGAAACCAGAATGAATCGTTTAGAAAAAACTATAGAAGTTACACCTGAAACGAAAGCTAAACTGCAAAACTTAGATAAAAAGTACATTTGGTTAGTGCTAAGCGAAGGTTGGTGCGGTGATGCTGCGCAAATTGTTCCTGTGATTCATAAAATGGCGGATGTTACAGATAAGGTAGAGTTAAAAATTGTTTTGCGCGATGATAACGATGCTTTAATGCAACATTTTTTAACGAATGGCGGAAAAGCAATTCCTAAATTAATCGTTTTAGATGCTGAAACTTTAGAAGTAGTTTTAGATTGGGGCCCAAGACCTCATGGTGCAAAACAATTGATTTTAGATTACAAAGCGGCTCATGGTGTAGTAGATGAAACGGCTAAAATTGAATTGCAAAAATGGTATTTACACGATAAAGGCATTTCGATTCAAAATGAAATTGTGGAAATGCACGAAAATATCCTAGCGTAAAGTTCCAATAATTTTTAATTTATCAGAAGTGGAAATTCCACCAGGGTTACAACCAAGTTGGCCTTCTGGGATTTCCATTTTTAGTTTTTGGTAATAATCTGCCCAAACTTCGAAATATTCATTTGATTTTGGCGATTTGAAAGTCATAGGATACAAATCAAACAATGGTTTTTTGTACGAATGCAAAAACGCATCATAAATTAATTCCGAACAATAATATTTTCCGTTGTTGTACAAGTATTCATCGTCATAAGGAACGCCAACTTGTTGCAATGAGAAAGCAATGGCTTCTGGAATGTATTTGCGGTATTTGTTTTTTAGTCTTCCTACAAACATTGCTTCTGTGGTGTAGGTTTTAAAGGTTTCGTATGGAGTTACTTTCACTGCTTTTCCAGCAGCTTCAATTACGAATATCGAATCGTTTTTGATGTACACCATTCCTAAATGACTAAAATCTTTTCCTTGATAACCTTCGGTAACTTCGTTAATGGCTTCGCAAAGTGGTCCGCAATTCATGGATTGGAATAAAATATCGCCTGTTTTTAGTTTTACATTTTGCGAAAAACTAAATTGGAATAAAAGTAATAATAGAAGGAATGTTTTATTTTTCATCTTCATGCAATTGTGCAAAATCGTCAGGTGTAATTGCATTTTCAACTGAATAATCTCCGATTTTTGTTCTACGAAGTACAGTTAAATGCCCTCCTGATTGTAACGCTAATCCAAAATCATACGCTAACGAACGAATGTAAGTTCCTTTACTGCATTTTACTCTAAAATCTACTTCAGGTAACTGAATTTTCGTGATTTCAAATTCGTGAATAGTAGTTTTTCTTGATTGAATTTCGACTTCTTCACCTGCACGAGCGTGTTCGTACAAACGTTTTCCATCTTTTTTAATGGCTGAAAAAACAGGTGGTTTTTGGTCGATTTCACCAATAAATTGTTTTGTTGTTTCCAAAATCAATTCTTCGGTAATATGTTCTGTTGGAAAAGTGGCGTCAATTTCGGTTTCTAAATCGTATGATGGAGTAGTAGCGCCTAAAACGATGGTTCCAGTATATTCTTTGGCTTGTGCCTGAATTTCGGTAATGCTTTTGGTGAATTTCCCAGTACAAATAATTAATAAGCCAGTCGCTAACGGATCTAAAGTTCCGGCGTGACCAATTTTAAATTTCTTAGGTAAATCGTATTTGCGTTTTAAAATGTATTTCAATTTGTTGACCGCTTGAAAAGAAGACCATTTCAAGGGTTTGTCTATTAAAAGGACTTTTCCTGCTAAAATTTCTTCGGCATTCATTAGATGATAGTTAATTTTTGTACGAAGAAATGAATGAGTAAAATCGCAATTCCGGCAACAATTCGGTAATAACCAAAAATTTTAAATCCGTGTTTGGTTAAAAATCCGATGAATGATTTGATAGCGATTAAGGCTACAAAAAATCCGACTACATTTCCAATGATTAATAAATTAATTTGGTCGTCAGAAAGCACAAAACCATCTTTATAATAATCGTATGATTTTTTCAATGTTGCTCCTAACATGGTTGGAATCGCTAAGAAAAATGAAAATTCGGCTGCTGTTGTTCGCGATAATTTTTGCGTCATTCCGCCAACGATGCTGGCACCACTTCTAGAAACACCAGGAATCATAGCTAAACACTGGAACAATCCAATTTTAAAAGCGGTTAAATACGAAATTTCGGTGCCTTCCGAATTGCCAAACCATTCGTCAACTTTCAATAATAAAAAGCCACCTATTATTAACGAAACTGCTACTGTGATAGGGTTTTCTAATAAACCATCGATAAAATCACCCAATAACAATCCGAAAATTACGGCTGGAATAAAGGCAACGAATAATTTGAAGTAAAAATCAAGCGATTGAAAAAATCGTTTGAAATACAGAACAATTACAGAAAGTATCGTTCCTAACTGAATTACAATCGTGAAAAGTTTGGTAAAATCGTCTTGTGCAATGCCAAAAAAAGACGAAGCAATAATCATGTGTCCTGTTGATGACACAGGTAAAAATTCGGTTATTCCTTCAATAATGGCAAGAATAATGGCTTGTAAAACATCCATAAAGTATTACTTCTTCGGATTTTTTAAAATCGAATAAATCGTAATTCCGAATCCAATTAAAACTACGGTTGGAGCTAAACGAATTCTTCTGAAACTGAATAATTCTTCACCATTGAAAACGTTAGGATCTTCGCTTCCGCCACCGCTCATTAAAATGAATCCAAGTCCAATTACGGCTAATCCAACCAAAAGAATTTTATAATTTACTTTATCAAAAAGAAATTCAGGTTTATTGTTATTTTCCATACTATAAATTTTTTAAATCAGTGCATACTAAACACTAATTACTAATAAAGATCATCTGTTTTTAAATTCAAGAAACGTTGTGTAGCAAAAAATGTACTAATTGAAGTAATGATAATTCCAACAACTAACACTCCGAAAATTACTATTGCAATAGAAACGTAATCTTTTGCAATGCCTAAACTTGGGAATAAGCTGTCAACATAAAATACTAAAAATAGTAAAGCAATAATTGCTAATCCAGAACCAATTAATCCTAATTTAATGCTTCTCCAAATGAATGGTTTTCTGATGAACGATTTTGTAGCTCCTACCATTTGCATCGTTTTAATTGTAAAGCGATGTGAATAAACAGAAAGGCGTAGCGAACTATTGATTAACAACATTGCCACAACAGTTAAGATGGCACTGATGATTAAAATCCAAAAACTGATTTTAGTTACGTTTTTGTTTACCATATCTACTAATTCTTTATCGTAAATAATTTCAGTAACCATTTCGTTTTTACGAATATTACGTTCAATTTTTTGGATGCTATCTGCAATTACATAATCTCCTTTTAAATGGATGTCAAATGAATTTTGTAAAGGATTGAAACCTAAGAATTCCATAAAATCTTCACCTACAATATCTACGTTATTTTTAGCAGCGCTGTCTTTGTGTACAAACGCATAGTCTTTAATGAATTTTGCGTTTTTCAATTCGGTGTCAAATGCGCTAATCATAGTGTCATTAGCATCGTTATTAAAGAAAACGGTCATAGGAATGTTTTCTTTAAAATCATTTGTTATCTTTTTTGAATTGATTACAAAAAGTCCTAAAGCTCCTAAAAGGAATAACACTAAAAAGATACTTAAAACTACCGAAAAGTAAGACGAGATTAAACGTCGCTTGTTGTAATTTTCAAAAGATGATGCCATAAACGATTATTGTATAAAAAAATATTATTTTACAAAACTAACAACTTATGAATGAATATTAAATAATTTTGCAACTAATTTTGATTTTATTAACAATGAACAAATATATACTCATTTTATTTTTTAGTTTTTCACTTTTTAATTATGCACAAGACAGTCTATCAAAAGTAAACACTTCAAGTTCTAAACTTAAAGTAAAGCATTTTATTATTCCAACTGCATTAATGACTACTGGTTTAATTTTAAGAGATGTAGATTTAAAAAAAGATGTTTATGAATTTCACACCAATGCTCTTGGAAATCGTTTTCGATTTAAAGGAGATGATTATTTACAATGTGTTCCAACTACATTAGCCGTTTTAGGAAAAAATATGGGTTTTCAATCAGAAAATTCTTGGGAACAATTGTGCACCAATCAAATTGTATCACTAACAATATCTGGATTAATTTCAAGAACGATAAAAGAACAAGTTAATGATAAAAGACCAGAACTTTATGGTGTAAGATCGTTTCCGTCTGGTCATACAACTACTGTTTTTAACGCAGCAACGCTTATGTTTCTAGAATATAAAGATGATAATTTATTGTTTGCGAGTTCAGGTTATCTTTTTGCGACAGCTACCGCTTTTTTTAGAGTAACCAACGAAAAACATTGGGTTGCTGATGTGTCTTTTGGAGCAGGTTTAGGAATGGCAACTGCTTATGTAGTGCATTATTGGAGTCCAAATCTATATAAATATGTAGAAAAATACATTTATAAACCAAAAAATAATAATATTACCATTTTACCCTATCCTGTAATTCAAAATAACAATTACGGAATGGGTTTAGTTTTGAATCTAAAATAACTATTTTTGCAAAAGTTTTTAAACAATAGAAAATCTGTTTTTTAAATCATCAAAAAACAGATAACCAAAACAAACATGAAATACCACCACGAAAAAATCGAAGCCAAATGGCAACAATATTGGGCAGAAAATCAAACTTTTGCTGCATCTAACCATTCTGAAAAACCAAAATACTATGTATTAGACATGTTTCCTTATCCTTCTGGTGCGGGTTTACACGTTGGGCATCCACTAGGTTACATCGCTTCTGATATTGTCGCAAGATATAAAAGACATCAAGGGTTTAATGTGTTGCATCCGCAAGGGTATGATTCATTTGGTTTACCAGCCGAACAATATGCGATTCAAACTGGGCAACATCCAGCAGATACGACTCGCATGAATATTGAAGGTGGTGTGGATAAATCAGGAAACACCATTCAAGGCTACAGAAATCAGTTAGACAGAATTGGTTTTTCTTTCGATTGGAGTCGTGAAGTGCGTACTTCAAATCCGGATTATTATAAACATACACAGTGGATTTTCATTCAATTATTCGAATCTTGGTACAATAAAAATTCGGATAAAGCAGAAAGCATTTGCACGTTAATCCAAGAATTTGATAAAAACGGAAATGCGAATGTTAATGCTGTTTGTGATGATAATATCTCCCCATTTTCATCAGAAGATTGGAAATCATTCTCCTCAGAAGAACAACAAAAAATATTATTACACTATAGATTAACCTATTTAGCTGAAACTGAAGTAAACTGGTGCGCGGCTTTAGGAACCGTTTTAGCGAATGACGAAATTGTAAACGGCGTTTCAGAGCGTGGTGGACATCCAGTAGTTCGTAAGAAAATGACACAATGGAGTATGCGAATTTCTGCTTATGCGGAACGTTTATTGCAAGGTTTAAATGAAATCGATTGGAGTGAATCGATCAAAGAATCACAAAGAAACTGGATTGGAAAATCAGTTGGAGCGATGGTTTCGTTTAACGTGAATAATCACGATGCTAAGATTGATGTTTTTACAACTAGACCTGATACCATTTTCGGAGTTACGTTTATGACTTTAGCTCCAGAGCACGAATTGGTTACACAAATCACTACTCCAGAACAAAAAGCTGCGGTTGAAGCGTATGTAGAAGCTACAGCAAAACGTTCGGAACGTGAAAGAATGGCAGATGTAAAAACCATTTCAGGCGTTTTCACAGGTGCGTATGCCGAACATCCTTTTACGAAAGAACCAATTCCAGTTTGGATTGGCGATTATGTGTTAGCAGGTTACGGAACGGGCGCAGTTATGGCTGTTCCATGTGGTGATGAGCGTGATTATGCTTTCGCGAATTTCTTCAAAGGAACCAACGGAATGCCAGCAATTAAGAACATTTTCAATCAAGATATTTCAGAAGCAGCTTACGGAGAAAAAGGTGGTTTTGAATTGGTAAATTCTGATTTCTTAAACGGATTAGATTACAAATCAGGAACAAAGAAAATTATTGAAGAACTTGAAAAAATTGGCGCAGGAAATGCCAAAGTAAATTACCGTTTACGTGATGCCGTTTTCTCTCGTCAAAGATATTGGGGTGAACCTTTTCCAGTATATTATGTGAATGGTTTACCACAAATGATTGACAAAAAACACTTGCCAATTGTTTTACCAGAAGTAGAAAAATATTTACCAACCGAAGACGGTCAGCCACCTTTAGGAAACGCAACCGTTTGGGCTTGGGATACTGAAAGCAACGCAGTGGTTAGCAATGATTTAATTGATAACACAAAGGTTTTTCCATTAGAATTGAACACCATGCCAGGTTGGGCAGGTTCTTCATGGTATTGGATGCGTTACATGGATGCGCACAACACAGAAGAGTTTGCTAACGAAGAAGCTATTAAATATTGGGAAAGCGTAGATTTATACATTGGTGGAAGCGAGCACGCAACCGGACATTTATTATATTCTCGTTTTTGGAATAAATTCTTAAAAGACAGAGGTTACGCTCCAACAGAAGAACCATTCAAAAAACTGATCAATCAGGGAATGATTTTGGGAATGAGTGCGATTGTTTATAGAGTTTCTGGAACAAATAAGTATGTTTCTAAAAATCTAAAATCAGAATATGAAACTGAAGAAATTAGAATAGATGTAAATCTTGTAAATGCTTCAGATGAAATTGATTTAGACAAATTAAGAAATTGGATTCCTGAATTCAAAGAAGCTGAATTTATTACAGAAAGTGGCAAATATTTTGTAGGTCGCGAAATTGAAAAAATGTCGAAACGTTGGTATAACGTAGTGAATCCAGATGATATTTGTGAAGAATATGGTGCAGATACGTTACGTTTATACGAAATGTTCTTAGGTCCTTTAGAGCAATCTAAACCTTGGAACACTGCAGGAATTACTGGAGTTGCTGGTTTCTTAAAAAAATTATGGAGATTATACTTTGATGATAACGGTTCTGTAATTGTAAATGATGAACCAACGGCAGAAATGTACAAATCGTTACATAAAACCATCAAAAAAGTTACAGAAGACATCGAGAATTTCTCATTCAACACGTCGGTTTCTCAATTCATGATTTGCGTGAACGAATTGCAACAATTAAAATGTAATCACAGAGCTATTTTAGAACCATTAGCTATTTTAGTTTCACCTTATGCACCACATATTGCAGAAGAATTATGGAGCGCTTTAGGTTACGAAGGTTCAATTGCAACCGTTGCTTTTCCAAAATTTGAAGCCAAATATTTAGTTGAATCTGAAAAAGAATATCCAGTTTCATTCAATGGAAAAATGCGTTTCACTATTAAGTTGCCTTTAGATTTAACTGCAGCTCAAATCGAAGAAATCGTAATGGCTGATGAAAGAACGCAAGCGCAATTACAAGGTAGAACACCAAACAAAGTTATTATCGTTCCAGGTAAGATTATTAATTTGGTTGGATAATATAAATTTCAAACAATAAGACTTAAAATCCCAAACCTAAAAGTTTGGGATTTTTTTGTAACATTTTTCATTTTTTGCGTATAATAGATAAACTAAAACTATAAAAATGGAAAAGAGAAACATTGGGAAACTAATTGCTGGAGTTGTGGTCATTGGGTTTGTGTTTATTGCCGCTTTAATGTTTGGATTGCCAAGATATAATGTGTGGCAACAAGAAATGGCAGGAAAAGCAGAAATGGCAAAAGCGGAACAAAATCGTAGAATTTTAGTAGAAGAAGCTAAAGCCAAATTAGAAGCCGAAAAATTAAACGCCCAAGCCGAAATTGAACGTGCAAAAGGAATGGCAGAAGCCATGAAATTAGAAAATGGAACGTTAAGCGAAACCTACAACCAATATTTATTCATTAGAACCTTAGAGAAATTAGCCGATAAAGGCGATTTACCACAAATCATCTACGTGCCAACTAACGGAATGGTTCCAGTGATGGATGTTTCGAAAAAATCGCCAGTAAAACAAATGCAAGAGTAATTGTTTTTAGAATTATTTAACTAATGCCAAATTGTCATTTTGTATCTTTGGCTTGTAATTTGTTATTGATTTTAGTAAATTTAGAAATTAAAATATAAAAGATATGTGGACATATTATATAATGCTTGGAGCGATTGCTCTAGTAAGTTGGTTAGTAAGTAATAAATTGAAGAGCAAGTTTGCGTATTATTCAAAAGTCACTTTGCGTAACGGAATGAGTGGTGCCGAAATTGCTGAAAAAATGCTGCAAGACCACGGAATTACAGATGTAAAAGTAATTTCAACACCGGGTCAATTAACAGACCATTACAACCCAGCAAACAAAACAGTTAACTTGTCAGAAGCAGTTTACAATCAAAGAAATGCAGCGGCAGCAGCAGTTGCAGCTCACGAGGTTGGTCACGCGGTGCAACATGCGCATGCGTATCAATGGTTAACGATGCGTTCTAAAATGGTGCCTGTAGTGAACATTTCTTCAAGTATGTCACAATGGTTAATTATGGGAGGTATAATTTTAGGAATTGCTTCAAAATCAAGTATTGGTTTTTACGTAGCAGTTGCGGGTTTAATTTTAATGGCAATTGCAACTACTTTTAGTTTTGTAACACTTCCAGTAGAATACGATGCTAGTAAAAGAGCTTTGGCTTGGTTAAAAAATAAAAACATGGTGAGCCAACAAGAATATGCTGGTGCCGAAGATTCATTAAAATGGGCAGCAAGAACATATGTGGTAGCTGCTTTAGGAGCTTTAGCTTCCCTATTATATTGGGCTTTCCAAATTTTAGGTTCGAGAGACTAATTTTTTACAAACAATATTTTAAAACCCAAATTCAATTAGAATTTGGGTTTTTTGTTTAGGTGTATTTTAATGCAAATAAGATTAAGATTATTGAAATCCAAAATAGAATATGTGTATAAATAGATTTCGAATTGATTTTGTTTTTATAAAAATATAAGTAACAGTCGTAAACAAAAAGTAGTATTGATATTGGTAGTAAAAGTATAAAGAGGAAAAAACTCAATCCCGGTGCGTGAGCTCCGCTTGGGAAAAAGTATTCTACTAAAAAACAAAATACGATATACAGAATGTAGAATAAAATTAATTTAAATTCTCTTTTCATTTTACAACTGAATTTGTCTCTCAATTTGTTGTTCCAAAGAAATATAGGTTTCCGTTCGTGAAACACCATCAATAGGTTGGATTTTTTTGTTAAGTAATTGCATCAAATGTTCGTTATCTCTACAAATTAGTTTGATTAAAATACTCCAATTTCCCGTTGTATAATGACATTCTAAAACTTCTGGAATCTTCTTTAATTCTTTTACTACTTCTGGATTACTTGAAGCTTTTTCTAGATATATTCCAATGAAAGCCATCGTACTATAACCTAAAACTTTCGTATCCACAATAAATTTTGAACCCGAAATCACTCCAGCTTGTTCTAATTTTCTTAATCGTTGATGAATCGCAGCACCCGAAATTCCGATTTTATTAGCAATTTGTAAAATAGGTTTACGAGCATCTTCCATTAAATCGCGAAGAATTTCTTTGTCAATTCCGTCGATTTCAATTTGTAAGTGATTTATCTTCATTTTCAATTGATTTGAAAGTAAAAATACAAAATCAATTTCAATTGAAATAAAAAAATCCGAAACCAATTACGATTTCGGATTTTCAAATCTTGAATTAAGGTTTAATTTTTCACATTCAATGGATTATAACCTAAATAAGGCACTTCCATTTCTTTGAAAATTACGCCATAATCTTCTAATTCTTTTAATATAGGATTGTACACTTCTTTTGTAATTGGTAATTGTACACCTGGAGTAGTAATTTCTTTGTTTAGGATTTTCAATGTAGCAATAGCAACTGGAAGTCCCACTGTTTTTGCCATTGAAGTATAGGTTTGATCATCACCAATGCATACCATGGTGGCATCAATTTGTTTTTTCTCACCGTTTAATTCGTAACCAAATTTATGATACATGACAATCATGTCTTTATCATTTGGTTCTAAAGCCCATTTTTCGGTTAATATCTTTTCTAAAATTTGAGCTGGAGTTGCTTTAACTAATCCTACTTTTTTGTTTGGATTGAATAAATCGATTTCCACTAATTTGTCCCAAATGATGTCATCTTGATCAATTTTTTGTGCATGACGCAATTTGATTTCAACAGTATCAGTTGGATGATATGGTAAGAATGAATTCGTAAATTCACGATATGTCATATCTTCTGAGTTGTCAATAGTGTATGAATCATCAGTCATTCCTAATTGAACTAAAATATCCCAAGCTCTTGAATAACCAACTCTTCTAATTGTTCCACGATAACAAGTTAAAGCGTCATCTAAACCGTAAACACTTCTGTATTTTAAAGAATCTCTGTTAGCATAAGCTTCAAATCTTCCGTAACCTTCTACTTCTAAAAATTCAGTTCTTCTGAATAATTTTGAATACGGAATATATTTATAAGTTCCTTCCTGAATGAATTTTGCAGCCCCACCTTGTCCCGCTAATACCACATTTCTTGGATTCCAAGTGAATTTGTAATTCCATAAATTGGTGTCGCTTTCAGGAGCAACTAATCCACCACAGAAAGATTCAAATAAAATGATGTTTCCGCCTTTTTCACGAATTTCATCCAATACTTTCATGGCGCTCATGTGGTCGATTCCTGGGTCAAGCCCAATTTCGTTCATAAAAACCAAGCCGTTTTCTTTAGCTGCAGCATCTAATTCTTGCATCGCTGGGCTAATATAAGAAGCTGTAACCATGTGTTTTTTGTAGGTAATACAATCTTTAGCTACTTCTAAATGCAAATGTGCAGGTAACATTGATACTACTACATCCGCTTTTTGAATTTCTTCTTTTCGTTGTGCCTCATTAAAAATGTCAAAAGCAATGGCTCTTGCATTTTTGTGATTGTTGGTTTTTTGTTTTGCCAATTCTTCGGATAAATCACCAATGGTAACTTGAAGATTTTGTGCTTCGGAATGGTCTAATAAATATTTTATAAGAGATGAAGCAGAACGACCTGCTCCAATGACTAAAATATGTCTCATTTTTTGAAATTCTAAAAATATCACACGAAGATAGTAAAATGTTATATTTATAAAAATAAATTCTTCATTTATGTCATAATTTAACATAAAAACTTTTGCTATCTTTGGTCTCAAATTAAAAAAATGGATAAGAAAATTCTATTGGTTGCGGCACTTTTGGGAGTTACAGCCATAATTTTAGGAGCTTTTGGTGCTCACGGATTAAAAAAAGTGCTTTCAGTAGAGCAATTGGCAACATTTGAAGTGGGAGTGCGATATCAAATGTATCACGCTTTGTTTTTGCTTTTTATTGGAACTTTTGCTTTTTTAGGCGAAAAGGAGCGCTTAGTAATTTTTTATTTAACAATAGTGGGTGTCCTGTTTTTCTCGGGTTCAATTTATCTTTTAGCTACAAATAGTATCACAAATTTAAAGACTAAATTTCTGGGACCTATAACGCCTATTGGTGGGTTGTTCTTAGTTTCGGCTTGGGGATACTTATTTTATGCTGTTTTGTCTAAAAAACAATAAATTAAAAACGCTATCTCAAATTTAATTTATAATTTTGCACTTTATTTTAAACACAACCTAACCAAATTTTATGGATACGAATGCTCAAACTACGAAATCGATTTCGTTAGAAAAGTACGGAATCGTTAATGTATCAGAAATCATATACAATCCTTCATACGACTATTTATACAATGAAGAATTAAACCCAGCTTTAGAAGGGTTTGAAAGAGGTCAGTTGTCAGAACTTGGCGCGGTAAACGTAATGACTGGTGAATTCACAGGTCGTTCTCCTAAAGATAAATATATTGTTAAAGACAGTGTTACAGAAAATACCATTTGGTGGAATTCTGACAAAGCAGCTAACGATAACAAGCCAATTTCTCAAGACACTTGGAATGCTTTAAAAGAAACTACAGTTAAGCAATTATCAAATAAAAAATTATATGTTGTAGACGCTTTTTGTGGTGCAAACGAAAACACAAGATTGAAAGTTCGTTTCATTATGGAAGTAGCATGGCAAGCACATTTTGTAAAAAATATGTTCATCCGTCCAACAGAAGCAGAATTAGAAAACTTTGGTGAGCCAGATTTCATTGTTATGAATGGTTCAAAAACAAGTTTCAAAGATTACGCAGCTCATGGATTAAATTCTGAAGTATATGTAGCATTCAACTTAACTGAGAAAATCCAATTAATTGGAGGTACTTGGTACGGTGGAGAAATGAAAAAAGGATTGTTCGCTATGATGAACTATTACTTGCCATTACAAGGAATTGCTTCTATGCACTGTTCAGCTAACAAAGGGAAAGATGGCGATGTGGCTGTTTTCTTCGGATTATCAGGAACAGGAAAAACTACTTTATCAACTGATCCAAAACGTGAATTAATTGGAGATGACGAACACGGATGGGATAATGATGGTGTTTTTAATTTCGAAGGTGGATGTTATGCAAAAACTATCGATTTAAGTAAAGAAAACGAACCAGATATCTTCGGAGCTATCAAAAAAGATGCGTTATTAGAAAACGTAACTGTTGATGCTAACGGAAAAATTGATTTTAAAGATGGTTCAGTTACACAAAATACACGTGTTTCTTATCCAATTAACCATATTGAAAATATTGTAAGACCAGTTTCTAAAGCAGGTCATGCTACTAAAGTTATTTTCTTAACGGCAGATGCATTCGGAGTAATGCCTCCAGTTTCTAAATTAACTCCAGAGCAAACAAAATATTACTTCTTATCAGGATTTACAGCTAAATTAGCAGGAACAGAAAGAGGAGTAACACAACCAGAACCAACATTTTCAGCTTGTTTTGGAAAAGCATTTTTAACTTTACACCCAACCAAATACGGTGAAGAATTAGTTAAGAAAATGGAGCAACACAATGCTACCGCTTACATGGTAAACACAGGTTGGAACGGAACAGGAAAACGTATTTCAATCAAAGATACAAGAGCGATTATCGATGCTATTTTAGATGGTTCTATTGAGAATGCAGAAACTAAAACAGTTCCAGTATTTAATTTTGTAGTACCTACTGCTTTGCCAAATGTAGATACAAATATTTTAGACCCAAGAAATACCTATGCTGATGCTGCTGAATGGCAAACAAAAGCAGAGGATTTAGCATCAAGATTCATCAAAAACTTCGTTCAATATACAGACAACGAAGAAGGAAAATCATTAGTAGCAGCTGGTCCTCAATTGTAATCTAAGAAATTTACATATAAAAAAGTCCCGAAGATTCGGGACTTTTTTATTGGCTCATATTCAAGAAAAAACCCAAACTCTTTCGAATTTGGGTTTTCTATATATTGAAAAAATAATTATTTTCCTTTGTTTGCTTCGGTAATATATTTTTCTAAAGCACCTGTCATTGATGGGGTTCCAGGGCTTGGTGCCATTATATCAACTCGTAAACCATGTTCTAAAGCTTCTTTTTGAGTAGTACTTCCAAAAACAGCAATACGTGTATTGTTTTGTTGGAAATCAGGGAAGTTTTTGAATAATGATTTAATTCCTGTTGGACTAAAGAAAGCCAAAACGTCGTAATACACGTCTTTTAAATCTGTTAAGTCACTCATTACAGTTCTGTAAAAAGTTCCTTTTGTCCAATCTACTTTTAAGCCGTCTAATGTAGGAGGTACATCGGCGTTCAATTGGTCAGAAGACGGTAATAAAAACTTCTCGTCTTTATATTTTTTAATTAGCGGAGACAAATCTACAAAGTCTTTTTGACCCACATATATCTTTCTTTTTCTATAAACTACATAACGTTGTAAGTAAAAAGCAACCGCTTCAGACTGACAGAAATATTTTAAATCTTCTGGCACTTTGTAACGCATTTCTTCAGCTACTCTGAAAAAATGATCTACAGAGTTTCTACTTGTTAATATGATGGCAGTATAGTTGTTTAAATCGATTTTTTGAGCGCGAACTTCTTTAGCAGGAACACCTTCTACGTGAATGAATGGTCTGAAATCAATTTTAACTTTCAGTTTATTTTGAAGCTCAAAATAAGGAGAATTTTCTACTTTAGGCTCTGGTTGTGAAACTAATATTGTTTTCACTTTCAAATTTGACATATTTCTCTCTAATTTTTTGTAAACCAATTATAAATAAAATAGTAAGGTGCTATTTCAAGGGTGCAAAGATATAAAATAAAATAAAATATTTTACGTAATAGTAAATTTTGATATAATTTCAATGCAACCAAGTAAGTAGTTATGTTTATAGTGATTAGGATAATCAATAAAGTCCAAAAGAACCAATCGGCATTTAATGAATTGTAAAATAAAATGATATTAATTGGTAATAAAATGAATCCAAAATAAGCTCTGTAATTCACTTTCAGTAAGTTAAATTGTTCGTTAAATTCTTCAATTTTAAAAGCAGTTGCAATAATTTTCTCAATTAAAAATTTAGAAAGGATAAAAACAGTTAAAAAGGTAAAAACTTGGATGTAAACAATTAAGTCGGTTTTTTCAGCTCTATCAAATTGATTTAATACTAATAAAGTAAAGAATGAAAACGAAATCAGTTGTAGTACAAACATTGAAATGGTAAAACCACTCATTAAGTTACTACTGTCGCGGTAAATTTTGGTGTATTTATCTGAATAAGCCAATCGAACAAACTCATTGAAACGAACCGAAGAGATGGTTTTGTTAATCGCAATTATGGCCACGCAAATAACAAACAAGATGGTTGCCCAGTCTTTGCTTTCAATAATTCGGTCATGTAATTGAATTGCTAACATATTGGAGCAAAATTACAAAAAATACTGTCATATTCATTATTATAAAATTATTAAGAATTGTCTACTAGAAATAGCTTATTTTTGCACTTAAAATACATGATTTTTTATGGCTCAGGGTGTTGTTATAATTCCAACTTTTAACGAAATTGAAAATATCGAAGCAATCATAAAGGCGGTTTTTGCTTTGCAAACGCCATTTGATGTTTTAATAGTAGATGACAATTCTCCTGATGGTACAGCTGCAAAAGTGAAAGAAATGCAACAAGAATTCCCTTCACAATTGCATTTGAAAGTGCGAACGAAAAAATCGGGTTTGGGTACGGCTTATGTGGCAGGTTTCAAATGGGCACTTTCTCATGGATATGATTATATTTTTGAAATGGATGCCGATTTTTCGCACAATCCTAATGATTTAGAAAAGTTGTTAGCTGCTTGCGAAAATGGTGCAGATGTAGCTATTGGTTCAAGATATTCAAACGGGGTAAATGTAGTGAATTGGCCTTTAAGTCGAGTTTTACTGTCTTATTTTGCTTCCGTTTATGTTAGAATGATTACTGGTATGAAAATTGCTGATGCCACAGCAGGATTCAAATGTTACAGAAGAATAGTTTTAGAAAAAATTAACCTTGACAGAATAAAATTTGTTGGTTATGCGTTTCAAATAGAAATGAAATATCGTGCTTTTGTCAATAATTTTAAAATTGTAGAAGTTCCGATAATTTTTACAGACCGAACTAAAGGGCAATCAAAAATGAGTGGAGGAATTATTCGAGAAGCTGTAGTAGGAGTGATAATGTTGAGATTACGTAAAATATTTAATAGATTATAATGAGTTGTTTTTTAATTAGAAATGCCAAGATTGTAAACGAAGGAGTTGTTTTTGAAGGTGATATATTGATTGAAAATGAATTCATAAAAGAAATCGCCAAGCAAATTAGTCCAAAATCGTCAGACTGCGTTATTATTGATGCAGAAGGAAGTTATGTAATGCCAGGAGCTATCGATGACCAAGTGCATTTTAGAGAGCCAGGACTTACTCACAAAGGAACTATTGAGACGGAAAGTAAAGCAGCGGTTGCTGGTGGAATTACTTCGTTTATTGAACAACCGAATACGGTTCCAAATGCAGTCACCCAAGAACTTTTAGAAGATAAATATCAAATTGCCGCTAAAACATCGTATGCGAATTATTCGTTTATGATGGGAGGAACCAATGATAATTTGGAAGAAGTTTTAAAAACTAATCCAAGAAATGTAGCTGGAATTAAATTGTTTTTAGGTTCTTCTACTGGAAATATGTTGGTAGATAATCCAGAAGTTTTAGAAAAGATTTTTTCATCAACGAAGATGTTAATTGCGGTTCATTGTGAAGATGAAGCTACTATTAAAGCCAATACTCAAAAATACAAAGAAGAATACGGTGATGATATCCCAATGAAATACCATCACTTAATTCGAAGTGCCGAGGCGTGTTATTTGTCGTCTTCAAAAGCAATTGAATTAGCTAAGAAAACAGGTGCGCGTTTACACGTATTTCATTTGTCAACAGCAAAAGAAATGGACTTGTTTACTAATAAGATTCCATTAGAACAAAAGCAAATTACTGCAGAAGTATGTATCCATCATTTATGGTTTACTGATGCTGATTATGACGCAAAAGGTTCTTTAATTAAATGGAATCCTGCAGTAAAAACACAAGCAGATAAAGATGCTTTGTGGAAAGCGTTACTAGATGACAGAATTGATGTTATTGCAACAGATCATGCTCCTCATACTTTAGAAGAGAAGTGTAATCCTTATTTGACGTGTCCTTCTGGTGGGCCGCTGGTTCAACATGCTGTTGTGGCAATGTTTGAAGCACATCACCAAGGGAAAATTTCAGTAGAAAAGATTGTAGAAAAGATGTGTCACAATCCAGCCAAAATTTTCAAAATCGAGAAAAGAGGATTTATTAAGGAAGGATATTATGCAGATATTGCAATTGTAAATGCTTATTTACCTTGGAATGTTAAAAAAGAAAATATTATCGCCAAATGTGGTTGGTCTCCTTTTGAAGGCTATAACTTTAAATCACGTGTAACACATACTTTTGTTAACGGGAAATTAGTTTATCATAATGGTAAAGTAAAAGAAGCAAAAGCAGGACAACGATTATTATTTGAAAGAGAAGTGTAATGAAACAAATACTATTTTTATTACTAAGTTTATTTGTGTTTTCTTGTTCTAAGAATCCAGCTCCAAAACCTGATAATCTATTAGATGAAGAAGTAATGGCAGATATTATTTTTGATATTTCAATTCTTCAGGCTACAGATGGTTCTATGCCTTATAAGTTAACAGATCATAACATTGAAATGGATCAATATATTTTTGAAAAATATAAAATAGATAGTGTTACTTATCGTCAAAACCAAAGATATTATGCAGCCAATGCTCGAAAATATAAAAAGATATATAAAAAAGTAATTGAGCGATTAGAGCAAGAAAAGATTAAAGTTGAACAAGATGCTAATAAAGTAAACACTAACGATGGAACTAAACAAACTTACGTTCCTGTAGAATAGTTTTTAAATAGCTTTCTTTCTTCTGAAAAGTAAAATTAAGTTCCTTTTCAATTTTTAAAGTATCAAAAGTAGTTGTAGAATGTGATGAAGTTGCAGTACTTCTAGCTAATTTTCTTTTACGGTTTAGTAATTTTGAAATCAACCAATCCATTCGCCAAGCGATAGAAGTCATCCATTTTGTTGCTTCAATTGAAGGTTTTTTTACTTTTAATTCTTCTGCAATATAATTTAGTAAGGATTTTGTTGAAATGTTTTCACTCACTAAAGTATAACGTTCTCCGTTACTATTACTTTTCATTAATTGTATCATAATTTTTACGACATCTTCAACTGATACAATTCCAATATTACCTTTGGTATAAAACGACAATCCTTTTTTTACAGATTGAATAATTACATCACTGCCTTTTTTTGGGAAACCATAACCAAAAATTACTCCCGGATTCACAATTACAACTTCCAAACCTTCTTGATGGCCACGTAGAACTTCCATTTCGGCGCCATATTTCGTAATGGCATAATCGCTGTGTAATTCTTCAGGGTTCCATTCGGTTTCTTCTGTTATTGTAGTTTCGTGTTCTTTTGGATTTCCCAAGGCAGCAATCGAACTTACATGGCAAAGTTTTTTTACATCAAAATCAATGCAACAATTCACTACGTTTGCAGTTCCTTCAATATTGATTTTTCGAAGTTCGTCTTCGTCACAAGGATCAAACGAAATCAAAGCAGCACAATGATACACATGAGTGACATTTTCAAAAGCAATTTCCAAAGATGGAATATCAGTAATATCGCCTTTTACCCAATTGATTTTATCAAAAAGCGAGGTTTGATTATGAAAAGCAAAAACATTCTTTACTTTTTCAATTTGTTTTTCAGAACGAAATAACGCTTTAACTTCCTCATTTTCTTGAAGAAGTTGTACTAACAAATGCGAACCTACTAAACCTGTTGCTCCTGTGACTAAAATCATGATGTAAAAATAGCAAATCTTTTAAAAACGGACTAACTTTTAAACCTTCAAACTTTTAAACTTTTAAACTAAAAACTATCTTTGCTCAAATTATTTAAGAACATGAAAAATTTTATTGAAGAAGTGACTTGGAGAGGAATGCTCCACGACGTAATGCCAGGCACAGAAGAACATTTGATGGAGCAGATGCGTGTGGCGTATGTGGGTATTGATCCAACCGCCGATTCATTGCATATAGGACATTTAGTTGGTGTAATGTTATTGAGACATTTCCAATTGAGTGGTCATAAACCGTTAGCGCTTGTAGGCGGAGCAACTGGAATGATTGGTGATCCATCAGGAAAATCTAACGAAAGAAATTTGTTAGATGAAGCTACTTTGCGTCACAATCAAGAAGCGATTAAAGCACAATTGGCTCGCTTTTTAGATTTTACTTCTGCGGAAGCTAATGCTGCGGAGTTAGTAAACAACTACGATTGGATGAAAGAATTTTCATTCTTAGATTTCATTCGCGATGTGGGAAAACACATTACCGTGAATTATATGATGGCGAAAGATTCGGTTAAAAAACGTTTAACTGGAGAAACTTCAGAAGGAATGTCGTTTACTGAATTTACATACCAATTAGTTCAAGGTTACGACTTTTTACATTTATACCGTGCTAAAAAATGTACGCTACAAATGGGTGGAAGTGACCAATGGGGAAATATCACCACCGGAACAGAATTAGTTCGTAGAATTGAATCTGGGAAAGCGTATGCGTTAACTTGTCCGTTGATTACAAAAGCAGATGGAACAAAATTTGGAAAATCAGAAGGTGGAAATATTTGGTTAGATGCAGAAAGAACTTCTCCTTACAAATTTTACCAATACTGGTTAAATACTTCGGATGTTGATGCTGAAAAATACATTAAGATTTTTACTTTCTTAGATAAAGAAACAATTGAAAAATTAATTGTAGAACACAACGAAGCACCTCATTTAAGAGCATTGCAAAAACGTTTAGCAGAAGAAATTACTGTGATGGTACATTCTGCAGCAGATTTAGAAAATGCAATTGCTGCTTCAAATGCTTTCTTTAGTCCGTCTATGGATGAATTAAAAAAATTAGATGAGAAAACGTTTTTAGAAGTATTTGATGGCGTTCCTCAAGCTGAAATTTCGATGGAAGATTTGAGTGCTGGTTTGGATATGATTGCAGCATTAGCAGCAAAAACAAACTTCTTAGCTTCTAATAGTGATGCTCGTAGAGAATTAAAACAAAACTCGATTTCTTTAAATAAAGAAAAAGTAGGAGAAGATAAAATCATCACTAAAGAAGATTTAATCAACAATCAATTCTTGTTATTACAAAAAGGAAAGAAAAATTATTACGTGATTAAGGTTAAATAACCATCAGGTTGCAACCACGAATATCAGAATTATCAAAACGTCCCAACACTTCGAAAGAATGGTTGGGATATTTTTTTCCCAAATCTTGTGTAGCAATAAACGAACACGAATTGATATTAGCCAAATCAATCACGTTAATTCCGCCAGTTTTTCCTTCAGAAACATAAGTTAACGCATCTTCCGTATCGCGAATAAGAACTTGCATCCATTGTGGACATTCGAAAACACCATCGCCAAGAGAATACGCTTGTGAAAGTAATTCGGTCATGCCATATTCAGAATGAATTTTAGAAACCCCAAATCCGTTGCATAAAAGCGAATGTAATTCTTCGCGAATCATTTCTTTTCTTTTGCCTTTCATGCCACCGGTTTCCATGATAATGGTGTTTTTTAATTGGAATTTTTGTTTCTCAATTAAATCCAATAAAGCATACGTAACACCTATTAAAATCACATTCTGACCTGAATTATCCAATTCAATCAATTTAGAAATCAATTCGTCGTAGTTGTTCAAATAAAATCCAGAATCTTCATGATTACTACTTTTAATTAAATCTTCTACCATGTAAATCAACGAAGAACCTTCACGCTCTAAATAGGATGGGAGCAAGGCTAGAACACAATAATCTTCAATATTTCCGTAGAATTCTGAAAATCCCAAGCGGTAACTCATTTCGTACCAACTCACATCTGTAACTAAGTGTTTACTCGTTTGCATTCCTGTTGTGCCGCTACTTGTAAATGTTTGCTGAATAGGTTCTGATGAACTTAAAACAGTATGGCTTTTAAAAAACTGAATGGGTAAAAATGGAATTTCTGTTAATGATTTCACATTGGTTTTGTCTTTCTTCAAGAAGTTGCAAAATTGTTGATACACCAAATTGTTATCGTACTGATGACGAAAAACTTTTAAAGTAATTTTTTCAAATTCTTTTTTAGAGCCAATTTGGAAAATGTCTTCTTGTGAAATCATGGTGCAAAAATAGGAAACAAATTTGTCATAACTAAAAAAGCACCAACTTTCGTTGATGCTTTTCAATATGAAGTAAAAACTAATTATTGAATAACTAATTTTCTTGTAGCAGTTTTACCTTCTTCAGTAATTTTTACAATGTAAACTCCAGCGTTTAAACCAGAAACATTTACAGTGTTATTGATTACTTTTGATTTTACAACTTCTTTTCCAACGATGTCAAAAATTTGAACTGACATCTCAGTATTTGCTGTTGAAGTTAAATATAATGTATTTCCTTTTAATGGGTTTGGATACATTTTTAAACCTTCGATTGCATCAAAACCTCTTGTTGATAAATTAGTATCAGCTATTGAACGTGCAGTAACTTGAGCAGTTCCCGCAAAATCAGTTACTAAAACTGCAAGGTTTCTAGATCCAACCGGTACTGTTTGTCCAATATAATCAGATTCTACGAATGAAGTTCTAAAAGTAATTGTGTTTGTTCCATCAGATAAGTTGTAATTTGTTGCAGGTGGATTAATAAAAGTATTTGTTCCATTTCCTTCTAAAAAAGTAACCGTATTTAATCTTACTAACTCACTTTCATATGCTTCAATATTTCCAGTAATTGCCGCTATTGTAACTACTTCTGGTGTAATAACATTTCCTGATGATGAAGCTGAAATATTTTCTAATGGCAATAATTGTAAAGTTCCACTAAATAATGAAGTTTGCCCTTTTAATCCTGTCATACCATTGCCAATTACAAATGGGTTTGTAATAACATTAGTATTGTCGTCAATTAGTATCGCAGCTGAACTATCTTGAATGTATTTTTGATTTCTTGTTGTTCTAGCATATGTTACTACAGCCTCTCCTGTGATATGGTAATATTTACCAATACCATTAGTAATTACGTCATTTCTAACGGCTGCAATATTTGGTACAACTGTATAAGAAGCTATTTCAAATGTAACAGTTGCATTTTTTGCAGGAGATATCGGGTTGTTAGAATTGTTAACCAATTCAACAAAAACTGAATATGATCCTGGTGTTAAGCTAGTAAGAGCGATAGGTGTAGTGTCATATTTCATAACTCCAGTACCACTATTTACAGAATATCTGATGTGTCCATCTCCCGTACCGTTTGCAACATTGAAATTAGCAACAGATAATGCGATATTTACACTATTTATTGTAGGATTGTATAATGCTCCATTTGAAGGAGAAGTTATAATAAGACTTGGATCTGGGCTTGAAGCTGTCCAAGAAAAATCATCAACAAATATTCTTTCATTTACAGTATTTGATTTAATTCTGATTTGAATATTAGTATTAGGACTATTGATACTACCATTAACTGTTTTCCATCCTGAATCAGAAGTTACAGATGCATTTATTGTAGATGAATTTGTCCAAGTTGATCCATTATTTGTTGAATATTCAACAGTGTGGTCGGTTGCTGGAGCTCCATCCCATCTTCTTACTTGAAAAGAAAATGTACCAACACCACCTGATGCAATATTCATAATAATATTGGTAGTTGCATTATTTCTTAGTCTAACTGAGTAAGTTCCTAAAGCGCCAGCAACTCCATCTTGTAAAGTTGTGCCGTTTCTAAGAATGTCTGTTCCAGTCATTGTAAAGTTGCCATCAGTATAAGTGTGGTTTCCATATGCGTCTGGAGTTGCAGACCAATTTGCTGCAGTGTCAAAATTTATTGAACCTTGTGAATAGGTTAATAATGAAAATGCTAATAAAAATAAAGTGTAAAGTTTTTTCATTTTATGATTTTTAAGGGGTGCAAATTTATAAAGTATTTTTCAAATAATATGATGATTTATAGTTTTTTATGAAATTAGTTTAATAAAAAAAGCACCAACATTAGTTGGTGCTTTTTAATATGTTATAAATTAATTACTGAATAACTAATTTTCTTGTTGCAGTTTTACCTTCTTCTGTAACTTTAACTACATAAATACCTTCTTCTAAATTAGAAACGTTTACTGTATTGTTAATTACATCTGATTTTACAACTTCTTTACCTAATAAATCAAAAATTTGAACTGACATGTTCGCGTTTGCAGAAGAAGTTAAGAATAATGTATTTCCTTTTAATGGATTTGGATACATTGTTAAACCTTCAATTGCATTGAATGAATTTGATGATAGAGTGAAGTTTGGTGTTGAACTAATTGTTAGTTCATCAATAATCATTGCTGGAGTATTAGTTGCTGATTCTTGTCTTAAAATAAAACCTGCAAAATTTGTTATTGCAGTTGCTGGTGTTACATTAATTGTAGAACTTGCAGTTCCTCCAATTGTTGGGTTCTCGAATAAAGATAAAGTGTTTGAAGCAAAATTGTGTCTTAAGACTAAATATTGTGTTGTTCCAACATTGTATAGATTAGTTGACCAAACAACATCACCTACAAGCCCAGTAGGACTTAGACCATATTGGTACTGAGTTCCATCATTTTTAATCCATACTCTAGCTACAGTAAATGAATTTGATGCATCTGATAAAATCGCAAAATACGATGTACCTGTAACTCCAGTGATGTCTGTAACACTAGATAAAAAAGAAGCGTAAACTGCATCGGTATTAACTGTAGTGAAAGGAGCTTTAGTGTCACTTCCTGTTCCAGTAAACGCAACTGCTCCTCCTGTAGAAGTAATTCCAGTATAATTCAAACTACTAGCAACTGCTAATATTTCATCAGAACCTACAGAAGTATTTGTCCAAAATTGTGATGTGCTTAATGCTGTTCCAGCAGAATAGTTGAATGGTTCGTTAAATGGTAATGTATTAGTTACTTTACATTCTGGGCTTGCTCCAGTTACATTTAAATTACATGTTCCGCCGGTTATAGTAATTGAATAAGCGGTTCCTTCAGTAAAAGTAATAACAATGTTTCCTGCTGCTACAGAAGTTGGATTATCGCCAGATACTGTACCTAAAGTTGATATAGTGTAAGTTGCATTTGCTCCTCCAGTGTATGGAATAGTAACAGTGTAGTTGTCTAATAATGAAGTAGAAGCTGTACAGGCAGTTACGGCTGTCCCAAGAGTAAGTGTACAAGAGGCAGAAACATTATTCAATTTAACATCATCAATTCTAAATTGAGTTGTTGTAGAGGATTGTGTAAAACGTATTCTTAGATTACTTGTACTTGGAATTCCTGAAGTTATTGTTATTAATGTCCAATTTGCTGTTCCAGTTCCCGTTGCTCTTGAGTATGTAAGAGGGGTAAACGTGGTTCCATTTGTACTAACCTCAACAATTAATTCATTATTTCCAGCTGTAGTGTTTTTGTGATGTCCAAAACTAAGTTGTAATTCTGCAGTGTTATATGTTGATGTGTTTATTCCTTCAATTAAAAAAGAGTTAGTTGTGTTACTTGCAAAATAAACATTACCTCCGGCTGAAGCCCCAGAATATCCTGTAGATGCGGTAGACGCTCTAACATCTGCTGTTCCAGAATATAAAATAGGCGATGTGTTTTGAAATGTATTAGCGGCAATTGTTGTGGTTCCACCAGGTGTTCCCATGTTTTCAGAGTAGAAAACTTGTCCAAAAGACAAATTGCTTACTACGATTAATAATAAAGTGTAAAGTTTTTTCATGTTATATGAATTAAAAATTGAGTACAAAGATAAAAACAAATTAATTTTCTTATTAAAAAAAGATGTTAAGTTTTAATTAATTTACTGAAAACTAATTAAAAAGCCGAATGATATTCGGTACAAATGTTTTTTTGTAAAAATTAATTCTTTTGTATATTTTAATTAATAATTAGCTTTCTAGTAGCAGTAGCATCACCTTCTTTAATTTTGATGATGTATACGCCAGCAGCTAAATTACTTACATTTACTTCTTTTGAAGTAATAACCGTCTCTAGTACTTTTTTTCCAAGTACATTAAAAATTTCTACCTTTTTGTCTAATGACGATTTGGTAGTAATGTAAATTTTTCCAGAGTTTACGGGATTTGGGTAAATGGCTAAGCCCTCAATTGTAGGTTCTTGAGTTTTTGTTGCAATAGAAGTTTTGTTCTCTTGCGCCTGAAGGCTAAAAGAAAACAAAACTAGTAGAATAAAAATATAGTAGTATTTTTTTTTCATGTACAACATAATATTGAGTGTAAAGATAACCATTTTTTAATTACAAATACAATGCCAATTAAAAAATCCCTCTTTAAGAGGGATTTTTATATATTTTAAGTTTTATTTAGAAACCAGCCGTCCAACCAGTTGCCCAGCTTGGAGTTTCACCGCTATTTCCTGCACCAGTATTTGTACCTACAGTTAAATATGTTGTGTTTGTACCAGCATATTCTGATTGTGTAGTAATTGATGTTCCAAAGAAGATTGGATTAAAAGTTACAAAACCATTATCAATATTTGTGTTAGAACTAGGATCTTCTGCAGCAGATTTAATTTTTAAACCTTTTGTAAAACCATCAATATAGATATTTTGGCAATTCCATTTTCCAGTACCTTCTTTTAAGAATATTCCGTGCTCAGAACCAGCTAAACTTCCTTTAACGATTGTAAAGTTTTTTAAAGTAACATTTGTAGTTGGAGTTGCAGCTCCGTTATCTCCATTGTTTGATCCTTCAACTCCAGCTTTAGCTACATCTTTGATGAATACATAATCAATTGTTCCAGAGAAACCATCTGCAAAGTCAACTGCATCATCTTCACTATGTAAAGCAATTAAATATCTTGGGTTAACAGATCCTCCAAAAAATTCAATTCCATCATCACCACTTTTGTATGCTTGTATATATTCGAATACTGTTCCACTACCAACACCAAATAATGATACTCCATTAAATTCTTTAGTTGCATTAAAAGCAGCACCTGTATATTCTACTCTTAAATAGCGAATAACTCCTGAGCTATCAGTATTTTCAGTACCACCATATGTTAAATCTCCTACTTCAGAAGTAGCTGTTTGCCCTGTAGAACCACCTTTATTTGTGTTTGCTCTACCACAAATTACTAATCCACCCCAATCACCAGTTGCTTTAACAGCATTTCCACTTGTCATCACTACTGGGTTAGTAGATGTTCCATTAACATAAAGTAATCCGTCTTGTGCAATTGCAATATAAGATGCAGTTCCACCAGTTGCTTCAATTCTTGTTCCTGCAGGAATAGTTAAAGTTGCACCACCTCTTACTATGAATGAACCTGTTAAGTTGTATACTTGAGTAGGGTCTAAAGTAGCTGATTGTCCTGCTAATAATTCTCCTTTAAAATCTGCTGGATTAATAGTTACAGCATTATTGTTGTTATCTGATTCTTCTTCTCTTGAACAAGAAGTGAAAGTTAAAACAGCTATTGATAAAGCTGATAATAGTAAATTTTTCATTTTTGTGTTATTTAATTTGTTGAAGCAAATGTAGACTCAATTTGTGATTTTGTGTTTAACTAAATGTTATCTGTTTATTAAAAAAAAGAAGGCAGATTTTCAAATAAATCTGCCTAATATTTATTTATTGTAAATTAAATGTTTAGAAAGAATATTTCATTGAAATACTAAAGTTTCTACCTTTCTTGTATGAGTCAACTACAACATTTTGAATGTCTTGCGTTCTTTCAATAGTTGGGTCAGTTAAGTTTTTTGCACTAAATCCAAATCCAATATTTTTATTTAATTTGTATTTTAAAACAAAGTCTACAGTAATTACTTCGCTATCTACTAAATCACCTTTTCCAGTAACACCAAGAGCATATATTCTATCTGAAAAATAACCTCCTGCTAAAGTTGCAGTTAGCGATCTATCATTTTTAAAATCTTTATTAAAACTGATGTCAGAGTTTACTAATAAATCAGAAGCTCCAGTAAGTCTTGAATCTTTATTAGTAAAGGCTACACTAATTCCAGGATTTTCTTCGATTACTTTTTGAGTATCTAAATCTTGATTCGTAAATAAGTACGATACATTAAGTCCAAATCCTAAGTTGGTTTTTTCACCAGTTGTGTTGTTTTCTCGTGAAATAATGTTTTTTCTCCATTCACCTTCAATTCCTAATCCAACTGCTTTTTCTCCCGTATTAACAAAAGAAATGTCATTTGTAGCAGAAGCAACTGTAACTTGATTAATTGGGTTTTGAATATATTTTCCAAATCCTGTAAATGAAATAACTTCACCATTTTTAGGGAACATTTCCCATTTCAAATCAAAGTTATAATCTGTTGAGTTGTATAAGTTTTCATTTCCAAAGAAACTTTGTCCTACTTCTTCAAACAAGAAAGGTGCTCTTTCTTTAAACTGAGGTAAAGTATAAGTTTTACTAGCTGCAAATTTTATATTTTGTTTTTCGCTTATTTCATATTTTGCAGTTAATGAAGGTAAATATTCCATAGTGTCAGATAATTTTTTACCTGATTTTAATGAAGTGCTATAAAAGATATCTTGAATGATATACTCTGATCGGAAACCAGCAATTACAAATAATTTTGGTGTAAACTGGTATTCAATAGCTCCAAAACCTGCAGAAATAATTTGTTGACCATTAAAGTTTTGAGGGTCTAATGCATTTGGAGCGCTTAAACCACCTCTAAATGTTTGAATATCGAAATAACCTAAGTTAAAACTGTTTTGGTTAAAATAGCCATCAATATTATTCAAATCAATAACTTGTTGTGAATTAATTTTGAAGTTGAACTGAGTTGCATCAAAATTAATTTCTTTATATCTAGCACTATATCCAGCTATAAATTTTCCTTTATACTTATCATCAGATGTCTTTCCAAATTTGTATGACAAAGTAAAATTTCCAGCTAATTCATCATCTGTCATTTCTTGAAAATATCTATGATTGTCCGATTTGTTTAAGTTTGAAACAATTAGTGGAGATGTTGTTGGGTTATCATTATCTAATGGTACGAATGTGTTTTGCATACGATCAGGAATTACATTGGTCATCATATTGTATGAAATCCCCCAATCAAAGTTAATACGATTACTTAAAGTATGATTACCTAATAATTGATTGATAAGTAATGAAGTTCTTTCAAAAGTAGAACGAGATAAATATCCTCCACCATCAGGAGCAGCATCAAAAATATCAATTACACCTGTAAACTCTTCGTGTTTTTGAGATGTAGAATTAATATACATCGTATTCAATTTGATGTTATGATTACTATTTATTTTATAGTTGATATTAGCCATTGCATTTGAACTCGTTTGATATTCATATGCTTTTCTAAATAAATCTTTATAAGCTACACCTTGACTTGCTTCAACACCACCTCTTCTTACACCTTCTTTGTAGTTATAGTTGTTGTCGAAAGAAGTGTTTAAAAAGAAACTTAATTTCCCATTTGAACCTACTGAATAAGAATCTCCTCCTCTTAAGTAAAATGAACTTCCTATTGGAGTTGCTGCTTGCTTATCCCAGCTAGTAGTAAAATTGTATCCAGCTAAAGGATTATTTGGAATAGATTGATTGCTGAAACCGTGAAAACTAGGTCCGTCTTGTAAATAGAAATTATTTTGAGAAATTGCATTTGAATTTGCATTCATGCCACTTCCTACTTCAATCATTCCGCTTCCTTTGTAAGTTTTAGAAACAATATCTACATTTGCTCCTGCAAAATCTCCGTAGTTTTTATAGTTGAATGTTTTGTCAATTCCAATGTATTCTACAATATCAGTAGAGAAAACATCTAAAGACATATTCTTTGTTGAAGGGTTATTAGAAGGCAAAGGTAATCCATTCATTGTTGTTGAATTATATCGATCTCCAAGACCTCTAACAAAAATATCACTTGAACCTTCTTGTTTTGAAATACCAGATGTTTTTGCAACTGCTGCAGCAACATCACCGATTCCTTTTTTAGAAATTTCTTCCGCTCCAATACTTTGTTTGATTTCTACTGCTTTTTGTTGTTCTTGCAATAAAGCACTTTCTTTTTCTTTAGAAACTACTTGAATAATTTCAATATCTGCTAATTGAACTCCACTAGCTTCCAAAGTGTGATTGATAACTTTTTTCTCATTAGCTTTTAAGGTAAATGGAATTTCTTTAGTTTCGTATCCTAAATATCCTATTACTAAAGTATAGTTTCCTGGTTTCAGAGAAATCGAATATTTTCCGTTCTCGTCTGTAGAAGCCCCTTGTTTTGTTCCTTTAATTACAATGTTGGCAAATGGTAAAGGTTCGTTGTTAAATTCTTTATCTAAAATAGTTCCAGTAACAGTTCCATTTTGAGCAAACATTGCTACTGTAAAGAATAATGACAATAGTAAAAAACGTAGTTTCATTTTGTGTTGTTAAATTTTGGTGCAAAGGAACTGCTGAAGTGTTATAGTAAAGTTACTTGCCTGTTATGAATTAGTTGCGAATGCGTTACCTAATTGTTAATAGATTAAATAATTGTAAACTCCTTTAAACATTTTATTTTATCTTTACCTTTACAAACCAGAACATAACAAATTTTGTAATGAAGAAAAAAGACATTAAGATCTTATTGGTTGATGATGAGCAAGATATCCTAGAAATTGTTGGATACAATCTTTCTCAAGAAGGATATCAAATTGTAACCGCTTCTAATGGTAAAGAAGCTATTGCCAAAGCAAAGAAAGAACATCCTCAATTAATTATTATGGATGTAATGATGCCTGAAATGGACGGCATGGAAGCATGTGAAAACATCAGAAAAATTCCAGAACTTCAAGATACTATCATTACTTTTTTGACTGCTCGTTCCGAAGATTATTCGCAAGTAGCTGGTTTTGATGCAGGTGCAGACGATTACATTGCAAAACCAATCAAACCAAAAGTTTTGGTAAGTAAAGTTCAAGCGTTACTTAGAAGGTTAAAAGGAGTAGAAGGTGTTTCATCTACTACAACTTTAACGGTAGGAAATATCGAAATCAACAGAGAAGAATACAAAATCATTAAAGATGGCGAAGAAATTATTTTGCCTCGAAAAGAATTTGAATTGTTCTATTTATTAGCCACAAAACCAGGAAAAGTATTTACTCGCGAAGAAATTTTAGACAAAGTTTGGGGTAACGAAGTAGTAGTGGGTGGAAGAACTATCGATGTTCACATTAGAAAATTAAGAGAAAAAATTGGAGATAGCTTCTTTAAAACTATTAAAGGAGTGGGTTATAAAATCGAATTTTAATGCAATTAAAATTTAAAAAATCTTATAAGTTCGCTTTAAAGTCATCGTTATACGTAACCTTGTTCTTTTTAGCGACTATTTTTTTATATCATTATTTTGTTCAGCAATTAAATTTACTGATTGTTTTCGCTTTTTCTCTTGTTTTTTATGCAGCGACATTCTTTTTAATTCAATTTAGAGTGGAGCATTTTATCTACAAAAGAGTAAAGAAAATTTATGATGATGTTTCGCTTTTGGAAACAACTTCTTATGTAAATCAGCCCGTAACAACTGATATGGCAACTCTTACGAAAGAAGTAAAAAAGTTCGCCCGAGATAAAAAATTAGAAATCGAAACCTTAAAAATTAGAGAAGAATACCGAAAAGAATTTTTAGGAAACGTTTCACACGAATTAAAAACACCACTTTTCACAATTCAAGGCTATTTACTTACGCTTCTTGATGGAGCAATGGAGGATAAAAACATTCGTAAAAAGTATTTGGAACGTGCGGAAAAAGGAGTGGAACGCCTAATTTACATAGTGAAAGATTTGGATATGATTACCAAATTAGAAGTTGGCGAAATCAATCTAGATGTAACCCGTTTTGATATTGTAGAGGTTGTTCAAAACGTATTTGATTTGTTTGAGATGAAAGCTGCTAATAAGAATATTACCTTGACTTTCGATAATAAATATGTCAAACCAATATGGGTGATGGCCGATCAAGAGAAAATACAACAAGTAGTTACTAATTTAGTAGTAAATTCAATCAAATACGGTAAAAAAGGTGGAACGACTGAAGTAGGAATCGAAGATTTAACCAAAAATAAAGTCATCGTAAGAATTACTGATAACGGTGAAGGTATCGAAAAGCAAAACATTTCACGTTTATTTGAGCGTTTTTACCGAGTAGATAAAAGTGGTGCAAGAAGCGAAGGTGGTTCTGGTTTAGGATTAGCAATCGTGAAACACATTATTGAAGGACACGATGAAAAAATCTATGTTGAAAGTCAAATAGGTGTTGGTTCAGAATTTTCATTTACTTTGGAAAAGACGAAATAATTCGTTCCAATTCGGGTCAACCGAAAAATCTTTAAAACCTTTGTAAAAGTGAATTTTTTCCAACTTGGAAGCTTTGAATTTCTCTTGCTTGCAACTTGGAGCCACAATTTCCGATTTAAACTTTTTAGCTAAATATTCTTGTTCGTATTGCCCTGGAGTCGGAATAAAAAACGCTTTTTTCTCCAATTTCGCCAAATCCATAACCGTAGTATAACCCGAACGACAAACTACAAATTCACTTTCGTTAAAAGCAGTATTTAATTGTTCCGAATTCATAAAATTGTAATAGGTAATCGAATTTACTTTCTCGATTTGCTGTTGCGATTCCACAATTCCTTTTACGAAAAGAATTTCCTTCGAACTGTTTTCTAATTCTTTGATAAGTTTCTTTTCTAATAAAGTACGTTGCGGTTCTGGTCCTGATAATAAAACCATGATATCGTACTTAATTGGTAATGATTTTTTTTCAATTCGACTTAGCGGACCGATGTAAGAAATTTTATTTAACTTCTTTTCAGGATGCCCTAATTTACCAGATAAATTTTCAACACCAGCCACATCAGGAACCCAACAAGCATCAAATTTAGAAATATAACGCGAATGTAATTTGGTTGTCAACCAAGAAGTTTTTCCAGAAAGCACATTCAATTGGTGTGTAATAAAAACCGAAGACACTTTTGAAGAATAAACACCTAATCGATTATCGCTAATAACGCCATCAATTTCATAGTTCTCGATAATCCTATTGATTTTTGATTTCTCTTTTTTGATGGCCAACATCATTTTTGGCATTTGAAGTGCTAGTTTCCACTTGAAGTTTTTACCTTTTTCCGCATATTGAATATTATAAGCGGGTAATTCAATACTTAAAAGTTTCGGAAACTCTTTTTTTAATAAAGCTAAAGCTACTCCGTCAGAAGCAATAATGGGTTCAAAACCATTTTCTTCCAATGCTTTTATAATAGGAATACATCGTGTGGCATGTCCTAAACCCCAGTTTAATGGTGCTATGAGTATTTTTTTCTTCATTACTTTTTCAAAACCGCAATAAATTGTTCGGCTAATTTATTTTCATCTTCAAAATTATACTCATTTTCCTCCGAACTAAAATTTCTATCGTGTTGGTATAATTTCCACTTTTTGTTGTTGTATTCTAATGCAGTTAAATTTTCTACCCAATCGCCCGAGTTCAAATAGAAAACTTCTCCTTTTTCATTCTCCATGAACTCAATTTTGGGTTCGTGAATATGCCCGCAAATTACATAATCATAGTCGTTTTCTATTGCCAATTCCACACAAACATTTTCAAAGTTAGTGATAAATTTAACAGCAGATTTTACATTGTTTTTAATTTTCTTCGAAAGCGAATACGGTTCTTTGTTAAATCTAGCTAAAACCCAATTGATAAAACGGTTAATTAAAATTAGCATATCGTAACCCCAGCCGCCTAGTTTTGCTAACCATTTGGCTTGAGTAATCGAAGCGTCAAAAACATCACCATGAAAAATCCAAGCTCTTTTATGATCTAATTCTAACACAAGTTTGTCAATTAAACTGATATTTCCCATGTGTAAATCGGTAAATTTTCTAAGAAATTCATCATGATTTCCGGTAATGTAATACACTTTTGTACCTTTAGTACTCATCGAAATAATTTTCTTAATTACTTCTAAGTGTTTCGATGGGAAGTAAGATTTTCTAAATTGCCAAATATCAATAATATCGCCATTTAGAATTAAAATTTTAGGTTTTATCGAAGATAAATAATCCAATAATTCTTTCGCATGGCAACCATACGTTCCAAGATGAACATCGGAAATAACAGCCACTTCAACTTTACGTTTTTTCATATGTGTGGATTATATTTTTTAGCGGTCACATATGGAATCGCTATTTTTTCATCGGTGTTGCTTGCGCAACTTTTTATTAATTGCGATTTCAAAATAAAAGTTTTATGCAAAAAACGAAAACGTATCTAATGTTAAGGTTATTGAAACATTATTAAAAGTTTATTTGTGTTGCTAATTATTTGCTTAATTTTGCCCAAAATAAATTAGAAGTGGGAAGTAAAAATAAATTAAAGCGATTTAAAGAAAACGAAACGTTTACCAATGTGTTTCAACCAACAAGAGAAGAAGTGGTGGGAGACCAATTTCTGTTAAAAGGGAAATGGAATAGCGATTTCTTTAAAAATGATAATCCAATTGTGTTAGAATTAGGTTGTGGAAAAGGTGAATACTCTGTTGGTTTAGCGGAAAGATTTCCAGAAAAAAACTTCATTGGAATTGATATTAAAGGGGCAAGATTTTGGCGTGGAGCAAAAACTGCGGTAGAATCTGGCATGAATAACGTTGCTTTTGTGAGAACGCAAATCGAACTAATCAATCATATTTTTGCTGAAAATGAAGTTTCTGAAATTTGGATTACTTTCCCAGATCCACAAATCAAATACAAAAGAACAAAGCACAGAATGACGAATGCTGAGTTTTTAGAGCGCTATAAAAAAATCCTAAAACCAAGCGGATTAATGCATTTAAAAACCGATTCAGAATTCATGCACGGTTATACATTAGGCTTGTTACATGGTTTAGGTCATGAAGTAATTTATGCGAACCACAATATTTATAAAAACGAAGGAGCGCCAGCAGAAGTAACTGGAATTCAAACGTTTTACGAAAGTCAATATTTAGAAGTGAACAAACCTATTACTTATATTAAGTTCCGAATTAAGTAATCTTTGTTACTTTCATTTTAATATTCTTCCTTACTTTTGATAAAAATCAATTTATGACGTTTGTTTTGGCAATTTTTTTAGGTTTGATAATTTCTATTGGCGGCATCATTATTCCTGGTATGTTGAATATGACAATTGCTAAAATAAGTATAAAAGAAAGTCAAAAACAAGCCCTTAATTTTGCTTTAGGAGCGGTTATAGTGGTTTTTATCCAAAGTTATTTAGGAACGTATTTTGCTAAGTTTTTAGATGCTAATCCCGTTTTTAGCGAAGGATTGAAAAAAATTGGAACTTTTATTTTCATCGGCTTAACCATTGCTTTCACTATAATGGGATTTAATGCCAAAAAGAAAAAAGATATCGAAGTTACTATCGATAAAAAGAGAAACCGTTTTTTTTACGGAATGGCAATGTCATCATTTAATATGTTTGCAATTCCTTGGTATGCGTTAACTAGTTTAATGATGGCTTCAAAAGAATTGTTTCAATATGATATGATTTCTATTGTATTGTTTTCATTATCAGCTGCTATTGGAACTTATTTTGTGTTTTACTTATATGCCAAATTTTTCAAGTTAATAGAACATAAACTTACTTTTATTGTTCAAAACATCAATTTTTTAATTGCCGCATTAACAGGAATTGTAGCGGCTTCCTCCTTATATAAGATGTTTTTTTAATATTTGAAAAAGTCAACTTCAAATAACGACAACTTTTTTGAACGTGTTTACGAAATCGTTCGACAAATTCCCGAAGGGAAAGTAACTTCTTATGGCGCTATCGCAAAAGTACTTGGGGCTGCGCGTTCTGCACGAATGGTGGGTTGGGCAATGAATGCCTCTCACAACATAGAAGATGTTCCTGCGCATCGTGTTGTAAATAGAATTGGAATGCTTTCTGGGAAACATCATTTTGATGGAACAAACCTTATGCAACAACTTTTAGAGAATGAAGGCATAAAAGTGGTAGATAATCAAATTGTCGATTTTGAAAGCCATTTTTGGAATCCTAATCTAAGATCATAACTTATTGAAATTGTTCTTTTATAAAGTTATTTTTTTTAATTGCACACAAATATTCCTCCATGTTTACCTTTTTAATAGGTTAAACCTTTCTTAAAGTAATACTAACTTTTTGTAACAAATGTGACAAATGTCATATAATACCTTTTTTTTTCGGCTGAAATTTGTACTATAAAATTAGAACAATTAGTAATCCAATAAAATTAGGTATTATGAGCAAATTAAAAACACAGTTTGGAACTTTACTAACACTGCTCTTGGTGTTTAGTAATTTTAACACTTTAATTGCGCAAGATTCCAAAGTGGTTTTAGCAGAAAGTAAATTAAAAGTTTTAGGAACATCTAATCTTCATGATTGGGAAATTGATGCTAAAGCGATGAGTGGAAAATCTGTAATGACTATAGATGCGGGAAACTTAAAAGCTATAAAAAGTTTGGATTTTGCAGTTGAAGTTGAGCAACTAAAAAGTGGTAAAAGTGGAATGGATAATAATACATTCAAAGCTTTAAATAGTAAAACTTACAAAACCATTAACTACAAGTTAGTAAGTGTTACAAAAATTACAGAGACTTCAGATGGTAATTTCACTGTAGAAACACAAGGTGATTTGACGGTTTCTGGAGTTACTAAAAGAATCAATCAAACTTTTTCGGTTAAAGTCATTGGAAAGAAAGCTGTTTTTTCTGGAAAAACAAAAATTGACATGACAGTATACGGGGTTAAACCTCCAACAGCTTTAATGGGAACAATTAAAACAGGTAAAGATGTAACTGTTGATTTCAAAGTTACTTACAATTAAAACAAACAAGAACTTATAACTAAAACAAATAATAAAAATTTCAAGTCATGAGAACATTTATTAAATTATCAGTAATAATAGCCGCTCTAAGTTTTACAAGCGCTATTAAGGCACAAGCTCCAACATTTGGACAAATGCAAAATATGATTCCTAGGGATCAGAGAGCAATTAATCAATTTGATGTTAGAAAAGACACAGTTGCATTTAAAGGATTAAGTGTTGATTTAGGTGGAGCATTCGCTTTACAATTTCAAGCAGTAAATTCATTTAATGATCAACAAGCAGGTTCTTATACTGCTTCAAATGGAGCAACTATCACAAATTATAGATTAAATAATTTGGAAAATCAATTCAATCTACCAACAGCAAATATGACAATTGGAGCACAATTGTATGATGGAGTTAGAGTTAATTTAGATTTGTATTTAGCTGCAAGACACCACAATGAAACTTGGGTGAAAGGTGGATATTTACAAATTGACAAATTAGATTTCATTAAAAAAGATTTCTTGGCAAATTTCATGAAATATGCTACAATTAAAATTGGTCAAATGGAAAATAACTATGGTGATGCTCACTTTAGAAGATCAGATAATGGTAGTGCTTTAGTAAACCCTTTCATAGAAAGCAATATTATGGATTCATTTACTACTGAAATGGGAGCTGAGATTTACTACAACCGTAGTGGTTTTGTATCAATGTTTGGTATGACAAATGGTAAATTAAATCAAAATGTTACTGAGTTTGTTCCTGCTGCACCTACAGTTGCTGCACCAAATCCTAACACAACTATTAGCCCAACAATTTTAGCTAAATTAGGTTATGACAAACAAATTAATACTGATTTAAGAGTTAGAATAACAGGTTCATTAGCACATAATGCAAATATGAGTGGTAATCCATGGAGTTCTGAAAGAGCAGGTAGCCGTTATTACTATGTAATGTCTCACGCAGCATATACTTACAATGCTACAAATGTTTCTAATAATGCAACTACAGATTTAGCTGGAAATGCAACAACAGGTAGATTTAATCCTGGTTTTGGAAACTGGTTTACAACTGTAATGTTCAATCCATTTGTGAAATTTAAAGGATTTGAATTCTTTGGAACTATTGAATTAGCTCAAGGTGGTGATAAAAAAGGAGTAGATGCTGCTCGTAAAGTAAATCAATACGCAGGAGATGTAGTTTACAGATTTGGTACAAACGAGAAATTTTATGTAGGTGCAAGATATAATGTTGTATCAGGAAAATTAACTAATGCAGATTTAGATAAAGTAAGTGTTAATAGATTTGAATCATCATTAGGTTGGTTTATGACAAAAAACATTTTAGCAAAATTAGCTTATACTACACAGTCTTATAAAGATTACGCACAATTTAGTGGAAATAGTTTGAATGATTTTTACGGAGGAAAATTCAACGGATTAATGTTTGAAGCGGTAATTACATTCTAAAATAAAATAAGTAAATTTAAAAGCGAAAGGCTAAATTGCTTTTCGCTTTTATTTTAAGGTTATGAAAGCAATAGGTATTATAACAGTTTTAATTCTTTTGAGTTTTGGTTTTTCTAAAAATCAAACTAAAGTTAAAATCACGAATAAAAGTGAGGTAACAATTAAAGGAAAATCAAATGTTAATAGTTTCGAATGTAAATACAATTCTGATTTTATTGAGAATGATTTGCAAGTTTCAATAGCTAGAAATAACAACAAAATACTGTTAGAAGGAGCAAAGCTTTCCATTAAAAGTGCAGGTTTCGATTGTGCTCATAAAATGATTACAAAAGATTTTAAATCTATACTTAAGGTAGATGAGTACCCACATATTGGAATTAATGTAAAAGAAATTAATACAGTAAAAGACAATATAACAGCAAAAATAAATGTAAAAATTGCAGGTGTTGAAAAAGAATATCAAGTACCCGTAACTTACAATCAAAGTAATGATAATGTAAAAGGACAATTAAAGTTAAATATCAAAGATTTTAAATTAAAATCTCCTAAAAAATTATTAGGCATGGTGGTAGTTAATGACAATGTTGAAATTAATTTTAATTTATTTCTACAATATTAATGAATCATTTTTCAGTTAGTTTAGAAAGCAATCTTGTAAAAGGTTGCTTTTTTTTAATACAATAGATTCTAACTATCAAATTATAAAAACTTTAAACATCTAAACTTTTAAACTCCTAAACTTCTTATTATCTTTGCAATCTAAAATCAGTCTGAATAAAAATGCAATTTTATTCAGACTGATTCCAAAAAAACTCAAACAGATGAAATTAGATAGAAAAGAAATTTTAACTGCATTAGAAACCATTTCGGTTGCTGGTGAAGGGAAAAATATGGTCGAAAGTGGCGCCATTCAAAATGTAATCACTTTTGGAGATGAAGTAGTAGTTGATGTGCTTTTATCAACTCCAGCTCTACATATTAAAAAGCGTGCAGAAGTGGATATCATCAAAGTAATCCACGAAAAAGTATACGAAAAAGCGAAAGTAAAAGTAAATATTAAGGTGGAAGCACCAGAAAAACCGGAAAATCCTAACTTAATTAAGGGAAAACAAATTCCTGGAATTTCAAATATCATTGCAGTTGCTTCAGGAAAAGGTGGTGTTGGAAAATCTACTATTACAGCAAATCTTGCGGTAACATTAGCTAAAATGGGATTCAAAGTTGGAGTTTTAGATGCCGATATTTACGGACCTTCAATGCCAATTATGTTTGATGTTGAAAATTCGAAACCAATTTCAGTTGAGGTAGATGGAAAATCAAAAATGCAACCTGTTTCAAGTTACGGAGTAGAAATTCTGTCTATCGGATTTTTCACAAAACCGGACCAAGCGGTTATTTGGAGAGGCCCGATGGCTGCCAAAGCTTTAAATCAAATGATTTTTGATGCCAACTGGGGTGAATTAGATTTTATGTTAATTGATTTACCACCAGGAACGGGTGATATTCATTTGTCAATCATGCAATCGTTACCTATTACAGGAGCTGTTGTAGTAAGTACACCTCAAGCAGTTGCGTTAGCCGATGCTAAAAAAGGAGTTTCGATGTTTATGTCGGAATCTATCAATGTTCCTGTTTTAGGAATTATCGAAAACATGGCGTATTTCACACCAGAAGAACTTCCTGAAAATAAATATTATATCTTTGGTAAAGAAGGTGCTAAAAACTTAGCAGAAGATTTGCAAGTGCCTCTTTTAGGAGAAGTGCCATTAGTACAAAGCATTCGTGAAGCAGGAGATTACGGTCGCCCAGCAGCGTTACAAACGGCTTCAGTTTTAGAAGGTGTTTTTGAAACGATTACAAGAAACGTAGTACAAGAAACGGTAAATCGTAATGAAACTTTGCCTCCTACAGAAGCTATCAAAATAACAACAATGGCAGGATGCTCTGCTGTAAAAAAATAGTATTCAGTTTACAGTCTCAGTATACAGTTTAAGCTGTTTACTGCGACTGAAAACTGTGACTGAAAACTAAAAATTATGACTACAATAGAAATAAAAGATAATGTTGAAAAAGCATTAGAGGAAATTCGTCCGTTTTTGAATTCTGATGGGGGCAATATTTCACTAGTAGAAATTATTGATGATAAACACGTAAAAGTCCGTTTAGAAGGTGCTTGTACGAATTGTAGTTTAAGCATCAGTACTATGAAAGCAGGTGTAGAAACTACCATCAAAAAGTATGTTCCACAAATTGAAACAGTAGAAAATATTGCATAACTGATTATAATCATATTATGTTATAATTCAATTTTTCAATTTTGCCTCTTTGTAACTATTGTAACGTATAGCAAATTTTAGTATTTGTAACTTTACAACACTAAAAGATTTTAAAACATGATTCAAACGGATATATTAATTATTGGCGCAGGTCCTACGGGGCTTTTTGCCGTTTTCGAAGCCGGATTATTACAGTTAAAATGTCATATTATTGATGCCTTGCCTCAGCCAGGCGGACAGTTAGCAGAGTTGTATCCAAAAAAACCAATCTTCGATATTCCAGGTTATCCATCAGTACTAGCTGGAGATTTGGTAACCAATTTGATGGAACAAATCAAACAGTTTCAACCTGGATTTACGTTAGGAGAAACCGCTGAAACCATTCAAAAATTAGAAGACGGAACTTTCATCGTAACAACTAATGAAGGCACAAAACACCAAGCAAAAGCGATTGCAATTGCAGGTGGTTTAGGGACATTTGAACCAAGAAAACCGATTCTTAAAGATATCGAATTTTACGAAAAAGAAGATCGTGGGGTAGATTACTTTGTAAAAGATCCAGAAAAATATCGTGGAAAAAATATTGTAATTGCAGGTGGAGGTGACTCAGCTTTAGATTGGAGTATTTTCTTGTCCAATGTTGCAAATTCAGTAACATTGGTACACAGAAGAAATGAATTTCGTGGCGCTTTAGATTCGGTTGAAAAAGTGCAAGAATTGAAAAATGCTGGAAAGATTAAATTAGTTACTCCTGCAGAAGTTGTTGGATTTAATGGAAGTGAAAGAATATCCGCTGTCGATATTGAAGTTAATGGTGCCAGAATGAAAGTAGAATGTGATTATTTCATTCCGCTTTTCGGATTAACACCAAAGTTAGGACCAATTGCAAACTGGGGATTAGAAATCGAAAAGAACGCCATCAAAGTAAACAACGCATTAGATTATCAAACTAACATCGACGGAATTTACGCCATAGGTGACGTAAACATTTATCCAGGGAAATTGAAATTGATTTTATGTGGTTTCCACGAAGCTACTTTAATGTGCCAAAGTGTCTACAACAGAATCAATCCAGGAAAACGTTATGTGTTGAAATATACCACCGTTTCCGGAGTAGATGGTTTTGATGGAACAAGAAAAGAAGCTGAAAAAGCCGTTGTAAAATCAATCGATTAATTTAGTAACTTTGGGTAAAAGGAGTAGATATGAATCAGTACAAAATGATACGAACAGTTGTTTCAAAGTCAAGTTTTAAAGAAGCTGATGATCATGTTACTTATTTTAAGGATAAAACACCTTTAGAGAGATTGAATCACGCTTGTTTTATTATTTATTCAATTTTTAATTCTTCTGAAAAGAACAAAGTTAACCGACAGCTAACTACTTCTAGAAAAAATGCCTAACTTATTTAATTACGATTTTCTCGAATTTTTAGAGCTTCTTGGTAAACATGAGGTAGAGTATCTATTAGTTGGAGGTTATGCTGTTATTTTAAACGGTTATGTTAGAAGTACGGGTGATTTAGATTTATGGGTTAATAAGTCTAAAGAGAATTATACTAAATTGGTAAAAGTATATAGTGACTTTGGAGCTCCAATATTTCCTTTTGAAGAGTTTGATAATGATAAATTTGATGTTTGGAGCATTGGTGTTGAACCAACAAAAATTGAAGTACTAACTCATGTTGATGGTTTGAATTTTTATGAAAGTTCAAAGAGTTGTAATTATTTAAAAATTCAAAACTTAAAAATTCCTTACATCAATTATGATGATTTGTTGAAGAACAAGGAAGCTTCTGGTAGATATAAAGATTTAGCAGATATTGAACAACTTAAAAAAAACAGAAAAGAATAATGCCACAAGACGTAACCATTTTCATAACCGACAGAAACGGAGTTAAACACGAAGTGTTAGCCCCAACCGACATGAACATGAACATCATGGAGTTAATTCGTTCTTATGAATTAGCCGAAGAAGGAACTGTTGGAGTTTGTGGCGGTATGGCCATGTGCGCTTCTTGTCAGTGTTATATTTTAAACGATATAATCTCATTAGAACGCAATCCAGATGAAGAAGCAATGCTTTGGGAAGCCTATCACGTAAAGGATAATTCTCGATTAGGTTGTCAAATTCCAATCACTGAAGATTTAGAAGGTTTAGAAATTGAAATAGCACCAGAACAATAAAGCGAGATTTTTCTCGCTTTTTTTATTTTTTATTGTAACATTTGTAGAAATAAAACGTATAAAGAATATGTTTACTTTTAAATAATGGAAAAACAAAGCAATCTTTTAGGATTACATCAATTATTAACGCTCGAAGTTTCAAATAGTAATAAATTAATAGATTTATTAGGTTTTGTGTCTTTTACCGACAATCTTCTGGTTGAAAATCAATTAGAAAAAGTAGGAAATACTTCTTTTGTTTTCGAAAACGGGAGTTTTACGATTGCTTATTGTTTAAAAGAATCTCATATTTGTATCCATACCTGGCCAGAAATTAATACGTTAACTATGGATGTTTATCTTTGTAATTATTCTCAAGATAATTCTAATAAAGTTAGAAGTATTGCAAAAGATTTTATAGCTTATTTTGAAGCAAATATTGTTAAACAAATAGAAGTTGAAAGATAAATATGGAGTTAACTTGTCCTAAATGCAATCAAAATACTGCTATTGAATCAAGTTTTGAAGTAAAAAGCTTTGGTTGTTCTCATTGTAATAGTTTTTTTACCTATAATAATTCGAAGTTAAAATTCGAAAAAGCATACGATTATTCTCCAAAAGATACCATTCTAAAAATCGGGACAAAAGGAATAATTGATGGAGAAACCTATGAAATAGTTGGATTAATCATTAAAAAAGCTCATGCCATATATTATTGGCGTGAATATACTTTAATGTCAAAATCGGGCAAAGTAAAATATCTTTCTGAAACTGACGGACATTGGATTTTATTAGAAGAAGTTCCAGAATCGTATGATGTATCACGTAAATACAAGAAACTCACACACAAAGAAATATCATATAATCTTTATGAATATACAGATACTTTCATTGCAAGAATCTATGGTTTTTATGAGTTTGAAATAAGTGGTAGGCCAGTAAAAATGGTAGAATATATTAATCCACCATTTATAATTTCTATCGAAGAATTTGATAATGATGATACAACTTATTTAGGAAAGCATATTTCTTCAAGTGAAGTAAAAAAAATATTTAATGTTAGTCAACTTCCATCTAAATCTGGAGTAGGACTCGTTCAGCCATTTTTATTTAATATCTTTAACACCCTTCTTGTTTTTATATCATTTGCTATATTAATTTTAGCTACCTATATCTTTTTTAATATGGGTAGAACAGAGAAAAACGTATTGTATACGTCATTAAATTTTGATGAATATAAAAATAAGGAATTCATTTCGTCTTCATTTGATTTGAAAGGAAGCCCTGCTCCTTTGGTTGTTTCAGCTAGTTCAGATGTTAACAATTCATGGGCAAATGCACAAGTTTCATTAGTTAATGAAGCTACAAATGAAGAAGAATACGCTCAAAAAGATATTGAGTATTACAGTGGTTATACCGATGGAGAAAGTTGGACAGAAGGAAGTACAAGTACAACCTTTAATTTTTGTGGTGTGGCACAAGGAAAATATCACTTGGTAATAATACCTTCAAAACAAGATACGGACACTTCTAATCAAACCATGAATATAAAAGCAGTTTGGAATGAATCATCGGTTTGGAATTTTATGTTAAGTTTAGTTTTTCTGGGTGGGATTTTTGCAATAATTTTCTTTTTAAAGAAAAACTTCGAACAAAGAAGATGGGAGAATAGTGATTTTACACCTTACACCGAGTAGTAATATGAAGCAGTTTATCATTAATAATAAATGGGCAATTGTATTTGGACTTTTAGTCTACACATTGTTTTTAGGTTATTCCTTTACCGGAAGTAGAATTTGCGATTGCGAATCTACTGAAAAGTCAAATTCAGTCGGTTCTAGAGGGTACAGCACAGTAAATAGATTTTATCATAAATAATTTAATATGGAATATATTGCATTAAAAGGCATAGTAAATGCGTTAATTTTTTCAGTGATTGGGGTTGTAGTTTTAATTATAAGTTATTATATAATTGAAAAAATAACGCCTGAAAATACTTGGAAAGAAATTGTTCAAAATAAAAACACAGCATTAGCTATTGTTTTTGCAGCATTAATTATCGGAATTTCTCTTATTATTAGCGCAGCAATTCATGGGTAAATTTTTTAGGTTTGAATACCTATTATTATTTGCAGTTTTTGTTATCGCAACTTGTGGCTTAATCTATGAATTAGTCGCGGGAACGTTAGCGAGTTATCTTTTAGGAGATTCTGTAAAGCAATTTTCATTCATCATAGGAGTATACTTATTTTCTATGGGAATAGGATCTTATTTTGCAAAATTTATCAAAAGAAATCAACTAAACACGTTTATAGAAATTGAAATTGTGGTTGGAATTATTGGCGGATTAAGTTCGGTTATATTATTCTTACTTTTTGAAAAAGTAGCCTATTTTCAGTTCATACTTTATTTTTTAGTATTCATTACAGGTTGTTTAGTCGGATTAGAAATTCCGCTTTTAATGAATATTCTAAAAGACAAGGTTAAGTTTAGTGATTTGGTTTCTAATGTTTTTACGTTTGATTATATTGGTGCTTTGCTTGCTTCAGTATTGTTTCCTTTGGTTTTTATTCCGCAATTAGGAATTATTAGAACTTCCTTGTTTTTTGGAATGATTAATCTAAGTGTTGCTATTGCACTTTGTTTTATATTGGAAAAAGAAATCAAGAAAGTGTATTTTTTGAAAGCTAAAGCGATAATCTCTTTTCTAATTTTAGTTGGCTTTTTTATTTTTTCTGAAAAAATTCTCTCTTTTTCAGAAGAGAAATTATATGGTGAAAATATCGTTTTTACAAAAACTACTTCTTATCAACGAATCGTGTTGACGCATTTAAAAAATGATTATAAATTGTATTTGAATAACAATTTACAATTCAGCTCAGCCGACGAATATCGTTATCACGAAGCATTAGTCCATCCAGCTATGTCAAGCGCAAATGCTGTGGATGAAGTTTTAGTTCTTGGTGGTGGTGATGGTTTAGCAGTTAGAGAAATTTTAAAGTACGATGCCGTAAAAAAAATTACGTTAGTAGATTTAGATGGAGGAATGACGAAGTTATTTACAACAAATCCAGTACTAAAAAGTTTGAATAATAATTCCTTTGAGAATAAGAAACTAAGCGTTTTTAACCAAGATGCATTTCTTTGGGTTAAAGAAGCTCAAAAAAAATATAATGTGGTTATCATAGATTTTCCTGACCCTTCCAATTATAGTTTAGGGAAATTATATTCGGTTAATTTTTATCAATCGCTTTCTAAAATTTTAGCACCAAATGCAGTTGTGGTTATTCAAACAACTTCGCCTTATTTCGCACCTAAATCATTTTGGTGTATCAATAAAACTGTAAAAACTTCTTTTTCTAATACAGATGCTTATCATGTTTATGTACCATCTTTTGGCGAATGGGGTTTTACCATAACTTCAAACAATCCGAGTTTTGATTTTAATATAGTAAATAGAAAAGTTGAAAATCTTCGATTTTATAATTATAAATACAATACACTGAATCAATTTACTAGTGATATGAAGGCAAGTAATGTTGAAGTAAATCGATTAGATAACCAAATTTTAGTACGCTATTTTGATGAAGAGTGGGGAAAATTATAATTCACGAAGAACTTTCATAAAAAAATTAGCGGCTTTATCTATTATTGCTGCCGTGCCTAGTTTGTTGGTTTCTTGTAAAGACAAATTAATTGAAATTACATTAAAACTTACAGGAACCAATAATATTTTAGGACATCGTTTATGGTTGAAGAACTTTCCAAAACCAACTAATGAAATTAAAATACCATATTTAATTGTCGGTGGTGGAATTTCCGGACTTTCTGCAGCGCGACAATTCAAGAGAAGAGGAATTGAAGATTTTTTAGTTTTAGAATTAGAAAATAAATTAGGCGGAAATTCTGCAAATGGTGAAAATCAGTATTCTAAATTCCCTTTAGCAGCACATTATTTGCCTTTACCTAATGTAAGAGATAAAGAACTTTTAAACTTTTTAGAAGAATCAAAAATCATAGTAGATTACAAAGATAATTTACCTGTTTTTGATGAAACGCAATTGTGTTTTGATCCAAACGAACGTTTATTTATTCGTAATTCTTGGCAAACGGATTTAATCCCGAGATATGGAAATTCTAAAGAAGCTGATAATCAAATGGATTTATTTCTTCAAAAAATGACTGAATTTCGGGAGAATAAAGGTAAAGATGGAAAGTACTTTTTTGATATACCAAAATCATTCTGTTCAACAGATGAATCTTTAAATTCATTGGATGAAATAACTATGAAAAAATGGTTGTTGGACAACAATTTCACTGCTGAAGAAATTTTAGAATACGTAGATTATTGTTGTAAAGATGATTTTGGATTAGGAATTGAATTTGTTTCGGCTTGGGCTGGGATTCATTATTTTGCCGCAAGGAAACACGAGAACAACAAATATGACGATACGGTTTTAACCTGGCCAGAAGGGAATGGTAGATTGGTAAAACATTTAAAATCAGCTGTTGAAAATAAAGTATTGAAAAATCATTTAGTATATGATATCCAACTTAATTCAAATGGGGTTAATGTGTTAGTTTTTAATGCTAAATCTAATGAATCAATAACTATTTTAGCCGAAAAAGTAATTCTTGCCACACCACAATATATCACAAAGTATTTGGTTTCGGAAAGAAAGAATACGGCAAATAATTTTCATTATGCTCCTTGGTTTACGGCTTCCATCACATTATCTGATATTCCAGATAATGGTAGTTTTCCGTTGTCTTGGGATAATGTAATTTACAAAGCAAATGGTCTTGGATACGTTTATAATCAGCATCAAAATTTGGAGCAAATAATTGATAAAAAGGTCATTACGTATTATTACAGCTTTAGTTCAAATGATATAAAGAAAGACAGAAAAGAGTTGCTAAAAAAACCAATTGAACATTGGAAAGAGTTAGTATTGTCTGATTTAAAAATAGCACATCCTGATATTGATAAATATATAAGCGCGATTGAAATTCACAGAATTGGTCACGGAATGATAAGTCCTGTTCCAAATTTTCTAAAAAGTAAATCACTCAATGAAGCATCAAAAAGTATTGAAAATAAAATCTTTTTCGCCCACAGCGATTTAGCTGGAATTTCTATTTTTGAAGAAGCTTTTCATCAAGGAATTAATGTAGTTAATAATATTGTAGATGGAACAACCTTGGATTCATAAATCAAAAACCGATTTTTGGTTGATACTTTTTCCAGCATTTTTTGTTTTGGGAATTGTATTTGTTTTTCAGAATTGGTTATCGCAAATTCAAGAAGATTACTCCTTTTATACTTGGTTGTTTTTGATTGTTTTTATTGATGTGGCGCACGTTTATGCAACTCTTTTCAAAACCTACTTTGTAAAATCAGAATTTCAAAGGAGAAAAAAACTGTACATTGGATTGCCAATAATTTGTTTTTTAATAGGTTTATTTTTATTTGGTTTTGGGAGTTCTGTTTTTTGGTCAGTTTTAGCTTATGTAGCTGTTTTTCATTTTATTAGACAGCAATATGGGTTTGTTAGGTTGTATGCAAGAAAGGAAGAAAAATCAAAAATCAACCGATATTCAGATGCATTAATAATCTACACAGCAACCATTTATCCAATGTTGTATTGGTTTTTTTCTTCGCCAAGAGCTTTTAATTGGTTTGTAGAAAAAGAGTTTTTAAGATACGAAAGCCAGTTTTTAATTCAAGTTTCAACTGTAATTTATGTTCTTGTTGTGGCATATTATTTATGTCGAACACTTTATATTTATTTGAAAACAAGCTATTTTAATATTCCAAAAAACCTGATAATTATTGGGACTTTACTATCATGGTTTTTTGGAATAGTATATTTTAATAATGATTTAGTTTTCACACTTTTAAACGTGGTTTCTCACGGTATTCCTTACATGGCATTAATATATTTAAAAGAAATTGATTCAAAACCTAAAGAAGAAATGGGCGAATTATTTCATTTTAAAAACAGCAAAGGAGTTATTTTCTTTGTTTTAATCCTAATTGGAATAGCTTTCACCGAAGAATATTTGTGGGAAATTTTTGTTTGGAACGAAAATTTCAACATTGGAATAGATCCTTTTAAATGGCAATTTATTTTGGTTCCATTGCTTACAGTTCCACAATTTACACATTATCTATTAGATGGTTTTATTTGGAAAAACAACAAATAAACTAAACTAATTCATGTTTCAATTCCACTTGCTCTTCAATGGCATTCCAAAGTCCGATTCTCTTTTCTAAAGCTAAAACTGAAACTTCTTCTACTTCTTTCCATTTTAGTTCTGAATCGCCACAAAGTTCTGCAATCATTTGCATTGCCATTGGTCCGTGTTCATCGGCATCTAATTCAATATGTCTTTCGAAATAATAAATTAGTTTTGATAAATCCGTTTCTGGGAAATTTTGCTGAAAGTTTTTCAAGATTTCGGTAAACATATTCGGAATCAAATCTTCTCTTCCAAAAGTAAAAGCTGCTGCAATTTCATGTGGTTTTCCTTGTTCAATTACTCTAAAAGTAAAATCCAAAAACGCTTTCACATTCGGATGTAAATCACTTTGTTTTATCGATACAAAAATGTTTTTTGTTTCTTCCACATTCTTCAAAAACGCATTAATTTGAGTAGTTGAAGCACCACATTGTGTCATCGCATCTAAATACATTTCAAAATGACTTTGACGAGTTCCGTCCAATGTTAAATCGGTTTCTTCTGCTACAACTATCTCGTTAATTAAATAACGAATTTCTGGATTTCCAATAGGTAACCAAGGAGTTGTAGTACAGGTTAATTTATTCTGCAAGGCTTTTAATAACGACATAAAATCCCAAACCGCATAAATGTGATTTTCTAAAAAGCAATGTAAATCGTCAATCGTTTTTACTTTATTGTATAACGAATGATTTAATAATTGTTCTTTCTGACTTTGAATCGATTGGTTTATGGTTTGAATATTCATAGGGCAATTTTTATTTCTATATACGAAATTCTAACTTCTTTTGGTTTTGAATCCGTACACTACAAATGTAAAAATGCTTCCCTAAAAAGAGAAGCATTTTGTATCAATTTTATCTATTGTTCAATTATTTGAATGCAGGGAAACCAGTTACATCCATACCTGTAATTAACAAGTGAATGTCGTGCGTTCCTTCATAAGTCACTACAGATTCTAAATTCATCATGTGTCTCATGATAGAATATTCGCCTGTAATTCCCATTCCTCCTAGCATTTGACGTGCATCACGAGCAATTGTTAACGCCATATCAACGTTGTTTCTTTTTGCCATCGAAATTTGAGCTGTAGTTGCTTTTCCTTCGTTTCTTAAAACTCCAAGTCTCCAAGTTAATAATTGTGCTTTCGTGATTTCAGTAATCATTTCAGCTAATTTCTTTTGTTGTAATTGAGTTGCTCCAATTGGTTTGTCAAACTGAATTCTTTCTTTTGAATAACGTAAAGCAGTATCATAACAATCCATTGCTGCTCCAATCGCTCCCCAAGCTATTCCGTAACGTGCCGAATCTAAACATCCTAGTGGTGCTCCTAATCCAGATTTGTTTGGTAATAAGTTTTCTTTTGGAACTTTTACGTTGTCAAAAATAAGCTCTCCAGTAGCTGAAGCTCTTAAAGACCATTTATTGTGTGTTTCAGGAGTTGAAAAACCTTCCATTCCTCTTTCCACGATTAATCCGTGAATTCTTCCTTCTTCGTTTTTAGCCCAAACTACAGCAATATCAGCAAAAGGCGCATTCGAAATCCACATTTTAGCACCATTTAAAAGATAATGATCGCCCATATCTTTAAAATTAGTTACCATTCCACCTGGATTTGAACCAAAATCTGGCTCAGTTAAACCAAAACAACCAATGAATTCTCCAGTGGCTAATTTTGGTAAATATTTCATTCTTTGTTCTTCGTTTCCGTATTTCCAAATTGGATACATTACCAATGAAGATTGAACTGAAGAAGTCGAACGTACACCCGAATCTCCTCTTTCAATTTCTTGCATGATTAATCCATAAGAAATTTGATCTAATCCAGCACCACCATATTCCACAGGAATATACGGACCAAATCCGCCAATTTCTCCTAAACCTTTTACGATTTGATGTGGAAATTCAGCTCTTTGTGCGTATTCTTCAATAATTGGAGATACTTCTTTTTTTACCCAAGCACGTGCAGCATCACGCACCATTTTATGTTCGTCAGATAATAATTCGTCTAATAAATAATAATCTGGAGATTGAAATAAGTCTGGTCTCATAGTTTTTGATTTGAAAGTCACAAAAGTAAGTAAAGATTTTTAACAAATCAATGAACAAGTGTTATAATTTTTTAAGAAGCTTTTTACTTCGTCAGTTCGCTCATTTAGGAGCTCGTGTCCAGCTGTCCGCTATATCTTTTTGTTTTATCGAATTCTAAAGACATTTCGTTATTTTGTTTTAAAAGAAGAGTAAGAAAAAACAAAAAGGATGCCGCTACCATCTGGGCTAGGGTTACATCTTCAAATAGAAATCCTTCGTCAATTCGATGTATTCAGGAGTGTAATTATGTCTAGAAATTTCAATGACTAACTCATCAATCAATGCAGTTTGTTCTATTCGGCAAAAAGCCAATAAACTTCTTTTGTTTTCCGATGTTGGTGTGCCTTTTACACGAGTAATTTTTAATGGAAATAAATCCAATTCTTTACACATAGAAACAAATCGCTCTTCTTCTTTAAAAGGAATAATCACAGAAAAAATCCCATTATCCGAAAGTAATAATGCAGCCGCCTCAATTAATTCTTCAAAAGGTAAAGCATCTTCAAAACGTGCTAAATCTCTCGAACTGTTATCTGATTTGTAATCATCTGTATAAAAAGGTGGATTGGAAATGATTAAATCGTATTCATCTTCAGGTTCGTCCACAAATTCGTCCAAACCCGCATGAAAACAAAATAACTTATCGCCCCAAGGTGAGGTTTCAAAGTTTTCTACGCATTGTTCGTAAGCATCTTCGTCAATTTCAATCGCATCAATTTGTTCGGCGTTGCTTCTTTGGGCTAGCATTAAAGATAAAATTCCAGTTCCAGCACCAATATCTAAAACATTATAAGGATTATTGATTAATGGAGTCCAAGCGCCAAGCAAAACACCATCTGTGCCAATTTTCATAGCACAACGCTCTTGATTTACGTGAAATTGTTTGAATTTAAACAAAATGAATAAGGATTGAATTTAAACAATTTAAAAAACTGTAAACTGTGACTGCGACTGTCAACTACTGTAAATAAAGGTCAACCAAACCTTCAGGAGTTTCTAAAGTAATGGTTTTGTTTGCTCTGTCAAGTGCAATGATGAAATCATCAATAAGCGGAATTAAAATTTCAGTTCCGTTTTTATCAATTTCAAAAAGTGGTTGAGCACCACTATCATTAATAGCAACAATTTTACCAATGTTTCCTCTCATTAGGTCGATAACATCAAATCCAATTACTTCGTGGTAATAAAATTGAGTTCCTTCTAATTTTGGTAACATAGAAAGTGGAAGATAGATTTCGCTTCCCATAATTTCGTCTGCTTCTTCTTCGGTTTGAATGTCTTCAAAACGAACGCGTAAGAATTTTTCTTTGTGAAGCGAACTACTTTCAATAAAAAATGGAACCAGACTTTTGTTGATTTCAACAAAAACTGATTCCAAATTTTGATACAATTCGGGTTCGTCGGTGTCTAAATACGCCAATACTTCCCCTTTGAAACTAAATTTTTTTGCGATTTTACCTAAATAGAAACAATCTTCTTTACGCATGGAATCGCTATAAAATTATGCTTGAGTTTCTTCGTTGTTCTCTTCAACAGCTTGAGTTTCTTCAGCAGCAGCTTCTACTACTTCTTCAGTTACTTCTGCTGCAGCTTCTTCAGCTACTTCTTCTACTTTCGCAGCTTCAGCTTGAGCAGCAATACGTTTTGCGTTTGCTTCTTGTTCAGCTTTGAATGCTTTTGCTTTTGCTTCAGCCTCTGCTTTAGATAAACCAGATTTTTTTGCATCAACTTTACCAGCTTTCTCGTCTAACCAAGTTGCTAATTTAGCATCAGCTTGTTCTTGAGTTAAAGCACCTTTACGAACTCCTCCATCTAAGTGATGTTTTAATAAAGCACCAGTGTAAGATAAAATTGCTCTTGCAGTGTCAGTTGGCTGAGCACCATTGTGTAACCATTGTGCTGCTTTTTCGATATTTAAATCGATAGTAGCTGGGTTAGTGTTTGGATTGTAAGTTCCGATTTTCTCTAAGAATTTACCATCTCTTTTTGATCTTGCATCTGCTGCAACAACCCAATAAAAAGGTTTCCCTTTTTTTCCGTGTCTTTGTAATCTAATTTTTACTGACATAATCTTGTGATTAATTTGAGGTTCTCGACCTCGGTTATTTAAGGGTGCAAATATATAAAACTTTGCAATACAAATGTATAAGTTAGTGTAAAATATTTTTTCATTGAAAATGTGTTTATTTCAATAAAAAAGTTATTTTTGTTACCTACATATTATAACGAACTTAATTTAAGATGAAAAAAATAGTTTCTTTACTTGCGCTTGTTGTTGCTTTTTCTTCGTGTCAAGAGGATATTCAAACTAATACACCTGCTTTTCAAGCAAATTTCAATAACGCACCTTGGAGAGCGGATTATGCTACAGTTTCAATAGGTGAAAGCGGAGCAATGACATTAACGGCTTATACAGAATATGAAACAATTGTATTGAAATCTAGCAGTGCTGATTTAGGAACTTATATTTTCGGTACTGATAATACAGCTAATTTTGCTTCATATTACTTTGATAGTCCAGAACTTTCTAAATCATATGATTCAAGAGTTTATTCAGGTCCTGCTTTTAAATTATCGGCAATTCAAAATGTTGGTACGGGGTATACTGATAATGCAGCTGGTGCTCAAACTACTGGAGGTTCTGGTTCTGGTTTAAGAGTGGCAACAAGAACAACTAACGGAGCGGTTACTTCAATCACTTTAGTTTCAAGAGGAAATGGATATAGAGCGGGTGATTTGATTACGATTGTTGGTGGAAATAACAATGCTAAATTTAAAGTGGTTAACGTGCAACAAAGTAATGGTGAAATCACTATAACTGAAGCTTTAGAAGGTAAATATACTGGAAAATTTAAATTTAATGTAGTAGATGAATTAGGAGAGGTCGTGACTTTTTCTGAAGGTTGGTTTTATAAAGTGCCTTTGTCTACTTTCTAGTAATACAATATAAATAGTATATAATAACCATCTGAAGTAATTCAGGTGGTTTTTTGTTTTTGTTGATAACTTAAATTGGCATTCACTAACTTAAAATGTATTTTTGTTTTTATTCAAAATCAGTTTTTGCTTTTGGTCTTTAGCTTAATTATCAGATAGATGTACTTAATTTTCGATACAGAAACCACAGGATTACCTCGCAGTTGGTCGGCTCCCATTACCGATACCGATAACTGGCCTCGTTGTATACAAATTGCATGGCAGTTACATGACGAAATGGGAAATCTTATCGAGCACCAAGACTATTTGGTAAAGCCCGAAGGTTTTAATATTCCATATGATGCCGAAAGAATTCATGGTATTTCTACCGAATTAGCAATGGAGCAAGGAATTCTTCTGTCGGAAGTTTTAGAGAAATTCAACATAGCACTTTCAAAAACGAAATTCATTGTAGGTCAAAATGTAGGATTCGATGTTAATATTATGGGATGCGAATTCCATCGTATGAATATTGGTTCCGATATGTCTAAAATGCCGGTTTTAGATACGTGTACCGAAATCACTGCCAATTTATTGAAATTACCAGGTGGTCGTGGCGGAAGATTTAAATTACCAACATTAACCGAATTACATCAATATCTTTTCAATCAACCTTTTGCAGAAGCGCACAATGCTACTGCCGATGTGGAAGCAACTACTCGTTGTTTTTTAGAGTTAATCAAAAGAGAAGTTTTTACTAAAGAAGAATTAGATGTAACTCCAGAATATTTTAGAAGTTTCCGAGAAAAAAATCTGGGCGAAATCCAATTAATCGGATTAAAACATATCAATCTGAAACAAGCCTCTGACGAAATCAGAGCACGTTTGAAAAAAATCGAACAAGAGGAAGTTCAAACCACAATTTCAGACGAAGTAAAATCAGATTTAAAAGATGCTGCTTTTGCACATTTACACAATCATACGCAGTTTTCAGTTTTACAATCTACTATTGCTATTAATGATTTGGTAAAAGCTTCGGCAAAATTTAAAATGCCAGCGGTTGCTATGACCGATACTGGAAACATGATGGGAGCTTTCCATTTTGTAAGCGCTGTTATGAATCATAACAAAGCTGCTAAAGCAAAAATTGAAGCCGCAATTGAAGCAGGAGAAGAGCCAACTGAAACCGAAATCAAACCTATTGTTGGTTGCGAATTCAATATCTGTGACGATCATAAAGATAAGACCAAAAAAGACAACGGATATCAAGTAGTCTTATTGGCAAAAAATAAAAAAGGCTATCACAATTTAGCCAAAATGTCTTCTATTGCATATACAGATGGTTTCTATTACGTACCTCGTATCGACAGAAAAGTAGTGGAACAATACAAAGAAGACATCATTGTTTTATCGGGAAATTTATACGGAGAAATTCCGAGTAAAATTCTAAATGTCGGTGAAAGTCAAGCGGAAGAAGCTTTAATTTGGTGGAAAGAACAATTTGGTGCTGATTTCTATCTGGAATTAATGCGACACAAGCAAGAAGACGAAAATCGCGTTAATCAAACATTAATTGCTTTCGCGAAAAAGCACAATGTGAAGTTGGTTGCGACCAATAATACCTATTACGTTAATAAAGAAGATGCCAATGCGCACGATATTTTATTGTGTGTAAAAGATGGTGAAAAACAAGCAACACCAATTGGTCGCGGACGTGGTTATCGTTATGGGATGCCAAATCAAGAATATTATTTTAAATCGGGTGACGAAATGAAGCAACTTTTTGCTGATTTACCCGAAGCAATTATTAATATTCAGGAAATTATAGATAAAGTGGAAGCATATTCTTTATATAGAGATGTATTACTTCCAAAATTTAAAATTCCTGATGAATTTGAAGTTCCTGAAGATGCCGAAGACGGAGGCGTGCGAGGCGAGAATAATTATTTAAGACATTTAACTTATAAAGGAGCCGAAAAACGCTATCCAGAATTAACCGATGACATCAAAGAACGTTTGGATTTTGAATTACTTACGATTTCCAATTCAGGTTATCCAGGTTATTTCTTAATTGTACAAGATTTCATTGCTGAAGCCAGAAAAATGGATGTTTCTGTTGGCCCAGGTCGTGGTTCTGCTGCAGGTTCTGCTGTGGCATATTGTTTAGGAATTACAAATATCGACCCAATTAAGTACGATTTGCTTTTTGAGCGTTTCTTAAATCCCGACCGTGTTTCCATGCCCGATATTGATATCGACTTTGATGATGAAGGTCGTGGTCGTGTCATGGATTATGTAATCAATAAATACGGTTCTAATCAGGTGGCGCAAATTATTACCTATGGTAAGATGGCTACGAAGTCTGCGATTCGAGATACGGCTCGTGTATTAGATTTGCCATTATTTGAAGCCGATAGAATTGCTAAATTGATTCCAGGAATGATGCCTTCCAAATGGAATTTAGCCCGATTTCTAGCCGAAGACGAAAGCGAAGTCAAAAAAGCATTGCGTTCGGAAGAATTTGATAAAGTCAAAGAATTAATTGGGATTGCCAACTCAGAAGATTTAGCAGGAGAAACCATTCAGCAAGCAAAAGTGTTAGAAGGTTCCATGCGAAACACTGGAATTCACGCTTGTGGTGTAATCATCACGCCAAGTGATATTACGAATTTCGTTCCTGTTACAACCGCAAAAGATTCCGATTTATATGTTACGCAATTTGACAACTCGGTAGCGGAAAGTGCTGGTTTGTTGAAGATGGACTTTTTGGGATTAAAAACACTAACCTTAATTAAAGACACGGTTAAATTGGTAAAATATCGTTTAGGAATCGACTTAGATCCTGATAATTTTTCAATTGACGACCAAAAAACATATGAGTTATTCCAAAGAGGTGAAACGGTTGGGGTTTTCCAATACGAATCGCCTGGAATGCAAAAATATATGAAGGACTTAAAGCCAACTGTTTTTGCCGATTTAATTGCCATGAACGCATTATATCGTCCGGGACCATTGGAATATATTCCTTCTTTCGTTCGTAGAAAAAACGGCGAAGAAGAAATCAAATACGATTTAGAAGCCTGTGAAGAATACTTAGCAGAAACCTACGGAATTACCGTTTACCAAGAGCAGGTAATGCTTTTGTCACAAAAATTAGCGGGATTCTCAAAAGGAGATGCCGACGTTTTGCGTAAAGCGATGGGTAAAAAGCAAATTGACGTTTTGAACAAAATGAAACCTCAATTTATCAATCAAGCGGCAGAAAAAGGACATGACCCTGTTATTTTAGAGAAGATTTGGAAAGATTGGGAGGCGTTTGCAAGTTATGCGTTCAATAAATCGCACTCTACTTGTTATGCTTGGATTGCTTATCAAACGGCTTATTTGAAAGCGCATTATCCTGCAGAATACATGGCAGCGGTTCTTTCTAACAACATGAACGATATCAAGCAAGTTTCGTTCTTTATGGAAGAATGTAAACGTATGGGATTGGACGTTTTGGGTCCAGATGTGAATGAATCGTACTATAAATTTACGGTAAACGAAAATTATGCTGTTCGTTTCGGAATGGGAGCAGTAAAAGGCGTTGGAGCAGGAGCAGTTCAAACCATTGTTGAGAACAGAAAAGATGGAAATTACAAATCAATCTTCGATTTAGCCAAACGAATTGATTTACGTGCTGCCAATAAAAAAGCATTTGAGAACCTAGCATTAGCAGGTGGTTTTGATGGTTTTACCGAAACTCATCGTGCCCAATATTTTCATCATGACGGCGACGGAATTACATTTTTGGAAAAAGCGATTCGTTATGGTTCGAAATTTCAAGAAAACGAAAATTCATCACAAGTAAGTTTGTTTGGCGATGCGTCGGAAGTGCAAATTGCGGAGCCAATTGTGCCTCCTTGTGAAGATTGGAGTACAATGGAAAAATTAGCCAAAGAAAAAGAAGTAGTCGGAATTTACATTTCGGGACATCCGTTAGATGATTACAAGTTTGAAATGAAGTATTTCTGCAATGCAAAATTGGAATCGCTTAAAAATTTGGAGCAACATTTGGGTAAAAATCTTTCTTTTGGGGGAATTGTAACCAATGTGCAACATAGAACAGCCAAAAACGGTAAAGGCTGGGCGACTTTTGTGTTAGAAGGTTATGATGAAAGTTATGAGTTCCGAATTTTTGATGAAGAATATTTAAAATACCGTCATTTCTTATTGCAAAATCAGTTTGTGTATTTTAAAATCAATGTGAAAGAAGGTTGGGTTAATCGCGAAACCGGTAAAAAATCAGACCCAAGAATTCAGTTTTTAGACGCAAAAATGTTAGCCGATGTGTTGCCAACGTTTGCTAAAAAACTATTTATTCATTTAGATATTAAAGATTTACATTCCAATTTTGTTACTGAATTGAACGAACTTTTTGCTGCAAATACCGGTGATAATTCGGTGACTTTTGAAGTAATGGAATTGGAACGAATTAAAAAAGTAGTAGAAGATATTCCAGTTGCTGCTCCAGTAGATGTGGAAGAGGAAATTGTTGATGAGTCTGGTGAAGTAACGGAAATAGAAATAGAAGTTCCAGCAGAAAAAGAAGAAATTATTGTAAAAACAAAACTTTCTATGCCAAGCCGAAAATTGAAAGTAAAAATTTCTTCTGAGTTACTTCAAGAATTGGAACGCATGCAAGTAAATTTCAAATTGAATTAATTGTCATATAGTTAACATTTTATCATTGTTCATCTTTGTAAATTTGTTTTATAAAATTATAAGATATGAAAAAGATTTTAAGCGTTATTTTGTTTTGCTTTACAATAGTTTCATTTGGTCAAATTGCAGATAAACCAGAGAATGTTAGTCCGCTATTAATTGGAGAAAAAATTCCTAATGTTTTGTTGCGTGATGTAAACGGTAATGAAATCCATACTGATAAAATACTTAGTAAAAAAACGGTTATAATTGTATACAGAGGAGGTTGGTGTCCATACTGTAATTCTCAATTAGCTGATATGCAAGAAATTGAAGACGATATTCTTGCTTTAGGTTATCAAGTAGTAGCAGTTAGTCCAGATGCTCCAAGTTTTCTTAAACAAACTTTAGATAAAAAAGAGTTACATTATCAATTATATTCTGATAGTGAAGGTGTTTTTTCTAAAGCTGTTGGAATTGCATTTCAAAGAGAAAAACCTAAATTAGATAAGTATTCAGAGGGTAAAAATCCAGGTTTTTTGCCTGTTCCAACAGTTTATGTAATAAATGATAATAAAGAAATCGAGTTTTTATATATCAACCCAAATTATTCCAAGCGTTTAGAAGGGAAAGTACTATTAGCAGTGTTAAAATCTTTATAAATCAGTTTTATATATACTCAAATAAATAAAAGCGATTTGAGTTTTTGGTTTAGTACAAAATAAATAGCTATTTTTGTTACTCAATAAAGTAAATTAAAATTTAAAATATGGCATTAGCAATAACAGATGCTACTTTTGATGAGGTAGTATTAAAATCAGACAAACCAGTAGTAGTTGATTTTTGGGCAGCTTGGTGTGGACCATGTAGAATGGTTGGACCAGTTATCGACGAAATCCACAGCGAGTACGAAGGAAAAGCAGTAGTAGGAAAAGTGGACGTAGATGCAAACCAAGAGTTTGCAGCAAAATACGGAGTTAGAAATATCCCAACAGTTTTAGTATTCCAAAATGGAGAAGTTGTAGGAAGACAAGTTGGTGTTGCTCCAAAGAAAACCTATACTGATGCAATTGACGCATTACTATAATATTTGGAAAAGAAATTCAAGGCTCAACGAAAGTTGGGCCTTTTTTTATATTTTTAAAACAACTTTGGTTCCTTCGTTTTTCGATGTTTCTACGCTAATTTCACAATCAATCATTTTGGCTAAATCTCTTATTAAATGAAGTCCAAGTCCTGTTTTAATTCCAACAATTTCTTTTTCATCATATAGTGCTTTAAATTGTTCATTAGTTGCTCCTTTACCATTGTCAGTAATGGAAATAAATGTTTTGTTGTTTTCATTCCAAGCTTTCCAGTTGATAGTTGGGTTGTCAATATTTTCAAGAGCTTTTATGGCGTTTCCAGTTAAATTTCGCATTATGGTTTTTAGGAAATTTTGATCGGTAAATAATTTGATATTTGAATTATTTTCAAATTGAATTGTAATGTTTTCAGTGCTAGAAAAATGATTTTTAATATCTTGAAATAATTCAGAAATATTGATTTTTTCTGGTTGGGGTTTAAAGTTTTCCATCTGACCTTTGCTCCACAACAGAATATCTTCCATTGAGTTTAGAAGATTTTCTGCACCATCTATTGTTTTTTGTTCCAAACGAGCTTTACTTTCCTCATCTAATAAATCTGGACTTTCTTTTTTTAGATGTAAAAATTGAATTAAACTCGCAACTGGACTTCTTAAATCGTGATTTAAAATATTTAAAAATCGCAATTTGGCGTTGTTGGCTTCTTCAAGTTCGTTATTTAAAATTTGTAATTTTAGGTTCGATTTTTTTCTGTTTTCACTTTGTTTAAATAAAAGAAAAGCAATTATTAAAAGTAAAGTAAAACCAATGAAAAAGTATATTTTCTGTTTCTTTGAGTTTTCTATTTCAGCATTTTTCAGCCTATTTTCTGCTGAAAGTAAATCTATTTTTTCTTGTTTGTATTGATTTTGAAATTTGGCTTCGGCATTGGCAATACTTTGTTTTGTAGATTCTTTTAAAACCTCTTCATTTACTTTGTTGTAAATTTCAAAATAAAGCAATGCTTCTTTCCAATTTGCCTGTGCTTTGTAACTTTCTGCAATAAGTTTGTTTATGGTAATAAAAGCTGTTTTATCAAATTCATATGCATGAACAGAAGCTTCTTTTAAAATTGAGATTGCTTCTTTATAGTTTTTTTGTTCAAATAATATTTTGCCTCGAGTAAGATTAATTTCCATTAAAATCTCAGTGTCTTTTGATTTTAATCCATAATAATCTGCTTCTTTTAAATAAGAATTTGCAGTGCTTAATTTTTTTTTGTCGACATAATATTCCGCTAGATATCGGTTTGCAGAACTTAAACTCAAAAACAAAGAATCATCTTTAGTAACCAAATAATATATTTTATTTCTATGTGAAACTAAACTGTCTAAATTTTGTAAACCCCGATAACATTTAATAAAATCATTATGTAAAAAAGCCATCGCATTTGCTGATTCTTTTAAATAAGGTTTAGCAAGGTTGCAATATTCCAATCCTTTATTAAATTGTTTCATCTTTATGTAAGCTTGCCCAATTTGAGAATAGGAAATACCAATGTTTACGGTGTTTTTGTTGTCGGTTTTAGGGAATTTTTTTCTGAATTCAATTGCTTTTAATTTGTAATCAATAAACTTAGAGATTTCCGATTTATCTAAATAATATTCGCCCAAACTTCCAAATAATATTCCTTTAGAATAAACACTTTTTGTGGTATCAACAATCGTTTTTATATACTCAATTAATTGATCTCTTTCTTTAAATTTTTTTGTAGAATAGTACAAATAATTCAATCGCATTAAAGCAAGTGTTTCTTGTTCTAAATGCTTTCCTTTTTGAGCAAACTTTAAAGAATTTTCAAAATATGGAATGGCTTTATCGTATTGATTATTATCGTATTCTAATCCATAACCTTTATAAAAGTTGAATTTGGATTGATAGAAATTGTTGTCCGATTTCGATAAACCTAATGAAGCAATCTGGATCAGTTTTTTATATTCTCCTTTATTCTTTTTTGCCTCACATTGATTAGTTAAATCTTCTAAAAATGTATTGGTTTGCCCAAAAGATATAAGAGAAAATAGTATCAAAAAGTACCATATAAACCTCATAAAATAAGTTTTAAGTTTTCTTTATAACTTCTCCCAATAGGAATTGAAATATCGTTGTTTAAACAAACGTCGTTTGGTCCAATTTTTTTTATGAAGTTCTTTTGAATCGCAAAACTTCTGTGAATTCTTACAAATGAATTAAAATGGTTTTCTTTAAGTAAGTTGCCAAGACTGCTCAATACACAATGTTTTTTATTTTGAGTAACCACCAAAGTGTAATCTTTTAACGCTTCAAGATAAAGAATGTCTTCACGTTTCAATTTAATTTGTGAATGCCCTTCTTTGATATAAATTTCATCTTGGTTTTCAATTTTATCAAATAAGTTGGCTTTATTTCGCATAGAAAAATACATTTCAATTCTCGAAATTGTATTTTGAAAACGATCTAATTGTAATGGTTTGATTAGAAAATCAAATGTTTCTACTTCAAAACTTTCAGCAGCATGTTCAGGATGTGAGGTTATAAACACGCAAACAGGGATGTTTTTTACTTGTTTTCTGAATTCCAATCCCGAAAGAATAGGCATATCAATATCTGAAAAAAGGATATCTATTTCATTGATTAAATTGCTGCTTAGTGCTTCAGTTGCAGAGCAAAAAACACCTTTAATTTCAATAAATGAAAATTTCTTGACATACGATAAAATCGTTAATCTGTCAATTTCTTCATCATCAATTATTATGCAATTTAAACGACTCATATACTTAAAAATACCAACCAAAAATACAATTTTTTTTCATTTGTCTATTTAAAATGTTATTTGTCTATTTAAAATGTTATTTGTCTATTAATTTAATAAATAATGTTTTTTAAAAATATTTTTGAAAAAAAATCTACTTATGTTTAAATATATTACAGTTTTTGTAGCGTTATTTTTTATTCAAGTTTGTTCGAGTCAGGTTGGAATAAACACTACGACACCAAATGCGCAACTAGATATAAAATCCTCGAATCAAGCTTCTCCAAGTAATACAGATGGAATTTTAATTCCTAAAATTGATGCTTTCCCAGTTGTTAATCCTACAGTTGCTCAGCAGGGAATGATGGTGTATTTGACTACAACAGTAGGAGTTAATTTACCCGGATTTTATTATTGGGATAATACGACAACTTCATGGATTTCTTTAAGAGGAGGTTCTGATGCTGATTGGTTTGTGGTTGGAGGTACAATTTCACCTACATCAATAAACGATAATATGTATCATGTTGGGAATGTTGGTGTAGGTGAAACAAATCCTATTTATAAATTAGATGTAAAAGAATCAAATATTGCAAAAACAAGAGTTGCTAATTTTGAACATATAAACCCAGGGAATAATTTAAATATAGAAGTGTTAAAAACAACTATAAATTCAGGGATAAATTCTAATGGAGTTTATTATGGATTAAATAACGCTATGAATTTATCTAATTCTGTTATGGGTATAGGTACCAATAATTTTTATACAGGAACTTCTTCAAATGAGGTTTATGGATATAGAAATGCTTTTTTTGTCAATGGGAATGGAATTCGATATGGATTGAGTAATAATTTTAACTCAGGTACTGGTGTTCGCTTCGGAGTTTATAATGTGTTTTCGGGTACCGCTAATCAACAAATTGGACTTTATAATTATTTTTCAGGAACTCCAACTTTTGCTCTCTTGGGTACATTTAACAGATTTGAAGATACTAGTGCACAACCTAAAACAGGTTCTTATAATCAATTTACCAATGATCCTACTACAAATGGAATTAATTACGGTTATAGAAATAGTTTTGATGGAATTGGAGGTCAAGCAAAATTTGGTTTTTACAATGAAATTTTAGGTAACGGCAATGGAGATTTTTATGGATTAAATAATTTTGTATCCAATTCAGGTAATGGTAGTTTAATTGGTGTAAAAAGTGAAATTAATGGTTCTGGGACAGGAAATAAATATGGAATTTTAAACACTATTAATCCTGCAGCAGGAGGTGTGCATTATGGTGTATATTCAAGTGCTTTAAAAGCGAATAGTTATGCGGGATATTTTTTAGGAAGAGTAGCTATAGGAACTGCTGATGCTGATAAATATATATTACCCTCAAACAGGGGAACTGTAGGTCAAATTATGCAAACTGATGATGTTGGAAATGTTACTTGGCAAAATGTAAGTGCAGTAATTGGAAGTAATTATTGGTCTACGAATGGAAATTCAGGTACAGTTGCTGGAACAAATTTTATTGGGACTACAGATAATGTTGATTTAATATTCAAAAGAAATGGACTTGTTGCAGGTAAAATTGAAATTACCAATACTGCATTTGGAGCAGAAGCTTTAAATAGTAATACCACCGGGTTTTCTAATACTGCAATAGGTGTTAATGCATTAAGAGCAAATGTTAATGGATCATCAAATGTTGCTTTAGGGTATGGTGCTTTGAATTCGAATACATCAGGAAGTTTTAATTTAGCATTGCATAAAGCATTGACACTCAATACAACAGGTGGTTATAATTTAGGGATAGGTTTTGAAGCTTTGCATAATAATACAACGGCTAGTTATAATTGTGCAATTGGATATCAAGCATTATTTGATAATACGGTTGGTAATTTTAATACAGCTATTGGCTCAAGTGCATTGGCTAATAATGTTTCTGGTAATTCAAACTTAGCCATAGGATCTATGGCTCTTAATTCAAGTATTTCGGCTTCATTTAACTTAGCTTTAGGTAATAATGCGTTACGATATAATACTTCAGGTAGTAATAATGTTGCTTTAGGATTAAATTCTTTAGAAGATAATACAACGGGGGTTTATAATACGGGAGTTGGAAATTCAACGTTAAAAGATAATATTAATGGGGTAGATAACGTAGCTATTGGAAATGCTACATTACAACTTAATGTATCTGGAAGTAGTAACACTTCAGTTGGTACAAGAAGTATGTTTTATAATACTACCGGTAATTCAAATACAGCACTAGGTTTTAATGCCTTATTTCGAAATACCTCTGGTGTTGGAAATATTGGAATTGGTTTTTCAACTTTAGTAAATAATACAATTGGGAATAGAAATATTGCGATAGGAAGTCAAGCTTTATTTAATAATGATATCGGTGCATATAATATTACTATTGGGTCTGAGGCATTATATAATAATATAAGTGGAAGTGATAATATAGCAATTGGATATCAAGCAGGTTATAATGAAATAGGATCTAATAAATTATACATAGAGAATAGTAATTCATCAACTCCTCTTATTTATGGCGAATTCGATAATGATATTATTAAAATTAATGGCGTTGTAAAAGTTCATAAAAATCCAGCTGATGCAGAAGAATTACAGCTCAATAATACAAGTGTTTTTGCACATTCTTCTGGTAATCAAGATTTTGGAACGGGACAAAACGAATTTCTGTTGAGTTCAAGAGAAGGAGTTGGTGAAACAGGTGGAATTTATGGAGATGGAAATGCTGTTTCTATTTGGTCACCTGGTGATGGAAATTTAGGTCAGCCACCGGCATTGGTATATTTTTTAGATGAAGATCAATTTGATGCTGCTAATACTAATCCATATGACAATACTGCTTTAAAAAGTTATATCTCTCCAGCTGGTGCTTATGTACAAATTTCAGATAAAAATAAAAAGGAAAACATCGAGAAAATTAATAATGCACTTGAAAAGATTCTAGCAATTAGCGGTTATACTTATCAATTTAAACAAGATTATAAAGAAATTGAAAAAGGAAAAGTACCAATAAAAAGCAGTGGGGTATTGGCGCAAGAATTAGAAAAAGTACTACCAGAAGCGATTCAGAAAAGTAAAGATGGTGATTATTTTGTAGACTATGCTGCTATTACACCTTTATTAATTGAAGCGATAAAAGAACAGCAAAAAAACATACAAAAACAAGAAGAAAAGATTAGTTCTTTGGAAGAAAGATTAGCAAAATTAGAAGCGCTATTAAATAAGCAATAAAAAATTTACTCTAATTCATTATCTTTACGATATGAATTTAGAACAGCAAATAGAAAAAATTTCCAGTTTTGAGCATTTAGAACTTTTGGCTAACCAAATTGTCGAAGGTTTTATTTCGGGTATGCACAAATCGCCTTTTCATGGATTTTCGGCAGAGTTTGCTGAACATAAAATCTACAATCCAGGTGAAAGCACCAAGCATATTGATTGGAAGTTGTTTGCCAAAACAGATAGATTATATACCAAACGCTACGAAGAAGAAACCAATTTGCGTTGCCATCTGATTTTAGATAATTCGTCTTCGATGCATTATCCCAAATTAAAGGAGAATCAGCCTTTTTATGAGAGTAAAATTGGATTTTCGGTATTGGCTTCTGCAGTTTTAATGAATTTGCTTAAAAAACAACGTGATGCTGTTGGGTTAAGTGTTTATTCGGATACGTATGAATATTATTCACCAGAAAAAGGAAGTGATCGTCATCATCGCATGATTTTAAACAAGCTGGAAGGTATTTTAGAAAATAATAATCAAACCAAAAAAACAGATACAGTCACTTTTTTACATCAAATCGCCGAAAATATTCACCGACGTTCTATGGTGATTTTGTTTACCGATATGTTTCAAAACGAAGATAACGACAAAATTTTCAAAGCACTTCAACATCTAAAACACAACAAACATAAAGTAGTAGTTTTTCATGTCTATGATAAAAAAACCGAATTAAATTTCAGTTTTGACAACACGCCAAGAAAATTTATCGATGTAGAAACGGGAGAGGAAATTAATTTATTTGCTGAAAATACACAAGAATCGTATCAAAAAGTGGTGCAAGATTATTTCAAAACGATAGAAGCAACGTGTATGCAGTATCAAATTCGTTATGTGCCTGTTTCTGTAGGTGAAAATTTTGAAAAAATTTTACTTACGTATTTGGTTGAAAAACAAAAGTTTGGCTGAAAACGCTGAAAAAAGTTTAATTTTTTTTGCAAAAATATTTGCAGGAATGAAAAAGCGTAGTATATTTGCACTCGCAATCAAGCACTGGTTTGGTAGTTCAGTTGGTTAGAATACATGCCTGTCACGCATGGGGTCGCGGGTTCGAGTCCCGTCCAGACCGCCAGTACAGAGGAAGCCTTTCGTAAAAGAAAGGCTTTTTTGCCCTCTTACAATATTTAAAATAGTTGTGTTGTTTAGGTACGAAAGTACCAAAAGGTTTAGTAGTTAGACCAATGAAAAGCTTTGCATTTGATGCAGGGCTTTTTTGATTTCTATACTTCTCGGTTTTTTTAAAATATATTTAAGCTCTCAAATCGAGGGCTTTTTTTATGAGCAATAGTTAGGAAAGCAATAAGATTAATCTTATTTTCGTTTGTGATTAGAAGTTATTCACGCGAAAGGATTTTCGCGGGAGCGGCTTAATTCAAAAAATGAGCCTAAAAGTGTATCTTCACCTTCAATTTTATTTTTTTTAATTAATAATGTCAGATGAAAAAATATATAATTCTTGTTTTAATATTTTTGGTTTCTTGTAAATCAGCAAATATGAGTTCTGTTGAAAAGATTAATTTTGATAAATCTTCATACGAAGTAAGTTTTAACCAAAAAAATTATGATAAAAAAATAATTTTAGAAGGGCAAAAAATTGCTGAATATAGATTCTTTTTAAAAGATTCTTCGGTTGTTTTTTTTAGCATAACAAATTCTGGTTCTGAATTGATAAATGATTTTTTAAGTCCTAAAGATTTTATACTTCTTCTTGATGAAGTAAATTTAGAAAAGGAATTTACAAATAAAGGTAAGTCCTATTTGTTATTAAAGAGAGACGAATTAGTTTTTGGATTTGCTAATCTTGATACAGTTAAATCAAAAGAAATGAAAGCTTTACTTGAAAATAATGTTAAAAGATTAAGTAAAAATAGGTAACATATAATTTTAACACTATAACCATTAAAAATCCTAAATTAAAACAGGATTAGTTAACTAGTTCGCAAAAAGATAAACGGCATTGATGTATGATTCAGAAATGCCGTTTTTTAATAGTAAAAACAAGAAAATCCGACCTCTCGGATATGTTCAACGGTCGATAGCGCAGATTTAAAATCTGTGCCTACAAAGTGAGGTAATTAGTACTTCGTCCAGACCATCAAAACCAAATTCCTCTATTCTGCCAAACCAAAACAAAGAATAATCCCAAGAAAAGCAAGCTCACTAAAAACTTAATAAACGTTCCCGCTAAGAAGCCTAAGAACGAACCCGTGGCAGCTTTAAAAGCGCGTTTTCCTTCGTTGGAATTGTAAATGAGTTCGCCTATTAAAGCACCTAAGAACGGTCCAATCAAAAATCCAAACGGAGGAAAGAATAAGCCAACAACCAAACCTATATTCGTTCCCCAAATCCCATATTTACTTCCTCCAAAATACTTTGTGCCTTTTGCAGGAATCACATAATCTAAAATGCCAATTACAACCGCAATAACTAAAGTAATACCCAGCAACCAATAATTGGTTTCCATTCCAGGACAAAAATAAAGCAATAAAATCCCAACCCAACTAATAGGCGGACCTGGTAAAGCAGGAAGTAAACTGCCAATAATTCCCACTACCATTAAAAGTAAACCCAGAATCAGTAAAAAGTATTCCATAAGATTTTAGTTATTGTCTAACAAATTTATAACTTTGTTTTTTATGATGCATTAAAAATCAAATAATGAAGTTATTTTCCGGTTTATTTCTTTTAATTTTTATGGTTTCCTGCCAGTACTTCGAAAAACAAGTTCCTGATGAGAAAGAATTGTTAGAACAAGAATTGAAAAAAATCAATTGGGATGAAGTGGATGAATTTCCATCGGTTTTGCAATGCGATACGATAAAAGATGCGGAAATAAAAAGACAATGTTTCTTCGATTATATGGCGCAAACTATTCAAGAACGAATAGGAATCGACACATTGCGTTTTGAATATCCAGAAATCGACACCATCAACGTAAAAATTACCGTAAATCCCGATTCGAGTTTACAATTCGAAACCCAATATCCAAACGATAGCATCGCTTTAGCAGACAAAACAAAAATCGATAGTATTCTAACTTCAAGATTATCCGATTTTCCAAAGGTAGAACCTGCAATAAAAAGAGGTGTGAAAGTAAAAACGCAATTTGTGCTTCCAGTGATTATTAAAATGGAGAAGTAGTTTTATTTTCGAAAGCTTCTTCCTTTCCATGAGTATTTTCCAAACAACGAATACATTGCCACCGAAACACTAAAAAACGGATACAACAAACTACTCGCCAACACATATTCTAATTTCGATTCGAAGAAATTCGCTGTTTTGAAAAGTAAAATAAAATCGATTAGGAATTTTAAAGCGACAAAAAGCATAAAAATGTTTTGGTCCAATAAACCTACCAACCAAAGTAGAAAACTCACTATCCAAGCCAAATTCCCGCCAAAAACCACAAGCGCTAACAGCTTTCCATAAACTGAAGAATAACCCGTGCTTTTCGAAGCCCAGCGCACCCGTTGCTGAAACAATTCAGACCAAGTTCCTGCCGGTTTTGTGGCAACAATACTTTCTTTAGCCAATAAAAACCCAACTTTCTTCGGAGCAAATGAAACGGCTTTTTGAAGTAGAAAAACATCGTCACCGCTAGCAATGGTTTCATTTCCTTGAAATCCGTTTAATTCCTTGAAGAATGATTTTGAATAGGCAAAATTAGCGCCATTACACATAAAAGGTTGATTGATTCCAAAACTTCCAATCGAAGCACCTTGTAAACTCAGGAAATCTAAATTCTGAAAGGCGGATAAAAAACCATTTTTCGGAACATAACAAACTCCAGAAGCCACCATTTCAACTTCATTTTCCTGAATATATTGATCATAAATTGTCAACCAATCTTTCTGAACCAAACAATCGGCATCAGTAGTAATAATCCAATCGTGTTTAGCTATTTGAATCGCGGTTTCAATCGCATCTTTTTTAGGTGAATTTGATTTACGAACATTCTTTATCATTTGAATTCTAAATTCTAAATTCTGAATTCTAAATTCGTCATCAGAATCATCATCCACTAAAATCACTTCCACTAATTCTTTCGGATAATTCAATAGCGAAATCGAATGCAATAAATTCGGAAGATTCTCTTTTTCATTTCGAAATGGAACTACAATGGTAAAAGAGGTTTTTGGAGTAAATTCTGTTTTCGAAAAGCGTCTCATTCGATTAAATCCATAAATCAATTGCCCGATGAACAGGAGGTAAATGAGAAAAACGGTTCCAAGAATTAATTCCAACATAATTTAAAAATATTTCTATGTGAGTTATGTTGAGTGAAACGCCTAAAATCAACACAGTCAAAATCTATTGTGACTATGTGTTAAATTTTAAAACACATAGAAACATAGTAAAAGTGGGAAAAAATATTGAGAAGACAAAGAAAACTTCGTTTTGCACAAAGAAAATTGCTTACACTTTACTGTCATTTAGTTTAAATCGCATCACATAATAACTGCCAATTACTACGGGTAAAACTACGTTTAAAAACCACATCAAGGTACTAATAAATATCACAATCCATTCGTTAACGCCTAATTTCCCAAAGAAAAACATCGCCATACTTCCTTTTACGGCAAAATCCAAAAATTGGAAACTCGGTACGACTGATGATAAAAAATAAACGATAGATATTGTTGATATTAAAGTTAAATAGGGTAGATCAACATCAAATACTAAAAATAAAACATAATATTGATGAGAAAAAATCACATATCTACAAAAAGCCAAAACAAAATTCTTACGATGAATATATTTTGGAATTTCATTAAGACGATGTATTAAATCTTGAAAAGTATAGTTCTTGATTTTTATCTCTCTTGAGAAATATAGAAATAATGTTAAAATTACTACCAATAAAATAGATCCTGATGCCAAAAAATAATATTTCAGATAGATTAAGCCAATTATTCCAAAGATAACAGTTGAAAAACTTTGAATTCCATTGCAAACTAAATTTAAAAAAATAATTTTTTTAGTTTGTTTTTTTGGAAAATATAAAGCTTTTCCAGCGTACTCTCCAATTCCAACTGGAGTAAATACACCTAATGTTAAAGCACCTAAAACTTGTTTACTCGCTTCACCAACAGAAATCGGTTTGATAAAAGCAACCAAATTCTGCCATTTTAAAATTTCGAAATAGCGATTCGCAACACTAAACAATAAAATGAAAATGATAGTTGTTATCGAAGTTTTTTCTAAAACTAAAGTCTGGAATTTGCTCCATTCTAACTTTGAATTTCCAGCAATTTGGTCGTAAATAAAATAAAACGCACCAATTACAATCAAAAGTTTGATGGTAAAAACAAGGAATTGCTTAGCTTTGTGAGGAATTGTAATCATTGGTACAAAGAAACGAAACTTTACACTAAAATTGGCAAACGAACGTATCATATTAGGAATTGACCCAGGAACGACGATTATGGGTTTTGGATTAATCAAAGTAGTCAACAAGAAAATGGAATTTCTACAGTTGAACGAACTCATTTTGTCCAAATACGACAACCATTATCAGAAATTAAAAGTCATTTTTGAACGAACGATTGAGTTAATCGACACACATAATCCAGATGAAATTGCTATTGAAGCACCTTTCTTTGGAAAAAACGTGCAATCGATGCTGAAATTAGGAAGAGCGCAAGGCGTTGCCATGGCAGCCGGACTTTCCAGAGATATTCCTATTACAGAGTACGAACCCAAAAAGATTAAAATGGCCATCACCGGTAACGGAAACGCCAGTAAAGAACAAGTAGCTAAAATGCTCCAACAATTATTAGGGTTGAAAGAATTACCAAAAAACCTCGATTCAACTGATGGTTTGGCAGCAGCGGTTTGTCATTTTTTCAATTCTGGAAAAGTAGTTGGCGAAAAAAGTTATTCGGGTTGGGATGCTTTTGTGAAGAATAATGAAGATAGAGTTAAAAAATAGTTTTCAGTCTCAGTTTTCAGTCTCAGTACTGCAAACTGCGACTGCGACTGAATACTAGTAAAATGTCAGGAATCTACATCCATATCCCTTTCTGCAAGCAAGCTTGTCACTATTGCGACTTTCATTTTTCTACCAATTTGAAGAAAAAAGATGAAATGGTTTTGGCTTTGGCTAAAGAAATTGAAATGCGTAAAAACGAGTTTCAAGATTCGATTGTGGAAACGATTTATTTTGGTGGTGGAACGCCTTCGATATTGCAGATTGAAGATTTAAAATTTTTGATTGATGAAGTATATAGAAACTATAAAGTAGTCGAAAATCCAGAAATTACTGTAGAAGCCAATCCAGATGATTTAACAGAGAAGCGAATAATTGAACTATCAAAAAATAAAGTCAACCGTTTATCTATCGGAATTCAATCGTTTTTTGAAGATGATTTGAAGTTGATGAATCGCGCGCACAATGTGGAAGAAGCTAAAAAATGTTTAGAAATCGCAACTCATTATTTCGATAATATTTCCATCGATTTAATTTACGGAGTTCCAGAAATGAGTAACGAAAAATGGTTGCAAAACATTGAAACGGCTTTGTCTTTTGGTGTGCCACATATTTCGAGTTACGCCTTAACGGTGGAGCCTAAAACCGCTTTGCATTCGTTCATTCAAAAAGGAATCATTCCACAACCTGATGATGAAGTGGCACAAGAACATTTTCATATTTTGGTCGATAAACTTTCGGAAAGCGGATTCATTCATTATGAATTATCGAATTTTGGTAAAGAAAATTATTTTTCAAAAAATAATTCGAGTTATTGGTTAGGCAAAAAATACATTGGAATTGGTCCGTCGGCACATAGTTATGATGGGAAAAATAGAGGTTGGAATATTTCTAATAATTCGCTATATATCAAATCGATTCAAGAAAATAAATTACCAATAGAAATTGAAACCTTAACCAAGACCGATCGATATAACGAATATATTATGACAGGTTTGCGAACGATTTGGGGTGTTTCTTTAGAACGAATCGAACAAGAATTTGGAAAAACCTATTTGGATTATCTGAACCAACAAGCAGCAAAATTCATAGAAGACCATTTGTTGTTTATTGATGATAACATTTTACGAACTACAAAAAAAGGAAAGTTTTTGAGTGATGGAATTGCTTCCGACATATTTTTATTAAATTTGGAGTAGTTTACCGCAAAGAGCGCAAAGTTTTTCGCAAAGGGCGCAACAATTTAAATTATACACGCCAAAATAAATAATTATGACAGAAAATGAATTATCAAGAATTGTATTTGATTGTGCTTTGAAAGTGCATCAAAGTTTGGGTCCAGGTTTGCTGGAAAGTGCTTACGAAGAATGTTTGTATTACGAATTAAGGAAGACAGGATTAAATGTTGAAAAACAAAAGCCTTTACCCTTAATTTATGAAGAAGTAAAACTCGATGTCGGTTACAGAATTGATATAATAGTTGAAAACAAATTAATAATTGAAATTAAATCGGTAGAAGCATTGAATGATGTTCATTTCGCTCAATTATTGACTTATTTAAAATTAACAAATTGTAAGTTAGGCTTACTAATAAATTTCAATGTTTCTCTTATCAAAAATGGAGTAAAAAGAGTTGTAAATAACCTCTAACTCTATGCGAACTAAATAAAAATAACAAGTAAACTTAGCGAACCTTGCGAAAATCCTTGCGCTCTTTGCGGTTAAAAATATGAAAGCAACAATAAATAACCAACAAATCGACTTATCAAATCCTCTTGATATTTCGATTCCTCTAACAAACAACGAACAAAATCCAATTGCTTGGTATCAAAACACGCCCGAGATTGCACCTGTAACTATGGGTGATTGGATTGGCAAAGTTTCGGAAGGAAAATCTTCTACGAATTTTAATAATATTTTCTTCAATCCGCACGCACATGGCACGCACACGGAATGTTTAGGACATATTACCCGTGATTTTTATTCAATAAATCAATGTTTGAAACAGTTTTTCTTTACTGCGAAATTGATTTCGGTGGAACCAAAAAAGGTTGGGGAAGATTTAGTTATTACAAAAGAACAGATTGAATCGGCATTGGGAGAAAATTCACCGGAAGCCATTATCATCAGAACATTACCAAATCCAGAAAGCAAAAAGCATTTGAATTATTCCAATACGAATCCGCCTTACTTAGAAGCAGCGGCTGCGATTTTTATTAGAGAAAAAGGCATTCAACATTTATTAATCGATTTACCAAGTGTCGACAAAGAACACGATGAAGGAAAATTATTAGCTCATAAAGCATTTTGGAATGTAAAAGATGTGAATAAAGTCAATGAGGACGCTCGCTTTAATTGTACAATTACAGAAATGATTTACGTTAATGAAGAAATTCAAGACGGAAGTTATATTTTGAATTTACAATTCGCTTCGTTTGAAAATGATGCAAGTCCGAGTAAACCGATTTTATATAAAATTGAAAAGTAATTAACAAAATGGACATTCAACAACTCTACGAATTCTGTCAATCTAAAAAAGGTGTCACTGAACATTTTCCATTTGATGAAGATACTTTGGTGTTTAAAGTAGGAGGAAAAATGTTTTGTCTTACTTCGTTATCTGAATGGGAGAAAGGAACACCATCGTTAAATTTAAAATGTGATCCGGAACGTGCTTTGGAACTTCGAGCGGAATATGAAGCTATCGAACCAGGGTATCACATGAGTAAAGTACATTGGAATACGGTTCGTTTTCATGGCGATGTTTCCGATAAAATGATTTGCGAATTGATTAATCATTCCTACGAACTTGTTTTCAAAAGTTTAACGAAAAAAGTCCAACAAGAAATTCAAGAATAGAAAATTAGGCATTACTTTTGTGCTATTAAAAGAAAATTCAAAGTAACTATCATGATAGACAACTTAAAAAAAATATTAAACGAAGATCAAGATCCAAAAGCTATTGAGAAAATCACAGCTAAATTGGAGAATCTTTTAATGTCGAACGAAGAAGTAGGTTACATTGCGGTTCAGAAAAAACCAGCGGTAACAATTTTTCCAGATAGCATTGTGGTGACAAACAAACGTATCATTTTATGTAAACCTAAAAACTTAGGATTATCCATGGAATTCATTGATTACGATTGGGATGATATCGCAGGTTCGTTTGTAAAAGAAGGTATTTTAGGAGCAGATTTCACCTTTACAACTAATTCTGATTTAACGCACACAGTTGATTATTTACCAAAAAATCAAGCACGAAAATTATATACTTACGCTAAAGAGCAATTGGATTTATTGAAAAACCCAAAAGTCGCCACTCCAGTTGTTGAAGAAGTTAAAGCAGAAGCTCCAATTGAATCGCCAGTTCAAGAAGAAGTTGTAGAAGAAATTCAAGCGGAAGAAGTAACTCATTTTGCAGAGTTAATGCCTACTCCAAATGATGTTATTCGTGATACGGAAGTAGAAGCGCCAATTTTGGAAGAAAAAGGGTTGGCCCATTTATCGCAAGACGAATTGTTTGCGAAACTTCAGAACTATAAGAAATTATTAGACAACGGATTAATCCTTCAAGGAGAATATGACCGATTAAAGTCGGAGATTTTAAAATATCTATAATAAAGTAGTAATACTATTTGAAGCCTGAAATTCACGTTTCAGGCTTTTTTGTTTGTGTAACTTTTGTAACATATAATGTTTTGATTAAGAGGTAACTTTACACTATAAAATTAAAACAAAATGACAACAACAGTAGTTATAGGAGGAAGTTTCGCAGGAATGACTGCAGCCTTAGAGATAAAAAGAAAAGGGAAAGACCAACATAAAGTTATCTTAATTGATAAATCACCATTGTTTTTGTTTATTCCATCATTAATTTGGGTTCCTTTTGGAAGACGTGATATTAAAGATATTTCTTTTAGAAAAGATACTATTTTAGCTAAAAAGGGAGTGGATTTTGTAAATGCAGAAGCTTTAAAAGTAGATGTGAAAAATCAAGTAGTTACGACTGATAAAGGAGATTATAAATACGACCATTTGGTAGTAGCAACAGGTCCAAAAGTAAAATACGATATAGCGCCAGGAGTTGCTGAACATACCCATTATATTGGAACGCCAAACGGAGCAATGAAAGCAAGAAAAGCTTTGGAAGAATTCAAGAAAAATCCGGGTCCAATTGTAATCGGAGCTACGCAAAATGCTGGTTGTATGGGTGCAGCTTATGAGTTTTTATTCAATGTAGAAAAATGGCTTCGTGAACAAAACATTCGTAAAAAAGTAGATTTATATTGGATTACGCCAGAAGATTATTTGGGACACTTTGGAATCGATGGAATGCCAATGGGAGAAACCATGCTGAAATCCTTCATGAGTATGTTTAATATTCATTATAAAACACAAGTTGGGGTAGAAGAAGTTACTGAAGATAAAATCAAATTGACTAATGGTGAAGAATTACCATTCAAATTCTCTATGTTGATGCCTCCGTTTATTGGAGTTGAATTTGTGACGAATTCTCCTGAATTACACGCTACACCAACGGGTTATATTCCAGTTAAAGACAGTTACCAACACGTAGATTATCCAAATGTTTGGGCTGCTGGAATAGCGGTTAATGTTCCGCTACCATTTACACCAGGTAAAGTACCTTTTGCATCTCCAAAAACAGGTTATCCAAGTGATGAAACGGGTAAAATCGTAGCCGAAAACATCATCAGAGTTACCGAAGGTAAAGCTAAACTTAAAGAAAAAGCTTGGGGCAGAATTCCTGGATTATGTGTAATGGATGCCGGTAAAAAAGAAGTATTGTTATTATCAACAAGTCTTTTCAAACCAAGAACTTTTGCCATCATGATTCCGAATGTAATTTATGATTTCAATAAAGTAATTTTAGAAAAATATTTCCTTTGGAAAAGTAGAAATGGCTATTCATATTTGCCATAATTATAAAAAGAAACCCGATAACTAATTATCGGGTTTCTTTTTTACATTGACTTCTTCTGCTTTTCCACAAATCCATCGGCTTGGAGTTTTAATAATTCCAATGCACTTTTCTTTTTGTAGTTGTACAGTTCTTTATCTTCTTTGATGTCGGCATAGACTTTATCGTAAATTTCGGCATCGGTTTTCTTTTGTAATTCGCTTTGATAACGATTTTGAGCTAGCATATTTTTGATGCCCATTTCGTTATCTTCTTGTTTGAAATCGTATTCGCTTTTTGGCGATAATAATTTCGCAATAATTGGCGAAGTTTCAATCGCTAAAAACAACAGCATAATAAAAAAAGAAGGTAAGAAAGGCAATTTATTCAAAGCATTTATTCGAGCCATTAAACCGTCGAAACCTTCAATAATCGGTTGGGTTTCGGTGACTTTTTTATCTAAATCGGCTTGTAAGGTTTTGGATTTGGCTTCTAAATCGGTAATTTTTGCTTGGTTTGCAGTTTTTAAAGCGGCTAAGTCTTGCAAAGAGGCATCGTGTTTTTCACGTTTTTCTTTATAAACCGGACCTTTGCCTAACTTCTTAGTTCCAGCAGTTCCTTCGGCTTCTGTGATGTAAACCGAATATAAATCGTTCACTTCTTTCTCTTTTTTGAGAATGTCTGATTTTAAACTATCAATTTGGGCTTTGTTTTTGTCTAAATCCGATTGAAAATAATTGGCTACTTGTTTTTTGTTGGCCAACATCATTTCGTTCTTTTCTTTTAATAAAACCGTATTGATTTCTTTTTCAAAGATTTTAATTTCCAAAGGTTTTGAAATTACGATAGCAATAATAATCGCTAAAGCAATTCGAGGAGTTGCTTGAATGAATTCATCTAGAAAGCTATCTCTTTTTTTAATGGTAGAAACAATAAATCTATCCAAATTAAAAATTAGCAAACCCCAAACTAATCCGAAAGCTATAGCTATAAATGCATTGTCGAAAACAGTAAAAAGCGCATAAGCACTCGCAATAAAAGCCATTACGGCAGTGAAGAAAACGGTAGCTCCAATTCCGGCATATTTGTTTTGCTCGCCATTAGAACAGCCATTAATTATGTCGGAATCTACGCCCGAGCATAACATAAAAAAACGTTTTAACATGATGATTGATTTTGATTGATGATGATTAGTACAAATTTAACGCCAAAAGTTTCAAGTTGTTGCTAATTTGTTGAAAAATAGTTGGTAAAAGAAAAACCCTCACATTTCTGCTAGGGTTTTAATATGTTTTAAGTGACTATTTACTAATCACTTTTCACTATTTACTAAATATTAGTATCTGTAATATTCTGGTTTGAATGGGCCTTGTACTTCTACACCAATATATTCTGCTTGGTCTGGACGTAACGTTTCTAATTCAACTCCTAATTTAGCTAAGTGTAACATCGCTACTTTTTCATCTAAATGTTTTGGTAACATATAAACGTCATTTTTATAAGCTGCACTGTTATTCCATAATTCGATTTGAGCTAACGTTTGGTTCGTAAATGAGTTACTCATCACAAAACTTGGGTGACCAGTAGCACAACCTAAGTTTACTAAACGACCTTCAGCTAAAATAATGATATCGTTTCCGTTGATTGTATATTTATCAACTTGTGGTTTGATTTCGATTTTAGAAGCACCGTGGTTTTTGTTTAACCAAGCCATATCGATTTCGTTATCGAAGTGTCCAATGTTACAAACGATAGTTTTATCTTTCATTTGCTCAAAGTGAGAACCTAAAACGATGTCTTTATTTCCAGTTGTAGTAATAATAATATCAGCAGTTTTGATAACTGTGTCTAATTTTTTAACTTCAAAACCGTCCATAGCCGCTTGTAAAGCACAAATTGGATCAATTTCAGTAACTGTTACAATAGAACCAGCACCACGGAAAGAAGCCGCAGTTCCTTTTCCAACGTCACCGTATCCACAAACAACTACTCTTTTTCCAGCTAACATAATATCTGTAGCTCTTCTTACTGCATCAACAGCTGATTCTTTACATCCGTATTTGTTATCAAATTTAGATTTTGTAACAGAATCATTTACGTTAATTGCAGGCATTGGTAAAGTTCCAGCTTTTACTCTTTCGTATAAACGGTGAACTCCAGTTGTAGTTTCTTCAGATAAACCTTTGATTCCAGCAACTAATTCTGGGTAACGGTCAATAACCATATTAGTTAAATCGCCACCATCATCTAAAATCATGTTCAATGGTTTTCTGTCTTCACCAAAGAATAAAGTTTGCTCAATACACCAATCGAAATCTTCTTCATTCAAACCTTTCCAAGCATAAACCTGAATTCCAGCAGCAGCAATAGCAGCAGCAGCCTGATCTTGAGTTGAGAAAATGTTACAAGAAGACCAAGTAACTTCTGCACCTAAAGCAATTAAAGTTTCAATTAAAACAGCAGTTTGAATTGTCATGTGAAGACATCCAGCAATTCTAGCTCCTTTTAAAGGTTGAGTTGCTCCGTATTCTGCTCTTAAAGCCATTAAACCTGGCATTTCAGCTTCAGCTAATTCAATCTCTTTTCTTCCCCAAGCTGCAAGTGAAATATCTTTCACTTTATAAGCTACATAAGGTAATGTTTGTGTACTCATCTATTATGTATATTTGTATATTCTAAAATTAGAGTGCAAAATTACAAAATAACTTTTTATTTTTTCAAAGATTTCTATTAATTTGTGAATTGTTTAATTTTCTAACGATTTGAAAAACAACAAAATATAAATGCCGCTACATAAAATTTTACATATCAACGAAAATACTACTGCGTACTTCTGGCACATTACAGAAGACGTAACTTGGTTATTTAGAGCGGTTTCGTTACGTGACACTTCGCTTTTTCGTTTAGAAGGAATGAAATCGGAAGAGCACCAAAGAGGATTTTTAGCTGTTCGAATGTTACTACAACATTTGGGTTATACCGATTATGATTTAACTTATGATGAAGCTGGAAAACCTCATTTAAGCGATGGCAAACATATCTCTATTTCGCATTCACACGAATTTTCATGTATTTGCATAAGTAATAAATTGATGGGAATTGATTTGGAAAAACTCAAAGAAAAAACTTTGAAGATTGCTCCGAGATTTATGGAAGTAAAGCATTTAGAAAATCTTTCTACTTTGGAACAAATAGAAAAATCGACCGTAATTTGGGGAGTGAAAGAATCCATTTTTAAAATTAAGAATGAAAAAGGAATTAGCTTTCCAGAGCATATTTTTGAAGCCGAATTTGATTTAAAAAATGGTAAATGTGAGGCCGAATTGCATTTTAATAACCAAATAGAAAACTTCCAAATTCAGTTTTATAACGTAGAAGCGTATATCTTTGTGTGTGCTTTCCCAAAAAAATAAAATGCAAAACCTGTATCAAAATATACTTAAAGCGAAAAAGAACCGTCAAAAACTGTTAGCTATTTTAATTGATCCTGAAAAGGTTTCAATTGAACAAGCAATTGTTTTGTCAGATAAAATTAAAAAATCGCCAGCCACACATATTTTTGTCGGCGGAAGTACTTATAATGGAACACATTTAGACGAACTGATTTCCATAATTAAAACAACTACTAAATTACCAGTATTAATTTTTCCAGGACATCCTTCTCAGATTTCCAATGAAGCAGATGGTATTTTATTTCTAAGTTTACTTTCAGGACGAAATCCGGAATATTTAATTGAACATCATATCAATTCGGTAGATATATTGGCAAAATCCAATTTGGAAATTATCCCAACAGGTTATTTGTTAATCGATGGAGGAAAAGAAACGGCTGTGCAACGTGTAAGTCAGACACAACCAATTGAACAAGACAATATTGAATTGGCTTATAAAACGGCAAAAGCAGGCGAATTTCTTGGAAAAAAGTTGATTTATTTAGAAGCGGGAAGTGGTGCTAATCAACATGTTTCGTTAGAAATGATTCGCTACGTCGCTCAAAATATCGAAATTCCATTGATTGTTGGTGGAGGCATTCGTTCCATGAAAACGATTCAAGAAGTGTACAATGCTGGAGCTGATTTGGTTGTGATTGGAACTGCTTTTGAAAACGATAGTAATTTCTTTTCATTATGATAGAGTTACTGTTTTCTCAATATAAAGACTATTCTAAACTTTTTATTTTTCTTGAATTAACCGCTGTTTTGTTTGGTATAATTAGCGTTTTATTTGCCAGAAAGAATAATATTTTAGTGTATCCAACAGGGTTAGTTAGCACTTTAATTTTTGTTTATATTTTGTTGGAATGGAAATTGTTTGGCGATTTCATCATCAATATTTACTATTCCATAATGAGTGTTTTAGGTTGGTATTTATGGACAAGAAAGAAAAACGGAGCAGATGAATTTCCAATATCCGTCATGAATCGAAAAGATTATTTAATTTCGAGCCTAATTTTTACAATAACCTTACTATTTGTTGCATTAGTTTACCAATTTTTTGATAAATTTACAGATTGGACAGCTTATGTAGACACACTTACAACTGCTTTGTTTTTTGTAGGAATGTGGCTCATGGCCAAACGAAAGATTGAGAACTGGATTATTTGGGTTATAGCCGATATTATTTCGGTGCCTTTGTATTTTTATAAAGGATTAACGTTCTCCAGTATGCAGTTTTTATTATTTACAATTATTGCTATTTTAGGCTATTTAGAATGGAAAAGACTTTTACAGAAGCAGATATAAAATTTATTAACGAAAGAGGAAATTCTCTAGAAAAAGTGCAACAACAGCTGGATTTTTTCATCAAAGGAATTCCAAAGATTAACCTAGTGAAGTCGGCAACTATTGGCGATGGAATTTGGCGTTTTTCTGAAGAAGAAATTCTTCCGTTGGTATCTTACTTCGATAAACACAAAAATAAATATACGATTGAAAAATTCGTTCCAGCTTCTGGGGCGGCAACTCGTATGTTTAAGTTTTTGAATGAATTTTTGAATGAATTCGACGAAGAAAATGACACCATTAATAGTTACATCAACAAAAAGAACGCAAAAGATGTTTCTATTTTTATTTTTGGATTGAAAAATTTCCCTTTTTACAGGGAGTTAAAGGAAAAAACAATTGACTTGTTTCCTAATTATTATTCTTTATCGAATGATAAGCGATACTATGTTTTAATTAAAACTTTATTGAGTGACGAAGGATTGCATTTTTCCCATAAACCAAAAGGAATTTTACCTTTTCATGTAAAAGGCAACAAGATTGTCACACCTATTGAAGAGAATATTTTTGAGGCCGATTTCTTTAAAAAAGAGAATCATAAGACTAAGATTCATTTCACAATTACAAAAGAATTTCAAGCCGATTTCGAGAAAATTACCAATAAGTTTTCAGATTATGAGATCAATTTTTCTTATCAAGACCAATCTTCTGATACTTTAGCGGTTAATGAAGATAATACGCCTTTTCGTGTTGAAGATGATAAATTGTTTTTCAGACCAGGTGGACATGGTGCTTTAATTGAAAATTTGAATGCGCTTCAGTCAGATGTTATTTACATTAAAAATATCGATAACGTTTCGCAAAACCATACATCGGTTATTGCGACTTACAAAAAGGTTTTAGGGGGTGTTTTAATTCGCATACAATATCAAATATTCAATTATTTAAAAAAGCTTTCCGAAGGAAACGTAACGGAAGCCGAAATTGCTGAAATAAGAGATTTTGCCGAAAATAAAACCGCATTTCCATTACCAGAAGAGTTTAATTTTTTCCAAACTGCCTATAAAATTGAGTATTTAATTAAAGTCTTAAATCGACCAATTCGTATTTGCGGAATGGTGAAAAATGAAGGCGAACCAGGTGGCGGACCATTTTGGGTTCAAGATGAAAAAGGTCGTCAAACTTTACAAATTGTAGAATCGTCTCAAATAGATTTAAATAATAAATCACAAAAAAGTATTGCTAAAGGAGCTACTCATTTTAACCCAGTTGATATAGTTTGTGGTGTGAAAAATTTTAAAGGCGAGAAGTTTGATTTAAATCAATTTATAGATCAAAATGCTGCTTTTATTACTGAAAAAACTAAAAATGGAAAACCAATCAAAGCTTTTGAACTTCCTGGATTATGGAATGGCGCAATGGCAAAATGGACCACTATTTTTGTTGAGGTTCCGTTAGAAACTTTTAATCCAGTGAAAACTGTAAATGATTTATTAAAATCATCACACCAACCCGATAATGGATAAATCAATTATAGCATCAGAATTTTCATTTAAAGCAGTTAGAAGTAGTGGAGCAGGAGGACAAAATGTAAACAAAGTGTCTTCTAAAGTCGTATTGAGTTTCGATTTAATTAATTCAAAAGGATTAAATGATGATGAAAAAGCTTTATTACAAACTAAAATCGCAACTAAACTTACGCAAGACGGAATTCTAATTTTAACCAGCGAAGAAGACAGAAGTCAACTAAAAAACAAAGAAAAAGTTATTAAAAAATGTTTTAAGTTGCTTGAAAATGCTTTGGTTGTTCCAAAAGAGCGAAAAGAAACTAAAACTCCAAGAGCAGTAAAAGAAAAGCGACTTAACGCCAAAAAAGTAATGAGTACTTTGAAGCAAAACAGAAAAAAACCAAATTTTTAAAGGTTAAACTTGGAACTTTAAACGAAAGAGTTCTATCTTTGCCTCGTCTCAAAGGGGTGCTCTAAATAACGAGCTGAGATCATACCCATAGAACCTAGAACAGATAATGCTGTTTAGGGAATTGACAAAAATAAATGTGCACGTTTATTCGCGTCAAAGAGTATCAAATTTAATTTTTAACCAAGAGTAATTGCCCCTTTTATTCGTATTTATTTTACGAATGAAAACTTTATTCAAATCAAGTACAAAGACTTTTTTAAGTCTATTTTCAATTTTATTTGCTCTTTTTTCTTATTCACAAGAAACAAAGAAAGACACCACGAAAGTTACCGAACTTAAAGAAGTTACGGTTTCGTCTGTAAGAGCGAAAGATAAAAATCCTATTACCTACACTAATGTTTCCAAAGAAGAAATTGCACCACGAAATTTAGGTCAAGATGTGCCCGTTTTGTTGCAATATTTACCTTCTGTGGTAAGCACAACAGATGCTGGAAATGGCGTTGGTTATACTTCTATGCGTGTTCGTGGATCAGATGGTTCTCGAATTAACGTTACTCTAAACGGAATTCCTTTTAACGATAGTGAAAGTCAAGGAACTTTTTTTGTGAATTTACCCGATTTTGCTTCGTCATTAGAAAGTGTTCAGTTACAAAGAGGAGTAGGAGCTTCAACTAACGGGGCTGGAGCTTTTGGAGCGAGTTTAAATATGGCAACCAAATCCTATCAAGAAAAAGCATATGCCGAAATTTCAAATTCTTTCGGAAGTTTTAATACGAGAAAACACACGTTGTCTTTTGGTACAGGTTTGCACAATAATTTCGAAATGAATGGAAGAATTTCCAACATTGCTTCGGATGGATTTATAGATAGAGCAACATCAAATATGTTTGGGTACTTTTTCAATGCTAATTATGTAAAAGAATCTACTTTAATAAAGTTAATGGCATTTGGCGGAAAAGAAAAAACCTATCAAGCGTGGTACGGAACAGAAGATTTAAATGGAAGTAGAACGTTCAATCCTGCGGGGATGTATTTCGATGAATTTGGAAATATGCAATTCTACGACAATGAAACCGATAATTATTGGCAAAATCATTTTCAATTGCACTGGACAGAAAAGTGGTCTGAAAATTGGATTTCAAATACTGCATTGCATTACACTATTGGGAAAGGTTACTTTGAACAGTACAAAGAAGACGAAGATTTAACCGATTATAATTTGCCTGATTTTAATGGAAATTCAATTTCTGATTTAGTTAGAAAAAGATGGTTAGATAATGATTTCTTTGGAGCAACATTTTCCTTAAATTTCAAAACAGCTAAAACCGATTTATTGTTTGGTGGTGCTGCCAATCGTTATTTAGGATTACATTATGGTGAAGTAGTTTGGACACAAAATTATATTCCAAATCCAAATAGATATTACGATGATTATGGAAATAAAGATGATGTGAATTTCTATACAAAAGCATCCTACAACGTAACAAGTAAATTAAATTTATTTACCGATTTACAATACAGAATAGTGTTTTACGATGCCACAAGTGTAAAATTTGATGATGTAAACGATACTTTCCGATTCTTTAATCCAAAAGCAGGTCTGAATTACCAATTAAACACTAAAAATTCATTCTATGGTTATTTTGGAATAGCAAACAAAGAACCAAGACGCGATGATTACGAAAGTGGTGCTATAAAGCCAGAACGTTTATTTGATTATGAATTAGGTTGGAAATACAATACACAAAAAGTAAAATTATACGCAAATGCATTTTATATGCGCTATAACGATCAATTAGTTTTGACAGGCGATTTGAATGATGTTGGTGCTCCAATTTTTACAAATAGCGGAAAAAGTTATCGATTAGGTTTAGAAGTAGAATCAACAATTGCTTTAACAGATAAGTTAATTTTAAATCCGAATTTCACATTAAGTCAGAATAAGAATGAGGATTTTTATTATGAAATTAATGGAGTAGTTCAGAATTTAGGAAATACTAATATCGCATATTCGCCTAATTTTATTTTTGGAAATAGATTATCGTATTTGCCAGTTAAAGGATTGCAATTGTCAGTATTATCAAAATTTGTTGGAGATCAATATATGGGAAATATCGATTCAGATGTTTCAAAATTGGACAGTTACTTCATTAATGATTTTAATGCTTCATACGATTGGCAAATTAATAAAGGAATAAAATCGATTGTTTTTTCTGCGTTAGTAAATAATATTTTCGATTTAGAATACGAATCAAACGGTTATTTTTATACCTACGATGATACTTGGTCGGGACCAACTCCCATAACCATTGAAGGAACAGGTTACTATCCGCAAGCGGGAATTAATTTCCTTCTCGGATTGAGTTTAAAATTTTAGTTAGATTAAGTTAAGTTGAAAAAAGACTGAAAATTTGAACTTTCAGGCTTTTTATTAGTTATAAACACGAAGTGAAACTTCACTTATTTGTTCTACTCGATAACGTTTCATAGGATATTGCATTCCTTGAGACAAACCAGAAAACAAGCTATAGCGTTTTTCATCACAAGGACAAATAGCATCAATGCCGCTAATAGTCATAGTGGAACAAGAGGCTAAAGCTTGATTAGGACAAGCGGCATCGTAAGCAACATAACCGCTTCCCGTATTAAAAACAATAATACCTCTAATGCCATTTCCAGCAGAATTGATATAAACTGCATTAGCAGGACTCAATAAATTACTATATTGAGGTAAACTCATATTGATATTTAAGTTTACGGGATAATTTGGTAAATACGGATTATTATTTTGAAATTCTTCTTTGTCACATCCAAAAAATAAAGGGAGTAAAAGTAGAATGAGATATTTTTTCATATGAATTTTTGCTATCAATTGTAAAACAAATTTAATTAATTACTTTTGACAAAACATTACTTAGTGTCATAAATTAATATTAAAAATAAATTACTATCTTTGTGAAAAGGAATCCCATGCAGGTGGGATTCTTTCTATTTTATAAACAATGAAGTTATGAGTACAGTATCTTATTACACCGCAGAAGGATTAAAAAAATTAAGAGACGAATTAGATCAACTTAAAAGTATAGAGCGCCCTAAGGCGTCACAAGCTATTGCAGAAGCTAGAGATAAAGGAGATTTATCTGAGAATGCAGAATATGATGCTGCTAAAGAAGCGCAAGGATTATTAGAAATGAGAATTTCTAAAATGGAAGAAGTAGTGGCTAATGCTCGTTTAATTGATGAATCGCAATTGGATTTATCAAAAGCATTAGTGTTGTCTACTGTAAAAATTAAAAATCAGGCTAATGGCATGGAAATGAAGTACACATTAGTAGCAGAAAGTGAAGCCGATTTAAAAACAGGAAAAATTTCTGTAACTTCTCCTATTGGTAAAGGATTACTAGGAAAATCTGTTGGAGAAGTAGCGGAAATCATCGTGCCAAACGGTGTATTGAAATTTGATGTTTTAGAAATTACAAGAGACTAATAATACATTAAAAATGGCTAGTATTTTCACTAAAATAGTAAACGGAGAAATTCCTTGTTATAAAATCGCCGAAGATGAAAATTATTTGGCTTTTTTAGATGTAAATCCTAATGCAAAAGGACATACCTTATGTATTCCAAAACAAGAGATTAATAAAATCTTTGATATGGAAGAAGAGCATTATTTAGGATTGATGAAGTTTTCTAGAAAAGTAGCAAAAGCTGTTGAAAAATCAGTTGAATGTAAACGAATTGGTGTTGCTGTGGTAGGATTAGAAGTGCCGCACGTTCACGTACATTTAATCCCGCTTCAAGATATGGATGATATGCGTTTTCAAAGAAAAACAAGTTTATCACCAGAAGAATTTCAAGAGTTAGCCAAGCAAATAGCTTTAAACTTATAAAAATAAAATCCCGATTCAATCGGGATTTTTTTATGTCGTCTTGTAACTAATCTGCATGGTAGTTCCTTTTCCAATTTCAGAATGCGTTATTTTAATTTTTCCTTTGTGATATTCCTGAACAATTCTTTTGGTTAATGATAAACCCAATCCCCAGCCACGTTTTTTTGTTGTGAATCCTGGTTCAAACACTTTGTTGAATTGATTTTTAGGAATTCCTTTTCCAGTATCAGTAATGCTGATTTTTACAATATCTTCTAATTCCGAAATTACAATATTCAAACTACCTTTTCCTTTCATCGCATCAATAGCATTTTTAACCAAATTCTCTATTGTCCAGCTGTGTAATGCCGGATTGATTTCTACAAAAATTGGATTTTCCGGAGCCTTGAAAGTAAATGTAACTTGCTGAGAAACTCGAGTTTGTAGATAGTCAACTGTGTTTTTTGTGTCTTCAATAATATTGCGTTTTTCCAATACGGGTTCGCTACCTATTTTCGAAAATCTATCGGTAATAGTTTGTAAACGCGTAATGTCTTTTTCAATTTCAACAATCGTACTTTCTTCTACATTGTCTAATTTTAAAATTTCGAGCCAACCAATTAAAGATGACAATGGTGTTCCAATTTGATGTGCGGTTTCTTTTGCCATTCCGGCCCAAAGTTTATTTTGAGTTGACATCTTAGTAGCGCGATAAAAATTGTAAACTACAGCGCCAAACAAAATAATAATCAATAATAAAGCAATAGGATAATATTTTAATTTATTCAACAAAGGCGAATCTCCATAATAAACCAATTGATATTTACTGTTTGAGCGCTCCATTTTGATGGGTTGATTGTCGTTTTTTACCGAATTGAAATACTTTTTTAGTGCAATACTATCTTTAGAAATTTCTTCATCAATATTATTAAAATCAATGATATTTTCTTTACTGTCAGTAATAAAAATAGGAATGGTTGTGTTTTTTGTAATAATTTGCAAAGGAAGTTCTATGTCGGTATTTTCGTTTGCATTAGCAATCGCGGTAAGAGCGCTTGCCCAAAATTCCATTTTTGCTCGTTCTTCGTTTTTGAAAATTTGGAAAAAGTTATAGGTATTCCAAAGTATTAAAATTACTATGAAAAAGGAAGCTAATATAATAAACCAGCGGGTTATGTTTCGCCTTTCTGAAAACTGCATGTATTCGTATTTGAAGTAAAAATACTAAAATCCTTTTTAATTTGATGTTTATTCTTGTAATTGAACTTGTAATTGTTTGTTATCTTTGTAAAAAATAGTTTCAGTATGTTAAGCATCGATCCAAAAGAAATAGCGCCAGCAAAATTACAAGGATATTTACAAAGTGCCGTAGCGCCAAGACCTATAGCTTTTGCAAGTACTATAGATAGTAATGGAAATCCAAATTTATCGCCCTTTAGTTTCTTTAATGTGTTTAGTTCTAATCCACCGATTTTGATTTTTTCGCCAGCAAGAAGGGTTCGTGATAATACTACAAAACATACATTAATCAACGCTCAAACCACTAAAGAAGTTGTAATTAATGTAGTGAATTATGATATCGTACAACAAATGTCGTTATCAAGTACCGAATATCCAGATGGAGTTAATGAGTTTGAAAAAGCAGGATTTACGATGCTAAAATCAGACAAAGTAAAACCATTTCGTGTAGCTGAAAGTCCGGTGCAATTTGAATGTAAAATTAACGAAGTGATTGCTTTAGGCGACCAAGGTGGTGCTGGAAATTTAGTAATTTGTGAAGTGGTAAAAATTCACATCAATGAAGCCGTTTTGGATGCAACAGGAATGATTGACCAACATAAAATTGATTTGGTTGCCAGAATGGGTGGCAATTGGTACAGCCGTTCTAATGTAGGTATGTTTGAGGTTGAAAAACCATTGACAACTTTAGGAATTGGGGTAGATATGATTCCTGATTTCATCAAAGAAAGTGGCTATTTTACAGGGAATGATTTAGGAAAATTAGGTAACATAGAAAATATTCCAACCGAAGAAGAAATTGCTATATTTGTAAAAGAAAATTTTGAAGTAAAAGCGGTTTTAAGTGCCGATGATATGGATACAAAATTTCAAAAAGCAAAAGAGTATGTAGATAATGGAAGAGCTATTGATGCTTGGAAATTGTTATTAGCAAAAAAATAAATTTAAGTATTATGGAAGTTTTAGGAAGAGTAAAATTAATTAATCCTGTACAACAAGTAAGTGCTTCTTTCAAAAAAAGAGAACTTGTAGTGACTACAGAAGAGCAATATCCTCAACACATTTTGATTGAGTTTGCACAAGACAAAACAGATTTGTTAAACAATTATAATGTTGGAGAACAAGTAAAAGTTTCTATCAATTTAAGAGGAAGAGAATGGGTAAATCCACAAGGAGAAACTAAATTTTTTAACTCTATCCAAGGTTGGAGAATTGAAAAAGTACAAGCAGAAGCTCCAAGTGCACCGCAAATGCCTCCAATGCCTGCATCTGAAGCATTTGAACCAGCAACTAACTTTAAAGAAGAAGAACACGACGATTTACCTTTCTAATAAGTTAGAAGTCGTAGGATGGAAGTCAGAAGTTTAAGTGATACTTGAATTTCTGACTTTTTTATTGAACTTGTAATTTGATATTGAACTTTTACTTGACAGAATGTATTTTTTAACCAAAGAATTATATTTTCCGCCAGCAGAAACAGCTTCTCCTGAAGGGATTGTTGCAGTTGGAGGTGATTTATCTCCAGAACGACTTGTATTAGCATATAAATCGGGAATATTTCCATGGTTTGAAGATGATGAACCAATTTTATGGTGGAGTCCACCTGAGCGAATGGTCTTGTTTTTCGAAGATTTGAAGATTTCGAAAAGCATGCGAAATATAATCAATCAAAGAAAATTCAAAGTTACTTTTAATACTGCTTTTAGAGACGTAATTTTAAATTGCAAAAAGATTTCCAGAAAAGATCAGCCAGGAACTTGGATTACCGACAATATGGTGGAAGCCTATTGTAAATTACACGAATTAGGAATCGCAAAAAGTGTTGAGGTTTGGCAAAATGACGAATTGGTTGGCGGTTTGTATGGCGTTGATTTAGGTCACGTTTTTTGTGGTGAAAGTATGTTTTCAAAAGTGTCTAATGCTAGTAAATTAGCTTTTATTGCGTTAGCAAAACAATTAGAAATAGCAAACTATCATTTATTAGATTGTCAAGTCTATAACGACCATTTAGATAGTTTAGGTTGTGTAGAAATTGACAGAGAAGATTTTTTGATGGTGTTGAAAAGTGAATTTTGAACATATTTGAATTATTTTTATTAAGTTTATAAAATTTAAAACATATAAAATTTGAGAATAATAACTACAATATTTTTTTGCTTAGTTTTTCAAAGTATTTTTTCACAAAATAATTTTGATCAACGATTGCAGTATTTTATAGAAAATTCTCAATATGATTCTGCGAGAGTAATTATACTTAGTGAGCTTCGAAATGAAAAAATCAGTTACAAGAAAAAAGCTTCAATAAAAATTAGATATGCTGAAGTTTTAAAATCCTTAGCAAAATCCGATAGTTGTTTTTATTATCTTGAAAGTGCAGAAAAGACTTTTAGTAAATTAAATGATACTAATGAACTATTCCGTATTTTTGTTGTAAAGGCTGAAATTTCGAGATATATAGGCAATAGTAATTTAGCAAATGATTTTATTTATAAGGCAGAAAAATTATTTTTAAAAAGTAATAATTCGGAATATAAATATTACTATTTAAATAGACGAATAGCAATTTTGGCACAATATTATAATAATATTCAAGATTCTGTTGTAAAAATACACAAACTGAGTAATTTAATTCTTGCCGATCAAGTTAAAATAAAAGATAAATCAATTATTGTTTATACTTTAAATGAAATAGGTTTTTTAAGTTTTGTTGAGGAGCCTAAAACAGCTCTTTATTATTTTCTAAAAGCTTTTAAAGTAGCCGAAAAATATGATACAAAAATAGCTTATGTTGACGTTTCTATCAATTTAGGTAGATATTACCAACAAAAAGAGGGCTATTTCTCAAAAGCAATTTATTATTATCAAAAAGGATTAAAGAAAGCTAAAGAAATAAATAATCTTTGGCAAATGCAACAGATTTATAATGAATTAAAAAACACTACTTTTTTAAGTAAAGATTATGAAAACGCCATGCATTATTCAGATTCATTAAATGGGATTAATATTCTATTAAATGAATATGAAAATAGGAAAAAATATGAATTTTTAGAGAATAATTATATTATTCAAAAGAAAGAAAAAGAACTTGTTGCATCAAAAAAGAATCAATTATTATTGTTTGTTATTCTACTTTTTTTATTTACTGGTTTGGCAACTTTATGGTTTTATAGTAACAAAATAAGAAAATCAAAAAAAACGCTCGAAAAATTAAATACAGAAAATGAGTTTTTAATAAGTGAAACCAATCATCGTATTAACAATAACTTACAATTAATTAGTTTATTGATAAATGAAACGATTCGAAAAAATAAAGCTCAGAATAAAGAAGATAAAGATTTAATTAGATTGCAATCCAAAATTCAGTCTATTGCTTTATTACATCGAGAATTGTATGCTTCTAAAGATAAAAAAACGCTAGATTTACAATTGTATTTTACAAAAATTGAAGAGAGTTTTTCTGAAATCTGCATTAATGAAAATATAATTTTAAAATTAAATGTAGACAGTGTTATTAGTGATTCAGATTCTGCAATGTATATGGGTTTGATGGTGACAGAATTAATAATGAACTCTATAAAATATGCTTTTAAAGAGGACCAAATAAAAAATATTGCAATTGAAATAATAAAAATTCAAGATCAGTTTGAATTTAGCTATTCTGATAATGGCCAAAAAAATAAATCTCAAGAAATAAATCCAATTTTGGTAAAACAATTATGTCAACAAATGGGAGTACAGCCTGAAATAATTATCAATAATGGGTTTCATTTAAGTTTTAAAAAATCATTATAAAATGACTAAAATATTAATAGTTGAAGATCAAGTTTTAATTGCTAATTACATCAAAAATTTACTAAATGATAATGGTTTAAATGATGTTGAGTTAGCTTTTACAGTTGAAGAAGCGACGGAAAAAATGAATCTAACCAAACCAGATATTGTTTTATTGGATATCAATCTTCACGGTAAAGATACTGGAATTTTATGGGCAAAAGAATTTGTAGAAAATAGTCAAATTATTTTTATTACAGGCCAAACAGAAAAGGAGACCATGCTAAAAGCCTTTGAGGTAAATCCTGTTACGTATTTGACCAAGCCAGTTAAGGAATCCGATTTAATTGCTGCAATTGAATTAGCCAAAATCAAGAACAAAGTAAATTACGTAATTGTTAAAAATGGATTTGATGAGGTAAAAGTAAATTTTGAAGACATTCTTTTTCTAAAAAGCGATAAGAATTATGTTGATATTCAATTAACAAATAAAACAATAACCATCCGAAATACCCTTGATAACTTCTATAAAGAATTAGATGCCGATTTATTTTGCAGAGTGCATCGTTCTTATGTGGTTAATAAATCAAAAGTTACGCAAAAGAAATCTTCTTCTATAAAAATTAACGAGTTCGAAATGCCTATTTCTAGAAATTTTTCATTTGATTTTTAATTTCGTCCACAAACTTTTGCTGTTTATCCCAATAGAATAATTTGCATTCTTTTAAAAAATATTTTTGTTTCATAAACTTTAAATACTATAGGTATGAAACAAAAAATCCTCTTATTATGCACTTTGTTTTGGTGTATGTTAATGTCTTTTGGGCAAACACTCGATCAGAGTAATACCCCTACAGTCACACCTTTTGGTGGTAATGTTTTCAATTTAACAATTGAAGGCGTTAATGGTGAAAATCCTGGGCAAACTTTTACTGCGGGAACAACAAATGTACTTTCAAGAGTAGCTGTTCAACTAACAAATGCAGCAAATGATTTTGTTGCTGGTACATTTCAATTAAATGTATATGCAGGTACGAATGTAGCTGCTGCGCCTTTAAATACAACTAATTTTACTATTTCTACTGCTCCGCCAACTAATGCGTATCAAGAATTTGAAATAAATTTATCTCCAACCTTAGCAATTACGTCAGGTTCAGTGTATACTTTTACTATTCGAGGCATTGGTAGTGCAAAAGTAGGTGTTTGTTCTGTAAATATTAATGGATATCCTGGAGGACATGCAAATATATATTCTAGTGAATTGACAGGATATGATTTATGGTTTAAAACTTATGTTGGAGCAATTGCATCAAATTCAGCCCCAACAGATATTACGTTATCTGCAACATCAGTAAATGAAAATGTTGCAGCAAACACAACAGTTGGAAATTTAAGTTCAACTGATCCAGATATAGGCAACACTTTTACATACTCATTAGTAGCAGGGACAGGAAGTGCCGACAATGCTTCATTTAATATTAGTGGTAATAGTTTAAGAATTTCTAGTAGTCCAGATTTTGAAGTAAAAAACTCATATGCTATTCGATTAAGAACTTCTGATCAAGGTGGTTTATTTTTTGAAAAGCAATATACAATTACAATTAATAATGTAAATGAAACTCCAACTGATATAACATTGTCTTTAACATCAGTTAATGAAAATGTTGCAGCAAATACAACAGTTGGTGCGTTAGGTTCTACAGATCCAGATGCTGGAAATACATTTACTTATACTTTAGTAGCTGGTACAGGAAGTACAGATAATGCATCATTCAATATAAGCGGTTCTAATTTAAGAATTACAAACAGTCCAAATTTTGAGGCAAAAAGTTCTTATGCTATTCGATTAAGAACTACAGATCAAGGAGGTTTATTTTTTGAAAAACAATTTACAATTACAATTAATAATGTAAATGAAACTCCAACAGATATTACATTATCTTCAACATCAGTAAATGAAAATGTTGTAGCAAATACAACAGTTGGTACTTTAAGTTCAACAGATCCAGATGCTGGAAATACATTTACTTATACTTTAGTAGCTGGAACAGGAAGCACAGATAATGCCTCGTTTAATATTAGCGGTACTAATTTAAGGATTACGAATAGTCCAGATTTTGAAACAAAAAATTCTTATGCTATTCGATTAAGAACTACAGATCAAGGTGGTTTGTTTTTTGAAAAACAATATACCATTACGATAAATGATTTAGTTGAATCAACTACAGCAGCAACCCATTTAAACTTTGATGGTGTTGATGATTTAGTAAATTGTGGAGCAACATTAAATACAGTATTAGATCCACTAAATACAATAACAGTTGAAGCTTGGGTAAGACCTTCAACCAATACTGGATTAGGTGTAATTATTGGGAATTATGCAAATCCGACAAGTGGTAATATGCAGTTTTTAATGAGAAGAGATAATGCAAACTATACGTTTTGGATTAGTGGTAATCCAGGAATATTCAAAAATGTTAGTGCGAATAATGCTGTAGTACTTAATACATGGCAACATGTTGCTGGGGTATGGAATGGTTCTGATTTGAAAATCTATATTAATGGAGTTTTAGCTGGAACTACAACGGGTGTAACTGAAAGTAGTTTTGTTACAACAACTAATAACTTAATGATAGGAAACAATCAAGCCGCTAGTCCGGAGAGATTTACAGGGAGTATTGATGAAGTAAGAATTTGGTCAGCGCCAAGAACAATCGAACAAGTTAATGGTTCAAAAAACTGTGAATTAGCTGGAACCGAATCAGGTTTAATCGCATACTATAAATTTAATCAAGGTTTCGATGCTTCTAATAATGTAGCAGTAACTACATTAACTGCAACAACGGGTCCAAATGGAACTTTAACAAATTTTGCTTTAAACGGTTCTGTTTCTAACTGGTTAGCTGGTTCTCCAGTAACAACAGGTTCTATAGTTCCTTCAGTTACAACAGTGACTACTCCAGTTTTTTATGCTCAAGGAGCAACAGCATCAGCATTAACAGCGACAGTAGGAGCAAACGGAACAGGATTATTATGGTATACTACAGCAACAGGTGGT